>NZ_CP150233.1:0-2400000 GCF_037974265.1 Paenibacillus sp. FSL R5-0623 | reverse complement strand
CATTCGTCAAAATCATTTACCCCCATAAAACAATTTCAAAATTCACTAAAATTGATTCACATATATACTAATCTGCTGATTCGTCATCCGGTTCATCCACCGGCTCCTGATGATCACATGAAGTACACTGCAGCCGTGCTCCCTTTTTGTTCCGCTTTTCAATCATTAGCGATCCGCAACTTGGACATGGTTTGGCTGAAGGTCTGTCCCATGAGACAAAATCACATTCAGGATATTTGTCACAACCGTAGAAAATACGTCCTTTTTTGCTACGACGCTCAACAACATGACCTTCCTTACACTTCGGACAAGTCACGCCGATATCCTTGATAATCGGTTTGGTATTCCGGCAATCAGGGAAGCCAGAGCACGCAAGAAACTTGCCAAAACGCCCGAGTTTATAAACCAGCGGTTTGCCGCACTTCTCACAGATCTCATCCGATACTTCGTCTTCAATCTCGATTTCTTTCATTTCTTCTTCCGCAAACTCAAGGCGTTTCTCAAAAGATTCATAGAATTCTGCGAGTACTTTGACCCAATCCTCGGAACCTTCCTCCACATGGTCAAGATCACCTTCCATGTTTGCGGTAAACTCTACATTCAGGATTTCCGGGAAAAACTCTTCCATCTGTTCGATGACCAGTTCACCAAGCTCGGTTGGCATGAATTTCTTTTCCTCTATCGCAACATATCCGCGCTTCTGAATGGTCTCCAGTGTTGGCGCATATGTACTCGGACGCCCTATACCCAATTCCTCAAGCGTCTTAACCAACCTTGCCTCCGTATATCGGGGTGGCGGTTGTGTAAAATGCTGTTTTGGCTCAATCTCCTGCTTATCAAGCACATCTCCACTTTTCAACGGAGGCAGCAGACGATCTTCATCGGTTGTACCATCGTCGTTTCCTTCAACATATACCTTCATGAAACCTTGGAACCGCACCTTCGAACCTGCTGCACGGAAAATGGTGTCCCCCGCAGCAATATCTACAGAGAGTGTATCCAGGATAGCCGAAGACATCTGGCTCGCTACAAAACGTTCCCATACCAGTTTATACAACCGGAACTGATCGCGACTCATAAACGACTTGATTGAGTCAGGATCACGCAGAATTGAAGTTGGGCGAATTGCTTCATGCGCATCCTGAGCATTAGCTGCTTTTTTGGAATAGTTTCGTGGAGTCTCAGGTGCAAATGGCTCACCATACTTACCAACGATATATTCTTTGGCTTCTTCTTGTGCAGATGCCGCAATTCGTGTGGAGTCCGTACGCATATACGTGATGAGACCTACTGTGCCTTCTTTTCCAAGGTCTACACCTTCATATAATTGTTGGGCAACCGACATCGTCTTGGAAGCTCTGAAATTCAATTTACGTGCCGCTTCCTGTTGCAAAGAACTCGTCGTAAACGGGGCGGAAGGGTTACGGCTCCGTTCTTTCTCTTTAACTTCCTTGATCGTAAAGTCTGCACCTTCGATCTGTTTCAGGATCGCTTGCACTTCCGCTTCACTGCCCAGCTCTGTTTTGGCCCCGTTCAGTTTATGAAACTTGGCTTCAAACGGATTGCCGTCTGCTGTCAGTTTGGCGGTAATGCTCCAGTATTCTTCCGGCTCAAAATCATCAATTTCATTTTCACGATCTAAAATGATTTTAACAGCCACAGACTGAACCCGGCCTGCAGACAAACCTTTTTTCACTTTCTTCCATAATAACGGACTAATTTTATATCCAACGAGCCGATCCAGAATACGTCTTGCCTGCTGCGCGTTAACCAAATCCATATTGATTTTCCGCGGCGTTTTGAACGCATCTTTGACCGCCTGTTTTGTAATTTCATTAAATACCACCCGGCAATCTGCCGTATCGTCCAGTTCAAGGGCATGGGCCAAATGCCATGCGATAGCCTCACCTTCGCGATCCGGGTCAGCTGCGAGATACACTTTTTTCACTTTCTTCCGTGCATCCTTCAGTTCTTTCAAAATTGAACCTTTGCCGCGGATCGTAATATATTTCGGATTAAAATCATTCTCTACCTCAACGCCGATCTGACTCTTTGGCAAATCGCGAATATGCCCCATCGAAGCTTTTACGATAAACTTGCTGCCTAAATATTTGCCTATCGTCTTCGCCTTTGAGGGCGACTCCACGATTACGAGTGCATCCGCCATAGGTTCATCCTCCTCTCAGTCATGAAACTGTCATGAAACTGTTTCTGTAAGCTTATGCATAGTTAATAACTTCTGCTAATTATATATTTCCACGCACTACGTAGGTTGTAGCTTCGTCATACCCTCGCGTATTTAGTGCCTGGTAATTGGCTAATCTGCTTTTTTATGATTAAAGATAACAGAACTGAATGCAAATGTCCAAAATCCCAACCAAGCAGCTCAACCATTTGATCCAATGATTGTTCTCCCTGTTCCAACAGATAAATCACACGTTGTTCATCTGTAGAGAGCTTAACCTCAGCGAATATCCCTCGCCCGGAAGGCTCGGTTGTTTCGGTCGAACGTCCTCTATTGTAAGGAAGTTGTTCTGCATTTGGCAAGCCCAATCGATACTCTTCCAACACATCTGCTGCACAAGTGACCAATTTGGCCCCTTGACGGATAAGATTGTGTGCTCCCCGACTTTTCGGCGATGTAATAGGTCCAGGGACTGCAAATACATCCCTGCCTGCTTCAAGCGCAGCATCTGCTGTAATGAGTGAACCACTGCGAATGTCAGCCTCAACAACCAATGTTCCCAATGTCAGACCGGCAATGATTCGATTCCGTTCCGGAAATAATCCCTGGCGCGCTCTCGTACCTGGTGGATATTCCGACAAAAGCAGCCCCGTCTCCGCGATTCGCTCAGCGAGACTTGTATTTTCGGGTGGGTATATATGATCAATCCCTGTTCCGAATACGGCAATCGTTTTTCCTTTTGCACGTAGTACTGCCTCATGACATACGCTATCAATACCGCGGGCAAGCCCGCTTACAATCGTCAGTCCTGCATTGCATAATTGCTCTGCCAGCTTTTCTCCAACTTTGCGCCCATACACGGTTGGCATACGAGTTCCCACCATGGCAATAGACGAATTGTGTAGCAAACTAACATCCCCTCGAGCATACATTACCCAGGGAGGCTGAACGGTTTCCTTCATTAATATGGGATAATTCTGATCCAGATAAGTAATAACCTCTATCCCCTGATTGTAAACGTGTTCTCTTTTACTCTCAATCCAGTCGATAGTAAATTGGCTAGCCAAACGTGCAGCCTGATCTTTGCGCAAGCCTGCTGCGACCCAGTCGCTTTCCCCATAATTCAATAGATCGGGTAATTCATGTTGTCCCAGAATCAGTTTCGAGATTGTTTTCTTGCCAATGCCCTCCATCTCATGCAACCCAAACAAGATCCATCGTTCTTCCATACCATAAACCTCCCAAAGCGGGAAGAGATCTTCCCTCATATTGTGTGTTAAGTGACCACGGAATGCAAGCGTTTACGCAGATGAGGGACAATTCCTCCCCCTTTTCCCGTAAAAAAACGCAAAAAAGCAACCCTTCGCCCTGTTCAAGGACAAAAGGTTGCTTACCTTTTCCGTAACCATAATAGTCGGTCTACCAGAAATAGATCATTTCCGAGCCGTTTCTTCTATTATAACGAAAAAGAATTAATGTGTCGTGCACAAATTCAAAATACCGCGTTCCTCAAGTACACTCACCAAAGTTGAACCCATCTCAGCAGGAGTTGGTGCTACTTTGATTCCACATGATTCCAGCTTCGCAATCTTCTCTTTGGCTGTACCTTTACCGCCAGAGATAATAGCGCCAGCATGGCCCATCCGTTTACCTGGAGGCGCTGTTACGCCACCGATAAAGCCAACAACCGGTTTGGTCATGTTTTCCCGTACCCAATCTGCAGCATCCTCTTCAGCTGTACCACCAATCTCACCAATCATGATGACCGCATGAGTCTGTGGATCTTCATTGAACCGTTTGAGGATATCAATGAACTCCGAGCCTTTTACAGGGTCTCCCCCGATTCCTACAGCAGAAGATTGTCCAATACCACGTGTCGTCAGTTGATGAACGGCTTCATAGGTAAGTGTTCCACTACGGGAAACAACGCCTACGTGCCCTGCCATATGGATATAACCAGGCATGATACCGATTTTACATTCTCCTGGTGTAATGACACCTGGACAGTTTGGTCCGATCAGGACAGTATCTTTACCTTCCATAAAGCGGTCAACCTTGATCATGTCAAGAACCGGAATACCTTCTGTAATACAGATGACGAGGTCCAGCTCAGCATCAACAGCTTCCATAATGGAATCTGCTGCAAATGCAGGAGGAACGTAAATGACGCTCGCTGTTGCGCCTGTAGCTTCTTTCGCTTCCTGCACAGTGTTGAACACCGGCAGACTAGCTACTGTACCGTCTTCCAACGTGATATCCACATTAGTTCCGCCTTTACCCGGTGTAACTCCGCCTACCATCTGGGTTCCGTAGTCCAATGCGCCCTTCGTGTGGAACATTCCCGTTGAACCCGTAATGCCTTGCGTAATGACTTTTGTATTTTTATCGATCAAAATACTCACGTTGCTTCACATCCTTACGGTTATTTTTCAATTCCCGGACAGCTCCGGTACTAAGGAATGAACTTATTTTACGAGGGCAACAATTTTCTGTGCACCATCGGCCATGGAATCAGCAGGAACGATATTCAGGCCAGATTCACCCAGAATACGTTTGCCAAGCTCCACGTTAGTTCCTTCAAGACGAACAACCAGCGGTTTGGTCAGGCCAAGCTGCTTCGCGGCTTCAACAACACCATTGGCGATAACATCACAGCGCATGATGCCACCGAAGATGTTAACAAAGATCCCAGCTACTTTGGCATCGGACAAGATGATCTTAAATGCTTCAGTCACCTTCTCTGTTGTTGCACCGCCCCCAACGTCAAGGAAGTTGGCCGGGTCTCCACCGTAGTATTTGATAATGTCCATCGTTGCCATCGCAAGTCCCGCACCATTGACCATACAGCCGATGTTGCCATCAAGTGCTATGTAGCTGAGGTCGTATTTGGAAGCTTCGATTTCTTTTTCATCCTCTTCATCCAGGTCACGCAGTTCCAAAATGTCTTTGTGACGGAACAGGGCGTTGGAGTCAAAGTTTAATTTCGCATCTAGCGCGATAACGTTTCCATCTCCGGTAACAACGAGAGGATTGATCTCGGCAATAGAGCAATCTTTTTCGACAAATGCAGTGTACAGCGCGAGCATGAACTTAACAGCTTTGTTCACCAGTTCATTCGGAATCTTAATGCTGTAAGCCAGTTTACGGGCCTGGAACACTTGCAATCCAATAGCAGGGTCAATAATTTCTTTGAAAATTTTCTCAGGTGTAGCTTCAGCTACTTCTTCAATCTCAGTGCCGCCTTCTTCGGAAGCCATCATAACTACACGGCCTGTGGCACGGTCCACAACAACACCCACATAATACTCTTTTCGGATATCGCATCCTTCTTCAATCAGAAGACGTTTCACTTCTTTGCCTTCTGGTCCAGTCTGGTGTGTTACCAATACTTTGCCCAGAATTTCGGAAGCATAGGCACGAACTTCATCCGTACTCTTCGCCACTTTTACGCCGCCGGCTTTACCCCGGCCACCTGCGTGTATTTGCGCTTTAACAACAGTCACCGGACTGCCCAGTGCCTCTGCGGCCGCAACCGCTTCATCGACTGTATAAGCAACCTTTCCGTTTGGAACGGTAACTCCATACTGTTTCAGTACTTCTTTTCCTTGATATTCATGGATATTCATTCTCGAATCCTCCTATCAACATGACTGCAACAAGGCGGGTTGGTAGACTAACAAAAGACAAATGTTGACTATTTTCACTTAAACCCAATTCATTGTAACACGTTTTTAAAACGCTTTCCTTAAAAAATTAATGGTTAATAGACAGTATTTTGATATGAGTATGATCCCATATTGTGAATGCTTGGGTATATATGGAAAAAACCTCAGCTAAAAGCTAAGGTTTCCTTGATCTAAAACTACATTTTATTTTTTGGCTGCGTTCGTGTTGGTTTGGTGAACTTTCTCCAGCAACCCTTTGAACTGACCCAGCAAAGCTTCAAACTCTGTACTGTTCAAACACGCATCTCCCTGAATGGATTCAGGTATGGACAATGCCTTGTTCCGCAGCTCACGGCCGGAGTCGGTTAATGTAATTAATACTTTTCGTTCATCCTGAGCAGAGCGTTCGCGATTAATAAGTCCTGCTGACTGCAACCGTTTGAGAAGTGGTGTCAACGTTCCCGAATCGAGATAGAGTGCCTCCCCGATCTCCTTAACCGTACATTCTTCACGTTCCCACAATACCATAAGAACCAGATACTGGGAATATGTTACGCCAAGTACCTCCAGATAAGGCTGGTACATCTTCGTAATCTCACGTGAACAAGCATATATGGCAAAGCATAATTGGTTATCCAGCTTCAAACTGTCAGTCTGCATATGTCTTTCTCACCTGCCTATTGTGCAATCTATTCCTAATAATACAGGAACTATAGATCTATACTATCACAAAATAGAAAAAAAACAGAATAATTGAGCACAAATGATTTTACTTTTCAATTTAATTAGGATAAATTAGATTGTGTAAAATATAAATACGAATGGATGACCCGTAAGCACATCTCATAATTTGATAAAAGTATTACATAAGGTCCATGGAATACATTCGCGTTTTCTCGGGCCAAATTTGATAATCATAATGAAAGTTTAATACGTAACCATTTTCGCCAAAACTATTTAATGATTTCCTTCCAAAAATAAAATTCAGGGATCAGGTAAGATGACTACAGCAATGAGAATGACAGGTTGACTCCATGATTCCTTTTATATAAAATGCTTAATAGAAGCTGAGGAAGCACCTTAATTCGTAGACTGGCCCGTATTATGCGGAGTCAAGAATCGAGTGAGGTGTTTCTTTGTCATGTACGGAAAATTGCACAGTGCGTGTTTGTACGGAATTGATGGTGTTCTGATCGAGGTGGAGACCGATTTATCCAATGGTCTGCCGCAGACATCCATCATCGGTTTACCGGATTCAGCCATTCGTGAGGCCGTTGAACGTGTCCGTGCAGCGATTAAAAACTGCGGATATCAGTATCCGTTACAGCGGATCACAATCAATCTGGCCCCCGCTGATCTGCGCAAGGAAGGATCTTCCTTTGATCTAGCCATTGCTATCGCTTTACTCATGACAAGCGGCCAGCTTGTACTTCCTCCCGAGGAACGGACACTAGTGGTTGGCGAACTGGCGTTGGACGGTTCGATCAGGTCCGTGCCCGGCATTTTATCCATGGTGGATCTGGCCAAACGACAAGGCTTTACTTCCGTGCTCCTGCCTTTGGATAACGTAGAGGAAGCGTCACTGATTCGAGGTATCCAGGTGTTTGGCATTCGACATTTACAGGATATTGCTCCGGAAAACCCAGATCAACCCGCTAGTTCAGTGGGAATACCCAATAATTCAAATGCAGGAACAGTTGTGTTGGAAAATTATGCACACCTCGCTGTGCCTATAACGGATAAGACTCATAAGATGGCGGATAGGAAGCTGAGACAAACACCATTATTTGCAGATGACTATAGCGATGTTCTGGGGCAGCATCATGTAAAACGCGCGCTTATGATTGCAGCAGCAGGCATGCATAATATACTGCTCGTTGGACCGCCAGGCACGGGCAAAACGATGTTAATCAAACGTTTGCCCTCCATCCTTCCTCCTTTGTCAGAAGATGAAGCGTTGGAAGTCACCAAAGTATTAAGTGCCGCAGGCAAATTGAAAGAAGCGCCTCAAGGCCTGATTGCAGACAGACCCTTTCGCTCCCCTCACCACACGATATCCACCTCTGGTCTGATTGGAGGTGGTGGTATTCCAAAACCGGGTGAAGTGAGCCTTGCCCATCGGGGCATATTGTTTCTGGATGAATTACCTGAATTCCAGCGTCAAGTGCTGGAGGTATTAAGGCAGCCGTTAGAGGATCGCACAGTGACAATTAGTCGGGCTCGCGCTGCATTCACCTTTCCGGCCCAATTTATGCTCGCATGTTCCATGAATCCCTGTCCCTGCGGATATTTGTCCGCTCATTCGGAGGAACAACGATGCATATGTAGTCCAGCCCGTGTTGCCGCATACCGAGCCAAAATTTCAGGACCACTGCTGGACCGTATTGATCTTCAGGTTGAGGTTCCTCCACCAGGCGAGTGGCGCAAGTCTGCTGCTTCCCCTTCCTCTGAAGAAATGCAGGCAAAAGTGATCCACGCTCATCAAATTCAGGCTACACGTTATGCCCAAAGTTCGGTTCGTTGGAATAGCCAGCTTTCCGGCACGCTTTTGCGACGAACGATCCATCTCCCCCAAGAGGCAGAACAACTGTTAGAGCAAACGCTGCAAACGTTAAACCTGAGCATGCGTGCACATGATCGCATTATCAAGATGGCACAGACGATTGCCGATCTGGATCATGATGGTGAAATTGTGACAGCTCATGTGGCTGAAGCCATTCAGTATCGCCAACTGGATCTTAATTTATTTTGAAGCTATTTTAGAAGCATATGGAGGAAAAAACAGGCCGATTTACCCAAAGCAGTGAAACGGCATGAAACTGTAAACAGCAGAGGAAGATCGAGAAGAATTCCTTATGCAAATTCTACAATGCGGATACGCCAACACGACAAAAAACGTACAAGCCCTTCTCTTCTGTGAAGAAAGGTACTTGTACGTGGATTTCCCTGAAACATAAGGGATCGTAGATAGCTAAGGTTTTTAATAATTTATTATTCGAAAAGAGTGAGTTTCTCCTTAGCTGGTGTGCGTTCTTTGGCAGAAGGAATAACATCAGGGTATCCCATATAAATCATACCTACAATCTTCTCTCCCGCCTCTATTCCAAGCGATTTGCGGAATTTGGGAGCGTACAAGAATGGCTTAGTCACCCAGAACGTTCCAATGTCTTCACTCCAGGCTGCAAGCATAAAGTTCTGAACCAATGCACTGACCGCAGCGAAGTCTTCGTCCCAGATATTCTGTCTTGGATCTTCTTCCAGCACAACAAGCATAACGGATGGAACTTGCATAATATTGGGTGAGAATTTGTTGTCTTCTCCCATTTCTGCGTCAATAGCCTCCGCCAGTTTCTTCCGTCCATTCCCGGTAAACAACAAAAATCTCCAAGGTTCACGCAGTTTATGGTTAGGAGCCCAGACTGCCGTATCCAGCAATTCTATAATCTGCTGTGTAGGAACAGCTTCTTTTTTGAATTTTTTCACCGTACGACGGTTTTGAATCGCATTTCTGACTTCATTTGTTGTTTTCGTAGCTTTACTCATCGGCCGTACCTCCCTGATTATTATATGATTTGTAACCCTACGATGGGTTACGGTCTGGAACAATTCGTTTATGACAAATCAAAGATTAAAACTCCAGATTACATCCTTGATTATACACCCTTCTGTTCACGAGATTCAAAGGAAAGGCGTCGACTCCTAGGGCTACAGGTTAAAAATGGTAAAGACGGCTCCGACATGATGATCTACCGAGGGCGATCATCATGTCGGAGCCGTCTAATTAGATTAGCATCTTATACAAATCACACTATCACATCAATGATGAATCAATATGAGCCTGCGCCTTCAAATGTGCCATTAACAAAATCCATTTTGTTGTACTTCTCTTGGTTACCTGCAACATCTGTACTATAGTACTCTACCACTTTGACATCAGGGGCATAAAACTTGACGGGTCCCTCATATGTTTCCCATGCTCCCCCATTGATTCGATATTGCGTTGTTTTTACACCCGAACCTTTGACTTCGTCCGTTGCCTGAAGTCTGAATGTAAATCCTTTGATGTATATTTTCCCGTTCACAGTATCTGTAATAGGAACTAATCTGTACTTGGTTACTGGAGGTGTAATATCTGCATCTGTCTTAAGTACGATATTAAACGTATTATGATCTCCTTGTACGAGGGTAACGTTCTGAGTAGATTTTAAGTATCCTGCTGCTTCCCCCGTTATTGTTCTGGTGCCTGTTGGCACGCGCTTTATGAAATAATTTCCTTGAGCATCCGTTGTTGTTGCCGAGCCTCCGGCATTCACTTTAGCTCCACTTACTGGATTGCCCGCCTCATCTACAACCTTTCCCCGTACGTGTGCTGCTTCTGTCAAAACAACATCCCATTTTATGGTTTCTCCCGCCCAAAGTTCTAACCGATCTTGTTCATAAATCATATAATCTGCAGAATCTACCTTGATTGCAATGTTTGGATACTCAAAATCAATGCCCGTTACCATATATATGCCTCTTTGATTTGTTTTTACGGGCTTGCCGTACAAAGCGGTTACTGAAACTAACGCGTCAGCCACAGGCTTTCCTTCCTTATCTGTGACTGTGCCCACAATTGTTGATGGTTCATAAATATAAAAATTAATGGTTCTTACTTTGTCCGCTTCTAAAGACTCACTACCTCTATGATTGTATAACAGATAACCTTCTGCCTCTACAGTAAAATCCATTGTGAAATAATCTTTTGAGTTGGGGAGTACCACGTCAATACGATAATTTCCATTTTCATCACTAACTACACTCCCAGACTGTTGTTCAGCTCCATCACCATAATGATGTAATTCATACGATATCTTTGCATTTTTCACATTCATTCCTTCACTTATAACTTTTCCTACAAAACCGGAGGGCCGACTCTGGTCACGACTCGATAACTTAAAAGTATCGTTTTCTTTGGCTGCACTGACAATTCCAGTGTGCATTACACTAAACAAAACAGAAACTAAAAATAACACTACAGAACGAGCTATCCATGGGGAACGAATGGACATAACTAAAACCTCTCCTCATCCAAATTAGTTAGTAAGATTGTTTAATTCTTTAATTCGTTCTTTTTCTAGCTCACAAGTAATTCAAGCTTCCAAAATTCTCCATCCCAAACATATTGCCAAATACCCTGCCCACCATTCATGGTCTGGCTAACATCCATTACTTCCATCCGCGGCCACTCCCAGACTCTTTTCACTGTGTTGTTCGAAGTTTTCTGAAGCTCTTCCATACATCCCACCAACCTCTCTTTAATTTTCAACGCTCTTATTTTATTACAAATGATACAATTTGTATCTAAAAATTCCTGAAATAGACTGATTTTATTTTGTTGCTATATGATTAGTTTTGTGCTTTCTTTAGTTGAATCAAAAAAAGCCGCCGTTCCTGTGTAGAGAGAAACGGCGGCTTTAGATCCAACTGCTTACAAAACAAAATCGGATGCATGAAAAAACACAATAAAACTTGTACTTTGAGAAGAGCTATAGAGTCACACCGAAAAGATACGTTTCGTAACTTACAATACAGTAAAAATTTTAGCGTACACCTCAAAATGCATTAACAATATGATTTACGGAGACAATTTCTCCCGCTTGATCAAGCATCACAGCAATTACATCAAAACGGATCTGAAGTTCCGTCTCTCCCGTCATTTGCAAATACACGGATGCGGTTGAACGCACCTGCTGCATTTTACGCATATCAACCGATTCCTGAGGTGTACCGTATTGAGCGGCTCCACTTCTGCTTCTTACTTCCACAAAGACAATCAGGCCCTCGCAGGAAGCAATGATGTCAATCTCACCGCTACGGCAACGCCAGTTCTGTCTAATGATCCGATAATCGTGCTCTCGCAACCATTGACAGGCAGCCTCTTCACCTAATCGGCCTTTCTGCTGTCGTGTGAGCTTCATTCCTGGCTCCTGACCCAATCTACGTTCTACCATGACTCATTTTCCTCACGTCCTGAGGCCATGCGATCTGCACGGTAGACGTACGTTAGCACCTCTGCGACCAGTTGATACAGTTCTGCCGGAATCTGTTCATCCAGATCCAACTTGGAGAGTACCTCCACAAGTGCTGCATCCTCCTGAACAGCCACGCCGTTTTCTCTGGCTTTATCCAGAATGGCTTCTGCCACTTTGCCGCGCCCCTTAGCTACAACAACAGGCGCTTCGCTCTCTCCAGGGACATATTTTAGGGCAACCGCCTTTTTGGAGAGCAGGTCCGGTTGTGACGACTCGTCTTTCATACCTTCAAGTCCACCCCTTTGTATCGTTCAGGACTATAGTCCGAGGCCCTCGTTTTTCGTTCCGCGCACGGCTCCTGGCCCGCAGGCCACGGTTCCGCCTTGAAGGTCAGCAGTTGATAGCCAAGCTTGTCCATTGCCTGATGGATTACCTCTCGTCCACTCTCCAGGAGCGGTCTCATTCCTTCGCGATCATTCAATACACGCAGACTGACAATGTTATTAACCACATGGACATCTACCAGAGTAGGCCCAAGACTTTTCATGTCCAGATCAAACCATAGACGGCAGTTGGACGCATCCAGCTCTCCACGAGGTCCACGACGTGATTGAATCTGAACCGACGCCGTTTCTTCCCCGTCCGGTCCAGTGATCGGAATAAACCAGTGCATCTGTGCAAAAGTAGCACTGCGATCTGTCGTCAGCAATAACTGCTGACCTGTCAGATACTGCACGGCCTGTCCGGCGGCATCCTTAAGCGCCGCTGGTGCCCCTTCGCTGCTGGCAAGCTGCAGCAGCAAACCCTTCAGCGTGTCCGCATTCGCCGGACTCGCCGCATCCCCCACGCGCGGCTGCGCTACCGCGCCGTGAACGGCCTGCTGCTCGTGCTCCGCACCGAGCAGCTTCAGCACGCGCCCTACCCACGGGTCCCCCTCGTGGGTGACAGGCGCGTGCACTGCCGCAGCTCCCGCAGGTGCTGCGGCACTACCGCCAGCCGGCGGCGCATCAGCGCCGGCTGGCAACGGCTGCGGCACGCCTCCGGCAGCCGTAGCCGCCTGGCCGCCCTGCGATGCAGGGGCGGCCAGTGCTGCCGCACCAGGCTGTGCCGGTGCGGCAGTGGACGCGCTGCGCAGAGCGTCCAGCAGCGCCAGCAGCTTGGGCGCCAGCTGCGCTGCCGTAGGCGCTACTGGCGCCGCCTGGCCTGCTGCGGACGGAGTCCCCGCAGCAGCAGGCGTTTCAGCGCGGCCGTCAGTCCGCCCGGCTGCGCCTGTTTCAGGCTGGCCTGCACTTGCACGGCCAGCCACAGATTCTGTAGCCGCCCCCGGTGTTCCCTGGCGGCTCCCAGCTTGCCCCGCGTCAGCCCCGCGCGGGCTCTCGCCAGGTATTCCGGTTCCAGACGGAATACCGGCACCTCCTTTGCCAGCCGTTTCAACGTTGCTGGCAACTGCCTTTGCCCCGGCTTCAGCATTTCCTGTGCCTCCGACAGTCTGCATGTTTCCTTTCACCGCAGTACCTGCATCCTCTGCCCCACTATCAGTCATGGATATAGATCCTGCCAATGCCGCTTGTCCTTGTTGCGTTGACAAAGTAGGTGTTCCGGTTCCAGTCACCTGACGACTATTGCCTGATGCAGCCAGTCCTTCTTCTGTCTGTGATGCATTCGGTACTACAGGTGCACCAGCCATGACTGCTGGTTTCAACGTACCAGATTGTTCTCCAGTCAGTACCGGTTTACCTGTTGTTTGTGTCAGCATCGTTTCCAACTGATCAGCCAACCCGCTTAACAACTGATGCAGAGGGGGGCCAAACACCGTCTGGTGTAGTCCTTTTACTGTTTCCGCCGTAACCGGAAGGCCACGCTGAAAAGCAATCCCTGTCGCCTGCACCCATTCTTCCACAGGGACCTGTGCAGGTTTGGCAGTCATCATATTTTGAACCATTGCCACATTATCTTTCGTTAGCGGCACTCCGCTACGCTGCATGGCAAGCAACAGTTCCCGGTTCCCTTTTGTATCCGACAGTCCTACATCCTTAAGCAGGTTGTTCAGCGAAGCTTGTGGCAGCTCAGCAAGTGTACCCGTCATAGGTTTCATTACCGTTATGCCATTTTCACCTGGAGGCTGCACTTGAAGCAACGTGGTCTCACCCGGACGGAGTGGAGTCTCCAACTTGGCGCGCACTTGCACACCTTGAATCTGCAGAACTGCTTCTCCCCCATCATCGGATACACTAACGACGGAGCCACGAACCACCTGACCTTCCTTTAATTCAAGCGGTTTGGCATTGCCGGGCTTACTGTCTCCCATTAACCCCTTTATCATGGAACCGATATTCAAATCTCTCCCCCTCCTTTCTTCAAACCTGTGTTAAAACAAAGATTGCTGCTCTCCAAGCAGGTTGCCCAGAAAACTGCGCCGATGCATCGGGGTTGCCCCCAATGCCATAATTTGCTCCCGATGAACTTTTGTTGCATATCCTTTATGTATCGACAAACCATATTCCGGATATAACGTATCCCATTCTTCCTTACACAGCCGATCTCGCGTTACCTTGGCAATAATAGATGCCGCTGCGATCGATTGACTATTAGCATCCCCTTTAATAATGGACAGTTGAGGTACATTCACATCCACCTTCTCGGCATCCACCAGCATATAATCAGGAGTTTCTCCCAATGCTTCAACCGCACGTTTCATCGCAAGTCTCGCAGCCTGCTTGATGTTAAGCCGATCAATTGTCTCTGCATCCGCGTACCCGATACCTACCGCCAGCGCTTTTTCCATAATGATGTCATATAATGCATCACGTTTTTTCTCCGTTAATTTCTTGGAGTCATTCACGCCTTCCAGAATGAGATCCTTCGGTAAAATAACCGCCGCTGCGACAACATCCCCAAACAAACAGCCCCGTCCTACTTCATCAATGCCAGCAATACGTTCAAATCCACTGTCCCAATACTCCCGCTCATAGAGCAACAGATCTCGAGGTTCACTGGCTTCTTTTTTCTTCTTTGGTCCAATCGGGGTATCCAGTAGATTCAACCCGATCTCTTCATTATTTTCAAACATAATACTCATCTCCTCTACCCACGCTTTTTCAGCATGCGTATCACTTACAACTTTTTTATAATATAGACGTAGATCCTCTGTCTTTTGTTCTGTACAACCTGTCTCTCTCAGCAAAATTTTTCCTTGAGATTTACAATATAAAGATAGTGATGTCTTCATTTATCGGTATTTGATGGTTTAAATTGAATATATCAGACCTCGTCTAATTTAAATTGCACCACCATTTATCATAGCACGATTTAGATGCACCTGATATATAGGTCAGCCAATTCCATAAAGCGTACTGTTCTTCAATCCTCTTCCATTTTATCGTTTTCGACGTATGTTCCAGCTCTACTTCCGCGTTTGTATACACAAAAAAACGACCGCTCCCGGTAATCCGGTAACGGCCGCTTCTTTCGGCACTTGTATATATGAAATGAACAGATAAAGATAATGATCTCCATCGTGTAGAGTCCATTTTTTTAATAGGGAGCTTCCATAGAGAAACGTCCCATTTTACCCGCTCGCAGTTCACGCAGAAATGCTCGTGATGCCTTTTCCAGATCAATACGTCCACCGCTTACAATGCAACCACGTATACGACCGACTTGTTCCATAATCGCAATAACACTGTCTGAATCATCTGCATCCTTGGAAAACTCCTGAAGTCCGTATCTCTCTTCAAGGGCGTCCCAGTAATAACGCATCAGGTAACTGATTCCAAAAAAGGCGATATCCTCTGCATTCAAAATTTCCTCTTTGATTGCACCTGTTACGGCAAGACGATAACCTACATTTTGATCTTCGAACTTAGGCCAAAGAATACCTGGAGTATCCAATAACTCCATTTCTTTGCCTACCTTGATCCACTGTTGCCCCTTCGTCACACCAGGACGATCTCCTGTTAACGCAATACTCCGTCCAGCCAGTCGGTTAATCAGTGTTGATTTACCTACATTGGGAATCCCTACGATCAACCCGCGAACCGCACGAGGATTAATCCCTTTAGCAATTTGACGGTCAATTTTTTCTTTAAGAAGAAGCTTGGCCTGCACGGGAATATCTTTAACATTGGTCCCCGTCGAAGCATCTACAGGAAAAGCGGTAATTCCTTCTTTTTTGAAATATTCAATCCATTCTTGCGTCACTTTTGCATCTGCCAAATCCGATTTGTTCAACAAAATCATCCGGGGTTTATCCAGCAATATTTCGTCAATCATTGGATTACGGCTGGAGACAGGCAGACGGGCATCCAATAGTTCGATGACCACGTCGATGAGCTTTAACTTATCCTGAATCTGGCGTCTGGCTCGAGTCATATGACCTGGAAACCATTGTATCGTCAACTTGTCTTCACCTCATTATTTACTTCAATATCAGTGGTTGATCCACTTAATCTCACCGATCGGCCAGAAAATCACATCTGCACGACCAATAATATCTTTTAACGAAACATAACCGATCATACGGCTGTCTGTACTGTTTGGACGGTTATCTCCCATGACAAACACATGACCTGCCGGCACTTTGCCATCAGGGAACTGTTCATTCGGGAAATCCTTCACGTTATAGGTTCCACCATTTGCTTCAGCTGCATCAATGGCTCCTTGAATATACGTTTCATCAACCTTTTTACCGTTAACCATCACGGTATCGTCTTGAACCTCAACGGTATCACCTTCTACAGCAATAACACGTTTAATGAAATCTCGACCTTCGGATGGTACGTGGAAGACGATAACTTCACCGCGCTTCGGTTCTCTGATATCATATAAGATTTCGTTGACGATCACACGTTCACCCGTTTCAAAGTTCGGCTGCATGGACGGACCGTCCACAACAAACGGTTTGAAGAGCAACCACCGAATGAGAATGACGAGAACTAATGCGATAACAATGGCTTTAAGCCATTCAACAATTTCATTTTTGGCTTTTTTGGACCGACTGTTTTTCTCTTCGGCAGGATTGCCCCGGTCATGTTGAACTTCTTGTTCCATTCAAGATCTTCCTCTCTTCACAGTACATGTTTATAGCAGTACACACATCCAGCATTCTGTATCGTTCCAATAACTCAATGGATGGATACAAAACATTCACATCAGTTATGTAATCTTTCACCAAGCATTACAGTACATTTAATCCACAATTCAAATGTTATCAATAACTGATTTTACAAGCCTCCCGGACTATTCCCCGCATGTGTTGCCATACCATTTTACTCGGAAGTGTACCTCCGGTTCAACTTTTCCCGGACAAA
Organism: Paenibacillus sp. FSL R5-0623; assembly: GCF_037974265.1. Lineage (NCBI taxonomy): Bacteria > Bacillati > Bacillota > Bacilli > Caryophanales > Paenibacillaceae > Paenibacillus > Paenibacillus sp. FSL R5-0623. The sequence goes on along the minus strand of NZ_CP150233.1, from coordinate 2,382,827 downwards.
AACGAAAAGGGCTTGTCTCCAAGCCCTTCCCGGTATCCGTTATATTAACGAATTTCTTTAATTCTCGCTGCTTTACCGCGTAGTTCACGAAGATAATAAAGCTTCGCACGACGAACTTTACCACGGCGAGCCACTTCGATTCTATCGATTTTAGGGGAATGAAGCGGGAAAGCTCTTTCCACACCTACACCGTAAGAAATTTTACGAACTGTAAAAGTCTCACTGATTCCACCACCACGGCGTTTAATCACAACACCTTCGAACAATTGGATACGCTCGCGAGTTCCCTCGATTACCTTAACGTGCACTTTCAAAGTGTCACCAGGACGAAAACTCGGAAGATCCTTGCGAAGTTGTTCTTGTGTAATCGCTTGAACGATATTCATCTATGACTCCCTCCTTCCATACAGGCGTTCATACTTCTTCCAGAGATCACCTTGTCTCCTTCATTATCCATAGAGGACCGCCGTATTCCACATAACAGACTTATTGTATCACGCAGCATATCAAAACACAAGAGAAATTAGACAGAATGCCTATTGTTCAATCAGCAACGCTGATACTCATCCATCTCATGATGACTTCATTCTAAAATACATTCTCTCATATGGATCATGAATCAACGTTCTCATCTGCAAGTCAACCTGATGCAAGAAAAAATACTGTAACTTCCCGTGTAGCAATATCGTCTATGATATAACTTATTGACCACTTTAAAAGGAGAATCCAAAGACTCATGAAATATTGGAAAAAGATCACACTTGCCCTACTTGCCATGCTCACATGCTCCATTACACTATATGCATATGCCGTAACTCATCCAACGAATGCAGTGTCACACAAAGCCTGCACATCCTGGGACATAGTCAAACGCAAAGCATTCGAGCTGTCACACACTGACTTCTCTAACCAATCTGCGCTGGATCGTTCTACCTTCAAGATTGAACAAGGTACGGCTACAGAAGTCCCTGTACTGATGTATCATTACATAGAGCCCAAATTGAATAATCACGAGACAGATAATAAATCCATCATTAATCTGGAGGATTTTGAGCAAAATATGAAATACCTGCATGATGAAGGCTACCAAACGATTACACTGAATCAGCTTGAACAATATGTTAACGGGAGAATTTCCCTACCACAGAAGTCCATTGTGATTACCTTTGATGACGGATACCAGAACAATTATACATTAGCTTACCCTGTGCTTCAGAAATATAATTTTCACGCCTCGCTGTTTGTCATAGGCAGTAAAATTCAAGATCAACCTTCGGAATTTGAGCCCGCCATTAACAGTTTCATCTCCAAGCCAGAGATGCAGGCATCAACTGACGTATTTGAATTTAACAGCCACACCTATAACCTGCATCACAAGGGATTTATGCGCTGTGGTAACAGTGTGCCTGTCGGTCTGGACACCAGCCTTCTGGATGATGATATCCAGCATATGAAGCAAACCGGAATCGACACACCTTATCTGGCCTATCCATTTGGTTATACCAGCACACAGATGATCTACAAGTTACAACAACATGGATATCGTATGGCATTTACCGTAAAGTCTGGATTTGTGCATCCAGGAGATCATCCCATGAAGCTGCCTCGCTTGACGGTCACGACAGGTACTGATCTGGCGTCCTTGCTTCAACCCGAATCCAGTCCGCAGAACGAATTACCTGCATCGGAGAATGACCAGTGAAACCTAGAGTTTAACTTCACCGCCTGGATACAGAGTCGAGCTATACAGCCTTTTGAGCTGTGGCTTGGCTCTTTTTGCATCGGTAAGTGATAAAGCCATCGGAGAACTGGAATAAATCACTGCTTCCTCTGCGTCATAAATGATGATCTGTTCTTTCCCCGTCTGAACCAGGTCTGCATGCACCGCATATCCCTCTTTCGGGAATTCAGTAACCGTTTTCATATTTCCATCCACCAAAGAAGGCAACACATCTCCACCTCGGCGATATGCCAACATATAATCGAGTCCACCCTCATCCCAGTTACACACAGGCTCTATAATGGTTAACCAGCCCCGAGTTGTGCGGTTTTCTTTCCATATTTCTTTACCAGCGCTATCCAGCATGAACATTCCATCCTTACCATGCTCATCCCCCCGGACAATCCGGTCCAGACCTGCAATCTGTAAACCTTCCATTCCAGTACAAAAATGGCCTAACGCAATATGCTGTGATTCAATTGAATCTTCATAACGCCACTTCTCATTACCATAGCGGTCCATCATGACCGTAACACTGCCACCGATAACAACCTCAACTTCCCCATCACCGTCAACGTCTCCAAACCATATACAGTCAGCATGATCATCGAGATTATGACAAGACCATAATAATGTCCCATCATGATCCAGCATGTCATATCCGGCCATCACTTCATCTTTCCCATCTCCATCGATATCATATACCCATGGAAAATGTCCTGGATTCCCTTCATGCTTCCATAACAAATTAAAATCATGGTCAAGTGCCCATAACGTCTTATAACGGTCTTTCAGTATAATGTCCATTCTCTGCTGGTTACCCGTCAGATTGGCGAGAATAATACAGTCATGTGCTTCATCACCTGGCAGATCACGTGTTTCTTTGATCGCTCCGGTCCGGCCATCCAATACGAGAAATTGTTTGTCCATCACACACAATACTTCATTATTTCCATCTCCATCCCAATCTGCGACCTGAGCGGGATAGTCTGAACCCGGACCACCTGCATCGGGATCGGGAGTTCCTACCTGCCATAGTAATGTTCCTTCCAGATCAAACGCAGTCAAACAACATACCTGATGCGGAACATACCGATCGTCTATACCCCCATCTGCCTGTACCAGCAACATCTCAAGTCTGCCGTCCCCATTCAGATCTCCCAAAACCATTTTGCAGCGTTCTCCGGCTTGGCTAATATCTACTCTGGCGATTTCATAAGGCTGATTGCTCATCATCTTCCTCCTCGGCTTATCGTTGTTATTCAAATCCAGCTGAGTTCACCATAAAGAAAACCCCTTATTTTTACAACCCTATTATGTGGTCATGCAAAAAAGTTCAAAGCTGCAAAAAAGTGCCTGCGTAATTAAACGATTTAAACAAATGATTTTAAACCCACTCTAAAAACTCAAGGCGATTGCCAAAAGGATCATTTATATAGAAACGTCTTACACCTTCATCTGCCCTTGCTTCGTCATCGACAATATGAATTTGGTTATGAATGAGATGATCACGCAACTGATCCAAATGTTGTACATGAAATGCCGGATGAGCTTTTGTAGCGGGAATAAAATCTTTTTGTACGCCAATATGCACTTGGTGTCTGCCACACTCGAACCATACACCACCCCGTTTTCTCAGAATTTCAGGTTTGGGAATCTCCGTCCAGCCCAGTACTTTATTGAAAAAATGACGTGCCTCCGCTTCACAAGCTTCAGGTGCTGCGAGCTGAATATGATCAAGACCAATAATATTGTAAGTCATTCATACACCGCCTTTTGTTTCATTTGATGAAACTTAGTTTCATTATTTATACTTGTATTTTATAAAATATACTAATGAAAATCCAGTATTCTTTTCAATGTACACAAAAAAGCCAACCTTTAGTATCAAGGTAGGCCCTTTCGAACTTTGGAAAATAATATTTACGTGTTTATACGATACATATACTTACTCTGTGTTATGTTTAAGGTCTGAGCGTATCTTTTTCAACCAAATACGTTCTTTATCCGTCAAATCGGCCGTATCCAACATCTCCGGTCTGCGCTCCAGCGTACGAAGCAACGACTGTTCTCTGCGCCATGCCTCAATGTTCAGATGATGTCCCGACAACAGCATATCCGGTACTTTCATGCCCCTAAACTCGGGTGGACGTGTGTAGTGTGGATATTCGAGTAGTCCAGTACTGAATGAATCCGTCACAGCACTTGTCTCATTGCCAAGCACTCCGGGGATAAGACGTACGATACTGTCGATCGCAACCATAGCAGGTAACTCCCCACCCGTGAGTACGTAATCACCAATGGATAGTTCATCCGTCACGAGAAATTCGCGAATTCGCTCATCGTAACCTTCATAATGTCCACATATAAAAATCAGATGATCTTCCTGCACAAGTTCTTCTGCTTTTTTCTGTGTAAACGTCTCACCTTGCGGACACATTAGAATGATACGTGGAGCTTTCATCGTTGCCGAGGCTTCTCCGCGTTGCTCCAGAACATCTTCTACAGCAGCAAAGATCGGGTCTGGTTTCAGCACCATACCTCCGCCTCCGCCGTATGGAGCATCATCGACTGTATTATGTTTATTGGTCGCATAATTACGGAAGTTGGTTGCACCGAGGGACACCAGCCCCTTCGTTTGGGCTTTCCCCAAAATGCTTGCTCCGAATACACCGTCAAACATCTCCGGGAATAGTGTTAATACATCCACTTTCATGTTACAGCAGCCCTTCCATCAGGTGAATCTTCACTTGCTGCTGTTCGATGTCCACATCAAGTACTACATCATCAATAACGGGAATCAGCACTTCTTTACCTGCTGGTGTTTTGACAACCCATACATCATTGGCACCCGGAGTCAAAATTTCAGAGATGGTTCCAAGCGTTTCACCCTCTTCGGTGATAACCGAACACCCAACGATTTGATGGAAGTAGTATTCACCTTCCTCCAATTCAGCCAGATTCTCTTTTAACACTTTGGCCATGCCGCCCTTAAACTTCTCTACTTCATTAATATTGCCATACTCTTTCAGACGAAGAATATACATATTCTTATGCAAACGTGCAGATTCCACGTTAACTATGACTGGATGATTATCTGGGGTAAAGAAAAACAACTCTGCATTTTTCGCGAAACGCACTTCTGGGAAATCGGTTATAGGCATGATTCTCACCTCACCGCGAATTCCATGCGTATTGACGATTTTACCTACATTCATAAACTCTGCCATATTTCCTCCTACGAAATTAAATCAAACTAAACTGCTACTTCGACTCTCGTATGGTCGTTCCGGCGACGGTTCGTTCTTTCGATCGCTGTTACCCCCTCATTTTTCGAACTTAATTTAAATGGTGAAAATGAGGTGATAAAGGCGAACGCTAACGCTTCTCCAGAATCGATCCCGTCCCCTACACTGCTCCGAAGTCACTCATACCCAAAAATATTTTAATTCAATATCTAATCCAACCTATTAAGTTCAGCATGCACGAAAAGGGGCTAGGACATGCATCCTAACCCCCTTTCGTATATCTTTAAGATATGATATCAACGGTAACCCGTTTATCCATCTTAACTGCTGCTGATGTGACGACCGTACGAAGTGATTTCGCGATTCGTCCTTGTTTACCAATTACCTTCCCGACATCGTCAGGATGAACGGTTAACTCATAAACGACAAGCCGGTCTTTCTCAACCGTCCGAACCGTCACATCTTCCGGATGATCGACTAAAGCCTTAGCAATTATGCTTACTAATTCTTCCATAGATGACCCTCCGAATCAGCACTTTATTTAGATAATTTAGACTCGTGGAACTTCTTCATCACGCCCGCTTTGCTAAGCAAGTTGCGGACAGTGTCAGATGCTTGTGCACCGTTTTGAAGCCATGCCAATGCTTTATCTTCATCGATCTTAACAACAGCCGGTTGTTCAACCGGGTTGTAGTAACCGATCTCCTCGATAAAACGACCGTCACGTGGGGAACGGGAATCCGATACCACTACGCGGTAGAAAGGAGCTTTGTGAGCACCCATACGTTTCAGACGAATACGAACTGCCATTTGAAAATTCACCTCCTTCAATGAAATCTGTATATGATCCAGCTTCGCTTAAATCAACGGAAAGGAAACTTCATTCCTTTACCCATACCTTTAAGCTGCTTCATCGCTTTATTTTTACCGCCGCCTTTAGGTCCCATCATATCCGAGAACTGTTTCATCATGCGGCGCATCTCATCAAATTGCTTGATCAGACGATTTACTTCAGCCAGAGATGTTCCGCTTCCGGTAGCAATACGCTTCCGGCGGCTATGGTTGATCATGTCCGGGTTACGTTTCTCTTCGGTCGTCATTGAGTAAACGATCGCTTCGATCCGGCCCATCTGTTTATCATCAACCTTCAGATCCTTGGCTTGTTTCATCTTGCCCATGCCGGGGATCATATCCATGATCTGATCGATTGGTCCCAGCTTTTTCACTTGATCCATCTGCTCCAGAAAATCTTCAAACGTGAATTCTGCATTACGCATCTTCCGTTCCATTTCCTTGGCTTTATCGGTATCAATGTTTAATTGTGCTTTCTCAATCAGAGATAACATATCACCCATACCGAGGATCCGTGAAGCCATACGTTCCGGGTGGAACGGCTCTAAAGCGTCAAGTTTCTCTCCAAGGGAAGCAAACTTGATTGGACAACCCGTAACTGCTTTGACGGAAAGCGCAGCACCACCACGAGTATCTCCATCCAGCTTGGTCAGGACAACCCCTGTCAGACTAAGCTGCTGGTTAAAGTGTTCTGCTACGTTAACCGCATCCTGACCTGTCATGCTGTCTACGACAAGCAGTACTTCATCCGGATTCACTACGCTGTGAATCTGGCGAAGTTCTTCCATCAGTTCTTCATCAACATGCAGACGTCCAGCTGTATCGATAATAACATAGTCATTACCGTTATCTTTGGCATGTTGAAGACCTTGACGTGCGATCTCAACAGGGCTTGTCTGATCTCCCAGTGTGAATACCGGCGCTTTGATCTGCTCACCAAGTACTTGCAACTGTTTGATCGCTGCCGGACGATAAATATCTCCTGCAACAAGCAATGGTCTGCTGTTTTGCTTTTGCAGCATTTTAGCCAATTTACCGGATGTGGTTGTTTTACCAGCACCCTGCAAACCAACCATCATCAGCACCGTAGGCGGTTTGTTCGCTTTAGCCAGTTTCGCTTGGCTTCCACCCATCAAATCCGTTAGTTCCTTGTTAACGATGTCGATGATGACCATTCCTGGCGTGAAGCTCTCCATCACTTCTTTGCCAACAGCCTTCTCTTTCACCTTGGCGATGAATTCCTTGACCACTTTGAAGTTTACATCCGCTTCGAGCAATGCCAGACGTACCTCGCGCATAGCCTCGGCTACATCTTCATCAGACACCTTGCCTTTGCCGCGCAGCTTGCTGAACACATTCTGTAATCGGGTCGTTAATCCTTCAAATGCCATGATCCCACCTCCTTAAGCTTTAATACTGTTTTCAAGACCGATACGTTCCGCTCAGCCAATTTTCATTCACTAAGCTGAGTAACGATATCGTGTATTTGTTTGTTGTTATCAATGGAGACGCCTGCGCGTTCCAATGCATTTTGCAAATCTTCAAGATTGCGATTACGCCGTTCATGCTTTTCCAGCAAGCCCAGCTTGCTTTCGTAATTTTCCAGCACTTGTTCGGCACGCTTGATATGCTCGTATACCGCCTGGCGGCTGATCTCAAACTCGGCTGCAATTTCACCAAGTGAGAAATCGTCATGAAAGTAATACTTTAGAAAAGTCTGCTGTTTCTCGGTAAGTAACAATTCATAAAAAGCAAACAGCAAGTTAATCCGATTTGTCTTCTCAAGCCGATTTTCTTGACTCACATCGGGGCACTCCCTTCGTCAAGGAAAAACACTTTACACTCTTGCAACGTTCCTAATAATACCTAAAACAAATCAGGTTGTCAAGCAAAAATACTTGTCACAATAAAAACAGCTCTGATGATATGTTATTTCGATGTTTAACGGGTGGTTTATGCCCTTTTTCACTACAAGCAAATTCGATCTGTATCTCTGCGATCCACCTCTATGTAGAAGAAAAAACGAATGCGTCTCAGTCCGTGGAGATGCATCCGTTTATGGTGTTCTAACGAAGTGGTGTCAGGTACAGCAGTACCATAAAGAAATGAAGAATACTGCCTGCTAGCACAAAGAGATGCCAAATCGCATGGTGGTACGGAAATCCACGCCATACATAAAAGAGCGTACCCAGTGTATACATCAGGCCTCCAGCAACCAGCAGCACAATGCCGCCTGTAGGAATGGCAGCCATAAGCGGTTGCCAGGCAATAACGATGAGCCAGCCCATCGCAATATAGAAAATCGTGGACATGAATAGAAACCTTTTCGTAAAAAATGCCTTAAAGATCACGCCGAATAATGCGATTCCCCAGATTATACCGAACAGGGTCCATCCAAGTGTACCGCGAACAGCAATAAACAAAAGCGGAGTATATGATCCGGCAATAAACAAATATATGGAAGAATGGTCGAAAATCTCAAATAAATCTTTCACTTTTCCATCTTTCCATGCATGCACGAGTGTAGAGCTTGTATAGAGCAGCAGCATGGTGATCCCGTAGATCGTGAAACTGACCACATGCCAGGCCGTGCCTTTCATACTTGAAAATACAATCAATATCACCAGTGCAGCTACACTGAGTGCAGCGCCGATTCCATGTGTCACCGCATTGGCGACTTCTTCACGGCGAGAATAGGTATACGTATTGGCCATTTTCAACCGTCCTTTCTAACCCTTTAACATGCCTGCTTTATTCCTCTATTATACACGTATTGCCAGTGACATTACACGTGACACTTATCACGTCTATCACTGGCAATTGCGCATAACGCTATTCATTTATCCTAATTAATAATGGTTCTAGGAATTAGCTTCCTCTTCTTCAACACTTTCAGCTGGCTGTTCCTGGATCAATCCGGCGAACAAAGCATGCACAAATTGCTCCGAGTCAAACTGCTGCAGATCATCAATTTTCTCACCAAGTCCAACGAGTTTCACTGGCAAGTCCAGCTCCTGACGGATCGCAACAACGATCCCCCCTTTGGCTGTTCCATCCAGTTTTGTCAGTACAAGGCCAGTTACGCCGCTTTTCTCACCGAAAAGTTTGGCTTGGTTCAAAGCATTTTGACCTGTTGTTGCATCCAGTACCATCAGTACTTCATGCGGAGCATCCGGAATCTCACGCTGAATGACACGATAGATCTTGTTAAGCTCGTCCATCAGGTTGGATTTGTTTTGCAGACGACCTGCTGTATCACAGAGGAGAACATCCGCACCCCGTTGTTTCGCTGCCTGCACCGCATCATACATAACTGCTGCCGGATCAGAACCAGATTGCTGTTTGATCACATCGACACCAGCACGTTGTCCCCATACTTCCAGCTGTTCAATAGCTCCGGCACGGAACGTATCTCCAGCTGCCATGATGACTTTTTTACCTTGCTGTTTAAATCGATGTGCCAGCTTGCCAATCGTTGTTGTTTTACCAACACCATTAACGCCAACAAACAAAATGACGGTAATGCCATCCGGATTCATTTTCAATTCGTTATTCTGTTCACCGCGAAGAAGATCCGTCAGTTTCTCGGACAATACAGGCTGCAACTCAGCCGCGTCCTCAATTTTGCGTTTTTTCACCTCAACGCGCAGGTCTTCGATCAGATTCATGACTGTATTCACGCCAACGTCTGCGCCGATCAAAATCTCTTCCAGTTCTTCATAAAACTCTTCATCGATTTTTTTGCGGCGGATTACGAGATCCGACACTTTTTCCACTAACCCTTTACGTGTCTTTTCCAATCCATCCTTGAACTGTTTGGTGACCGACTCCGTTTTGCTTGCAATGCTGTCTCTCAGCTTTTTAAAAAAACTCATAAAGCCCCTCCATCGTGTACATAATCTAAGCGCTTTTGCAAAAATGCTCAATCTGAATGATTTTCAATGATTACAATGAGTTCATGTGTCTCGCAGGTTTGGATCAGATCAGGCAATTACAGCTTCCTCATCTTCCAGTTTAACCGAAACAAGCTTGGATACTCCGCCCTCTTCCATTGTAACACCGTACAGCACATCCGCTTCTTCCATCGTACCTTTACGATGGGTAACAACGATGAACTGTGTCTGTTCGGAGAATTCACGCAAGTACTGGGCAAAACGTACCACGTTAGCTTCGTCCAGTGCTGCCTCAACTTCATCCAGCACGCAGAATGGTACAGGTTTGACATGCAGAATGGCAAATAACAAAGCCATCGCCGTCAAAGCCCGTTCCCCACCGGATAACAGTTGCAGGTTTTGCAGTTTCTTGCCTGGTGGCTGAGCCACGATATCTATTCCCGTTTCAAGCAAGCGCTCCGGGTCCATCAGAACAAGGTCAGCACGTCCCCCGCCAAACAGCTTGGTAAACACGGTACCGAACTCACGGCGGATGGCATCAAACGTGATTTTGAATCGCTTCGCCATCTCGTCTTCCATCTCCCGAATAACCTGATACAACGTTGTTTTGGCTTCCACCAGGTCATTCTTTTGTTCACTCAGGAACTCGTATCGTTCATTGACTCGCTGGAACTCCTCAATCGCTCCCAGGTTAACATCACCCAGGGCGGATATACTGCGCTTCAGCTTCTGTACCTCTGCCTGTGTATGCTCTACATCTTCCGGCACAGGGTAACGCTCTTTGGCCAGTTCATAGCCCAGTTCGTATTCATCCGTCAGCTTTCGCAGTATATTTTCCAGCTCAACATCCAGCCGGTTCACGGAAATTTCCGTCTGTCGCATCTGCTCTTCCACAGCTTTTAACTGCGTACGCTGTTCCTTTGTTTCGCTCTCGGCAAGCTCAAGCTTTTTCGACAACTCACTTCGGGCAGCACGTTTGAAGTCCAGCTCCTGGGAAGCTTCTGCTTTTTTCAGCTTGTACTGGTTCAGATCTTCAATCTGCTTGACACTCTCGGTCTGTGTTTTCTTGAGATCTGCTTCCATCGAAGCCAGCAACGTGCGATTCTGACGAAGATCTTTCACCAGCGACTCCACTTCCCGCTCCAGACGTCGCAATTGTTCTCCATTGGAGAATCGCTCCTGATCAAGCTTGCCTTCGCGCACTTTCAATTCGGTGAGTTGGCTCTGCAATTCTTCCTTCGCGGATTCATTGGCTTTCCGAGCAAACTCAGCTGCATGAATGGCACGATGAGTCGCTTTTTCTTCCTCTTCAAGCTGCTCCAGCTTCTTCACAGCGACGATGCGAGCCGTATCCAGCTCTTTGATCTCTTCGGTAAAGCCGCTCTTCTCCTGCCCGGCAACGGCAACCTGTTCAAGCACATGGCGAAGCTCATGCTCTACCTGTTTCATTTCCATCGAAGCCTGCTGTTCTGCATTTCGGGTATCGTCCCCGGACTGACGAAGTTCATCCAGTTTGTCCTGACACTGCTCCAATTGAACTTTTACATCATCCACACTGCGATGCAGTTTCACGATCTGATTTTCCGTATCCAAAATATCCTGGTCGAGCTGGTCCAGCTGCCGTTTCCGGCTGAGCAGACTCACATTTTTCTTGTGCTGGCTACCACCTGTCATGGAACCACCCGCATTGACCACGTCACCTTCAAGCGTCACAACCCGGAAACGATACTGGCAGCGAGCCGCAATTTTATTGGCAACCTCCAGCGTTTCGGCAATAATAACATTACCTAACAGACTGCCAATGATTGAAGCGTACTTGGATTCGAATTGTACAAGATCAGCACCGATCCCCACAAAACCCTCCATACCTTCGATCATGGAACGTTCAGCCGCTCCAATGGCACGAGGACGAATGACATCCAGAGGCAGGAACGTTGCACGCCCCAACTGGCGTTGCTTCAGAAAAGCGATTGCCTGTCTGGAAACTGATTCATTTTCCATGACCACATGCTGCAAGGATGCTCCCATTGCAGTCTCTACGGCAAGTTCGATCTTCTCGGGAACTTTAACAAGTTCAGCCACAGCTCCATGAACACCATTAAGCGTACCTTTACGTGAAGCCTTCAGGACCTCCTTGACACCCAACATGAATCCGTCAAAATCATCCTGCATCTCTTTCATCGTATCGCGGCGGGAGACTTGAGCTTCACGCTTCTGTTCCCATTTACGGACCGTGCCTCGACTTTCTTCGAGAAGCTTCTGCAGCGACTGAAGTCGTTCACTTTCCGTAATGTAACCACCACGCAGATCACTGATTTCTTTGCCCAAACGAACAACTTTTTTCTCAATGTCCGCTTTGCGACTTTCCAGTGTCTCTTTCTGATCTTCCCATTTGCCTGATTCTTCAGCCGCGCGATTCATCCTGCGTTCCAGCGTTTCTTTCTGCTGATCCACATAACGAATTTCATTTCGTGTCTGAGCCATCTGATTCATCAGTTCCAGCAAATTGCCTTTGAGGCTTTCCTCTTGCTGTTGACTAATGCCACCTGTAACACCGATGAGTTTGGCTTCTTCCTGAGACAACTGATTTCTCACATCATTCAGTTCATGCTCAAGTTTGCCAAACTTCTCACGCAGTGCAAGCAGCTCAGTTTCCCGTTCGCGATGTCTCTCTTCACTGGCGGCAAGCGTTACTTTGAGCTGCTCCTGATTCGTTTGCAGATGGTGCGAGCGCTCCTTGAGCAATTCCCCAAGCCCTTCACTTTTCTCTGTCGCTTCACTGAATTGCAATAAAGCGGCTTGCAGTTGCTCTGTCTCTGTTTCCAGGATACGCAGCGCATTCCGATCATTTTCCAGCTTGGCATCATGCGTAGAGACAATCGCTGCCAGTCCAACCTCTTCCTGTTTTAGCGATTGCAGTCGCTCATTCGCCTTACTCCAGGACGCATGGATCTGTTCGATCTGGTACACATACATGGAAATTTCCTGTGATTTGAGCTGTGAACGAAGTTCCTTATAGTGGATCGCTTTCTCCGATTGTTCCTTTAGCGGTCCAATCTGATCTTCCAGTTCAGTCACCAGATCATGAATCCGCAGCAAATTCTGCTCTGTCTCATCCAGTTTGCGCGTCGCATCCCGCTTGCGGGATTTATATTTAACGATACCTGAAGCTTCTTCAAAGATGCCTCTGCGATCCTCTGAACGGGTACTCAGAATCTCTTCGATTCGCCCCTGTCCAATAATCGAGTAGGCTTCCTTACCGATGCCGGTATCCATAAACAACTCCGTAATATCCTTCAAACGACAAGATTGCTTGTTAATAAAATATTCACTATCTCCGCTACGATGTACACGACGAGTCACCGTCACTTCACCAAAATCCAATGCAAGTGCGTGATCCTCGTTATCAAGTGTTAGCGACACCTCACTGAAATTAACGGCCTTCCGTGCGTCACTGCCTGCAAAGATGATATCTTCCATCTTGCCACCACGCAGCGACTTGGCACTCTGTTCCCCCAGAACCCAACGGATTCCGTCCGATATATTACTCTTGCCACTTCCGTTCGGACCTACAACAGCCGTAATGCCACGAACGAATTCCATCTCCGTTTTGTCGGCGAATGACTTGAATCCACCCAATTCAATCCGTTTTAAAAACATAGGGTTTCTCGTCACCTCCTCTTGCAAATTTCAAGTATTGCATTCCAGCGCCTAAATAAATTGAACTAAAATAAAGTTCACTTATTTAGTTAACGATCAGGTAACCTTCTCCTGAACCTCTTTACAAAAAAAAGAGCAAAAAGCAGTCCGGCCGATTACTTCCGCCGGGGCGGACCCGCGGGCTGCTCTTTGCTCTTCGTTTGTCTATGCGCTATCGGTTAAGCTCCGGCTTCCGGAAGCTTCAGTCGATCAAGTGCTGCAGATGCAGCCTGTTGTTCCGCTTCCTTTTTGGAACGTCCTGTACCTCTGCCAAGCCTTTCTTGACCCATATGGACCTCCGAGACAAACTCACGTTCATGGGCAGGTCCCCGTTCCTCAACGATACGGTATTCCAAAGCTCCCATATTGTGATGCTGAGTAAGTTCCTGCAGTTCCGTTTTATAATCACTCATTTGCAGCTTGCTGCCCAATACGATTAATGGGAAGACATGCTGGTCGAGAAATGTCCGGACAGGTGCAAGCCCCTGATCCAGATACAATGCACCAATGAAAGATTCAAACACATCTGCCAGCAGAGCCGGCCGTGTCCGTCCTCCAGTTAGTTCCTCACCTTTACCAAGAAGTACATACTGCCCAAAACCCAACGCTTCAGCAAATTTGACGAGGGAAGGCTCACAGACAATGGATGCCCGCAGCTTAGTTAATTCACCTTCCGGACGGTTAGGATACAAATGATACAAGTATTCCGATACAGTCAGTTCCAGCACGGCATCGCCCAGAAACTCCAGACGCTCGTTGTCCTGATGCTGACTGAACCGGTGTTCGTTTACATAAGAAGCATGGGTAAACGCTTGTTTTAAAAGCTGCCTGTTGTCAAATTTGATTTGAAGTTTATGTTGTAACTGCTTCAGATCTTCACTCAAACGAACTAGCCCCTTATGCTTCAAATTTTTTGAGAATAATGGTGGCATTGTGACCGCCGAATCCAAATGAATTGGACATGGCAATATTAACTTTGGTTTGACGTGGAACATTTGGTACATAATCCAGATCACATTCCGGGTCCTGATTTTCGAGGTTAATCGTTGGAGCCAGTGTCTGATGTGTCAGTGACAATCCGCAGATGACCGCTTCTACACCACCAGCAGCGCCAAGCATGTGGCCCGTCATGGATTTAGTGGAACTCACGGCGAGCTTGTACGCATGATCACCAAATGCCTTTTTGATCGCAAGCGTTTCGGATCTGTCGCCTACAGGCGTCGAAGTTCCGTGTGCATTAATGTAGTCCACTTCTTCAGGCTCTATACCCGCATTACGAAGTGCCATCTTCATGCAACGTGCTGCTCCGTCCGGATCTGGTTCTGTCATGTGATGTGCATCACCTGTCAGACCGTAACCGATCACTTCACCATAAATGCGTGCACCACGTTTTTGAGCATGCTCCAAGGATTCCAGAATCAGAACACCAGCGCCTTCGCCCATAACAAAACCATCACGTTCTGTATCAAAAGGACGGCTGGACTTCGCAGGATCATCATTACGTGTAGACATTGCGCGCATCGCACAGAACCCTGCAAGACCCGTTGGTCTGATTGTTGCTTCCGCACCACCACAGATCATGGCATCTGCATCACCATTCGCAATCAGCTTGAAGGAATCTCCGATGGAGTGTGTACCTGTTGCACAAGCCGTAACAACGTTAATGTTAGGACCTTTGGCACCAAGAGAAATGGACATTTGGCCTGAAGCCATGTTGGAGATCATCATGGGAATAAAGAATGGGCTTACCCGTTTTGGACCTTTTTGCAACAATGCATTATGTTGGTCCTCCCACGTACCCAATCCACCAATACCTGATCCGATGGATACACCGAAACGCTCTGCATCAATATTCTCGTTAATTTTCAGACCACTGTCTTCAACAGCTTTGAAGCCGGCTGCCACAGCGAACTGTACAAAACGGTCCATTTTGCGAGCATCCTTGCGATCCATATATTCTTCCGGGTTGAAATCCTTGATCTCGGCTGCAATCTGTGTCGTGTATTCACTAACATCAAACGCCTCAATCTGAGAAATTCCGGACTTTCCTGCCATTAAACTGCCCCAGAACGTTTCCAAATCTTTTCCGAGCGATGTCATTACGCCCATTCCGGTAATTACTACTCTTTGTTTCAAACCGAGTCACCTCTATATCGACTGCATTACGCAAGTATTTTGTGGGAATATCCGCAAACAGACATCTATTCAACCAAGACAGGCCTGCTTGCGGAATGAGAAAAACCAATGAATGATGAGAAGTCCCGCCTGTTCGAAAACATGTGCGGGACTAAAAATGACTTTAGGTATGAGATTGTATGTAGTTTACAACTTCACCTACGGTCGTGATTTTTTCTGCATCTTCATCAGAGATTTCCAAATCAAATTCATCTTCCAATTCCATGACCAATTCCACTACATCCAAAGAATCAGCACCCAAATCTTCTTTGAAAGATGCTTCAAGTGTAACTTCAGCTTCGTCTGCGCCCAAGCGGTCGACGACGATGCGTTTTACACGCTCCAATACATCGGACATCCGGTTCACCTCCTTCTTTGGTATTATACGAGAATCGCAGGCAAAATGCCATAGAAGACATATGCGGCTCCCGGCCGGGGAACCCGGCCTTTTTCCGGCATTTCGGATCGTCCAGCGCCTGTTCCCCGACTATTGTTCAAGTCCGGGAAGAATTACATGTACATGCCACCATCGACATGCAGCGTCTGCCCTGTCATATAAGATGAAGCCTGTGAAGCCAGGAAAGTGACTACACCGGCGATTTCATCCGGCTGACCCAAACGGGACAACGGAATACCACTTAGCATACCGTCCACCAGCTCCTGGGACAACTCTTTTGTCATATCTGTCTCAATGAAACCTGGTGCAACACAGTTAACTGTGATTCCACGAGAAGCCAGTTCACGAGCAGATGCCTTAGTCAGTCCAATGACTCCTGCTTTGGCAGCAACATAGTTTGCTTGTCCAGCATTACCCAGCACACCTACAACCGAGGAGATATTGATAATTCTTCCCGACCGTTGTTTCATCATTGGACGTGTAACCGCCTTAAGGCAGTTAAACACACCTTTGAGATTGGTTTCAATAACCTGATCGAATTCTTCCTCTTTCATACGCATGATCAGATTATCACGGGTGATACCGGCATTGTTCACCAGTATATCAACGTTTCCCCATGCTTCGAGTGTAGCTTTGACCATTTGTTCAGCTTCATCCATCAGGCCAACATTGGCTTGAAGTGTAATCGCTTTGACTCCTTTGGCACGAATTGCTTCCGCCACTTCCTCAGCTGCCGCTTGACTACCCGCATAATTCACGGCTACGTTCGCCCCAGCTTCAGCAAGTGCCAGTGCAATACTGCGCCCAATGCCCCGGGATGCCCCGGTAACGAGTGCATTTTTACCTTCTAATGGTTTAGACATAATCATTCCTCCTTTCCCCAAATCTATATCAGTTCAACCAAAGAATGTTTACACTTGCCACTCCGATGACAGAATAAACTTCCGATCGCTGTTATCCCCAGATTTTTTGATTCCCTTTTCTAAAGGGAAAATCCGGTGATAGCGTATGCTTCCGATGTAGCTTTCTTTCAGAAAGCTTTTAGGCGAACGCTCCGCTTCTTCAGTTTTTTTCTGTCCTCTCCGTTCTCGTGTAAAAAGTTTAGTTTAACTCATATAACTCCTTCTAATTCACTTGCCGTTGCTTCGAGCGTTTCAAGACTGTTCACATTGTACAGTTTTACGGTTTTATCTGTTTTTTTAATCAAACCGGTCAATACACTGCCAGATCCAATCTCGATGAACGTATCTACGCCTTGCTCAATAAGCCATGTCACACTGTCTTCCCATAATACAGGAGAATAGACCTGAGCTGTCAACAAATCCTGAATCTGTCCATCCTCTGCAGGTCTTGCAGTCACATTAGCGACTACAGGGACCGCTGCCGGTGAGAACGTAACGGATTTCAGTTTCTCTGCCAGCTTCTCAGCTGCACCCTTCATCAATGAAGAGTGGAACGGACCGCTTACTTCCAATGCAATGGCGCGTTTACCGCCTGCTTCTTTCACTCGTTCCGCGACAGCAGCTACGCCTTCCTTCACACCAGAAATGACGATTTGTCCCGGACAATTAATGTTGGCAAGTTCAACCGCATGACCACTTTCAGATACGTCACGGCAAAGCACCCCCAGCGCTTCCCGATCCGCACCCAACACAGCAGCCATCGCTCCTTGTCCACCCGGTACTGCCTGTTCCATATACTGACCACGTGCCCGTACAGTGCTCACTGCGTCAGCAAACGAAAGAACGCCCGCTGCCACCAGTGCACTGTATTCTCCCAGACTGTGTCCAGCCGTATAGTCAGGCTGAATTCCTTTTTCTTTGAAAGCTTCAAGCAAGGCAATACTTGCTGTCAACAGAGCCGGTTGTGTATTTGATGTCTGTTTCAACTCGGTCTCCGGTCCTTCAAATACAAGGTTGCTCAGCGAGAAACCCAATGTTTCATCTGCTGTGCGAAAAATCTCGGTTGCCGCAGGCACGGACTCATACGCGTCCTTGGCCATGCCTACAGCCTGTGATCCCTGTCCGGGAAATACAAATGCTATTTTACCCATCTCATTCATCTCCCAGATGTCTATTTTACCAAACGAGTACCGATGCACCCCATGTCAAACCGCCACCGAATCCAACCATCAGAACGGTATCTCCGGCTTTCATGCGACCTTCCTCCGCAGCTTCTACCAGAGCAAGCGGGATGGAAGCAGCCGATGTGTTTGCATACTTATCCACGTTGACTACAACCTTTTCTTCAGGAAGTTCAAGGCGTTGCATCGCAGATTGGATAATCCGAATATTCGCTTGGTGAGGAACAAACAGATCCACATCCGTACGCTCCATACCAGCCTTGCGTAATACCTCAATGGTAGCCGTCCCCATGACACGTACCGCAAACTTAAACACTTCACGACCGTTCATGTTGATGTAATGTTTTTTATTTTCAACAGTCTCTGCAGTAGCAGGCAGACGGGAACCGCCGCCTTCCATCTGAAGAAGACTACCGCCAGCACCTTCGGCACCGAGATCGAATGCTTTGAATCCGCGACCTTCCGGAACTTCACCAACAACTACCGCGCCTGCTCCATCACCAAAGAGGACACAAGTGTTACGGTCTGTATAATCCGTAATACGAGACAAGCAGTCCGCACCAATTACAAGTGCATTGTTGTACATACCGCTTTGGATGAAGCTCGTAGCACTAGCCAAACCGTATACAAATCCGGAACAAGCAGCCGACAGATCAAATGCCGCGGCACCTTTTGCACCCAATTTGTCCTGCAAGATGCAGGCTGTCGATGGGAACGAAGAATCCGGAGTAATGGTTGCAACAATAATCAGATCAAGATCACTGCCTGTCATGCCTGCAGATTCAAGGGCTTTAATAGCCGCTTCATATGCCAGGTCAGAAGTTGCCTGATCGGGTGCAGCGATGTGACGCTCTTTGATTCCTGTACGACTGACGATCCACTCGTCATTGGTATCGACCATTTTCTCCAGATCGCTATTTGTCAAAATTTTCTCAGGCACATATTTCCCTGTACCAATAATCCCTACTGGGCGCAAATTATTCATATCGTCACTCACTTCCCGCTAATTTCCTTAGATATGCTCTCTACCAGCTGATTCTGCACTGCAATCCGAGCTTGGCGCACAGCATTTTTGATGGCATTGCCATCAGCAGATCCATGACTTTTCACAACCAGTCTGCTCAAACCGAGGAGTGGCGCTCCGCCATGCTCCGTATAATCCAGCTTTCGTTTCAACCCACGCAGCTCAGGCATTAGTACAGCTGCAGCCAGTTTACTTTTGAGAGAAGATGAAAATTGTTCCTTAAGCAAGGCGAAAATGGCACCTGCTGTGCCCTCTAGCGATTTCAGCAGGATATTCCCTGCAAAACCGTCACATACAAGCACATCACAAGCACCAGTCAGCACATCACGTGCCTCAACATTACCGACAAAACGAATTGGGAGTTGTTCCAGTAAAGGGTATGCATGTTTGGTTAACTCATTTCCCTTGCCTGGCTCTGTTCCTACATTAAGCAAGCCCACTCGTGGGGACTCAATGCCCTGTACTTTTTGACGATACAAACTGCCCATCAGGCCATATTGTGCAAGGTGCTCCGGTTTGGCATCCATATTCGCTCCCAGATCCAGCGCAAGTACACCTACATCATCAATCGTTGGAATCATGGGCGCAAGCGCCGGACGTTCAATGCCTTCCATGCGACCTACAACAAGCAAACCCGCTGTCATCAACGCTCCAGTATTGCCCGCCGAGATCATCGCGTCTGCTTCGCCCTCTTTCAGCATGCGGCCTGCGACCACCATGGAGGCATCCTTCTTGCGGCGCACTGCTTTGACGGGTTCATCATCCGAACCAATAACTTCGGAAGCATGCCGGACCGTAAGATTGGCAGGTCTCACCCCTGACTGACTCAAAAGAGGTTCCAGCTTGGCTTCATCGCCGATCAGGACGATCTGTGTATCCGCCCATTCCGTGGCTGCGGCAATCGCACCTTCTACCGTTGATGCAGGTGCATTGTCGCCTCCCATGGCATCAATGACGATTTTCATTCCAAATGACCTCCTTCTCCGCTGTCTTCTCCACCTGAATGGTAGATTACAAAGTTGCCTTGAAACACCATTTCTTCACCTACATAAGTGAAAACTTCCACTTTGGCTTTGCCCTTTTGACCCGGAATCGATCTCACATAAGCCTTTGCAATGCATTTCTCTCCCAAATGAACCGAACGAACAAAGCGAATGTCTGCTGATGCAGTCAACGCGATCTCGTCATTAATAATGGCTACAGCCAAGGAGTTAGCCTGTGCAAAAACATAGTGCCCACGTGCAATCCCTGTTCTGGAAAATACGTGTTCTTCCTTAATCTCAAACAGGGAAATCCCGCTTTTATCCAGTTGTAGATCCACAATATCACCGATAATCTCATGCAAGGGCAACGAGCGTACCTGATCATACGAGAGCTCTGCCATCAGTTTCATCCGCTCCCGAAGTTCAGGTATTCCAAGTTCCAGCCTGTCAAGACGAATCGTCTGAATACTCACCTTCAATTGGCGTGTAAGTTCCTGATCCGTCACAAACGGGTTCTCTTCTATCATTTTGGTTAACTGCTGTTGCCTCTGTCTCTTCGGTACACGTTCGATGCCTGACACCCCCCGCTGTATCGTTTACGGAACCGTCCCGTCCGGCCAGTTCAACCATTCTTTCGTGTTGCTTCTATAGTTGCATCCCTGGTCACCAGGGTCGTTCTCAATCGGATTATGGTTCATCTATATGTAACGTCAAATCTTAGAACCTGGTACTAAACTATAGTATATCTCATCCCGTGTCAAAAAGAAAGACTGGCCTAACAAAAACAATACACCCCTGTGAAGCACGGATTTCATGCCTGCCTACTCGCTCTATAGCCACTCTCTAATCCAAAAAAAGTAGCACCTCATCGAAATGAAGTGCTACTTAATGTCCAACTATTATTGAGAGATGATCTCTCTTGCTTTGTACGTTCCGCACACTTTGCACACGTGGTGACTAAGTTTAAGTTCGCCACATTGTTCACATTTCACCATGCCCGGTACAGCCAATTTAAAGTGAGTGCGACGTTTGTCGCGACGCGTCTTGGACGTTCTCCGTTGAGGTACTGCCATTATTCCCACCTCCTTATCAAAATCAACCTTTGCAGGTAGTAGTATTTTGCATAATTCGATCTATACGCTTACGGGAACAAAATATGGACGAACTAAACCATTTCGATCCATATTTTGCTGATTGAAAGTCGCTCTTTTGATTTATGCAAAATACCGCGTTGTTACAATGTTCGATTTTCAATCATGCTCATTTAAAAAAATCCTTGAGCCCTGCAAGCCGCGGATCGATAACCTGGTTATCACAACCGCAGTCACCTTCGTTCAGCTCATGGCCACACTTGGGGCATAACCCTTTGCATGTATCGCTGCATAGCGGTATAAACGGAAGATCCAGCAGAAAAGCTTCCTCGGCATAACCCTTCAGATCAACGCTATCTCCATCCACATAGAGCGTATCATCGTCTTCGTGTAATCCCTCTGGCTGTTTTCCCTGCTTGAATTGCTCATGAAAATCAATATGAAAATGTTCATTGATCGGCTTGAGACAACGGGAGCACAACATGTCCACTCCTATGGTCAGCTTGCCATGAACATCCACAACGTCACCTTCTCTGAATTCTGCAGATAAATCCGCAGTCAGCGGGGTAACGGCTGTGATATCTTGTCGGTTAGAAACCAGTTCCTTGATATCCCACTGTTCGTTAAACTTCAGCGGGCCATCACTGGTAGCCACTTTGCGAAATGGCATTAACATTTCCATCACTCCAAACGAAACCAATTTCATAATTCGTATCAAACGTATCACGACAGTTATACAGGTCAAGCCTTCTTTTGTAAAGCAGTAAATCCTGACTGTATGTATTCTGACGCTTCATCGTTAAAAGTATTATGAAATTGACTTAACAAACAAAAATCATTATACCGATTTTTCAAGACGTTTGTCAACACTTTTAACTTTACACCCTTTTTAAAAACACTGACCACACAGCCATTTACTCCATCTGGTCTATTATAGACTCACTTCAAGATAAACTACAAGTCGTCATTTTAGTTGTGGTTCCTTGCAAACATCGGTCACATTTCGTTAACGTTTAGTGTGATCTATATCACACAGACCTACCTGTTCCCTATCTATACTTGCTATAAACCGAGGCACGATCAGCTCCATGACCGATTTATTATTCAACTATTTCATATCATATCGGGAGGGAAACTATATGTTAAGTGAGCACACAATCAGAGTCATTAAATCTACAGTCCCCGTACTTGAAGTCCACGGCGAAGCGATCACACGCCACTTCTACGAAACGATGTTCACAGCTCATCCGGAACTACTGAATATTTTCAATCATGCAAATCAGAAACAGGGCCGGCAGCAAGCCGCCCTCGCCAATATGGTGTACACCGCCGCCCTTCATATCGATAATCTGTCCTCCATCCTGCCTGCCGTCCGGCAAGTTGCGCATAAACATCGCAGCCTGGGTATCGTTCCCGAGCAATATGCGATTGTCGGCACCTATCTGCTTCAAGCCATCAAAGATGTGCTTGGAGATGCGGCAACGGATGAAATTATCACGGCGTGGGGCGAAGCCTATAATGTCATTGCAGGCGCCTTTATCGGGATCGAACAGGATATGTACACAGAAGCGGAAAACCAGACAGGTGGCTGGGAAGGATTCCGGACATTCAAAGTTGCCAAGAAAGTGCAGGAAAGCGAAGTCATCACGTCCTTTTATCTCGTTCCAGCCGATGGTCAGTCCATTGCCAGTTTTATACCAGGACAATACATCAGCATCAAAATTCAGCCAGAGGCACAGTCATTTACCCAGATTCGTCAGTATAGCCTTTCAGATGCCCCGGGTAAACCCCACTATCGCATTTCCGTTAAGCGTGAACGAGGTGTGTTAGAGCGCCCTGACGGAGTTATCTCGACGTATCTACACGATCACATTGAAGAAGGCAGTCAGGTGGAGATATCCGCTCCTGCTGGCGACTTCACGCTGAATGCAGACAATCAACGACCTGTTGTTCTCCTGAGTGGTGGTGTCGGTCTAACGCCCATGATCAGCATGTTAAATACGCTGGTTAACTTGAACGAAAACCGTGCAATTACATTTTTACATGCAAGTCCGAATGGTCAATCTCACGCCTTCCGTGATCATGTGAACAGTCTGGCCGAACGTAATCAGGGCGTTAAAGCTTATTATTGTTATACTCAACCTGATGGTTCTGATCGTACGAACAGTCATTTTCATAAGGAAGGTTATATCGATGCGGCCTGGCTTCGTCAAGTGATCGATGAACTGGATTCCACTTATTATCTGTGCGGACCCGTTTCGTTCATGCGGGCAGTGTATTCGGAGCTTCAGGCGCTTGGTGTTGCAGCGGACAACATTCATTATGAATTTTTCGGGCCCAAAGCAAGTCTTTCTCCCGCACCGGAAAGTGTCTAAACGTTCTGAAATTGTGAAATGTGATTAGCCTAACTTCCTAAATGTATAATTGTATGGGTACGTATCCTATCATGATGATTTATCAAGGTGAAGAGGTCGTTCTCCGAATATCAAAATGTGTACTATACAATAGATTTGCAGGCACATAGTCTGACATCCGTTGATGTTGGATTTGTGCCTTTTTCTTGTCTTGATTGTTACATGATTTGATCTAATACATGACATCCCCTATGATGGAATGGATGTTATACATACTCGGTTATCCGATCGAAAGGAGTGCGTCTAATCATGAAAGCCGTAGGCGTCATTGTTGAATATAACCCCTTGCACAACGGGCATGTTTATCATTTGCAGGAAGCTCGGCGGCTAAGCGGCGCAGACGCCGTTGTTGCGGTCATGAGCGGCCCTTTTCTCCAGCGTGGCGAACCCGCCATCGTGGGTAAAAGGGCGCGCACCGAGATGGCGCTGCACGCAGGCGCCGATCTGGTGCTTGAACTGCCGGTTGCGTACGCGGTCCAACCGGCAGAGTGGTTTGCCTTCGGTGCGGTATCGCTGCTGCACCGCACCGGCATTGTGGACTCGCTCTGCTTTGGCAGCGAGTCCGGCGACCTGGACAGCCTGCAGCGCATTGCGCGCGTGCTGGCTGTGGAGCCCGCAGGGATGCGCGAGGACATCGCGCGCCGCCTGCGGGAAGGCGCCAGCTACCCCGCCGCGTACGCAGGCGCGGCGGCGGCGCTGGCGCCCGGCGGCGTCGATGCTCACGACGCCGCTGCACTGCTGGAGCAGCCCAACAATTCGCTTGGGCTGCACTACCTGATCGCGCTGCAACGACTTGGCAGCGCGATCCAGCCCTTTACGGCGGCGCGTACCGGTGCCGCGTATCATGAGGCGACGCCCGGGCCGGGGGCGATCGCCAGTGCCACAGCCGTCCGCCGCCTGCTGATGGCGGACGGACCCAACGCCGCCGCGCCATACGTGCCGGCGGCAACCCTTGCCATTCTGCATCGCGAATGGCAGGAAGGGCGCGCCCCCATACACTGGGAGCGCTTTGCACAGCCGCTGTTGCACCTCGCGGCCACCCGCCGTGCCTCCGAGCTGGAACGCATCGCCGAAGTCACGGAAGGCCTGGAACACAGGCTGAGCCGTGCACTCGCTCAGCTCCCGGAGCCTTCAGTCGAAACACTCCTGAATGCAATGAAGACCAAACGATACACACGCACCAAACTCCAGCGTATGCTCGCCCACTTGCTCCTGAATCACACCAAAGCCGAGTGTTCACCAGAGCAATTGGCTGCCGGACCCGGATATCTCCGAGTCCTCGGATTTAATGCTCAAGGGCAGAGCCTGCTTAAACAAATGAAGAAGACCGCGTCACTGCCTGTTGTGCTGAAACCGTCGACGTTCACACACAATCAACTTGAACTGGATATACAAGCTCAGGTTGCGTATGGGCTCGCTTGCGAGCAAAGGGACACACGGAAGATGTTCAGTGACTACTATGAGTCGCCTGTGAGACTGTAATCCGCTTGTGACCATAAGGCTTCATCTCTATGGAGCTTTTTATTCCATTATCAAACAGATCATTGATATCCACTATTCGACACTCAACTATTCAATTTTAAAAAATCCCCTTGCTGCGCGCCACTCAGGCACCTCGCGACAAGGGGATTTCCTTATTAACTTCTATTGATCTTCTCAA
Source organism: Paenibacillus sp. FSL R5-0623 (assembly GCF_037974265.1). Classification (NCBI taxonomy): domain Bacteria; kingdom Bacillati; phylum Bacillota; class Bacilli; order Caryophanales; family Paenibacillaceae; genus Paenibacillus; species Paenibacillus sp. FSL R5-0623. The sequence continues at coordinate 2,357,588 of NZ_CP150233.1, read as the reverse complement.
ATCTCTTGATCACACTTCATTCCACTGTAATCAATTATTCGAATTCATCCGTTATTTATCCATTCGGTTCAACGTTGGCTCGATCTCTTCCCGCCCGATGATAACCTATGATTTCACGGACAAGGTTTTCAAATAAGCCAGCGCATCTTCCACCGTGCTCACAGGTACAAGTTTCATTTTGGTGCCAATCTGTTCAGCCTTGGCTACTGCTTCCTTATAGTTATCCTTCGGCACGAAGAAAATCTCGGCTTCTTTTCGGTCAGCGGCTACAATCTTGTGCACTACACCACCAATGGCACCCACCACACCGTCCTTGGTAATGGTGCCTGTACCCGCAATTCGATGACCCTTGGTCAGATCTCCAGGTGTTAACTGGTTATAGATCTCCAACGTAAACATCAAGCCGGCAGACGGACCACCAACCTGAGTATCTGTGAAAGAGATCTGTTTGTTCGGGTCTTCAGCTTTCACCTTCTGAACCGCACCAATCATAACGCCGAGTCCCGGGCGGGCTTCACCCGTTTTACTGTCTTTTACCTGAATCAGTTTCACGTCCCGGCTAATGGTCTCCCCACCACGTTCCAGTTGCATTTCGACCGTATCTCCGACCTTTTTATCTTTTAACTGGGCAGAAAGCACCGTATTATCCGGCGTAGCTGTTCCGTTCACTCCCAGAATAATATCGCCCGGAGCAATATCCCCTTCCGGTTTTGGGTCTTCGGACAGTCCAAATACAAAGATATGTTCAGGTACAATAGAGTAGGTCACACCAGCCTGCTCATATGCAGCCTCCATTGCAGAGGACTGTGAGTCACTCATGAACCACACCTGTTCGGCAGAGTATTCCGCTTCGCTTTTGCCGCGCAGTCGGTCTTCCTTTTTATCCACTTGAGCATTTTTATTGAACAGAGAGGTTCCAAGCAAAAACACATTGGCATATGTTGCCGACACGGTTGTCATCATGAACACACCACGTTCTTTCTGGTCTCCACCCTTAACGGTAACCATTGGTTTTACTTCATCTGCACTGCCAGGCATATATATGATATACGGCGTTGGCATGTACACGGCAACATAGACGACCAGAGCCACCACGATCACAAAGATCGAAGCTCTGAATCCGCCAGATTTCCGAATCCGATTCATCGCATGAGCCTCCGTTCTTTGTATCTCTATATAAGCTGAACTCTACACTAATCAGCAATCGTAATTCCATCTTGTTTAATCATTTTTTTCAAGTCTAACACTCTGGTCCTTGTGCATACAATGGTACAGGCCGGATAGGCCGCTGTATACAATAGCCTGTCCGGTCAAGGCCGAACCGCCCTTCGGGCGTCATTCGGCCGTCCATAACGATTCAGATGCCGAATTGGCGTTATCTGATATGAGGTGAAACGATGACATTACAGAGCGAGGTTAGAGATTCTGGCCCGTTACGAACGATAATCCTAAGTACCGGGGCTTTAATGTTGGTCATTGCGGTAGTTATGTCCCCCAAAGAAGCGTTTGATGCCTCTATTCAAGGTCTGGATATATGGTGGAAAATCATCTTCCCTGCCATGCTCCCGTTCCTCATGTTATCCCAAATGCTCACTGCGTTTGGCTTCACCCACGCGATCGGCGCCTTGCTCGGACCGTTAATGCAACGCTGGTTCAGACTTCCAGGCAACGCAGGTCTGGCGATTGCCGTAGGCATGTGCGGCGGATTTCCCGCAGGAGCGGATGCGGTATCCCGTTTATTTCAGGATAGACAAATTACCGCCAAGCAGGCGGTTGTCCTTGCGGCGGCATCTCATTTTGCCAATCCAATGATGATCATTTTGGTCGTTGGTGCTGCTTTTCTCCACCAGCCAGCGGTCGGATATTTTCTACTCGTGGTTCACTGGATCAGCGGCTGGATTGCTGCCATTCTTGCCACGCGTCTCCTGCCAGCACCGGGTAACCAGAAAGACAGGGTTGGCTCAACAGCCGTGCAAGCAGATAACAACTCTCTTAATTCTCAGCCTGCAAATCCTGCAAGTTCCACAAGTCGCTCATCTGCCCCCCACCACGCTACGAACAAACGACGCAGTATATGGTCTGATATGATGATTGCAGCCAGGGAAGCTCATCGTCGTGATGGAAGGGGATTTGGCAAACTGTTAGGTGACACCGTATCCCAAGCTGTGCAGACCTTGATGATGACTGGAGGATACATGATCGGTTTTGCCGTGTTTATCCGGTTGGTCTCCCTTTATCTGACGCCCGGGTCCTCTGCTGCGCTGTGGCCAGCCTTCTTTGAGCTTCATCTGGGCACCTATCATTTGAGCCAGACTTCACTTACACCCATGCTGCTCATGTCTCTACTTGCAGCCGTTCTGGGATGGGGTGGTTTATGCTCCCATCTGCAAGTCTCTGCTGTCCTGAAAACGACTGGTCCAAGCAGCAAATCTATGTTGTACTTTGCTGGAGTTCGTCTGACTCATGGATTAATCGCCTTTTTCATCAGTCTGTTCCTATGGATGCCGTTCAGCCGTTATAGCACAGAAGTCTGGGCCACATTACAGACGAATGCAGAGCAGGACCTCTCGGCACCATTCGGTTGGCTATTCATACATAGTCCAGGTAACACATACACGATCAACACCATTTGGAGTGTCTTCCCTGTTGCATGCATGGGTCTTGCGTTACTTCTTGCAGTCATGATTAGCCTATCCGGTCTTACCTTCTGGTTTAACCGCCGGTTTTCTCGCTGATTTTCTGACGGAGCGCAGTCTCCACTTCAGGTGAGACAAGATCTGTAACATCTCCATGATAATGAGCGATTTCTTTGACGATGCTGGAACTTAAATAGGAATACTTCGGATTTGTCATCATAAATATCGTTTCCGCATCCGGGTTCAACTTGCTGTTGGTTGATGCCAATTGCAACTCGTATTCAAAATCAGTTACCGAGCGTATACCACGAACGATGACCTGAGCTTCCTTTTGCCGGACGTAATTGGCTGTCAGATCGCGGAAACTGTCCACCTCCACATTTGGTAAATGGCGGGTTACTTCCGTAATCAATTCCTTGCGTTCCTCCACCGTAAACAGCGGATTTTTGCTCATATTGTTCAATACAGCCACAATGACGCGATCAAATTGCTTTGACGCTCTGGCGATAATATCCAGATGCCCCATCGTTACGGGATCAAAACTTCCAGGATATACGGCGATCCGTTCCTGTCGATGTATCATTTCAGTCATGAGGAGCCTCCTCTTCCGGTGTAATGGATTCTCCATCTTCAACTGCTTTAGGTGCATAATAGTAGATGGATACTGCCGTCTCCCCATATAAAGCCTTGCGCGTTTGTTCAAACGGGCCGAATTGCTCAGGGTAATCATGTTTGGATTCATATTCAAGCACGATGGTTGCTTCGGGTTCCAAAAGTTCCAGTTCGTGCATGGTTAACATCAACTCGTGCCCGTTCTTCATGCGATATGGCGGGTCCAGAAACACCAGATCAAACGTTGTGCCTCGTTTGGCGAGTGCCTTCAATGCCCGACCTGCATCATTACGATATACGGCCGCCTGGTCTTCAAGCTTGGTCGCCTTCAGATTCATGCGGATAACTTCAATACTTTTCGATTCCAAATCAACAAAAACAGCCTTGTCCATGCCGCGGCTCAGCGCCTCAATACCGAGACCTCCACTGCCTGCAAACAGATCCAATGCTGTGCCGCCCTCAAAATAAGGACCAACCATGCTAAATAACGCTTCCTTCACCTTGTCGGTGGTTGGCCGCGTACCCGTGCCAGGAACAGCCTTCAGCGGCCTGCCTTTTGCACTCCCAGATACCACTCTCACTTGACGAGTCACCTTTTCTCTATGTAAGTTTATTGATACGACTATCGTACCACACTCGGGTTCAGTTTGAAAAATGTGCGGTCTTCATTTCCCTTGGAAAATTGTTGACGAATTGTTGACGCATATGTATAAAAAGGAAACAATCGGGCGATTCTATAATTATCGACATCACAAGTGTCGTAGACAACCGCGGAGAAGACTTACGTTTCCCCATAAGCTCTTCGTCCGGTTTCTCCTCTCCCATGAAAAAGAAGCTCTCGAAAGAGGGCTTCTTTTTGTTGTTTATGTTTTCATTTATTTTGCTAGTTATACATTTCTTCAAATTCACTTATGTCGGCTTCCTCTTCAGTCTGCAACCATCCAATCTCCCTCAGCCACATGCCCATATCTGCTATAAATTGCTTGGTGTTTAAATGTTCAATCTTGTATTTCTGGATCTTTTCACTCAAAAAAGCATAAAACTCATGGCTTAAGACATACCGTTGTTTGCTTTTGCTTAATGTCTTATAACGATCCTCGCTGATCACCAGATCGAAATATATAACATTATCTTTCTTCACATGCCTGACCGTGGACCTTCTCTCATATTCTTCAGGAAGACACCTGAAAACAAAGAAGAGTTCAATATCAACTATTTGATATTTGCTTTCTGCTTGATCAAAAACAGACTGCAACTCATCCGAAAGATTGGCAACTTGCGTTAAACCTGAAGTGTCAGTTGATCGGCCCAGAATCATCACTAAACTCCTCCTTGTTCATTTTCAACATTCGTAATGAAACTAAAAAAGGCTGACTAGTGATGTAATCTCCGTCAACCTTTCCTATGTTCATCCTTCTTGTGCCTTACCCCAACGTAGCAAGACCTTACGAGTTCAGCTCTCGATGTTTTCGATTGGAAAGCCGTAAATTGATCAATGGAATGATAAGTAAAACAACCGGCAAGAGAAGATTTATCGAACCCGTCTTAATCATCATGAAGGTAATAAACAGCACGGCGAGCCAGGTTATAATCTCCATCATTTCATATTTGGTTAACGTCAGCTTGAAAGCTTTTTTCGAAATGAAACGAATCAAGAAATAAGCGATCAAGCTATAGAACAGGACCATTCCCAAGATAGCAACAAGGATTATGAGGTACATATCCACCATAAAAATCTCACCCGACTCTTATATATTTTTCTTAATTTTACCATATAAGCAATAGGGTGTCATTCCAAATTCCGCACCAGCGTTCCTTCAAGACTGCGATTTACGCGCTTTACTTCTCTTCTACAACAATCGTTGCATTATAGATCACAACACGTTTCCCATTGAGATCAAATAATACTTTATTGCCGTATTCCGTATCTTCCACGTCAATTTTGCCGTCATAGGTCTGAATCAATTCACCATTATCGCTGTACACTTTAACAACCCTCTCCAGGCCACCCGAGTTATTGGACCTCATCGTTTTGAGTGCACGTTCACCTGAAGCGGTATTGAAATACCATATGAAACATCCAACTATGATGCCCAAGAAGACTAACACCGTCACCCATATACCTGTCTTTGCTTTTTTACTCATCTTGAACCCCCCTCTTATGTTTCCTGTCTCGTACATTACGAGGTTGGAGAGAGAACGGTTTCATACAATGCCTCTCAAGCTGTTCGTTGACATAACAAAACAGAGGCCTCCGATGAGCGAAGACCTCTGTTCTTTATAGAATACATTCTTTATTCTGTACGATTCTTTTACTTACAGTGCACGAATGACAAATTCAAATGTCAGTTCGCCGTCTGAAGGGATCAGGTATTCCGGATGAACTGGAGCACCCCAGCTGTCATCACCGCCAACACCCATTTGTTTACCTGCTACAGTCACGACCGTATAGTGCACAGGAGGCAATTCGTACGCATGTTGTGCGTTCTCCAGCTCAAATGCCGTATATGGTGATACATTCAGCTCAACCGGGGTTCCGGATGCTTCAATTTTGAAGCCACGTCCCGCGTTGTCTGTCAATTTGGCCCAACGTACGCCCGTACGGTTGCCTGATTCCTGTGGTACCAGATATGGAGCTACAGTATCAGCTACCTTGCTGCCATGGATACCCAGACGTGCGCCAAAAGCGCGGTCTGCATAATTTTCTTCGGGTCCCATCGCGAGCCATTCCACGTTTTCGAAGTCAGGTGATGTTCTGAAGGACAATGCATGAATTGGCAGGTTTGGCAATCCGGCTGTACCTTTGTACGTATTATGCACACGTACGCTTCCATCTGCATGAACGGTATATACCACTTTCACTAGTACATCCTCAGAAATGTTGAGCTTGTACGTGAACTCGATCCGGTATTGATCCGGTTTTTGTTCCGCTTTCCACTCTACAGAACGTGGCATCAGGCTCGCCGCATACCAGGCGCCCAGTTCGAAGCCCATCGCCATACCTTTGTCATTATCCGTCATTGCACGCCAGAAGAGCGGTGCAGGTGGTACAGCAATCGTCTCACGACCAGACAATTTCAGGGAAACCAGTGTCCCAAACTGTTTGGAGAACAGCGCATGTGTCTTGCCAGCACGAACACCGATGTTAACGTCACCTTCGATAACTTGTACATCACTTACAAGGTTCAAGTCGACTTCAACTGCATCATTCACCTGATCCTGTGTGAAAATAAACTGTCCAAATGCCACTTCTTCGCCTTTGTCAGCCCACATTGTAGCTTCTTTTAACACAAATGCAGTGTTCACAGCGTACTCGCCGCCAGCCAGAGCTTCTGCACCCAGCGGAAGTTTCACTACCGTCTCGCTTTGGGCATCCACGTTCACTTCCAATGTTCCACGTAGCACTTCATGTCCCTCGCGCTCCAGGCTGTATACAAGTTCCAGTGCAGATGTATCTGCGAACAGATTACCGTTCACAATTTTAACACCTTCACGATCCGGGAACAGCTTGATGTTCTGGTAAAGGAATTTAACCTCCTGCATTTTCGCAGTTACTTTACGGTCAGCATGGACAATACCGTTGCCACAGAACGAATAGTCTGATGGACGATCACCGAAATCTCCACCATAAGCGAGGAATTCTTTGCCGTAACGATCTTTTTTATAAATGGATTGGTCGATGTAATCCCAGATGAATCCACCTTGATACATCGGATATTTGTCTTCTAACTCCGTATATTTGTGCATACCGCCAATAGAGTTACCCATGGCATGCATGTACTCACAGCTAATATAAGGTTTCGTCGGGTTTGCATTCAGGAATTCCTCAATGTCCGCCGGTTTGGCATACATGCGAGTCTCCATATCACTTGTTTCATCGAAACGACGATCATGGAATACACCTTCATAATGTACCAGACGTGTTGGATCAGCCGATTTGAAGTATTGGGATACTTTGTAGATGACTTCACCACCATGTGATTCATTACCACAAGACCAGATCAGAATGGACGGATGGTTTTTGTCACGCTCCACCATGGATACAGCGCGATCCATAACGATATCATGCCATTCCGGTTTGTCCCCTGGGATAACCCATGAAGGCTCAACGGCGCCAAGCTTCTGCCAAGATCCGTGTGTCTCCAGGTTCATCTCGTCAATAACATAGAGTCCGTATTCATCACACAGCTCATACCAGAGACTTTGGTTTGGATAGTGTGACGTACGTACGGCATTCATATTGTTTTGTTTGATGGTACGAACATCCCACAGCATGTCTTCCTTCGTAACCGCACGTCCACGACGCGGGTTGAACTCATGACGATTCACACCTTTGAATACGATACGTTTACCGTTGATGTGCATCACTTTATCAATCATTTCGAATGTACGGAAACCAACGGCTTGAGGAACTACCTCAACCAGTGCACCCGCAGCATCATATACACGAATATAGAGACGGTACAAGTATGGAATCTCTGCGCTCCACAGGTTCACTATACCGATATCTTCACGAAGACTTACTTGCCCATCATTAACTTTGGATTCAAACGTTTTAACGGTATTGCCTTCACGATCACGAAGTTCAGCCTCTACTCGCGCTCCAGCAACCGCTTTTCCTTCCAGTTTCAAATCTAGTTGCAATGTACCGTTGGTATAGGACTTGTCCAGATCTGTGCGAACATGAACATCACGAACGTGTGCGGTTGGGACGGTATACAGATACACATCTCTGAAAATACCGGAGAAACGCCAGAAATCCTGATCTTCCAGCCAGCTGCCTGTGCTGCGTTGATACACCTCAACCGCGAGTTTGTTCTCTCCATCCTGGAGGAATGGCGTCAGGTCAAAATCAGATGGCGTGAAGCTGTCTTCCCCGTATCCTACGAATTGTCCGTTAAGCCATACATAAAATGCAGACTCTACACCTTGGAAAGAAATATATACCGGATTCGACTCCCAACCTGTCGGCAGGTGGAATGTGCGAATATAACTTCCAACCGGATTTTTATCCTGTGGCAATGCCGGCGGACGAATGTCGTTCAAGCCATCCCAAGGATATTGTGTATTTACATATTGAATCTGTCCGTATCCCTGAAGCTGGATGTGTCCCGGAACTTCAATATCATCCCAGCCTTCACTGGAAAAATCGGATGTATAGAAAAACTCAGAACGGCTGTCCGGACGAATTGCATAGTTGAATTTCCACGTACCATTCAGATCATAACGCATGGACATCGCGCCTGAACCTACAGCCTCATCCATCGTTTGGTAATAACGGTGATCGGAATAGGCATGAAGACGGTTCACCTCAAATACACTTACGTCCCCCAACCAGTTGATATCTGCCTTTGTTGCTTTCATCGGCTCTCTCTCCCTTTAAAACGTTATAGTTTGACTTATTCAAGGTTTACGCTGGATTTCCTTTTGCTTTACATGAACAAAAAAGACAGAGGTACGCCATAACAGCGCCCTCTCTTCTTTCCTGCACCCGTCATTCGCACGGATTATGCTGTTTTCATTACTTCACGGAACCTACCATACCTGCAACAAAGTGTTTCTGCATGATGAAGAAAACGATTGCTGTAGGTAGTGTTGCAATAACGATCGCTGTCATGATTACTCCGTAATCCGGAGAATAACCAGCACCGAGGTTCGAGATCAACAGTGGAATCGTTTGTTGGTCAGGTGTTTGCAATACAATGAGTGGCCACAGATAGTTGTTCCAGCTACTCATGAAGGTAATAATTGCTGCCGCTGCATATGTTGTTTTCATGGTTGGCATATAGATTTTCAGGAAGATCCCGAGTTCACTCAAACCATCAATACGTCCAGCTTCCAGCAAGTCTTTCGGGAACATTTTGGTGTTCTGACGGAAGAAAAAGATCAGGAACGCTGTTGCAATGGTTGGCAAGATCACTGCTGCCATGGTGTTAATACCGATAACCGGTGCAACTCCCGAGATTGTTGCAAACATACGATACAGTGGTACCATAATCGCCGCAAACGGGATCATCATGGATAATAACAGGATATTAAACACAATGTCACGAGACTTCGTGCGATATACCTCGAAGCCATAACCTGCCATGGAACCAATAAACAGTGCCAAGAGAGTGGAGACTACAGAGATAATCGCCGAGTTTCCGAGAGCCTGTACCAGATTCGTTGAATCAATCAGTTTGTTGAAGTTATCAATAAAAGCTGAACCCGGTAACAATCTGCCTTTGGTTACATCGACAGATGCATTCGTTGAACTGACCAGCATCCAGAAGAAAGGGAAAATGGATACAAAGGCGACGATGGATAGGAACACATACGTGAAAATCCGTTTTGCTTTAGCTTTAGCCATTTTTATTATCACCTGCCACTTTAAACTGGATGATGGACAATACAATAATCAAGATTACGATGGAATACGACACTGTTGCTGCATAACCGAAGTCCGGTGAATATTTGAACGAAAGGTTGTAGATGTATTGTGAAATCGACATGGTCGCATTACCTGGACCACCTTTGGTAATATTCATGATCTCATCAAAGATTTGCAATGTACCAATCGTTGATGTGATGGACGTGAAGAGGATAATCGGTTTAAGCAAAGGTACTGTGATTTTGAAGAATTGTGTAAAAGCATTCGCTCCGTCAATTCTTGCAGCTTCATAGATCGATTGATCGATGTTTTGCAGGGATGACAGATAGAAAATCATGTTATATCCGGTCCAACGCCAAGTAACGGCGATTATGATCGTAATTTTAGCCCAGAACGGGTCTGTGATCCATTGAATTGGATCGCCAATAATGTGCAAGCCCATCAGGAATTGATTCACCATTCCATCTGGTGCGAACAGATATTTGAATACAACAGAGTACGCTACCAATGAAGTTACACAAGGCAAGAAAATCGCTGTACGGAAGAAGCTCCGGAAACGTAGTGTGCTGTCATTCAGCAATACGGAAATAAACAAACCAAGAATAATCATTACAGGCACTTGAATAATCAAGTAGATAAATGTATTCGATAATGCTGTACGGAACGTTGTATCAACTAACAATCTTTTGTAGTTAGAAAGGCCCGAAAATTCAAGATTGGCTCCTACACCAGACTTGAACGATAAGAGCAGCGCTTGAATCATCGGGTAGAAGTAAAATGCAACAATCCCGACAACAGCCAGCAAAACAAAAGCCCATCCAGTCAAATTATTTTTCTTTTGGAGACTGTCTCCTGTATTCATGGCTTTCACAGTATGGCTCCTCTCTCTCCATGGAACATGGGTAGAACCCACGGAGCCTCTCGCCATATCCGGTTCGACTTGCGCCGGACGTGGGAGACGGCTCCGATGTTTCCTAGGGTTCTATAAGTTACCTTGGGTATCTTAGTTTAATTGTGCTTCAGCTTGTTTTTGTGCATCAGCCAGAACGTCATCGATTGATTTACCGTTCAGGAATGCTTGCATTTCTACAACGAGAATATCTTCAATGGCATAAGTGTTGATACCATAGTTTACGCTTGGAATTTCTTTCGTCCAATTCGCAAAGTCTGTGAAGATTTTTTGTCCGCCGAAGTACTCGTCTTCTTTGGCATACGCGTCACCATCAACTGCTGGTTTATACGTACCAATTGCGCCGATGTTGTTCAACAGATCTTGATACAATTGTTTGTCAGAACCAAATGTTTTTGCTACAAAATCAGCTGCTTGATCTGCACCAGGAACGTTGTTCATAACATACCAAGAGCTACCACCCAAGTTGGATGCGTGAACAGAGTTTGCTTGACCAGCCATTTTCGGTATTGGAGCTACAGCCCATTTACCGGATTGGGAAGCTTCTTGACGTACAGATGGTGAGAACCAGTTACCTGTAGGAATTGTTGCTACGCTACCGTTATTGGCGTTGGCAACGAATTGACTCCAGTCAGAGTGCAATTTAACAATGTTGGCATCCATCATTGCTTTGTAAGTAATAAACGCTTCTTTCAGAGCAGCATTATTAGCAATGTCAGGTGTTTTACCATCTTCTGCAGAATACCATTTACCTGCAGTTTGGATCATCATACGAATCAAACCAAGGTCATTCGGGTCAAGAGAAAGAAGCTCTTTACCTGTTTTAGCTTTTACGTCTTTACCAATTTGGATGTAGTCATCCCAAGTGATGTCTTGCAGGTCAGCTGCTTTGTAGCCAGCTTGCTCCAGCAGATCTGTTCTGTAGTACAAACCAGCAACGCCGGAGTCAAATGGTACTCCGTATTGTTTGCCATCAAACGCTGTTGGTCCGAGTTTGTAATCTGCAAAATCGGAAGCCGTGATACTGGAAGAAAGATCTTTGAACGCATCAGGATATGCATTCAGGAAGCTTTGTGAACGATAGTCTTCAATCAGAACTACGTTTGGAAGACCGCTGGCAGTTCCGGAGTTAAGACCTGTGTTCAGTTTCTGAATGATATCAGCTTGAGCGTATTCAATGATGTTAATTTTCACATCAGGATTTGCTTTTTGATATGCTTCTTTTGCTGTTTCCATTGCAGCTACGTTAAAAGCTTTGTCCCAAGCCCAGACCGTAATTTCGTTTGTTTTTTCGTCACCACCACTAGCGGATTTACCTCCGCCACCGGATGAACATGCGGACAACAGCAGTACTGTAACGAGCATCAATACCCACATTTTTTTCAAAACATTCAACTCCCCTTCGACCTCTTTGTGTGTAATTTGTTTGCGTTTTCTGAAAGCGGTTGCTTTCGATGTATTCATCTTATCATTCCCATATCTCCATTCGTTAGTAATAATTTTGTACGGATTTGTCATCTTATTGCCACAATGAAAACCTTTACAGAAACCGTTTGCATTAAATTTGGTTTTTTGTAATTTCTTTTGATTTTGTAATTTCTTGATCTTGAAATAGTACAAATATGTATTTTGCTTTACCTCTGACACGCGAAAATCCCCCGCCTCTGTAGAAAACAGAAGTGAGGGATCTCGATTTCAAGTGTATTCAATCGAATCGTGTTTCGATTCAACTCGTGATTAAAGGCAGTGTAACAGTGACTCTCGTTCCTTCCCCAACCGTACTCATAATGGTGACACCATAAGGTGAACCATATAATAACTCAATACGGTCATGTACGTTGCGAATACCGATACCACTGAATAGTTGACGATTGTTCTTTGGATTGGGCAGCGTTTCTCCCATGACAAGCCCTTCAATTCCATCACCATTGTCCATAATTTCACAGATGAGTGATTCTCCCGCTCTGGAAACCATGACATGAATTGTACCCGTTTCTTTCTTGATGAATCCATGGAAAAATGCATTCTCGATAAACGGCTGGATCACCAGTTTGGGTACATGATAGTGTGTACAATCCGGAGCCACGTAGAAAGCTGCTTTAATCCGGCCACCATATCTGACGTGATTAATGAAGACATAATTTTTCAAATTCTCGACTTCTTGTTCCACGGTAACCGTCTGACTCACATCACTAATCGTATTTTGCAGCAATCCAATTAAAGCATTAATGGTCTCCGCAGCCCTGTCTTTGTTGCCTTGTTGCACCAGAACTTTGACAGATGCAAGTGTATTGTACAAGAAGTGAGGATTAATCTGACTCTGTAATGCCGCAAGCTCTGCGTTCCGTTGTTCATGCTGTGTCTGTACTAACTGATCCACATAATCATGCAGTTCATCAAGCATGTAATTGTAAGCATGACCAAGCTGCCTGCTCTCGTAGCTTCCGCTCACCGGAATATAGTTGTCCAGATCACTTTTTGTAATGTTGGACATCTGCTTCACAAGTCTGCGCAGTGACTTGGTAATCTGGCTGGTGATGAGAAACACAAGGATGAGCGCCCCCACAACGATAGCTGCACAGATCAGGGCAACCGTCTTCATGTCGATAAGTTGACCCATCGCCAGATCCTTATCCACTACATTGACAATATAAAACCGATAGAACGGTAAATACTCGGATAACACAACGCTATCCTGATCCATCACACGAGCATTAATACTTCTCGGAGAGTTATTGTTCATATCCCGGGCATACGATAGCAAATCCAGCTGAGTTGTTCCGATCCAGTCTTCACGATTCGATGATACAATCTCACCTTTTTCATTCATAATGACCACATCATTGCCACGACTTGTAAAGCTGCTGTAAAATTGCCGGAATATGTCTTCTCTCATCGTGACATAGAGCGTACCGTATATCCGGCTGCGTGTTCGGTCCGTCAACGCTTTCGTCGCAGAGATCATCTGCTGACTCCCAAGCGTTGCCTCGTTTTGGTAAACATCAAAGATAAGACGACTTGGCGTCTCAGCTGCTTCCATCGTAATTGGCTCCTGCTTCAATTCATCCACGGACAACTGAAGGTGAGCACGATTCGTGGAATAGCTCCGTCCATTAATCCCGATAATTGTTATCCCGACTTCGTAGGATTCTGTGATGGATTGAATTCGATCCATCGTTTCCCTCATATTATAGAAGGATTTGGCCATCGTGAGGGAATCGGCATCTCCTTCGGACAGGAATCCTCGGATCGATCCACTCTGCGTCACATTATTCGATACGGCAGCAATGGCCTCATTAAAAGATTCAAAATTTGTTTTGATCTGATTAAGCACCTTGGAGTTTGTGATACTGAACGTCTCAGTAAACAGATTGGTTGACATGTGAATGGTCGTCCATAAGATGAGTACAGAAACGAGGACAATACTGACCACCATAACCAGAAACAACTTGGGAAACAATCCGAGACGTGATAATTGGTTCATCCATTTCTTCATGATCTTATCCTTCTGACTTTATGCCCAGAATTTGCGCCGGTATCGGCTTGGTGATAATCCGGTGAATTTTTTGAACACTTTGCAAAAGTAACTATGATCGGAATAACCTACCATACTGCTAATCTCAGAGATCGTTACATCATCGGAACGTAGCAGTTCCTCGGCTTTTTCAATCCGAATTTTATTTAAGTATTCATTAAATCCTTCTTTTTTGTGAGATGAGAAATAACTGGATAAATACGATGGATTAAAATGAAAATGCTTGGCTACTTCAGCCAGCCCGAGCGGCTGATCAAAGTGCTCATGCATGTAATCCAGCAGCATCTTCATGTTGGGATCACTTCGTTTTGCACCCGCACCAACGGTGCACTCCTGAACTTCCGTCATGAATTGGTCAAGTACAGTCATGACTTCGTCCAGGCTTGAAGCCCCGTCCACATTTTTAAAATACGTATATTTGCTCTCTTCCAGCCCGGCAGACTGAACATCCATATCCGCGAGGGTAATGGTCACGTTGAAGATCAAGTTACCGAGAAATGATTTGATCTCAAACACATCGGCAATATAATCCCGTCCAAGTGTTTTTGCATGATCATGTAAATACTCCCTTGCCGCTTCGACCCGGTTACGCTTCACATGCTGCAAAAACATATTCACATTAAACTGGTAACCTGCAGGATGCATTGGAGGCAGTTCACCATACACCAGGATTGGTCGATCCTTATAATAGAAGCGATATTCAATCAGCTTAATCAGGCGTTCCCGGTAAACAACACCCATCTGTTCAAATGAAGTAAAGCTTTCACTAAGCACCCAACCAGGACTGTCTTCTCCTGCTGTATTTTCACTGGCCAACTGTCTGATCCGTTCAAGCATCCATTCATCTCTCGCAGGATCGACATTAAGAAGCATCACAGGTAATGTACCCTCTGCGGGAACCATTGCACATTCTACTTCAGGCAGATCACTGCGGAGCTTGGATTCAATCTGTTCCTGATCCATCTTCAGTGGATTCCCTCCAGCACCCACGGGTTTATACACCAGCAAGCGAAAGGATTCATACGGAAAGGTATCTCGAATGATCGGCATTTCGCTATCTTCATCCAGTGTGAATCCGGACAGCATCTTCTCCATCAGTTGCCCAAGTCTCCAACCATCATGCGACGGCTCGAACTGTAACTCCGGAATTTTACCCGCTGTGCGTTGAAGGACCTGCAATAATTCATTTGTATCCAGCTTTGGTTTCAGTATATAATCGGCTGCCCCATGCTGAAGCGTAGAACGTACATACTCGAATTCACTGAAGCTGCTAAGTACAATAACTTCAATCTGCGGATTACTGGCTTTTAATGTACGGACAAACGTTTCGCCATCCATGACAGGCATGACAATGTCGGTGATCACAATATCCGGTTTTAACAGGTTCACCTGCTGTAATCCTTCTTCACCGTTGGAAGCTTCACCCACAATGATAAATCCTTCCGCTTCCCAGTTCATATGGTGCTTTATGCCCTGTCTTACCAGAAACTCATCGTCAACAATCAGCACCTTGCACAACCGGTTCATGATCGCGACCCCCTTGTCTAATCTTTCCTCTATATCTGTACAGGCTATACCAACTATTATATATCGGTTATAAACACTTTCCAGTGTTAGCGGTTACATTAATTCTAAATTAATTGTACATCTTTTTATATCCTAAAACGATCCTTTAAGCAATGGTAACTATCTATAGTTTACACTATATTTCGACAAAATAAGAAGCCCCGACTCGCCATTTGATCATTTGGCGAATCAGGACCCCTTTTTCAATCCTTTATTTCGTTAAATCACTCACTTATGGTTCAATTCCCCATTGGAGACTTCCCGCGATATAACCGGTGACTTTGGACCAATCCGTATAGGAAGTCTGACTACCTGCAAAAGAGTAATCATCCGTTTGCGTATAGTTGGTCCAATTGTTCTTGGAGATGCGCGTATGGATTTCCGTGCTTTGTCCCGCATTCAGTGTTCCAGCCGAAGCTGTGAATCCGATCTCAAGCACGTGATCAGCACCCGTCCGTACTGGATTGAGTGCACTGAACGTGCCTGTTACATTCGAACTGCCAGCCGTCGCCCAGTCAGCGAAGAAGTTCTGAGGCTGTTCACCGTTTATCGTGTAATAGTATCTGATTTTCACATCAGACAGATTCAACGCTGTAGTACCCGTATTTGTCAGTTTGAATTTGGGACTAATCGAGCTGCCCGTTGCTGAAGTGTTGCTGTTAAACATCTCAATGCCTATGGTTCCAACAGGTGCAGCTGTCGTGTCTTTAATGAGCAGATTCAAGGTCGCAGGAGCGCCTGCGCTGAATTGAAAGGTTAGCGTCGCTGTGCCATTTGGCAGTGAAGCCAGGTAGTTTTTACTTAATACGACCTCATTGCCTGTTAACGTGTAATCTGTACCTGAAACCAGCGTTGCATTCCCGTTGCGAATGGATGCAAGTGTATTGCCATTAAGTGTTAACGTGACTGGAATATTAACCTGATTGCCTGCTTTGCGATCAAATTCGGCTGTAACCGGTGTAATCGCAGAGTTGGTAACTGGTGTACCCCCGCCGTCTCCTCCGCCATTGTCACCTCCAACACGGTCAGCATACAAAATTCCGCGGCCATTTGTTCCGAGATATACTCTTCCATACAAACGCGGATCACCCGTAATTGTAGTTACACGAGCATACTGATGCTGATCATCGTTGATCCGAATCCAATTGGCTCCACCGTCATCGGAGCGGAAGAATCCACGTGTTCCATCGATCTGTGCAACCGTGTATAACGCAACAACGCTCTGCCCAGGGGCCGCTTTACCAAATCCGATACTGTCTGCTTCCTCTACATTGGCAAGCTTTGTGAATGTTGCTCCTGAATCCGTGGAATGCCATAATCCGTAAGGACCTTCTTCCTCACTGCCACCTGCAAACCAGAGTTCGCCCTCAACACCTGGAACGGCATCCAAATCGGCATTTCCTTCCATCGGGAGTCCGGTCGCAGGTGATGCTGTGAAGGTAGCACCACCATTCACACTTACATAGATTTTACCCGCTGCAAATCCATAGAATTTGTTTGGATTGACACGATCCGAAATCACTTTTGCCTGTGCAGGTATCCCCGTACTTGCCGTCCATGAATTGCCGCCAGTCGAATAATGTACGCCTTTATCTGACGTGCTCCATACGAGTCGGTTACCATTCGCAGAGATGGCTACGGTTCCCCCTCCGGTTGTGCCAGCAGGTTCTGCATTGGCCTTATACCACGTAGTACCTCCGTCACTGGACAAACCAATGGATTTTGCATTTGGATCAGCAGCATAATCTGCTTTACCTACGCGAACCATCGTATTGGGACTTAACTCTGCAAAATCCAGACTTTCTGTGGAAGAATAGTTCGGGCTCGTAAATATGGTAGCTGGCGCCTGGTCCAGATTGTTATGACGAAATCCGGAGACATCCCCCACCCCGCTTAACAAATGTGCACCACTTGGCGGGCTGATCAGATCCAGTACGGCAATCTCCTCAACCCCCTTCGCCATCACTGAAATATTGATTTTTTCATCATCATCCCAGTCTGTCAGATTCTTCGTTCCATAGATCGTAGCACCTGTTCCATACATCATCCGATCCGAATCAAACGGATCAATCTCCAGATCACCGATCATCCAGCCCAGTTTTGGAGTTGTTTCCGGTGGGGCAGGATTGGTGCCAAATGTGAGCCATGGCGCTGCCGAAATATCCTGTGTATAACGTAACTTCCGGTTCGGATATCCTTCAAATTCCCATATGCGTGTCCACGTCGCTCCGCCATCTGTACTGCGGAACAAAGTGGCATCAGGCCACCAGGAGTTTAATGTCGCAACCATCAATGTACCGGGATTCTGTGCATCAACAGCCAATCCGCCATATCCAAAATAATTATCCGTGCTGCTGCTTGGAACAGGGCTAATATTGGTCCAGACACCTGTCGATGTGTTCAGTTTCCACACGTCACCTTTTTCCCCATCATACGGTCCAACACCATCGCTGTACGTAATATAGAGGCTTCCGTCTGAATCAAACACGCCATGATGCGGAATATAACCTGTAGGTTGACCAGCAACAGCTGACCAGGTCAGGCCGCCATTTGTGCTGCGATATACACTTTGCGCTTTATCAGCAACTCCAACATAGATCGTCTGGGTTGCCTGCCCTGCAGAACCTGTTGTTTTGTCAAACGTAATCCATGCCAGACCTACAATGTCACTGGTATATTCATTCGAAGGATCTTGCACATAATTTCCCGGATTCGGGAAGCTTGTGACTTCGTTCCAGGTCACACCGTAATCGGTACTTTTCCATAACCCATGACCACTTCGTGCACCAAAATACAGGATGCTGTTATCATTTGGGTCCACGGTCAGGCGTTCTCCCATCGAACGTCCCGGCATGTTGCCACCCACTTTGAAGGGAAGTGTTGTAGTCTGCCATGTATCTCCCCGGTCCGTAGAGCGCAAGATGGAGCCATTGTTTTGGTCCCACGAATTCGTATACGTCCCAACTGCCATATACACCCGATCGGGATCAACCGAGTCCGTAGCCAGTGCATCCACACCATTCTTGTTCCAGCCATCCCAGCCGACAAAATCCGTTAAGGGTATCCATCTCTCGTCAGCCGCATTCCAGCGATAGGCTCCCCCGATATCCGTACGAGCGTAGATCAGATCCTTTTCCGACTCGTTGAAAATAATGCCCGGCACAAACCCGCCACCTGCACCCGTCACCACATTTTTCCACTCATAGGCTTCACTTGGTGCCGCCGCTGTTGTTCCAGCAAGTCCCCCCAGCGAAGCGGTTACTACGGCAACCGTCAGGCTCATCATTCGCAATTTCCCCATAAACGTTCTCATATCAACTTATCCTCCTCTTCTACTTCGTTACTGCATTTCGGTCTATCCCCGCTGTCTCATCGTGCTGATGATGGCGTGCCAGACGAATCAATGCATCCCTTGATACAAGAAGCCTCACCCCCTTCCAGCCATATTGTTAAGCGCTTACATAATTGTTCTTGATTCGCGGTTATCTGGATAATACTTTCAATAAATAACATTCGCTGGAAATATCCAAACCCCTCTGTCGAAATTCCGATTTTTGTAAAATATTTTCAGTGTTTAAACTGGTTATACAACAAAAAAAGATGCTGTTAGAACAGCACCTTTCGACATTTTATATAAGAGTAAAAAAATGGAATCGTTTCTTTCCTGGCAAACCAGGCAGAGGTTCACTAAGGTTCACTACATAATTGGCACCTGTTTATTGCTGGCTACCATAAGCGTGAGTCTCCTGCCCTTTAACTCCCGGTCTGAAAACAAAAAGTGAGCCCGCATCCGGTGTCTCTTTCAGACGTTCTTCCTTAATCCCTATACGTGCTGTTGTAATGTATAACTCTTCGAGATCCGGTCCACCAAAACAGCAGGATGTTACTTGATCTGCCGGCACCTCGATCTGTTGCAACAGTTCTGATGTATGCGGGTTCCAACGAGTGACTCTTCCTCCGCCCCAGTGCGCAACCCACAGCATGCCCTCACCATCAACCGTCATCCCATCCGGAAATCCGAATTCCTCCGGTATGTGAATGATACTTGTCCGATTTTGTATCGTACCTGCCGTCAGATCAAAATCAAACCGGTCAATAGAACGTGTCGGGGTATCAATGTAATACATGGTCTGCCGATCCGGACTCCAGCCCAGACCGTTGGATGTAGACACACCTTGTACCATTGTGCGAACGGGTTGCCCTTGCTCCAAACAATACAATGATCCGGCTTTGCTCTCATTATTCATGCTCATCGTGCCTGCCCAGAAGCGGCCCTTCGCATCACATTTTCCATCATTAAAACGATTGGTATCCTTATCTTGTTCAGGGTCTTCAATAGCCTGCAGCTCACCCGTAAGCAAGTGATACGTATGGAATCCACTGCGTAAAGCAACCACAACTTCGTCACCACGATAGGGAACAACAGCCCCGACATGTTCACCGACATCATAAGCCTGATCCTGCCCTGTAGCTGGATCATACACATGCACCTTGAAGCTTTCAATATCTACCCACAACAATCGATTGTTCTCCGCATCCCAGCTTGGACCTTCCCCCAGTAATGCCGGGGTTTGTACTGCTACAGTTACGTCGCTCATGCCCTCACGTCCTTATTCAGATTTGACGCCGCCTGACCATTCGAATCCGATGGCATCCAAGAATGCTTTGGACAATACCATATGGCCCGTTGCATCCGGATGTACCCGGTCATAAGTCAGCACAGACGTATAGAAATGATCCCAAAATGGAGCAAATGCAGCCTGTGTATCCACATACACCGCGTCATACTCACTCGCTACCCTGCGTACCGCTTCTCCGTAGATATCCATCGTTGCCCGCATCGGGTCTTCCGGATTGGCCTCAAGATAATAAGGCGTCATTAGTACCAGACCTTTCAGGTTGGGACGAACCGAAGCCACCAGTTCACGCAATGTGGATTCGTATTCTTCAAGAAACACATGTGAGTCTGTTGACAATGGGTTGTCGAACTGACGCCATACATCATTAATGCCGATCATGATCGTCAGCCAGTCCGGTTTAAGGTCCAGCACATCACGATCCCAGCGCTGTTTCAGATCACGAATCGTATTTCCACCATTACCCACATTCTGGACAAGCAACATCAATTCCGGATAGATGGACCGCAAGAGGGCATACACTTGCGCTACGTAACCATGGCCCAGACCTGAACTGCCTTCACCTACAGGATGCTCCCGACCACAATCTGTAATCGAATCCCCGATAAACAAAAGCTTGTCATTTTTCTGCAATTTCATCGTTATTTTCTCCTTCGCTTCAAAGCGCTAATATACGGATTACTCGATTAGTCAGGACCGTTCACTTGATACCAGCCAGAAAAATTACCAGCCTTGATTCTTGAGCCATGTGAGACACAGATCCGACCATACCCGAATCGCATGGTTGTCCTCAGCCAATCCAAGACCATGTGAACCTTTCTCAAAAACGTGCAAATCATAGGGAATGCCATGCTCGCCCAATGCAAGTGCGTAACGCAAGCTATTCTCTACAGGCACTGCCTGGTCAGCGCTGGTGTGCCAGATGAACGCTTCAGGAGCATCCGCTCTCACTTGCTGCTCCGCACTGAAAGCCTTGATCTGCTCGGCAGACGCATCAGACCCAAGCAAATTCTCACGGGAACCGGCATGTCCATAGGACTCCATCGTAATGACCGGATAACAGAGAATAACTCGGTCCGGGCGTGAACTCTGGCGTTCAATGAGGTCCTCATGATCCGGTTGTCCCTCATCATACAGCGTTCCCAATGTTGCCGTGAGATGTCCGCCTGCGGAGAAACCGAGTACTGCAATCTTGGCAGGGTTGATGCCATACTGCTCAGCATGAGCACGAACATAACGTATGGCACGCTGACCATCTGTTATCGGTGCAGGATGCTGGTGAGGCGCCACCCGATATTTCAGGACAAATGCACTTATACCTGCACGGTTCAACAATTCAGCTATTGGAGCACCTTCATGATCAGCCAAAAATCCATAACCGCCACCTGGACACACAATGACAGCGCTCTCTGAACCGGGCTGAATAAATGGAATCAAATGTGGCATCTCGTCTTCATGGCCCTGGGCTGCATAAGGTGCAGCATGATCCCATAAAGGTATAGTTGTTGTCATCTTCAATCATCCTCTCCAAGTAGAACGGAACCATGGGTCCGTTTAAACGTTTTCGAATCTCAGGAATCGATACCATCATAACGGTAATGACCCTAACGCATCAATACTTTCCTGGCATCACTTTTTGATCATTTGGGTACATGTTAGTACAAATTACGGAACTGTTCAGGAGTCACCCCCTCAATCCTGCGAAAGGTTGCTACAAAATGGCTTGCATCTCGAAACCCTACCCTAACTGCAGTTTCCCTAATCGTCAGGGCGGTATCCCCGGTCATGATTTCCTTGGCTTTGCGAATGCGCAGCAAAATGAAATAACTGTAGGCTGTCATGCCAAAGGACTGCTTGAACAAGGTATTCAGATGTCTGGATGAGATCCCTGTGAGGTCAGCCATATGTTCGAGACCAATCTCGGGATTCGCATAATGCTGTTCCATGAATGCAATGAGCGGAGCGAGTCTCTCCACGGCATGAGAGATCGAAGACCGATTGCCGGTCATGCCATGTTTTTTGAGCAAAATCAGAAATCGGTATATATCCGCTGACGCCTCGAGTCCCGACAAATCCTGATCACTTCTGATCGAATCCAGCACTTCCTGGCCGTAATCATTGAACGGACTGCTCTGCTCCCACTGATAGAACGCCGCTTCACCCAGACTAAGTGACTCCAAGATTGCCGGACACTGGGAACCGCCAAATGTAATGTAAAGTGTCTCCCACTCTCCTTGGGCGCGCACATATTCATGCGGTTCATTCGGCGGCAGCAAAATACCTGATGCTTCCCCCAGTACGACCGTGGACCCGGCAAACTTGAATTCTCCGGCTCCCTTTACTGTCTGAAGCCAATGGTAACAGGGATACCCCACAGGTCTGGACACTTTCTCCTGATTGCCGTTATAACCCAGGCTCTCAATATAAAGGGGCAAGGGCTGATCACGTGATGTCATGAAATATCGTTGATGTCGGGGGGAGATTAACATGGGATGCCTCCTTGGGTATAAGCTGAAACACACTTCCGTATTCTTATATCAGTCATTACTTTTATTATATTTTAAAAGTCATATGTATCATATAATATAGGATTATTCTTATACAAGAGGTGAACACATTGATTAGCAGCAAACTGCCCAAAATGTTCTACGGGGGCGATTACAACCCGGAACAGTGGGATCACGAAACCCACCTTGAAGACCTGCGCATGTTCCAATTGGCAGGCATTGATATTGCCACAATCAACGTATTTTCATGGGCACTGATTCAGCCTGATGAAGTTACTTATCGTTTTGAAGAACTCGACCAACTGATTAATCGTTTATATGAAAATGGTGTCTATATATGCCTTGCAACAAGCACGGCTGCACATCCGGCCTGGATGGCAAAGAAATATCCAGACGTGCTTCGTGTAGATGCCGATGGACGCAAACGCAAATTTGGTGGGCGGCATAATTCCTGTCCCAACAGCCCGACCTATCGTAAATACTCCGAGAAAATTGCGGATAAACTGGCCGAACGATACAAGGATCACCCCGCAGTTCTCGTATGGCACATCTCCAATGAATACGGCGGTGACTGTTACTGTGACAACTGTGAGAAAGCGTTCCGCGTATATCTGAAAGAGCGCTATCAGACTTTGGAACAGGTCAACAAAGCATGGAACACTAATTTCTGGGGACATACCTTCTACGATTGGGATGAGATTGTATTACCAAGCAACTTGAGCGAACACTGGGGTAACAATAATTCAACATTCCAGGGAATCTCGCTGGACTACTCCCGATTCAACTCCGACAGCATGCTGGATTGTTACCGTCTGGAATACGATGCGATCAAAAAACATATTCCGGACTCTGTCGTTACAACCAATCTGATGGGATTCTTCAAGCAACTGGACTATTTCAAATGGGCAAAATACATGGATATTGTCTCCTGGGACAGCTATCCCGGTCTCGCCACACCCGTCAGCTTCACGGCAATGGCTCATGATCTCATGCGTGGACTGAAAGATGGTCAACCGTTCATGCTGATGGAACAGACACCAAGCCAGCAGAACTGGCAGCCGTATAATTCATTGAAACGTCCTGGCGTCATGCGTCTATGGAGTTACCAGTCTGTTGCACACGGGGCAGATACCATCATGTTCTTCCAGCTCCGCCGCTCCATCGGTGCCTGTGAGAAGTATCATGGTGCAGTTATTGAGCATGCCGGTCACGAGAATACACGTGTATTCCGCGAAGTTGCTGAGCTGGGCAAGGAGTTACAGATCCTTGGCGACACTACGCTGGATGCTACTGTAGAATCCAAAGTAGCGATTGTGTTTGATTGGGATAACTGGTGGGCCATCGAAAAATCAAGCGGACCTACGGTTGCCCTCAACTATGTGGATCAGATCCATAAATACTATGCAGCGTTCTTCCGCCGTAACATCCAGGTGGATATCGTCAGTGTGGATACGGATATTAGCAAATATGACATCGTTCTTGCCCCTGTCCTCTACATGGTCAAACCAGGATTTGCCGCCAAACTGGAGAAGTATGTTGCAGCAGGTGGAACATTCCTGACGACTTTCTTCAGCGGTATTGTCAATGAGAACGATCTCGTGACAACCGGTGGTTATCCGGGAGAACTCCGTAAGTTGCTCGGAATCTGGGTGGAAGAGATTGATGCCTTGCTGCCTGAGCAAAAGAACCGCATTGTCCTCAAAGAAGCCTACGGCGATCTTCAAGGAGAGTATGGCTGCGGCATGCTGTGTGACCTGCTGCACAGTGAAGGAGCCGAAGTCATCGCAGAATATGGAGACGACTTTTATAAAGGCATGCCTGTTGTGACACGTAACACCTTTGGTCAAGGTGAAGCCTGGTACGTTGCATCCGACCCGGATGAACGTTTCCTGGATGGTTTGCTGGGACAGCTTGCAGCAGCCAAGAATGTAGAGTCCCTGCTGGCGACACCGGAAGGTGTTGAAGTAAGTGCACGAACCAAAGACGGCAAACCCTACCTGTTCGTCATGAACCATAACGCAACCGCACAATCCTATGATCTGGGAACAGCTAAAGCACATGATCTGCTCACCAATCGTGAGCTTTCGGGAAGTGTTGAGATTGAAGCCCGTGGGGTGCAATTACTCGAGATGAAATAAGCGATTTCGCTTAATTCGAATCATTTGGAATAATATAATGTGATAAAATACCCGTGATACAAAGTGTCACATATTCGTTCCTTTTATACTTGTTATTGTCTTCAGCGAGGATATTGGTATAGATTTCAGACCTTTATCGTCTTCTGTAAGCCAAAAGCTGCTACTTCCCGTATCCGTCTACACCGGATACGGGTTTTTGGCATGATCTGTGGTCTTTTTGATAGAAGGAAATATCAGTATGCAAAGCGAATTGGACGAGAAACACATTTTAACAAAGCCTGCCGGAACATACTTGTGAATCCTGATGCTGATCCATTATAAAATAATGAACAGTTGAGAATATATTGGTGACACTCATGATGTCACTTATTCGTTGTTACAATAGAAATATAACTACGACATCACTTTCCGGCGGCGCAGATCGAAACGGAGTGGCTGACATGAACAGAACAAATCGGCTTGCTGCCATTGTAATGGCATTACAGCATGGTCACGAAACGGCACACTCATTAGGCGAGAAATTTGAGGTTTCCCGTCGCACAATTCTCCGGGATATTCAGTCCCTCTCCGAGATGAATGTGCCCATTATTGCCATTTCCGGTCCGGGAGGCGGTTTCAGACTTATGGAGGGTTACGTATTACCCCCACTACAGCTGGACCCGGTAGAAGCAGCGACGCTCCTATTCGCTCTTGAAGGTCTAAGTCGCTACGCCGACACACCCTTTCATGAGAAACGCTGGACCCTGATGAACAAAGTTAAGGCCATCATTCCGGATGATATTATGTCGCGAATTGATCCTATGCTCAAACAGCTGTATCATCATATTCCAGATCGCAATTACATTCTTCCTCATCTGGACGCACTGCTGGCATGCATACCCGAACACGAGTGGCTCAGTGTGCTGTATCGCTCCGTATCGCGTCAGCGATGGTTGCATATCTGTCCCTCACGGGTATATGCTTCCTCCGGCTTCTGGTATTGTGAAGCATATTCCCTCGAACATGGTGAACAGCGTCTGTTCCGGGTTGACCGAATTACCGATGTCAAAGAGATCGAACCACAGGATGCATTGGTGCTTAACGAACAGGCGGAGCAACAGCAGAGCAAGCCGATCCCTCCAGAACAGCCGCCAACCCTGGTTAAGGCACAACTCAGCTATAGGGGAATGATTGAAGCTGAACAGGACGAGCATATTGGTGAAAAGATGATTGAAATTGCCCCGGATCTCTGGGAATTATCATTCCTTTGTCCACCAGGGGAATGGGACTGGGCCGTACGATTCTTTTACCGATTGGGACGTGAAGCCGAAGTGATTGAACCCCTCCAACTTCGCAGTGAGATTCGTCAGCATGCCGAGGAAGTGAGCCGGAGATACCTTGCTTCAACCAAGTCGTAGCTTGACTACACACAAAAAGGAGCCTACTGATATCATGACATATGAAGCCGTTATAACATACGAAGAAGCAGTACAGCGTATCCAGTCTATAGGGCTGCTGCCTCTGGCACCACTATTTGCCGAATATCCTTCTCTATCATCGCTAACCCCCAAAGAACATTGGCACAAGGATGATGAATTCGATCCCTGGTTATGGCGTTCACGCCTGGCTGAGGAGGGCATTGCTGCCTATGGAAAATTTGTCAAAAAGAAAGCGCTTCTGGTCTCATCTGAATACTTCCCTTGGGTACACCGACTGCTTGCCGACTCCAGAACCATCAAGGAACAGTATGAAGCGGGTCTACTCTCCCGTGAAGCGTTCAAACTTCATGCGTTAGTTGCAGAACAAGAAGGCATCGATGGACGTGCCTTGCGATCACAAGCCGGTTTCGGGGCAAAAGAGGACAAAAAAACATTTGACCGTGGACTTCTGGACCTTCAGGGCTGTGCAGCCATTGTGATCAGTGGAACCAAAGAAAAAGAGGGGCTCGCAGAAGGCAAAGTCGCATGGAACAGCTCCGCCTATGAGACCGCAGATCACTGGATGGAACGTCATGGCATTAAGCCGTTTGAAGGTAGCGTTACAGAGGCGGGTGAACTGCTGGTTGCTCAACTGCAACAACATGCCTCACCAGCCGCATTATCAAGCATCGCCAAAGCGCTTGGCATCCGTGGAATCTAAATAAAGCCAATCCCGGTTGTAGTGCAAATTTCAACCGGAATTGGCTGTGGTTCACCATATAATGCAACCCAGACGATCAACAGCCCCCATCGACAATGGATTTAGAGAATTACGCCATCCTTGAATATGGCAATCTCCCGGAATCCATGCTGCTCACTGAGTGTATGGGACCGTCCTGAAGCAATATCAATTAGCTGGCTGAACAGCTGCACTTTCACCTCATCCATCGTGCGCCCCTCCAACAGCTGGCCTGCGTTGAAGTCAATCCAGTGTTTTTTGCGATTTGCAAGATCGGATTGAGTCGCAATCTTGACGGTAGGTACCGGGCCTCCGAATGGAGTGCCCCGTCCTGTTGTGAAGAGCACGATATGTGCACCTGCTGCAGACAGTGCCGTGACAGACACCAGATCATTACCTGGTGCTTCTACAATGTTCAGACCGGTTTGAGATACACGTTTGCCATAGCGCAGAACGTCAACGACTGAAGAACGCCCTCCCTTTTGCGTACATCCAAGTGACTTTTCCTCGAGTGTGGTAATGCCACCTGCCTTATTACCAGGTGAAGGATTCTCATAGATGTTCTGGCCATGGTTCACAAAATATTGCTTGAAGCCGTTCACCAAATCCACCAAATCGTGAAATACTTGCTCATTGGCAGCCCGGTTCATTAAGATCGTCTCCGCACCAAACATCTCCGGGACTTCCGTCAGAATAGCCGTACCCCCGGCAGCAACCAGCATATCAGCAACTGCACCGACCAGTGGATTGGCTGTAATGCCAGATAAACCATCGGAACCGCCACACTTCAAACCAATTTTGAGTTTGCTGAGCGGAAGCGGCTGCCGTTGCTCATGTTCAACGATCTCCACAAGTTCTTCCATCAGTCGAAGCCCTTCCTCAAGCTCGTCATCCGTTTCCTGTGCTTTGAGAAACCGTACTTTACCTCGGTATTCGGGAGCAATACACTCACGGAATTCATCGACCTGATTGTTCTCACAGCCCAGACCGATGACGAGCACGCCTCCTGCATTCGGATGCTCCACCAAGGAGGCCAGCAACTGTTGTGTATACTTCAGATCATCGCCAAGCTGTGAGCACCCGAATGGATGTGGAAAGTGAAATACACCATCTACCCGGCTTCCGAACTGGGACTGCCCCATACGTGCCAAAGCTTCACACACTTTATTGATACATCCAACCGTATTCACAATCCAGATCTCATTACGAATACCTGCTTCACCATTGGGACGCAAATATCCATCAAATGAGCGCAGATGTTCCGGAGGCATGTCCGTCTGAATCTGAGCTCCCGGCTGATACTCATATTCAAGCAATCCGTGCAGACCCGTCTTCAGGTTGTGACTATGAATCCAGCTTCCCTGCTCAATCTGCTCTTGGGCAATCCCGATGGAGAAACCATACTTCATCACATCATCACCCGGTGCCAGGGTATGCACAGCAATCTTATGCCCTTTGGGCACGTCATCCAGCAAGGTAAAAGAAACTCCGTCTTGCAGGGTAATGCATTCTCCTTTGGCATAATCCCTAAGCGCTATAATGACATCATCCTGTGGTTGAATGGCAATCCAGTCATTGATTGTACTTGTTGTGTTCATTTCCCTTCACCTTCCAACAATCCGATTTCACGAACAAGTGCTGCGCGCAACCCTTCTCTTGCATCCAGATCTTCGCCCCAGATCAGGGTATCCGACAACACAGCCGCTACGCGGTTATCCAATTGGTTCTGATCCCTGTTAAGCGTGTCATAACCGTCCCAGTGCGCAGCCAAAGCAGCCAGGACATCCGGGTCATCCCGCAGCAGAATGTCCTCTCCATTCAGTCGTTGTCCCTTGTAACCTTCTGGCGTATTTACCGGACGATAGAGACACAATAATCCAGCAAATCCTTGAATTAAACGTTCTGGCCAACTTCCCTGATTTTGCTCATAAGACAACAGTGTAGGCAGCACACGCACCTTGAATTTTCCGATCGTATTCAAAGCAATATCTTGCAATTTGTGATCAATATACGGGTTAAGAAACCTTTCGAATACTTCTTCTGCATACTGGTCCAGCTGATGATCGGGCATATCCAGAGCAGGGACGATCTCCTGATGCACAGCTTCCCTGATCCATGAGCCAAAATGTGGATCTTCCATCGTTTCTCTCACATGCTGCTTGCCTTGCAGAATGCCGAGGGAAGACATTAAGGTATGCGCCCCATTCAAAATACGAACCTTGCGTACCTGAAAAGGCTTCAGATCTTTCACCCAATGTACATTAAGACCTGCCTGCTTGAGAGGAAGTTTTTTGTCCAATGATTCATCACCCTGAATGGCCCAGAAATGATATGGCTCTGCCGTATTAATCAACTGGTCCTCATACCCCCAACGATTTGTCAGGGAATCGGCTTCCTCCTGGGTCGGCGCACCTGTCACAATTCGATCTACCAGATTGTTCAGGAAATGATTATGGTTCTCGATCCATGAACGAAAACCATCTGAATACCCATAATCCTCACTATGCTGGAGGACACAACTGCGCAGCACATTCCCATTGCCTTCAAGCAGCTCACATGGCAGATGAATCAAACCTCTGGATGGGTCACCATCAAATTTCAAATATCGCTGATGCAGAAAAACCGTTAATTTCCCCGGAAATGATTGGACGGGTTCACCCTCGATATAATCCGCATACGTATATTTCAATCCTGATTCGGTTGTATTGGAAATAACGAACTCAAGTGAAGGCAGTTCCGCCAAGTTCAGAAAGGCATCCCATTCCTCATACGGATTGATACACTGTGAGAAAATGGAGATCAACTCTGTCCGCTCAACCGGCTTTCCTTGGGACAGCCCTCGCGTAATCATCGTATATAATCCGTCCTGATCGCGAATCTGCTCCAGCTTGGCTTTGCCTCCCGGTCGTGGTTGGGTAACGGCTACACTTCCATGGAATTTGCCTTGTCTGGCACTCTCATGAAGCATCCAGTCTGCAAATCCCCGCAAGAAATTACCTTCTCCAATCTGCAAAACCTTCACGGGACGCTCCATAATCTCCTTGCACTTGCGCTGACCATCGCTCCCCAGTAAATTCAGCTTCAACCTTGGCCGTTTCGTGCTTGCCGACATGGACACTCACCTCATCGATTATTTGTACTGTCGGAATGCAGCTCGAAGGCTCTGCACCCTTTTATTGTAAACGCTTTAAATTCATTGTATCATCAATAAAAGGAAATTAAATTGCTTATATTGCGGTAAATATACTCTCTCATGACCAGGTATAACATCTCGTTGAAGACGATCGTCTGGAAAGGAGTCTTTATGGAACGTTCACCTGTTCGTACGACTATTCAAGCAGAATCCGGTATTCCGTTCCGCCTGGTGTACAGCGACACCAAATCCCCTCAGAACGAGTTGCCAGATCACCTTCACGACTGGCATGAAATTATCTATGTATATCGGGGTCAGGGAAGCATCTTTATTGATACGGGACTTGAGAATATGCAGGAAGGAGATCTGTTCATTATACCTGGCAGTACGGTTCATCGAGCCTTGCCGGATGCAGGCAATCCTGTCACATCTTCCGCACTGTTCTTCAGCCCGGGCTTGCTGGCATCCACCGCCGGAGGTGCTGCTTCTTCTTTGCTAAGCCTGTTTGAACGTTGTCGTAAACAACGTGTGTATAAGAGGCATCTGAACACAGAGGAGCAATTACAGGTGGCCGCCCTCATTGATGATATTCAGACCGAATTCCAGCTCGGTCATCATCTAAGCGCACATGCGGCCCTGTTAAGGCTGCAACTGTTGCTCATTTTTCTGGAACGTCTGGAAGCTGCGGGACCTGCGAATCCGGGTAAATCCGCTCCGGGTCCCTCATGGCTCTCTTCTACGATCTCTCATATTGACGATAACCTTCGGAATGGCCTTTCCCTCCCTGAACTGGCGCAGTACGCCTCTGTATCCCCTGCCCATTTCAGTCGTGCCTTCAAACGATACACGGGAATGACTCTAACGGATTATGCATTAGCACGAAGGGTTATTATGGCAAAAGAGCATCTGGTGCAAGGTGATGAGACGATGGCAGCCGTTGCCGATGCTTGCGGGTTCGACAGCCTGCCCCACTTTTACCGTCAATTCAAAAAATTAACCGGCACAACGCCCGCATCTTATCGCAGAACCATGAACATTTCTCGTTAAAATAGAACCAGAATGGACGTAGGTTCCTGGGTCTAATCATATATATCCACATATTCTTCCATATGGAAGATGTGGTATGATAATCTGGATTATTACTTGTCGGAAACATTGCATTCCGTTGTCAGAGGAGCTTAGCATTCCATGTTAAACGAATTGAATCGCAGGAATATTGGCATCTTCGCTCATGTGGATGCGGGGAAAACAACCACCACCGAGCATATGTTATTTGAGAGTGGTGTCGTCCGCAGTCCGGGACGTGTAGATGACGGAACAACAGCCACAGACTCCCTGGATATTGAGAAAGAACGTGGCATATCCGTTCAGGCAGCCATGACCTCTCTGATCTGGAAGAACACTATTATTGACCTCATTGATACGCCTGGTCACATTGATTTCAGCTCCGAAGTAGAGCGAACGCTACGGGTAATGGATGGCGCTATTCTCATTCTGTCGGCAGTAGAAGGCATTCAGTCCCAGAGTGAAGCCATCTGGCATGCCCTTCGTTCACTTCGCATCCCAACCATCATTTATATTAATAAAATGGATCGGATTGGCGCATCTGCCCCAGCGGTAATGGAGCAGATTCGTTCCAGCCTGTCCCCTTTCGCATGCGAAATCCAAACGTATCGGCTCCAGGAAGATTCTTTTCATGGCATCGACTCCCTATGGAACCCGAATCAAGATTCTCTGTCAGATGACACACCTTCCATTCCAGGTCTGGTCGAGATCCTTGCCGAGCTGGACGAAGAGGTCATGGAAGCCTACATCCAGGAAACACCGTTATCGCAAAAGGACCTGAATGATGCATTCCTGCGGTATGTACATCAGGGTGAGATGTTTCCTGTGTGTTATGGCGCTTCCGGCAAAGGAATTGGCGTCACGGCATTGCTGGACGCTGTCCTTGCATTCCTGCCCCCACCTGCACAACCAGTGGATTCTCCCGTATCGGGTGTTGTATTCAAGATTGAACGTGACCGTACGATGGGACGCACGGCTTACGTCCGTATGTACGGTGGCAGCTTACACAATCGGGATATCATCCATAATTCGACGCGGGAGCTTGAAGAGAAAGTGACGCAGATTCGCCGCATGGATGGACGGAAATGGGCGGATACCGGTGCCGTTCACGCGGGGCAGATTGCTATGCTGTACGGACTGAGTGACACACATGTGGGTGACGTTATCGGCAATCCTGAGGGTGTACCTCCTCTGCCACAGATGGCTGTACCTTTGTTGACGGTGCAAGTACATGGGAAAGACCCGGCACGTTACCCCGATCTTGTGGCAGCATTGCAGGAGTTGACGGATGAAGACCCCTTACTCGACCTGCAATGGTTGCCAGAGGAACGAGAACTGAATCTCAAGGTCATGGGAACCATTCAGCTTGAGATTTTATCCAGCCTGTTGCTGAGTCGTTTCGGATTGGATGTCGTGTTTGATCCACCATCCGTCATCTACAAGGAGACCCCTCGTGTAGCGGGAGAAGGTTACATTGCCTATACGATGCCAAAGCCCTGCTGGGCCATCCTCCGTTTCAGGATCGAACCTTTGCCTCGCGGAAGCGGTCTGATCTATACCTCGACCGTAAGAGCCGATCACCTGCTGGTACGTTATCAGAATGAAGTTGAACGACGAATTCCGGAAGCCTTGTCTCAAGGTATGCTCGGTTGGGAAGTCACCGATCTGCGCATCACGCTGGTGGAAGGGGAACATCATGTCTGGCATACACATCCGCTGGATTTTGTTGTAGCCACGCCTATGGGAATCATGGACGGATTGTCGAGAACAGGTACCACGTTGCTGGAACCCCTTCTTCAGTTCCGGCTGACGGTCCCGGAAGAATACGGCGGTAAGGCCCTTAGCGATCTGGTACATATGCGGGCAACCTTCGAAGCCCCCGTCATTGGTAGCGGACGTTGTATTATTGAAGGAGTTATGCCTCTTGCCACCTCAATGGATTATCCGGTGAAACTGCGTTCCGAGACAAGCGGACGCGGGGTGCTTACAACTTCGTTTGCCGGATACCAGGATTGTCCTGCGGATGTGAATCATGCTCGCAAACGCAGAGGAGTTAACCCGCTGGATCAGTCGAAGTATATTTTAAGTGTACGAAACGCGATTACATCATAAATGGAGTTGAACCTGTGCTTATTAAATTTCTTATCTTTGGACTTCTATGGCGGATTGTAGGTAATCCGTTCATTGCCATCCTCATTTTGCTCGTTATACTGTATTTCCTGGATCGTCGTTACGTTGGGGTGTTCCCAAGCTTCACGAAACCTATCAAACGTATGCGTAACATCTCCCGACTTCGGCAACAGCTTGCTATGAGCCCCAACGAAGTGTCATCCAAGTTGGAGCTGGCTCGCCTGCTGATTGAGCGCAAACGTTACAGTGAGGCACATGCGTTATTGCTTGAACTGGAGCGCCCATACGAACAATCGGCTGAGTACTGGGAGGCACTAGGGACGACTGAGCTTCACCTCGGTAACATCGAAAAAGGCGAACGTCATATATTACAAGCCCTAGAGATCAATCCCAGAGTCAAGTACGGACGCCCGTACCTAACCCTTGCTGGAGCCTTCAAAGATACGCGTGAGGACAAAGCGCTGGATTATGTGCATCAGTTTCAGGAGATTCATTCCTCTTCCAGTGAAGCTTATTATCTGCTCGGCTCGGTTCACCGTTCCCTCGGACGCAATGCAGACGCGAAGCAGGCATACGAGCAATCGTTGAACGTTTATCGTTCGTTGCCCAAATACAAAAAACGTCAGGAGCGCCGCTGGGCTGTCCGCAGTTGGTTCCGCAAACGTGGATTGTAATGTCATTCGCTATACGCTGTAATCTTCATATATCACTTTTCTAACGAATAAAGTGCACTGATCTCTGCCCTCGTATGAGCAGAAACAGTGCACTTTATTCTTAACAACGATATTTAATACACCAATATCTCACGCAGTCGTTCTTCATGAAGACGCATCCAGTCAATCCGCTGTTTGAGTTTCACAATCTGCTCCACAGCCACTTCCGGCTCATCTGTACCCTCGAACATCCGACTGATGAAATGCATGACCACATCCAGACTACGCAGTAAAATCAATCGAGGTATGGCCAGTAACTCTTCCGGTTTCAGGCTGACCTGTTCCCGAAATCCCCTGATCAGTCCCTCCTGTGCCTGCCACATCCAATCTTCACTCTTGTCCATGGTAAGGAGGTCAGACATCGGAACAGCCAGCTCCATTACCCGCAAATCCCATGTCGCAAATTCAAAATCCAAAATGGCACAGATTTCACCATCCAGCTGATGATCTACCAATACATTCGAGGCATTCACGTCCCCATGAACCAATTGATGCGGCAGATGTTCCATACCACGCAGAGCTTCAAAAAGATCTGGCAGCGCATCTCTCAGTTGCTTCAGCTCATTCGCACATGCGGACAATTGCTCGGGTGGTAATGTGCATAGCTGTAATAATCGTTCTGGTGAACAGAGTGGATACGCATCCTGAATTCGATAGTATGGTGGATATACAGGTTCAAGTCGCATATCCAGCGTAGCCAG
Organism: Paenibacillus sp. FSL R5-0623; assembly: GCF_037974265.1. Taxonomy (NCBI): domain Bacteria; kingdom Bacillati; phylum Bacillota; class Bacilli; order Caryophanales; family Paenibacillaceae; genus Paenibacillus; species Paenibacillus sp. FSL R5-0623. The sequence goes on along the minus strand of NZ_CP150233.1, from coordinate 2,322,796 downwards.
AACAGAAGACAAGGCCCCCGCCGCTTTACCAAGCCCTATCAATTGATCTGGTGTAAGCCAGATGGGATTGACGCCTTCCCTATAATGAAACAGAGTCACGATTTTGGTATGACCTGTGAGGGTATCTTTTACAGGAAGGAATGTACCGCCCTCACCAGATAAGCGCCTTACAGGTGAAGGTGTATCAAGCTTAAAGTTCGAACGTTGGAGGGCTTCCAGCACCTCGTGTTCAAAGGTGATTTTCATCGGATCATTATGTGTTTCATATTGTCTCATGACGTAATTAGTCCCGTCTACCTGGAGCATGTAAGTAGAATTATTCATTCCACCCTTTCCACGCTCGCCTTTCCAATCCGATGTAAAGCCATATAAGGCCAACACTTCGGATATACGCTGCTGCTCTGAAGGATGGAGGGAACCGGAATCGATGTTTTGCACCAAAAATTAACCCCTTTATCTCACAAAATGGAACGGTCTTCTATTATCTTAAAGGAAGTCCATCGCTTGGTCTAGTTTTGTTCCAAAGTGATCAAGAGAATGGATAATATCCCGTCCGATTAAGCTGCTCTGCAATGACACGATATCCTCTTGCATTGGGATGTACTCTGTCCCAGAACAACAGTTCACGCTCACGACCTTCAAACCTGTCATATACCTGAGCACATGCATAGTTGCCCGATCCCGCTCCATTCAGAAACGAATTATATTGGCGCACCCAGTACGCAGCTTCCGTCGCTTGTGGATACGGGTTGTACAATCCGATGGATCGGATCATATACTCATGGTTGCCCTTTAACTGCCGAATGTGCCGCATGATCTGGGATACATTACTGCGGGTTTCTCCGAGCACCTGTGTCATTTTGCTGGCATTTGGAATGCCATTACTTGCTTTAAACGTACGAATCAGATCATTCCCGCCAATGGATAGGGTAATGATATCCGCTTCACGGAGCGATTGCCGTACACGGGGATGCGAAGAGATCATCTGCAACATTTCCCCCGACGTCAGTCCATTCACGCCCATATTTTCCATGGATACAAACGTACGAACATTCATTTCCGCCATTCGCCGATATAAAGGAACAAAGCCGGTGCCCAGCAACGCTCCTGTACCCACCGTTAATGAATCGCCTATAGCCACATATCGATATACCATCCCGTCGCCCCTCTCTGCTGTGATTTTTCTGAACAATAATGAACTGCTCTATATCTTATGATGAGTGGGATGACAAAGCGCGGGATGATGTCCTTAGGCATGCACCTTTCTTTTGCACAAGTTGCAGCTTTCCTGTAGAGGCAAAAAATAAAAAAGCCCTGCCACATAACGCGGCAGAGCCAGATTCATTGCAATGCATTACATGCCTATGGTCCGATCCGAATCAACGGAATCTGATTGTTCCTTGTTCGGGAACGGCCACCAGTTGGCCCGGCCAAACATCTTCACCATCACTGGGACGAAGAATGGCAGGAACAGCAGAGAGTACAAGATCAATCCGCTAAGAACTACTGTGGCAATCTGCATCATCGAGAGAACACCGGATGGATACATGGCAGCAAATGTACCGCTCAGAATGACCGCGGCAGATAGAATAACGGTTCCCATGTTCTTCATCGCGTACAACATGGCATCCTGTACTTTCATGCCTTTGTTCTCATTGAAACGGTCCATCAGGAAGATGCTATAATCCACACCGAGTGCAATCAGCATGACAAATCCGAAGAACGGAGTAACCCAGCTGATACCTGCGAATCCGAGGATATTAACAAAGATCACTTCGGTTAACGCCATCGATGTGAAATAAGCAAGTAATAAGGAAACGATCAGATACAGTGGCATAATGACTGAGCGGAGCAGCACAACCAGAATAATAAATGTGCCTGCCAGCATCAGCATTACAGTACGTGTATAATCGTTATTCGAGATCTCCTGCAGATCTGCAAACGTACTGGTAACTCCGCCTATGGCGATGTCTGCTTTTTCAAGCGTACTGCCTTGTACCGCGCGATGTACTGCCGCCTCAATGTCAGGAACACGATCAATGGCTTCTGTTCCGTATGGATTTTCGGCGAAAATAACATCAATTGTCATCGTTTTCCGATCTTCAGACAGATACGTATCAAATACCTGTGTGAAGTCTTTGCTGTTCAGTGCTTCTTCAGGAACGTACCAGCCTGCCAGATCGGAATCTGGTGAATTTTGCAATTGCGTCAGGTAGTCCTGCGCTGAATCCAGTCCCCCGGATACCTGTTTAATACCATCGACACTCTGATTCAAGCCATCTGTCAGTTGTGTCAGTTGACCACTCAGATCCGAGAAGCCTTGCTGAATTTTCTCCTGACCACCCTGAAGCTGGCCAAGTCCATCCTGAATGGAAGGAATTTCACTAATCACTTTGCCTTGACCATCTGCAGCCTGTTTGAGACCGGATTGCAACTGACCAATTCCTGTTACAATTTGACCCAGGCCATCGGCAAGCGCCTTTTGTCCGGCTGCTGCGGAGGCAAACCCTTCATTGGCCTGATTAATTCCAGCAGCGGCTTCTCCAAGCTTGGTCTGAATCTGCCCCAAACCTTGCGCAAGCTGCGCTGTACCAGAACCTGTTTCACCAATCGTACCTTTGATACGCTGGTAATCAGCATCTTGCTCCAATTCAGGATAACGCTCTTCAAGTGCTGTGAAGGATTCGGAGAGACTGGTTAGAGCTGATGAAACCCCGTTCAGCTGTTGTTCCAGTTCGCGGGTTCCATCCCCCAGTGCAGCGACCCCTGCTCCCGCCTGACGATAGGCTTCAAGCAACTGATTGTTCGCCTGCGCAAGTTGATCTGCACTTGTTTTGGCTTGCTGAAGTCCAGCTTTCAGATCCCCTGCACCTGCAGAACCATCTCGAATGCCTTTTTCAATCTGCCCAAGTCCCTGACTGAGCTGCGTGATACCCGTTTGCAACTGGGAGGTTCCTTTGGTAAGTTCACCTGCTCCATCAGCAGCTTCTTTTAACTGAGGTTCATTTTTACTTAGCTGACTGCTGGCTTCACTCAGGCCATCACGGATTTTATCCAGACCCGTCTTGCCTTCACCCAGCCCATCCGATAATGTTCCCACTTGCTGTGTAACTTCAAAATCTTTAATCTCATCCCCCGTAGGTCGTGTCATACTGCGGACACCAGAGACTCCGGCTACTTTCTCTACTTCCCGGCTAATTTTCTCGGCAACGGCCATATACTTTGCATTATCCATCTCTTCATCGTTCTGGATGACGATCTGACCCGGCAGTGATTCACCCGGACCGAAGCTGTCAGAGATAATGTTGAATGCTTTTACGGAATCATATTTCTCACCAATCTCATCGAGACTATTGAACGAAAGTTTGCCATCGTAGGTTGCCAGAAGAGGCAAACAGACAGCTGCAACGATGAGCAGCGCAGCCCATGGACGTTTCAGTGAAAAGCGTCCAGCTGCACCATAGATCTTGCTCTCCGCATGTTCAAGTGAACCCTTCGACGGCCAGAATAACCTCTTGCCCAGCACTGCCATAAAGAATGGTACGATGGTCACCAAGGCAAGCATCATCACAGCAATACCTACAGCTACGGCAACCGCAGAGCGGTACAACATAAACTGGGCAAATCCGATTGCAATGAATCCAACCAGCACAGCTAGTGCTGAGAAGAGTACCGTTTTACCGGCAGTACGATAGGTGGCAATGATGGCATCCCACGTATTCTCATGATGAGCCAGTTCTTCCTTGAACCGACTGATCAGCAGGATGCAGTAATCCGTACCAATCCCGAACATAACGGCGACCATGAAGATCTGTGTAAATGTGGATATCGGGAAGTCCAGCCCATCCACCAGGAATGCAACAATCTGTTGCGATACAATATAACTGATCCCCACCGTCAGCAGCGGGACAAACGGAGCTACAAACGAACGGAACACCAGGAACAGAATAAGTAAAATAAAGACAACGGTAATATATTCCGATTTCTTAAGCCCCTCTTGTGAACTTTCAATGGTGTCCTCATCAATCAGACCTTTACCGGTTATGTAGTGCTCCACATTGACGGACTTCAATGCTTCATTCAGGTCTTCCCGCATTTCCTTGACCGTACGATCTCCCTGATCAATGGATAGCGATGTTAGAATCGTTTTGCCATCAGCTGAGATCATCTTCTCTGACAATTCAGGCTGAGAGAAAGGTTCCAGAATGGACAGAATGCCCAGCTTCTCCTTGTCGGCCTCCAAGTTTTTAACGGCCTTCTCTGCCTCTTGTTTCCCCGCGGTACCCAGACCTTCCGGATTATAAAATACAAGAGCGATCTGGCTGCCTTGCTGCTCTCCCTTTTGTGCTGCAGCTTCATTCAAAATCGCTGCGGCTTGGGTGGAAGAATACCCTTCCGGAACCGAAAACTGTCCCTTTTCCCGAATCAGTTCACTCATGTTAGGGGCAGTAAACATCAACACGGCAGCTACAACAACCCATAGCCCCATTAACCACCATCTTGCTTTTAGTATCGCTCTCATTCGTTCTCCTGTCCTCCTTCATGCGTTAGCAAAGCTGCAAGCTTCTCAAAAGATTCAATGAAAATCCGAACCTCTTCCGGTTTAAAATGAACCAGATACGGCTCCAGAATCTGCTGTATTTCCTGTTCTGTTTCCCTGTATACCTGTCGTCCGGTATCCGTCAGTGTCAGATATACAACGCGGCGGTCGCGTTCATCCCCGGCTCTATGGACCAAATCGCGATCCACCAGCTTGTTGACCAAAGCAGTAATGCTGCTCTTGCCTATGCACAGAAGCTCTGCCAGATCAGAGGGGGTGCAGAAAGGTTTCTCTTCAATCAGACGAAGTGCGCAGAACTGATCGGTCGTTATGGTCTGCCCCACTTGTTCGCGTATCCGCGTATCAAACCGCTTATTGACCATAAAGGAAGCATCCAAATAGCGGTTCACCAAACTTTTTGCATCCGGTGTAGTCATTCTTCATTCTCCTTTCCCGAATCTATATAGTTCACTTAACGAACTATTCTTCTGTGAAACTATTCTATAATGAAACAATCTCACAAAGCAATACTTTTTTCCTGCTTTTTTGATGAAAACGACAAAAAAAACAGGACGTCCGACTCAGCTCATTGCCAAATCCAACATCCTGTAATGATTATATTCCATATATTCCCAAAGTAATAAAAGGCCTCTGTGCTACTCTTCGTCTGTATCTTCCTCTTTTTCGAGCACACAACGGAATCGCTCCACACCTGGGTATAATTCACCCAGACTATATACCACAAACCCCGTATTCCGATAAAACTCGACGGCTTCCAGCTCGGTCTCAGCAATCAGTCTATCGGGATTGTATGTTGCCAGCAGTTGTGAGATCATACCACGTCCATAATTTTTGAAGCGGTTTTCAGGCAAAACCGAGATATGATGAATGGTAACCTCACTTGTTCCTGTCTTCTCATATCCAATCAGACCGATCAATTGTCCCTCATCTTCGTAACCGCCCATTTGCAGTTCGTCTCTCTCTACATATTGTTGCAACGCACGGTTCAAGTGATCCGGATCAGGGAAGACCGAGTAGGACAACAGCTCCTGTACTTCCGGTTCCTGTATGCGTGATTTCAGATTAATTAACACCTTGATTCCTCCTATACCTTGCTTGTTTCCGTTATCGTATTGTAGTCGTTAGCCTCTAAAAGTTCAAGTCGTGTGCCGATTCAGCTCCGATTGAAGCACAGTTGAGATGTTATCCGATACGTTGATCTGCGCCAAATGGTAGGCATCCAGCAGTGCGCCCCCAACTGCCGGCAAGTTACTGGGTATGTATTGAATTCTTTTCCCTTCGCGCATATAGGCAGCATCCAGTCCTTTCTGAACAGCCTCCACCATATAGGGTGAATTCAGACAGCTTCCGGTAAGCGTCATGGACACTGTGGGCTGATCGAAACAGGATGCCAGCATGAGGATTCCCACAACAGCCGTATCGGCAGCCGAGTCGCACACCCTAACTGCAAGGGAAATATTCCGATCAGCAGCTTCAGTCACCATAGACGCCATCTGACCAAATTTCCGGTTGGTCGCCTGTTTATTTTCGGCAAAACCGGCTATCCCCAACGCAGCGAGCTCTCGAATTGAGGCAACATTCCAATACGTTAAAACCTGCTCAATCCATTCTTGATCCTGCAACTCATAACGTCCAGCCAGTATGGAATGAACCGTGTCGTAAGCCAGAAAACGTGCTGCTGTCGGCGCATAATGACCGAACTGATCATTGCGGAGCCAAGCACCCTGCTCGGTTCTACCAAGGATCAGAGATCCTGTTCCTCCAATAGCGACAATACCTGGCTCACCGTCGAAGGCCGCTGTATGGGCGATGTGCGTATCGTTTACCGCACTGATCCTGCCTGTAATCCCCGTACGAGCGAGTAATGCCTCCGCCCAAACTGTATCTTCAGGTCGATTCAGACCCGCCATTCCGGCCTGAATGGCAGCGATCTGATCTGATTGGAGTCCAGCCTGAGTTATGGCTTCAGCGATACCCTCCAGCACATTTTGCTCAGCATTGGTATCGTGATAACGGTTGCAACCATTCTTTTGCACATAGGATACAATCTTCCCGTTCTGATCTGCGACAGCCACACGCGTGTGGCTCCCTCATCCATCCATCCCTATTACATATGTATTCATCCTTAACGATCTCCCTTCAGACCACACATTAAGAGTGCCGGGTCCATGGTCAGGTCCCGGCAGAGAATTCATTGCTTTTGTACAGCGAAACGAAGCAGTTCACAACGAAATTGTGTCGGTTCATCATACTTTTCCTCTTCAATCGTCTGTGTAACATGTTCCTGAAGCAGAATATTCCAGCCTTTGTAGACATCCTCCAGCAATGCGATCGCTTCAACTGTCGACAAGTTCAGTTCAATTAATGGTTCAATCTCCTTGCCTGTATTGATTTCTTTTTCCTCCACACTGGTACTCATGGTAATACAATGAATACCACCTGTGCGAGTTCCGGCCTGTAACCGGTCTATCGCTTCCATGAAGGCTTGCTTATTGGAGACATGCTCCAGACAAGAACAAGCAGCGATATAATCAAAATAGTTTGGTTCCACAGCATAATGTTCAACATCTGCTTTCACTGCCTGCACGATATGATCAACCTGATATTCTTTCGCATACTTGCGAAGTCCGTCTACTGCCTCATCCAGCAAATCCACACCGATGACTTCACTGTTCGTTTTAGCAAGACGCTGTGCAATCGGTATCGTATGCCTTCCCACTCCGCATCCCAGATCGAGGACACGCAATTCCTCCTTGTGAGCAAGTAGACGTTCCAGCATATCCATCACCATAGGCATGGGCCTCGACATCCAGGTACCGGAGGCAAATAATTCATTATTCTGATAGAAGTTGGAGTGATAACCTGCCTCTGCTTTTCGCGCAGCCTCAAATTGTTCGTTTCCCATCAAGAAACCCCCATCGTTTAGAAAATGATTTGCATCTTCTACTTAATACCCCAGATTGTCACAAAAGAAAATCAATCAAAATCGGCGCCCCCCTTTAATCATGGGCATACCTATAAACACAAGGCCATCGCTTTACTTGGCCTCTGAACTTACAGGTACGAAGCACGAAGGTGACAGATTCTTCTTCATAAAGGATTCCAGTGCCACCTCATATCCAGTGCGATCGACTTGAAACGCTGTGCCATGGCCCGCACGGGGGACGGTCAGCAATTCCTTTTCGGTTGGGCAAGCTTCATACAACCTGTACACCATTTCCGTTGGTACAAACGTATCAGCCTCACCGTGGATGAATAACACGGGAACGTTAACTTTGGCAAGCTGCTTGAGAGCCGAAGCCTCTCTAAAGGAATACCCTGCTTTCCATCGGGAGATTAGACTTGTGACAGGTATAAACGGAAATGCAGGAAGCTTGTATAATTGCTTTAACTGGAACGTCAGTTCTTCTTCCACGGATGTATATGCACAATCAGAGACAATCGCTTTAACCTGAGTCGGCAGGGCTTCACCACCTGTCATCAGTACGGTTGCTCCTCCCATGGATATGCCGTGCAATAGGATTTCCCCTTGTGTACCCACTTTTTCAAGCACCCAGTTGGTCCACTGGGCATAATCCTTCCGATCTAACCAACCAAAACCGATGATATCACCTTCGCTCCGGCCATGACCCCGATCATCTGGCATGAGTACGTTATAACCGTGCTTTTCCGCATAAAACCGGGCAAAACCAGCCATTTCTCTGCCTCTCCCCGAATAACCATGTGCCAGAATAACCGTCTGATCCGACCCTTTATTGGAACCGAGCCATGTACCATACAGTTTTAATCCATCATGTGATTGAAGAGATATCTCTTCTGTAGTAGGCTGAGCATCCAGCCACTTCAGATCAGAAGCACTGCTAATGATTTCATTGTCCGGTTCAGGCATCAGATTCGGATTATCCACCAAAAATGTTTTTGGCGTACGGCGAATGGCCGTTTTGAAAAAATAAAGCCCACCTGTCCACAGAAGAGCAAGAACGATCAGTACCAGTGCTGCAAGTACGTAGAATAACATGAACGAGTCCTACCCTCTTTCCTCATTAAGATATGTTCAATCTTTACTTATTTGTTGCAGTGATGCACATGCTGCTTGATAGGCGGGTAACAAAGCATCCAGCAAAGGTTCTGCTTTCCGTGATTGACCTTCCTTCGCGAACTGCTCTATCCGGGCAAATAAAGTTGATAAATAACGAATCCCCAGACTCAGACTCCCTGATTTCAAATCATGGGCTACCTCGGTTGCAGCAACATGGTCGCCCGACACAATATGTCTACGCAGCACCTCAATCTTGCCGGGTGTTTCGGTACGATACATGTCCAACAATATACCGAGGAGTGTACGATCGCCATCGGTGTTTAATTCCGCAATCTCATGTACGATGCTCATATTTAGTACCTCGGTTGGTTCGGAGGATTGCTGCCACTTCTCGATCATCTTTCTCAGAATTTCCAGCGTGAAGGGTTTGCCAATAAAGTCATTCATCCCGGCCTCCATACACTTGTCTTTCTCTTCCTGCATCACATTACCTGTCATTGCAATAATGGGTGTGGTATGGCGCATTTCATCCATTTCTATCGAACGGATTTTGCGTGTTGCCTCCAAACCGTCCATCAATGGCATTATATAGTCCATGAGAATCAAACTGTATTTTTTGCTGAGAAAAGCAGCTATTGCCTCTTCCCCATTCACTACAGCGTCCACTTGGGTTATTCCCAGTTTCTTGAGCTGCAACATAACAAGCTGCCGGTTGATGACATTATCATCGGCCAGCAATACAGATACAGAAGGAGCTTCATCATCCATATTCTGCCCCTGATGCTCTTGAGTGGAAGCAACAGACGGGTTAGTGGACTGGTTACCGTCTTTCTTACCAAGTGTAAGTTCGAACCAAAATGTTGAGCCTTCACCCTCCTGACTGTCTACTCCAATCTGACCTTCCATCAGTGTTACGAGCGACCTGCAGATCGATAATCCAAGGCCCGTTCCTCCATATTCACTTGAGCGTCCTCGTTCAGTCTGCATGTAGGGTTGAAATAACTGGTGCTGATCTTCTTCCGGGATACCAATCCCCGTGTCTTCCACTTCAAAGCGGATCATTTGTGTAGTTTCATCATCTTTCATAAGGGTGACTCTTATCCGCACCGTACCTTCTGATGTGAATTTGTTCGCATTCTGAATTAGATTGATCAGTATCTGTGTAATCCTCGTTGAATCCCCTACAAGAAGAGTAGAGATTCTGGGGTCACAGTCTATCGATAACTGATTTCCGTTCTTTCTGACTTGGGGTTCGAGCAAACGGATAATATAGTTTATCGTCTCTTGCAGATCCACTTCTCCCAGTTCAAGTCGCATCTGACCCGCCTCAAGTTTGGACAGATCCAAAAGGTCCTGAATCAGCTTAAGCAGCAGTTTGGCAGCATCCTGTATAACGGAAACGGAATTCTCCTGTTCTTCAGACAAGGGGGACAACTTAAGCATCTCAGCCATCCCCAATATTCCATTTAATGGCGTGCGAAAATCATGACTGATGCCTGCAATAAATGCATTTTTTGAATCACCTGCATCTACTGCTTGCTGACGTGCAGCTTCAAGACTTTTATTGTTCTTCGCAAGCAGACGCTGGAGTGTCACCAGTTCATTATTCATATCCGAGAATTCCGAGAGTGTCCGTTCCTCTTGCTCTTTACTCCGGATCATCTGATCCGATAACTGCTCAATCGTTCTGCGTAGCCTCTGTATCTCTCCGCTCTCATTAGACATCACATCATCCCTCTCCTAATCCCTAACCATATCAAGATGATTACATGCAGCTGGCTGAGCCAGTAATTGTTCTGCAACCGCTACCGCTTCATCGGCTCCTGGAGCATAACCGTCAGCTCCTATCGTTTTCCACAACTCCTGATCAATATTGAAGGGATATCCCCCAACCATAATTTTCACATGTGCCGTTACCGGATGATGACGGATCAGATGAATCAAATCTTTGGCCAGATGAAGGTGATACGTCATCGTAACTGAAATCGCAACAACATCGCCCCGATGCCGCTCTATAGCCTCTATTACACTTCCATTGGGAACATTGGCTCCCAGATAGTGCGTATCCCAACCTTCCATCTCGAACACATCTGTGAGCATACGCAGTCCGATCTCATGTTGTTCACTGCCTACACAGGTAGCCACTAGTTTTTTATCCTGACCTGTATGAATCAACCAGCGAGAATAAAGACGTGATATGAATGACTGGGTCGCTGCCGTACAAAAGTGTTCTTGCCCCACACTGATACGATGGCATTGCCACAATCGTCCAATTTCATATTGGGTGGGCTGAAAGATATATCGATAAATATCACGAATCGTCACCCCAGCTTCTAACTGGGCTTCAATGATCTCGAAGGCTTCTTTCCGTTTATTCTCCAGCAAACACTGTAAGTACGATTGCGCGGCATCTCCATATGGCATGGATTCGTTGATGTAACCCGCCTGTGACTCCATGTGTGTTGCTCTATATATTCCCATCTCCAGATACTCAAGCAGAAGTGCCTTTGACGGATGGTCAAATTCTTCTTCCAATGTCTCTTTGATCAGATTGAGATTAATAATAAGATCTTCTGGTGATACCTTATAACCCTCAAGTAGAACTTTCAGCCAGGCAATATAATGAGTAAACAGACCTGGACTCTGTACGAGCGCACTTTCTGCCAAATAATTCAAGCTATACTCCGAATCCTGTTTGGTTCGCATTTTTCCATTCTCGCCAAATCGCTCAAGTAAATCAGGCTGTCTGAGATACTGTTTCTCCGTTATTTTATCAGCTAAGTTTGCAGATTCTTGGAGCAATCGTTCTCCTGCTTCTTGATGACTCATAGATGCCCCCCTCCTCATACCCGCATCACACTCAATCTTCATTCGTGGCTAATCCAGAATGAGATCAATGTTAGCTAACTTGCAATCGGGATAGGTTCTTCTACTTATTCCAATCCATCCATTCCGCTCTTAATTGTTCTGTTCCATTATACATGAACTTTCGATAATCATTTTTTACACACGATGGATGTATAGAACAATCTTCCTATATTATGGAGGGCCTTGCAAGTCAGTCAGCCAGTATATGCCTGTACTTTTCGAGTTCCACAAAAAAACTGACCTGCGTTATGAACGCAAGTCAGTTTTCCCTTCTGCAGCCAGTCCCAGCTTCTTCAACATCTTAATCGCATCCACTTTCTCAGAAGGATCAAGTCCTTCCAAAGCATCAATGATGACCTGATGATGTTGAGGAAATATCTGTGTGAACAATTCTCTTCCTTCCTCGGTTAACTCAGCGTAAATGACACGCCGATCTTCCTTGGATGGTCGACGAAACAGCAGATTTTTATTTTGCAACTTATCTACAACATACGTAATATTACCACTGGACATCAAGACCTTTTCACCAATCTTTTGCAATGCCTGCGGTCCCTTATGATATAACAAATCAAGCACACCAAATTCTGTCGTATTCAGTCCGTGACTCTGGATGTCCCGATTGGAACGTGAGGTCACAGAATTGTAGGCCCGAACAAGAACCACGAATAATTGTAAAGACAGTTCCCGGTTGTCCTCCGTGTTCAGCATTTCAATAATCCTCCATCAGTTGTTTACATTTCGGCTCGTATGGGGGGCCAGCTTCTGCTCCCACTCCTCACGGAGCATCCCCATACGAATTGAATCATAGTACTGCCCACGAACGATACGACACTTCCGCATTCGCCCCTCCACCTGAAATCCGGCTTTCACAGCCGCACGCATCATTCGTTCATTACCAGACCAAGTAGTCAATCCAACCCGAACCAAAGGCAGCTGTTCGAACAAATGACTTGACCACATGACAAGTGAACGTGTGCCAACCCCACGTCCCCACTGAACAGATCTGTATATTACAATCCCCATTTCCAGCCACATGGATAACTCATCTTCTATGTAATAGCTGATTGTACCCACAATTTGTCTGTCGGATTCAATGATACGGATTGATACGGGTTTGGAATCGCCTGGATCTACGTCCATACGTTTGAGCATACCTTGTTCAAAACTTTCATAACTTTCGTGTTTAAGTGGGTAATAGGGTGCATCCCATTGCTTCCATTCAGGTACGTCATCACTGTAGATCAATTCATAGAGTTCTTTCAGATCCTGTTTCTCCACACACCTGATTACAAGTTCACCATCAACGATTGGCAGTTCTTTCATACGATGAAAAGCACCCTCTTCCATATTAAGAACGATGAAGCTCTTCGATACTTCCGTCCGCATTGGCAAGAATGACTGTACTAGCCATATCCACAAATAGTCCGTTATCAACAACACCTGGTAACATATTCAATTGAACATTAAGATCCGCAGCGTGATCAATCGCCTCCAAGTGGCAATCTGCTATCAGGTTTCCGTTGTCTGTCAGATAACGTTGCTGTCCATCCATCCGCCACTGTGGATGACACCCCAATTTTTCGAGCGTCTGGAAGGTCCACTCAGAAGCAAATGGAACCACCTCAACTGGAAGCGGGAATTTCCCCAACTTTTGCACAGCTTTGCTGCCATCCGCCACAATAATCAATTTGTCACTATTGGCTGCCACGATTTTCTCACGCAAAAGAGCCCCGCCCCCCCCTTTAATCAGGTTAAATTCGGGATCTACTTCATCAGCGCCATCAATGGTCAGATCCAGACGCCCAATCTGGTCAAATGGGACGATGGGAATCCCCCATTCACGGGCAAGTTTGTCCGAAGCCTCTGAAGTGGCAACCGCTTGAATGTTCAATCCATCGCGTACCCGCTCACCGATTCGGCAGATGGCATAATAAGCTGTTGAACCTGTACCCAATCCAACCTTCATTCCATCCTCAACATATTCTGCCGCACGCTCTGCTGCTATCTGTTTAAGATTCATCTATAAACCCCCGCTGCTCATAATTTGAGAAATGCATATGTAGTTATTATAGATAAAACCGCTTCCGATGTATATCCGTGCCTTCTGTTGCATCTTTGCCAACATATTTTTGTTTGGTTGAAGGATGTATTTTTACCCACCATGTTATAGAATACAGAATGAAGCTAAAAAATGGGAAATTTTAAAATAAACAGTTCTAAATACCTATAAACCATCTGATATGTCCATAAATACGTAAAATATTAAAAAAATTTTAACGATACTATTCAATTTAACGACATTTTATACGACATATTAATTATAGATGTGTTTTAATAATTAGACACCTATGGTTCATACGGTACATAAGTCTCTACGAAAGCGACTGATAAACCAAGACCATGGTCGCATAAATTTCCTTTGGAGGGGATCAAGGAATGATCTAGTTCACTGTACCAAAGCTAACGTTTCTTAATTTAAAGAAGATCAGGAGTGGAATTTAGTGAAATCATTAAGTTGGAAAAGCATGTCGTTTTTCTCCAAAAATTTGTTACTCTCATTTACTAATATCGTTATCATCGGGGTAGCACTTATCGCAAGCAGTTACTATTTTCAAAAAACAGTTCTTGTTGATCAACTGCATGGACAGGTGGAGCAAATTACCAAGAAGTGGGCTGAAGATATCAATCCTGCCGAGGTACAAGCTGCTATTACGGAAGGTAGCTATGATGGAGCAACACAAACGAAATTACGAGCGTATTTCGATGAAATGCAAGAATATTATCCTAACATTGCACAAGCCTACATCTTCGGTGTTGAGCTCGGTGGCGATAACAAGAGATTAACTTCCCTTGTAGCGATGCCGACCAACCTAAGAGAGGCTTTTCAAAGTGAGAACGTAAATATTGGTGACATGTATGAGCAGCCAGTCGTTGTAGCCAATGCACTGAAAGAAATGCTTAATACAGATCGCCCAACATTCACAACATTTTATTCTGATGATTTCGGTACATGGACAACCATTGCATATCCTATCAAAGACAGCAACGGTAAGATTTTCTCATATTTTGCCGTTGATGCAGATGCATCAGCCGTACCCGCGGGACTGAACTCCTTGCTCAAAAACGGAATTATCATCCTTGTGGCCTTCTTGCTGTTATTCCTGATTATCCAATACCTTGTCGTTAAAAACACACTTTCCCCTATCCGTCACTTGATCAAAGGAATTGATGACGTTAGTCGGGGTAATTTGAATGTCAACATTCCGACAGGCAAAGACGATCTGGGACTCGTTAACGAGAAGTTCAACACCATGGTTCGCAAAATCAACGATACGATCGTAAAAGTGCAAATCACATCACAAGAAGTAAATCAGTCTGCCAAAGAGCTATATGAAGTTTCCGAGCGCAACAGTGAGAATGCAGATTCTATTAATAATAATGTGACTCAAATTACTTCCAACATTCGTTCACAGGAACAGGCAACCCGGGATAGTGCACGTGCCATGTCCGAGATGGCTACCGTAATCCAGACGATTGCCAGCAGCTCGGCAAGTGTAGCGGATGAAGCCTATGAGATGGAACGTCGTTCACAACAAGGTAACAGCGTTGTCCGTCAGGTATCTGAACAGATGAATCTGATTACGGAATCGGTTAAGAATACCGCTTCTGCCATTGAGGTTCTGGAGAGTCGTTCACAGGAAATCGGCGATATTCTCAATATCATCTCGGGAATCTCCAGCCAGACCAACTTGCTTGCTCTTAATGCATCCATTGAAGCAGCTCGTGTTGGTGAAGAAGGAAGAGGATTTGCAGTTGTTGCAGGTGAAGTACGCAAACTTGCCGAGCAGTCTGAACAAGCAACCAGCCAGGTTGGCGTATTGATCCAAGAGATTCAAGCTGGAATTAAACAAGCTGTACGTGCTATGGAACAAGGTACTTCAGAAGTAGATACAGGGCTCAGCGTAGCCGATCAAACAGGACAACTGTTCGAAGATATTTTAGAAGCAGCGAAAAAGGTATCTAATCAGATTCAGGAAGTATCAAGCGCGACGGAAGAAATCTCTGCGAGTACGGAGGAAATGACCGCTACAGCAGACGACTTGTCTTCAAGCGTAAGTAAGACAGCAAACAGCAGTGAACAGATTTCCTCATCTGTTGATGAGCAAAAAGCATCTTTGATTACACTGGTAGACTCCTCCACACGTCTTAACAGCATGTCTGAGGAACTCCAAGAATTGATCTCTCATTTCAATGTAAGCAAACAATAATTCAAATCCACAAACATTCGGTTTGAACCAAGGAGGAATAACTGAAGTGATTGAAAACCAAGCATCTTCTTCCCATTCCACGGAATCTAGCTTGCCAGTTCTGCAGATTCCACTGGATTTTGGGCGACGTCAACAATCATTCTCTTATCAGTCTGCTCAAATCACATTACATGCTTCTCTGAGCCGTGAACTTAAACAGAAGTATGGAGAACAGATGGTGTACCCGGTACTCCTCTCAGCTTATGCAGCCTTGTTATTCCGATTGTCAGCTGAACAGGAACTTGCCATAGGTATACTTTCCCCAGATCAGGCAGCTTCCTATCTTTCATTGCAGATTCAGGGAAAATTGACCTTCAGCCAACTATGTCATGAGGTGTCAGAGCAGCTCAAGATTGAATACACGTTGCAAAACGGTGGATACCCTGAAACGTTTTTTATGCTGAATAGTGTGCAGTTGCCTCAAGCTCCTCAAATATTAAACTGGAACGTTCGAGATGATCAGAACATGCTCATTCTCGATCTGTTCTATGATAGTTCACTGTTGAAAGAGTCTACCGTGCTGAGATATGCAGAATATTACCAGACTCTTCTACTCGCCCTAGTGCGTGACGGTGAAAAAGCAATCGGTACGGTAGATATTCTTTCCGCCTCAGATCGATTGCTTTACCGTGAAATGAACGATACTTCTGTTCTCGAACCAGAGAACCAAACGGTTCATGGCTGGTTCGAAGCAACGGCAGCGGCATATCCGGATTCACCGGCGATAACATCGCCATCCAAAAGTTATACGTACAGGGAATTGAATGAACGAGCTAATCAGGTTGCACGTGTTCTGTTATCCAATGGATTGCAGAAAGGTGAATTCGTCAGTATCTTTATGGATCGAAGTCTGGAGACCATCATCTCTCTGCTTGGTATTCTGAAAGCAGGTGGTGCATATGTTCCGATCGACCCTGAGCATCCACAAGAACGTAACAGTTATATCGTGGAAGATACGGCGTCCTCATTCGTGCTGACAACGGAGGCTTCTTATGCCCAAGCTTCCAGCTTGTTCTCCAGTATAGCTACGGTCCGTCAGATTCTCGCTGTGGATGGTCGTTTAGCCGGATTTGCAGCAAGTAATCCCAATCTAGATATTCACCCAGATGATCTTGCGTATATTATCTATACGTCAGGGTCGACCGGTAAACCCAAAGGTGCACTGATTGCCCACCGGGGTGTAACCAATCTTGGCAGTGTGGTTCAGCGTGATTGTGACATTCAACCAGGTGATGTATTAACCCAGTTTGCTACATACAGCTTTGATGCATCCGTGTGGGATACCATTGGCGCCTTGTTCTATGGAGCAGAATTATATCTGTTGTCTGCGGAAGAACGTGTATCCGTTGAAGAGTTCGCAAGTGCAATTGAACGGACAGGAACAACCATCATTACGATACTGCCTACGATTTTCTTCAATCAGCTTGCTTCCTACTTATCCGATGAAGGTTTCCACAAGCTGGCCAAAGTCAAAATCATTACTGTAGCCGGAGAAGCGTTATATGGTGAACAAGTTCGTGCCTTCCAGCGTAAATTTGGAAACCAGATTGATATTGTTAATGTGTACGGACCTACCGAATGTACAGTAGCCACAACTACTCACCGCATCAGTGAGCAGGTTCCCGAACATGTGGTGAACATCCCTATCGGTAAACCGATTCATAACTACAAAGTATACATTGTAAATGAAGAACAACAGCTCTGTCCCGCAGGTGTACCTGGTGAGGTATATATTTCTACCCCTGCACTGGCCAAAGGTTATCTGAATCAGCCAGAACGTACAGAGCAAGCATTCATTGAGAACCCGTTTGCGATAGGTGAGAAAATCTACAAATCTGGCGATATTGCCAAATTGCTGGATTCCGGGTTGCTTGAATATGTTGGTCGCAGTGACTCACAGCTAAAAATTCGCGGTCACCGGATTGAGATTGGGGAGATTGAAGATCACTTTGCACGGCTTGATCAGATCCAGAACGTTGCCGTCATTCCGAAGAAAGAATCCGACGGACAAAATATGCTGGTTGGTTACTTTACATCGAAAGATGGCAGTACCCTCTCTGTTTCGGACATCAAGGCAGAACTGACGGAGAAACTTCCTTCTTATTTTGTACCGAAGTGGATCTGTCAGCTGGATGAAATGCCGATTGCACCGACTGGGAAAATCAATCGCAAAGCGATGGTATCCCTGCCTCATGTGGAACGACATGAAGATCGTCCTGACCGGGTCATGCCTGAGACGGAGACGGAATCCATCATCCTGGACGCATGGAAAGAAATCCTTCAGCATGATGACTTCGGTGTCGAAGACAGCTTCTTCAATATCGGTGGGGATTCACTCCGAGTCATTCATGTACTGGTCATTCTGAAGCCACATTATCCGCAACTGAAAATTGCCGACTTCTTTGCCGAGAAAACAGTCCGCGCTCTCGCTCGTCGTGTGGAAGTATTGTCCCTCAGTGCAGGAGAAGTTACGGATTCAGTGGTGACCGATGGTATGATTACACAATTATCCGAACACCCTGTGGAGCTAACATCCCAGTTGGGGTATCCGCTCATTCGTGAACCTGAGCATGTGTTACTGACCGGAGCAACTGGTTATCTGGGCTCTCATGTGCTGCAACAGTTAATTCTGAATTCCAGTACACGAATCTACACCCTTGTTCGTCGACCATCCAATGGAATAACTGCAATGGAACGTTTGACTAACGTACTGGAAGGTTATTTTGGCAAACAACTGACTGACCAGCTCTCCACTCGTGTGGAGATTATTGAAGGGGATCTCGAACAACCTAATCTCGGTCTGTCCGCTGAACAAACGGCTTATGTACAGGATCGAATTGACCGTGTTATCCACTGCGCTGCAGACGTACGTCATTTCGGAGATGCCGATCAGTTCGCCAAAACAAACGTGGAAGGAACGGTCGCATTGTTAGACTTGATTCGCAGCAAACCAGGTGCTTCCTTCCACCATGTATCCACGATGGGTATTCCGGAAGATCTGGCACTCAGCGGACAATGGGAATCTTCCCTGCAATATGATCGGTTCCCGGCTGACTTGCATGTGGACAACCTGTATTCGGACAGCAAGCTTGAAGCCGAGAAAGTGCTCATGATTGCCGCTGAGCAAGGAGTACCTGTCAGCATCTATCGTGCAGGTAACCTCACTTGCCACTCTGAGACTGGACGCTTCCAGTCCAATATTGACAGCAACGCCTTCTATCGTATGATCAAAGCGATGTTATTGCTCGGCAAGGCTCCTGCGGCAGACTGGATGGTTGATTTCACACCGATTAACTATGCAAGTGAAGCGATCGTTCATCTGGCCTTACGTCAGGATACCGCCGGTCGTGTATTCCACATCTGTAATCCGGAGCCTATCCGCTATGATGAGCTGATCCGTTCTGTGAATCGGGCTGGTTACGAAGTCGAGACGCTACCATTCGCGGATTACACACGCTGGTTGTTCGACTCGAGCATCAGCAAGGAGCCGGAAGCTCTTCAGTTGGCTATTGCACAGCTTGAAGGCGACGGTGCGAAGGATTCAGCATATGTCTATGCTTGCCCTGTCACAACGGCTTATGTGGAGCCTGCCGGAATCTCATGTGCGAGAACAGATGATCGCTTCATCTCCGCCATGTTGGACTACGCCGTTCAGATTGGATATTTCCCGTCTGCAATCCGCCACCATAACGGCACTTCTACAGCAATGGAGTAAGTTCACACTATCACGAAGAGAAGCCATCTATCGTCACTCACTGACGATAAGATGGCTTCTTTACTTCGCATTTTTGGATCATTCTTTTAGACCCATCGGATAATTGCAATAATGGCGAGATGCGCAGGATAGAAATAGCGCCACACCCAACGTGGCCCCTTCATACGGAATCCCGCTTGGTAATACTGAGCAATAGCAATGCCGGCGGTTGCGAGCACACTATACATTTGCACAGAGCTGTTATGCAGCAGAAGATATAGTGCATTTAACAAGACATGTGCCACGACAAGTACAGGACCCTGGAAATAACGGAATAACAGGACCAATACCAACCCGTACATCCCGTAATCCATTTGGCTAATTTCCATGAACCAACCTGCTCCAATTACAATCGGAATACCCAGTAGGCGGGATGGCAATTTATCGATAACGAATAATACCAAAAGGGCTGACCATAATGTCCATACCACGTTCAGAGAATAATGATTAAACGCAGCCATGAACGGCACCTGTGATATGATCGCGAGCCAGAACAGCCGCCATATGTATTTTTGCACGTCTCGTGTATGTTTATACCCAATATACACTGCAAATGCATAGATTGGAAAAGCGATACGACCTATGATCCTCAACTCTATAATATGCGGAAAAAAGACAGCTCCTATATGATCAATTAACATCGTGATCATGGCAATCCACTGCATCATGTTGCGACTCCCCCTTGTTCCCGACGACACGAGTCTGCCATTCATCTATATAGTGCTTATATATTGCGCCTTTTGGAGCATCCCTTTATACATTAAGTTCATAATACATGAATTTGGTATCCTGTGCATATTCTTCGGATTCATATAAAGCTTGGGCTTGCCTGTTACTTAACTCAGTTGAGAGTGATATACGAAGAACTCCACGCTCAAATGCCAATTGCTTGGCTACTTGCAAGAGCTTCCTCGCAATGCCTTGCTGACGATAATTCGGATGCACATATAGATCATTTAGCACCCAGACAGGCCCCATCGATACCGAACTGAAACTGGGATATAACTGAACGAATCCAGTACAAATTAAGCCATCCGAGAGTGGCTTTTCTGCTACCAAAATCACCGATTCATGGCGTTCCATTCGTTCTCTAATATACTGACGTGCTGCCTCAATGTCAGCATTTTGGTTGTAGAACATCCTGTACTCATTGAACAATTGTCCCACTTCGTTACAATCTGAAAGACCCGCTTGTCTGATTCGATGCTGCATTTCACTCAACTCCTCTGGGATGGAGACCATCGTCTCATCGTTTGTATTTCTTCAATTGTAAAACAGTCCCCTCCCTTTCCCCATTCATCATCTGTATCAAAGTTTGTAGTATCCAGGAACTTTTCTCTAGAGATACCGAACATTCATCGTTCGGAGTATATTTCAGTCGAAGCGTTGCACACTATAGTATCGCTCAGCGGACAGGGAACTGAACCATTCATTGATTTAGGAGGAAGGGATCTATGAAAGAAAGCATTCTGATACAGGTGCAATCACGTCTAATCGGCGTGGCAGATATGATCTATCAACCCCTTCAGATCGGGCCGCTCCATTGCACTTTGCTCTATATTCAATCCATTGTTGATACACAGATCATGCGCGAAGCTATTGTGAAGCCCCTGCTCGAGGAGGCTGCACGGAACGAGGTCGGTCCCGATTTCATTACGCAAGTCGTGAGCGGAACCTTTTTTTCTCTTGAAAACGAGCACAGGGATTCAGCGGAAACGGTGGTAGATGATATCGTAACCGGTAACGCAGCACTCTATATCGAAGGCATGTCTGGCATGATCATTTTTTCAATTCAAAATTATCAGAAGCGCTCCGTACCTGAATCAACAAATGAAGTCGTCGTCGTTGGCCCCCAGGAAGCATTTATCGAAGATATTAATGTAAATATGTCTCTGCTGCGACACAAAATCAAACATCCCGATTTTAAAATGATCAAATTTACCATCGGCAAATATACCAAAACCGAAGTTTTTGTTATTTACATTCAAGGATTATGCAAACCTGAGATTTTGGAAAATGTATTAACCAGTCTGGGTGAGATTGATATGGACAGCAGTCTTGGGGTCAGCTATCTATCAGAGTTTCTGGAAGACCATCCGCTTTCTCCATTTCCACAGTATCAATATACCGAAAGACCAGATACCGTTGCAGCTGCTCTCGTAGAAGGACGAATCGGGGTCATGCAGGATGGAACACCCTTCTCCCTGCTTATTCCAGTCACATTTTTCTCTTTGATGCAGTCGTCCGAGGACTATTATCAGCGGTTCCATTCGGCTTCATTTATCCGGATTATCCGTTTGCTGTTTGCCGTCATTGCTCTCCTGCTGCCCTCCGTATATGTAGCAGTTACTACATTTCATCCCGAGATCATTCCAACCAATCTGCTCATTACAATTGCCTCCGCGAGAGAGAACATTCCTTTTCCGGCATTAATTGAAGCCTTCATCATGGAGATTACCTTCGAAGGATTACGTGAAGCGGGAATACGTATTCCCAAGCCGCTTGGACAGACGGTTTCTATTATTGGCGGTATAGTCATTGGACAAGCCGCTGTACAGGCAGGTATTGTCTCTGCTCCATTGGTTATTGTGGTGTCCATTACAGGCATTGCAGCCTTTATTATTCCGCATTTCGAGTTAGGTCTGGCCTTCCGACTGCTCCGCTTTCCTGTTCTGTTGATGGGAGGAACACTGGGCTTATTCGGTGTAGTCATTTCTATCTATCTGTTGTACTGGTATATGGTCAGCATGCGTTCATTTGGTGTTCCGTACATGCAGCCTTTTGCCCCACTCGTCCTGCGTGATTTTAAGGATACGTTTATTCGGGTACCTTGGTTCTTGATGAAAAAACGAACTAAAGCCTATGCGACCGATAATGAAAGGAGGCAGGATACATCATGATATTTCGAAAGTCTCGCCTTCCACTTATGGTCGTCATTATTTGTTGTCTGTTATGTACCGGATGCTGGTCGAAAGTCGAGATTAATGAGCGCACCTTTATTACGGCCATGTACGTGGACAAAGCAGATACCCCTGGAGAGATCGAGGTCACCCTCAGCATGCCGCTCCCCAATCGTCTTTCTCCAGAAGGTGGTGGTACAGGCAAAGATCCATATGCAGCGGTTTCGGCAACTGCACCGACAATTGCCGATGCGATAGAGCGTATCCAGACAGACTTGACACGTAAAATATCTTGGGGACATACGCGAGTGATTGTCTTTGGCCAAGCTTATGCACGTGAGGGGATTGAAGACACGATGGAATGGATTGCACGTCAGCCCCTTTTCCACCTGAGCAGCTACGTAATGGTTGCGAATGGCAAAGCCAAGGACGTTTCTGATCTGACTCCGGTATTCGAAGAAACGCCAAGTGACGTGCTTCGGGAATTCTCCACCGAGGAAAACCTATTAAAAACCCAGGTGTTAAGCATATTTACATCCGATAAAATGAATCAGGGATTTGCCTCATCGATGTTAGGCAGCAAACAAACCAACATGGTCAGCGAAGAGGGAGAATCCAAAAAGTGGGTCAGTCAAATCGGTGGCTCCATATTCAGTCAGATGCGGATGGTTGGAACACTCTCGGCGGATGAAGCACGCGCTGTTGCCTGGGCAGGACAAAACCTGGATTCGATGACCATTTCGGTTAGAACCAAAAAACAAAAAGCAAGCATGAAGTTATACCGCATGCATTCGGATATACATGTAAAGCTCCAGAATGGTGAACCACATTTTGTAATCAATTTGTCGGGCAAAGCGGAGTTGAATTCGGTCATTCCTGTATTAAAGGCCGAAGATATTGTTGGGATTAAGGACATTGAACAAGCTGCTAATGAAAAAGTGAGTGCTCATCTTACTCAGGCCATTCAAACCGCGAAACACCAAGGCTCCGACATACTCATGCTTGGATATCGGCTCGAATGGAGATATCCGAAGGTATGGAAGAAGCTGCGGCCTACATGGATCAACTATGTAAAGAATGATCTTCAGTTTTCTGTCAACACAAATATCAACATTCAATTTGTTGGCTCGGAGTCAAGCTTCTAGCTTGCACGGGAATGGCTTTTTAAGGAGGTTACATACGTGTTAGCCGTTTTAGTATTTGCGGGACTGTATTTACTGGATTGGTCATCTGTAAAAACAAGCAAAAAAGCAATCAGACGTGCCTATTTCATACTGCTCGGCCTATTTCTCGTATGGAACACGCTCGCTGTAAGCTGGTCAGCATGGCCTAATCCCAATGATGTAATCCAGTTGGTCTTTGGCTGGGTTGATCACATGATTAAATAAGAAAGGAGATTAACCATGAACCATCTGACTGCGGGGCAGGCTTACCGCTTCATGTTTGTTTACCTGTATTCCGAACCCATTGCCTTTCTTCTGCAACGTTTATTCAAAATGAGTGGCTATCAGGGATGGTTATCAACCATCGGCGGCTTTTTACTCAGTCTGATTTTTCTGTTCTTTACATACCGTTTGGGTTCCATTAACCCCGACAAACCCTGGATTTCCTATGGAGAAGATATCGTGGGCAAGGTTGTGCATCGCTTTTATATCGGGTTAATTCTAATGTTGTGTATCTACTTGTTGTCCATTGATGTGGAGAATTTCATTATCTTCCTGCAATCGATGTATCTGCCACAGACTCCGATATGGTTAACATCAACCCTCACTTTGCTGTGCATCTGCCTGACTGCGCGTTCAGGATTGGTTACCATTGTATTTATGTCGGAAGGTATTTTTCTGGTACAGCTTCTCACTTCCGGCTTACTTATTCCGGCGGTTGGGGGTGGGGGCAATACTGGCATGCTGCTTGCGATGGCAACCCATCATGATCTGGGTGAGATCATGATGGGTTCTTTGTCCACCATGCCATGGTTCTCCGAATGGATGTTTTTCCTCTTCCTCGCACCGGTCGTTGCTTTCAGGCGTCCTATGCTGAAAAGCATGTTATTTGCCGGCATCACCGTTGTTATATTCATCGTTGTATTCTGGATATTCATCTTGATGAATTTTGGTCCGTATGTTGCCGCCGGGCTTCGCTATCCTTTACTTGAGATGGTACGCTTTGCGCGATACGGAGATTTTCTGGATAATCTGGACCCTGTTCTGATCGCAATTTGGTCAACAACGATGTTCACTCGCAGCTCATTTCTGTTGTATGTCGCTTCCGTCTGTCTCTCCAAACTCAGCGGGATCAGGCAGCAAAAATCTGTTGTGTATCTAATTGGGGGAACGGCTGCTGCCATTGTACTTCAATATGCCAGAGATGCCGCCTCTTACGAGTTGGCTATCCGCTCTTACGCTGTACCTTTGTACACGGTACTTATCGAATCCATGCCCATTCTGTACGTTCTGGTATACTGGCTCCGCAATGGTAAAAATAAAAAGGCGACCAGAGCATCCACTGCTCCGTCGCCGTAATTATTCAGTTCGATTCAGCATTCTGCTGTTCCTGACCAGGATCAGCATCGGGGAAAATGACACCTTTCTTCAAAATCAGATTGGCATATTGCGCTCGCTCACCAGTTGCAACAATCACATAGGCATTCGAAGCACGTTTATAAAAATCAAATCGCTCTTCATGATCAAAAGCATCCGTTATGCCTTCATATTCTTCAATCAACCGGCGATAGTCTTCCCATATGATCGGGATCACCTGGTCCCCTTCCACAACCTGCATGACAGCAGCGGGACGCTTAGCATAGGTGTCCAGTGGATATAATTGCAGGATGGCATCCAGCAGTTCAACGACTCCCAGTGCATCACAGCGTACCAGTCTCTTGGCATGACTGGCTGCGGGGAAATTGCCATCCGCCAGAACCAACTCGTCTCCATGGCCCATTTCGGACATGATTTTGAGTAACTCTGGAGGTATTATTGCGGGTATATTCTTTAGCATGCACAGCTCTCCTTGGTCATCTCCAACATTAGTTAGAGCAAATTGGTTTTCTACACTTTTCAAGCACGCAAGACATCGATTCCATAAAAGCGGTTTCATTACTATTCTAACAGTATTTTCGGATCATTGCACAGCGCACCCGTACGTTCAATATGAGAATATTTCATTTTGACAAAAATACTTGTTTAACATATAGTTGTTATAACAACTAATTGATTGGAACATTTTATTAAGGAAGCGAGGTCTAGCAATCACATGGACTATACACTGGAACAATCTGTTGGATTCATGCTGGGTTTCACACATCGTAAAGCTGTAGCTTTACTTGCAACGCGATTCAAACCTTATGATATTACGACAGAGCAATTTTCTGTTCTCTTTAATGTTGACCGCGGTGAAGGTGTGAATCAGAAGGAGCTCGCTGCACGTGTCTTCAAAGACCAACCCACCACTGCGCGGATTATTGATCTGCTTGAGAAAAAAGGCTGGGTAGAACGCCGGACCAGTGAACAGGATCGCAGAGCCTATCTGTTATATCTCACCACAGAAGGCAAAGCGTTAATTGATATCCTCGTTCCGATTGAAAGAGAAATGAATAAAGAACTTGCTGAAGGTATACCCGAAGACCAGATGGAAGCATTTAAACATACTCTTTCCCTCATTAACCGCAACTTGTAATGAATCACAACTCAGGGGGAATACATCATCATGAAAGAACAATCTACACAAGTTAGACTATGGACCACCGATTTTATTCTGCTGATGCTGTGCAACTTCTTGTTGTTCTTGCAACTGCACATGATCGTCTCTCCGCTTCCGTCCTACGTTCAGGAGCGATTTCACGCCAATGCTTTTGAAGTAAGTTTATTCACCTGTCTGTTTGCACTAAGTGCCATTGCAGCCCGTCTCTATTCCGCGAAAGCACTGGAGAAGGGCCTTCGTAACGCCATGATCTATATAGGCCTGTCCGTAGCCCTGCTGGCAACGCTCGGCTATTATTTTGCTGCCGGTATAGCTGTGCTCTTGTTGCTGAGAATGTTGTTTGGTATCGGGTTTGGTATGAGCAGTACCGCTTTTCCAACGATGGCCTCGGACATTGTGCCCGTCAAACGAATGGGTGAAGGTATGGGTTACTTTGGTCTATCGACTAGCCTGGCTATGTCTATGGGGCCAATTATTGGGGTCACTCTGCTACAGGGTGCTGGATTTGTAACCCTCATGTTATGTACTGCGGGTGTCCTCGCTGTGATCTATCCACTGAGTTATTCGCTGACACGCAAGAAAGCAGTCAGAACCGATAACAGTACAACCATCATGCCACAAGCCACAACAAGTGCTTCAGGGTCCAACCCAAAACAGAAGACACCTTTCAACCGCAAGTTGATTCTGCCCAGTGTGCTGAATTGCCTGTTATCCATCACCTATGGTGGACTTGTCGGATTCATCGTTCTGTATGGCAAGGAAGCCAATCTGGCCAATCCTGCGCTGTTCTTTTTGTTCAATGCACTCGCCGTGTTATTGGTTAGACCCTTTGCAGGACGGATCTATGACACTAAGGGTCCAAAAGCACTGCTTATTCCAGGGGCAATATTCGTTGCTGTTGGCCTCTTTCTGCTCTCGTATGCAACCTCCATGTCCATCTTGTTCATTGCTGCCTTTATCTACGGGATCGGCTATGGTTCCATGCAGTCATCTCTGCAGACCTGGATGATTCAAGTTGTATCTCCATCTCAGCGGGGTATGGCTAACGGTATGTTTTTGAACTCGCTGGATCTGGGTATCGCAACCGGTGCCCTTCTTCTTGGCGCCATTGCGGCCATAACCAGTTATACCGATATGTACCGATATTCCGTGATGTTTATGATTCTGTTCTTGCTTATCTATCTGATTCAGGGAAAACGAAGCGGCAGCTTCTCCATAGAACCTCATGCTCTGCTCGCTCATACGCATATACCTGCAACAAATACAGGTCAGCCCAAGGATTCGGAACACGATACGCAAGATACCAAAAATAAAAAATAAACCCGTCAATGGGAGTGACACGATTACGTGGTTTATTCTCATGATCAAGAAAACGCGTTTACACCGAGGATGCATACTTTCTCAGGCGTAAACGCGTTTTTTATGGTTTATGGTATTCAATTAAAGATAAGAATGATTTGTCGGCTAATACCATCCACCTAGAGTGGACTTTTCTTGCGCCGTATAGGAGCATAACCTCGACTCGTCTCAATCCGATCGATATGCCGTTCATCCTGTTTATGTCCGCTTCCTGAAGTAGGTTGGTCTCCCTTATTGGGTTTGACCGCAAATAAGGTGAGCAATGCCCCTATAGCTCCAGATGCGGCGAGCACACCAAAAAGCCAAAAATGTTGTGTGCCAATCAACAGGGACACAACAGGAGGACCAAGCGATACACCGATGAATCGCATGCTGCTGAACAAACCTGTAATTGTACCACGCTGTTTCTTATCCACACCTTCAGTAATAAGAGCATCCAGACATGGTAAGGTTGCTCCTACTCCGGCACTTCCTAATGTGAACAGTCCCAACACAACGTAGATATTATCGAAAATCCCAATAACACCCAGCGAAACGGTTACAAGAACTAGTCCTGCGAATCCGAGCCATTTCATGCGAGGCTTACTCTTTCCAATCCACTTTCCTCCGAAAAAGGAAAAAAGACATAAGGCTGCCAACGGAATCGCAAGTACAAGACCTTTTACGACCCCTTTCATGCCGAACTCGCTCTCCAACGTCTCGGATAGATAATAAAGCACACCAAAAAGAATAAACATGCAAATTCCACCGATTGCAAACAAGGCGTATAACCATCGACCTTTTTCTTTCAATACGTCCCGAATGGAAGCCACAAATTCCGTAAAGGTGGGTGGCTTTTCTTTTTTCTTGGGAGACTTCACCAGGAAAATAACCAGAATCACCGAGATTAAACACAATACAGGAATAGCCATAAATGGTAAAAACCATAGCCAAACAGCCAGTGCTGCACCCAAAATCGGACTTAACACTTTACCAAATGTATTCGAGGTTTCAATGATTCCCAGGCTTTTGCTAACCTGATCTTCATCATTAAACATGTCCCCAACCAATGGAATGACAATAGGGAATGCGCCGGCTGCTCCAACCCCCTGTAATAACCTGCCACCCAAAATGGTCCAGTAAGCTACATTTCCATCCAGCATCCATGCACCTACACCAGCTACAGCACCCCCGACGGCTGCAATGATGAGGCTGGGAATAATGACTGCTTTTCTGCCAAAACGATCAGACAAATACCCTGCGATTGGAATAAGCAGGATGGCAACTACAGCGTAGACTGTAATAAGCATACTGACCTTGAATGCAGATACCTTCAATTCACGTTCAATCTGTGGCAAGATCGGTATAAGCATGGAGTTACCCAAGGTCATAATTAAAGGGATGGAAGCAAGTGCGACGAGGTCCCACTTTTTATCATTCATACCACAACCACCTTTACAGATTCTACACACAACAGCATTATTGTGCTTGTTTCGAAGGTTGATTATTCAGGACATGTTGGATGTTACCGTTTCTCACACCAAAAAGCTGCCTGCACGTATTCGTGCAAGACAGCTTCTTCGGTTCACTGATGGCTACAACTACAACAATCTAAAGTGCCGTAACGCTGCTCCACCTTTGAAAATAATATACAGCTCATTCACCTTATGTGGCGCCTCAAGTGAACACTGGACTGTTGTCCACTTGATATCTTTCCCATTCACACTGCCTCCAGGTCCAGAAACTTCACATACACCGAGCAGTTCGCCCTCCAGTCCTCCGGAACGAATCTCCAGACTGCCCTCTTCCCCAAAAGCTGCCACTCTGGCTTCAAATCCTTGTACTTTTTGAACAGCATTATGGTTGAAAGCGATCCAGGACAACTGAGTCTCTTGATATAAGGGTTCTTCCCGAATGATTGCCCGAACTGCCGAACGCCCTTCCAGACATTCATCCAGTAGAACACCTGCACAAGCATCGTAATTCTCAGCAAAGGTAAGCAAGTGCAGCGGACGATCAGGAATCGTCTCACCTTCAATTTCAGTATCAGCCGACTGACGTATATCTGCGGAAGAGCGCCCTGCCAGGATGGCCCAGGTTGCTGTCTCCAGGCAGTATCGATCTCGGGTAACATCCCATAGCGCCAGCTTCTGAACAGGGACTTCTAGACTTATCGTAACACGTGTCCCTGCTTTGACATGAACACGGCGGAAAGCAAGGAGTTGCTTCTGAGCACGTTTCACTCGGGAGGTATGCGAAGATCCATAGATCTGTACGACTTCATCACTGTCACGTTGACCTGTATTGTGTACCTCCACTTCAATTTTCAATTGATCTGTGGTCGTGGATTCCTCTGTAGCACTGCGACTTACACGAATCGCTTCGTATTCGAATTCCGAATACGTCAGGCCATGACCAAATGCATATTGAACCGGTCCTTCATGATACATATAGGTCATGCCATTCTGAATGATGTCATAATCCATCATGTCAGGAAGCTGTGATTCATCTTCATACCATGTCATGTTCAATCTGCCTGCTGGGGCATAATGACCTAACAGCACATCTGCAAGCGCGTTCCCCAATTCCTGACCTGCATGTGTCATATAAACGATTGCGCGGGCAATACCTTTCAACTCCTGCAAGGCAAATGGATAACTGCCCATAATGACAACCACTGTATTGGGATTGGCTTCACACACAGCTTTGACAAGTTCGACCTGACTCGGCGGAAGCAGCAGACTTGGGCGGTCAATTTCTTCTTTGCCGTTGATGTATGGGCTGTTGCCAACAACAACGACAGATGCCTGACTGCTACGTGCAGCTTCTACAGCTTGTTGTATTCCGCTTGTCACAATTTCAATATTGAATGCAGAAGGTATCTGTGTATTGCCAGGTGATTGACTTGCGTGTCCAGAGTCACCAATATCATTCGGAGTTGTACCTGTAGCTGTAGTCTGTTCTCCTTGTGGCCGGAGTGGAGATACAGCAGACTGTCCCTGATATTCGCTCAGCCCAACAGGAATACCGTTCCACGCCCGCAAGGTGTTACTTCCATCCGTTAGAGGATCTATGCGAACAACTTCCTTCACGAACCAGCCACCAATCTCCGGTGCATTTGCCTGATAGATACCTTGCTCGGTTAAGCTAACGTATCGATTATTGTTCACACTTCTCAGCGTATGACTTCCCCAACCCCAATCCTGATGTACAAATTCGGCGGTTGGAGGTGCACTGGCTTCCGGTACAGCGACGAGTGTACCTTGCGCACCAAGAGTTACAACTTGTCCATCTGTTGTCTTCAGCTGAATACGGTCATTCCCATCTGCATACGTTATGTCTGATTGAGGTAGTCGATTACGCAGTCCATCGAGGACGGATACACGATAAGGCAGTGTGCCACTGTACCAATCGGTATAGACAACATCCGCAAGTGGTCCAATCACACTGATTTTCTGCAACGCTTCTGGCTGCAATGGAAGCAATCCATCATTTTGGAGCAAAACAATGGATTCGGCAGCGGCACGATAACTGAGTTTGGCGTGCTCCGGTGCACATAATACCGACTCGGGAATAGACGCATATGGATTTTTCCCCGACTGATCCAGTTGTCCAAGTCGCATCCGCACACCAAAGATGTTACGAATCGCTCGGTCCAAATCAGTTATTTCCAACAGATTCTGGTCAAGAGCCTCCTCCAGAGCAGATACAACAAGATCAACTTCATCTGTAAGACAATCCACTCCTGCCTTCAACGCACCTGCTGCTGATTCGGCATGACTGGTGTGATAACCATGATAGTTAACCGTCTGTGACAGGTCTCCACCATCACATACAATGAAACCTGGCATCGACCACTCACCCTTAACCACATCATTCACGTATGGACTTTCAATAGCAGGTGTACCATTAATGGAATTGTAAGCTGTCATCATGGACAAGGCTCCACCTTCTACAAATGGCGTCTCAAATGCTTTCAAATAATATTCCCGCAGATTCCGCGGATCGATGCTGGATGAACAATTCAGCCGATCTTTCTCATTATTATTGGCAAAAAAGTGTTTCAATGTCGCGACCATTTTCAGATAAAAAGGATCATTTCCCTGCATTCCTTTGACGAGAGCTGCCGACATTTCTCCCGTGAGGACTGGGTCCTCACCATACCCTTCTTCTGTTCTGCCCCAACGTGGGTCACGTTCCAAGTCAACCGTTGGTGCCCACAGTGTTAATCCGTGAACTTCAGGATCACGGTGATGATATGCCCTCGCTTCATCGCCAATGACTGAACCAATCTCCCGCATGAGCCTTGTATTCCAGGTACTGGATAGACCGAGAGGTTGCGGAAATACCGTTGCCTCCCCCTTCCATGCAACCCCGTGGGCAGCTTCGCCCCCAACGTTGTAGGCTGGAATGCCCAGTCTTGGTACAGCTGCTTCGCGTGTAGGAATTAGTCGGATCTTCTCCTCCGTTGTCAATCGTGCAATCAGGTCATCCAACCTTTCCTCAAGTGAAAGTGACGCATCCCACATCGGGTATTGATGATACTCCTTCATCCTTCATTCCCCCTGCGAATTAGTTAAGTCCAAGTTGCTTCCATTGCTCCAGTAAATCCAGCGTGCGCTGGCGATACTTCTGACCATCTTCAGGTTGATTAACCTGATGTTCATGAACGTAGGCATTAAAATACGAAGACAGTATTCGGTAGGCAAGCCTGCGTGCCTGTCCTTCAATAGATGAGTCCAGAGGACGATCATATCCTTCATGGAAAGCCACCGACTCTGTCGACAATATGGCTTCAAACTCCCTGTCGGCAAACATGGATCGATCCCCGTCAATGATTGCCGCAATGTTCAGCTCACTCTTTTCCTGATGAACAAGTACATTCGCTTCCCAGAGGTCATTATGAACGAGCACCGGGCGGGTCACTTGATCAAATAAGTCTTTATTTTTGATGAAAATAGCGGCGATCTCTTCCCCTACACCTGGCATATACTCGGCTTGTGCCGCTTTTAGTGCCGTTTCTTCTGCAAAAGAGTGCAGCACCTCGGACCATTGATCCGAGCCTTTAATCGTCCCATCCCCCTGCGGCCAGCCAAACGATGTACCCTCGATCTGATGCATGATGGCGGTATACTCGCCAAGCTGATGATACAATCGCTCTTTGTCTATGTCTGAAATTGATGCGTGATCCAGCTGCTTACTCGGGATAAACGCCATAAACATGTACGTTCTTGGAATGATGGACCCGCTGTCATCACAGGCGATAATGTTGGGAGCAGGAATGCCTGCCTTGCGGTAATATTCATATACAATCGGTTCAGCCGCCATCATCGTGCGTTCGAACGAAAATAGTGGATCACCTGCAGAACCAGCCGCCATCTCTCCCCGCTCTGGAGCCAAACGTAAAATCACATCCGTATAGGATGTATGTTCAAGGTGAATCCGATAGGTTGTATTAAAAAGTCCACCTTGCAGAAGACCAAACTCCTTCACTTTGGTATCGCTTCCAAAATGAATTTCTACCAGTTGATGCAGCATCTCTGCTGATATCGTACAGTGTAAACCCGAATTTATTGTACTCATTTCATTCAATCTCCTATCATCGTAGACAAACAGACGGCACCTTTCGGCACCGTCCTTTTCTTCTACTATATCATGTTACAGTTGGATTGTAAGCGCGTTTGAGCCTGTTGCTGCCGTAACGACAACACCATTTGCACCAGACACTTGGGAACCGCCTTCAACGCTGGATACACTCTCAATGCCGCGAAGCACCAAGCTCCATGGTTTGCCCGCACCTTCTGCACGAACATCCAGCACTGATCCATTACGTGTAACGTTAACTGTCAGCTCCTGTTCAGCCGCTTGGTTCACAACGACAGCTTGAGCCGTTTGACCATCAGCCAGTTCGAACAAGTGCAAGGACACATCACTCGCAAAGTCGTAATCCGGTTTGCTATCCACCGCACCTACAGCGATCAGGCTGTTTGGTTTAATCATCATGGGCAGTGTTTTGAAGTCATGGTTTTCACTGATCCAGCGTCCACCTTGTACTTTCGCTCCTGTCAGATAGTTCGTCCAAGTTCCTTCAGGCAGGTAGTAACGAACATCGCCTTCCTTGTTGAAGATTGGAGCCACCAGAATCGAATCACCAAACATATATTGCGTATCCAGGCTGTATGTTGTTGGGTCCTCTGGGAAGTCCAGCAGCATAGCGCGCATCATCGGAATCCCTTTTACCGTTGACTCCACCGCAGAATTGTACAGATACGGCATCAGGCTGATTTTGAGTTTGGTAAAGTCGCGAACAACGTCCACGGATTCCTCGTCAAACAACCAAGGCACACGATACGAAGTGCTTCCGTGCAGGCGGCTGTGAGAAGATAAAAGTCCGAATTGTACCCAGCGTTTGTATACGTCAGGGCTCGCCGTGCTTTCAAAACCACTGATATCATGGCTCCAGAATCCGAAACCGGAAAGACCCAGTGAAAGGCCACCGCGAAGTGATTCAGCCATGGATTCATACGTGGAAGAGCAATCACCGCCCCAGTGAACCGGGAACTGTTGACCACCTGCTGTTGCAGAGCGAGCAAACAGGGCAGCTTCGTTTTTGCCAATCTTCTCTTCAAGCAATTCAAATACAGCTTTGTTATAGAGCTGTGTATAGTAGTTGTGCATTTTAACCGGATCAGAGCCATCGAAGTACACAACATCAGTCGGAATTCTTTCACCAAAGTCGGTCTTGAAGGAATCTACACCTTGATCCAGAAGGACTTCAAGCTTACTCTTATACCAATTCACAGCATCCGGATTCGTGAAATCAACCAGAGCCATACCTGCTTGCCACATATCCCATTGCCATACGCTACCATCGGCTGTTTTGACCAGATAACCGTTCTCCATACCTTCATCGAACAAGTAGGATTTTTCTGCAATGTATGGATTGATCCAAGCACAGATTTTAAGACCCTTTTCTTTCAGACGTGCAAGCATGCCTTCCGGATCCGGGAACATCGCTTCATCCCATACGAAATCAGACCATTGGTATTCCTTCATCCAGAAGCAGTCAAAATGGAATACAGACAGCGGAAGATCACGTTCAGCCATGCCATCTACAAAATGGTTAACCGTTGCTTCGTCATAATCCGTTGTGAATGATGTTGTCAGCCACAGACCAAATGTCCATGCCGGTGGAAGCGCTGGTTTACCTGTTAATTTTGTATAATTATCAAGTACATCCTTAGGATTGTCACCGCCGATAATGAAGTACTCCAACGTCTCGCCCTCTACGCTGAACTGCACTTTGGATACATTCTCGGATGCAATCTCGTATGATACGCGTTCAGGATGATTTACAAATACGCCATATCCTTTATTGGACAAATAGAACGGAATGTTCTTATAAGACTGCTCACTGCTTGTACCGCCGTCCTCATTCCAGGTATCGACGATTTGGCCATTCTTAACAAACGGCGTGAAGCGCTCACCAAGTCCGTAAACGTATTCACCAATACCGAGATCAAGCTGCTCGCGGAAGTATGCTTCCTTGCTTGGACCTGTAATATAACCAGCAGCTCTTTGACCGCTTCCTGTAATCCGTTTTCCTCCATACAGGAAGCTAATGTCCCAACCATTTGTTTTGTCGATTTGAACTTCCAGATTGCCGCTTTTCAAAACAGCACCTTGTTCATTTTTTGCGATCTCAACGTTGGCTTCTTGTGTGTTAAGCTCAAATACAGGCCCTTTTTTCACTCCGCCTTTATGATGATTCAAGGTTACACGAATAACGTTAGGCATTGGTGAGCTGTACGTTGCTTTTAGCAAAGTACCGTTCAACGTGTCGCCTTTGGAACGAATATATTTAGTTGCCGCATATACGGTCACAGAATTGTCTTTTTGTACAATATCACGAATGTCAGTCGGGTTTTGAATCTGGTACCCTTCACGAGTCATCCAGAATCCATCAGTAAATTTCATGTTTTCTTTCCCCCTTTGGTTATATTATAATAATATTGATATTAATAACGAATTTCTTGTCTTATTTTGACCAAATATATCACGATTTTGATAATAACCATCCGATTCTTGAACATCAACACCAATCTATGGAAACGATTACATTAATAATGATACAAAAGGAGAATCTGATATGGAACGTGAACGATTACGGGAAGACCGGATTCACGGCAATGCCATGTATCCCGTCAGTGTGTACCCGGATATTCAACAACTGAACGGGGATAGCATTCTCGATTGCCACTGGCATGATGAGATGGAGTTCACCATGGTGACCAAGGGCTGCGCCGTCTTCCAGATTGATATGAACACCGTTGAGGTACAAGCTGGAGAAGCCATTTTCATCAATAGAGGCGAGATTCATGCGGGGTATCTGAAGGGCGATGTTCCCTGTGTATTCTCTTCCATTGTATTTAATCCCGAGTTGCTTGGCAGCCGTACCTTCGATACGGTTCAAGAGAAATTCATCGGTCCACTGGTACGCAAAAACGTGATTCCCCCAAGTCATATCAAGGCAGATGAGGATTGGGGACAAGAAATTCTGGATCTCCTGAAACGTATATTCGCAGACCATGCTACCCGAACCAAAACGTGTGAAATGTCAACAAAAGCGTACCTGTACCTCATATTTTCCCGAATGTTCGAACATATGAGACCTGCTCCGCTCAAAGGCACCGTGGCTACAGGGAGTCATGACAAGGTAGAGCGCCTGAAATCCGTGCTCGGTTATATCCACAAACGTTATCCTGAACCATTAAAGCTGAAAGAACTGGCCGATGAAGCCAATATGAGCGAGGGACACTTCTGCCGTTTTTTCAAACAGATGGTGCAGAAAACCCCTGTAGATTACATTAACTATTACCGTGTTCAACAGGCCTGCGTTCAGCTTGAGAATACGGATCACAAGATTGTTGATATCGCCATGGATGTGGGTTTTGAGCATCTAAGCTACTTCATCACTACATTTAAAAAGCATAAAGCCACCACACCTTCACAGTATCGCAAAATGTTCTATGAGAACGTGGCCATGGATTCTGCCCTGGTTCAGGTGTAAAAGAAGAAGGTGCTCGCAGCTATTCAACTGCAAACACCTTCTTTATCAACTTCCAATTCCCAAGAACTAACAACGTAACGCTCTGAGACACGTCTCTCAGTTAGAACTCTTTCATATATCACCTCAAGCATTGCGCTAAGGAGCTTATTGGTGTCTCACTTTTTCATGGTTTTCCATGAAGTGTACTCATGTACGGAGAAACCGTTAAAGGACGTATGAACTGAAGCCATTTTTTCGACCAACTTTAATTGTGTTTCCATATAAGCAGATCCCTCCTCATAAAAAGTAATGAAGTCGCCTTCCTTACTTTGCTTAGTTTCCACGGCGATTGAGATCGTCTTGCCAAGCAGAGCTGCTTCTGCAAGTTCATCCTTCGCTACACTATAGATTGCAGCAGCTGTATCGCGGTAAGCCATAATGGTGATGGAGTCAAATTTGCGAATCATCCAACTGCTTACGGCCATCGTGGAACCCGGGATTTTGTAGTTATCGAGCCAGAAAGGCAGATCAGCCGCTACCGGCATCTTCATCCGTGATGCTCGCTCAACAATGTACTCCACATTGCCTTGCCACTGCGTAATCACACTAGCCTGATTGATTTTCCACTGCGGGTGCACATGTGGCTCAATATCCAGATGGATACCAGCAAATTTCTCATTAGGCAACGCCTGCGCCTGATATGCCTCGATCCAGTCCAGGAAAGAAGCAATCTGCTCCCGGTTTTCCGTCAAACCCCAGGCTGATCTTCCGTCCATGACGTCAACCGCCATGTTCTTGGCTCTCGCCTGGCGGATAAAACTTTTATACTCAGGAATCTTTATATCCCGGTTCATCTGCAGATAGATCGTATTGATCTTGTTCGCTGTAGCGTAATTTAACACCTCTTGAGGATTACTTCGGATCTGGGTCGTATCCCACACCCAAGTCGCTCTCACCGGCACATCAAGTTCTCCATGAATCGTTGCATAACTGTCGACTGAACCATCCGCAATGGCTTTGGAAGAACAGGCTGTACTCACACACAGGATCAAACAACTCAGTAATAAGATAAAACGGTAACCCCTTTTGCTTTTCATATTTGTACACTCCCTCTGAAGTTATCAGCTCTGACGTGCAAATCTGGATGAAATTGTGTCGTTTCATATTCATTTAATGGATACTTATTAGGTACGACGTATTTGGATTGCTTTTATATGCAATATCATCTTTAAGACTTACGACGAAAGAATCATATAACTATATTTCGGGAATTCGTAGTTCTGTATGTATAGTTCAAAAGTCACAATTATTCATTATTTTCAAATTCAATCCTTATTTCAGCATGACTTCAGTCATTATTGCCATATGTACACCAAGCTCCAGAAGACCTAGAAAGCGTTTTCTCTCAAAACACACCAAAAAACCGCCCTAAGGCGGCTTTATATGGAACCCTATATAATGATGTCTAGTCGACATTTCCGTTCATTCATTACCCGATGGAGCTACCAGTGTATTGTCAACCACTTTATCGAAAAGAGAAACCAGTTCAATACCTTCTGCCGAGATCCGCACAAGCCCCTTGTCGGACAAACGTAATTCTGGAATCACAACCAGCGCGAGCAACGAAAGCGTCATGAACGCATTATTCAACGTACATCCTGCCGACTGTAAAGCTTCACTGACTGCTGCCGATTGGGCTGCAACGACTTCGAATGGCTCGGTTGACATCAAACCTGCAATTCGCAGCGGAAATTCGGTTACACCTGCTGCCGTTACCACGGCCACCCCACCTTGCATTCGAATGACACGGTTACCGGCTTCGGCCATCAGGGCATCATCATTACCGATAATCAACAGGTTGTGACTATCATGAGCAACCGTCATCGCAATCGCTGCAGGTGATGTGAAGCCGATGCCTCCAACAAGCGCTACCGCTCGATTCCCGGTTTGTTTGTGACGCTCCAATACCGCAATTTTGCATACTTCCCCTGAAGTTGAAACCACAACCTTGCCGTTCTCTACGGTAACAGGCAGATGTTTCTCCTTTGTATCCACATGGTTCTCTGTGACATGAATGATTTTGGCACCAATCATCCCCTCTTGAATCGGTGCAGCCAACTCCAGATCTTCCGGCTGAATATTAGCTTCTAATTTCACCGTGTTCAACGCTTCCTCAGGGTACGTGAAGCTGTCCCATACCGCCGTCATCTTCCCATTCTCAGCTACAACTTGCCCGGCAGCAATCGTCATGCCCACGCGTACATCCGCCAACCGGCCGTCCAGCAGAATAATATCGGCTATATTGCCCGGAATGACCGCACCAATGTCGCGCGCAACTCCGAAGCGCTCAGCCGTGTTAATGGTTGCCATCTGAAAAGCCGTAACCGGCCTCACCCCTTGGGAAATTGCGAGACGCACAACAAAATCCATATGTCCTTCTTTGAGCAGGGATTCAGAGCTTCGGTCATCGGTCACAAGCATCATCCGGCGTGTATCCAGACCCAGCTCAGTACAAGCTTTGATCGTCTCTGCTACATCATGCCATGCCGAACCTTGGCGCATCTTCGCGTACATTCCGAGTCGCAGACGTTCAACCACATCTTCTTTGGTCACACATTCATGATCCCCTGTAACGCCACTCGCTGCATACGCTGGCAGACGCCAGTCATCTGCAGCCCAGGTGAAATGACCGTCTGCCACTTTACCTGCCCGGAGGGTCGCCTGTATCTCACCGATCATCGTCTCGTCCCCATAGACTACCCCAGGGAAGTTCATCACTTCACCAAGACCAATCATGTCCGGACCCCAGGAAAGAGCCTCCGCTACCTCTTCAGGCCCGATATAAGCACCTGTTGTCTCCAGTCCTGGATGAGTGGAAGGCACACAGGAAGCCACCTGCATATAAGCAGCCATCGGTGTGGTCCGTGCTTCATCCAGCATCAGTCTCAGTCCTTTGAGACCAAGCACGTTAGAAATCTCATGAGGGTCAAAGAAACCTCCGGTCGTGCCTGAAGGCAACACCGCTCTCGCAAATTCGGTTACTTTCATCTGTGTACTTTCGATATGGCAGTGTCCATCCAGCAGACCAGGAGCGATATACTTACCGTTCGCTTCAATAATCCGGGTATGCTCTCCTATGGTGTGGCTTACATCTTTACCGACATAAGCGATTCGAGCCCCCTGTACAGCTATGGACATCTCAGGCAAAATCTCACCCGATATCACGTTTACCAGCGTACCTCCCCGAATGACCAAAGTCGCTGGCAAATCTCCCCGTGCTGTAGCGACCAGTTCAGGTACACAATCGGCCATAAGTGGCCGTTCAAATGATAGTTTGTTCATTTTGTTGCCTCCTTTAATAAACGATCCAAAAAAATATATTGTTACGATTATATGAGTCCGGACCTCATGTGTAAAGAAAAATCACATCCATTGTGCTTCAATACAAATTATGCTGTCGTATTTATTCACGGGACCCAATCCTTACGGATTCACGTTAGGTATTTCCATTTCATACGATCAACTATATATGGCCGAAACCTCATCATGTACACTTGTCTCGCTAAGCTAGCTTCTTCCCGAGATATGTATCATATACAGAAAAACTCCCGTTCCATTGAACGGAAGCCTTCTTCATGCATATGAGTGTTAGATCAGTCCACTTGCGCAGCAGACACCTTGCCAAGATCATACCATTCTTCCGACTGGGCAGTAATAAACGGACTCGGTGTGCCGACACAGTAAACGTGAAGCAGATGCATCGCTCGTGTGCAAGCCGTGTAGAACAACTTGCGTTCATGCTCCTGGGCATACTGCTCCGCAGAGCCGTCATAGATCAGAACAGCATCGAACTCCACGCCTTTGGCCAGATACGCCGGGATGACATGAACACCCTGCTCAAAAGCCAGCGTCGTTTTCTTGATTAACTTCGGTGCTGTGGGCAGTGCCTTGCTCAATGCAGCATGGACGTTTCTGCTCTCTTCGGCGGTCTTGCAGATGACTGCAACCGATTCATACCCTTCCTTAATCAAGTGCTTCAAGTCTGTCGTGATGACGTTTATATGACGCTCGGAATCAGAAGAAACGATAACTTTAGGTTTCTCGCCGCTACGGTTAAATGGAATAATCTCTTCCCCACCAGGCACCATGCCACGGGTAAACTCCACGATCTCCCGGGTAGATCGATAACTTCTGGTCAGCTCAATGACTTCCGTGTTGTCTGGCCCGTACAGGTTAGTCAAGGGTCCTGTTCCACTAAGTACTGAAGAGTGGGCATAGATTGCCTGATTAAAGTCACCAAGTGCTGTTATTTTCGCCCGTGGGAACAACCTCTTCATAAATGCCAACTGAAACGCAGAATAATCCTGGGCTTCATCAATGATGACATGGCGAATATTCGAGTTAATATGGAATCCAAGCATAAGCTCACGCAAGTATAAGTATGGCGTAATATCTTCATATGCCAACTCCTGAAGCTTCAATCTGCGTAAAGTCATCTTACAGATTTCATTCCATTGAGCAGGCAACGCTTTGTCACCCAGCAATCGCTCCATCTGAGCCTGATCGTTGAATAGCTGTGCATATAATTGTCTTATATCAACGAATCGTAAGGACTTAATCCATTTACGCAACGGTTTGAGTCGGTCACTGACCACCATACGTGCCAGAATTTCTCTTTCCTGCTCGAAGTCATTAAACGTATGGGTCTTTCCTTTTTGCTTGCGCTTCAACCGTTGATACGCTCGTTGCAGATCCTCCGGCTCCATCAGATCAAGCTGCTGATCCACCCAAGGCGCATCCAGTTCACCTTTACCAAAGGCAGACAGTTCTTTCAGCATCCAGTCCCGCAACATCTCCAGTCGACTCACCAGCTTGACGGACGACTCGAAACTGTAGAACTTCTCAGCCATAGCCTCTGAGGTGACAATCGCTCGGCCCTGAAAGCGTACTGGCTTGAATTTCATACCACCTGACAACATGCTCTCCTTATAACGTGTAATAACTTTCAGGAAAGATTCGGATGACTTGAAGCGAATGCTGGACATACGCACATCGTAATCGGGATCTTCCGTCCCCGTAAGTACATATTCGAGTTGAATAAACGGATCTTCCAGTTGATATTCACGACCCAAACGACGCTCCAGATACTCCTGAAAGGTCGTTTGCAACATGTTTTCCTCCCCAAGCTCAGGCAGTACCGTGGAGACATAACTGTTGAACATGGGATTTGGTGAAAAAAGAACCATCTGATCCGCTTGCAGATACTCGCGGTATTTATAGAGAAGATATGCCACACGCTGGAGCGCCGCGGACGTTTTGCCACTGCCGGCTGCGCCTTGCACAATGAGCATACGTGTCCGGTCATTACGGATAATCCGGTTTTGCTCCTTCTGAATGGTCGCTACAATACTCTTCATCTGTGCATCCGAAGTTCGACTGAGCACGGCCTGCAACAACTCATCACCAATCGTAACCCCCGTGTCAAACATAAAACGGATACGTCCGTCCCGAATGACAAACTGCCGCTTCATCTCTATATCACCGCTGATCTCCCCGCTTGGAGTCTGGTACGTAATTGGACCCGGCGCTCCGTCATAATACAGGTTAGAGATTGGTGCACGCCAGTCGTAGACCAGAAAGGATTCTTCCTTCTCATCCAGCAACGAGGCAATGCCCAGATAAATGCGTTCTGCATTTGGATACCCGTCTTCCTTAAAATCAATGCGGCCAAAATACGGTGAATGATGCAGTCGTTTCATTTTGTCCAACGCAGCCGCTGTATTGAGATGACTGCGCTCCCGATCGGACAGTACCTGTGACTGCTGCCGCATACTGGTTGAAGTCTCCCCGACATCATCCGCTTCGCTAAAGTTCATCGTAACTTCGTCCCAGAAGTCTTTTCTCATGCCAACCACTTCGTCCCGGAAGGAACCTACTTCATCTTCCAACGTTGTGATCTTGCGCTCAATCTGATCGGTCACCGTGTTGACCCGTTGTTGTTCTTCACTCCACTGCTGCTCTGTACTCATATGTTAATAGCCCCTCTTTCCCCGGATTGTGTCCTCAAAATCCCATTTGACAAGCCCGAAAAGGCAATGGTATAATTATTAGAAAGTAAACATTTTAATTATATGTTAATTAGTTCTAATTTTCTGAAAACCATTTTTTATTGTACCAGTGACAACGTCCCGATGCAAGCAGAGGCGTTTTTTGTTGTTTTCTTCTTCATTATTACCCAATCACCGGGCCCTCATCTGACTTAGCTACTTCTGCCTATTTTCGTAATTCTTCAATCGTCTCTTTCCAGCGTGTAATTGCTCCAAGTTCATCTTTTAATTGAAAGGTTATTCCTGAAGTGATCTCCGCATATGGTGCCTGATCCACACGTATTTGAAGCACTTGTGCTTCAAAACGATCTCTCGGATGAACAGCCCCCTTAATCTCAGGCAGCCGTTCTACTTCTATACGGAT
Organism: Paenibacillus sp. FSL R5-0623; assembly: GCF_037974265.1. Taxonomy (NCBI): domain Bacteria; kingdom Bacillati; phylum Bacillota; class Bacilli; order Caryophanales; family Paenibacillaceae; genus Paenibacillus; species Paenibacillus sp. FSL R5-0623. The sequence continues at coordinate 2,279,807 of NZ_CP150233.1, read as the reverse complement.
ATGCAGCAATCGATGTCCTTGAACCGCAATCAAGGTAGCCTTGCCTGTTTTGCTCATGTTCATACTTGTCTGTGTACCCTGCCATAAAGCCATTCTAAGCTGATGCGGATTTATCGCAATCACTTCCCCCATACTGATCATCGCCTGATGCGGCCACTGATCCTCGGATACGGTCAGCAGTTGCATGGCTTCATGCTGTTTATGCGCCAGATTTGTCCCACTCAACCATTCCATTAGTTCAGCGTCCAATTCCTCAATAATCATGTCTCTATCCCTCAGTTCGTTAATATTCATTCATGCCCTTCAGCCGTATGTATGACAAAACAACCCGGACACGATGGTCCGGGCAATGTTGTAACTACATTGTATATGATCGCCAAGCAGATGCGCAATTCGCACTTAGAGGTTGTTCAAAAAGTCTAATTTTGATTACGAATCATGCCTAACGGCATCATCAGCATCGAATATGAAATTCAGCCGAAATGTCCGTTGCTCACGTAGTTTTCCTACGCTCCGCTACTCCATTTCTATCTTCATTCCATCTTCTTGGTACTGAAAACCAGACTTTTTGAACTTGAATTTAAGGCCACTTAAGCCAATTCAAAATTTTATCCTGTGATTCTTTGTCTTCACTTGCGCTGTGCACATGTTCGGCAAGTCGATTCAAACGTTCCAGTTGATATCCGTAATCATAGATCGCAGCAGCCACGATGGACAATCGTAACATCCCTTCCTTGTCGATATCAAACTGCGTGATCGCCTGCTCCATGAAACGGTCATTATCCAATACAAACTGTGCGGCCTCTTCCCCATTAGGCTTCAGCTTATCCTCGAACTTGAGCAGTGCATGCTCATGGAATTTGATAACCAGTTCAAGATGTGAGTCAAAAAACTGATCCATGGCCGTTGTCCGCGGTGCCTGGAAATAGTGGCGTTCCACCGAATCCAGCACCTCATACCCTTTTTGCAGACTAAGCAGCATTTGTTTGTAGACCACCATCTGACGAGTTTCGCTGAATTTCGAACGTTTCATCTTTTTCTGTTCCTCTTCGAACAAGTTATACTTGTCGGACAAAGACTTAATTGAACCGCCCAGGTTGCTTTTCTCCTCCCGGAATACAACTTCCTTGATCTCATCCGAGATCGAGGTTCGCAGAAGCAACGACATACCGCTGAATACACTATGGATCTGCTTCACGAACTGAACCTTCGGTTTCGGAGGAAATACCGTAATGTTGATGAGAAACGCCGATACAATACCAACCAGTGTCAACAGAAAACGATTGAGTGCAAAATGCCAGTCACCCGATGCTTCCATAATGGATACAACCGTGACCAGTGTCAGGCCAACCGTCTCCCCCATATTCAATTTAAGACAGATCATGATGACAAGTACAATAATTAATCCAACAGCGATTGGCTCATTGGACAACACCATGCCCCCCACCAGGGCCACAATAGCTCCCAGCGTGGTTGTTTGCAATTGATCCAGGAAGTATTTCCAGGAACGATAGATGGAAGGCTGCATGGCGAATATAGCCGCGATTGCGGCAGGCACGGGAGATTGCGGGTTCAAGAACAGGCTGCTTAGGTACAAGGCAAGCGTGACCGCGATCCCCGTCTTAAGTACACGTGCACCAAACGACATGGTGATGACCCCTCCTCTTTACCGAACCTGAAATTTTACATTTGATAATCATGTTCATTATTACCCCATATTTCTTTTTTTGCCTGAATTCATTCAGGAGAACGATTTATTGTACCATGTAAGGTCTTCCGTTGCCATGTCATAAGTCAGAGCTATTGTGAAATTGATTTCTTTATGTATGTTAATACACATTATTAACCCAAAAAGAAGCAAATCTTCAAAATGGATTTTCGCCACTTCAAAGATTCGCCTCGGTTACTAATTGTACCCCTGTGGAATACTCATGCTTATTATGCCTGCCTAACGGTCCGTGCCCTCCCATTCCCTTTTGAACTGGTCCACGAACTGCACCATATAATCATGACGCTGTTCCGCCAGCTCCCTGCCATAGGAGGTATTCATCAGATCCTTGAGCTTGAACAACTTCTCGTAAAAGTGATTTATCGTTGTACTACGCCCATTGCGATATTCCTCACGGGTCATCTGCTCCCGTGGGGGAAGGGACGGATCGTACATCTCGCGCCCTCTGGCTCCTGAAAAGGCAAAGGTTCGCGCGATCCCAATCGCACCCAGTGCATCCAGTCGATCTGCATCCTGAACAACCTGTGCTTCAAGCGAACTGACCGCAGGACGCTCACCTCCCGCATATGAGATGGTGCTAATAATACCCACAACCTTATTACGAATATCCGGGTCAAGAGGCTGGGTATCCATCCAGTCATTCAGTTTGGCCATCCCGGCTTCCAAGCTCTCATTCAGCTTCTCATCCGGTACATCATGTAATAATGCAACCAGTTCACAGACAAATGGATCTGCACCCATGCGGTGAGCGAGTTCAACCGCAAGTGCCGTTACCCGTTCAATGTGCGGCCAGTCATGACCATCACTATGCTTGGATAAGTCCCCTTGAACAAAGGATCGGGCGGCGCGCAGAACAGCCTCTCCTGCCGTTATTCCATCTATATTATGCATGTGCCCTGATTCTTGCAGATTCCCACCAGGTTGAAGAGGGTTCTCTGGCATCTTACGATTCCCCGCCTTCACGGGCCTGTTCACGAGGAATACGCCGAGCTACACCCGTCTTAACAGCTGCTTCAATCACGCGACTGCGCATCGATTTGACCACTTTATCATTGAACACACTCGGAATAATATAATAGCGTGTACGCTCTTCATCTGTAATGGCCGAAGCAATCGCTTGAGCGGCTGCCAGCTTCATTTCTTCATTAATTTCGGTAGCTCGGCAATCCAGAACTGCCCTGAAGATGCCCGGGAAACACAATACGTTGTTGATCTGATTCGGATAATCGGATCGTCCTGTTGCCATTACAGCCACAATGTCTTCCACCAAGGCAGGCATAATCTCTGGTACCGGGTTTGCCATTGCAAACACGATTGGATCTTCCGCCATGGTCTGCACATCTTCGCGAGTCAACAGATTCCCTCGGGACAGGCCAATGAACACGTCGGCTCCGCGAATGACATCACGCAGCGAGCCAGTCTCCAGTTCAGGATTAGTGCGAGCTGCATAGTCACTCCAGACTTCATTCTCATAGGTTTGTGTCCGTACAATCGCACCCTCACGATCGACGCCTATAAGTCGACTGGCTCCTGCGGACAATAAGATGTTACTGCATGCTACACCTGCTGCACCGATACCACAGACCACAATCTTCACATCTTCAATGGACTTGCCCACCAGTTTGAGCGCATTGATCAGACCGGCATATAACACAACCGCTGTGCCATGCTGGTCATCATGAAATACAGGAATGTCCAATTCCTCATTCAGACGACGTTCAATTTCGAAACAACGCGGTGACGAGATATCCTCCAGATTAATGCCGCCAAAACCAGGTGATATCGCTTTCACAGTACGTATGATTTCCTCGGTATCCTGTGTGTCCAGGCAGATTGGGAAAGCATCCACACCTGCAAACTGTTTGAATAACATCGCTTTACCTTCCATGACAGGCATTGCTGCACGGGGACCAATGTTGCCCAGTCCAAGTACCGCACTGCCATCAGATACGACGGCCACTGTATTCCGTTTGATTGTCAATGAGAAGGCTTTGCCGGGTTCTTCTGAAATGGCTGAACATACACGAGCCACATCCGGAGTGTACACACGTGACAGATCTTCCCGGTTTTGAATCGGGGTCTTTGGTGTTACTTCGATCTTACCGCCCAGATGAAGCAGGAACGTCCGATCCGATACATTAATAATGGACACACCTTTAAGCTGGCGCACCCCTTCTATAATTTTACTGTTATCTTGTGCATCTGTAACTGCGACCGTCAAGTCGCGCACGCTTACATCCTGATTGGTGGAAATCACGTCGATGGCAATGATGTCTCCCCCAGCTTCCGAGATGGCCGAAGCCACTTCGCCAAACTTGATATCCTTAGTTGTCATTTCCAGTCGAATAATAATGCTGTTACCATCCAGATTTCTTTGATTCATTTCCATTCCTCCCAGACTGCAAGTCTTGAGTTACATGTTACGTGTTTGTCTTCGCTGCGCGGACACGTTTATCCTTTATCTTGTCCAGAAAAAGTGGTTCAACAGCCAAATACATAAAATAAAAAAGATGCCCTGAACACCAATGCAGGCGTTCAGGGCAATCTCTTCTTAATACTAACTTCATTTATTTAGTAACATATAAAATCTATATTATTTCCGGGCAGCCGGTCTGCGCAGAACACAAATGTCATATGGCTTCAAGCTGAGTCTTGCTTCCACAGCATCACCACTGAGCAGATCGGTATAGGACTGTCCATCTAGTTCAACCAGCTTCTCATCTGGTGTGTAGTTCTGTACAAACACATAGTCAGCTGTACCATCTGTACGCGTATGTGCCGTTGTTCCGGCAGGCAGCTCTGTTTCAAGTCCACGCTCAATGTTGAGGTCAGCGATTAGTTTCGCATAGAAATCGTCATAGAATGGTGCTTTCAGACGTGTCGCTACATAATATGCTTTCCCTGAACCCAACTGGTTGACCGTCAATGCCGGACGTCCGGCATAAAAGTCAGAACGGTACGTAGCCAGGGACTTCGCGCCTTCCAGATGAATCAGATCACACAGTTCAATTGCATCATACGTTGTATTGAGTTGAAGCTCATTACCCTTCTCCGGGATAATTCCGTTCAGATCACGATCATGTAATCCGTCAATTTCCTCGGACCAGATGCCAAGTGTCTTACGCAGTGGGCCTGGGAATCCACCCAGGAAACACAGATCGTTTTCGTTAACAATTCCAGACCAGTAAGTTGCTACAAACGTACCGCCTTGTTCTACAAACTTCTCAATGCGTTCCCCGACACCTTCACGTACCAGATAGAGCATTGGAGCAATCAGCAACTTATACTTGGACAGATCTGCATCCATATCAATAACGTCTACAGCGACTCCCTTTTTCCAAAACGCTTCGTAATGCTCTTCCACGGTCTGCTCATACTTCACACCGATATTACGCGGACCCTGGGAATCATTAACGGCCCAGCGGTTTTCCCAATCAAAAATGATTGCAACTTCTGCCGGAACCGCTGTTCCTACAATAGCTTCCATACCTTCAAGAGCCGTTCCTACGTCGGTGACATCTTGGAACACTCGAGTGTGTTCCGTTCCTACGTGGTCTACCACCGCACCATGAAGTTTCTCACTGGACCCCCGGCTTTTTCTCCATTGGAAGTACTGAACACTATCAGAGCCGTGTGCCACAGCCTGGAGAGAAGAGAGCAAATGCATGCCCGGTTTTTTCAGCTTGCTGACATCTTGCCAATTCGTCGAACTTGGAGTACTCTCCATCAACAAGAACGGCTGACCGCCTTTGATGGAACGAACGATGTCATGCATCATGGCGATCCGGGATGCCTGTTTCGCGTCGTCATCTGCATCATGCCAAGTCGGATAACTGTCCCAAGAGAGGAAATCCAGAATATCGGCGAACTTCCAATAATTCAGACCGCCATAGAATTCCATCAGGTTGGTTGTGACTGGCAGATCGGGATTCTGAGCTTTCAACGGTTTTGTTTCATGCACGATAAAATCAGCTGTCTGATCTGTAACGAAACGGCGCCAATCCAGATTCATCGCGTGTACCTGTGTCTCACCGTGTGGAGCCGGAGATTCCACTTGACTCCAGTCTGTAACCGTATGGCTCCAGAATGTGGTCCACCACGAATGATTCAGTTCATCGAGTGTTTTATACTTCTTCTGAACCCAACCACGGAACGCTTCCTGACAATAATCACAGTGACAGTCTCCGCCGAACTCGTTCGAGATATGCCAGCCGATTACAGCCGGATGATCCGAATAACGTTCTGCCAGTTTTGTGTTGATCGCAGTAACCTTCTCACGGTATACCGGGGAAGTATAACAATGGTTGTGACGGAAACCATGCAGATTGCGGACACGCTTCTCGGATACGCGGAGCACTTCCGGGTACTTCGCGGACATCCAGGCAGGTCTAGCACCACTTGGTGTAGCGAGGAATGCATAGATACCGTTTGCTGCAAAACGATCCAACACCTGATCCAGCCATTCAAACGTGTATACGCCCTCTTCCGGCTCAAGGGATACCCATGAGAAGATACCAATGGACATCACGTTACACTTGGCAAGCTTCATCAAGCGAATATCTTCTTCCAGAACTTCAGGATAGCGGAGCCATTGCTCCGGGTTATAGTCTGCGCCATGCAACATGTGTGGGGCTTTGGAACTTACAGGTGGAAATTTGTATGTCATAAGGACAACTCCCTTGCTTTTTGAATTACAATTTTTATTTAATACAACAATATTCAAGGCTCAAATTAGAAACCATCATCTTGCATGACTTCACGTGTTTTATCAGATACAACTTGCGAACCTGTATGATATTACACGTATGTCACGACATCTGATTCTTCTGCAGTAGCGAGCGCTGTAAACGATTCCAACTTGCGACCTTTAAAATCAAACATGGTGAGGTTGCCCCAGTTATTCGGATGTCCGACGGACCATTCTTCTTTACTTGGTATCCAGGCAGGTTCCCAATAATAGAATCCGTGCCCCAAACCACCAGGAACTTCGCGAATAATCTGCAATAGATCCTTCAGATATTTGGTCTGTCCCTCTACACTTGCAGGGTATCCTGGTAACAACATATCTTCCTGATTCAAAATCCATTCAATGCCTTCCGGCTGCTCCAGCGTCCAGGGATAAGCGGTTTCAACTACATTGATCGGTTTGCCATAACGCTCAGCCAGATCATGAAGATTGTCACGTAACGCATCAAGTGTGCCATGCCACCAAGGGTAATACGAGAGACCAATGATATCGAACTCCACACCCAGTGCTTCAAAGCGATCGTAAAACTTGCGGCTCTCGGCGTTATCTCCACCACGATCAATATGTATCATAATCTGAATATCCGCGTCAACGGATTTGACCGCAGCAATTCCGTACTTCACGAGCCCCGCAAAACGCTCCCACTGTTCATCCGTATCATGCTCTTCTCCACCGACACGTCCCTCATTCCATAACATGCCTGGTGTAATCTCGTTGCCCACCTGCACCATGTCCGGAAGCGCATCGTGTTCCTTCAACGTTCTCAGAACGTCAGCCGTATACATGCATACCGCACGTTGAAGCTCTTCATAGGACAGATTCTCCCATGCTTTCGGCTTCCATTGATTGGCTGGATCAGCCCAGCGATCGGAATAATGGAAATCAAGCAAAAATTTCAATCCCTGTTCCTTGATCCGTTTGGCTACCTCCACCGTCCGCTCCAGATTGCAGAATCCACCAACAGGATCATTCCAGATTCGAAGTCGTATCGCGTTAGCGTCATTAATCTTCAGGATGGACAGCAAGTCTTGTTCCTTGCCATCCACATCACTATAACTCCCGCCATGCTGTTCGATTTCATCCATAAAGGACACATCCATTCCCAGAATGAATGTCTTTTCCGTCAAGTTGCTCACTGTATCAACCTCCATTAATTTGGGGTACAGGCTCAGCCTTTAACTGAGCCCAACGTCATACCTTTAACAAAGAAACGTTGCAGGAAAGGATACACAATCAAGATTGGTGCACTTCCGATGAAAATCTGAGCTGCCCTTACCGTAGTTTGAGAGAGAGCTTCCATTTCTTTTGGATTCATGCTCATGCTACTCATATCACGTCCAATAATGACGGTTTGCATAAATGTAGCAAGTGGGTAATCCTTGGCGTTATTCATGTAGAGCAATCCATCAAACCAGGAATTCCAGTGGAACACCATACTGAACAATGCAATTGTTGCAATGGACGGCATCGAAATGGGAAGGAAGATACTGAACAATGTTCTGAAATGGTTAGCTCCATCCATCAGCGCCGCTTCCTCCAGCTCTTTTGGAATACCGCGGAAGAAGTTCAGCATCAGAATGACAAGGAATGTGTTAACTGCTCCTGGGAGTACCAGTACCCAGAAGGAATCCATCAACCCGATCTTCTGGATAACCATATAGAATGGCACCAGTCCCCCATTGAAAATCATACTGAATACAAAAATCCAGGAGTAGATCGTTCTGCCTTTGAATTCACTATTCTCTTTGGACAACGGATACGCTGCCAGGAACGTAATCAGCAAGGTAATAGCTGTACCAATTACTGTACGTAGAAGTGAGATCCAGAGCGAGTTCAAGAAAATTGGATTGTTCATCGTTTTTTTGTAAGCCTCAAGTGAAAATCCTACGGGCCAGAGATTGACCAGATTGGCGTCGGCAGCTGCCTTCGTACTAAAGGATACAGCCAGTACATGAACCATCGGTATGATACACATAATGGCGATCAAAATCAGAAAGCAGGTATTGACTATATTAAACACGCGATAAGGCAATGATTTATGATACATCGTGGTCCCTTCTTTCTCTGTTCATTCGTTTAGAATATGCGATATCCAGCGTATTTTTTGGCTAAGCTGTACGATACAAGAATCAAGATCATACTAATGACCGATTTGAATAATCCGATCGCGGTTGCAAAGCCCATCTCACCATTCTGCATTGCGGAACGATATACGAATGTATCAATGATGTCACCCGTTTGATATACGAGCGGGTTATACAAGTTGAATATCTGGTCAAATCCGGCATTCAGTACGTTACCAAGCGCCAGTGTTCCTACAACCATCAGCATCGGCACAAGCGAAGGGATTGTAATGTGCAGTGTCTGTTTCCAGCGTCCTGCTCCGTCAATTTCCGCTGCTTCGTACAATGCTGGATTAATTCCGGCAAGGGCAGCCAGAAAGACAATCATGTTATAGCCAAATTCTTTCCACACATCTGTCAGAATGACCGTAGATCGGAACCAACTGTTATCTCCCAGGAAGAAATATGGCCCGAGTCCGAAGGTTCCCAGAACCCGGTTAACCAAGCCGCCTGTTGACAACAGATCTATCAAAATCCCGCCCAGAATGACCCAGGACAAGAAGTGAGGTAAATATACGAGTGTTTGAATCGTTCGCTGTATAGCCATCTTGCGAACCTCATTCAAAAGAATGGCAAAAACAAATGGAACAAATAAATTGAAAATCAGTTTAAGTACAGCAATAATCAATGTGTTCCAGATGACCTGTAAGCTGTCTTCACGTTCAAACAGATATCTAAAGTTGTCCAGTCCAACCCATTCAGAACCGCTAATCCCAAGCCATGGCTTGTAGTTCTGGAATGCCATAACGATCCCGCCCATGGGCACATAACTGAAAATGATCAGAAAGATAATGGCTGGCAACAGCATAACGTGGAATGGCCAAGTGCGTTTCAAAGTTCTCATGATTGCTCCCCCTGTATTTCTTCCTACTCAAGTACTCCCTGAGTGGCTTATAATGCGATTATATCAACCTTTTACGGGGTCCAAACAGCACATAAAAGCAATATAAATGGCACAAATTCAACCACTTCCCTTCATCCTAAATACACATAAAAAAAAGCGCACAGACGAGTACCGTCTGTGCGCCGTTTAAAACTATTTTTTCACACCGTCATACCATTCATTGACCTCTTGAGTGATCTGGTCACCGCCACCGGATTTCCACGTTTGTACAAACGTATCAAACGCATCCGCTGGATTTTTGCCATAGATAATTTCGTTAAATGCTTGATTCTCGATTTTGTTCAGATAGTCCAGCTTGGATTTCATCGTCTGCGTTGTTGGACCTGTGAACATGTTTTTGAAGGAAATTTCTTCTTGGCTCAGCAATACTTTCGCAGCAGCAGGGGTTTCCTTACCATAGTTCACGGCAACATCTTTTTCGAGCTTGGTTTCCGGCTCTTTGCCGTCCGCCAAATTCATCAGAGCTTTCATCTGGGCGTCCGGAATACGAGCGCCATCACGCACGAGCAAATAACGCACAACGTTTACATAACCGCCATCAATTTCTTCAATCGGCATTTGTTTACCATTTCCATCCAATTGATAGTCATAGCCTGCAAATAGACCGTTATCATATTCACTTCCTGGTTGCGGGTCTGCGTATTTATCATAAAGGTAGTTTTGGTAAGTAAAGAATGCTTCCGGATTTTTCATATCTTTCTTGATCAATGTTACACCATTAACAAAATGTGTACCATGACGCATCGCTTTGCCTTCAGGGCCAGTTGGAATTTCAATCGGTTTCCAAACCGCACCTGGGGCATTTTTTACCGTATCCTTCAGCGGCCATCCGCTCATCCAGTATGGACCCGGGATAATGCCAGCTGTGCCTGCAACTGCTGGCTCTGCCGTTTTGTTTTCATCCCACAACGCTGCTTCCTGCGGGATATAACCTTTTGTGAGCCATTCGCTCAATTTGGTCAAACCTGGCTTCATACCTGGATTGATAGAACCATACTCCAGCTTGCCATCCGCAGCCAGATTCCATTGTTGAGGTAAGGTGCCATATGCACCAAAGATCCAGGATACATCTCCCATCCATGTATTCATGGATGTTTTGAAGCCAACGCTGAGCGGAGTGACTTTATCTGGAGCCAAGCCGTCAGGGTTATTATTTTTAAATGCTTCCATCACTGCTTCCAGTTCGTCGATGGTTTTTGGTGCCTTCATGTTCAGCTTGTCCAGCCAGTCCTGACGAATCCAGAGAAGGTAGTCATTGTTGTAGGCATAGTCCAGAACAGGGACACCCATTCTTTTGCCATCACGACTGTACGGGTTCCATACATTAGGGTCCTGCTCCATTGCTTTTTTCCATGTGTCGGAAGCGTATTTGTCGAACAGTGGTCCGACTTCCTGATACATACCGGAGTCAATTAAATCTTGAGCAACTAAATTATCCGGCTGCCCTATTGTCACAATATCCGGCATTTCTTGGCCGGAGGACATAGCAAGACGAAGCTTGGTCGCAAATGCACTGTTCGTATCTGTCACGGACCACAAGGATTTGATTTCAATTCCGAATTTGTCCTTGGCCCACTTGGTTGCCACGTTATTTTCCATGGATTCGCCATTTTTAAATTTCAACTCAGGATCGATTCCCCATGCTGTAGTAATGGTAACTGCCGGATCATACTTTTCTTTGTATTCGTTTTGGGTTCCAGATGTACTTGGTGTTGCACTATCTCCGCCCCCACTGCCTCCTGAACATCCTGCAAGAACGACAGTTAGACTCAGCGTTGTAGCGAGAAGCGTCAAGAATCTCTTTTTCGTTGATTGCGCTCTCATGTTGTTCCCCCTTAAATCGTTTTGGTTACCCTTTCATTATAGGCTGACCAGGCCTTTGAGCCTATGATACGAAATCAAGATTTCTGCACCTTTGCCAACCTATATTCTGGAATGTTGTTGTAATTATGCCTGATCCCGAAATTCATTTGGTGTCATACCATAATGTTTTTTGAACATTTTGCTGAAATATTGCGGATTTTGATAGCCAAGCTCACTCGTAATCTCGTATATTTTTTTGTTGCTATTTTTAAGCAGATACAGAGCACGCTCCATGCGCATACGAATCATGTAATCCCCAAGACCTTCCCCTGTCTCTGCCTTGTAAATTTTCGATAGATATACAGGGTGTAAATATACCTTGTCCGCAATCATCTTCACCGACAGATCCTGTCCTGTATCTCTTGTCACCAGCTCCTGAACCTGCTTGATCACATGTCTGCGGCTCTGCACACCTTCCTGATCGGACAACTCTTCCTGAAGCTTCGCCAGCATCTCGGTGGCCCAACGCCGCAGCTTCTCGGGGGATTGAATCAACTGGTGAGCAAGGAGCAGATCAAATCCCGCATGATCAATCTCATGCACCAGATGCCCCTGTTTATGGGCGATATACATAAATGCATTAGTTACCGACAGATACATCTCATACACATGTTCTCTGGACAACCGTACCTGTTCTGCCGCGTCAAAGACCATGTTCAGCTTACGCGCTGCCGCTTCCCATTGCTTGGTCTCAAGCAATTGCGGAAGTACAGGTGGTTTATACAGCTCTTCGAGCGCCTGCGTTGCATCATTCTCCGGTCTTTTGCTGAGTGCCTGATCCACGTCCATATATATAATCTTGTGTTCTTCCGGTCCTGAAAGGACAAGCGAACCCAGACTTTTTCGATAAGCTGCTGTCAACTCATTAAAGGGAAATGACGGTGTAACTACCATGGATAGATCTCCCTGTAAATATCGAATGACATGCTCACGGAAAGTTTCAGCTGAGATTCTCAACGTCTCCAAGTCCATCTGCGGAGCTCCGATCTGATCTTGATTCTGCAAGAACATAACAAGACACTCATGGGGTCCGCGACCAAACCACACGTTAAATTGCTCTCCGAGTACTTCCTCTGCAATATTACCTACCGCAAAATCCATCAGATCCAGAGACTGCTGGTCCATTGATGAGAAGCGTCCTGTAAGACGAATCAGCATCATCACAGCCGATTGTTCTGGATCGATATGAATCTCATATTGTTGCAGTTGTTCCCGAAGTGCCCGCGCCGTAATCTCACGCCCCAGCAGCAGATCATGCATGAGATTTTCCCGTAAAATTTTATAGTCAGACTTCCGACTGTATAAAAGCCGGTGATATTTATCGAATTCATCCCACTCATCGCGAAGAGATGTGATGGCTGCCGACACCGATCCCATAAACTCATCATCGTTTACGGGTTTCAGGATATAATCCGCTGCCTGCAATTGAATGGCTTTTTTAGCATAATCAAAATCGCTGTGACCCGTTAGTAAAATACAGCGGATATGAGACCAGCGCTTGCTTACCTCTGCAATTAGATCCAGTCCGGACATGCCAGGCATACGAATATCGGTAACTACGATGTCTACTGCATTTTCCTCCATAATCTCCAACGCTTCCTTACCGGATGCGGCACGCAGCACGGTCGTTACTCCAAGCTCTCCCCAGGGGATCGTAAGTTCCAGACTTTCTGTTACGTATGTCTCATCATCTACCAGCAATATATCAATCAAGTGATTCACTCCCTATTTCGTTCATTCTGCCAATGGATTCCATCGTGCATCATGCGCTACACATTCCAAGTGCTTATCCTTCATTCTCCAGAAGAAACTCCTGCTCGGCAGGCCATGACAGTGTAACGCGTAACCCGCCAAGTTCCGATTCCGTTATATCAAGCCCAGCCTGCTCCCCATATCGAAGCTGGAGTCGCTGATTCACATTCCACAGGCCACAGCCCATCTCCTGATCCATCGTTCCCCTAAGCTTATTCAGAAGCGCCTCACGTGCCTCCTGCGTCATGCCTTGCCCATCATCCTCTACCACAAGAACCATGACACCGCCCTGTTTTTCCCCGGATACTCTTATTTCTCCGGCTTCCGCGTCCGCTTCGATGCCGTGAATCACTGCATTCTCCACCAATGGTTGCACGATGAGTGGCGGTACCTCCTGTCTTAACATCTCATCAGACAGATCAATCTTGTAATGAATCCGGTCCATACGCATCCGTTGGATCTCCAGATAACAGCTGACAAATTCAATCTCTTCTGTCAACGGTACCACGTCCCGCTCCTGTCTTGTCGTATACCGATAATATCGCGATAGGTTATGCGACATCGCTACAACAGCGTCCATACGCTTCAGCTTCGCCATACTCGTAATGAAGGAGAAACAATTATAGAAAAAGTGCGGGTTAATCTGCGATTGCAGCTGCTTCAACCGGGCTTCACGCACATGAATCTGTTCCAAGTAAACGTGTTCAAACAACTGCTGGATCTGCTCCACCATCAAGTTGAAACGTTCGGACAGGAAACTGAATTCATTGCGGCCCTTTGGCTTAATCCTCACGGAATAATCTTCCTGCTTCAACCGCTGGAACCCGCGAATGAGTTGTTTCACTGGTACCTGCACCTGAACATAGAACAAGTACGCCACACCAAAACTCATTAACAACAAACAAATCATGGAAGAATAGAACAGCATATTGGATTGATGAATGGGCTTCAGAATATCTGACAGGGGCATGTAGTCCACCAAATACCAGCCTGTTGTACTGGATTTCACGGTATTGACCATGTAGGGCTCGTTCCCAATCACTACTGTACGATTATCAACGTCCTGAAGTTTATGGGCGGACAGTTCCTCCATCAACTGATTCGTTAATAAACGATCTGAAGTCCGATTATAGATAACCCCCGACTCTTCTCGGAAATAGAAGGGATCATGCCTGCCATCGTCTTTGAATTTGTCGAGCATATCTCGAATGTTGTCACTATCAAACTCCAGTTTAATAATCGTTTCAGCATGATTAGCCGGGTCTTTAATGCCGTACGGAGATACCGTAATCCAGCTAAACATGAACCGATCATCTTCCCCATCCTGAATTTTGCGTACATCCCAGCCGGAACTGATATTCTCCCTTAACGCTTGTTTATCGTAAGAACGTGCGTCCCTTTCGGAAACTACCCTGCCTAGCGAAGGGGAGTACAGATATAATTTCGTGGCCCAATTGGATGAGCTTTCCTGAATACTAAGCTTATTCTGAATACGTTTGACCAGGTTGATCGCATCCAGGTCAAAATAATTACTGTCCGCATAGATTCGGCGGAAGCTGGCAATATCAGGATCATGTATGAGCAGATTCGGCCATGAGGATAACAGTTCGATGTGTGTGTTCACTTGATTTTGGAAAAATTCAAGCTGGTTACTATTCGAACGATTCAACTCATCTCTGAGAACAGCTGTTGTTTTGTGATTGGAGTACCAGTACAGAAGCACTACAGGAATCAGCATAATCAGAATAAGAATGACCATTTTGGAAAACAGGTTTGTCCGGTATGACATCTTTTCATCTCACCTTGTCTAAATTTGTCGTGACATTAATTGTAATGATGTAAGCACTAAAGACCAACTATTTTTTTGAGACAAACCGATTCATTATCTAGCGTAAGCGTTCCCAATTCAAGGGGGAAGGAGATAAAACCAACATTTCTGCACTAATTGCAACTTCCACGCACAAAAAGAGCCAGCGATTAGCCAGCTCTCTCTAATTTCAGTATATGCTTTTGATCTTTCTATTCTACTCAAACCTTATTCCACTTCTGTTTATGTAATTATTCTTTTTTACTATAAAAATATCAACTATGGAATATCATAATCAAATACCGTATTCGCTCCATCCACGCCTACATCCAGCACAATATCCATAAGTTTCCCATTGACGAACAGAGGGGATTCCGCTTTCCCGTAAAACTCCAACTTGCCTGTAAACGTTCCATGGGGTTCAATCTCAACATGTACCGGCCTTAACTGGACAGACTGCAAGGCTTCCAACAGTGGATCGTCCTTAAACTTATAACTGCGTGCGAGATCAGGCAATAACACGGCGGATACGGAATCTCTGCCGTAATTTTTGAGTGTCAGGTCACAGGTGGCTCGGGTCTCACCCGTTTTCAGCACGTTAAAGGTACAGGAGCTTGCATTCTGTACATAGGATACCGCATCAATGCCTGTAGCTCCCCACTTGGCTACATACATGAATTTGTCCGTCATGTACGAATAACTGAGAATGATAGCGATAACTACGATCCATAACCCTTTTGCAAGACCGGGGAATGATTTCCCGATTTCTTTGCGTGTAAGGTAGAAGCCGCAGGCGAAGATCCCCAATCCGAGGAAAAGTGTGATATGTACACCACTTAAATAAGACGTAGTATACGGTGATATACCTATTGCTGACAGCATGGTATCCCCAACAGAAAAACCAAGATGATGGTTAAATGTAAAGATGATAGCAAATAGCAATAAAGCCCCTGAGAACACAAGTCTGGTTCTCGACACACGAACACCCCCTAATCAACCACCTTATTATATCATATTTTTCCTATTTATGATTAACAATCCAAATCAAAAAACAACAATAAAAAGAACGTCTTCGGTTATTCACCGAAAACGTCCTCCATTTTCACCGTTGACAAGAGCTTGTAGTAACACAGGTCTCTCTGTCATGGCTGACGATCATTTATTGCTTAGACAAGAATGCATCAAGTTGTTCCTGTTTGGCTGCAATAATTTTATCAATACCCGCTGCTTTCAATTTCTCCAGATATTTCGGAATCATCTCATTTGGATCAACGGCACCCGATGTCATACCCGGCTTGAACTGTTTGTTTACGTTGTTGACCGCAGCAATTTCATTTTTGACAGATTGGCTGTTGAACGTAAAGCCCAGTGCTGGCGACTTCACACCTTTGGCGTTAAACTCTTTGAACTTCTCCCATTTCTGTGGATCTTCATTATCCCAGAGGAAGTTCAGGAATTGGTTACCCAGTTGCCATTGTGCACCTGGATTGTAGGTACGACTGTTGGCATCTACGCCATCAGGGAGAGCAATGATATTATCCTGTCCGTCTTTTTTCACATAATGTGTACCTTCAATTCCGAAGTTTAGCAAGTTGTTAATTTCCTTGTCCGAATGCAGCAGGTTAATGACCTGCATCGCTTTCTCCGGTTGCTCGGAAGAACGGGAGATTGCAAGCATCGCTCCAGACGCATCACCCGTCGTGATTGTTGGCTGTGTCATCTCGATCTGAGTGAGTGGGAAACCCACATACCCTTCTTCTTCTTTATCCTTGCCTGGCTTCATGCCATCTGTCCAGAGAAACGCTTTTCCAGCCTTCGCCTGGTCTTTCGGGAACACATTGGACGTAGCAGCATCACTGTTGATATATCCCGCTTGATACCACTTGCGAGCGAGTTCAGCCGCTTCTTTGAATTCAGGGGTCTCCACTTCATTCAGCACCGTTGTTCCGCCTGCTGTTTTGGAGATGACTCCAGGTACGGAAGCATCACCGAGATAATCCCAATCCAGATTTTCCAACAGCCCGTTACCGTTGGTATTGGACATATAGAATGGTGTGATGGCTGGCTCGTTTTCCTTGATTGTTTTGAGCAGGGGCTCCAGATCAGCCCATGTCTTTACAGCTGTCAGGTCCAGCTTATACTTGTCAGCCAGATCTTTACGTACCAACACACCACGTGTGGCAGCGAGTTCCTTATTCGTAGGAACGCCGTAATTCACGCCGTCCACCTGGGAACCTTCCAGAAAGGCAGGGTCCAGGTTTTTCTTGATATCCTGACCATGTGCATCAAGCAGATCATTCAACGGCAAGAATGCGCCTTTAGCTACATTCACCGTGTAGTTCTGCCAAGCTGCTGTGAAGATAATATCTGATTTTTCACCTGAGGAAATCATGAGATTCAGCTTGTTATCCCACTGTCCCCAGTCAATCGCATTGATCTTAAGCGTGGCTCCGATCTTTGGTTCCATCTTTTTGTTAATCTCGGCTTCCACCAGAGCGACATCCTTCTGTGGTGTCCCTGGGTAGAACAGTGTCACTTCATAGGGTTTGCCCCCACCTTCACTTGCTCCTCCGCCTTCTGCGCCAGGTGTTGTTGTTCCACCTTTGTCTGATGAGCAAGCTGCCAGCACCAGGCTCAGCGTCATCACCGTTGCCATCATGCGTGACCATACCTTTAATGTTCTAACCAATTGAACCCCTCCTGTCATGTGTTGAACCATACAACCGAATTCCCCAATTCACAATTAAACCGATAACTACTTCTGTATATGCCCTTTCAGTCCATCTTCATTTACCTTGCCCACTCCGCTAACCGGTTCAGAGTTAACCCTTCACAGCGCCAACCGTAAGACCTTTGATGAAATAACGCTGGAAGAACGGATATGCCAGTACAATTGGACCAATACCGACTACAGCCATCGCCATTTGCAGAGTTTTGTTAGGCAGATTCAGCAATCCACCCTGCGACGAAATCTGTGAAGAGACGTTGGAGTTGGTTGTTAAATATTGAATATCGAGCAGCGTCCGGTACATAAGGTACTGAAGGCTGATCGTCCGGTTATCTGATATAAAAATCATGCTAAGGTACCAGTCATTCCAGTAATTCAGTGTACTGAACAACGCGACGGTTGCCATTACGGGAAGAGAGAGCGGAAGCACAATACGTGCAAACGTTCTCAATTCTCCCGCACCATCAATCCGAGCCGATTCCAGAATAGACACCGGAATGGAGTTCGCGAAGAATGTACGCATGACCAGTACAAAGAAAGGGGATAGCAGTAGCGGCATAATGAGTGCCAGTAGGGAGTTTTTCAGATCCAATACGTTGACATAGACCAGGTACCAAGGTACCAGACCCCCATTGAACAACATTGTGAAGAAGATGAAAAAGGCGAACCAGCCACGGTAAGGCAGATCTCTCCGTGAGAGCGGATACGCATACAATGCAGTCAGCGCAACACTTGTAATGGTGCCTACAACGGTAACGATAAAGGATATACCATACGAGTGAATGATCTGATCCATATCTCTGAACAGAAACTCATAAGCCGTCAGGCTGAATTTCTCTGGAATAAGCTTATATCCATTGGCAATTACGGTTGTCTCGTCCGAAAATGAGATGGCGAAGACAAGCAGGATCGGCACGATACAGGCAATGGCATAGAATAGAAACATCGCATGAATAACGGATGCGGAACGCTTCGATACGGCTAGTGGATCACGTGATTTCACAGCTGACTTGCCTCCTCTCAAAATAATGCATTATCTTTATCTATTCGCCTTACGATGGTATTGGATACAAGAACCAGCACAAATCCAACGATTGCTTGGTATAGACCGGCTGCTGATGACATCCCGATATCTCCACCGATAAGGAACGTACGATATACGTAGGTATCCAGTACATTCGTTACAGGGAACAGCGCTCCCGATTCCAATGGAACCTGATAGAACAGACTGAAGTCTGCATAGAATATACGACCAATTTGCAATAACGTCATAATGACGATTAATGGCACGAGAAACGGAATGGTAATGAAGCGTATCTGATGCCATTTGGTTGCTCCATCGAGCACAGCTGCTTCATAATATTCTTCATCGATGCCCACGACAGCTGCCAGATAAATGACGGCATAATATCCAATATTCTTCCATGTGTTCACCAGTGGCAAAATATACGGCCAATACTTCGGCTCTGAATACCAGTCGATCGGCTGACCGCCGAACATCTGCAGAACCGTTGAGTTCATGAAGCCTGAATCCTTGCCCAGGAAAGCCAGTACCAGATAACTGACCACAATCATGGACAGGAAATACGGTAATAACATAAGTGATTGATATAACTTGGACATTGCCTTGTTCTTCACTTCATTGAGCAGAATAGCAAGCCCGACACCTACTAAGAGATTTAGTGCAATAAACACCGTGTTATACGCGAGTGTATTTCGGGTAATTTCCCATGCATCACTGGTTGAGAACAAATATTTAAAATTGTCCCATCCACTCCATGGGCTACCCCAAATACCATCAGCATAGTTTACATTTTTGAATGCGATCAGAACGCCGAACATCGGCATATAGTTGTTCACCAGCAGGAACAGGACACCTGGCAAGAACATGAGATACAGCACCTTGAATTTGCCAAGATTGTGCCACACCGACTTGCGCTTTCGGACTGTTTCTCCCGGTATTTCCGATATCCGTACTCCCTTACCCGCCTGGGGTTGTGTCTTCATAACTTGTTCTCCCTCACTCCTCTTGAATTCTTCCTCAGGATGAAGCTCCGTTGCGGCTCCTGTGGTTCAAGTATACGGCGGGGCGAGTAAGACCTCTATCTGCTGTGGTGACCTGTTGACTTATCAAATTATGACTTTAGTGCCAAAATAAACAAATCAAAAGGCGCAGCATGCTGCGCCCTGAACTATACGGTACGTGACTGTTTTCGGAACTCCTGTGGCGTTATACCCGTGCACTTTTTGAACATTTTGGTGAAATGCGAGTAATTATAGTACCCCACCTTGCCAGCGATATCCGTCACCTTGACGGTGGACTGGGACAACAATGTCTTCGCTTTGGCTACTCTGCCCTGCAGGATAAACTCAGATAGGGACATCCCCTTTTCTTTCCGAAACAGACGTGATAGATAAGCGGGATTGAATCCGGCAAAAGCTGCAAGTTCCTCTCGCATAAGTTCTTCACCAATATGAGTTTCAATATAAACGCACAACTGATCCACAATGGTCATGGGGCTATGATCGTCCGGGTACAACACCGGGATAACACGATCAATCAGATCAGACGTCCACTGCTTCAACTGCGGCAACGACCTTGTCACCATACTCTCTTCCGGCTCCCGTTCACCCGGATACAGACTGCGTATGGACACGTTTTTCTGATGAAGCAACGGATAGACCACATGCAGCATGGCATGATAGTAGAGATGCAGCATTTCAGGAGACAAACCCTCCTGGGCAGCAAGCAACTCAAAAATCTCATCCACACGTTCTCGCAAATCCCCTACTTTACCCGTCTCAAAAAGAATAGATAATTCCGAAAACCATGGAATAGGCAAAAAGCGATCTTCCTGATCTCTTCCCCGCTCATCATAGACAAAAACTTCTTCAAGCTCCTTAATATTGCGCCGCTCCATATCCATCAGTTCATTTAACATGCCTTGCAGCTCAGTTACAGCAACCGGGGCTCCAACATAACAGGACAACCGGCAGTAGAAATACGTACCACATTCCTGAATATACCCCTGACAACGTTGTGCCACTTCGCTCGCACTCGGAATGATGCCATCTTGCTCATAAGCAAGCACAATATTTAATCCACTTTGATCCTGAAACACCTCACCGGGCTTGTCGCCAAGCAGCATCTCTTTGGCTGCATTACGAAGGGCATATTCCAATACCTCTTCGTCACGCAAATCAAAATCACGCACCCATTCCTCTACTGAGATCACAATGGGTAACACACGAGCCTGCGGATCAATCTCGGCACCATACAGTTCTGCGAGCTCTTGCAACCGTTGTTCGGTTAACGTGATACGCTGAGAGATGGCATCTTTCCAGAAGCGTTCCGTCAGTAGCGGTTTATGGGTTTTCCAGCGTTTGTATACGGTCTCATAAACTTCGTTGGTACGGGTACGCTGCTCTCCATCCTTGATCTTCTCCACCGCCTGGGTGACTACCTTAATCAATTGATCCGCTGGAGCCGGCTTCAACACATAATCAAAGCTGTTTAGCTTAATGGCTGTCTGAGCATAATCGAATAAAGCATGCCCTGTCAGGAAAATGGTCAGTATGCCTGGATCATGTTTTAACACCCAACTTTGCAGGTCAAGCCCTGTTTCACCAGGCATCTCGATATCACAGATCATAATATCAATAGCATTAGCCTTTAAAATCTTTCGTGCCTCTTCGGCATCACCAGCACTGTATACCTGGTCAATGCCTGCTGCTTGCCAATCGACTCCTTCCACCATTGCTTGTAATGCATACACTTCATCATCCACGATCAACAGGTTCCGCATAGGCTCCCCCTTCTTCCTCTTCGGTCTGAGCGGGTAAATCAATGATGACTTTGGCGCCATGATCCACCTCATTGCCAAACTGCAAACTGGCTTGATCACCATACTTCACTAAAAGCCGATGAGCCACGTTCCATATACCGATATGCTGTCCACTCGGGTCTTCAGCGTATTGTCCATGTTGCAGACGCCCCAACAATTCCTCTTCAAATCCGACACCATTGTCCACAATCATCAGTTGAAGCACCGTCCCATCGACCTGACCGGACGACTTCTCACCGAGGCGCGCCACGATCCGAATGACAAAGGCTTGTGTCCGGCGCTGAAATCCATGAATAATGGCATTCTCCACAAAAGGCTGAATGGTTAATGGCGGAATCACATAATGTCCCAGATTCGGCTCAACATCCAGTTCAAAATCGAATCTGCTTGGAAACCTCAGCTTTTGAATTTCTAAGTAATGACGAATGTGCTCGAGCTCTTCATCCAGACGAATAACACGTTTGCCTGCACGCAGACTGAATCGAAAATAATCGGCCAGATGACCAGCCATCTGCTGCACCAACTCATGTTTTTGCAAGGAAGCCAGACTATGAATAATATTGAGTGAATTCAGGTAAAAGTGAGGATTGATCTGCATCTGCAGTTGTTTGAACTCTGCCTCCCGCGTCCGGAGTTGTTCCTCATACACATCAATCTTCAGATGCCTGATCTCACTGGTCATTTGATTGAAACTTCGTGTCATAAATTCAAGCTCCGAAGAAGATGGCGGGTCCAGCTTCACATCGAGATCTCCACGGCTCACCCTTCTCATGCCTCGGATTAACGCATTCATCGGGCGGAATAACAGATGCCGCAAAAAGATCAGTGCAGTAACCAGAATTACTGCCGCACCAATGGGAAGCAGACGAATGATCTGCTGGAAAAACGGGAGGTTACGCATCATGTCTTCCTCAGGCAGCAGCACGATATAATTCATCTCGGACATGGCCGAGGCAATACCTAACATCAAATATTGACGTGCCTCTCCCTTGTTCACAACTTCAGAGATAACCTGATACGGATTCTTTAGGCCGGGAATATGCGCTGCAGCCAGCTGAATCTGTGCAGTATTTAATGTGGAATCCGAGAGTGCCCCACCGTCTGTTCCAACAATGACTGCGCCTCCCCGATCTCCGGATTCAGTGAATTGTTGTGTATGATTCAGTGCATTCATATCAACAAGTGCACCTGCATAGAACTGCTGGTTGATTCGCACCGTTTTCACCAGCGCATTCCACGTCCCACCACGCACGATGCTCCATTCAGGCTTCTGGATATCCCCTTCCAATTGCTGCATCTGGACTGGCATACTCTCCTGCACAACCGACTTTTTGACATCATAATTGCCTGAAGTGGCGAGCAGCAGATCATCATTCACGGCATCGTATAGAAAAAAAGAATCGATTAGATTATAAAAACCGATATCTGTCATGAATTTGTTCATAATCCGTTGCTTTGCAATGATATAATCACCGCTACCGTATTTCAGAAAAAACAGAGAGATAATATCCGGGTCCCGCTCGCCCAGACTATATAAATACCGATTCGTCTCCTGTAATACACGTTCATTTTGCTCCACACTCTTGGCGAGATGATTCATATTGGTGAGAGATACTTTGTCACGTACAACTTTCATGGCGTAGACGTTGTTGTAATAAAGCAGCAAGAATAATGGCAGCATGATCAATGTAAGACCCACTATAAATTTAAAACGAAGTGAACGGATAAAATTCATGGATTATGGATTCCCGCCCTTTTAGTTCAACATAGTTTTTCTATTTTCTTCCTTATGATGGCATGTTTATTGTAATCACCCCTGCTTGCCATTGTCTATGGGGTCACGTGACCTTCACATATCAATTCTGGTGACTTTCATCCGCTCCAATTTCAAGAGTAACAAGCTTCATGTTGTAATAAATTCTCCAGTTGTAAAATAAATCCTTCATTTATAACTCAGAAGCTTCTCCCTAGAAATAAATGCTGCGGCAAGCCCCGGACTCCACGAACGCCCGATCTTGACATGCATACGATATATCACTCCTCGGGTTAGTCACCAGGATGTAGGGAGGCCTGTTCGATGAATATTCAACTCACTGCGTTACACTATATCTATCTGGCATTTATCGTCTTGATCATCGCTGTAATGATCCGGCGCAGGGACACCACCATCATCTGTGTCGCGGGTATTATGACCATTGGACTTCTGGCAACCGAAACCTTAAGCGGGTCAGTTGCTGGGATCTTCAGCAGTTTTATCTATGCAACAAAAGAATTGTTAAGTACGATCTTCATCATCTCGATTATTGTGGCAATGAGCCGTGTTCTGATCAGAACAGGCATTAATGAGGTCATGGTAACACCCGTTACCCGGTTTATCCGTTCTCCTCAGGTCGCGTATTGGGGTATCGGATTGATCATGATGGTAGTATCACTATTTTTCTGGCCATCCCCAGCCGTAGCACTCGTCGGTGCAGTACTGCTTCCTGTAGCCGTGCGTGTAGGTCTTCCTCCGATTGGAGCTGCCATTGCCATGAACCTGTTCGGACATGGGATTGCACTGTCGGGGGATTACATTATCCAAGGGGCTCCCAAACTCACAGCTGATGCAGCGGGTCTACCCGTTACTTCCGTCATGACGGCCAGCATTCCTCTGGTCATTGTCATGGGAACCGTATCTACACTCACAGCCTTCTGGATGCTGCGCAAAGAGATGAAATCAGGCTCACCTGTTCATTCCCCAAACGTTATATCAGGTACCATGAGCACGGAACCTTCTTCCTCATCAGAGGCTGTGTCCACTTCTCAACCTGGCAATTTGCCTGTTGAACGTCAAGTCATGTCGCCCCGTCTGAAAAAGGCGTTCGCTCTACTTATCCCTCTGTTATTCGCAGTTGATGTGATTCTGATGTTTGTATTGAAGTTGCAAGGCGGCGATGCAACAGCTCTGATTGGCGGAACCGCTGTGGTTATACTGATCGCCGTTACCCTTGCCGCACACCGACATGCGGGACCAGAGGAAACGACCAATTATTTAATAGAAGGATTTCAGTTTGGTTTCAAGGTGTTTGGACCGGTTATTCCCATAGCCGCATTTTTTTATCTGGGAGATGCTGCGATTACGGAGTTGTTCATCAATCCTCTTCCTGAAGGTTCACACGGGATCGTGAATGATCTTGGGGTTGCGCTTGCTGGACTGGTGCCATTGAATGATACGGTGGGGGCCATTACAATGACGGTGACCGGAGCGGTCACAGGAATGGATGGTTCGGGGTTCTCGGGGATATCCCTGGTTGGCTCGATTGCGTCCATGTTTGCAGGATCGGAAGATTCCGCACCTGTGCTGACAGCATTAGGTCAGGTTGCAGCCATATGGGTAGGTGGCGGAACCTTGATTCCATGGGCATTGATTCCTGCTGCTGCAATCTGCGGAGTCAATCCTTTTGAACTTGCAAGACGCAACCTGAAGCCTGTACTGCTGGGACTTACGGTAACAACAATTGTAGCCATCTTTCTAATCTGACCAAAGGTTATTTACACTGACACTACGATGACAGAAGCACCTTCCAATCGCTGTTATTCCCAGATTTTTTTGATCCCCTTTCCCAAGGGGAAATCCGGTAATAAAGGCGAACGCTTCGCTTTTTCAGGTTTTTTCTGTCCTCTCCGTTATCGTGTAAATAATTAGTTCATCTCAAATAGACATTTTAAAAAGACGTGCGTGAACGTGCCCAGTTCCAGAGATCTTCACGTTTCATCTCGGCCAGATGCAGCATGTCCACATATGGATCTCCCTGTAATCCAAGTACAGAAGCAAATGCAGGCTCCGTCTTCCACCCTGCCTGTTTGAGTCTGCGGATCTCACGGTGTCCTGCGTCTCCCCACAGTTGCAACAATCTCCACTCTACGATCATATGTAGGTATGCATTCTGCCTGTTAACTGGCACGGATTGGGCAAAAATCTCCACAGGCCAATGTCCCACTTGCAAATTACAAGTCACATAAGGACGTTGGTCTGGAAGATCACCACCACGTAAACATTGAAACTCAGCAACGGCTCCGATTCGATTGTATATCTCGGCTTCAAACATATCCAGATCCTCTGCATAACACAGCAGATCCAGATCACTGCCCGGAACATCAATATCAATCGGTACCGTTCCTGATGGATATGGGTGATAGTCAGCTAATATATCGAGCAAGCCACTGCTCTGTAACACATGATAGGCGTCCTGCTGACGTGCATTACCCGAAGCCAGATGTGCCATTACTTCTGCGGTAGTACTCATCTCCCCGCCTTGGGCCATAGTTAGTTCGAGCCTCCTGTAATGACCTGTTTCACACGTCCCACTTGACCGCTCGTCAGTCGTACTTTAATTCCGTGTGGATGCGTAGGTGACTTGGTTAACAGATCCTTCACAACGCCACGTGTCAGCTTTCCTGTAGCTTGGTCCTGCTTCAGCACAATGTCCACTTCCAGACCTGGCTTAATATTTACGCGTTGTTGTCCATTCATTATGTTCACTCTCCTCTATGTCGTAATTCATATCTTGTATACTATATAACCCTTAAACACAAAGCTCCATCTATTGTAGACGTTTTGGTTTCAAAACAAAAGGGACACGGCAATAACCTCCTAAGGCTGGTTCCATGGTTGATATGAAGACCAAGATAAAGAAACCGCAGGTCTCTTCATCTGAGACCTACGGTTTCTAATTGGATTACCATGTTCAGGGCTGCACATGCTTCAAAATAGACGAAGGCGAAGTTCCATCCTTCGCAGCTTCGCGTGCCTTCACAGCAAGCAGCTCAGACACCGTCACGAATTGATATCCCTGCTGCTGTAACTTCGGCAAGATTGTTTTGAGTGCAGCTACCGTATGGGAGTTGCCCTCCACCTTATCGTGGAAGAGTACAATATCCCCATTTCGCGCGTTATTCAGTACTTTTTTAACAATGGCCGATACACCTGGAGAAGCCCAGTCCCGTGTATCCTGATGCCAAGACCAGAGTACAATCGTATACCCTTTTTGTTTGGCAGCTTGGATGACCATGTCATTGTAATAGCCGCCCGGTGGCCTGAACAACAGGGGACGCTCCGCACCTGCTTCAATGATGGAACTTTCTGCTTCGTTCATATCCTTCATGTACTTGTCCGCACTAGTTGATCGAACTGCATACGTGTGCGCATACGTATGATTGGCGATTTCATGCCCTTCGAGCTGTTCCTGCTTAATCAGTTCAGGAAATTTATCTGCCCATTTGCCAAGTACAAAAAAAGTTCCTTTGGCATGATATTGCTGAAGCAAAGCCAGGATCTGCGGAGTCTGAATCGGATCTGGTCCATCATCAAAGGTAAGGGCGATGAGTTTATCCTGTGTGGGAACTTCCCACACGATCTCTCCTCGTTCCTCATAATACTGACGGTTCTTCTGTACAGGCTTTGCATAGGCAGAACTGCTACCCAGCAAAATAATTAGCGTGAACATTCCGATGACTCGGGCTGCCTTCAGGTTCATGTGGTGTCCTCACTTTGTCTTCATACGTAAACTCCCTGTTAGCATTTCCCGATTCACCCGAACTCATTAACGAAAGATCTGATCCACGACTGCAATTTCCTCAGCAGTTAATTCCACATTTAATGTTTGCAGATTGTTAATGACCTGCTCCGGTCGCTTGGCACCCGGAATCAATGCATCAATAGAAGGCTGAGTCAGGTACCAGGCCAGAACCAGATGAGCGACCTCAACATCCTTGGATTGTGCTATGCTACGCAGTTGCTCAACTTTATCCAGATTTCCAATAAAAGCTTCACCTGTAAACAGCGGGTTCTTTGCCCGTCCATCCTGAAAGGTTGTATTACGATTGTATTTACCACCCAGCAGTCCCGCAGCCAGTGGGAAGTAGGGCACAAAAGAAATGTCATGCTCAGCCGTATACGGCAACAGCTCTTTCTCGGCATCTCTTTTGAACAGATTATATTCAGATTGCAGTACGTCTACATGCCCGTCCTTGTTGGCTTCACGCAACTGATCGATGGAGAAGTTGGATACACCAATGGCACGAATTTTGCCAGCGTCTTTCAATTGTTTTAACGTATCTACCGCTTCATCCTTAGGCGTATGTTCATCCGGAAAGTGGATGTAGAACAGATCAATGTAATCGGTTTGCAGACGTTTCAACGCCTCATCCACGGATGTTTTCAGAAAAGCAGGTGAGTTATCCATGACAATCTTGCCATCCACTAATTTATGAGCTGCCTTGGTTGCAATAATGGTATTCTGCCGCTGACCGGTTTCCTTCAGTACTTCACCAATCAGTCGTTCGGAATGCTCAGGTCCATAGATGTATGCCGTATCCACAAAGTTAATGCCTTGTTTCAAAGCTGTACGAACCACTTCCTTACCCGTCTCATCATTCAGCATTTCCGGATAGATATTATGTCCGCCTACTGCATTCGCACCCAATCCAATGGGATTCACGATCAGATCCGTCTTGCCCAACCGAATTTGTTGTTCTGCCATGTCTCATCTCTCCTTCACTGATCGAATAAGTACAATTTAGTTGTGACGTCTTTCTTGTCCATATTATATCAAACCGCTTAGCATATATAAAATATCGGATTTATCGGATTAGGTATTTTTCAGCGCAGTCGCTTCAACGTCGTTAATAAACCGGCGCAGTTTGGCAGCCACATCACGTGTGATTTCGCCGTTCTCATACAGTTGCTGAACCGTATTGCGCTGCTCCTGAATGGCCACCATCTGCAACTCCAGCTTCTCCTGATTAAACGGATCTTCCGTTTTCCCCTGGTTCCAGGTACGCAATTTGGCAATTACACGCTCATACTTGGCAATGACCGACAGTGCGACGACTCGATTCCCATCATTCATATGGGCACGAATGGCCTTAATGGCTGCTTCAGAGGTGCGCAGCTTCACCTGACGAAACAGTTCTGCATTTTCAAGCATAAATGGTTGATTCGGTTTCTGGGACCGTTTGGTGAACAGATGTCCTAACACACGCCCGATCTCGCTGATCGACGTCATGAACTGAGTATTTGCCCGATTCGCCAGCATCATTTCCTTGCGATCCAGCCAGCTGTCACATTTGAAGGCCGCATCAGAAGCAATTGCATTTTCGTCCAGCATTACTTCAACTTCTTTACGCTCCGCCCGGGTGGCAATCAGGTTAATAGCCGTTTCTTGTTTCTGAATATCTTTGCGTTTACCGGCGGTGAGCTGACCTGCGGCCTGCCTGATGTATTTGGACAGATCTGAGACGACCGCGAGTGCCGCAGCTTTGTTCTCATCGTTCATTTCGGATTTGACAGCTCGTATTGCCGCATTCAGCATAATGTCATGCGCTTTTCGTTCTGACTTCTGCGGTGTTTCTTCTGTGGATTTCCCATCGTCCTTGGCCAGAACTGGAAGAAACACGCTCGCCGCAATCAGAGAGAAGAGGATAACCCCTGCCGCCAGGAAAATAATCAGATCCCGTTCAGGGAAAGGTGATCCATCCTGAAGCACATAAGGAATGGAGAACGCACCCGCCAATGTTACAGCCCCCCGCACCCCAGAGAGGGAAATGATCGTAATATCCTTGAATCTGGGCCTGCCAATAGAGGATTTCGTACGCAGCAATTCATTCCCTTGCCAGAACAGATAGATCCAGAGGAAGCGCAGAACCAGCAGTAACACCGAGATCAAGCCCACATATCCCAACACCTGCAGATTATTAAACGAAACATTTTCAAAAATGGTACTCAACACATCCGGGACCTGTACACCCAGAATAACAAACACCAGACCATTTAGTATAAATAAAATGACTGACCAAGTGCTCGCAGATACCACCTGCATTTTCAACTGAACCGATTCAGCGCGGTCACGCTCAATGGCGTGGATAATACCGCCTGCCACTACCGCAAGAATACCTGATACCCCAATTTCTTCACTCACCAGATAGATGATAAATGGCGTCAGGATTTGAAGCAACATGTGAATGGTCACATCTTCCATGCCCAGTCTACGGATCCATACCCCGAGCCTGATTAACAGAAAAGATAACAATGCCCCGACAAGAAGTCCACCAATCGCAATCAGAATAAAACTGAAGGTTGCCTGCGCCAGGGAAAACACACCTGTAACCGTGGCTGCAATCGCGAATTTGAAGGCGACCAAGCCGGATGCATCATTCATTAACGCTTCACCTTCAAGAAGCCTATGTATGCCTTTGGGCAAATGTACCCGCCCTGCCATGGCGCCAACGGCAACTGCATCTGTCGGCGACAGTATGGCTGCAAGAGCAAAAGCAGCAGGTAACGGAATTGAAGGAATCAGCCAGTGAATGGCATATCCCGCCACAACCACCGTCACGAATACAAGCCCTAGTGCAAGCAGAAGTATCGGTGCGCGCAGATTCCATAATTCATTCCTTGGCGTTCGTTTACCATCGTTGTATAACAAAGGTGCGATGAACAGTACAAAGAACAATTCCGGATTCAACGGCAGGTGAACACCTGCGGGAAGCAAAGCTATAGCTACACCAAGCACGATTTGAATGAGCGGAATGGGAATAAAGGGTACAAACCGGTTTAAAATATTGGATAAACCAATCAGGACCAGTAACACAAGTACGGCAATAAATATTTCCATGATGACAATCCCTTTCCGCTATAGAAGTGGTGAAACCTTTGTTGTATAGGTTTATTTTAACATAATCCAACCTTTGTTATAGAAATGTTGTCATATTCATATTCCCATTCAACTGCCCTCAGACCACTCTGAATGAAAGATTTCTGATGGATTCTGTATATAAGATGTTACAATATGCTCAGGACAATACCCGTTTGGAAAGGAACTTGCATCTATGGCATTTGGAATTAAACGACAGGAGCTTGCTGCGTGGAAGGAACAAGTGGCTCGTGGTGAGATTGCGTACCTCACTCATTTCTGGATTGACAACCGATTCCCTGGTATCACCAGTGTCACCAAAGTTGGCTGTGCAGATCTGGAACGTCTCGAGCGTTGGTGCAATGATCATGCGCTGAACCCGCGATACATTCATCGGCGGCAGCCATTTCCCCACTTTGACCTGATGGGCAGCAAACAAAAAGAAGTTTTGATCCAGGAAGGCTTTACGGATCATGTGGTTCGCTTTCATTTGTAAACCAACTCAAAAACGCCAGTCTTCAAGGGTTCATCCCCCCGCAATTAGGGACGAACTCATGAGGACTGACGTCTTCAAGGATCAAGTCATATATGGACTACCGGTGGATCTGCTCAAACGACTTCATGTTCTCCAGCAGTTTCAGTTCAATTTTCTTCAGCATGCCAAACATCTGCTGTTGCTCCTCTTCGGAAAGTGCTTGCAACAATTCCCACGTCATTCGGCCGCGATTCGCATTAAGTGTCTTGGCAAGCTGCACGCCTTCATCCGTTAAGGACAGCCACACAATTCTCCGATCTTCTTCACTGCGCACCCGCTGGATCAACCCTTCCGTCTCCAGTTGATTCAGTACAATGGTGGTTGCGCCGGAAGACAAACTGAGTTGTCTGGCCACATCAACCGCCATGCAGCGTTTTTCACGTAAAATCATGCCCAATATATGACTTTTTGTCGGATTCAGTTTACAGTTGGTTTCGGTCTTCTGCTGCTGATCCAATACTTTGTTTTTATATCTGAAGAAGGCCTCCAACAATTGATCTACATTTGCCAATTGAGAGTTTCGCTCCGTATCCGGGCTCATAAACGTTCCTCCGCCTTTCATCATAACCTACCTTATATTGTAACATATTTACACTATGATGTTTGTGAAAAATCCGCTTGTATCCGACACCCTATCGTTGACTGCATGACTCTTGTTTTATTTTGGGTTTCATCTATTGCATTATGGCAACGGGTTTGTTTATAATAACCTATATCTAAAGTTACTTTTAGTTACTTAATGATTTTAATAAATCTGTTGTTATAAAGTAAATAAAGCATCACCATTATACTGCAAGGGACTTATGCACATGAATCAGAATATACAATCTCAACTCAAAACAGATGTTTGCATCGTCGGCGCTGGACCTGGCGGTGCTTTGCTTTCTTATTTACTGAATCAAAAAGGAATCTCCACGATGCTCATTGAACGGCAGCCCCATCTGCACAAGTCATTTCGCGGGGAGTTGCTCAATGTGGACGGCGAAGCCATTTTAAATAAACACAGCCTCTATTCCCTCATCCAGGAACGCGGAGCACTGCTCTTGGAACAGATTCAGTATTGGGAAAATGGGCAGATTATTCATACGGTATCACCGGGCAATGGAGAATCTCATGTTGGTATTCATGTACCCCAAGATCATCTCCTGGAAGCCATCGTGTCGCATGCTCAGCAGCACAGTTCATATGAACAAGTACTGTTCAATACGATTATGACCGGTTTGTTACGAGACAAGAACGGCCAGGTCGTGGGTATTAACATTCGGAAGAACGGCGTTCCTGCCTCCATTGAGGCATCTGTTATTGTGGGTGCTGATGGCAGATACTCTGCTGTACGCAAACATTCCGATATGACCCCGGAGATTCGCAAGCACGGGTATGATCTGCTCTGGGCGCGCATTCCGGCACCCGTAGGCTGGGAACCCGCTGTTCGAATGGCCAGCATGGATGGTCAACAGCTCGCCCTGTTCTCACAGTTCGGCGGTTATGTTCAGATTGGATGGAACATTCCCGAGGGGGCTTACTCCAAGCTGCGAGAGCAGCCGATTGCTCCTTTTGTAGATAAACTTGTATCTGCTTTTCCTTGCCTGTCTGATTCAGTAGCAGCCAACATCCAGAGCTGGAGTGATTTTGTTCTGTTATCTGTTGAAAGCAGCTATTGCAAGTCGTGGGCACAGGACAATGTTGTACTCATTGGTGATGCCGCTCATACCATGACACCAACCGGTGCGTTTGGACTTAATGCTGCGCTCGAAGATGCGGATGTGCTCTCCGAATTACTTGTCCAAATGGCTGCAGATCAATTCCGTTCCACTGCACAACTTCAGGAACTTCAGACGATTCGCGGTGCAAAGGTACAGCAGCAGCTTGCTCGGCAAGTGGAGATGGAATCCTCTTTCCAACAGCGTTATGAATCCTTTCTCTAATCCCAGTTAATACGGATTAAATGCCTATATGCCCAAACAGCCGATCACTCCCTCATAGAGAAGAATCGGCTGTTTGGCTTGTTGGTTTATCTTTTTTATGTAATTCCGTATCTTCATTTTCGTTTGCGTGGAGCAAACGTGTCTTCTCTGGGTGCTTCTTGTACAGTATCGACGTCCTTCGGATAGGATGAGATGTTATCTTTTTCATATACTGCTTTCTCCAGATTGCTTAAGCGGCGCAATACTTGTTTGCTTTTACGAACGATATATACAATACCAATAATCAGCAGGATCAACATCAGAATGAATATGACCATTTCGGGATAAAAGACAAATGACATGAATCCACCTCCTTTTGAAAACGATTTCTTTCTATCATTCTACCCTTAATGATCCAAGATGTGAACCCGATGGGAAGTACCACTTGTGGACTAAGGACAAAACTACCTTGACACGACGACATGATCTCACCTGCTGCAAAAGTAAAAAAGGTGGCATCCCTGTTCAGGATCACCACCTTGAACCTCGAATAAGATTCGAAGTCTATTCTTATTATTTTATCCTTCTCTGCCGTTCATGGCACTCACTCGAAGTTCCTTCAGAGGCAGAGACGACTGCTCTGGATGACCAAGCCTTACTGTTCGACTCTCACCAGGGAGCAGATCAAAATAATTGTCACTGAATCGGACACGCCCAAGGGGAAGCTCCAGCTTCACCAATCGTGCAATCGCTCCACTGGCCGTAACCGTTACAGACTGCTCCTCTTCGTTCACATGTACGCTCAATTGCGACTCTGGCAACGTCACATCCTTGGGATCACGCAAGAAGTATCGATTGCTCGGTGCCGCAAACCCTTCAGATACCAACTCAACCATTACTTCCTCCGCACGTCTGCCCTGTAACACCTCTACTTCAGTTAATTCAGCAATACACCGTGAGGATTGGGATGTTACCTCAACAGCATGTGAGCTGGAGTAGATCTTCTCTCCATTCAATGCATAGACATTGAGTCGAAGCTCCCCCTTCAAGACGTCACGTGTATCGTTCACAACCCACAACGCAAGCGGCTCCCCCGGCTCATGCTCCAGTGACAACAGGACAGGATGAAAGAATATTTTCCCGTAATAAAAGGATGCCTTCGGCAGCAGTTCATAATCAATCATGGACCAACTTGTCCCTGGCCAACTGTCATTCAATTGCCACACAAGCGCACCGCTGTTACGGTGATTAATACGTCGGAAATGTTCAATTCCATAGCGCAATCCTTCTGCTTGAGTCAGCATGGAATAGTTCATGTATTCCTCTATATTTTGCGGAATCCCTGTATAACCCTCCATTAGCAAAATGCCTTTCTGGTGATTGGTATCCTTGTTACGATAGGCCATCTCCGGACTACCCCAGTAAAACTGCCCTGCAGGCATATTTTTCTCCAGCGTGTAACGATTGGCCGAGGCATGCATGCCAAATTCACTGCTGAACAACGCATGATCGTTTTTGTAATTTTTGAACGTTACACCTTCAATACTGTAGTCCAGCAACGGCGGCTCTCCATGCTTCCTTGGATAGACCGAACCATGCCATACCTGCCAGTTGTGACGATCCCCCACATCCGGGTCATTCGCATCCTGACCGTTGCTGTCCCCGAACGGCGAAGAAGGCCAGTACGGACGAGACAAATCCAAGCGCTCCAGCACTTCAGGGATTAGCTCATGATATATCTGTTCGCCGTAGAACGGACTGGTAATATCTCCACTCGCCGACTTCATATCATAGAGCCAGTCAATCTCGTTATTCCCACACCAGATGGCAAGCGAGGCACGGTTACGCAGGCGCAAGACATTGTTTTCTACCTCTTGCCGTACATTATCCATGAAATCACGATTGAAATCCGGGAACAATGCGTTCGCGAATGCAAAATCCTGCCACACCAGCACCCCTTGCCGATCACACTCATCGTAGAAGACATCCTTCTCATATATACCACCAGCCCAGACACGCAGCATGTTCATATGACCTTCCACCGACAGCTCCACAAGCTCACGATATCGGGAGGTTGGGATGGCTCCAATCAGATGATCAGCCGGAATCCAGTTGGCACCCTTGGCATATACTTTGACTCCGTTCAGAATAAAAGTAAATGCATCTTCACCCTGTTCATTGTGAAGAGCCAGCTCTATCGTTCGTAACCCATAAGGCTCGTTATAACGATCCACCTCAATGCCATCTGCGTATAATGTAACCTCCAGGGTATACAGATACGGCTCACCCAGATCATGAGTCCACCATAACTGAGGTGACGTAACGTTTAATGTGGTATCTG
Organism: Paenibacillus sp. FSL R5-0623; assembly: GCF_037974265.1. Taxonomy (NCBI): domain Bacteria; kingdom Bacillati; phylum Bacillota; class Bacilli; order Caryophanales; family Paenibacillaceae; genus Paenibacillus; species Paenibacillus sp. FSL R5-0623. The sequence continues at coordinate 2,244,857 of NZ_CP150233.1, read as the reverse complement.
CCTTACCACCTTCTAGAGGTAGTTCAGTGGCACATGCCACTTCGTGTCCGCTCCGATCCAACAGACGAATATTACAGGTCGCAACCACAGCCTGCTCACGTTTCTGTCTGCTACGGTAAGACAAGACCGACTTCACATCCGCCGTGACGCGTAATACAGCAAGCTCTGAACTGACTGATTCCGTACGAGCATACACACTTTCCAGCTTGGCGATTGTTCGTTTTTCCAGCCGTACAGCACCCCAGATCCCCACCGTAACCATACGTGGACCCCAGTCCCAGCCAAAGTTCATCGCTGCTTTGCGCAACCATGGTCGTTCCTTCGTATACGAGGACCAGTCGAAGGTTTCTTTGTCCCGGTGATGCAGGTGAAGCGGATCAAACTTGACAGCAATCGCATTCCAGCCGCTGCGTACCAGAGACGTTACATTAAACGTATGTGACATAAGCATATTGGCCGTTTTCCCAACTTCATGGCCATTGACATATACCGTTGCAAACGTATCCAATCCTTCGAACACCAATTCAAAGTGCTCCTCGGTCTCTGCATCTTTCACCAGATTGAAGGTTGTGCGGTACCACCATTCCTTTTGCTCAATCCAGCGACTTTTGGCATCATTATGTCCGTAATAGGGCGGATCAATGATACTGCGTTCAACCAGTGCAGCGTGTACATCGCCAGGCACTTCAGCCCCAATCCAGAAACGGTCATCCAGTGTAGCTGCTGCCACATCCATTGCCCGCTTCTCTCCAACTTCAAAATGCTGTATCTTCCATTGTCCCGATAAATCCTGACTTGAACTATGGGTCTTCATCAGTATGCCCTCACTCTCCAATATCTCTGAGTAATACCATATCGAAAACGTTTGCAGAAATGCAAGACATGTTTCCCAATCTCCTCATTTCTAACTTCCCGAAGGCTTAAACGACATTGCCTCCTCGCGATATTCACTCGGGGTTTTACCCGTATGTTTTTTGAACAGCCTGCTAAAATATTTCACGTCCTCGTAGCCGCTGATGGCAGCGACTTCACTGACCTTCGCTGGAGACACCGCGAGCATATCCATCGCTCTTCGTATACGCATATCGATGACAAAATCTCCGAAGGTCACACCCATTTCTTTTTTAAACAGTTCACTGAGGTGACCCGGATGCAAATGAACATGTCCAGCTACCTGCTGCAGATTAATATCCTGCGCCAATGAAGATTCAATATAACCGATAGCCTTCTGCACATGGGCAGCCTGTCCCTGACCCATTCGGCTATGATAGACATGCATCAGACCATACAGATGATGGAACAACATATCCCCGAGATCCGCAGCTTCGGCATCCGGTTCCGGCAACCAGGGCTCGAGCCTTGCGGGTTCTTCACGCCCTGTGGCTCGCATTGTGCGAGTTAGCCAGCGATGACCTGCAATGACGGCTGAGTGCAAACAAGCACTGAACGATTCTGGTGTGACCTCCGGTTCCGTAACAAGATTAGCCACAAGTTCCCGCGTCCATGTCGTTAACGTGACTGAATCATTATCCAGCAATATTGTACCAAGTCTGGTCTCCTCTTCGTGCGTAAGTACAGTTTTACCGCCTTGGCGAACCTGAACGTGCTCATAATGCCATACTTTGTAATTCATCAAACCCCGATATCGGAATGCAGCTGAAGCAGTTCTGTAGCTTTCGTGCAGATCTGCATATCCACGCACAGGCAGACCTACGGCTGCGCGCAGGGTGCACTTCAATAATTGCTCCACCCGACGTAATGCACTCTCCAGCCTGAACGTAGTTTCATGTTCCACCGGCGGCCATGAAACTACACAAATAATTTGCTGTTTCTCTACATGAGCAATGGCACCAGGTAACATATCCTCCAGAGTATTCTGCACCGCAAATCGTAATAGCGCATCCGAGGATCGATCCCAACCCTCCGCTCGAAGAATAATGACTTGTCTGAGAATCTGTTCATCATCAAGGCCACCAACCCCTGCCTCTTTTCCAGCATCAGATCGCAAGAATGAAGGAAAATGTCCCGAAGCGGTATCACCATCAATGATCCACCCGGCAAATAACCGCTCCCGATTCTCCCGCATAAGCTGGCCCTCTCTGGACTTCTCTGCCCAATGTTCCGTGATTCGCTGTTTGGCCTGTAATACGGTCTTGATGATCTCTTCCGGCTTGCTTGTTTTGAGCAGATAATCTGTGACGCCTTGGCGAATCGCCTGTTGCGCATAAGAAAAGTCATCGTATCCGGACAAAATAATGACCTCCAGCTCAGGTAGCAATTGCAAGCCCTCTTCTGCCAGTTCCAGTCCCGATCTGCCTGTCATCCGAATATCCGTCATCAGGATATGTGGACGTTCCTCAGCCATGCGTGTTAACGCCTCCTCTGCCGAGGCAGCAGGTTGAAGAAGTTCAATTCCGAGGTCATGCCAAGCGATAACGCTGGCAAGCCCTGTACGGATAATCACTTCATCATCAACAATTAATAGTCTCATGGCGAACCCTCCAAGATTGGAATGGAAAACGAAATCCGGGTACCTCCCCCAACCCTGCTGTCTACTTCAAGCTGTGCATCCGCTCCATAATGGAGCAGCAGCCTCTCATTCACATTGCAGAGCCCATAACCGCCTTGGTTCAGCTGTTTTTCCGGCTGTTTTCCCTTCCATTCCCTAATGCTTATCCTTAATTGTTCCAGCCTGTCCGGCTCCATGCCGACACCATCATCCAGCACGAGCACATTCATCTTTTCATTATCCGGGTCCTTGCGAATCATTATGGTAATGGTGCCCACGCCTGATTTCGGCTGAATGCCATGAATCATGGCGTTCTCAACAAGCGGTTGCAGCAATAGCTTCAGCATCATTCGCTTCTCAAGCGCTGGATCTACGATATAATGCAAAACAAATTGATCAGGGAAACGAATCGACTGCACACGCACATAATGGCGAATATGAGCAATCTCCTGTTCCACAAGGCAATAATCCTGACCATTGTTTAAACTGATGCGTAGAAAGTCACTCAAGCCCTCAACCATATCCGCGATCCGCTTCTCTTCAGACATCAAGGCAATCCAATGAATTGAAGAGAGTGTGTTATACAGAAAGTGCGGGTTAATCTGCGCCTGAAGCACCCGAAGATCCGCTTCTTTTTTGCGAGCTTCACCTCGAATAACCTCTTCCTTCAATAACTGAATATGTGCACCGAGCAGATTGTAACTCTCCCCAAGCCTGCCAATCTCGTCATCACTTTCTGATCGAAACAAAGGAAGCGGGCGTTCCGGGTCAATTCGAGACAGATGCCGGGTAAGTACACGAAGCGGCCTCGTCACACGCCGTACCGTAAACCAGACCAATCCAGCACTGATCACAGCAGACATGGCAACGGCGCAGCCAGTTAGAATAAGAATGTACCGATTCTCCGACTTGTACTGGTCATAAGGAACCGTTCCAACCAACGTCCACCCCGTCAGTTCTTCCGGGTAATAGAGCAGCGTCCGTTTATCGTCACCACTGCCATACGTGGTGGTTCCGCTACCGCCATCCTGAATCAACGTTGTAATCCCTGGTTCGACACCTTCCAGCTTAAGCCCAAGCCGGGATTTGTCCATCGAAGACAGAATCTCTCCAGAACTGCCGATGAGTTCCAGTCTGCCTTGCCCTCTGCCTAATCCCAGAGCGGCCCATCCCTTGGATATGGCCTTCTCATCCAGACTAATGGCTAACCAGCCGATGGGTCGATAATCATGGATACTACGAATCGGCCGAACCAATGTGATCACATTTTGAATACCCGCGTAATTCTGAACCGGGTATACTCCCGTCCATTGTTTGACTGCTTCACCGCTGGGAACAGAGGGATACGAAAGGTTCGATTCATTGGATTCATACCAGGTAGCGGTTGACAATATAGCATCAAAACGTCCCGGATATATGGCGATGTTGGCGATATATTTCTTGGAAGCCGCCAGATTGGTCATCCTGCCCAGGATATCCACCCGGTCCAGCTCATGATCTTCATTGTGGCTAAGATACTGCTGGATGTCCCGTTCTCCAATCAGGAAAATGGAGAGATTCTCGGCATCCTGCAGCATATAACGAAGATTTGCTTCTACCTGTTTCAGCGTATCCATGCCGGACAGCTTTGTTTTTTGCTCTGTGATGCGGGAAGAGATCAGAAAGGCGAACAGGCCCAAGGCCAGCAAAGGCACAATCATTGAAGCCGTCACAACGACGGATAGCTTCCTTTGTAACGAAGATGTGAGCCAGCGTGCCAAACGTTTCTCCTCCTCTGGATGCGCTTTCGCTTACCCTTTAACAGCTCCTGCGGTCATGCCTTTCATAACCTGTTCCTGGAATATAAGATACAGAATAATGGTTGGAATGACCGACAGGGTCATGGCAGCAAGCGTTAATCCGTAATCCGTCTGATATCCATCCGCAAAGTTCGCAATGGCCAGCGGTAACGTTTTCAATCCAGTTTTGTTGATGAACACAAGTGCAAATGAAAAGTCATTCCACGCATGCAGGAAACTCAGGATCGTAACCGTGGACAATGCAGGGACAGACATCGGCAGCATAATTCGGGTAAACAGCCCCCACAGGCCTGTTCCATCAATAAAAGCCGCCTCTTCAATGTCACGTGGAACACTTGTCAGATAAGCCGTAAGCACAAAAATTGCCGTAGGCAGTGCAAAAGCCGTATAGGGTAAGATTAATGCCCAGTACGTATTTAGCAGGGACATCTGTTTCATTAAAATAAATAAGGGGACAAGTGTACTATGGATCGGAATGAGCATCCCCACAACAAAGAAGGTCATGATTAACCCTTTCCAACGAAACTGGAAACGAGCCAGGATGAATGAAGCCAGCGCTGCAATAAACAGCATCAGAATAAGTGACCCCACCGATACGATTAGTGAATTGCCAAAAGCGGTCCCCAGCCTGGAGCTTTCCCATGCATTGCTGAAATTGGCAACATTCCAGTTTTCCGGCAGACCAAAGGGCCTGCTATAGAAATCTTCATTTGTTTTGAATGCACTAATCACGAGCCAGTAGAACGGATACAATGTTAAAATACCATAGACCGTTAGCAGCGTCCAAACAATTCCGCTACGGAGACGGCGAATCGGATGGCCCGAGCCGCTTTGTGGTGATGGCATGGATACAGGTGTCACGCGCATGATAACTCCTCCTCTCTATTGATTCTCTTTTCGTTTGCGACTGGTCACCCATTGGCTTGTTCCGATCAGCAGCAGGGAGATCAATACGATGGTTGTTGAGATTGCACTACCAAAACCATATCGGTATGTTGTAAAGGTTGAATTGTACATATACGTTGCAAGCAGTTCCGTCGCATGTGCCGGACCACCCTTGGTCATGATGTAGACCAGATCGAATGATTTCAGACTACCCGAAATACATAGAATAATCGCAACCTGAACCGTACCCCAGATTATGGGCAGAGAAACGGATACCAGTTTCCGGATTCCTGAAGCACCATCTATTTTGGCAGCATCATGAATCTCGCCTGGAATATTCTGTAGTGCCGAGATAAAGATAATCAGATACAACCCGACAAAGCTCCAGAGCAGCGGCGGTACCAATGAGAAAATTGCAATCTTGTCATCGGACAGCCATTGCAGCTTCCAACTCTCCAGCCCCAGTGCGTCCAGCAGAAAGTTCAATATCCCGATCTGCGGATGATAAATATATTGCCAGATCATACCGATAACTACAGTGGATAACACCATCGGCAGAAATACGGCTGAACGCAGAAACCGCTGTAATGGATTGCTTTTGTGTAAGATGACCGCCAACATCAGCGCTAACGGAATTTGTCCAAAAACCGATGCCAGCACAAAAATAACGTTATTTTTCAGTGCCCGCCAAAATATAGGATCATGCCATATCTCAATGTAATTATCCACACCAATATATTTGGATGCCCCGATGCCGGACCAATTGAAGAACCCGTAGTACGCTGACCACACGACCGGTACAAATACAAACAATGCATAAATGATGACTGCCGGGGCCAGCCCCAGCATAATAAAACGCCGACTTCGCAGTGCGTTCATCTGTTCACTTCCCCTCCTTGAATGAATGCCTTTCTCAACTTGCAACTGACTATCTCGTCCAGACTCAAAACCCCTCCCCTGCCGGGAAGGGGTTCTAACGAATGATTACTGACTAACTGCATTGGCTTGAGCCGCCTGAATTTTGGCTGCGATGTCTTCGGCCTTGCCGCCCATTAGTAGCTCTTGCAATGCATTATTAATAACCTCAACCGTCGCCGATCCCAACTTGGAATCGTATACTGGCGTGATTTTCACTTCCTGCATCAGATCATATAATTCAACGAACAATGGATGCGCCTTGGTTTTGTCCAGATCAATCTTGTAACTCACCAATGTGCTGCTATCCAATGTGGCCTTCTGACCATCAGGTCCTGCCAGTGCGTAGAACAGCTCCATCGCTGCCTCTTTTTGTGCGCCGCTCAGCTTTTTACTTACACCCAACCCGGTTCCTACAACACCGGATGTTGTTCTCGGTTCACCCTGACCTCCGTCCACTGGAGGAAGAATCGTAATATGTGTGTTGTTCAATACCTCTTCAGGTGCATTGTTCACCAGATTAGCCAAGGCCCATCCGCCGTTCATGACCATCGCTGCCTTACCTTGGAAATAAAGCTGCATCATCTGTGTCTCATCGATACTGTTGAATCCATCCTGGAATGCCTTGGTGTTGCCAAGCTCTTGCATCTTGTTCAAGGCTTCAATAAATTGCGGATCGGTAAAACTTGCACCATCTTGTGCTGCCGCTTTCAGGAACCAGTCCGTACCGGTAATCCGATCAGCCAGTGTACTGAATATCGTTGATTGAGCTACCCAGTTGGCCTTGTTGCCAAGTGCCATGGGAATGACTTTATTTTGATTAAAAGTAGCAATCGCTTGTTCCAGTTCCGCCCACGTCTCAGGCACTTTCACATTGTACTGTTTGAAAAGAGCTTCATTGTAATAAATGAAGGAACTTGGCGCCAGATTCATGGGCACGGAGTAGATATTCCCGTCTACGGTGTATCCGTCCAGTGCATTCGGGATAAAGTTGTCTTTCCACTCCGGCTTTGCATCCAGCTCTGCATTAATGGGCTGTAACAGATCCCCTTTGACAAATTCCTTAGTCATGGCATCCGGCCACATCACGAACAGATCTGGCATCTCATTGGCAGCTGCCACCGTGCGAAGTCGGGTTTTGAGACCATCTGTTGGCAAGCCTTCATCCACAACTTCAATATCTGGATGCGCCGCGCGAAAATCTTCAATTATTTTGCGCATCGCAACCGCCTTTGCGTCCTGTCCGGTCCAGTTGTGCCAGAGTGTGACGGTTACTTTGTCGTTGCCGCTGCCTCCTTCTGAAGTGTCCCCGCCAGCACAGCCAGCCAGAATAATGGAGAACAATGTTATTGCCAGGAAACCCGAAAGCCATTTTTTCAACATCTCTATAATCCCCCTCGGCGATTTGAATACACTTATTGTAAATGGTAACGCTATCATACCGTAAGGTGACGATCCACGGATGCAGGGGTGAAAAATATCGGTTCCCCTATTTGGAACTTACTTTGCTGACTTATTTGTTCACAACATATAAAAAGAGCCCTCATAATGAGAGCTCTTTCTTGTTGCAGCCGTCGGCAGCTTCACCCCAGGCTATATATAATGAATAAGTGCTAAATCGTATTAAATATGGATTGCGTATTATTGGATACTGTTCTTCACCAGTTCTGCAAAAGCTTCGGACCCTTGCGTAGTGAGATGTACGCCATCTTTTTCAAAATATTCGTCATGTCCCTCACTTGCACTGTTCCAGTCAATCAACGAGACATTGCTGTACTTGGATGCAGCCTCATTCAAAGCCCTGTTCACCGTTCGTTCCCACGGACGAGGTACGCGCACGGTAACCAGATATACCCGATCCTCATCCTTCAGATAATCAAGCACAGCATTCAAGTTTTTGGAGTTAAAGGAACCATTCGTCCCGAGCTCCAGCACCACTTTGCTGCCCATTTGGTTGTTTTGCTTCAGACCTTCCAATACATCACCTGCCTGCCACATCTGACGACCGACATGTCCGTCCACATACACTCCCGATATACTTTGCTCCAGATACGGTTTTGCATCCAAAATCACCGAATCTCCAATGACGGTATAATGAACCTTGCCATCCTGGGCAGGAGGAGCCGTTTCTTCATTGTCCTGAGATGAATCAGGTGTGTCTTCCGTATGATCCGTGTCATCGGATTGATTCGCCCCGGCGTCATCCGGTGTATCATTCTCGTTCGTCACGGATTCATCAGCCGGCTTATCTTCAGACTGACCGTCTTTGCCAGGATTCACTGAATTGTCTTGTTCGTCAGGTTTTGAATCTGGTGCAGGCTCTCCTGTTGGCTTCTCATTTTTCCCCGGATCATCTTTCGTTCCTGCTTCCGGTTTATGGGTATGAGCATCGTTCTTTTGGCCAGAGCCTGACGTTGCTGTAATAGCTGGCAACACATCCTGTCCCTGTTCCTCCGCTACGGAATTCTCTCCATTCAATGTGTTGGACATCGATACCGAATGGGAGTCGGAGTTCGCTGCATGTGAGACCATCATCTGAGATACCGTATAGGACAACAGCAGAATCGTCATCAACAGACCTGCACGCTTCCACCATACATTACGTATACCGATCGATGACCGTCCTCTTCCCCATAATCGGGACCAAGAATCACGGAATCCGTTGTACCGAATCGGATTTTCGATATATTTAAGAGACAATGAGGCCAGTACAACCGTTGCAGCAACCTGTAAAATGATTCGTACAGGATGTGCTCCTCCCGTATCCACCGCGGGATTGGTTAGCATAATAACAGGATAATGCCACAGATATAATCCGTAGGATCGCTCTCCGATCCAGCGTAATGGCTTCGCGCCAATGATACGTGCCAGGAAAGACGATGGGTGAGCCAACACCGCTACCAGCAACGTTGTTGCAACAGCCTGAAGCACCATGCCCCCTTGATACAGAAACGGATCATATTCACTGCTGTTCAGCATCATGTAGATTAACATAGCAAGCGCAGCAAGTCCCGACACATCGAGCACAAGCCGGTTCAAGCCAGACAGAGAGCTCGACAACTTGCGACTAGGCCACACCACGGCAAGAGCAGCACCAGCAAGCAGTGCAAATGCCCGCGTGTCTGTTCCATAATATACACGGCTCGGGTCCAAATCCGGATTATACATGATGGCCATTGCGCCAGCAGATAATTCAGCTGCGACGACAATGAAAACGACCAGCCATCCCTTTCTTTTGAACACTACGATTGCTGCGATCAGTAGAAGAGGCCATATAAGATAAAATTGCTCTTCCACAGCCAGCGACCAGAAATGTCCAAACGGTGATGGAGGGCCAAAACTTTCGAAATAGGAAACGTTGTGAAAGATATACCACCAATTGCTTATGTATAATACACCCGAAACGATATCACCACGAAGCGCAGCAAGCCGGGATGGGTCTGTACACGCTAACCAGATCATCACCACAGCTGTCATGGTCAGCATGCCTGGAAGCAAACGCCTTACCCGTCTTACCCAGAAATCACCGAGTGAAATGCGTCCATGTTCCTGCCACTGTGACACGAGAATATCTGTAATTAAATATCCCGAGAGAACAAAGAATATACCTACACCGAGCAGTCCACCCGGAATAAAATCCAAATTCAGATGATACGCGATTACCGCAAGTACAGCGAGGGCTCGCAAGCCGTCAAGTCCATTCATATGTCTCTTACGATTTAACGATTGTGACATGCATGCCCCTCCTTGTTACTGTGAGTCAACAACATCGGTGTTGGGGGCATAAAGGAACTCCTGATCGTTCTGGTTGTCATTAACATACGTATTGCACCTTCCATCTTTCATTTACAACATAAGAAAAGCCTCTGTTTGAAGCACGATCTGATGATGCTACATTCTGTGTGAATTCTATAATCTTAAAGAAGACGATTTGCCTGTCCATTAAGTTTAATTATTAAAATATTCTTTATATTCATTCGTGAGTTCACGTTTAGCATTATACGCCCGAAATAAGCCTCATACTTTACAGGAATATTTACAAACGATTAAACCGATGTAACCTTTCCTGCCAGCTCATATAGCTGTAAAATCATACTCTAATTTTGTCGTTAAATATAGTACTTTTCATCGAGTGGCTAAAATTACCTGTCCCGCTTGCGCAAACCAGCATACCCACGCACACATCGATTGAAACAATTGAATTCATAACAAAAGGCTGCCGACTTGCTCAGCAGCCAATATCCATTATAAACCTATGTCAGACCGGATTGAAAGTTTTGCTTATAATTGCTTCTTCTTGCCTAGGACCCTAGAGGTGGAACGGGTGAATCTTTTCTTCTGTCCTCGCATCCATGATCCGGTATGCTGAACGCCCTGTGTACATTGGGATTTGTAACTTCTCCAGATCAACCATTCCATTCTCCAGAAAGTACTTCTGATCCTGATATCGCTGCAACACTTCGCCTGCAATCCATTCATGGTCACCATATGTCGTAATCTCCATAACCTTGCATTCATAGGCAAAATAAGCGTCTGTCAAAATGGGTACACTCACTTTGATTCCTTCCTCATATGGAATGCCGAATCTTGTGAATTTATCCGTATCTCTTCCACTGAACGTTCCTGCAGCTTGAATCCACTCCGATCGATGACCTGGCAGGAAATGAACACCGAATACGCCACTCTTCTCGATGAGTTCATAGGAGTATGTTTCCTTACGAAGGGAGATGCCGTATACACCTGGTAATGATCCGATGTATGTATGCCATCCGGACGCCATCACATTCTGAACTCCCTCATGACGTGAAGTCACTACCGCTACCATTCCAGGATAAGAATAAAATATAGGTTCTTCTATCGGCTGACGCATCTAATCCCCTCTCTTCTTCGTTATAAAGACAATTTTAATTATAAAGTAAAGAAGCAGGTTGAAAAAGCGTTTTGCAGAGGATTTCGCTATAAGCGACACATTCAGTATCATGTTATACTGAGATGGTCAATTTCTAAAAATACGATACTGGGAATGTGATAGGATATGGTCAAATCAGTCAAATATACCTCCTAAATAAAGACATTATTCAAATTTAGGAGGTTATAACTTATGTTTAATTCAATCGTGTTAGATCAGTGGGATCGAAAGCCATACTTTGACCACTACTTGAATCAGGTCAGATGTACCTACAGCATAACTGCTAATCTGGATATCACGCTATTGATCACCGAACTCAAGTTTAAAGGATTGAAGTTCTATCCGGCTCTTATTCATATGATCTCTACAGTCGTCAATGCACATAGGGAGTTTCGAACCTGTTTTGATGCCGAGGGGAGATTGGGCTACTGGGACGAAATGTCTCCGAGTTATACGATTTTTCATGAGGACGACAAAAGTTTCTCAACGATCTGGACAGCATTCCATGAAGATTTTGAGACGTTCCACAATCGTTATCTGGAAGATATGAACAATTACAAAGATTACAAACAATTTGTTGCCAAACCTGATGAACCACCAAATACTTTTCCCGTTTCCAGTATTCCCTGGGTGAACTTTACGGGATTTAATCTGAATATTTACAATGAGGGAACCTACTTGTTGCCTATATTCACGATGGGAAAATATGTTCAACAAAACGATAAAGTTTATCTTCCCTTATCCATTCAGTTACATCACGCCGTGTGCGACGGCTACCATGCTGGCGTTTTATTTAATGAATTGCAATCACTTGCAGATCGATGCCAGGATTGGTGTTAATTAGCTAAATGACAAAAAGGCATTCCTGACTTCGTAATGGAGTCAGGAATGCCTTTTCTTTTTTACTTTTTCCAAATGCTATTTAATTGCACTTACTGTACCCACAGTTGCTGCATGTTTTGCATCCTTCCACATTCATCAGGGATGCCGAGCCGCATGAAGGGCATAAATCTCTCGATTCGATAAAGGTTTTCTGATCCTCCACTTTGGGATACGTGCTCTCCACTTGGTTCTGTTCTTGTACTGCTCCAATTTCGTTCTCCAGAGCACTGCTCTGTACATGACTTTCCAATGCTTTGGCGACTGCATCAGCAATCGATTCAACCCTGTTGGCTCCGAAGCCAATCGCTCCCGAACCACCGATTCCCTTGAGATGTTTGATCAACAGTTCAACCTTGTGCCCATGATCTCCGTATCGAAGGAACAGAGAGCATACTCGACCGAGTGCCTCAGCCATGGCAAACACGTCCGATCCCGCTTTGCCCACGTTCAGGAAGATCTCACCCGGGGTTCCCTCCAGATCATTGATCGTAATGTAAGCCATACCGAATGGCGTATTGATTTTGTATGTCGCACCGCGCAGTACTTGAGGACGGCTTCTATATTGTTTATCCAGCACTGTAGAAGAGGAAGGGGGTTGATCGGAAGAATGCGTGCTAACACCAACCTGGCTATTGAAATTCCCATCACTTGCCTGCACTTCAACATTATTCGGGTTTTCTATTGCAGATACGACTGTCTTCTCTTCAGCTTCAGCCGTGTTCTGATCTTTAGCCTGGGTCGCTTCCTTCTTCGACGTGGACAGCACCTGCACATCCCTGCTACCGTCGCGGTATATCGTTACTCCCTTGCAGCCAAGGTCGAAGGCCAGTTCGTACAGCTCAGCCGTATCCTCCACTGTAAAATCAGCCGGACAGTTGGCGGTCTTCGAGATCGAACTATCCACCCATTGCTGAATGGCAGCCTGCACCCGTATGTGATTCTCAGCCGACAGATCCATTGCCGTCACATAATAATCTGGTAAAGCTTCACCCGGATGTTCATCCAGCCAGTCTTGTGCAATCGGTACGAACTGTTCATCATAACCTAGACGGCTTTGACGGAAATACTTGAAGGCGAAGTACGGCTCAATACCTGTTGATGTTCCAACCATTGTACCTGTACTTCCCGTTGGCGCTTGTGTGATCAGTGTGACATTTCGAATGCCCTGTTTACGAATGGCCTCTCCCACTTCAGGGTACGTCGCAACCATGTTTTTCATGAATCCACTCTGTAAGTACGGTTCAGCTTCGAAAGCTGGGAAAGCCCCCTTCTCTGCTGCAATCTCTGCCGATGCCAGATAGGCCTCCTTCGCCATGAATCCATACAGTTTATCCAGAAATGCAAGAGATTCAGGACTGCCGTATCGAATACGCAGCTTAATCATCAGCTCTGCCAGTCCCATCGTGCCAAGCCCAACCCGGCGTTCACGCTGCTGATTCAGTCTATTTTCCTCAAAATGATATGGTGTTGCATCGATGACATTGTCCAAAAATCTAGCCGAGATGCGAGTGGTTTCCGCCAGTTCATCCCATGCCACATCATGATTTGTTTCATCGTAGAATTTGGACAGATTGATCGCAGACAGATTACATACACCCCAGCCAGGCAGGCCTTGTTCCCCGCACGGATTAGTACAGATGATCGGATTGAAGTACCAGCTGTTGGACATCTGGTTATAGTACTCCATGAATACCACACCAGGCTCTGCCGACTTCCATGCTGATTCAATAATGGTATGCCAGATTTCGCGAGCCTTCAGTGTACGATAGTGTACCACCGAATGACCTGCGGCTTTCCATTGCTGCATATCCCCGTTCCACTCGGTATCATAGTCTGGATCGTTTGTATCGGGGAAAACCAAGTCCCAATCACTGTCCTGCTTGACAGCCTCCATAAATGCGTTGCTCACACATACAGACAGATTGGCATTGGTCACCTGCCCCATCGTTTGTTTCACGGTAATAAAATCAAGCACATCCGGATGCCAGTCATTCATCATGAGCATGAGCGCACCCCGGCGGCTTCCGCCCTGTTCAATCAGTCCAGTCGTATAACTGAACAATCCGCCCCACGATACGGAACCGCTGGATGATCCGTTGACACCTTTCACCACCGCTCGGCGAGGACGCAAAGAGGACAGATTAATACCCACGCCTCCCCCTCGTGCCATAATCTCCGTCATCTCGGTCAAGGTTCTCATGATGCCACCCCGACTGTCTTGTGGAGACGGAATGACATAACAATTGAAAAGTGTCAACTCATCGCTTGCCCCCGCGCCCGCAGCAATGCGGCCTCCGGGTACTAACTTCCAATCTTCCAACACGGAGCGGAACTTGGACTCCCACGTTGCCCGCTGATCCGCTGTGGATTCGACAGAAGCCATCGCTTTGGCAAGACGGTCCCACATCTCTTCCGGTGTTTTTTCTATGTTGAGTGTCAATTTCTCCACGTTTGTCTCGATCATCTCTCCGCTTCGAGTTCTTACCTGTACAAGCTGACCCTTACGTTCTATGATTTCGCCCACTTCCTTGGTTGGGAACTTCGGATCATCCTTCGTTAATACCAATACCACATCTCCGACCTTGGCATGATTCGAATCAGCGTCCTTCCAGGCGTATCGGTCCAGAAATATTTTTTCGCTGAGTCCTTCTAATGGGTACGATCGTTGGTTCGATTTCATCGCTACGTTCAACCTCCCGAAATAAATCTCCATTTTCACTATAAGAGTAAATTATGATAAAACACCACATATAGTGATATAAAACCAGTATATTACACCATATATTGATTTTCCATAAGACTTTTATCACAGTCCATCTTCATAGACCCCCTGGGTTTTCCCCTTTGGAGAAGGGAATCAAAAAAATCTGGGGATAACAGCGATTGGAAGGTTGTTCTGTCATCGGAGTGACAAGTGTAAATATTCCTTATTTGAACCCACATAGTTATGAACTGACTCTCATTCGTCCATACTATTACCTACGAATAAAACGTCATCACGTATGGCAGGGGAGGAAACACCATGAACCGGAAAAACCCGCACCACACGAATCAACCTGTAGCCGAACTGCCCGTTCCGTTAGAATTTGATCGGAGCTGGATCAGTCAGTTGGAATCACGACTGGATAAAGGAGGTCCTTGGGGGGATTATCGACTCTTTCAACTGGGCATTCAAGCCGAAGAAACCAATCTGATTCCCAATTTTGACGAGATCCAGTGTTTGAAGCATCTACAAGGCCTTACTCCACTTCCTCACCAGATGGACACTGCACGCAGAGTATTATTTGAAATGTCAGGCCGGGCCATTCTCGCCGATGAGGTGGGTCTTGGCAAAACCATTGAAGCCGGTCTCATTCTGAAAGAATATATGGTTCGAGGTCTCGTATCCAAGGTACTCATTCTCGTGCCAGCGTCTCTTGTGCTGCAATGGGTACGGGAGTTGAATTCGAAATTTGGCATCCCTGCTATTGCCCAGAAAAAGGCCTATTCCTGGCAGAATGAAGTGGTTGTTGCTTCCATGGATACAGCCAAACGGGACCCGCACAAAGATATGCTGCTGAATACCGATTACGACATGATTATTATTGACGAGGCTCATAAGCTCAAAAACAAGAAAACAACCAACTATCAATTCATGCTGAAATTGCGCAAAAAGTATTGTCTGCTGCTCACAGCTACACCTGTGCAGAACGATATGAGTGAATTGTTCAATCTGATCAACCTGTTGAAGCCCGGTCAACTGGGTCGTCAGGGTGACTTTGCGGCCAACTTTGTTGTAGACAAACGGGTTCCGAAAAATCAGGAACAGCTTAAGAACGAGTTATCCAAAGTCATGATTCGTAACCGCCGCGGCGAAGGCCCCGTCCAATTTACCAAACGGAACGTCTCCAACGTGAATCTGCAATTATCGCCCGAAGAACAAGCACTTTATGATGGTGTGACTTCCTTTGTCAAAGACCAGTACCAGGAAGCTGGCGGCAATCTGAGCAGCATGCTCTCCCTTGTTACATTGCAGCGTGAGGTGTGCAGCAGTCGGGATGCTGTATTCGTGACGCTGGTTAATCTGTCGAAGAAACTTCCGCTGGACTCTCCCCTTCGGGACAAGATTTGGGAACTCGTTGCCCATATTAAAGCGATCAAGGAAAATACCAAAGCCGAGAAAACAATGGAACTGATTCGGAACATGAATGAAAAAGTAATTATCTTCACCGAATACCGGGCCACGCAGGAGTATCTGCTAAACTATTTCCGCAACAACGGGCTTACGGCTGTACCTTATCGGGGTGGCATGAATCGTGGCAAAAAAGACTGGATGATGGATCTCTTCCGCGGGCGTGTGCAGGCCATGATTGCAACCGAAGCAGGTGGTGAAGGCATCAATTTGCAATTTTGCCATCATATGATCAACTTTGATCTGCCTTGGAACCCTATGCGGGTAGAGCAGCGGATCGGCCGGGTACACCGGCTTGGGCAGCAAAATGACGTGAACATCTTCAATTTATCTACGACTGGAACCATTGAGGAACATATTCTGAGTCTGCTGCATGAGAAGATCAATATGTTTGAAATGGTGATCGGCGGGCTGGATGTCATTCTCGAACGGCTGGAGAAGAAGGAGTCTATTGAGAAAAGTTTGTACAAAATCATATTGGAATCACAAACTGATGAAGATATTCGCAGTAAAATGGACTCACTTGGACAATCGCTGAACTCCATTCAACGTGAGGTTGCCGATGAAGGCCCTGCCGTATCCGGGTTGTTAGATCTTCGCAAAGGAGGAAGCTAACTCATGACCATGTCTCCCCATGAAGTGCAGGCATATGTTCTCACCTATCTGGAAGCACTCGATTGTCAGATCATGGAACGTTCCCCTGCCCATGTTACAGTCAAACTCTCGCCTGAGGCGGACAAAGCGTTGACCAATCGTCCCTATTATTGGGGATTCGTGGAACGAACCGGAGCACCCGCTGAGACGATGTCCTTTACATTTATATTTGATCCTGACAGGTATCAGCAGGCCATTGAAGCAGCAGAAGCCAAAGCTGCGCAAGCATCACCTCCTGTTGTGCCTAACCCTGCTGAAACGAATGGCATAACCAACGGCAGTCCTCAAGGCGAGCCACCAAAAGAAACTATTCTAGGCCGTTACTTCGGTATTACGCCATCACTGCCACAGCTGGGGCCAGGACGAATATTACGTGAAGAAGTGGTGTACGGCAGTCGCAGACTCCAGCAGATTTTCGGCGCTGCCCGTGAAGGCGGTGCCTTCGTGAACCTGTTCGAACAGGCTGCCAAACGGCAATTGCGGGCTACAGCGCCAGCCGTATATGAGCCTTGGCTTGGTGTGTGTTTCAAGGTGGAATTCGCCTGTGATTTGAAACGGGAGGAATTGCATTTTCTCGGCATCTCCCTTCGCTCGGGTGAAATTATAGAAAAATTCGGCACCAAGCTGAACCGACGTGATCTCAGTCCGAGACTTGCGGAGAACATGCATGTGCAGACAGCTAAAGTTTCGATTTTTGACGCCGGAGCTGCTCTGGAATCTCATTTGACGAACCGCTTGCTGGAACTCGATTATAGCTGGGCCGAGAAAGCCCAAGAGCGGCTTGATCTGGAGCTGGACGTGTTGGACACCTACTATGAAGCGGTACTCCGAGAAGATACGCCTGAGGTAGAATCACCAAGTAAGATAACCTCAGACACGGAGAATGTCCATTCTAACCGCACGCCACCTGTACCACTGAAAAAAGTTCTGGATATCACTAACGCTAAACCCATTGGAGCAGATGTAGAACTGGCGGCAGAAGCCGCAGTACCGATCGACTTCGAGACAGATGCCGAAGAAGAAAAAGCAAAACAGGCGGTAATCGATCGTGAAGCTATGAAATTGCAGTATGAGACACGCCGTACCGAGATGATCTGGCAATATGAACCCAAAGTGAAAGTGACTGCCATTAGCAGCGGCATGTTTCACTTAAGATAGACGAAGACACTACTTTTCCTGCAAATGCTGGCAAAAGTAGTGTTTATTTATGATCGGCTGCCCGACAGGTTGCGGCAACCTTTGCATAGCCTGTCCCCTAGAATGAAACTAGGACCCGCTCAGGTAACGGATAAATGAAAAGTAGGTGTAAATTTGAAACGATTCTTTCATACGTGTTGGAACAACGCTCGGAAAACAACCTTTATAACCTTGGGCTTGCTCAGTTGTCTTGCCCTATTCTCTTTTTGGTCGATAGCCAATGCAGAGGAACAAGAAACGTCTTCACTATTTCCTGCATCATCAACAGAGTATGGTCCCGAACATCATGCCATTCAGAATGACATGCTAGCTCCAGCTGCTGTACAACGGTTTGCAGAGCAACAAGCTGTTACACTTGGTACAGCTAACGGCGAAGCGCATTGGAAGAACGCCGACCTGAACTTCTACCCTCTGGGGCCGGGTACACATAGCTGGCTCGTGCAAGCTGAGTTTGAAGACAAACCTATCGGATATATGATTATTACGGCCACAGAGCAGGGCCAGTTGATGCTTAGTGAATACGGTCATGGAGAACAGTCACCATACAACAATGAACTTCTTGGACAAGCCTTGGATCGACAACATATGAACCTTGAGGCATTACTTGCTGGCGGAGGAGAGCTTCATCTTGGTTATGCTCTTCCCCTGCTGGCTTATTGGAAAGTGGAACAACCTAATCATCCTGCACTTTATATTGATGCTACCAACGGAGATGTACTACCGTCAGAGTTTCTGAACCTGCTGGAGGCTGATTCCAAACAGAACTCTGTCAGCATAACTGATTTATCCACAACGCCATCTTTATCAGTCGACCCACTTCATCTCCGACCCGTCTTCAATCCGGCTGACAATCTGTTGTGGCTTACCTCCAAACCTGTTGCTGCCGACCGGGCAAAAGATGTGATACAACACGGGGAGAATCAAGAGATTGTTTTCTCAGCGGGTGATCGTAACGTTGTATATGGCGGTCCTCTACCTGTTAGCGGTTATCAGCTGTGGCATACTGATCAGGAAGCAGAGTCTATTCTATATGTAGCGCTAGGTGGAAAATCATCCATTCAACGATTTGTCCCTTTGAGCAAATTGCAGCAAGATGGCCATTTTTACATCGTAAATCCTTGATCATCAGCAAATTCTTAACATACAGTCAGATAACCTGTAAAACTATACACATCCACAACAAATAAGACGCCTTCCCATTATATTAAGGGATTGCGTCTTTTGGTTTACCATTAGTGAAATAGGTAAGCGATAGTCACCCTTTACCCGAAGAACTTCGTTTATGAGACTGTGTATCGAATTCTTTTTCCTTTTTTCCCACCCACAGAGATACAGCAAAAGGGATCATACCAAACCACTTCATCGCCCACGGCTCTTTCCTTTTGGTGCGACCTTTCCGCTCATCCTTCGGTGTATCGATATAATGAACAACACGCTGCGTAATGTATTTTACCAACTCATCACTTTTGGCCATAATTCTGCCTCCTTCGCTCCTGCACATTTGCGGAGCTTACGATAGTTCTATTGTGTGCAGGATGTGGACTGGTTAAACATTTTTTATTGAAAGAAGTATGAAAACCCTCAGAATGCACAGTCTAATGCCAAAGGTATCCATCGAGTCATTAATCTGAAATTCGATACCTATTCCATGAAGGAGTGTGTATTCCCATGTATAAGTTGCTGACCGCTTCGGTAGCCTTGCTAATCAGCTTCCATTGCCTTCTCATGCTGCCCCATGTGGCTTATGGAAAAGCAGCCCCGTCCCAGAACAGTCCATCCATGCTGCCAGTGACCGATGGAGATGCATATCGCTCAAGTCATCATGCCTTTGCAGCACCAGTTATCCTGCTCGATGTAGGCCATGGCGGTATTGACGGTGGTACGTCAGCCCAAGGTGTGTTGGAAAAAGATATCAACCTGGCCATTAGCCAAAAGGTCTATCTGCTGCTTCGCAGCAAAGGTTATGCCGTTATCATCAATCGACTTGGTGATTATGCACTTAGTGATGAGAACCGCTGGCTGAACAGCCGCTCACGTCATACCAGAGATCTTGCCCAACGTAAAAGCCTTAGCGAAGAAGTAAGTACAGATATCGTGGTCAGCATTCATGCGAACTGGAGTCCCCGATCGAATGTACACGGCCCGGTGGTACTACACCAGAAGGAAGGCAGGAGTTATTTGCTGGCCCAATCCATTCAGGATGCCATGAACAAGTTGTACGGAACGGAGCACAGGGTCGTATGGGGCAAGCCCTTTTATTTATTGAATTACGTGAAACAACCTGCCGTTATCGTCGAAACCGGATTTTTGAGCAATACGACAGATCGAGTCAGAATGAGTGATCCCGCTGAGCAAAAACGAATCGCCCAGTCCATTGCCAATGGCATTATTTATTATCTGTCGGTAGTGTAGGAGCAGAATGCCATTGCCACACATCTCGAACCAGATCACCGATCCCTACAAATTGAACCTGATCTTGCAGACGGGAGACGGATTCACGAATGACTGCGGATGTGTTCATCCCCGAATGACCGACATGACCAATGACAACACAGATATTCTTATCGATCGCACGCTGAGCAGCCAGATCCAGTTGTTTGCGAATGTGTTGCTTAGAATTTTGATCATCCAAGAAAATGTCATTACCTACAGGTGGCATATTTTTGGATACGGCCAGTTCCCCCACCACGGAGCGAAAGTTCGTACGGCTGTCTACAAAGAAGAGGCCCCGCTCCTTGCATACATCGAGCACAATGGACATGATGCGTTTGTCCGAAGTAATTTTGGAACCCATATGATTGTTCATGCCAATGGCGTGGGGCACATCATCAATCGCTTTCTCCACGCGTGAGCGGACTTCTTCATCTGTTAGACTGGATGTGATTGCACCCGGGCCCAGCCATTCAGGTCGTCCTTTCTTGGGTTCCATGGGCATATGCACAATCACATCCATCCCCTTTTCATGTGCAGCTATCGCATCTTTCTTCGTTGTTGGCAAAAAAGGCATGACCGCTACCGTTAGTTTAACTGGCATCGCCAGGATCTCTGCCGTACCCCTCATGTCATTACCAACATCATCGATGATAATCGCTAACCGTTTGTCATTCGATGGGGACTCTGAAGCTGCCGCTGTAGGCCCTCCTGCCGATATGCCTGCGTAAAACACAATCAAAAATGCCATGATACCTGCAATGAATCGATAATTCTTTCTCTGTTCCTTCATCATGATTCCCTCCCCGTAACTTCTGTGATCTCATTGTTTGATAATGAAGGGAGGATTATGTAAGCCAAAGCCTTCCTTAATAACAATATCCCCGCCATTGGAGACCTCTGTCTCAAGCGAAGATCCTCATCATTCCCGTTTTCTCCTTTGCATTCAGACAAGAACTGTCATTGAACAGTTAAGAAAATAGAGATTAATTAGAAAAAATACTGTAATTTGTCAGGTTTTCAGTTTAGGAGTTATTTAGTAGAATCAACAAATGAAAGAGGTTATGTGCTTCATTTCATTCCTATGATTTATGGAAGGAGGTTTTGAAAGGGTTTACATAAAATAAATGCCAGACAATCCGCTATTCTTGTTTGTTATCCCTGGTCGCGGTTTCTCTATGTAACATTTACCATTATCGAGGAGGATGAAAGTAGTGAAATTCAAACTAAAAAAGACGATTAATGTTCTTTTGGCCTGTTTAACAGCCCTGCCTTTGATGTTAACCCCGACAAATGTGTCAGCAGCCAGCGATGCAAACATTAATTTGTCCTCGGAAAAACAGCTGATCAAGGGCTTTGGGGGCATTAACCTTCCTGCCTGGATTGGTGATCTGACTCCCGCTCAACGTGAAACTGCTTTTGGTAACGATCAGAATCAGTTAGGCTTCTCAATTCTCAGGATTTACGTCGATCCAGATTCTAATAACTGGTACCGTGAAGTTGCCACAGCCAAACGGGCTATCGAAAAGGGTGCTATCGTATTCGCATCCCCATGGAATCCTCCGAGCAGCATGGTTGAAACATTCAACCGCAATGGGGACACCAATGCCAAACGCCTGAAATACGACAAATATGCCGCCTATGCGCAACATCTGAACGACTTTGTAACCTACATGAAAAATAACGGCGTAGATTTATATTCCATTTCTGTGCAGAATGAACCGGATTATGCTCATGACTGGACCTGGTGGACTCCACAAGAGATCCTTCGATTCATGAAAGAAAATGCCGGGTCCATTCAAGGTACCAAAGTCATGGCGCCTGAATCCTTCCAGTACTTAAAGAACATATCCGACCCAATCCTGAATGATCCGCAGGCGCTTGCCAACATGGACATTCTGGGAGCGCATACGTATGGAACACAGATTTCGAATTTTGCCTACCCTCTCTTTAAACAAAAAGGAGCCGGTAAAGAACTGTGGATGACTGAGGTGTATGTTCCGAATAGTGACAACAACTCAGCAGATCGCTGGCCTGAAGCACTAGACGTTTCCTATCACATGCACAATGCCATGGTAGAAGGTGATTTCCAGGCCTATGTGTGGTGGTACATCCGCAGACAGTATGGTCCGATGAAAGAGGACGGTACCATAAGCAAACGCGGGTATAATATGGCTCATTTCTCTAAATTCGTGCGTCCAGGCTACCTGCGAGTCGATGCAACGAAAAATCCGGATACGAACACATTTGTCTCAGCCTACAAAGGTGATAACAAAGTCGTCGTTGTGGCAATTAACCGTGGAACTTCAGCCACAAGCCAAAAATTCGTTCTGCAGAATGGTAATGCCTCCACTGTGTCCTCATGGATTACGGACAGCAGTCGAAACCTGGCAAGCGGAACCCCGCTTACCGTATCCAATGGAGCCTTCACGGCACAGCTCCCGCCTCAGAGCGTAACAACGTTTGTTGCCAACGTTACTGGCGGAAATAACGGCGGGAATACAGGCAGTGGCACTACGTATGAAGCCGAGACCGGAACGTCACTTACGGAAGCTGCCATTGAAACAATCTACCCCGGTTACACTGGCTCCGGGTATGTTAACTTCAATGCGATGACTGGTTCGGCCATTCAATGGAACAGCATTAATAACACTACAACAAGTACCAAAAACGTAAAGTTTCGTTATGCGCTGGAAAGCGGCACTCGGAACCTCGACATTTTTGTGAACGGAACCAAAGTCATCAGCAACGAGCCCTTTCCAGCTACGGGAAGCTGGTCCACTTGGGTTGAAAAAACAATACAGGTCCCCATGAACACGGGGACCAATACATTGAAAGTGGTCACCACTGGATCGGAAGGACCGAATATTGACAGCATTAATGTTACCGCAGCGCAATAAACGTTCCGTATGGCTGATGGAAGACCATTTGCTGTACGTGCAGCTAAGCACTAACCTCTTGGATACTCAAGTCTAAAGTTAGTGTTATATCAAAAAATGCAAAAAAAGACTCCTTAAGCGTTAGCTTAAGGAGTCTTTTTTTAGATGCGGTCGAGAGGACTCGAACCTCCACGGGGGGTTAGCCCACACGGACCTGAACCGTGCGCGTCTGCCAATTCCGCCACGACCGCATATTGTATCTCCGTGATCAATATCGGCGACAAGAGATAATATATCATGTGAAATCTATCATGTCAACACTGAAAATAATAACAATAAAGCCCGAACCAGACGTCCATGTCGTTTTCGGGCTTTACCTTTAACAGCTAATAGTTTAGTTCATTATAACGGAAGCATACTTCAAGTTACAGCTTGGAAGGCCAGTTGCCATACCATGCATAACCGCCTCTTCTTTCTTTATCAATATCACTTAGTTTGTATTTAACGACCCCGTCACGACCAATAAAGATCGGTTTATCCGTTCCCACTTCGTAGAAACGAGCCCAGATCGGTGCAGCTTTGGAATCAGCGATAATTTTGCTGTCTCCGTTTGCTCTTTCATACTTGTAACCCGTAATCTTCACTTTGTTAAACCATGCCTCAGCTCCCTTAATGGATGCCGTAATTTTAGCGGTAGCAGGTCTGGTTTTCAGGAATTTAACAATCGTTACACTCTCTCCAGCCGTCAGTGATGGTACTTCATAGATTCTTGCGCTTGCCGGTTTAAGAGAACTGGAATCATGTTGTTGTCCCCATGCTGTCAGCTTACCGCCTGAAACAACCTGTGTATTCAGAATTGCCTCCACACCTTTGGCAACTGAGTTTTTACTGCGGTTAGCAAGAGTGCTGTCGATAAACGAGAAATCACCTTTACGTGCCGCTACTTCATCCAACATGATCATTACATTAATCATGGCATCATCATTGTAAGTGATGTGCTTGTGATATCCGGAGCTTTGGTAAACTTGTGGCCATCCGCCGTTTGAATACTGCATGTTGATCAAAAAGTTAATTCCTTTGATTGCAGCTGTGGAGTAACGCGGATCATTCGTCTTTTTAAATTCCTTCGCCAATCTTCTAATTTCTGAGTATGTAGCCTTGTTGTCGATCGTGGACTTCGCCCACTCTCCACTTGTCTGTTTATAATCTTTTCTCCAACCCCCATCCGGCAGCTGGCTCTTCAAAATATCAGAAATACTCGCTGTAGTACCCGATGCATCCGCAGCAGATACCGTCCCTACAGGAAGAACTGCCATTCCAACTGCTGAGAACACCATCGTACATGCCAGGACAAAAGTAATTATTTTCTTCGCTTTCAAATGTAACACTCTCCTATGTTTGTTTTTATAAATCTTCCACTTCTGCTTACCTATGATACGCGTCCTTAAACCTCCTTTATTTGTATTTATCTCATAATAAAATCAATTTTAATCCAATATGTGGATTGGATAATCAGATAATATGCAAAAAATCGATCATTGTCAATATATGCAACTTAATGAATATAATCTCTCTAATTCTACATAACGGGATAGTTCTTTTAACTCATGACAAACCTATTTATTTATCCAAATTCGTCTTAAACGAATCAATAATGACGTTTTTGTCATGAATGATACCCAAACTTGATCCCTTCTTTCATATAAAAACCTTAATTCCGCTAACATTGAGGTATTACGAAGGGTTTTAAATAGGTTTGACAATTACGCATTTATGCAATATAGTTTCAAATAGTTACAAAAACTTAATTATTCATTGCCGAGTTTCATGTTTGAAAACGGGGGAACCAATTTGGGTGAATTATTCTTATACATAGGAAATATAGGGAACCTTCTACCGAACCCTTAGCTAACTCCGTAGGCATCGAAGGGAGAACATTGATTTTGAAAAAACTGATTATCTCCATTTTTGGAGCAGCTGTATTATTTACATCCGGGGCAACAAGCACAGAGGCAAGCAGTATCAACTCCGTAGTGAACAACATGACAGGTATTCCTTACAAATGGGGTGGCACAACTGTAGCCGGCTTCGACTGTTCTGGTTTTATGAGATATCTTTTCAACAAATACAGCATTGAATTACCACGTACTTCGCAGCAGCAAGCCAAAGCAGGTACTCCCGTATCTAAGAGCAATGTTCGGACAGGTGATCTGGTGTTCTTTAATACAACAGGCAAAGGCATTTCACATACAGGTGTATATATCGGCGGCGGACAATTCGCTCATGCCTCCAGCAGTAAAGGTGTAAGCATCACGAAGTTATCGAATCCATACTTCAATGATCGTTACGTAACAGCACGTCGGGTAACTGGACAGTTTATGTATGATAAAATGTTAGGTAAAATGTGATTCACATACAAAAAGGCATCGGTTATTAACCGGATGCCTTTTTTGCACTTAAAAATGTATGTTGCATTGCTTACTAATGCAGCGCCTTCTGCACTCGCATCGCACCTTGAGACAGGGCATGTCCTCCACCAACAGCTCCAGCCACGGCTACGGTCTCCATAATCTCCTGATCTGTTGCGCCCTTAGCACGGGCTTCTTCTACATGGTAGAAGGTACATACCTCATTGTTGGCGAATAATCCAATCCCAAGCGCAATTAACTGTTTTGTCTTCGCATCAATCACGCCAGGTTGGAAGCATTCTCCGGTAAACTCATGATAGGACTTCACCACACCTGGCAGCACATCGCTTAATGCTCCAATCTGATCCTTGTAGGCATGAACTTTATCATTCATCAATGTCATGGCTTGTAGCACACCCTCTCGGCTATAGTTACAGATCTTCCTCACTGTACCTATCTTCTCTCCCGAGTGAGCCAATTATGCCAAGAAATCATGGTAATTCCAAACATTTAACGCTCATGGCCACTGCCATAATTATAAGCTGTTACTCACTAAGTGGACTCTGGCGCGGCTCGCTGAACAGCTGATAGCTGTAACCTCGGTCCAGCTTAACGACACGTCGATTCTGACGACGGATAAGTACCTGCTCGCCATCCCAGGCAACCACAATCCCCTTCACGTCGTTCGATTCCAGCTCGTCCCGTACGACTCTTACTTTCTCACCTGACAGACGCAGGGCGTCCAATTCTGTATCACTAATCATCTTCATGGCTCCTATATTTCAAATTTATTTACAAAAAGAGACCTAAATGAAATGTCATTTAGGTCTCACGTGACTGTATTGGACTGTTATGTCATTCGAAATTATGTCCCGACTGAAAGTTACCGCTGCGCGTGCTCTTTGCTGTCGTTCTTCTCGAACCAAAAATCAAGCACTTTGGCGGACATCACACGTTCTTCAAGGTACTCCACTTGATGCGGTGTAAATTGTTCTTTCCAAGAGAAGGACAACTCTTCGCACAAGCCTACAATCGTCAGTAATTCTGACCAGGCAACATAGCGTTTGTACCAGAAAAATTGAGGATGTTCAATCATATAGGGATAAAGGTCATCGAATTCCGTATGTTTACAATCCAGGGCACGTTCAAAATGAACTTTCGATTCCGCCAGCTTATCATTAAAAAATTGTTCTGTTGCCGGTTGGTTCCCCATGGTGTTGCCTCCTCTCCCTAACATAACCCCATTATAAATGAAATCGGCGGTCATGCAAAGGCATAGTTCAAAAAATAGGCCCTATTCCTTTAAAATGTCACATTTCGTTATCGTCAAATTGTACTGTTCCATCGTTCAGGGAACGAATGCGTACCAAGGCTTCCACCGGAATACCCTGTTCACGAATTGTGCGTGCTCCTGCCTGGAAACTTTTCTCGACCACAACGCCGAATCCGACGAGTTCCGCACCGGAACGCTCGATAATTTTGATGACGCCACGAGCGGCATCTCCATTGGCAATAATATCATCAATGAACAAAATGCGGTCATTCTCATGAATGAACTCGCGGGATACCATAATGTCAGTTACAATTCCTTTGGTAAAGGACGGTACACGTTCACAGTAAGCATCAGGATCAGCCAGAAGTGTTTTTTTACGACGGGCGAATACAAGGGGCACCCCCAGTTCATAGGCTGCTGCAAAAGCAACCGGAATGCCTGAGGATTCTACCGTGATTACCCGAGTTACTCCACTTTCACGAAAACGGGCAGCGAACTCACGTCCCATCTCCATCGTTAATGCAGGATCAATCTGGTGGTTCAACAGACCATCCAGCTTTAATACTTGATCCGAGATAACCACACCTTCTTGTAAAATTCGTTGTTTCAATAATTCCATGATTTGACCTCCCAAGCCTATCCTATGAGGTAAAAGTATCATATATCTATCTATAAGTTCAAGCGAAATTGCCTGGGCGCTGTCCTTGGGACGCATTTCAAGCCAAAGCTATTATCGATTGTCATGACTTTCGTGGGTCAAGCATACCTTGTACCATGGTACCCGCATGTCCAAACTATACAGGGGCCTGAGAGGGGAAACACATGAAACAGGCATTTCGGGTGCTGCAGATCGCATTTACATACATCGGAACGGTTGTCGGAGCCGGCTTCGCTACAGGGCAGGAAATTTTGCAGTTTTTTACCCAGTATGGCAAATGGGCCACCATCACCATAGGCTTATCCACCATGCTCTTTGTCTGGTTAGGTACCAAAATGATGCTGATCGCTCACGATACCGGGTCCCGCTCTTATGAGGATCTGAACAAACATTTATTCGGCCATAAGGCGGGCAAATGGATCACCTGGGTGACCCTTCTCATTCTCATTGGCGTGAACAGTGTCATGCTTGCCGGAGCAGGTTCCGTTTTTGTTGAACATCTGGGTTTGCATTATCAGACAGGTCTGATCGTCACACTTGTAGGGTCATATCTGCTTCTCGGTCGAGGCATTCAGGCCATCCTACAAATGAATAGCATTGTCGTGCCCATGATGCTCCTGTTATCTCTGCTCATGATCACCAGTACCATCCATCATCCAGGTGCTTCCCGATTCATCACACTGACGACAGATTCAAACCCTATTCAAGTGTGGCTGTCTCCACTGTTGTATACTTCATTCAATCTGGTGTTGGCTCAAGCTGTTCTTGTGCCTGTAGGTAACCAGATTCGTAGTCGGAATGTGCTGAAGTGGGGTGGAGTATTGGGTGGAATTGGCGTAGGTTTCATGCTGATGGCAGCTCATTTTGCCATGTCAGCCCAGATGCCCGGCATCATTCAATTCGAAATCCCGATGGGCAGCATTGCCTTTCAACTTGGATGGGCAGTGCAATCTGTATATGTATCCCTTATTTTCATGGAAATATTCAGTACCTTTGTAGCCGATATCTATGGAATGACCTTGCAACTCAGGCAACATATACGTGTTCATCCCCGTTTCATTACATTAACCATTATGCTGTTGTGTTACTCACTCAGTCAGTTTGGATTCAGTTCCCTGCTGTCCATCCTTTACCCCATCTTTGGAAGTATGGCATTAATCTGGGCTGCCAAATTGGTACTGAACCGCTGGGGCGCCTTTCGTAGACGCAACAATATATAAATCTCACGGTCCATGTACTTCATGAATATGAGCATCTGTGTGCCTCATAACCACAAGTCATCGCAGGTACTCTTTCCTTAAACATGACAAAAAGCCGCTGTTTATCACAGCGGCTCGCACTTTTTGCTCTACGTTTTAAGCTTTGCTAGGAAACTGTAGATACATCTTTTTTAACTCATTGACCGATCTGCCAAGCGAGTAATGTGTTTTGGCTTTTTCACACGCCGAACGGGCAAGTTCATAACGATAAGCCGGGTCCAGCATCACCTTTTCAAGCGCTTCAGCTAATGCAGAAGGATCTTCTGCCGGTACAAGCAACCCATTGCTACCGTTCTCGATCTGTTCAGGTATACCACCTACATCCGTACCCACAAGGGCAAGACAACTCAGTGCCGCTTCAGCGAAGACAGAACCAAATGCTTCTGCCCGTGAAGGAAGTACAAAAATATCAAAGAATGGCATGAATTCCTCAGGGTGCAGTGTATAACCATAGAAAATGGTCTCATTATAGATCCCTAATCGTTGCGCCAATTCTTCCAGATCAGGACGAATCGGTCCATCTCCAATAATATGTAACACATAATCATGACCTCGGCCCTTCAGTTCAGCACAAGCTTTGAAAAGAATATCCAACCCTTTTGCCGGAACAAGCCGACATACCGTGACCAGTTGTGGTATCGCATTATCATGAGGAATCGGCTTAAACCGCTTCTCATCAAATCCATTAGGAATCACACCGATGACATCAGGTTCCTTCACGTAGGGAGCCAGATAACGACGGAACGAATCTGACACCGTTAAGAGGCGCTCTGCCTGGTGTTCGAGCTCACCATATATCGCAAGCAGGAATCGATGCTCCGGTCCATCCGTTTCAATGCGTCCATTAAGGATTAATTCTCGTTCATAACTGGAGTGTATCGTCTGAATGAGAGGTGTATCCGGGAAAACCGTTTTCATCGCAAGTCCTGCAATTGGATGGTGGGCATGGATCAGATCATAAGGCTTCTGAATACGCAGTTTGGTCCACCATAGATAATCACGATAGGTTTGAATATATTTTTGGACAACAGGACTATCCTGATATTCCGTCCAGTCAAACGTTTCGAACTGAACTTCCTCTCTGCCCTTATTGCGAATTCGCTTTGGCAACGAGAATAGTTCCATTTCCCACCTCGGGGTTGTAAATCTCTCTTGCATATACGGAATCATAGAGGATACACCTCCGGGCTGCTCCGGAGGAAAGAAAAGCGCCTGCAGCAATCTCACCGTTAGTTTCCCCCTTTCTAACTTACGTACTGCTCTACTATCCATTATGACATAGGGAAGCCGGAACATCTATATTACGATAACTCGTATATACAACATATTCATGAAACGTTCCCCTCAGAAGTAAAAGCTTTAATCCAGCAGTCAATCGCTCGCGTTGTCGTCAACATATTCAATGGATAACCAGAATTTCAGCTCCGTAGCTCCACGGGCTTCTCATATGTACTGTAACCATCGGTCTCTCCCAAAAAAGTATACCCGTTCCGCGCGTAAAAGGCGTTCAACGTAGCATTGCTCGCTCCGCAATCTAACCGAACAGTATGTTTGCCTTCAAAATGTATGCCGCTGCTGGACCATTGCAAAATGGACCGTCCCAGACCGCTCTGAGCATATTTTCTTCGAATCGCTAGCCGATGCAGATAAATTGCACCATCCTCGGCATGAGCTTTTGAACCCCAAAGATGAATATCCCAAGGGCTTGGCTGAACCAAAAGGATGACCATTCCCGCTACGTCCGCTCCTTTTTTAAATACAAACACATCCCCACGCCGGATTGCCCCTGCCGTATCATGTGAATCTTCACCTTTAAGCAAAGCGTTCCATTGGGAAGAACCTTGGCTCTGTAACCATTCGGCTGTCTCCACCAGCAGCGACATCACATCCTCCGTATCTTCCGGCTTCGCCTGAACCGCTTGAAAACCATCGTTAATATATTCGCTACTGATCCTGAATGAGTGCATCATTGTTCTCCTCCGCTTCCTGATCTCTGTTAAACTAATGGTACTATACCGGGAAATGAATTTTTCGTCAAAATGAGCATAAAAAAAGGTAAAAGGCGGTTGCCCTTTACCCATCTATTCTGGCTTCATCAATAATCTGATTTCGATACAACATCGTCAGGTGCAAGGTATCAAACTCCATTTCCTTGTCCAACTCCTGCATCAACACTTCGACCAGGCTCTTTCGCTGAATGCTGGTACCAGGAACCTCGTAATCAATGTATCCCGTCAGATCGGAATGAGAAGTGTCTATTGTTGCTGTTCCCACAGGTAATCCACCTCGTTCCTGAAGAAACAGCTCATATACCCGGAACTCCCGATCCTTACGCTTCAGCATGACATAACATGTTTCTTCAGCAGCTTCCAGCTCATCCAGATCCGATTCATCGGTATCCTCAAAATCCTCGGAGAAATCGCGATGTACCCACTCTAGCGTCTCGAGTTCGTTGCCCTGATGCCACATGCGGATCGTAATCGTATCGATGATATCTTCATCCAGCTCTCTGACCAGCAACTCTGCCGCAGCTTCCAATTGATTCTCTTCCGGCTCGTCATACCAGTGTATTTCACCTTGTACATCAGCGCCATATTGTTTTAAGGAAGCTTCTGCTAGTTCCTGCCCTTCGACATCGTTGAATAAATACGTCGATATGTTGCGTCCCGCGCTTACCATTTCCATCTCCAGAACCTGATCCCGATCTTCATATGTAAACGATTCGGCTTGTGAAACAGGGATTAGCTTACTTCCACTGCTGTCTATATCGTCATAACTGCCTTCGTCATGATTCATATCTTCAGACGGCCACACGGTCTCTGACTCAGGCTTATGCAGAACCGAGTGTAATGAACCACAACTAACCAGCACTTCAAAATAAGCAGCTTCCAACGCATCTGCAAGAGATCGGACATAGGCATGCACTTTTTCCACGATACGTTCCTCTGTACCATCTGGCAGAGACTCCTGCTCGATCTGAAGACTACCTGATAAACGATCTCCTTCTCTGTACACAAGGAAAAGTGAGCCTGCATATTGTCCATTGACCATCACGTCCTGTACTTCTCCACCTGATGTCCGCAGGTCTGCAACCAATTCCACATCATAATTCATCACATGTCCTCCTTCATTCCTAACGTTATTCTCTTAGGATGCCCCTAAAGACGGTAGATTATGAGGGAAGCGTGCATTTCAAAAATAAGATGTAGGTTAGATGGATAACACATATTTTTGGATTGCGTGTGCCACACCCTGCTCGTTATTGGAGAGTGTAACCTCGTCCGCAGCAGCTTTCACCTCGTCCGGTGAGTTATCCATGGCAATGCCTTTGCCCGCAAAGGTCAGCATCGTAATATCATTGAAGTAGTTGCCAATCGCCATGATCTCCGAGGGCATGATTCCCTTCGATTCGGCAAGCCTTTTAAGCGCAGCGCCTTTGGACGCTTCGGGATGCATCAGATCAATAAAAAAGTCACCACTCCGTGTCATATAATAAGGCAGATTCCAGGTAGACCATTCCTGAAGTACTGCATCCATCTGTTCAATCGGACCAAATGCAGTGAACTTCGCCAGCGGTTCTGTCATGTCAACCCACTTGGGTAACTTCAGTGGCTCTGCCATAAAGTTGTAATACATCTCGCGCACCTGCAAACCCAAACCTTCCGGTTGATCCACATACAGACCAAATGCTGTATTGATGTCAAAATGTACTCCATTGGTTCGGCAGTAGGATATGATTGGCTCCAGTCCTTGTCCATCTAATGCAAAATGATGAACCACCTCACGGGTATCGACTTGCGCGGTAACGGCGCCATTATGCGTAATCACATATCCATCCAGTCCCATCTGCTCCATAAAAGGAATCGTGTTGGCAGGACCTCTACCTGAACACAGGACAATCTCTGCTCCCTGACGGGAAGCTTGGATCAAGGTCTCCTGAGTCCATTCGGTAAGTTCATGATGATCATTCAGCAGTGTTCCATCTACATCAAGTGCAATTAATTTATAAGTCATTCTGGCTTCATCCTCATCTGTTAGTAGTCGCACCCACCCAAAACCTTACTTCCGCAGAAGGCTCAACTCATCTGCAGTTAGTTCACGATAGCTTCCAATAGTAAGATCGGAAGCTAGTTCCAGCTCACCCATGGCAACGCGTTTCAGATAGATCACTCGCTTTCCTACCGCCTGAAACATACGTTTCACTTGGTGAAACTTCCCTTCGTGAATAATAAGCGAGATCGACGAGATCGTACCTTCTTCCGTTTCTTCCTGACCAAGTATAGTCAGTTCGGCCGGCAGCGTCTCGTATCCGTCATCCAATTGAATGCCCGCCTTGAAACGTTGCACATCCGCTTCATCCACGTCTCCCAGTACACGGGCTTCATAGGTTTTGGGCACATGCTTGCGTGGAGATAACAGATCATGGGCAAGTGGACCGTCATTCGTGAGAATGAGCAGTCCCTCCGTATCCTTATCCAGTCGTCCCACAGGAAAAGGATTGAACACCCGATCCTCTTTGTGCAGCAGATCCAGTACCGTCTTATCTCTGTTATCCTCGGTAGCAGACACGACACCCGGAGGTTTATGCAGCATGAGATAGATCATCTCCCGATACACAATCCGCTCGCCATCGGCTTCAATGACGTTGACCTCAGGGTTCACCTGTACACCGCTGTCTTTCACCGCTTTGCCGTCCACATGGATTCTGCCTTGTTTCACCATCTTTTTAAGTTCACTCCGTGTTCCCACACCCATATGGCTTAATATTTTATCCAGACGCAGCGTTTGTTTGCCTTTTCCACTCATACCGATGTCCACCTCCACCCTGCCGGATATTCATTCTTCAGTACACCATCCAGCCATTTCCCCCAGCCAGCAGCATAACCATCTACACATACAAGAACGTACCCTTTGGCAATCGTATCCGCCTTGAGCACCACTCGTTCTTCTGCCATATTTAATGTTTCACCCTTGAGGTATCTCACGGCTTCGCCATCAGCGGATGACAGATTTACGCTTCGCCGTGCTTCAGATGCATTCAGAGCACACGCAAGCGGGTGGGACGGAACAAATCGTCCATTCTTGATCGTGCCCATAAACCAGCCTGGACGAATGACTTTCAGTCCCTCCAACCGAGCTGCACCAACCGATGATTGATACACACGATCTCCATAACATACCGTCTCTCCAGTTAACTCAATCTCCAATTGTTCTTTCATAAACTGAGTATAGATCGCAACCGGATCAATACTTGCCGGATCAGCTCCGCGTCCCTGACCCCGTTCCGATTTGCGTCCACCGTGATCTTTACCTTTTTTGCTCTGTCTACCCGAATTCTTGCCGCCACCAGCCTGCCTGTCATGGGACTCTCTGGATTCGATTCGCAACAAACGTTCCTTTTTGCGATCAGCCTTGGTCATAGCAATTGAAGAAGCAGCAATAGAGTGATCCTTGTTCCCTTCTACTTCAATCCTGGACACATCCACGACCTGTCCATACTCCATTGCTCCTTCTTTAACTACTCCAGGTTGATCTGTTTCTAATCCTTGCCCTGCACGATGCTGCAATACAGCGACATAATGTCCCTCTCCCTCCAAAAGGTGAGGCCACAATCTTGCGGTGCCACGCGTTTGATCCAGTATAGCTTCCGTCTCTTCAGCCTTCTCCGGCATCATCTGACGTACCCATTCCGGACGTCCCGGAGCAAATCCTGTCTCTTCAGGAATGTCCATGACTACGAAATCACGGTTTACATTCAGGAACTCCGCAATCATCGCTTCGTTTTCCTCCGGCGCAAAGGTACATGTCGAATATACGATGGTTCCTCCCGGGGCTAGCAATCGTGCCGCAGTTTCGAGAATATCACGCTGCATTAACACACATTTATCCACCGAATGATGTTCCCACGATTTCACCATGTCTTCATCCTTGCGGAACATGCCTTCACCTGAGCAAGGCGCATCAATTAATACTTTGTCAAAATAATGAGGAAATGCATTCGCGATCCGCTCTGGCGACTCATTCAAAACAACGGCGTTACGCACCCCGTACAATTCCACGTTTTTGGCCAGCGCTTTGGTGCGTTCCGCATGGATATCGTTCGTGACAAGCACACCCTTGCCTTGCAGCTTTGCAGCAATCTGTGTTGTTTTTCCTCCCGGAGCAGCACACAGATCAAGCACCCGATCCCCAGGCTCCACCTGCAATAATTCAACGGGAGCCATTGCACTTGGTTCCTGTATATAATACAAGCCTGCATGATAATAAGGGTGCAGCCCCGGTTTAACACCATGAGGTACATAGAATCCTGTCTCACACCACGGAATAGGTCTTAGATCAAACGGAGTAATCTCATCGAATTGTTCCATCGATATTTTTAGCGTATTCACTCTCAGTCCCGCATGAGGAGACTGTTCATAAGATTTCATAAATTGTTCAAACTCATCGCCCAGCAAACTTTTCATTCGCTCAGCAAATATCAAAGGTAACTTTACACCCATATTCCCACTCATCCTGTCTTGGTAAGATTGCAATATCGTTTTATTTTATCATATCCAAGCTTTGCTTTCCTATCATATCGTATCTATTCCACTACAGCGTGTAATGTAGTATAATGGCAAGTAGATTGATTCCTGAGCAAAAATTCGGGTGTTTATGCATATTATCCCAACCTTATTTTTGCCCAAACTATATTTCGATATGATCGATGGGGGATGTCCAATGAAATCCAAGAAGAAAAAGAAAAGTGCTGCGATCCTTATTTTCCTGGGTATTTTAATCATTATGATTGCAGCACTGGTTGTCGTAGACCAGCAATCCAAGAAACAGATGGATTCAGTGGAAAATGCTTATGGCATCGCTGCTTCCAAGCTTAATCCAGCTACAAGGGAGCTACTTAGTGATCCCAACTATCAACAAATTATTGTTCCCACTGATCTCAAAGCCAAAATCGATAACAAAGACAGCTTTTTTGTTTATTTTTTTGCTTCCGACTGCTCGCACTGCCGTGCCACAACACCTCAGTTGATGCCACTGGTTGACAGTGAAGGTATTGAGCTTCCACAGTTCAATCTGCGTGAATTCGAAGCAGGATGGACCGATTACAATATCGAGTTCACGCCTACACTCGTCTATTATGAGGCTGGTGTCGAGAAAGACCGTATGGTTGGCGGACTGAAAGAGAATGGCAGTGACCAAGGCTACACACTGGATGATTACAAACAATTTTTCCAAAAATATAAAGGCAGTACCGCTCCTTCGGCAAGCTAACTGCTCTAGGTCCGTTTCCACAAGTATCTACAATCAGGCACTTGTATCACCAGACACTGTTCTGTTGAAGGACAGGCTGTGCCACATGCAATCATCTGAATATGACGCAACATTCAAAAACACCCCGATCTTTCCCTTTACAGGAATCGTCGGGGTGTTTCATAACCATGTAACTTCATATCCATGGGATGCTCATTTGAATGTTAACGCAGATTACGGTTCAACTTTTACTCTGATCCATCGCCTTCATCTTCTCTTCGTATATTCGCCCTCTGGTAGGACTCCGGCGCTGCGGAATATTAGGTTTTAGCTCAAGCGATCTTCTAGATATCTCTTGTTCCAAGACCTCATCAACAATTCGTATGGACAAATCCCTGTAAGTCACAGACTGAACATCTGATTGGGACAGTTGCTTCACGATTTCCTGTACATCCCGTACCAAAGCCCCTAGGTCTATGCCCAGAATCGTAGCAGGATAAGGTTCCAGAAGATCAAGTGAGCTCTGTAACATCATCGTTCCTCCGCGGAGATTGCCATTCCTGAAGTGGTACAAACCAACTGCAATTTGCAACAACCCTTTATAGAGAGAATCCCGGTTACATTCAAGCCACAATTCTTCCAGCACCTCATGGCACTCGAAATAATCCTGATCACGATTGAAGTAGATTAAGTAGTCAACGTACAGTGGCTCATAGATGCTCATCCGGGTTTTCGCCCTTTCTGGCGTTGTTCAGAAGTTTCTTCACGTCATCCAGCAAGTCTTTGAGCCCTTCCATATCATGCCGTTCCCAGTAATCGTTAAATCGCTTCTGTGCTTCAATTGCTTCACTGACAAGATGGTAGAAGTATAATTGATGAATGATATTCAATGTTCTTGACACGATATTGGAATCATCCTCAAATGCCTTCTGCGCCTCCAAAATCTGTAGACGAATTGCAGACATCTCGTTGTCCAGTATAAACGCAGCCTCAGCCGTTTTTTTCAGCCTGGTTCTCATCTCATCAGGTAACCCTTCCCTAAACTTGTAACTCAGCGAATGTTCAATGGTAGCCCAGAAGTTCATGGCAAGCGTCCGGATCTGTATCTCGGCCAAAACTTTCTTTTGTCCAAGAGCCGTCTGAACGGGATACTCAATAATCATATGGAAGCTGCGATAGCCGCTCTCTTTGAAATTCGTAATGTAATCTTTCTCAATGAGTACCGTGAGATCCTTACGACCTCGAATATACTCGGCAACCCGACGGATATCATCCACGAACTGGCACATAATGCGGATACCTGCAATATCCTCAATGCCTGTTTCCACGTCATCAAGCGACACATTCAGTCGTCTGGATTTCTCCAGAATACTGGATATTTTTTTGACACGACCGGTAACGAATTCAATCGGGGCATACTCTTCCCGTTTTTTCAGCTCCGCCCGCATTGTCTTAAACTTGACTTTTAATTCCTCTACCGCTTGTTCATAAGGAAGTAAAAATGTACCCCAGTCTCTACCGTCCATGCTTATGCCTCCTGTCTCTATAGCGTCCCCTGTTCTATTCCATTATACATGATGTTTGGTGGGGGGAAGAGTCCTGAACCATTTTACGCTCTTCCATGCTTCTATATTTTCAATCCGGGGATCCACATTCCTTCTTAACGATGCTCCGCACCAACCGCTTCAGAGATATGACGATAACCGTCCTTGCGAAGTAACTCACGCAGTCCGGCATGAATACGCCGATTCACCTCAGGTCCTTCGTAGATCAATGCTGTATATATTTCGACCAGACTTGCTCCGGCTTTAATTTTCTCGTATGCATCCACACTTGTGAAAATACCACCTGAACCGATGATCGGAAGTTTGCCTTCGGTCTGATGATAGATCTGGCGAATAATCTCCGTAGAACGCTCACGCAGAGGTTTACCGCTCAGACCGCCAGTCTCTTTTGCATGTTGGTGGGAAAGTCCTGTACGACTGATGGTTGTGTTCGTTGCAATAATGCCAGCAACACCGCTATCTGCAATTGTGCGAACCATATATTCAAGTTCCTGATCATTCACATCCGGTGCGATCTTCACCAGAACGGATTTGGTCGCTCCACCCGCTCGTGCATGCTGCACGTTCATCTCGTTCATAACCGCAGCGAGCAGTTCCTTCAATTCATTCCCATGTTGCAGATTACGCAAATCCGGAGTATTTGGTGAACTGATATTAACCACGAACAGATCAGCATAATCGTATAGTGCCTGAATGCACTTCGAATAGTCCAAGTGAGCTTCCTCATTAGACGTTGCTTTATTCTTGCCGATGTTAACAGCCACTGGAATTCGCCGATCCTGTAGACGTGCCAATTCACCTGCCATCGCTTCCGCACCAAGATTGTTGAAGCCCATTCGGTTCACCAAAGCCTCATCTGGTGGCAAACGGAACAGCCGTGGCTGATCGTTACCTGGTTGTGCAAGTGGTGTCACGGTTCCCACTTCCATGAATCCAAATCCGATGGAAGAAAAGCCCGTTACGGCCTGTCCGTTTTTGTCCAGACCCGCAGCCAGACCAACAGGTGTAGGGAAATGACACCCAAACATGTCAACAGCCAGATCAGACGTTTCACGAACGCCGTACATCACTCGCAGTCCGGAAGGAACCGGACGGATGCTACCCACGCCACTAAGGCCGCCAATAATCAGATGATGGGCCTGTTCAGGGTCCATTTTGAACAACAAAGGTTTAGCAAGACTTCTGTATAACAAATCACTCACTCCGTTCTGGTCCGGTACGCCAAAAAGCCGCTTTCCGTCTTTTCATATGTAAAAAACACTCTACACACAAGTCTATCTGTTTCTTATTAAAAAGGAAAGTAGTTTGCGCATAGACAGCACAAATCGAATAATACAAAATGCTCACAAGAAATCCACCCGCCCACTGGTAATGACGAGTTGAATTCTTTACAATGAGAGCATGGTTACTCTACACCAGTTCTATTCCAAATAAGGAGGAATAACTCATGGCTCCCAAACGTAAACCACCTGCATTACAGCAAAAGAAAGAAGAAGTGAATCGCAAAGCCATTGCATGGACAGCAGCCAGTGTAGGCGGCTTGATCATCATCATCGGTGCTCTTATCATTATTGCCAACATGTAGATGATTCAGGCTGAATCCATCTGATTCTACATATCAAACAGATCAATTCAGCCAGTGATACGTTTTGTTCGGATTATTCTGCTTTGGAACAAGTGTATGCTGATAACGCTGCTTTGCTTCTGGAACAAGCGTCAGATCTGGCAGTACATCTTCTCCAATGCGTACCGGAGTGCCTTGCGGAGCAAGAGCGAATAACTCTTCTACATCTCCTGTACGCATTCTCACACATCCAAGGGACTCATCCAGTCCGATACTGTCTGGCTCGTTGGTCCCATGGATGGCATAATTCGTATTCGAGAGCTGCATACCTCTGCTTCCAAACTCACCGTTCGAGCGCCCATTCGGATTGACCACTTTATCCGTGATGACAAATGAACCCTCCGGTGTTCGATTACCTCCAAGTCCCACATCATACATACGAACAATGGTATCCCCACTGATTAATGCAAGTTTATGTTTATCCTTATCAATGACAATCTCCAGCGGTTCCTGCAAAAAAGGCTGACCTCCCAGCGTATCTGCAAAAGCGGTATTTTTGCCTTGAGACGAATCCAAAGATGTTGAACCGCTCTCTTTACCATTTGAATCGCTCTTTCCTTCTTGTGCCTTTCTCTGATGCAGAGCTAACAGCTTCGGAAACATCTCGGTCATCCCTGGCGCAGTCTCTCCCAGAATATTGTTCGGAAATGGCTGGGCCATTTGCGTTACACTCTTGGGCCAAGCATCATTTTTTTTGCGATAGGCCACGATTGCACTTGATAATGATGCAGCAGCTTCCTGCCTGGCGGTCCACGCCAAGGCCATCTTTTTGATTTTCGGTGTAATTTCAGGAGGTTCACAGTTACATTGCTTTGCATCATAACTCTGTGCAGTTAATTTGCCGCTTGTATTGGTTTG
The DNA here is from genome assembly GCF_037974265.1 of Paenibacillus sp. FSL R5-0623. Taxonomy (NCBI): domain Bacteria; kingdom Bacillati; phylum Bacillota; class Bacilli; order Caryophanales; family Paenibacillaceae; genus Paenibacillus; species Paenibacillus sp. FSL R5-0623. The sequence goes on along the minus strand of NZ_CP150233.1, from coordinate 2,204,734 downwards.
TACTATGTATTTCACAGGCATATTTCGCTTCCATAAAGACCAGTCATCCGAGGTTTGCATACCCAGTACAGCAGAGGTCTCTACTTTCGGGCCAGACCCGGACCAGGCAGCTGCGAGCGCACCCTCGCCATGGTTGCCTCCACCAAATGCCGCAGCGGTGAACACATTGCTTGGCGCAATGGATGCAGTCCCAGCCTGTTGATCCGCTTCTACAGGCGCTGCGATATCCTCTGTGGATTCCAGTGCTGCTGACAGTGCGTCGGCTGCTTCACGACTAAAACCCGGAGCGTCCGCAGGTGGCAGACCTGCCAGCACCAGCAGCATGAACAACGTAAGCCACATTTTGCGTCTACGTTGTTTTTTCTCTTTTTGCTCAGACATCTCCACCAATTTTTCCTGATAGTCCACCCAGATGTCCGCAGGAGCTTTACTGCGTTCAAATGCCTCGTAAACCTCGCCCGCTTGCTGAAAGCAATAGTTGGCTTTGGCCTCCTGCCCTTCGCCCAAGTACTCCTTTCCGAGCAAGTACCAAGCCATTTTATTGTCTGGATGTTTCTTGACATATGTTCTTAGATGAGTATTTTGCATCCGATCCTCCACTATTTCGCCTTTTTCCGTATATCATTATATATCGGCATAACCAGGCGTTGAATCCATAGGACTTGAGTACCCGGTGGAAAAAGGGGGTTTCGACAATGTTCGTCCTTGATCCACTGATCAGATCATCACAGTTGAATGAAGACAAAAAAAGCACCTTCCCTTGTCGTTAAGACAAAAGAAAGTGCTCTTGTTCAAGTGAGAAATACTTATCCCTCTTTATTGAAAGGCTCGTCCGCTACTTTGATTGAGTCTGTAGGGCAGCCATCGCATGCATCCTGCATATCGTCAAACAAGTCGTCTGGAATCGCTTTGATCCCTTTGTTAGCATCGCCGTCAAAGATAACTTCAGCCAAACCTTCATCATCATAATCGTAGATGTCTGGAGCCGTTGCTCCACAAGCGCCACATGCGATGCATGTGTCTTTTTCAACCCAAGTATATTTACTCATTTACATTCTCTCCTCCTAAAATTCGAAACGTACAGTGTTTTTATCTAGAAACATATTAAACCAAAGTAAGGATAATTACAAATCATTTTGCAACCACAAGTCTTTATTATCCCTTATTTAATCAAGACTTTGCAAGTTATCTTTTTGCAGGGAAGTACCGCGCACTTTATGATTACGAAGCAGTACGGAAGGATCATCTCCAAGCATGCCTGCGGTCACAACAGCATTCTCACCAAATTTATCACGTAACTGATCCATAATCCGAATCAGATTGTCCTTCTTGGGCTTCTGCTCATATTCAAACAAGTCCATCTGTACAGCGGATTCTTCTCTTGGAATCAGGTTCTGAAGTGTCACACCCAGCATGCGTACAGGCTTGCCATTACCCCAATGCTTCTCAAATAGTTTACAGGCCTCACGGTATATGACCGTTGCATCCTCCGTAGGAACTTCCATTAGACGTGATCGGGTGATTGTCTTCATATCCGGTGTGCGGATCGTAATCTGAATCCCCTGGCTGAACATTTCGTGCTTGCGCAATCTTCTGGCTACCTGGTCACTTATATTGAGGAATACCCGATGAATCTCATTCATATCCGATACATCCGCCGGTAAAGTGGTTGTATGCCCAATGGATTTATTGGCCTCACGTTCCGCGTGAACTGCGGAATGGTTAATGCCATTCGCGGAATTTTTGAGCCATGCTCCATTAACTCCGAATAGTTCGGTCAACATGTTCTCATCCGACTTGGCCAATTGACCAATCGTTTCAATGCCCAGTTTTTTCAACTTTTCAGCCGTTTTTTTGCCAATGCCAAACATCTCGTTGCATGGTCTGTGCCAAAGAATCCGGGGTACGTCCCTCATGCGTAAAATGGAAATACCGTTCGGTTTTTTCAGATCCGAAGCCATTTTTGCCAATAATTTGTTGGGCGCAATGCCAATGGAACATGGCAACCCCAATTCATCCTTGATTCTACGCTGAATGCTCTCCGCAATCTCCATTGGATTCCCGAATTGCCTTGAACCTGTGATATCAAGATAACATTCATCAATGGATGTTGCCTCAAGTTGAGGGGTATAACTATACGCAATCTGCATGAAAGCTCTTGAATATTGACGATATAAATGAAAATCAGGACGAATCACAATGAGATCAGGGCACTTTTTCATGGCTTGGTGTACAACCATGCCTGTTGAGATGCCTCGATTACGAGCAACATATGAGCAGGTTACAATGACACCCTTGCGCAGTTCACTGCTACCCGCAACGGCCGTTGCTTTTCCTCTATATAAATCTGGTTCCTCGGCTTCATGTACAGAGCAGTAGAAAGCATTCATATCGACATGCAGAATCACTCGTCCGGCTGCAGGGTAATATTGATCCACATTTGCTGGAGGATTGCCGTCTGAAGACATCATGAACCCCCGCCCTTTCATGCAAACTAATTAATGAAACTAAATCACTTTCTTCTATAGTATATCAAACCTGTTATGTTAATTCAGTCACCGGCTTTTATTTTCTCCGAGATCTGATCAGAGATCGAATAATTAACCATCCTACACTCACAAATAGTATCAAAGTAATCAGGGCAATAATCGTATTTCCCCATAAAAAAGTCAAAATCACCCCTCCTTTTCTTCCATATATTCCAAATAAAACTCAATTATAGATTATAACATACATCCGGTTTATGATTAACATCCTTCTTTTTTCTCTAAAATCCGTTAATTGTTACATGAAACTGCGATTTCTATGTAGCATTTGGCTATAATGGTGCTATAATAATTAATTATACAAATTGACGACATTAGGACAAATCAGCGCATCGAGTTTAACACAGTGTAGCGTTGCCGAATCGAAGGATTCGTCCACTAACGTACTTAACAGCTTTTCCCAACTTACAATCCAATCTTTTAAAAGAGCGCTTTATCTCAAAGGAGGATCTTCATGTCAAAGGCCATTTCCATCTTCGATACGACTTTACGTGACGGCACACAAGGGGAGGGTGTCAGCTTATCGGCAGACGACAAACTCAAAATTGCCAAGAAGCTTGATGACCTAGGTGTCCATTATATTGAAGGCGGAATTCCCGGCAGCAATACCAAGGACATTGAGTTTTTCAAAAGAGTCAAGGAATTAAACCTGAACGCAAAGGTTGTTGCTTTTGGCAGTACACGCCGTAAAGGCAGTGTTGCTAGTGAAGATGCCAACCTGAAGCGCATGATCGAATCTGGTGCTCAGGCTGCAACTCTGGTTGGTAAATCATGGGACTTCCATGTGCACACCGCTTTGCAGACTACATTGGAAGAAAACTTGTCCATGATCTATGATTCCATCGCCTATCTGAAACAAAATGGTATGGAAGTAATCTTTGATGCAGAACACTTCTTTGATGGATTCAAACATAACCCGGAGTATGCTCAAGCGGTCTTGACCAAAGCTCATGAAGCTGGAGCGGACTGGCTCGTTATGTGTGATACCAACGGCGGGACGATGCCAAACGAGGTACACGAGATCGTATCCACACTGCATAGAAGCCTGCCTCACGCACATCTCGGCATCCATACACATAATGATTGTGAACTGGCTGTGGCCAACACACTCAGCGCTGTACAAGCCGGAGCCCGTCAGGTTCAAGGAACGATGAACGGTTATGGAGAGCGTTGCGGTAACGCCAATCTCGCATCCATTATCCCGAACTTGCAACTGAAGCTCGGCTATGAATGTGTTACTGAGGATTCCATGAGACAACTTACAAACGTAGCTCGTTATGTTAGCGAGATTGCCAATGTGAATATGCCGATTAATCAGCCTTACGTCGGCAATGCTGCTTTTGCTCACAAAGGTGGGATTCACGTCTCTGCCATCCTGCGGGATTCACGTACCTATGAACACATCGTGCCCGAACTGGTCGGTAACAAGCAACGTGTGCTGGTCTCGGAACTTGCCGGACAAAGTAACATTGTATCCAAAGCACAGGAACTGGGGCTTGAGTTCGATCCAAGCAGTGCCAATTCACGTCAGATTATTGAGAAGATCAAAGATCTGGAGCATCAGGGTTACCAGTTCGAAGGCGCAGATGCTTCGCTCGAATTGTTGATTCGTGAAGCAAACGGTGACATGAAAGAATTGTTCACGTTTGAATCATTCAAAATGCTTGTGGAGAAAACGGCAGGCAAATCCGTTGTTTCTGAAGCTTTTGTCAAAGTGAATATCGCTGGAACAAGCGCTTATACCGCTGCTGAGGGCAATGGTCCAGTTAACGCACTCGATAACGCGCTTCGGAAAGCACTGGTGCAATACTTCCCTTCACTTGCCAATATGCACCTCTCGGACTACAAAGTACGTGTACTGGATGAGAAAGATGCCACAGCCGCCAAAGTTCGTGTATTGATCGAATCCAAAAATACGGAGAACACATGGAACACTGTTGGTGTATCCGAGAACGTAATTGAAGCAAGTTGGGAAGCACTCGTACACAGTTTCCGTTATGCTTTGCTTCAAGAAAAATTGCAGGATGAGCCGGGCACATTCCCTATTCCTGCTCATGGGATAAGCAACCACTAATAACGCTTATTTCCCGGAAAATATAAAGAAGCCTCTGTACCCATGATTCATGGATGCAAAGGCTTCTTTGTTTACATGAAAATTAATTCGCAATTAACTTTTTAATCTTACGTTCCAACTCTTTCTCGGGCAAAATGCCCAGAACAATCTCCTGTATAACTCCTCTGGAGTCAATCAGAACATTCGTTGGAAAAGCCACCCCATTGTATTGAGCATACACTATCCCCTTCTCATCCAAGGGAATAGGGAACGTCAGTTGGTACTCATCCACAAAAGCTTTAGCATCTTTGAGTTTATCGTATGATGTTACATTAACCCCATACATGTCAAGCTTATCCTTGTATTTCGCAGCCATTCTGTTCAGCTCTGGTGCTTCCTGCTTACACGGCTCACACCAGGACGCCCAGAAACTGACAAACGTGGCCTTATCTTTGGCACCACCCACACTGTACGTCTTTCCATCCATTGCTGTCAGAGAAAAAGCAGGCGCCAGAAGACCCGCACGAGGTCCCGTCTCTGTAGGCATGGGTTCTTCCTGCTTAAAGACGGCTGCAATGCCGTCACCCGCATTCTGGGCCAGTGCAATACCAACCAGCAAGACAACACCAAGGAGTATGTATATGTTTCGTTTCATAACCCGCCACCCTTTTATATAATTAGCATATTGAAACTGAAACCGTAATTTCTGCACATGCTAAGTGTTTATCATGCTCTATCACAGTTCACCAGAACCTGATTCCCCAATGTTCTCTTTATTATTGTACCCTTTTCCTTTAAAATTTTACAATCCGCATTACAGAAAATAAAATGAAAAAGGACTCCTGCCATAGCAGGAGCCAAAGAGAGAGGGGTGAATACAAATGGCAGCACTTCATGGGCAGCAAAACACCTTCTACATCCCTTCTTCCGTAGAACAAGAGATGTCAAAGCACATGTTCCTTTCGCTGCCGCAAGAAGCCTGCGGGGTTATGCTGGGTGAAACCGCAGCGGGCGGTATACGAATCAGTCGGTTTCAGCCCATTCGTAACGTAGCACCTGACCCGCTGCACCATTTTACCCTGGACGATGCCGAATGGATTCGGTGCGTATTCTCCGAGCCTAAGCTCATTGGCATCTTCCATTCTCATCCGCAGACAAGTCCTGTTCCTTCCTTAGAGGACATGCAAGCTCTTCCGGCCTTCGCCGGTTTGCTTCAAATGTACCTCATCGGCTCACCTGACCTAACAAGCGGGTTGCGATCTCATATGCAGCTGAACGGTTATCTGATTGAATCCTCGATGGAATCGCAGGATCCGGCACACCGCGTTGTACCTTCATACAATCTGCTTCCCGTTCCGTTATGCGTGACTTAGCTGGGTATACAGATCACCCAAGGTTTCCACATTTTTACGAGTCATATCCTCCAGATAACAGGACCATAACTGCGCAGTCATTTTCGAATCTTCCAGTGCATGGTGACGCCCATAGATCGGAATTCCTCTGGATTCCAGCAATTCATCCAGACCATACCCCGGCCTGCTTGGTTCAAGCCAGCGGGCCAACATCATCGTATCAATTAAACGATGTGTCAGCCTTACTTTTGAAGTCCGCCACAGAGCAGCATTCAGAAAGGCTCGGTCATGCGCACTCGCGTGTGCAATCAGAACATTTCCACCTACAAAAGACATGAAATCATGCAGTCCCTCCAGCAAAGTTGGTGCGTCCAACGTCATCTCCTGTGTAATACCTGTAAGTTCAGTAATATGTTCCGGAACCGCAGTCTTGGACTGCACCACCGTATAGAACTGCTCCCCTTCCACTACCACACCACCATGTATACGGACCGCACCAAATGAGATAATCTCATCCCCATGCTGGGGCGAAAAACCCGTCGTTTCCAGGTCAAATACAACTGCGTCCAGCTCATTTAGAGGTGTATGCAGAACCTCAGGTCTGCGCTGTTCTCTCATCATAGAGCGGATAAACGCCATGTGTTGCGCCGTAGGGGCTCCCATAATGGAAGCGATGGCGGAAGGAACCCCTCCCTGACGCAGCGAATTCCAGAATCCTGTATTGCCCCTTGCCGGCTCTCTCATGGACGTCTCCTTTCTGCAAAACGCAACTGTCTTTGCAGAGCTCGATGCACTCGTCGTACCAATCCGAGCGTATCCCTGAGCTCATAATGAATCTGTTTTTGTTTCATCTGTTTCTCATCCAGGAACCCACTACTATGTTGCAATTCCCCTTGGATGACAACCGGTGTACTTCTGCGAAATTTCAAAGCAGCTAAGAAGGCCCGCTGGCATGCATCCAGTAATGTAAATGGAACAGCTTCAAGTGAAGTCAATCTCTCCATTCTTTTTAACGTCGATGACTCCTTGATCCCATGTTGCAAAGCCAAATAACGGGCACTGTTCACCAGCGGAATGTACAAACCATACTTGACATCAAATCCGCCTGCATGTTCACCAAATCGTTCTGTGACCACACGTCCAAGTACATTTAATGTAGCTTTATGTTTAACCGTATTGCGAAGAACGGCATCCGAAAGTTCAGGAACCAGTCTGAACTGTTCATAAAAAATAGTGATCCATTCCTCCGCCAGACTTTGCTCACCTGCAACAAAACGCATGTCTGAAGCAATAATCAGATTACGAACAGGCTCCCAATTCAGATCCGAGCTCCAATCTGCTAATTGTTGCTTCCATGACGCCAGCGTTTTTCTCCAGAGGGGCTCAGAGCACATGACTTTGCCTTCGCACTTGGCGTAACCAAGCTCTTCCAACATATCCGTCATACGCTGTCCGAGCTGAGCAAAATATTCCTCTTTCCCTTCATGCGGAATATCGCTAATGATCATGCCATTATCCTGATCACTCCATAACGTTGCTTCTTCCCTGCCGGAACTGCCAAATACGATAAAGGCATAGGGGACGGGAGGTTGGCCGAAGCCTTCCTCAACCATCCCCTGAATGCATAACTCTACTGCTTTCCGTGCAATCCGGTCATGCAGTTCATTTACCGTTTGGTACCACTCGATCGGCGACAAGGAAGCGGACAACAATTCCTGGAGCTCGTTCTGTAATATCACACGTGCCTGGCGCAGCTCTTGAGAAGACACCGCACCATCCATTCCCTGATAAGACCAGGAATAGTTTGTATACGAGATGGGTTCCATCATGTCCAGCCTCCTTGAAGCATGATTCAGCATCATTCACTTCAGGAGCTGAACGTACCACCATTGGATTTAGAATCTGCATTTTTCATTTGTTCAGGGTATCCGTAAGTACCGTGCTCACTGATATCCAGACCCATTGTTTCTTCTTCTTCAGTAACACGGATGCCCATGATCGCTTTCATCCCGCCCAGAATAATGAAGGACATTACCAGTACGAAGGCAAAAGCACCTGCCAGACCTAAAAGTTGTACACCCAATTGGTGGAATCCACCGCCATAGAACAGACCCGCTTGACCTACACCCGCATTCTCGGCAAGTTCAGGAGTAGCGAACAAGCCCGTGGAGATCGCACCCCACATACCAGCAATACCGTGTACAGAGAAAGCGTAGATTGGATCGTCAATTCCTTTACGATCGAAGTACTGTGCTGTGAAGAATGTGATGATACCCGCCAGAGCACCGATAACCAGCGCTGCCCAAGGTTCAACGAATGCACATGCTCCTGTAATCGCAACGAGTGCCGCAAGCACACCGTTTAACATGCTAGGAATGTCGGACTTGCCAAGTACTGCCCATGAGATCAACAGCGCAGCAACACCACCGGCTGCAGCAGCTACGTTAGTAGTTAATGCAACATAACCGAAGAATCCATCCCCCATGGCAGACAATGTACTACCTGGGTTGAATCCGAACCAACCGATCCAGAGGATGATAACCCCGAGTACGGAATACACTTGGTTGTGACCTGGAATGATGTTAGGTTTGCCGTCTTTATTATATTTACCAATACGTGGTTTCAACAAGATGGTCGCTACCAATGCTGCAGTCGCACCAGTCAAGTGAACAACTGTCGATCCTGCAAAGTCTTGCATACCCAGCTCAGCCAACCAGCCGCCGCCCCATACCCAGTGAGCAACAACCGGATACATGATAATGGTATACAGTGTACCGAAAACAATATATACGCTCATCTTTGCACGTTCAGCCATACCACCGCAGGCAATGGCCAGAGATACCGCCGCAAAAGCGAGGTGGAATACGAATTTAATAGTCAGTGGAACATCGGAGAAAGCCAGTGATTCGAAGGAAGCAGCCATCTTGTCACCACTCAGGAAGAATCCTGTTGTTCCAAAGAAGCTGTTACCATTACCGAAACCAAGACCGAAGCCCAAAGCCCAGAAGGCAATAACTGAAATCCCCAATGTCAGGATGGTCTTACCCGCAATGTGTCCTGCATTCTTCATTCGTGTTGAACCCGCTTCGAGTAAAGCAAATCCCCCTTGCATCAAGAACACGAGTACAACAGCCAAAAACGTAAAGGCTGAGTTCAAACCACTTTGAAGTTCAATGTTAGTCGGACCCTCCGCAGCCGCAAATGCGCTGACCGGAAAAGCGAACAAAGTAAGCATTACTAACACGGAAACCAACCATTTCTTTCTCATATACCCCACTCCCTCTTATGTTAAGTTTCTTCACATAACGTGAAACTCTTAATGTCATTATAAGCAGAAGAGAGGAAAGTTGACAAGAGTATTTTCATCAAAACTGAAAATTATTTCTGGGAATAAAGTCATACGTCTTTTTCTTGCACTTAAGTACATAATCACATTCTATGAGTACATAGATATAGAAATGCAGTATGCTGATTGCCAAAGCATAACGTTTGACTGTACGGTTAAAGATCATGTATCATACTTATTAGTAAGAAAAATTGGGCGTAGTCTAGAAATTCACAAGTGGAAACTACAATTCCCTACATTTGAACTTGCAAGCGAGGTGAATATCATTGGGGATATGAAACTTTTTCGGATTGGCGAACTTGCCAAGACCGCTGGTGTTAGTGAACGGACGATTGATTATTACACAAAGCTTGGACTAATCTCTCCCGAAGAACGTACACAAAAAAATTATCGTCTCTATAGTAATGAAACTTTAACGAGGCTTGAACGTATTGTACAGATGAAACAAGAGAAGTATAGTCTCGACGAGATTAAGCAATCTCTTGAGAAGTGGCGTCTGGTTAGTACAGAAGAACAAGTTGCCAGCAAATTGACAACGTTGGAGCTTCATGTACAACAACTTGAGCGAGAGGTTAACGAGCTCAAGCCGCTACTTGGAGAGATGAAACCTGTACAAGCACGTAAAATGATGGCAGGACTCCTCACCAAAAGTGCCGGTACAATGGAGGCACTAAAAATCTTGCTTGAGAACACCATGATGTAGCTTACTTTTAGAAAGCGGAGGAATGAATATGAGTTTTAATAACGGTATGTTCGTATTGATCATTATCGCCTTTTTGCTCTCTTTATGGGCGCAATTTCGCGTTAAAGGTACGTTTAGACGTTGGTCGGAGGTACCGAACCAGAACGGAATGACTGGTTACGATGCCGCTCGCCAGATGCTTGATGCTAACGGCCTGCATGATGTTCCAATTGAACCTGTACGCGGCACGCTTTCTGACCACTATGATCCGATCAATCGGGTTGTACGTTTATCAGAACCAGTATATTACGAAAACTCAATCTCAGCTGTTTCGGTAGCGTGTCATGAAGTTGGCCACGCCATTCAGCATAAAGAAAGTTATCCTATGCTGGCACTGCGTCACCGGATCTTCCCCATTGTGAACTTTGCATCCGGATTAGCTCCATTCCTGTTGATTGCAGGATTCATCTTCAATGCCATGAACCTTGTAGGTATCGGTATCATCTTCTTCTCCGTAACTGTAGCATTCCAACTCATCACTTTACCGGTTGAGTTCAATGCAAGTAATCGTGCTAGAGAGATTATGGTATCCGAAGGGTACATCCGTAATGAAGAAGAAAAAGGTGTTGCAAAAGTTCTGAATGCCGCAGCCTTGACTTACGTTGCTGCAGCGTTGATTTCACTGCTTGAGTTGATTCGTTACATCGGAATCTTCAACAGCCGCGATTAATTGGATACCTAATACAACAAAAACAAAAAACAATACCCCACCGTTAATCGGATGGGGTATTGTTTTGTTGTAAACCGAAATAATCAAGCAAGAATGAACGAAAAGACTGAGCAACCAGCGGCAGTTTATCATGTGCACGATGAATTAACCCGATAGTTCGCGTTACTTTTGGATGGGAGATAGCCACATGTGCCGGTTGCAAAGGGTTCGTCTGGAATAACGCCATCTCAGGCAGCAGACTGACCCCCATGCCCGCAGCGACCAATCCGCGGATGGTGTCGGTCTCTTCCCCTTCAAAAGCGATCTTGGGTGTAAAACCAGCTTCCAGACAGGCATGCCACACAATAGGACGAAGAGAATAACCTTTGCTAAACAATACAAATTTATCATCCTTGAGCTGTTCAAGCGCAATTGTCTCCTCACCAGCTAACGGGTGATTAGGAGGAAGGATGGCATGTAATTCTTCCGTGAGTACAATATCGCCATCTACTTGATCATGCTTCTCTGGAAAAGGAGAAATGAATGCCAAGTCTACCTCTCCGGATAACACATCACGAATCAGCGTAGGGAACATCCCCTGCTTAAATCTGAATTTCACGTTGGGGTAGCGCTGACGGAAAGCAGCCACCACGGAAGGAATGAGATGAATCCCCAGGCTATGCGGAAATCCAATTCGAATCTCTCCATGCTCCGGGTCCAAAAACTCATGAACTTCCCCGACCGCCTTGTCCAAATCCTTTAATATACCTTCAATTCGTTTGCAAAAAAGCTGCCCTACTGCAGTCAACTGCAGGTTTCGTCCCTTTTGCATAAAAAGGTCCACGCCCAGTTCTTCTTCCAGCTGATGAATCTGACGACTCACCGCCGACTGTGCCACATGCAACTCTTCAGCAGCCTGTGTTACATGTTCCTTCTGTGCCACTTTCAAAAAGTAATGCAACTGTCTTAATTCCACTTGCCTGATCGCTCCAATCTGTTATACCCTACTTATCCTTGATTGCATTCCATCTTGAGAACGTTCTGACTACCGCTTTAAGCTGCGGGGTTTCCACAATCTGATCAACAGTCCGTAAATAAAGAATCCACCCAACAATCCGCCAAGGTGAGCCATCCAGTTGATGCCTGACATGGCGAAGGAGAATATGATCCCGAACAAAAGCAATGTGTACATCGTTTTGCGCGAAGCCTCGTCCATCATCGTTCGCTGGAACAGCGCTACATACAGGAATGCACCATAGACGGCATAGATCGCTCCTGAAGCACCTACCGAGATCGTAATACTCCCAACCGAGTTGTACCACGCAACAGCAAGAATATTACCCAATACACCACCACCCAGGTACAATACACCATACCTTACCGACCCGAGCAACCGCTCCATCGGTGGTGCAAATACGATTAACGCAAAGCTGTTAAACAATAAATGACTGAAGCCCGCATGCAGGAACATGGATGTGATGTAACGCCACCACTCATGTGCGAACAGTTCATGATTCGTAAGTGCCCCAAATTTCAGCAGCACCATATTGTTCGTTGATCCACCGTTCACCGTTAACACAATAAACATGACTACATTGGCAATTAAAAAAAGCGACGTCAAAGGGAAATACTTCAAATAACCTTTCCAGTTTTCATAGCGAATAAATATCATAAATTTCTTCTTTCACTCCACCCTGTTCAGATCGGACTCACATCTCTGATCCATCGTAATGGTACATGTCCGAATTGGACAATGCCTTTCATAAAAGATTATAATGGATTTTGGCACGGATCACCAATTTATAAGGAGGAACATTATTATGACACAAGAACGTACAGGCGTAGCCACATTTAAAGGCAACCCTATTACATTGATCGGACCCGAACTGAAAGTGGGCGATCAAGCACCTGATTTTACACTGAGCAAGAACCTGGTTGAGGATGCTTCCCTGAAAGACTTCGCAGGCAAAATCAAATTAATCAGCGTTGTTCCTTCCCTGGATACTGGCGTATGCGATGCGCAAACTCGTCGTTTCAACGTGGAAGCCGGAGAACTCGGAGACAATGTTGTTGTCTTGACAGTAAGCGTTGACCTTCCGTTTGCTCAGGCTCGTTGGTGTGGAGCAGCTGGTGTTGACCGCGTAGTTACATTGTCAGACTACAAAACACGTTCTTTCGGTGAAGACTACGGCGTTCTGATCAAAGAATTCCAACTCGACATGCGCTCCATTTTTGTTTTGGATGCCGAAGACCGGATTACATATGTGGAGTATTTGCCTGAAATGACAGACTCCCCTAACTTCGAACAAGCGATTGCTGCTGTAAAAGCTCTGCTGTAGAAGTTGTCATACGTTCAGAACAAAAGCGAGGAAGGTTAACCTTCACTCGCTTTTTGTTATTTATCATCTATTTCAATCATTTGCTTTATACTTGCTTAGCTTTTTATCCAGTACAGAGAATAAGTTCATAATCGTGCGATAATTGGAACCCAAGTCTCCAAGTGATCCACGTGAAGCTGAATACATATCCACCGCACTGCGAACAGGACTTACTGAGATAATGGAAACTGTAATATCCATCGTCCTTCCAAAGGTAGTCCGCTTCTCCAGAATAACTTCTCCAACAGAAGGCACTTCATGCAGCACTTTATAACCCGGAATCTTTTTGAGTGTCGAAGAGACCTCTTCCCAGGCTCTGTCTTTGGATAAGTTATAATACCGTGTTTTTAATTTGGGATCCTTGGCTCGATCGCTGGTCCCCTCCATGCTGCGGATGATACCGACGAGCGTTCTCTTTAAGGTCAAGACCCTTCCTCCTTTGATTGTAACCGTTCCATTTATGTATCTTAGTGTAACATTGTTCAAGTAGTAACAAAAGGGCAAGCATCATATTTATCTTAAAACCTATCAAAAACATTCATCACAACTTAAAAACACCCTGAAATTCCTTTTGTAGAGGAAAAGTCAGGGTGCTGTACATGAAGATTTAGGAACCCGCCTATGCCGTCCGGCTACATTGTCTTATGAACCTGCTTGGCAGGTGGGTGACCGCAAAAATGCTTTTTGAAGTCCCCATGTCGTATAGACAGGGCTTTTCAGCAACATTCTGTGTTGATCTCCCGAAGACATCATCATTGGTTCAAAACAACGAATAACCGAAACGTACATCGCAGGATGTACAATTATTATATCCCTAACTGTGTAAAAAGTAAATGGCGATCCATCATGTTTTATTTTTGCAATGTAATGTTTTTGTCGTCTGATGGTTCAGATGTTTCACCATTCTCTCCTGATTGTTCAGCCAGCGCAGCAGCTTCCTCTTCTTCCTTCTTGAGTTGCATCTTCTCCATCTGCTCCTGCATCTTGTTGAAGGTTGCGTAGAAGTTAAAGAAAGCGAACCAAGCAATGATGCTGATTATGAAGAAAACAAACAAGACCGGATAACGGAAACCGATGTAGAACAGCAATCCACTTCCCAGCAATGTGGAAAATACACGGAATGGTCTGATCAGCGTAAGCAATACCGCGTTTTTGATAATGAGTCCGATGGACATATGATAATGTACAACCATCGAGAAAAAGTTAAAGAGTGATACAAATAACAAGAGAAGCAGTACTAACATGATGATTCCCACGAGCTGCATATTGCGGAACTGCGTCATGTACACGGTATAATCCAGATACATAATCGCGAATAGCAGTGTGTAAAAAATGCCCCCAATTAAACTTTGCTTGTAGTTTTCCTTGTAACCTACAAAGAAAGTACGGAAGATCGGTACATCCGTATCGCCCATATTCCATTTACGAACAACCGTAAACAGCGCCGAAGTCGCCGGGAACAGTGTAAGCGGTGCCACAATAGCTATAGCCCAGTTCATTTGCAATGATTCGTTTGCGAGGTTCTGCTGCATCACGAGCAGTTTCATAATCAAGAAAAACAAGAACGGAGACGAACAAATAGCCCACAACAGATTGGTTGCGGCCAGTCTCGTAATCCACTCTGTAAGCCGGTAGATCCCACCCATAGCTCCTTTAAATTCCAAACATTTCTCCTCCTCTGCAGCCTTGCGAATTACCTGAAGTCTAATATTAATATACCTTATTATATATAGGAAAAGCCAGCACTTCCCGAAAAGAGATCGTCATTATCCCTAGCTAGCGTCTCTGGCCGCTTCTGGCAGTGAAATAAAATGATGCAGTCACTTTGAAAATAAAAAAATGGAGCAGTTGCCCGCTCCATTTTTCAGATCATACGTTTATATTACTCGAAAGAAGAATCTTTCGCTGGACGACGTCCTTCGTTACTGCTTGGACGCGGTTTGCGGTCACGGTTGTAACCACCTTCTCTGCTTCCACCGCCAGTGCTGCTGCCGCTGTTACGATCACGGTTGTAACCGCCACGTCCGCTACCACTGCTGTTGCGATCGCGGTTGTAACCACCACCACTGCCGCCGCTACCACTTGTGCGGTTACCGCTGTAACCCGATGGTTTACGTCCGCCAGAGCGAACATCCGGTTTACGACGTTTCGCACGGATTGGATCTTCAGGAGTCAGATCAACTTGAGCATCTTTCTTGTCACCTGTCAGGAGCTTCAGTGCAGCCGACAACAGTTGAACAGAATCATATTGCTCAAGCATTTGAATCGCAATACCTTTGTATTCGTTCAGTTCGCCTGATTGTACGATCTCCAGCAAGCGCTCTGCTGTCAAACGTTGTTTACCTTCAACCGCTTCTGCCATTGTTGGCAGTGGTTTACGTGGAATACGGTGACGTGTTACACGCTCGATGAAGTGCAAGTGATCAATCTCACGCGGTGTAACGAAGGACCAAGCAGCACCCTCTTTACCCGCACGACCTGTACGACCGATACGGTGAACATAGCTCTCCGGATCTTGCGGAAGGTCAAAGTTAACAACGTGAGTTACGCCAGATACGTCGAGACCACGTGCAGCCACGTCTGTTGCAACGAGTACGTCAATGCTGCCGTCACGGAACTTACGCATTACCGCATCACGTTGATTCTGGGACAAGTCACCATGAAGACCGTCTGCAGAATATCCACGTTTTTGCAAAGCTTCAGCCAATTCATCAACACGACGTTTTGTACGTCCGAATACGATCGCCAGTTCAGGAGATTCCATATCCAACAAACGGCTCAATGCTTCGAATTTTTGACGCTCAGGTACTTCGATATAGGATTGGTCAATCAATGGTGCACTAACATGTTTCGGAATCACAGAAATGTGTTCAGGATTGTTCAAGAATTGTTGTGCCAATTTTTGAATGTTAGGAGGCATTGTTGCTGAGAACAGCATCGTTTGGCGCTCGTCTGGAACTTGTTTCAGGATGGATTGGATATCCTCCATGAAACCCATGTCGAGCATTTCATCTGCTTCATCCAGTACAACAGTTTGTACATCTTCTAGTTTGATTGTTTTGCGGTTGATGTGGTCAAGGAGACGTCCAGGTGTACCAATGATGATCTGTGGTTTTCTTTTCAGTGCACGGATTTGACGCACGATATCTTGTCCGCCGTAGATTGGCAGGGAGCGCAGACCTTTGAAGCGAGTAAGTTTTTCGATCTCTTCAGCAACTTGAATTGCAAGTTCACGTGTAGGTGCCATAATAAGGGCGCGGATTTTCTCGTCACTTTTTGAGATTTTGCTGATCAACGGAATACCGAATGCAGCTGTTTTACCCGTACCTGTTTGAGCTTGACCAATCAAATCTCTGCCTTCGAGTGCCAAAGGAATCGCTTTGGATTGGATCGGTGTTGCTTCTTCAAACCCGAGCTCAGTGATGGCTTGCAGCACCAGTGGTTCAAGATTGAAATCTGTAAAGTTTAAATTTGTCAAAATTATTCATGCTCCTTTTATATGGTGGACATGGTGGACAATCCACTTTGTTGTCTGTATTCTTAAGTAGCGTTAATATTTATAGGGTATCCCAACGGGACGAATTATTTTCACTAACGAATATAATTCCATGAATGGGTCCCCAACATAAGACTAAAACTACATACATGTGTTTGAAACATTTCAAAATTTTATTGCTCCATTTAGGAAAAGTTTCCTACTCAAGAATATCCACAAATTATTATATCACAAAACAATTCAAGATTACCAGCAATCTGGTTTTAAATATAAATGAGGTGATTAAATTGCCCAAAATAATTTGGCACTCTTTAGTGATCATTTTGGGTGCTGCAGCTATTGCCTGCGGCTTTAACTGGTTTTTGGTCCCCCATCAGCTTTTAAGCGGCGGGGTGTCCGGTATTTCAATGCTTCTGGGTTATTTTACAACGTTGAATCTTAGTATAATGTATTTTGTTCTTAACATTCCCCTGCTCATTGCAGGTTGGTTTATTCTTGGACGACGCTTCATTACATTAAGTATTCTTTCGGTAGCAGCCACCTCCTGGTTCATAGCGCTTCTGCCTGTTTTTGCTGTGGCTACAGATCCTTTACTTAGTTCTGTATTTGGCGGTGTGCTTATTGGAATGGGCACAGGCGTTTCCTTCCGAGTCGGCGGTTCCACAGGAGGACTCGACATTGTTGGGTCCATTTTCACGCGAAAAAGAGACTTTCCGATTGGTACAGTGATGGCAGGCATGAACGGTACGATCATTATGCTTGCAGGATACCTGAGTGACAATTGGAATACAGCCTTGGCCTCGATGGTATCCATCTACATTACAGGCAAAGTGCTTGATCTGATCCATATCAGTCACGTCAAAGTAACACTGTACATCATTACAAACGAAACCGAAGCCATGTTAAAAAAATTACTGGTTCGGCCTCGTGGAGTTACCAAAATTAAGACTCAGGGAGCATACACGGATATTGAAAAGGACATGCTCATGACCGTAACCACCCGCTACGAGTTGGTTGAAATTAAACGTATTATCAAGGATACCGATCCAAACGCTTTTGTTAACATTGTGGAAACGGTTGGTGTTATGGGCTCATTCCGCAGAAGTTGAGACACCTGTACGGTTAACAATTCACAACATTGTGGTATAATAACGGTGTACGGCTCCTAAATATGTTGTATAGCAGGTTCAACCCTTCAATTTCACAGGCCATATGCTTTCCCGAATCGCGCCGAATGACTTACCATTTTGGAATTCGAGTAGGAAAGGGTGATTATTGTGGATATGGAAACGGTAAAACTGTTTGAGATCGTCAACAGATGGTGCCCGGAAATGCTCCCTTTCTTGAAACCGAATGAACTCGACTCACTGATTGTCCTCCGGGATGGGCTGGGCATCCTGGAACAGGGAGACGCAATGGAAATCATTCAGTACAGTATTTGTGAGCATCAAAATGAGATTTACATTCAATAATTTTTTCAGATTGATCACGCCGCTTCTTGCAGGGGATTTCCTCAGCAGGAAGCGGTTTTCATTTTTTCCATGTGTTTCATTACTTGATTAATATGGTTAAAAGCCCAGAGGCTTTAATGTATAATTCATACATGGAATGCACACATAAGGGAGTGGAAATGAATGAACATGTTTTGGGCTTTACTGGCTATGGCCTTTGGAGGCTTTGGTGTTGCTCCGGCAGTAGCAGATCAGGGAAATCCTCAATTCCAATCGTTAACCAACAGTTTGAACACCGCAATTATCCAATCTCAAAAAGATCAGGTTGTTATCGATGCCGATAATCCACCTGCTAAAACCGACCCACAACCTGATGCCCCCGTGGTCAAAGGTATCTATGTAACGGCATACAGTGCCGGCGGCGCACGCATGAAAGAATTGCTGGAGCTGACAGACAGTACAGAACTGAATGCCATGGTCATTGATATCAAAGACGATCTCGGATACATAACTTATCCCACAGAAAACAAAGCGCTTCAGAAAATGGGTAAATCCCAACCTTTTATTCGGGATATCGATGCCTTGATGAAACGATTGCAAAAACATGAGGTCTACCCGATTGCACGTGTCGTAGTATTCAAAGACACAATTCTTGCAAAGAAGAATCCGGAGCTTTCTTTCCGCAACAAGGATGGCTCGGTTTGGGCGAATGGCAAAGGCGACAGCTTCGTGAATCCATACAGCAAGGAAGTATGGGACTATAATATCGAAATCGCCAAGGAAGCGGCCAAACTTGGATTCAAAGAGATTCAATTTGACTATGTTCGTTTCCCGGAAGGTTTCGAAACTCGTGCTGATGTACTCAAATACACCAAATCTGACAAGTCCCGGGTCGATGTTGTAGCTGAATTCGTGCAATATGCACGCAAAGAGCTGGCACCGTTAGGTGTGCGTGTCTCGGTTGATATTTTCGGTTATGCAGCTTCCGTACCTGCGGCTGAAGGCATTGGACAGGATTTTGTTAAAATATCCGAAAATGTGGACGTGATCTCACCGATGGTATACCCTAGTCACTATTCAACTGGCTGGTACGGGGTCAAGGACCCTGACAAAGATCCTTACACAACCATCAAGGGTTCGATGAAAGATACACACAAGAAACTGGACCCCACTAAGGATCTTAAACCCGTCATACGCCCGTGGATCCAGGATTTCACAGCAAGCTGGCTGGGCAATGGACATTATATCAAGTATGGAAAGAAACAAGTGGAAGATCAGATCAGAGCGATGAAGGACATGGATGTGCATGAATATCTGCTCTGGAATGCGTCCAACCGATATTCCTCAGGTGTACAATATAAGTAATCCGCACTCTTTCATACTTCTCATTTCATCCAACCTCGTTCTGCTTGAAGCGGAGCGAGGTTTTTTGGTGTTCATTTTTCTCAGTGCGCCTCTCCTCTGTATCTGTCCCTATCCAAAGCGGACAAAATCCACTACAATGTATAGCTGTCCAGACATGACACTTGGATGACATCTCTTTAGAATAGCGAGGCACTGCCAGTGAACATGAACACAACAAGTTTTTCCCAAAAAGTGAAGCAATTCCTGATTATATTTTTGCCCATCTTCACCACTCAAATCGCCCTCTCTGCCATGTCGTTCTTTGACACCAATATGTCAGGCAAGTTTTCTCCGGCCGACCTTGCAGGAGTTGCGATTGGCACAAGTCTATGGATGCCCGTTCAAACTGGACTAAGCGGGATTCTAATCGGTATTACACCTGTCGTTTCCCATCTGTTAGGTTCCAAACGTAATGATCAGATCGGGTATAACGTCATCCAGGCGCTATATCTTGGAATTGCTGTCAGTCTCGTCGTGATCGGAGCCGGGGCGTTGTTACTTGGCCCTATACTGAACGGAATGCCTTTGGAACCTCGGGTTGCCCAAGTCGCCTTCTATTTTCTGTGCGCACTTGCTTTTGGCATTATCCCACTCTTCGGATATACGGTGCTGCGCAGCTTCATGGATGCACTTGGTCAGACACGGACTACGATGTTCATTACGTTGGTCTCCCTGCCCGTTAACATCTTACTGAATTATCTGCTGATATTCGGCCGCTGGGGTTTCCCCCAATTGGGCGGTGTTGGTGCCGGTGTGGCTACAGCATGTACATACTGGCTGATCTTTCTTATTAGTCTCTTTTTTGTCCATCGGGTCGAACCATTTGCCCAATACGGCATTTTCCGTCAGTGGACGCGTGTTTCCTTGGCCAAGTGGAAAGAGTTACTCAAAATCGGGGTACCCATCGGATTTGCGACTTTTTTCGAAACGTCCATCTTTGCTACTGTGACTTTAATGATGAGCCGTTTCGATACCACAACAATTGCTGCTCACCAATCGGCGCTGAATTTCGCTTCTACGCTCTACATGTTACCTGTGAGCATATGTATGGCTCTTACGATCCTTGTGGGCTTCGAGGCAGGTGCCGGGCGTCTGAGAGACGCCAAACAATACAGCCTGCTCGGAATAGGTGGGGCCATTGGGCTATCACTGCTGACAGCCATTGTGTTGATTGTGTTCGGCGAACAGATTGCAGGCGTGTATTCAAACGATCGAGAGGTCATTGCACTTACGCAGCATTTCCTTATCTACGCCATCTTCTTTCAGATCTCGGATGCAATTGCCACACCAACCCAAGGAGCACTACGTGGCTACAAAGATGTTAATCCGGCATTGATCATTACGTTTGTAGCGTATTGGATCATTGGTCTGCCTGTAGGTTACCTAACAGCTACCTATACTTCACTCGGCGCCTTTGGATATTGGATCGGCCTTATTGCCGGCCTTGCTGTAGGAGCAACAGCGCTTCTCTGGAGACTCTTTCGGGTACAAAAACAAGCAGCACTCCGTAACGCGTAACATCAGAACACGCACTTACTTTGGAAAACAACAAAAAGAGCACAATCCTCGTCAATACGGAATTGTGCTCTTTGTTTTTGAATCGAATTATTGGGACAAACGTTGTGCAAGCTGGTACGTTTCCATATCGAAATCTTTTTTTGTGTTAACCACTTTATCAATATCTGTCAGGGTAAGTTCACCCTTGATAATGCCACAACCTTTGTCTGTCTCGCCTGCAATCAGACTGCGAACAGCGAAGTCGCCCAGACGGCTTGCCAGGTTACGGTCGAAAGGTGTTGGCGTACCCCCACGCTGAATGTGACCCAGAACGGTTACACGTGGCTCATACGTTGGGCAACGTTCCATCAGTTCTTTTGCTACATCTTCACCCTTGCCCACGCCTTCAGCAACGATGATAATACTGTGACGTTTGCCATGTGCAAAGTTAGCTTTCATACGATCAGCCACTTCGTCCATGTCAAACGGAACTTCCGGTACAAGAATCGTCTCAGCACCTGAGGCAAGTCCGGCATGCAGAGCGATATCTCCACAGTGGCGGCCCATAACTTCAACGATGGAAGAACGTTCGTGTGAAGACATCGTGTCACGCAATTTGTTTACGGCATCCACCACTACACTTACAGCTGTATCGAATCCGATGGTATGATCAGTAAACGAAACGTCGTTATCAATCGTTCCTGGCAGACCCATGGTGTTAATACCGAGTTTGCTCAGTTTATTCGCTCCGTTGTATGAACCATCTCCACCGATAACAACCAGACCGTCAATGCCACGTGCACGCAGAATGTCCGCACCTTTTTGCTGACCTTCAGCGGTGTAGAACTCCTTGCATCGTGCCGATTGAAGAACCGTTCCCCCACGTTGGATAATATCCCCTACACTGCGCAAATCCATTGGGAAAATGTCGTTATTCAAGAGACCCTGGTATCCACGTTGAACTCCATATACTTCGAGACCGTAAAACAGTCCGCTGCGAACAACCGCACGAACAGCCGCGTTCATCCCCTGTGAATCACCACCGCTCGTTAATACTGCGATTTTCTTTACTGCTGTCATGATGTTTCTTCCTCCTCTAGTTTCACTTCAGGCTCCGCAATATCACACCTGACTTACATATTTTTCCGTATCCAGCGACTGAAAATGAAGAAAAATATTCTTGTGATCGGGCTATTTTTCAGCAGACGTTTGGATACGACGCGAACTTCCTGTTGTTCGCTGACTTTGGGATCAGACAGGTAAATGGCAATCAGTCCTTCGATGATCATCCGGTGAAAGGAACTTCCCGGAATCTTCTGTACATCACTGCGTGCCATCTCCACAATAAAAGCAATTCGGTCCAGCATTGTCTCCACATTCTCATAATAATTGCAGAAGTTGAGATCTCCCCCGATGCGGTCCTCATCCTGATCAATTAAATAATCGAGCATAATGTGCAATGCGCATACATGTGGGAAATAGGCCGTGTGGATCGAGGCCGCTTGCTCTTCAGTCAACTGATCGTCACTCGCAGCCAGAAACAGCATGAAAACGCCCAGTGTAGAGCCAGTTGCAGCAGCGAATTCGTTCCAACGAAACTGAGGTGTGCGATGACGATGCTCCGACCACCATTCGAGCAGTGCCGTTTCTCTCAGTTCCGGCTTGATATGCTTATATACCTGCAGGTCCGTGTATAGGCCTGCCAGATCCTGAATTTGGGGCTTGGCGG
The DNA here is from genome assembly GCF_037974265.1 of Paenibacillus sp. FSL R5-0623. Lineage (NCBI taxonomy): Bacteria > Bacillati > Bacillota > Bacilli > Caryophanales > Paenibacillaceae > Paenibacillus > Paenibacillus sp. FSL R5-0623. The sequence goes on along the minus strand of NZ_CP150233.1, from coordinate 2,182,091 downwards.
ACGTATAGCCTGGTAACTGACGGGTCAGTTCCTGACATGTGGTCACCAGATTCCGCAGATACCCGCCGTCATCCTGCTCCTCACGGAGGGCATAATAATTGACGGGAATTGCTTCGGGATCTACCGCATCAAGCATGGATTGATGGAGAAGACGAAAGTCATCCGGGTCCATCGAGGTGCTGCGGTCGCACAGATTGTCCAAATAATCACTAATAGTTTGATATGAAACGATCAGCGGAATCAGAATGTGCCTGTTGGGCAAATCAGCTAAAGCGTAGACGGTTCCGCCTTCACAGTGAAACTGTTTATCCTTCAGACTGGCAAGTGCCTGTGTACGCAATTCCTCATTCGGAATCGCCTCAGCTTGAGCACGCCATCCATTCAGTGCCTTCCGTGTTTCCGGAATGGTGTATTTGTACACCCCTCTCATCAATGCCAGCGGTCCACGCGGATATTGATGACGTTTTCGATTTGATTGGCTCAAAATAAATGTGCCTCCACTTGGTTGAATACGTATTAGAGCGATTTTTAACCATTCCTATTATAATATGATCCCCTTAATTGTACAAATGATCTGCCGCATATTCCGCATAAAAAATCGCATCGGCGTTCAAAGCTTTGTGATATACTATCCATATTTCATCCATCAAAGGAGTCGTTGACATGTCGTCAAGTGAATCACTTTCGTGGAGACGGTTATTTTCTTTTTTTGTGCCACTTGGCATTTCCGCCTCTCTCGTCACCATTTCTCACGTCATCATAAACAGCACATTAGCACGTTCCGCTCATCCCGAGACGGTTATTGCCAGCTATGCCATCGCCGGTAGCTTATTAACCCTCACGGAACGCCCCTCCACCCTGCTGCGGCAAACCTGTTCCGCACTGGTTCGCGATCGCCTTTCCTTTCAGGCCCTCACGTTTGTGACCAAAATATTTCTTGCCTGTGTGCTTCTCATTGGGTTTCTCATCGTATACTCTCCCGTTGGTACCGGGGTGTTCAAATACTTGTTTGGTGTAAGTCCGGATCTGCTGACCAAAGTCATCGACGTATATGAAATTCTCATGTATGTGAGTATCTTTTCAGTGATCCGCAACATCTATCAGGGGATCATCATTACGAATAACCGCACCAAGTGGTTAACCATCGGGATGGTATTCCGTTTAGCCGGCATGTACGGCCTATCCCTCTATTTCATATACACAGACAGCATTGACAGTGGACGTGTAGGCGCTATCATTTTTGCTACTGGCATGATGATTGAAGCGCTCGTCAGCTTTCTGGAGGGAAACAGCATCAAGCGCAAGATGCCAGCCAAGCTTGAGGATCATCCCGTCGAGAGCAAGGGAGACGTATTTCGTTTTTATAAGCCGCTGCTGTTATCCAGCTTTGTAGCGCTGTTCATAGGACCGGTTATTAACATCGTACTTGGCAAAACGACCGGGATCGCACTAGCCATTTCGTCCTTTGCCATAGCAAGCAGTCTGATGCAGTTGATGCTAAGCTTCTTTACATACATCCATCAGATCGTGCTGAATTTCTACCTTGTGGACGCCAAACTGGTGCGGAAATTCGCACTTGTCACCGGATTTATTCCGTTTGCGATGATGGTGTCGATTGCCTATACCCCCTTGGGACCATGGGTACTCGAAAATGTCATGAGCGTTCAGGGCGAACTGTTGCAACAAAGTCTGTGGACACTGCGTGCGTTCGTCTTATTTCCGCTGATCTTCCCTTTTCTGGATTTCAGCAATGGCCTCATTCTGCTTCGCGGTCAGACAAAAACGATGTTTCGTTCGCAAACGGCGAATGCAATCTGCACGGTAATTGTGCTGCTTATACTGGTTAGTATCTTCCCTGCGTGGAACGGCATGATTGGCGCTGTAGCTCAATCCCTTGGCCTGCTCGCTGAACTCATCATTGTCTGGCTTGTCATCCGGCGCACGAAGCAAGAACCTACGATGTCCGTACCGAAAGCCCGTAAATCAACATCCCTGAAAGGGTAATAAAATCATTGAATTGTTATCAGGATTGGAGTCTCTCATCATGAAATTAAATCACAACGCCCGCCCGGATCAGAACTGGCTGCGGGCTCTCATGTTCACCATCTTTGGTTCCACCGTTCTGGTGGTATCCTACTTCCAGCTTTACTTCAGTCATCTGGGCTTCAGTCGGGCTGAGATTGGATATCTCTACGGAATTGGCCCCCTCATCTCTGTGTTCTCCAATATGTTCTGGAGCATGGCCAGCGACCGCTACCAAACGGTACGCAAAGTAATGATCATTCTGCTTGGTGGTCAATTGATCACAGGGATCATGCTTGCCAACGCGACAACTTTCGGTCAGGTATTTGTACTCGTAACCCTGTTTTACTTTTTCTATTATCCGGTCTATCCACTCTCCGATACGATGGCTATTACAACCGCAAGCAAGTATGGTCGAAATTTCACTTCCATTCGAGTCTTCGGATCGATCGGTTATGCCTTCTTTGCATTAAGTATCGGGTATTTCCTTGGATCTTTCGGTCCAGGATGGACGATATGGCTTTGCGTCGGTCTTGCTGCCACTACATTATTGATCAGTTTTCAATTAAAAGATCAGCCTTCGGGGAGTAGTAGCAAAATGGACCTATCGGGGTTATGGGCTATTCTGAAACGCAGAGATGTGCTCACCTTTTTCGGTTGTGTATTTTTGCTTGCCATGGGACATCGCATGAACGAAGCTTTTCTTACCATCACGCTAAAAGATCTGGGTGCCAGCGAGGGGCTGATCGGCTGGTCTTTGCTGATCTCTTCCGTAAGTGAAATCCCCATATTTCTACTGCTCAGCAAGTATGGAAACCGTTATAAAGAACTGCCGCTAATCGCTTTTGCTGCACTGATGTATACGGTTCGTTTGCTTCTTATGTCCATATCCGATACACCAGCAGCTGTCGTTGCGATTCAGACGATGCATAGTGTTACCTTTGGTATTTTCTACGTTACGGCGGTCCGCTACATCATTCGCCTAGTTCCGGACGGCTACAGAGCAACGGGTATGGCTTTGTTCACCATTGTCTGGTCCAGTGCTTCGGGACTTCTTAGTGGAACGTTGGGCGGACTGCTGCTGGAACATGCAGGCAGACAAACCTTCTATCTCACCGCTATGGCTTTCTCCCTGGCTGCACTAATCGGTTTCGGATTGAAGTTATGGTCCAGCATGAGCAATCGTGTCTCCTGAACACCAGGGGAACATACACCATATTCAACTGAATATTTTAGAATCAAAAAAAGCACAGCCTCCCATCGGGGACTGTGCTTAGGTTCTAATATTCAGCTATAAATTTATCATATATAAGAAGTCCGTTGACCGGAAAAATTCTTACAGTTTGTTTACGTTAGCTGCTTGAGGACCACGGTTTCCATCAGTAATTTCGAATTCTACCGCTTGACCTTCTTCCAATGTTTTGAAGCCGTCTCCTTGGATTGCGGAGAAATGTACGAATACGTCCTCGCCGCCTTCAACTGAAATAAAGCCATAGCCTTTTTCTGCGTTAAACCATTTAACTGTACCTTTCAAATGAAAAACCTCCTAAAAATATCGCCATCTATGGCGAATACCCTTATTATACTGTATGGGCTTCCATTTTGCAATTTATCTTTCCATAAATGTCGAAAAAATTTGCTTTGAATCGTAGGGTACGGTATCATTTTACCAAAACCGTTAGTTTGGAGACTACCTATGATAAAAAAACATGAAATATACAAAACAGACAAGTGGAATATGATGACCGTAGAAGTTCAAGGCAAATATCTCGTACTGCGAGAAATTTCGGAAGAGTGGGGCGAAGAGTGCCATACTTTCCTTAGCCGTCCTGCATTAATGCACTGGGCTGAACGCCGTTTCCCAAAAGCAGATTTTGAGAACCGTGAGGATGAATGGCGTCAATTGATGGCTGCCTTCAAAGGGGTCTAACCCATGCAGCTTGACTCAAGCAATGTCGTCATTTTTATTATCCTTGCCTTCTCCCTTGGTATTGTGCTTATTCTGGGACGGAATTCCATCCCAGATCGACTGAGACGGGGAATGGCGCTTATTGCTACACTGCTCATTTGTTTTGCCTTTTTCCTGATCGTTTATTTTCTGTATAACATGGGAACCTAATAACGGGGACCCAGATATTCAAATATTTCAACGTGCCTAAGGTCATACTATACGAGATTATTCGTATCGTAAGGAGGAAGGCCGTTGAAATACCAGAAATCGCTATCTGTTATCCTGGTACTTAGTCTGATTCCTTCGTCTCTCTCCGCACACGCGAGTGCGACGAAGGCAGCTTCGTCCATACATTCATCAGATCATCAAAGGAGGATTTCCATGAGTCAATTATTGAAACGTTCCGAGGTGCCTGCTGAGCATAGCTGGAAACTGGAAGATTTATTTGCCGATCAGAAAGCCTGGGATCAGGAATATGAAGAAGTATCGTCTTTGACCAAGAAGGCCTCCGAATTCCAAGGCAAACTGAATCAACCCGATGTACTCAAATCTTGCTTCGAATTTGAAGATGAGATCAGCCTCAAAATAGAACGCCTCTTTGTGTACGCACGTATGCATCAAGATGAAGACACAGCGAATCCTACATATCAAAACCTGTCCCAAAAAGCCCAGAAATTAGGCGTACGGGTTGGTGAAGCACTTTCTTTTGTCACACCGGAGATTCTTTCCCTGCCAGATGACCAGTTGGATGCATTTATTGCGAACGAAAAACTCTCTGCTTATACATTTACGCTGGAAGAGATGAAACGGGAAAAAGCCCACGTTCTTAGCCAAGCAGAAGAGGCTTTGCTTGCACAGGTAGGCAACCTTTCACAAGCCCCACAGACAATCTTCAGCATGCTGAATAACGCTGACCTCAAGTTCCCAAGAATCAAGGATGAACATGGTAACGAAGTTGAGCTGACACACGGTAGCTACATTCAGTTCCTGGAGAACCCTAACCGTGAAGTTCGCGAACGTGCCTTCAAAGCGGTATACGAAACGTATGCTAAACAGAAGAACACAATTGCGGCTGCCCTGAATGCAAATGTAACCAAAAATATGTTTTATGCTAATGTTCGGAAGTACCCTTCCGTGATGGAAATGTCCCTATATGGAGATAACATCCCAACGGATGTGTATACCAATCTGGTAGACACCATTCATGAGAGCCTTCCGTTATTGCATCGTTATATGGACTTACGCCAAAAGTTGCTTGGTGTGGATCAATTGCACATGTACGATCTGTTCGCTCCACTCGTAGACGAGTACAAAATGGATATTACCTACGAGGAAGCGAAACAAACGGTCAAAGACGGTCTGAAACCACTCGGCAAGGACTACGCAGATGCATTGCAGACTGGATATGATAACCGCTGGATCGATATATATGAGAATGAGAATAAACGTTCAGGCGCATATGCCTGGGGCGCTTACGGCACTCACCCGTATGTCTTGTTGAATCACAAAGATAACCTGAACAGCATGTTCACACTTGCACATGAAATGGGTCACGCTCTTCATTCACATTACTCGGATACAACACTTCCGTATCGTGATGCACAGTACACCATCTTCCTGGCTGAGGTTGCATCCACAACCAACGAAGCGTTGCTGATGGATTATCTGCTTAACAAATCAACAGATCCAAAGGAAAAATTGTATCTGTTGACCTATTATGCCGACCAATTCCGTACAACGGTATTCCGTCAGACCATGTTTGCTGAATTCGAGAAAATCATTCATGAACGTGCGGAACAAGGTGACGCATTAACACCACAATTGTTATCCGAGATCTATTATGATCTGAATGTTAAATATCACGGAAAAGGCATGGCTGTCGACAAAGAAATTGAAATGGAATGGGCTCGTATTCCCCACTTCTATAACAGCTTCTACGTTTACAAATATGCTACAGGCTTCTCCGCAGCAACAAGCTTTTCCAAGCAAATCCTGGAAGAAGGTCAACCGGCTGTTGACCGATATCTTGGCTTCCTGAAGAGCGGTGGCAGTGATTACTCCATCAACATTTTGAAAAAAGCAGGTGTGGATATGTCTACACCACAGCCAATTCGTGAAGCTATGAGTGTGTTCAAGGAATTGATTGAACAGATGGAGCAGCTAACCAAATAAGGTTGTCTTTCCATGTGACCTGCATCCCTTGCCCGTTTGGGCAGGGGATTTTATCATCATTGCAAGATGCAACATACCCGAATATTGGGTAATGCATATCTAGTTCTCAATTGTTCAACAAGGAGGCAACACCATGAAAATGCAATGGGCACTCATAGCAGGTCTTGTTTTTGCACTGCTCACGGGAATCTTTGCGGTCATTAATGTGGATTCCGTACAAGTCAACCTGTTATTTAACACGGTACAAATCCCGCTGATTTTGCTCATTCTCGGCTGTACCCTGATCGGTGGAATTATTGTAGGGTCATATGGCATTTATCGCCAATACAGACTGCAACGTGAAAATAAACAACTGAAATTGCGTGTATCTGAATTGGAAAGTTCCGCGACAAGCCAATCTTCACTCGATTCTTTCAAAACGATGGATTCGCTTGACTCAAATGAACCCAACAGCCTATTGGAGAATGATTCGATCCAGAGTCAGCGCAAAGGAAACCCTACGGGAACACTGTAACCAATCAGAGACAGCCTGCTGGCGAGTCAGGAATGGTAGTATCACATTCTCTCCCCCAGACAGGCTGTATTTTGTTTCACACCATACCCACGATCCGAGGAGGAAATTACACAATGAGTTTTACAATTGATGAATCATACGTTCTGTCTTTTCTGAAAAAATTGCTGGACACACCAAGTCCAAGTGGTTACACACATCATATTATCGAGATGATCCGGAAGGAAGCAGCAGCACTGGGCATCGCCTGTGAGCTGAATAACAAGGGCGGTGCGGTGCTTACATTGCCCGGACAGGATTCGTCCAAGACAATTGCTTTAAGCGCTCACGTGGATACGCTAGGGGCCATGGTGCGCTCGGTTACATCCTATGGCACATTGAAGCTTACCTCTGTCGGTGGATTTTCGATGCAAAGTATCGAAAACGAATATTGCAGCATCCATACTCGGGATGGAAAGACATACACAGGCACCATTCTTTCCCTTCATCCGTCTGTCCACGTCTATCCGGATGCACGTACCTTTGAACGGACTGAGAACCATATGGAGGTCCGAATCGATGAAGTTGTCTCCTCCAAGGAAGATGTGTTGAAACTCGGGATCTCTGTCGGCGACTTTATCTCCTTTGATGCTCGCGCAGTCATCACGCCGAGTGGTTATATCAAATCACGTCATCTGGACGACAAAGCCAGCGTGGCTGCCCTCTTCGGCATCCTTGAGTCTGCACATCGTGAAGGCTGGAAACCATTACATAACGTCTCTCTGCTCATCTCGAACTATGAAGAAGTTGGACATGGCGCATCGTATATTCCTGCAGAAATCAGTGAAATGATCGCTGTAGACATGGGAGCCATGGGTGATGACCTGAGCTGTAAAGAAACTGACGTTTCCATATGTGCCAAAGATTCTTCTGGCCCGTATGACTACGATATGACCAGTCGTCTCATTGAACTGGCCAAACAAGATGGGATGGATTACGTCGTGGACATTTATCCCCACTATGGCTCAGATGGCAGTGCAGCATTACGCGGAGGAAACAATATCCGAGCAGCACTGATTGGCCCGGGGGTTCACGCATCTCATTCCATGGAGCGTACACATAAGGATGCTGTCCTGAATACGGCACGATTGCTCGCAGCCTACATTACAACCAAGTAAACAGAATCATTGATCGACGAAATTATTATGGATAACATCCACATGTTCGTCTAAGCAGAAGGCCCCTTCCAAGCACAGCTATTCGGTGTGCTTGGAAGGGGTCTTTGTTGTCATATCTCTTAATCTGCCTGTTCCACATATGCATGATATTTACGATCCAATATCTCTAACTCTGCCTTATGGTCACGCATTTCATTTCTTAACACATGCATGGTTTTCTGAACCGCGCTCAGTCCATCCTTCACCTGACGTTCGGCTTTGCGAATTTTGTCCTGAACCATCCAATCTACGAAGAGGTTATCGAAGAAATAGTCTGCGAATGAAAGCAGACCTCCCAGATGCAGATCCGCGTGCACTGCCATCTCTACATCCTCCAATTCCTTCTGGAAACGTCGTAGACGCTTACCTGCATCCATGATGGCGACCTGAGCGTCATCCATTCGTCCTCGCTTGATATGCGTGGAGATGACCCCACCGCCCATCATGTCATATACACCCCAATTACCTGCCGAAGCCAAGGCCTTCTCCGCACGTTCAAGAGCATCAACCAGATACTCCCCCTCCCGGAAAGCTTCATCCAGTTCCTGTAGCTCGCTCGCCAGATGTTCCCGATTCTCAGCCATCTGTTGCAATTCCGTATCCTGGTCCAGCAGTCGACCTTCCTTCTTCCCCCACAGAGCGTTGTAATCGCTTTGCCAGTACTGATACTGCCGCCCGCCCTCCAACTCCTGCTCCACATGAATTCGTTGCTCCTGTACATCTTGTAACATGCGACAAGCGGTGTCGTATGCAGCCTTGCTCTCCATGAGTTCCAGCTCTTCCTTCTCCAGACGTTCTGTCTTCTTGCCAATCAATTGGTAGAAAAATGCTGACAATGTCATACTGTTCAGTCGATCAACGTCCTTCTGCTCCTTCTGGAGATGCTCCAGACGACGTTTTACCTTTGCATCCCATTCGCTTTCCTCCGTTTGAAGCTTCTCCAGACGCTTGGTCCATTTCTCGTAAATTCTCCCCTTTTCCTTGAGCACTGCCAACTGTTGATTAATTTCCTTATACATAAGTGTGGTGTTCTCTCCTTTCTATGGAATTCTTTACTTATAAAACGTAATGAGCATACAGAACGTTTCACTTTAATGCGCAAATTCACAGACAAAAAAATCGCCCTTTTCTCCAACGCGACATAAAGTCACTATAGAAGAAAGGGCGATGTTTAGTTATAAATCAAGACTTGCTCTGTTCAATCTGCTCTGCAAGTTCATTCAGAACGGTCCAGCGTTCCATCAATTCATCCAGATGACGTTCAGCCTCAACCTGCTCCGACATCAACTCCTGCAGACGGGCAGAATCACTAAACGACTCTTCCATCTCTTTGTTAATCCGGACAAGATTGGCTTCAGCCTTCTCAATATTTTCATCAATCTGGTCGTATTCACGTTGCTCCTTGAAGCTGAATTTCAACTTCGTTTTAGCCGCTGACACAGCAGGTGTCGTTTTCTCCGATGACTGCTTCACCTTCGCCGCTCCTGTATCACTTTCCTGAGTAACTCCAGGCGCATTTTTCAGCATCCATTCCGCATATTCACTGTAGTCGCCGACGTGTACACGTACAGCACCGTTGCCCTCAAAAGACAGCACTTTATCCACAGTACGATCAAGGAAATAGCGATCATGGGATACTACAAAAACAACACCAGGGAAATCATCGAGATAGTCTTCAAGTACGGCGAGTGTCTGGATGTCCAGATCATTCGTCGGCTCATCCAGCAGCAATACATTCGGCGCAGCCATCAGCACACGCAGCAAATACAGACGACGCTTCTCTCCACCAGACAGACGTGAGATTGGCGTCCACTGGGATGCCGGGGTAAACAGGAACCGTTCCAGCATCTGGGATGCTGTAATCAGAGAGCCATCGGCTGTTTTCACATTCTCGGCCACTTCCTTGATGTACTCAATCACACGAAGGGATTCATCCATCTCCTGATGTTCCTGTGTGAAGTAGCCCAGATTGACCGTAGGACCAACGTCAACCACACCTGCATCGGGTTCCAGCTTGCCAGATATCATCTGAAGCAACGTGGACTTACCACTACCGTTCGGTCCGACAATCCCTACCCGATCTCCAGGTACGGCAATATAACTCAGATCTTCGATCAGCGTGCGGCCACCTACGGATTTGGAAAGATGCTCGATCTCCAGAATCTTTTTACCCAAACGAGTGGAGCCAACCGATACTTCCAATGAACCCGATCGCTGGATTCCTTGTTGATCTTTAAGTTGTTCGAAGCGATCAATTCTCGCTTTTTGTTTCGTTGTCCGTGCCTTGGCACCGCGACGAATCCACGCAAGCTCTGTCCGAAGCAAGTTCTTACGCTTCTGTTCGGAAGAGGCTTCCCGTTCTTCGCGCTCCGCCTTCAGTTCCAGGAAACGTGTATAGTTGGCTTCATAGCGGAACAACCGTCCATGATCCAATTCCAGCATGACATTCGCCACACGATCCAGGAAATACCGATCATGCGTAATCATAAGCAGTGCGCCGCGGCGCTTCTGTAAGTACTGCTCTAGCCATACGACCGAATCGTTATCAATATGGTTCGTCGGCTCATCCAGAATGAGCAGTTCACAAGGATGAATCAGTGCAGCAGCAAGTGCTACCCTTTTGCGTTGTCCACCAGACAATGTGCCCATCAGTGCATCGAATTGACGAATACCCAGTTTGGACAAAATGCTCTTCGCTTCACTCTCCATCTGCCAGAGCTGAAGCTGCTCCATTTGCTGATTCAAACGTAATAACCGCTCTTGCAACGCTGGATCGGACGAATTCAGTTCCAATAATTCCATCGTTTCCGTATATTCACGCACGGTTTTCATTTCCATGCTGTCACCTTCGAATACTTGTTGCAGTACCGTATTATCCGGATTGAAGTCCGGATTTTGTGCCAGGAACTGAATACGTACGTCATTACCGATCGAGATCTGTCCCGCGTCTGCAGGTTCCATACCAGATATAACACGCAAAAACGTGGATTTACCGGTTCCATTTACCCCAACGACACCAATCTTGTCCTGATCAGCCATACCAAATGAAGCATCCTTGAACAATATTTTTTCGCCATAACTTTTTGCAATTTGCTCTACCGTCATTATGTTCATTGCTCGTACCCACTTCTCTGTGAATTAAAATTCAATATTACGTACATCCGCGCACTTACTTTAAACTTGTAAAAAAGAACGGCATCCGTCCAGAAACAATGCTGCTGCAAAAGCAATTCGTTTGTTCAGATGTTCCTCATTAAACTCCGGATTCAACATAATATCCATCTTCAGCCGGTCCAGTATTCCGATATATGCTTCGGCGAGCAATACAGGCTCAGGTACACTTGCACTTTCCAATACCTCACACACCATGCTCATGTATTGATTCATGAATGCCTTCATGAATTTCATCAGATCCGGATCGTTATTGGGTGCCATAAAAAAGAGCTTGGTATGATTGCGACGCTCATAATAATACGTAAGGTGAGTCTTGGCTATTGCTCCAAGTTTATCACCTGTGTTCTCATGCGAGTTCAAAGCATATTCAAGGCGGCTGATAAAGCTGTTACAGTCCCGCTTGGATACTGCGATAAATAATTGTTCCTTGCTTTTGAAATATAAATAAATGGTGCCTTTTGCGATGCCGGCTTCGTCTGCAATATCAGACATTTTGGTCTCATAAAAACCTTTCGAGCCAAAAATACCATAGGCCGCATCCAAAATAGCCTCCGATTTGTCTCCCTGTATAGTGCTCAAAATGTACTCCCCCCTACAACGCCAAAATGTTACCTAAACCAATCGCCACACATCCGCCGATTACCGAGCTAAGCACGTTCACCAGGTCATTACTCATCCATGCCCAGCCACGAGCCCGCACCGTTGGATGCCCGCAATGTTCATGTACCTCAACTTCACGGCCACACACAGTACAACGATACATCATCTGCACCGTTGCGCCCAGATAGGAATCGGCAAACGCCCCTGCCAATCCGCCTGCAAGGCCGACAAAAATCCAACTAAGCAGACCAGGCCCTTCTATCCCGGCGATCCATGAAAACAAGAATGCTCCCGCACCAATCAGAGTCCCGCCTAAGGCTGCAGCCACGGTGCCAAGAAGTGAGACACCTCCTGAAGCACCTGGCGTAAGTACCTTCCACGTGAGAACAGAGCGCGGCGGCTTGCGGCTGAGACTCCCAATCTCGGTTGCCCATGTATCCGATGTAACGGTAGCCATTACACCAATGAAAGCATACACCCATGCCGGATGTGGAAATATCCAGTATCCCAGACATAGGAACATGCCCATTCCACCATTAGCCATCACTTGTCCGGCATCCCGATTTCCTGACTTGGCATAGGATTTCTCCAGCTCCTGCTTCCGATCTTTACGAAACCTGGAGAGCAACGTTGAAGTAATGAAAAACAACAATAACGTGCCAAACCAGAACAGGTTACCCGCTCCGTAATATATCGTTCCCATCATGATGGCTGCCAGGCAGCCAGACAGGGTTAGCGACTTTTTCGCATAGGCAGCACCTGCCACCATAGAAGCGCATACGGCGCCAATAATCCAATCCATAATGTCTCCTGCATGCAGCGTATGTACAGCCCGCATGACGTTTATTGTATTTTTGAAATTCAATTATACCACGGTTTGATGCCAATGCCGAAACTCCTTACGCCAGCACACAAAAAACCTGTTTCGGCCTCGTGTAGAAGTGCCAAAACAGGTTATTGATCAAACGTTAAAACAAAATAACTTCCCTTTTCAAGTAAGTCTGGAATTCGGTGTTCCTAGGTTCTGTTTCAGACCCGCTTCGCTCCGCCAATGACCCCATATCGGTAGAGTACTCTGCGACCAAACCAGTTGAACAATCGATCCGTCAGGAATCCCATAAAACCCAGGGAAATCAGACCAACAAAGATCCAATCTGTTCGGAAAAAGAGTCTGGAATTCCAAATCAAGTAACCGACTCCCTCATTCGAGGCAATCATCTCAGCACCGATTATGGCCATATAAGAAGTTCCCATCGCCAGTCGTACACCCGTGAAAATATACGGGGTTGTCGCCGGAACAATCACATGCAGCAGTATCTGCCGTTCATTGGCTCCCATACTGCGGGCCGAACGAATTTTGTCTTCTTCAACGGAGAGTACACCTGTCAGTGTATTCAGCACAACAATGAAGAAGGTAGCGTACATGATGAGCGCGATCTTGGATTGCTCTCCAATTCCGAACCACACCAGAAATAAGGTAATAAAAGCAATCGGCGGGATAAAGCGTATAAAGTTAAGGAATGGCTCGGCGAACAGCCGGATGATATGCACCTTGCCAATAATCAGTCCTACCGGAATAGCAATGATACTTCCGAGTACCCAGCCCGCCAGTACACGAGTGAAACTGATTCCGATATACTGCATCAGCGTACCGTCAGCAATCAATTCACGTGCACCCAGGATCGTGTGCCACGGACCAGGGATTACGTCAGGCCCATAGATGAGGGCACCAAGCTGCCAGATCAAGATGACCGTTACCCATAGAAGCGGGATAGACACCCATTTTTTCTCCAACCATTTCATCTTACATATCACCTCAGTTATTCTTCAAAGTGGCCTTGAATTCGGTCGTACAGGGTGTTGAACTCAGACGAGGCGATGTTCCTAGGGTAAGGTAAAGTGTTGTGGTAAATATCCGTTATATTCGAAGACGGACCTACGGACATAATGCCTATGCGCTCACCAAGTAATAACGCTTCCTGAATATCGTGTGTGACAAAGATAACGGTTTTATGTGTTTCTTTCCAAATATTCACCATTTCCTTCTGCATGGTTCGTCTCGTCATCGCGTCCAGTGCACCGAATGGCTCATCCATCAACAAGATCGACGAGTCATTCGCAAGTACCCGCGCCAATTGAACCCGCTGCTTCATGCCACCCGAAAGTTCTTTTGGAAATTTCCCCTCATGAGCACTCAGTCCAACAAGCTGGATGTAACGATCAGAGATCTCACGCCGTTGTGTCCTAGGCACCTTGGACATTCGAAGCCCGAATTCAACATTCTCCCTCACCGTTAGCCATGGAAAGAGAGAAGAATCCGCCTGCTGGAACACCATTGCCCGATCCCTGCCCGGCCTGTCGATCTCCTTGTTGTCCACCTTGAGCTGTCCACCCGACTTGGAGATAAAACCCGCGATCATGTTCAGCAGCGTTGACTTCCCGCATCCACTGGGTCCAAGCAGGACGAAGAATTCTCCTCCCTTGATGATCAGATCGACATCCTTAATAATATAATGCACATCCCCATTGGTCGGGGCATGATATGTTTTTCGAAGCTGTTCAATATGAATGGTATGCTGAGTTGCAGGTAAGGACATAACGGACACCTCCCATTTCATTAAGAATTATTTACTGTATGTCACTTTTTCCGGCAGAGCCTGCTGGAGAGAAGTCAGATTGAGTTTGGTGTCGAGATCAAAATCCTGTTCGATGATTCCGGTATCCACCATATATTGCTTCTGACCTGCCAAACTATCATAAGCAGCCTGCGTAAATCCAACTTCCCATGGATTGATCGGAAGGTCTTTCAACGTGGCATCTTTAGGCTGTTTGGTCTCTTGATACATCAGATCGGCAACCTCTTCAGGATGCGCTTGAGCATACGTGGATGCTTCATCCAGCGCCGCAAGGAATTCACTTATTTTTTCAGGGTTTGCCTGGATGAATTCATTACTCGATACCAGTCCCATACCAAGGCGTATAGGCGTCCGAGACATCTCAGTTAGCTGATGTACCCCTTCGAGTGCATCGAATTTATCGGTTAACGCGGAACCTATGACCCAAGCGGCATCAAGGTCTCCCTGTTTCAGTGCGATGTAGGCTTCATCAAAAGCCCCCTGACCAATTTGCGTCACCTCACTCAGCGCCAACCCCTGATCTTTCAAATATTCATCCCATAGATACGGAATGAATGTGCCTCGAATGAAGCTTACTTTCTTGCCCTTCAAATCCGCTCCACTCTGAATATCCTCTTTTGCATACAACTTCCAGGCGGCTGCCGCTTCATCCGTAGCCTGACCTGCGGAAGCAATAACTGAATATTCCCCTTTAGCCAAAGCATTCAATACAGGGAAATCCGCCCCGTACGCAATATCTACCTGTTTGATAAATAACGCATTTACACCTTCAGCCGGTGAGCCAAACGTAATACTCTCTGCATCAATGCCCCGGCTTTCAAAAAAACCTTTGGCAATGGCTACCCTGAACGTTGGGTTGGTACTTGTATCTGCAATTCGAATTTTTACATTATCGACATTTTTGCCGGTAGCGTCTTTTGCTTCAGATCCTGCTACATTTGAACTGCATCCGGATAATATGAGTGCCGTAGCCAGGAATAATATCAATACGCCGGTAATTATGGAAGGTTTTCTCACAATATACACCCCATTCGATCTAGTCATGATTCTTGACGCTTAACCGCCTGACTTGCCTTCATCCGACGTTGCCACACAGGCTGCACCCTCCACAAATGGAAGAGTTGTCTCCACGCTCACGATGGATGCAGAACCTTTGGGTGCTGCTCCCGGCACCCTGTAGTTGGAGACATCAATGGCTTCAATGGCAACTTCCTGCGGCTTCTCTAACTGCGGAACCCACTGATAAGGAACGCGATATGAGCGATAGACCATATTGGTATTCCGCCCATCCGTGTACGGGGAGACATACTCCCAGACCAGCTCATGCTCCGCTGTCACTTCGAACAATCTGCCATTGGAACCTTCGGTTATCAGGGTGTTGCCGTTAGGTAAACGCTGGGCGGAACTGATGTATGGGCTATAAAATTTATAAGAATCCGTCGGAACCGAGAAACCTGCTTCTGCCGAGGTATACTGCCAGACAATCTCCAGGGTGACCGGGTTAATCTCCAGTACACGGGAGTGATCCCGAATCGCATGTTTCAATCCAAATGGAGAAGCCGGATTCGGAAGACCGTAACCTGCCCAGCCGCCATTGTCGAATACGAGCAAGTTCCCTTCACCCGGTAGACCTTGGGGAATGATATGTGCATGATGCTGTCCGATAATTGTGCCAATGTGTTTCGCTTCAGTTGAAGCATAGTCTGGCCCTAGTCTCCACACGATCTTTCCGCTCTGTCTGTCCGTAATGGCGATTATATTGGCCTCTCTGGCATCCCAGATAATATTGTCGGGGTGGAACCGTTCGTCTCCTTCTTCATAGAAACGGTTGGGTCCGACATAAGAAGCAGAATTAATATGTAACCAGTCACCAACGCCACCACCCAGATGACCGAATGAGCGTGTATTCGGATCACGGAACAGGACATTTCGAGCAGCTTCATCAAAACCTAATTCTTCAAAGTGTTCGTTAGGCAGCCACTCCCAGAGTACCTTCCCCTCCCAATCCACTTCGATAATGGCATCATCAAGCAATGGCTTATCTGAAATTTGAGGGTTACTCACATTTTTGTGAGCCAAGATAAGTGTTTTGCCACTCTTCGTCTTTGGCGCAAGGCCAGGTGCATAGTAACCCACCGGATTCCCCTCACGCTGATAATCATGATGCTGGCGGGCATACCATAATGGCTCATACCCCGGATCTTCGATGTGTTCGTAGCTATTGTATTTCCATACAATGTTGCCGTCCCAATCCACTTGGACCAGATCGACATTATCCTGAATACCGAACTTCGGATCTCTCCGACCCGTGCTGCCCAGCACGTAGCCGCCAGGTAATATCTTGGCCGGAAACCCTAACAACCCTTTCCACAGGTGAACCTCCTTGCCATTCATATCGATCAATACTACGCCTTCCTCACCTGCCTGATAGACGGTATAACCGCCCCAAGCCTTATCCGGATTGTATAACGTCGCTCCAGTTGGATATATTGTTGAGTGTCCCATTGATCATCTCTCCCCTAGAATGTTTGTGGTATATCAAATGTCGTTACTTTGACCCAACCTCAATAACTGAGATAGTTACTCTTCCCGGTACTGTCCTGCTGCTTCTGCTCAAGGTTTCTTGTCGAGGACCGATCATGTTCTTGTATCCCGTTGTTCTCCGCCAATTCCAGCACCGTGTCCGAGAACCCCTCCAGATTCGCTACTACCCGCTCGTAGAATTGACTTTGCTGCTCCAGTTCCTCACTCGTAAACCCCTCAAACAGAAGCGTCATACATCGGGCACCGATATTGCTGTTTCTCGTATACATCTCCCGCCCGCTTGATGTGATATCCAGTGAAACCGTCCGGCGGTCGTCTTCCTTTCGTCTGCGGATGGTGAGTCCCTTTTTCTCCAACTTATCGGTCAGAGCTGTAATGGCACCCGATGTAAAATCCAATTGTTCTGCCAGATCTCCAAGCCGCTGTTCTCCCTCACGAATGATTTTGTGCAGGATAAGCATACCTGGCAGGCTGATACCTTCTACAGAGATGCGATCCCGCTCTTTGACGAATCGTCTGACCATTTTGCGAAATAACCAATCCGTCCGCTCCAACGCTTCCCAGTCTCTATCGCTCATTTCATAACCTCCTTGATCGTTTGAAGCTTCAACAGCGAACAAAAAAAAGGCCCCCGAGGACATTCCTTAGAGGAGTAGTCCCGGGAGCCTTTGGTGGTCCAATCAGCTCAATGCAGTTTTCAGTTCAAATTATTTCACTGTTCATTTAATGAGTATTAAAATAATTGAGATTATCATATAACCAACTAACCCAACCTGTCAAGTGTGAATTATATTAGTGATCTTTTCTTTTTGCAGCCATTCTCAGCCAGGTTGAAATTACTTATCCTGTTTTAAGTTTCACTTCAGGTTTCCCGTTTACACTATTCTCAGATCGAAACATCTACAACTACATCAACGACAAGTTACGATTCAGTTCGTACTCAACTACAGAAATGAGGATTATCCATATGAATATGAAAAGAGTCATTATTATTGGCACAATGATTGTCACCATGTCCTTTGCCGGAACAGCATGGGGCCAATCCGCCATCTCTCCCATACCTACTGCTAAATGGTCCATCGTTGACTTGGACACTCGTGAGGGAAACAGCGACGAGCTGCTCAGCGCTCTGAATCAGCCTTCAGAAGCAGATCTGTATCAGGAACTGTACAGCGGAAAATCACTGAGGACGATTACGGAAGAAAATAACGGGAATTTGGATGAGGTCATTGCTATACAAGTAAGACAACTCAAAGAGCAGTTGGATGAACGGCTCGCAAGTGGAAGTATCAGTTCGGAGCAACATGCTGCACAACAAGCTGAACTGGAAGAGTTGGTCACACAGAGCGCAAATACAGCATACAGCTTGGCCTAAATTTGTAACATATCCGTACGATGAAGATATAAACATATATCCACGATAACACGACAAAAAGGAGCGTATACACGCCCCTTTCTTGTAACCTATTCATCTCAAACAGGTATGATGTGTAGTCCTTATTGTGCTGCCCCAATCGTGCATGCACCCAAGGATTCGCCGTCCCATGCCAGTTCGAGCACATCTCCTGCTTGTGTTGGTCCAACACCTTCGGGTGTTCCTGTAAAAATGACATCGCCCGGCCCCAGGCCGTAATGGTGACCTACATAATCCACAATATCCTGTAAACTGAAGATCATGTTACGAATATTACCACGCTGGACTTCCTCACCATTTTTGGTCAATGTAAAGTCTTTTTCCAGTAATGCTGCCGCACCCGGGAATGCCTGAAATGGAGTAACCGGAGCGGAATTTTTGAACCCTTTGGCCGCTGTCCACGGGTGGCCCTTTTTCTTAATCACGGTCTGTACGTCACGCAACGTAAAATCAATACCAAACCCATACGCATCCACCAGCGCATCTACCGCCATACCTGGCTCAAAATTCCGGCCGATTTGCACGACCAATTCAGCTTCATAGTGAACTTCACCCTTGGTAGCTGGCAATTCAAGCGTTTCACCATTCAGGGGCACGACTGCATGGGAAGGTTTCATAAAGATCATTGGCTCATCCGGAACCGCGTTACCCAATTCTTCCGCATGAAGTTTATAATTGCGTCCTACACAGTATACATTGCGAATGTTAGTCAACATGGGTATATAACCACCTTTATTGGATTCATTAGTGCATATAGTAAAGTTAAGGTCTGAAAAATCGGCTGCTCGTCTCCTGAAATGCCAGCTCCCATACGTCAGGACGGTTCGTACATAACATAAGTTCTGGATCAACCGCCGCCAGTTTCTTCATAATGGTCTTGTCATCAACTGTCCAAGCCATCACCCGAATGCCTGCACTCCGCATCTCGTTCATTAAGGATTTGTCTACATTGGTGTATCCAATCGAGAGGAATGTACAATTCATCTGCCGCAGGGCGTTTAACAGATCACCTGGTCGTGCATCAATAATCAGCCCCGTCTGGATCTCCGGTGCAAGTTTCTTCACTTCGATCAGAGCGGCTGGTTCAAATGAGGTGATCACAACATCATTTTGCATATGTCTTTTTCTCACTTCATGTATAACAGCCGCAGGCAGACCCGGGTACATGTCTCCCTGCGTTTTCAGTTCAATGTTCAAACGCACTCTGCCGCACGAGCGATCTAACAATTCACTTAGCGCCGGAATCCGTTCGCCTTTGTAAGACTTGTTTTTCCATGCTCCAGCATCCAGACGTTGCAGATCAGCCCAATCGGTTTCCCGAACCAGGCCCTTGCCATTCGTCGTGCGATCCACTGTAAAATCATGAATGACCACTGGTACACCATCACGCGACAACTGAACATCAAGCTCCATCCACTGAACTTCAGGCCGCTCCATGGCCATCAGAAATGCAGCCATCGTATTCTCTGGTGCAATAGAAGAAAATCCACGGTGCGCTACACAAAGGTTGTTCATTCGATTCCCTCCTCAAAAAGGTTTTTAATTAGGTGAAGCGACTCCATTCCCATCATATCGAATACCCGGGGAGAGCTTTGCCATCTGTTCCAACAGCAGTTTGTTCGCCTCATCAATCATCGGAATGGCCTGACCAAGCCCGGCCTCATAAGGGATAACTTTCATACTGCAAGCCGCATCTTGACTACAGCGAGCCTGAAATACCGCCGTTTTCCATGTCTCTTCGGTTGTTGATCTGGAGAAAATGAAATTTCCCGTACTGTATGCAATCCACTTCCCCTTATAGTACTCCAACCCTTGCAACACATGAGGATGACCACCTATGACCAGATCCGCACCAGCATCTACAAACTCATGAGCCAATCGGGTCTGGTCACTATTCGGAGTACTCACACGTTCCTCTCCCCAATGTGCAACCACGATCACCAGATCAGCCTTCTTACGGGCCTCCTGGATCGCTTTGACTGCTCCTGTGGAATCGTAGGCTTCAGCCACGCCAGCCCGATTGCCTTCCGCCTTCCAACTCGTTTCCGGTACAACTCGGGAGAATCCAAGCAATGCAATCTTCATACCTTTGCGTTCCAGATATGCTGGTGCATAGGCCTCATCCCTGTTCATACCTGCCCCGGTGTGAGCTATGCCATATTCCTTGAGATAAGTTAACGTATCGACCAAGCCCTCTACGCCCTGATCCAGAATATGATTGTTAGCCAAATTGACAGCATCAAAACCCGCAGAGGCCATTGCCGCCAATGCTTTGGGCGAAGATTTGTATACATAGGTTTTGTCGACTGCACCAGTACCACCCAGGGTTATCGGTGTCTCCAAGTTGCCGATGGTAAGATCATCATCCTTGAATAATCTGCCGAGTTTGGCAAAGGGATAATCATAACCGTTCTTATCCAGCAACTCAGCAACTTTGCCCGAGAATTGAATATCACCCACAAAGTTAATCGTGACATCCTTCGCTGAATTGGAAGGTTTCGACGTCCCTGATTCCTGATCCACACCTGCATTTCCCTTGGTGCCCGACGGTGTCGAATCTGCCACAGGTTTTTTCGTTCCGGATTCTGCTTTCCCACTATTGGTATTGCCTGAAGTGTCAGGTGTCGCTGCTCCAGATGTCTTATCTGCATCCGCGGTGGTCTCTTCATCCGTAGCTTCGGGTTCTTCTTCCGAGGACTCATCGGATTCCGAGTCTGGAGAACTTACTTGATCCCCGCCTTTGGCATCGTCTCCAATGGAAGGCTGATCCTGATCGACTATCTCTTGTTTCACTGGCTGGTCCGCCTGTTGCTGACGTGTATTAATGACATAGAAAATGCCTATCAGACCAATTGCCATGATCAATACAATATTAACTGTCCAGATGATTGTATTGCGGGTGCGTTTTCCTTTTTTCTTCTTTACACTTCGCTCTGATCTTGGGGGATACATAAGCAACTCCTCTTCTTCTTCACAGCCATACATACCATTATATCAGGCATATTCTGGATTTCCATCATTCCTTGGAACTGTATCGATTGAAAGGGTATGAACTCAGTTAGCTTCCAGATCTTCATATAAAAAAAGCCATCTCTCCAGTAGATAATTCTACGTTTGAGACAGCTCTCTTGCTGTACTTAATCTGCTGCAAGCTCTTGTGTAGCCTGAACAGACATTTCCTTCGCTTGTCTGATGCAATCAGGCAAGCCTACGCCCTCATAACCTGCACCTGCAATGTACACACCCGGTAATTTGCTGCCAAGCTCCTCACGGAGAGCGGCAATATGTTGAAGGTGTCCCACCGGATACTGTGGCATGGATTTACGAAGCCTTGTAATCTCGGAGAAGATCGGCACTGCTTCAATACCCATCGTCTCTCTCAGATCTTTGAGAACGAGATTCGTCAGCGCTTCATCCGGAAGCTCTACGTTCTGTTCGTCACCGGAGCGACCAACATAACAGCGAAGCAGTACTTTATCATCCGGGCTGGTATGCAGCCATTTCGTCGATGTCCACGTGCAAGCCGTAATATTCCGACCCTCTTTCCGCGGAACGAGGAAACCCGATCCGTCGAATACATGCTCCACCTCTTTTTTCTCAAAAGCGAGCACTACATTGGCTACAGACACATAGTTAATCGCATCCAGTGCCGCTGTGTCCACGTGAGGCTTCAACAGCTCCGACGCGACATATGTCGGCACAGTAACCACTACATCATCGGCTTCAAGCATTTCGCCATTACCAAGTTCAACACGGTATCTGGTCTGCGCTCCATCAAGGCGTTGCAGCGATTTCACCGCAGTGTTCAGACGTTGATCCACATCCTGCAACTCATGGACGAGTGCATGAACAAGGCTCTGAAGTCCCTGGCGAAAGTTCAAAAAAGCGCTCCGTTTTGTTCCGGTATGCGTCTCAGCCGGTTTGCGCCCCGTCATCATGCCCCGGATCAAGCTGCCGTAATCGCGCTCTACTTCTCCGAACTGCGGGAAGGTAGCCTGGAGGCTCAATCGCCGCATATCACCTGCATAGATTCCTGCGAGCAGTGGTTCCGTCAAGTTCTCCAGCACTTCTGCTCCAAGACGGCGTTCAATCATATAACCGAGCGATTCATCCTCTGTTGTACGACGCGGCGGGATGACAAAATCCATCAACGCCCGCAGTTTGCCTGCCGGAGAAACCAAACCACTTCTCAAGAATGGTCTTAGTTCTGTCGGAATACCGAGAACAAGTCCTGCTGGCATAGGATGAAGCTTGCCACGCTGCATGATATACGTTTTCTTCGACTCCGGATTCTGACTTACCAGCTCATGATCGATCTCCAATTCTTTGGCCAGATCAATCATTGCCGTTTTGCGAGCCAGGAACGAATCGGGCCCTTTTTCAATCACAAATCCATCCCGGTGCAGTGTCTCAATCATGCCTCCCATGGACGAGCTTTTCTCGACCAAAGTAATCACAGGTTCAACTCCTGCTTCCCGGTAATGCTTGCGGATATAAAATGCCGCGCTGAGGCCGGTAAGGCCACCGCCGACAACAACAACACGGCGTTTCTTATCACCCATTACTCATCCAACCCTTGCTGCCATTGGCTTATAATAACATCGCTCAACGTCTCCATGTATAGAGGATCACTATTGAGAGAGTCAATGCGCATCAGGCGCATGTCGATCTCTTTGGCAATCGATTTGGCCTCAATATCGAGATCATAGAGCACTTCGAGATGATCCGAGACAAACCCGATTGGTGCCACAAGCACATCCTCTACCTGTTCACGTGAAAGCTCCTGTAACGTATCCAGAATATCCGGTCCAAGCCAAGGCTCAGCAGTTCGTCCGGCACTCTGCCACGTAAATTGCCAATTGGTTATACCTACACGTGATGCAATCACTTCCGAAGTCTCCAGCAATTGTTGCGGGTATGGATCACCCATCTCCACAATACGTGCCGGCAGACTGTGTGCACTAAACAACACCTTCACATCTCCGCGTTTTGCTCCAGCTTCTTCGAACGCATCCAACTTTGCACTGACACGTGTGGACAACGCCTGAATTAACTTCGGATGCAGATGATAACTCTCAATAAAGGACATATGAACGCCCAGCTCTTCTGCTTTTTCACGCGCACGTTTGATATAACTGCCTACACTCATCGTGGAAAAATGAGGAGCCAGTACAATGCCAATCGCTGACTGAATTCCATCCTTCGCCATCTGCTCCACGCCATCCTCAATAAACGGATAGGCATGCTTCAGTCCTTGATAACAACGGAATTCCACATCAGTGCCACGCTCATCGCGGTTTAATGTCTCTTGAAGGGCTTTGACCTGATTGTCTGTGTTCTCACGAAGTGGGAACACACCGCCAACAATGGCTTCATAACGGTCCGTCAGTTCCTTCAATTGCTCCGGTTCAGGCGGACGCCCTCTGCGGATATGTGTGTAATACGCTTCAACACTTTCCATATTTTCTGGTGTGCCATATGACATCACCAGTACACCTACAGTATTAGTCATTGGTTACCGTCACCCCACTCTTCATTGCTTCGGCAGAATATTCATGAATATACGCCGTTAATTCTCTGAGCTTCTCTAGCGATGCTTCAGGAAATAATCCGTGTCCGAGGTTGAAAATATAACCCGGCTCCTTGATTCCTTCGTCAATAATCACTTTGGCTTGCTCTTTAATCAGTTCCATCGGGGCAGTCAGCAAATATGGGTCCAGGTTACCCTGTACTGCAAATTTGCCGCCAAGACGTTGACGCCCTTCCGAAATGGATACTCTCCAGTCCAGTCCAATCACATCGGCTTGCAAATTATGCAGTGCTGGCAACAACTCACCGGATGCAACACCAGGGAAATAAATCTTCGGTACATTCAAATCGGATAATTCGGTAAAGATACGGGTAATCGTAGGCAACACATATGTTCTGAAGTCTTTGGGAGAAAGTGCTCCAACCCAGCTGTCAAACAACTGGAATGCCTTACCGCCATTCGCAATATGCGCACGGACATATGTAATAACCATATCACCAAGCTTCTGCATCAGCTTATGCCACACCTCAGGCTCGCTGTACATCATCGTTTTGGTGCGGATATAACCTTTCGAAGGTCGGCCTTCAATCAGATAACTCGCAATCGTGAATGGTGCGCCCGCAAACGTAATCAGAGGCACATCAAGCTCCTTATCCAGAATTCGAATGGTTTCCAGAATATGTGACAGATCTCCTTCTACGTCAATGGGACGCAGCCGATCCACATCTGCAGCGGACCGAATAGGATTATCGATGACTGGACCAATATTTTTTACAATGTCAAAATCAATGCCCAGAGAGGCAACCGGATTCATAATATCGGAATACAAAATAGCCGCATCTACACCAAGTTTGCGTACCGGCATGAGTGTAACTTCAGCCGCCAGCTCGGGTTGTTTGCAGATTTCTAACAAGGAGTACTTTTCTTTAATTTTGCGATATTCAGGATCGTAACGTCCAGCTTGACGCATGTACCATACCGGGACGCGGTCTACCTGTTGTTTGAAACTTGCCCGAATCAGTCGATCATTATAGCTCATGTAAGAAGCCTCCAATAGTTTTTGGACTCATAATTACCATTATGCCCTTTTTAAACAGCCGTAACAACCACATGCAGATGCGTTCTACGTGACAATACTATGACATTCCTTACACCCATCCCTCATATGCCAATTATGTTATAATGAAAGAATGGTGTTTTTTTGAGAATTACAGAAATATCTTTGAAAGGAAGTGAAAGCACTTTGAAAACGTGGAAAGTAAACCTCATTGTGCTTTGGTTCGGACAATTTTTGGTCAATTCGGGCATGACCATGATTACCCCATTTTTGTCTCTTTATCTCGCAAGAGATCTGGGCGTTGTTGGCGAACATGAAATTGGCATATGGGCGGGATTTATTTTTGCAGCCAATTTCCTCACCTCATTTTTGTTCCAACCGCTCTGGGGCAAGTTATCGGACAAGTATGGCCGTAAAGTTATGCTGCTGCGTTCGGGATTCGGGATGGCCATCGTAATTGCCCTTATGGGTCTGGCACAGAACCCTTGGCAGCTTCTCTTATTGCGTTTGCTTAACGGTACCATCTCCGGTTTCAATCCTGCAGCTGTTGCGCTGATATCGGGTACCACTCCGAAAGACCGCATGGGTTTCGCCATGGGAATCAGTCAGTCCGGGCAGGTTGCCGGCACCATCCTGGGTCCACTCATTGGTGGCTTGTTAGCGGATGCGGTAGGCTTCCGCCCCATTTTCTACATTACAGGTGGACTGATCTTTGTTGCTTCCATGCTCGCCATGTTCCTGGTGAGAGAGAAGTTTGACCGTCAAGAAGCAGCCAAACTGCCGGCACAATCCGTATTGTCCGGTCTGAAGGAATTGAACAAGTCACCTCAACTGCCCGCATTGTTTGCTGTGACGTTTCTGTTGCAGTTTGCGATGATTAGCCCCATGTCACTCTTGCCGCTGTATGTGCAAAAATTGCATGCTTCGGATGTAAATGTGGCCTTCTGGGCAGGGCTTGTCGGTGCAGTTACGGGACTATCCAATATGGCGATGTCACCGATTCTAGGGAAGCTGAGTGACCGGATTGGCCCTCACAAGGTGCTGACGTTCTCCCTCATAGGTACAGGACTCATGCTTATCCCGCAGGCATTTGTTCAGACCGTGTGGCAGCTCATTCTTGTTCGTTTCATGATGGGTGTGTTCATGGGTGGCCTGCTTCCAAGCGTTAACGCCTTGATCCGCTCCTACACATCCGATAGCATGATCAGCCGTGCATTCAGTTTTAATACGAGTACTCTGGCGCTGGGCAACATGCTCGGAGCGATCATTGGAGGATTTATGGCAGGATTCATCGGGATCGAAGGTCTGTTTATCGTATCTGGCGGACTGCTGCTAATTAATATGGTTTGGGTTCGATTCAAATTGTATAACAAACCTGCTTCTATTCGGGAATCCTGATTCCCTATCCATTTCTTAATGAGTACATCTTACTTTTTTATTTGAAAAAGCCGCTTCCAGCGCCTAATTGGCCTGAGAGCGGCTTTTGTCATTTATGCGCCATTCATCATTTATTTATTAGATTGAATTGTATCGGATAATGTTTCACGCCAAATACAAAAGCACTTTGTATCGGTTGCAGAGGCGTTCCCGGCACAAGTTGAATGTGCTCCATGTGCTGAAGCAATGTATGAAGAACTACCCTTGCCTCCAATCGAGCGAGTGGTGCACCCAAACAAAAATGAATGCCAAAACCAAAGCCCATATGCCTGTTCGGCTTGCGATCAGAGATGAAATCTTCCGGATTTTCAAATTGGGCACTGTCCCGATTAGCTGCTCCAACCCAGGAAATCACCTGCTCTCCAGCTTGAATCATCTGACCATTCAACTCTACAGTTTCCTTGGCGACCCGCCCAATCGCGACAATTGGCGGATAATATCTCAGCGTCTCTTCAATCGCAGAAGTAATCCGTTCAGGCTGTTCGCGCAACTCCTGTTGTAGCTCGGGTTGTTCAGACAGAATACGAACCGCATTGGTAATCAGGTTGGTTGTTGTTTCATTACCGGCAGCAAGTAAGAGAATACAGAAGCCTACCACCTCATCTGAAGTCAATTGCTGACCATCAATCTCCGCAGCAAGCAGTAATGAGATCAGATCATCCTTGGGCTGCAACCGACGTTCTTCCATAATGCCAGTGAAATAGATATGCAACTCCTGCATATTTCTTTTTTTCTCTTCCAATAATTCCTGGAAGGCCTGCTCACTATCGTCACGTGCACCTTTCACCAACACATCAGACCAGTCTTTGAACTTTTGACGATCCGCCGCAGGGACTCCGATCAATTCCGCAATGACAATGACGGGCAATGGTGTTGCAAGGTCATCAATAAGTTCCATATGTCCCTCTGACAGGTGTGGAGCAATTAACTCATCTGTGATTTCCTGGATACGCGGAGCCAATGCTTCAATGGCCTTGGGTGTAAACGCCTGGTTAACCAGATCACGCAGCTGTTTGTGTTTGGGAGGGTCTGTGGTCAACATGCTCGTATTGGCACGATCACGTGCAGAAGAGAACAGTTTCGGATTTTTCAGAACGTACTTCACATCTTCATAACCAAAAACATCCCAACATTCTCGATGTTCATCATATCGGACTGGAGTGTTATCACGAAGTTCTGCATACACCTTGAAGGGAGATAACCTCTCTTCCAAAGTCTCCAGTTCCCGAATCGGAATGTAATTTGCATACTTTCTCGGTGCCTGTTTCATCGTTTCTCCTCCAATCAATATTATATATTTATTTACATATGTTGATCACCCCTATTATAAACATAACTCTATAAGGAAACCACTCATTAAACCGTAATTGAGCCCCATTACCTAATATGCGTTACTATTACCCTCTCATTCTGTTACCTACTTCTGATATGAGTCCCAATTCGACATCCTTTTATTAAAATGCTCATTTTATCAGGACAAAAGACTCATTATGTTAATTTAACTAACATTAAAAGGATCTATTTTCCTTTGAAACAACTAAAATCAACTCTTATATATCTCTATCAGAATGGATATTCTTTCGTAATTCCTCATAAATAATCATTATACTCTCATTATCTACGAATGTAACCGATTACTCTACCATTATCTATATTTGTCATATTAATTAACATGAAATACAATCAATTTGAAATGGTATACATATTCTTCTTAACAAACTTAACATCACACTTACTTGAAGGAGAGTGCTATTCATGAGTAAAACATCCAATCTTCGTCCCTGGGCCGTATGGAGTACCGCAGCTTTAACAGCACTAACCATCTCATTGTCCCCCATTGGAACCTACGCTGCGCACGCAGCTACGGTAGAGGTGAAAGGTACAACAGGTGCTGTTCAGACAGCAACCACTACTCCGGCTCGCAATACTTCCATCCCTGCAATACCAGACTCTTCCAAGCAATCTGCACTCCCTAATGTATTGGTGATCGGAACTGGCGGAACGATTGCAGGTCAATCTGAGGATGCTACCAGCTTCCAGAATTACAAGGCAGGTACACTTCCGATTGGAGAGATGGTAGACGCCTTACCGGATAAACAGAAGATTGCTGATGTTAGCACACTCCAATTCGGAAACTCAGGTTCAGGTTCCTATAGCATGGCCGACCTCTATGACTTGTCGCAGACGGTAGACAAAGCTCTGGCAATGTATGACAGTGTTGTCGTTACCACGGGTACAGATACTATGGAAGAAATCGCTTATTTCCTCGATATGACGGTTCAGAGTGACAAACCTGTCGTGATTACAGGCTCCATGCGTCCATGGACCGTCATCGGCTCTGACGCTCAAGCCAATCTGTACAACGCCATCAAACTTGCAGGCAGTGGTCGTACCACTTCATTCGGCACAGTACTCATGTTGAATGACACAATCCAGCTTGCTCGCGGTGTAACCAAGACTAATGATTATCGGACAGATACGTTTGAAACGCCGATGCTCGGCGCTGTAGGATATATAGATGAAGAGAACATTCGAATATACCGTGCTCCTGCACGTGCCTTGAAACCAGAAGGCACAGCAAAGCCCGTATTTGATCTAAGTAAAATCACTAAGGCAGATCTGGCCAAAGTAGAAATTGCGATCTCATATCAAGAAGCTGGCGGCGGAGCCATTGAAGGATTCGTGAGCAGTGGTGCCAAAGGAATCGTGACTTCCGGTACCGGAGCTGGCGGTATATCCAGAGCTATGGGACAAGCTCGTACCAAAGCGATTGAAGAAGGTGTCATCTTTGTGACCACCACTCGGACGGGTTCAGGAAGTGTGTACGGCGGCGGCAATGGTATCATTGCAGGCGACAACCTGAGTCCACAACAAGCTCGTGTATTATTGATGCTGGGTTTGTCCTTCAGTGATGATTTTGATACCATCAAAAAATGGTTTGAAACGTACGGAACACCGGAAGTATAAGAAAGCACTTATCCTTTATAAATCTAGACAAAGAAGAGACGATACTCCCTGTGATTAAAGGTGTGTCGTCTCTTTCTTTGTGTGTTTTCAGATTTTGTGTATTACTTTTCCACATCGCGGTGGGCTATTAATTCAAGTACGCTTCTACTTTTAAATGGAGCCACCTCCAGTATACACATTACCATTAACTGTACTACCAATTTTAACCTCTACAGTAGTATCAGTAAGTGTAAGCCCAAACCATCTAAAGCCAAGAGTCGATTCTGTTCTAAGTCTGCTATACACTTCCGCGTATTTGTACCCTTCAAGATCCACCGTTCTTGAAAGTCCCATCCCTCTATCAGTTAACTCCAATGTCGACCCCCAGAATTTACGTTCGTAACCACCATCTTTAGTAGCAACCTCTACCTTTGAACCATCATATCTAAAACTTCCCGATGCCCAAAGATCAAACATTTTTAGACCTAAGGCATTATAAGCTGATCCGGTCGTCCTTTCGTTAGCGGTGTAACTCCACGCAGCAGCTCTGATGGCACTATTAGGGTCAATTTCAGAATGTAAAATAAAAATTCCTGATTTATCAACATAAACATCTGTTTTTGTAGTTTCTGTTGAGAAACTTAGGACTTCCTCGTTTTCTTTTTGCTGTGAAATAAACTCATTTAAACTGAATGTTTCCTCGTTATTTAACTGATTTTTTTGTGATTCATTTGGAAATACATCTTCTAGAGAAATCGAGTCATTATTAGCCAATTCTAAGGGTGCGGGATTGTTCTCATAATAACTCTCAATAACATCATGAATTTCAATCAGAGTTACATTCTCCTTAGACATTTTTAAGTTCTCCAACTCATTCGCTATTTCAGAACTACTCTTCGTTATATAGGCCCGAGCTTCTGCAATGTTATTTAAATTTTCTTTTCCTTCTAATGAATCTGCTGAGACTGTAACAGCGCCTCCTACCAAAAGTGAAAACGACATCAAAAGTGCAGTGAATTGTTTCTTCATAAAAAAGTATCCTCCTTAGTATTATAATCACTCCTTTTATAAATTCTCTGATTAATTTCAAATAACTTCTTATTTAGTAAAATAATACCTAAAAAGATAAAAAATTAAAAAGACGAGTATCGCAATAAGTACAATATAAACTGGCAGTATTAAAAAGGGCGTGTATACGTTAAGAAAATGAAATACGAAACCTGAGATCAGAAGCAAAGAAAGAAAAATGAATAAAGGTCTCAATTTAACACCTCCATATATAGAAATTTATAACTTCTTATATACAATATTACCATAAAATTGCCTGAAAGTTAGTTATGATCTCTTCTTCGCTAAAAAATCAATTCATTTTTAGATAATCCTAAATAAAAACTCATTCTCAACAATCAATATTTTTTAAACTAAAAAAACTCCGATGGAACACGCCCCCTCACAAACATAAAAGCGTGAGATCGTGCTCCATCGGAGTTTTATCTTTAGGAAATTTCCACTTTTACTTCACCCAGGCAAGTACCAGCCCATCGTAATCGGGCAACATGGTCGTCACCAGGCGCGGGTCACTTGCCATCTGTTCATTGAAACGGCGAACCGCAAGCACGGCCGGGCCCTGCTTGTCCGGATTCAGTGTACGACCACGCAGGAAACAATTATCGCCTACAATGACAGCACCTGGCCGGGCCAGCTTAATGGCATAATCGAGATATACCGGATAATTCTCCTTATCTGCATCAATAAAGAAGAAATCAAATGTGCGACCTTCCTGCTCCAATTGCTCGAGGCTGTCTGCCGCCGGGCCAATGCGGTACTCTACCTTTTCGCCAAAACCGCCTTCTTCCAGATGACCACGCGCCATTGCCGCATATTCCTCTTTCAGTTCCAGCGAAGTCAGGGTTCCATTCTCACGTAAACCGCGTGCAATGCAGATCCCACTGTAACCGCCCAGCACGCCGATTTCGAGCGCAGCTTCTGCTTTGGATGTCTTCGCTAGAAACGTGAGCAATCGTCCATATGCAGCAGCAACCGAAACTTCCGGCATACCGTTCGAACGGATGGCCTCTTTCACTTTCAGCAAAAGCTCATCCTCTTGAAATAATTGATTTACATATTCATCAGGGGTCAGATTCACCACTAAAATCCTCCTTGGACACTTGGACTGCTTTCCATATGGATGCCAATGTTCTATAATAAATGTTTGTTATCAACACAGGCGGTTGACTGATGTATCACCTCGAAAGAGGAATGCATACGTTCACCGCATTTCTCATTGTAAGTTTTTTCACGGAAAGCGGCAAGGCCGCACCGTCACTATACAGCAGAGAGAAGGATATCCTTCTCCAGCTTGAAATGGAGTTGAAATGAATCACATGGCTCAATTGCAATTGATTGCAACCTCGGCGATGGGACTCGAGGCTGTTGTTGCCCGGGAACTGAAGCAACTGGGGTATGAAGATGTTACAATCGACAACGGCCGGGTTTTCTTCACAGGAGATTATATTGATATATGCCGTTGTAATCTGTGGCTGAGAAGTTCGGATCGTGTATTGGTGAAAATGGGTGAATTCCCTGCCACAACATTCGACGAATTGTTTGAAGGCACCAAAGCACTGCCTTGGGAAGAGTGGATTCCAGCCGACGGCGAATTCCCTGTAGAGGGTCGTTCTCAAAAATCCCAGTTAAGCAGTGTGCCTGCATCACAAGGGATAGTGAAAAAAGCAATCGTAGAGAAACTGAAGCTGACTTATGACACAGAGTGGTTCCCAGAGGATGGGTCTCGTTATGTGATTGAGGTCATTCTGCTGAACGATCGCGCCCTGCTTACTTTAGATACGACGGGACCAGGTCTGCATAAACGGGGTTATCGTAAACTCGTCACCGAAGCGCCACTGAAAGAAACACTTGCTGCCGCTCTTATTCAGCTCAGCCGCTGGAATGTATCCCGTCCATTCTATGACCCGTGCTGTGGATCAGGCACAATGCTGATCGAAGCTGCTATGATCGGCTGGAACATTGCACCAGGACTTCGTCGGACCTTCAACTCTGAGGACTGGGCTGTCATTCCTGAAGAATTATGGGAACAGGCACGCGAAGAAGCATTCGATGCTGTTCGTGACGATGTCCCGTTACAGATTTCAGGTAGCGATATTGATCCTGAAGCGATTGAAGTTGCTATGGCAGCGATCAAAAGTGCTGGCTTCGCCAAAGATATTGAAGTCAGCGTCCTGCCCGCTCATCGTGCAAGACCACAGGGTGAATATGGTGTCATCATCACCAATCCCCCATATGGTGAACGTTTGAGTGAAGAAAAAGAAGTTCAGAAGTTGCTCCGCTCATTAGGGCGCAGTTACCTCGACATGCCAACATGGTCCTTTTTTGCAATCACGTCGACCAAGGCTTTCGAGGAGTATTTCGGTCATAAGGCAGACAAACGTCGTAAGTTGTTCAACGGACGAATTGAAACCCAGTACTATCAGTATTTAGGCCCACTGCCCCCACGAAATAAAGCACCACAATCTTCGTAATTGTTTCAAATCTAAAGTGCTCCTGCCATCCATGGCCGGGGCGCTTTTTTTTGTATGCTTTTCCGATCATATGAATTCATCAACTTCGGTCTTCGCTTTCGCAGAAATCAATTCTTCTGAGGCATAGTTGAAAACACATGAGGCCACGCTATAATGGATGGAGCCCTATTTTACATTCCGATAACAAAACAACAAAAGCAAGGGGGACATACATATGGTTGTCACTCGGCCTACGCGCAGCTCCATGCCACGCGGGCTTATAAATCATCCATTAACGTCATATCTTATTTTTCTTGTGCTCATGCTGCTCAAACTCATGTGGCTCCATCACAATCTGCACGCTTATAACATTACGATGGGACTGCTGGATAAAGTCATTGCTATTGGATCTTTACTACTCTTGTCCTTCTGGGCCTGGTTGCTGCCACGTAGAGGCATGATCGTGTCTCTCGCCGTGCTTAACCTGCTGCTTACCGGACTAATCTATGCCGATATGGTGTATTATCGCTATTTCCAGGATTTCTTGACCATCCCGGTATTGTTGCAGGCGAGACAAGTTGACGCATTGGGTGACAGCATCGCTACATTGATCTACACAAGTGATCTCTGGTTCTTTGCCGACTGGCTTGTCGTCATTCCGTTTGCAGCTATCATACTGTTCAGCAGACGTTACCGTTCGAAGCACTCCAGTGCGTCGGCACATGGCTATGGGAGTTATTCGTATAACGATGGCAAGACACGGCTGCGCCGCCGTCTCACGGCTGGCAGCATTGCCCTTGTGCTGGGACTTGGCCTAGCAGTCGGCCCGATTTATTTTTATAGCAAAACATGGGCCAAAGGCCTGTTCGATAACAACTGGTGGAATGTATCCATGTACAATGTGACCGGACTACTCGCTTTTCACGGTTATGATCTGTACAACTATGCCAAAGACCACATCGGCTCCGGGCCGCAGGCTGACCCCGCTGATGTTGAACAAGCAAAAACGTTCTTCGCTGAAAGGCAAGGAACTGCCCCGCAGAATGATGCCTTGTTTGGCAAATATAAAGACAGCAATGTGATCATTGTCCAGGGTGAGGCTTTTATGAACTTCATGATTGGCCAGAGCATTGGCGGTCAGGAGATCACGCCCCATTTTAACGAACTGATGAAGGAAAGCCAGTATTATAGTCACTTTTATCACCAGACCGGTCAGGGCAGAACGTCAGATGCCGATTTTGGCGCAAACATTTCCCTGCATCCACTTCCGGTTGGATCAGCCTTTGTACGATATGCAGACCATACGTATGATTCCCTTCCTTCCATCCTGAAGGATAACGGGTATAACACCAATGTATTTCACGCTTATGAGAGTGGCTTCTGGAATCGGTATACGATGTATCAGAATATGAAGTACGACAAGTTTTATAGTAAAAATGATTTTGCACACGATGACCCGCTTGGCTGGTCCCTGTCTGATGAATCCTTTTTCCGGCAATCCGTTGAGAAAATGAGTAGTGAGGTGACCGAACCGTTCTATTCCTTCCTAATCACTCTTACCAGTCACCATCCGTATACCTTGCCAAAAGAGAAGCAGCAACTGGATGTAGGCGAGTTCCAGGGAACCATGTTTGGTAACTATCTGCAGTCCGTTCATTACGTGGATTCGGCACTGGGTAAGATGGTTGAGGATCTGAAAAATCGGGGCTTATGGGAGAATACCATCTTTATGTTCTACGGGGATCACGACAACTCGATTAAGGAACAATCACAATACGAGCAATTTCTGGGACGTTCATTGAACGAACTCGATATGGCACAGATTATGAACGAGGTTCC
Organism: Paenibacillus sp. FSL R5-0623; assembly: GCF_037974265.1. Lineage (NCBI taxonomy): Bacteria > Bacillati > Bacillota > Bacilli > Caryophanales > Paenibacillaceae > Paenibacillus > Paenibacillus sp. FSL R5-0623. The sequence goes on along the minus strand of NZ_CP150233.1, from coordinate 2,147,544 downwards.
CCTGCTCGTGCATTTACCGGACGGAGCAGCTGCCGGAACCATCGACGAACCTTCGGGACAACTGGACATCACACCATCCGTGCTGCATCTGCTCGGCGTGTCTGACCTTTCCTATTATCATATGGGTAACGACGTATATGACGGGTCTGAACGTACGGTTGTGCTGCGTAATGGCGCATTCTCGGATGGTTCTGTATTCTACATTCCATCGGATGATTATATCTACGAGAATGGCGCTTGTTATGACTTGTCCACACGTGACAAAACAGATATCAATGCTTGCCGTCCCGCTCATGATGAAGCAGCGAAGCGATTACATGTCTCGGACACGGTCATTACCTATGATTTGATTCAGCGCTTTCGAGAGGAAGACAGTTCAACAACAACATCGCAATGAGCAATATCGTAATGACAAACTAAACAAATACACGAAATGAATTGAATTTGAATTTATAAAGGGGAACTTGCATTACATGTCATCACACACTGAATCACTCCATATTGAACAGAAATTGTTCGATGCAGCCGCAAAATTTGTGAAGCAACGTTATCCTCAGGGATGGGGCGGTGCGGGTGCCGTCTATACCGAAGCTGGCTCCCTGCTGATTAGTGTAGCTCCAGAGGTGATCAACGATGCCACGCATCTATGTATGGAAACAGGAGCTTATCTGGAAGCCCACAAATTGAACGAACGCGTCACCCACTCCCTCTGTATCGCTCGCGATGACGAGCATTCGGAATTTAAGATTCTTACACCTTGCGGTGTATGCCAGGAACGATTATTTTACTGGGGCGAAGAAGTCAAAGCTGCCGTATACGATCCTTCTGGTCAACTGGTCTTCAAGAGACTGGATGAGATTCAACCGTACCATTGGTCCAAGGCAAATCGGGATAAATAGTAATCTCCTTGCGAATTATAGAAAGTGGCTTTATAATTGTAACCATATTGGTTTCAACTAAAAGAATGTTGGAGGTTATAATAAAATGAATATTGAGATATGGTCTGATTTTCTGTGCCCTTTCTGTTATATCGGCAAACGCCGTCTGGAGAATGTACTGGAACAGTTCCCACACCGTGATGAAGTGAAGCTGCAATTCAAAAGCTTCGAGCTTGATCCAAACGCTGCATTGAACCCAGGCAAAACCAATTCGGAATATCTGGCTGCCAAATATAATATGAGCGTGGAACAGGCCAAAGGTATGAATGCCCAGATGAATGCCAATGCTCGCACGGCAGGACTGGAATACAATATCGATGCCATGATCCCTACGAACTCCTTCTCAGCTCACCGCTTGACACACTGGGCAGATACACAAGGTAAAGCGCTTGAACTGAGTGAACGAATCTTCCAAGCTGTGTTTATTGAAGGTAAACACTCCGGCGACCCTGAAGTGTTGGCTCAGTTAGCAGAGGAAGTTGGCTTGGATCGAGATGCAGCTACGGCAGTGCTGTCCAGTGATCAATTCACCGACAATGTCCGAGCCGACCAAGCGGAAGGCGAGCAACTCGGCATCCGCGGTGTACCGTTCTTTGTATTCGACCGCAAGTTCGCCGTATCAGGTGCTCAGCCTGACGAGGTGTTCCTGGATGCCATTCAAAAAGCATGGGACGATCGTTCCCCATTCACCATGGTTGAATCCAACACAACAGAAACAGACGGCAGTGGCATCTGCACAGATGACGGATGCGAAGTGCCACCATCCAATTCGAATAAATAACACAAAAAGCAGCAGGAACGGGGATATTTCCCGATCCTGCTGCTTTTTTTATATACTACACACCATTCTAGCTCATTGTATATTTTTGTGTTTGATGAACAGTTACTGTGGAGGGAACGGAATCGATTCTGAAGAAGCGAAGCGTTCGCCTTTGTCTCCAAATTTTATCCTCTGAAAAGAGGAATCAAAAAAATTTGGAGACAACAGCGATCAAAAGAACGATTCCGTAACCGGAACAAACACAAGTAGTTCATCAAACACTTATATTCAATTAGCGCCACCCACTTAATCCCAGAAAAGTTGATCTGGATGTGGACCCGTCCGCTTATCGGAATCCAGTGCATCAATTTGTCTCAATTCATCCGGTGTTAATTCAAAGTCAAAGATGTCCGCATTCTCACGAATACGTTCTGGAGTTACCGACTTCGGAATCGTCACAATCTGATTCTGAATGTCCCAGCGCAGAATGATCTGTGCTGGCGTTTTCCCATATTTCTGGGCCAGCGCCTTGAGCGTGGACTCTTGGTTCAGCTTGCCTTTCATGATCGGGCTCCAAGCCTCCAGTTGAATTCCCTGCGCCCCACAGAAATCCTGAAGTTCCTGCTGGATCAGGCCTGGATGCAGCTCTACCTGATTTACCGCAGGCACCGTTCCGCCCTCATCTATGATATCTTGCAAATGGTGAACTTGAAAATTACTCACACCAATCGCACGGATGCTTCCTTCGCTATATAGACGTTCGAATGCTCTCCACGTCTCCTTATACTGGTCTCTGCCAGGCCAGTGAATTAAGTAAAGATCAATCACATTCAGTCCAAGTGCTTTCTGACTGGCTTCAAATGCTCTCAACGTTGAATCAAATCCCTGATCCTCATTCCAGAGCTTGGTCGTCACAAACAGTTCGTTACGGGCAACACCACTGCTTGCAATAGCTTGTCCCACTTCTTCTTCATTGCCATAGATGGACGCGGTATCAATACTCCGATATCCAACCTCCAAAGCGGTCTCAACCGCCTGTTGCACTTCCTTACCTTTTGCTTTATATGTTCCAAATCCTAGCCATGGCATCGTTACTCCGTTGTTCAGAATTGTACAATCTGTAATATGTTTTGTCATTCTGTACCTCCCGCATGGAATTTTGCCTGCTCTTGTTCTATTAACCTTCTCACAGAATTTTAAGCGACCATTCGACATACTGTCGGAGTAAACCCATGTATCGAGAGTCTTTGCAAAAGAGATGAAAAACCCGCAAAGCATTGCTGCCCTGCGGGTTCTGATGTGACAGGAACGTTATAAATTCCCTTGACCGTGCTGACTCTGGATTGAATTCAATCTTTTCTTCTCCTCGATGAACATTTCCTCTGCCAACTCAACACCTTGCCCTCCGAGTGAAAGCTCTGCTTGTCGCATCGCCTGCTCCGTGTGTGCCAGACGTCGTTCCGCCTGTACAATGGTCTGTGCCGTCGGATGAGACATGGCCTGAGATACAGCATAATGAAGCTTGTTCACCGCATTTTGCGCCTGAGATACGGTGGTATCGGCTTGCAAACTGGAATCATAACGCTTCGGCATGAGTATTCCTCCTTGGGATTATCATGTTCCTGTTACCCCTTTAGGATGGATAACACAAGCCTTCCTTATTCTTCTTTTGTATTTTCATCGTAACTTTAATTGATTTCGCTACGTTTATTAGGTAATCATTCCAAATCAGGAGGAAGTTATTTGAAGAAAATATTACTGACACTCTGCATGTTGCCCTTGCTCATTTGGGTACAAGGCTGCACTCCTGCAACATACGAGATAGAAGGATATACAGCGTCATCCATGAACCCAGACATCCCGGTTCCAACCAATGCAAAGCTTATCGAAAACATAGCTTATTCCGATGATCCCAACCTTAAAAAAGGGGCTAAGTATGAACTGAAACATATTGGGGGTGAGCAAGGACTATACCCGCCAATGGATTATTTTCAGAAGTTAGCTGATACAGGATGGGTGGAAATAGAGGAAGAACGGCTGGGACATGTACATTTTCTGAAAAAGGATAATACGGTCATTGCCATTGAAATTCAAGAAGATTCCTTTCAAATTACTGAAATGATCGAAGGTGCTATGGAGTAACACATCCTTTCACTGCTACCCAAACGCAAAAAAGGAGAGGCACGTAGCCCCTCCTTTCTGATGTGCGGACAGTTTTTCTCCACTCACCTTGTTATATCCTGTTACTTCACAAACTTTGCGACTTTGGCGAGCACTTCTTCTTCTGTCGGCGCACTGATATACCGACCATTGATAAAGACAAATGCACGTTTCGCGCAAGGACCGCAATAGGATTTGCACCCAATCTTGATCTCCGTGTCTGGAGCCATTTTTTGCAGCTTGGGTACAATCGATTTCAGTCGGACATGATTACACTTTTCGCATACGCGGATATCGTTAGCCATGAGTTCCCCTTCTTCGCGCCCTTAGTGGTCGCCGTGATTACCTTGGGACGGATTCGTAATAACAAATCCCTCTTCCGGGAAGTAGAGGTAGTCAATTTTAACACCGTTCAACAAAGGCTGATCATTCGCGAGAATGACATCAATCTCTTTATCGGTAGATACAACTGTATCATTTTCTTTTGGTGTGTCGAGATCAAGCCCGTAGTGAGCATGGTCACCATGTGCATGTGTGATGACAACGCGCAGTTTTTTCCCTTCGTTCTCCGGCTTGTCCAATTCAAGCTTCAATACTTTAGCAGCATTACGCGTAATTTTGCAGTTCATTCTCTTCATCTCCTATATTGTAATTGCAGGTTTCAACAATTTCAGCATTCTTAAACTACAGCATCTATTGTAAAGAAAGTTACCGCTCTTCGCAATAACATTGATGCGAATTCAATGTTAAAATGATCCATTGGGCCGCAAATTAAGAAGGTGCACTCTCCTGAAGCACAGGATATTTACGTTCTGCCCGGCTTACAAACCAGTTCATCAGAATCAAAGTGACCCCGATATCATCGATGGGCATAAACGGCATCACGTCAGGAAGTACCCAGTACAGCAACGCTGGAATAATAAACAACAGCTTTTCTCCCAAAGGAATCTGCGGAGCCCGGAGCAGCCGGGGGAGCCTTTTGAAAACTTGTGTCCATCGTTTGAACGACAGCAGTCTTCTCCACTTCATTTGAATCCCTCCGTATAATTGTATATGTCGCCGAAACGGCACATCCATCATTACCCGTTCAAAAACATTCAGAACGAATGACGTAGAATGTCATCATAAAAAATAATAAAAACGGAACGTCGCTCATGGCGCCCGTTCCTGTTATACGAATGATCTACTGTTAAGTTTCACACCATCATAATTCGGAGTCTTGCCTCATTGTCCATTGGATAACAGTTCAGCCAGCAACATTCCCACTTCTATACAAATATCATCAAACTGTTCTACGGGAAGCGGATTAACACCCAATCCAACTTCTACCGTGAAGCCCGGTCTACCGAAATCTTGAATAAACCAGTCCTTGTATCCGGCATCACTGCCACCGAGCTTCACCGCCTTGTAGCCGGAAGCTTTGGCGAGTCTGCGCGACAGCGGTCCACTCTCCCTGGGTTCAAGATCGCGATAGTTCCAATAAATCTCCTGTCCCTGACTATGCAGGGATACTACCGCATCAAATGTATGTTGCTGCGTCCACTGCGCAAGCGCCTGTGCCTCCGGTTCTGTCAATGGCGCTTTCCCTGCATAATCCCTGGGGCCAGGTGAGGTCACACCTCTTCTCGCTGCTTCTTCATCCCAATGGGCTGGAAATTGATCATTCAGATCCACCCCTCTGATGTTGGCCTTCCAATGGGTGAAATGTGATCTGTCGGCATTCCAGGCTAACAACTGCTGTGCATGTGGATGCTGATTGACCACACCTTCCTGAACCAGTTCGACCCCGTCCGGATTAACCATCGGCACGGCCCAGAGTGTCGTCTCTTGCATCCAGCGTTCTGTCTGGTATTGATGCCATGTCCTATCCGCACTATACGCCTCGGCATATTCCTCGATAAACTTCATCAGAACTACTGTTGTTAACCATTCATTAGCATGAACGGAAGCGTTAACATGGATATGTCTCGACCCTTGCCCAATTCGCAAATAAGGCAGCGACTTCCCCATAACACTTGTTCCAATGGACCCCGTCTCGATAAACGGGTATTGATTCTCCAGCTTGTCTATATCCCTGATTAATTCTCGATAACCATACTCTCCCTGAATCTTCACTATAGTTTTTCCATTCGAAGCCGGAATATGAATACAGCGACCAACCCAGTCGGTTCCATTGGTGATTTCGGGATTGGCCTGGCGCAACACCTCTTCGTCCATTCCAAATCTCCCTGCAATCTCCCCTACACTTTCTCCAGGCGGTACAGCGTATCTGCGACCTGTCCCGGGGACAATACGCAGCATCTGACCTGCCAGCAAGTATGGCTGGGAAGCCACTTCCGGGTTTAGTGCAGCAAGGAGCTCTTTGGTCATATAGTGTGCTGACGCAATTCGCGGCAACGTATCTCCCCGCTGAACAATAATCCACTGTAGATCCATGTTGTTCTCCTTTCCACAGGAAAAGACAGGTCTCCTGTCCAGTTCTGACCAATCTCGTGTCTGTAACATATGTATGCAGGTCAGGTTGTCCGTCATGTGACATGAATCATGTTTATCTTCGGTTAATGCATAATGACGACAAAAAATCCCGGAACTTCACAGTTCCGGGATAGTCCACAACCAAAATACATTAATTAAAAGTCTTATTCATGCATTATTTGAGTATAACTATGATAATTGCGTAACCTGCCAGACAACAGGGGTCTTGGAGATCTGCTCCCCCAACCATCGACGGGTGATATTCTGGAACATTCGCGGGTCACCCGTGCAGAAAAATTGATGCACCGGAGTCTCATCCCCACTGGCCAGCTTTCGTTTATCATATAATATCGTACTGATTTCACGTGCCGTTTCATCTGCTGAACTGATTAATTTCACTTCCTGTCCCATAACTTCCTGAATCGTGTCCATGAGAAAGGGATAATGCGTACAACCCAGAATAAGACAATCTATTGGCTGTTGTTTGATCCCGCCCAATGATTGTTCCACCGTATGTGTCGTGTGCTCGGAACGAAATTCACCTTGTTCCACCAACGGCACCAGCGCCGGACAAGCCTGACTGACCACATCAATATAGGGGGACAACTGCTTGAGTGCTGATGTATAAGCCCCGCTACCTATGGTACCCGTGGTACCAATCACACCAATACGTCCTGTACGTGTCGCTGTGATTGCGGCCCGCGCACCCGGATGTATAACACCAATGACAGGCATATTCACCTTGCCACGGATATACTCCAACGCGGCTGCTGTTGCTGTGTTACAGGCGATAACGATAACCTTCGGATCGAATTGGATCAAGAAATCAACGATTTGTTCCGTAAATTGTTTTACTTGTTCGGACGAACGGGGTCCGTACGGTGTCCGGGCAGTATCCCCAAAATAAATGATCTTTTCCCGCGGGAGCTGACGCATCACTTCCTTGGCGACCGTCAATCCCCCCACACCGGAGTCTAATATAGCGATTGCTTGCTGCACGAACACACCGCTTCCTTCTTCATTGAATTGGTTCTATAAACGATTGTTTCTCAGAGCTTTCTTCCTACCGTATGAACATTCCGGCAAAAAGGTACCTACATCTTACCCGATTTCATCGCAGGGTTCAAATTAAATCCACACGCTAAGTCATCTATGTGTGGACACGCAACAAAGCAGGCTCTCCTCTAAATAGAGGAAAGCCTGCTTATCAAGCATTGCTTAGTTGTCGTCCTTGGACTCATCCGAAGGAAGCTTTGCTACGATGTCAATTCCGGGTTCATCCACTGTTTTATCGATATCGTTATCAACAATGGCTGCCGATATGCGAATTTCTTTCCCTTCAGCGCAATTGCGCCAGGATTGAATATCCTGAATCACGACATCTGCGGTCTCTTTAACTTTGGATACGATCTGCGAACTTTGTTCTCCCACGATACCAGCCAGTTCTTGACCTTTCTCCGATACCTGACGAGCACCTTCTGTAATATCCTGACGAAGTTCACGTCCCGATTTCGGCGCCAGCAACAATGCCGTTACTGAACCAACCACGGAGCCAATAAGAGCTCCCCACAACAAACTTTTGTTAGAATCCTTCACGTCACATCTCTCCCTTTACTATTGTTTAAGTACCGGACTAGAAGCAACGGTCTGTCGCTCAGCCATCCGGGCGAATGCCTACTCTGTTGATGCATTATAAGCAGCACAGGCTTGACTTGACACTCCAGATGTTAAAAATAATCTGAACGCCCCTTTTGAATGGAAGCAAATGATTTGGCTTAACTCAGTTCTGACGAGCCGGCTCGAGATCAGCCGCGGCATGCTCATCCCCCGGGTCCAAATCAATAACATATCGTCCAGGTGCAATCAATGCCGCCTGATGTTCACAACGCCAGCGACGTCCACCTGAGGAACCCAGCGTCTGTCCATCTTGCAGGACATCCCCCTGATCAAATATGTAATACGCTGCACCCAGTAAGGTCTGAGCCACCGTATCCGGATCAAGACCGACGAAGTGACACTGGACATCAGGTACACCCAGCGCAGATAATCCCACGGTATCCATGACCAACCCGCGCTGCTCCTCTGTACCTCCGGCTTGATACATTCGAACGTTCATGGCTGCATACAGATGTTCCTCACGTTCCTGAGCTTGCGTATATGCTTCAGGTTCAACCAGCTTATCACTGCCATACCAATACAGCGCATCACAGGTCAAACTTTCCATGATTGCCAGCACAGTCTTCTGAAACAGCTCCAATCGCTGTTTTCGAGGCATGGCAGCCGTGAACATATCATGTATCCGGATGGAGTACCGCGAAGCTTCTACAACCTGTCCCACTTCCGGCCAATGCCATGCTTGTTGCAGAGCACCGCCAAAACGTGCACGATCCGTAATTTCATTCACAGGAAGCATACAAGTCTGAGCAGGGATATCCCCTTCCTGAAAGGATACCTTGTGGTCCAGATGATAGAAGACAAGCATCTCATGCTTTTGCCCTCCGCTCTCTTGTTTCACATCCAGTCGGACTTGTCCTGTATGGCGAATCATTGCTTCCTGCAAACGCAGGCGATCCACCTCTGGACGTTCCCGGAACAAGAGTTCAACCATATACACCGGATGGAATCCGGAAGGTGTTTCATTTGTTTCGTTACTTTCAGTATTTGCTTCATTGAATTCTTTTGATTCATTTGTCATGCGATTTCCCTCATTCCTTACGCTGTCCCTCGGCCTGTGCCGTATTGAAAGGACCAAGTTCTTTTTCCACGTAGGCACTAACCTGAGTAGTAAAATGTTCAAGTATACTCGGCAACTCTACGCTAAGTGGGTGGAGCTCAGACCGCTCCCAGGTGTAATAATCCTGCACCAGTGGCTTGCGTAACGTGACAAGCTGACGCAATATCTCATAGGTTGGATTATCAAAAACCTTTTCTTCATAATTAATCTGAATAATATCATCATAGCTGCTCGCATCTCTCATGATGAAGCCGTCTATCAGATAACTTCCCACATCGGTAACAATCTCGATCGCCAGGTGAAGACAACGTTCCTGTACCATCCCAAGCATGAGACTGCCATCCCAAGCTTCTGCTGCCCCGCGAAGCCCTTCAGCTACTTCCGGTACAGCAGCAAGCCGGCGGGCAATCTGTTCTCTGTTCACATAATACATTCGTTCACTTCCCGTTCAGTGAGTTATCGGTTCCGTTTCCCTCTTCGCTTAAGCCAGAATATCATCACAGGACAAGCGATTAGAAACACAACAAAAATATACAGAAATTCCATAACGTCTCTTAAATCGCTCATGCAGAGTCCCCTTTATCTCAACGTAGTTTGAATGACAGATCAGATTTCGTAGTCCACTGCAATTGACTGTTCTCTGACTTCGTTCATGTACTTGATAACTTCCTGATGAAGCGGGTGTACCTGATACGCCTGAAGATCCTCCAGTGACGCAAACTCCGCCGTGAGTGAAATGTCGAACGATCTCTCCGAGCGAAGCACATCAATCCCGATTTCAAGTGAAACCAGGACATCAATTTTACCTTCCAGATTGCGAAGCACCTGGGCTGCAGCTTCAATACTTTCTGCTGAGCGATCTTTCATTTTGAACAGAACAATATGTTTTATCATCTGGGCAAGCACCTCGTTTAATATAAATAGTAGGAATGAATGAATTTTCATGTATCCAAAATATATCATAACGTTCTATATTACGAAAGGATACTTGGAAACGTTCTCTTGATAAGAAAAACTAATCCGAACCGTTTTCTTTCGATTCGGATTTCTTTTGAGATCCATCCTCCGTCTGTTTCGCGGATTCATCCTGCAGAGTTTGTCCTGTTTCAGCCTGCTGCTTGATGTTGTCTGGAGTTTGCTGCGGTTTGGACCATTCACGATTCGTCAGATACTCCTGATCCTCCTGTTTCTTCAACACTGCAATGGCCTGTCTCAGCTTTGCAGGCAATGGAAGACCGATTTTGGCATAATTCTCAGTAATCGAAATGAGTTCATTCACCAGATAGAAATAAATAGCTCCGCCTTTAATAAAATCGGTTCCCATGATCAGATCAATTCGATGAGCAAGCAAAACAACAGTCAGCATGAGCCCTTTGCGAGCAATCCCCCAGAATCCAATGTTGCTATTTAACCCGGCACCTGTTCTTACCGCCGCTGCCAAACCTGTTATATAATCCACAGCCATCGCGACCGCGAGCAGGCTCAGCAATTGATCCCATCCGCCAAAAGCAAACGTAACAAATGCTCCCGAGATGACAGCAAAGGTATTCACAGATAGATGCACGTCCCTCACCTCTCCCTTACACTTGAGTATCATACAATATATGTAAAAGTAAGAGATTTGACAGGTCACATGTCATGCTGAACACGCGGATTTATCATTTCAGATTTGTGCACATCCTCTTCGCAACAGGGGAACGAAAATCACATGCTTTTGGGGAATTCAGGGAAATAAACCGCATCATATCAACAAAAAACAGATAAAAGTTCTTTAGACCTAATAATAAGTAATTAGAACTATATTATTTTTATTCCTGCCGAATTTCTCCCCTCATTTTTAGTGAAACATTGTAATCTAGGAATATACTAGGATGTGAATTGCGCATGGTCTAGTTCGTAGTTCCCTCTTTATCATGAATTGACGCATTGACGCATTTGTAACCGGTAATCCCGGCACTTGAAAGTACCCCGTTGTTTATTGTAGTATTTGGTTAAAAAAAATCGGAGGAAATATGCCTAATCAACCAGAACAACATTCCATCCAGGCGTGGTCTCTGATCAACCGTAAATACTTGGGAAAAGGCGTCCGTGTTAAACGATTCCGAAAACCGACACGCTGTCAAATCCGCAACCGTGTTCTTCTTGCCGTGCTGATGGCCAATGATATCAAGTTGTCCCAGCTTGCTGAAGACCTCTCCATCTCTTCACGCAGTGTCAGTGCGTGGGTATATGAAGGACGGATACCCGGCAGTACCAATTTGGACAAGACTTGCCAATTACTCGGCTACCCGCGTCATATTCTCTTCAATGAAGAAGTTGTGCGTAATAGCCCTGTCATATGTCAACCCGAGTCATCTCGCTTCATGAAGCGTACGGTGACCCGTTCTCCGGTTAGTAACCGTATTTTGACAGGCTTGTGTATGGTCCATGATCTGTCGGTGACAGATGTCAGCCACTGGATCGGGGTTCATCCCGGCACTTTCCGCAAATGGCTGCATCAGGGAACACTGCCTTCTGCTGCATTTCAGGAACAAGCGGAGCAATTTTTCCGTATCCCGAAAACTATTTTGTTCGCAGATGTCATCTTGAAAGATCGTCGCAACAACTAAATAAGCGAACAGCCAAAAGGCTCTGATCTCCCCATAGGGAGGCCAGAGCCTTTTTTAAAATAAATGCATGCCTTCTCTCTCGGACTTGAAGCACTATTCTGGCTATTCCATCAGAAATGTCAGATAACCTACCCTTTTTCGTCTTTTGCTCCCAAGGAGAGCCATCACAGCCCGCTACAAGTGAAGTTAATGCATTTCATCATGATCATTCTCTCTAAAAGGTCATCCTAAACTCGTGTTTAACACTTCATTGATATATCTCAATCCGGTATATCGAGGACGAAGCGTATGCGCTGTGTTGAATGCATGTTCCACCATCTCCGGGGTTACACCGAGTTGCTCAGTAGTCACAGGTCCACCTACTTGTTCCAACCATGCGATGAGCTGAGAAGCCTCCGGCAATTGATCATATATCCCAAACACTGGTTCATCCGATGTCTGTGCAAGTTCTTTATATTTCACTGTAAGCAATGCACATGCTACGCCAACTTTGGCACCATGCAGAACCGGTCTTTCTCCCGCTTGCATCAGATCCATCTCCAAAATATGGGACAGATGATGCTCACCTCCGGATGCCGGACGGGAATGGTCAATGATCAGCATGGAGATACCGGAAACAATTAATGCGTCCATTAATACAGCTACTCCCTCTGCTCGCCCCTCCGCAATAGCTTGTACATGATCTATGCAGGTATTCAGCGCTTCTTCTGTCATCCGATAAGCGACCGGACAGAACGGTTCTCCGCCCAGTTCACGAGAAACGATCCAGTCTGCAAGGGAAGTATATTTGCCAAGCATATCTCCGAATCCGGCAGCCGTCATCACTTGGGGAGCTTGCTCCAGGATATTCATATCGGCAAAAATGGCTTCAGGCGGAACAGCCTGAAATGTCTGTTTGATTCCGCTTACAATTAAGGGTGCACCCGCAGAGGTAAACCCATCCACTGAAGCCGCTGTCGGTATCGACAGAAAGGGCTTGTTCATTTTGGAACAAACAAATCTCACCAGATCATGAATGGTACCTGAACCCACCGCAATTACAGCCTGACTTTCGAGTCTCACACCCAACATGACTTGTACAATAGCTGCTTCATCCGCAATGATATCCCCCGTGCGATTCTCCGGTAGAGCGATCTCATCCACATGCATTCCCGCTTCGCGAATACTACTCAGCACATCAGATCCGGCGGCCCGAAACGTATGTTGATCATAAACAACCGTCACCTGAAGATATCCTTGCTCAGACAAATAACCCGGTAACCTCTGAATGGCACCAGCTTCCAGATGTATCAGCATATCCACCACTCTGTGTTGATGACCGCAAGCACACTGCTGTGCTTCCTCATTCCATGCTGCAATTCGTTCGTTCATATTCATTCGCTCTTACCCTCCCATATGAGATATCATGCATAATTAACGGGTTAAAACCACAAGATAAAAAAGGAAATAAAATGTGATGATTTTCCTGATCACACTTTACTGCCTGTACCCAATATTTGCAAATCCATATCTCACATTTCCAAGTAGGTGAAGCAATGAAATTAACGAAAGAATTAGGAATTTCGCTCGGATTTCTCGCCGGAACCACTTTTGGCAGCGGTATCGCTTTTTTGTTTCGTCTCCAGTCGGTTGAAGTGGTTGCCAGTGTAACGCTATTTGGTATTGCAGGAGCCATTGCCGGGATCATCACGGCAGTCATTCTGCGCCAGCGGCAACATTAGCATTAGCATGCTGGTAGCAAAATGCAGGCTTCACACGAATGATCCACAAAATAAAAAAAGGTTCGTGAATTGCCCTAGAGCAACTCACGAACCTTTTTTGTTAGATGCGGTCGAGAGGACTCGAACCTCCACGGGGGTTAGCCCACACGGACCTGAACCGTGCGCGTCTGCCAATTCCGCCACGACCGCATAATATGTATCTCCTCATCCATCGATGAAAAGCGTTCCGGTGAAACAATTCCTTGTTTTACCGTAATTCAGAGTATACATGCTCCAAAATAAAAATGCAACTTCTTTTTTATTCATTCAAGAATAGGACATATGTCCTTTTTTCTCAACTTCAAACACCCTATCGTAGCATTAAACAACAAATATACCATCCATAAGAATGCAAAAATGAAGGAGAGATCCACCTTGAAAACAACCCATCTGTGCTTTATCGGTGCCGGGTTTCATGCATCCACGAATATTTACCCTTCTGTTGTTGAAGCCGGAGCGCAGATCCAGGCCATTGCCACACGCAGTATGGAACGCTCTGAAGCAGCTCTGCTGCGATTTGGTAGCAACGGACAAGCGTATGATAATGCTCAGCTTATGTTGCAGCAGGAAATCTGTGACGGAGTCGTTGTGGTCGCCCAGCCTGTAGATCAGACCGCTCTTGTTCTCGAATGCATTCGGGCTGGCAAGAATGTATACGTGGATAAGCCGCTCGGATGGAACGCAGCGGAAGCCGCCACTGTAGCAGAAGCTGCCGAGCAGGCTGGCGTCGTTGTCATGGTTGGTTTTATGAAACGTTATGCCCCCGTATACATGAAGCTGAGGGAGCTAATTGATAGTGGTTCGCTAGGTAAGGTATGTTCATTCCAGATGAAATTCGCTGTAGACAGTACCCCATTTTGCAAGGATGAGGAACAGTTCATGAAGCTCGCTGCCATTCATATGGTCGATCTGATGCGTTACTTATTCGGGGAAGTAATACGGGTTACAGGCACAACCGTGAAGGATGGGGAACACATTAATCAAAGCATTTCCCTTGTATTTGAGAATAACGTGGTAGGCAGCGCTTATTTTACCGGCATGAGTGCTTGGTCACGGGAGAGTGAAAGTGTACTCGTCACCTTCGACAACGGATTTGCGTCAGCTGAAGAGATCAACACACTTACTGTTCATCAATCCCGAAGCTCGGCCAGCCTTCCCTGGAAATCTCTCGAAGAGCAAGATACCGTATATACACCTTCCGGATCTCCCATGTCAGGAGCTTATCGCGACCTTTATCTACGCGGGTTTGTTGGTGAAATGGTGCACTTTATCGCGTGTTGCCAGAATCAGACTGTTCCACATTCCAGCGCCAAGGATAATATTGCAACGATGGCTCTATGTGACACCATTCTATCGTCACTGAAGTAGCGTATATACGCTCATCATCATATTTTATACATCCAGAGAGGAGCCTGAAACCGGGGCTCTTTTTTATCATATAGACATCAACCCGTCAGCCTTTGCCTATAATTAGGGTTTATAATCTGAATAATAAGTGATATGCTCTTTCATGTACTATACGTACTTTATGTAATGTAACCACCCAAATAGATACTATAGAAAATCACCGTAAAGTGGAGGTGTACTTATAATGAAAAAGGACGCATCCAAGCTATGTCCCGCGCCATACGGCTGTTCCGTGGAAGTCACCCTTAGTGTGATCGGAGGCAAGTGGAAAGGTGCCATTCTGTATCATTTATTCTCTGGTCCTTTGAGATTTAACGAGATCCGAAAATTGTTTCCTGACATCACCCAGCGTATGCTCACCCTGCAACTTCGAGAGTTGGAAGGCAGCGGAATTGTTCATCGTGAAATATACCCCCAGATCCCACCTAAAGTGGAGTATTCCCTCACACCATTTGGTGAAACGTTACGGCCGATTATCTTCAGCATGCGAGATTGGGGAGAAACGTATACAAATGAGGTTCTGGCGAGATCCTCACAAGAGGTATAAAACAACAAAGAAGCTGTCCCTTATTCTTAGGGAACAGCTTCTTTGTTTGCTTATTTAATAACCGTCTGGATCGTAACCGTTCGGTTACGCCCTTCTTCCTTGGCTTGATACAATGCATTATCCGCCAAGTGAAACAGTTCTGTGGATGTTGTGGAATGCTTCGGATATTCAGCAATTCCAGCCGAGATGGTGACGGAACGATCTATAGGCAATACGCTTTCTTCGACCGTTATTCGGATACGTTCAGCAATCTCAAAAGCCACGTTAGACTCTGAATTTCTTAACAAGACTACAAATTCCTCTCCACCAAACCGGGCACAGACATCTTCTGGTCGAACAGACAATTGAATGATATTGGCAATGTGTTTCAATACTTCATCCCCAGCATGATGCCCGAATGTATCATTAATGGACTTGAAGCGGTCGATATCCAGAACAATAATGGAGAACGGCACATCATCCTGAATCCATTCCTGGATGACTTCTTCGAAGGTTCTGCGATTGTTCATGCCAGTTAAAACATCGGTTCTGGCATCATAGACAAGCTGGTTTGTCTGTTTCCTAAAGTTCGCCAATGCACCAACAACTGTCCTTGTGAGAAGGTCTGCCTCTCTATTCCAGTGAGGTTTCATCACCGGTAGATCCACTTCTCCCTTATCGACCTGATTCACCAAATCAGCAAGCATAGCAAAAGGACTGGCAAGCTTGCGTGCAACCCGAACCACAATAAGGGTCAGGATGAGGAAAGGCACTGAAGTGTACAGCAACAACATACGGATATGATGATTCAGCTGATCGTACACCGTTTGGGTTGGAGACACGATTACGACGCCCCAATCTGTTGATGGAACTTTATAGTAACCTGCAAGCGAATCTACACCTGCCAGGTTTTTGTATTGTTCTTTACCTTTCTCGTTTACTAACAGCTTTTGTACCACTTCATTTTTACTGACATTTTCACCGATTCGGTTGGTGTTTGGGTGAAATAACAAAGTGCCCTTCTTATCCACAATAAAAAAGTAGGAACCATTACTTGTCTTGAGCTGACTGCCAAAAGAGAGACTCAATATATTATTTTCCTGTAAAAAGATATTTCCACCAATCGTTCCTTGGTACTCCCCTGTCGAATCAAAGATCGGTTCACTGACAAATACAATTCTGCGTTTGGTTCTGGGTGTCTGGTACGCTTCGGAGATATACGAAGTCCTCAAACTAACCGCTTCTTTTGCTGCATTGGAACTAACATGTTGACCTACGCTAGCCTGTGAGTAAGGCGAGGTAGATTTGACTACTCCCGCTTTATCTACCAAAGAAACGGAATTGAAAAAATTACTGCTATTGCGAACCAAATCCAATGTAGAATTCAACTCTTTTGTATTGGAGTGATCCATATCCGTGAAATATGTGGCTGCATATTTCAAGCTCTCCTGCATGGAATCAAAAAGCGAATCCAGCGTTTGGCTCATTTGCACAGCGCTGGCATAGTTTAAGGACAGGGTGTTATCAATGAGTGACTGTTTCTGAGATGTATAAGATGAGATGACCATGAGGGTCAATGTCATTATAACTGAAATAGTGACCAACCCGCCGAGTAAAGCCGTGAGGCTGATCTTCTTGATGTTTTTTATTTTTCTTCGTAGTCTTCTAGATCTCTTGATCTGTGCAATCATCGTTTACTTCCCCCGGATTTTCATGAAAAGGCATATTCCTTCTATCTTATACAAAAGTTGTTAAGATCAAATAAAGAGTTTGAGAAATCTTAACAATTACATCGTAAGATTGACGATTTAATGACATTTTACTTTCCCTGGAAGAATCACTGCTCAGGATCGCCCTAATCTACAATGATATATCCTTCTTCTGGCTCTTGTTCAACAAACCCTGCCATCTGACGAACCTGAAATTCGATCGGGTGATGACTACCCATTAAAATGCGATTTTGAACTTCATCCGCTGTTTCTGTAGGTAATGCAAATGCACGTGTATAGGCAAACTGTACCTGAAGTGTCGTATAGATTGCATTGACAAGCCGATCGTTGCCCCTACGTCCGAACACATTAAGGATGACAGCTCCGTCCGAGTCCAGCTTGTCCTTGACCATGGCAAAAAAATCACTGGATATAAACTGCTCGGGTGTCCCCGTTGCCGTAAAGGCATCAACAATAATATAATCATATGTCCCCGCAGGTTCCTGGTCTAATAATTCACGACCATCCCCAATGAGCACAGGACTTCCCTCATATCCAAAAAAGGTTTGGCTCAACTCCACGACCTCTGCGTCAAGCTCAGCCACCTTTACCTGGCGATCAGCCAAGTAAGTTGGCAATGTGCCAATACCATGTCCCACCACAAATACGGTATTAAACTCAGGATCATTCCGTTCCATTAGATGCACCATCGCTCTCGGATACTCCAGCACCATCCGGTTAGGCTCATCCAGATCCATGGCTCCCTGCACAGCTGCGTTGGAGAATTCTAATACACGAAACTGGCCCTTCTCTCCATAAAGCTTTTTGGTATCATATACCGTAAGCTCATGCTGTTCACTTTTATTCCGATACAGAACTCTCACTCACCGTTCTCCCTTCAATCTCTTACACCTATTCGACATATACCTTCATTCTATTACACGGGATGACAACATACCACCCTATACTTGAAAGATCGTGGTACAACAAAAAGACCGTTCCGACTCAACCGGAAACGGCCTTTTGATGAATCATTTAACACTTCTAAGACCCTATGGCCTCATGCAAAGCCTGGACATATGCTACACCCAGATTAGAGAGGGAAGTACTCTTGTGGCTTATCCACCCTACATTAATCGATTCCTCACATTCCAGCGGTACAGGAATGATCTCGTTTCCGTTCAGATCAGCGCTAAGTACGCCCGTAGAGATCGTATAACCATTCAGACCAATCAACAGGTTAAACAATGTTGCGCGGTCATTAACCTGTATGCTTTTGGGGTGAGATAACGTACTCAGGATCTCTTCGGAAAAATGAAAAGAATTGTACTCTCCCTGGTCAAATGACAAGTACGGATAATCCTGCAATTGCTCGATTGCAACCGACTCCTGCTTCGCCAGCGGGTTCTTCACACTGATAAAGATATGGGGCTTGGCTGTGAACAAACTCGTGAAAACCAACCCCGCATCTTTTAACAATTTGTTAATCACCTTGGCATTGAACTCATTCAAATACAGGATGCCAATTTCACTGCGCAGGCTTTTCACATCCTGAATAATCTCGTAGGTCTTGGTCTCCCGAAGCGCCAGCTCGTATTCATCCTGACCATACTGCTGTACCAGACGAACAAAGGCATTCACTGCAAACGCATAATGCTGCGTCGATACGGAGAAGTGCTGCGGGGATGGCTTGGCGTTCAGATAACGGTTCTCCAGCAATTCAGCTTGTTCTACCACCTGACGTGCATAACTCAGAAACTCAACGCCTTCTTTAGACAGAGATATTCCCTTATTGGTGCGTTCAAAAATAGTAATTCGCAACTCCTGCTCCAGATCCCGAATGGCATTCGAAAGGCTGGGTTGCGAGATAAACAACCTTTTGGCTGCTTCATTCATGGAACCGCGCGTGGCAACTTCGATCACATATTTTAGTTGTTGTAATGTCACTGCACTATTCCTCTTTTCGTATCAATTGAACCTATTATATACCAAAAGAGGATCAGACCTTAAGCCATGCTTGCTGTCGGTCTGACTACAATCTCATTTACGTCCACCTCTGCCGGCTGGCTAATGGCGAACAAGATACTTTGCGCAATCGCCGAGGCGGGAATGGATATGCGCCGATACTCTTTCATGAGATCACGTGCTTCTTCATCGGAAATCGTATCCGCGAGTTCCGATTCCGTCACGCCCGGGGCTACAAGGGTTACGCGGATATCTCCGCCTACTTCCTGCCGCAACCCCTCCGAGATGGCGCGGACCGCGTATTTGGTTGCACAATACACCGCGGCCGTTGGTGACACGGCATAGGCTCCAATAGAGGCGATATTAATAAACTGGCCGAACCCCTGCTTTTTCATGACGGGGAGTCCAGCCGCTATGCCATGCAGAACACCACGAATGTTAACATCTATCATGCGATTCCACTCATCTACTTTTAACGATTCAAGGGGAGATAGCGGCATGACTCCAGCGTTATTTAAAATGACATCGACACGTCCATAGCGAGTTTGAGCGAGGTCAACGATGGTTTGCATCTCTTCCAATCTGGTAACATCCAGCGAATGATACTCCACTGATCCGCCCTCCAAACGAATGGAAGAGGCCAATGCCTCCAAACGGTCCACACGCCTAGCTCCAATAACTACATGCGCTCCATGCTGTGCAAGCAATCGAGCTGTTGACTCACCAATTCCACTACTCGCACCGGTAATCACAACAACTTTCCCTTTTACATTGGACATATTATATCGCTCCTTATTTGGTTGTTATTGTACATTTTCTCTATACAAAACCATGCCTGCATGATACAAAACGCCGTCTCTGAAGTCTCCATCCGCTGTAAATCCCATATCATCCACGTATTCTATATGTTTCCCATGAATAACATAGAGACCCTGATATGCACTTTGCCGATCTCCTCTTGCTTCATCATATCTACCGCAAGGAAGAAGTTCGTGTCTGATATATCCATCCTTCGTGACCCACATCCCCACATACGGGTGTTTTGGTTCTTGTTGGTCACCCATTGAACTGCGCTCCATTGTTTCTCGCTCCTCTCTGCTTCAAAAGATTCTGTTGCTTATCTCCATTATGGAGAGAATCAATCGTTGTACGATAGAAAAATCCCACAGTATTCTTGCCTATTCCTCCAGAACATTTTAAAATAATAGTAATAGTGGTTTACAAGGGGGGCTACAATTCTTGCTTATCAAAACAAATGAAACGGATACGGGCATCACGGAGCAGCAGCAACAATTGGCTCAACTTATTGAGCATTTCACCCCAAGTGACGGGATACATCCTACAGCAATTCCATCGCTTGCCTTAATCCGTGCCTCCGAAATCTCACAACCCATATATTCCGTTTATCAGCCTTCCCTCTGCATTGTCGCCCAAGGTTCCAAATTAGTTATACTCGGCCGCGAGAGCTACATCTACGACCTGTCACAATATTTGGTAGCTTCCGTAAACTTGCCTATTTCAGGGCAGGTTGTACAGGCTACAACCGAACATCCCTATCTATGTATTCGACTGGATTTTAATTCAGGGCAGATTTTCGATCTGATTCAGGATACGCCTTTTGTACAACCCAAACCTGACCATTCAACACGAAGAGGATTGTTTGTTAGTTCAACCAAACCTGACCTTCTTGAAGCCGTGATCCGATTGGTTCGGCTGCTGGATACACCTGAAGACATTCCCGTCCTTGCCCCTATGTTTATCCGCGAAATATTATATCGTATTATTCAGGATGAACATGGACATTCCATCAAGCAGTTTGCTATTCAGGACAGTCATGCACAGCACATCGCCGAGGTGATCGAAGTCATCCAATCTGATTATGCTAAGCCACTTCGGATTGAACAACTTGCTGCCATGATCAACATGAGTTCTTCCTCATTACATCATCATTTCAAAGCCATTACCGCCATGAGCCCTTTGCAATTCCAGAAACAAATTCGATTGCATGAAGCCCGGCGAATGTTGCTTGCAGGTTCAACCGATGCCGCCGACGCTGCGTTCCAGGTTGGCTATGAAAGTCCGTCTCAATTCAGCCGGGAGTATGCCCGCATGTATGGTCTCCCTCCCAAAAGCGATATCAAACGACTTCGTCATACACTCGATATTAAATGCTAGAAACATCAAAAAGACCCACGTCATCATGACGTGGGTTTTCAGATTCAAATCGGCAGCACTGCCATCAGGAGAATATGTTCTGTTTTTCAAAAACAGACATCTGGTTCTCCCCGGTAATAGGACATTCATCAGGATACATACTTCGTTTCTCCAACTTCTCATCGATAAAATCAACGACTTGTTGTAGCGAAGCAATCTGTGCTTCAACTTTCTTCCGGTGATTAACCAGCATCTCCCGTTCATCCGGGAAATCTGCGAGATCGGAATCCATGGACATTTGTAAATATGGCTTCATTTCCTCCAGAGACATTCCTGTTTTTTTCAGGCATGTGATCAACTTCATCGTATGGATATCCTCCGAGCGATATACCCGATGGCGATTGGCCTTGCGTTCAGCTCGGGGAAGCAGCCCAATCTTCTCATAATAACGAATTGTATCTTCTGATAATCCGGCCTGTTCTGACGTTTCTTTAATGGAGAACATTACATTGTCGCTCATCATATGGACCTCCTCCACATTCATTTCTCTCCATATTACAACTTGGAGTTGACTCCAAGTCAAGCATGATCCATCCCATCCCAATACCCCTTGACTTGGAGTCGACTCCAAGTTATAGAATGAGCGCAGCATACAGATTCGTTCTGTAATCCCATTCTATCTGGAGGTATATATGAATATACAAAATCAGCTTCGCACCGCTCTCATCACAGGGTCAACGTCAGGAATTGGTCTTGAACTGACACGCAAGTTACTGGCTGCAGGATGGCAGGTCATCGGTCTCAACCGTTCTGCTTTCCCATCCGAGGATACCGATATTCAGAACGCCTTACGTTCAGGCCAGCTCCGTTGGGTTCAGGCTAATCTGACCAACTACGACAGTCTGAGAACTGCATTAGATCAGATCCAATCCGATACCGATTCAATTGATGTCTTGTTTAACAATGCGGGGGGTAGCGCTTCGGAGCTTCGTTTCTCTGATCAGGGGCATGAACTGCACTTTGAACTTCAGACGGTAGTCCCTTACATCATCTACATGGAATTCGTTGAGCTATTGCTCAAAGGACAGATGAAAACAGTTATTAATACTTCCACCACCGCGTTTAAAATGGTCAAACAATTTGATCTGAACATCCTGGAACGTCCAGCTGAATTCAAAAAGCTGTTTGGTCCCTATGCCATTTCAAAGCTCGGTTTATCCCTATGGACACGCGAGGTTGCCAAGTCTGCCAAAGCGGAAGGCATACAATTACTAAGCGTAGATCCCGGTGGAAATAATACGCTAAGGGGCAACAAAACATCCGGATTACCTTTCTATATCAAACCCATTATGAAATGGTTCTTTCCCCATCCAAGCCATGGCGCTTCGTTGCTCTACAATGCGGCCTTATCCCCAACCGAACACGAATCCGGTACGTTCCTGGTGAAAAATAAAGCGACAGCACTTCGTTTCACAGAGCAGGGCCCTGCCGTTCTCCACCGGGTAAACGAGATTTATGAACAGCGTTTCCGTACACTGTAGTCTGGAAAGCCCCCAACCAACCCAGCTTAATCATGATGGATGTTGTCCCTCATATTATCCAGGCCCTGATTCATAGGTGTAAACATAACGATACCATGTCGCGTGTGCCATGGGACTGAATCTGGAGGGATCACTTCATGACCAAAGGACAGCAACCAAATGAAAAACCATTTATCATCCCGCAACCCATTCGCAGTGATGGCGTAGGAGGACCTGATCTGGGACCGAGAGACGTCATGAGAGATATACAAAACCCCGATATGCTGGTACCTCCGGCAACCGATAACGGGTTATTGCCCAATCTGAAAATGTCTTTTTCCGATACCCATATGCAATTGAACCATGGGGGTTGGTCACGTGAAATCACCGTACGGGATCTCCCTATTGCCACTACACTGGCTGGTGTGAACATGAGCCTGACACCGGGAGGTGTACGGGAATTGCACTGGCATCAACAATCCGAGTGGGCCTATATGATCTGGGGAACGGCAAGAATCACTTCGGTAGATCAGAACGGACGTAATTTTATTGCGGATGTCGGGCCTGGCGATCTCTGGTTTTTCCCCAAAGGTCTACCCCATTCCATTCAGGGGCTGGAGGAAGGTTGTGAATTTCTGCTTGTGTTTGATGACGGGTCCTTCTCCGATCTAAATACGTTATCTATATCGGATTGGTTTGCCCATACCCCACCAGAAGTACTGTCTGTCAATTTTGGCGTGCCCGAATCCGCTTTTCAGTCAATGCCGAAGGAACAGGTCTACATTTTCCAAGATACCGTCCCGGGTTCCATCGAGAGCCAGGAAGTTCAGTCGCCATATGGCACCGTTCCTCTCACATTCAAACACCGATTGTTGGCCCAGGAACCACTCATTACCCCCGGCGGAAGCGTAAGGATTGTCGACTCCACCAACTTCCCCATCTCAACTACCGTTGCAGCCGCACTCGTTGAGATCCGACCTGGCGCCATGCGTGAACTGCACTGGCATCCCAATGCAGATGAATGGCAATACTATCTGACAGGACAAGGGAGAATGACTGTCTTTGGAGGCAATGGCATTGCTCGCACATTTGACTATCGGGCTGGAGATGTCGGATATGTTCCTGTCGCAATGGGACACTATATAGAGAATACCGGCACAGACACTTTATGGTTTTTGGAAATATTCCGAAGTGATCGATTCGAGGATGTATCGCTGAATCAGTGGATGGCGTTAACCCCGCAGGATCTGGTCCGTGACAATCTGAATGCGCCGCCTGAGTTGCTCAATGCCTTGCGTAAAGTAAAATGGCCTGTCGTTTAATTTAGTATGTATATCTATCATTTAAGCTGAAATGGGGTAATCGTCAGAGAATCCCACTATATAAGGAGGAATATGAAAGATGAGAGCCGTTACGTTTCAGGGAATCAAGGACATTCAAGTCAAAGAGGTTGAAGATCCCAAACTGCAACAGAAGGATGATATTATCGTTCGTATTACTTCCACAGCTATATGTGGATCCGATTTGCATATTTACCAGGGAGCCTTGCCTGCTGCCAAAGATTATGTTATCGGTCATGAACCGATGGGCATTGTAGAAGAAGTAGGTCCGGAAGTGACACGTGTGAAGAAGGGGGACCGTGTGGTCCTGCCTTTTAACATCGCTTGTGGTGAGTGCTTCTATTGCAATCATGACATGGAGAGCCAGTGCGATAATTCCAATGGCAATCCGGATATTCATACAGGGGGTTATTTTGGGTTCACCGAACGCTACGGAAATCACCCCGGAGGGCAGGCAGAATTATTGCGTGTTCCCTACGGGAACTTCACTCCGTTTGTGATTCCTGAATCCTGTGAACTTGAAGATGAAGCCCTATTGTTCCTGTCCGATGTTCTTCCAACCGCTTACTGGAGCGTCGAGAATGCCGGAGTTAAACCGGGAGATACAGTCACTGTACTCGGAAGCGGTCCAATTGGGCTGATGACACAGAAGTTCGCCTGGATGAAAGGTGCCAAACGCGTTATTGCTGTAGATCGCCTGCCCTATCGACTGGAGAAAGCCAAACGTTTGAACGATGCAGAGATCTTTAATTTCGAAGATTACGATGATATGGGTGAGCACATTCGCGAGATTACACAAGGCGGAACCGACGTTGTTATCGATTGTGTAGGTATGGATGGTAAAAAGAACATGCTGGAAGAAATCGGGCAGAAGCTGAAACTTCACGGCGGTTCACTGAGTGCGATCGAAATCGGCATGAAAGCGATCCGCAAATTTGGCACACTGCAACTTACGGGTGTATATGGCTCTTCCTACAACATGTTTCCTTTAGGCAATTTGTTTGAACGCAATATCAATCTCAAAATGGGACAAGCTCCTGTTATACATTACATGCCTGAATTGTTCCGCAAAATCACTGCTGGTGAATTTGATCCAACCGAGATCATCTCCCATCGGATTTCACTGGAGAATGCAAGCGATGCGTATCGCATTTTCAACGATCATGAAGACGAATGTACCAAAGTTATACTTAAACCCTAAACCGTCGCTTTGATTATCAATATGCAAAATAAAACAAGCAGAACTACCTATTCAAGGTACTCTGCTTGTTTTATTTTATCAACATTCACATTCATCCTGTTACCGTTGCATAAACCGCTCAGCTAAATGGTCCTTTACCTAATCAGATATGAGCCGGTTTAATCGCTTGGATATACACACTTTCTCCTTGGAAGCTGTCAAGCTCCCCGTTCTTGGTCACTTCAAAATCGAAAAATTTTCTAATGATAGACGGTGCACTCAACATGCTTGCTTCAAGCTCCCCTCTCTCCCGTTCCGGCAGTGCTGCACGGTTACACCATTCTTCAAACTTAAAGCGTTTCTGGAAGGAAACCATCGTTTCCATTCGGAAGCCGGCATACTCCAGCATATGAATCCATTCCGTCTTGCGCCATGCTCGAACATGGCTTGCATCCCGGCACTTCTCCACTTCATTGTAAAACTGGTCATTCTCATCACGTTCAGGTGCCACGTTGTCAATGAATAACAACCTTCCACCGGGCTTCATAACTCGTAATGCCTCATGAACAAACGAAGAAACATCCGGAAAATGGTGGGCAGCAATTCGGCAGGTCACTAGGTCAAAGACATCATCATCGAATGGCAGCTTCTCTGCATCCCCGGCTACAAAATCTACATTACCGTGTCCATTCCTCTGGATAAATCGTTCAGCTACCTGAAGCATTTCTTCCGTTAGATCGAGGGCTGTCACCCGCTGAACAAGCGGAGCCAATGCATTAGCGACATGCCCTCCCCCTGTGGCGATATCCAGCACGTTCATATCCGGAGTAGCTTGAGATGAAGCCACGAGCAACGCGAGATCCTCACCTTTGGCATGCCCCGAACTCGTCACGTATTTACCTGCATTTTTCGCAAACTGCTTCTGCACCTGACTTTTGATTACATCAGACATTCCAATTCCTCCTGCATAAGTTTCATCAGACGAAACATAGTTTCAAAATATAATTATATTTAGTTTACCACACATGAATGTAAAAGCTAAATAAGCATTTTACACAAATACGGAAGCAACTTTCCACTACCTGACGAAAAAGCTGAAATAAAAAACATCTCCCAAGTGAATTTCACCCAGGAGATGTTTCTTATATCTGTTACTTCACAAGCGTTGGTGACTTCTTCCACAGTCCCAGAATCAGACCGGAGATCACAGAACCAATTGCAACAGCGAGCAGGAACAATAATGCGTGGTTCGCCAGTGCTGCAACAAAGATGCCGCCGTGCGGAGCTGGCACATTAATGCTCCACAATTGTGTCAATCCGCCAGCAACAGCGGAACCCAGAATACAAGAAGTCAATACACGCAATGGATCAGCCGCAGCAAATGGAATTGCACCTTCTGTAATGAAAGAAAATCCAAGTACATAGTTAGTCAGGCCTGATTTGCGTTCTTGCTCTGTAAATTTGGATTTGAAGAACGTTGTTGCAAGTGCAATCGCCAGAGGAGGCACCATACCGCCTGCCATAACCGCTGCCATCCATGCACCGTCTGTGTTACCACTGGATGTGAACACACCAATGGCGAACGTGTAAGCCGCTTTGTTGAATGGTCCACCCATATCGATGGACATCATGCCGCCAAGCAGCAAGCCCAGCAATACCGCATTACCTGTACCCAGGTTACCAAGTGCATCTACCAGCCAGGTGTTCAGGGAACCAAAGATTGGATCAAAGACATAGAAACTGATGGCACCCACGATCAGCAAACCAAATACTGGATACAGCAAGATTGGTTTCAAGCCATCAATCGCTTTTGGCAATCCTTTGAACAACTTACGAAGACCAATAACTACATAACCCGCCAGGAAACCGGCAGCCAGACCACCAAGGAAACCGGCGTTTGAGTTAACTGCCATCAATCCACCGACCATACCAGGCATCAGGGCCGGGCGATCACCAATACTCATCGCAATAAATCCGGCAAGTACCGGAATGAGGAAGTGGAACGCACCTGTTCCGCCACCGATCGTTTGAAGCAGCTGGAAGAGGGGATTATCCTCGCCCGCAAGCTGTTCAATAAGGAACGAAATAGCCAGGAGGATTCCTCCACCTACGACAAACGGAAGCATATGCGAGATACCGTTCATCAGATCTTTATAGATTTTGCTACCTACACTGATCTTACCAGTGTTTGCGCCATCTTCTTTGGCATTTCCGCCTTGGCTGTGATAGATCGGTGCGTCACCGTTAACGGCTTTGCGAATCAGCTCTTCGGATTTACGAATTCCATCACTCACCGGTCTTTGCAATACCGGTTTGCCATCGAAACGTGCCATCTCCACATTTTTGTCTGCGGCAACGATAACCCCTTTAGCACGAGCGATCTCATCAGCAGTGAGAACATTCTGCGCTCCTTCAGAGCCGTTTGTCTCTACGCGAATATTAATGCCCATTTCCTGAGCTTTCTTTTTAAGTGCATCTTCAGCCATAAACGTATGAGCTATACCGGTTGGACAGGCTGTAACCGCAACAACAAAATCTTCCGAATTGGCATTACCTACAATGACCCCAGAGGTATTCTGTTGCTGATTGCTAGTGGAGCCCGATGCGGCATTTGCTGCTTTTTCAGCTTTTGCTTTTTCTTTGGCTACTTCCTTCTCCGCTGCTTCTGCCTGTTTGGCATCAAACAATGCACTAACTTCCGCAGGTGTATCTGTACTCATCAATTGTGAGATGAAATCGCTATCAATCAACAACCTGGAAAGGGCTGCAAGCGTACGCAGATGGGTATTACCTGCGCCTTCTGGAGCCGCAATCATGAAGAACACATGAGCTGGCTGATCATCCAACGCTTCAAAATCAAGTCCTTTTCTACTCTTGGCAAATACAACCGTTGGTTCATTCACTGCTGTTGTCTTGGCATGTGGCATCGCAATTCCGCCACCGATCCCTGTGCTCGATTCAGCTTCTCTTTTATAGATCATTTCCTTGAACAGGACCGGATCATTAATTCGTCCGCTTCGGTTCAGGCTTGCAATCAGTTCATCAATAGCCTCATCTTTGGTTGTGGCTTGCAGGTCCATGATCATTGTTTCCTGGATCATCAAGTCTGTTATTCTCATCTTGGTACACTCCCTTAAGTTCAGTCGGCCTGCATAGGCAGGCCTCACTACATTACAATTACAATTACAATGAAAAGCTTTTATATGTCTTTTAAACTAGATTGTCGTAATGGTCACTTGATTGCGTAGTTCATCAATCAATTCACGTGTTGCCAGATCATCCGAGAACGCAGTCGCGCTTCCAGATGCAACCCCTGTGCGGAAAGCTTCCAGCAAATCTCCGCTCTGTACATAAGTACCTACAAATCCGCCAATCATGGAGTCACCGGCACCAACCGAGTTTTTCACAGTGCCTTTTGGCACATTCGCATGATGAACTTCCGCTTTGGTAATGAATAGTGCACCCTCACCTGCCATGGAAATCAACACATGTTTAGCACCGGCTTCCAGCAACTTACGCCCGTATAACACCAGTTCCTCGCGTGTATCAATCGTTACACCGAACAGTTCAGCCAGTTCATGATGATTTGGCTTCACCAGCAATGGTGCATGTTCCAGAGCTTCCATTAACGCAGGGCCAGTGGTATCAATCACAAATTCGGCACCCGTTTGCTTGCATACTTTAATGAGACGATCATAAAAATCCGTTCCAAGTGAAGGCGGCACACTTCCGGAGAGGATGACAATATCTCCTTTTTCCAATGAAGACAATCTGTGAAGCAACTGCTCTGCCTCTTCGGCACTAATTGCAGGTCCAAGACCATTAATCTCTGTCTCTTCTCCATGCTTCAGCTTGATGTTAATGCGAGTATCGTCTGCAATTGTGACAAAGTCTGTCCGAATGTTATCTTCTTGCAACTTGTCATTAATGAAACGTCCCGTAAATCCACCAAGGAAACCAATGGCCGTGTTATCTGCTCCAAGTTGATTCAGTATGCGAGAGACATTAATGCCTTTGCCGCCAGGGAGCTTCAAATCCCGATTCATTCGATTCAATCCGCCAAGTTTTAGCTCATCCACTTCCACGATGTAATCAATGGACGGGTTAAGTGTTATCGTATATATCATCGTTATCCCTCAATTATTTTAGTTTTCTGGGCGATTCCAGGCCGCCAGTGTTCTGGCATCTGCTCAGTAATCAAATCGGCCTCCTCCAAATCAAACAATTTGGCAAAAGTAATTTCCCCTATTTTGCTGGAATCAGCCAGCACATAAGATTTTCCCGACAATTGATGTGCACGCCTTTTAATCAAGGCTTCCTCCGGATCCGGTGTTGTATACCCCATTTCGGGATCAACTCCATTGCTTCCAAGAAAACATTTATCAAAACGGAAATTATCCATGTTCTGTAATGCGATACTGCCAATGACTGCTTTGGTATGAATTTTCATCATACCTCCGAGCAAATAACTGCGAATACGTTTGCTTACCAAAGCTTCAACATGTGAAAGTCCGTTGGTTACAACCGTTACGTCTTTAGCTTCAATAAAAGGAATCATAGCTAACGTTGTCGTCCCTGCATCCAGATAAATGCATTCGCCATTTTCGATCTCCTGTGCAGCCAAACGGGCAATCGTCGTTTTTTGTTGAATGTTTTTGAACGTTTTTTCTTCCATGCCCGGTTCCAGCGTTTTTTCATTCACCAGTGCGGCACCGCCGTGGATGCGTTTGAGCATCTGACGACTCTCCAGATCGATCAAGTCACGCCTAATCGTTGATTCAGAAGCACCCAACACATCAACTAGTTCTTGTAATTTCACAATTCCCTGTAAATGTAAGCGCTCTATAATTGCAGCATATCGTTCTTCAGTCAGCATCTTCATTCCTCCAACTGCTTCTATAGTATCATAAATCCCTCAAAAAACAACCACTTTCATTCAAAATAATTAAAAAACCTTCAAAAACCCGCAACTTTCGACTCACGTAACTCATGCTCTTCAGCACTAATCAATATTATTCGGGCCCGCGAGCCTCGTTCTGATCGCTGGGACTCCTAATCCTTGTAAAGATGGATTTAGAGTTCGTCAGAGACTGGAGTATTCATCGAACGAAGTTTCCCTGTCCATAAAGATGTCATTCCGTGCGCTTCATATCCATTAAAAATCCTGCAGCATCCGGCGCTTCAAGCGCGGCGTTGCAGGATTTAACTATTCATAGGATTTACATGCGCGTTTATGACTCTACAACCATTGCATCCGGTTTGGGTTTAAGCCATTTACCTTCTTCATTAATAAAAGCCCCCTTGAATCGGCCCATCTCCAATTGTTCAACCAGCCTCTCCTCGTCCATGACCAGAATCTCAGCGAGCTGCCCCGAGGTGTAATAATGAGCGGGATTGTAATCGAGCAGCACAGGAACAGACGTATCATATAGTTCTTTGATCAGATTCTCAAAGGAATGCCGACCCAGGTTCTCCATGTCTCTATAAAACTGCAAATGTTGGGACACCATATTACGGAACGATTTATTCTCCAGATGCATCCACAACGTATTGCAGGCCTGAACACTCATATGATTTTGTTCCACATCGTAAAATTGAACTTCTTCAATCTTCATGTATTTCTCTTGAAATGCTACGATCTTAATCAAAGGTACATTTCGTTTACGCGACGCTTTCTTCAAGTGAGCTCTAAATTGTTCATAGTTCATTTCATTCATCTATTATCCCTGCCTTTAACATGTTCCAACCGACATTTTACAACAAATTAGAGGCAAGTGTAACCTTCATCCTGTAAAAATTAAAAAAACGTGCAGCATCAGATGCCACACGTTCACTAACTTATGCAGTGTTTTCATTTAGCCGAGGGCACCACTTTTCACCCATGTAGCCGTAAATTCCTCTTCTTCATACGCATAGAATTGCTGCAAAATAATCTCCCGATCATCGAGGAACAACTGATCGGCTATCGCAGAGACTAGTTTCGGCACTGCGCTCTTGGTTCCCGATATTGCCGATGCCGACAGACCACAGCTGGCAAGTGCAGAGTAGTTGAATACAAACAGTCCATGCAACGGTTTCTCACCCTGTTCACTCCTGCTGGTCATTGCAAACCCAGAACTCAGGTAAGGATGTGCATCCAGCAATGCATTGCGATGCTCTGGCGGAGCCTGATAACAGTCCTCCCAGCGCGCGATGTATGGCTCCACAAGCTTCAGTTCAGGACGGAGTGCCGGATCACTAAGCAGACCTGTGCTAATAATCAGAAAATCAAACGTAAATGCTCCCTTTGCCGTGTGCACAATCGCACCTTGGTCCGTCGCTTCTACACTCAGCCAAGGCGAATTCAAATGTAGTTCGAATCCAGGCCAGGCTGCCGCACGATTAAACGTATCGTTGGTTGGCGGTTGATTGAATTTGAAGAAATGAGAGATCACTTCATATTTATCCGCAACCGGAAGAGCGTGATATCGCTCAATCATACCGGATTGTTCCATCTGACGAATGGGATTAACACTAGGCAGTTGTTCCCGCCGTACAAATACATGAGCTTCCGCCACACCCGTGGCAAGGGCATAACTCGCATTATCGAATGCAGAGGCACCGCCGCCAAGCACAGCCACCCTTTTACCTTTCAATCGATCAAAATCAATCGCTTCCGACGTATGGGCATACCGATCCCGAGGTAATCTATCCGCAATCATGGATGGCACATGCCACTCTCCACCACCTTGTATTCCCGTAGCAAACACTACTTTGCGAGCAAGGATAACGTCCATCTGAGTTCCTGCCTTATTCACATGAAGTCGATGTATTCCGTTCTCCATAGGCTCAACAAGCGTCAATTCTATCTCATTAAGAACAGGCAGATTCAATACTTCCCGATACCAGCGCAAATAATTCATCCAGTCTCCACGCGGGATCTTGTCTACCTCTTCCCAACCTTCAGGCCCCACCTGTGCTTCCCACCATGAGCGAAAGGTTAACGAAGGAATACCCAGATCGATGGAAGTCAGATGCTTGGGTGTACGCAAAGTAACCATACGCGCATAAGTCTCCCAAGGCCCTTCAAGGCCTGAGGTATTCTCGTCAATAACGAGAATATTGGAGATTCGTTCACGAAGAAGTCCAAATGCCGCCCCTAATCCACTCTGGCCTCCGCCTACAATGACAACATCATAGACATGACCATCCGCATGTTCTCTTGGGCGTACCCAGTTCGAACCACCAAATGACAAATAAGCTAGATCTTTCTTCACACGTTCATTCAAATCTTCCAGGCTCATGATTCATCAACCCTTTCAAGGACACATATGAACTTTCTTTTAAATTATTTAATGTTAGTTTCTTGTTAGTTATATGAAGAAAATTTTGTTTTCCACTTGTAATCATGACATATATTAGCGTTATTATATGAGTTGTCGGGGATGATTTGAAGTTCGAGGTAGCTTTATTGTCATAAAAACTAAAAATTTCTAACATGCTTGTTAATTCACACGAAATCCTAACTGGGCGGTACCCTCTTCTTTGATGAGCTTTCTTCTAGATGGATGCTTTACAGAAAATAAAAAAGACAGACCAAGATGTATCCTTGGTCTGTCTTATTAATGGAATGCTATTGGCCGGCCTGTTCACGGCGCTGCAATTTTTCATTGGTTAATTTCTCAGGGGTCACATCATGACCCAGCGGGTCCACAACGGATACTGCCAGCATGGTTGTCAGTACCTGACCTCGAATAGCCTGCAAATATTGTTTTCTAAGCTCCTGCTGCTCGCTCTGTTCTGCTTTTGTCAATCCGACGCTGCTGCGTTGTTTTCGACTTAATTCGTTAATGCGTCCCAAAATAGGAATCATGAAATCCACCTCACTTGTTAGTCCAATTTCTAAAAGATATTTCGAATATCTTCAAACTAACTTATTACAACTTTACGAATTTGTCCATAGGCACCGTCCGTTAAGAAGTATTTTTAGGTAATCTCATGCACAGACCACACAATGCCATTCGTAGCACCACTGCCCAGATTCAACTTAATCGTTAGCCCGCTTGCAGCCAGCATAGAACAGTCCAATCACATCTCCCGCATTCAGTGCGACTTCCACTGCCAAAGTGACTGAACCACTTCCCAGCACTGCCCGCAGTGTAAGTAGCGTAATCGCGACGTTTAGGACGGGCAACAGACCACTGACCAGCGTCGTTACCGTAGGTGATGTTCTCTGTACAAGAAAGGCTGGATTAACCCTAGCACCCAGGGATAGAGCAATCGCCCAGAACCCTTGTGTTTGCAAAGTTGGACCCGGTTGGCCCAGTGGTTCCCGTTAGTCCTGTGATCCCTGTTAGACCCGTCTCTCCAGTGACTCTGGTCGTCCCCATAGTACCAATTAGTCCAATCGCGCTTAAAGTAATTGATTAATCACTAACAAAGTGACATTCATAGGCTTAATAATAAAGGGCGTACAAAGCTAGTCCCGGGCATAGATTGTACTATTATAAAATGCGGAGAATTGACGTGGTGTATAAGATCTAAAAATATATTCCCTTCTACTCCCCTTGCAGCTCTTTAATCGTCAAAGCAATTCCTTCTTCAAAAGAGGTTGCCACAACCGTGCCAATACGTTCCTCATACTTCTGTCTGCTCAAGATCAGGGGTTCCTCGGTCAGATATAACATTTCTACAATTTCTTTCATAACGGGTACACCTAGTCCGATCAACGTCAATCCCACTTTTCCTAACGCCATCACAGGTTTGCTTCTCCCCGCAGCCTTCTGTGCCATACGCACGATGTCATGACCCGAGATGATCCCCGATCCAGGAATGTTCCAGCTCTGTCCATACGTCGTATCTCTGCTTGCCAGCTCCACCACCATGACTGCAGCATCCGGTAAATAGATGTACTCTCTGGGTACTTTCATATTCCCGATAAAAAAAGCCATCTTGCCTTTTGCTATCGCTTCAAGGGTTGAACCCAGATAGGAAGCCTGATTGGCCGTTGGGCCATAATAGTCCGGCAAGCGAACAATCATCACCTGAACTTTGCTCCATTTTGCACTGAATAACATCTGTTCATAGGCAAGTCGTGTCTTGCCTTTGCGCGTATGTGGCTGTTTCGGATGTTCTTCGGTTACTTCCTTCATTTGTCTTCTGCCATAGGGGTAGATTCCGTCTATTACCACCACGTTCAGACCCATGTGTTCTGCCGCCACCATCACGGATTCGCCCAGCGGAATTAGCCTGCTCTCCATCTTGTTATAAGGGACATTCGCACAATGAAATATGACATCGGCACCCTGGGAAGCAGCAATAATATCCTCCGATCGAAATGCATCCCCCACTGCGATTTGCAGGTGATCTGAAGATCCCAACTTTACCGCAAGTTGCTCCAACTTTTGACGGGAGCGCCCAAATGCAATGGTAGAAATACCCCGTCTAATCAATTCCTCCGTAATTGCTGCACCTGTTCCACCTGTGGCACCAATCACAATAGCTCTATTCATCGTGGATCGACCTCTTTCATTCATTTAGTTATTGATCGATTACTTACCTGAAAACAATATAAACCATAATTAGTGATTGATCAATAACTAAAATTCAAAAAGGGACTTTACCTCCCTCTCTATCGTTCCTTCAGCTCCGGCATATCCAGTGCATTAGATACATTACACAACATCCCGATTGCCAGAAAAATCATGGTTCTTTTTAGCGGTTCAGCAATTCCTGCAACGGTGAAAGCTTCCAGTACAATGCTTCTTACATCACTCATGCCTTTTTGCATAGCCTGACGAATGACTTCCTCCCTGATCGTTTGCGCCTGCATCTGAAGCAAGATTTCGCTCTTGTGCGATTCCAGAATCTTATCATAGGCTTCAATGAGATCATTCTCTAACTGATCTGGTGTCGCCGTCTCCACCACAATTCGAAACGAATCAATCACCCGTGTCCATGAGACCTCAATTGCAGTTAATAATAAAGCTTCTTTTGTTTTGAAAAAACGAAATATATACGGCTGTGAGATCTGTGCCCGTTCAGCTACCTGGGCTGTAGTCGCACGATAATAGCCAATTTCCGCGAAGACGTCAATTGCTGCAGAGATAATATCATTTCGCCGGTTAACCGACGCTGCTGTATCCTTTGCCATGATAATCCCCCCTCCAATAGTTAGTGATTAATTGATCAATAGCTTGAAGTATAACGAATACTATACCTCAATGCAAAGGTATCGTGAACTTGTACAAAGCCAACAAACCCGCAGACGCTGGCTCAAGCCGCTGCAGGTTGTGTAGCTTGTCGATCATAGATTCTACCCACTGGAAACCGAAGAGAACACAGATTGTCTAAAACAGATTCGTACCATGCGGTACAAAAGTGTCTGTTAGTTCACTGCTGGAGAAGTTTGCGCAATCGGGATTCCGAATCCAGCTTCGGACAACTGTTACAATATGCATGTGCGTGACTGCCGCTCCCAACCTGATATGCCAAACAACAATATCGGCGTATCAGGAACGGCGGTCCCTGCCAACCGGAATGTTCGAAGTGCTGCAGCTCATTGGCAAATGTACATGCATTATCGTTTTGCCGATCCAGCCAGATGCTTTGATCTTCTTGAATCTTTGCAAGCCGTTCATCTGTCTTCCAAATGCTCTGATCATGGATCATTCGTGCATACAATTGTTGCACATTATGCGCAACCAGAGACCACATGACCTTATCGCTCGCTCCTGTTCCGACGGCTACCGCTCGCAGGACAGGTTCCAGATGTAGCAGCACTCTTTTCTTGAGCAAACCACTCTCTGACCTGCGCTGAACAGGATCTCCCCCCTCCAACAAGGAGCTCTTCAGCCGAGTCTCATATCGCATGCCACCTGCTCCATTCAATTCAAACCGCACATCATCGTCTGCAACGCTAAGTATCGTATCGTATAGACTGAAAGCTGAGATTACGGACATAACAAATACGGAGTAACGTTTGGCAAAAAGTGTACCGACGGCCACACTTCCTTTGCAGCCCAATTGAAGCCCTTGCTGCACAGCCTGTTCACGCAATATCAAGTTTCGTTTCTCTTCATTAAGCAGATCTTTCACATGGAAAGGATACTTGGAATCATCACAAGTCGCTTGGATCCTCGTCACAAAAAATTGCTGTAGCGCTTCCGACATCTCTGAATAATCATGTCTTGGATAACGTCTCATCTATTAATCATGTCTTCAACTTCGTTGATAATCTCGCTTCGTCCAATTGCTCCCCAGCCCTTAAACAACCAGAAGGAATCTGTCGTATAGACCTGATCTGTACCAACAGCCGGTACTCCCTTCCAGAGTGAGCTTGCATTGATGTTGTTTAAATACTCATCGGCATTCGGGTCAATCTCCAGAACTACGAAATCAGCATCCACATCTGCAATTTTCTCCATGGACAAATCCTCACGTTGTTCGGCAGGTGTCACAGTCGTTGGCACAAATCCAAGATCATGATACAAAAGTGTGTTGGTTGGATGTCCTTTTGCCGCGTAAATTTGTAGGGTCTTCTCTCTTACACGCAGATAAGCCAACTTTTTTTGATCCAGTTGTTCGATCTTCGCTTTTAATTGCTTCGCCTGCTGCTCTACCTCGGCTATCTTTTCTTTTGCCAGATCCACTTTGTTGTACATCCCGGCAATGGTCAACAGATCCTGTGTCCAATATGTTGTATCATCAACAAAATCCAGCCATTCAGTACCAAGTACAATCGTCGGAGCGATTTTCTCCAATTGATCATACGTACTCTCCGCAGTTCGACTCTCAATAACGATGACATCCGGATCAATCTGAAGGATAGCCTCCAGGTTAGGACTGTCTGCAGACCCTACCGTTGGAATGCCGGCAAGCTGATCTGCAAAGTAAGGCAAATAATCTCCTCCGTAACGAACTTCTACATTAACGCCTGCTGGTTTCTCACCAATCGTCAACATGTGATCGATGTAAGCAGCAGATAATACCACCATACGCTCTATTTTTTGCGGTACAACCGTTGTTCCTTTAAGATGCTCAATCGTTTGTGTACCACTCTCTTCCACAGGTGTATCCTGTTGCGGAGGCGTTGCTTCTGTTGCCTTGCTACATGCCGTCAGAACGAGCACAAGCAGGGCCAACAGTATCATCGTTGTTGCTCTCTGTCTTACCATTTGTAGTAAATCCCCTCTACTATTTAATAATAATAATCATTATCACTATAGTAGGGAAAAGCGTACAGGCTTACCATGGATTATTCCACTCTCTTCTCTTGCACAATATCACCGTAAGGTAACCCCAAGTTGCTCTGCCACATATCGCATGGCCCACATGCGTCCGGTGGGACCCAGCGTTTTGAAAAAAATATCTCCTGCATTATATACTTGGCCTTCTTGAACAGCCTTTAATGCCAACCATGCACTGGATTGCTGTAATTGCCTCAGTTGAGCACGTGCCTCTTCTGTGGGATCGACCATTACAAACACATGATCCGCGTCGTATAACTGCAAATCGCGAACTTTACTCTCTACAGCCCACTGTTCTTCCGGAAAATCACGAGGCAAATAAAATCCCAGATCATCATACAATAGCGCCCCTGTCTGATTATTCAATCCATACATTCGGTAGAAATGAGAAGTCACCCGGATGAACATGGCACTCTGTTTCCCCCACCTCGATTGAATGCGTCCTCGAAGAACCCGGCTCAGTTCAGCATGTTGTTCTATCCACTGTACAGCCTGTTCGGTGCGACCCATAATGTCCGCCATATACAGAAGCCTCTCGCCAAAATGATTGGTGTGCTCCAGCATGGTGGTAGGCGCGATCCGATGCAGGGAGTCATTGGGCTCCAAACGATCACTTGTAATGATCAGGTCCGGTTGGACTCGCCTCAAATCATCATAGTCCTGATTGAAGCTATCCAGAATAAGTCCCTGATAACTATGTGCTTGAAGCGCAGGTATGGCAACATGACGAACCACCCTCTGACCATAGGATAAAGAGGATACTGGCCTCAAACCGAGTGTGATCACATAATCGTCCAACCCGTAATATAAGGTGGCAATGCGATTCACTTTATTTTTCATATACAATGTTGGGGCGATTCCTTCGTTTTTCTTGAAAACTCTGCTGAAATAGTGCTCGTCCTTATAACCCACTTGCTCTGCAATATCCTTGATTTTGTCTGAAGAAAATAACAGCTGCTTGGCCTTTGCCATACGTAGTTTCAGTATATATTCAATCGGGGTCATATTAAGTTGCCGTTTGAATGTTCTTATAAAATGATTCACACTAAGCCCTGCCATGCGGGCCATCTGATCCATTCGAATGTCTTCCATATACTGATGCGTCATATAATCAAGTGCCACATCCATCCCCGCTACAGGGGGTGTTGCTTCATTCACGTGCATCATTAACTGAATCAACAACTGATGCAAAAGATGTTTCCTGCGCGTCTTTTCCAGACTCACAAACGAGTGTTTTCCACTCACCAGGGTATCCATCATCTCCTGAATATCACGTGTATTGGAAGGAACATTAAGTTTGCCCGTCACAGGGAGATCAAATGCCTCGGTATGCCAAGCATTCCGACGCCGGGTAAGTGTAACACAGGAAAATAAAATGATCTGATATCGGACAGGTGCTTCCATATCCGTCTGAAACTCCACATGCATTCCTGGCTTCAACAAAAACCACTCGTCTTGAGACACCGTATGTACAATGTTATCCATAGACAAAGATCCCTTGCCCGCGATGACCCTGCAAATGGCGAACCTTTTCCAGATCCGATGATGAACAGCCCCCGGATTGTTACAGTAATGGCAGACGTGGACAGCAGAGAAATGTAGTTGCTCCAGTTGTTTGATCCAATCATTTTCCTCCATGCGCACGTCCCCTCCCCGTTCTGATCCGATTCTGTGTGAACTAATTAACTCTATTTTTTAGCTCCCAATAGTAAATTCTTTATACTATCCAACTGCAACTCCAGTGAATAGGGATCTTCCATGACGAACTCATCCTCTGTTCCATCCAAGGAACCATAGGCGTAGACTTGTCCTTTCTGCACAGCAGGCAGACGTTTCCACACCTCGCTGTTCAGGATCTCTTTGGCGTCTTCGCTACCCGAACCATATAAGAAGATATGATCTCCCATATACTCAGGCAGTACTTCAAGGGAGATCGTCTCGAATCCATCCTTCATATCGAGTGCTTGCTGAGTAGGAGGCAGTTTCAGCATCTCGTAGATCGTGGAACTACCATAGTTCCCACCTTCTGCACCAAGTACATACAACGCTTTGTATCCTATTTGAATGATGGA
Source organism: Paenibacillus sp. FSL R5-0623 (assembly GCF_037974265.1). Lineage (NCBI taxonomy): Bacteria > Bacillati > Bacillota > Bacilli > Caryophanales > Paenibacillaceae > Paenibacillus > Paenibacillus sp. FSL R5-0623. The sequence continues at coordinate 2,108,008 of NZ_CP150233.1, read as the reverse complement.
TACGGTCTCGCCTTCTTTAATTACACCATCAATCTGCTTCTTAGTCTCTTCGATATTCTCTTCATATGTCGTGATCCATTGCTCTGCTTCCTTCTCTTTACCAAAAACACCAGCAATCCGGCGCAGCTTTTCCAGTGGACCAGAAGTTTTATCGCCTTCCCAATAAGGTAAAAAGACGGTCGTTGCAATTTTTTCGTAATCCTCAATATTTTTATCAATGGAACCGATGATGAGATCCGGCTCAAGTGACACTAATTTCTCCAGATTCATTGGGAACTCTCCTCCCAAATCCTCAATACCCGCTATAACATCAGCAGCAATGCCAGACTTTTCAATCCATCCTTCGTTCAGCATAAATGTTCTTACACCAACCGGTACAATGCCCAGTTTCAGCAGGTACCCCATATATTGATCTGAAGCGACACGCTGAGGATTGGCCGGAATTACCACATCTCCCCTCATTGTGGAGACCGTCCGCGTCTCCGGCTGTGCAGTCGATTTCCCTGTCTCCGTTGTCTGGTTACCCGATTGTGTAGTAGCCGCATTGGTCTCTGTTTGCGTACCACTTGCAGACGGTGCCGGACTGGAACAGGCCGTGAGCAATAGCGTTAGACACAACATCATGCTTAGTGCTGTCATTTTGAATTTTCCTTGCATTATTAATTCCCCTCCAACATTCTTTTGATATTGATAATCAATATCATTATATAGATGGGAATGTAACGAATGAAGGGCATTTTCTTGCATTATACTGGGCAAATCTTGCTTGTTGTTCAATACCAATGTCTGTTGCGACTTGTTAAACCGTTGGCTTACTCCTTTTTTATAACGAATTGGAGAAAGACCTTTTATTTTTTTGAAGCTGCGGCTCAGTGAATGTGCATCCGGATAGCCGACCTGTTCTGCAATCTGTTGCAGCGTAGCACGGGTATGCACCAGAAGATGTGCTGCCCTCTCCATTCGGATCTGTCCAAGATACTGGATGGGACTGATGTTTAACTTTTGTTTGAACAACCTGGACAAGTGCCCCACACTGCATTCCATTGCTTCTGCCATTACGTCAAGAGCTATGGGCTTATGGAGATGAGCATTCATGTATTCAATAGCCTGTGTGACCGTATCCGGTTTATGTGGCTGAATGGATTGTTCGTATATGTCTGCCAACAAAGAATATACCCATTGATGAAATAAGGTTTTGGCATGTAACTTTGCAAGCTTAGTGGACTGTTCCCACTCCTGTTTTAATTCCTCCATACACTGATACAGGTGCAGCGGACGGGTTGGTACAAGTGCGTATTGGTCCTGGAACGGACGTTCATGGTCCATCAGATGCTGAATTTCCATCCCACAGGGCAAGGCCAGAATGGCTTTGTACAAAATCATATAATACGTCACGCCTGAATCCGTCTCCATGTTTAAATGCGCCTGTTTGCCTCCATGAATGATGTGGAATCCCTTCACGATATATCTGTGTTGATCCATTCGTATCCGTGCACTTCCGTCGGTGATATATAGATAGGTACTCGCTGGTAGTTGATAATTTCTCAGCTTCTCCCCAGGATCCAAAGCGTTCTGGCGTACGTCCAGTATTTTGACAAAAACATGATTCCACAACCTGATGTGATCATTTAAATTCATATCCGCTGTACTTTCCCTCCCACCATGTTACATCGACATACCTTCTTGTTGCTGTTAGGAAATGCCTGTTAATTTCGCTCATGATGTACATTTCATTTTATTATAAATTAGTTGATAACAATTCTCAATGACATAAACAATCAATATTAACTTATCCATTTGGACAACATATACGGAATGTAATGTAACATAGTGGGATAATAACGCTAGAATCAGCAGCATTTTCTAACCTGTTGCAAAATCATAAAAGGCATGATATATTAATTGAGACATCAATGATTGACGCATCAAATATTGATACATCAATGATCGAGAGCATACAAATAATCATTAGGCAATGGCATTGTATACTGCAACATTAATCATTGGTTAACATACGCCGTTGTTCATGATTCAGATTCACCCGGGAGGTCTAGTCATGACACGTATTGTTTCCAAAGAAGAACAAATCATCAATCTGTTGAACGTGTTGGGTAACAAAATCAGTCCCAAGTTTGAACGCTGTACAGGTATCAGTTCCTCTCGCTTCGAAATTCTGCATGAGCTGGATCAGGTAGATGAGATTAACCAATCCATGCTGCAGAAAATCATTAACATTGATAGTGCTGCGATTACACGCCACTTGAAACAGCTTGAGGCGGACCTGATGGTTACAAGACGCAAGAACCCCGACGATAATCGGGTCACTTTTGTTCGTTTGACGGACCACGGTCGGAAACAGATTGAAGGCTACAAAGCAGAGAAGACCAATTTTATCAACCAGATTTTACAGGATTTCAGTGAAGACGAAGTTCAGTCACTCGCCGATCTCCTGGAACGTATGCACAACAATTTCTAAACCCATATAGAGGAGAGATCCATGAATGAGTACAATTCAAAGCAAATTCCAAAAAACCAATGATTTTAACGAAATTACCTACGGTCGCCGTTCTGTTAAACTTTACGATCCTGAAGTGAAGATCAGCCGTGAAGAGATGACAGAAATTCTGTCCGAAGCTTCCCGTGCACCATCTTCGATCAATCTGCAGCCTTGGCGTTTTCTGGTTGTTGATACGGCTGAAGGTAAAGAAAAGCTTGCTCCACTTGCGAGATTTAATCAAAATCAAGTGTTGACTTCTGCCGCTGTTATTGGCGTATTTATTGATATGAACAACGTTGAATACATGGATGAGATTTTTGGTAAAGCTGTAGAACTTGGTTACATGCCACAAGACATTAAGGATATGCAGCTCAAAACTGTAATGCCTTATTACGAAAAGATGGCTGCTTCCGATCTTCGTGACGTTAACCTGATCGATGCTGGCCTTGCTTCCATGCAATTGATGCTTGCTGCTCGTGCTCATGGTTATGACACCAACCCAATTGGTGGTTATGAGAAAGATCAAATTGCAGAAGCATTTGGCATGGACAAAGAGCGTTATCAACCTGTTATGTTGATCTCGATCGGTAAATCGGCCAAAGAAGGCCACCCTTCCTACCGTCTGCCTGTAGAAACCATCACAACTTGGGCATAATATCAGGGACGGTTTCCCTGTAAGTTCGATTATATTGGTTAGTAACCATACATTCTTAACACATTCCAAACAAACACAATATGGAGGTTATACATTATGATTATCATTCACGCGCATCTGCAAGTTAAACCGGACCAAGAGCAAGCATTCCTCGTATCTGCGAAAGAACTGATTGCTGCAACACGTCAAGAAGAAGGTAACATCAGCTACGATTTGGCAAAAAGCACAGAACGCGAACAACAATACACGATGATCGAGCTGTGGAAAGATGAAGCTGCTACAGCTTCCCACAACACAAGCGCGCATTTCCAAGCTTTTGTTCAACAAGCAGCAGCATTCATGGCCGCTCCAATGAACGTTGAAGTATTTGCTGGAGAACAAGTTAAAGCATAATAGCTGAATGGCTGATATGCGAATTGGCATGTAAAGAAGCCGCTCTTGGTCATATGACCGAGGGTGGCTTTTTCATTCCTTTGAAAAGTAAGTTCGACACACTGCCAATTAGTTCTCATGTTTGACCGTAATCACGACATTTCCCCTCTTTCGCCCTGTTTCCACATAGCGATAAGCTTCCTGAATTTGCTCCAAGGCATAACGTCTGTCAATCACCGCTTGCATCTTACCAGCCTCCATCAACTCTTTAAGAAGTATCAGATCCTTCGCAGTAACCCTTGCGATGCCTTGCCCATCAACAGTGACATATGTGCCGTTAGGTACCAATAGGTGCCGACACTGACCTTTCGAGACTTTGCCAACTGCATCCAATATCAGATCATACCGCTGACTTGTTTTTGTAAAGTCTTCCTTCATATAATCGATAACATGCTCGGCACCAAGTGACTTCGCGAATTCCACATTCGTTGTACTGCATACCCCTGTCACTTCTGCTCCAAAATACTTTGCAAGCTGTACAGCAGCAGTTCCTACGGCTCCCGAAGCTCCATAGATGAGCACTTTCATTCCCCGTTTTATGTTTCCTTTGAGCAGAAAATATAAGGCCGTAGTTCCACCGAACGGAACAGCTGCTGCTTCCTCATACGTTGCATTAACCGGTTTCAAAGTGACGGGATCCTCTTCAGATAGACATATATACTGAGCATGGGCACCGAAACGCATTCCATTTAGTGCATATACCTGATCACCTAAATTAAATCGCTTCACTTCCTTGCCGATCGCCGTAACTTCGCCTGCTAACTCTACGCCCAGAATCGAATTTCGGGGTTTTCGGATTCCCAAAAAAAGACGCATGGGTATCCAGTACAGGAATGGGCTATTAAAACCGCGAACTCTACAGTCCCCCGATGTTACGGTTGTTGCATGTATTTTAATCTGAATCTCATGCTCTTTGGGTGATGGCTTCGCTATATCTTTAAGCTGCAACACATCTGGTGATCCATACTTTGTACATATGATAGCTCTCATATCTTTCCCCCCACATGTTCCTGTTTGCCATGAGTATATCGGGAAGTGGGTTCGGCCCCTAGATACTAAAGTATTGTTTCAAAGATACATCCGTTACAGGAGTTTCCATTCACGTGCTTTTGCCACGGCTTCGGTTCGTCGCTTCACCTGCATTTTGTCAAAAATAATCCGGTTATGTCCTTTCACGGTAGGCAGCGCAATATGAAGTATCTCACTAATCTCCCGATTGGATCTTCCCTGCGCAATCAGATGTAATACTTCGAGCTCTCTCACACTTAACGGATCAATTCGCAGTTCAGAAACGTACGGATATACATCTGTCTCTTCCGAAATCATTTCTATTCTGTTGTCCTCACCTTCATCAAATGCAGCCAGTAATTGAAGCAGATATAAATGTGAGTCACCACGTGCTCTCATACTCTTCAAAAGACTGTGCACAACAACACCTTCGTCTACAAATACACGAATGAAGCCTGCTGGCTCTGCCATCATCATGGCCTCAGTCAGGAGCTCGATAGCTTGTGTTCTATTTCCATGTTCCTCATGGATAACCGCCAGAAGGATTGTTGCCTTGAGCTGTTCATCCTTGAAGCCTTTGGTTATGGCCAAGTGAAGACAGGATTCCATCATACCAAGTGCTCCCAAGGTGTTCCCCTGCTTCAGCAATACTCTGGTCTGACTAAGCGCATGATTTCTGTCCCATGATAATCGTATTGCCTTTTTCAGATCGCCCTGACGAAGGAGCACAAGAACGTATGCAGCAGTAATATCAGGGATCGCCTTTGTAAAATTTAACCGTTGGGCCTTTTCGTTGATTCTATCTAACATAAAAGCGGCTTGAAGAAGATCCGCCTTCGCAAGCGTCACTCGGGCGAGCCATAACTCACTTGCAACAACCCTGTCGGTTTGGACAAATTGATGTGCCAACTGCACACTCTGTTGAGCGTGTAACATCGCCACATCAAGCTTATTCCATTCGTAATGAACTCGCGCCAGACCCAAGTGGGCTTCACAAGCAATGGGTAGCGGTGGCTTACCTGCCATATGTACCACCTGCTGATAGGCTTCAGCCGCCAGGTGTAGCTGATTGTTAGATTCCTGCATATTCCCCATGCCCAGTGTCGCCATCATCGTGATGATATGATGTCCGATCCTGGTACTGTTCGATAATGATTCCTCGTAGGACAATTCGGCTTCCACACGTTTTCCCTGAAGCTGGTATGCATATCCTAAGGTCCAAGCTGTTGCTGCACGAATGGGCAGATTATGAGGATGCAAATATTTGAGTGCTCGAAGTGACTCCGTAATAATCGTATCCGCATCGTGCCGGCTGACAGCCAGCGTGGCTCGGATGGAGGCAATATGTCCGATGAGATCAGAATTGATCTTTTCAGGTTCCATATTTTGTAACGCTTGTTCAGCAGACTGCAATTTGGGTTCGACGTCTATCATATGTCCTGACACTAACAACGCAGCCGCATGCATCACCCATAGGGAAGGTATTGAATCCATTTCTGCTGAGGATAGAGAACTCAACCATTGCAAGGCAGGAACAGCACCCCCGCGAAAAAGAAGTGGCATACCTTTACCTTCCAACAGATCCGATGCCCGATGAGTATCTGCCGCAGCTACAGCATGATTGAAAGCCTCCAGCTCCATTTGATGCTTCTCATACCAGATACTCGCTCGCTTATGTATCTCAGTAACAGACAGTTCGGTCTGCGCTGTGCCGGCATAATTTGAATTCTGGTGTACTCTTTTACGCAATAAATCTGCAAACAGATGATGGTAACGATACCATCGCCTCTCATTGTCCAAGGGAACGATGAAAAGATTGGCTTGCTCCAGCCACTCCAACATGTCCTGTCCGGTAAAATCAACGGATTCATGTTCCTTGGGTTCATCTATATCAAAGATCGCATCACACAATGAACCGCATAATCGATCCAACATGCACGTTTTCAATAAAAAGTTCTGTACCTGTTCGGTAAGCCCTTGTAATATTTCTTCCATTAGATAGTCCAGTACAAATGGGTCCCTGCCACTGAACGTTTCCATAAAGTGATTTAGATCAGAAGAACCCTGCATGGATAAGGCCGCTAACTGCAACCCGGCCACCCAGCCTTCTGTTCGTTTTTCAAGGAGAGCGACATGTTCCTCTGAAAGTTTCAATCCCATGATCCGATCCAAAAACTCACTACATTCGGCAGAAGTAAACCGCAGATCACTACCACGTATTTCAATCAATTCCCCCTTTGCCCGCAGTCGAGCCAAAGGTAACTTGGGTTGCTGACGCGTAGTCATGACGATATGCATATGCGGGGGCATGTGCCTCAGTAAGTAGGCAAGCGCTTGATGGATCACTTCTGAAGTCATGAGATGATAATCATCCAGAACAAGTACAAAATGATCGGTTATTTCAGAAACTTCATTAAGAAGGTATGTAATAATGGTCTCATTAGGTGGCGGTTCGGAAGATTGAACAAATCCCATGATTCCTTCAGCAAGCTTGGGGACAATCGTCTGTAACGAAGCACATAGATATGTCAAAAAACGTGAAGGATCGTTATCCGCTTCTTCCAGCGAGAGCCAAGCTGTATCTATTAAAGAAGACTTAACCCATTGATTGACTAGTAGTGTTTTTCCTGATCCTGCAGGAGCAGAGACCAGTATGAGTTTAGCGTGCATCCCCTCGCCGAAACGGACATACAGGCGGGGACGATCCACTACATGGGAGCGCTGAACTGGAATGGTTAATTTCGTAGATAAGATCGGTGCATACATGAGCTATACCTCCATTCAAGGGTCGAACAGCAACTGTATCGTTTCATATATCGTTTTGGCATCTATACTACCATAAATATCAATAAGACACGCCATAAAAGACGTGTCTTTATTATTAATAGTACATAGATGAATTTAACTTCTAATTAGCACTAGCTACTGTTAAAAAATGAATGGCTCTACCTTACACTATCCGAGCCGGAGTGATACTTTGTGGATTGTTAAACACATTTTTCGGGTCATACTTGGCTTTGACTCTCCGCAGTCTGGCATAGTTGGCTCCATAGTACACTGGACCGGAATTCTTGATCCCTTGGTCTGGAACGTTGATATAGGAACCCACAATGTATGGTTGCAATTTCTTGCGAGTATTACGAGCGAGTGCGATATTTTTGGCGGCATGGGATGGTTTGAGCCACGTACTGGTCCATTCCACATAGAACTTCTCTTTACGCCAGAAGAAGGCGGTTGATCTAGGTGATTTGCGACTTACTGCTCCGCCCCAGTTGAGGAAATAGAATCCGCCTGGTCCCTCTTCCAGGTTCTCCAAAAATGTTCGCATCGATTTAATGGCTTTGTCGGGGAATGGTTTTCGTCCAAAACCGGACGAGAACTGGTTGCTATACCGTTGAGTCTCGGTCGGATCAGGTTGTAATAAGAACTTCACAACTTCCGTGTAAGGTAACAAACGAACAATGGAACTTGTCGGTGTGCCAACACTCGTAATCGGCTGCAATAGACGGAGTGCCTCTGTTTTTGACCCTAGGAACAGCCCCTCCATGACAACATTGCCACCCTTTTTCGGTCCGATGGACAACTCGCTGCCCAGTCTTGTATCCACAGAGGGAGCCCACCTCTGCCATACTTTGAGCACCTTTTCGAATTGAGCCCATGGCCAGGTGATTTTAAATACAGTCGCCTTCGCTGGAGCACGGCGCACTTTGAATTTGTAACGGGTGTATACTCCGAAGTTACCACCGCCCCCTCCCCGCGAGGCCCAAAAGAGATCCGAATTACGATTTTTATTAGCCCGAATCACTTTTCCTTTGGCGTCCACCATCTCTACCTCAAGCAGGTTATCACTGATGAGTCCAATCGTACGCTGGAGAGGCCCAATTCCCCCACCTAACGTAATTCCACCGATCCCTACAGTAGGGCTGTCACCAAAAGGAGCTATGAAACCTTGCTTGGCAAGGGTATTCGCAATTCTTCCCACTCGGTTTCCTGTTCCAACAACAACCGTTCCATTTTTTTTATCAAGCTTGATGGAATTCAGATCACTCACATCAATCACGATACCACCATTCACTTGTGAAAGATTAACCTCAAGCGCATGTCTTCCACTCCTCGGCCTGATCGGTACATTGTTTTCACGAGCCCATCGGATAGCGTTGGATACATCTTTCGTCTTTTGGGCAAAAACAAAAACTTTAGGATATTTATCGGTATGCGGGTCCCAGTTCTTGCGCGCCGCTTCGTATCCCGGATCTCCTTTATAAATAACCCGTCCGGTAAGCTTTGTTGATGATTTCACACATCCCACTCCCTGCTGAATAATTGTCCTACAGCCTCTGCTGCATCAAGCACTTTATACTGTATGACGGACATTCGCGGAGGGAATGGGCTGTTGCCCTTAATTTCAAGGTTCATGTTTCAGAGGAATCAATTCTGATTAACTTGCGCGCTTCCTGTTCTTTTTCACCATACCAGACGAGCACGTCGGCAAACAAATCCATGATGCGAACAAAGTTTTGCTTATCTGCTTCTGAAATCTGATCTGCATACTTGAAAATCTCATCAAAGCACAGCTCCCTTACAAATTCGGTATACTTCGTATATACCTCGCGACCTTTCAGCGAAGGTTTGACGTATATGTCTTTGCGGTTACCGCTTAAATGAAATTTTTCGAGCAGACCTTTTTCCGTCAGATTCTTCACGTTCTTGGAAAATGTACTGCGGCTTACGCCCAGTCGTGCGGCCATTTCCGACATCTTCTCTTCCTTGTCCTCGGCTTCCAGAATGTATTCCAACGTTTGAATCTGTGAAGCCGAGAACATCATGTCTGTTCCATAACTTCGTTGCAACTTGTACGTGTTCGAGTACGCATTACCGTATTTGATAATTTTCTCAATCAGTTCCCGATGGTCGCCCATCCAATCTAATTTCATGAGTAATCCCTTTCATATTCAGATTCTCTCTTACTCTACTGAAATCAGATTCGTTTTTCAATCCATGTAATTGCTTCTTCAATAACATCATCACGAGTCGGTTCATTAAATATCTCATGCATCAGATGAGCATAAATTTTGAGTGTTTTATCCGTGGAAGCAATATCGCCGTAAAAGTCACGGGAATCCTTTTCGCTGACCAGTCCATCATTTGCTCCGTGCAGTACAAGCACGGGATCTGTAAACTGCTTGGGGTTCTCCTTGAGCCATGTTATGCCATTTCCCAAGCTGTTAAATAAATCTACAGAGATCTGCTTTTCAACCAGCGGGTCATTCGCGTAAGCGGATACAACTGCGGGATCACTGCATACGCCGCTGCCCAGCTCATTTGGGAAATACGTGCCTGCAGGAAGATCCATTGGCAGTTCTCCGGCAACTTTTGTATTGTATCGAGTGAGGGCTCCGGATAGTACGATGCCTTTGACCTTGCCTGGATATTTCGTTCCAAAGGACGAGGTTGCAAAACCGCCCATACTATGTCCGATGATAAATAGCGGAAGATCGCCACTCTCTTGCAATGCCGCCTCAACAATGACATGAACATCTTCAATAAGATGATCAAATTCTTTATAAAACGTACGCTGTCCCTCGGATCTGGCATGACCACGATGGTCAAACCGATACACGCTAAACCCACGCTGATTCAGCTTCTCTGTCAAATAATCGTAGCGCCCTGCATGCTCAGCTAGTCCGTGAACAATGACTACAGCTGCCTTCGCATCACTAACTAAATTTTTACTAGAATATAGGCGAGTACCGTCAAAAGATTCGATTGTTGTTTCAATTATACTCATAATATTTCCCATCCCTCTCGTTACGCTCAAGCACCAAACAATTAAAATTCTTTAGCACAGGGCGTTATTCGTATACTTAAGAATGAAGTCCTTATAATTATATTTGATAAGAACAATATAGTTTCTTACAGAAACAATATTATCACCGTCGGCATCCCTTGTCTATATTTAATTAAAGCGTTTACATAAAAGTATGTCATACCTTTGGCATCATCCCTGATCTGCTGTATCGAGTCGATTTACAGCTTCATGCACGCACGCGGACTAAGCTACGCATTCGCTACCTGAACAATCCATAACGAAAAAAACGCCATAATATATTTCGTAATGACGTCTTTTTCGTTATGGTACCTAGGGGATCGAACCCCTGACCTTATCGCTGCCAGCGGATCGATCCTCTTCTGATCGTTAACAGAAATGCGGAGAAAAGCCATCTTTGTCATCAGACAATAATTTTATGCTCTACCACCCTGTAAACAATGGCTTCGGACTCACATGCGTAGGAAAGAGCGGCAATACTTCCTCTGCCAACTCCTGAATCACCTCAGCAGGAGGCCGACTCGAAAAATGAATGCCTAGTGCAGCATGATTAACTCCCACCGCTCGCCATTCCTCCAAAAGCTGAATCAAACCTGCCCGACCTGTACGTAATATGTACCCGCCACGAAGCGGTGTTCGAGGATAATTGACATCTTCCACAAGATCAATCCATTCGTTGGTCATATGCGGCTTGAACATGCCATTAGGTATTTTTTCACGCCAGGCACTAATCTTATGGCCAAGCATCTGAGGACCGGATTCGTTTGCCGTTGCTTCGGGATACGTAAGCCAGCCGTCACTGTTCTTCGCAATCCAATCTAAAGACTGCCTGCTTGAGCCTGTCACAACGAGCGGAATACCACCAGCTGCTGGTTTCGGGAGTAATTCAAGCCCTTTCAATTGACCAAGAGAAGATTGAATTGCGCCAGTTCTATCCTGTATAAGCTCACGGAAAAACTCCACCGTCTCCCGGAATCGCACATCACGATGCTCCCCATCTATCCCATATGCCGGAAACTCAGCAGGTCGGTCGCCAGAAGCAATCCCTAACACAAGTCGTCCGCCCGAGAGTACATCAATGGATGCAGCTGCCTTGGCTAAATCAATCGGATGGCGAAGCGTGAAGATCGCGCTTCCTGTTACTAGGGAAACGTTTCGGGTTCTTGCAGCAAGATAGGCTAGATAGACAAATGGGTCAAATACTTGTCCAGCATCTCCAAAGCCGGGATCAAATAAAGGGACATCTCGCACCCATACGGCAGCAAAATTGCGTTGATCAATGCTTTCCACGAGGTCAGCTTGACCTTTTAGAACATCCATGTGTCCTTTATAGAATTTAAGTGGTAAAAACAGCCCTATTGTTAATTGGTCTGGGGCAAACATACGGCGGAAACCAGGGTGTTGATTGAAGTTTTCCACCGCTTGTGTTGACGGATTTTCTATTCGTTCCATAACATCTATAGGTTTGTTCATTCCTTCTCCTCCTACAACAATAGTAATCCAGTGCACTGATATCTTTTCAATTCGACCGGAACTGATATAATTGTAACCATCGATTGACCCCATAAGTAGTGACAACTCTCAACAAAATCATAGGGTCAGTTCTGGCAACGAGGAGGATTAGCATGATTGAGTTGACATTATTGTTGAACAGAGAGTCTGGAGATCCGTTATACACTCAGCTTTATCACTATATTAAGAAAGATATTTTGAACGGAAAGTTACCAGCCGATAGTCGTCTTCCCTCTATTCGTTCACTATCCAGCCACCTCCACATTAGCCGTAATACAGTCGATATGGCCTATCAACAGTTATTAGCCGAAGGTTATGTCCAGAGCAGACCTAGAAGTGGCTTATACATAATGGATTTGAAGCTGGAAGCATTGCCCTTGTCCCATGTAGTGAGTAAGGATTGGTTGGAAAACAGTATTCAGGATAGCCCAGAGATTCGATACAATTTTCGTTATGGTGACGTAGATGCTGAGCATTTTCCATTTGCCACTTGGCGCAAGTTATCCAATCAGAGCTTGCTCCAGAACCAAATGAAGTTGTTCTCCTATGGCGATCCTCTTGGAGAACCGGGACTTCGATCTGAAATTTCAAATTACCTGCACAGCTCTAGGGGAGTAAATTGTTCACCTGATCAAATTATAATTGGAGCTGGTGTTCAATACCTGCTCGGTGTGTTATCTGGATTACTAGGTGATGTTAGTCATGGTATCGCGATGGAAGACCCGGGATATGACGGTGTTCGGACGGTTTTTCAACATAAAGGTTTGGACATTCACCCGATTCCGCTGGAAGCAGATGGACTTCATATCCATAAGTTATACAAAAGCAATTCCCGCATCGTCTACATTACACCGTCACATCAGTTCCCCTATGGAATGGTCATGCCGCTGGCCAAGAGAATGCAATTACTGAAATGGGCAACAGATCAGAATGGGATCATTATTGAGGACGATTATGATAGTGAGTTCAGATATGTCGGCAAACCGATACCTTCCCTGCAAAGCCTGGATACTCAACAGCGAACCGTTTACCTGGGAACATTTTCAAAGTGCCTTCTTCCTTCATTACGAATTGCGTATATGGTTCTACCACAGACCATGTTAGAGCTACACCGTAAACAAGACTACCGATTATATGATCAAACGGTCTCTCATTTTCAGCAGAACACCTTAGAGCTGTTTATGAGTAATGGACATTGGGAAGCCCACATTCGCAAGATGAGGAAGGTATATCGACAGAAGCAATTTACACTCATTTCAATGATTCAGAAGATGATGGGTGCTCAAGTTACCATCATTGGTGAGGATGCAGGACTTCATATTTTGTTGCGTGTACATAATGGAATGGATGAACACAAGCTGATTGCTACTGCTGAGAAGGAAGGTGTCCAGGTCTACCCGGTATCCCCCTTTTGGGCGCAACCAGCTCAAGCGGAGCAATCCATGGTTCAGATTGGTTTTGGTGGATTGAGTATTGAGGATATTACAGAAGGCGTATACGCCCTTCACCGGGCTTGGTTTGGGGTCTGAGAACATTCGTGTGACCACGACCACAAAACCAAAGCATTTCCACATCGAAAAAACCCGCTTAACACTCGAAAATCCTTGTGTTAAGCGGGTTCTTTACATATGGGAAACCTAGAGTGATCTATATTTCTTATTTTACATTCTAATCATTCATCTCATCAACAGCAGTCTTACCAGCGATTCGGCCAAAAGTAAAGATATCCGTCAAGGCATTACCGCCTAAACGGTTGCCTGCATGTATACCTCCTGCAACTTCTCCAGCGGCATACAGATGTGCAATCGGCTGACCGTTTTCATCCAATACGCGAGTTTGGGTGTCGATCTTAATTCCGCCCATGGTATGGTGAACTGCCGGCTTTCTAGGTGTGGCATAGAATGGAGACTTCTCGACTTTTAAGCTAAACGTATCCTTATGGAACTCCGGATCAAAGCCCGCATCCACATATGAGTTATACTTATCAATCGTATTTCTAAGAGCTTCAGGTTCCATTTTGATTTTCACTGCCAGTTCTTCTATGGTATCGGCTCTAAACAAGGTACCTTCTTCGACTTGACGGTCTATTTTTTCCTGGCTTGTGTTCGCTGCCGTTTTCTTGATCTCGTCATCCGCAATCAGGTAAAATAAACTTCCCTGCTCGATTGCTGCTTTCGTTAGGACATCTCGTCCAGAGAATTCATTAACAAATCGTTCTCCCTTTTTGTTAACAATGACAAAGTTTTCAGGCGGTACTTGCAGTCCACTGAAGAGTTCGCCCGTATCCGGATCGGCTACCGGCATCATTTGAGTGAAGCCCATGCCTGTCAGCGCTGCTCCCGCACTCTTACCAAGCGATATTCCATCACCAGTCATCGCATAGGAATTTGTTGTTTTGATATCATCGTCAATATGGCTCCAGTACGTGTTATATTCCTTGAGCATCTGTGTATTTGCACCAAAACCACCACTAGCAAGAACAACCGCTTTAGCATGAATGGTAATTTTCTGCCCGTTAACTCCGGTTGCGATGACACCTGTTATTTTTCCATCTTTGATGATCAATTGTTTGACCGGGCTATCTGTAATCATTTTTCCTGAATGCTCTTCTACATATTTGCTAAGTGCAATGATAAATGCAGAGCCATAACTTTTGACAGGTTTATGGCCGCGGCGCCAAAGAGCACCCACTGGAGCAAATACGATACTCTTATCATATTCAACCCCGATATCCTCAAGCCACGTTACACTTTCCAAGGCACGGTCTGTAAGTACTTTGACCAGATCGTATTGTCCGTAGATCATGCTCCCATTCAGGTCTGTACGTTTGCCCCCAAAATACGTTTGCATTCTGTGAAGAAGTGGCGAGTCGAATAAATAAGCTTTTTCTGTGCCGAACTTTTCCTGATATGCAGTAAACTCTTCTTTGAGTGCATGGAAATCATCTACATATTCTGGATGGATCAAGCTCTCATCGGTACTTAATAAATTCTCAATCGTCTGTCTTTCCCCTGGATTCTCAGTGAACTGTTGTTGCCATACAGGATCTGCAGCATTGACAGGACCACCTGAGCGGATCGTATTTCCCCCAACAGCAGGATATTTCTCAAGTACAATCGCACTTGCTCCTTGTTGTAAAGCTGTAGCAGCAGCACTGAGTCCTGCGCCACCTCCACCTACAACGACCACATCGCAAGTGTATTCTTCGTCATCTTTCATCTGGCTGCTAGCAGGTTTTGGACGTCTTTTCAGGATGTCAGGATTCACTCCGGCAAGCTTAACCGCTTTGGCTACACCATTGATGACAGCATTACTGGTTTCAGAAGCACCGGAGAGAGCATCTACATTCAGCGTCTGTCCCTCAATGATTTTATTCGGAATTCTTATAAAAACAACATCGGCAATGCCTTCGGTTTCACCCTTCGAATCAATATCGATGCTTTCAATTCTATTTTCACTAAAGGAAACCTTCATCGGCAGATTGCCACTGTGACCTATGGCATTGATCTCATACACACCGGGTCTATAGGTAAACTCCTCTTCTTCGTTGAGCTGATTTGAAATTTTGGCAAACCGAAGGAACCGCAGGAAACATGTTTCCAGGAAATCGATCGTTCCTTCATTGTTCAGGTTGCCTGATTCGTCAAATGCTTTATGTGCGCTGCCAAGCAAAAACTCATACCCTGGCATCACATTAGCTTCGACACCTGGTGCATCCAGAATTTGACGAAGATGCAGCTGTGCACGCGAGGAACCTTGTGTTCCCTTTGACGCACCTATGATCATCACAGGTTTTCCAGCCAGCGGATGGATTTCAAAGCTCAACCATTCCAGCAGGCTTTTAAGGGATGAAGGGATGGAATGGTTATATTCTGGAGTCGCAATAATGACACCATCACTTGCCATAATTTTTTCATTAAACGATTGTATAATGGCACTGTTTGTTTGGTTATCAGACTGATTAAACATCGGAACATCTGTAATATCGAGGATTTCAATGGCTGCTCTGGACTCAAAATGCTTTTGTATGAATTGAAGTAGCTTGCGATTATACGATTTCTTTGCATTTGTGCCAACGATCGCTATGATTTTCATTGTGATTAGCCCCCTACTCTTGCCAGGAAAATTTTTTCGTTTTTTTCTTCAACGTCCTTTTTGATAACAGTTCCGTAGTGATCTCCGTAAACAAAACAAACTCATTGAAAATTTCGTCAAGCTCGGCCACTTTTTGAGCTTCAATGAGATTACCACTGCTATCAAATGCACGCTGTGATTTTCCCAAAAGAAACTCGCTGCTAGGCATCATTCTCGCACCAAGCTCAGGCGAATCCAGGATTTGTCTAAGATGCGCTTGTGCCCTGGAAGAACCGAGTGCACCATGTGAAGCACCCACAATCAGAACAGGTTTGTCTTTCAAGGTTTGAGTGGTATAACTGATCCATTCCAGCGCACTTTTCAACACGGCAGGGATCGCATGATCATACTCGGGAGTAGCGATAATGACACCTTTCGCTTTAGAGATTTGATCTAATAAGTCTTGTACCTTCACAGGAATATCAACTTCAGCATCCTCTATTTCATCTTTTTCAATAAAAGCAGGCAAATCCTTAATTTCATATAAATCAATCTGGGCTTCACTAGCAAAATGCTTTTGCATAAATTGAAGTAACGTCCGGTTTGTAGACACATCCGAATTCGTGCCTGCGATAGCTAAATAATTCATCATAATCCCCTCTCAGTCATACGAGATGATGTTCGTAAATGTCAGACTCGATCTTTCGGCATAACTCTAACATATCAAAGCTCAAATGATCTAATAGTTATTCATTGCAGTTTGATAACTAATTTGTTATAATCACCTCAAATTCAAAGTTTGTTACTTTTTTCACAAAGGGTGAGGAACATGTCTAAGTTAGCATCTCAAGATATCTTGTGTTACATTGACAGCCTATTGAAATACAGTAACTATAGCAGGGCCGCACAATCCCTTTACATATCTCAGCCCTACCTCACAAAGGTTATCAAGAAAATCGAAATTGAGTTGGGCTGTGAGCTAATCACTCGCAACAAACTTCCGTACCGATTAACCGAGCAGGGGAAAATATATTATCAATACTTAACGTCACTTGAACATAGCTACGCCAAGCTTATGAGGGAAATCTCATATGTATCGGATATGGGCAATAAAGTGTTACGGATCGGCATTCTTCCGAGCCTCGGTGCGTACTTAACGCCCCTTTTTTTACCAGCTTTTCTGGAACTTCATCCTGCTTATAAAATTAATCTTGTCGAGGATTTACCTGAAAAAAATGAGAAACGTCTCCAAAATAATGAGCTGGACTTCTGGATCGGACAAAATTCAAGCAGTATCTCCCCTAACTTGAACTCATTTAACTGGGGCAGGCACAGTTACCAGGCCATCATTCCGCGTTGCTGCGAATTATATCAAGAGAATGTTGCAGTCATCCCGGAGGGCACGATTGAGATCAGCACCATTTTGAATCAAAAGCTTATTCTAACGTCCAAGGGTTCGGCAATCCGAAAACAGATTGATCAATTGCTCAGTGTCTACAAGGTACAGCCTAATATCGTTATGGAGAGCAAAGAAATTTACACGGTACTGAAGCTGGCAAAGCATAATTTAGGTCTAACCTTTGTGCCTGAAAGTATCCATATCAAGAGTGCCCTTCGGAATACAATATCTATCCAATCCCTGTAGAGAAGATGAGTCTGGATTATTTTATAGCCCACCATGGAGCAAAAAAGCTGAATAGCGTGGATCATGACCTCATCCATACTTTTCTCAATCACGGACAACAATGTGCGATATAGGAGGCTATCATGAAACCTTTTACAAGAACGATACCGCTTATGGGAACTAACATATCCCTCTATATCGAGGGTACAGATGCTGAAGAGCTTGCCGAGGAAGCCGTGAATATGCTTGTCCATTATGAACAAGTGTTTAGTGCCAACAGTGAGCACTCGCAGCTTGCCATGCTAAAAAAAGAAGCCGCATCACATCCGCTTAGAGTAGACAAGGAGCTGTATGATCTTATTAAGATAGGCAAAGAACACAGCCTGAATAAAGATTCATTTTTAAATATTGCAATAGGGCCTTTGATCAAATTGTGGAGAATTGGTTTTCGCGAGGCACATGTGCCGGAGGGTACCGAGATTAAAGCAGTGCTGGAGCTCTTGAATCCGGAGCATATACAGCTTGACGATGAGCAGCATACGGTTCATTTATTCAAAAAAGGCATGGAGATCGACCTTGGAGCGATTGCTAAAGGTTATTTTGCTGATCAAGTTATGTCATTCTTCAAGAAAAACGGAGCTGCATCAGCTATGGTCGATATGGGCGGCAATGTTCTGGTTCATGGCGATTCTCCCACCGGGTCCAGTCATTGGAAAGTTGGAATCCAAAATCCCTTTTTACCTAGAGGAAATGCAGCAGCACTCGTTAGTATACGCGAGCAATCCGTTGTTACATCAGGAATATACGAGAGAGTTTTAGAGAAGGAAGGGGGTCAGTACCATCATATATTTAACAGCAGAACAGGCTATCCAATCGAAAGTAATATCGCTTCTTTAACGATTATTGCGGATCGATCGCTCGACTGTGATATATATACTACAGAATTATTTGGATTAGATGCGGTCTCCATCATTCATAAAGTTAATAAAATGAAGGATATCGAGGCTGCCGTAATTACTACGGATGGAAATCTGGCCTATACCGATAATCTTAGGGGCAAAATTGAGCCCGTATTAAGGTAAAGTTAACAACTACTTCTTTAAGCCAGGATCTAACGGCTTTTCCTGCTCACTGATTAAACAGATCATAAAGTGGACGGAAGAAGTTCTTCCGCCCAACTTTATTATCAGAGTGAATCAATAGCAACTGCCCTATACTTAACGTGTCTATATCAAACCCAACACATTATAGATCATCACTGCTGCTTCTGCACGGCTAGCATTCTTCTTCGGCGCAAACTCATCGTTACCTACACCGTTTATTATGCCTGCTCCCTGTATTGCCTCTACCGCTTTCTTCGCGTAGTTTGCGATGCTTGCTTCATCCTTGAAGGCTGTAGCTTCACCACTTGCTAACGCTAGTTGCTTAATTTGGATCGCCTTGTATACCATAACCGCCATATCTTCTCGCGTAATGTTCTCATGAACTCCGAATCGTCCATTTGGTTTCCCGTTCACAATCCCCAGCTTCTGCGCGGTTGCGATATTTCCATGGTACCATTCTCCTTGCTTCACATCACTAAAACTTGTCGTTGCGTTCTCATCCGATAGTTCAAACATAATCATCAGCATGGTGATGAATTCTGCTCTTGTCACTTGACCATTCGGATTAAACCCACCGTCGCCTACACCCTTCACAATGCCTCTTGCTCCCAATGCTGAGATCGCATCCTTCGCCCAATCTTGGGTCACATCCTTAAAGCTCGTTGCAACATACGCTACCGCATACTTGCTTAGATACGTTGGCTTGAACTCTACTTTTCCTGTCGCTGCATTGTATTTACCATTCATCACCACTCTTAGCTGTCCGTTGTCCTTCACATCGTATACAACGACGTTGTTTGGATTTTCGTTAGCCTTTAGTGTGTATGGCAATTCAATCACGAGATCATCTCTGCCATCAAACTCTGTAAGTTTCTTACCATCAATCGTTAGCTCAATATCGTATACGACCTCACCGTTCAGCTGAGCTTGTGCGCCAGCTGGCAGTTGATTAGCTGCAATTTTCTTAATCGACAATCCTAACGTTTTTCCCGCACTTGTTCCTGTTCCAAGCAGTTCGGTTGCCACTGTTACAACTGCAGAGCCTGTGTTGATCTCGATGCGATCTACCATAGAAGCTCCACTTGTTAAGCGCGCATCTACGGCTAGCTCAATCGTTAGCCCGTTCAAGCTTGCATCAGCTTCAACTTGCATGTGTAGCTTACCGCCTGTCGTTTGATCAAGCGCACGCTTCATTGTATCCGCACTTAACTTCACTTCAGAAGTACCGCTCTCATTTACAACTGGTTTAATGTTTATTTGGCCGTTGTCCATGACCACTGGCTCATTTCCACCTGGAGCTGTTGGTACTGTAGGTGCAGGAATGTTACCGTCACCGCCACCATTTCCATCACCACTGCTTGGTGCTTGTGGTGTTCCATCAACCAATGGTGTTACCGTTACCGTAGCGCTTGATGAAAACCCACCATCTACTGTAGTTACTGTAATCCTTGCTGTTCCTGGTGCCACCGCTGTTACTTGACCTGTCGCATTTACAGTGGCTACAGCTGTATTGCTTGAGCTCCATGTTACTGCTTTTTTCGTTGCATTAGCTGGAGCTACCGTAGCTGTCAACTGCCCTGATTGACCTTCTACGATGGACAACGTCGTTTTGTCCAAGCTAATTCCGCTAACGGGTACGTTCTTCCCATTGAGTGCATCATACTCACGTTGTGTAATTGGAATTACCGTTCCGTGACGCGGACTAGCTGGTAAGTTGTAGTTAGAAGATAATGTCCAGACACCTGATGCAAGATTAGTTGTCTCGAATGGAACATAACCTCTTCCACCAAACTCATCTACGAACAAATACCATTTTTCATCTGTATTCGATTTGAAGATCGTTGGACCCTCAACCCATTTGATGTTACCAACGCCTTGATTAATCATCTTGAAGGCTGGATCTAAGATCGAGTCACCCACCTCTTGGAAGATCATCTTGCCAAATGGAGCAGAAGCTCCGTTGTTTTGCTCATCCTTCGTAAAGCGATACACTTTTCCTTCATGCTCAATCATCGTTGTGTCAATGATGGAATATCCATAATCCAAATATACTTGCGGTTCAGTAAACGTATAGAAATCTCTTGTCTTGCTATACATCATTTTTTGATAAGCACTGCCTGTATGAGATGCATCCTCAAACATTCTTGATGCCCAGAATACGATATACTCACCTGTTGTTTTGTCGTACATAATTTCTGGTGCCCATGTATTACCCGCTTCTTCCGGTGCAACCTCTACCATGCGTTGATCTGTCCAGTTGACCAGGTCATTCGATTCCCAAACCATAATGGAACGACTGCCCCATGTCTGTGCTCTGCCCCAGTTACCATTACCGTTAATTTTCAGATCGGTAGCAATCATGTAGAACTTATCACCTTCAGGCGAACGAATAATGAACGGATCACGTACACCCTTCTCCCCTAAGGTAGAGGTCAACACAGGTTTACCATCATTCAATTCTCGCCAGTTCAACGGATCATTACCGTTACTTAGTGCAAAGTAAACTTGCTCGCCTGTTGCAGTACCTTCTCCAGTGAAATATGTGAAAAAGTATCCCGCATAATTTTCATCAGCAGGCCGTTCCTTCACCTTCGCAATGAATTCCTTCGTAGTGGATGCTGCATTTAATGTAATTGTAGCTGTAAGCTTCACGTCTACATTTCCACTACCGTGTGCCGGACGTTTTACTTCTCCAGTAACTGAAACGACGTTCGGTTGAGCAGAAGCCCAAGTAATGGTTGTTCCGTATAGTCCAGATGCTGGTAGTGTTATATGACCTCTTACATCATTAATGTTATGAACGACTAGTGCTGCTTTTGCTTCATCTACAGAAGTGAGATCGTTTGGCAATGCCTTAACCGTCAACTGAAAAGTTTTGTTAACTGTCTCTGTACCATCTGTAAATACTGCTGTTAACGTTACAACTTGATCACCTTTTGCGTTAGCTGGTCTGGTTACGGCACCTGTAGTTGAGATGACATTCCCTTTATCTGAAGTCCAGCTTATTGTTGTGCCATAAGCACCTGATGTTGGAAATGTGACATTGCTTATAATCGTATCTTTTGATGCATTAGCAGCAAGAAGATCATGAATCGTTAATTTCTCCGTCGCAGCCGATACAAGCATGCCCTCCATCAAAGCAATCTTCTGATCTGAATGGGCCTTAAGTGATGTAATATCGGCCGCAGTCATAGCACCATCATAGATTTGGAAGTCTGCAATCATACCACCGAAGTATGGATCAGCTGGATAGAATGACTTACCGATGGTTCCACTACTGCCAGAAGTATTTTTTATTTGTTCTATTGTCATTCCATTCGTTGAGCCTGATGCAACTGCAACACCATCGATATAAAGCGTTAGTGTACCATCCGTGCCTGAAACAACAGTCGTAACGACTTTCCATTCATTATTCTTTAAGCCCGTGGTAGAAGCTGATGACTCGTTATTCCAAGCATTCGTCGCGATACCTAGGCGAGCTAGACCGTTAGCGTTATAACGTGGTGTGAAATACGTATAGTGCGTATTATTGTCTGGTCTTCCTAATGCATATAACCACTCTGCAGCGTTTTTACCGCTCCAGTTCACAATGGATGAAACGGTCATATCCGTTAATCCATCGAGAACTCCTTGTGGCAGTTCTACATAAGAGTTCGTTGTGCCACCAGTAAAGCTTAGTACACCAGCATTTTGAGTACGAATCCATTCTGCTTTAGACGGATTCATCCATTTTCCGTTGAAGTTTCCTGTTTGGTCAATAACCGTCGCACCATCGATATCATTCATATCGTAGTGAAGAATGAGCTCTGCCCCAGATGGCTGCTCTACTGGAGGAGTAACGTCTTCATCAGCTAATGTTGCAATCTCTTCAACGGATAGTGCACGATTATAAATACGGAAATCATCCAATTTACCATCAAATAAACTATGAGAGCCGTTTCTCGATTTGCCAATATAATTCATCGTTGTTTCCAGTAACATTCTCGGCTCAACGTTAAATGTCGAGCTACGTTTAACCTCTTGACCATTCACATACAATACGGCATCAAATTCATCCATTGTAATGGCAACATGCTGCCAAGTTTTCGTTGGTAATAGTCCAGCATTTCTCAATGCATATTTATAATCTGATCCGAGTTTCGTGCTGTCATTGCTAAATTTTTCTGTAAAAGGTGTTACGACAGCAAACTCTAGACTACCTGTATCCCCTTGTGTGCTCAAGTACATGGTGTTGCGGTTAACCTGTCTCCCTGTGTCGGAAGCAAAATCAAATATTCTTTGATTTGCTTGATTTCTGTCCATTTGAACCCATGTAGAGAACGTAGCCTTCTCCAGATTCAAGGATTGAATCAAGTCATCTGGCAGCTTCACATAACCTGTTGATCCATTAAGCTCTAGTGCACCACCCGTTTTACCGATACGATCCTCTTCATTAATCGTTGCTCCACCTACTAGTGTTGCGTGATGACCATTGCCAGAAATGTCATTCAACATTGTACCATTCACTGTATTTGCATCAAATGAGTAATGTACAACCGGGTCTGTTGATGGTGCTGGACCTTTCCTTGCATACTTCTCTTGCAAAGCATCATACTCTGCACGTGAGATTGGAATTACCGTTCCGTGTCGTGGTCCTGGCGGCAGTGCATATTGATCACTACTTAATACATTGTTCATATATTGCGTGCTACTATCCAGATCTGTTGTATATCGGACATGATATGGCCATGAATCAAGGAACAGATACCATTTGTCTTTATTATTATCCTTAAAAATCGTCTGCCCTTCGTTGTTTCCATTATTTCCGATCAAGCCAAGTTTATTATCACGTGTACCCGGAACAGCGTCGTATTGAAGGCCGTTAGCTGCAATATTGTCCTTGTCATAGTAAAAAGTTGGTGCTTTCTCCACATACACTTTAGTATTCACTTCTGATTTGGTGAATCGGTACAACATATCATTATGCTCAATAAACGTTGTATCAATTGTCGGAAGTGACTCATCAATCATGACCTTTGGCTCAGAGAAGTTGTAGAAGTCTCTTGTTGTTGCGTAGTACATCACATTGTACTGACCTGCAGGTCTTCCGTTATAATCACCATATGTCTCTGTGTTTTTCATCGATGATGCCCAAAATACGATATACTCTCCAGTTACTGGATCATAGATAGCTTCTGGTGCCCACGTATTTCCTCCCGTCTTAGGAGCAACCTCGATCATGCGCTGCTCGCTCCAATGAACGAGATCCTCCGACTCCCAAATCATCATGTAATGACTACCCGTAATTTGAGCTTGGTCAAAATTTGTACTTTCACCCATTTTCAAATCGGTTGCCAGCATATAGAATTTATCACCTTCTGGTGACCGAATAACGAATGGATCACGAAGTCCTTTTTCACCCATATCGGATTGAAGGATCGACTTACCATTATTCAGCGCTTTCCAGAACAATGGATCTTCAGCTGTAGCAAAGGATATCTCTTCACCACCCTCATATTCACCTGTAAAGTACGCAAAGAAGTAAGCATCAAGCTGAACTGGCGCAATTGCTTGTTTAATCGTAACGTTAAACGTAAGCTCTTTAGAAGCTGCACCATTCGTAATCGTAGCGATTAGCGTAACGGGTATATCCGCAGCTTGACGGCTCACCCAGCCTAATTGTGTGGCGTTACCAGCCGCTTCAGCCGTTCCTTTAACAACCGCCGGCCTGCTGGATGTCCATGTAATGGTGGAGCCTTGTTCACCTGTAGTGACAAGACGTAAGTTCCCTTTAACATTGTCCGCGTTGTAGATCTCTAATTGTTCAGCGTCCAGATCAACCTTCTGCTGATCATCGAATTGCTTCAAGATCGTAACAGGGAATACAGCAGTTGTAGATACGCCTTGATACGTTAAAGTAGCCGTAAGCTCTACCTGAACATCACCTGCTTGAACAGCCGGACGCTGTACAGTGCCATGGTTAGAAATGACAGTAGGATGACTAGAACTCCAAGTGATGTTTACGCCATTTTTACCACTTGTTGGTAAATTAACGTTTCTCGTTATCTTGTCAGCACTCTGATCTGCCTCGTCTAAGTAATCACCGATGTCAAGTTGATTCGCTGCATCATCAACAGTGAGCTGACGTATTTGGGAGATGTGAGTTGCTGCTTCTTGTTGATATAACTCGCTCATTTCTTGCTCCGTCAACGCACGATCATATACTCGGAAATCAGCCATGCTACCTTGAAGATATGGATCGTTGGCGAAGATGGACTTACCTATAAAGCCAGAGAACGTAGCATCCGGATTAATAATTTCTGACAGCTTTAGTCCCTTCGTATTACCTGAAGCAACCTTAACTCCATCCACGAATAACGTTATCCTATTGCTAGCTTCGGACAAGGACACCGTTACATTCTTCCACTGCCCACCGATCAGGTTTGAGTTTGCACTACCTGTAACTAATGCTTCGTTCGGCCAGCCATTTTTGGAGATACCTGTAGCAATCATATTACCTGATCCGCTACCGTGACGTGGCGTTACGAAGAAATATTTGTTCGTTTCTGGTGTTAATACAGTACCCAAACCGAAGATCCAGCGATTCGTACCATCATTCGTCCAGTTCACGATTGAAGATACTGTAATCTCATTCAGACCGTGTAGTAGATCTAGTCCATTTGAGCCCTTAGGAATCTCAACATGTCCACTATTAGATGTAGAGCTTCCACCGTTGAAGGAAATAAAGCCAACCTCACTGTTTGAAATGAATTGTCCATTGTTTGGATTTCTAAATATTCCGTCAAATGTAACTGCCTTGTTGGCAACATCCTTCAGTACGAGTTGACCGTCTACTTCTTCAGTTGTCTTCATGTTGTAATGAAGAATAAGATCATCTTTTAGCGATTTTCCTTTAACCGTAACGGCTGATGTAGCTGTAAACTCTCCATCTTCCGTCTGTACCGTAATTGTGGCTGTACCTCCACTAACAGCTGTAACTTTACCCGTTGAATTGACAATCGCTACACTGGAGTCACTAGATGTCCAGACGACTCTTTTATTCGTTGCATTTGAAGGTGAAATCGTAGCCACTAATGTCTCGCTGTCCCCCACTGACAAAATAAATGTAGGTTCATTAAGCAAGACACTCTTAACGGCAATCTGCTCAATAGAGTCATCCTTAGGTAGTAAGGTAACCATGAACTCCTTCGTTACCTGGCTTTCACCCAAAGAAATGGTTGCAGTTAACGTGACTTGTTGCTTCATTTCTCGTAAGAACACTTCCCCAGTTGGACTAATCGCACTCTCATCACTAGAAGTCCATGATATCATTGCGCCATTCTTATCTTCAGTAGGTAGTTCAAGAGATTCTGTAACGGCAGATACATCACCTAATGTTAGCTCTATTTTGCCTTGTTGTACTTGCTTTTCATTAAACGATTGTTCATATACTACAGCGATATCTTCATTATTTAGTGCCTCTCCGTAAATTCTCAAATCTTGAAAGCTGCCCGCAAAAGTAGCATCCCCTGAATAATTGGAGCGACCGATGTAAGCTTGCAAATCCGTACCAAAGCTGGCTGTTGTTTTCTCTTTGGCGGCCGTGCCTATGCTTACACCGTTAATGTAACCTGTAATAGAGCGTTCTGTGATGACCGTCGTATAGTGAACCCATTGACCTTCGTACTGTGACGTAGAAGTGCCTGATACGCCTACCTCTGTCGTCCAAGGCTGGTCAATATTATTGCGATCCGTAAATACGGACTTGAAATCACCACTTGGATTCGATGGATTAAACATCCAGTAATTCGTTGGTAATTTATTTTCAGCTGCTGGCGTACCGTAGAATAATGCGGAGTAGTTCCCGCTCCCCGTGTTATTTTTGATCCATACAGAAATCGTTGTATTTTCTTGATGATCAAACAATCCAGTAGGAAGCTGCACGTAGTTCGTAGTACTATCTGTTCCTCCAGGTAAAGTAAGACCATCAGCATACGTAATGTTGCCTATAGCCGTTCCATGTTTGCCATTACCGGATGTATCCTGCACATCCTCAAGCAATGGATAATGTGCCAACATCGTTGGTGTTACGGGGTCCGCTGAAGCTTGATTGTTAAATGGCAGAACAAAACTCAAACAGTTATTGAAGGTCAAAAGTAAAACTAAAGTTATGATTGAAATCCGCTTTCGCATAGCATTCTTCCCCTCGTTTAATATTCAAAAGCACACAATCCTTATTTCACCTTTAAAACAAGACCACCTCGCTCAAGGAGCTAAAGAAACACCCTGATATGAATGCGCTTACATTTCTCCTCATATTACGTCTTCCACCCTTCCAATTCAATGTAGTTTCTTGTTCATAAGGTGGATTTTTTTATTGCAATTTGAAATGAAGGCAGACTGCAACACCATTCATATGAAGCAATCTACATGTACAGATGCGTACAAGATTATCAAAACAATAAAACGGCATCTCTGCCGTTCTGGATGTATACGTATGGTTTATGTGTAAATTAAAGGATTTAACTCCTGATAAACTTAATATATATAGTTGGACGCTTGTCATATTGACAACGTGTCCGAATAAGATGCCGGTAAGTCGTGGGCGAACCGGATCGAAAAAATAAGGAGGATTTTCATTTATGCCAAAACGATTTAGCAGAATGCTCGCATTCCTCTGTTGCTTGGTCATGGTAGCGTCGCTAATGCCTACCAGCTATGCTGCCGCCACTGACAACATCGAGAACGCAGAAGCGAATGAAACACCCACCGCCATTTTTGGAACTCCCGAACTCGGGGCAAACGACTCACTTTGGGGCCAAACCATGGAGCATCACATCAACAAAAGCACGGTACCCACCGACCCCAGACCCCATGCCATGGGTACAGCCAGAATCCTTTGGGATCATGACTACCTGTATGCCCGCGTAGTTGTGAATGACAGTAATCTATATCAGGGAGCTGGCGCAGATCACCGGTATGACAGCCTGGAGTTTTATGTTGGTACCGGAACCAGCGGCTCTAACCAATGGCGGGTCAGCTCGACGGGTGTGTTTTCAGGGCAGGCCGCTCCAGGCAGGGCTGCATGGACCCAGATCACGGAAACCGGATATATTGTGGAAATGAGAATACCAAAAAGAAATTTGACCTTTGAGGAGGGAAAACTTACCTTTGAGGTTTACATCAATAACTCGACGGAAAAGGGAGCTGACCGCTACGAAGTCGTTTCCTCTTTTGGAGTTCCAGATGCAGCTTACACCAGCTCTGATTCATTTACAGACAGCCTGCAGCTCATCCCAGCCAATGAATTAGACACCAGATTATCAATTACCGCCACTGCGGGACCGGGCGGCTCAATCATGTCGAACCCACCCGGGGATGTTCTGAGAGTAGATCGGGGCTCTAACAAAGAAATTACGTTTGCCCCCGATTACGGCAAAATTGTGGATACCGTAACGGTAGACGGCGAGACCGTGACTCTATCTGCTGGCACTTATACCTTTACGAATATTGAGGCTGATCATGCCATTCATGTGACTTTCAAAAACGATCCGGACGCGGGGATACTTCCCTTTATCGTATGGAATGACAACTTCGCCAGTGGCGAGTACACAACGGCTGTTATCATTGATTTAGGCGAGGGGAAGGCGGCGTTAGGCTCCGAGCTTAGTCCAGACTTGTTTGCCTTATCGGCTAGGAACACGACCCTGAACGGCGAAGCGGTGACTTTTGAAGGACCACGCAAGATCACAAGGGTGTATGCTAATGATGAACCGAAGGTACGCGGCTATGTGGGGCCGATTAGCCATTCACCAGATTATCAGGACGGACTGGCGAGCGGTCGTTACATCGTTGTTGAGTCTGAGTTTTATTCAGAGAGCGGCGGCAGTACAACGCTGGATGGCAGCAGTAACTCGACTAGGCAGGTCTACACCCTTGTTCAAAAGGGCGAAATCGTACTGACAGAAGGGAATTCGCTTCACAATGTGGTTTTTGAACAGGAAAAAGTGGTGAATCCAATCCTTGATAAATTTACAACATTCACGGACAATTCGGTCAATCGTTCGCTCTACCTTCACAAGGATGAAGACGGTAACGTGATGAAAGGATTGCCGCTGTATGTATATACCCACGGCATGTCACGCGGCGGCACAAACGCTGTGACAGACCAAAAAGCGGCCATGAAATCCGCCAACGGCTCCGTCGCTTTAATGAAAAAGATGGAGCAAAATCCCGATAAATACGCCAGCCATGTACTGAATCTTTCCTATAATGGCGTATCTGTTCCCTCCACAGAGAATGTTAAGAAGGTCATAGATGCCCTGATTGCCAGCGGCGAAGTAGACCCTAACCGTGTTTACGCAGCAGGCTTCTCCTGGGGCGGCCAGTATACAAACAACTTAGTTAACAGCTACCCTGGCTTCTTCGCTGCCGCCGCACCTATGGCCCCTGTAAGCGGTTCACCAAACGCTAAGGACAATGACGCTCACAATAACCTGGCCTATTGGATGTTTTTAAATGCTCATAATGCTGGAGGCTACCAGACTAACCTCAATAACTTCATCAATAACAATATGCCGAAAATGATCAACGCGAGGGCTTCGCGCTTTGAGAGTAATGAGGCACTTACGTGGCCCTACAATCAATTTGATCAGCCAAATCTGAGGCCGAATCCTGCCAACACACCTGTTCTGGCTGATTATATAGCGCATGAAGTGGAAGCGGCGGTTCTTTACAACCAGATAACTATGGGGAATTGGAGTATAGCTCCCACGGCGCAGTCCTCTAACTTGCCGGCTTGGAACAATGACTACACAGACGTCTTTGATTGGATGTTCGCGCAGAGAAAACCGGTCGTGCCCGGTGCTCCGAGCAGCTTCAAGGCGACAGCGGGTGACGGACAGGTCACATTGAGCTGGACTGCTCCTGCTGACGACGGTGGCAGTGCGATCTTGGGCTACAAAGTATGGTATGGCAACGTGACGCCGGTCACACTGGATGCGGCGGAGACCAAATATACCTTCAAGAACCTGACAAACGGGCAAGGATACAACTTCACCATCATCGCGGTGAACGCGAAGGGCGACGGCGCGGAGATCAGGGCGACGGCAACGCCGATGAAGACGACGACTCCCACTGTGCCTGATTCTGGCGGCAATACGGGCAACACCGGAAACACTGGAAATACCGGCAACATCGGTAATACGGGCAACACTGACAATACGGGCACCGGGAAAGACGCTGGAACGTTGAAGTCGACCTACACAGTGAATACACCGAAGGATAAACCCGCGGTCACAGACAAAAACGGCAACACCACCCTCCCCGGTGGTGGCGAGATTGCGACCAAAGGCGGGACCAAGATTAAGGTACCCGAAGGCACAACGATAGACTCAAACGGTAAGGTAACCATACCGGCAGACAAGATTGCCGAAGTGACACTACCCGGCGGCAACAGCACAGTGACCATTTCGGGCGGCTCGACGATCGCGAGCGACGGTACGGTCACAGTAGGCGGCAAAGACGCGCATATGAACCTGCCAAACGGCAACCAGGTGTATTTCCACGGCGGATCGAAGATACGGAGCGGCGGAGCGGTTGTGGTAGGACCGAGCGGCGCAAGAGTTGACTTAGACAACGGCATGTCGCTGAACATCCGTGAGGGTACGGAGCTGGCGTTTGATGACGCCACCCCACTAGGCTTCCTCGTCATATCGGGCAACCCTTTCAGGGATGCCAACATGGACGAATGGTTCTACAACGATATAAATTTCACCTACACATACGATCTTTTCAACGGCACGACGTCCACAACGTTCTCACCGGGCACCGCAATGACGCGTGCCATGTTCGTGCAGGTACTGGCCAATCTTGAGAACGTAAACCTCTCCAGCTACCCGAGTTCCCGCTTTCGCGACGTGACGGACGGACAGTGGTACACGGCGGCAGCCGAGTGGGCGGCCGAAAAAGGCATAGTCAACGGTACAAACGCAGACCTTTTTGACCCCAATTCACCGATGACACGCGAGCAAATGCTGGTCATACTGTACAACTACATGAAGTACAAAGGCTATGAGATACCTGAAAGCCACGCTAAGTCCTTCACGGACGAGAGTGAGATCAGCTCCTGGGCGTTGGAGGCCGTTCAGGCACTGCGGGACATCGGCATTGTGCTAGGCAAGCCGGACAACTTTTTTGCTCCCAAAGCCACCGCCACCCGCGCCGAAGTAGCTACGATCTTTGTAAGGTTCACCGAATATCTGGCTAAGTGAAAGCGTATACAGAAAAATGAAACCCCTTCCGGCTGGACAGTATCCAGCCTAAAGTGTACCCCTTGTAAAGGACAATTTTAAAAAAGTTAGGCGACTTCAAGCTGCTGTCTGTATCGTGCAGGCGGCAGCTTGTTTAAGTTCTATTGACCTAAGAATGATTCTTGTGGAGCGTTATCCCAACAGTTTCCTCTACGTGACATGGATTGATCTAGCACCATGTTCTTTCCATTAGAAGTTAAGGGCTAATGATCGGACTGATCGGAGTAGTACCATTCGGGCTATGCAAGAGATGATCGATCCCCGATATCAGATTCGATGGTTTATGGAGTCTTCAGGCAACGACACGTTAGCATTTCTGTTATTGTCACCGGAGCCTGACCTCCAAGGCAATCCATACAAAAAAACGTCATCACATTATGTGATGACGTTTCTCTTTGAATGGAGCCTAGGGGGATCGAACCCTGATCTCATCGCTGCCAACGATGCGATCTCCCACGTAGTTCAGAAACACTACCATTTCCAGCATTTGATAAAAACTGCGCGATATCTAGTCTAAACTTGATATCAATACCATCACGCATCACAGTTACAACATCGATTATACTTCTGAGCATAGTCTTCTTTTTCTCATCAGTTGCGTCCTTGAATTTCTCTATCCAGACACTAATACTATCAGATAGTTCCTTTATGTCATTTAGCTCTGATTTTTTTGTCTGTAAATCAACCTCCAGCTTTCTTACCTCTGAGTCTGTAATTGCTAGTTCGTTTTGTTTTTGCTCTATTAAGTCATTAAGCATTTCGGGTTTAAATGTACTTTTACCCATTATACTTTTTGATATTTCAGACTTCAGAGCATTTATTTCTTCATAGCACGATTCAAGTTCTTTATTTTTCTTATCTACGGCTTGTTTAATATAATCAAATTCTTCCTGATTGTAGTCTTTAGCATACTCTTGATAATCCATTTTCTTTAAATAAGAAAGATAGTTATCTACCTCTTCTAAAACTGTATCCTCGATTTTATTTTGGGCATACATTGTTTGACCAGCGCATTCAACCTTTTTGAGTGCTTTACCGCTACATCTATACACTGCTCTCTTCCACTTTTGAATCTCTCCATTTGCCAATGCGTACTTCTTACTATTATATGTAGTAGTAAGTGGTGATCCACAGTTACCGCAGCGAATCATTCCAACAAATAATAATGGACTCTTAGTACTATTTACTCTTGAATAGGTATGGTTTTTTATGTTTTCTACCGATCGAGAACTCCTAAAAGCTTGGACGTAATCAAAATCGTCTTCTGGGATAATTACCAGATGAGTCTGACACTGCTCTGGCATTGTCCATTCACTTTTATCTTTAGTAACAAAAACACCTTCTTTGGATTTTCTCTTTCCGTAAGCAGGATAACCTTTGTATGTTGGATTCTTTAAAATAAAGTTTATTGCTCCAGTATTCCAATTTGAACCTGTAGAAGTTTTAATGCCTCTTTCATTTAAATATTGAGAAATCCTATTGCTCCCATATCCTTGGTCTTTAACTAGATTGAATATTTGCTTAATTACTAGTGCCTGAACTTCATCTATCTCCAACTTCATTAACTCTTTACCCTTTTTATTGATAGATCCAGATTTAACTAATTTGTAGCCAAAAGGAGCCGTACCCCCTCTAAATACGCCGTCCTCTGCCATTTGCACATGTTTTTCATCAACACGAATTGATGTTTTTCGAGATTCATTATTAGATTGCCAGAATCTAAGGAAATTTGTTATATCATGGCTCTCATCTTTAAATTCTTGTTGACCCTCTTTAACTGACCATACTTCTACACCTTGAGTAGTGAACCATTTGATAAGCATAGGAGTTTCATACGTTCTTCTTCCGAGCCGATCAAACATAAAACACAGCAAGATGTCGTAGTTGCCATTTTCGGCATCATATTTAGCTCTCTGTATTTCATCGCGGTTATCATTAGAAGTCTTATAGCCTGATACACCCTTTTCTACGTATTCTTTTACCAATGTCCAACCTTTGTTGTCAATGAAGTCTGTACATGATCTTCTCTGCATTGGAATATCGTTACCGTCTAGTTGCCCCTTGGTTGAAACTCGATAAAATGTAGCCACACGTAGTTTCCCTGCCATATATTTATCCCTCCGATCGCTCTTATATACTACCATAACTATATATTATTATTGACCTTGAGTAAACAATTATTGACTGTCCCTAATTTAGATGATATATTATTTCTTGTGCCCAACATGGGGCGTTAGTTCAGTGGGAGAACGCTTCGCTGGCAGCGAAGAGGTCAGGGGTTCGACCCCCCTACGCTCCATAAAATAAAGACCCTCTACTTAGGGTCTTTTTGTTTACTTAAATATGTAATGATTCCTATTTCCAAATATAATTGCCACTCTCTTATCTACCTCATCAATATCTACGTTATATTCCTTCTTCGTTTCTCTAATTCGTGTAGCCAAATCTTTCAATCCTTTTCCTACTTCTTCTGGTGTACTTGTTTTCATTTTTAAATTCTCCTCTTTGTTGAACATTACAATACATGTAATAAATTGGAGTTATGTAACCTTCGATTAAACAAGGGAGACGAAATTTCGTCCTCCAAGATGAGTCAAATATGACGCTCCTTTAACTTCTTCCCTCTCTTCAATCTTCGCAATTCCGTCAGCTCTTTCTTAATTTGGATTACACGTTCAAGAGATGTGGTTCGATCAACGGATTCGGCAATCAATTTATTGCATCTGATATCCAGCTCATTCAGAGGTTTACTTATTTTTCTTGGCTTTATCTTAGGTTGAGTTGGACTCTTCTTGGATCTACATTGCACCAAAGTGCTTGGAGAAGAACAACCGATTTCTCTGGTACACACGGACTGGAACTCCAGACTGCTCTTCTCCCTTTTCCCACTTCACTAATCCTCCAGATCGTCTTTGGACAACAGGGATTTCAGTTCTTTCATGAACATATTGATATCTTTGAACTGGCGATATACCGAGGCAAAGCGTACATAAGCCACTTCATCGACTGGAAACAGCTGCTCCATTAACAGCTCACCAATCTGGCGACTCTCCACTTCAGCATCAGCTGTATTACGCAGCGATTTCTCCACTTCAGATACCATCATCTCCAGCGTCTCAACGGAGACTGGACGTTTCTCACAGGCACGAATAAGCCCGCGGAGAATTTTGTCCCGGCTAAACTCTTCCCGGCTGCCATCTTTCTTAATGACAATCAGTGGAGTCTCTTCAATCATCTCAAACGTTGTGAATCTTCGGGCACACTGCTCACACTCCCGCCGACGGCGAATGGATTTCGCTTCGTTGGCCGGACGCGAATCAAGCACTTTGGTACCCATATAACCGCAATAAGGACACTTCAAATCAGATCACTTCCCACGTTTTACTTTTACCACATATTCCCTGTCTTGATTTTGTAATGAAAAATGCATTGCCGAGACATAATACTTTTACCAACTCACGAGGAGGTGAACAGCAATGGCACAAAGCAACGGTAACTCCAACAACCTGGTGGTAACTAAAGCTTCCGCAGCACTCGAGCAAATGAAATATGAAGTTGCTCAAGAACTCGGAATCAGCATCCCACAAGACGGATACCAAGGTAACATGACTTCTTACGAGAACGGTTCGATCGGTGGATACATCACGAAGCGTCTGGTAACAATTGCAGAACAGCAATTGGCAGGTCAATACCAATAATATCTGCATCGTAATACGCTACACAGAGGAGCATGGAGCGGCCGGTGAACAACCGGCCTGCTCTGTGCTTCTACTTATATACTTAGAACGTATTATAGATCTTTACATACTGATTA
Organism: Paenibacillus sp. FSL R5-0623; assembly: GCF_037974265.1. Taxonomy (NCBI): domain Bacteria; kingdom Bacillati; phylum Bacillota; class Bacilli; order Caryophanales; family Paenibacillaceae; genus Paenibacillus; species Paenibacillus sp. FSL R5-0623. Next base: position 2,073,172 of record NZ_CP150233.1, on the reverse strand, counting down.
TAATAGTAAATGACTCTTTGTACATAGTGACGCGTCTCACCAAACGGAATATCTTTCACCGTTTCGAACGAGCCATCCCATACACCATCTCTAAGCCAACTGTTCACTTTGCCTGGACCCGCATTATAGGCAGCGATCATGACCGCTTCATTGCCATCGAATTGATCGGACAGATTCCGCAGATACCATGTACCTAACTGAATATTTCGTTCAGGCTCGTGCTTTAATTCCTCCAGCGAAGTGTCGGGAATTTTGGCTTGTTCCAGTATCCAGTTGGCCGTATCCGGCATCAGTTGCATGAGCCCGATAGCTCCTCGTTTGGATTCCTTGCTTGTCTTGAAATTGGTCTCCACCTTAATAATGGAAGCAATTAGAAACGGATCAACCTCATAGCTCTGAGATTGGGCACGGATCTCTTCCTTATAATGTATGGGATAGAACCATGCCATCCAGTTCGTATTCAGAAATAACACCAGTACAAAGGACACAAACATCAACAGCAGTACACGTTTCTTACGCAATATTTTCATAACAAACCCTTACGCTGTAGATATGAGTCAATTTGCTGCTCCGTCGCAGGCCATAAACCACTGTTATCGATGACAATGTCTGCCAGCTGTTTTTTGCGCTCAATATCCATCTGTACATCCATTCGAGCCTCGGCCTGTGCTGCAGTCATTCCATCCCGACTCATCAAGCGATCTCGTTGCACCGCTCTCGGGACATAGACAACCATGACTTCCTCGAAACCATCTTCAAGACCCGATTCGTACAACAAAGGAATATCAGACACCACAAGTTTATCCGGATATTGCAATTCGTATGCAGCAGCCCGTTCGCGCATCTCTCTTCGGATTGCCGGATGTGTGATAGCCTCCAGTGCCTTTCGTTCCTCGGGTTGTTCAAAAACAATACTTCCAAGCTTTTTCCGATCCAGTGTTCCATCTTCGTTCAGTATGGCTTGTCCAAACCGCTTAACAGCGGCGGCCAACACGGGATGCCCGGGCATCATAACTTCCCGGGCAATAACGTCTGCATCGATGAGCAACGCTCCCTTACTGGCGAGATAGGCGGAAACACTGCTTTTGCCTGTCGCGATCCCGCCGGTTAAGCCTATATTCATCGTTTCACCTCATAACAACTTCATTATTCCCATAATCATTAACAATAGCGCTGGCAATACAGACAGTCTTCGCATCCAGCGCAGAGCTGAGAATCGTAGGCCAACCTTCATGCCGAGTGACAGAAACGCCCCACTAAACAGTGCAATAATGAGTGCTGTCCATAGTGTAGGGAATCCCAGAAGTGCCGCTCCCAAACCTGCTCCAAACGCATCCAGAGACAGGGCAATACCAAGCCACATCGCTTCTTGGGCAGATATACTCCCCGAGTTATCCATATCCGCCTTGGAGGGACTGCGAAGAATCTGAATGACAACGCCCAGCTTGCGCAGCTCCAGTGTAAATACCATTCGTTCCAGTGATCCATTTGAAGCCGACTGCTCCAGATCCAGTGCGAGCACCTGATTTCTGCCCTTTGAATCCGACAGTCTCTCTTGTGTTTCTCCCACTCCAGTTACCTTTGCTTCTGTTCCCTCACCCATTCCAGTGTCTGTTTCCAGCTGTTCTTTGCCTTGCTTTCGAATTAGTTGCAACAGTGACCATGCACCAATACCTATCAATATAACGGCTCCCACGATCGAAGCGATATCCGGTGACACCACATGGGACAACAACACACCTACTTGCATCGACAAGGCAATAACCAATCCTGAACAGATCGAAATAACAGCGATAGATAACAGGGGAATCTTAGTCCTCCGTAACCCATATGTAATCCCGACTCCAAAACCATCTAAACTAAGCGCCAAAGCAAGCGCCAGCAATGAAACAAAATGATGCAGCACCCCGGACTCCTCCTCTGTGCGGTACTCGTGCCAACTGAAGATGCCAGTATGGGTATACGCCCGCTTATTTCTGCCATATCAGTATATGGAGGGAGGAATCCAAGGGTGCTATGATTTCATCATTTCGTTCATTCAGTTCATGTTACAACAGCTGACAGTTTGGACAAAAATGCGTGCCACGGCCACCAACCACCGTTTTTTCAATTAACGTACCACAAGTTGTACAAGGTTCTGATTTGCGTCCATAGATTTTCAGTTGATGCTGGAACATCCCCATCTCACCCTGTCCATTCACATAGGACTTGATGGAAGATCCACCTGCATTCACTGCATCTTGCAACGTAGCCACAATCGCTTCATGGAGCACCGTTAACTGAGCTTCGGTCAGTGTCTTAGCGATGGTCTCGGGATGGATACCTGCGCGAAATAGAGCCTCGTCCACATAAATATTCCCGATACCAACCACATATGCCTGATTTAAAAGTACAGCCTTGATTTTGGTTGTGCGCTTGCCAACCGCCTCGCGGAATGCAGTTACCGTAAAGGCTGGATCAAGCGGCTCCAGTCCCAGCTTCAGCAAAGGTTTGGACACCAGTTCTTCACCTGCATTAAACAGATGCATCGTACCGAACTGACGCACATCCTTATAACGCAATTCCGTACCATCATTAAAATGGAAGATCACATGTGTATGTTTCTCCACATCTTCATGCTGCTCGTACACACCGTACCTTCCTTCCATCCGCAGATGGGAGACAAGCACCAGCCCGTCCAGCAAAATACGCAAAAACTTGCCTCGGCGCTCCACCCCAATGACGGTATGTCCCGCGAGTTCCATTGCAAATGCATCTATGTCGTCCGGCCGCTGAATAATCCGCGGCAAGCTAACGGTAACATGATCAATCGTTTTGCCCACAATAAGTTGATTCAATGTTCTTCTGACTGTTTCAACTTCCGGTAATTCCGGCATGATGTTCTCACCTCCCCTATATTATAACGGAAGATGGCGTTCAGCGGGACCCTTTTCTTATATCTCGGACATGGAAGGGCCTATTGTAAAATACCGGAAAAACCGCGTAGCGCTTGAATTATTTCGCTTCGTACCAGTTATCACCAAAGCTGACTTCAGCTTTCAGCGGAACCGACAGTTCCAATGCTTTTTCCATAACTGAAGGCACTAACTCTTTCATCAGTTCCAATTCATCCGCAGGCACTTCAAATACAAGTTCATCGTGCACCTGAAGCAACATACGGCTCTTCAGCTTGCGTTCCCGCAGCGCTTCATCCATCTGTACCATGGCCAGCTTGATGATATCTGCCGCTGTTCCCTGAATCGGTGTATTCATCGCCGTACGCTCTGCGAAGGAACGCAGATTGAAGTTACTGGCATTAATCTCTGGCAGGTAGCGACGACGTTCCAACAGCGTTTTGACGTAACCATCCTGGCGAGCTTCCTTCACAATGTCATCCATATATCGACGCACACCCTGGAAGACTTCAAAATACTGATCAATAAACTGTGCGGCCTCTTTACGTGTAATATGCAGGTTCTGTGATAAGCCATAATCACTTATGCCATACACGATACCAAAGTTAACTGCCTTGGCGGAACGACGCATATCCCCATCCACATCCTCAGGCTTCACGCCGAATACATCCGAAGCGGTCTTTGTATGAATATCCATATCATTGACAAATGCTTCCTTCAAGCGCTCATCGTCCGAAATGTGTGCCAGTACACGCAGTTCAATCTGGGAATAGTCTGCCGCCAAAATGGACCATCCGGGTTCGGAAGGAACAAATACCTTCCGGATTTTGCGACCTTCTTCCATCCGAATCGGAATGTTCTGCAAGTTCGGGAATTGACTGCTAAGTCGTCCGGTAGCGGCGATGGTCTGACGATAATACGTATGCACCTTGCCATCCCGATTGGATATCTCTTTGAGTAACCCTTCCACATAAGTGGATTGCAGCTTGGCAAGCTGACGATATTGCAGAATATGCTTGACCACATCATTATAAGGAGCCAATTTCTCCAATACTTCCGCATCTGTAGAGTAGCCCGTTTTTGTTTTCTTCACCACGGGCAAGCCCAATCTATCAAATAAAATCTCACCCAGTTGCTTCGGTGAATTCAGATTAAATTCCGTTCCTGACAGCTTGTAGATCTCAGCCATCAACCTGCTGATCTGTTCTTCAAACTCACTGCCCAAAGCCTGTAGATCGGCTGTATTGGCCTTGATGCCCTGTTTCTCCATGTCCGCCAATATGCGTGACAACGGCATCTCCAGTTCATGGAACAGCGAATTCATCTCATCCGTGTCCAACACCTGCTCCTGAAGTGGAATAATGGCTGCTACTGCAGCAGCTTTGCGACACAGGAAATCACCCAAGACTTCCACTTCCGGCACCTTGTACTTGGCCCCTTTGCCCATAACCGTGTCATCCTCCACAAGCGACGGCAGACCATACTTGGTCGTGAGCCCACTAATCGTCTGGTTGGATTCTGTTGGATCAAGCAAATACGCCGCCAGTTGTACATCAAATGACGCACCAGCGAATTCTATCCCATGCGCATGCAGGGCCAGGTCTACACGATGAAGATCATAACCGCGCTTTGGCTGGTCTGAATTACCAAGCCATGCCCGCACTGGAGCCGCTGCCTCGGAATGAAGCAATTCGGGAGATATGAACGTATATGTTCCAGCGGAACCTAGAGCTAGTCCAATCAATTTCGCTTGGTGCGGGTTATCCCCATGTGTCTCCACGTGGAGGACATCAATGGAATCGAGGGAACTGAACAGCTCACTGATGTTCTCCTCTGTTGCAATGGAGGATTCAACTTCGGCAGCAGGAACCGCTTCCTGTTCAGAACCAATACTGCCACTGAACGACAGGCGTTCAAGCAGAGATTTGAATTCCAGCTTAGCTAGTGCAGGGCCAGCATGTTCTTCTTTTAATCCAGCGAATTGCATATCCTCCCACGTCTGCTCCAGCGGAACTTCCCGGTGAATCGTCGCCAGTTGTTTGCTCATCCAGGCATCTTCGGCGTGTGCCTCAATCTTCTCTTTCATCTTGCCCTTCAGTTCACCTGTACCGTTCAGCACATCTTCTACCGATCCGAACTGGTGCAGCAGTTTCAACGCTGTCTTCTCTCCAACCCCGGGAATACCCGGAATATTATCGGACGCATCGCCCATCAGACCCTTGAGATCAATGATTTGCAGCGGCGTCAGACCATAACGCTCCTTAATCTGAGCAGGATCGTACAGCTCAATATCGGTTACCCCTTTACGCGTCAGCCCGATATGTACATGTTCGGAAGCAAGCTGCAGCATATCTTTGTCACCCGATACAACAAGCACCTGTCTGCCCGCTTCATCTGCGCGTTTGGTTAACGTTCCGATGATGTCATCCGCTTCGAATCCAGCGAGCTCAAACTGAGCAATGCCAAGCCCTTTCAGCAGTTCTTTGAGCAAAGGGAATTGCTCTGACAACTCTGGTGGTGTTTTCTCCCGTCCACCCTTGTATTCCTGGTACCCTTCGTGGCGGAACGTGATTTTGCCTGCATCAAATGCAACCATGACATGTGTAGGTTTATGTTCTTCAAGCAGTCTCAGCAGCATCGTGGTGAAGCCATATACCGCATTGGTATGCAGACCTTTCGAGTTGGTCAGAGGCGGCATTGCAAAAAACGCCCTGTAAATAATGCTATTTCCATCTATGAGAATAAACTTGTCCATTCCAGCACCTCGCGTATTATATGGTCAACCTCTTCAAATTACATCTACTCTCATGATACCATACCCACCTGTCACATCAAAAAGAATAGCCTCTTTTCACTTCATTTTTAATTGCAAAAAAAAGAACCTTCTCCGCAGACAGCTGTACGCAGCCTATCTGAGAGAAAGTCCTTTTCCATTCATATGATTGCATTACTTAATCAGTACTGATTCCCCAATTCCAAAGCAATGCTCTTCTATTGATTCAGATCCGGACGTTTACCTGTCACCAGGTACACCGTGCTCTCACCAATGTTGGTTGCATGGTCGCCAATACGTTCAATGTAACGTCCAACCATCATCAGCAGCATAGCCTGTGAAGCCTGATTAGGATGGTCTGTCATTAACGTGTAGAGGTCACTGATCATGTGGCTGTACAGTTGATCGACCTGATCGTCTGTCTGAGCCATTTTATAGGCCAGGTCTGTGTTTTCTTTCAGGAAAGATTCGATGGATTCATCAATCATGGATTTCACGATTTCTGCCATTTGCGGGATATCCACCAGCGGTTTAATCAATTTCTGTCCATCCATCCGGAGAGTCACCTTCGCCACGTCGAGCGCAAGATCTCCCATACGCTCCAGATCACTGGAAATTTTGAATGCCACGATAATACGTCTGAGATCCTTCGCCACCGGCTGTTGTGTGATGATCAGTTTGGAGCCAAGTTCCATAATTTTGTCTTCAAGGGCATTCAGATTCGCGTCATTCTTGATGATGACCTGAGCTTTCTCCGCGTTCATCGTTTGTAAACTCTCAATAGCACCATCCAATGCTTCTCCTACATGTTCACCCATTTGTTTGAGCAAGGTACGTAGCTCTTCAAGCTCCTGATCAAATTCTTTTCTGCGAATCATAGATTTCATGTCCTCCTTATCCATCATCTCCGGGTATGCCGGGATCATTCCAATTCAGCTCGCTTAACCGAACCTTCCAGATATATAATCCTCGGTCCGGGAATCTTGCGGTGTGGAGAATAACGTCTCCGTATCAGCTGCCTCCACCACTTCACCATTCAAGAAAAATACCGTGCGTCCAGATACCCGTGCCGCCTGGTGCATATTGTGGGTAACCATAACGATCGTGTACTTGTGATGCAATTCCTTCACCAGTTCTTCAATCTTCAATGTGGAGATCGGGTCGAGTGCAGACGTTGCTTCATCCATCAGCAGAACGTCAGGCTGTACAGCCAGCGCCCGTGCAATACAGAGACGCTGTTGTTGTCCGCCGGACAAACTAAGTGCCGACTTTTTCAATACATCCTTCACTTCATCCCATAGGGCAGCATGGACAAGACTTTGTTCCACCAACTGATCCAGTTCAGCCTTTTGGGTTACCCCGTGCAAGCGCGGTCCATAAGCCACGTTATCGTATATGGATTTTGGAAAAGGGTTCGGTTGTTGGAACACCATGCCAACTCGTTTGCGCAGTGTCTCCACTTCAATCTCATTACTGTAAATGTCAGAGCCATTCAGCATAACCTGTCCTTCCACACGAACACCCGGAATCATGTCATTCATCCGGTTTAACGTGCGAAGCAATGTCGATTTACCACAACCTGACGGCCCGATGAACGCAGTAACGGTTTTTTCCGGCAGATCCATCGATATATTTTTAAGCGCGTGATGCGTATCATAATATAAATTAAGATTTTCAATGTGAATGAGGTCCTTCATGGATGTTCACTTCTCCTTCGCTGCAGGGACACGGAAACTCCCTTTACGTTGAGACCGATACTGATAATCGTTCATCGCTTCTCGGCCATCTTTAATATCCTACCCTTTCATTGTAAAAACAGTATCACTTTCATGTTAACGGAATGTAAAAAAGACATCCTTAACCTTCATGATCTGCTTAATGGATCAATCTGATTCCTGATGCCTGCCTTATTGACTACCTTTTCTTACTCACCATTCACAACCATCTCATCCAGCTTCGTACGAATGTGCTCTGCGACTTCTCCAGCTTTCCCGCCTTCCATGGCGATCTCCTCTGCTATACGAGACAGATCTCTCACTGCACTGTTCAGTTGTCGGAACGTTGCTCCCCCTGCGGTGACATGCGCAGAACTGTCGTCAATCTCCGCTCCGCTTGCCTTAACCAGTTCAACAGTCTGAAGGGTCAATCCACCAATATTCTCTAGCAATGAAGACATGTTCCCCGCAACCTCACGGGTTTGTTTCGCGAGCGCTCGAATCTCGCCTGCAACAATCTGAAAACCTCGTCCATATTCACCGGCATGAGCTGCTTCGATGGAAGCATTCAGGGCGAGGAGACCACTTTGATCTGCCAGGGAGCGAATGGATTGTGCCATTCCTGAGCCTGTTTTGATCGAATTCAGCATGTGATCCGCATGTTGTCCTTGACTCTCCATATGCTGATGTACCCGGTTATAGGAAGCGTCAACGTGCTTCAAACTCTCTTCGCCCTGCTTGGACAATGCCATGATCTCACGGGCCTCATGAACAGTCTGATTAGCAGCATGCACCAGCTTGGTGACCCCATCGTTGATTCTGGATATCTCCTGCCTGCTCTCGGAAACCGTACGTACCCGTTCTGCCGAAGAAGCTTGTTGCAGTCTGCGGGAGAGGGACATCACATCACGTATCGTCAGCACACCGAGCAGTCGATCTTGTTCCGTTACGAGCAGACAATCATAGAAATGCTGTTCATCCCGTCCAAGTGCGATATCAATAATTGTGGTGGCTTCCATATGAACATCTGCTATAACCGGAGATGTATTCACTACTTGTATGACCGGCTTACGGTAGAACAGATCTGCGGCAAAACGGCCATTTAACATCCGATATAACGTCTCTCGCATTAACAATCCAGTAGGTTTCATCTGCTCATCACACAGTACAATACATGGGTGCTCCTGATCTTGATTCATCATCGTCGCAGCTTCTCCACAGGTGGTATGGACCCCCGCGACAGGTACCTGACGATAATAGTCATGCAAATGGATTACAGGTTCTTCAGCAACAACCGGTTCTTCACTCTGCTTCATTTCGGATGTTGTTACTTCTTCATTATGTAAAACAACATGAGGCTGGTCAGGTTTCACTTCGAGCAACATGGGCATAAATGCGCAATCTCCTTTACGTATTAGCTCCGTCTTGAGATAGATTATGTAGGTATAAAGTATCACCCAGATAAGTCCATGCTACTCCCTCTACGTAAAGGAAAATCTTCCTTTATGTTAAATGAACGTAAAATAAAACTCCCCGATCATTGCTAACTTGAATGATGGGGAGTTTTTCTTTTGACAACCAATTTATAACCTACACCACGAATCGAATCAATGTGAACCGATTCCGGGTCCAGCTCCAGCTTTTTACGTAATGAGCTGACGTGAACATCCACGGTTCGTTGACCTCCGATATAATCGAAGCCCCACACAGCGTTCATCAGATCATCCCTTGTCAGTACCACACCCGGCTTTTTGGCCAAATATAGAAGTACTTCGAACTCTTTTGGACGCAGACTGATGGATTGTCCACCCAATGTCACTTCATATTTCAGAGGATAAATCTCCAGCTCTCCCAGAATAATTCGTGAGCCATCCTTGTCCTCAAGCTGTGGTAAATCTTCACCATTGGAATAACGTCTTAATACCGCATCCACTCGGGCTAATAGCTCAGACACACCAAACGGTTTGGTAATATAATCATCGGCACCTGATTTCAGTCCCTGTACAACCTCGGCTTCACCGTTCTTGGCCGTCAGAATGATAACAGGTGTACTAACACCCTGTATTCTTAACTTGCTCAGAATGTCCAGACCATTCATGCCCGGAAGCATCAAATCCAGCAAAATGAGATCAAATTCTTGGGACAAGGCCCGATCATATCCTGCAGATCCGTGATCCTCTGCCGTAACGTCATAACCTTCCTGTGTCAGGTTATACGTGAGTAATCTTGATAATGTAGGTTCATCTTCAATAACTAGCAAACGCTGTGCCATGATACCCCTTCTCTCTTCATAGGTTGTCTGTTGCCACAACACTTTTTCTATCATAGCACTAATTTGTTAACGCGGTGTAAAACAATACACACTTTTTACATTTTGATACCAAACGCCTACATCTCTTCGTCTTGAATGAATGGAAGGATCACACGGAACGTTGTCCCCATGCCCAGTTCACTCTCTACAGACAATTTGCCATGATGCAGTTCCACCAGATGTTTAACGATGGAAAGCCCAAGGCCTGTGCCTCCTGAATTACGGGATCTGCCTTTATCAACGCGATAGAACCGTTCGAAGATTCGCGGCAAATCTTTTTTCGGTATGCCAATGCCTGTATCTGACACCGCAAAGACCACTTCATCATCGTTATCCATCGTCACCTGTAACTTCACTCGTCCACCATCCGGGGTATAGTTGATACCATTGGATAACAGATTGATGAATATCTGCTTCATCTTGTCCTCATCTGCTTCAATGTACAGTTCCTCCGGAACATGCATTTCCAGACGAATTTGCTTTTTCTCCGCTACCTTGGACAAGGTGCCCAGCACCATTTCGAAGAAAGAGTGTACATGAACAGGTGAGCATTGCAGCGGTGCGCGTTTCGATTCAATTTTGGATAACTCCAGAATATCCCCGATTAATCGGTTAAGTCGATCTCCTTCATCATAGATGATTTTCAGGAATGATCGCTCTGTCTCCTTATCCTGTACCCCGCCACTGAGCAACGTTTCGGCAAACCCTTTGACCGCAGCGACTGGTGTCTTGAGCTCATGAGAGACATTTGCAACAAACTCACTGCGCATGGACTCCAATCGGCGAATCGCCGTCACGTCCTGCAACAGGAACAACATGCCCCGATAACCGCCATCATCTTCAGACATCGGTACTCCATCAATACGGATCAGTTTTTCCTCCGGGTTGAACACACTCACTTCTTCATGCATCCGTTCTTTCAGTGCAACACTCTCTTCGATTGTACGTGTTAATTCGTAGTGTCTTTTCAATTCAGTATAAGGCTTACTCGTAACCTTTCCTGCCTGAATACCAAGCATACGCTCCGCTTCCCGATTGACCAGTGCAATGGATTGCCCTGCGTCGATCATGACAATTCCTCCCGTCATGTTCGCGAGGACACTCTGTAGCAACGCTTCATTGTCACGAATCGTCTTCAGCTGTGACTGCAAGCTGTCTGCCATTCCGTTTATGGCAAGCCCCAGTTGTCCGATCTCATCTCTACGCGTTACATCAACTCTGGCATCGTATTCCAGCTTGGTGATCCGATGGGCCACTTTTGTAATATGCTCAATCGGGGAGGTTAATCCGCGTGCAACCCGATAACTGACAAACGCGACAATTAAGAACAATAGTCCAAGTGCAGCAAACATAATCATCCAACCACGCTGAAGCCCTTGATCCACAGCCTGTAGACTCATGGATAGACGAATGTAGCCATCAAATTTGCCGCTAGGGATTTCAATCATGTCACTTTGATCCGAATTCACAGGTAGTGCTACATACAGCATGTCTTGTCCCAATGTCTCACTGTAGCGTATGGATTGGCCGTACCCATCTCCAACGGCACCCTTAATCTCCTCACGGTCCAAGTGATTATCCATGGATGCCGGATCACTCTCGGAATCCCCAATGACCGTGCCGTCTTTATTGATGAAGGTTACCCGGGAATCCGTCAGACGATCCAGTTCCAACGCCCGATCTGAATAATACTTTCGTGTGGCTTCCGAGGTTGGATCACTTGCATCATGGAATGGAAAAGTTGCTTTGAGCAAATTAATCTCGCGCACCATGGTTTGCTCCAATGCGGCTATATGCGTAGTCTTAAACACTTTGCCCATCGTATATCCAGCCACAATGACGGATACACCGATCAGCACCATCATAATGATGGCAAGGCGAATTCGGAACGGTCTCATCTATCTCTTCCTTTATGATCAGATTAATATCTTATGAATTGCTCTACATTGAATCCAGTTCAATTCGGTCCCCACGGGTACCTGGATTGGAAATTACGAGAAACTCCACTTCCTCGTTGCTCCGATTCATCATCTGATGCGGCATTCCGGGTGCAATCTCTATTCCTTCATGGGTTTCCAGCACAAACGTCTCTCCATTAAGTTCCATACACGCTTCACCGCTGAGGATGAAAAAAAACTGACGGCTTACCGAATGGTAATGTCGTATTTCAGCCGTTCCTGCAGGCATTCGCTCATGAATGATGCTCAATTTATCGTTTTGAACAAGGTGCCAGCCATCGCACTGTGCACCCCATATATAATGTGCTGCATTCTGTTTGCTAATTTTCATATGACTTATCCCTCCGAGTATAATTGCTCGATCTATCATATCACAGATTAGGGAGATTCCAGTCAGCGAGGTTATTCGTACAATATCATATATGTATCAACGCAGATGCAGACTTTTGTAAACAGCTGCTAACCGCATCTTAAACTTGCACATTCCCCTGATATAAAAAAGACGCACCGCTCAGCCATGCTGAAAGCGATACGCCTCTCTATATAATAAATCTTATCCTGAGTCTAAACGTTCTTTACGTATTATCCGTTCACCACTTCTCCGCCATTTACATGCATCACCTGTCCGCTCACATACGAAGAATCATCTGAAGCTAGATATACATAGGCGGGAGCCAGTTCATCCGGTTGTCCTGGCCGCTTCATTGGTTGCGTTGCGCCGAACTCACTTACTTTTTTCTCATCAAATGTGGATGGAATGAGTGGTGTCCAGATCGGCCCTGGTGCAACGGCATTAACACGAATTCCCTTCTCAATCACATTCATCGACAACGAACGAGTGAACGAAGTGATTGCTCCTTTGGTAGACGAATAGTCAAGCAGTGTCGGGCTGCCGCGATAGGCTGTGATGGAGGTTGTATTAATTATCGTACTGCCCTGCTTCAGATGTGGAAGGGCTGCTTGTGTCACATAGAACATGCCGAAGATATTGGTACGGAATGTACGCTCCAGCTGTTCTGGCGTAATATCCTCCAGATTCTGCTGTGGATGCTGTTCTGCTGCGTTATTCACGACAATGTCCAGTTTGCCCAGTTCATTCACTGTCTGTTGAACCGACTTCTTCGCAAAGGCATCATCACCAATGTCACCTGCAATCAAGATGCACTTGCGTCCTTCCTGTTCGACCTGACGCTTCGTTTCCTTGGCATCTTCGTGCTCGCTCAGGTATACAATGGCGACATCCGCGCCTTCCTTGGCATACGTAACAGCAACAGCACGTCCAATTCCGCTGTCACCCCCTGTAATAAGCGCCACCTTACCCGTCAGTTTACCTGCTGCCTTGTATTCAGGCTTCTCAAATTCCGGTCTGGGATGCATCTCTGATTCGATTCCGGGGCGTTGATCCTGGTGCTGTGCTGGCATTGTTTTTTGATTTTGTGGTGTAGTTGACATCTAACATTCTCCTCTCAAAATGTGAACATATTTGGATTACAGAAGACATGGACATAACTGCACACTTCCTTGTCTTTCGTTCTCTGAAAAAAGTCTCATTCTGTAGGATGGCAGTAACAGTCCAGATTATTCTTCTGTGATCAACAGCAACTCAAGTCTCAGCGTGCTGTCTCTAATCGTTATTTACCACGATCTTTGGATATCAAACAACCTATTTGCTTCAATGCCTGTTTTGCCAAAATTCGAAATTTATTCAAAATTAGACTGTTTCATGATACAAAGCGTATTCCTATGCTGCATGGGCTGATGTACAATGTACAGTATACTGATGTGCTTTAACTCTCATTTTTATTGGTTTAATCATTCTAAACTAACATGGAGACCTGACAATGGAATCGCATATTAATTCATATATAACACTCGTAGCTACTTCAGCCGTGCTGAATGTCTTTTTGTGTTTATATACCTATTTCAGAAGATCCGAGATCCCCAGTTCCAAAATATTCATTCTCTACACAGCAGCACTCTCCATATACACTTTTGGTTATGCGATTGAGCTAGCCAGCAACACGCTGGAGCAGATGATGTTTTGGACCACCGTGGAGTATATAGGCATGCCCTTCTCCGCATCTCTTGGCCTCATGTTGATGATAAAGTACACTGGAAAAACGTTATCCAAAAAGGTAACTGCCTCATTGTTTGTAATCCCTTCCGTTACACTAGCTATGGTTGCAACCAATGACTTTCATCATCTATTTTATAAAAAAGTATGGCTGAGAGAAGATAGTCCCGTTCCTCTGATGGATATCGCAGTGGGCCAATGGTATGTTGTACACGGTGCATTCACCTTTTCCTGTCTGTTATGTGCCTGCCTCATTCTGATCGGACAATGGAGACATACCAAGAAGATGTATCGTCGTCAATTACTTACTCTCATTACTTCACAGATTATTCCTATGGTCGCAGCTTTTCTGTATTTGCTTGGTGTGACCCCCGGCGGGATGGACCCCGTACCCGTACTCATGTGTATCACGTCTGCTATGTATATCTGGGCGATTCTATCCTCACGTCTACTGACCATCGTACCCATCGCCAAAGACAGTATTTTCGAGAGCATGCGTGAAGGTGTTATTGTACTGGATAGTTTCAATCGACTGGTCGATTACAACCGATCTCTGCGTGACATGTTGCCAGAGCTTGATACAGCCATGATTGGCCAACCCTTGGATGATATCTGGCTTAATCTTGCTGGAAAGACGTTTCCCGTTGAATACGGAAGAGAAGGATTGCAAACCGATCTGTACTGGCAGTTAAATGGAGAGACCGTCTGTTACCAGGTCAGGACATCTTACGTGTATAACAAGGATGCACAGACTGTGGGCAGTCTAATTATGTTAATCGATATAACGGAACAACGCTTCTTGCAAGAACAGCTGAAACAACTGGCTTATTTCGATGGTTTGACCAAAATCTATAACCGCACTCAATTTTTGCATAGAGGACGGGAGATTTTGAGTGAAGCTCAGCTTAATCTGCAACCTGTTTCATTTATTTTATTTGATATTGATTACTTTAAACGCATCAACGATACGTACGGGCATGATGTTGGCGATCAGGCCATCATTCATGTCGTCTCTGTTTGTAATCGATATTTAAGCCCTGAGATGTTGTTTGCCCGTTATGGAGGAGAAGAGTTTGTCATCGCTCTTCCGAATACCTCGCTTCAAGAAGCCGAGAAACTTGCCGAACAACTGAGAGTTGCCTTATTGAATGACCCCCTGGATGTTAAGGGAGTGCCTATTACACTGACCTCAAGCTTTGGTATTGCCCAGTACAATGGAGGGTCAGATTCGCTGGAGTCCTTGTTACGCGACGCTGATACTGCCTTGTACGAATCCAAGCGCAACGGTCGAAATGCAGTGCGTGCGTATACTGTGAGTACAACCTAACCAATGTAGACCGTATCTGATGGAATATGCATGCTGTTATGAAGGGTAGTGATCCCTCTAGTTCCAGTTTAAATACACCGAGGACTGCTGATCTCATCTCGATAATAAAAAGATAGACAGCCAATGAGGCTGTCTATCTTTTTATTTGTTTCAACGGAACACCATCTTACATATCATATGGCTTGTCCTAATTACGTCTGCAAACGCTTAACCAACAACTAACAATACATCTTCGTAGGATGGATTAATCGTCCACAACGCACTTAGATCACCTGATTATTCACCATCAGGTACACCATGATTAGCAAAAATACAGCCAGAAGTGTACTGAACATACGGATTTTGCTTTGCTCAGGGCCCACATCACGCTTGTTCTTCACACCTTCTGCAGCGAGTCGCAGCGGTTTACCCATAATTCCTCCAATAGCCGCAATAGCTAAGAGCAGAACAACAACAACAGCCATCCAGACATGAGAATACTCACCTTTGGTCATCAGGTAACCACCAGTAAGAAGTTGGATTACAAGTCCATACTGCGCGACTTTGTTCAAAGAACGAAGCGATGCAAAGGCTCCCTCTTGTGCTGCAGCATTCAAGGTACGGATTTTTCCGACCACAAATGGCAGAATCAAATAGAATCCCATCGCCAGTGCTCCAACAATATGGAGCAGATACATAATCATTGTCAAAATTTTCATCCTCCTCAACATTTTCGGTGTGCTATACATCACATTCCATTATACTGGGGAACTTATCCAAAGAAAAGAAAACCTCCGGGTTTACCGGAGGTTTTCTTTTAGCTTCTGTTCAAAAAGTTTTCAAACTTACAGGTTTACTACCGAAATGACGTTGCGAACCGAATCAGCCGATTTATCCAACCCTGCTTTTTCTTCCGCAGTCAGGTCAAGTTCGAATATTTTCTCAATGCCGTTACCACCCAGAATGGTTGGTACACCGAGGAACAGATCATTATAGCCATATTCACCTTCAAGATAAGCGATCACTGGAATGATACGTTTCTTGTCCTTCAAAATCGCTTCGGTCATCTGAACAAGTGAAGCCGCTGGAGCGTAATATGCACTGCCGTTACCAAGCAGGTTCACAATCTCACCACCGCCTACACGTGTGCGCTGCACGATGGATTCGATCCGGTCAGCCGGAATCAGCGTATCTATCGGAATGCCTCCCACGCTCGAATAACGAACGAGAGGCACCATATCGTCTCCGTGACCGCCAAGAACGAATCCACGAACATCTTCAACAGATACGTTCAACTCTTGCGCAATGAAGGTACAATAACGTGCTGTATCCAGAACACCTGACTGACCGATAACACGGTTTTTAGGAAAACCAAGGGTCTGATAAGCTGCATAAGTCATCGCATCCACCGGGTTGCTTAGAATAATGACGATGGAATCAGGGCAATATTTTTTCACATTTTCACAAACGGACTTCACGATACCCGCATTCGTATTGACCAGATCGTCGCGGCTCATACCCGGTTTACGGGCGATACCAGCGGTGATGATTACAATCTCAGAACCTGCAGTATCTTCGTAGTTGGAAGTACCCACGATATGACTGTCAAATCCTTGAACAGGACTTGCTTCCATCATATCGAGTGCTTTCCCCTTCGTCGGGTTCTCCAGTTGAGGAATATCAACCAGCACAACATCCCCGAGTTCTTTTTGGGCAAGCATTAATGCGGTCGTAGCACCGGTAAAACCGGCGCCGACTACTGTGATTTTTTTGCGCTGAATAGTCAAGATTCACATCTCCCCTTACAGGTTTTTAATGATTTGATCCGCGAATTCAGAACATTTCACTTCAGTTGCGCCGTCCATCAGACGTGCAAAGTCATACGTTACTGTTTTATTGTTAATGGATGTTTCCATACCTTTGTAGATCAGGTTAGCTGCTTCTTGCCATCCCAAGTGCTCAAGCAACATTACTCCGGACAGAATAACGGAACCAGGGTTCACGACATCTTTGTCCGCGTATTTAGGTGCAGTACCGTGAGTTGCTTCGAAGATAGCATGTCCTGTTACGTAGTTGATGTTCGCTCCAGGAGCGATACCAATTCCGCCAACTTGCGCTGCAAGTGCATCGGACAGATAGTCACCGTTCAGGTTCAATGTTGCGATAACATCAAATTCGCCTGGACGAGTCAATACTTGTTGCAGAGCGATATCGGCAATCGCATCTTTTACGATGATTTTACCAGCATCTTCAGCAGCTTTTTGTGCTGCATTCGCTGCATCTGTACCTTCTTTTTCTTTGATGATGTCGTATTGTGCCCATGTGAATACTTTGTCAGCGAACTCTTCTTCAGCCACTTCATATCCCCAGTTTTTGAAGGCACCTTCTGTGAATTTCATGATATTACCTTTGTGTACCAATGTAACCGTCTTACGGTTATGGTCAATTGCGTACTGCACTGCTGCACGTACCAGACGTTTCGAACCTTCGGAAGAAACTGGTTTGATACCAATACCGGAAGTCTCAGGGAAACGGATTTTGTTAGCACCCATCTCCTGTTGCAGGAACTGGATCACTTTTTTCACTTCTTCAGAACCTTCAGCATACTCGATTCCTGCATAGATATCTTCCGTATTCTCACGGAAAATGACCATGTCTACCAACTCAGGACGTTTAACCGGAGAAGGTACGCCGTCGAAATAACGAACAGGACGCAAGCATGTGTACAGGTCAAGCTCTTGACGCAGGGCTACGTTCAGGGAACGAATACCGCCACCGATTGGCGTAGTCAATGGTCCTTTGATCGCTACGATATACTCACGAATGGCTTCCAGTGTATCATTCGGCAACCACTCACCGTATGTATCGAATGCTTTTTGTCCAGCAAACACTTCATACCAAGCGATTTTTTTGTTGCCATCATAAGCTTTTTCAACAGCTGCATCCAATACACGTTTGGAAGCTTTCCAGATATCACGGCCTGTACCGTCACCTTCGATAAATGGAATGATTGGATTACTAGGTACTTGAAGTGTACCATTATCAATTTGGATTTTTTCGCCTTCAGTTGGGTGAGCAAATTTTTCTAATTTCATAGTTAAAATTCCTCCTAGGTTTCGTATATGCAGTATTCATCATACCACTAGTCTTGTTGAGAGAAGGGTCCTGAGAGCCCAAGCCAGTAAAGCCTCTGCTTTCCAACCCTTCACCTCGTCTATATTATTATACTGTTTTTGCGGCTATTAGCGAAGTTCAATAGAAACGTATTTCTGTTCTGTAGGGCCAGTGTACTCCGCACGTGGACGAATAATGCGATTGTCCGCAAGCTGTTCCAAAATATGCGCAGTCCATCCAGACACCCGGCTGATCGCAAAGATTGGAGTGAACAATTCCTGTTCGATCTCCAGTTGGGTATATACAGAAGCAGAATAGAAGTCTACGTTAGGCTTCAGTCCTTTTTGTCCTGTTACCAGTTCCTCGATCTTCACAGACATATCATACAAACGCGTATCATTGTTCATCTCGCCAAGTTCCTTGGACATCTTCTGTAGATGTTTGGCACGTGGATCGCCGTTTTTGTACACCCGATGTCCAAAGCCCATGATTTTTTCACGATTATTCAGTTTTTCCTGAATTGCCGCTTCAAGACGATCAGGCGTACCGATCTCATTCAACATTTTCATAACGGCTTCATTAGCACCGCCATGCAGTGGTCCCTTCAGTGCGCCAATGGCGGAAGTTACACCGGAATAGATATCTGACAGCGTAGCAACCGTTACACGGGCTGCAAATGTCGAAGCGTTTAACTCGTGATCCGCATGCAGGACAAGGGCTTGATCCAATGCTTTCACTGCGGTCTCGGATGGTTCTTCACCAGTCATCATATATAAAAAGTTCTCTGCGATGGAAGCGCCTTCTTTTGGAGCCACAGGTTCTTTGCCCTGACGGATACGGGCGATGGCTGCCACAATCGTTGGCAACTGTGCTTGCAACTTAACCGCTTTGTTCTCATTCGCTTCCGTTGTCATCTCATCCGCTTGCTCGTCGTACAGTGCAAGTGCAGAGACAGCGGAACGAAGTGCTGCCATGGTGCTGACGTTTTTCGGATACAATTGGATTTGTGCAATCAACTCGCTCGGAATCGGCGCGTAATCGCTCAGGCTTTTACGAAGGGATTTCAGTTCATCCGTTGTTGGCAATTTACCAAACCACAACAAATAGGCAACTTCTTCAAAGCTGGCATGTTCAGCCAAATCGTCGATATCGTAACCACGGTATGTAAGCACACCGTCTACAATAGAACTGATCGAAGAGGTTGTTGCAACGATGCCTTCCAGACCTTTGGTAGCTGTCATATACATCTCTCCTTTAATAAGCGAAATCAGGAACCATTCCAGAGTGTCATATAAGTGCCAAAATGCACCTATTCTCTTTTTGTAAACATTTTCATTTTAAAATTAACAAATATTTCAAACTACGGTTTTCCTATCTGTCAATCGGTATTTACTTATAACATCATACTGGATTTTGTCGTTTATGTGAACATGATGAGAGTTCATTCGCACATCAAACTTCTTTATCGGACCGATAAAGCATTTTTGAAAGCCTTTACAAAAACAAGGTTGACATTTAATGTTTTTTAACCAATCTTGTCGTATGAAGAACTTTCTATTGCTATATTCTGTAATGCTAAGGCATACTCTAGGCAAAAGAAAGAATCCCCGCAGATTTTGTTCAAAAGTCCGCTTTTGAACAAGATCTGGTAACATCCCGGCGTTTCAAAACCTTGTAAATGCTCTATATTAATTAAGATAGCCATCTATTTCTAATACTGCTTCCTGGATCATACATAGGTCGGCTTAATTGAAATAAGGAGAGTTGATGCTTGGATAGAATAATACTGAAACGCCTGCTCCGCGGCTTATGGGTTATCATTGCGGCCGTTCTGATCGCCGTTGCCATATACTTGCTGTTCCCGCTCTTGTACCCTTTTGCAATTGCCTGGATTATCGCCTATGCCATGAATCCATTAGTGAAACTGCTTCAGCATCGAGCACGATTCCCGCGCTGGCTGGCTGTGACTCTTTCACTGATCCTTTATTTTGGAGCCATTGCGGTGGTGCTGTCTGCGGCGATTACCCGCATGGTAAAAGAAGTCATTTCACTTACGACAAGCTTTGATCTTCATGTTGATGAGATCAAGGACACGTTTGTGCGCTGGACCCAGAATGACACCATTCAAAGTTTGACTGCGCAGATCAATGAATTTTACAAGGAAAATCCCAACTACCAGGAAACCATCAACAGCAATATTAGTAAAACAACTGAAACGGTGGGTACAGCCGTCACAGATCTGGTCACCGGATTTTTCAACATGATTCTGAGTCTGCTGACTTCCCTGCCTAACATGGGCGCGGTATTAATCGTTGTTCTGTTGTCTACATTCTTCATTAGCAAAAGCTGGACCAGGCACAACATCACCGTATCGGGATGGGTACCCTCTTCCATTCGCAAGCCGATATCCGACATATGGACCGACCTTAAGAAGGCATTGTTCGGATACGCAAGAGCACAATTGATCATGATCTCGATTACAGCACTATTCGTTATGATTGGACTACTTATATTGCAAGTTAATTCAGCCTTCACCATTGCTCTGATGATTGGTTTGGTCGATCTGCTTCCTTATCTGGGTGTGGGCCTTATCATGGTGCCTTGGGCAGCGTACCTCTTTATGAATGGGGATCTGTATCTGGGTATTGGCATTAGTATTATCTATCTGATCTTACTGATCGCCCGTCAGATTATTGAACCGAAGGTACTTGCAAGCAGTGTAGGGCTCGACCCACTCGCCACGCTGGTTGGCATGTTTGTGGGTTTGAAGTTGTTCGGTGTTCTGGGCTTGATTATTGGCCCTGTCAGTCTCGTGATTCTCGATGCGTTCAATCGGGCTAACGTATTACGCGACCTCAGAACGTATATCATCAACGGACGTGTCCGATGAGGCATCATCTTATGAGCACACAGGAAAAATAAAAAGGCTTCGTTCAACAGAAATGTTCTGTTGAGCGGAGCCTTTTCCATTATGCATAACAACTGGTGTTTCATTTCGGACGACGATAAAACGTAATTTTGCCACTTTTCATTTTTTTCTCTAGCCATCCCAGGAAGAACAGACGGTAAACCGGACGTGTTAATGGAAATATCAGTGTAAACCCGATCAGATCCGTTACAAAACCTGGAATCAAAAGTAAGAAACCACCGACAAAAATAAAAAGACCATCGACCATTTTTCTTCCTGGTACCTTGCCACGCTCCATCTCGGATTTGGCGTCCACAAGTACTTTTCGCCCTTCAAACTGCAACATTGCTATACCAATCAAGGACGTGAGAATCATGAGAAGCAATGTCTTTCCGGCTCCGATCCAGTCACTCATCAGAATAAAACCAAATAATTCAATCACCGGAATGATTAAGAGTAAAGCCCACATCCATTTTCGCATTGACGTATTACTCCTTTCCCAAAAGCCACACCTTTTCAAGCGCGCTGTATAACTCAGAGGCTGCCTTATCCAGCCGAACTGGCTTCCAGTCCCCATTCACCCACACATGCTGGGTAGAACCTGTAACTAGCCGTTCACCGGGGAGTAATTCATCAGTTGACCATACCCGTTCTCCAATCGCCATATGCTCATCAGGTTCTTCAGACATGCGTCTTACGTCATACTCATAATTCAGTCGCAGACCACTAAATGCAGCAATACGGGTGAAAATGATAATCTCATCATCATATCGGGCAGGCTTGTGATACTTCACATCCAGTCCGGTTACGGGAAGCAGTAACCCCTGTTCCTCCATTTTACGATATGTATACCCCATTTGGCGAATCATCTCAGTTCGACCGATTTCAAACCAATTCAAATAGTTCGCGTGGTAGACCACGCCCATCTGGTCACTTTCTTGATAGCGTACACGAAGACGTGCCGCATACCAGCTACCGTTGCTCTGTTCTCGCACGTTATCAGCCTCCTTCGTTCTATCATTCATACGTGTTACATCGCTGCAAAGTGTCAATAAGATGGAAAAAAAGCAACGGGACAATAAAGCCCCATTGCTTCTTTTCTGTTGCTTCTCCATCCAAGACGCTATTAAGCGTTGTTTGGAATTTGGCTTACTTTAATCAGGTTGGTAGAACCGGAACGACCCAAAGGTACACCTGCTGTGATCACAACCAGGTCTCCTTCTTTAACAAGTCCGGATTTTACGCCGCCTTCAATTGCGTTTTCGAACAAAGCATCCGTGGAATCAACCAGTCTTCCTTTGACAGGAGTTACACCCCAAGCCAGAGCCAAACGACGGGAAGTTCTGTCTTCCGTTGTCACAGCGATAATTGGAGATTCTGGACGATACTTGGAAATCATGCGTGCAGTGTGTCCTGATTCAGTCGAAGTGATGATCGCTTTTGCGTTCAAATCTTGAGCTTGGAGAGCAACCGATTGGCTGATTGCTTCTGTAACTGTTGTTTGTTGAGCAACACGTTGTTTCAGGTACAACTCTTGGTAAGGCAGAGCAGATTCTGCTTTTTCAGCAATACGGGACATGGTCAGAACAGATTCAACTGGGTATTTACCCGCAGCTGTCTCACCGGACAACATGATTGCGTCCGTACCGTCAAAGATCGCATTCGCCACGTCACTTGCTTCCGCACGTGTTGGACGCGGGTTACGCTGCATGGAATCCAGCATTTGTGTAGCTGTGATAACCGGTTTACCTGCAACATTACATTTTTGGATCATGCGTTTTTGTACCAATGGTACTTCTTCCGCAGGAATCTCAACACCCAGGTCTCCACGAGCAACCATCAGGCCGTCAGACACTTCAAGGATTTCGTCGAGGTTATCGACACCTTGTTGGTTTTCGATTTTGGAGATGATTTGGATATGTCCAGCATTGTGTTTTTCAAGCAATTCACGAATCTCAAGTACGTCACTTGCTTTACGTACAAAAGAAGCCGCGATGAAATCGACACCTTGTTCGATACCAAATACGATATCGTTAGCGTCTTTTTCGGTGATACCCGGCAGAGAAATGGCAACGCCCGGAACGTTAACACCTTTTTTGCTTTTGATCGATCCGCCGTTAACGATACGGCATTTGATCTCGGTGCCTTGCACTTCCACCACAGTCAGTCCGATCAGACCGTCGTCGATCAGAATTGTAGATCCCGGTTCAACATCATTCGGAAGATCTGTATACGTAATGGAAAGACGTTCTTTGGTTCCCAGAATTTCTTCTGTTGTCAAAGTGATGTACTCGTCTTGAACCAATTCGATTGGTTCAACTTCGAGTTTACCTGTCCGAATTTCCGGTCCTTTGGTGTCCAGCAGGATCGCTACTGTTTTGTTCAACTCTTCGCATGCTTGGCGAATCGCAATGATCCGTCCGCCGTGCTCATCGAAATCACCGTGGGAGAAGTTCAGACGGGCCACATTCATACCGGCCATAATCAATTTTTTGGTGTTCTCCAGAGATTCACTGGATGGACCAATGGTACATACAATTTTCGTTTTACGCATTTTGGGTTTCCTCCGATTTTAAAGGTATTACTCTTTATCTATTTTTCTTTTTCCAACTATTAAATTTACTATACTTTTGCTCATTTGTATAGGAAATTCGTCACATTATTCAGCATTTCCCGACAAATTACTCGCAACATCGACTTTTACAAGCTCTTGAGGGGCTTCAATGGATGCTTGAGGTTCAAACGTGACTGATCCAATTTTACGGAATTTCTCATAACGATCCTGTTTCAGCTGATCCCCGCTCCAACCCTTCATATCGTCCAGATGACGGACCAAGGCTTCACTGATGAAAGCAGCAGACGCTTCATAATCCCGATGAGCACCGCCGCGTGGCTCAGGGACAATCTCTTCAATGACTTCCATCTCCAGCAGGTCTTTGGCTGTTATTTTCATTGCTTCAGCCGCCTGATCTGCCTTGGATGCATCCTTCCAGAGAATCGAAGCAGCGCCGTTCGGAGAGATTGCAGAATAGATCGCATGTTCCAGCATCAACACACGATTACCCACAGCCATAGCGAGGGCACCACCGCTTCCACCTTCGCCGATGACCACAACAATAACAGGAACCGATAGCTTCGCCATCTCCATCAGGTTGCGAGCAATCGCTTCCGATTGACCTCTCTCTTCTGCAGTATTACCCGGATACGCCCCTTTAGTATCAATAAACGTAATAATAGGACGGCCAAATTTGTTCGCTTGTTTCATCAGACGAAGTCCTTTTCGGAAACCTTCTGGATGAGCGCTGCCGAAAAAGCGGGCGATATTATCCTTCGTGTCTTTCCCCCGCTGTTGTCCGATTACCGTTACTGTCTTTCCATTCAGCTTGGCAAGTCCGCCAACAACCGCAAGATCGTCTCCGAACATGCGATCACCGTGCAGCTCAATGAAGTCCGTAAATATAAGCTGGATCAGGTCCAGCGCCGTTGGGCGCTGCTGATGCCGGGCCAGATGCATCTTCTGAGCTGCTGTTATGCCAGTGTAGATCTCTTCTTCAAGTCTATGGTAACGTTCTTCCAGGCGGGCAATCTCGTCCGTGAAGTCGATGCCTTTTTCCTGTCCAAACTGTACGAGTTCATCAATCTTTTTGCGCATCTCAACCAGAGGCGCTTCATATGGCAACTCACCCGCCATTTAGACCCCTCCTTTTTCACTATGCATATCCAGAAGCTTGCCAAGAGTGGCCCGAAGCTCTTTCCGGTGCACAACCATGTCCAACTGACCATGTTGCATATTAAATTCAGCCGTCTGGAAATCATCAGGTAACTTCTGACGGATGGTCTGTTCGATAACGATTCTGCCGGCAAAACCAAATACAGCGCCAGGTTCGGCAATATTAATATCGCCCAGGCTCGCAAAACTTGCCGAGACTCCACCTGTCGTTGGGTCCGTAATGACCGAAATGTACAGCCCGCCCTGTTCATCCAAACGGGATAAAGCTGCGCTTGTTTTGGCCATTTGCATGAGGCTGAGAATACTCTCTTGCATCCGGGCACCACCTGATGTTGAGAAAATAATCAATGGTAACCGTTTCTCTGTGGCATGCTCAATGGCACGGGTAATTTTCTCCCCTACTACAGAACCCATGCTGCCTGTGAAGAAATCAAAGCTCATGACAGCCACAACTACAGGCAGGCCATCAATGGTTCCTTCCCCCGTAATTACAGCTTCCTTAAGACCTGATTTCAGGCGCTGTTGTTCCAGTTTGTTGCTATATCCAGGAAAGCCAAGTGGATCAACCGATATCATATCAGCATCAAACTCAACAAATCCTTGATCATCAAGTACCATAGCAATGCGCTCCATAGCGTTAAGACGCATATGGTAACCACAGGCAGGACATACTTTCAGATTTTTCTCCAATTCCTTGCTATATTGAATCGTGCCGCATTTGCTGCACTTGTTCATAAGCCCTTCAGGTATTTCACGTTTTGGGCGTTCTAGGACTTCCTGGCCTTCGCCGGGAAGTGCACGCTCGGAAGGTATGGTAGCGTACTTCCGTTTCTTCTGGAATATATCTTTGAACACAACTACACCTCTCCAGCCGTTGATTTGATGGCCGCAACCTGCAGAGCGCTGCTTGTGGCAGCTTCATCCGCGTGCTACGGTAAACCGCTTACGACCCACACGCTGCCATGGGCCTTGTCCAGCATTCACAACAAAAAAATCCGCCGGTACATGGCAAGGATCACCGGCTTCTGTCAGCACGATTGATGTTACCTGCAAAAACCGAAAGATTGTTGCGCCGATGTTTGAATCTATCTTGGTAGGGTCTCCGGGAGCAATCAGGTCGGTCCTTGTCCTAACAAAAAAAGAAGGAAGGACAGCAGCATACAATACATGCAAGTCGATTCCTCTCTCCGCTTACGCGATTAGCCCCTTATGTACCGATGGTACTTCTTCATCTGCCAAGGCACGTTGATGTCGAACAAATCAGGAATGCAGAATGGAATTCAACACTTCCTGGACCTCTTCCAATTCCCCAGAAGGGACGCGAATCTCAAATTGCTGCTTGGATAAACTGATGGGACGGGTCTGTACCAGAAAACCTTCTTCCGAAAGCTTGGTCTTGATCTTGTCCGCAACCTTTGCTGTCGGTGCAATGTAAATCACCGTCCACATGCCTTGTCCGCCCCCTAAGCTAATGTTCAGAGCCCGTATATTGGACTAATGATAACATACCTCACTTTTTTTCTGCAAGAAAGGGTTCGGGACCTTTGGGGAGAATTTGGGATCATGAGGGACATTAGTCCCCCACGAATAACTCATATGGTTGACGAAATCTTCTTGTTCATACCTCTTCCATAAGCAGCCGCAAGCTTATCAGGGCAGCGTCAGCCGCCCTTGAAGACCTTCATATGAGCCATTAGATTGACCATAACAGACAAGCATGGAAATACAGGGGGTTAAAGGTCTGAGGGGTATTTTTTGGCTTTAATATTTTTGTGTGCAATCCGGGCAGAAGCCGCAGCGGCCACCCCTGCGACCAGATCATCCAAAAAGACATGAATGGCTGTTGTGTGTTCGTTCAAATCATGAATTACACCTATTTTTTCTTTATCCAGGTAACCAAAGCTGGTTAAACCAATCATACCATACACATGAGTAATGCCGAGGGCCAGAGTCTCGTCCACTCCATACAGGGATTCATCCGCTTCCATAATAGCCTGTAACGGTTGGGGCAAGAGTTTTTTCTCCGCAAGTTCGTCGAGAGCAATACCCGTATAGAGCGTATATTGCACCTCTCGTTTCTGCAGAACGGATTTCACGCTGGTTACACAGTCGTCCAAGGTCAGTTCGGGGTGGTACCCTTTTTGCAGACGGTATACAATTGCTGCGATTGCATCAATCCGTACACCCCGCCGGGCCAGCATGGCTTCTACGATTTCATATGACATATCTCGACCTCCCGCATCAATCCCCCGAGGACCGCGAGGTCCTTCGGTGTTCTCAAGTGTATGCAGCAACCTGTTAAAATGTTCATAAAATGTGCGGATGGTTGAAATCAGGAACCGCGCTAAAGTAATCACAAAAAAACCTGTTCAGCATTGAGCCAAACAGGTTTCATACTATGGATAAGTGCTATCACTTACGGGACAGCCTCTTATTTAATTTTGACTGTGCCTTCCCCCAGCATTTTCTCCATATCGGAGAATAAGGTAGGTGATGGCTTAATCCGGTAGGCATCACTTAGCGCAAGCAGCTTCTGCTGCTGCTCATAGAAGAGCACTGTCGCCACAGGTCCGGGATGCTCCTGAAGCAGCTGCTTCAGACGTGCCAGAAGCTCAGGCTTCTCGGCATGAGGGGCAATCTTCACGAACACCCGCTGCTCCACGGCCCGCGGTTCGCGGCTCTGCGCCGGGCTGCCTGCCGCTTCTGCGGCACCGCCAGGCCGGGAAGCCGCCGCCGTGGCTGCGCCCGTACCCGCCGCATCGCTGCGCGTCGCTGCCGAGCCTTGGCTCCCGCTGCTACGCACAGCGGAAGCATCCCCGCCTGCGCTGCTGCGCTGCGCTTCGGCTCCTGCGCCCGCTGGCCGCCGCGGCGAAGCCGACTGCGCCGGGCGCGAAGAACTGCCGCTGCCGGGCTTGCCGCGCCGGTCGCGGCTGCGCAGCTGCTGCTCCAGTGCCGCCGGTGACAACGGCACCACTTCCTCAGCCAGCAGCTTAAACCCTTCGTCCTGCTGCTGCACTTTGGCACGCACGACGAGCAGTTCACCTTTCCCGACATGTTGCTGGCTACGCCGCCATACCTCGGGAAAGAGAACCACTTCACAGCGTTCAATCTGGTCTTCCAGCTCCATGAACGCCATAGCCTTGCCCTGTTTCGTCGTAATCGACTTCACAGACACAACCATACCCGCGGCGACGGTCATCGTGTCGTCTGCCGCCTCGGTCAGCTCCATGATCCGGTCAGCCCCACTCGATTCCAGCACATCTTCATAGTCATCCAGCGGATGCCCGGAGAGATACAAACCTAACAACTCACGCTCCAGCTCCAGTTGCTGCCCTGAGGAATAAGGAGGAATATCCGGATACTCAATCTCCCAGTTTGGCGTCTCAACAAAGTCGAACAATTGAATCTGCAGATCCTCGCGTTCCTTGCGCCATTTCAGAGCCGCTTCAACAGTCTCATCCAGCATCGCGAGCAATTGGGCCCGGTGCCCAGGTAATGTATCAAAAGCTCCGGCCTGGATCAGCGATTCAATCACACGTTTGTTGCATACACGCAGATCCACACGACGGCAAAAATCGAGCAAACTGTCGAACGGTCTCTCCTGCCTTACGATCATAATGCTTTCCATTGCCTGGGTACCGACATTTTTCACAGCGGCCAGACCAAATCGTATTGCACCCATTGAAGAAGCCGTCACCAATCCCGGTTCCTTCCGGTTGTCGGATGTCTCAGGCATGGATGTTGCTGCCTGCCACTCATATTCACCACTGTTCTCTTCCGGTCCAGGACCGGGATCATCCGGCAGAGGTGCTTCACCATATTCGGCTTGTCCGGAATATCCATCATGCTCATGAACGCGATCTTCCCTGAAGGAACTCTCGTTACCGTTCGTGGCATGTTCTTCGGCAGGGCTTCCGGCGTCACTCTCTGCATCTGCTCCCGCAGTCTGCTGCGATACATTGCTCTGATCCCCGGCTCCTGCGCTGCCGGACGGCACAAATACAGGTGTGAACAGAATACCACTCTCATTCACATCCGGCGGAAGCACCTCCATGTCCATACGCCGACATTCCACCACGTACTCTGCCACTTTCCGATGACTGCCCATTACGGCTGTTAACATGGATGCCATAAAATGAACCGGATAATGCGCCTTCAGATACGCTGTCTGGAACGCAAGCACACCATATGCCGCGGCATGGGCACGTGGGAAGCCATAGTTGGCAAACTTGACGATCATATCATAGACCAGGTCTGCCTCTTCTTCGCTATACCCTTGTTTCAGGCTGCCTTGTACAAAGTGTCCACGCTCCAGATCCAGCACTTCCCGTTTCTTCTTGGAGACCGCTCTGCGGAGCAAATCTGCCTCACCCAGCGAGAAACCGGCCATCCGGGAGGCTATCTGCATGATCTGTTCCTGATACACGATGATGCCGTACGTATCTTTCAGGATAGGCTCCAGATCCACATGGGGGTAATCCACTTCAATCTGTCCATGCTTGCCCTGAATGTATTTGGATATGAACTCCATCGGGCCCGGACGGTACAAGGCAAGTACAGAGATTACATCTTCAAAACCACTTGGCTTCATCTCTTTCAGCACACGGCGTACCCCGGCAGATTCCAGTTGGAATATGCCCATCGTGTCCCCTCGCCCAAGCATCTCGTACGTTAACGGATCATCATCGGGAATAAGACGGAAGTCCGGAATTTCTCCATGTTCCCCAATCCAGCGCACACAACGCTCAATGATCGAGAGGGTACGCAGACCAAGAAAGTCCATTTTAAGCAACCCGATCGACTCCAGGTTTTCCATGGAATACTGGGTTAATGCTGTCCCTTCACTGCCCTCCTGAAGCGGCACCACATCGGTTAGCGGGTCACGGGAGATAACCACTCCCGCTGCATGCGTCGAAGCATGGCGTGGCATACCCTCGACCTTCATCGCCATATCCAGCAGCTCACGTGTCTTAGGCTTGGTTTCATACAGCGCCTTCAGTTCAGGTGTAGCTTCCATGGCCCGCTCAATGTTAATGCCAAGCTGCGCCGGAATCAGCTTTGCAGCCTTGTCCACTTCACCATAAGGCACATTCAGTGCCCGTCCAACATCACGTACGGCTGCACGGGCAGCCATCGTTCCAAACGTAATAATCTGGGCGACATGGGCTTTGCCATATTTATGGGCGACATAATCAATGACCTCATCCCGACGTTCATCGCTGAAGTCAATATCAATATCCGGCATGGAGATCCGCTCGGGATTCAAGAATCGTTCGAAGAGCAGGTTGTATTTCATCGGATCAACATCGGTAATATGCAAAGTGTACGCTACCAGACTACCTGCCGAGGAGCCCCGGCCTGGTCCAGTAACAATGCCTTGCTTATGCGCATAGGCGATAAAATCCCAAACAATCAGGAAATAATCCGAGAATCCCATGCTGTCGATTATACCCAGCTCATACGCTAATCGTTGTTCGAGTTCGGATCGAAGCTCCGCATCTGTCCAACGTGTGGACTGCGCATAACGCTCCTCCATTCCTTCTTCGCACAGCTGACGCAGATACAAAGAAGGGCTGAGTCCATCAGGAAGTGGTCTGTATTCTGGCAAAATCGATTTGCCGAATTCCAGCTTCAACTCACAGGAATCCGCAATGCGGACGGTGTTTGCCAGAGCTTCCGGTACATGAGGAAACAAACGAGCCATCTCTTCTTCACTTTTCAGATAGAGCTGATTGGTTCCAATCCGAAGCCGAGTCTCATCATCCACGGTCTTGCCTGTTCCAATACAGATCAATACATCCTGAAGCTCCGCGTCCTCTTCGGACAGATAATGCGCATCATTGGTGGCTACAAGCGGAATCTCAAGCTCAGCCGCTAGTTTGATCAACTGCGGATTTACCCTTTTTTGCTCGGAAAGCCCGTGATCCTGAAGTTCCAGATAGAAGTCGTCACCAAAGATATTTTTGTAGCGTAACGCCGCACTTCTCGCCTCTTCTTCTCGTCCATGCAACAGATGCTGTGGTACTTCCCCACCCAGACATGCGCTTAGACAGATAATGCCCTCGTGATGGGCAGCCAGACTTTCCATATCTACACGGGGTTTGTAATGAAAACCTTCGAGATGTCCAATGGAGCACAATTTCATCAGATTACGGTAACCCGTCATATTTTTGGCAAGCAAAATCAAATGATGAATCGGTTGATCCTTGCGGCTTCCCCGCTCTTTGCGGGACCCTGCTGTCATGTATGCCTCGCACCCTATAATCGGCTTGATGCCTCTCTCCATACATGCTTTATAAAAAGGAATTGCACCATACATCACGCCATGGTCGGTCAGCGCAAGTGTCGTCATTCCGAGATCTGCAGCCTTATTCACGAGATCCGGAATACGCGCAGCGCCGTCCAGCAAACTGTATTCGCTGTGAACGTGCAAATGCACAAAAGAACTCATGTTTTTTTCTTCCTTTCGCCGCAGATAGTCGCAGCATCGATCATCTGATCCGTCTGCTATCCTATCTATCTCATATATATATGAATTAAATAA
Organism: Paenibacillus sp. FSL R5-0623; assembly: GCF_037974265.1. Lineage (NCBI taxonomy): Bacteria > Bacillati > Bacillota > Bacilli > Caryophanales > Paenibacillaceae > Paenibacillus > Paenibacillus sp. FSL R5-0623. The sequence goes on along the minus strand of NZ_CP150233.1, from coordinate 2,041,845 downwards.
ATAAAAAATGGAATCTCCTATTAAAATTCGTGACAACCTCATAAAAAGGAGACTTTATTATTCTATTTTATCATAACGTTCGGGGGCACGCCCATACAATAGAAGTACAAGCCGCTCCCCCTGTGACAGACCCAAGACAGGAGGTGTGCTGCTAGGTCTGAAAGGGGTGTTGCCAGTGAGCACATTTTTGTCCAAAGCCATTCTTGATTTCTTTATTGCGTTTGGAATCGTGCTGGGCGGCGCGATGATCGGAGGTATTGGAGCAGTGATCTCTCTTCAGCCTCCGACACAGACAATGCTCGATATTTCCGGGAAAATAAAGATATGGGCACTCGCAGCCGCTGTCGGCGGCACAATAGATCCCATGCGTGTCATCGAGAGCAATTTCCTGGATGGTAACCTGTCTCCGGCGGTCAAACAAATTCTGTATTTAATCTCTGCTTTTATGGGGGCGCATATGGGAACCGAGCTGGTGAAATGGGTGTGCGGCGGAGGCCGGAGCTAATATGAGACAGGAACAGCGTTCATGAGAATTCCGCCATTTTCCCGTTACCGCCCGCTGATGCGAATGACCGCTGTGTTTGTTCTGGGAATGATCGCTGGATGTGTCGTCTACAACGGTATATTTCACCTGAGTTACAATGCGTTGTGGCTGAACAATCAGGAGCTGCAGCTTCAGCTGCATCAGAATGAGGAGGATATCAAAACGCTGAAAAAATACAGTAAACGCCAAACCGTTATCAAGGAAATCAAGGTCCGTGCAGAAGAATCGGATAAGGGGCCAGACGAGGCTTCTCTGAAAGTGATGTTACAGAAACTCGGAGACGAACTTGAGGTACTTCGGGGCAGAGATGTATTCAACATCGATGAGTATAGCAAAATGACGCGAATCATGCTGAATCAGAAAGTCTACTCTGTCAGGGAAAAGGAGTACACCGTTCAGGTCAAAACGATGCTGGTTATGGAAGGGGTACTGCAAGTCTGGGTACAGATTCGCATGCACGTTCCTGCGTAACAGCAAAAAACTGCCCTTGTCTGCATCTCTGCATGGTACAATAAGGGCAGTAAATGCTTTCCAGAAAAGGAGCTGCGTCTTTGTGTTCATTGATGTACTCAAATATGCACTAATCGCCATCTTTGCTGTTGCCATGGTTTTTGCAGCGTTGAACAGCATTCGTTCACACAGAAGTTCGGATGCTGCCAGCGCCGGTCTGTACCGTTCGTGGACAAATATCTGGATGGGTGGCATGCTTGTTGTGCTTGCACTGATTCTGATGTTTGTCTTCACGGGTTCCACTTTATCCGTGATTGTGGAAGCGCTATTTCTGATTATGGGTGCGTATAATGTATTTGCCGGAATACGTAACCGCAGTTATTATGCGCGGCTTCAACAACGGTCCAGTAAGGGATCAGGTAAAACCTCCGGACAATCTGCATGATTCGTTGAAGCGCTATCATTGCGTCTGCAAAAAGAGAGTACTTCCCCTTCGTTAAGCGAAGCCAGAACCGCGCGACAGCGCAACCCGGCAGAGCTTCTTGATCAGGGAGTACTCTCTTTGTCTATGCCCGAGGCAACGTACCCTGCTAGGCATGGTCAATCGACTGCAATGTCATTACCGCTTTGCATACCACACTGCCTTCACGGGTAACCACAATGTCCATTTTGCACGTTCGACGACTGGTTTCCAGAATTAACGGTCGAACCAGGATCTGATCCTCAATCTGTACCGGTCGAACAAAATACGTCGTTACATTATCGACCACATGGTCGTTCCCTGTAACATCCCACGCTGCCCGCCGACCAGCCTGTGTCATCACATTCAACAGAACACCTTCGGAGATCGTACCCAGATCCGTTGCCATCTGAGGAATGATGAATCCGTGGAATAACAATTCGTTCTGTTCACCGCGCTCCTCGGCAAACCCGTTCCAGATCAGATGATCAAACGTCTCTCCCAGTTGTGGCTGCTTCTGTGCATCCCGCATGGCCTGAAGCACTTCCTTGCGTGTGACGGACGCAATCAGTTTGCGGTTCCGATCCACGATTGGCAGAAAATCGATACCTTCCCAGGTCATAATCTGGGCAGCAGAAGCAAGAGATGTCTGCAATGAGGCCGTAATCGGGCGGCGTATCACACATTTCTCAATACTTTGATCTTCTTTCAGCTCACTGACATCCTTCAGACTCACAATCCCGATGACCCGGTTCCATTCATCCACCACTGGGAAGCGATGTTCACCCGTCTCCGACACCAGCATATGAAAATCTGCTGCTGAACTGGTGACCTTCAACACCTGCAGGCGAGGTTTCTGACCGATAATATCTTCAACAAGCATAATTTTTTTCTTAATCAGCCGATCGAAGATCGCACGGTTAATCATTGAAGCCACTGTGAATGTATCATGTCTGGATGAGATAATCGGTAGCCCAAGCTCGTCAGCCATAATTCTTACTTCACGACTTGTCCCAAAACCACCCGTAATCAACACGCCCGCTCCCTGTTCGAGGGCAAGCGAGTGAGCATCTTCACGGTTACCTACAATCAGTAGACTCCCAGCGTCAATATAACGGGCCATTGCCTGTTCTTTCATCGCACCAATCACATACTTGTGCAGCGGTTTGGTGAGACCTTCGTTCCCCCCCAGCACATGGCCCTCCACAATGGTCACAACATCAGCAAAGGTCAACTGTTCCGACATGCCCCGAGGTCTCTTCTCGATCCGCACCGTTCCAATTCGTTCCTTGGTCACGACCAGCCCGAAGTTCTCCGCCTCTTTCACCGCACGATATGCTGTCCCTTCACTTACACCCAGCTCCCGCGCAAGTCCACGTACTGATATTTTGCTGCCAACCTTCAGTTGTTCAATATGTTGAAGTAACTGTTCATGCTTCGTTACGTTCTCTTCCTGTCCGTCCAACTGTACCACCCCCGAAGATGCATCTGTACTATACTGTACCTATTATAACACGACGTCAGGAAAATAACCCCACTTCCTATCCCATTCTTATTGGGAAATGGGCTGCTTGAATTCAATCTTCCGATTATTCCCTGATCCTTGTATATAACAAAAAGACCGGCCCCTTATGTGCAAGGGAATCCGGTCTTGTTCCAGAGGCAGAACCAACGCTGTTGGCCCTGCATACGGATTGTAATTCTATCCTTTATACAGACTCGCTCCGCTCCTGCTTGTCCAGCAGTTTCATCTCCCACTGCCGCAGCTTCGCCCGACGAACCGCTTCCAGTGCACGCTTCTTCTCTTCATCCACACCGAGAATAAAATGCAGATGTGCACCAACGATTAATAAGGAGAACAGCACCCATACGATGCCAAAAATATTAACCCAGTCCATTCCTCCAGCAAAGGAAATCCGCGGCAGTGCAATGACCAGCATCGACAACGCAATAAGCAGATAGATTACATGTTTTGCTTTTTTCAACCTTTTCACCATTCACAGCTCCTTCGTTCTTGATCGACTCTATATGTCTAGTCTATGAACGATAAGGAGCCAATATGAAAGGTTCAGGTAAAAAAACAAGACAACCTTTTAGTACGTGTTCAAAAAGATCAGTTTTCAGTACCGAGAAGATGGAATGAAGCTAGAAATGGAGTAGCGGAGCGTAGGACAACTACGTGAGCAACCGCAATGTTTCCGCAGGAAACAACCTTCGTAAGCCCACACTCATTTCGGCTGAATTTCAACTTCGATGCTGATGAGCCGCTAGGCATCCTTCGTAATCAAAAGTTTACTTTTTGAACTACTTTTTTTACGCTTCAGCGCCACCGTACAGATGACCCAGGCTGTCAGCAATAATTTTATTCACGTCTTCAATGATGACACTGAGGCGACGCTCCGCATCAAACAAGCGACGGATATTCAGATTCAAGCTCAGTACTTCAAACAATTTTTCCATTTTCTCCATCTCATCCGGAGCTGGCATATCGCCGCTCATCATACGTTGTTGCAGTTCCATTTGTTGATCACGGAAGTTATCCAGCATTGCTTTTGCATCCGGATCAGCTTCAATCAGCTTCATCGCGGAAGTAATCTCTTCCACCTCGCTGCTTTCTCTCAGTGCTTTGGCCAAATCATTGGCTTTGTCATAAATGTTCACTATTATTCCTCCTCAGATTGGTTTGTTCATCCGTGTTAATACACGCTTTTCTTCGCTGTCAAACAAGGACGATCTGAAACAGGCCATCCATAACCTGCCTCGAAATCAAATGCATTTAATCCATATGGGTCAATCACCAAGGGTTATATGTCCTCATATGATGAAGCACATGCCATGTTCAGATGCCGTTCAACTTCGAGATCAGACATCAAGTTGCCGCCCGGAAGGAGATCCGTGATGTCCACTAAAAAAGTAACGATTCAGGTTACCGGCTCGGGCATCCTGCAGGACGACGTCATCATGCTGGGCGAAGGGGTGCTTAAGGCGCTTAAAATCCCTTCAGGAAGGCCGCTTCAGCTGCAATTTGGCTCTTTCCGTCGCGAAGTCACTGTTATTCCGGTACCAAGGTATGACGGGCTGCGCATCAATCAGACAGTTGCCAGCAAAACCGGTCTCGTTCCACGTTCGGTTCTGAGGGTATCCTATCGTTCAGCCAGCCGTACGCTTCGCCTTGGACCCTACATCAGTGTACTGGTTAGCCAGGATTATCCCGATCAGCCCGATCGGCCCTTTGGCTCCATCACGATGTTCTGTCAAGAACTGGTGAACGCCTGCCGTAAGCAAGGCGCCTATGTATCCTTTTTCACACCGGAGGATATTGGAGCGGTAACGGGTTATATGAAAGGCTGGGTGTATGATGACGGCTGGAAAAAGACTGTTCTGCCTGTAGCAGACGTCGTCAATAACCGGCTAACGTCCCGCAAGCTTGAGAACAAACCTAGCGTACAGCATTTTATGAAAGAAGTAAAATCGCTCTACGGCACGCAAACCTTCAATGAAAAGTTTCTGGACAAAAACGAAGTGTTTGACGCACTCAAGTCCATTTCAACGCTTAAACGAGTTCTTCCCGAGTCTCATTTACTCAAGACATCAGCCCTGCTCAAGACGATGTGCAACCGACATCCGGTTGTATTTCTGAAGCCCGTACGCGGCTCTTTGGGTAAAGGGATCATCCGGGTCTCACGTCAGACGGACGGAAGCTTCCTGACTCTGGCAACTGGCGTCGGGGGCACCCGGAAACAAACGTATACTTCTCTGGATAAACTGTATGCCAGTATGTCTGGGAAAATGAAAACAACGCGTTATCAGATCCAACAAGGGCTGACTCTCATTGACAACAGTGGCAGACCCGTGGATTTCCGTGCGCTCGTGCAAAAGAACCGTACAGGTAAATGGAGTGTAACCTCCATCGTCGCCCGGATTGCAGGCGGGAGTCACTACGTATCCAATCTGGCACGGGGTGGAAGTCTCAGCACCGTCAAGGATGCTGTTGCCAAAACACAGTTGTCTGGATCAGCCAAAGCTTCCGCTTATGCAGGATTGCACACCGCAGCACTGGATATCGCAAAGGGGATTGAGAGTGCCATCCCTGCCCATTTTGGTGAACTTGGTATTGATCTGGCTCTGGACACCACTGGGCGCGTATGGCTGCTCGAAGTCAACTCCAAACCATCCAAGAATGATAATACACCACTGAGTGAGAGCAAGATCCGCCCTTCCGTCAAAGCCATGCTTGAATATTCTACGTACCTGGCGGGTTTTTGAAAAGTTATTTCCTATTGGAAACAAATCTGATAGAGGAGAGGTGCAGCGTAATGTTTCCATCATCTCAGACCAAGACACTGGCCATTCTGGTACGTGCAACCGAAGGCTCACCTCCCTTTACAGATGAACTTTTCTGCCGTCGTCTCAGTGTGGGGAGCATGCGATACGCCCTTCAGATTATTGTGATCCCGATATCAAATGATGCAGTCCATCTCCCTCTTCAATGGGGATATGCCTATCATCAAGGGAAGTGGAATTCGCTACCTGTTCCTGCAGTCGATCTCATTATGGATCGTTGTCTTCGCCCAATCTCCAGGTACGTCAGACAACAGCTTAAGGAATGGATACCAACCAACGGCACAGATCAACATCGTTATTGGTCTGCTTCCCTTCCAGGAAAATGGGAGGTGCATCGTGTGTTGTCCCGAAATCCTGACTTGAGGTCACAACTTGCTCCCACAACCCGGATCGGATCACATATTCCTTGGGAAACATGGCTGGACCGTTGGCCCAGAGGACTGTTCTTCAAACCGGTATCCGGGACTCATGGCAAAAATACTTTTCGCCTGTCTCGGGGAACGACCCCATCGACATGGATCGTGGAGGGGCGTAACGAAGACAATGAGCCCTTTTTTCTTACATTCAACCATACCCAGGCTGTATCTTCCTGGCTAGCATTACATCAGGCTGAGCGTAAGATGATCGTGCAGCCATATCTGGAGCTTAGCCATCATGGAAGAGCATTCGACATACGGGCTCTAATGCAAAAGAATGGGCAAGGTCGCTGGACACTTACCGGATGTATGGTACGGGAAGGACCCGAAGGTTCACTCACGTCCAATCTTCACGGTGGGGGTAAAGCATATCCTGCCCACGCATATCTGCTCCAGCGATATGGAACGATCCGCACGGAAACTCTGCTGAAGAGCATCCGGCAGACTGCTACTCTTATCCCCACCCTGCTGGAAAGCCGTTTCGGCAGGTTAGCCGAATTGGGGCTTGATTTCGGAGCAGATGCAGAGGGCCAACTCTGGCTAATTGAAGTCAACTCCAAACCAGGCCGCACCTCATTTGCAGAAGCGGGCGACCGACGCATGCATACCCTGACTTATACGCGGCCGCTTGCCTATGCCCGTTATCTGTTGCAACAACATGTTCTCACGGACGTCATTCGTCCAATGAAATTGCCGAATACATCCAGCAAAGCTGGCCTGAAACCCATCCCGATTCACGGCGGCTGAGGCCCGCAGCGCCCGCTTGCCATGGAGCCCAAGGATCTTTTCAGGATAGGAGGATAAATCATGAGTTTGACCTTTTGCAATCTGCATTTCACCAAGCAACCGGATAAAGTGGTTTATGTATCCAACGCTTTAATGAAGAGCCTCAACCTGTCCGGCAAAAAAACGGTGCACCTTCGCTTCGGGCGTGACCGGGTACCTGCAACGATCAAACCAATCAAAAAAGCAGGTAAACATCTGTATCTCGCTTCAGGTATCCGTAATATGATGAACGTTCCGAAACGGGGCAGTATTTATCTCCGGAATTTGCAAAATGATGAGGTCCAGTTAGGTCCACTGATCGGCGTACTCTCTGATGGGCCTGCGACGAGCACGAATCCATTCGGTTCCCGTACTGGTTTCATCAAACAGTTACTCCGTGAAGGCAGCCGAAAATCCTATATTTATGCCTTTACTCCCCGGGATATCAATTGGCAGAATGAGACGGTATCCGGTTTTTTTCTGAATGATAACGGAAGCTTTACCCGCAGAACGGTACCTCTGCCCGATGTTGTCTACAACCGATTGCCGAGCAGACGCTCAGACTTCTCACCAGCAATCAACCAGCTGCGGGAACGATTTGTTCGCCGAAAAATTCCGTTCTTCAACTGGAGCTTTTTCAACAAATCGGATATCTATACGTTGCTGGAGAACGAGCCGGCAGCCGGAAGGTATATCCCTGAATCAATTACCAATCCGTCCGTTGAACAGATGAAGGAAATGTTGGAACGCCATCAGTTCGTCTACTATAAACCTACTGCCGGAAGTCTGGGGAACGGGATCTACCGCCTGACTTACTCGCCCAAACGTGGATATTTCGCACGATATCGCAAAAAAGGCGGTAATGCACTCCTGCGTTTTGGGTCCTTCAACAGTCTGATGCGCATGCTTCAGGGAAGACATGGCAAACAGCTACGCGGATATGTCGTTCAGCAGGGAATACGTCTAATTGAGATTGATGAATGTCCCATTGATTTTCGTTTTCACATGCATAAAAATGGTAACAATCAATGGGTTGTTGTCGGAATTGGAGCCAAAAAGGCAGGACGTGGCAGCGTCACAACACACATCAAAAATGGCGGCTCCCTAATGACTCCTGAGCAGGCGCTCAGTCGCAACTTCGGCGATCGTGCAGGAGAAGTTCTTCAGCATGCCAAATCCGTCGCTATTACACTGGCCCAGGCGATTGAAACCCAGCACCAGCATCTGATTGGTGAGATTGGCTTTGATCTGGGCATTGATCAGGAGGAACATGTATGGATGTTCGAAGCGAACGCCAAACCCGGGCGCTCCATTTTCCGTCACCCTTCACTCCGGGTGGAGGGCAAATCGTCGGTGGAGCACATCTTGGAACACTGCCTGTATTTGAGCAAGTTCCGGAAGAAGGAAGAAATTTGATGAGCCTTCATGATGATTTCAAACCTGTCATTGCTGTTTTGACCATGCATGATAAACAGCGCATGTTCAGGGGAAATCATCAAAATTTTCAGGATATCTTACAGACAGGCGAAAGCATGGGATACGTGGTGTACATTGTAACTGTTCGGGATCTGAACGTGAGTGGTCCCACCGTGAAAGGATATACGTACAACAAGGGGAGTGGAAAGTGGGTTTCACAACCTTTCCCCCTTCCCCATGTTCTGTACAATCGTATTCCCAACCGGGAAGACGAAGGAAAACCTTCCGTTCAGCGCAAAATTGACGAATGCATGCAATCCGGAATCGAACTGTATAACCCATTCTTTTTCAACAAATGGGATCTGTTCGAATGGCTGAAGAAGTCCAAATCGACTCAGCAACTGATCCCTTATACTCGGCGGATGCGAAGTGCTTCTTCTCTGGGTGCCGTTCTACGGGCGTATCCCTACCTGTACCTTAAGCCCGAGAGCGGCAAAGCTGGCAAAGGAATCATGATGCTTAAATTTCAGGAAAAAGAACGGCTTCCTTATCGACTCAAAATACAAACCACACGTAAAAGCACAACCTATAAAGCAGCTACACTTGCCAAGTTATGGGCACGAATTCGCAAAGAAACTGGACATACGCCCTATATCATGCAACAAGGCATTGAACTGGCATCCTCTCGTAAACGCCCCTTCGATTTGCGTGTTCTTGTACAAAAGAACACCAAGGGCCAATGGAGCGTAACCGGTGTAGGAGCGAGGCTTGCTGGCTCCCGCAGCATTACAACGCATGTGCCGCGTGGCGGGAGCGTAGAAGACCCTGAGAAGCTGCTGACCGAGCTTTTTGGCGAAGAAATGTCAACAACCCTGATGAAACGTGTGAAATCCACTTCATTAATGATCGCAAGACAGGTAGAACGGGGATCTGGTTTCACACTCGGAGAAATGTCCATGGATCTGGGCATTGATGACCTGGGGGAACTCTGGTTCTTCGAAGCCAATGCAAAGCCCATGAAGTTTGATGAACCACAGATCAGACGGCGATCATTGGAACGTATATTTCACTACAGCGCTTATCTTGCCCGTCAGTCCAAACGATGATAGACAGGAATACTGCAAAAAGAAGGTGATTGTTTGTGTCCTCACCTGTTCTGGGCATTATGACGTTGTACTTAAATGAACATCGCGCTCTTGAAGAACGAAGCGTCTATCGTAGAATGATTCTTGAAGGGCGCAAGCGGGGACTCGATATCTATGTATTCACACCAGCCGACGTACACCCCGGCGGCAAACAAATTGAAGCCATGGTTTTTCATGAGGGAAAAGGCTGGTCCAGGGAGTGGCGATCATTCCCGGACCTGATCTTTGATCGCTGCCGGATTCAGCGTAACCGAAGGTTCCAGCAATTGCTTACTTTTCGTGAGAAATATGGGCATCTGCTCTTTCTGAACAGGCCACTGCGCAATAAATGGACCATCCACCAGACCCTTTTGCAAAAAGCCAACTTTCGTGAACACCTGCCGGAAACCGCTCTATTTCAGGATATGTCCGATGTAAACCGGATGCTCAAAGTTTCTTCCCTGGTCTATCTCAAACCCATTAATGGAACAGGCGGACGTGGTATTCTACGCATTGAACGCAGCAGTAGTGAGGCTAATACGGTGCTTGTTCAGGGGCGAGATCAGAAACGTCGTATCATCACTCCACGTAAAGTTCATTTATCACGACTGGGAGCGTTGCTCCAGCACTGGAACATGAAAGACAAGTATCTTGTACAAAAGGGCATTCAACTTCAGCTTCCGAATGGACGTGTGCATGATTATCGCATGCTCGTTCAGAAGAATGGTGAAGGACAATGGGAGCTTACTGGATGTGCTGGACGCATGGGTGCAGAAAAAAGCGTGACCTCCAATCTTCATGGCGGCGGTCAGGCAATAGCGATGAACCGACTCATGAAGCAATGGATCGAAGATGACGACCTCCGGGCAGAAATTAACACAACTGCAGAGAAATTCGGCATTGATGTTGCTTCGTTTCTGGAAGATACGTATGGCGACCTGTGTGAGCTGGCACTCGATTTGGCGATTGACAGAAGCGGACGTATCTACCTGCTTGAAGTTAATCCCAAACCTGCGCGTGAAGTATTCGCTCGCATCGGGGAGCGGGATATCTATTATAAAGCCATCACTCAACCGCTGGAGTATGCCTTATGGGTATATCGCAACAGACCTCCCGGAACGTCCAGAAAACCAGCCATTCCCAGGCCCGTTTCGCAAAAATCCACCAGAGTAAAAAGAAAAAGGAAACTCAAATGAATGGATTAGATAAAGCAGGAGTCTATGTTCGCCAAGTGCGAGCATAGACTCCTGCTTTACTGTTTTTTATTTCTGTTCTTTCGTCCATTGCAGCGTATCGTTGTCAATCACAATATACCCTTTTTCCTCACCTTGCACATAAGATAATGCCAATCTCATCAGGTCAGGTTCTAGTTGGCATGTGGTAACACTTACAACCTGGTCAATATGATCCACAGGCAGGCACAACGTCAGAATACCCACTTTTCCCGAGAAATCAGTCTTGCCCTGAATAACCGATGTTTCCGACTTGGAACCATACACCTCAGATACCCAGCCGGGCTGCTCCGTCAACTCGAAGGCTCCCTTCCCGATGCCTGCCGTAACCCATTGCATCGTTAGTGTTATGGAAGATGCCTCATAGCTCATATCCGCCGTCAGTTCTCCAGCTTCATTCATTCTCAGCGCAATATCCGCTTCCGGATGCAGGTGAAATCGTTGCTCCAGAGTATGTTCTGCTTCCGCCTCCAGCCAATCCACAATCAGTAGTATAGGAATCTCCACCCCTGCCAGCATCCACCGGCGATGTGTAACTGGATCTGGCAAATGTGTATATCCATCCTGCGAAGCATCAATGAAGTGATAGCTGTCATTGCTCTCCCAACGTAACGTTGTGGCCTGAGCCTCCGGTTCACCCCATTGCTGTGTGGAGAGATAAGGTGTCTGATTCAGACCATCCACCGTGACGGTATTGTGCGCCCGCGTACTTTTGAAATACCGACGCCATTCCCCTTCTTCATACGTGTAACGTCCGGTGTCCGTGAAGAAAAGCTGGTTCTTCCACATCCACTCCACATTCAGCGCATCTGCATGTCCGTGTGCTCCGCCCATGGCAGCCGCATCAAAAAAAAGATATTGATACTTGTCCCTCATAACATAATATCCTGTCTGCGGAAAAGCCCGGCTCGACAAAGCCGGAGAAGAAGAAGCCTGTAGACGGAGACATCGCTCATATTTCTCCACACCCAGCAACCAGAGACACTCCGAGCTATCCGTTCCGCGAGCCATCAAATCATTATCGTCCAGGATCGCTCCAAGCAGGGTCAGTCGTTGTCGTCCATCGCCAACCCAATCCGAATCACCAATACCGGTAGACTGGTGATCTGGTCGAATCAGCGCCTCAGTAAATGCTGCCATTTGGCGTAGACAGCTGGCATACCATGTCGAGAACGGATGTCCTGAAATCTCACCCAACCGATAAGGCGTGCCAAACATCTCGATGCTGGCATTGTGGTAATGTGTTGTCAGTTCAACCTGTATTCCCTCTTCACCCAACTGATGCAGCAAACACAGCTCAAGACGTTCCATCGCCACTTGACGCCAGTGTGGACTTCGCGGGTGCTGGTGGTAGAACGTAGCAATCATGAACAAGCCTTGCATATGCATAATGGCATGATTGATTTCCGTGCTGCCGAGGTAACGGGTCAAAAACTCGGCGTGCTCTTCCAGACCTTGTCGGAACTCCGCCTGAAAACCTTCGTCTATCAGTGAACTCGCTTCCATATATTTATATGCCGATATCCAGGACTGCACACGTAGTCCCGTCTCCAGCAAGCGCCACGGGCCGGGTTTTTGAAAGAACACAGCCTCGTCATAAACCAGATTTACAGGTACCGGGTTTTGCTGTCTCCAGCTACGGTAGTGGTCAATAAATGCTGTTACATATAGCGGATTGCCCTTCATCAGATACGCCTTGCCCAGATCGAGCATATGCCAGTGTCGATTGATGCCCCATGTGAACTCCAGATCATTGGTCGGGTTGTGGAGCCAGTCCACAGGTGTCCCCATCGGAATCCAGCGATTCAGATCGTTGGTATAAGGAACGATAAATTCATTCAGGATGGCACGATTGGCAATCGTGAGCGAATTTCGGGCTTCTTCCGGAAAATGTTTTTCATAATATTGGGCAGCCCGTTGCAGATCCGTTGCCGAAAGGTAAAAATCGCTCATTGGGATGCCTCGAGGAAATCCTGACGGAATGGGGTAAACACATCCAGAATGACGGAGTCCTCCAGGGCCTTGACCCCATGCGGAACGTTAAAACCGGCATAAAAGCTGTCCCCTGCTTTTAAGATACGAGTTTCTTCACCGACCTGTACCTCAAAGCTGCCTTTGACGATATAGCTGACTTGCTCGTGCGCATCATGGGAGTGAACTTCTCCAATACCACCTTTAGCAAAGGTAACCTCCACCATCATTAATGTACCGCCCATGCCCAAGATCTTGCGGGAACTCGTTTCGTTTATGATATATGCATCGGTAGACGCATGATTAATAATCATTTTGCTTTTCCCCTTTCCTTGTGAATAAGCGACCGAAGTAGTTAAACCACGGCCGCTATGAACGTTTATTAGTCTTCTGTGGACAATTTACCCTGAAGCTTGGAAGAATCGAACGATGGATCAGCAGTTATGTTGGTCAGCCCTGCCGCTTTGGTTTTCTCCAGAGCTGCATTGTACCTTGTATCCAGATCCTTGATCACAGCATCGAGATCGCCACCCGTGAATACAAAGATTGAAAAAGCCTCACCCCATTTGGTGCCTTCCAGTGAACTTTCGGTCACCACACTTGGATTTGCCGGGAAAATGGCATCATATCGTTTGGGCAGGAAACCTTCAATGCCCGGAATGCTTGGTTTTTTGTCAGAGCTTAGTACAGCAGGAATCAGTGAGATTCCGTATCCCTTTTCGTAATACTCACTCTGAAGATCTGTGCTGTATACATACTCCATAAACTTCCATGCCGCTTCCTTGTTTGCAGAATCTGCATTGATGCCGATGTAGGAGCCCCCGATGACTTGCGAAGCGCCCTTGATCGTTCCATCATTTGTTGGCACAGGAGCCGCTGCCCAATTTTCTTTGGTAGGAAACTGATCTTTATATACCCCTGGTTCGCCGGAGTGGTTAATGTACATTCCAATTTTTCCTTGAGCAAACTGGGCTCTGAGTGGATCGATGTCCAGACTTTCTACCCCTGGCAGCATACTGCCATCCTGATTCATCTGACGGAGTGCCATTGCGATATCCTTGTACATCCCAAAATCAAATTGGCCAGTCTTGTAGTTGTAACCATCAATACCAACATTACTGCTTGCACCTGCGATCGTATTGGCTGCTCTCCAGAAGCCGCTGCTGCTCTTGAACGGGCTGGCAAAACCATAGATGCCTTCACTTTTACCAACTTCGGTAATTTTTTTGGCATCCGCAACCATCTCAGCCAACGTTTTTGGCGGACTCTCGATCCCTGCCTTTTTGAAAATATCCTTGTTATACACAAGCCGCCAGACCTGCCCTGTATTGGGGAGGGAATATATTTTTCCATCAATCGTGTTTTTATTTTCAATCAAGCTGTCTTTAAACACGGTCTTCATCTCATCACTCATGTATCCATCGATCGGGGCGAGATATCCCTTCTGATAATACGTCTGAAAATCATTAACTTGCAGCACATCGGGTGCCTGCTTGCTGGCAAAAGCAATATCGACCGCCTGTGGGTAGTTGTCCCCCATCACGGTCATCTCCACTTCAATGTTGTCCTTGTTCGTCTGATTGAACTCATCGATCTTGGATTTCATAAAATCAGCATCATGGCGGTCCGGTGTCCAATATATGATTTTGGTTTTCCCTCCGGCATTCTCCCCGCTGGTCCCCGATTCGTTATTTGCCGAAGTACCACTGTCAGCAGAACAACCTGCCAAACTTAGCGCTAGCAATGCACTTAGCGTAGTCACCATCCACTTTTTAACCATTGATATGCCCCCTTATGCTTGTCTGGACAACCCGTTTGGTTATCCGTTAACGTAATGATAATCGCTACGCTTTCATGGAAGTGAGGGACATTCTGACTTTGCATGGTGGGAAAAATGACGATCCGTATCGGTTTCAATTCTCATACATTTGCCGGAAGCAGGTTGGCGTCATGCCGCAATATTTCTTGAACAAACCGCTGAAATAAGGCCTGTCCTCATAACCCAGCCTCTGGCAGATCTCTTGCACCTGTACACCTGCAACCAGCAACTCTTTTGCTTTTTCCATCCTCATCTTAGTAATATATTGAATCGGCGTTATGCCCGTTTCCTTTTTGAAGGCATTGGCAAAATAACTCGGACTTAAATGCACGGATTGGGCACAGGCATGCAGCGTCAGATTTTCTGCAAGATTCAGACTGATATATTCCTGTGCTTTGCTAATCGCCTGTTTGACATCGGTGAGTCGCTTTTTGTCCATAATCTCGCAACCCATACTGCTAAAATGCTTGATATATCCCCTCCAGCCCTCAAACGTCAAGGAGCGCATCGCCTCAAGCACTGTCAGGTCGGCCTCCAGACGCAAGCGTTCCTCTGCTGTAATCTCATCACAAAAGGCACGGTAGATGGCAAAGGCCAGTCCAGACAACAAACGAATCATCGTGAGCGGCTCGGGGAAACCTTCGGAAACCTGCCATTCTTCGAGAATTTCATCAATGATGCGGTGACAGGTGCTCTCATTACCACATTTCAGTGCGTAAAAAAGCTCTTTTTCCTTCTCCAAAGGATATACCGGGGCCACACAGGCCTGATTCTCCAGTTCAGCATACTTGAGGATGCAATTTCCTTCACTGTAAAAACGATAGGATATCGCCTGATCTGCATGTGCGTAGGACGTCCAGATTTCCTGTGGTCTGTAGGCAATCGTACCAACACCAATCGAGACTGTTTTTTTGCTGAATCGCTCCACATTTTGGCGGCATTGCTCCAGGAGCTCGGAGACGTCGATCTGACTTGGTGTGTTAAATATGGCGGCAAGCCGGTATCGGTTTTCCCGTAAAACAACGCCCTTGGTGTAGCGGTTCAAGGTTTCTCCCACAATATTTTGGACCGCAAAAGGAACGATTTCGGCATCCAGATGCATCGTGTATCCATATCGCGTATAACCATCCACCTCAATGACCATGACGAGAAGATTGGAGGAATCGAGATCAATATGCAGCTCATTCCAGCGACTTTCATTAAGGAAGCCCCCGATTTCATGACGCAACAAACCCAAGAGATAGCTGTGACGCTCGTACTGGTTGCTGCTCTCCACCTTCTGCTCCAACTGTTCCAACTGTTTGCACTGTGCCTGTTCTTCCTTAATCACCTGTCTTACCTTCAACACCGCACCGAGTATTTCTTCAGGGGTAAACGGTTTGAGCAAATAATCGGATGCACCCATCTTGATGGCCTCCTGTGCATATTGAAAATCCGAATAACCACTGATGAAAATAAATTTGGCTCGCAGTCCGGCATCCACTGCCCGCTTCATTAGCTCCAGCCCGCTAAACTTGGGCATCCTGATATCACTAATCACGATGTCGGGTTGCTGCTCCAGCAACAAGGACCAACCGCTCTCTCCATTACTCGCCGTGCCTACAATCCGAACCTGATGATCTTCCCACGGAATAGTCGAAGATATGCCCTTTACAACTGCCTGGATATCATCCATAACACACATCGTCAATTGGCCCATACTGCCCCTCCTCAGGTGATCGGAATCGTGATAACAACTGTTGTCCCTACATCTGTACTGCTATGAAACACAATCGAGGCCACATCCCCGTAGTGCAGGCTTAGTCTGCCATGGAGATTGGATAGGGCATAACCTTTGCGTCCCCCGTCAGGAACATCCTCAGCATAGATACTAGCTACATCCATACCACATCCATTGTCAGCCACCTCCAGCCGTAGTGTGTCCCCCTGACGATCAATGCGGATCAGGATAACGCCCAAATCTTCTTTGTCATTGAATCCATGCAGGATGGAATTCTCCACCAAGGGCTGAAGCAATATTTTTAAAATATCAACAGCATAACAAGAGGGGTCCCCCACCTCAATCCGATAAACAAACAGATCCTCGTAACATTTTTGCTGAAGCTGCATGTATTGTTCGACATGTTTGATCTCCTGCTCCACACTGGTGATGTCTTTCCCATCATTCAGTCCCAGACGGAATAACAAGGATAAGGAGACGATCATCTCACTTACATCCTTCTTCTCTCCGCTCTCACTTTTCCAAAACATTGTATTAAGCGTATTGTAGAGGAAATGGGGATCAACCTGCGCCTGAAGCGCCTTGACCTCAAACCTCCGTTTGTCTTGCTCTGTTGTCCGTACTTCTTCAAACAAAATCTGAATCTGGTCCAACATCCGATTGAAACGATGCCCTACAGCGCTGACTTCATCGTCATACTTGCTGCGAAACCGTACATCCAGATCATTGGACTCCACCTCAACCATCAAGCGTCGCAGTTTGTTCAGTGGCTTCAACAGAGCGGAGGCCAGCAGCCTGGACAACCCGAGTGCAAGCAAAATGCAAAACAACATGATCAGGATGATCAGCCAGCGTATCTTTTGGAGGGGGGACAACAAGTCAGCCTTGGACTGTACACTTACCATGACCCAATCCTCGTTCATCGACAATGCCGAATAGTTAACAAGCATGTCTTCCCCCTGATCGTTCCTGTAGGTGAAATCCCCAGCATCGTCACGGCTAAACTGTTGGGTAAAGTCAGGCTCCATAATGAAATCGTAATTTCGGGACCTGGGGCGAATGACTTCATTTCCGTTTTTGTGCAGCAAAAACAGTTGAATCTGGTTATTCATGAGATCCTGCGTCAGAATGTCTCGCATCGCCTCTTCCTTCATATTGACGACCATATATACATTCGAATAGGTATGATTATCGATCACAATGGGTTTAAGCAACAGAGATAACACATGTCCTTTGGATTGGAATAATTGACTCTGATGTGAGCCAAACCACATCGTATTCCAGCCTTGCAGCTTCACGTAGCGACCGTATTCGCTGTCGAACGAATTATTTCGATTCGGAAAATCTTTGGTTGAGAAAAAATCACCGATGGGTGTTGTCAGATAGGCAGTATCAATCAGTGGCTCTACAAGCTTCAATTGAGCAAAAGATGTTTGCAGCAGTGAGAGATTCTGATAATAATGAGATGTGTTATTTTTTCCCACGTCCTTCATGACCTGGGTGAACGTTTCATTGAGCATAAAAGAAAAAGAGGATACAACAATGTGCCTCAGATGTTCATCCATAACCTGCACGGATTTGTTCAGAATGCTTTGTTTCAGTTCAAGTGCATTCTGCTCAATGCTTCGTGCAGCAAAGAGATAAGAGCATATCCCGGTCACACTGATGCACAAGACAACGAGAAAAATGTACAGCAGCTGTATTCTTTTTTTCAGGGACATTTTATAAAAGTCGAATATCATCGGCGCTCGCTCCTTGAACACGGCTTGGCCCGTCCGCTGTGAATTAAAATGAGTATAGCACAGTGGAATTACCCGTAAAACCGTCTCCATGATTGTGCTCACGCCTATCCTTTCACAGCTCCCAAGGTCACCTGCATGAATGATTTGTTGGCAAAAATATAAACGATGAGCAGCGGCAAAATGGATAGACAGGCTCCGGCCATCATCAGTTGGACCTCAGCCGCAGCTCCGATCCCATATCGCAGATTAGCCAGTCCAACCGGCAACGTCTGTAAGTCCGGGTTGCTCATGGTGAACACAAAAGGAAGGATATATTCATTCCATGAACTCTGGAATACACCCAGACCTGCAACGGCGAGTCCGGGGCGCAGGAGCGGAAGAATAATTCGCCAGTATGTGGTGAAGAAATTGCAGCCATCAATCATCGCCGCTTCATCCAGTTCGCGCGGGATGCTCTTGAAGAAACCAATCAGAATAAAGTATGTGGCAGCGTGTGCGCTGATCAGTATAATAATAACGCCCCACAACGTGGTGTTCAGCCCCAGCTTGACCATGAGGTCAAATTGCGGACGCAGCACAACCGCGCCTATGGAAATAAACAGAGTGGATGCCATGAGCAGGGTGTACGCCGTTTTCCCTTTGAAATTCACTCGATCCACAGCGTAGGCTGACATCGAGGCTACCAGCAGCGTGCCAACTGTTGTACTGATGCTTACAAAAACGCTGTTAATCGTAAAACCGGAAAAATTGGCCGTTTTCCAAGCCTGAGCATAGTTGGAGAACTGCCAAATCTTCGGCCAGATGGTAGCTCCTCCGGTCAATTCCTGGTTTGTTTTGAAGGAACCGAGCAATACAAGTATGATGGGGAACAACGACAACAAAGCGATAGCGATCAAAAACAGCCAAAGTACCGTTCGTTTGGTCCAGCGAATGAGTTGGGGAGACCCTGAGGGCGCAAGCACATTTTGAGTCATCATCGTTTCCTCCTGATTAATTTATACGTGTTCAAAAAGTCTGTTTTTCAGTTTAATAGACATCATTGAGCTTTTTGGATATACGGAAGTAAATAAGCGTCACTGCCCCTACGATGAGAGCCGTTGTGAAACCGACTGCACTGCCATAACCGAGCTGCTGGAGTGATTGGGTGTCAGCCGACACGGGAAACAACAGTTTGAACAAATACAGATACATCACCTCTGTTTTGCCATACGGTCCTCCTTCGGTCAGCACCATAATACTCTCGTAACCTTTCAGCGCCGTGGTAATTGCCAGCATGATGATCATCTGCAAGACAGGACCCAGCAACGGAATCGTTACATTCCGCAGTTTCTGAAACTCACTCGCTCCATCCAGCGATGCCGCCTCATAAAGCTCTTCGGGAATGCTCTGAAGACCCGCAATGAACAACAACATATAGTTGCCCACAGCCCCCCAGATAGCGATGATGATGGTTGTTAGCATGGCATGTTCAGCCCCCAGCCAGCTAATGGATTCGGAGATCACATGATACTTAAGCAGCAATTGGTTCAATATTCCGTTATAGGAGTTGAAAATAATAAAGAATACAATCGCCATAACCGAAGCGCTAAAAATAGTGGGCAGATAATAGATCGCCCTAAAGAGGGATCGCCCTCTCCATTTGCGATTTAGAATAATCGCCAGAGTTAACGACAGTGGAATTGTAACGACGAGTTTGCCCAGGGCATACACACCCGTGTTGCCTACAGAATCCCAGAATTGCCCGTCACGCAAAATGCGTCCAAAATTATCAAGCCCTATGAAGACAGGCGTCCCGATGCCTTGATAATCATAGAACATGTAACGCAGCGCCCATAACAGAGGATAGATCCCGAATACAAGAGTTAAAAAAAGACTTGGAAAGATGAACATATAGGCATGTATTTTGGATGGTTTCACCAGAATCGGACCCCCTATAGCTTTTGAATGAAGTATAGAGGGAATATGGAGGAAAGCGGGATAGGGAAATCAACTTTCTACAGGGGAGAATGTGACTGCATGACCAAACAAAAAAACCTGTATTCAACGAATTTCCGTTGAGTCTACAGGTTCATATCATGTGGTTCGTAATCTTAAATCTCAGTATACGTTAGCAGCGTAGAGGCTACTCTGCTTCATCATACAGACGCAGCAGTTCTGTAAAATCAGAGATGAGCACATCTGAGCCCGCAAGCTCCTCATCACGGCCAAACCCGGCATAGGCACAGCCGATGACCGCCTGACCGTTCATTTTACCAGCTTCCACATCAGAAGAGCGATCCCCTACCATCCATGCGTCCTGAATACGATGTTTCTCAAGCAGGATCTGTACCAGATTAATCTTGGAAGGAGTCTTGTACTGGCCTGCACTGTATACCCCTTCAAAGAAAGGCATAATCTCGTGTGCAAACGCCACACCCTTCACATAGTCCTCCAGCCCATTACTTGCGACAAAAAGACGCACTCCTTGTTGTTTTAATGCTTGCAGCGTTTCTTTCACCCCAGGGTACAATTGAGAACTTCCTTGATCAAGCCCCTCAATCTCCAGTTGAAGCAACAGTTCGTCTGCCCGGCGATGTGCCGCTTCCGATGCCTCAGGCATAACCACTTTCCATATATCTTCGAGCAACATGCCCAAACTTCCCAGCATCCGTTCCTCGGGTGGAGTTTCTCCTTCAAAATGCCCTTCGGCACGCAATGTATCAAATAGTTGCTGGTAAGCCGGCAACAACAGGGTCTCTGTCTGGAACAGCGTACCATCCATGTCAAAAATCATCGCTTCCGGTTTGAGCAATACCTTCTCTTTATTCATGTCCAATGTTCCTTTCGGATTGGGATATTGTATATGTAATTGGAATCGTTCCCTTCCCATGATAAACATAACGTTTGAACGTGTAAACCAACGATTATAAAACATCATCAACCCCAACCTTATACAGCATCAACCAAACGTTATATTTTAGTTAAACAAACTATATACAAAAGAAGTTTCTTTACGTATAATACTAAAAAATAGTTCTTTAGACACCTAATCTAAAGACCTACAATTATCACATTTTCGGTTTTTTCGACAACTACATATACCCCATAGAGAGGAATAACAAACATGAAAAAGCGTAAGACCTTTAAGATTTTTTATAAGATCGGATTAGGATATTTACTCGTACTGGCTGTACTGGCTGGTTGCATCCTGCTGATTCAGAACAGCACAAGTCAGCTCCAACGGGAACTGGATTTTCTGGTCGATCACGATATGAGGGTACATGCCCTCACCTATGAACTCGAAAGAAACATGGTAGATATGGAAACAGGTCAACGCGGTTACATCATCACGGGTCAGGACAATTATCTCGATCCCTACACCCAAGGAAAAGCGCAACTTATTACACTCAAAGATGAACTTGCTGCTTTAGTTTCGGATAATCCGGCTCAACTTGCACTTTTGGAAGACATACATACTAATATGGAGAACTGGGTCCAGGTCGCTGGTGAACCTATGGTCGCCCTTCGCCAAGCAAATAATACGCAGGCCATTCGAGATTTTTTCGCAGATGATCCAGGTAAAAGAGACATGGACCAGATTCGCACTGCTCTCGATACGTTTCGAACCAACGAGCATACGTTAACCGATAACCGTACAGAAGCACTGAAGCAAAAAAACACACTACTGAACCTGGAACTGTATGGGGCACTTATCGTTGTGGCCATCATCTCGTTCATCACAGCATTGGTCCTGTCACGTGCCATTGTTAGAAACATCCGTACCGTGAAGCAGGCATTAAATGACATCGGTTCTTCCAATGGTGACCTGACACTGAGAATCGCTACGCCAATGAAAGACGAAACTCGTGAACTCGCGGAGGCAGCCAATACAATGCTCACTGGTTTGCAGCAAATGATGCTGGACGTTCAGAGCAATGCCATGATTCTGAGCACAGCTTCGGATCGATTGGATAAAGGGGTTGCCGATAGCCATCTTGCAGGAAAAGAAGTTGCCACTGCCATGGAACGTGTGGCTGAAGGCGCTGATGAACAGGTTGCTCTTACGCAAACCATGGTAGCTGCGATGCAGCAATCCCTCCACGGCCTTAATCGTGTCGCCTCCTCGGCAAGTGACGTGGCAGGCAGTGCAGTTCGTACCGAATCCATTGCCGTGGATGGGCAACAGCGCATTGATAATGCTGTAGGTAAAATGAGTTCCATTGAGCAATCCTTCCTCTCTGTACAGGAAGCCATTAATGAAATTTCGAAGATGTCTGATCAAGTGATCAACATTGCAGATTCAATGTCGGGTATTGCGAGACAAACCAATCTGCTTGCACTTAACGCCGGAATCGAAGCTGCCCGCGCTGGGGAAAATGGACGCGGCTTCGCTGTTGTTGCTGCGGAAATTCGTAATCTTGCAGACCAAAGTGCAACATCAGCCAAAGAGATTACAAGTATATTGGAAACCGTGGTAGCAGGTGTTCAAAGTACAGTGCAGGTGGTTGATGAGAGCACTCTACATGTGAATGAAGGATTGCGGACCATTGAGGATGCAGGTAATGCTTTTTCAACCATTACTCAGCATATTCATAACCTCAGTGGTGAAGTTCTGGAGGTATCTGCTGTTGTCGAGGAGTTAACTTCCGGTAGTGAGGCTGTGATGAAGTCCATCAATGAAGTATCAGCTGTTGTGGAAGATACTGCATCAGCCACGGAACAAGTATCTGCGATGACGGAGGAACAACTTGCTTCTCTGCAGGAAATGTCTGACACGTCCAAGCAGTTGAATGAAATGTCCGACGCGCTTGATCAGCTGGTTAAGCGATTCAAGCTGGCGTGACCTGGATCAACATACAACATAACGATAGAATGTCTATGTAGCTCTATTTTGCGCCAAACACAGGAAAGAAGCATCGCAGACAGGCACACCTGGGCCACTGCGATGCTTCTTGGTGTTACGGAGAGCTGATACATTTAAAGGTACAGCAGGCGCTTCGAAATGAAAAAACCTGACACTCCTTTTCTTATCCTGATTGTTCCGTGTTTCGTAACGCTTCCAGTATCAATTGTGCCTGATACCCATCGTTAAAGTCATATATCTTAGCTGGTTTGCCTTGTATACGTGCAATCACATGTTTAAGAACCGGCAATTCACTGGCGGACTCAAGCACTTCCACAGGAGAAAGTGGCTGCCCCACCATGCCAGTCTTCAATTCTTCCCAATTTTCCAGGGCAATCGTGCCTGTTGTGCCATACACCACCATGGATACACGTTCTTCCCCCGCAAATTGAGAGATGCCGTTCAGCTGAATTCGGATTCCGTCTTCCAGTTCCATTGCAGCCTGTACTTCTAGTTCACAGTCTCCATTCTCAGGATATTGCACCTGAGTGCTCACTACCCGGATGGCACCAAACACCTTTTGAATCATATGAATCCAGTGAATCCCCACTTCAAGAATAAATCCACCCTGTTCCCGGCTTGTAATCCATGCATTCTGTTGCCATGATCGTGGCCACTGCGGGAATTGCAAAATGAGATCTATTTTGCGAATGGCCCCCACAGTATCCTGCTCAATCATCTCTTGCAACTTCAGCACGGAAGGTTCATGCGGCATCGAGAAATGGATGGCATGAACAACGCCCGCTTTTTGCGCTGCATCCAGCATCTTTTTGGCTTCTTCTATACTATTGGCAAGCGGTTTCTCGCAGAATACATGAATTTTGCGCTCCAGAGCCTCCATGACAACCGGATAATGAAATTTCGGCGGAACTGCAATATACAACAGATCAATCTGATGTTCATTCATCAATTGCTTGTAATCCGTATACGTCCTAACTCCCCGATGAGAAGCTGCAAAAGACGCCAAACTTTCCTCATTCGCATCACACACCGCAACAATCTCAATCTCCGTGTCCATCTTGGTATTCTCGATGAGATGAACCATATGTAATCCCATTTTACCCAGCCCAACCAGAGCCATCTTGATGACTGTCATTCCATCCCCTCCCAATTCCTTTCCAGTATAGCAGAAAGCAAAGAATTGCGAATGCGATGCATTGATACGAAAAAAGATAAATCTCTAGCTTTCAAGTCGCTATTAGAGACTGAAATTCATCATTGTTAGTCATATTTTTACATTATTTGTAACTTCGTAACAACCGGGTAATTCGTTCCAGGGATATATAACCAATTGTTTTCACTTTATCCAGCAACACTTAAAGCGTTACCAACTTAAGAATCAGGAATTTAGACTCACAAAAACAGGTTGACAAAAAACCACAAAAAAAGATACTCTTCCTAATAACAATGAATATTTCCTCTTACAACCTTAGATAGTAACTTGCATTCAACAAATGGAATATGCGTATGGTTCTAATAACCTATTTCATGAAGCGAGGTGTCCCGCATGAGAACAGTTGCGGACTATTTGGCAGAAACTCTGCGTAATCTAGGCGTTACTCATGTCTTTGGTATTATTGGTAAATCCATCTGCCCTGCTGTACTGAAAATGGTGGATTACGGATTAGAGTTCATTCCAGGCCGTCATGAATCCAGCTCAGGTTTTGCCGCATCCGGTTATGCATTACAGACGGGTAAACTCGGCGTTGCCTTTGCCACATCCGGTCCAGGCGGAACCAATCTGCTTACTGCAGCAGCCCATGCAAAGGCCAACAATCTGCCTGTATTGTTTATTACGGGTCATCAATCCATCCAGGAACTGGGGCTACCTCAGTGCCAGGATTCCTCTTCCTATCTGGCTGATCTAGCCGAGATGTTCCGGCCTGCCACATTATTTAGCAAACTTGTTGAGCGTGGAGATCACTTCGGTACCCTACTGAATCATGCCTTATCCATTGCACTCGGCCCTAATAAAGGCCCTGTTCACCTCTGTCTTCCTTTTGACGTACAGACTGAATTGTTATCGGAATGCCGGATTATCATTCCCGAACCGGAACCTCTTTTTAGTATATCTAACCTGAATCGTATTTTTCCTCTCATTCAACAATCTAACCGCCCTTTAATTATTGCTGGTAAAGGTGTAAGTCGTGCCAGAGCCCATGATGAATTGCTTCAATTGGCCGAATCGTTCAACATCCCTGTCATTACTACGCCTGGTGGAAAAGGAGCGATTGCGTGGGACCATCCCCTGTACCATGGACCTTGTGGTGTTGGAGGTTTCCCACATGCAGACGACATGTTGAACCAAAGTGACCTTTATATCGTACTCGGTTCACGTCTAAGTGACATGACCCTCTGCAATCTGAAGCCTGAACATCACCCGGCACACCTCATTCAATTTGACGCTGATCCTATATTTGTAGGCAAGATTCTGAGCGCTCAAACCTTACATATCACCGGTGATTTGAAGGACAACCTGCAATATTTGCTGGGCACATTAGAAGACCTCCCTACTCCTGTGAGAACCACGGCACCCATGGATTACACGGTCCCTTTACCAGATCTCCCTCAACTGTCTCTGGCTTCTGTGCTAGATGGAATGAGCGATCTGCTTCCGTATGATCATAAGCTGTTTGTTGATGATGGCAGCCATGGATTTCATGCGGTTCAGCGATATAAAGTCAAGAAACCAGGCAGCTTTGTGTTTGACGCTTACTTTGCCTGCATGGGGAACGCCATTGGTATGGCGATAGGTGCAAAGGCCGCTTCACCTGAAGAGACCGTTGTATGTATCACCGGGGATGGATGTTTCATGATGCTGGGGACGGAGATCAATACCGCAGTATGCAACAATCTGAACGTCATTTTCATTGTCGTTAACAACAAACAACTGGACATGGCACTCAAAGGAATGGAAAAAACAACAGGCAGAATTGATGGCACCTTATTTGAGGTTCCCATGGATGCAGCCAAATTCGCCGAATCTCTGGGTGCTGTCGCTTTCCGGGCAGAGACACATGAAGAATTCTCATCTGCGCTGAGCACAGCCCAAACGTTGAATCAGGTGACTGTCATTGAGCTTCTGACTGATCGAGATGAAATTCCACCTACGGCTCACCGCACCGTAACTTTGAATTAGGAGGAGCATATCATGAGCGAACATGTAGCTCAGGGACTGGACCGTTTTGCTAAACTTTCTGGTGAGTACGGCGCAAGAGCCCTTGCACCAATCAAGGAGCATTTTCCCGAATTATCTGAATTTATTATGGGGACAGCATATGGGGATATTTTTCAGCGCACCACCATTACTGATCAATGGAAGGAAGTCGCTATCATATCTTCGTTGATCACCCAAGGACAGTATGAACAACTAGGCGTGCATTACACGATGGCTCTGAGTGTCGGGGTAACTGTAGATCAACTCAAGGGGATATTGCTACATTTGGCTCCGTGTGTAGGTGCTCCGCGGATCATAAGTGCGTTTAATATTTTGCTTGCCACATTGGATGAAATACAGTAATTCACTTTTCTACATTTTTATACATGATTCGACTTTTTTATTGATCTTTTTACATTCCTACCTTTATAATATGGTTAAATTATCCTTCGAACCAGCTCGCATCTTAGAAGCCTTTAGTAGAGGCCCAATGGGCTGTGTATCCATTAACAGGATAGCCTTAACTCATTTAAAGGAGAGAGATCAAGCATGGGAAATTTCATTCTGAAGACTGACGTTCCGAACAAGGTGTTAAACATTGAACTGGAGGGTTCTTTCTCTCAAGAAGACGGTTTGCGTTCCATCTCGGCCTATCAGGATACGATCGCTCCTATTAATACCAAGGAGTATAACCTGAACATCGATTGCAAAAAGTTGAATGTTACTGCTCCGGAGATTGTGCCTCTTCTGGAAGGATGCCTTCAGATGTTCAAAAAAGACGAATACAAAAAAGTCGTGTTGACCCTCGAGAACAACGCGATTCTAAAAATGCAGTTGTCCCGGCTCGGCCGGTCAGTCGGTCTGGACAATCTCGAAATCATCTCTACCGTTACCACTTAATAAACCAGGCGGATAAGCTGGGAATTCACCCTTCCGCTCAAGAGGAGAATGAAGATGGCCGGAATTCGTATTGTAGATATCGATATCTATCATCCAGCAACCAAGGTGCACAATGACTTTTATATTGAACATTTTGACGCAAGAGGTGTAGATATTCGAGGATTGTTAAAGGCACTTGGTCGTGATACACGTTATAAAATTGACAACGATGACGAAAACTCACTAAGCATGGCCTTTGAGGCAGCCAGTAACCTACTGGAAAAAACCGGACTCACCGGTGCAGATATTGATCTGATTGCTTATGCAAGCCAAACGCCAGAATACATCTTTCCTACAAATTCCCTGATGATTCACCGCCTGATTAACGGCGCTTCTCACACGATCTGTATTGACAGCAACGCCAACTGCGCGGGTATGACTGCTGCTTTCGAACAAGTTAGCCGACAGATGCTGGGCAATCCTCGAATTCGCAGGGCATTAATCATCGGCTCCGATTACGTGGCTCCTCACGCCAGTCCCGATGATCCCGTATACTTCGCCAATTTCGGTGATGCAGCAGCAGCGGTTATTGTAGAGCGGGATGAACATGCTGTCGGTTTCATTGATTCCATCTATCAGACGGATACCTGCGTGTATGGTAATTCTCTTTTTCCTGCAGAAGGCTTGGCGAAGCTGGGCAAAACGGGTGTAGATCCAGGTGCCTTTCATGTGAAATTCATCCCATTTGATGATTCCATCTGTGTGGATGCCGCTTCCGAGTCCATTCGTACCTTGCTGACACGTAACGAAATTGGACCAGACGAGATCAGAGCCGCCTGCTTCTCCCAGCTATCCATTAGTAACATTCGGGCTGTATCCAAGAACGTCGGCATTGGTGACGATATTGCCGTCTATATCGGAGATGAGTTCGGGTATACCTCAACCAGCAGTCCATTCATCGCATTACATCGAGCGGTCACAACCGGTCAGATTCAGCGTGGTGACAAAGTTCTGTTCTGGACCGTTGGAGCCGGGTGGCAAAATGTTGCCATGGTAATTGAATATTAGGCCTTACTTCGCCAAAGTATAAAAAACAGGACGGTTCTCTTTCTTCCAAAGAGGATCGTCTTTTTATTTGAAAGCAATCCACATTTCAGCACATACACTTCTTCTAGCTTCTACATTTCTTCAAAGCAAAAAGCAGCCCTATCGGACTGCCAGACTTCTGCTTCTATACCAGACGTTCAGAAAATCTTCTTTGTCTCCCGATCGTCTTTCAGGATCTCTACAGCCTCCCGAAAACGCAAGGAATGCACAATCTCGCGTTCCCTTAGAAACTTCAGACTATCCTGCAGATCCACGTCATCGGTCAGGTCGATCAACCATTGATATGTAGCCCGGGCTTTCTCTTCTGCTGCAATGTCCTCGTACAGATCCGCAATTGGATCACCCTTGGCTTGAATATACGTAGCGGTAAACGGTACACCTGCTGCATTGCTGTAAAAGAGGGCCTTATCGTGATTAACGTAGTGAGCATCCAAGCCAGCTTGCTCCAGCTGCTCCACTGTAGCATCTTTGGTGAGCTTATAGATCATCGTGGCAATCATCTCTAAATGAGCAAATTCTTCTGTTCCAATGTCGTTTAACAGGCCGATAATTTTGTCTGGAATCGTATAACGCTGGTTCAGATACCGCAGGGCAGCTGCCAATTCCCCGTCTGCTCCACCATACTGTTCCATCAGTAATTTGGCCATATGAGGGTCACATTTACTCACTCGAACGGGATATTGTAACTTTTTCTCGTATACCCACATTGCAAGACTCCTCCTTTAACTTTTATACCTGCCAAGGCCATGGTGTCTGGGACCACTCCCACGGATATTTCGAGAAGGCATGACCAAAATTCATCAGCGGTCCATACAGCTGTTGGAACTCATGAGCTACCCGCATTCGCTCCTGGCTGAACTTGTTGTACTGCTCAATGCTTTGGAAATCACCTGGATGGGTATCCAGGTATAGATTCAGTTCCACTAACACGAAGTCCAGCGCCTGAAGTTCTTCCAGCAACTCGTAGTATTTTGCATCACAGGCTTTCGGTGCTTCAGGTTCCATCTGCCTCCACCTTCCTCTCCTTTGATTTCTTGGATGTGTAAGGGCTATATAATGCAGGCCATAATGTTCCCAGTCTTAACGCTTCTGCCGGACTGTATTGCGGCCAACCCATGGGCTGGAAAGGTATAAACAACTGCGGTGGAACTAGATACGTGCGGATTTCCATCGGTTTGCAAGGATCAAACGGCCCCACAAAAGGAGCATAGGCTCGAAGCTGTGGATCCTTCACTCGAAACGCCTCCTTCAACGATGTTTACGTGCATTCCCCATACCATTCAAACCATTGCTTCCCGTCTCTACATGTATATGTTTCAGTTCTACAGGTTAATCCCCATTTATCCAAACTTCATAAAGGAATTTCTCATGCCAACTTCACTCTCAATCAAAAAAGACCTTTGGAAGCACCTCTTACGGCACTTCCAAAGGTCTGTATTTCGTAAAATGAGTAACATGTTACTACAAAATCTATTCTACTGGTTTTTCTTCCGAATTCATGTCTTGAGGAACAGATTGTTTGTACACTCGAACTCGGGTAATTCGCAAACGAGTGGACTCCTCCACTTCAAAGACGTATCCATTCAGCTCCCGAGTTTTGCCCTTGGCTGGACTACCTCCAAGCTCTTTAAACAGCCATCCGCCAATGGTATCCACTTCTTCATCCTCAATGATGGCTCCGGTCCACTTATGAACTTCTTCAATAAGCGAACGACCATCAATGGAAAACGAATCACCACTGCGTTCCATATGCGGACGCTCATCCTCAAACTCGTCATACAAATCTCCAACGATCTCTTCCAGAATTTCTTCCGCAGTCAGCAATCCAGCTGTGCCGCCATATTCATCCACAACCAGCGTCATCTGAGAATGTTTCTTCTGCATCAGACGCAGCACATGGCTGATTTCCATGGATTCAGGAACGTTTAAGATTGGACGAATAAGTGAAGCCAGATCATGTTGTTGCTCCGGTTTAGCCAGCAACAGATCGGTGATGTGTATGAATCCAATGATCTCATCCTTGTCTTCTACTGCTACGGGATACCGGGAATGTTTGGTTGCATTAATGATCTCCAGATTCTCTTCCAAAGACATATGCGTGTACAGACAATCCATATCTGTACGTGGCAGCATCACTTCACGTGCCAGCATATCGGAGAAATCAAAGATGTTGTCCATCAGTTTGATCTCATCTTTATCGATGACACCACTTTTGGCACTCTGCTTCATCAGAATTCGAAGTTCATCTTCCGAGTGAGCTTCTCCTTCACTGGCAGGTTCGATACCTGCCAAACGCAGCAATGCATTGGCCGATACATTCAGTACCCAGATGAACGGGAAGAAGATTTTGTAGAACAACAGCAAAGGTGCAGATAAAAACAATGCCACTCCGTCTGTTTTTTGAATTGCCAACGATTTAGGCGCAAGCTCACCCAACACAATATGCAGAAACGTAATGATACAGAAACCGATAATGACCGACACGGTCGAAATAAGCCCTGTATCTCCTACACCAAGTTTAAACATGAGAGGCTCAACGAGCAATTCAGAGATGGCTGGTTCTCCCAGCCACCCGAGTCCAAGTGATGTTAATGTAATCCCGAACTGAGTTGCCGATAGATAGGAATCCAGTTTACTATTCACCTTCAGTGCATAACCAGCCAAACGGTTTCCTTCACTCTGCAATTGAGTTAAGCGTGTCTGCCTTACTTTCACAAGGGAAAATTCCGCTGCAACAAATACGCCATTCAAAAATACGAGCAAAAAGACACAGACCAGATTAAATACCAGCTGTCCAAGATGAAATTCAGTATGAATATCCAAGTTGAAACTCCCCTTTTCTATCTATTTCAGGAATACACCTGGAATATCAACGTGTGATAGCCTTTCTCGATTTGAAATCCACACCCTTGTAATACATATCTGCCACTAGCAGGTTTGGTCCGCAACAGGATGCAATATCGCAATGGCAATTGACCGTTTGATTCAACGGATGTTCAGCTGACCATTCATGGAACACATCATCCAGTTTCCGATCACGAATGTTGCCAAACGCCGGGATATCCGCAAAATCCGTCACATACACATTACCCGTGAACATGTTAACGTTAACGCGGTTACGTCCGTCCGGATCGTTACGTACCGTCACATTTGGTTCGCTGTATAAACGGTTGATCAGTTCCCGATCCTGCTCTGCTGCACTGCACGCGAAGAATGGCAGGGTCCCGAATAACATCCACATATCTTTGTCACGCACATCAAGCAAACGATGAATCGCTGCTCTCATATGATCCAGTGATAACACGGGCAGTGACGAAGCAAAGTTCGAATTATACATCGGATGCACTTCATGACGGACACAGCCCATCTCACGAATCAATTGATGAATACCATCCAGCTTGTCGTGCGTACGGAAGTTAATCATTGATTCCGCAGAGATAAACATGCCTGCTTCACTCAGTTTGCGTGAATTTTCAATCATTTTCTCATACATTTTCACCGCTACTTCACGTTTCACAGGTCTGCCACTATTCGCAAATCCAACTTGATGGAAATCATCTGCATTCAGATAGTTGAATGAGATATGCATAACGTCCAGATAAGGTAAAAGTTGCTCATACCGGCTGATATCCAGCGTTAGATTCGAATTGATCTGGGAACGAATTCCACGTTCCTTGGCATATTTGAGCAGCGGGATAATCATCTCATCCACTGTTTTTTGGCTAAAGCTTGGCTCGCCACCCGTCAGACTAATCGTCTGCAGATGCTCCACTTCATCCAATCGTTTCAGCATCAGAGGGAGCGGAAGAGCCGGCGCCTCACGCATCGTAAGCATATCTCCCACGGCACAATGCTCACACCTCATATTGCACAGATGTGTCACGGTCATTTCTACACTGGTCAGCACATGGCGTCCATATGTACGCAGAGAGCCGATCGGATCCCACGGATCATTCGTTGGCGATAAAGGCATCGGTTGTACCGATCCTGAGTTTAGCATGGTCATTGTTCTTCACCTTATTCCTTTTATTAACCTAAAAAGTTTAATTTACATCATACCTTGTGTTTCTCTTTTTGGAGTTATCTTTTATCATAGCACAATTTTGAATGCTCCGGCATACGTAGACCCTGTCCATTACATGACAAAAAAACGCTCAGGCAACTCTGGGCCAATTACGAAACGGCCCGGATATTACGACATGAGCGCTAATCATCTTTCAAGTAGTTCAGCTTTCCACCTGTTCACTTTGAGCCGCTGAAGGTATATCCTCCACACCCTCTACACCTGTGATCATCACAGACAGTGCTGTAGACAGGTTAATTTCGTAGGGCGAAGATAAGGTCTGGCCGTCGGCATCTTTAATAACACGGATAAGTGGACGTTGAGGAACACGTGAATGAATTGATGCAACTACCCCAACCTCTCCCGTACTGAGCTTGACTGAAATACCTAATGGGTATATCGCGACACAATCCCTGAACTTCTCCAGCATCCGTTGTTCATAGAGGGTTCCTGATCCTGTATACAACACCTCTACTGCCTGATGCGGCAGCAAGGCTTGCTTGTACACCCGATTCGTTGTCATGGCATCATACGAATCAGCAAGCGCAATCCATTTGGCATATTCATGAATTTCCTTGTCTTTCAAACCAAAGGGATATCCACTTCCATCAATTCGTTCATGGTGCTGCAATGCACAATGCGCGGATAGAAGCGGTATACCTGGTTCATCTTTGAGAATACGGTGTCCATATGTAGTGTGCTGCTGAATGATTTTGAATTCCTCATCACTCAATCTGGAGGGTTTATGCAAAATTTCTGGTGTAATCTGTGTTTTGCCGATATCATGCAATAAGGCACCCAGACCAATCTCCATTAATTGCTGGCGTGTGTAACCCGAAGCGACACCAAGAACCAGTGTATACACACATACATTCAGCGAATGATTATACAGGTCAAAATCACTGGAGTTCATGTCCATCAGCATAATCATGGCTTCCTTTTGGCTGCCGATGTCCTCCAGAATGGTATTCATCACACCACTAAGCGCTTTACCGAAATGAGGAATCCGATTCTTCGTTTTCATTCCCGACATGCTCTGAAATTGCTGCTTGATCTCTACCAGTGCCTTCCTTCGGGTCTCTTCCTGCAACA
Source organism: Paenibacillus sp. FSL R5-0623 (assembly GCF_037974265.1). Taxonomy (NCBI): domain Bacteria; kingdom Bacillati; phylum Bacillota; class Bacilli; order Caryophanales; family Paenibacillaceae; genus Paenibacillus; species Paenibacillus sp. FSL R5-0623. The sequence goes on along the minus strand of NZ_CP150233.1, from coordinate 2,008,662 downwards.
TATCTGGAACAATGATATCCTCGGTCGCAGCATCTTTGATATACACATAACCGACCCCGAGATCCTTGAGACGCCCAATCAGTCGGCTCGTCAGCTCTACATCCTCACTAAGTAATACAAGGCCTTCTTCACTATAAATACGTTTCCCCAGCTTCATGCCAGGCTGCAATAAGTTTATATGTACTAAACGCACAGCCTATCCTCTCCCGCTCCGTAGATGTAATTACCACTAGCCGCCGCTTCAGCAGAAGGCAAGTACTTTAAATTTAGCTTTGACACCAGCGGGCTCGCAGGCTGTCGTCCAGAGCCCCTGGTCGTTTTATTTCCGTTTCCAGCAAATCGCGTATGAATTCCGGAAGATGATAGAGCGTACGGGTTGCATGAGCAAGAGGAGGATACCCCACATTGAACGTAAACATGTCCAGTGTCCCAACAATATACTCACATTGTTCGTCCATAGGCTCCCCATTGATGGATATGGCCTGGATCTTCTCATAGGCTGGCGCATCTGGATTGTATTGAACTTCCATTCCGTCCATACATAACGTGCCTAGAATATGACCACGAAAACCAAATCCCACAATGGGCTTACCTGAAAACTCGTCCAACAAGGACTGCTCAAGTGCTTCACGAATATGACTTCCACTCAAGCATATTGTACAAGCATTTATAGGAGATGGACATAGGGAATGCAACATTCCTTTTGTAATATTCCCTTGTGGAAGCTCTCCGAGAAGCTGACCTGCATTCACCAGAGACAGCTGTGCCCCCGTGAATTGGCGGACAGCTTGTGCAAGCAATGTTGCAAACGGGGATTCCCGATCATACGCGATTGGCAGCACCCGATCCGTTATCACTGCCGTCTGATTGAGTGTCCTTTCGGCTTCCGTACGATTCGTAGCGATTGCCAGCGCAACCTGATCATCCAGTAATATACTCTTGGCAGCCATACAACCGCTACTTACCAGTTGGAAAGGTTCTCCCACACTTGTTCGTTCCAGAACCACTTTCCCAAGCCATTGGCCAAATTTTCCAGCCCCACCCAGCACGGTCTGACCAATGACTAAGGGTTCTTCGAGAACATGATGGGTATGTCCACCGAGAATAACATCGATTCCAGTAATCTGCTCCGCCAGTCTACGATCTGTCGAAAGTCCCAGATGTGAAAGAATAACCACCACATCCACTTCATCACGTAATGCTTCCACTTGAGCTCTTAATGACTCCACAGGGTCCAGAACATCCCACCCGAGCAATTCGTAAAACGTGGTAAAAGGGGCCGTTGCCCCCAGCAGACCAACGCGAAATGGACCTTTCTCCACAATCAGAGAAGGTTTCATCCACACTGGCGCAAGTCCAGTATCTTGCTCCACAACATTGCCGCATACCACAGGACACAGAAGTCCAGCGTAGGACTGTGAGAGCTGATCTGGCGTAAAGGTTAGTCCTTCATTGTTACCGATTGTAATGGCATCGTAGCCCGTCAGGTTAATAACATCAACATTAGCCGTACCCAGTGTTCCCTCTGTTTCAACGGCCATCCGGTCCATATGATCGCCGATATCCAATACAAGGAAGTTGCCACCTTGGTCACGTTCCTCATTGATCATAGCGGCGATGGTGCTCATGGAGCCGAAGTGGCTATGAATGTCGTTGGTGTGCAGAATCGTTAACGTTTGCTTCTCCCTGGTGCTCATCACACCGCCTCCCCTGCTCTTCAATAAACGTTCATTCTTCTAATGGATAAGCATAACATTTTCCGCGTCGTTATGATATATTTATAGGGTTTAGAGATCAAAAAGAGGTGAGTCATATCTATGAAATTGACAATTCAACTATTTGCAGGCATTGCAGAACGTTTAAATACATCCCTTCTGGAGTTTGAGTACATTGGAGACATTCCAACCGCTGCCGATTTAAAAGAAAGACTGAGTCTGGCCTACCCAGAGGCAGCTTCTCAGATAAGGACATCCTTTTTGGCAGTTAACCAGCAGTACGCTCCTGCCGATACTATACTTAGCTCAGAAGATGAACTTGCGTTGATCCCTCCCGTCTCTGGAGGCGATGGTACGGATATATCCGATGAACAGCTTCGCTCTACCGTTCCAGAGCATCGGACTGAAGATGGCTTATTTCTAATTACAGAATCCACTTTGTCCGTGGAAGCAACAACGGCACTAGTGATTACCCCGAATCACGGGGCAGCTCTTACTTTTGTAGGTACGACTCGTGAAATGACCGGTGAACAGCGCACCGTCCATCTTGAATACGAGGCCTATGTGCCGATGGCTCTTTCTCAGATGGCAGCCATTGGTGTGGAAATCTCCGATCGCTGGCCTGGTGTGTTATGTGCAATCAGTCACCGAATTGGCAAAGTAGATGTGGCAGAGATTAGTGTAGTCATTGCCGTTTCCTCGCCTCATCGCAACGACTGTTATGATGCAAGCCGTTACGCCATAGAGAGACTCAAACAGACCGTTCCGATCTGGAAAAAGGAAATTTGGGAAGATGGATCTGAATGGAAGGGACATCAATTAGGACCATGGAACCCCATGGAGAACTAAATAATGAGCCTTTACACCTTTTAGATAGAGTGGGTTAATAGTAAATAAGTCGTTGTCAACCCATTTTTTTCTTGTTATTATAATTATATGTGTCGATATTAGTCGAGAAAAGGTGGTTTATACGTGAGAGTGCATGTTACTGATCTTAAACCGGGTGACCTGTTAAAAAATGATGTATACAACAGTTCGGGTCTCCACATGCTGATGAAAGGTTCCACCCTCAGTGAAGATGACCTATCCAAACTGTTGCAACATGGAATCGAGTACGCAGATGTAGAACACACACCATCCGACCTACACTCTGATGCACAAACCTTACCTTCAGATCAGACCCGTCTGTTAACTAACTTGTTTAACGATACGATCAAAGGTACTGAATCTCTATTTCAACAAGCGATGGAGAAGGGTTTTATTGATGAGACACAGGTCGATGAAATTTTGTTTACCCTAACAGAACAGTTGGAAAAACAAAAAGATGTTGTCTCCTTGTTGCTTATGCTGGACGGGGAAAGCGATTATACGTACAACCATTCATTGCAAGTCGGAATGCTCGCTTTTTATATCGCCGGCTGGATGGGTTACAACCCCGAGGAATGTCTAACGGTAGCCAAAGCAGGATATCTTCATGATATCGGCAAGTCCAAGATTCCTTCTGAGATTTTACATAAACCTGGTAAATTGACCACGGAAGAATTTGACGAAATGAAGAAACACACATTCTATGGATACGATATCATTAAAGAATCCACGCAGGATGAAATTCTGGCAACGGTTGCACTTCAGCATCATGAGCGCGAGGATGGAAGTGGTTATCCTCATGGACTTCGAGGGGACGAGATCCACCCATATGCCCGTATAACTGCTGTAGCAGACGTTTACAGCGCCATGACGACAAATCGGGTGTACCAGACCAAACAGGAACTGATCTCTGTTCTGTGTGAACTGTACAGTCTCAGCTTCGGTCAGTTAAATGCTGAAGCAACGCAGGAACTGATCAAGCATATGCTACCTAATTTTATCGGTAAAAGGGTTCTGCTCACCACGGGTCAGACGGGACTCATTGTCATGAATAATCCTGCGGATTATTTCCGACCACTCGTTCAGACCTCTACAGCCTTTATCGATTTAGCGAAAGAAAGAGATATTGCTATCGTTGAAATTTATGTACAGTAATGGTGTAACAAGCCTATCTGTTCATTGTACTCAGCACACAGGATGGATACGAAGCAACAAACAGGAAGTAGCTTGAATAACCAACTCATAGGTTGGCATATGACAAAAGGGAAGCCGTAATCGGCTTCCCTTTTGTCTATTCCGATTCAATCATGTTGGATTACACGCAGAATGCTTTTGTGATGATAACCAACAGAATGAACAGTACCAAGATTGCACCAGTGTTTGTGAACATATTGTATCCGCCAACGCCGCCTACTCCGCCTACGTTGCCACCACAGCCATATCCTACTTCGCTCATGTGATTGCCTCCTCTTCATCAGGTATACCCTAACATATGACGTTTCCGGTGGAATGAACCGGGCGAACAGGCAACATTCGATAAATGGTTGTCTGTCTGCATCTACCTGAGTGGATCAGCCTTCTGTTACTCCCTGTTCTTTGCAGGAATCTATGTGTCGGAATCCGAATGAACCTGGATGCCTTTTTCCTTGCGGTACATGATAACAAGTAATCTCCAAAATTCATAACTGCCTTTGTCGTTCATAATAAACGGTCGATAATAATCAAATGCTTGCTGCGCCCATGCGGGACAATCCATATTGGAAAGTTGCTCCTGTTGCTGAATCCATCCCCCTTGAATCTCCAGCGTTTTCTGCATGGCTTCAAACATTTTCTTCTGCTCAGTGGTCATCGGCGGAGCCTCCTGTTCCTGAGATGCAGTTCCGTATTCGGCCTGTAGATACGCACCCGGTTCCGTCACACCCTCTTCGCTGGCTGTATACCCGTAAGATGGTGCACTTGTTTTACGAATCTCATAATGTACATGCGGACCAGTACTCTGACCTGTGCTCCCCTGATTACCGACAAGCTGGCCTCGCTTCACCTGCTGTCCAACGCTTACAGCAATACGTGAAAGGTGCGCATAACAATGCAAGTAGCCACGATGATCCTGAAGGGCAACTGTAAGCCCGTAACCGCCGAATCCGGAGCCTGTAACTCCTTCGGAAGCAAAACGTACCCTACCTTCCATAAAGGCATAGACGGGGCCATTCCAGGGCTCTGTCACGAGATCAATTCCGCGGTGAAATGTCTGTCCACCATGAATAGGATGAATTCGATAGCCGAAGGAACTTGTAATCCGATAGCCCTCGAAGGGGTTTACGCTCATACACTCACATCCTTTTCTATCATTAAATGCTGAAATCTATGAAATGGCTTGTGCTATTGGTCTTATTTTATTCCACAAAAATACCGCTCAGAATATCATTAGGGAAACCTTATGGTCTCTCCAACGTATATTCCAAGCGGTGCAAAACACTACTATAAATATAATAGCTATGTAATTGAAAAACGCCAAGCTCATCACTACATAAGAAATTTAAAAAAAGGTCGAAGGAATATCCCTCGACCTTTCTTCAATGATTTTGTGATTCCGTGAAATGGATCTGAAGCTTAATAGCAGCAACATCGTTCTGCTTCACGGCTTCGAAGAGCGCTGCATTGGATTAACCAATGGAGCCCTCCATTTCAAATTTGATCAATCTATTCATCTCAACGGCGTATTCCATTGGCAATTCCTTCGTGAATGGCTCAATGAAGCCCATGATAATCATCTGTGTTGCTTCCGCATCAGTCAGACCACGGCTCATCAGGTAGAAGAGCTGATCCTCAGACACTTTGGATACTGTAGCTTCATGCTCCAGCATGATGTTATCATTCATGATTTCATTGTAAGGAATTGTATCTGATGTGGACTCATTATCGAGAATGAGTGTATCACACTTGATGTTGGATTTCGCGCCCTCAGCTTGACGTCCAAAGGAAGCCAAACCACGGTACGTTACTTTACCACCATGTTTACTGATGGACTTGGATACAATCGTAGATGTTGTATCCGGAGCCAAGTGGATCATTTTCGCACCTGCATCCTGATGCTGGTTTTTACCAGCTACAGCGATGGAGAGTACGGAACCTTTAGCTCCACGGCCTTTCAGTACAACCGCTGGATATTTCATTGTCAGTTTGGAACCGATGTTACCATCGACCCATTCCATTGTTGCATTTTCTTCTGCAACCGCACGTTTTGTAACGAGGTTGTAGATATTTGGTGCCCAGTTTTGGATCGTTGTGTAACGAACACGGGCATTTTTCTTACAGATGATCTCAACGACCGCACTATGCAGTGAGTTCGTGCTGTAGATTGGAGCTGTACAGCCCTCTACATAGTGAACGAAGCTATCTTCGTCGGCAATGATGAGTGTACGCTCGAATTGTCCCATATTCTCGGAGTTGATCCGGAAGTAGGCTTGCAGAGGCACTTCACATTTAACGCCCTTAGGCACGTAGATGAAGCTTCCTCCGGACCATACCGCACTATTCAATGCAGCAAATTTGTTATCTGCTGGCGGAATAACTGTTGCAAAATATTCACGCAGGATTTCCGGATGCTCTCTGAGAGCCGTGTCCGTATCCATGAAGATTACACCTTGGTCTTCCAATTCCTTTTGCATGTTGTGGTATACAACCTCGGACTCATACTGAGCCGATACACCTGCAAGGAACTTTTGCTCTGCTTCAGGGATACCCAATTTATCAAAGGTTTCCTTGATTTCGGAAGGAACTTCCTCCCATGTTTTACCTTGTTTTTCAGAAGCACGCACATAATACTGAATTTCATTGAAATCCAATCCGTCGAGATCTCCGCCCCATTTTGGCATTGGCATCTTTTCGAATTGTTTCAAGGATTTCAAACGGAATTCCAACATCCAATCCGGTTCATTCTTAATCTTGGAAATCTCGGTAACCACTTCTGCAGTCAGACCTTTACCGGTTTGAAAGATGGATTTGTGCTCGTCGCGAAAACCATATTTGTACTCTTCCATTTCTGGTGCTTTTTTAGCCATCTTGCTCTACCTCCCTATCGTTATTGTACTTTGTTCTCTTCGTCAATCCCTTTGCGTAATGCATTCCAGGCCAGAGTGGCACATTTGATGCGTGCAGGGAACTTGTTCACACCGGATAGGGCTTCGAGATCTTCATAATCGTCGAAATCGACTTCTTCACCTTTCATCAGTGAGGAAAAACGGTTAGCGATATCGAGTGCCTGCTCCATCGTTTTGCCTTTGACAGCCTCCGTCATCATCGATGCAGAGGACATGCTGATGGAGCAACCTTCACCCGTATATTTGGCTTCCTGAACGATTCCGTCTTTCAGCAAAATTTGCAGTGAAATCCGGTCGCCGCACGTTGGATTGTTCAAATTCACCGTGACAGCGTCATTATCAAATGTTCCGCGGTTACGCGGGTTTTTGTAGTGGTCCATTATAACACGTCTGTACAGATCATCAAGTTGCATCGCCAAAATACTCCTTTGTCTGGATTAAGGCGCTGACAAGCCGATCTACATCTTGTTCGTTATTGTATAGATAGAAGCTGGCACGAGCTGTTGAGCTAACTTCAAGCCAGCGCATTAGCGGTTGACAGCAATGGTGTCCGGCACGAATGGCTACGCCACTCGCATCCAGCACGGTTGCCACATCATGTGGATGAACATCCCCCAGATTAAAGGTAACGACACCCACATGCCGCTTGGCTGGGCCATAGATAGTTAACCCATCGATCTCAGCCAGTCGTTCTGTTGCATAAGCTGCCAGCACACTCTCATGATGTGCAATCTCATCCATACCAATCTGCTCCAGAAAATCAATGGCAGCTCCCAACCCTACCGCACCTGCGATAATTGGGGTTCCGCCTTCGAACTTCCAGGGAAGCTCTTTCCAGTTGGATTCGTACAGACCCACATCATCAATCATTTCACCACCGAACTCAATGGGTTCCATGGACTCCAGCAGCGCCTTTTTGCCGTAGAGTGCACCGATTCCGGTTGGTCCGCACATTTTATGTCCGGATAATGCATAGAAATCACAGTCCAGATCCTGAACGTCCACCTTCATGTGAGGTGTGCTTTGTGCGCCATCAACAACGATGACAGCACCATTGCGGTGTGCAATTTCAGCAATTTGTTTCACCGGATGGATCAGACCCATAACATTGGATACATAAGCGATTGCTACAATTTTAGTATTGTTCGTAATCGTCTTCTCGACATCAGCCAATTCAATATGACCGTCAGGCTGAAGCGGAATGTATTTCAATGTTGCACCTGTCTCCTTGGCAACTTGCTGCCAAGGAATCAGATTACTATGGTGCTCCATTTGCGTGATAACAATTTCATCGCCTTCTTTGCAATTGGCGCGGGCATATGATGAAGCCACCAGATTCAGGGCTGTCGTTGTCCCGCGGGTAAAGATAATCTCCTGTGTACGGCGGGCATTGATAAACTTGGCTACCTTCTCACGTGCTCCTTCGTAGGCGTCAGTTGCACGGCTTCCAAGGGTATGAACACCGCGGTGTACGTTGGAGTTCTCATACTCATAATAATGTTTGACTGCTTCGATCACAGCATGAGGCTTTTGTGAAGTTGCAGCACTATCTAAATATACGAGCGGGTGTCCGTTAATTTCCTGGTGGAGGATCGGGAACTGCTCGCGAATGGATGGGTTCATTGTCCCAGCTTCTTCTCAATCAGAGACTGCAATTGGGTGCGCAGTGCTTCCAAAGGAATATCCGCCACCACCGGAGCCAGGAAGCCATAGATGATCAGGCGTTCGGCATCCGTACGGTTAATTCCGCGCGACATCAAGTAATGAATCTGCTCGGCATTGACTTGACCAACAGAAGCCGCGTGACCTGCTGTTACATCATCCTCATCAATAAGGAGGATTGGGTTGGCGTCTCCACGTGCTTTAGGGCTCAGCATCAACACTTTCTCTGTCTGCTGTCCATCGGCTTTGGTAGCGCCTTTCTCAATCTTCGTGATCCCGTTGATGATTGCAGAAGCTTCTTCACGCATAACTGCACGTGTAATCATCTGACTTGGTGTATTCTTGCCGAAGTGACGGGCTTCTGTGGTGTAGTTGATTTTCTGCGAACCGGAACCTACAGCGATGACTTTGGAATCAGAACTTGATCCATTGCCTTTCAGCACGGTCATCGTGTTACTCGCTGTATCGCCGTTATTCATTTCGCCTACAATCCACTCGATGGAAGCATCATTCTCCAATACTGCACGACGGAATGAAACATCAGTTACATTCACACTCAGTTGATGAACCGATGCGAAACGTACTTTAGCACCGGATTTTGCGAATACTTCCACAACACCATTATGGAAAACAGGTGCGGACAATTCGCCAGATACATAGTTATCAACATAAGTTACTGAACTGTTTGCTTCTGCAACCACAAGCACGTGAGGTGCAAACGTTGCAGATGCGTCATCCGTAAGCAACACTGCTTGCAGTGGTACTTCGATTTCGACATTTTTCGGAACATACAGGAAGACCCCGCCATTCCAAAGTGCCGCATGCAGTGCAGCGAGGGAATGCTCATCGGCTTTCACCGCTGTGTTCAGATATTGTTTTACCAGATCGCCATGTTCGCGAACCGCTGTAGCCAGATCCGTGAAGATAACTCCTTTTGCTGCCAGATCAGCAGACACTTTAGAGTATACCGTACCGGAATTGCGCTGGATAACCAGACTGCCTTCAGCTTGATCCTGAACCAGATCTTTGATAGAAGCAGGTACTTCTGTCAAAGAAGAAATAGCTTCACTTGTTTTATATGTTCCGTACTCGCTGACATTCCAGCGTTCGATTTTTTGTTTTTCCAGTTTAGGAAGCGCAAGCCCGCTCGCAAGCTTTAAAGCTTCGAGCCGCTGTTCGGTCAACCAGCCGGGTTCATTGTTGCTTTCCGACAAGGCGCGAAGCGCTTCAGATTCAACCGGAAGAATTGTTTGTGTAGTCATTAATTAATCCTCCTCCGTTTTGTCTTTACGCTTCTTGGCCTACAGTTTCGTCTGTAATTCCCAGCTCTGCCTTTACCCAGTCATACCCTTCCGCTTCCAGACGGTGAGCCAATTCAGGTCCGCCGGATTTCACGATACGACCTTGCATCATTACGTGAACATAGTCAGGCGTAATGTAGTTCAACAGACGTTGGTAGTGAGTGATGATCAGGAAGCCACGGTCTTCGCTCTTCATAGCGTTCACACCGTCAGCCACGATTTTCAAAGCATCGATGTCCAGACCGGAGTCAATTTCATCAAGTACTACGATTTTCGGATCAAGCAGCATCATTTGCAGAATCTCGTTACGCTTTTTCTCACCACCGGAGAAACCTTCATTCAGGTAACGGTGAGCGAACTCAGGGTTCATGTCGAGTTCTTTCATTTTACCTTCCATTTGACGAATGAACTTGATCAGTGAGATCTCGTTACCTTCGCCACGACGTGCGTTAATTGCACTACGCAAGAAGTCGGAGTTTGTAACACCTGCAATTTCACTTGGGTATTGCATAGCCAGGAAAAGACCTGCACGTGCACGCTCATCTACAGCCATGTCCAATACATCTTCACCATCAAGTGTAATTGTACCGTCAGTTACTTCATATTTCGGATGGCCCATCAATGCAGAAGCCAGAGTTGATTTACCTGTTCCGTTCGGACCCATGATTGCGTGGATTTCTCCACCTTTCATTTCCAGGTTGATGCCTTTCAAGATTTCCTTACCTTCGATCGTCGCTTTCAGACCTTCAATGACGAAATTCGTAGCCATGTGTATTGTTTCCCTCCATTGATTAATTTGATGTTTACTGTCGAAAACGAAAAAGCGCCTATTATATCTGAAACAGGGCTTCCCCTGAATTTCTTGTACTCGATTCCTTAAAGCAAGAACACTTTAGAATAATTCTAAACTGATTCTCAATGATAATCAAGCTATTTCCTAAGAGGGTATATTCCTTGCAGGAAACATTATTCTTTCTGATTCTATAATAAATACCAGATTGAATCAAATGAGAAAACATCTCCCGCTGAGATAGACAGTGAGAAAAATCACAGAAAATGAAGCTTTTATCGTATCTGCTACACATAATCTAAAAAAGGACTTATCCATATTATGGACAAGCCCCTTCATTAATAATATTACAATTTGAGCATCTCGTTAATCTTCTGTACCTGTTCGTCAAAATCCGCAACGTCCACCACCGGCGTCATTTCGCGCGGCACCGGACCATTCGGAATAGAAATCCATGAACGACAACCGTTATATTCAGGCAGTACGGGGATTTCCATCGGTTCTTTCAAAAGGTACACACGTAAAATCAATACATGGAGCGGATCTTTCCGTTTCCATTTCAAACGGTCTTCGGCAAAATCCGCTGTCCACATATGAAAGTCAAGAAGTCGATCCAGCATCTCCTGATCTCGTATCTCCAGATCCTGCGTTACTTCGGCATATGCCGTAATGCGGATTGTCGAAGCTTCGGGCACCCATTCGGCCAATGATTCTTCAACAAAGGATTGATCCGAGGACTTAATCAGTTCTTTACGCTGATGTTCATAAGTCGGATACAGGTAAAATGCTGGACTTTTCAGCTCAAAATGTCGGGTTTCCTCCACAATACCACCTTTGCGCATCACCATAATCTGGCGACCCGTTTCCAGGGCTTTGATTGCAGAAGCCCATTCTTTTAAAGCCGGTATCGTTGGTTCTAACATAAGCGATTCCCTCCCACATCGTTCTTGTCAGCAGTATAGACGCTCAGGGCGTTTCTGACAACAAAGTTCCGAGCTCAGAAAGCTTACGTAAGAGACCCACTTGTATTAGGCAAAATTTTGGCTATATTAACCCAGGAAAGAGCGAAGCATCCACATGTGTTTCTCAAGGTCAGCCTTGAAGCCTGTCAGCATATCGGATGTTGGTTGATCTTCAGCTGCATCTGCAACTTCGATACCTTCCTGATATTCATTCGAAAGTGTAGCGAAGTCCTCGATCAGGTTTTGCACCATTGTTTTTGCGTCTTCTCCGCCTGCTGCTTCCTGGATAGAGGAAAGCTCCAAATACTCTTTCATTGTAGCCGCTGGGCTACCTTTCAGCGTAAGGATACGCTCAGCGATTTCATCCATTTGTACTGTAACTTCGTTGTAGAACTCTTCGAATTTCACATGCAACGTGAAGAAGTTAGGTCCTTTAACGTACCAGTGATAGTTATGGATTTTAACATACAATACGTTCAGGTTAGCTACCTGACGATTAAGTACTTGTTCCACCGATTTTGCTTGATCTGTTTTGTTTTTTGTAGCCATATTAATCCCATCCTTTATTTAAAATTAGTCTGTCATGCCATGATAAACAGGTTGTCCCGCAATGCATAACAGAGAGTTAATAATGTGTCACCGCTTGGTAGCGGAGAGGCTTGTTAACGTTGTTTCTCTCAACCGTCCGGCCTATTTGTTTTTACCCTTGAACCGGAAGTTCGAATCAGGATCGACTTGACTTGTCTCAAAAAAAAGTTCAAAAACCGCGTTATTTCCGATATACTGACATATACCAAGCAAAGAAGTGGGTTTTCCTGTTTCTTCATATATATGGAGGTGGCACCTTTGTCCCAATATCGCCCGTTTACCCCCCAGGATGCAATTGAACTGGCCAGAACATTACCGGGTCCATTTGCGGCAGATGCAAATCTGGATTGTCACGAGATCGGCGACGGCAATCTGAATTTGGTTTTCCACATCACGGATCAGAACTCCGATAAAAGTATCATTATCAAACAGGCGCTTCCTTATGCGAAAGTGGTTGGAGAATCATGGCCACTGTCTCTGGTACGTGCCCGCATTGAACGTGAGATTCTTCAGGAAGAGTATCGTCTGTGTCCAGGGATGGTACCCGAAGTGTATCATTACGATGATGACCTTGCGTTAACGGTTATGGAAGATCTGAGTGATCATGTGATCATGCGTAAAGGCCTGATCGAAGGTGTTTCCTATCCTCTTTTTGCACAGCATATTGGGGAATTCATGGCAAGAACGCTGTTCTTCACATCCGACTTGGGCATGGATCAGCAATTGAAGAAGGAACAACAGGGTAGATTCATTAATCCAGACCAATGCAAAATAACGGAGGATCTGATCTTTGATGAACCCTACCGGATCGCTGAGAAAAATAATTATGATGTTTCCATTGAAGACGAGGCTGAAGCCCTTCGCACAGATGGAGAGCTTCACCTCGAAGTGGCATTACTACGGGAAAAATTCCTGACACATGGGCAGGCACTGCTTCATGGAGATCTGCATACAGGCAGTATTTTTGTTACACCTGAATCAACAAAGGTCATCGATCCCGAATTTGCATATTACGGCCCCATGGGATTCGATGTGGGTGCAGTCCTTGCGAACCTGCTCTTGAATTACGCATCCCTGCCAGGATGGATTCAGGACGAGACTGCTTTGCGTGAGCGTGAAACGCTTTTGCTGAATATGGTTCGTGATGTATGGACTGAATTCGAATCTCGTTTCCGTGCCCTCTGGGTTAATGACCTCGTTGATCCGATGGCAAAAACGCCAGGGTATCAGGATCTGTATGTGCAACAATTGTTCAGAGATTCGATCGGCTTTGCAGGTGCCAAAATGGTTCGTCGTATCGTGGGACTCGCTCACGTGGCGGATATAGATACCATTCCAAATGCGACTGAACGTGAACATGCTCAGCGTAAAGCACTGTCCATTGGTAAAGCATTGATCAAGAACAATCGTCGCTTGAATACCATCGGCGAAGTACTGGATATTGTATCCACATCTGTTACAACTACTAAGGCTTAACATAAGGAACGGAGGAACCACCCATGACAACCCCTGAATATCAGCCTCTGTCCTCTCTCATCTGGAAAAAGGACAAGCTTGAAATGCTTGACCAGCGTCTGCTGCCCGAAACGATCCTCATGTTGAAATTGTATACACCCGAGGAAGTATGGGAATCCATCCACTCCATGAAAGTACGCGGTGCTCCAGCGATTGGTATTGCTGCTGCATTTGGTGTTGTATTGGGTGCCAAATCATATGACGGAACAACTGTTCAAGGTTGGTTGGACCACGTGAAATCCATATGTGCTCATCTGGCTACTTCCCGTCCAACAGCGGTGAACCTGTTCTGGGCATTGGATCGCATGATGCAAAAAGCAAATGAGGTCGTTGAATCCGGCCTGAGCCTGGATGAGGGCAATGATGCTCTTGAAGTAGAAGCTCTGTTAATTCAGAAGGAAGACGAAGAAGTATGCCGCATGATCGGCGAGAATGCACTGCCATTGTTCGAAGATGGTATGGGTGTACTCACTCACTGCAACGCAGGCGGACTAGCTACGGCGAAATACGGTACGGCAACTGCTCCAATGTATCTCGCACAGGAACGTGGCATTCACCTGAAAGTATTTGCAGACGAAACTCGCCCTGTACTTCAGGGTGCACGCCTGACTGCATTTGAGTTACAGCAAGCCGGCATTGACGTTACGCTGCTCTGTGATAACATGGCAGGCATGGTGATGTCCAAAGGCTGGATTCAAGCTGTTATCGTCGGAACAGATCGTGTTGCAGCGAACGGTGACGTTGCTAACAAAATCGGAACCTACAGCGTGGCCGTGCTTGCCAAGGCTCACAATATTCCGTTTTATGTAGCCAGCCCATTGTCAACCATCGACTTATCTACTCCATCCGGAGACCTGATTCCAATTGAGGAACGTGCTGCGGAGGAAGTGACCGAAGGATTTGGCAAACGCACCGCACCGCAAGGTATTAAAGTATACAATCCAGCATTTGATGTAACGCCTAACGAATATGTAACAGCTATTATCACGGAAAAAGGCGTTGTTCGCGCTCCTTTCCAAGAAAATCTGGCTGCCTTGTTTGCGAAGGAAGAAGCTTAACTTAATAAGAGTATACAAGAAGAGAGTGTCGTATATAGCGTTGGATCTACAAACGACGTGCACTAGGCTCTGAATTACAACGCTAAAGAAGGGCTTCCCTTGCGGGGAGCCCTTTTGTTAGTGCTTAGATCATTTTCAACAAAGCCTCTACACCCGTCATGCCAACCGTAATGCCCATGGCCTCGGCTTCTGTTGTCACCGATTCCATAGGTGCATGCAGCAACTGCTCCAGTGTACGCACACCAACCGCCCGAGCTGCAATAATCTTGCGATCCCCGAGCTTCTCATTAAGTAATCCCACGTCGAGTGCTCCGCACATGATATATCCTTTGGATGTGTTAATGGTCAACAACGTTGTTTTGGGTAGCTTGACTTCTACCCCAACCAATACATGCTCTCCAACTACAATGGGCTCCATCGTCACCATAATTTCCCGATCCACCTCCTCTTCCACAGGTCACGATAATTGTATGCCTCATTCTGGATTGTCGTGTGGACACCTGCCGTGTTTGAGAAAATGTGGGTACTTACAGTTCAAATATATTGTTGGTAATTCTTCTCGCAGAATTAGATAGTAGAACTATGCTTTAGTTGAAATATAAAAAGCCACCTCAGAAATGAGGCAGCTCAGATACAAGATTTTAATAATCCGGTCATTTTCTACTATTATGATCTATACTCTAGGCACGCCAGTCTTTATCGTTTATGTATGTATCGACAGAACTTGAGTATTGCTTCTTAAGGCTAGACCTTTTTAACTCATACTCCTCTTCATTGATTATATTGGCTGCAAACATTTTATCTAACTTCTCTAATTCCATGGTTAGTACTCTCACATTACCTGATGCATGTTCTAATTTTTCTTGATTTTTTACTACTTTAAATCCCTTGTAGATGTTAATTATTAATAATACAAAACCAACAATGTACAAGAGATTCGTTAGTGGGTGATTGCTCCCTAATTGAGATGAGGATATAGCCCCTAAAATAAATAGAATCATCCATGAACTAAAATACAAATAGATTTTCTTCATATCACTCATATGTAGACCTCGCCTCCTAAATTATGGAATGATTATACCATGCCTAAAGGAGCGGGTCTATGAAATTCAATAGAAGGGATTAGAACGCAGGGGAATAAACACTAATAAAAGCCCCCCACCCAAGGTGAGTTGAATTGGGCCTACCTTAAAACGTATGCTCATCATTCTTTAATCGCCTTATCTCCGTTAACTCTCTTCTAATTCCCAGTACACGTCTATGAAGTACACTGCGGTCTATTGATTCAGCTACCGACTTTTTGAACTGGACATCCATTTCACTTAACTGCTCCTGAGCTAGTTTCTTTTTATGTATTGGTTTCACTTGAACTTTTGTGGTTTCAGGCTTGACAGGCTTCAATCTTTTCTGCTTCATAATCTGTTCAAATACACTGTCCTCTTGATGCATGGTCTTCATTCCTTAATGTGTGATGAGCATATTGTAACATAATAACGAGAAGACGGTTGTTAAACGTCAGAGTACAAATAATTAGAGTGGGCATAAGATGAATGTTGTCTCATACGGGTTCATTATTTACATGTAACAGCACTTTGCGACTCTACTCCAAAATGAGGTACGGTAGTTGCTCCGTACACGCCAATACGTACTCTCCAACAATAATGGGCTGCATCGGTCAAAAAATTTCCCTATCCACCTCCTCTTCCACAGTTCACGAATGTTGTTACCCTCATTCTGGATTGTCTTATGGACACCTTCTAAAAGACGTGAATAATAAGGTTTATTTGTGATATTCACCCAATTGTTTTCGGCATATTTCTGCGTCTCTAGCACTATGATAATTTCCTTTTTAATGATATAGTGAATTGAAGCGTTTTTTTGAGCTGACATAATTTTTAACGGGGCTGGGATGAATGAAAGAAACCTTATCCAATCAAGAGGACATCGGCTTTTTATTTAATGTCGATATACTTATTAAGAGCCGCTCAAATGCATTGGCACTGCAGTCCCTGTTGGAGTTCATAAACAATGAAGAACAAATTGCGGACTTTCGGATTCAATCCGGCATAGAGCTAGGCAAAATTATTGAAGCGACACTCCAGTCCAAGAAGGACTCTTTCGTCACACTTCACAACGAACGCAAAAAAGCCAACGCAGCACAGAAGGCGTCCACTGCAGCTCAGACACCTGCCTCACCTGCTCCAGTCAAAACACAGAATCAACAAGAACAACCGGTTAGCGAGAAAAAGCCTGCCACCCAAACATCCAATGTATCCGATGGAAACTCGTTTGACGCGTGGATTGACACACTCATTAAAGAGAATAAACTCACCCGTATTGTTGTCAATAACAAGAACGGTAAACATCAGAGCATTCCTTGCCGTATTCTGAATTTTGATCGAGATACCAGTATTGTGAGCATATATCATGTCGATGAAAAACAGGTGTATACGTTCCGAACCAATGAAATCGATGAGTTTCTGTAACTAACTTCATCGGATTAAAACAAAAAGCAACTTGCGTTAGAATGACGGGACATTCTAACGCAAGTTGCTTTTTTAGTTCAATGGTTCATGCAGGATTGAACCCTCCGAGATTTGTTTGGACCGATCAGGAGCGATCCTTACCTCGCTGCCATACATCTAATGCCAATAACAACCATCCGGCAATGAAGGCTACCCCACCAATCGGTGTGATGGCACCCAGAATCTTGATGCCAGAAATACTAAGCACATACAAGCTGCCCGAGAACACGATAATACCGATAAACAACAGACGCGCTGCCCACTTCAGTTTTGTCGATGCTCCAAGTTGACCAGCCGTCAAGCCAATAATGAGCAGGCCCAATGCATGAATCATGTGATATTGCACACCCGTCTCATAAGTAGCTATGGCCGCCGGCCCAATCGTATCCTTGAGCATGTGAGCACCAAACGCACCTATCGCCACTGATAGCAAGGTCATTACAGCTCCAAGCATCATCCATCTTCGTTGCATGTAAGTTCTCTCCCTTAATTCAACTCTTCCTCCTATTATTGTAGCGAATCCACTCCTCCTTTACCAGTCGGGGTGTAGCTTCATAGATCATATGTCTGTTTATACTTACTAAACCTATCCCTACCCTAAATATCGTAGAAAACTGGCGTAAATCCTTGATTTTTATCGATATTTATGGAAAAGTAAACAGGTATGTAATCGTTGTATTTTAAAAGAAGAATTATTACTCATCGATTAGGTTGATAACACTCAGTACGATGATTAAGGGAGGCAAGTCAACATTATGGATAATCGCGATTCCTATAATTCAGGTTATAACAACACGGATCAGAATCCTGGCCATGCAGATCCATACAATAACAATGGGTATGAAGCACACCCGTCAGATCATGAGAGGCATCCAATGGTACCACTGAAACATTCCGGACCTGGAATCGCCAGCTTTGTCATTGGGTTGGTTGCAATCTTGGGTTATATTCTGATATTCTTTATTGCCACCATGGCTGTAAACGAGTCCATCGGAGTTCTTACCCCGTTGCAGACAGAAGAGATCGCCTTGCATCCAGCAGTGGTTCTGGCTTCATTAGCCATCCTGGTCTGCCTGATTCTCAATCTGGCCGGAGGCATCGTCGGAATTATTGGTCTTGTCCTCAAGAATCGAAAGAAAGTTTTTTCCATTATCGGAACCCTATTAAATGGGATCATGATTCTGTTATTCGTTGGACTTATCTTGGTAGGCATGACGCTGATGTAACGCTTTGCATCAGCGTCATGTTTCCTTATAATTAAAATGAATGGGTTTACACATAAGAATAATCTATATTTTTTGCCAAAATCATTGTTTTCAAAGGAGATTGACATGTCACGAATCAAAATTTTTGCGGACAGCACAAGTGATCTGGCTCCAGAATGGATCCAGCAGCACGATATCGGTATCATTCCCTTATATGTCGTGTTCGGTGAAGAATCACTGAAAGACGGTGCTGAGATTAAGCCTGAACAGCTATATGAACGTGTCAGCCAAGATGGGCGTCTTCCCAAAACAGCTGCACCTTCCCCCGCTGATTTCATAACGGCATTTCAACCTTACATAGATCAAGGGGATGAGATTTTATATATCAGCTTATCTTCTGAACTTTCCTCTACCTATCAAAATGCACGACTAGCGAGTTCCGAATTCCCGGAAGGTCGAATATCGGTCATTGACTCACAGAATCTCTCATCAGGAATTGCGCTGATGGTGATGAAAGCTGTACATGCTGCCGATAAAGGACAAAACCTGACTCAGATTACACATCTGATTGAGGCGATGAAACCAAATGTACGCACCGAATTTGTCATCGATACCCTGGAGTATCTGCATAAAGGCGGACGCTGTTCGGGCATGCAGAACCTGATTGGTAGCCTGCTCAAGATTCGCCCTGTCATCCGGGTAACGGATGGTAAGATGGCACCTGCCTATAAAGTACGCGGCAAACGGGAGAAAGCTCTGGAACAAATGCTGAATAATACGCTCAGCCATAAGGATCAGATCGATCCAGACCTGCTGATTGTTGTGCACACCATGGCTGAAGAAGATGCGCTTGATTTGCAGAAGTCTTTGCAGGAACAAACGGGTGCCCGTGTGGAACTAACCACTGCTGGTTGTGTAATATGCAGTCACTGCGGCCCGAAAACGATTGGAATCATCTATAGTACTGTTTTATAGTATTACACGCAACCTCGTATCGTATTACCCAATCCTTTCTTCTGGATCTGTATGTGGGTACATCCAATACTTGGACTGGCATACTGATATAACTAAAAAGGGCATTCCGAGCTTAAACGCTCAGGATGCCCTTTAATATTTTTGCTAAACTTTTGAAACCTACACTTGGTCCATTGCTCATTATGATAATGGATCAATAACTTTTGGTCCGCAGATCATCCAGACTTTTGAATGCATATCCTTGCTTGCGAGCCTCATCAATGATGGAACCCAGAGCTTCCGTGTTATCTTTGGATACCGAATGAAGCAAAATAACAGCACCCGGATGGAGTTGTTTCAACACCTGTTGATGAGCATATTGTGCGCCACGCTGTACATTGGTATCCCAATCTTTATAAGCAACAGACCAGAACACATTCACATAACCCTGAGCATGACTCTCTGCAAGCGTACGATTGTTAAAGATCCCGCGCGGTGGCCGTAAAAAGGTCGCTTGTTGACCCGTCAGCCGATTGACCTCCGACTTGACCTTCTCGAGTTCCTCTCTAAGCTTTTCATTGGAGATGCGGGTCATATCCGGATGACTCCATGAATGATTACCGACAATATGACCTTCAGCCGCCATACGTTTGACCAACTCAGGCTGATCTTTCAGATAATGACCTGTCACAAAGAAAGCAGCTGGTACCTTCTTGGTACGCAAAACATCCAGTATGGCAGGTGTAAATCCATTCTCATACCCGTTATCAAACGTGAGATACAATTCCTTCTGTTTTGTATCCCCCAGGAAAATGGCATCGTTATGTTGTAAGATCGATTTAAAGCCTTCCTGATCAATGGAGGGCAGTTGACCGTTTTGACTTTTTTTGAAGCCAAAGTGATACGCTCCGGTAACCGGTGATGCTTCAGTCTGTGCCGGTACCATACTGATGGACAACAGTCCCAACAGTATATATAGAACCATTCGCTTCATTCTATCCGCTCCTGTTCCTGAAAAATTCGGTTAGTCGTTTGCACACACGAATACCTTCAGGTAATATGCCACAGGAACAGCTAATGTATGTAAATCCTTAACGATCGAAACGTTTATTTTCAGCTTGTGGCGGAGATTGATGGAACAATTCAAGTAAGGTCTGAGGTTTGCCACTGGAAGCAAGCCATTCCCTCACGGTCTGTATGGCACGGGTCTGTCCATCTCCACGATCACGCCATGTAAGCAGCTCGATAACTTTGATAATCAAGGCCGACATATTGTGATTATCCAGTTCAGATCGTTCTGCTCTCAGCTTGTGATATAACGCCTCCTGTTCCCAATCCAGAAGAATTTCATCACCAATGGTTGGCTTCAAAAGTGTATACGCTCTGTCACAACCTTTACAACGAACCGTGCTGACCTGTTCATCTATAAATTCCGCTCGGATATCCTGCTGGCAATCCGGGCATTTGAACCCAACTTGTATGTTTTGTATGTTTTCGTTCATGACATTGTTCCTCCTGCGATATGAGCATCTTGCATCATTCGATGCAAATACTCCTTGGATATATGCATAATGCTTATGTATGTACTACATCTATACCCGATATTTTGTCGATTCACGCTTATTTTGAAGAAATCTGTAAGGTGCTATAATCTTGTAAATATGTTAAAATATTATACATATCATGGTAGGGAAAAGGCGGGATACTCATGTCGAAGGAAGAGCGCAATATAACCTGGCAATCATCCAGCATCAACAGACAAGACCGGGAGAAGCATAATGGGCACCGTAGTCGTGCCATATGGTTTACCGGGTTATCAGGTGCAGGAAAGTCATCCCTTGCATTTGCCCTGGAGCAGTATCTCTACGATCAAGGCGTACGCTGTTATGTTCTGGACGGGGATAATGTACGTCATGGACTGAACCGTGATCTCGGTTTTACAGCAGGGGATCGTCAAGAAAATCTGCGGCGAATTGGTGAAGTATCGAAGTTAATGGTAGATGCCGGGTTGTTTGTACTTTCGGCTTTTATCTCTCCTCATGAACAGGATCGGGAGATGGTTAGACAGTTATTTGAACCAGATGATTTCATTGAAATCTATGTGCGCTGTTCAATCCAAGAATGTGAGCGTCGTGATCCCAAGGGTCTATACAAAAAAGCCCGCAATGGTGACATCCCGCATTTCACAGGCATTTCCGCCCCCTATGATGTACCCAAATCGCCTTCAGTCATCATCGATACGGAACAATCGTCCATTGAGGAAGCTGTACAAGAGATCATACAGCATTTGGAGCAGATCGGTGCTCTACAGCTGCCGCTTCCTACGAAAACAGCCGTTATTCATTAATCCTTGCTCAATATACGAACCACCTACATGAAAGGCGCGCCTATCGTGGCGCGCCTCTTTACGTGTGTCGTGCCTGATTATTCAATAAATATACGAATGAACAGAAGCAGATACATGTGTCCCATACTCGGCTTTTAATTTTGGAATGAATTCTGCTATCCACCCTCTTACTGTCCCACAACACCCGCTTGCATGTTCAAAAGCTTGCTAAACGTCCCTACCGGATCAGTAGATAACTGTTGATATCCACCCTCTTGAATCACCCGACCTTCATCCAGCACAATTACACGATCTGCCGTCCGAATCGTGGACAATCGGTGTGCAATCACGATAATGGTCACATGTCCTTTTAACCGTTCTAACGCCTCATGAATGTACTGTTCATTTTCACTGTCCAGCGCACTTGTTGCTTCATCCAGCACCAATACAGAAGGATTACGCAACATGGCCCGGGCAAGCACCAATCGCTGACGCTCCCCCCCGGATAAGCGAATACCCCGATCACCAATGATCGTATCCAGACCCTGTGGCAACTTTCTCACAAAAGCCGCAGAAGAGGAAAACTGTAAAGCCTGCCACATCTGTTCTTCACTTGCATTTGGATCAACCAGACGCAGATTCTCACGAATACTCGTATGAAACAGGAATGGGTCCTGGGAGACATATCCGATGGAACTTCGCCAGCTTAATAAGCGTTCTTCTGACAAAGACACACCGTCAATCAGAATACGACCAGTTTCAGGCCTCACAAGGCCCATAATCAGATCTATCAGCGTGCTTTTGCCTGCTCCGGATTTCCCCACAATTGCGGTCATACCCCTTGCTGGAATCGAAGCTTGCACATTTCTCAATGAGTAAGCATCACTTCCCTCATAGCGATAGCAGACATCCTCACATGTGATAGATTCCTTCAGTTCCATAGGTTGAATTCCATCAGTTCCAACGTCTCCTGCCGAAGCAATCTCTGCACTAATCTCACGACTCTTCGCCGTCTGCGCTTGCAGTTCTCTGACTACCCGAAACGCAGGCAGCATGGAGCTGATGTACTCCAGATTGGACTGAATCGCCGTAAATCTTGGCCATAAGCGGGAAAAGATAAGGATGATGAGCAGCAGACTTGCTGGTGGCACCGTCATTACACGGAGAGAAAGATAGATGAATGCCGCAATAATGATTGCCGCGGACATCCGGTGAATCAGCTGTGTCCCACTGTTCAATTGACTAAATTGAATGACATTGCGTTCTATCTGTCTGCACATGCGCTCAAACCAGTTCATGTGTGAGCGCTCAAGCATGTTGCTTTTAATATCCTTAATGCCGTTAAAATGCTCGGTAATGCCGTTATAATAACTTTGCGAATATTCAGAGGTCTGGTCTCCGATCTGCTTGGCCTGCTTGACGAATTTTCTCAAGACAAAAAATAATAACAATCCACAGAACAGCACAAGTGCCGTCAACTTGGCGGATAACCAGAAAGCGAGACCGATCTGAATTCCCGTAAAGATCAGAGAGGCTGCCATTTGCAGCATAATGCTCGTTCCCTGACTCACACGTGCAAGTTCAGTCGTTAATATATGGTTAAAATCGGATTTTCGTTTTTGGAGAAAAAATGACCATTGCGCCATTATAATGGCACCATAGGTTTCCATGCGCAGCGTGCGTACAAATTGCTGCTGGATTCGCGTATTACGGATCGTCTGGAGACGCTGCATCCAGGCCTGTCCGGAGACAATCAATACAAAGGTGAACAATACGAGTAACAATTGGCTATTTTCAGAAAAACGATTCAACACGTCGCCCAGCCAGGGAATGTTTAAGCCTGTGGAGCCCATCTCAAATATGCCAATCAGACTCAGCATCGGAACAAGCATGTAGATACCGATCCCTTCCATGAGACTGATACAGATCATCCCTAGCAGATTCCAATATAAAATGGGCCCCGTGACATGATGCAACTTTCGCATGAAATACCTTAATTCCGAGATCATACTTTACCCCTTTCCGTCACCGTATACCTTTTAATTCGCCGCCAGAACCAGAGAAACGGACGTAACGGAAAGTACAGAAAAAACAAAGAACGCGGAAGCGGCAATTGATCCACATCCCATGTACTTGGATATAAACGTTCGATAAAGAAAAACCATTTCTGCTTGGTACTTCGAAGTTTAAACAAGTACGATTGATAAGACTTCATATCAGCCGGACTTTCCAGCATGTCGTTCATGAACTTTGCGCCTTCGTTGGCTAATCGCTTGCCTGTACGGTCACTTAAGGACATCAAAGACCTGTACTCTACATCCAGCGGCGTGTTCAGCAGATCTGAGGCTAAGTAAAGAGCCTGTGAACCGATCGATAAACGTCCCTCCGCTTTCAGACGTCTTTCCACTTTCTTCACATCAAGTGGCATGCTGCGGATCATCTGGTCAATATCCAGTAACCAGCGCAGTCTGAACCAGCCGTGTCGTGCACCATGGGTTACGAGATAAGCCCATAGGTCTTCTTGTTCAAGCATACGGACAGGTGTCTGTGTGTATGAACTGAACCGGCTGCGTTTCCACAGCAATTCAAAATCGGTTTCTTTGCCCGAATCCGGATTCAGACGCCAATGGATCTCCACTTGAGTCTTTTTGACCGGATGGGTATAACAGATATGATGTTCCCGCCATTTCCAGCTGCGCACCGTAGGTGCCCGCTCCCCTTCCTTGGATACATATCCGAGGGTAGCCAGAACTCCTTCAGCCGCTTCCACATCATGGAACGGAATAAGAATATCCAGGTCTTTGGAGGTTCGCATGGATACATCGCCATAGAGATCATGAGCCAGCGCTGGTCCCTTTAGTGTAATATTGCGGATGCCGCGTTCACGAAATGCTCCACACACCTGCTCCATCTCAGCTGTCAGATGTAACATGCGGAACGTATTGATCGTATATTGTTGTCTCAGACTCTCCATAACATCTGCAGGAATGATTGCAGAGTTCAATTCTTTCATTTTCAAATAAAGGACAGAGTATAAGCGGTGATGATAGACAAGCCGCAGAAAGAGCTGCCAATCGGTTCCTTGCAAACCCGCCTTGAGTTCTTCAGGGGATAGAGCCGTCAGATCACCTCTAATCATGCTCAAAATCAGCTTAAGCTCCTTCGGAAACCCTGATGAATAGAGTTCACTTTCATGTATCATAGACAATCTCCCCAGATCCCTTCTCCGGACACCGTTTGCCAAACACACCGACAACCGTATATTGGTCCATAGTATCAGCTCCGGTCACGATCAATTTACCACTTCGCAGCCAGGCATGAGCCATCATATGTCCTTGTTTATTCCGCGCTGTCCCCATATATAACGTACTCTCTATCTTGCGTCGCTCAAGCATCTTCATCCCGGCAATCGCCATTACAAGGCAGCGGCTTTCCCATAACGTATATTTGCTGGCAAGCGAAATCGCTTTGGAAATATTCCGTATAGTGATGACCTCGCTGCGGTCAAGTCCTGTCATCGGTGTTTCAACCATGGGTGTTCCCAGCCCTGGCGCGATTTTGGCAAATGGCATAGCCTTCTGTATGCGTGCCCAGCCAAGGAGCATATAGGCCTCCCATACCAGTCGACGCATCGACCGCGGGAGCGCGAGATAAGCCTTTATTTTTCGCAACATGGTTCTACACTCCGCGAGTAACGTCGATTAAACCTTCACGGGACAGATGTTCCAGGAATTGCACCACCTGCTCACGACATACATCTGGCTCAATTTCATACTCCGCAGCAAGTACCTCAACAACTTCACCCAGCGTGCGTTCTTCTGCGATCAGGTCCCAGATTCGTCCACCGGTACTCCCGAGATTGTAGTATTTTCCAGAGCTAATGCTCATCATAACTTTCTCACTGCCCATATCACTGACCAGATTGCCTTCCTTCCGGGTTACCCGGTCTTCCACATTCATCGGTGTAGTCGCTGTCATTGTCCTGTATGCACTCCTTTACGTATATGATCTGTGATCCGATCCACCATCTCAAATGCTGTAAACTCAGCACCCGTTCTGACCAATCTGCCAATCTCCACACTTGCTGAAAGTCTTGAAGCCGTCTCGAACAGCCACTGTGCCAGCCCCTGTCTTGCAACCAGTCCACCACGGAACGTATGCGAGCATAACAGATGCAGTCGTTCTAGCCCCGTCACTTCAACCAGTTGAACAGAAGTATGGTTTTCCTCCGGTTGTGGAGCAAGTTCGAATATTCCACCTAGTGGTACGGCCATCTCATGAAAATAGTGCTGAACAGGTATCGCATACTTTGTAATCTCGGCGTGAACCGTTGCATAATCCTGTTCCTTCATGCCAAAACCGTCCAGACTGGGCTGCCATAACTTCTGTTGCGGGTAACCAGGTGATACGATAGCTCTTCCTCCGGCATCCCAGGTCAGTGCAACAACATCATCGGTGAGAAGCGGATATCCGCGTGATGCCAGTGCGGCCGAGAGTGTTGATTTGCCTGCTCCCGAATGTCCGACAAATGCGTAAGCCCAGCCATCAATAACCACTGCACTGCCATGCAATGGAAGGATGCCACGCTGCATCATAATGACCGCCATACATGTGCCCAGGATGAATAATCTGACCTTTTTCTCATCTGCACCCGGTATGGGGGATACAACAATGCGTTTTCCTTGTTCCATTAGAAACAGACCTGTATCTTCGATTTTGAAAAAAAGACTGCCCTCTCGCGCCACAAAGTTGTCGTTGCCTACATTCCAATCCTCCCACAATGGGGTCAGATCTGAAGACTCGATGTGCACATCCACGACATCAAAATCACTCTCCGCATCCTTGGGTGCGATCTGTAGTTCAGGCATTCGAGTTTGGCTCGACCAGCGCAGACCATACGCCACATAATGCACAGGCAACAATGAACGACGCCTCCTTCGTAATAAAATGTAAAAAAAAGCCCTTATATTCATGTTGCTCAATATAAGGGCGGAGGCGAAAAGCTGGATTGGTTCCAATTCCGCCCTTTAAGTATGATGACACGTTTTGGAACTAAACAACTTAGGAAGTTGGATCGTACAGATCCGCATCGTGAACCGTGATCCAGTCAATTTGTCTGTAGCCAGTACCGGCCATAGTTTGATTGACTTCCAACACTTCAAGAGCTGGTGCTTGCCATTCCTTTTTTTCCATTTGCATCGTATTCACCTCCTTTCATGTGCGCTCATTCAGAATTTTCGAATGAACCGATAGACGATTAGACTATGCATCATCAATCGCAGATCTGGATGCGAAGCAAGTTCAGGTCTTGGACTCGGAAAATTGGCCAGGGCAGACTTGATACGCTCCGTGTTTAATATGCCAGCAACCTTGCTGTCAGAACACAAAGCACGTAACTCAGCCGTAAAGGCATCCCAATTCGGAATGATGCGATGTAACCAATCTGCAGGTTGCACACCCCGTACCCGTTGATTCAGTCTGACCTTGTCAGGCAACTCCGGTGAGGTAGCCCGGCGAATCAATGAACGATCCGTCCCTTGTTTCACATATTGTTCAATCGGAACGGACAGACAGAACCGGATGACTCTGGCATCACTTGTCGGATCACGTTCCCAAGCGCGGTAACGCAGAGAACATTTTGTAGCTACAGCACCGTTTTTGTTCGCAATGGCCAGGTTATTGAATTTCTCGGCACGTACTTTGAGTGCATCAGCCTGGGCACCGCCCTGCAGAACAATAATGGATTTGAGTCTTTCCAGTACACCTGTTCTTTGAGCAAAATCAGGATGGATCAACTGCACGGACGCGGCCTGGCTTGCTCCTTTGGACTGAGCCTTGAACCATTCCGGATATGCCTTTCGCCCGGTGATCTTGGCTATACGGGAGAAGGGCATTCCGGTCCGTTCACTATACTGCTGCATCTCACGGAACCAGCGATACCAGCGGCCACTTTTCAGTAGACTGGCGTAATAATCCAGAGCCGGCCCCCAGGAGATGGTGAAGTTACCGCGTGCTCCTGTGAGCAGAATGCCCGCATCTTGCTGGCTCGCTTTTTCATAGAATCCGCGAATCCAGAATGAATTTTCAAAGTATTTGTAGGGCATTTCCATAATATCGAGCCAGGTGTCTACTTCACTGAGAGGACTTCTGCCTTCAAAATCCAGATAGTTCTCTGTGATATTCCCGACGTGATTAATAGTGGAACGTATAAATGGTCTCTCGTCAGCAAGCAACGTTTTCGACGTGTAATCCGTGAAATCCGGCACGGGAACATAGCTATAAGCATGCAGGCGTTTGCCCTGACTTCTCAGTGTTCCAGAAGCAAAACCAACCACGGCTCCCGAGTCCAGTCCGCCACTTAAAGCAGCAGCTACCTGCCTATGAGTTCGCAATCGCGATCCAACCGCCTGCCCAAAGACCTCCCGAAACGCTTCTACATACTCACCATCGGATTTCAGCCTTAGGGGTTCGACTTCATTCCAGCGATGATACTGCTTCAGCTCCAGTCTCCCATCCCGGAAAACAAGTGTATGTGCAGAAGGCAGTTGGCTTACTCCCCGATATACGGTTGAATTGATATCTGCTGAATCATGCATGTCAGGAATGGCAAGGAATTCGGACAACCAAGTCTCATCCAGTTCTTTATGTACCCCTTCAAGCCCAAGCAACGGATTCATGAGTGTGCAGAAAGCAAAACGTGAGCCATCATGTCGGTAATAAAAAGCTCTCATGCCTGTAATGTCTCTCGCTGCATACAGTTTTCGATTCCGCTCATCCCATATCGCGAATACAAAATCCCCCAGCAATCGGACAGCTACATCTTCCCCCCAGCGCTGATAGGCACGCAAGATCAATTCACTATCCGATAACATCGCCAGTTCAGCTCTGGATATCTGTAATTGATCTGCCAGTTGTTCCCGGTTATCCAGAATGGCATCTGCCGTGATGGTCAGACCACTTTCCTCATCATATAAAGGCAACTTTTCACTAACCGATTCCGGTGTAATCCATTGGGCATGACAGCTGAGGAACGCCTCATTGCCTTTCCACACCCCTGTTGTATCCGCAGGGACATGCCCCAGGCTTGCGTACAGACGCCAGCTGTCTTCCCATAGCGCCTGCTGACCATCGTTGTGTACAATTCCTGCTATGGCGCTCATGACTTGCCTCCCCGTAGAATCTTGCGCTGTGAAGCCCAGGCGCTGATCTGGTGACCAAATGGTACCCATGATTTGATACGCTGTATCTTGCTTTGAGCAGAAGCCAGCTGGACTTTCAAGCGTTCTCGCTCACTGTATCCCCGTTCCAGACGATGGTCTGCCGCCCGTAGTGCGGCCTGCAGCTGCCTGATCGTTGCCAGTGCAGCCAGTGTGGGATCTATCTTTTCCGGTTCTTCGAGAACTGAATCATTCCGATTTTCATGGGAATCATGGACGAGAGAATCAGCTGGCTGCATCCGATAGTGCTGCTGCCAGTCGCAACCAGTCGCTGTCGTCAACTGATGCGTGATTCGCTCAATGACCTCTTGATCCGGACTTGCTTCATAACGAACACCCGTCCATTGTTCGGCTTCTGCCAACTGGTCACTGTACCCCATCCGATGGAACAGATCCGCTCCCATCACACGACAATACAGTTCAACTTCATGCGGTTCTAATATGTTTTTCCAGTTGTTAACAGAATCCTGATGTGCCTTTTGATGCGAAGAGAGGAATGGATCACCCACGCCCATACTGTAGAACATGTCAGACTTGGCACTGTCCAGAAACTGTCCATACTGCTCCATACCCTGTTCATATCGAATTCCCAAGAATAAGCATAGTTTCTCAAGTTCTTCTTGAGGATTGGAAACCAATCGTTCATATTGCAATTCATGCGCATTGGAATGTGGTTCAGCAAAATAATCATTCAAGCGGAGCATACCCAGTGTGAGATCTACAGATTTCATATTTAATTTGGAGCTCTGCAAACTATGAGTCAGGTCGAATCCTTCACCTGTATGGCGGTTTACCTTTTTGAATGATGCTGCTATGGCCAGAGGATTACGCTGGAGATGAATGCGCTTGGACTGAGGGAACAGACGATCCAGCCATTCCAGCATGTAATAGTATCGTGGAGATTTATCAACGATGAAGTCTGCTCCGCTCCCTTCCAGGAATCCATTATAGATCTCAAGAGCAAAACTTCTGCACGCCTTTTCGAAGACATCCTCGGATACCATGGCATTGTAGAACTGACGAATGATGGAGCTGCCACCATAAGCACGTGAATCAGCCTTGTTCAAATCGACAAGATTCATCAGAAACCACATTTCCTGGGTGGCAAATATACGACTATGATTTTGCAGCATTACGGTGGATAAGGAACTACCACTGCGGGGAACACATAGTAAGAAAACAAGTCCGTTACCTTGAGCATCGATCAATGGCAGCCTCTCCTCTGTTCATTAGTATAAATATGTAGCTGGGATAGACCAGACTCTACCTTTGTGTTTGGCAAAACGAGTAATATGCACGCTATAGGTCAGCGTTTTGCAATATTCCGTCGGGTGTTCACCCGGGAATGAAGCAAAACACATGGTTACATTCGACAACTCTCAGATACAATATGTATTTATAGTTTTACTCTATGATACAAAATGTATCATGTCAATCTTTTATTTTCACCTTTTCATAAATTCTTACTCTTTCACTGTATTCTGCTGTCTGTCATTTAAGCACTTATTCATGACCAATTATGTTCTGATTGCACAAACGCGAATAAGCTCCAGACATGTTCTGTGAGGAACAATGCCTGAAGCCATACGTAATCCGTTGAGAAACTTAATATGAAAACGGGTGAACAACTATCAGGTAAACCTTACATTTGAACTTTTCCCAGCAGCCCCGATACTCCCATTTCCCTCTTCTTCCTGATCTGCCTGTGTAGCATCCTGCATCCCCTTCTGTACCTTCACGGTTAACAATACAACAATGCCCGCGACGAAAAAGAAAATGAGCGACAGAATACCCCAACGCGTGGAACCCGTGATCTGTCCGACATAACCAAATACAAACGGACCGAAGATCGAAGAGAATTTGCCTGTAATATTCACAAAACCAAAATACTCTCCTGTTCTGCCAGCTGGCATCAGATTGCTAAACAGGGAACGCGCTGTGGATTGACTCACACCCTGCACGACACCAACCAGCCCGGCGAGCACGTAGAAGTGGATCGCTTGTGTCATGAAATAACCAAGAATCACAATACATATGTAGACCGATAAGCTAACAATTAATACCTGTTTTGCTCCCCAACGCTGTGCCCATGCTCCCAATAACAATGTACACGGGAACCCGATGAACTGGGTTAACAGTAGCGCAAGCATCAGGTCGGTTGTGCCGATACCTATACTTGTCCCATAGATTGTAGCCATCAGAATGATGGTATTAATACCGTCATTAAAAAACCAAAAAGCCAACAACATGCGGATTAACTGGGGAAAACGTCGCATCTGACCAAAGGTTTGGCGCAGTCTGCGCACTCCCACCACAGCATACCCTTTCCACGTTACGGGCAGATCCGGTGATGCAGATCGTCTCGGAGCATGGCGAAAGATCGGTATCGAGAACAGCAACCACCACAACGAGACGGAGATAAAAGCAAGTCTTGTGCCTGCCAGTGTACTGCTCATCCCGAACCAGCCCGGTTGCTGAATCATCAGCAGGTTCACCGCAAGCAGCAATCCTCCTCCAATATAACCATAGGCATATCCTTTGGAGGATATCATGTCTCTTCGTTCAACAGGTACCAGATCCGGCAGCATTGCATCGTAAAAGGTGTTACCACCTGCAAAACCAATCGTAGATATGACCAGCAAAGCGGAAGCAAGTAACCAGTCCCCTTCGCCGATTGCGCTGAATCCCAATGTAGCAAGGACGCCTATGATTGCAAATACACGCAGGAAGTCGCCCTTACGTCCTGACAAATCAGCCAGCGTGCCTAGCAACGGTGTTAGCAGAGCTACGCACAACATGCCAATGGAGTGTGTATAGGCCAGGTAGGATGCGGCGGTATCCGTATCCAGCGTTGCTGCAGCCACCGAAGCATAGAATACAGGCAGTACTGCCGCCAGTACTGTTGTTGCATAAGCTGAATTGGCCCAATCATACATAATCCAAGCCTTGATCGCCTTTTTATTCACAGAAATCCTTCCTTTACATACAACTATTATAATGATTGATGTCTTTCTCCTATTGTAAAGGAAGGATATCACACTTGTTCACTGTTTCTGTAAAAAATGGTGCAGTTCTGTTCTTGCAACTCACCTTACCTCCGAGGTGAACTTGCGTAATTGTATCATTTTATATCCACTCTCATCACATATCGTCCTCGCCCGTGAATATACTTAATTACCGACAGGCCAAACTGTGCCGCGTAATCAATGGGGGGTGCCTACATGTCAAATTCACACCAGCCTTACTCGTTCGTCGTGTCGAAGGAAGATTGGTCGCTTCACCGCAAAGGGTACCAGGACCAACAGCGCCATCAGCAAAAGGTGAAAGATGTCATCAAGCAGAATCTGCCTGATCTGATTACGGAAGAAAACATCATCATGTCTGATGGAAAACAAATCATCAAGGTACCAATCCGCAGTCTGGATGAGTACCGTTTTGTGTATAACTACCAGAAGCAAAAACATGTTGGTCAAGGAGACGGTGACAGTCAGGTCGGAGACGTCATCGGTCGTGATCCCGCTGCTTCGCAGAAACCCGGCAAAGGCGAAAAAGCTGGCGATCAGCCTGGTCATGATATTGTGGAAGCCGAAGTGAGTATTGAGGAATTGGAAGATATGCTCTTCGCTGAGCTGGAATTACCCGATCTGAAGCAGAAAGACAAGGATCTGATTGAGACACATACGGTAGTTTTCAACGATATTCGCAAAAAAGGTATGCAGTCCAATATTGACAAGAAACGTACCATTCTGGAGAATCTGCGTCGCAATGCTACGACTGGCACGCCAGGCATCCATCATATCAGTCCGGATGACCTGCGCTACAAGACATGGGAAGACAAAATCATTCCCCAGTCTAATGCCGTTATCATTGCCATGATGGATACATCCGGGTCCATGGGTTCGTTTGAAAAATACTGCGCGCGCAGCTTTTTCTTCTGGATGACCCGTTTTCTACGCCGTCAGTATGAGAAGGTTGAGATTGTTTTCCTCGCCCATCATACGGAAGCCAAGGAAGTAACCGAAGAAGAGTTCTTTACCCGTGGCGAGAGCGGAGGCACCATCTGCTCCTCTGTATATATGAAGGCGCTGGATATTATTGACAGCCGTTATCCACCTTCCAGCTACAACATCTACCCTTTCCACTTCTCTGACGGGGATAATCTGACCTCGGATAACGAACGGTGTGTGAAGCTGATCGGGGAGTTAATGAAGCGTAGCAATATGTTTGGATACGGCGAAGTGAATCAATATAACCGCAGTAGCACACTGATGTCGGCTTATCGCCATATCAAGATGGATCAGTTTATGTATTATGTGATCAAAGAAAAAGGCGAAGTGTACAAAGCTTTGCGCAGCTTTTTCCAGAAACGGGAAGGAGGCAGCGTTAGATGACAGATGAGATCCGCGACCTAGAATACGCTATTGCCGAGATTATGGAGATTGCCAATGGTTTTGGTCTGGACTATTACCCCATGCGGTACGAAATCTGCCCATCGGATATTATTTATACATTTGGAGCCTACGGCATGCCGACCAGATTCAGCCACTGGAGCTTTGGCAAAACATTTCATAAGATGAAAATGCAATACGATTTTGGTCTCAGCAAAATTTATGAGCTTGTCATCAACTCCAACCCTTGTTATGCCTTCCTGCTGGATGGCAATTCCCTGATTCAGAACAAATTGATCGTAGCCCACGTATTGGCACACTGTGATTTTTTCAAAAACAATGCCCGCTTCTCCAAATCCAACCGTAATATGGTCGAAAGCATGGCTGCTACGGCGGATCGCATCAGCAATTATGAGATGGAGTACGGAACGGAAGCGGTTGAAGCATTTATCGATGCCGTCATCGCAATTCAGGAACATGTGGACCCACAGCTGATTAAACCCCGCCATTTGGACAAACAACGTTACATGGAGATGAAAATGCGGGAGCAACGCGGTGAGAAAGCACCCAAACCGGAAGGCCGCTATGATGATTTATGGTCGCTTGATGATGTGAAGACCGAAGATCCACCAGCCGAAGGCATTCAGATCCATCACTTTCCGCCTGAACCAGAGAAGGATGTCATGTGGTTTATTCAGGAATTCTCGGAAGTATTGACCGACTGGCAGCGGGATATCATGAGCATGATGCGTGAAGAGATGTTATATTTCTGGCCACAGATGGAAACGAAAATCATGAACGAAGGCTGGGCTTCTTACTGGCATCAACGCATTATCCGTGAACTCGATCTCAACAGTGAGGATACGATCGAATTCGCGAAGCTCAACTCCTCCGTGGTGCAGCCATCCAAACAAAGTCTGAATCCGTATTATTTGGGACTGAAGATTTTCGAGGATATTGAGCGACGCTGGGATAACCCAACCCGGGAAGAACAGGATCGTTGGGGCCGTAAACCAGGCCAGGGCCGTGCGAAAATGTTCGAGGTGCGTGAATTCGATTCCGATACCTCCTTTATCCGCAATTACATGACCAAGCAATTAACCGAGGACCTCGACCTTTACGTCTTTGAGAAAAAAGGCCCGGACTGGAAAATCACCGACAAGTCCTGGGAGAACATACGGGATCAGCTCGTATTTTCACGTGTCAACGGAGGTTCTCCTTATCTGGTCGTGCAAGATGCCGACTATATGCGGACCGGGGAACTCGTGCTGAAACATCAATATGAGGGCATCGAGTTGGACCTGAAATATATGGAGCGCACCATGCCTTATCTGTATCGCCTCTGGGGGCGTACGGTACATGTGGAGACACGTGTCGAGGATAAACCGATCTGGTTTACGTATGACGGCAAGAAGCACCACCGCAAATTTATGTAAGGTTTTCGATTATGATTATTGGAAACGAAAATATAAATGCTCTTATCATGGATGAGATTAATGATTAATAATAAATAAGGACATAAAAAAGCGGCAAGTCCCCGATATACACGGGAACTTGCCGCTTGGCATTTCATACAATTAGGATGGTATCGGCGGTGTACCATTACCCTGCAATCGTAGCGGTACAAAAAAGTCATGTTCCACTTCACTTGCTGGCAGCGGACGACTAAAATAATATCCCTGAATCTCGCGGCAATCATTCTGCATCAGAATATCCAGTTGACCTTTCGTCTCAATGCCTTCCGCAATGACTTCCATCTTGAGATTCTGCGCCATTGATATAATGGTCGCCACAATGGCTTGATCGCTGTGACTCTCTGTAATGTCCGTCACGAATGAACGATCAATCTTAAGCTTGTGAATCGGGAAATGCTTCAGATAACTCAGTGAACTGTATCCTGTCCCGAAATCATCCAGGCTGATCTTGACACCCAGTGCTGTCAGTTCATTAAGAATCGCCGTGGATACGGCTGCATCCATCATCATGCTCTCTGTTATTTCCAGCTCTAGATATCGAGCATCCAGCCCTGTCTCCAAGAGTGCATTCTTGACCTGTTCTACCAAGTTGGATTGGTGGAACTGCTGGCTGGACAAGTTAACCGATACCGGAATGAGTGGTCCGCCACTGGCATGCCAGAGTTTCATCTGCCTGCATGCTTCCCGCAGCGTCCAATTGCCAATCTCATAGATCATACCTGTCTCTTCTGCAAGCGGGATAAACACATTAGGTGCGAGCAGACCTTTAAGTGGATGGTTCCAACGTATAAGAGCCTCCACACCAATCATGCGGCTATCCTCGGTACGAATCTGTGGCTGATAGTACAGGACCATCTCATCGCGTTCCAAAGCTTTACGAAGATAACCCTCCAGCTCAATGCGTTCATATAGTTCCGAATCCAGTTGGACAGTGTAGAATTGGAAACCATTTTTGCCGTTTTTCTTCACTTCATACATGGCGGAGTCCGCATGTTTCAGCAAAGCATCCACGCCCACTCCATGATCCGGGTACATCGCAATTCCAATGCTGGCGGTTACGTAAAAGTCATTCTCTTTTAACCGATAAGGTAGCTGTATGGCTTCAACAATCTGTTTTGCAAGTTCTGCCACTCGCACTTCTGTCGCTTGATCCTGGGTCACAACGAGTGTGAACTCGTCGCCGCCCATCCGGGCCAGCATGACATTTTCCATAGCCAAGGGGTCAGAAGCTTCTATGGCTTTCATGATCCGGTTGCTGACTTCTCTTAGAAATACATCTCCAATGGAATGTCCCAGCGAGTCATTAATCATCTTGAAACGATCTATATCCATCACCATAACGGCAAAAGAATTCCCTTTTTCTTCTGAATCGTGAATCGTACAAGCCAGCACATCATCCAACTTGCGCCGATTGGGCAACCCCGTCAACGGATCATGCAAAGCTTGGTGACGAATCTTCTCCTGAGCCTGTTTTTCCTCCGTAACGTCTTTGATCAAAATGTGACTTCCCACATGTCTGCCATCAATGACAACAGGAACTACAACAATACTAAGGTCCAGAAGTTCACCCTGTATGTCTCTCATTTTGGCCATGTAGTGCGCCTGCTCCAGCCCATGATCATCCCAATCGATGGAATCAAATTCACTTATCCACTCGATATCGATCTGCTGAGCGATATCATCAATGGAACGATCCATGACCTCTTTTTCAGGATATCCGGTGATTGTTGTTACAGCAGCATTAATCCCTTTGACAATACCTTCCTTGTTCACTGAAATAATGGCATCCGAATGGTTATGATACAAGGCCTGATACCATTGCTCATTCTCATGAATCCGTTGATCTTTCTGTGACATTCGCTGATTGATAAATATGCCAAACAACGTCAAGCCCAAAGCAATAAATGTGCCCGATGCGATCAAGTAGGCGAGAATGCCTGGCTCAATCTGCATACCTGAACTTACCATCGAGCCATGTGAATGATGGAAATGTGCGGCTGACATCCCGGTATAATGCATGCCAGAGATTCCGATCCCCATTATGAGACCGCTGCCCATCTTGTAAACCCAGGTATGTCTTGATTGATGATAACGGAAGAAAAACATGAGCCACAATGCCGCAAAGGAAGCAAGCGCTGCAATCAGAATGGATAACACCACTCTGCCTGGTTCATACGTAACCGGAGTTGACATCGCTGCCATTCCCACATAATGCATCGAGCTGATCCCCGCTGTCATCAGCACTCCAGCAATCATGAGCTGGCTTATCCTGCCCGATTGTCTACCCGCAATGTTCAAGGCCACCCCTGATGCGACAATAGCAAGTAGAACAGATAAAACAACCTTACCGGTGGAATAGGAGACTTGCGTAGGCAGAACAAAAGCCAGCATACCTACGAAATGCATGGACCAGATTCCCAGCCCCATCGAGACTGCACCGCAGGTAAGCCATACATTCCGCGCCATCCCGCTAGCCTGACTTACACGGCCTGCAAGGTCAAGGGCTGCGTATGAAGCTAACGATGCAATAATATAGGATAAAATAACAAGTTCTAAGTTGTACGTACCATG
The DNA here is from genome assembly GCF_037974265.1 of Paenibacillus sp. FSL R5-0623. Lineage (NCBI taxonomy): Bacteria > Bacillati > Bacillota > Bacilli > Caryophanales > Paenibacillaceae > Paenibacillus > Paenibacillus sp. FSL R5-0623. Next base: position 1,971,443 of record NZ_CP150233.1, on the reverse strand, counting down.
TAGGTGCTCCACTCACTCTGTCCTTTCGACCGGGAAATGCCTTGTATGTATGCAAAAATGTAAAAAAGAAGCGAGTGCGCTGTCTGGATGACAGGCACTCCCTCCGCATCATTTGACTCGTGACCACAGACTTAGTTGAAGCCGTTGTCATACATTGGAACCCGTTTATTTGAATGTATATAGTCTAAACGTCCCAGCCTTTAAAATCAACACTTATTTCCAGATATACGATGTTGAACAGCTAACATTTTCATATTCTAATTCACAACTAAATATTCTATTTGCGAGTCAATAACAGACTGCCAAAACCGGAAGTATCTTGATAAGAATTACCTGATGGATCACTCCAGATGGACACACTGCTTCGCTTGCCATCCCCCGCGCCATCATCATTAACTTGCAGATCAAATCCAATCCATCTTTGCCCTTCAGCACGAACGCTATCTAGTGGGATTGCCACTTCCACTGTATACCCTCCGCTTGTTAATCGGGTAGCTGATTTGAAACTTTCTTTCCGTGCATTTCCTCCAAAAGAAGCCTCATTATCAAAATTGACCCGGTACTGGGCGTCATCCTCCTGATAGAATGTTGTCTGATCTTTGCTCGGGTCGATAAAAATCTCGATTGAATCCTGCTCATGTGCATTAGAACTTAATTTGCTTCGCAAAGGATCTTTCACATCTGCCAATACGTACAGGTATTTCTCATCCCATAACAGCTGTGCAGTCGCCGTTGCACCGGAGTTTCCGACCACCCAGACATCCGTTTTAACAGATGCAGCCTTTTTCCAGACGTTATCCTTCTTCGCATCAATTACAGGTTTGCCATAAGTGACCTTGGTTTGTTTCAAAACAGAACCGAGCTTCAGTTTGCCCCGGTTGGCTGGTTTGTCAGGCTGTTGATTGGAAATATCATTCCAAACGATGGTCGCTGTCTTTCCAGCAGCATATTCATCCGTAATCCGAAAATCCAGAGACAAGACCTGGCCTTCAGTAACTAAAGCAGCTGACATAGGCAGTGATGCGTATACAACATAACCGGTTTTTGTCTCCTGTACGTTGTAAGTATTTTTATCTTTGCCTTTACCGCCATCCCGTTTAAATGTATATTGACCACTGACAGACGGCGGATTTTTCTTCTTGGCAGACAGATCAGTTTCAGAAGTTGCAGCACCTTTCCCCTTGACTTCTTCCGCGAGGAAAACCTGCACCTGATCCCCTTTGCGACGTGTGGTATCCTTCACTTCCACTCGTAAACTCACCTTTTTGGCATCCCACATCATACGAGCCTCACCCGTAACCGCAGATGTATCATCTGCCAGATGATTAATTTCGAGTCCTTTCACAGCACCCCAAAGAATATCTTCCTGTCCTTTGTGATTCGGTAAAGAAGGGCTGGCCTTCAATGCTGTCCATTCATTACGATAGATCGGAAGAGTGGTAGCATCCACCAGTGCCCAATAGGCCGGTTTCGCTTTTAATTTACGATCAAACAGCAACGGTGCATCTTTGCGTCCTTTGACCGGATGATTGTCAAGCCATGTACCATCATCTGCAAGTCCCCAGACCGTAACACTGTCCATCACGCCGCGTTTCCCCAAATCTTCGAACAGGTCGAACAGTTCACGATAACGATAAGCTTGTTGCAGCATCAATTCATCTGTGACAGGCATCTCCAGTTCAGAATTACTTGAATAGATCGAAACATCCAGCTCTGTAACCTGTACATTCACACCAAGAGCGATCACTTTCTCAAAAGCCTCACGAATGAGCTTTACATCCGGTCCGTACATCGACACATGCATCTGGAATCCAACCGCATCAATCGGTGTTCCTTTGGCAAGCAGCTTCTCTACAAGCTTCACCATATCATTTACCTTGTTTCCATTGCCCTCCATTCCATAGTCGTTAATCACCAGTACAGCATCGGGGTCAGCCTCACGTGCATAACGGAAAGCCAGCTCAATGTAATCACTGTCATCTCCGTCGCCATCCACATCCCCAATAATATCTCTCCACTTGGAATTACTGGCCTCATTCCGCAAGCCGCCTCCGTCTGAGATGACTTCATTGACGACATCCCATGTATGAACCTTTCCTTTGTACCGGCTCACGATGGTTTGAATATGGGTTTTCATCCGTGCAAGCAACTGTTCCCGCGTGGCAGGTTTCGAAGCATCATCCGGATCCGTAAAGAACCAATCCGGCACCTGACTATGCCATAACAGCGTATGACCTCTGATTTCCATGTCATTTGCTTCGGCAAACTTCACCAGACGATCTGTCTCTGACCAGACAAATTGTCCTTCCTGAGGCTGCATCGCATCCATTTTCATAAAGTTTCCAGCTGTAATACTATTAAAATGTTTCGTCAACAGCTGGGAATGCGGATCTTCCGCATCCAGTGCAGACTGGTCGATTGCCGCTCCCATTGCATAGTGTTGTCCCACAACATCCACTAGATTCGGAATGTTCGGCTCTATTTCAATTTTTTCGGCTTCCGTAATCAGAACATCATCCACGTAAAAAGTAATCGTGTCCGCCGGCGTCACTTCCGCTGATGTCTTCCAAGGTGTCTCTGCATACATGCGGAACCCAGTGATGCCGCTATTTTCTCCAGGGATCACCACATCCGCCTCGATTTTTTTCCACTGTCCTTTGTTCAGAGTTGCAGAGGCAAACGTAGCATATTCTCGACTTGAAGCGTCGTTATTGTACTCTTTCTCCAGTGAACCGTTAATGACCTGACTGTCCGGTCCTTCATCGTACATGGCCCAAAACGAAATATGAACTGTGCTGCCCTTCTGTACATGGTCTATTACTTCAATTAAGGGTCCATGGAACGTTTCGGTACGGGAAGAGGTTCTCAGGCTGCGTGTACTGTCGTGACCTACTTGCGTGACGATATCAAGCTTTTCACTCGCACGTGGACGCCATTGCCCCAACACACCATCTTCAAAATTAGCCTCAAACAGTACTTCATCATCGCCAGTCTTAACGTCCGCAGCCGCAGCACGCGTCTCTCCTGTTCCCACACTTGGGAACAAACTGAAGATCAATACAGCCGACAAGCACAAGCTCCACCATTTTCTCAAATGCATCCGATCTCCTCCTTGGTTGGTTGTGAAGAGTAACCTTTGTTCTGTCATGCGCCAGCCCTTTACAAGATCGTTGTGCAGGATTGGATAGTCGTTATTGAACAAGATTGTAAGCACTTTCATTATACGATTGCCAGCGAACTTTGTTTACCCGTTAAACTATAGGACTTATTTTAAAAACTTCACCATAATATAAAACGACAAAAAGCACAGCTTGTTAGCTGTGCTCCATGTCACCGTCATTACAAAATTACACTTTTAAAGGAGCTGTCGTCTGACGGACAACCAGATTGGAAGGTTCCGTCACCACGGGAGGAGAATAAGATGGATTCTCGATCATGGCAATCAGATATTCGATGGACTTAATGCCGATGGAATAGATATTCTGATTCACCGTGGTCAACCCCGGTTTGAATACCTCAGCGTAATACGTGTTATCGAACCCGACAACCGAGATATCTTCTGGTACACTCAGTCCATGCTTTTCAATTTCATGAATCGCACCAAAAGCAGACATGTCTGATGCACAGACAATTCCCGTTGGTTGATCCTGAAGTGCCAGCAATCGTCGGGCGGCCTTGCTTCCTCCGTCGAATGAATAATCGCAGATCTCCAGATATACCGTAGAATACGGGATGCCGCATTCTCGCAGCCCTTCCCGATATCCTTCCAATCGCAGATTGGCTACGGCAGGTCCAAGTGTCCCTGAGATATAGGCAATTTTGCGGTGCCCAAGCTCATGCAGATGTTTGACACCCATCGAGATCCCGTTCGCGTTATCCGTAGTAATGTAACCAGCACGCTTGCCCAACATGTCCGTATCGATAAACATTGTTGGAATCTCTGCATCCACCAGTTCCTGAATACTCGTGTTTTCTCTGCCTTCCCCGAATACCACTACGCCATCCACATTACGACTGCGGCAATGTTTGATGAACGAGTACGCCGGATCATCGAATCGAGTAGACAACCGGACCAGGTCATATCCACTGTTCTCCAGCGCTGTCTTGATCCCTTCCAGCAACTCCGACACAAAAGGGTTCGTAAACGGAACCGTTAACAGTACGCCCACCGTCCATGAACGGCGTTTGACAAGCCCACGTGCGACCACATTGGGTTGATATTTCAATAATTCGATGGCTATATTGACTTTTTTGCGTGTTTTTTCACTTACATCAGGATAATCGTTTATCACTTTGGAAACGGTTGCAACAGATACTCCCGCTTCCTTGGCTACATCATGGATAGAAGCCATCTGATCACCTCAACCTCTTTCAAATCCCCTGTCTCCGGCTGCATTTTCTATAACATCGGCAGGTTTGTCTACCCATTATAGCTTAAAACAGCCTGAAACGGTATGGAAGGTTCCTAATGCTTTTAAGCTCTATTCCTGCTGTTCCAGATTCTTCAAATCCAGAGACAGTTTCTCCATTGTTGTTGCAAATACAGCGAGTTCAGCCGAGCGTGAAGCTTGGCTACGTGCTCCGCGAGACGTATGATCCGACTCCTGCTGCACACTGCTCAGTTTCTTCATGATCTGCTCCAGATTAGACTGAATTTTACCCTGGGCGTCCCGAGAACTGGCTGCAAGCTTGCGCACCTCACTGGCGACTACTTCGAAGCCACGTCCAAACTCTCCTGCATGAGCAGCTTCAATCGCGGCATTCAGACCGACAAGATGACTCTGATCCGATATCTCGCGAATGAGTTCACCCATTTTTCCAATCTGATGAATCTCCCCTGTCAATTCGGTGAGCAGAACCTGAGCCTGATCCTGAGAAGCTGCTGTTTCCTTGGCTACACTCGATATAGCCATTGCACTTTCATTTAATTCACTAATCATGCCCGTAAGCTCTTGGGTAATCTGCGTAATCGCCTGCAATGTATGTTGTTGGTCATCGGCAAGCTGATGTAACTTTTCTTTTTCTTTCTTCTCATAGGCTTCAAGGACAAGCTGTGAATCCAGATTAAACATTTTGCTGAGCGCTTGAATGACAAGGTGCCAGGAATCAGGAATAACCTGTTGGAATATGCTCGTTGCAATATCCAGGTAGACCATATAGGTACCCAGATAATAATCTTCAGACAGACCAATCCGTGAATGCACAAGTCCAATCGCAATCCGTTGCTCAATATATGCGTCGTCCACGATTCCGTCCGTCATCGATAACCAGTACATCTTCTGTGTTTCTTTTAGACGATCAATGGTAGAGAATCTTGCGATCAGATCTACCAATTCAGGATAATTTCCCACATGATTGTAGAAATGATCCACCACTTCATTAACGACTTTTTTAAAAACAGGCCGATGATTGGCAAGTAGTTTTAGATCCCCTGTGGTTAATCCCATGTAATCAAGTTGCTTCTGTCTTGTTGCGGAAATACTGCTCATATCTGGTTCAGTCAGCTCCTTAATAAACACTAAATTACTTTGAATTGTAAATATATGTATTGATTATAGACTAAAATACCTAAATATACATATACCATTAGAACTAATTCTCTTTAAAATTAACCTTATTTGTCAGCTTTTTAGATTAATATGACCTTCATGTAATCAAAAAGGCCCTGACCCTGCTGTGAAGGAGCCTCACAGCAGGCATCAGGAGCCTGATCCGGAATGGTTCGTTGCCGATTAGCGATTAAGCAGACTGCCCACATAACGTAACAGTTCATTCGCGCTGGCTGCGGTGTATCCATGTTCCTCAATTAAGCGTTTAATGACTTCGTTCATACGTTTCAATTGTGTTGCATCCGGTGTTTTGGTTGAGGTTGTGATCTTGACGATGTCTTTCAGATCGGTGAACAACTTCTTCTCAATCGCTTCACGCAAACGGTCATGGCTGCTGTATTCGAACTTGCGCTCCTTGCGGGAGTATGCCGAGATTCGGATCAGAATCTCTTCTCTGAACGCTTTCTTTGCATTCTCGGAGATCCCGATCTGTTCCTCAATGGATCGCATCAGACGCTCATCCGGGTCCATCTCTTCATCCGTGAGCGGGTCACGCATCTTGGACCAGTTGCAGAATGCTTCAATGTTATCGAGGTAATTCTCGAATAACGTTCTTGCGGATTCCTCGAATGAGTACACAAATGCTTTCTGTACTTCCTTCTTGGCCAGTTCATCATACTCCTTGCGTGCAAGAGCAATGAAGTTCAGATAACGCTCCCGCTCTTCCTTCGTGATCGAGGCATGTTGGTCCAGACCATCCTTGATCGCCCGCAGAATATCCAGCGCGTTAATGCACTGAAGATTTTGCTTAATCAAAGCACTGGAGATCCGGTTAATGACATACCGTGGATCAATGCCGGACATCCCTTCATCCAGATACTCATTTTGCATCTCGCGCAGATCAGCTTCTTTGTATCCTTCCACTTCTTCACCATCATACATGCGCATTTTTTTAACGAGATCCATGCCTTGTTTCTTCGTTTCCTTCAAGCGGGTAAGTATCGAAAAAATGGCTGCAGTCCGCAGGGCATGCGGTGCAATATGAACATGCTTCATGTCACTTTGCTGAATGAGCTTGGCATAGATTTTCTCTTCCTCGGACACTTTCAGATTGTACGGAATCGGCATGACAATCATCCGGGATTGCAGTGCCTCGTTCTTCTTGTTGGAGATAAAAGACTTATACTCCGATTCATTCGTATGCGCCACAATCATTTCATCCGCACTGATTAAGGCAAAGCGTCCTGCTTTGAAATTTCCTTCCTGCGTAAGTGACAGGAGATTCCACAGGAATTTCTCATCACATTTTAACATCTCCTGGAACTCCATTAACCCACGGTTTGCCTTGTTCAACTCCCCATCAAAACGATAGGCACGTGGATCGGATTCGGAACCAAACTCCGTAATGGTGGAGAAGTCGATACTCCCCGTCAGATCGGCAATATCCTGCGATTTCGGGTCGGATGGACTGAACGTTCCTATTCCCACGCGATTATCTTCGGAAACAATGACCCGTTCCACCGGTACCTTGCTGATATCACCACCATATTCGGTACGGAGCCTCATTTGGCAAGATGGGCAAAGGTTACCCTCAATACGGACTCCAATTTCCTTTTCCACTTCAGGACGAAGCTCCAGTGGAATCAGATGCAGCGGTTCCTCATGCATCGGGCATCCATCAATGGCGTATATGGCACCTTTCTCTGTCCGCGAGAACTGTTCAAGCCCCCGCTTCAGCAGCGTCACCAGCGTCGATTTCCCTCCACTTACGGGACCCATCAGGAGCAAGATCCGCTTCCGTACATCCAGACGACGTGCTGCCGAGTGGAAGTATTCTTCAACCAGCTTTTCAATCGAACGGTCAAGCCCAAAGATCTCCTGTTCAAAAAACTTGTACCGCTTATGCCCACCTACTTCTTCCACCCCAAACGATTCAATCATCTCATACACTCTGGCGTGAGCCGTCATTGCCGGAGTCGGGTCCTCTCTCAGCAGTGCAATATAATCTTCAAATGTTCCGTTCCATGTCAAACGGTCACTCTCTGCCCGATGTTCCGCAACGCGTTCAAAAATATTCATGCTTGGTACCTCCCATGGCTCCTTTAGTGTGATTGTCAACCATTCCGAATGGTATGAAGAAATCAATAGAATTGCGGCTCCTGCTTGAATACCAATCTTGCGGTTCTGTGTAGTTCCGCCACCCTCTGTCCAAACGTCTTGTTTTGTTGTGAAAAGTGTATTACATACCTATGCGGCAATTCAGATAAGTTGACCTCTTTTTTTCAATCCACCGCTTCGAATTTTGGCTTTTCCCTGTTCTATCAGACATCTTGTGCCTTCAGAAAAAAAAGAACGAATATGATATAATGAGGGTTCTAAATTCAGGAAACCGGACAACACATGGTCAGAGACAGGCCACTTCTGGAAAGGAGCACGGACGATGGCAGTGAAATACGAAACCGAATTATATTCGCCTGTGAAGGCTTTCTTCGAGCAGCGTGGCTTCGACGTCAAGGCGGAAGTCAGACATTGTGACCTCGTAGGGGTCAGATCGGACCAGGACGAACCACTCATCGTGGAGATGAAAAAAACATTTAACCTCTCCCTGTTATTGCAGGGCATGCAGCGCTTGAAGCTTAGCCCGTTCGTGTATCTGGCCGTCGAACGCAATCGTAGTAAACGCGGAGCCGTGAACCAACGCTGGAGCGAACTGACTGCACTATGCAGACAACTTGGTCTGGGGCTACTGACTGTCACATTTTACAAAACCAAAGCCCCCTTGATTGATGTACTGTGCGATCCTTCCACCCAGACGCCCCTTACTAGCGCCAATCAAGTTGCCCGCAAAAGCGGTGTTCGGCGGAAACGATTGCTCAAGGAATTCGACGAACGCAGCGGAGACTACAATACGGGAGGCAGCACACGAAGACAGCTGGTCACAGCATATCGTGAGAAGGCTTTACGTGTTGCATCCGCTCTACGGACGAACGGAGAAGCCTCTCCGGCCAACCTTGCCAGACAGACAGGCGTAGGTTCTGCAGCAGCGATTCTGCAAAAAAATTATTATGGCTGGTTTGAACGCCTCTCCCGTGGAAAATATATTTTGACGATTAAGGGAGTACAGGCGTTAACCGAGCATGCACACATGCTTGAGGATAATGATATGATTGAACGGACCATTAATGAACTGGATGTAACGTATTCTGTATCTGGTGAAAATAAGGACGACCTTGCATACATCGCTGAAACAGCGGAGCAGTATTTGAAAAATACAGGCAAGACCTGATTCTGAATCATCTGAAAGTAACGGATACGAAAAAATGAGAATGCAAAAAAAACACCTGTAATCTCCACTGGAGACTACAGGTGTTTTGATGTGTTCTATATAAATGATTGCTATTAGAATTTTACGGCTACTTCGGAAGCCAATTTCAGACCTGAAGTAACGATTTCTTCAGCACGATCTGCAGAAGCGTTATGTCCTTCAACGATAACCACTTCTGGGTTTTGAATGCCCCACAAGCCGAGAACTGTTTTCAGGAAGTTCAGGGACATCTCAGCAGCTGCCATTGGGCCTTCGGAATATACGCCACCACGTGCGTTAAGCAAAGCTACTTTTTTGTCGCCAGCAAGTCCTACAGGACCTTCAGCAGTGTATTTGAATGTTTTACCAGCTTGGCTCAGGTAAGCAATGTAGTTTACCAATGGAGCTGGAACAGTGAAGTTCCACAGTGGGAATGCAAATACAACTTTGTCAGCTGCGAGGAATTGATCTTGCAATTGTGCTGCAAGTGAAGCTGCTTTTTGCTCGTCAGCTGTCAGTTCAAAACCGTTAGCTGCTTTGTAAGTACCTGTGATAGCAGTGTTACCATAGAATGGGAATTCTGTATTGTAGAGATCCAACTCAGTAACTGTGTCACCTGGGTGAGACTCTTTGTATGCGCTCAAGAATGCATCGTACAATTTAACGCTGACTGCTTGATCTGCAGGACGGTCATTTGCTTTAACAAATAAAATATTAGACATGTTGAATTTTCCCCCGTTAGATAAAATATATGAGTGCATTTTCTGAACCGGCCACCATTGTAGCTTATATAAAGAAACCAACAACTCATTAATTCATATTATATATAAAAATGTTAGTGGATGCAATAACGTAATCACTTTGGTCATGAACCCATTTTAATTTTTGCTACAAAATCTATTTTGATCCGACTTAGCTACGAGCCGTAAATTCGGAAATGGCTTCACTGATCAGGTTCATGCCAAGCAGCAATTCATCCCGGCCCGGATGGCTAAAGTTCAACCGGATGTAACGTTGATCCTGTACACCTGTGGAGCATAGTGATCCAGGAAGAAAAGATACACCTTTGGGCAAAGCCGCCTTAAGCAGAGCGCCACTATCCAATCCTTCAGGCAACTGTACCCACAGATACATTCCGCCCTCAGGGATATTGTACTGACACCCTTTCCAGCCAGGTCTTTTCAACAGTTCAAGCATCAGTTTGAGTCTTGTCTTATACTCCCGATTCAACATGGATAGGTGATCACTCCAACGAAAAGGGGAATGAGCAAGCAATTGATACAACAGCCGCTGATTCATCGGACTGGACTGACCATCTGCAATTCGTTTAACCGAGGCCATTGCCTGAATCAGCGCAGGATGTCCAGCGGCCCATCCGGTTCGAAGAGCGGGCGCTACCGTTTTGCTGAACGAACCAATGTAGAGAACATGTCCACCCTGATCGGCAGTATCCAGTGCAAAGAGTGAGGGATATTTACGATAGAATTCCGTTGGCTCAAGGCCATCGAAATGGAGCTCTCCGTAAGAATCATCTTCCACAAGCAGTACACCATAGCGCGAACACAGTTCAAGGACAGCCTCCCGCCGCTCCATACTCCACAAAGCACCGGTCGGATTCGAGAAACTGGGTGCAGCAAAAAGCAGCTTCGGTCTAACCTGCTGCATGTGATGCTCCAAAAGGTCTGGCAGTATGCCGTCCCGGTCACCCATTACGGGCACAATCTTGGCTCCTTGCATCTCCAGAACCTCAAGACAGCCTGGAGATGTGGGATGTTCAACCAGTACAGAATCTCCTGGCTCAAGCAATAGACGCATCACCAGATCGATGGCCTGCTGGGTACCAGTGGTCAACAGAATCTGCTCGGGTACCGTTCGTATGCCTTTGCGTGCATTCCAGTCTTTGTTCAACCACTCTCTTAGGGGTGTGTAACCTGCTGGCTCTCCATATTGCAATGCGGAGGGGCCTGAACTAAAGACAGATACCGCTGCTTCTTCCAACAATTTGAAAGGAAACAACTCCTCCGCAGGCAATTCTTCTGCCAGAGAAATGAAATAATCCCTGCCAGACATCTCACGTATATCCCTCAGTGGTGATGACAAAAGCCTGTTGGTACGGGAAGCAAAGAAATATTTCATCGATCCGTTCCCCTTTCATCCCTATTCCGAAACTGTACTCGCAGTCCGCAGCCCTACAACCTATTCCTGCTCGCCATCGAATATGACCGGATGCATACAGAACTGTTGTGATCATGGGAAGAACAAACCTGTTTCGTCAGGATCCCGTCTTCACTTGTCTTGCATGCAAGGCATAACGTTCAATGGCCTGTGCTCTACTGCTTACTTCCAGCTTCACGTATATTTTACGCAGGTAATTATCAATGGAACGTCTGCTAACGTTGATCTCATTCGCTATTTTATCATAGGTTACACCCTGAACAATTCTTTCCATGATAAAAGTTTCGGTTTCTGTTAATTCAATGACACGTGCTTCTGTCGGAGACTCCACAGGTTGCGCCCACTCCGCACTGTTTAACCACGACAATGGAATGGACACATGGCCCTCACGCAACCCAGAGATCAGATGAATCAGCTGGCTAGGGGAAGCCTGTTTGGATAACATACCGCTTGCACCAAGGCTCATCAGATGACGAAACAGCTTCACATTGTCTTCATCCGTCAAAATAATGATGTGACTGTGCGCTGACAGATTCTTCATCTGGGCAATATATTGATCTGCCTGACCCTCCGGAAGACGATAATCCATCAGAATCAGATCAGGCTGGTGAATATTCACCAGATCGAGCCCTTCTGTTCCGGTCGAAGTCATGCCACGTACCGTCAGATCTTGCTGCTCTTCCAAAATCAATTTTGTACCGAGCATGCTGGTGGGGTGGATATCTATGATGACCACCTGCCATACTTTTTTCATTGTTGTTCCCCCTGTTATGTATTGGACAAATAACTTTTAAATTCTGTCATGATGATTTCATCGTCTATGCGACAATCCGAGTATAGAAGAAGCATAGGTCGGATTATGTCGAAAAACAGAAAAATACAGGAGGAAGCCGATAAAAAAGCTCTATTTTCACTGTATTTTGTTATAAAAACACCATGACGTCCATCTTTCCATCCCCGGAAAGGTCAAAATATAGTATAAATTTCCTGCATCTCTATCTAAAAAAGTCGAAAAACCTGCCCAAAGTTCCTACTTATTGCATCTATAAGAAATTGTATCCTAGGACTTCCTTCCGATGCAATCTCTTTTTACTCTATTAAGTAAAGAATTTCATTTTTGCGTAATCAATAGGGGCATGATAGAATGAGGACTGGAAATTTTTTTGTACCTATTAATGACCAGGAGTGATGATATGAAATTATCTGCCCCATCCTCTGACATCCATCACACCCGGAGCGCCAAAGGCAAGGCTGGATCTTCAATCAGGCTGTTTCTGGTAATGTGGATTGTTCTCATTGCACTAGGAGTCGTTGGAACCTACTATTATAGTAACCATCTCCAGCAACAGATGATTAACCAGCTTCAAGCCCATAATCAGCAGCAGATTGCAGCACTCAAAACCGACTATGAAAATCAGCTAACAACGATATCAAAGGAAGTAGAAGACCTGCAGGGACAGGTTCAATCCTTCAATGAATTGCTGAATTTCACCAAGGATAATGCAAGTGACAAAACGGATAACAGCAACAAACTGTATACCCAGCTGAGCGAAGTCAAAAAACAACTGGAGACACTCCAGAAAAAGATGGACCTGCTCAAATGATTACACCCGTCAAACAGGTTAATCGTTTTTTTATGCTTGCACTCGCTCCTTTTGTTGGATTGATATTATGCCTGCTGCTGTTTCGTCCTCCACTTGAACCCGGAGGTTTGATGCCTACCGAACTGTCAGAGGATACGATTACACCCCGGACCCAAGCAATTAGCCAAGAGCTTGCGGGGGCAAAAGATGCTGCTGTCCAGACTTCTTCTTCTATTAAAAGAACGACACAGCTCTATAATAAAACAACAAGTACGATGTCTACACTTGTGCAGAAGGCTTCCACCCAGGCGGATCGTCCGGAAATGATCTACAACAAACGGATTTCATCCAAGCTTGGCGTTCCATTTGAACGGGTAGACAGTGACCGGCTAACGATTGAAATGTACAGAGTGAATCCTGGCAGCTATAAGGGCTATGCCATGAAGATCAAGCTAAAAGACCCTACAGCCATGCAGATGGCTCTAGACAGTGAACCTGGGCGTTCTGAGACGACCATGCAGGCTGTGAAGCGTAACGGTGCAATTGCCGGGATTAACGCAGGTGGATTTGCTGACAGTGGCGGCAAACGTTATCCACTTAGCACAACCGTCATGGACGGGAAATACGTGAACGGTTTTCAGGCCAGTTTCAAAGATCTGTTTTTTGTAGGACTTAACGATGCCGGCAAACTGGTTGGAGGCAAGTTCTTCGACAAAAACTCACTGGATCGCCTGCAACCACAATTTGGGGCTACGTTTGTACCCGTGCTGCTACAGAATGGACGTAAAACCGCAATTCCCGACAAGTGGAAGGTATCACCCAAACGAGCACCACGTACAGTCATTGGCAATTATAAGGATGATCAGTTATTAATCATTGTGGTCGACGGATATAATGAGGGCGGAAGTTCCGGTGCTACCCTTGAAGAGTTGCAAGGGCGGTTGTACAAGCTTGGGGTGATCAACGCCTATAATCTGGATGGCGGTGGATCATCCTCGCTTATTCTGAATAATCGGGTTGTGAATAACCCTTCAGATGGCAACCTCAGACCGGTGCCCACACACTTTTTATTTTACAAATAATAGGGTGAAGCATTTCTTTTCTACCTATAATGGTTATAATAGAAGAAAATGAGCTTGTGCAGGAGGTGCGAAGGGTATGTCATTTTCACTGACATTCTGGATTATTGCAATCGTATTGACTCTCTTCATTACAGGCATTCTCACTTCATCCTACAACAATGACAAAACAAAAGGCTTGTAAAGGCCAAGCCTCTCTCCGGAGAGGCTTTTTCTATTGCTTCATCCTCGAAATAGCAAGAGACAAGGCTTAAAAGAATGATTCGATTCTTCTAAGCCTTGTCTCTTGCTGTATTCGGGATCAATAGCTAACCGCCCGGTCATTCCGCATAGATATAACCGAATCAGACGGAATAGGCCCACTCACCGATCCACCCTCAACTAATGTCACATAAATTCGCTCATGATCAACGGGTTCTCCAGCAATAATTTTGATCAATTGTTCAGCAGCAAGCGATCCCCACTTGCGCTTGGAATAATCAATGCTTGCCAATCTCGGCTGGACGTACTTGCTCAATTCAATATTGTCGAATCCGATGACATCAATCTCCTGACCAACGCCAAGTGCACTGTCTGCCAGACGATCACACAAGCCAATAGCCATCTCATCATTGAGGCAGAATACCGCTGCGGGTCCATCATACACCTGCACAATCTGATCTGCGGCTTGTTCTCCACCACTCTTCTCAAAATCTCCCGTGATCTCAATCCATTCCACATCGGCTTCACGTTCCGCAACCTGTCTCACAGCCTTTAACCGCTGCACAGAGTCAAACGAACCTTCCGGTCCTGTCACCACGTAGATTTTCTTATGTCCCTGTTCAATCAGATGTTCCATCGCAAGTGTCGCCCCGGCCTTATTATCCAGCAGAACCTGATTAATGTTGGGATGATCCATCTCACGGTCCAATACAACGATTTTGTGCCCACGATCGGCATACTGCATTAGTTCCTCACTTGCAAACGTATGATCCAGAATGATTGCACCATCAATCATCCTCTCTGGAAGCATGCGATGGGATTGTTTACCACTGCACACGATCAGGTCATAACCTTGAGCATTACATACGGCTTTCATGCCACTCAGCAAGTCTCCATACACATCTCCTCTAAAATCGGTCAAGAATACACCTAGAATTTTGGATTCCCTCTTCTTCAGTGTTCTTGCTGCGGCATTTGGAACATAGTTCAGTTCTTTGGCAATGGCCAAAATTTTGGAACTCGTCTCATCGGTCACTTTGTTGCTGCCATTCAGCGCATATGACACAGTAGAGATGGAAACTCCCGCCTGTTTGGCGATATCCTTGATACTGACCACATTCTTCGCTCCCCTGTTATGTTCATCAGGCCTTCCATAACAAAAGGCCTGACACATTACTCTTTCCATTCACCGGATTAAACAAGTCTGAATGATTTCTTCTGAGTATCCCGGCTGTTTGCACCCACAAGAATATGGAACTCGCCTCGATCACTGCGGTAGCTTAAGTCGGAATGGTGATAACGAAGCTGTTCTTCATTTAACGTAAACGTGGCTGTACCACTCTCGCCTGGCGCCAGTGCAAGCTTCACATATCCTTTCAGCTCACGCATAGGACGAACGACTTCACCCGTTACATCACGAACGTACAACTGAACGGTCTCCACGCCTGCGCGCTCACCCGTGTTTGTTACACGTACTTGAATGCTCAGGGACTCTTCGGCAGTCATCTCGTTACTCGACACTTCAAGATCACCATAAGAGAAAGAAGTGTAGGAGAGACCATAACCGAACGGAAGCAAAGGTTCATTCGGGCTGTCAATGTACTTGGAGACATAACGTTCTTCTGTCTTCTCCGGGTTCAGTGGACGACCTGTATTGAAATGGTTGTAATAGACCGGAATCTGACCTACGGACTGCGGGAAGGACATCGTCAGACGTGCAGATGGATTCACCACACCTGTCAGAACATCTGCAATCGCGGCTCCGCCTTCACTACCCGGGAACCAGGCTTCAAGAACAGCATCCGATTCATCGATTACACCATGCAGATCCAATGGACGGCCGTTGAAGATAACGCTCGCAATAGGTTTTCCCGCTGCTTTGAGCTGTTTAATCAATTCCAATTGGGCTGCTGGCAGACGAATATCCGTGCGTGAGCCACCTTCTCCACTCATCTCGGAGTCTTCACCAAGAGCAAGGACAATCAGATCTGCTTTGCTTGCCACTTCAAGGGCTTCGGCAATCTGCTCAGCTGTAATCGTATGAACATTACTGCCTTGAGCAAATTGAACTTTCCCACCCGTCAGGCGTTCTTGCAGAGCTGTTCCCAACTTAACTGCATCTTCCTTAACTCCTTCACAGGACCACCAGCCCAGAATATCAGGACTCTGTGCAAATGGGCCAATAAGGGCTACATTAGCGTCAGGTTGAAGTGGAAGCACATTGCCATCATTTTTCAACAAGACAGCCGATTTGGTTGCCAGTTCATACGATACCTGACGATGCTCTTTGGAGAATACAATCTCACGTTCACGTTCAGGATCGGCTGCACGCAGCGGATTGTCGAACAATCCCAGCTTTTCTTTCAGTTGCAGAATTCGCAGAACGGCTTCATCAATGAGCTTCTCATCCACTTCACCACTCTCAATCAGTTCAGGCAAATGATGCACATAACAAGGTGTCATCATCTCCATATCTACTCCTGCGCGAATGGCACGATATGCCGCTTCACGATCATCTTCTGCAGCACCATGCGCAATCATCTCGCGAATGGAAGCCCAATCCGAGATTAATACACCATCAAAGCCCCATTCATCACGCAAAATGCCGCGCATTAACTTCTCATTGCCACTTGCCGGAATACCGTCAACCGTATTGAACGAAGTCATAACCATTTCCACGCCCGCATCCAATGCTGCTTTGTACGCTGGCAAATAGTACTCACGCAGGTTACGCTCAGACATGTCCACCGTATTGTAATCCCGACCACCCTCAGCCGCTCCATACGCCGCAAAGTGTTTAACACAGGCTGCAAGACGATCTGGCTCATCCTTCAAGCTATCGCCCTGATATCCACGTACAAACGCAGCCGCAAACAAACTGTTCAGATAAGGATCTTCTCCTGTTGTTTCCATCACACGGCCCCAGCGCGGGTCACGAACCAGATCCACCATCGGTGCAAAGGTAACATGCAAACCGGATACAGCTGATTCACGTGCTGCAATTTCAGCACTTTTCTCAGCCAGTTCTGTGTCCCATGAACAACCGATCGCGAGTGGAATCGGGAAAATGGTTTTGAATCCATGAACGACGTCAGCCATAAACAAAAGCGGAATCCCCAGACGGCTTTTTTTCATATAAGCTTGCTGTACATCAATGATGGCCTGCGCACCGGACAACCCCAGAATGGACCCACTGGCATCCACGGACTGCTCCGTAATTCCCATCTCTTCCATCGGCCCTGTGATCTGGCCTTCGACATTTGTTCCTTCATAGAAGTTGGCAGTCAACTGAAGAAGCTGAGCTGTTTTTTCCTCCAACGTCATCTGTTTTACCAGGTCTAACAATTGCTCGTTATTCATCTGATCGTATCCTCCACTACAAGTTGTTGAAATAAAGAACCCGGCTGCGTTCGGGGAGAGACCGCGCACCGGGTTCAAAATTAATGACTGAATGATTACTAGAATTTATCGTTTAGCTCATCCAGATAAGGTTGAACCAGGGACATTTTACTGTTTACCCATTCTTTCCAGTTTGCCTCTAGATCTCCGTTTTTGAGGATCAAGTTGGCATATTCATTCTGGTAGTCGAATGAAGCCTGACTCTTAGCTTTGGAATCGTACAGGTTGACATCCCAATCGTATGGTGCAAGCGATTTGCCTTCTGTACCAAGTTTTGCTTTTTCTTCGAACAATTTCACGGCTCTATCACGGTAATCTTTTTTGATTGCAGGGTTTACAACACTGAAGTCGTCACCGAGCAGATACAGACCTTCGAAACGTGCTGGATATTTATCTTCCAATACCGTTCCTTCTGGCAACAAGCTAACGAGTTCGTTGTTTTCATCATATTTCCAATCTTTTCCTTCAAAGCCCATGTTGATGAGCAACTGTCCTTCTTTTGTTGCGGAGTAATCGATCAGATCCATGATCCGTTCGAATTTCTCGTCACTAATGTCTGGATTGAAGATCAATGCAGACCAGAAGTTGGCTTGCTCCATGTTACGGTATTTCCCGTCATCGCCCACTACGATTGCTGTGTGTACCAGTTCATCACTATCTACACCCAGATTTTTTTTCATATCGGAATCCAGACCTTGTCTGTACGAAGCCAGTCCGCCCAGACTTGTTACAGCAGCTGTACCGGTTACTTTGAAGTTGTTTTGACCTTCATTGTTTTTCCATGTGTAGAACTCAGGATTGAGCAGTCCATCTTTATAGGCTTTTTGCATCAATTTAAGTCCTGTCAGCGTTTCAGGATCTGCTGGTCCCCAGTGGAATTGGCCATCTTCACCTTTGTAGAACGGAGAGTCAGTCATGGCATGCACACTGTTTGGCATAATCATGTTTGTCATGGCATCTGCCGCATTGTAGGACAGAGGTACAAGTTTGTTACCCACTTTGCCTGGATCTTTTTCTTTCACTAGCGCAGCATATTCATTCAATTCGGTTGTTGTATAAGCATCTTTCAGTTCAAAACCAACTGCTTCAGCCCAGTCTTTACGAAGCGCAATGACACCAATTTGGTTCGTGAGTGGGTCAGCTGGTTTGTTCTCGAAATAGATTGGTCTAGGCAGGACATATGTTCCACCTGTCAATTCTTCCAACTTGTCTCCAAGACCCGTCAAATTGTAAGCTGCTGCCACGTTAGGCCAGCGTTCTTTCCAGTCATCCGGGAATTTGTAGAACAAACCTTGTTCAATGCTGTTAATGGCATCGCCATGTACGTAGTTCCATACCGCTACATCCGGCAAGTCGCCAGAGTTGATCCACAGACGAAGTTTCTCGCCCCATGAATCCCAATCGATATAGTTGTAGTCCCAAGTTACATTAAATTTGTCTGTCCAGAACTTGTGGAAGTCATTATCCAGGTTCCCGTTTTTGATTTCTGTCAGGTTAGCTACAGAGATGGTCAGGTTGTCTTTGTAATTTCCCTCTGCATCTTTTTCGTTACCACCTGAAGCTCCTTGGCTGGAACAAGCGGTCACCATCAGCATAACTACACTAAGCGTGATGGCAAAGAGAGCTCTTACTGACAACTTTTTGTTCGTTTTCATGTTTTACCCCCATGTTTTTTAGTAGAATTTTATTGAAAAATCCTATACGTATATCAGGTCTTGATTGCCCCTGTTAATACCCCTTTGGCAAAGTGTTTTTGCAGCATTGGGAAGAAACACATAATTGGTACCATGGTGACAAATACAGCCGCCATCTTCATGCCCATTGAGAAGTTGCTTGCCTGGGCAGCATCCACACTGGATGCATTGGATGCATTCGTCGTAGATGTCACGATAATATTTCGGAGTACATTCTGGAGCGGTAACTGATCCGCTTTTCGAAGGAATATCATCGCATCATACCAACTGTTCCAGTAAGCCACACCGTAGAATAACGTGATTGTAGCCATAATTGGTGTAGCCAGCGGAAGAACAACAGAGAACAAAATTCTCCACTCTCCGGCTCCATCCAGTCTCGCCGATTCCATGAGTGATTCAGGCAAGGTGTAGAAATAGTTCATCATCAGAATCATGTTAAACGCACTGAAGCTTCCCGCCAGGATAACGGACCACAGCGTACCTGTAAGATGAAGTGATTTCATGATCAGGTACAGCGGCACGATACCACCATTAAAGATCATGGTGAACAATACCAGGAAAAAGAGAAATTTCTTAAACGGAAATTTGTTGCGACTAAGGCCATATGCCATGCTTGTTGTCAGGAACAAGCTGAGTGGCAAGCCGATGACTAGCAATATAATTGTATTTTTGTACCCCGTCAGAATCGTTCCGTCAGCGAACAATGCCTTGTAGGAATCCAATGTCCATTCTTTAGGGAACATCAAAAATGGATTGTCAGCATATTCTTTTTGTGTTGCAAACGAGATCATGATGACATTCCAGAACGGAATCAGGATCATCAGGGCAAGCACTAGTAATACGGCAAAAATAATGTAATCGAGAAGTGTCATTTTTTCTGTACCAATTCTCGGTTTTTTGTTAGCTTTCTTGCTCATCTCATTTTTCCTCCTTTCTTATCGGAACAAACCGTCTCCGCCAAGCCACTTGGCAAATCTGTCAGCAAGAAGCAGCAAGGCCATATTCACCAGGGAACGGAACAAGCTGACCGCTGTCGAGAATGAGAAATCGGTAGATGACTGGAACGTAATCCGATAGATATATACATCGAGTACTTCCGATACATTTTTGGTAGCGGCATTTGCCAAGTTGAAGATCTGGTCAAATCCGGAAGACATCAATCCACCAACCGAGAGAATAAACATGATTGTGATGGTTGGAAGGATGTTCGGTAAAGTAATTTTGAACATCTGTTGCATACGGGATGCCCCGTCAATCTGTGCTGATTCATACTGATCCTGATCAATACCGGAAATGGCAGCCAAGAATATAATCGCGCCCCATCCACTTGATTTCCAAATATCAGTCAACAGCAACATGGGTACAAAGTTGGATTCAGACCCCAGGAAGTTAATCGTTGGCAATCCGAGTAGTCCGAGCGCACTGTTTACCAGTCCGTCATATGCCAGCACATTGATGACTACCCCGGATACGATGATCCAGGACAGGAAGTGCGGGAACGTAAGAACGGTTTGGAACAATTTTTTTCCTCTACGCATCCGCAATTCATTCAGCAACAGCGCCAGAATGATCGGGAACGGGAACTGAATAATCAGTTTCAGAATATTGATGTACAGCGTACGCCATACTGCGTCGATAAAGGTTGGATCACGGAAAACATATTTGAAGTTCTCGAATCCGCTCCATGGACTTCCCCAGATGCCCAGGTTGGCCTTGTAATCTTTGAATGCCAGAGACAGGCCACCCATCGGCATGTAGGCAAACAGAATTAGCCAGACAAGCCCCGGAATAAGCAGGGTGTATGTCATTCGGTGCTTCCAGATTTCAGTCCAGAGCGAATTGCCCTTCACGTTTCCCTTCAGCTTTTTGCTAGGTCCTTCGGCTGCAGGTTTCACATTGCATCTCCTCACTCTACTATGGTCTTGTCGTTGTACAGAAAATCAAACATCGTTCTCAGGTGGTGCTCCCAAAATCTCCATTCATGAGCCCCCGGCGTCTCCACATACCGAAAATCAAAGGCAGTCCCCTGCATGTATCTCGCATAGTCGCGATTCATCTCTACGAAGGGGTCACTATCGCCACAGCAACTGAGGATATCCGGTAAAGGAACACCCTGTTCCAGCAGCTTGGCCGACAGTGCGTAAATATCCTGATCGGCTTTTACCTGTAAACGTTCTCCAAAAACCGCTTTCATTTCCTTGATCATGGTCGCTGGCATATGGGGATCATGAAGTCGTGTCTGGATATCCGTTACGCCGGATAGGGACACTACTTTGCGATAGCGCTCTGGATAAGTTAGTCCACATTTCAGTGCACCATATCCACCCATGGATAAACCGGCGACGTATGTTTTCTCCGGATCAGGATTCAGATTGAGCAGACGCTTGCATATTTCAGGTAATTCCTGAGTGATGTAGTGGAAGTAATTCAGGCCGTATTCCATATCGGTGTAATAGCTTCGATTCGCTTCCGGCATAATGATCGTACAGCCATATTGCGCTGCATACATCTCAATTGTGGTTAATCGCTGCCAGGTACTCGCATTATCGCCTGCCCCGTGCAACAGATATAGTGTACCGCCTGAAGTCTCTCCGGAGTCACTGGACACAACATGTATGCTGGTATTCATGCATAAGGTTGGCGATCCAGTTTCGATCGTTATATGTGCCATAATGTAACCCCTCTCATCATCGCCTGCTGTCTTTACTCATTCGTTTCTCTGGCGTTGGATTGCAGGCTGTTGTAGATTCCCTTGTATTACGATGGGTTATCGAAACGATTTTCTCGAATCGTTTCAAAACATAGCCAACGTTGATCCACATGGACTTCATTACAACACTTTTAATGTGGAAGCGATTTCTTCGAATCGTTTCGAATAAATCATAAGCCCGATGAGTAAATTCTGTCAATAACCTTTTTACAAATTTCGCGTTTTTTTCTCGAAAAAATGCTTTTTCAAGTATAAATTTGCGTCCAAAGACACTATTATTACGAAAAAATGAAAATTTAGTCAGTACTATTACAACTTTAATTGACACCAAACCAGGTTTATACTAACATGGGTTCTGATTTTGCATTCGAATTACGGAAACGTTTCACCAACCGATTTTACTCAGGTTTCACCTGATATTAGGGAGGTTAATATGTCTGATCAACTCAAAGGTTTCATTCATACGATTACGGAGCAACAATTGAATGTTTTTTCCATTCGCATATTACAAAAAGGGCATCTGCTTGCCCATTGGGACCGGGATAAGGACCAGCGCAGGGTACAACATTCCATCAGTAAATCCTTCACGTGTATGGCCGTTGGTCTTGCGCTTGAAGAAGGTTTGTTACATCTGGATGCGACACTTGGTGATTATTTCTCTTATGATCATGTACCCGTTGCACAGCACAAACTCCCATCACCGCAAGAATTAAAATTGCGTGATCTTCTCCGAATGTCTTCGGGCCATGACTCTCCCCCTCTTTGGGCTGATGAACGAGCTTCATTGACTGAAAAGGACTGGGCGAAATATTACATGTCGCTGCCTCTGGACCGGATACCTGGAGAACAATTTACATATAGCAGCGGGGATACATTTATGATCTCAGCCATGCTACAGGCTGCTACCGGCCAAACCGTGAAAGATTACCTGACTCCACGGTTATTTGATCCGCTTGGCATCCATGAAGTAGAGTGGGAAACCTCTCCACTCGGGGTAACACTTGGCTGTGCAGGTCTTTGGATAAGCAATGAGGAACTGAGTCGATTTGGACAGTTACTGCTGCAGGAGGGCCTTTGGGAAGGCACACAGCTTGTACCTGCGGATTGGATCAGACAGGCTACGTCCCAGCAGATCGAAACGACTGGAGACGGAGATTGGGGAAAAGGTTACGGGTACCAGTTCTGGATGTGTTCTCATGGCGCTTACCGTGCCGATGGAGCCTATGGTCAATTGTGTATTGTAATTCCCTCTAAGGAAGCTATCATATGTATTAACAGTGAGGAAGAAAATATGCAAGGCATCCTGAATGCCGTTTGGAATGAGGTTTTACCCCTTTACACCCAGCGTTAGTCTACGTATTTTATCTTATTTCAATTTGCAATTATGTCACCCGATTGAGAATAAAACAAAAAAAACGCCACGGGGTCAATGGACCCCATGACGTTATTTCTTATCCGTGCTGTGGAAGCTGAGTCATTTCATCTAAACATTGTGCGCATATGTAACGCTCTTTGAACTCGTTGACTTCCTCGATGGATCCGCAGAAAATACATTTTGGACGATATCTCTCCAAGATAATATGGTCCCCTTGTACTAAGATTTCTACAGGATCTCCCTCATTCATTTGATACCTTTTACGCAAAGATTTAGGCAATACGATCCTACCTAATTGGTCAACTTTGCGAACTACTCCAGCTGGCTTCATAGCTACGGCACACCTCTCCTATCTTACTCTAAATTTCTAGGTACATTTGTACTATGTTTATAGATTCGCCAAGATTTTGTCGAATCCTGCTGGAAATAAACATTTTTTGTCCTTTTTTTTGAAAAATGTTTTTTTTCCGAATTCTAGCCGTCATTTATAACCTGAATTTATCCTTCTAACCCCGGGAAATTGAGCTGGCGCAACGCTTCATATACAATAATTGCTGCCGAATTGGATAGATTTAATGATCTAACGTCACCAGTCATTGGCATTTTCATACAT
This sequence comes from Paenibacillus sp. FSL R5-0623, assembly GCF_037974265.1. NCBI lineage: Bacteria > Bacillati > Bacillota > Bacilli > Caryophanales > Paenibacillaceae > Paenibacillus > Paenibacillus sp. FSL R5-0623. The sequence goes on along the minus strand of NZ_CP150233.1, from coordinate 1,947,761 downwards.
GTATCGGGATTCGCAGCAATTAATTCAGGTGGCAGGCCTTTAGTCTCTTTACCAAAAACGAGGAAATCTCCATCCTGGAAATTAAAATCACTGTATCGGTTTTTCGCCTTCGTAGTTGCGTAGAAGAAACGACCTTCCGGAAATTTTTCCTGAACCTCAGCGAATGAGTCGTGGTATTCAATATGAACAGCATGCCAGTAGTCCAGCCCTGCACGCTTCAATGTAGCATCATCTGTTCGAAATCCAAGTGGACGTACGAGATGCAGATGGGTACCGGTTGCCGCACAAGTACGCGAAATATTGCCTGTGTTCGCCGGGATTTCTGGTTCAACCAGAACGATGTGTAAAGCCATATATGTTCAATCTCCTTTCATTTCATGTTGACGACAACCCTCTAATCTTAAAGAAAAGCCCTCCACACGTCAATGTGGAAGGCTCTGGTAATGCACAGGATAAGACACGAAGGTCCATCACACCGTGCCTCTACTAATTATCCATTTGTCTTCTGGAAGTGGCTCATGAAGTCTGTCAGTGCCTTAACACTCTCATAAGGAGCAGCATTATAAATGGAGGCACGGAGACCACCCACACTGCGATGTCCTTTCAGACCTACAAATCCTTCTTCCTCCGATGCCTTGATGAACTTTTTCTCCAGTTCCTCAGAAGCAAGACGGAAGGTTACATTCATGAGGGAACGATCTTCTGGTTCCACACAACCACGGTAGAAATCGCCGGAAGCATCAATTGTGTTATAGAGCAATTCCGCTTTTTTCGTATTTTTTTGCTCAATACCAGCCAATCCGCCCTGTTCTTCAATCCATTTCAATACTTCATTCACCATATATACCGAGAAGGATGGCGGCGTATTGTACAGGGAATTGTTATCTACATGTGTGCTGTAACGAAGCATGGTTGGAATCGTTTTAGGCGATTCGCTCACCAGTTCCTCACGGGCAATTACAACCGTAATTCCGGATGGACCCAGGTTCTTCTGCGCACCCGCGTAGATCATGCCGAACTGATTAAGGTCAAATGGTTTACAGAAAATATCACTAGACATATCCGCAATCAGAGGTACTGAACCGGTATCCGGGAACGACTTGAATTGCGTACCTTCGATCGTTTCGTTGGAAGTCAGATGTACATAAGCCGTACGTTCTGGCAAACTCAGATTCGAAACATCCGGTAATTTCATAAACTTCTCTGCTTCTGAAGATGCAGCAACATGTGTCTCGCCAATCAACTTCGCCTCAGACAGAGCCTTTTTGGCCCAGCTGCCAGTCATCACGTAACTTGCAGTCTGCCCTGCACCGAGCAGGTTCATTGGTAACATCGCGAACTGAGTGCTTGCACCGCCCTGCAGAAAGAGAACCTTGTATCCTTTTGGATTGCCTAGAAGCGACAACAACCGCTCCTGAGCTTCATTATGTACAGACTCATACACCGCTCCACGGTGAGACATCTCCATAATCGACATGCCTGTATTACGAAAATCTACAAATTCCGCCTGTGCACGCTCCAGTACCTCAAGTGGTAACGCCGCAGGTCCTGCATTAAAGTTATACGCTCTTTTTGTCACAAAATCCCCCGCCCTTTCCATCCGTAACTCTGACATACAAACAGCATTTTCCACAATTCGATTAGAATCGCTCACGGGTATAAGATATAGACGAATTGAATCATTTCGATCTATATCTTACCTATTGGAAGTCGCTCTATGGATTTGTGCAAAATGCACTCAAAGTAAATATTATCGCTATGATATCAGTATTCTCTATCTGCTTCAAGGGCAATATGCACTGAAGTGTTGAATTCAGGTCATCAAATTCCTTTATCACCCTGCAAAGTTAAAGCACTACATTGTTTAATTCAAGGAAAAGCCTCCGAGAGCGTGTCCCGGAGGCTTTAAGTTGGAACAAGAACTGTTCCGACCCCGACCGATTAGCAGTCGAAGTAGAGGCTGTACTCGTGCGGATGAATGCGGATCGCTACTGCTTTCGCTTCATCACGTTTGAGGTTGATGTAGTTTTCAATGAATTCTTTTGTGAATACGCCGCCTTCAGTCAAGAACTCGTTATCAGCTGCCAATGCATCAAGTGCTTCTTCGAGGGAAGCTGGCACACTGCGGATGTTTTCTTTATCTGCATCAGACAGGTCATAGATGTTTTTATCGAGCGGACCATATCCAAGCTCAGTTGGATTGATTTTGCGTTTGATTCCATCCAGACCAGCCATCAACATTGCGGAGAATGCCAAGTATGGGTTAGCTGTGGAGTCTGGTGTACGGAACTCGATACGACAACCTTTTGGTGTCACAGCTGCAACCGGAATACGAACTGCTGCGGAACGGTTACCCTTGGAATAAACCAGGTTTACTGGTGCTTCGTAACCAGGTACAAGACGTTTGAATGAGTTTGTACTAGGGTTAGTCAAAGCGATCAGTGCCGGAGCATGGTACAGGATACCTCCGATGTAGTGCAGAGCCATTTCACTCAGGTTAGCATATCCCGCTTTGTCATAGAACAATGGGGAATCGCCATCAAAGATGGATTGGTGAACGTGCATTCCGCTACCATTATCACCGAACAATGGTTTAGGCATGAATGTTGCTACTTTACCATATTGACGTGCAGTGTTGTGCACGATGTATTTGTATGCAAGCAGGTTATCTGCTGTTTTCTTCAGTGTATCAAAACGGAAGTTGATTTCAGCTTGTCCCGCTGTCGCCACTTCATGGTGATGACGCTCGATCGAAAGGCCCGCTTCTTCCAAAAGGCGACACATTTCGCTACGAATATCTTGTTGTGTATCCACTGGCGCTACTGGAACATATCCACCTTTAGTGCGAACTTTGAAGCCCAGGTTTCCGCCTTCTTCTTTGCGGTTGGTGTTCCATGAAGCTTCCTCGGAATCTACATAGTAGGAAGAGCTGTTCGTGCCGCTCTCATAACGTACATCGTCGAAGATGAAGAACTCGGATTCAGGTGCGAAGAATGCCGCTGTACCTACACCGCTCTCTTGCAAATAAGCTTCTGCTTTAACAGCGATGCTACGTGGGTCACGCTCATAACGCTCGCCATCCGGAGTGAAGATATCACACATAACATTCAATGTAGGGTGTGCAGTGAACGGATCGACATAAGTCGCTTCAGGGTCTGGCATCATAACCATATCTGACTCTTCAATTCCGCGGAAACCTTGGATAGAAGAACCGTCAAAAGCTACTCCATTTACGAACGTGTCTGCATCAACAGCCGAAGCTGGCAACGAGATGTGATGTGCACGACCAGCTAAATCTACAAAACGAAAATCTACCCACTCGATGTTGTTCTCTTGAATTGATTTCAATACGTTTTCAACCGACATGTATTCGTCCTCCCAAATATTCCGAACATTAAACAACCCCACTAAGAAAATGTCTAAATTCGAATTTTTTTCTGTCGTCATTATAAATTTTAAAACATGACATCGTCAATACTTATGTAAGGTATTTTTTGAAGGTATGTTAGATATACTCACATTTTATAAATAACCTAAATTCATATAACAACTAAATTCATATACATTTAACTGGTTTAATGCGGTAAAGCGACCCCTTTTTTATCCTAAATCATGGGAAAAACTTCACATCATAAATGTTTCTTATCACCATTGATTAATAAATACGTTCAAAACTGCAAAATATGCAAAAAACCGAGCATCTATCTGATTCCGTCGCAATGAACGAGACCAGATGAGATGCCCGGATGATGATCCAGACCTTGATTATGAAATTCTTATTACACGCCTACACGTGCCGGGAAAAATTCAGCTGGTTGTTTGGCTGTGCTGAATGATTTACCCACGATTGGTGCCAATTTCTCCAGATCCTGCAACAGGTTAGCGAATTGATCAGGGAACAAGGATTGCACACCATCTCCTGTCATGGAGTTATCCGGATCGGTATGCATTTCAATGATCAAGCCATTGGCACCCGCAGCAACGGAAGCTTTTGTCATCGGTTCCACCAGTTCACGTCGTCCAGTACCATGGCTCGGGTCAGATATAACCGGCAAATGGCTCAGAGACTGTAGAACAGGGATCGCTGACAGATCCAGCGTATTCCGTGTGTAGGATTCAAACGTACGAATACCACGCTCACACAGCATGACATTTGGGTTACCACCCGCAAGAATGTATTCAGCCGCATTTAACAACTCATCGTATGTCGCACTGAAGCCACGTTTCAACAATACCGGTTTGCCACACTCACCCAATTTGCGGAGCAGGTCAAAGTTCTGCATGTTACGTGTACCTACTTGCAGAATATCTGCGTACTCGGCGCAAATATCCACATACTCAGGTGTCATGACTTCTGTAATGGTCAGCAGATCATGTTTCTTGCCTGCTTCAGCCATCATGATCAATCCTTCTACACCCGTTCCCTGGAAGCTGTAAGGACCCGTACGAGGCTTAAATGCACCACCACGTAACACTTGCCCACCAGCAGCTTTCACAAGCCCTGCAATCTCATCAATCTGTGCAGCGGATTCAACCGCACATGGTCCGCCCATGACAACAAGTTCTTTTCCGCCGATATCTACACCTTTGATGGAGATCACCGTATCTTCCGGATGGAAGTCGCGGCTTGCCAATTTGTAGGACTTCGAGATTTTCACGACATTCTCTACACCTTTCATTTGGCGAAGATGCTCTTGCATTTTAGGTTCAACTTTACCAATCAAACCAATGATAGTACGATCCTCTCCGCGAGAGATATGCACCTGAAGCCCTTCTTTTTCAATAACTGCAACGATATCCTGAATCTGTTCCTCCGGTGTAGCCTTGCCTGCAATAACGATCATATTAATTCCCATCCTTCCTTGTATGAGAGCACAATCATTTCTTAACGTGCGTCTGATTAAACATAAAAATCCTGTCGCGCTTAAACGCTTGTTCGCTTTTAAGCTTTTATCCGTTAAAGTGAATATACCATAGTTCTCTTATTGCGTCAAGGTACACATTCCTTATCCATATACAAAAAGAATCCTGCCCCACAGGCTCCGACATTCGGATATCTGCGTAACAGGATTCTTCTCATTCACGTCTCGTTTGCAATTCACACACACTTAGATTACTTTTACATTAGCTGTGCCCTAAGGTGTACGTGTTTTTTCTCTAACTGGAGGCAGCAGTTTGCTCATGTTCACGGTACGTTTGATTTCCCACGTCTCCGGCTTGTCATGTTCATACTGCTCCAGGTAAAGGATAACTTCCTTCGTGATCGGTGTTGGTGTTGATGCACCCGAAGTAACCGCCACCTTATTTACACCTTTCAGCCATTCTTGCTGAATCTCGGAAACATCGGATACACGGTAGGCCGTAACACCCGCAATCTCCTCCGACACTTGTGCCAGACGGTTAGAGTTATTGCTGCGAGGATCACCCACCACGATAACTAAGTCCGCTTGACCTGCCTGTTCCGCGACAGCTTCCTGACGAACCTGAGTAGCCAGGCATATTTCATTATGAATTTCTGCGCCCGGGAATTTCTCCAGCAGACGACTCATAATGTGTTTGATATCCCACTGGCTCATCGTTGTCTGATTCGTAATGAGGATTTTGCCTGAAGGAACGTTCAGTCCATCGATCTCTTCTTCCTTCTCGATCAGGTGAACGAGGTCTGGCGCAACGCCAACAGCACCTTCTGGTTCAGGATGATTCCTTTTACCAATATAAATAATCTGATAACCTTCTGCTGTCTTTTCGCGAATGAGATCATGTGTCTTGGTCACATCAGGGCATGTTGCATCCACTGTTGTCAATCCTTTATCCCGTGCCAGCTTACGCACTTCAGGAGATACACCATGAGCTGTGAAAATAATCGTGCCACTCTCCACTTGGCTCAAAATATCCATCCGGTTCGGACCATCCAATGTAATAATACCTTCATCTTCAAAGGAATCCGTCACATGTTGGTTATGCACAATCATACCCAATATATAAATAGGTCGTGGTAAATCCAGATTGCGTGCCGCTTGACGCGCGAGCACCATCGCATCCACAACGCCGTAACAATATCCCCGCGGCGAAATTCGTAGTACTTCCACTTGGTTGCCACCCGCTTTCTTTCTCGGCAACGTTGCCGATGTAATTGCAGTCCTGTATATTATACCTTTATTCGATAGGCGGAGCAAAGACAACCGGCAACCAGATAATAAATGTGGTTCCTTCTCCACGTCTGGTCACAACCTCAACCGATCCATGGTGTTCCTCAATAATCCACTTCGCAATCGAAAGTCCCAGACCTATGCCTGGTGTAGCCCCGCGGGATTCATCTGCCCGATAGAAGCGATCAAATATGAAAGGCACTTCGTCCCGATCCATTCCAATACCGGTGTCGCTGATGCGTAGTCCCACCTGTCCCTTGTATAATACGGCATCCAGCGTCACAGAGCCTTCAGGTGTGTATTTAAACGCATTTTCGATGAAAATAAACAGCATTTGTTGCAGATAGTCCTTGCTACCGTTCACATAAATGCCGTTCAGGATGGAAAAGTCTCCTGGAAGCCAGTCTGCCTGACGATCCAGAAATTGTGCTCTGCGTGCCACTTCCTGTACGAGAATCTGCAGCGGGATCGGGTTCAATTCAATTTTCTGACCCGTATCCGCTCTCGCCAGCGATAACATGTCGCTGATCAGCCTGCTCATACGTTTCCCCTCGTCCGCCATGTCTTCAATGGCTTCCAGCGACATTTGTTTGACGGTCTCCTCATCCAGATTCGGTCGGTCGGTTCCCTCCTGATCCCATAACTTCTTCAGGAAGTCCACGTTCCCCCGTATAGTGGTCAGCGGTGTACGCAGTTCATGCGATGCATCGGATACAAAGCGGCGCTGGGCAGCATTCGTCTCCTCCAAACCACGGAATGACAGTTCTGTACGTTCAAGCATATTATTCACCGTTTCAATCAGACGCCCGATCTCATCCTTAGGCCCTGCATATTGAATACGTACACTTAAGTCATCTCCCGATTGAATCTGGTTCGCGGCATCAATGACATTCACGAGCGGACGCATCGACTTCCGGGCCAGAACGAGACCTGAGGTTATAGCCAATGCCATAGCCACCAGCCAGCCAAAAACCAAAATATTAAGTAACGCTTCCAGCAAGCGCTCCTGTGAACTTACATTCGCACCAACCTGGAGAATTCCACGTACTTCATTGGTCCCCTGAAGAGAAAGAGGAAGCTGATTCACCAGAAACGGTGTACCGTCCACATAGATCTTGGATATGCCACGCTTTTCAAGAATTTCATTGGCTTTTAATACCGGAAACTGAATCTGCAATTTCTCCATATTACCGGAAATTCTGCCAGAACGACTCTGATAATCCCAGAGTTGAATATAGATTTGTGCCTCCTGCAGCTGACTCTCTGTAAATGGGTCCAGATCCAGCGACTGTGAAAGAGGATTAACACCAATCTGTTCCGTAATCCGGGTACTCTTCACCTTCAATTGCTGTTCGACTTCCTGATAGGAGTTAAAATAAACAAAGGCATAGATTACAACGCCCCAAAAGATCAGAACAGCCGCCAAAATGCCAGAATACCATGCGGTTAGTCTTAACCGAATGGACATATTAAGAGTCACCTCTCAGAATATAGCCGGCTCCCCGGATGGTCTGGATTAGACGCTTGCCACCGTATTCTTCGGTCTTCTGTCTGAGCATGGCAATGTACACTTCAAGCACGTTAGACTCACCGCTGTAATCATAACCCCAGATTTTATCCATAATCAGATCACGGGACAGTACCCGTCTTGGATTTTGCATGAACAGATTCAACAGTTCGAATTCTTTGGCAGTCAGCTCCAGACGCTGCCCATCTCGCAATACTTCACGTGAGTCATTGTCCAAAATGATATCTTCATACATTAAGCGGTTGTCCGGCGTACCTCCACTATCAGACTTGCGGCGCAGCAATGCACGGACACGTGCCAATAATTCTTCCAGCGCAAAAGGTTTTACAAGGTAGTCATCGGCTCCCGTGTCCAGTCCGGTCACCCGGCTCTGTACTTCATCCTTGGCCGTCAGCATCAGCACAGGCACTTTGCTGCCTGCTTCTCTCAATCTGCGACATACCTCAAATCCGTCAATCTGCGGCATCATCACATCCAGCACAACGATGTCCGGCTCCTTGTCCATCAGTTTGCTGAGGCCTTCAGCTCCATTGGAAGCCGTCTGTACCTCATATCCTTCAAAAGCCAGCCCCCGGCGGAGCATGGATACAATTTTTTCGTCATCATCCACAATCAAAATAGTTGAGCGCATGGTGGTCTTTCTCCTTTATCCTAACGTTTTATCCCATTGTAACAGGCAGAAGCACAATCTGCATCTTCAAGTAGGGGGTCTCCAATCCGTCCTGGTCCATTGTAACCTTGCTCCATCAGGGCAAAAAAAACGGAAGGGCCTTCAAACCCTTCCGTTCTGTAAATCCTTGCCCGATATTATGGTTGCTGCTGTTGTGTACCTGTTGTTTGGGAAGTATCAAAATCATTTTTGTTGCCGATTTTGATTTTCAGATCCATTTTCTTACCGTCACGCACCACGTTTAATGTCACTTCACTGCCGATTTCCTGTTTCTTGATAAAATCAATTAGATCTTGACTTGTGGCGTAAGGCGTACCGTTGGCACCTGTGATGATGTCATATGCACGAAGATCTGCTTGGTAAGCCGGTGATTGGAAGATCGTGCTGGCTACAACTGAACCTTCGGTAACGTCTGTTCCCATTTGTTTAGCAACTTCAGGCGTGAGAGCCATCAGAGATGCACCGATAAAGGGTACTGGCTCTTTGGGAACTTCTTTGTCCTCTTTAAGATATTTAACGGCTTCAGAGATGACGCTCGACGGGATTGCAAAACCAATCCCCTGTGCATCTGCGCTTACTGCAACGTTCATTCCGATAACTTCCCCATTCAGGTTAAGCAACGGACCACCGGAGTTACCCGGATTAATCGAAGCATCGGTTTGCAGCAAATGGCTGTACTCACGTGTTTTTCCTGTTTCTTCATCTGGAATGCTGATCGTACGTTCTTTGGCACTCAGTACACCTGCTGTAACCGTGTGTTCGAACCCTTCAGGGTTACCGATAGCTACAAGCCACTCACCGACTTGAGTACTATTGGAATCACCCAGTGGAGCTACAGGGAACGCATCGTCACCACTGTTTTTCTCAATTTTCAATACAGCCAGATCCAGATCAAAGCTGCTTCCCAGCAGTTTCGCTTCATAAGGCTTGCTGTTGTTCTCCAGGGTTACCTGGATTACGTCTGCACCCTGAACAACGTGTTGATTCGTCAGGATATATCCTTCTTTGTCAAAAATGAACCCGGAACCAATGCCCATAGGCACAAGCTGATTACTGCTTTGTGGTTGCTGGCTTTGGCCTTGATTGCCTTCCGTTCCGCCGCCATTACCAAAGAAGTATTGGTACAGCGGATCGCTTGTATTGGATCCACCCTGACCCAATCCTGTACGTGAAGATTGCTTCGCGAGTGTTTCAATTTTAACGACAGCAGGACTTGTACTTGTTACTACGGAAGACACATCTTCTTTGCCTGTTGGCAGTAACGACGCTGTGACATTGTTACCTCCGCCTGTGTTTGTGGATGCTTCCTGTCCTGAACTTTGATTGTCCGTGTTCGTAAGTGCCGTCTCCGGTGTGAACATGTTTGTTCTATCAGCGGTGTACATGAGAACAGTGATGACCAGCATACCGGCAATAAAGGAAAATAGAAGTGATCTTACGGAAGAACGCGGCTTGCGGTTATTATAGTTCCAATTGCCTTTGCCGCCATTCCCTTGATCTCCACCGTTGCCTGAGGCGTTTCCACCGCCTGATGATCTTTTCGCTTGTTCGGATGATTCGCTATTATAGTAAGTAGGTACGGGCCTCACCGGATCAGGTTTTGTAATCTCTACATTTCCTTCTTCACGCTGATTATTGCTTCCCATGTGATTTGCTGTATCTTCCTGATTCACGGACTGAAAAGGTCCATAAGAATAATAATAGGAGGATTCGTCCGTTCCGGAAGAATTGCGGTTCTCCATTTGTTTGGCTTCGTTTTCCTCGTCTTGACGGTTCGATCTATAGTTGCGTTCGTCCATGCCTCTCTACCTCCCAATCTCTTATTCCCAAGAGATATTCTTTAACTGTTCTTATTTTGTACTTTAAACCTTAACCGTACCTTAAAAACAATTAAAAAGGAGATAAAAGCACGTAAGAATAGACTCTTTTCCCCGTCACTACAGCATTTTACCCTTTCGTTTTCACCCAACCCTGACGATGCGCATAGATGGCCAATTGTGTACGATCGTCCATCTCACATTTCATCAGCAGGTTGCTCACATGTGTTTTGACGGTTTTGATACTGATATGTAATTCTTCTCCAATGTCTTTGTTGGTCTTTCCCTCTGCAATAAGCAGCAGCACTTCCTTCTCCCGTTCAGTCAGACCTGATTCACTCTCTCTCGCTGTACGTTGTCTGATTCCCCGGGTTAATGCCTGCGACACATCACCTGTCATAACAGGCATGCCTCTATAGGCCCCTTGCAGAGCATAGATCAGTTCTTCAGCAGAGACTGTCTTCAGCACATAACTTACCGCACCCGCTTCAATTGCTTGCACAACCAGATCATCCTCCAGGAAACTGGTGAGCATCACAATTTTCATCCCTGGAAATTCAGTCATGATGGCTTTTGTTGCTTCAGCGCCATTCATTACCGGCATCATCAGATCCATCAGGATCAGATCCGGCATTTCACTATCATTTAACTTACGTAACTGATCAAGCGCATCCTGCCCGTGGCCCGCTTCCCCCATCACATGAAAAGTAGGTTCCAGCATCAGATACGTTTTCAACCCCATTCGTACCATGTCATGGTCATCCACAATCATTACGTTTACTTTCCCACTCATTCCGTCTCCCCCTCTAGTTCATTCAGATACATTCGGAAATTTCGGGATCAATACCCGTACCGTCGTTCCCGCGCCCGGCTTTGATATAATCTGAACTTGCCCCCCAAGCTTCTCCGCCCGTTCACGCATGGTAGATAACCCGTATGAACCCGGACGCTCCGCTTGCTGCAAAAATCCCTGACCATCATCGCTGATGCTCATACTGATCTGATGTTCACTCTCCCGTATGGACAGACTAACCACTCCCGCCTCTGCATGCTTCACAACATTGGCAACCGCCTCCTGAATAACAAGAAACAGCTGGTGCTCAATGGCATCCGAGATTCCGCCATCCAGTTCCAGCTCTTTCACACCTTTAAGACCATTCTGCCTGCAATAATCAGGAAACCAACTATCCAGTGCTGCGGTGAGATCACGCCCTTCCAGCTCCACAGGTCGAAGTTGAGCAATGAGTCCTCGCATCTGACGCTGTGCAATATGTGACATCTGGATTAACTGGTCTAGTACTTTACCGCCATGTTCAGGATTCATCTCCAGCAGACGAGGTAAGGACGAAGCCGACATATGCATGGCAAACAGCTGCTGGCTAACCGTGTCATGAAGGTCCCTTGCCATTCGTTTGCGCTCTTCAAGCACAGCCCGCTCCGAGGCTTGCTCCTTCTCAATGACTTCCTGCTCACCGAGGCGCTGAAGCAGTCTCATCTTTTTCTCAATCGAATCCATCATGACATTGAATTCCTGATAGACACGACCAAACGAAGCGTCATCCGCTTCAGGCATGCGCACCGCCAGATTACCCTTGGACACTTTCAACATGTTGAGATCAAGCAGGTCGATCTTGCGTTGGAGTCGTAATGCAGCGATATATCCGGTGATAACGGTGGCCAGCACAACAACGGCAACATAGGTCCATGCCCGCTGACGACCAGCCCCCATCAACACCTCTCCATACAATAGATAGAATCCGCCCAGCGTAATCAGACCGGTTAGCGCAAAATACATCATCAGTTCCCATTTATTGGCCTTGAGAATTGTTCGAATCATGCGTTAGCCCACCTTATTCACTTTGACGTCTCCGATAAACACACTTACAATAATCCGTACTTTTTTGCTTGCTTCATGGTAATGGGCAGTTTCAGCCTGGGCACTACTCAGGAATCCGCCGCGTTTCTGGTTCAACAGTGACATATCTCCAATGAAGGAATTTGTCGTCACCGTCACACCCAGATCCATATCTTCTGGAACAAACACTTTCACATCCCCAATAAATGAAGAAATGACAATCTTCGTCTCCCCATAAGGAATCTGTGCTTTGGTTAAATCAATTACGGTATCTCCGATAAAAGCCGAGATGTTCATGGGTTTCAACGAGAATACTTCCTGCCCCATGTACAGATCACCAATGAATGCTGATTTATTAATGGTATTGCCATTGCCATAATTCCCATAACCATTTCCGTAGCCATCATCATAATGTTCTCCATATCCGGTATCGTTAGAGTTATACGATTGATGTTTCTTCTTATATTGATGCCCTTGTGATGATGAATCCGTTGATCCTGTGAAATGAGGGCCATATGCATCGTTCTTCTGTTCCTGTTTTGGTTTGCCAAATGTTTTCTCGAACTGTTCGTCAAACGACGACGGCATCTCCAGATCCTCCGGAGCTAACGGTTTATAAGGTTGCTCTGGTGCTGGAGGTGGCTGCATCTTGTCATGATGTTTCCGATCACGACGTCGTGGCCCAATCAGCACGAACAATCCTCCGCCAATCAGCATAATCGGAATCAGATAACGGATGAACTCCCCCATGGAGTAATCAATCCATCCCAGGTTACGGGCTAGGAAGTAACCACCGATCGCGAGGACAATTACCGGTCCAATGAAGGCGTAACCCCCGTTGCGACGAATCTCGGATATTCCTTTGACCCCCCACCAGATCAGAAATAACGGCCAATATGTTCTGAAAATATATCCAACATCAATGTCATATCCCAATTGTCTGAACAAGATCATCGCACCAATAGCAATAAGAGGTATGCCAACCCACCAGCGGTCACGCGTCGATCGTTTCATCGCTCATGTCTCCTTTGTCTGTATTCTGTATCCAGTGTAACTCAGACAGAACAATGAGAACAGCGGCGGCAGATGGAAGTTATCTCGGTCTCGAGACTGAGATGGGAGGATATTTATGTAAAAAATCCGCATATGTAAAACACCCCGGAGCTTTTGCTCCAGGGTGCTGAATCATCATAAGATTATTGAATCTTCAATTATTTTTTGTATTTTGATGCTTTGCCTTGACCTTGGCCAGTTTGGCCTGTGTTTTCTACACCGAACTCGGCATTGAATTTTTCATCAGGTGTTTGGAAATTATCTTGTACTTTGTTTTGAGCGGATTGTTTCACTTTAGCTGATGCATTCTCTTCTCCAAACTCTGCATTGTACTTCTCGTTTGGCGTTTGGTACCCTTGTCCTTGTGATTTCTTAGCCACAACGAATCACCTCTCTCTTCATATTTACGTTGCATTGCTGCACCGCGGGGTTCGTCCCCAGTCAATATTATGTGAAGAGAGCACTTCAGTTATTCATGTGACCAGGTGAAATTATATGGCCTTGTCCAGCCACGAGTCCGGTACGGATTTGTACACGTCGATCGCATCTGCCAACTCGCTGAGCATCTTTTCTGTGCACTTCCCGGCGCCTTGTCTAATTACTTGTACCTCAACGTCCTTTTTGCCCCATTCCTTGTACACTTGCTTCGTTGTAGGGAAATATAGATCGATTTTATTGCCTTTGATCGCTGAACCGGTATCTGCAACAATTCCGTATCCATAGCCCGGAATATACAGAATGGAACCCATCGGGAACAATTTTGGATCAGCTGCAATCGTGGAAACTGTTTCTTTATCACGGCGTACTTTGACACCAGAATACGTAATTCCGTATTGAGGATGTTTTGGTCCTTTTCCTGTAGACTCCACACCTGCCGTATATCCCGTTGCTGTAACCTTTTGTGTACCCAGGATTTGTTCTGAACGCGGAGCAAGTACCGGCATAGACGGATCTGCCACTTGTTTCTCTGGAAGCTCAGGTCTTGGAATGACCATTGGTTGTGGTGACCATAATAAAGCCATATACACCATGGTCGTCAGGTGGGCTTCATCACTGTATTGATGGCTGACCTGTTCTGGAAATTCTTGATCCGACTTGCTGGAAGTTTCAATAATTGGACCTTCACTGCCGCTGCTCTGACTCTCGACATGCAGTACTGTACTTTCCTCTTCAAATGTATAGGCATCCGCCTGATTCAGGTTAATCATCATCCCAGCGAACATCACACAGCCAACCAATAAACCCCGTATATGTTTCTTCTGAATTGAGAATTGCTTTTTCATTGTATAACCTCCCCCTCACTGCAAAGGTTTTCCAAAAAGCAATTAATCTATACTTTTTACTGCAAACACTACGAAAAAACGCCTGAATAACATAGGTCAATCCCATGTTATCCAGGCGTTATGCAGAGTGATCAGCGCAACTTATGCACTGGTTATCCGATAGATCATTTGTTCATTTATACCAAACGTGTTGCGATTTCTTCTTTCAATTGAGCGATAATCTCATCGAGCGGTTTCATTCCCAGATCGCCTTCTCCACGCTTACGCACGGATACCGCTTCTGCATTACGCTCATTCTCACCGACAACAAACATATAAGGCATTTTCTCAAGCTGCGCCTCACGGATTTTATATCCAAGCTTCTCATTCCGCAGATCGGCTTCAGCAGAGATTCCCGCACGTTTCAGCTTCCCTTCCACTTCACGCGCATAATCGTCGAAGTTTCCGGATACCGGGATCACTTTTGCCTGTACTGGAGACAACCACAATGGGAAAGCTCCTGCAAAGTTCTCCAGCAAGAATGCTGTGAAACGTTCCATTGTACTAATTACACCGCGGTGAATAACGACCGGACGATGTTTCTGTCCGTCATCTCCCACATATTCAAGTTCAAATCGCTCAGGCAACAGGAAGTCCAGTTGAACCGTAGACAATGTCTCTTCTTTGCCCAGGGCTGTTTTGATCTGAACATCCAGCTTTGGACCGTAGAACGCCGCTTCACCTTCAGCTTCATAGAATGGAAGGTCGAGCTCTTCCACAACTTCACGCAGCATGCGTTGGGACATTTCCCACATCTCGTCGTTCTGGAAGTATTTCTCGGTATCCTGCGGATCACGATAGGACAAACGGAAACGGTATTCGTTAATACCGAAATCCTTATAGACTGTTTGAATCAACTCGATAACACGAGCGAACTCTTCTTTGATCTGATCCGGGCGTGCAAAAATGTGTGAGTCGTTCAGTGTCATTGCACGTACGCGGTGCAGACCTGTTAATGCTCCCGACATTTCATAACGGTGCATCATACCAAGTTCTGCAATACGAATTGGCAGATCACGGTAGCTGTGCATGCTGGACTTGTACACCATCATATGGTGAGGACAGTTCATTGGACGGAGAACAAGTTCCTCGTTATCCATTACCATTTTCGGGAACATATCTTCCTGGTAGTGCTCCCAGTGTCCAGATGTTTTGTACAATTCCACGTTACCCAGAACCGGTGTGTATACATGCTGGTATCCCAGGCTTTCTTCCAGATCCACAATATAACGCTCCAGAGTACGGCGCAGCTTCGCACCATTAGGCAACCAGATTGGCAGGCCTTGGCCGACCAGTTGGGAGAAAGTGAACATTTCCAGCTCTTTACCCAACTTACGGTGATCCCGTTTTTTAGCTTCTTCGAGGAAGTGCAAATGCTCGTCCAGCTGTGCTTTTTTCACAAAAGCCGTACCATAGATACGTTGAAGCATTTTGTTTTTGCTATCTCCACGCCAGTAAGCACCTGCGACATTCATCAGTTTGAACACTTTGATTTTGCTAGTCGATGGTACGTGAGGACCACGACACAAGTCGAAGAATTCACCTTGCTCATAAATCGTGATCACGCTGTCCGCTGGCAAATCACGAATCAACTCAAGTTTGTAAGGATCGCCCACTTCTTCAAACGTTTTGATCGCGTCCTCGCGGCTAACTTCCTTACGTACAATTGGCAAGTTCTCGTTCACAATACGTTCCATTTCCTTCTCGATCTTTTGTAGATCTTCAGGATTGAGCGCATGTTCGAGGTCCATATCATAGTAAAAACCATCTTCAATGACAGGGCCAATACCGAGGCGTACCTCTTTGTTACCATATAAACGTTTCACTGCTTGAGCCATTAAGTGAGCTGTACTATGACGCATCACTTCAAGTCCTTCTGGTGAATCCAGCGTTACGATCTCCACCAATGCTCCCTCATGAAGTGTTGTGGACAAGTCCACCACGATACCATCCAGCTTGCCGGCTGCGGCATTTTTGCGCAATCCGCTGCTAATTGAAGCGGCTACGTCCTCAATGCTGCTGCCATCGGTGTACTCACGTACCGAACCATCCGGTAATTTAATGTTCACTGCCATTTTTTCTCATTCCTCCTGTTAATGTAACCTTCATGTCCAGATATTTATGGACTGATTATCTATTGCTATTCCAGTCATTTTGCAAAGGAACGCAAAAAACACCCGTCCCGGCAAAGGGACGAGTGTTTTATACTCGTGGTTCCACCCTAATTCAGCTGATTCATCCATATTCGGAAATACAGCCCTCATTGGCATGACGATAACGGGCATGACCCGGCAGATCCTTACTCGCGGATAATCCCCCATAAAGGCGATATTCTAACTCCACTTTCAAAATTGCAGCTACAAAGGGGTAAACCATACGTGATATCCGGAGGAAATTCCAGCCTAGGTTCCTCTCTCTGCACCGATCTTGCGTGTGGTTGTTGTCTTTGTCAACGCTTTTGGTTCAATGGTTCTCATGAAAAATTCATGGATCAACAGTTATTATAATTGCCGAGATCACTTGCGTCAAGACCTGTCAACAATCCTGAGCGCAGCACTTCGCATTCCGGGCAATGATGACATATTTGCACTTTGTCTTCAAAGATCTGGCATATCGTCGAGATGATTGGCAGATCCGGGGTGCGTGTGTGAAGCATGACCTTCTCAGGAGAGATCGAGATGAGTGTACTTACAATCATATCTTCAATATCCATCTCCAGTTCCAGACCCGGCATTTCCACAACAACCTGTTCATCCTTTTGCACAGGTAACAGATTAAGTCCAGCATCCAGGACCTGAAATTCATGCATTCCTTTGTGTATAAGATGAACTAGTGGTACTTTGGCTTCTTGAAAAAACACAAAATATTTTAACAGCCCCATAAACTCTTCATATTGCCGATCCATCCAGAACTCATCGAGCGCATACTCCACTAATTCCTGAAGTTCCTGCTTATATGGCCGTATACGGAAATTGATAATACCTTCAAGGTGAAAAAAGTGAACATCCTCCAGATCTTGCCGTAGTCCACTGGCTAATGTAGTACGGCGGCGCTCCCGAAGTCCGGGCTGATCCAGATCACCATTTAATAGAAGTGGCATGCAGATTCGATTGACCTTCTCCACCTCATGCTCATCCATGACAGAACATGCCTTGGCGATCATATCCTCCACCATGCTTCGTTCTTGTGTCTCCATAATGAAGTCGGCGAGTCCAAGGGAGAGCAGATCACTGATCCGGGGAAGCCATTGCTGGAAGTCTTCGTGATTCTCATTCCCTCTGCACACCCAGGTTGCTCTTCCATCATTATGTTTGAAGGTGAGCCGGAATCCTCTTTTATTTATATGTAAACCTTTGGTTTTTTCCTTGACACAACGATAAAATTGATCCGCTTCCTCTTGCCCCGATACATCGGTCCATACAGCAAACAGTTCCACAAGAATCACTCCTTTCCTTCCTGTTCAAAGTATATGGCAAGGCCGATGGGGATATACGAAGCGGATTGATGGAAAGCGTGTCATGATTTCTCAGTATATTATGAAGAGGTTTGGAGTTAAGACAAAAATGTGTTATTATTTTAATAACAGTATGTTTCACGGAAAAGGAGGGAAGCCAAAATGAGACAACAACCTAGAATACTCCACTACACTATCATTATCATTTTGTGCGTTTTCCAAGCCTTGTGCTTCCCTATTCCGATGCAGACCGAATCTGCCGTTGGGGTGTCTGTAGAAGCAACTTCCAACAAGGAAGTGCTGTTGCAAATAACCGAATCACAGCAGAAACCTGTCATTCGCAAATACCCACAAGTCATGTCCAAGCTGATTGCGGTTACGCATAATAAGCCTGTCTTTCTTGTCCTCGCATTGGTATTGATGCTGCGAATCCCTACAACGGGTCTGTCCTTTAAACCGTGGTATTGTCTGTTTAAACGCAGATTATTTCTGCTACCTATTAAGTTTACTAGCATGTATGTATCCCTCACCCCTATAGCACCAAAATACGTGAACGCTCTTCACTAGCCGTTACGACGTATTTACAGGTTGCTTTTGCATGGAGACACCTCTGTATCTATAAGACGGTGTGCTTGTGCATAACTTATAACCCTTTTAGCACACGTTAGATAAACCAATGTTATGACAGTACCTATTTTTGTTGTACCCACACCGACAAATTCAAATCATATGGCTGTGTCAGGAATTTCTGGCTCTGTTTACCCGCATCTTTTTGATGTTCCTTTGAGCAGCAGATTAATCATTTTCGGGAAATAAGCCTGTCTTCTGTGGCCAGCCCCTAATTATAAGGAGGCAACAATCCATGGATGTACGCGAAACAGACTTGCCGGGAATTGGCAAAAAATTTCAAATTGAAACAAGCAGCGGTGATAAAATTGTCATTATTATTCACGATGACGGTCGCCGGGAAATGTACCACTTCGAGTATGATGATCCCGATCAAAGCATCTCGATGATCACACTTGACGATTACGAAGCACGACAGATTGCTGCTATTGTTGGCGGATTAACTTACAAACCAAAGCAGCTTGAAAATATTGAAGTAACGTTTGACGACCTGATTATCGAGTGGTACAAAATCGAACCATCCTTTGCAAGTATCGGCAAATCCATCGGTGAATTGGACGTACGTCAAAACTCTGGGGCAACGGTTATCGCCGTTGTAGAGAAAAATCACAAAAAACATATCAGCCCAGGTCCGGAGGTAGTTATCAGTGCAGAATCCACGGTGGTAGCCGTTGGCGAACGCAATCAGCAGAAACTGTTTAAATCTCTCCTCCTGACTGGAAGGGGGTAAATAGATGGATCATTTGATATTCGAAGTAGGTCTGGCCCTTGTGCTCATTGCGGCAGCCGGCCTTTTATCGGCAAAACTAAGATTTTCGGTTGTTCCGTTTTATATTCTGATCGGGATGGCCGTTGGGCCACATGCCATGAAAATCTGGCATTTGGACTTCCGTTTTATTGAAAGTCAGCCTTTCATTGAATTTATGGGTCGGATCGGTATCCTGTTCCTACTCTTCTACCTTGGACTTGAATTCTCGGTAGGTCGTTTAATTAAATCAGGTCGCTCTATTGCAGTTGGCGGCTCGATCTACATCGGCATAAACTTTACGCTGGGATTAATATTCGGTTTTGTTTCCGGTTTCCCAGTTGCAGAAGCACTTATTATCGCAGGTATAACTACCATCTCTTCCAGTGCCATTGTGGCCAAGGTACTCGTCGATTTGAAACGAACGGCCAACCCGGAAACAGAGATGATATTGGGTATTATTATGTTCGAAGATGTATTCCTCGCTGTATATATCTCGATCTTGTCCGGCCTTGTGCTTAGTGATTCATCCTCCATCGGAGGCGTCATCATGTCCGCACTTATTGCCCTCGGATTCATGCTTATCGTGATTATCCTTGGACGCAAAGCAACACCGCTACTAAACAAATTGCTTAAAATAAGATCGAATGAGCTCTTCTCTCTCGTTGTATTTGGAGCCTTGTTCCTGGTAGCTGGTTTCTCTGAGACCATCCATGTTGCCGAAGCGATTGGTGCATTACTGGTTGGTCTGGTGCTTGCTGAAACAGAACACGCGAAGCGGATTGAGCACTTGATTCTACCGTTCCGTGACTTCTTCGGAGCCATCTTCTTCTTCAGCTTTGGATTGTCCATTGATCCTTTGTCCCTGGGCGGCGAAGCCGTATGGTTAGCTCTGATTGCAGTTGTTATTACATTGTTCGGTAACTTCCTGGCGGGTATGCTGGCAGGGCGCAGTGCAGGGCTATCGCCCAAAGCATCGGCCAATATTGGATTAACCATTGTGTCACGGGGTGAGTTTTCCATCATCTTGGCCAACATGGGTAAAGCCGGTGGACTGTTGCCAATGATTCAACCATTTGCCGCGCTGTATGTCCTAATTCTGGCCATTCTGGGTCCTTTATTAACCAAAGAGTCCAAACATGTATTCCGTTTATTGGATAAAATATTCAAGTTCAAAGATCCTCGGAAAAAGAAAGAAGAACCAAAGGTCCTACAGAAAGAAGGATAATTCCTATGTCTGTACAGAACAGACATACTAACGTACTTCGCGGCTCTTACGCCGATCTTTCTGTGACTAACCCAGGGAGAATGGCTCGAAAGCCGCACTAAGGAGGATGACCTATGAAAGCACCTCTGATATCGGCTAATCCGGTGCCAAACACCGTCAAGACCAGGATATCGTCTTCCCGCCGCTGGTTAAACCTGTTTCTCGTTATTGCGGGCGGAATTCTGGCCTCCGTGGGACTTGAATTGTTCTTACACCCGAATAAAATTATTATTGGAGGCATTACCGGCATTTCCTCACTCTTCGCCCACTGGACCGAAATGAGGATTGGATTGTTCCTATTTTTATTCAATGTTCCGTTTATATTTCTGTCTTACAAGATTGTGCAGAAGAAATTTGTACTGGTTACTGTTCTGGGTCTGGTTGTCTTTTCGATCGGTGCCATTGTGCTTCATCCCATGCCGCCACTTGTAGAGCATCCGCTGGCTGCCGCCATGTTTGGCGGATTATGCCTCGGGCTCGGAATTGGGCTCGTCGTGCGGTATGGTGGGACACTGGATACGCTGGAAATCGGTGATCCGTCTTCCCGCCCACCTGAACGTGTATTTAGCGGAAAACGGATGCTTATCGAAAAAATAATCATGCTGCTTAACTTGTTGATACTGACAGCCGCTGGTGTTGTCTTTGGCTGGGACCAAGCGATGTATTCCGTAATCGCCTATCTTATTGCTTATGAAATGGTGTACATTGCGTTCAGGGGCTTTTCTTCCAAACGCAAAGTATGCATTTTGACCACACAAAGCTCTCAAGTTGAAAAAGCTGTACGTAAACGGCTGCGCCGTGAACCTGGAACGCTGGAAGCCACTTCTGACTCAACACAACTCGCGATGGCAGAAGGATGGATCAGGCAAATCCCGGGTGCACTTTATTATGAGGTACATGTGCTGGAGATGATCTGGTTGAAGTCCATTGTGCGTCACATTGATCCACATGCGGGCATTGTGACAAATCCGGAAAAATAATAGCTCATGTAAGTTGAACTAAAGATATTTACACTGACACACTGACACTACGATGACAGAACAACCTTCCAATCGCTGTTATCCCCAGATTTTTTCGATTCCCTTTTCTGAAGGGAAAAATCCGGGGATAGCGTATGCTTTCGGAGCAGCTTTCTTTCAGAAAGCTTTCAGGCGAACGCTTCGCTTTTTCAGATTTTTTCTGTCCTCTTCGTTATCGTGTAATTTTAATTCAACTTACAAAAAACGCTCTCTTCCCCTATGGATGGACAGTATTGTCCACCAAGGTCAGAGAGCGTTTTTTTCTGTTATTATAATTAATTGATATTATAGTTCAACGATGGCTTTGACTACATGTGAATCTGGCAATAACCATTGGTCTATTGCAGTAGGTAACTCATCAAATTCCACGCGGTGTGTGATATACCCATCCATCCTTAATTTCTTTTGACGCAAGGTCGACAGGACTTGTTCAAAATCTTCACGGGTTGCGTTTCGACTGCCCAGGATGCTCATCTCCCGCTTGTGAAACTCAGGATCATGAAAAGTAATATCTGCTTTCACCAGTCCTACAAAAATAAGTTGTCCACTATGCGCCACATATTGAATGGCCTCATTCATGGAATTCACATTACCGGTTGCATCAAAGACAGCCGTAGCATAGTCGTCTCCCGTGATTTCAGCCACATGCTGCACAGAATGTTCATTCGCCTGAACCAAGTCATCCGCTCCAGCCCAAATCCGGCTAAGCTCCAACCTGTCCAGATTACGATCAACGGCAATAACACGCGCTCCCGCCTGTTTGGCAAATGCCATCACACCCAAGCCAATGGGGCCAGCTCCAATCACAACCACATGCTCACCAGGCTTGATTCCCGCTCTTCTGACGGCATGGGCTCCAATGCTTAATGGTTCTACCATTGCCGTCTCATCCAACGTCAAACCTTCTGCTGAGAGCAGATGTGAGACAGGCACGCTGATTCTTTCTCTCATGCCTCCGTCTACGTGCACACCCATGACTTGCATGGACGCACAACAATTGGTTTTTCCATTGCGACATGCAATACAGTGACCGCAATGCAGATACGGAATAATACTTACCTGATCCCCAGGCTGTAACCCAGCCTCGTTCGGACCGATTTCTTCAATAACAGCCGCCAGTTCATGCCCCAGAACACGAGGATAGGTAAAGAATGGCTGGTTGCCTTTGTACGCATGCAGATCCGTTCCACAGATCCCAATCCGCCGAATGGCAACCAACGCCTCTCCTTCTGCTCGTTCTGGTTGAGGCAGGTCCTGGAGCTTCAATTGATCTATTCCTTCACATACAATGGCTCTCATCGTTGTTCCCCCTTGGATGCTTCTGCTGTCGTGTTGCCTGGCTTCGTATTATATTCAGGTCGTCCGCTTGCCCATGTCTCGTTATGCAATGGAGCCAGAATGCACAGCACTTCATCCAGCAGGCTCTGATCGATCGGTTCCTCTATCCAGGCTGCATTATTGAGGATATTGCGCTGGCTGGCACTGCTCACCAGTGTTGTCGGAATTCGTTCATTCGACGTGGAGAATTGCACGGCCAGCTTGGCAATGTCACTGCCTTGTTCTGCACAGAAGCGGGCAGCCTTCAGGCAGAGCTGTTTCACCCGATCATCTGCCGGATGCCAGGCAGGAGCACCACGGGTACTCAACAAGCCCATAGAAAGAGGCGAAGCATTGACAAGGCCCATTTCTTTTTTTTCCAACAAGGGCAATAACGACAATAATGAGGTATCATTCAATGAATAATGACAATACGAGATGATCGCATCCGCATCGATCTGTGGCAGAACCTTCTCGAACAACGGCAAGGGTAAACCACAAATGCCCGCATGTCGTATAACTCCCTGCTCTTTCAGACGCAGCAACGTTGGAAAAGCTTCTTCGATAATAATCTCTGCTGGGACAAATTCAATATCATGTAAGAATAAAATATCAATATAGTCTGTATGCAATCGATCCAGGCTCTCTTGCACACTATTCAGAATTCGCTGACGTGAAAAATCAAACTCATTTTCCCCATACCGTCCGGCTTTGGTTGATAACATATATGAACTGCGCGGCAAGCTGCGAATGGCCTCACCCAACACTGTCTCCGCCTTTGTCTGCCCGTAGTAAGGCGAAACGTCTATGTAATTCATCCCCGCATCTACGGCCGCATGTACAGTGCGAATCCCTTCGTCCCGGTCAATGTCACGAAATACAGAACCGAGGGAGGATGCTCCAAAGCTCAATACAGGTACGTTCAGTTCCGTCTTGCCAAGTATTCTTCTCTTCATCGGTTTACCCCTTCCAGCGTGTCTGACTACACAAGTTCCCTTTCATTGTAACAGTTCAATTTCAATATAAAATATCGGCAATTGCGTAACATGTACTGTTTGATGACCTCGAACCGCAGAAAGAAATCAAAAAGCCCGCCGTCTCTCCAAACAGAGTAGTCAGCGGGCTTAGCTTCATAAATACTTATCTAACGATCAGCAGTTATGGAAGTAGTATTCAAATCATCAGGATTAGTTCTGCATTACGAAATCTTCATGCACGGAATTCTCTTCGTCGAACATGCGCACAATCTCGTATCGAGTGTTACGTTGTGCCGGGATATAACCGGACTCCCGAATCAAACGGAGAATGGATTCAATGTTAACTTTATAAGTTGCACCAGCAGCAGATACAACGTTCTCTTCAATCATCGTGCTACCGAAGTCATTACAGCCAAATTCAAGCGACTTCTTACCGATCTCCGGACCCATGGTAACCCATGAGGATTGGATGTTCTTGATATTATCCAGCACCAGTCGGCTGATGGCTACAGTCTTCAAGTACTCTTCCGGAGTCTGACGCTCCAGCTTAAGGTTGGTATTGTCTGGCTGGAAAGTCCAAGGAATGAATGCCAGGAAACCTTCGGAGTCATACTTGTTCGCAATACATTCGTCCTGAGCTTCACGTACACGGAGCAAGTGTAATGCACGCTCTTCCATCGATTCACCAAGTCCGATAACCATCGTTGCCGTGGTGTTCATACCGATGCGGTGTGCAGTTTGCATAACGTCCATCCAATCCCGCCATGAACCTTTCAAGCGGCTGATCTTCCGACGTGTGCGGTCATCCAGAATTTCAGCGCCGCCGCCAGGCAAGGAATCCAGTCCAGCTTCGTGAATAGCACGAACAACCTCTTCCAATGTAAGGCCATCGGATACTTCAACCATTTTCATAATCTCCGCTGGGGAGAAAGAGTGCATCGTGATGTTTGGGAAACGCTCTTTGATGGCTTTCAACAGGTCTGTGTAATAGCTGAAAGGCAAGTTTGGATTCGTTCCACCTTGCATCAAAATCTCGGTACCATTCACATCTTCCGTTTCCTGAATCTTCTGGAAAATAACTTCGTCTGGAAGTACATAACCTTCATCCGAGCCAGGTCTGCGGTAAAAAGCACAAAAACGGCAGTACACATCACACACGTTCGTGTAGTTGACGTTACGCCCGATTACAAATGTTCTGTATGGTTCAGGGTGCATGCGTTTCATAATGACATTAGCAGCAGCCCCGATTTTGTCCACTTCATTGGATTCAAATAGCTGAATCGTGTCTTCCAAGTCCAAACGTTCGCCCCGAAGGGCTTTATCTAAGATACGGTCTACCGTACTCATCGTAAAAAAGCCTCCCTCATGAAGAGAAATTATATAACGATCCGTCCCAACTTGTTCAAGAGAAGCAAGTTCTGGTGGCAACATCGTATTTCTGTACTCCACATATCGTAACACAGGTTACATGTGAAAAAAAGCACCTTATGTACAGGTGCTTTAAAAATAAGTAAAAATTTTTACATATGGAAAAGAATTATTTCGAACTTAAGTGATACGCTTCGGCGTATTCAATCATCCACTTTTGCTATGATTCCTGAAGTGCTTGTTCCAAATCTACAATCAGATCTTCGATATCTTCCAGACCTACAGAGAAGCGCAGCAACCCATCTGTAATGCCACGGTCACGGCGAACCTCAGCCGGCATTGCAGCGTGAGACATCATCACTGGGTAGGACAGAATACTCTCCACAGCTCCCAAGCTTACAGCAACAATGGGGAGCTTCACCCGGTTAAGAACTGCTTTTGCGCGATCACCTGAACCGACGTCAAATGAAACGACAGCTCCATATCCTGTGGACTGGCGCTCATGTGCCTCACGGCCCGGATGATCCTCCAGTCCAGGATAAAAGACAGCGGTAATATCACTGCGCTCATTAAGCCATGCCGCCAGTTTGGCTGTGCTCCGTTCACTATGAGCCATGCGAGCTCCCAAGGTTTTCATCCCGCGCATCAGAAGCCAGGATTCTTGTGCCCCGAGTACAGTTCCAAGTCCATTTTGCAACTGTTTCAGTTGTACGCCAAGTGATTCCGTGCGAGCAACGGCTAACCCTGCCAGTACATCACTGTGACCTCCGAGAAACTTCGTAGCACTATGTACGACGATGTCCACACCAAGCTCAATTGGACGCTGATAGTACGGTGTCATAAAGGTGTTATCCAGAATCGTGATCAGGTCATGTTCCTTCGACCAGTCAGTTACAGTAGCGATATCCGTAATTCGCAGTGTAGGGTTGGATGGTGTTTCCATATAAACTGCCTTGGTGTTTGGCTTGAGTGCCGCTTTTACTTCATCTATATTGGTCATGTCTACAAAGGTTGTCTCGATCTGCATACGGCTTAATATGGAAGTAAGCAAACGATACGTACCTCCATATACGTCTTCCGTTACAATCATGTGGTCCCCTGCGGAGAACATCATGAACACGCTTGATATCGCAGCCATCCCCGAAGAATAGGCGAAGCCTCGTGCGCCGCCCTCCAGCAATGTGATGTAATCTTCCAAAGCCTGACGTGTCGGATTACCCGAACGACTGTAGTCATGCTGAGGCGGATTGAAGATATCAAAATGATGGAACGTTGATGCTTGATAGATCGGTACACTGGAGGCTCCAGTCGTTTTGTCAATCTCATCGCCGAAATGAAGCAACTTGGTATCAAATTTCAACTCGGAATTGGGCTTGTTGTTGGACTCACTCATGAGTGCACGCCTCCTTCCACTTCCTGCTGTGCAGCTGTCAGAGCATTGCCGAGATCTGCAATCAGATCATCCGCATGTTCAATGCCCACGGAGAACCGGAGCAGACGGTCATCCACACCTACGGCTTCACGAATTTCAAGCGGAATATCCGCATGAGTCTGTACTGCCGGATAAGTCATGAGTGATTCGACTCCGCCGAGACTTTCGGCAAAAGCAATGAGTTTGATATGACGCAGCAACGGTTCAACATAACGTGCATCCTTCACTTTGAAAGAGAAGATACCTGTGTTACCCGTGGATTGTTTGTTCTGTATCTCATACCCCGGATGATCGGATAGGCCTGGATGATACACTTCCACCACCGCTGGGTGTTCAAGCAAGTATTTGGCAATGGTAAGTGCATTGTGCTCATGACGCTCCATGCGAAGAGCCAGCGTTTTCATACCTTTCATCAACTGGTAGGAGTCACTTGGAGATAATACCGCTCCAATGGAATTATGCAGGAACGCCATCTCTGCAGATAACGCCTCACCCTTGGTTATAATTAGTCCCGCCAGCACATCATTGTGTCCGCCCAGATATTTGGTAGCACTATGAATGATGATATCGGCACCCAGTTCAATCGGACGTTGGAAAAATGGAGTCAACAACGTGTTGTCAACAATGGTCAACAGGTTGTAACTTTTCGCCCAGGAAGCAACGGCTTCCACATCGGTGATCATCATCAGTGGATTGGTTGGTGTCTCAATAAATACAGCTTTGGTATTCGGCTGACGAACCTTCTCCAGTGCTGCAAGGTCATTCGTGTCCACATAACTAGCAGTTACGCCGAAACGGGACAGAATACGTTCCAGCAGACGATAGGTTCCACCATACAGATCCAGCGATACAATCAGATGATCCCCTTGACCAAACATGGCAAAGATCGTTTGCAGCGCGGCCATTCCCGAGCTACAGGCAAACCCTGCATCACCGGACTCCAGCGCTGCGGCGGCTTCTTCCAATACTTTACGGGTTGGATTAGTCGTACGAATATAATCAAACCCCGTGCTTTGTCCAAGCTTCGGGTGGCGAAACGCAGTGGATTGATAGATCGGAAAGTTAATGGCGCCTGTTACCGGTTCATTGATGGACCCAATTTGTGCTAAGCGGCTTTCGATTTTCAACTTGTTGTTGTCTTCCATTGCTGCATCCTCCTGTAATCTCGATTAGATTTGCGGGCCAATATCGTAAGGTGTTTCTTGATACACATAGTAATTGAGCCAGTTAGAGAATAATAAGTTGGCATGAGCGCGCCAAGTAGCCGGTGGCACACGGGAAGGGTCGTCATTCGGATAATAATGCCTAGGCAATGCGATATCCAACCCTTTGGCTGCATCCCGGTCATACTCCCACTTTAATGAGAACGGGTCATACTCGGCATGTCCTGTGGCAAAAATCTGTTTGCCGTCTTTGGTAGCAACCAGGAAGATCCCCGCTTCCTCGGATTCAGCCAAAATCTCTAAATTCTCATTATTTTCAATATCTTCGCGTCTCACTTCCGTATGACGGGAATGTGGAACGTTGAATACTTCATCGAATCCACGCAACAATGGAACATGTGGTTTATTGATGGTATGTGGGAAAACGCCAAAACACTTTTCATCAAGTGCAACCTTGGGTACGTCAAAATGATGGTATAAACCTGCCTGGGATGCCCAGCATATGTGGAGGGTTGAAGTCACATTGGTTTTGGTCCATTCGAAGATCTCCTGGATTTCATTCCAATAGTTCACGTCTTCGAAATCCATCTGTTCCACCGGGGCACCCGTAATGATCATTCCATCGAAACGGCGGTGCTCAATCTCATCAAAGGTTTTATAGAACAGATCCAAATACTCCTGAGACGTATTCTTCGACGTATGGGATTTGGGATGTACGAGAACGACATCCACCTGAATAGGCGTGTTTCCCACCAGACGAAGCAATTGTGTTTCGGTCGTTTCCTTTGTGGGCATCAGGTTTAATATAGCGATACGGAGTGGACGAATATCCTGCTGATATGCAGAAGTTTCATCCATGACGAAGATATTCTCTCCTTCAAGTACTTCTTTTGCTGGCAGAGTATCGGGTATTTTGATTGGCATAATAATCTAACTCCTCCTTGTGCATAGATAGATGCAGCCACCCTGGCTTGATGTCTTCACATCAATACAGTTATAGACTGCCTTGAGCTTGTGAAAACATTGAATTGCTCTTTCATCCAACGTTACAAACAACCTCAAGTTCCTTAGCGAAAATCACTGCTGAGAAGTCGGGGCATATAACAAAGACCTTCCTCGGATTCGAGAAAGGTCATATGTAAAAAAGATATGCGCCTCTCTCATCTCTCAGTTACAACAGTGCCACTTGACACTTAGTCGCTGCAAGAATTAGCACCGTGCGGTATACCGCCGGTTGCCGGGTTTCATCGGGCCAGTCCCTCCACCTACTCTTGATAAGATTTCGCTGTATTAGATTGTAATTAAATATGGTTCACCGTCTACTTTATTACATTAATGCCCTCACGTCAAGATGCAGTTCGATGTCTGCTTCCCAGATCGGAACCGTTCATCATCCGTTGTCATACACTGCCTCAGGGCGCGAAATAGACACATTTTTGCGCTTGAAAGCACCTTGTACCAGCGGTATACTAAACAAGGTGTTATAAACCCTTATGTGAGAGGTGACATATTAAATGGATGGCGACCCGAGGCCTGACTGGCAGCCGAATTCCGACAAACTGCATAGAGAATTGACATCAGCATGCCGGCAGCGGGACGTGACTTCCGTTTGATTATATAGTGAACGCAGCCCTGATCTCCAGGCTCCGCTGCCGACCGGCTGATTTGTTCTTTTTGCGCCCATAATGATAATATCCGCCAAGTTGGCGGGTGCAGAAGGAGTAGATTAACGATGAAAATCCGGTTGGTAAACAACGGTGTATTTATTCCGGTGGACGACATTCAGCAGGCGCTGACTCCACCAGCGGAAGGATTTTACTGGATTGATGCAGACGTAGACGATTTGGCGGTACTTCAGCCGCTGTTCTTGATGCATGATCTGGCTGTGGAAGACTGTCTCAGTGACGAAGAACAACGTCCGAAGATTGAAATTTATGAGAACCATTATTTTATTGTGATTAATAGCATCCGTTTCGATGATGAAGAGATATTTCTACGTGCGGTCAACTTATTCCTCGGCAGACATTTCATTATTAGTGTTACCAAACAAAAGGTCAGCGAATTGCGCACACTGAAACCAATCCTGTGGGAACAGGAAATCAGTACACCGGATCGTCTGCTGTATTTGCTGGTTGACTTGATTGTTGATAATTATTTCACCGTAGGTGATCGAATTGAAGCACGGATCGAGAAGCTTGAGGAAGACATTCTGATGCACACCAAAAAGTCACATCTAAATGAGATTATCGGGCTGCGCAGTGAGATTCTGTGGCTGAAAAAAGTGCTTGGACCTCAGAAAGAGGTCATTAACACCCTGAACAAAAAAGATCTGCGTCTCATCGATGATCAACTGCAAAAGTATTTCAGTGACATCTATGAGAATGCTGTTAAAATATCTGAAACCTTTGAGACTTATCGCGACCTGATGGGCAACTTGCGAGAAGCCTACCAATCCAGTATTGCGAACCGGGCGAATGAGATCATGCGTGTATTTACCGCCATTACCACGGTCTTCATGCCGCTGACGGTCATTACGGGTATATACGGCATGAACTTTACGAATATGCCAGAGCTTAACTGGAAATACAGCTATTTTGTTGTGATTGGCCTGATGGTTACCCTGGGCCTGAGCATGTTCTTCATTTTCCGCAAGAAAGACTGGGTATGAACTCATATGAAATAACAAAGACGAAGCGCTCCTCCGGGAGAAACGCCTCGTCTTTTTTCATTTCTTTTTATTTCTGATCATTAACCAACATTCTTCTCTGTCTCTGCGTGCCGACGAAAGCGGATTCGAATCATACGCAGTCTTTCATAGACCTGCTCCAGACTTCCTCCATCGGGTTTCTCTCCTCCATACACCTTATGTAATACTGGCTTCAGGAACGTATCTCCCAGCTCCTCATACGCACTCCATACGGCCTCTTGTTCGTTCTCTGGCATCACTGCCAGCTCCACATCAAGAAGACAATCAATGTCATAACCTTCGAGATCTAGTGTCTCCAACAGCTCAATCAATTCGCGTCGGGATAATCCGGATCGATTAACAATCTCTTCTAACGTATATCCTTCCTTCATGCCTTCAAGCACCTGCTTGCGCGTGGTGAACTTATC
This sequence comes from Paenibacillus sp. FSL R5-0623, assembly GCF_037974265.1. Lineage (NCBI taxonomy): Bacteria > Bacillati > Bacillota > Bacilli > Caryophanales > Paenibacillaceae > Paenibacillus > Paenibacillus sp. FSL R5-0623. The sequence goes on along the minus strand of NZ_CP150233.1, from coordinate 1,916,884 downwards.
CAGTTCTTGCTTGTACTTCTGCTCTCTCTGCTTGTATAACCAACTCTCATACTCTTCTTCCTTCAGCGCCGTATATACCCAGTCCAGCGGGAATGTCGTTGAACGCTCCAACCCGCTTGTAATCTCCATCCATTCCGTACCATACTCAGTTGCTTTGCTCTCTCCCACGCCCGGCAGTTGCATCAGTTCATCCAGCGATTGCGGAACGAAGGCACTGATCAAACGCAGCAGACGATTCGTTGCAACAAAATACGGTGCCTTCCGGTCAGACACAGCTCTCTTCCTGCGCCATGTGCACAGATCCGTATATAATTGCTCATTGCCATATAACTCACTATAACAATGGAGGCGCTGTCCACCATAACTGCGTGATTTCAGATCATCATTCTCATGAAATAACCCCTGCAACTGCGGTCGGTACCCCTCACTCATCTGTATCGCAAGCTGAAGACGGTAAATATGAAGCAGCTCCTCCCAAGAAGTCCCTTCATACCAGATGCTGTCCTCACGCTCTCCTTCCTCGTAGCGGCTCCATCCCAGCTGCCAACTATCTTCCTCCTCCCCAATCCATAGCTGTGCATACTCTGCATTCTGATCTGACATTTTAGACAATCTGTTCATGAAAATGACTTCCATTTTCTGTTCCCTCCCTTTAACATTTCAGCCTATACGGGTTAGTTACGCTACCTACAGGCAGCACAAAAAAAACACCCCTCCTGCAAAATCCATGCAAGAGAGGTGCTTCCTCATTAACCGTACTATGCTGTTGCCCATATCATACCACAATGGTAAAATTCGTCAATCCCTTAATAACCTATTTATTCAATGCCAACTTGGCAAGCGCCAGCGAACCACACAGACCCGCATTGTCTCCAAGTCCTGGTGACACAACATACTGGTCAATGTCGGATTGAAGCGCCGGATGCTGAACGTATCCTGCCAGCAACTCCTGCAGTTTGCTACGCACCATCGGGAACAGGTGCTCCTGCTTCATTACTCCGCCACCCATGACGATTTTCTGCGGAGAGAGAATCAGAACATAATTCATCAGTGCATGCGCCAGATAATGCGCTTCGATCTCCCAAGCTTTATGATCTGCAGGCAGTTCATAAGCCGGTTGCTCCCAACGTTTGTTAATGGCTGGTCCTGCTGCAAGACCTTCGAGGCAGTCACCATGATACGGACAGAAACCTTCGTATGTATCCTCCGGATGTCTGCGTACAATGATATGTCCCATCTCAGGATGTGACAATCCATGGACCATTTTACCACCAACCACAGCGCCAGCACCAATACCTGTACCCACAGTGATATACAGACAGCTCTCAAGACCTTGTGCAGCGCCCCAGGTTGCTTCTCCAAGTGCCGCACCATTCACATCCGTATCAAATGTCATCGGCACATTAAAATGCTCCTTGAGCTTGCCAATCACGTTATACTGTCCCCAATGTGGTTTTGGTGTTGTTGTGATATAGCCATATGTTGGGCTTCCTTCAATCGGATCAATCGGACCGAATGAACCTACACCCAGAGCTTCAATGCCTTTGCCTTCAAAAAATGAAATCACTTGAGCCATTGTCTCTTCCGGTGTTGTTGTTGGAAAACTTACGCGTTCCAGAACTTCTCCGTTCTCTGTGCCAATACCACATACAAATTTGGTTCCGCCTGCTTCAATTGCGCCTAAGATCGTCATGTTAGTCACACTCCCAAGTTAGTTTAAAAAAGGAATTCGGATTACTTTTCTTGATAACACTATAATTACCCTGCTACTTGTTCGCCAGCTTGGACAATCGTTTCATTAACGTTTGCCTCCAGCTGTCTGACAGCGCAGGTATGGCCAGTAACGCCTGAATACCTTCCATATCTTCTTTCCCCTGATGCATAATTCGATTGGCTTCAAGAACCGTCATGGATGAAGGATCGGTGCTGATTCGTCGAAATATCGATGAAGGCCGAACCTCCCCTTCTTGCAGTACACGAAAGTAAAAGCCGGTATGTCCACTCTCCTGAAAATAAACAGGCAACTCCTTATAGTCATACCTCGCACCCAGTTTGAAGCAAGGTTGTCTGGGCTGACTGACCTGTACTGTGGCTTCGCCCAACTCGTACACATCACCAATCCGGACATCTTCTTCGGCACAGCCTTCAACTGTCAGATTTTCTCCACAAGCTCCCCAGTTCAGCTTGCGATCCATCAGCTGTTCCAGCACCGTATAACGACTGTAATCGTATACACAAACGGCTTTGTCAGGGCCGCCATGATGCACCAGATCCGCCTGCGAGTCCCCTGTCATTCCAGTGAATGACAGGAAAACCGCGTCGGATACAGGATGTTTCACAATGCCGCTCAGCACTTCACGCTTCTGCCCAGGGAGCGGCTGCGGCAACCCTACATTAATGGCCAGAACAGCTGTACCCTCCCCTGGCTTTCGATCAGATGTGAGTGTCATTTGCGTCATACCTCCCAATAATCACTTTCTTTTAACGCACAGAGCCGCCAAATACCAGTGTATTACTCAAGAGCCGGCCTGGAGAAGTCAGCATTTTGCCCCCGGCATACATACCCGAGGAAGCACCGCCATCCAGGTTCATGGCCTGTTTGGCACCAAGCTTCTGCATCACCGCTGCCCACTCCTTGATTGTCGCTCCGGAAACGGTAGCCAGCATAACAGAACCGTCTGCCATAATCGCAATACCACTTCTGGCTCCGGAAGCATTAAGAATCTTGGCATCCTTGAAACCTTCGCTCGTCGGATTGACAGCTACCTTGCCGTCTTTTACCAGACGTGGTCCTGCCCCAACAGCAGTAACTACATCTTGCCAAGGGATCTCTTTGCCTGCTGCGTTCGTATACTTATAATTCATTTCTACGGTCGAACCAACGGTGAAACGGTCTGAAGAAGACTTTTGGTTGCCTGTGAAGACCAATACCGAGCCATTCTTAGGAATCGCTACATTTGTATTGGGCACTTTTTTGGTCACGATACCTTTCTCCATGACAACCGCAGTGCCACCTTTGAACCCGACTGTGGCACCTCGTTCAGGCGTATACAGCATCGTAATGCTTGCGTTCGCCGAAGGCGTTCGATTAATAAAGGTGGCATACCAACTGCGTGATTTACCTTTGGTATCCGTTACTTTACCTGTCAAACTCACCTGAAGTGAGTCCATGATCGCCGAGCCGTCTTCCTTAAATCCGATGGATGTTCCGTATCTTCCAATATGTATGACCTTACCATTTGCTATTAACATGCCATATGGATCTGGTGCTCCGTTGTATGCTTCAAAAAATGCTCCGTTAATGGCTGCTTGTGCACCATAGGCTTTCACGATTGATGGCAATGTTGCCGTCTGGCCCACTTGCTTCTTCGCGAGTCCCACGGTAACCGGTGTTCCCTTTGGAATCGAAATGGTCTGTACGGTAAAATTACGTCCTGCTGCTTTTACTTTCTGTACTTTGGTGCTAATTGCTGCTTTGGCATCCACTGTCTGTGGTGCACTTACTGCTCCCGAAAGAATTACGGGCAAGACCAGGACGAGGGCCATAGCCCCTGTCCACCACTTTTTGCCTGTTCGTACGTTCTTCATGTTGCTCACCCTATTGCCACTCCCATCCAAGAGCCAAGGCTCTTCATCTCAAGTTGTTCAAACTTGTCCATCACCATATCCGGGTCAAGACGCAATTCACAGATATCCAGCGCACAGGCAACCGGAACAGCACAATGAATCTCTGCCAGTTTGCGGGACAGATGAAGCATGTCCAGATCATTCTCGATCTTGTTACGCACCGAAGGGGTTAGTTTATCCATGTTGCTCAGAATCCCTTCAATGGAACCGTATTCCTGTACAAGCTTCAACGCTGTTTTCTCACCAATTCCCCGTACTCCGGGATAATTGTCGCTGGCGTCTCCCATCAGACCCTTCATGTCAATCACTTGACGAGGTGTCAGTTGTTTCTCAGCCATGAGCGTTTCAGGGTTGTACACCATGTAGTTGCCATGGCCTTTTTTCATAATAATGATACTTGTGCGATCATTGATCAGTTGCAACATGTCGTGGTCACCCGTCAGTACCATAACATTCATATCTGTCTCTTCGGTATAATACTTCGCAAGTGTCCCGATACAATCGTCAGCTTCGAATCCTTGTGCACCTATATTTGGAATACCCAGGCTATCCATCACTTCACGGATCAGGGCAAACTGGGGAATCAGGTCGTCCGGAGCTTCCGCCCGGTTGCCTTTGTAAGCTGCGTATTCTTCACCGCGGAACGTCTTACCGCCCATATCCCAACAACATACGACATGACTTGGCCCAAAAGTCTGAACCGCATCCCAGAAATAACGGATAAATCCGTAGACTGCGTTGGTAGGCAATCCTGCCTTTGTACGTCTGATATATCCGCTTGCAGATGTCGCATAAAAAGCACGGAACAACACCGCCATACCGTCTACCAGCAACAAAGTAGGTTCATTACGTTGATTCACTTGAATTTGTTCTCTCCTATCTAAATCTAGCATATAAAATACGAAACTAATTCTATCATTATAGCATAGTTCCGCCAACCATCGTTCAGCCAAAAAAGCCCTGAATTTTGAACAATTCAAGGCTAATATTCAGCGCGTTTATGCGTTATTCCATTCCTGCTCGTACGTTTCTTCCTTGAATCCAACCGTCACCTTTTCTCCATCCGTAACGATCGGACGTTTGATCAGACGACCATTGGAAGCCAGTAAACGAATCTGTTCATCAGCGGACATGCCTGGAAGCTTGTCCTTCAATTGTTGTTCTTTATATACTTCCCCACTCGTATTAAAGAACTTTTTCACTTCCAGTCCACTCTTTTGGATGAGTTCTGTTAGTTCAGATTCTGATGGCGGTGAGTCAAAAATAGGGATTAACTCCAGCTCATGTCCTTGAGCTTCAAGCCATTTTACAGCTTTGCGACATGTGCCGCATTTGGCATATTGATATATTTTTAAGTTACTCATGGTATGTGTTCCTCCTAGTGTGGCTCCGGTGTGGCTCCGGTTTCGACTTGTCGCTTCCCTTGGTTTGCTTCGCAAATCCAAAAGTCGCTCCAAATCGATACCATCGCCATGCAACTTTACTGACTTTGGCGAATGAGATCAAAAACACACATTCGCTATATTTTTTTGGGTCTAAATCTTAAAAGATTTAACATGAAAATGCTAAACATCAATACATTAACCATAGAACATATAGATTAGCCTACGGCATGCTGTTCGGGTGCATGAAGCATCCCTCACACAAGTTAGCCAACCAAGGTTGACTGCCAAGCAGGGACGGGGTGTGCAGAAAACTGCGATACGAGGTGCAGATCTAAGTCCCTCATCGCAACTTCCTACAGTTCTTCTCTGGGAGCTGCCTCATCATTCAAACGCTTCTCCAGCGCAGCCATATCTGCTGGAAAAGGAGCCTGGAACGTTATGCGTTCCTGTAGAATGGGATGTTCGAACGTCAGCTCACAGGCATGCAAGGCCTGGCGTTCGATCCAGCTGTCCCGTTCATCCCGAACAGCCATGGTCTGCTCATCGATCTCGTGCACACGTAGTGTCTTGTACATTCGATCACCGATTAATGGACAGCCGATGGACGTCATATGTACCCTGATCTGATGGGTTCTGCCACTTTCCAGCTTGAGGCTTATCGCACTGGCGCTGCCCTCTGACCAACGTGTTACGGTCGTGTACAACGTTCTTGCAGCATAACCATCAGGTGTTACGATTCGGCGGTGTGGCTCTTCAGGATCGCGGTCAATCGGTCCGTCCACCGCCCCTTGTTCCGGGACAGGGCTGCCGTGCACAAGTGCAATATATTTCTTGTCCACTGTTCCAGCGATCATCTGTTCAGAGACATGTTGATGGACATAAGGGTTCTTGGCTATAGCAAGAACACCTGACGTTTCCTGATCAAGACGATGAATCGGTCTAAACCGGAAACGCTCGCCTTTGGTTTTCCAGTAATGAACAACGCCATTTGCCAAAGTACCCGTATAATGTCCATGCGTCGGATGAACGATGATGCCCGCATCCTTGTTGACAATAAGCAAGTGCTCATCTTCATACAGAACGGTAAACGGAATAGGTTCAGGCAAAATATCATCCGATTCCTCTTGCTCCATCCGAACTTCAACGATATCACCCGCAGCTACCTTCACGCTAATGTATACGCGCTCTCCATTTAACATGACACCTTGCTCCGTCAGCTTAATTTTGGACAACAGCTTACGCGAAACCAGCAGCCGGCGCTGAAGCACGGTCTTCAGCAGCCAGCCATCTTCTTGTTCGGTCACCGTGTAGACAATTGGCGAATAATACTGGCTCATTCTTTGCGGCGGAAGACTTTTTTGCTCCGCACATATTCAATATCCGCCACCTGTTGTCTCGCGTTGGCTGTCCGTGCAACCACGAAGAAGTAATCAGACAGTCGGTTTAGATACCGCCGTACAGACGGATTAATATCTGTATGTTGTCCAAGTGTTACTGTGCGACGCTCTGCGCGACGACATACAGTACGGCACACATGAAGAGCAGAAGACAGCTGACTGCCACCTGGAATAATGAACCGTTCCACTTTTGGATTCTCTGCATCATACTGGTCGATCCATTGTTCCAGACGTGTGACCATCTCATCTCTCACCTTATATTTGGTCTCACTAATCTTCACAAAGGCCAGATCCGACCCGCAATCAAACAGTTCCTGCTGAACTTCCAGCAGATGTTCACGCAGATCTTCGAATTCCCCTTGAGCAGAGTCAATAAGGCTGATCGCTTGGCCTACAAAACAGTTCAATTCATCAATCGTGCCATAAGCCTCAACTCGGTCATCATCCTTGATGACGCGTCCACCGATGACCGAAGTCTGTCCTTCGTCACCTGTTCGTGTATATATGCCCATCGTTATCCCTCCAATTGGTAATATAATAATGAATACGGGAATGCCATTTTTTCAGAAACCCCTTTATCGCTTTACACGTATATAAGAATTGGTGTGCTCTGCCGAGTATACGACAAATCAAAGGAAACCAAAAGTAAAGGAGACGATTATGCAAAACTGGATAACCGATTTCATGGAACAATACGGCTACATAGGCATTGCACTCATTATTGCTCTTGAGAACGTATTTCCCCCGATTCCATCCGAAATTATCCTGCCGTTTGGCGGATTCATGACCACCTATACCAGTCTCACTATTCCAGGAGTTATTATCGCCGCAACTATTGGCTCTGTCCTTGGTGCTGTGATCCTGTATGGTATTGGTCTACTCATTGACGTTGAACGCCTTGAGAAAATTGTGGAACGCTGGGGACATGTTCTGCGCATCAAAAAAGAGGATATTCACCGTGTCGATGCATGGTTTGACAAATATGGCATGTGGACCGTATTATTCTGCCGAATGGTTCCCCTCGTCCGTAGTCTTATCTCCATTCCCGCAGGCATGTCCAATATGAAATTTGGTTTATTCCTTCTCTTTACAACCATTGGTACATTAATCTGGAATGTCATTCTTGTCTGCGTTGGTGCTGCGCTTGGCGCATCATGGGAGAGCATTTTGCACTTTATGGACATCTATTCCATTGTAGTGTACGTCATTCTGGCCATCATTGTCATCGGATGTATCATCTGGTGGATCAGACGTAGCAAAAAGCAGAAATAAAAAGGATAGCTTAATAAATAAAGCCTCCTCGCCACCAATTCGTGGTTAAGGAGGCTTCTTTATGTCACCCGTTTATGTCATCTCGCTATCGTTCATCTTCATTTCGCATGCCCTGACTTTTAAGATCGATAGCCAGACCGGATACCAGCATGTACATCTTTTCAGCATGTATCTGCAGCATCCGGTTCACCGAAGCCATTCTCGCTGTAAATATTCGTTCTTCCTCGGTAGGATGCAATGTACCATGCATTTCATTGGTAATCACAAGCAACTTCCCCTGATAAGACAATAAAGCATCAAGCAAAAGCTGTGTCTCTGAACGCTGATGATCCAGATCCTCTGTTGCCCTGAAACCGGCAGCCATCCAGGAGGTCAGACTGTCTACAATTACAATTCGCTGATCCGCCAAAAACAGATTGGATTCCCGATTAATCTGGGTGATCACCTCTGTCAGATGCTGACCGTTCCCGGCATGAATGGCACGATAATGAGCGGATGGCAATTCGGGAATAACGGGATCATGATCACCGGTGGATAAATATACACCCTCCCGGCTAATTCCGGCTGCGTACTTGAGGGCAAACCGGGTTTTACCACTACCTATGCCGCCTGTGACCGTAATCAGCAATCCGCTTCCCTCCTTCCATAGCCATTCTGAATTTTCTTTACTCTGTCAGCGCCTTCAGCACTTTTTTGGATTCTTCGACATTGGAAGATGACACTGGAATGGTGGCGAACAAATTGCTCGCAGCATATTCTACATCTTTAAACATTTTCATATCTTCGAGCGGAATGCCGTAAAGATGTGATTCTTGCTTGAGATCTGAACCTGCATCTCCTTCACCTTTCTCTACCAATACTCCACCCTCAAATACACCCCGTTCAAACTTCTTGGGATCAAAAGTATCATCCAGCGGAACATTGGAGCCATTACTTCCGTATTGTTTCATGTCGGACTCAGGCAAAATGAAGATATCATGTCCTCCAGCCGCATATTCCACCATAATTTTCTGAACATCATACATTGCACTGGTAATCACTTCCACCTTAGGTTCCTCACCCAGTTTCTGTTGCAGATTGGCCTGTAACTGCTCTGAGATTACAGATGGATTTCCTTGATTATCAATGATGAATATGGAAAAACCATCTTTACCTCCACAACCAGCAAGCAGAAAAACGATAGAAATGATTGCAGTAAGCCCCCAAAATCTCTTCATTCCAGTTCCCCCTTTAGTCTCCTATGTCCAATATATCACAATTGTTCCACGCAAAAAAATAACCTGGCTTATCAGGGAATCACCTTGCCTTTACACACAAAAAAAAGAAGACCTTCTCAGGTCTCCCTTTCTAACTCAATTAATGAAACGTTTCAATCCAGCATAAACGTTATTTTCCTTTAATCGGATTAGCCTTCATATATTCATTAATCTTTAAATCCAGCAAACTGCTGATTTCAATTACAATATCGGATGTGAATGATTTCTCTTCGAGGAAAATCTGTTCCATCTTGCGACGAAGCATATGAATTTCATCTTCCAAGGAAATGTCATGCAAAGATGCGTTATCGGGTTTCACCGACCATCGGTCGCCATGATCGCCTTCTGCCAGATAGTGCCCACGATTCGTCGGTAAATCATATTCAACACAAAACAAAGCTAACCCCTCCTTGGAAAAATGGATTCCAAATTTATGAAAACTTATTTCAAATTGAAATTATATCACATTATTTTGTAAAAGAAAGTTATTTTTTTCCAATATAACCATGTCACATTTGTAAAAAGATTCTATTTTAGTATTAACCCTCTTTTTGCAGTTTGTAAACAAAGTTTCCGATTCGTTCCAAAGCTTCATTTAATTGGGTTACAGAAGTAGCATAAGAGCAACGCAAGAAGCCTTCTCCCTGAGGACCAAAAACATTGCCCGGAACAGCAGCCACTTTATTCTCCGTTAACAATCGTTCAGCAAACAGGTCGGAACTCATACCCGTCTTTTGAATGCTCGGGAATGCATAGAATGCTCCCTGAGGTTCATGACAATCAAGTCCAATATCCCTGAATCCCTGCACAATTAAACGTCTACGCTGATTATACGATTCTACCATCCGATCTTTCTCACCCAAACCATTCGTCAACGCCTCAAGTGCGGCAACCTGACCCATGGCCGGCGCACACATTACCGTATACTGATGGATTTTGAGCATGGCTGCAATAAGCTCAGGATGACCACACATATACCCAATCCGCCAACCTGTCATTGCAAAAGCCTTTGAAAATCCGCTTACGAGAATGGTCCGCTCCTTCATGTCAGGGATAGCTGCAAAGCTAACATGTTTTTGCGTATACGTCAATTCAGCGTAGATTTCATCCGCGATCACAATCAGATCATGCTTTTTAATCACTTCAGCAATAGGAAGCCACTCTTCATACGTCATGATGGCTCCAGTGGGATTACTCGGATAACACAGAATAACCACTTTCGACTTCGGTGTGATGCCAGCTTCAAGTGCTTCAGCAGTCAACTTAAACTGATCTTTCGCGTAGGTTTCAACACCAACCGGTATACCGCCACCGATTGAAGCGATTGGTGAATAAGCCACGTACGAAGGTTCAGGAATGAGAATCTCGTCGCCAGGTACAATTAATGCTCGCAAAGCCAAGTCAATCGCTTCACTGCCACCCACAGTAACAATAATCTCATCCTTGGGATCGTATTTGGTATCAAACTGCGTATCCAGATATTCACTGATGGCTTCTCTCAACTTCGGCATACCTGCGTTGGATGTGTAGCTGGTCATGCCTCTTTCCAGCGAGTATACACAAGCTTCACGCATATGCCAAGGGGTAACAAAATCAGGCTCACCCACACCCAATGTGATAATATCCTTGTTGTCTCCAACCAGATCAAAAAATTTACGAATTCCGGATGGAGGTATCTGCTGCACGAGAGGTGCCAGATATGATGTCATTTTCTTGTTGTTCCCGGTTGTCTGTTCATTCACTATCATGACACATCTTCCTTTACGGCGAGATCATGAGACGGTTGTCTTCCTGATGGTCTTCAAAAATAATCCCGTCCTGCTTATATTTTTTAAGAATAAAATTCGTTTTGGTAGAAAGTACAGAGTCTATCGGAGACAATTTCTCCGATACAAAATTAGCGACTTCACGCAGGTTGCCACCTTCCACTTCAACGAGCAGATCGTATGCACCGGACATGAGATATACGGACTTCACTTGTGGATAGAGATAAATGCGTTCGGCAATCCCTTCAAAACCACGACCACGCTCTGGCGTGATCTGCACCTCAATCAGGGCCGTTACTTTCTCATCATCTATTTTACTCCAGTTCACGACGGTTGCGTATTTCACGATGACGTGGTCTTGTTCAAGCTGTGCCACGGCGTTCTTGATGTTGTCTTCCGACTCCCCCAGCAGCGTCGACAGCAGTGCGGGAGTCCTTCTCGCGTCTTCCTTTAGAAGATCCAGAACTTTTAATTGCAGATCGTTCAAATCTTTCATGGTTTTCCCTCCAGCGTCATCCAGGTTCCTGAAAATGAATTAATACTTATATTACATGAATTTAACGTTGATGCATAGACAAAAGACCGCCTGCCCTGAATTCAGGCAAGCGGTGGTATGGTCCTGTAACGTTAGGTGCTTCAAACCTCTTTTGCAAAGGTTACATGTAATAAGGGTTACCGTAATTCGGTTGATGCTGAGGCACATTAGGAGCTTGGCTATATGAACTGTTCTGCGTGTTCTTTTCTTGAATGAATTGCTGACACTTCTGTTGGGTCTGGTGTGCAGACTGGATTTGTTTGTCCACATCCTGACGAAGTGCTTTGGATGAAGCGGAATACATGTTGTTTTGTTGCATCAGGTTGAACAGTTCACCTTGCAGTCTTAATGTATCGTTCGTTAAATCATTGAACATTCTCCGGGTCGTGGGGCAGGAAGATTCAGTAGTTGCCGTTGTATATTCACGTGAAGTTCGTCTTAAATCTGCAAGAATCGACTTCAACAAATCTTGCTCTTGCATAAAATTCCCACCAGATGACAAAGATTGAGTGTACATGTATTTTCCTCCTATACTTTGAAATAACTTGTCATGTTTTGAACTTTACTGTGATTGCGCTGGTGCAAGAGATTGATGTTGCTGTAACGCATTGACAAGAGTATTCAGATGCTGCTCATGTGAGCGAACATAATGATTCAGCGCCTGTTGAATTTGCGGATTATGTGTGATGGAGGCTGTAGCTGCACATTGTTTGATTAACATTTCCTCATTGGAAATTGAATCCGCAATATAGTTCAGTTCCTTGGGGCTCAGTGCTTGCATTTGTGAGTTTTGCATGTATATCTGACCTCCTTAATCTAAAGTTATTGCGAATTTATTGTTACCCTAACCTGAAAAAGTATACTTCAACTACATTCAACAGAGGTGATCAATTATGGAACTTATTAACGGAAAAACATTTTGGCCAACTACCTTTACTTCCCATCCCCATTATCCTGTTTTGCAAGAAAATCTGTCCTGTGATTGCCTAATCATCGGTGGTGGAATGGGAGGCGCGTTGTCTGCCAAGCTTTTGACGGATCAGGGGATTGACACCGTTGTTATTGACAAAAGAGATATCGGTTATGGCAGTAGTATGGCAAATACGGGCCTGCTCCAATATACGAATGACAAAAGGCTCACCTCTTGTATCCAGACATTCGGAGAAGAACGCGGTGTTCGATTCTACGAATTATGCCGTGATGCCATGCAACATCTCGAAAAAATTTCATCGAAGCTTGAGATTGATCCTTGGTTTGTGCCTCGCACAAGTCTGTATTGCGCCAGTCACGAGGAAGATGTACCGTTGCTGGAGGAAGAATATCGTAACCTGAAGCATTATGGATTTGATGTAGAGCTGTGGGATCAGGAAGAAATCAGTGCAGTGTTCCCGTTCAGCAAACGTGCTGCACTATACACAAGCGGAGATGCCGAGGTTAATCCGTTTCGTTTGGTTCACTCACTATTCCATTCAGCCTCACGTCAAGGAGCAAGAGTCTACGCTCATAGTGAATTAACCCATTGTGATTATGATGAAAATGGTGCCCTATGTTACACACCTGATGGCACTGTACGTGCCAAACATGTTATTTTCTCAACAGGCTATGAAACACAAGAAATCAAAAAGGACAGAGGCGCATACCTTCAAAGCACATATGCTATCGCTACCAAGCCACTACAGGATCTGAGCAGCTGGCATAAGCGAAGCTTGATATGGGAGACCGAACGACCTTATCTATATATGCGCACAACTCCAGACGGAAGAATTCTTGCTGGTGGACTTGATGAGAATCGTCCTCGAGAAGAACAACGGGCGATCAAGGCGGTTCATAAAGGTGAGATTTTGTTACAGAAGATTGCCGAGTATTTCCCATTACCTGATCTCGAAGTTGATTACGCTTGGGAAGCTGTTTTTGGAAGCACCCATGATGGTCTTCCGCTAATCGGTCCACACCCAGACTATCCGAATTCATACTTTGTTGAAGGGTATGGAGGCAACGGTACCGTGTACAGTATGATTGCTGCCTCTCTCATTGTGGATGCCATTACGGGCAAGCAGAACCCTGATATGAATTTATTCTCACTTACACGTACAAGTAAACCATCTCCTGTACAACCAACTACATGAACCAATACAAATACAAACAGGGTACAATGCAGGGAAAGTTCTCTCTCTTTTGCATTGTACCCTGTTTGTATATTGAAAGGTTGCTACCCCCCCGACTCTTGACCTTCCGTCCGATTCAATAACTTGCGCATAAAGATCCATCCAATGAGCGGAAAAGCACCCAGAACGATAATAAGCCAAGTTAACATGCGCAGGGACGGAGTATTCGTGACCGTTACAATAAATATGGTCAACCCGAAAAGTCTGCCACCCATCAGACATAACTCTCTCAATACGACAAGTTCAACCCTTTTTTCCACATTTTCACCACTTGTACCCATCATGTCGAATCCCGCTGATATCATAGGTAAAATATACAATGGCATCGCAACTGCACTTCCAATCCCCATGATTAACAGCGTAACATAGGTCACTTTCCACAGAAGAGGTATCAGCACAATCAGCAGAATCAGAGCTCCGATGAACATGCCTCTCGATCTATACTGTGGTTTAAACCATTTCCCCACTGCCCAATAACTTAGTAATGCCACGGCAGAAGTGATGAGTGAGAACTGTCCCAACTTGTACTCCTGTGCAGTGGCCACGTATACAAGCAATGCAATCAGAAAGGCAAAGACCCCTTCACGCGCACCCTGAGCGAACAAACCCAAGGCCAAGGTCCTCCAGGGACTATCCGGTTTGGATAACTGTATCCAAGGCTCGGACCAGCGATATGTACCGCTTACCTTTCTCTTTTTGAGAAAAAAACTAAATACCACCGCGATAACATAAATGACAAGTGATACCGTAAATATGAGACGATACCCTGTATTGTCCGTCATTCGGGTGATAATCAGACCGGAGAACCATGGACCTATAATTCCTGTCATCGAGCCAAGTAATCCCACCCAGCCATTGAATAGATCTCTGTTTTCCCGATCCGTTATTTCAAAATACACGACATTAAATGCGATCCAGAATAGCCCCAGAGAACAACCCAGTAGTATGCCCAGAGGCCAAATCCAGTCTACAGCTCTGGAACCGGCCCAGAGGACAACCATGTAGAAAAGCCCGGACAGTGCAGTCCCCAGTCGTAAAGCACTCATTTTATTGTGTTCCTTGACCCATTTGCCAGCAAGCCAGAACGTGAGTCCAATAGCCAATTGCTGACTAATTGTAAACCAACCCAACATGGCATAATCCGGACGGCTTTTCCACAGAAACACATTCAAAAAGGTTCCCGACAACGCTCCGGCTAACGCAAACAATCCATTCACGCCCAAAAGCAGAATGGATTGTCGGCCTAAAGTAATCTTCATCTGCTCCTCCTTCATCCACCTGAAGTGAACTGTGCACAGGTAGGTCTTAGGTTTAACGTGCCCCAAGCAAGAGGAAAACATGATGAATCTTCAGGATTGCTATGAAATTGGTTAGAATCTCCGTAATGTAATGTTTATTCCTGTGTGCTCAGGTTCTTAATCAGACGCAGACGATCTTCCTCAGACAGACTGTATTGAACTTGGAAACATCCCGAGCATACATAGGTCAATACCTTAAACGGTGGTGACAATAGTGACCCTTCGCCTGAAGCTGCGTTAGCAACTGGAGTAAAGTTATCCTGCGTTGCAGCTTGAGTACCAGCAAGAATCATGAATTCCCGACAATTCGGGCACTCGGGTACTTCTTCCTGATGATCAAGTTGCTTCTGGACACCTTGTTCATATTGAATCAGGTCATTACCTTCATCCGCGTATTTGGTTAACGTTCGCAACTCCGGCAATTTGAGCTCAACTTCATCCCCCCACAGATCTGAAAGATCCGTAGTCTGTTTATCATCGTTTGCATGATCCACATCATAAATGTCGTCTTCAGCTTCATCTTGCTCTTCATCTCCGATGTCAATGTTGAGTGTACGATATCCCTTCAATTCATTGTGACAATATGGACACTCTTCTTCAGGACCGAGTTCCTCATCCCATACAATCTCCGTGTGACACCAAGGGCATACTGTTGTCTCCATATTAAATCAACCTTTCTCTTTCAAATCATCATGTATTCATCACATAGATCACACCGATGGCAAAAAACACAATTGATGCCGCAAACAGAATCCGTATCAGTATCTTCATGACCGGTCCCCCTAGATAATACTCGCGCCAATAACAAACGACAATGAAACGGAAATAATCATGGATATCAATCCAACAGCTCGGTTGTCCGCTTCGATCTCCTTATCAATGGAGAACACGGGTGTCAGGAATTCGAACAAAAAATAGGCAACGAGCAGAAGGAAGAACCCAACAAACGACCACGTCATGGCTTCATACACCGAAGATTTAGCCTGTATGCAGAAACGCAGTACGTTGCAGATCCCGAAGATCTTACCTCCTGTAGCCATCGCAACGGCCACATTGCCCTTCTTGATCTCCGTCCAGCATTTATACTTGGTCACCAGTTCGAAGCAAGCCAGAAATACAAGCAACTCCATAATCGCTACCGAGAAAAAACCGAGTACCATCCCCAAGGGATGAGACAGCAATTGGTCAATGCTTTCTATCACGCACCGTTCCCCTCTCCCCATCTGCGACCTTCATGAATAAGGTCGCAGAATATCATTGATTCATGGACCGGCTATTCCAATTCTGCGACGGTCACACCGTTCCCGCCTTCTCCGTAATTGCCCAGCCGGTAGCTTTTAATATGTTTATGCTTACGCAGGTAATCCTGAATACCGGAACGTAAAATTCCCGTACCTTTACCGTGAATAATATAAACTTGGCCCAGGTTGGCAAGGAAAGCTTCATCAATGAACCGATCTGTCTCCATCAGGGCTTCTTCCAGGTTGGTACCACGCAGATCCAATTCACTTTTCACATTGTCATCACGTGTGCGTTTCATACCCGTTACCGGTTTTTGTTTCGGTTTGGCTGCTGGAGCCGATTGCTGCAGTTCCAGGTCATCCAGGGATACTTTCATTTTCATAATCCCCAGTTGTACCATAGCGTCTTTGCTGCCCGACATCTCTACAACATGGCCTTTCTGATTCAAACTGTAGACAAGCACTTCATCACCAGGACCGATGGCACGAGTCTTCGGCGCTGTTGCCGTCTTCTTGACCGTTTTTCTGCGTTTCTCCGGTTCCGCCTCGTCCAGCTGTTTGCGGGCAGCAATGAGTTTGTGCTCCTTCACGGAAGCACCTTCTTCCATAGCCAACAGGCGAAGATCGGCTATAATCTTCTCCGCTTCCGCGCGAGCCTTGTCCACAATGCTGCGTGCATCTTCTTCTGCTTTTTCAATCCTACGATCACGCTGCTGTTCCAGCTTCTCCAATTCGGTCTGATGACGACTGCGTAATTTCTCCATATCCTGGCGCAAGCTCTCTGCCTTCTCACGTTCTTGTTCAGCCGTAAGACGGTTCTCTTCAAGAGAAGCAATCATGTGCTCAATCCGTTGATCCTCTTCCTTCACTTCGCCACGGGCGTAGTCGAGAATGTAACCCGGCAGTCCCAGTCGCTCTGCAATGGCAAATGCATTACTTCGTCCAGGTACACCCACCAGAAGGCGATAGGTTGGACTCAGTGTGTTGATGTCAAATTCCATGCTGGCATTAATGACACCTTTACGCTCATATGCGTATGCTTTCAGTTCACTGTAGTGCGTGGTTGCAACCATGCGACATCCCGTCCGGTGCATATGCTCCAGCATGGAGATCGCCAGTGCGGAACCTTCAGCAGGATCTGTCCCTGCTCCAAGTTCATCGAGCAACACCAAACTTTTCGGCGTCATGTTTTTCAGAATGCGAATGATGTTGGTCATATGACTGGAGAAAGTACTCAGATTCTGCTCGATACTCTGCTCGTCCCCAATGTCTGCATAAATCGCATCAAATACACATAACTGACTGCCATCCTCAGCCGGAACAAATAAACCGGACATTGCCATCAGGCTGAGCAATCCAATCGTTTTGAGCGTTACCGTCTTACCACCCGTATTCGGACCTGTCACGATAATGGATGTGTAATCATTGCCCAGCTCTATGTCGATTGGAACCACATTTTCGATCGCAATCAGTGGATGACGGCCTTTCTTAAGCTTCAGGAACCCGCGGTCATTCATGCGAGGCAATGTTGCTTTTAGTTCACGAGCCAGTCGTGCTTTGGCAAAGATAAAATCAAGTGATCCCAGCAAGTCGACATCATACAACAGCCACTCTCCCTGCTCACTGACAAGTGCCGTCAATTTCTGCAAAATAATTTCTATTTCGCGTTCTTCCCGAATTCGGGTTTCACGTAATTTGTTGTTCATGGCAACAATGGATTCCGGCTCAATGAACAATGTCGCACCCGAACCGGATTGATCATGCACAATCCCGCCAAAGTACGAACGATATTCAGCTTTCACCGGGATTACAAAACGGTCTCCTCTGATGGTGATGAGCTGATCCTGAAGCATCTTGGATACGGTAGAGGATCGTATCATGGAATCCAGTTTTTCGCGAATCCGTGCTTCTCCGCCTCGCAGCTCACGACGAATCTGCGCCAACGTTACGCTTGCACTGTCGGCAACCTCTGCATTATCGTCAATACAGATTTTGATGGCATCCTCAAGCGTTTTTTGCTCCGACAGTTGATCACTGATATAGAACAATGATTCGATGGGCTCATCTTCATGCAAAGTACCAATCTGACGTTTCAATCGCCGCGCCGCAAAGGTTGTATTGGATATTCCCAAAAGTTCGTGAGGGTTAAGTGTGCCTCCAATTTCAGCACGTTTGATGGAAGCCGTAATATCTACAATTCCCCCAAACGACGGTGAGCCTTTCAGGCGATCAAATGTGAAGGCTTCATCGGTTTGCTGCAACAACCGCTTCACTTCTTCAAGTTCACTGCTTGGTTCAAGTTGCTCCGCTTTCTTTTTTCCCATGGTCGTCTGAGCAAAGCTAAGCAATGTATTTAAAATTTTGCGATATTCCAGTGTGTGTAAAATTTTCGTGTCCAAGTGTACAACTCCTTCCAAACTATATCTGTATTATAACGAAAGAAACTTTCTTACGCTATTTAACGAATCCTTCCACACATAACTTCAACCATAGCACCACAAACTACAGGTGTCAGGATTGTGCAACCTCTCCATCCCCCTGGAGTTGCCCTGCTCAGTTCAATCCGAATAAAAGGAGGTAAACACCATGAATTTCCTGGGACATGTCGTGCGATTTATCATCGCTGCAATTGTATTAATGGTGGTCAGCTGGATCGTTCCCGGATTCGCCGTTGGTGGCTTCTGGAGCGCCCTGTTGCTTGCTCTCGTCATTGCCCTGCTCGGCTGGATCGTTGAAGGTATCTTCGGCAAAAGGGTCAACCCGTTTGGTCGCGGTATTGTCGGATTTATCGTTAGCGCACTGGTGATTTGGCTTGGTCAATATGTTGTAGATCATGTTGAAGTCAGCCTGCTCGGTGCCATTCTCGCTGCGCTGGTTATCGGGATTATCGATCTCTTCATCCCGGTATCCACCCCTTTTGATGCCGGACGAAGCTCCAAAAGTTAATCTCCACTTCACCTTAACGTCCCCATGAATTCTCCTAAACCTCTGAAGGCCCTGGCCGGAAGGGGTTTATTTCATTCGGGCAGTACGCCTGCTCTGCCGTACACGTACAATTTTCAAAAAAACGACATACGCAGCGTGTACAGGCATCCACATATTGCGGTATGATGACTGGAGCAATCATTCAAATTTTATCCATATCACGCTTTAAGGAGGCACATAATGAAGAAAGGCATAACATGGCTCGCTGCCTGTATGTTAATTCTGGTCCTCACTGCATGTGGAGGAGCGAATCAGTCCGCAGACTCTGACAGCAACGGGTCGGATGCTGGCGTTACAGCCAGTGAAGAACTGGTCATCAAGGCAAGCAACTACACATTTGATCAACCCGAGTACCATCTTAAAAAAGGTGTCCCGGTTAAGATTGTTTATGAAAATGTAAACGGAAACCACGGTATTCTTGTGCCTGAGCTGAATCTTACGCTCGACACCAGAAATAGTTCCAAAGTCATAACCCCGGACAAAGTTGGTGAGTTTGAAATGTCCTGTTCGGTCTTCTGTGGTTCCGGACACAGCAGCATGATCTCCAAAATTATCGTTGAAGAATAGGTTTCAAGACAAGGAGCCCCCGCAGCGACGGGAGCTCCTTCTTTAGTATAACAAATTGTACCAGAGTGCGTTGCACACGAGCCAGTGCTACTACAATCAATCCGCTAGGTCTGGTCCTGTTCAATCAATTCAATCCATTCGTTATATTCCGTCTGCAATTTCGTATATTCATCATGCAACTGACGATATTCCGTGTTCAGCTGCTCAGCCTTCTCCTGCTCCATTTCACGTTCAACCTGTAACAAACGTAATTGATTGGCCGCTAGTTCGTAACGCTCCCCCATCTCAAGCAGTTTAGTTTCCATGATCTCTTTCTCTTGGGTCGCTTCTGCACGTAACTTGTCCAGCTGCTGTCGTTCTTGCTCCAGCCCCTCCAGCAACTCACTACTTGCAGCACTTTCTCTCTTCCAAACCGTTAGTTCATTCTCAAGTGCAGCCCAGCGCTCCTGCCAGGATTGTTCCTGAGCCGCCCATTCGTCTGCACGGCGTTGCCACACCTGGTTGTTCTGCTCTGCTTGTTCAACGGTTGAGTGAAGTTCTTCTTCACGTCTTGTCATCTGCTCCAGACGGGATGCCAACTCGGCCTGTTTGGCTGACAGTTCTTCGTGTTTGATCTGCCACTCCAATGCTTCTTCCTCAGTCTGGGCTAGCCGGCTCTCTTGCTCCGAGTAGCGCTCGGAAAGTTTCGCTGAAGACTGTCTCGCTTCTTCAAGTGCGCTCACAATCTCTTGTTTCTCCTTGCTCAATTCATCCAGCTTGGAACTGTAATTCTCTTCCCGTTGTAATGCATCACTGTAATCATTACGGATTTGTTTATAGTTATCCTGAAGTCGGTTCAGCTCTTCCCGAACAACATTTAGCTCAACTTCAAGCTGATTGCGTTTCTCTTCCAAAAGCTCTGCATCCTTCTGGTATTGCACAGCCTCTTCATGGTTGAAACGAGACTCTTCCTTCACCACGGACAATTCATCATGAAGAGATTGCACACCAGACTCCAACGTTTCATTTTGTTCAGCAACTTCAAGAATCTGATTCTCCAGGTCCCCGATCTCAGCCAATCGCTGCTCAGCAAGGTCCTTCCAGGACTGCTCACGTTCCGTAAGCGTGCCGATCTCATTCTGCAATGTACGCACCGCAGCATGAGCCTGTTCAAGCACCTTATGCAATCTGCGTTGTTCCTCTTCCGACTTCACTTCAGCCTCACGAAGCTTTTGAACTTCCTGTTCAAGCTGTGCATGTTGCTCCTGAAGTTTGCGCAGCTGTGCTGTGAGAGAGGTTTCTCTATCCACAGTTTCATTATACTTCTGCTTCCATTGTTCCTGTGAATCACGGGATTGCTGGGCAGCCTGTTCCGTTTCACGCAGAAGCTCCTGCAACTGGGAACGATCCTCTTTCAACTGCTCCAGTTGTTGTTCCAGTTCCGTAATTCGGCGAGTCTGAACTTCCTGCTCCTGTTTACGGACCCCATGTTCATGACGTAACGATTCCAATTGACCACGCTCGTGCTGAAGTTGCTGTTCTTGCTCTGCAACTATGTCCTGTGCACTGATAAGCTGGGTCATTACTTCTTCTAATTGTTCTTCGACATCTAATAGTCGAGTCTCCGCCTGTTTACGTTGTTCCTCAAGTTGCTGCTTGAGCTTGCCCTGTTCTTCTTGCAACAAGGCCTCCGCCGCCGCTTCGGCTTCTTTCGCCTGGGACGCTGCTGCTTCCTTGGCTTGCTGCAATTGTTCTTCGAGAGCTGCTTCTTTCTCCATCCATTCGAGTTCCAACTGCTCGGATAACGCCTTGAACTCCGCATTCAACTGATTTATCTCAGTCAGGCGCTGCTGCTCCGCTTGTTCCTGCAAGTCAGCCCGTTCCCGATTCGCCTGATCCGTGAGCTCTTGTGTCTGTTGCAACGCTTTTTCTTCAGCCTGTTGAAGACGAAGTTCCATCTGTTGCTGAAGTTCCTGATATTGCAGCGTTGCTTCTTCCTGAGCTTTCTTCAGATTGCTCTCTGCCTGCTCCAACTCGGACAAAATGGCCGACTCGGCTTCTTCCTTGGCTGTCTGAACCTGCTGCGCAGCTTTGGCTTCAATCTGCTGACGTTCTGCAACGGCACGGCTTTCGACTTCTTTTAATTGAGCTGCAGTCTTGTCCTGCAGCTCTTTATATTGCGCCGCAGCTTTGGCCTGCGCCTGCTGCAATTCGGCTGCAGAACGGTTCTGAGCTTCTTTGAGCTGGGAAGCGGCCTGTGCCTGTGCAGTTTTAAGCTGGTTAGCCGCTTTCTCTTCCATTTCCTTCAGCTGTTTCGTTCCCTTGGCTTCTGCTTCCTTCAGTTGAGCTGTCGCTTGCGCCTGCAATTTCTGCACTCGCTCCGTTGCTTGAGCGCGTTCTTGCTCCAACAGCGTATTCAACTTGGCTATCTCTGAATTTTTGTCCGATTCGGACTTTTGCAACGCCTGCTCTGCTTCAATCTTCAGCTTTTGCAAATCAGCAAGAGCCTGGTCACGCCGTTCCAATTCTTGTTGATGTTCATTTTGTATGGCGTTCAACCGATTCAATTCGTTTCTCAGTTCTGTACGTTCTCCAGTGATCATCTTCAGTTCATTACGGATTTCCTGAGTCTGAAGAGACTGTTCAGCCATATGTACAGCCGCCAGTACCGCAATACGCGGAGTATCCAGACGGGAATTTTGCTTGGAGATTGCGCCCATACGCTCATCTACCAGGTTAGCTACTTGTTTCATATAGTCGGCACTGCTGCCAACCAGTTTATAGGAAGTCCCGTAGATCTCTACGGTGACGCGTGTACGATCAGGTGTAGTCACAGTTGTGCCCTCCTTCAAGTCTGTATGTTGATTCTAAGCTGTAATCACAAAAAAGTCACATCGATCCTCTAATGCTAAGGATTCGATGTGACTTCAAACAATTCCTGCTAATCTTTGTTCAAAAAATCTTCTTTTGTCCTATTTACGCAATTCCGCTCCGAATTGCTCTTCCAGACGAGCCACTACACGGGCATGAACTTCAGTAACTTCCTCATCGGTGAGTGTACGTTCACGATTCCGGTATACCAGTGCCATCGCCACGCTCTTCTTGTTTTCACCCAGTTTACTGCCAGTAAACACATCGAATACCTGTACGTTTTGTAACAATTCACCCGCCGATTCACGAATGGCGCGCAGCATATCTCCAGCTTCAACATCCTCATTCACAACAACCGCGATATCACGTTCCATGGCTGGGAAACGCGGAAGCTCACGATAACGAATGTCAGCGTCTGCTTCGCTGTATATCGATTCAAGTGCAATCTCTGCGATGTATACATCATTCAGATCATACTGCTGTTGCAGTTCCGGATGCAATTGACCCAATGTACCGATCAATGTGCCTTCCCCGCCATCCTTACCTTCCAGGTAAACCGATGCGGAACGTCCCGGATGGAATCCTTCAGGGCTGTTTGCTACCAAGCGAATGCGTTGTTCAAGCCCCACGTAGGCGAACAGATGCTCAAGCGCACCTTTCAGATCGAAGAAGTCTACTTTCTCCGCTCCAACATTCCACTGCTGGCTTGCACGATTTCCGGTGAGAAGCAGCCCCAGTACTGGGATTTCATGCGGTTGCTTGGTCAACTGATCTTCTTCGGTGAAGAACACATTGCCCACTTCAAATACAGCCAGTGAATCCTGTTTGCGGTTCATGTTATACACCGCTGCATCCAGCATTTGCGGCAAAATACTCGTACGAAGCACACTGCGGTCCTCACTCATAGGCATCGCGAGTTTCACGGCTTTACTGCCTTGTGTCAATGCCGGGAATAGGGTCGCTTTATCCGGGTGTACAAAGGAGTAACTGATCATTTCCTGCCAGCCACTGCCTGAGAGCAATCCACGAATAGTGCGACGCATCGCTTGAGAGCGTGTATATGCCCCCGGTGTCGTCGGTCCTTCAATCCATGTGGTCGGAATGTTGTCATATCCGTACAGGCGTGCAATCTCTTCAAACAAGTCCACATCAAGCGTAATATCCCCTCTGCGTGTTGGCACTTCCACATCCAGCAATCCTTGATCAGCATCACCACATGCAAAGTGCAAACGAGCGAAGATGGTTTTTACCTCAAGCAAAGACAGATCGGTTCCCAGATAACGATTCAGTCTGTCCAGCGACAATTGAATCACACGTTTCTCCGCAGCTTCTGCTCCAGCTTCCACGATTCCCTGATGCACTTCACCTTCAGCATAACGCTGTATCAGTTCAGCCGCACGATCCAAAGCTGTAATGACTGCACCCGGATCTACTTCCTTCTCAAAACGCATGCTTGCTTCGGAACGCAGCCCCAGTTGGCGCGACGTTTTCCGAACGGTTCCGCCGTCGAACTTGGCGGACTCCAGCAACAGATTCACCGTCCCCTCCGATACCTCGGAATTCTCGCCACCCATAACCCCAGCGATGGCTACAGGTTTCACGCCGTCCGTGATGAGCAACATGTGCGGCTCCAGCTTGCGCTCCTGTCCATCCAGTGTAACAATCGTTTCGCCTTCGTTGGCCATCCGCACTTCAATATGGCCCTTTTCCAGCTTATCCGCATCGAATGCATGTAGCGGTTGACCGTATTCCAGCATGACATAGTTCGTGATATCAACGATGTTATTGATTGGGCGAACACCTGCCGCCATGAGACGGTTTTGCATCCACAACGGGGAAGCACCCAGCTTAATGCCAGTTACATAACGAGCTGCATAGTGACTGCATTGCTCCTGTGCCTTAATCTCTACGGAGATATGACTCGCGGCTGCATCACCAACTTCAACCAGTTGGTCTTTGGGACTTGGCAGCTTCACTTCACGACCCAGGATGGCACCCACTTCATAAGCAGCACCACGCATGCTGAGACAGTCGGAACGGTTCGGTGTCAGGTCCAGTTCAAGCACATGATCGTCAAGACCAAGAACCTGACTAATTGGCGTGCCAACCTCTGTTTGTTCTGGCAGAACGAGAATACCTTCCTGCTGATCTTTGGGCAGCAATTTGTCGTTCATGCCCAGCTCTTTGGCGGAACAGATCATGCCAAGGGAGACAACACCGCGCAGTTTGGCTTTTTTGATATCCAATCCACCAGGGAGCTTCGCTCCAACCAGGGCTACGACTACTTTTTGGCCTGCATCCACATTTTTCGCACCACACACGATCTGCAGATCTTCTTCCTGTCCGGCATCGATGACACATACATTCAGTTTGTCTGCATCGGGGTGTTTCTCCTTGCTCTTCACATAACCTACAACGACTTTATTCACGCCCTTGTTGCGGTTCTCCACTACATCAATTTCGACACCCGCACGGGTGATTTTCTCCGCCAATTCCTGTGGCGTCACACCTTCAAGGGAAATATAATCAGACAGCCAATCTGTCGATACTCTCATGGACGTTCACTTCCTTCATCTATAAATTGGTGTTCCCGGTTCATTCGCTTGCTCTAAATGGTTAATCTTTTTTGTCTTAGTGTTACAGCCGTCCAAATTGCTTCAGGAAGGTCAGATCACTGTTGTAGAAGTGACGGATATCATCGACACCATATTTCAGCATCGCGATACGTTCTACGCCCATACCAAATGCAAAACCACTGTATTTCTCCGGATCATAACCACCCATTTCCAGTACTTTCGGGTGAACCATACCGCCGCCCAAAATTTCAAGCCAGCCTGTTTGCTTACATACTCGACAGCCGCTGCCGCCACATTGTACACAAGTTACATCCACTTCCGCACTTGGCTCTGTGAACGGGAAGAAACTTGGACGCAGACGAATTTCTGTGTGGGAACCGAACATTTCGCGCACGAATTGCAACAGGGTTCCTTTCAGATCGCTCATACGAATGTTTTCGCTAATGACCAATCCTTCAACCTGGTTGAATTGGAAAGAGTGCGTCGCATCGTCGTCATCACGGCGGTATACTTTACCTGGGCAGATGACTTTGACAGGCACTTCGCCCTTCATGCTCTGCATGGTGCGTACTTGAACCGGAGATGTGTGGGTACGCATCAACAAGTCTTCTGTAACATAGAAGGAGTCCTGCATATCGCGCGCTGGGTGATTCTTTGGCAGATTCAATGCTTCAAAGTTGTAATAATCCATTTCGACTTCAGGACCTTCCGCAACGCGGTATCCCATACCGATGAAAATATCTTCGATCTCCTGTACCACTTTGGTCAGTGGATGCAGTCCGCCTTGGCGTCCACGACGTCCTGGCAGGGTTACATCAATTTTCTCGGATTGCAGACGCTTCGCCGTCTCTTCCTTCTGGAACTGATCCTGCTTGCTGTCAATGACTTCCTCAATAGCAGCCCGAACATCATTGGCTACTTGACCAATAACTGGACGTTCCTCCGCACTAAGCGCACCCATACCACGCAAAATCTCAGTTAATGCACCCTTTTTCCCCAAATACTTTACACGCAGATCACCGAGCGTCTGCGGATCATTCACACCAGACAACTGCTCCAGCGCTTCGATCTTCAATGCCTCTAAACGTTCTTTCATGTGTAATTGCCCCCTTTTTGTGGTGTTTTTGCAACAAAAAAAGGCCTTCTCTCCCCTGAAGGGACGAAAAGACCGTGGTACCACCCTTGTTAGACATCCATTGCTGCGTGGCCTTCTGGCCTGCAACTGGTTCTGTCTCACTTTGTACGGAATAACGACCGTTAACCGTTTGCCCCTACTGTTGCCTCTGTGTCTGCACACAAACAGGTTCAGGGAACCGCTTCGGAGTGAATTTCGGCAGCCTTGTTCTACAGAAACGCTCTCAATCTACGGCGCTTCCTCCCTGTCCAGAGGCACTGCTTACTTGTCTCCATCATCACGTTTGCTTTTAAGTTAAACCTCTAGAGGTTGTCAAAAAGTCCGCTTTTGATTACGAATGATGCCTAGCGGCATGATCAGCGTCGAATATGGCATTCAGCCGAATAAGCAGATGCTTACGAAGTATGTTTCCTTCGGAAACATTGTAGTTGCTCACGTAGTTTTCCTACGCTCCGCTACTCCATTTCTATCTTCATCCCATCTTCTTGGTACTGAAAACCGATCTTTTTGAACACTTACCTATATCGATGTAATCATCGATGATCGTTCATAATTATATGCAAAACAGATCGAAATAGCAAGCCGTCCATGTTCTAATTTATGCTTGCACCCTTATCTTTCAATTGTTTCAGGCGCCGCTGGATTTCGCGAATCTCAGCTGCCTCGACTGCTCGCTCATTCGAATGCTCCGGTTGTGTCAGACTGTCTTTTCCAGCAGTGCTCACAGGAGACAGCAACTCCGATAGGCGCATCTCCAATCGTAACCGCTCGTCATCGGATTCCCGGGTCTCCAGCGCCACCTCCCGAAGTTTGGTGGACTGCTCCCAATCCGACACGCCTCCTTCAAACAGAGTTGCTGTGCCACCAGCCTCCAGATCGCATAACCGATTCGCGAGTGACTTCGTCAGCATCCGGTCATGGGATACAAGCACCAAAGCACCTGAAGCCTGTTTTAATACATTCTCCATGACTTCCTGGGTATCAATGTCCAGATAATTCGTCGGTTCATCCAGCACCAATAGATTGGCTCCGCCAAAGTAAAGCCTCAGAAATGCCACTCTGCACTTTTCCCCCATGCTCAAATCCCCAATCCGCTTGAACACATCATCTCTGGAAAATAGGAAACATCCCAGAATGGTACGTGCCGCACTTTGTGTCATGGATGGAAGGGTAAGCAAGCTGTCCAGCAGCGTCTGATTCTCAGGAAGCCCTTCCAGCTCCTGTGAAAAGTAACCGATTTTCAGCTGTGGATGCCGTGTGACCTTGCCTTGCGAAGGTTCCAGCTCACCAATCATCAACTTCAGCAGTGTTGTCTTGCCCGTTCCATTAGGGCCCCGTACAGCAAGCCGATCGCCGCGTTCCACAGTAATTCGAAGATCGTGCAGCAATGGATTGTCTCCCGTATATGAAAAACTCACCTCTTCCAGCGCAAGCAGCTGGCGTGCAGCCAGTGAATTCATCTGTAATTCCATGTTCAACTTGGCAGCTTCACGAGGTTTATCCACCCGTTCCCGCTCCAAACGCTCCAACTGTTTTTGTTTCGCATGATAACGTGAAATATTTTTGTTGGCTTTGGCCTTGTAGAAGCTCTGGGTGATCTTCACCTCCACATCGGTCGCTGAGTTATGCGCTTTATGGAACCACTCCTGATAATTTCGAATCGTTTCTTCCAGCGCCTTACGTTCCAACTCCTGCCTGCGATAGATCGTTTCCTGTTCGCGTAATTCACGCTCTTTGTGGATTTTGTAGTCGGAATATCCGCCCTTGTATTTGGTCAGGGCATCTGAATTAAACTCAATGACGCCTGATGCTACCTGATCAATAAACGTAC
This sequence comes from Paenibacillus sp. FSL R5-0623, assembly GCF_037974265.1. Taxonomy (NCBI): domain Bacteria; kingdom Bacillati; phylum Bacillota; class Bacilli; order Caryophanales; family Paenibacillaceae; genus Paenibacillus; species Paenibacillus sp. FSL R5-0623. The sequence continues at coordinate 1,888,998 of NZ_CP150233.1, read as the reverse complement.
GATCGTGTGATACAAATAACAGCGTACCTTCATATGAGGATAACCACTCTTCCAGCCAACGCATGCTCCCCTCATCCAGATGATTCGTCGGTTCATCCAGGATCAGCAATTTAGGTTTGCTGACTAGTAGCCCCGCCAAACGAGCCTTTGTTTTTTGTCCACCGCTCAAGGAATCATAGGGTCTGTTCCAATGCTCTGCGGATAATCCAAGGCGAGTCAGTACTTTCTCTACCTCTGTCTCCCACATATAACCGTTCAACCGTTCATATTGATCCATCACTTGCGTATAAGCTGCAAGCAGCTCTCCGTCAGCTTCAGTGCTGACGCTCAAACGTTGTTCCAGCTCTTCCAAGTTCCGTTTCACTTCATAGATCTGACCGCTCTCACGCCGGACCGCATCCAGTACATTCATCCCGGCCTCAATCTCCGAGCGCTGGCGCATGAACCCCCATTCCTGCTGGGGGATATGACGTTCAATCCGTCCACCACCATGCTCCTCACCCAAAATGATGCGTAACAACGTTGTTTTGCCGCATCCGTTTCGACCCAAAATGGCGAGTCGCTCGCCCTCATTTATCTCCAAATTCAATCCTGTAAACAATTCATTGCCGTTCCACTCTTTTGATACTTCATGTAAGCGTACCAATGTCATCATGAGGCCTCATCCTTCCTGCATCCTTTTTGCTGAACAAAAAAACCGCTGGCATCAGCCGGCGGTTTGGCAATTCAGGGTTGGATCAAGCATTCAAAGACAGATCTAAGGTAAGCTACGGCATGAACAAAGAAACCCCAAACACAGGGTACACGTAAACCTACAAGGCTTACTTGTTCCATACCTTTCCCATAGCTGAATTTGGACACACGAATCCCCTCATTGCTCAGCCGCTCTGGCTGACTGCGTCATAAAACCGTCTGCAGTTAACTGGGGTTCAATTCATGTGTTTTACTTCATGGGACGTATGGTTACCTCTCATTCATGTGTAGTATCAATTTCTCCGTTATTGTACCAGATCATTGTAAAAAAGCAAAGGGTATATAAATTAAACTAAAGCATACTTACTTATTCGCCACTCCAAAGACAGAACAATCTTCTGATCGCTGTTACCACGAGATTTCTTTTAAGGTAATAGAAAAAGCCCCTGCATCGCAAGGGCTTCGGTACTGCTTCGTTAAGCGGGTGATGGGAATCGAACCCACGCTATTAGCTTGGAAGGCTAAAGTTCTACCATTGAACTACACCCGCATGATTGAAGATTTATTGTTAAGTTCCTTAGGAATTTAACAGTGATTTTACAAATAATAATATACCATGATCCTCTATAGCATGCAAGTCATATTTCCCATTTTTTTCATTACGAATCCATCAAAAAAAGCAGGAGCACCCTCGCACCCCCGCTGTTCCCTATCCTGTAGGCTTATCCACATCTCTCAAAAACTGCTTTTCAAATTCAGCGGCTTTAATCGGTTTGCTGAAGAAATAACCCTGAGCCTCGTGACAGTGTTGATTGCGAAGAAAGACCATCTGATCTTCGTTCTCCACGCCCTCAGCTGTGACTTTCAGTTGTAAATGATGCGCCATTGAGGTGATGGTAGATACGATCGCGGCGTTATTGCTGTCCTCCATGACTTCATTGACGAATGAACGGTCAATCTTGAGCCGATCAATCGGCAGATCCTTCAGATAGTGCAACGAGCTGTATCCCGTTCCAAAATCATCAATACTGATATGCACACCAATTTCTTTGATTTTGCGCAACTGTTCGAATGACCGGTCTTTATCAAATGTCATGCTCTCTGTAATCTCCAGTTCAAGCCATACAGGCTCTAGTCCCGTCTCTTTGAGAATGCCATTGATATTGTCCAACAAATGGGAGTGCCTGAATTGTCTCATCGACAGATTCACCGAAACACACAGTTTACGATAACCGGCTTCCTGCCACTGTTTGTTCTGTGTACATGCCTCACGAAGCACCCATTCGCCAAGTGGCACAATGAGCCCACTCTCTTCTGCCAGAGGAATAAATTCCGCCGGAGATACCGAGCCTCGCTGCGGATGCTGCCAACGCACCAAAGCTTCCATGCCAACGATTAGTCCACTTTGCAGATTAACCTGCGGCTGGTAGACCAGGTAGAACTGACCCCGATCCAACGCTTTGCGCAGATCATTCTCAAGCTGCAAACGCTCCTGTGCCTTCATCTGCATCGCATGGGCAAAACGATTCAGTTCCATTCCTTGTTCCTTTGCACTGTGCAAAGCCGTATCTGCATTCTGAATAATCTCCAGTGGTGTCTCCCCATCATGTGGGAAAATGGCCATCCCGATTCCAAGTGTAAGATGATACTCATTGCCATCAACCAAGACGGGCTTCTCAAAAAGCTGCAAAATAGATCTTGTCCGACGCAACGCTGTATCGGTTGAACTAAAATCTGTCATCGTTAATGCAAACTCATCTCTTCCCAATCCAAAGACTTCTTCTCCTGGAAGTGACGAATGTTTCAGTCGTTGACCTACCTGACGCAAAACCCGGTTAGCTGCTTGCTGTCCGAGCGAATCATTAATGGTCTTGAACCGATTAATATTCAGGACCAGTACACCAACAAGCTGTTCCTGCACCACGGCATCATCCATCATTTTTTTCAACCGCTGTGAAAGGCGACGACGGTTTGGAAGTCCCGTTACATCATCATGATGAGCAATATAGTTCATCTTGGCTTCCGCCACCTGCTGTTGCAGGAAAGGCGTGTCCACTACGGACGTATACAGCCCTTTTTGAATGAAAAAATATGCCATACAATTACTCAGCAATCCTAATAACAGATTGAGATCGTTCACCCCAGTTGCTGAAACAAAATAACATTCACCAAAAAAGAAACACAGAATGCCACATAGAATGGTTGGTAGATCAGCATCTTTGGTTTTTTTCCATTGCACAAACATAAGAACCGCAATAATGCCATAGAGCAATCCGACCATAAGATGAACTCGGGTGAAGATACCACCCAGCACTTCCCCGTCAAGCATACTCGGCAACATGCTCCATTCCTGAATAGCCAGTATGTACAAAATAACAAAGGTACCCAATGTCCCACTGAACAGTAAGAATTTGCGTGGTAATGCAATTTCATTCTCATTTAAGGTATACACGAGCAGTAAACCTACTGAACATACCAAAGATTTCATGGTTGACATCATTAAGGAGAACTCCGATTCCATCATGGCTCCATTTGGGATCTCTTCTGCAAATGAAACAATATGAACCAGTTCAAACAGACCAATCAATAAAAAGAGTGTTGTCAATAATGCCCTCCGAAGCGTTAGCTTCTGTGTCCGAAACAACCAGCTTTGATTGTAAATGCCGATACAAGCCGCTACCGCAGCAAATCCACCCAAGAGTGTCAAAACCGGATAACCCGATATGATCAGATCAGAGCTTGAAGAAGAACGAAACCATTGACTTGCGAGGAAACACAATAAGCCGCACACAGCGACCCAACTTATGTTTCTCTGATCTTGCAGATTAACCTTCATGCCGTGTTTTCCTTCCCGGGATCACCTATCCTGAATTACATTAACCAAACTTAAAACTTACTACACGATTCGACAAAAATCATATTAACCAACGTTCAATTCACATGCATACACATGCTATCTGGTACATAATAACATTTAATTTTGTATACGTGAACTAAAAAATAGTTGCTCCTAGGAATATTTATTCATAAATATAGAGAAAAACAAGGCATTAAGAACTAAAAAAACATGGATCTCCAGTTAGAGTCCATGTTTTCCTATTTGGCAACTGTATTTCAGACTATATTACTTATCAAAATTCACTTCTGGTGTTGTTAATTTATCATAGAAATCAACAACCTTATCCTTGTCTTCCGATGAACGAATCGCCATCGCTGAACGTGGATGCTCGTCCAACGCACCTGTAATCATGTAAGGCAGAATGTAACCCCATTCTTCTTTTTCTCTCAGTGGAACCATCAACTGTTCCAATACACCAAGTACTGGACGCAAGTTGTATTTTGTTCCTTTGAGATGAGCTACGAGCAATTCGGTTGGACAGTTTCCTGCCGCACGTCCCATACCATACACAGAAGCATCAAGCAGTTCAACGCCAAGTTCTGCCGCAACCAATGTGTTAGAAAACGCAAGCTGCATATTATTATGTGTGTGAACACCAAGACGCTTGTTAGGCAAGTGAGTCTTGAACTTCTCTACCAGATATTTCACATCATTATGATCCAAGCTGCCGTAGGAGTCTACAATGTAAACAACATCCACAGCGCTTTCTTTGATCAATTCAAATGCTTCCAGCAATTCATTCTCCATAACATTGGAGAGTGCCATAATATTCAGTGTGGTTTCATATCCACGATCATGGAATGTTTGAACCAGTGCAAGTGCCTTGTCTACATCTTTGCTGTAGCAGGCAACCCGGATCAGATCCAGCATGCTCTCACTGCGAGGCAAGATATCATTTTCGTCCACACGACCTACGTCAACCAGTGCAGACAGTTTGGTATTGCCTTTTTGAGGAATAACTTTACGCAGGAAATCATCGTTCAGGAAACGCCATGGTCCTGCTTCCTCGGCACCTTTAAGCAACTTCGGAGAGTTCTTATATCCAATTTCCATATAATCAACGCCAGCTTCATTCAATCCAGCATATAGCTGTTGAACAAAGTCCACGCTAAAGTCCCAATTATTCACCAATCCGCCATCACGGATCGTACAATCTACAATTTTGCAATGATTTGTCTTCATTAATGTCTGCTCCTTTTCTGACCAACTTGTGTATTCCTCTCATGATACTTGAACGTGACAAGAAAAGTAAAGGGATTCCGGACTTATTTACTTCGATAAGATCTCCAGATTCGGTCAATCTCAACCATATCGGAATGATTGGGAGCTTTCTCTCCATAACGAACGGCATTATACGTATCTGGCAGTCTCGCAGACAGCTCATCTTCTTCTACCTTCACACCATTCTGAATAATGGTCTGTGCGGCTTCCAGCGGAGTGTGCGTCCCCTGTATTACCACACCTCGATGAGCAGCTCTTTCAATCCAAGTCCGATAGTAATACTGAACACGTTCAGCATCCTGTGCAGGTGGCGCTTCTTTTTTTCGAAACCAATTCTTTCGGACTTTTGCTGGCGCATCAAGCGTCTCACTGACATCGATATACTCCGTCCGTGGTTCTGCCTTCTTTTCACCTGGTTGTAACATCCCCTTGAATCGATCCATAAGTCTGTTTATCGTTTTTTGTCCCAACCTCAGAAGCAGCCACAGAATTGCTCCTGCTACAGCACACATCACTACCCATCCGAGGATGTTCCAGAAGACTGAGGGCTCGGATGGCGGCTCTCTCCAGTCATTCGGTATATTTAGCGGCTGATTGGGGTTGTCCATTGGTAATCGTGGCTCCTCACCAGAAATCGGACCAAACCATCCCCTGATCCATGCAAGCAAGCGGTCACGTAGCGGCCCCAGCCAGGCAGCCAGACTTGGGAACGCACCAATCGCGACGATAACAATAAACATCCACATGAACCGCTGATGATTCGCACGTGCAAAGTCTCTTAATACCAATCTTCTCTTGCCGTCATTGAGTATTGCCTGATCCAGTTGCAGCATATATCGTCCAACCAGCCAAAAGGCAAAGCTGATCACTCCCGCAATATAGATCCATAGGGTATAGGTTCGTATCGGCTGCATGAATTCCAACGAATTCGAAGCAATCATAAGCACGATCGCACTGATTACACCCATAATCTGCAAGCGCCATAACAACACAGAATGAAAGACGGGCTGGCAGGTCAGACCTGCATAAGCCGAGATGACTCCACACAGTACCAATGTGATGATATCCGGCAACGGGAGAATAAGGCTCATCCCAACAACGAGTGCGAAGAGAAATCCTATGACGAGTGCCGTTACTCCACGAATGAATGTATTCTTCTCGCTAAAACCTGGAATTTTATGCTGAATGAACTGTCCCAACCAACCTACAAGAACAACCAGGATGAATAATGTGAACGGTAAATGTTCCATTGCGTAAAATGAAGCAAGCGTAAATATCGGAAAAAGGTATATGCCAGCCATCAAGACGGCAAGCATTGCTATGAGTCCTTTGGTCGTCGCTACCGGTCTGTTCCTCATGCACTCACCGCCTTCGTATTACCCTTCACGTCCTCCACCGGGAGAATCGTTACACGATGTCCTTGTTCGTGCAGACGTGCAATCTCGTGCTCCATAGCGGCAGATACATAGGATGTAATCAGCAGATAGCTGCGGATTTGCTGTGCTTCTTCATTCAGACGTACTTCATCGTTCAGGAATTGCTCCATGGGCACCATACATTTCAACTCTGTCTCTGCCATAGCTTCCAGTAACCGTTCCAGATGGGGCGTGCCATAATCCGGCTCAATCCGAAGTGTATCGCGGCCTCCACCCACATGATAACCATTATGAGCGAAGCCTGCCGGTAGTCCTCTACCGATGGCATCCACTGCAGCCGTGGCAGCGTAACGCAGAGCCCGTTCAATCTTCTCCGGTCGAGTGACAACACTCCACATATCTGCAGATTCCTGAATGTTGACTACAATCCAGGATTGCGGATCAGCTGTCCATCCCTGCTTGTAGACTTGTAATTCACCTGTACGTGCACTCGCTTTCCAGTGAATACGATTCATAGGGTCGCCTGCACCATAAGGCCGAACACCCAGGATCAAGAAAGGATCTTCAACGATCCATCGTGATACTTCCACTTCTCCCTGCCATACCTGATAAATTGCAGGAAGATCCTCTGCATTCATTAATGAAGGATACACGATCATAGACATTTGCAAAGGAATCGGTTTGGTGGAACGCCACACGCCAAAGAGATCCCCACCTGTCATCGTTGCTGTATTTAATGGATAAATTCCACGCTGAGTACATGTAAAAGGATGCTTGCGCGTAATACGAGTAAACGGTTTTAACGTAAAAATACTCTTATGGTTCTGATAGATCTCGCCTTGACTAATATCCATACCTGAGCCAGAACGAAATACAAACGACACTGGCATCATCGATTCAAGTCTGAGCCACGGTACGGAGACTCGTTTCTCATTTGATATCGTCTCCACCATCTCAAGTTCATCTCCAGCGTAACAACGCAGCTTGCTGAATTGTCTGCTGTACCTGAGTTTTCGCAGTGCAGGTCGTCCAAACCACACACCATGTATAACAACGACAATGCCTCCAACAAGGACAAGCCATAATAATGCCATAAGATTAACGCCCGCTTGTAGCGAGATTCTCCGTAGGCACTTCTGTCTGATTCAGAAGTTCCTGGATGATACGCTCAGCCAAGCCCTCTTGTTGTCTGATGCGGTTACGGAATACCAGTCGGTGGGCCAGCACAGGTTCCGCCAGTACTTTAATATCATCAGGCAAAACAAAGTCTCTGCCATGCAGTGCAGCCCATGCCTGACTTGCCTTGAGTAATGCCTGAGCCCCTCGTGGACTTACGCCAAGCGAGAGCTCTGGATGTTGCCTTGTCGCTTCGGTTAACTGAATGATATATCGTAGCAGATCTTCGTTGATTTGCACTGTTTTATACGTATCCTGCGCCTTCAAAAGTTCTTCACGACTGATCACTGCCGAGAGATCATCAACAGAACGACTGGCTACCGTACGTCTCAAAATTTCTACACTCTCTTCACTGCTTGGATAACCCATACGAATTTTCATCATAAAACGATCCATCTGCGCTTCAGGTAGCGGAAAAGTTCCCTGGTTATCTACAGGATTCTGGGTGGCGATAACGATGAAAGGCCGTTCCAGCTGTCTCGTTGAACCGTCAATACTGATCTGGCGCTCTTCCATACACTCCAGCAAGCTTGATTGTGTACGCGGTGTAGCACGGTTAATCTCATCTGCTAGTACAAGATTGGCAAACAAGGGGCCGGGTCGGAATTCAAAATCCCCTTCTTTTTGATTAAAAAAATGAATCCCTGTTAAGTCAGAGGGCAGCAAGTCCGGTGTAAACTGTATGCGTTGGAATGTGCAGTCCAATGAAGAGGCTACCGATTTGGCAAGCATCGTTTTCCCAGTACCCGGTACATCCTCCAGCAGCACATGTCCTGACGCTATGATGGCTGTCATCACCAGCTCTATCGTATGCTCTTTTCCCACAATCACTTTTCCCACGTGATCCATCAATTGTTGATTCATTCGTTCCATTCCTTGGATTTCCATCTGCATCTCATCCTTCCGTTATGGAGCTTATGTATTCGCATTCATTACTAACTATAACCCTTATTGGCAACATAAAACAAAGGAGTTGGCAAATGGCCAACTCCTTGACTCCCCCGCTTTTCTCAATATACCAAGGGTAACATAATCATAAACCGCGTGCCTTCGCCCTTTTTGCTATCCACAGAGATGGTGCCTCCATGATTCTTGATGATTCGGTAACTCACCGAAAGTCCAAGCCCCGTCCCGCTCTCCTTGGTCGTGAAGAATGGATCAAACAGACGTACAAGCGTGTTATGGTCCATCCCATGACCGTTATCCGCGATGGAGATCTGCACGAACTTGTTTTCCGTGGCGGTAGATATTCGAATTAGACCCGTGTGTTCTTCGCCAACTTCCTCAATGGCATCCATTGCGTTTTTCACCATATTCAAAATAACCTGCTTAATCTGTTTGACATCAATGGACACATTCAGCGGGGCATCCCCTTCATCCAGTACGATCTCGCATCCCTTCATCAACCCTTCGCTTTCGGTCAGCAAGACCACCTCTTTGAGCAAAGAGTCGACGGATATCACGGTCTTCTGTGGAGCTGACGGTTTGGAAGAATTCAAAAATTCGTAGATGATGTCATTCGCCCGATCAATCTCCGTCAGTATGATTCGAGCGTACTCGTCTTTGCCGAGCTGCAGCAAATGGGGCCTGAGCAGTTGGATGAACCCACGGATTGCAGTCAACGGATTACGAATTTCATGAGCAATAGATGCTGAAATTCGCCCCAGCATCGCAAGTTTGTCATTTTGATAAGCGGTCTGTTCAATTTGTTTATAATCAGATACATCCTTGACGCTGAACAAGAAGTCACCATCCATCTGATCACCGTACGTCACAGTAACCAGCCAATGCCTTCCGTATTCATCAATCAACTCATGATAGCGCTTACGGTGAAAAATAGTTTCCCGATAGATACGTAAAATTTTCTTTTTCTTGAATCGGCTCATCTGTGGATGATGCAGCATTTGCATCAGGGTGCAGCCGCTCAACAGACTTCTTGGAAGTTCCAACAACTTTGCCATCTGAACGTTAATAAACGTCAATACACCGTGACTGTCAAACAACATAATACCGCTATCCAGATGTTCCAGTACATTCTCGTACTTGTTGTTATCCAGATGCACAGGCGGGAATCCATCCGTTGGTTGAGGCACTGTATCCTGAAATTCACTAATCATGTCAGGTTCCTCCTTTTCACGTAAATGATAAACTTGCCATTCGGACATCATATCATCACAGAAACAGGAAGGGCCGATTTTATTGTTCATTACCGGTGCCCTTTCGTTGGGGGGCTGAGCCGAAAATATGGATGGCATGGCCGGAACTCTTGCTGGTCTATTCCCGGTAACCAACAGTTGATCCGGAAAATCATATACGTTTGTCCCATTCTGACCTTCTCCTATTCCCAAACACGAACATTTTTTGCTCCGCCTCTTTTGCAAGTCTGTTTTTATCATAGACAAGTTTATAGAAGAGAGTCAATCGGAGAAAGTGTCGAATGGAAATTATTTTAAAAAAAACCTCGAATTAGTTCCAGAATACAGCACAAAAACGAAGCCGTTTCACCCCCATAGGCAAATCAGCTTCGTTTTTAATATCTTTAATTGGTGATATATCCGAGATCATCTATAGTCCGGTCTTATTATGCTGAATTTTCAGTCTGCGCTGACTCATGACAGCTAATCGACGTTTAAGTTCGCTTTCCCACTTCTCGTCTTGGGTTTCCTTCGCGAGCCTGAGCAAATCCAGAGCCATATCAATCTGGCGCTGCACAATGACCATGGCATCCTCACTCTCACGGTTTACACAGTTTTCGAAAATCGCATCTTCATCTTCTGTTACATAATCCTGAAAATCGATCTCGGATGCACCGTCTCCATGCGCATATTCAGCGAGAATTTCATATTCATTTTCCACTTTATAATGCACCTCAACCCGGTGACACACCGGGCAAAACAGCAGGGGAACATTATGAACCTGGGTGCGGTAATGCTTCAGCGTGCCCTTCGTTCCAACCATACTTGCCCCACAACAGTAACTCATTTTTGTTCACCCTCCTTATTCGTGCCGGGACTTTTTTGTTAAAATGCCATCCCGTACACTTCCAGCACTTCCGAAAAGGAATAGTTCCATCAGTGTATCACATTCATGTACAGATTATAAATGCAGAGCACCGGAATATTTACCGGGTTTCCATACCCTATTCGCCTTAAAGGCCATCAATTCCTCTTTCAACAGATAAAAAGAAGACTTTCTTCTAATATATTATTAACACGCTTAGCTGCTTGTTCAAACACTTTTGATTAACTTCGTGATAACTACCGTCAAAAGGGTGCAAAAAGCCCTCAATCCCTAACGGGATGAGGGCTTGAACAAAAACCGTTCAAGTTAATCTGGCTTACAGGTTAGTGTCGCCTGGTTTCCAGTTCATTGCACACAATCCGCCGGATTGCAGTGCTTGCAGTACGCGAAGTGTTTCTTCAACACTACGGCCTACATCATTGTGGTTAACCACTTGATATTTCAATTCGCCTTCTGGATCGATGATGAACAGACCGCGCAATGCTACGCCTTCTTCTTCGATCAGAACGCCGTAATCTTTAGCCACTTGCTTCGTGATGTCAGAAGCCAGCGGGAAGTTCAATTGACCCAGACCATTGCTGTCTACAGGTGTATTGATCCATGCTTTGTGGCTGTGTACAGAGTCTACACTCACGCCAAGGATTTCAGTATCCAAAGCTTTGAATTGCTCGGAAGCAACGCTCAAAGCTGTAATTTCAGTTGGGCACACAAATGTGAAGTCCAAAGGATAAAAGAAGAATACAAGCCATTTGCCACGATAATCGGACAGTTTAACGGAACCAAAGTCTTGTCCGTCTCCCGATACTGTTTCCATTGCGAAATCCGGTGCTGGTCTACCTACCAAACGTTCTGCCATAACTAAAAATTCCTCCTTTGGGATTATGTAAGCATCCTTGCGGATTGCTCATCATCAAGAAAAACGCGTACGCTTTTCCTGTAATTAAAATGATTTGATACTTGATAACAAGTACAAGTAAAATGTTATCATCCGGACTTCCCAAAGTCAAGATTATAAACATTATTTTTTTATAATCATTATAAATAAGGATTTTTCGTGGCAAAAATGATAAAGGAACAGCCCTCTGTACATTCCATAACTGGAAACAAAGGGCTGCCTGTAGTTGGTAATATAATTACGCTTGTTTCTGAATAGCCGCCACGATCAAATCGCCCATTTCGGTTGTGCTGATCGCTGTGCTCTTGTCTACAGCAATATCACTCGTGCGATGTCCTGCGTTCAATACATCCGACACAGCTGCTTCAATGGCATCCGCACCTTCTGCATAACCAAAGGTTGTGCGGAACATCAACGCCAAAGAGAGAATGGTTGCAATTGGATTAGCGAGGCCTTGACCTGCGATATCCGGTGCAGAACCGTGTACCGGCTCATAGAGTCCGAAGCTGCCCTCTCCCAGTGATGCAGATGCGAGCATACCGATGGAACCCGTCAACATCGCTGCTTCATCACTCAAGATATCTCCGAACATGTTTTCCGTTACGATGACATCGAAGCTGGACGGACGACGCAGCAATTGCATCGCGCAGTTGTCTACCAGTACATGCTCCAATTCAACATCCGGATAATCCGGTGCTACCCGGTTCACGACTTCACGCCAGAGACGGGAAGTTTCCAATACGTTGGCTTTGTCTACAGAAGCCAGCTTTTTGCGACGTCCTTGCGCAATTTCGAACGCCTGACGAACGATCCGCTCCACTTCTGTTACATTATATGCACATGTATCCACAGCCTCTTCGCCCTGTGCACTTTCACGTCTGAATTTCTCACCGAAGTAGATCCCACCTGTCAACTCACGTACCACCATCAGATCTGTACCTTCCAGTACTTCAGGCTTCAGCGTTGAAGCATCCTTCAGGCAATCAAATACGACAGCCGGACGCAGGTTGGAGAACAATCCAAGTGCTTTGCGAATACCCAGCAGGCCTGTTTCCGGGCGAAGCTCTTTGCTGTTGTTATCCCATTTTGGACCACCCACCGCTCCAAGCAGGACTGCATCTGCACTTTTACATACGCTCAGTGTTTCTTCAGGAAGAGGTGTACCCTTCTCATCAATCGCAATACCGCCAAACAGCGCATGTTCTGTCTCAAAACGATAACCGAATACTTCCTCCGTACGTTTAAGAACTTTCTCAGCCTCAGCTACGACTTCAGGGCCAATTCCGTCACCTGCAATAACTGCAATTTTTTTTACGTCTGCCATTGGGTTGTCCACTCCTTATATTTCATTCATTATTTATTCATAAAGTAACGTCTCATATTAACTCTCTCTTTTGTATCATATTCCAAGGTCATTTGACCAAGATATACAATCTATGACTTTAATAGATTTTACCTATAAGCTAATAGAGATTAGCCTGCACAAGTTGTTCCTGACCTCCCGGTGGGGTAAAATATAGCTGAATTCAAATCAGGTACGCAGGAGGGATAAGCAACATGCAATATTCGTATTTGGGTAAATCAGGCCTCAAGGTCAGTCGAATCTGTCTCGGTACCATGAATTTTGGGCCTGCTACAGATGAAAAAGAAGCTTTTCGCATTATGGACGCAGCACTTGATGCAGGCGTGAACTTTTTTGATACCGCTAACATCTACGGCTGGGGAGAGAATTCCGGTCTTACCGAAGAAATTATCGGACGCTGGTTCAACCAAGGTGGTGGCAGACGTGAGAAAGTGGTTCTGGCCACCAAAGTCTATGGCTCCATGCATGATGATACAGACGGCCCCAACAACGAAGCTGGCCTCTCCGCCTACAAAATCAGACGGCATCTGGAGGGTTCCCTCCGCCGTTTACAGACGGATCATATCGAGCTATACCAGATGCATCATGTAGACCCAGCCGTATCATGGAATGAACTGTGGGGTGCATTTGAGAATGCCGTTCATCAGGGTAAAATCGGTTATGTAGGATCGAGTAACTTTGCTGCATGGCAGATTGCAATCGCTCAAAGCGAAGCCAAGAATCGTCATTTCCTCGGCCTGGTTTCCGAGCAACATAAATATAGTCTCAACTGTCGTTTGCCTGAGTTGGAAGTACTGCCCGCTGCCAAAGAGCTGGGCCTCGGCGTCATTCCATGGAGTCCACTGGATGGTGGATTACTGGGACGTAATGCTCTGCAGAAGCTGGAAGGAACACGCAGCGGGGGCATCGCTGGACGGATCGAGCAGCAGCAAACTCAGCTTGAAGACTTTGCTGCACTCTGTCGTGATCTCGGTGAACCACAGGATACGGTGGCTTTGGCATGGGTTGCAGCCAATCCGGCAGTGACCGCCCCGATTATCGGACCGCGTACACTGGAGCAGTTTGAGACCGCACTCAAATGTCTGGACGTGACTTTGGATGAAGCTGTGCTCAAACGTCTGGATGAGATTTTCCCGGGTCCAGGTGGACATGCACCTAATGCATACGCGTGGTAATAGTTTGGTAGTGTAAGCCAATTTGAGAGTTAGGCGTGCAACTCGCACTGTGTTTTACTGCCATAATCATATAAATACAAGCAAAAGAGTCTGACCCTCCACAGGAGAGTCAGACTTTTTACGTACCTCACTGAACGTAACAAAGTAAGCCGAACGATCTACTAAATTAATTAAATTAAAAATTAATCATTCTAGCAGCATACATGTGTCTCGGCTTATAGTTCAGTTCAATGAAGGCTGCGTGCTTCTTGCATCGGAGCCTACAGGTTAACGTTTACACGGTTCGTATATGTCTTGCGCTTCTCAATCAATTGATTCAGGCCGTCTACATAGGCACGTGCACTTGCACCCAATATATCTGTGCTTACGCCACGTCCTTGTACCGAAACCTGATTCTGAGTCAGCACAACATGTACTTCACCCAATGCATCCTTACCATGTGTTACCGATTTGATGGAATAGTCAGACAACGTTACGTCTTCCCCGCTTACTTGGTCAATCGCATTGTAGATTGCATCTACCGATCCGTTACCCTCTGCTTGCTTCTCAATTGTATCCCCGTCAAGCGTCGCAATGCGGACTTTGGCTGTTGGTATCGATTCATCTCCGTACGTTACGAAGATGGATTCCAGTTTATACACCTCAGGTGCATCCTGCAATTTCTCTTCAATTAGAGCGAGCAGATCTTCATCAGTCACTTCTTTTTTCTTATCAGCCAGATCTTTGAACTGGGCGAAAGCACGATTCAATGCTTCTTCTTCCAGCTCATATCCCAGATCAATCAACCTTTCACGGAAAGCATGTCGACCAGAATGTTTACCCAGTACAAGTTTGCTTTCCTTCAGACCGATGGACTCTGGAGTCATAATCTCATACGTTGTTTTTTCCTTCAACATGCCATCCTGGTGAATGCCGGATTCATGTGCGAAGGCATTTGCCCCAACAATGGCTTTGTTTCCAGGTACAACCATACCTGTCAAACGGCTAACCAAACGACTGGTCCGTGCAATCTCAGACAACTGCAGCGAAGTTTTCGCCTGGAAAAATTCCTGACGTGTCTCCAGTGCCATAGCAATTTCCTCGATCGCCGTGTTCCCGGCACGTTCACCAATACCATTGATCGTCCCTTCGATCTGATCGGCTCCGTTGAGAATGGCTGCAAGTGTATTCGCGGTCGCCATACCCAAGTCATTATGACAGTGGGCACTCAGCTGTACCTTTTCAATACCGTGTACATTCTCCTTGAGGTGTTTGAAAATGTTGCCGTATTCATATGGGCTCAGGTAACCAACCGTATCCGGAATATTCACAACGGCTGCACCTTCTTCAACAGCCATATTTACCATTTCCACGAGGAAATCATACTCGGTACGACCTGCATCCTCAAGTGAGAATTCAATCTTCGAGAATGTTTTCTTGGCATAACGAATCGCGGAACGAGCTGTATCCAGTACCTGCGCTTTGTCCATGCGCAATTTATGCTGGCGGTGAATGGGTGAAGTTGCCAGGAAAACGTGAATGCACGGGTCCTGTGCACCTTTAAGTGCTTCCTTAACCGCATCAATGTCTTGTTCTCTGGAACGGGACAAGCCAATTACGGTCACATTTTTGACTGCATTTGCTACTGCATTGACAGCTGCCAGGTCACCTGGAGATGCCGCCGGGAAACCCGCTTCCATCCGGTCAATGCCAAGCCGCTCGAGCTGATGGGCAATTTCCACCTTTTCACGAGTGTTCAGATTGACTCCCGGGGATTGCTCTCCATCACGCAGCGTTGTGTCAAACACATAGATTTTACGCACGCTTCGCACCTCCTGTACTTGTTATTATATGTTTCTCTGAACCAGCAATAGCGGCTCACGCATAAGCACGGCCGCTATTCCCAGTTAAAGCTCTAAGTTTACTTGAATACCTTTAAGTGCATGTTCTAGAAGTTAATGCTTACTTCTTGATCCAGTGCATCATCTCACGCAATTGTCCGCCAACCACTTCGATTGGGTGTTCAGCTTCGTTACGACGAGTTGCTGTCAAGAATGCACGTCCGGATTGGTTTTCCAGAATGAAGTCGCGTGCGAATTTACCTTGTTGGATATCCGTCAGCACTTCTTTCATTGCTTTCTTCGTATCTTCAGTTACAACGCGAGGTCCAGTTACATAGTCACCGTACTCAGCTGTGTTACTGATGGAATCACGCATGCTTGAAAGTCCGCCTTCATACATCATGTCAACGATCAGCTTCAGTTCGTGCAGACATTCGAAGTACGCCATTTCAGGAGCGTAACCCGCTTCTGTCAATGTTTCGAATCCAGCTTTTACCAATGCACTCACGCCACCACACAGAACAGCTTGCTCACCGAACAGATCTGTTTCTGTTTCTTCACGGAAGGAAGTTTCGATAACCCCTGCGCGTGTACAACCGATACCTTTAGCATAAGCCAAACCGATTTCTTTTGCTTTACCCGTTGCATCTTGCTCAATCGCGATCAGGCCTGGTACACCAAAACCTTCCACATAAGTACGACGTACCATGTGACCAGGGGACTTAGGAGCTACCAGCAATACATCGCTGTTTTTTGGAGCAACGATTTGACCGAAGTGAACGTTGAAACCGTGTGAGAAGAGCAATGCAGCGCCTTCTTTCAGGTTTGGTTCGATTTCGTTTTTGTATACAGAAGCTTGAGTTTCGTCTGGCAGCAAGATTTGAACTACATCTGCACGGCTTGTTGCTTCAGCCGGGGACAGAACTTCAAATCCATCATTTTTTGCAGTGTCGAAGGATTTACCTTCACGAAGTCCGATGACTACGTTCAATCCACTATCACGAAGGTTTTGAGCTTGGGCGTGGCCCTGGCTACCATAACCGATTACCGCGATCGTTTTTCCTTTCAATACGTTAAGCTCTGCATCCTGTTCATAATAAGTAGTTACTGGCATGTTTATAAGTCCTCCTTTGTATTGTAAAGAACCCTTCATTAATGAGCGGGTGTCTCAAGGGACCGCCTCGCTTGGAGTGTCAAAAGCATCTCTGGTCTGATCCGATCCGTTCAGACACCCGCCCATTAATGCGGGAATGTAGCTATATTTTCAAGCGTTACATCACTAAAATGTTAAATTACAACTGTTAGGGGACTGACACTCACATAAGATCAACTGTATATGTTAGCTAACCGTCGTCCCTCTTCATTCATTATAGCTTTATACGTTGCCGCGTACCAATGCAGTGATGCCTGTACGGGACAATTCGCGAATGCCATATGGCTTGAGCAATTCAATCATAGCATCAATTTTGTCCGTATCTCCGACTACTTGCACAATCAGGCTGCCTGGACCAACATCTACAACGGATGCGCGGAATGTTTCTACCACACCCAGAATTTCAGGTCGCTCGGAAGGCTCTGCTTTCACTTTGATCAGGGCGAGTTCACGGGCTACCATCGGTTTCAGGCTGAAATCTACCACTTTAATAACATCGATGATTTTGTACAATTGTTTCTCAATCTGCTCTAGTGTTTTATCGTCACCAATGGTAACAATAACCATCCGGGAGAGTCCAGGTTCTTCCGATTGACCTACTGTAATACTCTCAATGTTAAATCCGCGTCGACCGAACAACCCTGATACACGCTGAAGGACGCCTGGCTGATCGTTTACCAATATTGAAATCGTATGTCTAATCATTCGTCAGCATCCCCCATCAGCATTTGATCAATTGTTGCTCCCTGCGGAACCATTGGATACACATTTTCGTCCTTGCGTACTACGAATTCTACAACGACTGGTCCTGGTGTATCCAAAGCTTCCTGCCAAGCACGCGCTGCTTCTTCTTTATTCGTTGCACGTAATCCTTTCACGCCATATGCTTCAGCCAGTTTTACAAAATCCGGACTTCCTGCCAGATCAATGTGGCTGTAACGGTTCTCATAGATCAGTTCCTGCCATTGGCGAACCATTCCGAGTACCTGATTGTTAATGATCACAATTTTTACCGGTATATTGTTAATAGCACAGATTGCGAGTTCTTGGGAACACATCTGCATTCCGCCGTCACCGTTAATGGAGATAACAAGTCTGTCCGGATTGGCCATCTGAGCACCAATGGCAGAAGGGAATCCAAAGCCCATCGTTCCGAGACCACCCGAAGTTACCCATGAACGTGGTTGATTAAACTTGTAATATTGTGCCGCCCACATCTGATGTTGTCCCACATCCGTAGTCACAATCGCTTCACCTTTGGTTGTATCATTCAACATTTCAACAACCCACTGCGGTTTCAGCACTTCGTCTGAATCCGTATAGCTGTATGGCTTCTCTTGTTTCCACTGTTTGATCTGGTCTCTCCATGCATCTGCACGCTCTGCACGTCCAACTTCTTTGTTGGCTATTTCAAGTACGGTCTTCACATCACCAACGATTGGAATATCGGTTGCAATGTTTTTACCAATCTCAGCCGGATCAATATCGATATGAACGATTTTGGCATGTGGAGCGAATCCGTCCAGCTTACCTGTTACCCGATCATCGAATCGTGCGCCGATATTAATCAGCAGATCCGCATTTTGAATGGCCAGGTTGGATGTGTATGTTCCGTGCATTCCTGGCATCCCTGTCCATAGTTCATGCCCACTTGGGAATGCACCAAGCCCCAGAAGGGTTGTCGTAATCGGAATGCCTGTCTTCTCAACAAACTCGAACAGTTCTTCATGTCCTCCCGAGTATACCACACCGCCACCGGCCAGAATCATTGGACGTTCTGCTTCCTGAATGGCCTGAGCCAAACGGTCAACCTGCAGTTTGTTTGGTACTGTCCGTGGATTGTACCCTCTTAATGTAACAGGTTCAGTGCTCGGTTCAAACAAGGTTTTGTTGGCTGAGACATCTTTTGGAATGTCGATCAGTACAGGACCTTTACGGCCGGTGTTGGCAATATGGAAAGCCTCATGAATGATACTCGACAGATCCTTAACATCTTTTACCAGATAGCTGTGTTTGGTGATCGGCATTGTAATCCCAGTAATATCCGCTTCTTGGAAAGCATCCGAGCCGATCAGGCTGGAATTAACATTTCCCGTAATGACAACTAGCGGCACAGAATCCATATATGCCGTGGCTATTCCAGTAACCAGATTGGTTGCTCCCGGCCCGGAGGTAGCGATACAAACACCAACTTTGCCGCTTGCACGTGCATATCCGTCAGCTGCATGAATTGCACCTTGTTCGTGACGGGTTAAGACGTGTTTGAAATCCTCGAAACCATACATTGCATCGTAAATGTACAACACTGCGCCACCCGGGTAACCAAATACGCAATCCACACCTTCAAGCAACAAACTTCTCAGCAGAATCTCGGAACCGCTAATGACCTCCGGCTTCATCCATTTTTCACGTAATTCATCTGTTGATCGTACTTCTGGAATTTGAGCTCCCATTAGTCATCCTCCTCTCGGAATTTACACCATTCTGACATTTAAAGTTACAAAAAAAACCTTCCATCCCCTGCAAACAAGTTCATGCTTGCGAGGGACGAAAGGTTATCGCTTCCGTGGTACCACCCAACTTTGTCCGAAATTTCGCAATAACGGACCTTACCAGGTACAACAAAACGAATAGCTCAAACGAACATAGTCGTTTCCCATACCTGTTGTCTGTAACGCAGACATACGATTTTCCCTAATACGCGAAAGGAGTGACATCCAGTGCTTTTCAGGAAAACAGCTCCGAGGTGAGCTCGTATATAAGGGATAATGGTGGTGGTTTCAGCAATTCCAGCCACTCTCTGAGCAAAAGAGCCCTTAAAACTTCGTCCTCTTCATAGCCGATGAAATATTCTCGTTAAATGTTAGGAACATTATATGATTCCTCCAACCGATAAGTCAATACCTGTTTTGCATAAAAATTCAGAGAACCTTCCTTCTTCCCTCTTCAGCCCTAATCCCAGCGCTTCATTCAGTCACCTTTTATCTTGCTTCGGGCATAGGATATACGAGCAGCACGACTGGTCCTGAAAGGAGGCTCCGCATGGTGATTCGGCAACGCACATCCAAGCTGGATGATGGCGCCATCATGAAGCTGATTGACACTCAACTTGTTCCTTTATCCCATATGAGCGAAAAGGAAATCAATAAAATCCGCAAAGAAATACCCCTGCGAATGAACAGGGGCATGACCTTTGTTGTCTCGCCGGAGCCAGACAAAGCTGCTGTGGCATTCATCCATTTTCTCATGCATGGGGAATTGCTCTATGTCGATATGATGGCCGTTAGTCCGAAAGAACAACGCAAACGTTATGGGCAAACTTTGTTGCTCAAAGCAGAGAGCTTTGCGGCATCCCGGGGTTGTCGAAGGTCTAAAGTTATGGTGGATGAGGGCAATACCAAAGGGCTTCAGTTTTATCAAAAAAATGGATACAGCGCGATTCGATACATCATGATAAGCCGTTGCTACGAATTGGAAAAAAATTTATAGAATGTCCTAGAAAAATCCTGGTGGACGTGGACCTGGGCCATAAGGGCCGAATCCAGGACCAGGTCCATATCCGCCACCAGGTCCTCCAGGTCCATATCCCGGTCCGTAGCCTGGACCATATCCCGGTCCGTAGCCTGGACCATATCCAGGGCCTGGTTTTGGTCCAGGTCCATATCCGGGACCGAAGCCGGGACCACCTCCATAAGCATAAGGCAGTGTGGCAATAGCAAGCAGATCAAACAATACCAGTGGCAGTATCGCTTTTGTACGTACTTTTTTGCCATTCAGACGCTTCAGCACCAGTTTGTTGCCCGATACTTTCAACAGCTTTCCCGTAACCCGAGTGCCGTCTTTTTTGATTGCAACAATATTTTTGCCTATTAATTTCATCGCTTCATCACGCGTAACTTGTTGTTTCATACTTTCCCCTCCTCCTCGGATCGTTCAAAACAGTGTATTCGTCCATCACTGAATTCGCCTGTTTCTTTGTCCCTACCTGAAAATATGGGTATCTGCACGAGAACCAAGTTAAACGTGAAAAAGTGGCTTGGTGACGCTCAAGGAAACAAAAAAGGCCCGCGCAAGGCGGACCCTTTTATCAAGCTTTTGGATAGTAAATTGACATATTGCAAGTTTACCTTTTACCCGGGTCATAAGCTTCACCGAGTGCAGACGGAGCCGAAGAACGTCCAACCGCTGCAACGAGAACGATGATGGTAAGCAGGTAAGGCAACATAAAAATAATTTCCTGGGGAATACTTTGTGACCATTCAAACAACTGTACATAGTTTCGGATCGCTTGTGAGAATCCAAAGAAGACAGCCGCACCAAAGGCACCAATCGGATTCCACTTACCAAAGATCATAGCTGCAATGGCAATATAACCTTGGCCGGAAACCGTATTGTGTGAGAATGTACCGGTAGTCGTCAACGTAATCGCAGCTCCACCAATAGCGGCTAGTGCACCACTGATCATCACGCCAATATAGCGATAACGAAGCACTTTAACACCAACCGTATCCGCCGCACTTGGATGTTCACCAACAGAACGAAGGCGCAGACCAAATGGCGTTTTGAACATGATGTAATACGTCAGGAATACGAATAGAATGGCCAGATATGTCGTTGGATATACGTTCTTGAAGAAGGCTTCTCCCAGCAAAGGAATGTCTTTCAACAATGGCACATCAAACTTGCTGAAGCCTTGAACCAACGGTGAATCGCCAGAACCTTCAAACAACAGTTTAACCAAATACAACGTACTTCCTGCCGCCAAAAAGTTAATGACGATACCACTGATAATCTGGTCTGCCTTAAATGTAATAGACGCAACGGCATGAATCAGCGATACCAGTACGCCCAATACAATCGCGAGCAAAACCCCCATCCATGCCGATGTCGTTCCACCCATGCCCGCTTCTTGAGCATAATGTGCTCCGATTCCAGCTGCAAAGGCACCAAAGACCATAAAACCTTCAAGTCCAAGGTTGGTTACACCTGATTTTTCCGAAAAAATTCCGCCGAGTGATGCAAAAATCAATGCCGTAGCAAAGACAAGCGTCGTATTGATAATTTGCCCAATTGTCAACAAGTCCATCTACAACACCTTCTCTTTCTTACGCTTCGAATAGAACGGTTTGAGTATCCAGCGCACGATGCCTTGTGCCGCAATGAAGAAGATAATCGAACCGATCACAATCCGAATAATCTCAGGCGGAACATCCGCAGCAAAACTCATACCTGCAGATCCGTACGTGAGGGTACCAAACAACACTGCCCCCAATAACACCCCAAACGGATGATTCAAACCAATCAGGGCAACCGCAATTCCGTCAAAGCCTGTTCCCGGTGAACCCGACATTACGGTTTGGTATTGGAACACACCAAGAACCTGGAATGCACCACCAAGGCCGGCAAGCATACCACTGATAAACATCGCTTTTACGATATTCCGGTTAACATGCATACCTGCATATTCAGCCGCATTAGGGTTGTAACCTACCGCGCGGATTTCATAACCTTGTTTTGTTTTCCACATATAGATATAAA
Source organism: Paenibacillus sp. FSL R5-0623 (assembly GCF_037974265.1). Taxonomy (NCBI): domain Bacteria; kingdom Bacillati; phylum Bacillota; class Bacilli; order Caryophanales; family Paenibacillaceae; genus Paenibacillus; species Paenibacillus sp. FSL R5-0623. The sequence continues at coordinate 1,866,668 of NZ_CP150233.1, read as the reverse complement.
AGAGCACAGCCATCACAAGGGCAATCAACGTCCCCATGTGTACACGGGAATTGCCCATCAGCTCAGAGAGCCATGTCAAACTAATCGAGGCCGATTCGCTGATATCCACGGAACGATTCTCGCCCTTCAAGAGCAAGAATTGGCGTACGATAAGGTTGGCCAGATACAGACCAATCCAGTTCAACATGATACTACTGATAACTTCATTGACCCCACGTGCCGCCTTCAGATAACCAGCAATAGCGGCCCACAGACCACCAAACAATGCACCGGCAATCAAAGCCAGTGGCGCATGAAGGTAGATCGGCAAACCTGCAAATTTAACACCAACAAATGTTGCAGCGGTCATACCAACGAGAAATTGACCTTCTCCCCCGATATTAAACAACCCTGCACGTGATGCAAATGCAAATGCAAGTCCAGTCATAATTAGTGGTGTCATTTCCCGTACTGCTTCACCAAAGTTGTACATGTCACCAAATACCTTGGTGAACAGTGCACCATAGGCTTCAATTGGATTGTAGCCACCAATCAGCATGACAACTCCACCGAGAATAAGACCCATAATAATAGCTACTACAGGCAAAATAAATGAATCTCGGGTAAACCATTTCAATACGTTATTCATGCGCAGTACCTCTCTTTTGGGTGCTGCCCGCCATCATCAAGCCGAGCTCCCTGTCATTGGTTTCTTCCGGCAGCACCTCGCCAACGATCTGGCCTTCATAAATAACAGCAATTCGGTCAGATACATTGATAATCTCATCAAGCTCAAATGAAATCAGCAGAACAGCCTTCCCTTGATCGCGCTGTGCAATCAGTTGCTTTTGCACGAACTCAATAGCCCCTACATCCAAACCACGTGTTGGTTGCGCAGCAATAAGCAGTTCAGGGTTTTTATCTACCTCACGGGCGATAATGGCCTTTTGCTGGTTTCCTCCGGACAAGGACCGAGCTTTGGTCTCGATGCTTGGTGTACGCACGTCAAATGCCTCAACAAGCCGCTTCGCCTGCTGTTTGATGGCATCGAAGTTAAGGAACCCTTTACGGGTGTATGGTGCTTTATAATACGATTCCAGAACGATATTTTCACTCACTGAAAAATCAAGTACAAGTCCGTGTTTATGTCGATCTTCTGGAATGTGGGCTACACCCGACTCCGAGATATGGCGCGGAGAATGATTGGACAGCTCCTTGCCCTCCAAAAGAATTGAACCGCTCTCTACTTTACGAAGTCCAGTAAGGGCTTCAATCAGTTCACTTTGGCCGTTACCATCCACGCCTGCGATTCCGACAATCTCTCCTGCACGTACGTTCAGGTTAAGTTGGTTCAGAACCGAAATACCTTCTTTATTCTTAGCCGTTAATTTACTGACTTCGAGCACATTGGCTCCAGGTGTAGCCGGTTTTTTGTCCACTTTGAATGTGACATTCCGCCCCACCATTTTCTCTGCCAACTCATTCGGATTTGTTTCCGAAGTTTTGACCGAATCAATCACTTTCCCCCGTCGAATAATCGTTACCGTATCGGAGATTTCCATGATTTCTTTCAGTTTGTGCGTGATCAAAATAATGGATTTTCCTTCAGATACAAGCTTCTTCATGATGATCATCAGTTCTTTGATCTCTTGAGGAGTCAATACGGCTGTAGGCTCGTCAAAAATCAGAATGTCTGCACCGCGATACAATGTTTTAACAATCTCTACACGTTGCTGCATTCCGACAGAAATATCATGAATTTTGGCATGAGGATTCACCTTAAGTCCATACTGTTCGGAAAGACGCTGAACTTCAGCGGCTGCTTTTTTATAGTTAATATTGAGACCCTTCGTTGGTTCAGATCCCAAAATAATGTTCTCTGTTACCGTGAACGGCTGTACAAGTTTAAAATGCTGATGCACCATGCCTATGCCAAGATCGATCGCTCGGTTAGGGCTGTCGATGATGACAGGCTTGCCATTCACTTCAATGGAACCTTCATCTGGCTGATAGAGACCAAATACAATATTCATCAACGTTGACTTACCAGCGCCGTTTTCGCCCAGTAGCGCATGGATCTCGCCTTTACGAAGCTGAAGGCTGATGGCGTCGTTGGCAACAATGCCTGGGAAACGCTTCGTAATTTGTTTTAACTCAACGACGGGGGTTGCTGCACCCATGTAATCACCCTTATAACTGATATAGTGTGGTTCCGCAAACGTAAAAAAAACGTCTATCGACGTACTTTCAAAGAAGACAGACCGCGCTTAGCTGAAGTTTTTCTTGCGATAATCGAATGGTTCAGCTCATTCAGAACATATCAATTCCATTATCTTAAGAAAAGCTCCTACCGGAGCGTTGGTGCACAATAAGCTTGTACAATTGTTATCATGACTTGATCAAATGTTCCTGTTCTTGCAATCATAAGGCCGGTCAAGACCGGCCCCAATGATTATTCATTTGCGACTAAGATCAAAATTACTCCGTAGGAACTTTGATTTCGCCGCTGATGATTTTTTCTTTGTACTCTTCCACTTTTGCAAGTGTATCAGCAGGTACATTGGCAGTAGAGGTATCAGCAATACCTACGCCGTTTTCTTTCAAAGTCAGGTTCTCGGAACCCCCAGCGAATGTACCATCAACTACTTCTTTGTTAACGCGCTTAACTGCTTCGTCAACTTTTTTGATCATGGAAGTCAAAGTGATCTCATCACCAAACTCAAGAGATTGGTCTTTGTCAACACCGATAACCCATACATCTTGACCTTGTTTCTTACGAGCACTTGCTTCGTTAAACACACCGTTACCTGTTGCGCCAGAAGCGTGGAAGATAATATCTACGCCTTCATTGTAAAGTGTTGCTGCTGCTGCTTTACCCAAGTCAGGTTTATCAAATGCACCTGTGTAGTTAGAAATGAATTGAGCATCAGGGTTAACTGCTTTAACACCTTCTCTGAATCCTACTTCAAACTTTTTGATCAGTGGGCTTTCCATACCACCTACAAAACCAATTTTGTTGGATTTTGTTGTCAGACCAGCCACAACACCAACCAGGTAAGATCCTTCTTCTTCAGCAAATGTTACGGATTTAACGTTAGGAGCATCAACAACACTGTCGATGATCGCGAGTTTGGAATCAGGGTTTTGCTCAGCTACAGTCTTGATTGCATCAGCCAACTGGAAACCGATACCCCAAGTCAGATCATATCCACCTTTGACGAATTCGTTCAAGTTAGGAATGTACTCTTCATCGGATTTACTTTGCAGGTATTTAACTGCTACACCTGTTTCTGTTTCAGTCGCTTGCAGAGCTTCCCAAGCGGATTGGTTAAAGGATTTGTCATTAACTCCACCTACGTCAGTAACCATACCGATTTTGAGATCGGATTTCGCTTCAGTGGGAGTTCCACCTGTATCTCCTCCGGCATTTGTTTCTTCTTTCGGTTTGCTACCGCAACCCGCGAGCATAACCGATACCGCCAGCAACATTACCAAAGACAAGCTGAGCATCTTTTTCATTTCTCTTTTTCCCCCTTAATGATATATCCCTCATTCCAATCCAGCCTACAATTGAACGGTTAACAGATAGCTGAAATGACTTTTATGCAGAATGTATGGTTTCTTCGACATTAAAAGCGCATTCTCACCCTTGAAGCATCCTATCATCTGTCGAAAAACCGAACATTATGACATGGAGAGAAAAATCTAGGACTAGCCTACTAGAGGTGATTATACAATCAACCAGTGTTAAAATCCAGATGTTTCATCACCAAATATCACATATTTTTGTTCTTTTTTTATTGAAAACGCTTAATGATTTAGCGTTTTAACACACTAACGTTACAACGATGTGATGTTATATAACAAAAATGTATCGCGAACTTTAGTGATGAGTGGGATTTACCTGTTTTCATTTGTATTATTTCACCGTTCGTATTTTATGTATTCCCATGGAAGGTTATTCAGCCAGTTACCTGGTTTCATTGTTCCCCTCCAGACTACAGCCTATTCGCTCTACTCATTCAGAGATTCATCTTCGAATTTCTTCCAAACCGTAAAAAAAGCCGCCATATAGGTACGGCGGCTTGTATCATACAATTTAAGCGTTAATTTTGCCTTTAGCTACAGTAGCCAAAGAGTTGAACGCATTGATGTCGTTAACGGCCAGATCAGCCAACATTTTGCGGTTCATATCTACTCCAGCAAGTTTCAAACCATGGATCAGTTTGTTGTAAGACAAACCATTCATACGTGCTGCAGCATTGATACGAACGATCCACAGTCTGCGGAAGTTACGTTTCGTGTTGCGACGGTCACGGTATGCGTATACCAGGGATTTCATTACTTGCTCGTTAGCTGTTTTAAAAATACGGTGTTTGGAACCGAAATAACCTCTTGCCAGTTTCAAAACCTTTTTATGACGACGACGTACTACAAAACCGCCTTTTACTCTTGCCATATTAAAGAACCTCCCAAATAAATATAAATGTATCCGTGGTATGTGTACGGCCGTAGCCGATCCCCCATACGGAATGTACTAATTAGAATTAGCCTTTCAAGTTAGCCAAGCCTTGTTTCAAACGTCTAACATCCCCGGCAGCCATAACTGGGTTACCGTTCAGAACGCGCTTAGCACGTTTGGATTTGTGGGAAAGCAAGTGGTTTTTGTGAGCTTTGTAACGAAGGACCTTACCGGAACCGGTAATTTTGAAGCGTCCTTTCAAACTGCTGTGTGTTTTCATTTTAGGCATTTTGTGTTTCCTCCTCCAATGTTATCAGGCTTTAGGAGCCAAGATCATGATCATACTGCGGCCTTCCAATTTTGGTTGACGTTCAACAGTACAAAGTTCTGCAACTTCTACCTTAACGCGCTCCAAAATCCGTTGACCAATCGCGGCATGTGCAATTTCACGTCCGCGATAACGAACAGAACATTTCACTTTGTCGCCTTCGTTCAAAAACTTAACTACATTACGAAGCTTCGTTTGATAATCGTGCTCCTCAATATTGGAACGGAACCATACTTCTTTAATATCAACAATTTTCTGGTTCTTACGGGCTTCTTTATCTTTCTTTTGTTGCTCATAGCGGAATTTGCCATAGTCCATAATACGACACACCGGCGGTTTAGCCTGTGGTGCCACATTGACCAGATCCAAATTCAGGTCAATCGCCATTTGCAGTGCTTCGCGAATGGGCGTAATCCCAATTTGTTCTCCTTCAGCTCCGACAAGGCGTACTTCCTTCGCCCGAATCTCATCATTAATCATGTGATCTTTACTAATAATCGTCCACCTCCAGGTCATTTTGAATATCCAGTTAAACAAAAATAAAAGGGATGCCGGTCAAGCTACCGACATCCCTGTAATCAACACAATTCTTCATGAGTATACACTTCATAAATTATTGGGATCGTTGACCAGCCAACATGTTTGTTGATCAGGTGAGAAGTCGGACTTCTGCTTGTGATTCCATTGCTATTCGCTTTAAGGCACTTGAATACTATATCACCCATGAAATACATTGTCAACATTCTTCACAACTTTTTTTCGTGAATTACACATTTGTGATATCAGATGTCAACAAAGTATCGCATGCAGGTTCCTTACCCTTGTTTGCTTTGCACCTCATCCAACCGTACAACACGTGTATGTTGAGTGTGGCTCCACTGTTTGTTGTTCTGCGTAAAGAAAGCGTAGAACGTAATCGGGTACCAAGACAGCAGGTAGATCGGGAACAAAATCAGATATAGATAAACTTTGGCAAAGGTAACCTTCTCCAGCGCCATGGACAACAGGAACGTCAGAATGTTCAAACCAATAGCCACGAACCCAACCCATAAAGGGAAGTATCCATAAATATTAGCAATGTGCGGACCACTGAATATAGCCATGTCTACCCACATCACAGCCGTCATCAGGAACGTAAGCAACACCACATAGACATTGGCTCCGTAGATAGCAAGGTCAAATTTCACCAGGCTTCTTTCCTTAATGGACTGCCATAGCAGCGGGAAGAAGTATCTACGCGCAACTGTAAAGTGACCTTGCATCCAGCGCAGACGTTGTCTCGCTGAAGCTTTGAATGTTAATGGCTTCTCATCAAATACTTTGGCGTCATAGTTGAAAACAGGATACACATTACGTTGCACACTGCGCATCGTAAACTCCAGATCCTCAACCAGACTTGTTGCACCCCAACCAATTTCCTTCAACAGGTTGGTCTCAAAGCACATTCCGGTTCCACCGAGGAAATTCGCCATATTCAAGTTATGACGAGACAACTGCCACAGACGGTTGATGTACCAGTAAGAAACACCGTAAGCTGCAGTAATCCAGGAATCCTCCGGATTTTTCGTATCAATATATCCTTGGATAACACGCGAACCATTGTTCAAGTCATCATTCATCTCAAGCAAGAAGTTACGGTCAACCAGGTTATCCGCGTCAAACATAACAACTGCGTCATACTGACGTGGCAATTTCCACAGGTACTTAAGCATCCATTCGATGGCATACCCTTTACCTCTTAAATCGGCATTAGTACGTACACATGCGTTTAATCCATGTTCTCTGACAATTTGAGCCGTTCCATCCGTACAGTTGTCACAGATGACAAACACATCGTACAGATCTTTCGGATAATCAAGTTGTTTCAAGTTCTCCATCAAGGCACCAATGACTTGTTCCTCATTGTGTGCTGCGACGAGTACAGCGAATGATTTTGTCGCCGGATAATGTTTCTTTTTCTTTTTCTTAATCAGACCGAACAGCGAAAACGTGAATTGGTACACGGCTAGCAGTGCCAGAATGACCTGCATCGTGACGAATATAGCGTCCAACATCGTTCTCTGTTACCCCCTTTTTTTCAAAACCCAGTTTACTCAAGCATTTCTCTTCCTGATTCTGCAATTTATTTTTTTTTGATCTGCAGAATATGACCCTGTTCTTTTGTGTACTACGTGATTATATCAGGCAATGTTTCAAAGCTTGGTTGCTATCAGTTGGCTGCTTTATCGATTCTGTATCCTTTTCAGTCATTTGTCAAAACCCCAATTCCACTTTCTGAAGCAGAAATGTGATCTTTAAACGCTGAATAGACACTTCGTGATACCACAACCTCGCATTCATGCCTGTTATATCTTATTTTCAGCCGTTTACTTGATTTTTATTTCTAAAGTCCCTGCTTTTTTCATCAGCATGTTATTCTTCGTCAGAGGCTCTATAACAAATAACGCAAACAGACCTCAAAAAGTTTGAAACAGAACTCACATTTTTTTACCTCATTTCAGCCATGTTGAATCATTGTATCTTTTTTGGCTGACCGAAGTCAAAAAGTTAAGATGGGTATATATCCACTCTTTAACATGAATTTTACGTTCTTTACATGGGTTCTTCTTGAAAAGGACAACATTTAAAAATATGATAAACATATACCTGAAATAACCTCAAGTTCACGAAAAACGGTTATATACTAATCAGGACGAAACCGGATGCAGAAAATCACCGGAAATAATGCCGCCATTACGAGCGGCCTGACTGGCAGGAGGCCAATATGAGCCGTTTATTCTTAAAGTTTCAAGATTATGATCGAAATGTTTTTATGTGGATCAACGGCCGACTTCATAATCGTTTTATGAATTTTTGGCTGTATTATTTCACCCATCTGGGTGGAGCAACTTCATCTATTGCAATATCCTTGTTAATCTGGCTGCTTGCTCCAGCTCCATGGAGCACAACAGGACTCCAGGCTTGTATCGCTCTTGCGGTCAGCCACATTCCTGTAGCCATCGCGAAAAAATTGTATCCCCGCATTCGACCTTATCTGGCCTTGCCGGATACAATTACGTTCCGTAATCCCCTGACGGATCACTCGTTTCCTTCAGGACACACAACTGCCATTTTTTCGGTCACGGTTCCCTTTATGACCACTGATCCGATCTTATTGCTAATATTGTTGCCTGTGGCCCTTATTGTCGGATTCTCTCGAATTTATCTGGGATTACACTATCCTTCCGATGTTCTGGCAGGTGCCACAATAGGTACTTTAGTCGCACTTGCAACAGTTGCATTCTGGTCTTAAAGCCGATATGTTAGACTCAGAAAAACCTAGCAGGAACAGGTGAAGCAAGCGTGGAGAAAAAAAGAGTATTACTATTATCTGAAGGCTTTGGTACGGGTCATACTCAAGCCGCCTATGCACTGTCCAGCAATTTGCGAAAGCTTTCGCCAGACGTGCAGACAAAAGTGCTTGAACTGGGAAGTTTCTTAAATCCCAAGGTTGCACCTCTGATTATAACAGCATACAAAAAAACGGTTACCAACCAACCCAAACTTGTCGGATACGTATACAGACACCAATATAAAAAATCATTAAACAGGCTGACAACACTGGCGCTGCATAAACTGTTCTATACACATACACGCAGCGTTGTGCGCCAGTTACGTCCCGATGCAATCGTCTGTACACATCCGATTCCAAGTGCTGTCATATCCAGACTGAAACGTCTGGGTGTACAGGTTCCCCTATGCACAGTCATCACCGACTATGATGCACATGGGACGTGGATTAACCGTGAAGTAGACCTTTATCTGGTTTCTTCAGATGAGGTTAAGTCCAAACTAATGCTACGCGGCGTACCTACAGACAACATTCGAGTCACGGGCATTCCGGTGCATCCAAATTTCTGGGAGCATCCCGGGCGAGAAGAGATTAGAAGCAGATTCAACCTCAAGAACATGCCCACCGTACTGGTGATGGGCGGCGGTTGGGGAATGCTCAGCGACAAGCTGGTCCATCCGTTGCTGACACGCTGGCATGAAGATATTCAGATCATTTTTTGTCTGGGTCGCAATGATAAAGTACGGATCAGCATGGAACAGAACCCCATGTATCGCAAAGAAAACATTCATATTTTGGGATACACCAACGAAGTGGACAAATTGATGGAAGTATCCGACCTGCTGATCACCAAACCTGGGGGAATGACATGCAGCGAAGGCTTTGCCAAAGGAATTCCAATGTTGTTCCACAACCCTATACCTGGTCAGGAAGAAGAAAACGTCCACTATTTTACCGCAAGAGGGTTGGGAGAACCCATAACATCGCTCGACGTAGTGGTCAAATGGATGAACAAGCTGTTGCATCACTACCCGGATGTTGTACGTAAACGCAAACGTCATCTGGCGGAAATCGCCAAGGTTCATCCGCTACAGAGTGCTCAAAGTATTATCGATCTGCTGGAGGACGTTCGTCCTTCATCCGCAGAAGAGGCCCGTTTATGAATTTATCCCATTAGGATGTTGCTTCCCGTATTCTTCGTCTAATCAAGCCTCTAACCAACGGCTTCAAACAAGCCTGCAACCACATTGAAAAGGTGCCTTCGAATCCGAAGACACCTTTTCTTTATGAAGGAAAGTACAAACTATTGTATGCCTGTAGACTTCAAGTACTCCTGCCACTGCTTGGTGTAATCTGCCTGAATTTTTTCCAATCCTGCTTGTTTAGCCTTCTCCATAAATGTGTTCAATCCAGCCTCTACGTCTGCCACCAAACCTACATTAAGCGGATACAAATATTGTTTTTCCACTTGCTCCAATGCAGCCTTCTCGGCTTGGTACGGAGTCCAGTCTTCAGCAAATCCTGTAAAGATATCCGGCTTTTTAATTTTGTCGAGATCCTCAAACATGGTCAGGACATCATCAAAGGTTTTATCATAGAGCATGAATTCCGGATTACGCCAAGCCCAGCCATTCATGCCCTCACGCGGGAAGCCGTTTGTTTGTGCATCTCCGACCATTTTGTAGTATCCATTATCTACCTCGAAGTTTTTGCCTTCAATACCGTATTCAGTCAACCAATTATATCGTTTGTCTGTCACAAGTTTCTCATAGAATGCCAATGCTTTTTCCGGGTTTTTACTGCTACGCGGAATCGCAAAACCATTGTGGATCGGGTGAACCGGTTGTGCAAACCCTTTCGCATTCGGGTAAGGGAAATAAGCCAGTTTCCAATCTGGATGCGTAGACTGTACCTTGATTACATCTGCATTAAATTTGTTAGGGTTTTCCCCGGACAGAACAACAGCCGCTTTTCCATTTTGCAGCAACGAGTTGGATGTATCTTTTACATTCAGTACGTTTTTCGGGAAAAATCCTTTGTCCATCCAACGTTTGTATGTTTTCAGGTCTTCCAGGTGTTGCGCGGATCCCCAATAGGACGTCACGGTTGATGGTGTGTCATACATAATATCCAGTCCATATGGAAGTTGACCTGCTGTATTAACCAGCTTGGATGTCAATTGACGAATACCATGGGTATGGTTGGCATTGCTATCCGCAATCGGAATAATATTAGGTTCGTTGGCTTTGATGCCCTCCAGATATGCTTCAAGCGTTTCCAAGGATTCCGGTTTTGGAAGATTGTACTTCTCGCGCAAGTCCTCACGGTACGCAATTCCCTCCGTTACATACTCAATCCAAGTGGATGGAACAGTATAGATTTTGTCATTGATTTTGACAGCATCCCACATATCATCAGGGACATGAGCTTTCAGTGCTGGCGCTGCTGTAGGCAACATTTCATCCAGTGGCAGGAACGCGCCCTTCTTGGCATAGGACTGGTAGAATGTCCAATCCGCTGTGAAGATCAGATCGATTGGCTGTCCGGAAGACAGCAGCAGTTTATATTTTTGATCCCAGTCGGTCCATGAGGTGTAGTTGAATTTCACATTGACGTTCAGATCAGCCTCCGCCAGCTTATTGATCTCGGATTCAATAACAGGCAGATCTTTCGGAGCATCCCCAAGCATGTAAAATTGAAGCGTGACTTTCTCGCCTTTGTTCCCGGATGTTCCTCCCTGCTCACTTCCTTGCGTCGATCCCCCCGAACCGTTATTACATGCGGCAAGTACCCCGGCGAACAACATCAGGGCAAGTACCAGAGACAGGTGCCGAATTGTTTTGTTACGCATACGCATCCTCCCTTTTTGTGGTGAACCTTTATATGTTAGCGCAGACTCGCCATGTTTCAGACCTGAAATGATATCAGTAGCCTGACGCCCACAGCGCGTTCACGTTCTAACCTTTCACTGCACCAATGGTGAGTCCTTTAACAAAATAACGTTGTACAAACGGATACAGGAACAAAATCGGTCCCGTTACAACGATAGCCATTGCCATCTTGGTTGATTCGGTAGGCACTTCCTGACTGAGTGTGATCCCTGTGCCAATCGCCATCTGGTCAATGAATGTAATCGTGTTCATCGTGTTGTAGAGATAAAATTGCAGTTGGTACATATCCGGGTTGTTAATGAAGAGGGATGAGGTAAACCAGTCATTCCAGTAACCCAGTGCCAGAAACAGACCTACGGTGGCGATACCAGGCATCGCCAGTTTCAACACAATGCTGACATAGATGCGGAAGTCATTCGCTCCATCAATTTTGGCGGACTCAATCAATTCATCCGGCACTGCCGAGCGAATGAAGTTTTTCATCAGGATAATGAGGAATGGCGTCATCAACCCCGGGAAAATCAGTACGGTGTACGTATCTGTGAGATTGAAGTAGTTCGCAAGCATAATGTACCAAGGTACAAGCCCCCCACCAAACAGGGTTGTGAAGTAGATAAAAAACGAGAATGTGTTCCGATATTTAAAATCCTTACGCTGGAGCACAAATCCGGCCATCGTGATGAGGAACAGCCCTAGCGTAGTTCCCACCACCGTTGTAAAGACCGTTACCCCATAAGCCTTGAGTACCTGAGTCGGGAATTTGAACACCATTTTGTAACCTTCCAGGGAAAAGTCCGTTGGAAAGAGGTGATAACCATTCCTCACAATGGACTCGTTGCTGCTGAATGAACCGGATAGAATCAGCAGAAACGGTAGCAAGCACATGATTGATAAAATGATGATGAAGCTGTAGGAAATCAGTTGAAACATGAAAGTGAATTCCGAATCTCTGAGACGAGTATTCGTACGAGTGTGAGTATTCATTGGCGTGTTCATGATCGTTCTCCCTCCTGCCCTGCGGGCGTTCTAGAACAAGGCATAGTCCTCATTTACTTTGCGGATAATATAGTTGACGGTCATGATCAAAATGAATCCAAACAAGGACTGATACAGACCCGCAGCCGTTGCCATCCCGATATCAAACGTTACTTTCAGTGAACGATACACATACGTATCAATAATATCTGTAGCGTTGTACAGTACCCCGTTGTTACCGATCAGTTGATAGAACAGGTCAAACTGCCCCTTCATAATGCTGCCGAGTGAGAACAACAACAATATGACAAAGGTTGGCTTCAGCATCGGTACCGTAATGTACCAGATCCGCTGAAATATATTGGCCCCGTCCATCCGGGCGGCTTCATAATACTCGTCACTGATCCCCGTTATGGCGGCCAGATAGATGACCATGCTGTATCCAAGATTTTTCCATAGATAAAAGATGATGATCAGGAACACCCAGATCCAGGGTGTGTTATAGATGTCGACCGGGCCGGCCTCAAAACGTTTGAGCACCGTGTTCACAAAACCCGACTCGTAGTTAAACATGTTGTAAGCGATTACACTTAATAGTACAAATGAGATGAAATACGGCAAGAACATGACGGATTGCGTGATTTTTTTGAATAACCTGCCCCTGATCTCGCTAAGCATAATCGCACAGAAGATCGCCAGACCGTTTCCTAATATAATGAAGGCGAGATTGTAACCCACGGTATTGGTTGTGAGCTTGAGCAACATTCCGGATTGCCATAGGAACTTAAAGTTCTCCAGACCGACAAATGGACTGCCAAATAATCCGCCTTCAAAATCATACCGGGTGAATGCATAATAGATGCCGACCATCGGAAAATACGAGTTAATCAGAAAAAAGATCAGCGTGGGCAACAGCATCAGAAACATGATTTTGTTTTTGTTCAATTCTTTAAGCATGGCTCGATCCCTCCCGAATTTCTTGCGGTGCTGCGTGGTGGAGCTCTCTTTTAATTGTAGATGCTCTCTTCACTCACGGATACTGAAGCTTCCCTTCAGAAAATGAACGATTCTGCGAAATGAACTATGAACAAAATGAACGAACCATGAAATGAATAGACATCCACACACATCCGTTCACAAATATTGATATCGTGCATAGGCTACACCTAGTGAACAATCCAGCGAAAGTTGAACTTTCTGTAGAGAAAACAGGCAAAACAGCCTGTCCAGCATTGATGTAAACGCATACATAATATATAATTCAAGATACTCTTGCTCTTCTGCTCATCCATATATGAAGCCTAACGTATGTATATGAAGTTCTATGTTGTTCACCCAAAACAGGAGGTCCGAGGGGGAAGAAGAATGCGTAAACGTTCAGAGGACAGTCAGAAGGTCTTCACACGGATTCTTATCGGCATTATTATCAGTACGGTCGCTACCTTGCTTGTGGCTTCTTCTATTTTGTACGTCAACTATAATCGGATTGCGCTTCGCCAGGTGTATCGTACAGATATGAACAGTCTTACTCAAACCAGCCGTGAAGTAGCCAAAATGACGGAGACTGCGAAATCATTGTCATATCAGATTTATCAGGACTACACCATCTCTTCATTACTGCTCTATTCCAAACCAAATATTTATGAGATCACATCGGCGATGGAGCAACTAGACAACTACCGCATGTCCCTTCCTTTTATAGAATCCATCTATGTATATAACTCCAAAAGTAATGAATTCTTTATTAGTTCCAACGTGCGTAATGGGCAGCAGTCCATCTCGGAGATCGACGATCAGGGGATTACAAGCATCCTCCAACACTTCCATGACTATAAACCTTTTGTCCCGATCCCGCGTACATATCAGGTCGGCTCTACCGAAGCAACAGAGGTTAACAGCTACACCTATCTCTGTTACGACACGATCAATGATAACGCGAAGCTAAACTATGCTGTCATCGTTAATATCAAGGATGATTGGCTCAGTCCAAATATGAATGCTGTGGATCAACCAGGCAAAACCTTTATCGTGAATGAGAATGGAGACCTTTTATCTGACTTTGGCGACCGTGCATTGATGAAAAATCTCTCCAGCGAAGCTTTTATGAAGCCAATTATGCAGGATACGGAGCAGTCAGCTTACTTTACCGAGAAGGTCGACGGAGAAAAATCTCTCATCACCTATACCGCTCCCGATGACCTGGGTTGGCGTTATGTGAGAATAACACCTTATGATCTGATTACATCAGATATACGGAGTATGCGCACACATACCGTTCTGTTTTGTGTTGGACTTCTGTTCGCAGGGTTGCTGCTCTCTTACCTTGTGTCCCGAAAACTATATCACCCTATTGATAAGGTGCTTGTTCGTTTACGTGTGATGGAAGCAGAGCGACGTGGCAGTCTTCATTTGTTACGGCAGGATTTTCTGCGAGGGGCACTGCAGGGCCGCGAAATAGTAACTGGAGGTATGCTGGAAGAACGGATGAAGTTCTATGGTTCTTCCATTGATGTTCAGCGTGCATCCAGACTGGTATTGCTGCGTATTGACCATTTTACCGAATTCTGCGAAACGTATCGTGATGAGACCCAACTTGTAAAATACGCCATGATGAACATATGCACCGAGACAGCCGATCTCCACTACAATTCGGAAGCTGTGGACATGGGCGGTGATCTGATCACACTCATTTTCAATGAAAAAGCTGAAAAGCATGAACTTGGGCAACCTGCCCATAATCGAATCGAAGAACTGCTACGTATGATGCAGGCAGCTGTAATGACCCATTTGAAATGCTCCATCTCCTGTACGATCGGCACGGAAGAAGATTCATTGGAAGACAGTATTGCATCCTATACCAGATCAGCCGAAGCCTCACTGCATCGTTTGTTCATGGGACCGAGCTGTCTGATCTATACCTCTGACATCATGGCGTATCACGCCAAGGAGTACGCATTCCCGGCAGGTAAGGAAAGACAACTTGTCGATCATCTAATGACAGGTAAGACACGCGAAGCAAAACAAGTCTATGCAGACATCGTCGGCGAGACAGCCGCATATCCATTTACCGTCTTCCAGCTAGCCTTATCCCATCTGACGATGACACTGAACCATGTAAGAAATACCCTCAAGAAGAATAATCAACTCACACTTGATTCAGTCTCGGATGGTCTAATGCTGCCTGTCAAAGACGCGGAAGACATTAGTGAAGTACATGAACACTTCTATCGGATGTTTGATGAGCTTGGCTCCAAAGTGGAGGAGAAACGTACACTGAAACATGAAGAATTGATTCGTAAAATCAATGGCATTATTGAGCGGGACTATGCGGACCCCAATCTATGTCTAACTTCTATCGCAGATGAGTTGGGCATGTCGCCCATCTATGTGAGCAGGCTCTACAAACAGCTCACCCTGAAAGGGCTCACGGACGTGATTAACGAAACCCGCATAGCCAAGGCCCAGCATCTGCTGGTAGAGACAGAGAACTCTGTTGCCGATATTGCCGAGAGGACGGGATTCACCAACAGTTCATACTTCTATCGCATGTTCAAAAAGTTCAACGGGGTTACACCAAACGATTATCGCCGCAAAGAGTTTCATTCAGAGAACTTTTGAATTCATCCCAGACGTGAGTTTATGGAGTATTGCACATCGATTGTTAATACAAAAAAAGAGCGACCTATGAGAATGAAACCATTCACCTCATGTGTCGCTCTACTTAATTGAGTTTAAGTTAGATTTCGAATTATTCCTGTTCCTGTTCTTCGCCAGACTCATCAGAAGCTTCACGAACTTTATACTTGTCCAGACGTGTCTGATGATATTCACGCAAGGCCTCTTCACCAACAATCACTTCAACCCGGT
Organism: Paenibacillus sp. FSL R5-0623; assembly: GCF_037974265.1. Classification (NCBI taxonomy): domain Bacteria; kingdom Bacillati; phylum Bacillota; class Bacilli; order Caryophanales; family Paenibacillaceae; genus Paenibacillus; species Paenibacillus sp. FSL R5-0623. The sequence goes on along the minus strand of NZ_CP150233.1, from coordinate 1,850,835 downwards.
GAATGTTCATACCTTTACCCATGAATTTCTGCTCGTACTCCGTCATCACATGTTCTTCATTTAAACCATCACGATGCAGATTCAAAGAAATATTGGTCATTTGCAGGCCAAAGTCGGCAATGGCGTTGAGTGAGAAATCAAACAGCGTCTCCGAATCGGTTTTGAAATGAATCTGACCTTTGGGATTAAGCAATTCCGTGTATTTCTTCAGGAAGCGCGGATGCGTCAACCGACGACGTGCATGCTTTGCTTTTGGCCAAGGGTCACTGAAGTTCAAATAAATGCGCTCCAGTTCTTCCGGTTCAAAAACTTCTTCGATCTGTTCGATATTTGCCAGCGCAAGCTTCAGGTTCGGAGGTGTCTCCACATCAGCCTGACTCCACGCATTACGAGCTTTCTCACTGGCACGACGCACCAGTTCATCATACATATCAATACCGATGAAATTAAATTCCGGATATTTATAACTCATTTGGCTGATAAATTGACCTTTACCCATACCAAATTCCACGAAGATCGGGTGATCATTGCCAAACAGATCAGACCATTTTCCTTTATGTTGCTTGGGGTCCAGTACAACAAGATCAACTTGTTGCTCCAGATTTTCTCTTATCCCTTTTCTGCCACGTAAACGCATTTTATTCCTCCGTTTGTCCCATACTTGTCTCAGAACTATTTTGCCGAAGAACTGGCAAATTGTAAAGAGCAATGAAAAGGGAATCTTCGGATCTGCCACTTTGGGCAAATCTCAAAGATTCCCTCTTCGATTTATTTGGAATTGGGGTCCAACTACTTTAGTAGTTCATAGTCTACCTTATCTTGGTGTGAAAAATCAAATGTCTTTTCGAAAGCATCGCGAACTTTTTGTCTTGCAGCCGCTTTCACTTTCGGATTTCCATTAAAACGAACACCTGTTAAAGCCAGTGCCTCTTCTGCCGTCAATTCAACAGACACATGATTCAATTCTTTGTTTTTAACTTGGGAATTCATTCATATCACCTCACGGTATAGTATGGTCCATGACGTCAATCTTGATTCAAATGCTATGATGAATAATACCCATTAGATGGTGTCTGACGCTGATTTAAATATAACATAAGGTGTAAACTATAGCAAGGAGAAAACCTTGATTTTACGGCCTATTTTTGCGTTTCGATTCCCTTTTTTTTTAGTTTTTTGATACAATGATAAAGTGAGCATTTTGCATAAATCCCATAAGCGTCTTCCAATCAGCAAGATATGGATCGGGATGCTTTTTCCTGTCCATATCTTGTACCCGTGAGCGACTCAAATCGAATAATGCAAAATGCTACAGTTCATGAAGACACCTATAATCGCTATCCATCGTCTATGACGGAAATCGCATAGCACTTCTTCTTTTGTTCACGTATGATTACGGTAATTCGACAGCCAAAGGAGTACCCTGAAGATGAATGCACCTGCATTACAGTCCCCTCTCCTGTGGGGAGATAAACGATTCCATACCTGGAATTATGAGATGCGCGATCAATTTAACAATAAGGTTTTCAAAGTGATGTTGGATGCTGGATTCACCTGTCCCAACCGCGATGGTTCCATTGCCAAAGGTGGTTGCACCTTCTGCAGTGCGCGTGGATCAGGCGATTTTGCTGGCAGCAGACGTGAAGATCTGGTCACCCAATTCAATACAATTCGAGATAAACAGCATCTCAAATGGCCTACAGCGCATTATATTGGCTACTTCCAAGCCTATACGAATACGTATGCTCCGGTTGAGGAGCTGCGCGAATATTTTGAAGAAATTCTTGAGCAACCCGGTGTTGTTGGTTTGTCCATCGCCACTCGCCCGGACTGTTTACCAGATGACGTTGTTGATTATTTGGCTGAACTGAACGAGCGCACTTACCTGTGGGTTGAGATGGGGCTTCAAACCATCCATGATTCCACATCAACATTGATTAATCGCGCGCACGACACGAAGTGTTACGAAGAGGCAGTTGAGAAACTGCGCAAACGGAATATACGTGTGTGTACACATATCATATATGGTCTGCCTCAAGAGACACATGAGATGATGCTGGACACTGGACGGGCAGTTGCCAATATGGATGTGCAGGGAATCAAGATTCACCTGCTGCATCTGATGCGCAAAACACCAATGGTGAAGCAATACGAAGCCGGTCTTTTACGTTTTCTGGATCAGGACGAGTATATCAAGCTGATCGTAGATACACTGGAGATGCTTCCACCGGAAATGATCGTACACCGTCTTACAGGCGACGCACCACGTGATCTGTTGATCGGACCGATGTGGTCCATGAACAAATGGGAAGTGTTGAACTCCATTGATCGTGAGCTGCGAGAGCGGGATTCATGGCAAGGTAAGTATTGGAGGCGAGCATAGATGGGCTTTCTTTCGGTTCTCAGCTGTGCACATCAGTGGATTGCTTCCCGTCTGCAGCCAGGTGATCTGGCGATAGATGCAACCGTTGGCACAGGAGCAGACACACTATTTTTGGCACAACAAGTAGGCAGGCATGGTCAAGTCATTGGATTCGATATTCAAAGTGAAGCCCTCACGCTGGCACAGGCCCGGATTCGAAAACAAAATGATGAAGCCAAGCTTGGCTCCATCTCCATGCTTCAACTAAGCCATGATCGAATGGCAGAAGCAGTTCCTGAGTCATGGCTTGGTGCGGTTGGTGCAGTTATGTTCAACTTGGGGTACCTGCCTTCAGAAAGTGCAGATTCCTCCATCATTACCGAGACAGACAGCACAATCGCTGCACTCGAAGCTGCACTCGCTTTATTACGTCCTCGCGGCATTATTACGGTTGTGCTCTATCCTGGTCATGACGGAGGTGCACAGGAAGCATCAGCCGTATTGGAATGGTCCTCTGCCCTTCCGGTCGAACAGGCACAGGTTGTGATGTATCGCCAATTACAGCGAGAAACTTCTCCTTTTCTGATCGGAATCGAGAAAAAATAATTTCCTTTGTTCACCAAATACAATAAACTAGACACAATCGCAAGGTGAGCTTTTAACGGCTTCTTCTTACTGCGATCTGTGTTCTACATCTACATATGCAAACGTATTCACTTGTTTGCTCATGGCGACTACATGTCCATGACTGATTAAAGCGATCCACCATTTCATATACTAGAGGAGAGATTACTGATGTCTACGCCATACCCATTACAATTCCAACCTGAATTCAAAGAACGTGTGTGGGGCGGTCGTGCGCTGGAGCAATTCGGCCTTACGCCCCCTGAAGGACATATCGGAGAAGGATGGATGATAGCGGATCATCCCAACGGTACAACCAAGGTATTAAATGGAGCCCTGGCTGGCAAAGGTCTGGATGAAGTTCGTGAACAACTGGGCACCGAATGGCTTGGAACCAAAGGCGTTTCCGAAAAAGGCGGCCGTTTCCCCCTTCTGATTAAGCTGCTTGACTGCAACGATGACCTGTCCGTGCAGGTTCATCCAACAGACGAGTATGAGGCACTTCCTCCTGGCGAGCTTGGCAAAACAGAAATGTGGTATGTACTCGACGCAAAACCGGGCGCACACATCATCTATGGCTTGAATGAAGGCGTTGATCGGGCAACATTAAAAGAAGCATTGGAAAACGGCACGGTGATGGATACCCTTCGTCAGGTACCTGTAGAAGCTGGTGATACGTTCTTTATCCCTGCTGGAACAGTGCATGCGCTCTGTGCAGGTGTTGTTGTCGCTGAGATTCAGCAAAACTCGGATACGACGTACCGGATATACGATTACAATCGTCCAGGGCTAGACGGAAAACCACGTGAGTTGCATGTTGAAGACTCATTAAATGTCACCGCCTATGAGGGCGCAGGTGCCTCAACAATGAAAACAAATAACGCTACTCCTGGTGAATGGCTCAAGCTTGCGGAATGCCCTTATTTTGTGGTGGAAAAAGGGATTGTGACTGAACGGTGGGAACTCTCCACCAATCCTGACAGCTTCACAATTCTCGTTGTCTGTGAAGGAGAAGGAACTTTGGAGTGGGCACATGCTGAATCAGACAGCATTGAATTGAAAGCTGGACAATGTTATCTCTTGCCAGCCAATCTGGGTTCTTATACATTAAATGGAAACACCACTGTTCTTCGCTCTTATCTGCCATAAATCAAGCTTATATGTAACCTGTGAAGGAGGAATTACACGAGATGCAGGAATCTACCTTTGCCTTGGTCGCTAGTGAAGGTACCCGTATTCATGTGTACCGCTGGCTTCCCGATCCGGAATGTAACGTTAAAGGTGTCGTGCAAATTGCACATGGCATGGGCGAGACGGCAGCCCGGTACGCCGAATTTGCCGACATCCTTACCCAAAATGGCTATGCGGTTTATGCCAATGACCATCGGGGTCATGGCAAAACTGTGGAGAATGCCAAGTTGCTTGGTAATGCTGGTATCGATGCCTTCCGCTGGATGGCGAGTGATATGATCAATCTGGGCGAAGTAGCCGCCAAGGAGAATCCTGGGGTGCCCCTGTTTCTAATGGGACATAGCATGGGCTCATTCTTGGTACAACATCTCATGTACGCTGGTCATGAGCACTACCATGCCTTTATTTTATCAGGGACAAACGGCAGACGCGGTCTGCTCCGATTTGGAGAGAAGCTGGCCTTCTTGCAGTGCGGCATTCAGGGTGCTACCCACCCTAGCATGCTGCTCAACGCGATTGTATTTGGTGGATTTAACCGTTCCTTCCGCCCTGCGACGACACCGTTTGATTGGTTGTCCCGGGACTCACAAGAGGTTCAGCGATTCATTGATGATCCCCTGTGCGGAGCAGTCTGTACAGCAGGCTTTTTCCGCGACTTCTTCAAATTGCTGCTTGAAGTCCATCTTCCACACAATATGGAGCGCATACCCAAACACAAACCCGTATACCTGTTCTCAGGTGAGAAGGACCCTGTCGGACTTCATGGCAAAGGCGTTCTTAATCTGGTCTCGCAGTATAAGAAGCTTCAGCTGGAGAACATTGAGTATCGCCTGTATCCGGATGGACGGCATGAAATGCTGCATGAGATCAACCGAACAGAAGTGGCCCAGCACGTTGTGAACTGGTTAGAGCGGAATACCCCTGACTCGAATACACCCCCTAGTCCGGTGAGCCCTACTGAGACGGCTGACTCTATATAATAGAGTCGGAGACAACATACCAAGAGCCAAAAGAAACCCCTGAATCGGATGTACAGCTCACGCTGCGCTCCAGTTCAGGGGTTTTCTTGTTAAGCGATATGAATAATAGCTATATTCAAACGTTATGGATTAACCTTCAATCAACAGGGATTCCGGGTCTTCAAGCAGTTCTTTCACGGTCACGAGGAAACGTACCGCTTCACTACCGTCGATAATCCGGTGATCGTAGGACAACGCGATGTACATCATTGGACGGTTCTCCATCCGCTCTGCATCAATCGCCACTGGACGAAGCTGGATCTTATGCATTCCCAGAATACCCACTTGAGGTGTATTCAGGATTGGCGTAGACAACAAGGAACCAAATGTTCCGCCATTGGTAATGGTGAACGTTCCGCCTTGAAGATCAGACAACGCCAGTGTGTTGGAACGAGCTTTGGATGCCAGGTCCGCAATGCTCTTCTCGATCTCGGCAAAGCCCAGACGATCAGCATCACGTACAACCGGTACAACCAGTCCTTCCTTCGCAGATACGGCAATGCCGATATCATAATACTTTTTGAGCACAACATCTTCACCATCAATCTCTGCGTTGATTGTAGGGAATTTTTTCAGAGCCCCCACAACCGCTTTGGTGAAGAAGGACATGAAGCCCAGGTTGATCTCATGTTTCTCTTTGAACTTGTCCTTACGGCGTTTACGTACATCCATGATCGCAGTCATATCAACTTCATTAAACGTAGTCAGCATGGCTGCTGTCTGCTGAGCCTCTACCAGACGTTTGGCAATGGTCGCACGGCGGCGAGACATCCGCTGACGCTCCACTGGTTTGGTATAGGTAGAACTTCCAGCTGCCGGAGCACTTGGTGCTGCTGGAGCTTTACTCGCAGGTGGAGCAACAGGAGCAGGAGCCTGATTGTTATGACTCTTCACATCGTCCTGGTATACTCGTCCAATCGGATCTTTGCTCTGAACCTGATCCAGTTCGATACCACGTTCACGTGCAAGCTTACGGGCAGACGGTGAAGCCGTCTTCGCACTATCGGATGACTCCGGTGCTGCCGCAACAGGTGGTGGTGTTGGAGCTTCAGGTGCAGGAGTAACGGCCTTTTTCTCTTCAGCTGCTGGTTCGGAAGCGGGTGCACCGCTTCCTCCTCCAGAACCAGCTGAGAGTGTACCGATCGTTTCACCGATCTCTACCGTCTCTCCTTCCTGACGTATGATCTTCTCCAGCACGCCACTTTCTTCTGCGCTGATCTCAATATTTACTTTATCCGTTTCCAGTTCAAGAAGCACATCCCCCTGATTAACGGTATCCCCTTCTTTAACCATCCATCTGGATACAGTTCCCTCAGTTATTGACTCACCCATTGCAGGTACTTTAATTTCACTCACAGCTGTTACCTCCCCAGTGGAATATTATTCTTCGTCGTTTGTTTCAACGCAGATGTAATAATCTGTTGCTGTTCCATACTATGCACAAGCTGATAACCGCTGGAAGGACTTGCATGTTCCGGGCGACCTTCATATCTAACGGTTGTGCCTTCCGGGGCGACTTCACGAAGACGAGGCTCCATGTATGTCCAGGCACCCATGTTTTTGTTCTCTTCCTGTACCCATACCAACTCTTTTACATTACTGAAACGGGCGAGGACACGTTTGATCTCTTCTGCCGGGAACGGATACAACTGTTCCACACGGATAATGTGAAGCCATGACCGATCTGCTTTATCTTTTTCAATAGCATCTTCCAGGTCGATGGCAATCTTGCCACTGCACAAAATAATGCGCTCTACACGATCCGGCTGTGTCCCCAGTCCAGCTTGCTCCAGTACAAGTTCAAACTTGCCTTCACTGAATTCAACTGCCGGTGATGCAACACGCGGGTTACGAATGAGACTTTTTGGTGACATCATCACAAGTGGACGAGCATCTTCCGTTTCAGTCAACGAAGCTTGACGACGCAACAAGTGGAAGTACTGAGATGCACTCGACAAGTTGGCAACCGTCATGTTGTCTTCTGCACAAAGCTGCAGGAAGCGTTCCAGACGAGCACTTGTATGCTCAGGTCCTTGGCCCTCATTCGCATGTGGTAACAACATAACCAGACTGGACTTCTGAGACCATTTGGCGCGGCCCGCTGATACAAACTGGTCAAATATAACCTGTGCACAGTTGGCAAAGTCTCCGAATTGAGCTTCCCAAATGACCAATGTATCTGGTGAATATACGTTATAGCCATATTCGAATCCAACAACGGATTCTTCAGACAACGGACTGTTATAGATTGCAAAGGATGCTCTTGCCTGTGGCAAGTGATGTAATGGGCAGAACTTCGCTCCATTCTCCGAATCATGCAACACCAGATTCCGATGAGCGAATGTAGCACGCTCGGCATCCTGTCCACTAATCCGAATTGGCTTGCCATCTGCCAGAATAGTTGCAAATGCGAGTGTTTCCGCAAGGCTCCAATCCACTTTTTCCCCTTCATTCAGGGAAGTGCTCCGGCGTTGCAAAATCCGCTGTAACTTCGGATACACATTGAAGTTCTCAGGCCATTTCAGCAGATCGGCATTAATGCTGCGCAGATTCTCCAGTGGTACCGCAGTCGGCGTAATCGTAACAGCTTCCGGCTCACTGATTTTCCGTTGATAATATTCATGTACTTCATTTTTCTTCATCTGGTCATAAGCTTCTTTTAACTTGTTCGTTACTCCATCGCGAATGCTCGTAATGGACGCATCATCGATAACCGATTCCTGTTTCAACTGATCCTGATACAGGTGGCTTACCGTTGGATGGTTTTTCACCTTGTCATAAACGATAGGTTGAGTCGTTTCGGGATCATCGGTTTCATTATGGCCGTAACGACGGTAACCAATCAAGTCGATCAGGAAATCCTTTTTGAAACGATTGCGATACTCTGCTGCCATACGAATGGCTGCAATACAAGCTTCCGGATTGTCCGCATTCACGTGTACAATCGGAATTTCGTACCCTTTAGCAAGGTCACTTGCGTAATACGTTGAACGGGAATCACCGCTATCTGTAGTGAAACCCAGACGATTGTTGACGATAATATGGATGGTTCCGCCATTCTGATATCCTGGCAGAGCTTTGAAGTTAAGCGTCTCGGCAACGATCCCTTCGCCAGGGAATGCTGCATCACCATGCATTAAAATGGTAGCTGCCTTCGTCACGTCCTGCTTCGGATATCCAGGGTCACGACGGTCATCCTGAGCCGCACGAGCAAACCCTTGTACAACCGGATTAACGTATTCCAGATGGCTCGGGTTATTTGCCAGAGTAAGGCGTGCCTGTACAGTTTCCCCGTCTTTTACAAAACGGTTGGCACCCATATGATATTTGACATCCCCCGTCCAACCGTAGTTGATTCCAGTCGAACCTTCCGATGGAACCAAATCTTTGTTCGGAGCATGATGAAATTCAGAGAAAATTTTGCTGTACGGTTTGCCCAAAACATGAGCCAGTACATTTAACCGTCCACGGTGGGCCATACCCATCAGAATGTGGCTTGATCCGGCTTCCGCCATGATGCGAACAGCTTCATCCAGCATCGGCACAAGCACATCGTTACCTTCGATGGAGAAACGTTTCTGCCCAACAAATGTTTTGTGAAGATAATCTTCAAATTGCTCAACTTCAACCAAACGTTCCAGCAACTTCTTACGTTCTTTCGGGTTAAGTGGAGCTGGTGATGTCCGGGATTCCGCACGACGATTCAGCCACTCACGTTCTTGAACTTCGTGCACATGACTGAATTCATAAGCCATGGGTCCAGTATATATCTGACGCAAGCGTTGGATTGCATCCCATCCGGTTGCTGTCTGCCCATCTGCACCTTCCCAGATCAGGGAAGCAGGTAAAGCCTTCAGATCTTCTTCGTTTAATTCAAAATGCTGAGGTTCCAGCAAAGATGTGTCTGTATCTTCACTGATTCCAAGCGGATCTATATCTGCAGCAAGATGACCATAGGTACGGATGTTCCATACCAGTTTACCCGCTGTAACCGCTTTCTGTAATAGTTGAATGTCTACGCTTCCGGAAGCCGATTGGGCGTTGCCGGAATTCGAAGTTGTGCGTGCATCCCTGCCAGACATCGGCGGTGCACCCCATTGTTCAAATAGTTCACGATAAGCCGGTGTAACCGAACCAGGGTCTTGAGTGAATAATTCATATTGTTCCTGTACGTATCCCATATTGGGGCCATAGTAACTTTCCCAGGGCTTCTTGTTGCCTTCCACGATCGTCATCGACGTTCCCTCCGTCTTGATTTAGTCATAAGTTTTTGACGGAAATCATTGACTAAGCTGTAATTTGCGTTCGTTCAACATTTTAAGCGAAATTTTTCATGAAGTCCAATAATCGTGCTGTTGGTGGTAGTAACGTTAGTCCGACGCTCCCGTCAAGGTTTGTCTGCGTTTTCAAAATCAAAGTAAAACAATGATTGTATATACCGTCGCACAGATGTCGAATACTGTCCTGATCCGTTCGAAGGTTACACTTTCTCCACTTCTTCAAGTGAAGTTCGTGTTCTACTATCTATTCTATAAACTTTTACGCTCAGGAGCATTTCCTATTTTTAGTTCAATCGATGCATAAATTAGATGAATCGAATAAATCGAGCAATTTGGGTAGAACAACGAACGCTTAATTACAACAAAATAGACATACGATCTCCCATTTTACCTCCTTAATTGAATTGTGGTCCATTATGTTCAAAAACAAACCGTCCAGTTAAACATTAACCATTTGACGTCACATTCAACAAATAATTGGGGTTTTCTTCAGGAGACCAATTGAAAAAAGCTGACTCAGACATAAATTATCCGAGCAGCTTCATTGGATTCAGCAAATTTCACCCCAGCGATTACTTCCTATTTCTTTTCATCCTCTGTAACAGCATCCAGATCTATGGCCATACGGATCATATCCACACAGCGGATACCATCCTCTATAATCTCTTCCTCATAATGCCTCACAAAGAAGTCACGATCAACCCCGATAATGCGGAAACCGCAACGTTGGTATAACTTCAATTGATGAAAGCTGGAGTTGCCCGTCCCAATCTCGAGAATTCGGCATCCCAATCTACGTGCAGCTTCCATCGCTTCCTTAATCATATGTTTGCCTACACCTTGTCCCTGCAGTTCTTCCTGTACGGCAATATTAACAATCTCCGCAGTCTCTGGACGAGTCTTCAACAATACGAACTCCCCAACCATCTCTCCTTCATACTCGGCAATAAAACAAACACCCCGACTCAGGTATTCATCCACAATTGCTTTTGAAGGATCAGCCATCAACAAAAGTTCGTAGGGTCTCTCTTCTTCCCAGTCCAAAATCCGGAACGACAATTTCATGCCAATCTCCACCTTTTCATCGTACAATATTCATTTACGTTCTGTTTGCAGAAGCCTATGTATGGCAAATCTACAAATATATCATTCTTCATTTCAACAAACTAGTTTACTCAATCTATTAATCACACACTATTACCCACAGACTAGTCATCTCCTATAAAAATAGTAAACTTCATTATATCATAATATTTGGATATAAATATATAGATATGGATGATACATTATGAGGCATTCTTTTTATCCTAACCCAAGCTTAAATGCTCATGGATTAATTTCCATTCCCCATCAAGCGTCGCCGCAATCTATTCTTCCAAGGCATGCTGGTATCCCATGATTATTTCCCCTCCTTCTGACGTTTTATCTTATCGGATCTAACTCTGTTCAAGTACTCAATCGCTATACATCATAAATGTCTCTTTCAGTGTACGTCCGGATGACTTCTCCCAGATCACACTCCGCTCAAAAGTACCTTTTTGGAAAAAACGCGGGAGACGCTCAGCAAACCAATCCTGCATAGGCAGCTCAAAAACCCGCTTCATAGGCACCCATAACAGTTCGCCTTCGGGCGGATCTTGCAATAACCGACCCTCGAATGAAGTCGCCAAATAGTTAAATACCATGTACCGCAATCCTTGTTCGGGATCACAAAACTCATCAAGCCCTTTATACGTAATCTCATTAACTATTAGCCCCGTCTCCTCCAGAACCTCCCGCACGGCACCATCCACGATACTCTCCGGAAAATCTACCTTCCCCCCAGGAGCGATGTATCCCGGAAACCCTTTGCGATCCGGCCGATTCATTAATAACACCTGATCATTCATTTTGTCCCATACCATACACATTGTTAATATCTCTATTCTGGTGCTCATATTCGTCCTCCTGCTAACATGCGCTTCTCTGCTGTACACTAACATTTCTGGGAATAACCTGTGTTTTCCTTCTTTATTCCCACGCTGATTGATTGGTGTTTTCACCGGTCTCATACTATAGTCTATGATGATATATATGCATACGAAAGGCGGACGCCCTGTACATCTGTACATCAGAAGCCCGCCTGTTTTGTGATATTCTATGCTGCTCTTTCCTCAAGCCTGGAGTTTCCAGTTCTCAGTTCAATTCCGTAATCAACACACGACGTTCCTTCCATTCAGCCCGGCGATAAGCCTGTTGCATACCAAATTTGCGGATACTTGCCTTCGGCACTGATTTATAAGGCAAAACGATCGTAAAGTCCTCATCAAACGGGAAAAAAGACAGGCCTACTTTTTCATTGGATAACCACTCTGCTTGAATCGGTTGTCTGGAACAGGCATCAAACGTACAACTGAGCCCTTCTGCAAAAAAATCATAACGCGCAGCAGGTGTTCCAGGTTCCTCCATGCAGAGAAACAGACTGAGCTGATCACAGAAAAGCATAATCTCCACATCACTTTGCAGCCTCTGTTTCAGGGCTTCAGCATCACCACCAAGCTGTTTCTCCCAATCCAGCTGACGTTCGTGTTCTTGTTGCAGATAATCTCGGATGTCATCATCATCCTGAGCATTGGCCCCCAGATTTTTCTGAAATAGCTCCGTGTACATCAAGCTACACAATAATCCGGCGTATAGGTTTTTCTGACGGACTTCTTCAATCCCTTTATGGTAGAATACAAAACGCGGACGCAATGGAAAGTCACGAAACGAATACGGCGATTGACTGTAATCATTCCAGAACGGAGACGAATCCAGTTCAATCCAGCCACGGTCATGTTCCTTGGCCGCTAGAATCAATTCATCCCGATGCGCAGCATCGGATAATAATTCATTTTTCCAGTGGGAAGCCATCTCTCCGGCTACTAATCCATGCTCATGCTGTGCGGTCAAAACAAAATCATGCTCTCTCTCATATACGATCATGTGCTGTCACCCTTCCGCATGGTATACGTTGACTTTAACATAAATTGGGTTAAACTTTCCTAGTAAGTTGTTTTTCGCTCCATTTTGACGAGAGGCATTATGAAAGGCACAATGTAAAGGTGTTGTCAGTTTCCTGAAATTTGATACACTAGGTTGTGTCCACAATTATATTACATACAGAAAGCGGGATCTCATGAATTTATACTCTCCTTACATCGAGTTTAACCGCAAGGAATGGGCTGAACTTAAAGAACATCAGACCACTCTTCCACTGACGGAAGCCGAATTAGAACAGTTAAAGGGATTGAATGAAGAGGTATCGATTCAAGAAGTCGAAGATATATATTTGCCTCTTACCCACTTTATTGACCTATATGCAAGAGTTTCACGAGAACTGAATCAATTAACTGCCTCCTTTATGAAAAAAGAAGCTCTCCCCACCCCCTACATCATTGGAATCGGGGGAAGTGTTGCCGTGGGCAAAAGTACAGCGGCCCGCTTACTACAGGCACTGCTCGCCAGAGGTAAGAATAGCCCGAAGGTTGACCTTGTCACAACCGACGGTTTCTTATACCCCAATGCGGTGCTGCAAGAGAAGGGCATCATGAACCGCAAGGGATTCCCGGAAAGTTATGATATCAAATCCCTGATTCAGTTCATGGGTGATGTGAAATCTGGCAAGCCCGAAGTGAAAGCACCCGTCTACTCTCACCTCGCCTACGATGTCATTCAAGGAGAAGAGAAGCAGATCTGTCAACCGGATATTCTCATTATTGAAGGTATAAATGTACTTCAGATCAAAAAGGAAACGCCTTTGCTGGTTAGTGATTTCTTCGATTTTTCCATCTACATTGATGCGGAAGAAGAGCATATACGACACTGGTACGTTGAGCGTTTCAAGCTACTCCGCAATACAGCGTTCCAGAACACTGATTCCTTTTTCCATCAACGATTCGCCAATATCGATGAAGAAGAAACCGTACGTACGGCCAACCAGATCTGGCAAGATATCAATGCCAAAAACCTGCATGAAAACATTTTGCCAACCAAAGGACGTGCCAGACTGATTCTGAAAAAGGAAGCCGATCACTCCATTGGGCAGATTCAATTGCGCAAACTGTAGACAACACTCGTGCAGTACACTTTGATGTTATATCTAATTACCCTTAAAAGGAGAGAAAAACACATTGCAAACCCTGATTATACTCGGCAGTATTATGATGTTCCTGGCTGTTGCATTGGGTGCTTTTGGCGCACACGCGCTCAAGCGCAAACTATCCGCTGACATGATCAAAATCTATGAAACCGGTGTTCAATATCACCTCATCCACGGACTTGGCATCATCCTGATCGGACTGCTGGCAGACCGTCATGAATCCTCTTCACTCGTCATGCTTGCCGGATGGCTGATGTTCGCCGGGATTATCCTGTTCTCTGGCAGCCTGTACGTTTTAAGTGTAACGGGTGTTCGCAGATTGGGAGCCGTTACCCCACTTGGCGGAGTCGCATTTTTGGCTGGATGGGTTATGATCATGATTGCTGCATTGTAATATGCCCCGTGGATAAACGAAAAGAGTGTTCTGGCTGATATAATATCGCTGGAGCACTCTTTTGCTGTTTAATCTGTCCAGATTCTTCGAATGGTGGACAGCCCTGCATCCGGTCGTTGTCTCTCCAGCACATACACATCCGGGTTAGACAGTTTGGTCCACTCTTCATAACCAAAGGATGGTTTATACTCACGAATAAGCAGTGATAACAAGTTCCCATGTGTAACCACGGCCCCGTGCTGTTCCGGTCTGCTCCACAACTCTTCCAGTAGTGCCAGCCCCCTTGCAGCCGCGTTTCTCGAAGATTCCCCGCCTTCTTCCATCCAATCCACATCATCGTATGTACGTTTCAGTACATCCATCCAGTTAGGCAGATCAAGAGAGCTAAGTACCCTCTCCTGGAGACGTTCATCCGTATGTATATGTTGCAGCGTTGCTATGCCCAGTGGCATAGCCGTCTGAACGGCCCTTTTCCATGGACTGGAGACAATATACGTTATGGAATGATGAGCCAAGAGATCTGCAAGTTTTTCAGCCTGCCTGATCCCTTCATCTGTAAGCTCTGCATGGGGTTCCTGCCCTGTGGCCTTAGCGTGACGGATAAGATAAATGGACTGCATAGCTATCACCTCCTATGGCGTAACCTACTTGGAGTTCATCTCAAGATATTGAAGTGCATTGTACATCTTCTCCTGCTCTTCCGGTCTGCCTGATGAACTGAGGAAAGTGACCTGATCCCCTGTTCTGTCTCCATGTTGAGCCACCAGTCCAAGCCGCTGCTTCAGATGGTTCACTGTGCCTGTACTGCCATCAATAATCTGTATATGATCGGGCAGAACCGTGCGCAGAATGGACGTATAGAATGGATAATGCGTGCAACCAAGCACCACTGTGCCATACCCATGAAGATCGAGATCTGCCAGCTTGAAGCGGAAATAATCAGCGATTTTGCCCGGATCAAAATCCAGCTGTTCACACCATTCCACAAGTTCCGGTAGCGCAATGGAATCCACACTGTGGTGATCATCAACACGTGATACCAGTTCGTTATACTTGGTTTGGCTCAAGGTGAGGGCCGTGGCAAATACAAGCACTCTCTTCCCACTATCACGATTCATCTCCACGGCTGGTTTGACCGCAGGCTCCATGCCAATGATCGGGATATCGTACTTGGCGCGCAGATCCTTCACAGCCAGACTTGTTGCTGTATTACAAGCAATCACGATTGCTTGAACATCCTCCTGAACGATGGCTTCTACACAATCAAAAATATGTCCTCTAACCTCATCCGCAGACTTCGTTCCATATGGGACATGCAGGGTATCCGCGTAATACAGGAATTTTTCTTCCGGAAACTGTTGTAATGCCTGATGCAAAACGGTTAAACCACCGATGCCTGAATCAAAAAAAGCAATTTTCTTATTCAAGGATTTCACCTCTATAATGTATTCTTTCGGGTTCCAAGAACCTCTCAATGCTGCTCATGCTGACTGGAGGTGAGGTTTGTACTTCCGGCTCATCACACACTACAGTGCTTGACGACTGGCGGGAACCATTCCGGTTACGGATCGTTCTTCTGATCGCTGACAAAGGCGAACGCTATCGCTTCTTCAGAATCGATTCCGCCCCCTCCATTACTTCCGCTAAGTCAGGTACTATAGAGAAGATAAGCCATTATTCTACGTTCATTTTATACTGTCTGAGCCAGTCCTTGCCACTATGCCACGCCTCTACAGGGTTATGCTCTCCAAGCAGTTCAGTACTTGCCTGAGCCATGATCCATTCCTTGAGACCATTATCTGGACTGGATTCGAGTTGCTGTAACAGGAGAAGCAGTCCGGCCTCACCCGTATGCAGGATGTCCTCGTAAGCCTCACGGTTACCCGCAATATAATCATTGGGATTACTACTGGTCAGAAGGACAGGGTCGCTAACCATCTGCTGCAGGTTACTTTCAATTGTTGCTGATAGTGCTTGTTCTTCTGTCCGACTCGAACATGCTGCTACCGTCAATGCTGTGCATACGGATAACAAACCCAGAATCAGTCTTCTGCGATTCACTGTACCACTCCTTTCAACAACGAGTTAACACTACGGATTCGGCTTTCATGCTCAAGCCCTCGGCCAACTACATAATAAGTTCCCATTGTTCTTCGGTAAGCTCCTGACCTGACAAAAGTTGCTTGCGACCAAACGAATTCACCGCGTTGGTGATAAATTCAGCAAAGCTATGATCATAATTATACTCGTTTCGATAGATTCGGATATGTGCTTCAATGACATACTGCAGATCCTTTTGTACGAAAGTGCGGATCATCAGACATCACAGTCCTTCCTCAAATCCACAGTTGTGATACTGAAATCCACACCGAACTGGATTAATCCGAGTTTACGGGCAACATGCTGTGAAGCGAGATTATCCCAAGATGTACTGTAGATTGGCATGCGTCCACGCTCCTTGACATAATACTGCCAGCACTTTACCGTTTCCGCTGCATATCCATGTCCTCTATAACCGGGTGCCGTATACAGGCTCGCCTCTGCACCATGAAGGGAAACCCTTGCGGAGCAGCACACTGCCACAGCAGAATCACCAATAACATAAGCGGCAACAGGGCTTTTTTCATGCAAATGATCTGTTAATTCAGAGAAATGCTCTGCCAACAAATAACGTTGCTCCTGACCAATCAACTGAACCTTCTGATTCCACTCATCAGATATCTCAGGAAAAGCATAGACGGGTCCCATCCACACATGGTTAACTGGCTCAAAGGTTTCCACCTTTCGAATCAGTTTCGGAATATCCAATGGAAGCTCGCAATCCTTACTCAACTCATCCATTAGATCAGGCGGGAACTGCTCATGGTAATAGATCAGTGAACCGGCAGAAGTCATGCCGATAAAAAGGGCTGGAGCCTGTCCACCACCCGGCTCGTTAATGCTTAATAGACGCTGCTGCTCATTGATTATATATAACGTGCTCACCTGTATTTTCAACATTGCCATAGGCGACAGGTTAGATTTTGGAACCATAACTACGAAGTTAACCTTTGCAATAATCGTTTGCCTTCACTGCCTTTACCAGCTTCCTTCTGCTCCAAACAAATGAAACAGGCATAGATGTCCTTGTATGGTCCTGACATGGCATATCTGCACATCATCTGCACCTCCTCATTAATTTCCATTATACGGGATTTTCAGTGCGGATACGACTTGATTTTGCATATTTGCGAAAATTACACCGCTCCACTCATTGACCTTGCACGGTAGCTTGTTCCCAGGCCTCACCAAGTTCCGCAATCGTTGCGTACCGCTGGGACCGATCAGCACTGACTGCACGTATCACAACCTGATACAATGCTTCTCCGGCATCCCATCTCTCATAGGAACGATCTTTCTCCCCGCCAAGCAACGCAAAAGCCGTTGCCCCCATGTTGAATACATTGGTAACCACATCTATGGGCGCGCCTAGCTCAAACTCTTCGGGAGACATAAAACGGGAAGATCCCCACATTCGCCCCATGGTATTGGTAAAAGAGCCCTTCCGATACAAGTCGATATCACAAATTTTCATAAAGTTTCTGTCAAAGTCATAGATCAGACTGCCATCATACAGATCTACAGCCACATAACCTCTTCGTTCCACCTCGATATGAAAATCCAGAATCTCCTCCATCGCTCGAATGCGTGTCTCCACTGGAAGCTGTCTGAACCGATAATAGGGCGAACGCGGATCTTCATACTTGGCCGGAGGTGGGAAATACCAATGGGAGTGCAGACACTCCCCATCCACCCAGTCGAATACACAGGCATAACCCTCATCCGTTGCAAAATGATCCGTTAGTCGAATCAACGTGTCATGCGCCAAATCTTCGTATACGGAAACAGATGATTTCAGATTACGAATGGCTTCCGGGGGACTTCCCGTATGATTCGCATGAATCGTATGTGCTCCCGCATATTTAACGAACAATCGCTTTCCATCCCTTTGCACAATACCAAAAGAGAGATTCCCTGAATCCTGCTGATCGAATACGCGAAAAACCTTACCCAAGGGCTGTAACCAATCGAAAGAATGAGACTCTTTTAAGACAAAGGAAACACCGTCGATCTCAAGTTCAATATGATCTGTCATAGAACCCCTCCTGCTGTGATATTTTCATTCAATGTTGAATGCTCCGTATAAAAGTAATTCATATGCGCCTCATCATATCCCTGACCATGGACTTCCAGTGCGTTACGCTCGATGCCATAAACTTCAAATCCATATCGCTCGTATAAACGTCGGGCTGATTCATTTGTTGTCACTACACTCAGATTAATCTGCTTGATACCTTCCAGATGTCTTCCCCGATCCAGCACCTCGCGGAGCAAACGCGAAGCCAGCCCACTTCCCCGATATGGCGGAGCAACATAGACGCCCCAGATCATGCCTTTGTGCCTGAGCTTTAGGCCATGTTCCCTTTTGAAACCCATCATTCCCGCCAGTGTTCCTTCTGTTGTGTATGCTCCCAGAATATAATCATCCGGTTCATTATGTATGCGCTCCTGCACTTCACTCATGGGGAGTTGGATGGACAACTCGAACGAAGCCCCGAAGGCTTCAGGATGTGTTTTCAGTGCTTCCAGTCGCAAAGGCCAGTAGAGGTCTGCTTCATCCCGCTGAATATTGCGAATGGTATAGGTCTCTTGCTTTCGGCCTTCATTCATTCTTCGACCACTCCCTGCATCTCATAAGGATAATCGATCTGAAGTTTTACATTCGCTGCCGCTTCCTGTCCTGCAAGCAACCCAACAACATAAATCCCCAGATCAATAGATGTAGCTACACCACCGGCAGTAATTACATTTCCATCTTTTACAATCCGCTTCTGAATCACCTCAGTGACATATGGCTCAAGCAAATTATATGCACGGGGATGTGTTGTTGCTTTTTTGCCAGATAAAAAACCAGCTGCACCCAGCAGCAGAGAGCCTGTGCACACCGAAACCTTCAAAGGCACAGACTCAGCCTGTTTCAGCCAACCTACAAAGGCCTCGTCATATCGAAGCTTGCGCGTTCCCATGCCTCCGGGGATAAACACGAGATCATATTCCGATAGGTCAGGCTTCACTCGATCCACCTTCAACGTTAGACCAGACTCATCCGTGACCTGATCTGTCATTGCACAAGTTTCCCACGTCGTTCCTTTGGTAGGTTCAAAGAAATTCAACCGATTGACCACATCATAAAACCCTGCAAAATCAAGAAAAGTCAGTCCATCAAACAAAACGAATGCCATTTTCATTGGTAACCTCCGCGTTTTAATTTGGAGCATTCTGATTATGTTTCTGATTCCGATCCCGTTCCATTGCTTCCTTCACCCGGTCACGCGCTGGTAGCTTGCTATTGATATGAAAGAGCAGACCCACAATCGCAAGAAGTAAAATAATGACGATGAGTTCAAATATGACTAACCCCTCCCGTCTGAAAACTGTACAATTTTAGCTACTGCCTAATCTCTATTTTAAACCACGGGCGATAATCCTCTCCAGCCACTTCCAGGGTAGCACCGCTTTGCCTATGATCAGCACACGCGAACCCTTTCCGAGCGCATATCGAAGTCTTGGTGCACGTATCCGCGCAATTCGGCCGATCAGATCTGCCACTTCCTGTGGATCAGGCGCTGTCTCGCTTGCATGTTGG
Source organism: Paenibacillus sp. FSL R5-0623 (assembly GCF_037974265.1). NCBI lineage: Bacteria > Bacillati > Bacillota > Bacilli > Caryophanales > Paenibacillaceae > Paenibacillus > Paenibacillus sp. FSL R5-0623. The sequence goes on along the minus strand of NZ_CP150233.1, from coordinate 1,831,159 downwards.
GAATAACGAAGAACCGCATCCAGCTTATGTTTATATGGAGAGTCCTCGTTTCTGTGAATCTCACCCAAACCTTTATTCCAGATCGGCGTGCGATAAGCACCTGGTTCTACCAATACCACGCGAACGCCAAACGAAGACATCTCATGTCGCAGACTTTCCGTGAATCCCTCCACAGCGAATTTGGAGGCAGCATAGGGCGCATACCCCGGAAAACCGGACAACCCACTTACGCTGGACAAGTTAATAATCAACCCCTGCTTCTGTTCACGCATTACAGGCAGGACCGCACGTGTCACGGCGATTAATCCAAATAGATTCGTTTCCATCTGGCGCCGCCAATCCTCCATCAATACTTCCTCAATGAACCCGCCCACCGCAAATCCTGCATTGTTCACCAGCATGTCGATTCGGCCATTATTAAGAAGTACGGACCCCACAGCTTCCTGCACCGATTCAGCATCGGTCACATCCAGTTGCACATATTGCAAACGTTCAGCTAACCCCGCCTGTTCAGCCAGTTTCACCAATTCTTCTCTTCGACTCAGATCACGCATTGTAGCAACAACGCGATACCCCTGCTTGGCAAGGGTGATTGCGGTAAGCATACCAAAACCACTGGATGTACCCGTAATTAAGGCCACCGGGGTGTTCGCTCTCTCCTTTGTCTTCTTCACTGCATCATGACCCGTGTTAATGCGTCCCTGCCCGTCCTCTGTTAAGTGTTCATCTGCTGTCACGGTGTGTCCTTCTTTCCTCGGTAAATTACTTACTTCCCGTTCCTACCTATACTGCACGGCCCCTGCTGCTTAATCCGCCACTTCATTATGCCGTCTCTCCACCCTACGCAGCTTCGTAAGTCCCTGTTCAAACGTATACGGTACAAATCGGATCTCAGGTAATGTGCATTCAAGCCGCTCTCCCAGCTTCATCAGTTCACCCCGTACATCCGTCTCGACCTGCTCCAGCACCGCGCTCCCGCCAAGCCGAAGAGATACTTCCATTGTTCCGTCCCCTTGCTGCACCACACGATAATGTTCAATATCCGGCGAAGCCGCAATGACCGAGCGGGTAACGAAATCTGGAAAGACAGGTACCGACTCACCCGTATGTAGTTGTGTAAAATAAAGCGTGTCATCACAGCGGCCTTCAATCCGCTCAATGGCAGTAAACGGGGAACCACAGGCACATGGCAGCGCCGACTCGGTCAGAATATCATTCAACCGATATCGGATAATCGGCTGTGATGTTCTGGAGAAGTCCGTAATAATGGGCACAAACCGCCGGGTGGCTGGATCAATGTACTCTTTTTCAATATGCACGATGTCTTCATTCAAATGCAGTGTGCCGTAGCGACAGGTCGCACCTAGAAATCCTTCTGTACATTGATAGACTTGATGAACAGTCTGTCCGAAGACCTGCTCCAGCACCTTGCGATCCAGGGGGTCCAGCACCTCGGCAACCGAGATGATTTTATCCGGTACAGCGGTCAGGTGGCCTGCCACATAGGCGTCCGCCAACAGACGCAGCATGGATGGAGGAGCTACCCATACAGTAGGTTGGTAGGTTTCCAGCCGATTCACCAAGGTCTCCACACGTTCCAGCAGATCAAAGTACTGAAACTGCAATTTGCCACGCTGCACCGATTCATACAGATTACTGTTGGCCCGCAGGAAAAACGCAATCTTCGCAGGTTTCCACAGTCCACCAGGCAGCAACTTGGCCAGCACCGTACCCGTCCACGCATCCTGCTCCCGATCACTCACCAGAAATATCCCCCGGTTCCCTGACGTGCCCGAAGACAGTCCAACCGTCACGCCTTGAATGGAAGGTTTGAAATCACGTGTTTCTTCACTTTCACCTGCAAGAGCCAGCGCTTCAACTTTGGTAATGCCCACCGTGTTCAGTGTATCGAAATGTTCCATCATGATCGATTTGTCAATCAACCGAAATCTTCTCCAGTCGGATGCGTCCACGTCACCCCACCACTTCCGGTAAAACGGAGATCGGGCACGGACCTGATGGACATGCCGAATAACCCTGCGCTCTTGCCAGCGCTCCAGTTGTTCTCGCGTTTTCCATGTTCGCAGCCCACGTGCGAGAGCATAATGAACCACAATACGAAAGGTATTGCTCATCGTTTCAGCCCTCCTGCACCCCAAGCGTCCAGTACATCTCGACAATGACTCGGCACAATCCGAATGTGGGGGAATTGCTGATGCAGCTGAACCAGCTTGTCAAAATTACGGTGGTATTCCTGTCGATTCGACATAATGATTCCAGCAAGAATATTCGGTCTGCGCTGTTCACGAAAAGCCCGACTCGACCACACCGCGTCCGCGCACAGAAAATAGTCATGTTCTTCTGTACGCAGCAGGAGTCCCATCATGCCTTCCGCATGACCGGATACATCCACCCCCAGCAGACTGCCATCGCCAAAGATGTCATAGACTTCATCAAAAGGGAACTCTTTCCCCGCTCTCGTCCATCGCTCAGGCTGACGCGTAACAGGCCATGATCTGGCCATAAAATCCTCGGGCAACAGCCCCGCAAGAAAACCTGCCTTCACAGCCGCAATTGAACCGAGTGAGCGCACAGCATCATAAGCTCTTGGCAGATAGATGAATTGTGCCTCCGGGAAATCTCGTACACCCGCGATATGATCACCGTGAAAATGTGAGAGAATGATATATCGAATATCCGAAGCTTTCAGTCCGATTCCAGCCAAAAAATGAACGGCACTATCCTCTTCACGATAGACCACAGGTGTAATATGACGATACAGTGCGTTAGGCAAATGAGCCGTTTCCTCAAAAAAGCGGGAACTATATCCCGTATCCAGCAGGATCGGTCCATGTACGGGATGAATGATGCAGGCAAATCCTGCCGGGAAAGGCACTGGGCTCAACCGACCACCGCGCATCGTCAGAAACTCTGGATGTGTACAGTAACCCGCCGCACCCAAATATAGTTCTACTGGAGTTGTCGTCAGCATGATTCTGCCCTCCACCAGTCTGCAAATTGTTGTAATCCCTCTTCAATGGACACCTGAGGGACGTACCCCAATTGCTCCCTTGCATCCGTAATATCCAATGTCTGTGGAATAGATAAGGAGCCGACTGTATACCGTGTCAACGCAGGTTCACCCAACGCAGGAATATAGCCATGAACTCGCTCTAGCAACGCTGCCACACCATATGCCATCCGATAAGGAATGTTTCGACAACGCAAGGGCATATCCAGCATGCCAAACAGGCTGCTCACCAACTCACTGAACGCCCTTGGATCGCCATTGGAGATATTGTAGGCTCTACCAAGTGCTTCTGTAGAGGCATCGCGGCACAATAATAGGGCATCCACCACATTATCCACACATGTCAGATCGATTAATGCCTGTCCATCACCGATCATGGGCACCCCCGACTTCGCATTCGCTGCAACAATTCTGGGAAATAACGTCTGATCATACGGACCAAAGATAGCTCGTGGTCGAATGATGATCGACGGAAGCCCCTTCGCATGCCCCTCCATTACAACCTGCTCAGCGAGAAGCTTCGTGGCTGCATAATGATTGGCTGGTTTGGATGGCAACGGGTCATTCTCATGTACGTTATATCGTGGTATGTAGTTAAAATATATACTTGGAGTCGAGACATGTATGAATCGCTGTACTTTATTATGCAGGCAGCCATCCATGAGGTTTTGTGTGCCTTCTACATTACTGCTATAAAAGTCACGATATTTACCCCATGGCGATGATAGTGCCGCACAGTGAAACACCATATCCTGTCCTGCACACGCTTCGTTTACTACTCCCTCATCCCGTATATCTCCACTCAGGAATCGAATTCCTGCTGATTCAAGTGCTGCACCAACCTTCGGCTGTCGTCCCATGCCAGTTACTTCCCAGCCCTCTTTGGCAAGTCGTATCGCGAGGTGCCTACCCAGACATCCCGTAGCACCTGTAACCAATGCTCTATTCATTGTTGTTCACCGTTCCATTCTATGTCATGAGTCAAAGCTTCAGTCAGCGAGCACTTCTGCGATCTTGCCAGACGCCATGCGGCTAGCACCACTCCGAATTGTTCAAATACAGGCTGGATATCCTGCCCTACATAGACCACATCCCTGGTTCCACGCCACGCAGATATCCATGCACGGAGCTTCCCTTTGCCAAAGATCTGCTGCACCCCGCTTCCCAGCATGGGAAGCATGAGCATGGCTTTGCTGCTCCGTGCGGGCGTGATCATTTTTCTTTCTTTTATCAACGTCTCCGGTTCAGTCAGTGCACGCACCAAGTCATCTCCAGGGTGAAACAGATGAATCCCACTCGTTGCCCTCGGATTACACTCAATTGCGTATACCTGCCCATCCGAACCTTCTATAAAATCAAACCCAATCTGTCCACTAAAACCCGTTGCCCCAACAAATTGTCTCACCCACGCAAGGGCACCTTCATGTTCCACCTGTTCAAAAAAAACACTGGCTCCCACGCTACCTGTACGATAGTGGCTGTCGTAAGTGGCATGTGCAACCAGTTGTCCTTCATGCGCTATGCTGTATGTACATAACATCTGACCGGGAATGTATGCCTGTGCAACCCAAGGTGAAACAGATGATAATGCTACCTCGTCCGGAGGATCGTTACGGAAATGTCGACGTTTCTTTTTGCTTCCGTTTCTTTCCTGATCCGTCCCTACCCCAGCGTTATCGGTCATGAGTGTTGGCATGCGAACTTTGGCTGCGAAGCGGGAATACACCGGTTTCCACACCCAATCTCCTACTTTTCCCAGAACAGACTGAGCTTCCATCCATTCCTGCCGACTGTTGATCAGGCGTGTATCTGGAACCGAAAGACCGAGTGCCCCTGCAAGCTGGATAAAGTTATATTTATGATGCAGCTCATGCAGCTGCTCCAGTGTAGAAACCAGAACACGGCAATATGCACGCAGTCTGTCTGCCCCTTGAGCAACATAGAAGACTTCTTCACACATCGGAATCAACAGGTCAATCTGCCAATCCTGTGCCAACCGTTCCAGCTCCGCCAGATAAGCATGTGTCTCATGACGTGGCGATGGGACCACAGCACACTGTTCCACTGCACGAGATAATCTGGTCAGATGCCGTACGGCACTCTCCGCAACATAGACCCGATGGCCTGCCCGATGAAGCATGCGTGCCAGATCGAGCGTTACGGGAGCCCTTCCGCCTGTAAGCAGCACACGGAGGGAAGCAGATGTACGATGTCCGGTTTCCCCAGATCTAATAGTCAAAAATGAGTCCTCCCAATGATAATCCGGCGGCCGTGCCAATCATCAGCACCCGATCCCCCCGCTGGATTCTCTGCTGCTTAATCGCTTCATGTAGCCCCATCGGGATCGATGCCGCAATTGTATTGCCGTGATTTCGTGTGATATCCATAAATCGATCTTCAGCAATGCCCAGCTTCTTGCGAATCAGTCTCATCGCCATCGCACTCCCCTGATGGGGAATAACCAATTGGAAATCCTCCATCTGATTCCCCGTCGCCTGCAATATATCGCCGATAAATCCGGGCAGAAGTCTGGAAGCCATGCGGAAGATGGCCTGTCCATCCATATGAAAAAGATAGGGCTCAGGCTGATCTGCCTTATAATTCGAAGCATGCATCCGTGTACCTCCACCTGCAATCTCGGAGAAGCGAGCACCTCGGCTGTAGGTTCGAAGGGAAGCATGGACGATCTGAGAGGAGGACCCTTCAGGCGAACGCTCAATAATAACAGCGGCCGCTCCATCTCCGAACAGGGCCGCACTTTCTTTATCCGACCAATTCAGTCCAGCTGAGGCAATCTCGGTGGCTACGAGCAGTACTCGCCGGTAACGTCCGGCATCTACCATATAGGAGATCACATCGAGTCCGTTCAGGAAACTCAGGCAGGTTGCATCCATATCAAAGGCAGGTACGCCTGAATCTTGCTGCCCCATGGCCTGCTGGATAAACACCGCCGTACTTGGCAACGGTTGTTCCTTCGTGCCACTGGTACACACCAGACAGTCGATATCCCCGAATTGAAGTCCTGCATCCGCCAGTGCAGCTTCCGCAGCACGCGCGCCCATGAAAGAGGAGGTTTCTTCACCCGAAGCATAATGGCGTACACCTACGCCTGTGGCTTTGCTGACCCATCCTTCAGGCACGCCCAAGCGGCGATCCAGTTCCTCATCGGTGACTTCCTGTTCAGGCAGGTACTTCCCTGTTCCTGCGATCCTAACTCTTCTAAGTTGCATTTCCCCAACCTCTTTCTGTTCATCTGACTGATAATAAGTTCGTATTCAAAAAGACCGGTTTTCAGTACCGAGAAGATGGGATGAAGCTAGAAATGGAGTAGCGGAGCGTAGGAAAACTACGTGAGCAACGGACATTTCGGCTGAATTCCATATTCGATGCTGATGATGCCGATAGGCATCCTTCGTAATCAAAAGCGGACTTTTTGAACTACCTCTATAAGTTCAGCTAATTAGAATTGTATTTACACTGACACTCCGATGACAGGACAACCTTCCGATCGCTGTTATCCCCAGATTTTTTTGATTCCCTTCTTAAAAAGGGAAAATCCGGGGATAAGCTTATGCTTCCGATGCAGCTTTCTTTCAGAAAGCTTTTAGGCGAACGCTTCGCTTCTTCAAGTTATTTCTGTCCTCTCCGTTATCGTGTAAATGTTTAGTTGAACATATATAACAAAAGGGCAGATGCCTCTGCCCTTCCTGTTGTGTTTTCTTTTGTATGAAGGTCATTTCTTCTTATTCAAAATCTCGGCAAGAGCGGCATCTAGTGTACCGTATGTGAACGTGAATCCTTCTCTCTCCATTCGCTCGGGAATCACCCAACGACTTTTGAGAACCAATTCCGTCTCGGTCTGAATAAAGCGTGCACCCAGTTCAAGCATCCAGCGAGGAGAAGGCAGGCCGATCCGAACACCCATCTGTTCTCTCAGACGCGCCATTAGCTCCCGATTCGTCACCGGATGCGGAGAGGAAGCATTGAACACACCATTCAAGTGTGGATGCTCTTGCAGATAGATTACCATGCGAAACAGATCCTCGATATGAACCCAGCTGAACTGCTGTGTTCCTGCGCCTTGAGATCCTCCCAGTCCAAAACGGACGAGGTTCGTCATGGGCACCATCACGCCACCCTCGCCCAGCACAATCGCAATCCGCAGTGCAATCTGACGCGTAGACGGCAGACTGAATTCAAAGAAAGCCTGTTCCCATGCCTTGGCAACGTCGACCGAGAATCCGGAGCCAATCTCGCCCTCTTTTTCCGTCATGGGACGATCTTCAGCATGTCTGTATATCGTTGCTGTACTCGAATTAATCCATAGTTCAGGAGGATGATTACAAGCCAGAACGGCTTCGCCGAGAATGCGCGTGGTACGGGTTCTGGATTCCAGAATGACTTTGCGATTCTCATCCGTATAACGGCAGTTCACCGATTTACCTGCCAGGTTAATCAACAATTCTGCTTCTTCCAGTGCCTCTATGATTCCCGCACGATCCTCCCAGGCAATATGACCGGGCTGACGCGAGATAATTATCACCTCATACCCCAGCTTTCTGAACCTTTGGGCAAAATCCTGTCCGACAAATCCCGTTCCACCAGCTAATACAACCTTCTTCACGGTATCCCCTCATTTCCCATACTGGGTAAAGAATTCGTAAGGTATAGATTGGAATGCTTCTATGCATGCAAAATGCAGATATTAGATTAACACCGCCGGTGACCCGTTGGTTTGATTTATTTCGCACCCAGGGCTGCGTACAAGTGATCCCGCTCTTCGATAGCCCATGCGTTTGCAGGGTTTTGTTCCAGCTGATATCGGAGTTCATCATAAAAATCATGGATCATGAATCCGTCCGGCAAGTTCCCTAGCATCGCTGTGAAGTTGTACTCTGGCAGTGTTCTCTTTCCTTCGCTGATCTGCTTCAGCCAGTCCATCCACTTTGCAAGAGTAAGCACTTCCTCCTGCCATAACTCAGCCTGTAACCCAAGCGCATCCTGAAGTTGTTCGTACGCCAATGGATCAGCGAAGGCGCGGCAGGCCTGAACAGCCAGTTCATACAACTCGGTTACTGCACGACGTACCTCATGCTCAAGTTCGATCTCTAATCCTCCCATGTAATCCTGAACCTGTATGCTCTGTCCATCATCATATAATAGCGGTGCCTGGGCCAACAGGCGTACAATCTCTTCCATCTCGTGCATTGAAACTCGCTTCTGCTCATAGAGAGCAGGTAATTGATATGCTGTAATGATCATTCACTCCTACATCGTTCTTCTATTAATGACCTATATTATAACATGGTTTGGCAAGCATCTATCAGGATAACTTGACTATCCACTACAAGTTGTAGTAGTTTATACGTACTACGTAGTGTAGTAATACGATCGTTATGGACGCATAACGATGTTAAGGAGTGTTCACTGTGAACCAGATTCAAAAATTATCCGAAACAGAAATGGAGTTAATGGTTGTTATATGGTCATGCGCCCCACCAGTCACCTCGACAGAACTATTAGACATATTTGCAGAGAAGGGGAAAGCGTGGAAAGCGCAGACCATGTCTACCTTTCTGTCACGGTTGGTGGATAAAGGCGCACTTACCGTCACGAGACGTGGACGAACCAATGATTATGCACCTCTTCTACAGCCCGAAGATTACAAACTACAGGAAACGCAGCATGTTCTTGATGGACTCTATCAAGGTTCAGTCAAGAATTTGGTTTCGGCCATGTATGATGGCGACAAGCTTTCAGACGATGACATTTCAGAACTGAAAAAATGGCTTTCGGAAAAGTAGGTGCAGATGATGAACATCTTTTTTGAAATTCTGTATAGCTTGACCGTGGCGGGAAGTATCGTTTCTGTTTGTATTTTGGCACTACGACTTATACCCGTATCTGTTTTTCCGACCAAGTGGCTCTACAGACTCGGTAAACTTGCTCTCTTGTTTTATCTGTTCCCGGTATCTCTTGGCCTTTCGCGGCTTTTGGATATTGCATTCCAAACGACATCAACTATACCGGGTACGGAGAATACAGCAGCTTCGGGCTTACTTGCTGGAACATTTATCCCGGAACAAACCATTTCGGTAACCACAGCCTGGTTCTTGTTATGCGTATGGGGCATTGGAGTCATTGGTTTTTCTGCATGGCAGGTGTACTGTTATCGAAGATTTATGAATGAATTATCTCGTACACGTACCCCAGTCCTCTGTCATAGTGAGGCAGCTATACAGCTACCATTAATCAAAGAGGCTTTGGGTCTCAAAAGCAATATCACGCTTGCTCACAGCACGCTAGTACGAAGCCCTATACTGGTCGGCTTGTTTAAACCCACGATATATCTGCCACCCGAAAATACGGTGAAAATGGACATCAGCATGGTAATTCATCATGAGTTGGTACATCTAAAACATAAAGATCTGTGGGTCAAAGCTATGACCTTGGGGGTTAGTGCCCTGCACTGGTTCAATCCCCTGATTCATATGATTCGCCGGGACATTCATACTTGGAGCGAGTTGGCCTGTGATGAAGATGTGGTGAAAGAGATGTCCCATGAAGAGCGGAGACGATATGGTGAGACGATTTTAAATGTGATGGCGGGAACCAAGAAAATGCCTGCTCAATTTTGTTCGTCCCTATCGGGTGAAGGTGAACAATTAAAAAGGAGATTGATGATTATGTTTAATGTAAAGAAACTGAAAAAGAAACATTGGATGTTAAGTATGGGAGCCCTACTGCTTATTACAGGCGTAAGTACGTCCACCGCCGTATGGGCATCAAACCACACAGTTAAAGTAGAGGCTGAGGCTTCTGAAACTGTGCCTGTTCCTTCTACGGGTGGATCTCCTGAAATCGTAACTTCTCCCAACAAGGTCGGAATTTCCGAAGCTGTAACTGCTCCTTCTACTTCCGAAACTCCTGAGATCGTGGCTCTCCCTGAGGATGAAGTTTCCGAAGCTGTGCCAGTTCCGTCTGCTACTGAACCTTCTACTACTAAACCTTCTGAGGCTAAAGTTGTAGAATCAGTCACTGTTCCTTTTAAGGGTGAATCTCCTGAAGTCGTAGCCGTTCCTTCGAATACCCAATCCCCCGAAATCGTAGCTCTCCCTGGGGATAAGGTTTCAGTAACTGTACCTGCTCCTTCAGAAAAATAACCTATCGTTAAGGAGCAATAGCATCCTTATATGCAAACAGGACGAAGCATAGATCATAGATCTCCAGCTTCGTCCTGTTTCCGCTTTTATGTCATGTGCATTAGATAAATGTTTTGATCGTAGCAAAATATTCACGGATCATGTTGACGGGTTTCAGATAACCCGGTGACGGGGCCGATATGCCGTATTCTGCCGCATAACCGTTCTTGGCAGCAATATACTTGGAGCGAAACATATGATAGTCACTGGTGACGATCATGATCTCGGGGTGCTCTAACCCGGATTCAAGAATGATTTTTTTGGAAAAGGCCAAATTCTCCTGTGTACTTGTGGAGCGATCTTCCATAATGACTTGGGCAGGGCTAATCCCCTGTTCAATCAGATAGTTTTTCATGGCGAGCGCTTCAGGAATCGATTCTCCAGGTCCCTGCCCACCCGATACAATGACGGGTGTCTGAGGGTGACTGCGAATGTAGTCCAGACTGGCATCTAACCTTTGTTTTAGGGTCAATGACAATTCCGTTCCTCTGATGCCCGAACCCAGAATAATGACATAGTCCGCTTCTTCCGGATCGTTCGCACCAAGTTGTGTGAATACAAGGGCTTCAATAATGACAAAAGAGACGGCAACCACGCCAAATCCGGTAAGGATAATCCGTTTCAGAATAACATGCTTCTGATAGTCAATCCGTCTTAGTACGATAAAAGCCACCGTGATCATTCCGAATAACATGACTGCAAACCTTTGGCCCCAGAAGGCCAGAAATGCCACAAAACATGCCAACAGGACAAGATCAATGATCAGTCCATTTTTTTGTAAGAACTTTTTTATCAAATCTGTAGACACTCCTTCTTATACCCGCTATTCCGCAAATCACTTATTATTCAAGCTGTTATTATCGTTAGTTTCGGCCATTGTTCCTGCCAGCACTTCTCCTGTACTCTCTGATTATAATAGTCAGCATCCGTGAAGAACGGACTTTTGCGGACTACGAGATGATACAGATCATCCAAACCATGCGGAGCACAGATGTTCACCCAGTCCCCTTCATCCAACTGTACGCCTATAGCAGTCACAACTTCTGGCCAATAGCGAAGAGCATCTTCAGTAGAATGATAAGGAGCTGTGCCATTGCGCAGATGCATTCTCGCCTGATTTTTGACCGACCACTTTGAATTGCCCGTCTCCTCTCGAAGCTGTTGTTCGAGCTGTATGTCTCGCTCCTCACGCAAGTCTTGCGCATCATAATAGACAACATCAATATCGCTGTGAAGTTCACGAAGATCATATCCATGCAGAACATCCCAGATATAATTACGAATATATCCTGCACCTATGTAACTTTGAGGCAAATGGAGACTACGAACTCTCCGCAGGTCATGCATTAATTGCTCGTGTTTGATGATCGTCTGAATGAATAAGTCCTCATGTAACATATCTGCCTCCTGCAGTTTACCTCATTGTCCTCTTATAGCTGTTAACCTTCATTCCAATATATCATGTTTACCTGGCTGCAATAAAATGAACAACGCTTGAACATCCTCTGTACAACTTCGAACCTCTGATTAATCACAACCAAATAACCCATAAACAGCTTCGGTTATCCGAGTGTTTATGGGCTACAATGATCGAGTTTGAAACGGTTAAAATTTATTTAATCGGTATCCAGATTTGTGGCGGTTGATTGGGCCCCGGGTATACTTCCAGCTCCGGCATATATGCGTGCTCATAAGGGTTGGATGGAAACCATTCCGAAATAATCCGTTTCCACAGAAGCTGCATACTCTCGGGCATCGGGCCTTCTACTTCAAATACACTCCATTTAGAAGCAGGCATGGTGAAGCTTGATAATCCTTCCGGGACTTTACCATCGTAAGTCGTAGCAATCCAGTACTGCATCTGTTTCTCCTGAATTTCACTCTGATCCACAACGACACCGAGTAACCCCGGAATAGCCCCATTGTTCAGTTCAAACAAACGATCCTCTGTACCACTCGTCCACGCTTCCTGCCACATCTTCCCGATGCCTTGCAGATGTTCTCCATCTAAATATGAGAAAGTTTGCTCTACTCCGACCAACGTAAATTCGGGATGTTCAACAATTTTATATTTCATCGGCTCTGCTCCTTGTAGACTCACTTGAATCACCAGACGATTATACGATTGGACAGCGTTACTATTTTTACGAGCCTCACTGGGTGCGATCCCATGTTGTCTACGAAATGCTTTAGAGAAAGATTCCGGTGTGTCGTAACCGTATTTAAACGCCAGATCAATGATTTTGTGATCACTTTGCAGAAGCTCATGTGCCGCCAGTGTCAATCGTCTGCGTTTTATGTACTCAGCTACAGTAACATCAGTTAATAAGGCAAAGGTACGTTGAAAGTGAAAAGGAGAGATATGGGCCTGCGCTGCAATCTGCTCCATCGTCATATTTTCGAGCAAGTGGTCTTCCATATATTGAATAGCGACCTGTAATGCGTTGATCCAGTTCATGTAATAATCACTCCTTGATGACTAATATAACGGATAAACCACCCAACAACCTGTCATGTTGTGCTTTCATATGTCCGGTTAATGTGCAACGACGTAGTTCATATAACGCCTGCTCACAGAATTTGACAATGTAAACGATTTACTATAGCCTACGAGTATAATGATCGTTCTATCTTATTTTGAAGGGAGAGTATCACTGATCATGAGCAGCAAAAAGGAAATGCTTTTGAACGTGGCTGAAGAATTGTTCTACCTTCACGGTTTCCATTCCATCGGTTTGAAGCGGATTATCACGGATGCTGGGATCGCGATTATGACGCTATACAATCATTTTGAGTCGAAGGATGATCTCATCGTCCAGGTTCTCCTGCGGCGCGAACAGCGTTATTTGGAACAACTCCGGCAATATGCAGACAATAAAGCACAACCCATGTTCTTCAATCTGGCTGAAGGACATGCAACCTGGCTGAAGGAACACGAATCAAGAGGGTGCTTATTTCTACGCGCCAAAGAAGAATTCGGAGGTTATACAGATCATATCATCGTCCAGACAGTGAATGCCCATAAAAGACATATGAGAACGTTAATCCAAACATTGGCGCCTGCTGCAAGTGATCGAGATCTATTGCGATTCTCCCTGTTGCTGGAGGGTTCCACGGCACTTGCTGAGACAGAAAATGTAAATGACGTCTGCCGTGAACTGATCCATATGACGCAAACCAGTTTCAAATAAAGCTATTCCGGGTGAGTTAATATTTCAACTCACTTTTTTATTTCATAAGAAATATAATGATCGTTCTATCTAAAAGGCGGTGGATTAAATGAAAAAAATTATCTTTCCAGGCATTGCACTAATCGCTGTATGTTATGCATTCGGGCGATTCGGTTATGGACTGTTTATGCCGGAAATTTCGGAAGCTTTACAATTAAATGATGCAGCCTCTGGCGCGATTAACTCAGGAACGTATATTGCCTACTGTCTGTCCCTTCTAACTGCACCACTGTTGATTAATCGCAAGGGACATCATTATGTCATTCAATTGGCAGGAATCAGCGCAGTGCTCGGATTAACCGGCATTGCCCTGGCTCAGAATGCATGGGTTCTTACATTTAGTATATTTCTAGCAGGTTTGAGTACAGGCTGGGCCTCTCCAGCCCTCGGTAACACGGTTAATGCCGAGCTTGCTCCCGAGCTACAAGCAAGAGGCAACAGCTGGATTAACACAGGGACCAGCTTCGGGATTGTAATATCAGGTCCACTTTACTGGCTGTTCACGGATTACTGGCGTCTAACCTACATCCTGTTTGCTGTGATCGGTGTTGTTGTTCTGCTGTGGAACAGACGTGTTATTCCACCTACGAAGACACTGCCTTGTACCAAGTCTCTCTGGGCATGTATGAAACCAACCAGACCAGGATCCGCTCTGCTCATGGCTTGTCTGTTGACAGGTTTCAGTTCTGCAATCTACTGGACCTTTGCCCGCAACTTCCTCACAGACGAGAAAGGGGCCTCCGATTCGGAAGCCGTGTTGTTCTGGATTGTGATGGGGGTTATGGGGATACTCGGTGGATGCGCCGGTCGCATTATTGAACGGTTCGAGATTGGGTGGTCCTACCGAATGGGCATACTTTTATTGGCGATCTCACTGGGGGTAATCCTTCTTCCATCCATGACTGCAAGTCTCATCTCTGCGATCATATTTGGCAGCACGTATATTTTCCTGACCAGTGTATTTATTGTTTGGGCGACGAGACTATTCAGTCCAAATGTGTCCATCGGAATTAGCCTTGCCTTTCTCGCGCTGGGTATTGGACAATTCCTTGGCTCATCCATGGCAGGTTATACGATCGAAGTGTTTTCCAATACAACGGCATTTCTGGCCTTTGCTGTACTCGGCCTGTTTGGATTGTTAATTCGGGTGAAATAAATGACAGAACAACCTTCTGATCCCTGTTATTTTACCCGGCGAACACTTCCGGTCACTCCATGCTGAAGCTGTACGTCTGTAAAAGTAACCGTGGTCCCTTGCCCAATGGGGGATTGGGCCACAATGCCAACTTTGATCTCTTCCGGGCAGTCGAGTCCGAAATAACGAACCAGCTTCCACTTCTCTCCATCTTGAGAATAATGGAAAGCAAAGCTGTTGCCTGCCCGGGCTACACGTAAATAAGGCTTATTAACGTCTACAGGTGCTGATACACAATCATCCGAGTTAACACGAGTAACAACACTAAGAATAGACGGCTGTTCTTCAAAATACTCAAAGCAGACTTTAGCCCAATTCGTATCGTCCACCCTCACCATCAGGCAGCCCGAATCATACTGTTCTTTCATATCCACCTGTACTTGAGTGACGATGCTGAAATCTCCCTTGACTATCGTATGTAAAAATGGAGCTGAAGCTTTCACCGGCTCACCTCCCGGATCAATGAAAAAGTCACTGATCGGCGAAACGGTTATCGTTACTTTGCCGTCTTCAATGGACCAATCTGTTGGCTCGTTCAGCCATCCCAGGTTAGCGGATAATGTTTGACCTGAACAATGTTCGAATAGATTCGTCATGTGGCACACCCTTTGTGTTGGAGTATAAGTTTTCTAATTTCTCTATTTGTATTCGATATGTACGATGGTTAATCCTGTAGGTTTTACTCAAATATCCCACCCTCGATATCGTACACTGATATCTCCGCATGATCACTTCTTGCGATCGATAATAAAATCAAAAATCTTCATAACGAGCTCAGTCACGTGTGCACGGTTGGATAATACGTTCGTCCCAGACCTGTACCTCAATATATCGTTCCGGCCCCTTATCACCTTTACGGTTCCATTCCTGAGGCCAACCATAGAACTGAATAACTTCCATGATTTCATCCTTGGTATAGATCTGCTTACGATAAGGTTTAGCATCGTCAAACCTCATTGTTGGAAACAAGTCCCCGTAGGTAAAACTCACAACTTCAACTGGAAGGTCAACCCACGGAATGATTACATGATCGGGTTCTGAATACCAGGACAACAGCCACTCGCATGCACCGAGCGTCATATAATGGGGATATGATTGTACCGGCATCCCACCTTTGGCAACAAACTGCTCATAAGCCCTTTGTTCAAGTGTTCTGCGAATTGTCATGTAATCTGCGGGTCGCCGACTTGCAAAGTTCCGTCCCTGAAGACGAATCTTCTGGGTAACTGTTTCTGCTTCATCCGCAGACAGGCTGGAGAGATTTCTGAAAGGACCAAGACTTTGTTCAAAATAATGATAGGCATTCCAGTCGTTCATACATTCTCCTCCTTTGCACAGGATAGAATTGGACTTTCGAAATCAGTTGATAGAAATCGTCACTCTTTATTATTAATAAGGTAATTTTATCCAAAATATGATAAACTGGACATACGAGATTACTTCAATAATTTGAATCACAACAGGAGGTCATCCTATGTTTGGTGTTAACGTGAAAAAAGTAGAAGATCAACTGGTCATCCGGTGGCAGTTTTCCAAAATTGAAATTCCCATCACACATATCACATCGGTCACCCTGGATGATACATACGGTGGTAGCGAACCATCCGCCATTCGGATCGGTCCAGTCAATGGCACAAGCGAGAGGATTCTGATCCGCACAGTGAATCAATCGTATATTTTATTCACTTCCAGCGTGACTTTGCATACCAATATCATAGCTATGTTACACCCGTCAAACTAGATTTTTGTGCAACCGGATTCCGATGTTTCTCGGAAGAGGGGTTCCATTAACAAATGTGCGCTGCCAACAAATGAAGCGTTAGTATTCGCATGAATTCTTACAGCGAATACTAACGCTTCATTGATTCCAATTCAAGTTGGACATGGGATTCTTATAACCAACTCCACTTCGGTAACTGATCGAGCGTAATGACCTCTTTGCTATGGTACAATTCCTTCAAAAACGTTAGTTCATTATGTGTCCCGTCTCTCAGGAATCCACCTGTCCAGGTACAGAACCAACTCCAGTGTACATCCTGCTCCTTCATCTGCTTAGGATCAGGGATGGAGCCGTTCTCGGCCAGTGCAATGATTTTACTATCCTTCACAAGCTCTCGCAGGTCGGTGTAACGTGCCGCCAGCGGGCTGTGATCTCCCGCTTCCGGGTATACATCTACACTCACAATATCCACGATATCATCACCCGGATACCATTCCGGTTTTTCCGAGTTCCAGACCCAGATAAGATTGTGCAGCTGATGTTCTTGAACCAATCGATCATACAACAAACAATATAACTGTTTGGCAGATTCGGGGCCTTTCGCTCCCCACCAGAACCACCCACCTTCTGCTTCATGAAGTGGTCGGAATAATACAGGCACACCAGCATCCTTCAACTCTTGCAAATGTGTAGCAATAACATCGATATCCCGAATCAATAACTGATATGCTTCCGATTCAGTATCAGCTATCGCGGAGGCAAGATCATAGGTTGTCGCGTCCGTATAGAACCCCCGCCACCACTCTTTACCCGGTTCATCGATCAGATCCGTCGGTGCGTTCCAGTGCCAGCATAATGTCACGATCCCGCCTTGTTTGTGCCAGTCTATCGCATCCCGAATCTCTTGGGAGACCGCACCGCGCTCTGTTCTTGATGGCGAATATTCCATGAGATCAAAGCCAATCACAGCTGGTTTCCGGCCTGTATTTTCATTAATCCAGTTTAGATTGCTATAATCCTGCTGGCCTGACAACATCCCTTTTTGATAACGCTCTACCAGGAACGCCATCAGTTCTTTTGCTTCGGGAGTCGCTGCTTTATTCACCGGAACTCTGCTGATCTCACGCACTGTCATCTCTACACCTCCAATTGGATTTAACATGTTAACCCACTACACCAGAACGTTCAATACTCTCCACGAAATAACGTTGCACAAACAGATACAAAATAATCAGGGGTGCAATAGCCAGCAAAATGCCTGTATCGACAATCATCGCCACATAGTTTGGATCGGCCTTGATGCCCGAGTTCGAGCCAAAGCCCATCAGCTGCGGAATCAACTGGTTCGCCTGAGCAGGTAAGGAAGCCACTTTCAGCGAGATCAGTGGACTTTCACTCATGAATAATGCCGAATAGAAGGTATCGTTATACTGCCATACAAACGAAAACAGAATAACCGTAATCAACGGCGAGATTGCATTGGGCAGCATGATTCGGGCAAAGGTTTTGAATCCACCTGCGCCATCAATCAGTGCAGCCTCTTCGATTTCCTTTGGCATCCCCTTGAAAAACTGCCGGAAGATATAGATGAATAGCCCCGCCTTCAGCCCTCCTGCCGTAGCAGCCGTAATCATTGAAGGCCAGTACGTATTGAGCAGGTTAATCCCGTTTTCCCCCGTGAACAACTGGATGATGCCCATAAAGTCGAAGCTGCGGAAATGCAGATACATCGGTACCATAAGCGTACTTGTCGGCACCAGAATAGTCAGAATCACCAGGATGAATAGCACATTGCTACCCGGAAACGTGAACCGGGCGAAGCCGTATCCAGCAAGTGCACAGGATATGGCTGTCAGAAGCGTTGTGATGGTAACAAAGAGTAAGGTGTTCGCCAGCAAGGGGAGAAAATCCATCACTTGGGCTGCAAGCCGGATGTTATCCAGTGTAAAATGCTGAGGAATCATATAGATCGTCGGATTGTAGATATCCTGCTTATCCTTAAACGCGACTGAAACTTTGAGAAATAACGGATATAAAATAATAAATGAAATGCCGATGACCAGTGCATATCTGAAAATGGAATAGAGAAGGTCCGATGTCTTGTTTCGTACCCGCTGCATGTGGTAATTCTGTTTGGGAACCACCACCATGCGATCTGTTCCTGACGCAGCCATAATCTGAAGCCTCCCTCAACGTTAACCGTCAGTTGTAATGAACCCGCCGTGACAACACCCAGCCCACTACGATCAGTACAAGTCCAATCACCAAGGTATATAACCAGGACATCGCCGAGCTTAAGCCAAAATTCTGGGTTTTGAATGCGGTCTGATAGATAGCTTGTGTGACCGGACTTCCGGCAAATGAATCAATAATGGTATAGATGACATTTGTCAGAATCAACGGACTGACCATAGGAAATGTAATTTTCCAGAATGATTCGTAGGCTGTCGCCCCTTCGATCTTGGCAACCTCGTACATCGATCCCGGCACCGATTGCAGCGCGGCGAGGAAGATCAGAATCTGGACACCAGAGCTGCTAATAATCTCATAGATCCGCATGATGGCTTCTACAATGTAATCCACATAGGCCATCGGCAATCCCACATCGGCCAGCATACGCACAATGGACACCACGTTGAACGAAGCCCCGCCATCGGCAGATGCATCGACCGCACTTGCATCTCCCATCAGATTGATTAATCCCGCAGACTCAGCTGCTGCGACTGCACTTGAAGCCAGAATAACCGGCAAGAAAAAGATTGCACGCGCCATCGTTCTGCCTCTGAACTTCTGGTTAAGCAGTGTCGCCGTGAACAGACTGAAAAACAGTATCATCGGCACATTCAGCAGCATTGCTCCAACCGAGTCAACCAGAATCCGGTTGAACGTCGCGTCAACCAGAAGCGCATCCTTAAAATTTTTAAATCCAACGTATTCCAGGACGTATCCGCCCGGAGCAACAGACAGGTTACTCAGGCTGAACCGGATGGATTGCAGGAGTGGCGTGGCAAAGAGGAAGATGAAGCCGATCAGCCACGGCGATATAAAGGCAAGTCCAAGCAGCGCTCTCCGTGACTTCAGCGATAATCGAATGGTTCTCATCGGCTCACTCCTTCCACCACATAGTCCGTCCCGCCAACTGTTGTTCCACCAACAGTAACTGAATCCACATTGTAATTCACAAGAATGGATGTACCGCCCGTATAAGTGATCCGGACCACGCCATCCTGGATGCGTTCATGCTTCAGGATCCGCTCATTCTCCAGTTCTCCCAGCACTTCATTGGCCTGCTTATACAAGGCAACAGCGTCATCCACCCAATAGCTATACTCCGTCGCGTAGGCCGAATCATAATTCGTCAGCTTCAGCCTGGATGATGGTTCATAGGTCCATTGAAAATACGGAGCTGCGCCAAGCTCCAGGCTGCGCAGCAATTGTTTGCGGAGATCCTGATCCCCCGACGTGTTCATCGGAGATGCAGCATAGTTCATGTATCCATGAATAACCATCGCATAAAAAGGAACTTCTTCATCGGTAATATTGAACCGACTTGACCCTGCGGGTACATTCACAACATGTTGTGCACTCCCCCAAGCGTAGCTATTTGCGGCAGATATCATCAAGTTCGGATAGGACTGTTCCAGCTGTCCCAGCTGTTCCTTCACAATGTGCTTCGCCGTCTCCCGATGAATCACCCGGCTATCCCGGTAATCGGAAGTCAGAACTTGCCCAAGATCACGGAGAGATAATCCGCCGAGGTCCAGTTGATTGTATTTGTCGGCAAACTCACCCACTACATAAGGAAGCTTGGCTGCTGAGAGCAAATAATAGCTGTCCCTACTCTGATCCATGCGATTAAGTGCAGGATTGTACGGATACAGTTCTGCTGTCTCCTTTGTGACAAACCGAGCCGCATCCGAAGAGGGAGCAAAGCGCATATCATCGTGATAAATATGCTGGAAAGCCACATCTGGGAACAAGGCTCCACCCGATTGTTCAAGTTTAGCGGACAACGCTTGCAGCTCGGAACGACTGCCTACCTCACTGTCCAACTTCACCTGGGTTGGCATATGATGACTGATCCCACCGCCGAACCATCCCTGATACCGCATTTGCACGCGGTTTACACCTTCCTGCTGCAACTTCGCCGCCATTTCAGTAGCCTGTTCGTACGTGGTCATAGCTAAAGTGGAACGATATGGCACGCCCAGGAACGAACCCTCTTTATCCACCGCACCAAGTACATCTACATAGAACGGCAACTCCGTCTGTTCTACGAGCGGCTTCAGTACATCCTGCTCTATTAACTGCTGTTGATACAGGCGGGCCATACCTGAGTAACTGGCATCTTCTCCATGAAGGAAATGATAACGCACCTGGATATCTCCACGGAAAGGCTCTTCGCCAAGCAGCTGGATCTCCTGCATTTTCTGCGAGGTGTACATCTCCAGTTCATCCTCACCCCGCAAGGAGAAGGTCGCATGCACGTGGTTGTAACTGTTCTGCCTGCCTCCAATATCCGCAGAGATACTGGCAATGCCGTCCCCTTTTTCAATCACCGCAAACCAGGCATTCTCCCCGTTCTTCAGACCAAACACAGGCATATACGCGGATTCACTAACCTGAGGACGACTAAGCGAGTTATCATTGGGGTCTGCGCCGTATACTCGCTGTACATACTGTTCTTCCTGGGTTTTCCCGTTGTTCAGGTGGATCAGACTGCCTGAACCGTCAGGTACGAGCATGTAGCCCTTACCCTTCGTATCCGCAGCACCAAAGTAAGCGAGCAAATCAACATTCCGAATGCGGTATTGCCCACTTTCCTGAACTTGACTCAAAGGAACGGTTACGACAAGTGCGCCCTGATCCAGCCGGTATTCCACAGGAATCACGAAGCTGGGTTTATCCGATACACCTCCGCCTTCGACCCCGTTCTCCTGATTGTCAAAAGCCAGATCGTCCGCCGTGTAACCCGCCGTCTCAAAGGCTCCCAACATCTTGTTCAACACAAGCTGCTTCGAGATCTGTCCATCCAGCCGCTCCAGGATATCCGGATTGTTCTTGGTTGGATAATAACGGGCAGATGTGTATCTAGCGACAGTAGCATCCAGTTTGGAGAGCACTTTCTCCTCCAGGCGCTGCTTGCTAATCAACTTCGGCAGTGCGTCAATGCCAAGCGACGTATCACCAAGCGTATAGTTCACCCGAATTCCCTGATCGATCTGCCCCACAGTGAATTGCTTGTTGCTGATGCTGGAACTGAAATTCGGGAAGTTCTCCAGTGTGCCCATCGCATCCCGGAAAGACACGTTCAGCTGGGAGGACAGCACTTCTTTTTCATATGCGGAAGCGAGACTGTCCCCATCCCGTTCTTTCGGGTTGCTATACCAGATCTCTCCACTTTTTCCGTCACGTACTGCGATTTCTGTTGTCTCCTCGTTGTAGTACAGGGCCAATCCCTGATCTTCGGCGACCAGTTGCATACCAGGCACCCCCTGCGAAGAGTCGTCAAGGAATTGTAACGGTTCCTCCGTGACGGGCATGGCCTGGGTTGTTGTATCCAGATAAGCCGCGGCTTCCACGGCAGGAACCCCCCTGTTGTTTATATACAGCAGCCCGGCTGCAATCATGATTACAGCTGCACCACCAGCCAGCACCGTATATAGTCGTTGCCTTTTGTTCACGGATGCCGCCTCCTTTAGGTCCGGAAAATCAACTCACGGTAGATGTTATAACCGAATTCGTACAACTGTTGCAGCATGCTGAAGACGAGGGCACCAAGGAATACGATAATGCCCATCACAATGAGTGTTAGCACCATCGTAATGATTGTTTTAATCACGGTGTACTGGTGAACCGTCATCATGCCAATGAACAGAAGCAACACAAACCAGAAGAACGCGATGCTATTAAAAAGATAATAAAAAGCAGTCTCCTCCTGCACCATGAAGCGGCTGATCACGATCATCGGGGCATAGATCAGAATAACCGGAATGAGCGAGTATCCTGTCGCCAGAACGATTTCTCTGAATTTCCCTTCCCCTTCCATCAAGGTCGTTACTGCCCAATTGGCTGTGCACCATAGAAAGAACGGGATAGCAACTGTGGCTATCTCGATGATGCTGTTAATCGTACGAGGATCGATGTAATTGACGAGAAATCCTGCATACTGCTTCTGCAAAATCATCATGATGATGGTGAGCACGAGCGCTGCAAAAGCAACGAGTAGCCGTCCTCGGTTATCCGACTTGAGGTCCCAGAATGCATCAATGGGGTGAAAAATGAGATGCAGCGGAAACTTAATGAAATCCTGCTTCACGATCAACCTGCCTCCTCCGTCTCCATTTAACCGCCACTCGGGTCAGGATCAGAATGAAAATCAGCGCGATCGCAGCGGTCAGGAATGTACCGAAGTGTTCCTTCATCATCTCCCGCCGGTGCCTCTTGAACGCGACAGAATAACTTTTGCGGTCCATCCCAAGTTCGAAGTAACCCAGCGCTTCCTCGTTTTTCTTCTCCATTAATAAGGACTTGCCAATACCAATATAGGCGATGTCATAGTTGGCATTCAGCTTCAGCACTTCTCTCCAAATATTCACGGCCTCCGTGTCCTCTCCGCGATAGTGGAGTGCCACCGCTTCGTTCACACGGGAACCAAAACGGGTTGGCTCATAGACGACAAGATTGTTCTTGCCCCGATCCAGAACCAAGTGGCGCTCACCGGATTGTTCAATCGCAACAGGCGTTTTGAGGGTACCCACCTGATTTCCTTTGCCACCGTATATGTAGAGCAGATGCCCTTCATCGTCGTATGTGAACACCCGATTTTGTGTCGCATCCAGTACACTGTACATGCCATTACCCAGCACTTTCACATCGATAAGCTTGGATGGACCGGGATTGTTGCGAAACCGGATATCACCTTTGACGTCAACATAACCAAACCGTTTCAGTACATCTTCGCCAGACGGGTTGAGACGTTTGATCGGTTCATTCGAGCCAGGATCAATATTCGTCGCATACACAAATCCTTTGTGGTCGATATCCGCATTGGAGAACTCCGTTGGGACAAACAGGACCATCTGTGCACGCTGGGCTTTGGTCGATAACATGCGCCAGATATATTCGCCGTAGTCCCGTTCCACTTTGTTCGTACCGACGTATCCGATAAACTTCCCACTCTCGTCAAACTGCATAATGCCCTCGTAGACCCCCTGTGCCACAACGTACACCCGGCCCACATGGTCAACCGTCAGCTTCAAAGGCTGGAACTGAAATTGGGTCGACAGGATATCCGACTCGGGCTTCGTAATGGTTTGAATCAGCGTCCCCTCTCCATTCAGGACTACCACACGACCGTTGCCCGTATCGGCGACGTATATGCGTTCTTGCTCATCTACAAACAATCCACCTGGAAGGTTAAAGGTCTCCTTGCTGCCCTCCATCATGAATCCATCGATCACGCGCAGCAGCTTAAAGTCTGGGTCCAATACGACAATTCGGCTGTTGCCGCTATCCAAAATGTAGATCAACCCGGAGGGAGAAACGTTCACATCACCGGGGTCTTTGAACTCACTAATGCCGAGGTCACGACCTGATAGGGTACGCTCGGGCAGATAGGCATCCGGTGAGGGAACAGCCTCTTTCCAATAGTTGTAGTTGTAACTCTCATACGGCGCCGGGGAGGCCGCCGCAGGCACGGCATTCACCAGCAGCAGAGATACTGCCGCCAGAAGAACAAGCCATCTTTTCACTGTGCGTGCCATATCGTTCCCCCTTAATCCTTCATGCCCGAGCTCGCCATCGTCTCAATGATTCGGCTCTGAGAGAAAATAAATAGCGTGATCGGCACACTCATCAAAATCAGTGCTACCGCAGCACCCGCTCCTGCCCGGGAGATTCCGCCCTGAATAATCTGACCCGCTGCATAATGCAGGGTCTTGAGCTGCTCGCTGTAGATGTATCCATTGCCATCACTGCCCCATAACATCTGGAACAGTAGAATGATCAATGTAAGCCAGGCTGGTTTCACATTGGGCATGACGATGGACCAGAAGATCCGATATTCACTGGCACCATCAATCTTGGCCGCTTCCAGCAGCGCATCCGGAATCTGCTCCATGAACTGTTTCATCAGATACAACCCGAGTGAATAGGCAAACGCCGGAATAATGACGGCCCAGTACGTGTCGATCCATCCGAGCCATGACATGATCATATAGTTCGGAATTGCCGTTACCGCAGGTGTGAACATCAGTGACAGTACGACCACTTGGAACATGAATACTTTGCCCGGAAACTTGTGTTTGGCAAGCGGGTAGGCCGCTGCGGAAGCTAGCAGCACATGGCCTACGATACCGATGCCGGTTATAAACACCGTGTTGAATATATAACGTGAGAACGGCACCCACGAGTCACTCAGCAGATTCAGCAGATCCGTAAAGTTGCTGAACGTGGGATTTTTGACAAACAAAGTTGGTGGAAAGGTAAAGATTTCATCCAAAGGTTTGAATGCATTGTTGATCGCATAGATCAACGGCAGTACCATGAAAGCACCGAATACGAGCAGAAGGGCAAACAGGGAGAGGCTTCCCGATAGCGAGCGATTCACGCGTTTTTTGCCTGTCGCAATTGCAGCCATAGCTATTCTCCCACCCTTCGAAGCAGTTTCTGTACCAGTAAGTTGGTGCCCACCATAATCATGAACAGCACGGTGGCAATCGCCGATGCGTATCCCATCTCAAACCGCGTTGTACCAAAGTCGATCAAATGGGTCACCACAGTCTCTGCTGCATAGTTCACGCTCGGGAACCCGGCCAGCGCGATCGACACATCGGCCACGGCAAACGAGGTTGTCAGCTGAATGACTGCGCCGAACATCAACTGTGGACGCATCGAAGGCAGGGTAATGTACCATAGTTCCTGCCATCGATTCTTGATCCCATCTACCGCTCCTGCTTCATATAACGTCCGGTCTACAGTCTGTAAACCAGCGATAAACGCCAGAAATCCGGTTCCGAGACTCAGCCACAGCTGCACGAGAATGAGGATGGGCATAATGTAAGCTTCTGTCTTCAGCCACTGGATCGGCTCCAGCAGAAAACCCCATTTGATCAACAGCCCATTGGCAATACCATAACGATCTCCCGAGAAGATCATCAGCCAGATAAAATACACATTGCCCGAGATGGAGGGCGCGTAGAAGATCAGCGTCATGAACGCTCTCCATTTCGGTGTTAACTCATTAATGATCCACGCGAAGACAAAACAGGCAATATAACTGATCGGCCCGGTAATAATGGCAAACAACAACGTATTCTTGATTGCAATCAGGAATACATCATCCTCCAGAAACAGGCGGGTGTAGTTCTGCCAGCCAATAAACCGCGGGAATTCAAGCATGTTAAAGTAGGTGAAACTGAGTATGATCGAGATGACAACCGGAATCACGGTAAACATGAGGAACAGGAGCATATAAGGTGCAAGCAGAACATAGGAATGTTTGCTGGCCTTCATTTCCTGGAGCTTCCAGCTCCACCACGATTTCATGCCCATCCTTGACGCTTTCTCAGGAGGACTGTTTTGTCCGTCTCGGAGTGATATTTGTGGCACGATTAACCCTCCCTCTGCTTACGGAAGACCAAATTCATTACGCTTGACGCGAATCTCGTCCTGAATATATTGGGTATAATCCATGATGGATTCCCTGGCTTCCACTTGGCCAACAACGGTTTTGTAAAATGCATTGAACAGATGGCGGCCTGTAAAATAACCACCAGGTACTTCGGGAATACCCTTCACCGTTTCGAATTGGGCTTTGAGATTCGCATAATCCTCCGCAGGCCAAGGCAGGGAATCCAGCGCCTTGATGTTGGCCGTTGGATAACGGGCAGCCGCACCCATCAGTCCCTCCATCTCCCGTCCGAATTCAGCTTGAATCGGCGTACTGGTCCACCACTTCATGAACTCCCAGGCCGCGTCCTGATCCTTGGCACTCTCCAGCATCATGACCGCGCTGCCTCCACCCGGGACGTCCCGATTCAAGGTACCATCTGCCTGAACGGTTCCTGGGACAGGAACGAATCCCCACAGTCCCCGAATCTCCGGTGCAAATACAGACAGCTGGTTGTACATGGTGTAATCCGTTAGTCCAATAGGCATCTGTCCTGTCCGGAAACGGTTGGCAAAATCATATTCCCGCTCCAGCTTGTAATCGGTATAGAATTCCGTCCACTGCTTAAAGGTCTCGATTCCGATCCGGGAATCCAGATCCGATTCCTTGTCATCGTTACGATAGAAGGCGCCGCCATTCTGGAGCAGCATCGTTGCATACTGCGAGTTCGGCGGAATATTGACACCCTGCATATTCGCCTGGGTCACAACCGGCATGCCGAATTCCATGTGATTTTTGCTCAGAATCGCGAGTAGAGCCTCTACATCCTCCCAATTCTGAGGCACTTCAAGTCCGAGTTCTTCGAGCACGTCTGTACGATAAAACAGCATGTTAAAGGTCTGTGTTTCCGGTAGGGCATATACGCCCGAATCGTAGGCATACGGTACAATTGCACTTTCCCTGAACTCCTGTTCTACGGTGCTATAGTCGCTGAATTGCGTCAGATCTACAGCCGAGTTCCGCATCGCAAAGTTCACCGGCAGATCATTACCGATCTGCATGGCAACATCGGGTCCTTCACCGGACAACGTCGCTGGCAGCAAGGTTCCCATGTTGACCAGCTTCAGATTCACGTTAATGCCACTGTCTGGTGTGAAGGTCTTGTCAATCATCGCCTTCATCGTATTCGCCTGGTCACGTCCGCTACCAATCCAGACCGTTACCGTACGCTGATCTTCTGAAGTGGCTACATTGCCGATCTGGTTATAATCAATGAAGAACGAATGATAGAATATCTTGGCTTCATGACCAAGCTTCGCGAGTGGTCCCATGCCTGTTCCGGGAATATCACGGTCGATCGAAGTGACGTACAGTGCGTCGATCTCAAGGGGTTGCTCTCGTGCCTGCTGCACCCATGTTCCGAGACCACCCGTGTTGGTTTTATAAGCCGCAAGCCGTCTTGGAATGGTATCCGGCTTGTCGATCATCTCATCCAGTTGCAACGCCATCGTCTTGATCAGCGCTTCCTGATCGCTGGACTGTCCTGACAGAAGACGAAGCTGTGCAGCCACGTCTTTGAGTCGTTTACTTTCCCCGCTGAACACTTCCAGCAGGTTCGGAATCTGTTTCTCCACCCGATAATCCCGGAATTCATCAGGCTTCGTGCCTGTAATCATCAGAATTCGTCGGTACATGGAGTTCAAGTTGTACAGACTGTCCTCCACATTGCGGATAAGAGGTGCAAAATCTCCGAGACTGTTCTCCAGCCGTAGCACATGCTTTCCTTTTTCCAAGTGAAACTTGTATGCTTCCTTGCCGCCCATGATGTCAATGCGATAGTCACTCTGATAACGGAAAGGAGCTTTGGCCATCTCTGCAAACGGAACTTCACCATCAATGGTGAGCTTGCGTGTGGAGTAGATGCCTTTGACAAAATTCTGCTGTCCGGTAAAACCGATGTGATAAAGTCCACTCTCCGGCACATCCACTTCCCATTCGATCCATTGTCCTGGCAGACGCCAGTTAAAGCCGCCAATCGTATTAATGCGTACCTGGGAAGCGCTGTAAGGAGATACAGCAGAACTTGACCTTTCGCTGGTCGGGTATAACGTAGGTGAAGATTTGGCAATCGCGGCTTCTCCTTCGATCCTAATAAATACATCCTTCGGTTGTCCGGAAGAATCCGACCGTTTTGCCCCCGCAGTCTCCGCGTAAGGAACAGCTGTCTTCTCATTAAAAAGATGAATGGACCGAATCACCATGGGTTCACGCGATGATTTTAGTGTTAGCGTGTGCTCTCCCTTTTCCAGATAAAACTTGAATGGAGCCTGTTCGTACCCGTCGGAGTCCTGAAACGTTTCTTCCATCCAACGTGGTTGCTCCACTTGTCTCGGGCGAAGGTCATTACCTTGATTGTCCTGCTCCACAACATCTTTCTCATTCGCCCACACCCGGTCAAACTGCAAATAGGCGGCTTCCGCAAAAGGAAGTTCACCATCAATGTACAATGCACGCTCAATGGCTGAGCTCTTGCCTTCAATGGGATAATAGGTGGCGGACAGGTTATACAGCCCGGTCTCCGGCACGTTAATGGTCCAATCGACTTGTCCGGTCTCTCCGGTATGGAGAGATACACCATCCATTCCCTCATAATTAGTCAGTTTGCGGACGTCCTCACCTTCGGCTTTTATGTAGTCTCCTGCTTCAATGGTGATGTCCACATTCGGCTGTGTAGCCTGATCCGTTCCGGATCGATACTGTTCGTACCCCTTTTTCTGCCGGGTCTGCTGCAAGACTGCATCCACTTCAATGGCAGGCAGACTGCCAGGCGGAATGTTTGCACTCTTCACATCAGCGCCGGAAGTTACATATAGAATGATGCAGGCTGCCGCCACGATGATTACTGTGGACAATATCCATTTCTTACGTTGTAGAATTCCAGCCATCCTCCGAGTCCTCCTCATCAAGGCTGATGCCATCAATGCCGATTTGGTGGTTCAGGAAAAAGGGACTCCGTGCAACCTTGCCGACACGAGCCCCTGCCTGAATCGTTTGCTGGTGATAAGTGTTTTTATTGTTTGCCGAGTTTATCAATGGCAGCTTGTGCCTGTGCTTTGTATTTCTCGGCTGTTGCTGTCACGGAAGCGTTGTTTTTGATGATATCGTTCACGTAATCTCCAAATGGGTAACCCGTGTAAGCATCATCCAGTAAAATGCGGCCCGTTCCAGCGATGTGCTCGCGAATGATCGCAATATCCTTCTCATCGGTATAACGACTCTCCAGATAATCTTGACCTGGATACTCTTCAATCTGCGGGATGTCGAAGGTCTCTTCATAGATTTGGTAGACGATCTTCGGATCCTCCACACCTTTTGGAATGAACTTCGCCGATGCCGCGTTGTTTGCATACGTTACCTCTTTGCTACCCTGTGGCCCATTCGGAATCGGTACAACGCCAACAGCAAAGGTGAGATCGCCCAACTGCCATTCAGCAGCAGTGAACAGAGCTACGTCTCCATCCTTGAACGTATTGCTTTCCTCCCAGTTGGTTTTGTCGCCGGTTTTGACCTTCACGACATTTTCCACGTTATACAGGCGTTTGACGAATTCAGCAGCTTCAATCGTTTTCGGATCGGATAATCCCTCTTTGCTATTTGTATCATCCACGATGGTTCCACCGTTGGCTGCAGTAAAATGACGAACGACATCAAGCGCCCAGCCAGAAAATCCGTATACGTCAGTTTTGCCGTCATTATCCGTATCTTTGGTTGCCTGTTTGGCGAGTTCCAAGAATTTATCCCAATTCCATTCACCTTGGTTATACAGGTCCTGCGGATCAGGTAATGACAGTTTTTTGAACAAGTCACGATTATAGTGAAGTCCCAGACCGATGCTGGTTGGAGATTCGAAGGCGTATTCGTTGCCTGCAATGGCAGGAAATTTAGCAATCAGGTTTGCCTCTTGGTTGATGTTGTTCTCAGGTGTAGTGAATTCGGAGATGGGCAACAGTTGCCCTTTGAGGATGGCTGGTAGTGCGGATTTGTATTCCATCTGAACGATGTCAGCGAATGGTTCGCCGGCTAGTGCAGACGTTGTGAATTTGTTCATGTATTCTTCGAAAGGTACGTTGACGAACTCCAGTTTCACGTTGTATTTCTTCTCTACCTCTGCAATTTTATCGAGTCTGGCCTTATCCGAGGCCGTCTCTCCCGCCGGTTTCAGATCCCACCAGGCCGCAACCTTGATGACACGTCCACCCAGATCAGGCACATTTGCCACAGCTTCTTCCGCTACGTCTTCTTTCTCTGTTTCAGCGACTTCGGTGCTGTTGCCTGAATTCGTTGTTCCCTCTGCATCAGTCCCCGTCTGCGTTGTCCCCCCACCACTGCAAGCGGATACAAAAAGAATCACAGCCAATAACATCAGAGGTAGAACATTCCATCTTCTGATCATGATTTTAACAACCTCCCCGAATGTGTATGCCAATCATGGTCCACTCTAAATCATTAACCCCGCTCATCAACCAATCAAAAATAAACGACCACCACCATTTGTTATTTTCTTGTTTGTTTTTGACAAACAAAATTTAACACAGCAAAATGTAAGCGTCAACATTTTTGTTGTTAACATTTTCTACTTATTCTGATAAAATGCTGATAAAGCTATAATTTAGCTGTATTACAGCTTATTCACCAGGTCATTCCCTAAGTACACACTTGTTATAATCAGCACTACATTTCAATCATTTGTTATTTTATTTAAATAACGAAATAATAATTATTAATACAACATTCGTCATAATATCTGAAAATGCGCTTACCTTCACGTTGGATGGCTATCGTAAAATGCTGTGAATCACTAACATTTTGAATTCTCTATCCGTTATTAGATTAAGAGAAATACATCATGCTATACTAGAATCAGTTGGATATCGCTCCAAATAGGAATACGGCAGAACTACGAGTGTAAGGATGGTATGATGAAAACGAAGGTAACAATTCAGGAGATTGCACATTTTACGGGTTTGTCGAAATTCGCGGTGTCACGAGCTTTGTCTGGAAAATCGGGAGTTAGCGATCAAACGAGGGATGTCATTCTCAAGGCCGCTGGCAAACTTGGATATTTCAAAGATAACAGCATGTTGTCTGGTGAACTGTATAACAGCCATGAACTTCAGGAACCGAAGAACACACGTTCAAGCGGAACGATCTTGATTTTGTTTCCCAATGTTCGATACCAAAATCAGGACTCCGTATACTGGGGACCCGTCTTTAACGGGATTTCTTCCAAGCTGAACCAAAAAGGTATTAACATTCTAACCTTGACGGAACCATCTGCAGACCAGCTGTTCACCCTGCTCAATCCGGATGCAATTCGTGGAATCATCACCGTTGGCTCGATCTCGACCCCGATTCTGCTTGAAATTAAGCGGCTCAGTATTCCGGTTGTGATGGTCGATCATCTGGACCCTGTTTTTCACAGTGACAGCATATTCACCGATAACTTTGCATCCATGCGCGAGATCATGCTCTATTTGCTCCGCAAGGGCTTCAAAACATTCCAGTTCGTTGGCAATATCGGGGATGCTCATAGCTTCTATGAACGCTGGATTGCATACACTTCTGTGCTTATGGGTCATGGGATGGAAATACATCAGATTCCCGAGTTGAGTAATCAGGCATTGGATGAGTTCCGCCAGACGTTCACTTCAGTGATCCATGAGGATAACCTGCCTGAAGTGTTTGTATGTGCGAATGATTTCTATGGGCTATACACCATAGAAGCTCTTGAGAGTATGGGCATTCGTGTACCCGATCAGTGTGTTGTGACTGGATTTGATAATCTATACGACAATATTCCCTTACTGGCCACAGTCAATGTGAACAAGGAATTGCTCGGTGCGCGTGCAGTGGATCAGATGTTATGGCGCATTGCGAACCCAGAGAGCAGCGTCGAGAAAAAGTTGATTCTTGCTGACGTCATTATTCGTGAACAGTTCAGCAGGCATAGCGGCTAATAAGGTAGGATACATGGTGGTACATATGTGAGTGCACATGCTGAAAATCATATGAAATAACACTTATGCCACACAGAACAGCAAGCCAAATACCCCTTTAACCGTGTAATCATGCGGCTTTAGGGGTATTTGGCTTGCATTATTTTATGTTGGGCCGTTCTACGTATCCGTGCGCACATCATCCCAGTCCTGATCCAGGTAACAGATCAGCCAGTTCAATGCACGATGACGTTCATAAGCCACCCCGCCATTCAAACCAGCGGGAGGCGTTCTGTCATTTACCCGACTATCCACACACACCCAGTTGTAACGGTAGATCATATCTGCTTCATCCAGAATCTCGCTCTTGCTACGCAGGGATGCATCCGTGAGAAAGTCCGTAAAGCTATCCTTCTGTTGCAAATAACCGACATCCTTCCCTACGTTACACAACTCCGTTGGTGCGCCTAGTTCCTTCACGTAACCAAGCGCCCACAACATCACGTGGTACGCTTCATATCCCCAGGAGAAGGCAATGATCTCCTGCTGCTCTGCTCCGTGCTGATCGATAAAACTCTTCTCTACGGGGGAGAAGAAGGATTCAGCCTCATACTTGTCAATCACTTCCTGAACCAGCGCTGCGGTATCTTCCGCACTTTCGCCAGCTCCCAAACACTCTCCTTTAAGCGCAGCAAGACACAACGAAACCGCACGGCGCGCGACTTCCGTTTCACTTCGAATCGTCGTGTGCTCGTCCCCGGATCTTGCGGGCAAGTTCGCATTAAATGGAACCCCTTGTTCGGTTAAGCGTTGTTCTGACCGCGTTTTACGTTGAATTGCAGACTCGGACTGGGGTGTAGCGCCATCTAGGAAACTGGTGTGTGCTGTCACCGTGTAATCCTCCACCTCAGATTCTCCATTCACATCCAGCAATAGCTGGCCTTGTGCATTGAGCAGAGATCCACCTCCCCAGAAGATGACGGCATCCAGCGCATCAGCCACACGCAATAACTCGTCATAGAATTCTTCCGAGATATCTTCTTCCGTCTCAATACCAATCACCATGTTCAGTGTGGAACATTTGATCAGTACCTTTTCCTGGAGCGAAGCATTGTGCCCTTTAATCTGACTCAAAAAACCAAGCATCCCTTGAATCATTGTCGTAAATTCCTCTGGATGTGTCTGGCTGGTCATGATATTAAAGCCTTTGGTCTTCTTACTGAGCCATTTTTTCTGAGTCACTTGAATATGGGTTTTGTCTTCCCGGCGTTCAATCGTACCCTCAGGATAAATGGATTGAATCCATTCAAACAGCTGATCCAGGTCAAACTGAGAGCTATATATCGCACAATTTCTCATGAAGTTCACCCTCTTTTCTGACTAATCCTTGTACGGATCGAATTCATTGCCTCCGGCCATGGCAACGCCTACCGGGCGCAGCACATGGTTGATTTTCAGCGTATTCGCATGCGCGTTCAGTACATCTTGCAGTTTCTTGTACACAAACGGACTTTCGTCCGTGCCCGCTCCCCGGAGCTCAACGCCATAGGCACGAATTGCTTCATGCATCTGTGCTTTACTAATCTCGCCACCCATGCGTGTGCGCAGCTTGTAATTCATTTTGCCAGCCGCCTGGGTTCGGCTCATCGTGCGCCCTGCCCCATGTACGGTGCTGCGGAATGATTCGGTATTCTCCTCGCTGTGGATCCCTTCCACAATTACCGAGATATCACCCATACTGCCTCCAACAAAACCGAGTTGCCCGGGTGCCAGTGGCGTTGCACCTTTGCGGACCACAACTACCTCTTCACCCATGTGTTGTTCCTTCCAGGCAAAGTTGTGGTGATTATGTACGGCATATTCGGAATGTGCCCCAAGAATTCCAAGCACCTGTTCAATGACATAGTCACGCCCTGCATAGGCATACCGGCCCGCCAAAGTCATTGCGTCCCAATACATATCACCCATTTCGCTATTTAGGTCAAACAACGTAGGCGGCTGATCCATCGATTCGCCCGGAGCTTTACCACTGAACTCGCGTCCTGCAGCGAGGTTAAGGAATCCACTCGCCACTTTGTGACCGAACCCGCGACTGCCAAAATGATTCGCGATCCATACCTTTCCCGTTGCCTCTTCTACAAAAATATCCACAAAATGATTGCCACTGCCTACAGTTCCAAGCTGGTTGCGTGCGAGTGTCTTCAGCTTATGCTGTAATCCTGGTTCAATGGTATCCAACAACTTCCAGCTCGCATCATCAAACAATTCATGATCCACCGGTGTTGGATTATTGCGGCCCACGCCGAAAGAAATGGTCGAATTGATATCATCCATGATCTCTGCGATCTGATTTCGAATATCGTCCCACATCAGATTCGTGCGCACAGCCTTGTTGCCACAGGCAATATCATATCCGACACCTGACGGACTGATCATATTCCGGTAAGCGACAACACCACCGATGGGTTGCGAGTAGCCTTTGTGATGGTCGGCCATGAGAGCCACACCCAGTACATCTCCATATTGCGAGCAAGTCACCGCCTGACTTACGGCGTTCTCCAGCGGCTCCCCCCAGACTTTAATGTTATCCACGATTCTCATACTCTATATAAACCTCCTGTCTTATCAAACACTTTGTATATATTACCAAAAATTATGCCGTATGGGCAGTAAATCAATTCCTGCCGGATGATACACAATGCCACTTCGATTGCAGTGTCCTCTACCAGTCGCTGTACGTTATTGTATAACTTTAGATTTGTTTTATTTTCACGGATTGTATTTTATACCAAACAAAATGACATATATATATTGCAAAAAGACTCAAATAATATTATCATGAAGCTCATAAGAAATATTTACCACATTATTTTCAATCTCTATGAAGGAGAGGTCAATCATGAAATGGTTTAAAACAAATGGCAATCAGGATGAGCGTATCGTCAATCTGAAAAACAAGGTGTATAAGGAAGCTTACACTTTAATCATGTGGATCTGCGGCATCTCCATCCTGATCAAAAGCTTTCTCAGTTGGGAGACTTACTCCATGCTGACGGAAGTGATCATCCTTCTCGCAGGAAGTATCTTTTTCGGGGTTCGTTCCGTCATGCTGGGCATTTATTCGGATGAAGTTGAGGTCCATGACCAGACGAGCAAAATTTCATATAGCCTGCGCAACATAATTACGGGTCTGATTATCGGTTTTTCTATGGCCTTGTTCCTGGGCATCCGAAGTTCTGTTTTGTTTGCCGAAACGGCGAATGAGAAGTGGTGGTTTTTCTTCCTCGTTTTTATTATTTCACTGCTGCTTTATATTCCGCTCTTTGCAGGATTCAATGTCATCGTTCATCACTTCGCAAACAAGGCGAGTCAAAAAGCCGCTCGAAAAGATCAGTGGGATTCATAGAAAGGATACAAGGGTGAATGGGCATGAAAAATATACGATTAAAAGTCGCCCGGGTCGAAAAGGATCTATCGCAGGACGATCTGGCACGGATCGTTGGTGTATCGAGACAAACCATTGGTCTCATTGAACTGGGAAAGTATAATCCTTCCCTCAGCTTATGTATTGCCATATGCAAGGCACTCTCAAGAACACTGAATGACCTGTTCTGGGACGAAGAGCAGAGATAAGCCGGATGGTTCCATTACGAAATCATTTATTATCACGCATATGATGAAGGAGGCATTATTTTGATCGATTTCAGGAAAAGAAAAATGGGTGCTGTACTTGCTCTGACTACCGCCATACTGGCCAATTCACTCTATCCAGCCGGACATGCAGGTGCTGCAGCATCAGCTACCATGGAGACCATTCAGGGGCAGGTAACCCAGGTGCAATCCGCGAAAACGTCGGATGAGAAAATTGCAGAATGGAACGAATGGGCTAGAGATCACGCATATCGACTGGATAGCATCCAGCCTGTGAAGACAGGTCAGGAGCCCGATTCCTTCTCGGATCTGGAGATGCTGAAACCTCTACTCTATGACAAGCGAATTGTGTTTCTGGGTGAAAGCTCCCATGGGGTTGCCGAATTTAATCTGGCGAAGACCCGGCTGATCCAGTTTTTGCATCAGGAAATGGGATACAACATTCTTGCCTTTGAAAGCGGTCTTTCCAACACATCGCTTGCTAATGCCATGGTAAAACAGCAACTTCCCGAACAAACGATGAAAAACTCCATCTTCGGCGTCTGGTGGTCCAAGGAAATCATGCCTTTATTCGATTATCTCAAAACGAGCGCACAGACTGAACGACCCCTGATTCTAACCGGTTTCGACATGCAACTGCAATTCCCACTGTTGGACGGTAACTGGCTGAAGGATAAAGAGCTCGCCAAGCGACTCGCACAAACGGAACAAAAGATGTCCAATTTCTCTGCCGGAACGGATCTGAAAGCCTATCGCGCTGAGAAAAATGAAATTATCAAGGTATACAAAGATGTCCTTAAATCCCTGAAATCCGAAGCGAACCAGACCTATCTGCAAAAAGAATACCCGGATCAACCGAAACTTTCCATGCTGCTGGAGCGAAGCCTCAATGATCGAATTCGTGTAGCGATGGAATATGTCGATCTTTCGATCCGTGCAATGGCTGAAATGAATAAAGGCAAATATGAGTCGTTTTTTGATTCCATGGAGTGGCGTGATCAGGCGATGCATGATAATCTCATGTGGCTCGCTACCGAAGTGTATCCCAACGAAAAATTTATTGTATGGGGGCATAATGATCACATAAGAAAGGCGCATAGCGAAGTCATTGGCTCGCCCTATCCCATAACCATGATGGGAGAAAAACTTTCGGAAGAAATGAAAAAATCAAGTTATGTTCTGGGATTGTATGCATCCAGCGGTCAAACGGCCGATAATTCCGGCGGACTTCATGCCGTTGAGCCGGCAGAACCCGGTTCCATTGAAGGCATCATGTCAGCAACGAATACACCCTACAGTTTCCTGGACCTGCGGTATCAGAACAGGGAAACAGGCAACTCATGGATGTTCGAACCACGATTTGCATACAGCTGGGGCATGATCCCTGAGAGTTTTGTCCCACGCGATCAGTATGACGGCATTTTAATGATTAATGATGTTCATCCACCGGAATATATTCGATCATCCTCATCCGGCTCCAAAGAACAAAGCAAGGAATAAATACAAAAAGAGAGTTGCCAGCTCTCTTTTTTTTGTATTCCAACTCACGTGTCTCTATTTACCTTGGTCGACTGCACCATAACTCCACGTCGATGTGTTAGCTAATAACAATCGCTGTTTTCGGTCACGAAAACAGAAAGAATAGTCAATTAAGATGCTTCCGGTAACCCTGAACCTTCTCATCCTTGAAACCTAGCTTCTCATAGAAAATATGCGCTTCCTTACGCTGATCGCCAGACACCAGAATCATGTATTCACACCCAAGATCTCTCGCAATCCGCTCAATCTGGAGCATAAGCTTCTGACCAATTCCCTGTCTGCGTACCTGATCCGATACAATCACATTCTCCACAACCATGAACGGTTTACATTGGCCTACCAGATCCATACACTCAATCCCCATAACAGACCCGACAAGTTCGCCATTGTAAAATGCACCCAGAACGTGATAATGACCATTCTGCTGTATGTAATGGAACATTTTCTGCATCTGCTGCTCGTTCGACGGCGTTCCTATTAACTCATGATACAGTTTGCTTAAAGCCGACAAATCCTGTAGTTCAATGGCTTTGATCGTAACCATAATGTATCCCCCTGACGTTCTATCTAATTGGTGTTCTATTATTCTATCTTAAGTGAGGTCCTTCTTGAAATAGTAGTGATGATGCCCTCTTGGTGCATTCTCTATCGTTGTGATCAATTGGTATCCGTGCTTCTTGTAGAATTCTGGTGCCTGGTACGAGAAGGTGTTCAACATAACAAAATCACAGGATTTCTCGTGCGCAAGACGTTCGACCTCATGTAGCAATTGGGAGCCGTAACCCCGATGCCGCTGATCAGAATCCACCCAAAGAATATCAACCTCCAGCCAGTTCCAGCAAAGTGTACTAAGCACACCTGCAACAATCTCGCCGGTCTCATTTTTGATATTGAAATTCAGTTCTTCGTACCGATGCCTTAATTCCTCACTCACATGGGTCGCATTGTATGCGACTAATTGCTGGCGAACATATTCCGAATCTTGCGCTGTACTTGGCGCTATATTCCCTTTAAACATCTCCTACACTCCTTTTATCTAAGTAGTTTATAATTTAAGATAATATAATTCATCCCCGATAGGAGAGTAACACACGCTGCAATCCATAATAATGCCAAGTCCACCCTGATATCAGTTAGCAAACTAAACGGAACATGGTTCAACAAAATCGCAATGATGGCTGCCACCTGAAGCACCATTTTGATTTTTCCATACCGATCGGCTGCGAGAGCAATGCCCTGCTCTGTCGCTACCATTCGTAACGCTGTAATGACAATTTCACGTCCAATAATGATTACAGCGATCCATGAACTGAT
Organism: Paenibacillus sp. FSL R5-0623; assembly: GCF_037974265.1. Lineage (NCBI taxonomy): Bacteria > Bacillati > Bacillota > Bacilli > Caryophanales > Paenibacillaceae > Paenibacillus > Paenibacillus sp. FSL R5-0623. Next base: position 1,792,668 of record NZ_CP150233.1, on the reverse strand, counting down.
CATATTCTCCTGAACCATCATCACCAGCGCTACCGCAATCAACAGTTTATCCGCCAGTGGATCAAGCAACTTTCCCAGATTCGTGATCTGATTATATTTCCTCGCCACATATCCATCCAATTTATCCGTACCTGCCGCTACTGCAAATATAATTAGTGCAATCATCACGTTTTGCTGATTGAGAAAACAGATCATAAACAATGGAATCAACGCGATTCTAGCCAACGTGATTTTATTTGCCAGATTCATTAGATATCTCCACTCCCCTCATCCATGTTGGCTAACTGACCTTTTTTCCATTTACGAATTCGGGTCCGAAAAGATTTAAAAGGGGCTACAGAATTAATCTGGATCCACTTCACCATAGCCCACCCAGGCTTGGTACCCGTCCACTGTCTCATCCCTTGTACAAATAACTCCTCTTCGCTAAGGGAGTTAATCCAGTTCTGCGATTGTTGTTCTGTCTCCCGAAACAAAGAGCGCAGCTCCTCCAGCGTATAACCTGAATACTTTTCGTAAAATGATTCATTTAACGGCCCCAATTGGTTCCATTTATACCCTGGTGCAGGCATATGACATTCATGTCCCAACTGTTCATTTCGCTCCCAATCCATCACCAGGTTCATCCATCCCAGCTGGTAGGCGATCATCTGGGCAGGAGTTTTATCCACACCTTCAACCCACTTATCTTTGTCACTGTTATGGATGTCATTGAATTCTCCCTCAAATAATACATAGGTGCGTCGAATCGTCTCACTCAATTCTTTCTTCGAGGCATATAGAATTCCAGGCACGCTACTCCACTCCCCTCGTTCCACCGTTTTACATGAATCAGAAGCATGGACTCTATCATCATTTCGACTTAATTCCATAATCATCCTTTTTTTTCAGTTTGCTCTATTCATTTCTGTAAGACAAAGGGCAGTCTGTAAACAATACAGCTGCCCTTTACTCAACCTATTTTGCTATATCAGCATACTACTGAACCCAATTCTACAAGGCTTCCTTAATCACCCGCTTATAGTACCACACAGACAACAGGCCAAAAATCGAATATAACAATGTATAAACTATCATAACAATGACCGTTGGTGTCGCCAGCTCCGTACCAAAGAAAAACCAGCCTGATTTCACGGCAAAGTAACTATGACTCAATCCCACCACAAGCGGAATACCGAAGTTAAACAACTGCTTGATCTGAATTCCCCTCAACAGATTGCCTTGCGTAAATCCAAGTTTACGAAGAATGGTATAATTACCCTTCTCCTCTTCGCTCTCGTTCATTTGTTTAAAGTACAGGATACATCCCGATGTAATCAAGAACGTCAAACCAAGGAAACCAACAATGAACATAATCAAGCCCATATTATTACGTTGGTTATTTCTGAACTCAATCTGGGAGAAGCTTGGTGCTTCCAACTGCAGCTCCTTATATACGGCATATGCCTCTTCAGCCTGCCCCTCTTTCAGAATACGTACACCATAGTAGTCAGCCCACTCGGATTTTTGCAGCTCGGGATCGAGATCCTGTCTCAGCTGTTGGTATACCGTTACATCTACTACCGCTACAGGCGTGCCCCTAGTATAATACGCAGGAAGAACTCCCTGTTTGGTGGTTCCGATCAGTTGTTGGTCCAACGTTCGCTTCAACCCATGCAAGACGATTGGACCTGTCTCCTGAATGTAAATCAACTGCTTAATAGCATTTCCATATCCCATGAAGATCACTTCACCTGGTTGCAGATCTATGTTATCTACCATGTTGTCACTCAACACACTGCTGAACAGGTACTGTTCCGTCATGGACTCATCCATCACTTCATGAGCATCAATTTCAATATAAATAGGCTGTCTATGATTCTCCTCATATGGAATCTGTTTATGTTCCAACTCCCTTACAAAGCGATTTTTCACCTCAACCTGAGCAAACGAAAAATCCTCCGGCAAGCTTTCCTTCGCCTGAGCCTCTGCCGAATAATACGAAATGTAACTGAGTGACAGCATGCCAATAGCAAGTGCAGATACGGTTGTAATAATCGTGAGCAGCAATGCATTAGATTTCATGCGGAACATGATTGAAGATAAAGACAACACTTCATGAATGGTAAGGTATCCGTTTTTACTTTTGCGAATCAGATTAAAAATAAAACTTACCGAACCCTTATAGAACAGATATGTCCCCAGTATGACCGAGAAGAGAATCAGGATCATCGTATACATCAACTGCTGCATGTCCATTGCCTCACCGCTGAACAGCCGTGCAGACATGAAGTATCCATACACAATCAGGGCAATGCCCAAGACGCCAATAATCATCTGTCCAAACGACATCTTCTGCACCTGCTGCTCCGAAGTGGCAGACACCCGAAAGAGTGAGAGAATGCTCTGTCTCTTGATAAAAGTGTAGTTCATCAGCATGATGAGCAGATACATCATCGTAAAGACAATCACCGTTTGCATCAGTGCCATCGGAGAGAAATACAGTTTCGTAATCGCATCCACACCGAGAATTTTGAACAATATCATCAATACCAGCTTGGACGCAAGAAACCCAATTAACACACCGATAGCCATGGAGCCAAAATAGAGGATACTGTTCTCCGCACTCAAAATACCAAAAATTCTGCCTTTCGTCAGTCCAATCAATTGGAATAATCCAATTTCTTTGCTGCGCCGCTTGATAAAGATCGTATTGGCATAGAGCAAAAAAATGCCGACAATGACGATTAACAGTACTGAAGATGCACCTATGGCCGCCGCACCTTTTGTTGAAGCAGCCACCTCATCCATGGAAGGATCATACTGTAACGTCACAAAGGAAAAATATAAGGCCACACTGAACACAAGCGCAAATACATAGAGATAATAATTCTTTAGATTTTTCCTGAGATTGCGGAAGATAATATAATTCAAGCTCATTGCTGTACACCACCCAATACGCCCTGGGTTTTGATAATATCGTTGAAGAACGATTGCCGGGACTCGTCTCCTTTATTCAACTGGGTGTAGATCTGACCGTCTCGAATAAAGATCACTCTGCTGCAATAACTTGCGGCAACCGGATCATGGGTAACCATAATAATAGTCGCTTTTCGTGCGCTGTTCATATCACTTAACTTGCCGAGCAGATCCGAAGCGGACTTGGAATCCAGCGCTCCTGTCGGCTCATCCGCAAAAATGATACTCGGCTCGTGGACAAATGCTCGTGCTGCCGAAGTCCGCTGCTTCTGCCCCCCTGAAATCTCAGATGGATACTTGTCTTTCAGTTCATATATCCCCAGTTCACGGGCGATCTGTTCAAACTTCCGGTGTGCCTCCTGCTTTGGAATGTTCGTGATGGAGAGCGGCAATAATATATTTTCCTTCACCGTTAGCGTATCCAGCAGATTGTATTCCTGAAAAATAAAGCCCAGATGATGTTTGCGGAACTCGGCCAGCTGTTTCTCCTTCATTCCGGTAAATTCCTTGCCCTCAATATCAATCGTGCCCTGGCTCACCCGATCAATGGAGGAAAGTACATTAAGCAGCGTCGTTTTACCCGAACCCGAAGGCCCCATAATACCAACAAACTCTCCCTTGCTCACTCCAAGATCAATGCCCTTCAGCACTTCCTGTTTATTCAGTTTATTACCATAGACTTTATGAATTTTTTTGGCTTCCAGTATCCACATATCCCACTCACTCCTCTTAAATCTTCTGCAAAATGCTCATGTCTATATCATAATCGGGATGTGCAGTGTTATCGTGTGATTCACCGAACAAAACCAAAAAGCATGTGACATTGTTGTCACACGCCTGCAAGATGCACCATGTCGTTTTTTCGCGGAAAAGTAAGTGTGACGGTTGTGCCCTCGCCAAGAGAAGATTCTACATGAATGTTCATATGAAGCGTCTGGGCCACTTGACGAACCAAATATAGTCCCATCCCGGTTGCCGCCCCATCCATTCTGCCTCGGGTAGACGTAAATCCTTTATCAAATATACGCTGCAGATCTTGTGTCTCAATCCCTCGCCCGTGATCCTGAATGATCAGTACAATATGTCCATCCTGTTCCCGCGTTTCGATGAGGATATCCGATGAATCACTATACTTCACCGCATTGCTCAGCAACTGCCGGAGGATGAAGCCTAACCATTTGCTGTCTGTGAGCACGCGCGATACCATCAAAGACATGTCAAAGCCAATACCCTTGGAAATGCACCACGATTTCAACGCTCGTATCTCGCTATTCAATACCGGTTCAAGTTCCGTCTCTTCGATGAACAAGTCATTGTGCATAAATGGAATACGCTTCTGATGAAGTTGCTGATCCAGTAACTGATGGATTCGTAACCATTCATATGTCATTTGGCTCTGTAACTTGTCATCTGGCAAGCGCTCGATCATCAGTTGCAACGCTGTCAGTGGGGTCTTCACCTCATGAATCCAGGATAACATCTCGTCCTTCTCCTGTTCTAGAGCGATAAAATGGTGTGACGTCTCCTTACGATACCGCTGTGTCTGGGAACTGACCGCCTCATGTACAATCTGCTCATATGGACTTTCGGCGATATCGAGTTCTCTCAGATCATAGGTATGATCCCAGATGCTCAATTTTCTATAGAAGCGGGTCTCTTTCAGGTATCTCGCCCAGATAAAAACAAGACATACCACCACATTCAGTCCTACGATATACATCACAGATTGGAATGGAATGGACGAGTCCAGGTAGCCCACCAATAAAATAATAAGTTGCATGCTTACCAGTAGCCATAACCAACTAGCCCTTTCTCGTATGTACTTTCCGATCATGCTTCTGCCTCTTCCGTTGCCATGTATCCCTGACCTACTTTGGTTTCAATGTACTGCTCCAAGCCGATGGGTTCAAGTTTCTTCCGTAACCGATTAACGTTAACCGTCAGCGTATTGTCACTCACGAAATGTTCGTGATCCCACAAGCTCCGGATGAGGTCCTCACGGGAAACAATCTGATTTTTGTGCTCGACCAGCACTTTAAGGATGAACATCTCATTTTTGGTTAACAGAACAGATTCATCCCCGCAGGTTAGTGTATTTTTCACATATTCAATAGCAGCACCGCGCCAGGTTCGGAGTTCAGTATGCTCTGTGTTATAGTTATACACCCTCCGCAAAGTCGCTTGGATCTTGGCAATCAATACATCGAAGTGAAATGGCTTCTGGATAAAATCGTCTGCACCCAGATGCATGGACATGACCATATCCGCAGGATGATCCCGTGAGGACAAAAAGATAATCGGCACATTGGAGTGCGAACGAATGATCCGGCACCAATGGAACCCGTCATATTGGGGTAACTGAATATCAATAATGACCAGTTGCGGCTGAATTACGCTGTACTCCTGCAATACCTTGCCAAAGTCCTGCACACCATACACGTCATACGACCATTGGGACAAACGTTCCTTGATTTCAGTGAATAACGATTCGTCGTCTTCAATGAGCATAATTTTAAACAAGAGATTCACCACGTTTCTGATCTTCTAAGGTTGAATAAGGTAATCAGACTCCATTGTTGCATGATCACCTTTACCGTTACGAATCGTACTTCCGATCGCTGTTACCAGTGTACAGGGAAATTGGGCTTATATCAAAAAGGTATCCATACTTATTACTTCACAAGAAAACAGGCAAAACGAAGTATACGATATTAACTCTCGGTGGAGTGTATAACATGGCTTGCATCACTGTGTTCATCGATCCGCTCGATCAACTGCTTCGCTACATCTTGTGGCGATCTTAATTGTCCTGTTTCATATACTTGATTGAACATACCCGCAAGGGCGAACTCCTCTGCACTTTTGCCTCGTGCAACAGCCTGCAATTCCGTATCGACCATCCCCGGATCAAAAACAATAATCTCAACAGGGTTCTGTTGGCCCGTTTGCTCCAGAGATACACATTGGGTAAACATGTTCATGCCTGCCTTGGATGTACAGTACACTGCCATTGAAGGCGCGGGATAACTTCCCGAGCCCGATGAAAGATTAACAATTTTACGTCTGGCGGACAGGTGATTTGTTTGTTGAATAAAAGATGAACTCAATATCATTGGCGCTGCGAGGCTGATGTTAAGACTCTGACTTATCTCTGCCGCACTACACTGATCGATAGGTCTTAGTGGCTCCAGCATCGCTGCATTATTAATGAGTCCAATGAATTCAGCTTCCTGAGACGGAATTTCGTCCAATATGCGTGTAATCAAATCATCGATCCCATTCAGGTCGGCAAGATCGTACTGAACATGGCGGTAACGTCCGCTCCATTCCTCGCCTGATTCCAACAGATCCGAACCCCCGCGTGAAATACCGTAAACGTAATCCCCCTTAGCCAATAATAACTCTGCAAGTTGTAAACCGATCCCTTTGGATGTGCCTGTAATGATAAAGTGTCTTCTTCCTGTTACCGTTCCCATTCCGATACACTCCTCCTCTATCTTCAATCGATCATATCCCCATATAAGCTTATGAATCTAACTTTCTCCACAACGTGGCCCACAGAAAAGGTACACCAAAACACGGTTCTTGCTGCTCCATCGCCTTCATCGCACGGAATTCGACACAATCAAAGCCATCTTCCAGCATGTAGCGAAGCTTCTCCTCCGTGAACGCAAGACCACCTCGCATCGACTTCTCTTGATACACCTGCCAATCATTCATAACGATCTCAGGCCCACCAATATCGCCATAACCAGGAGCAAAACAAGTCATTCCAAAGTATCCTCCAGGCCGGAGTGCATTGTGGACCATCTCTATGTAGGGAATGCGCTGATGTGGCAACAGATGATGCAGACAACCCGAGTCGTAGACAAGATCATATTCTTGCTCTGGGGACAATTCGAACACAGATCGACATTCAAAATGCACGTCCAGTTTCTCTTTTGCCGCCCTCTCCTTAGCCCAAGCAATACCTGTCTCTGAAAGATCATAAGCATCTACCTGATATCCTTGGCGGGTTAAATACAACGCATTTCTGCCCGGGCCACACCCCAGTTCCAGTGCCTTGCCACCACTTAGCACACCTGCGTTCACATGTGCTACCAGATTCTCATCCGGTTTGTTTGGGAAAAAGGGGATGGGTCTGTTCCGATCCTCATAGAAAGGTTCCCAAAACTGCTTGGCAGATCTGAAGTCCGCATCGAGCATATCATATAGATCCTGTACACTTTTAATCGTCTTTTCCACAACCACATTCCTCCTTAATCGCTCCATCCAAACCTTCATTTCCGACTATTCATTCCTCGTCATTTTCAATAAATCAGCCACACTCTATTATAACATTTTTACCCAGTAATTCTCTATTTTCCTTGCATGTTTCTACTCCAAAACATAAGCGTTTTCCCAACAAAAAACGACCGACATGATTGTCGATCGCTTACAGGCATAGCGGTTTTGAATTGTAACTTACTTCGCCCGTTCCAAAACTGCAAAGTAATTTCCTTCATTATCAGCAAAGTTGAAAACACGCCCCGTTGGCATCTCGACTATCTCTCCGACCGTTACATGTTTACCAGACAAGTCGGCATATAACTGATCCAGATTATCGGTGAAGAACATTAACGAAGGTGTGCCCAGATTTACACCCGCCGACATCCGTTCGACGAACTCTTTGTCATGGAGAATAATACTCGTCTGCGAGTCTGGGGTAGGCGCAATCTCAATCCATCTCATGCCCTCGTCAAGGTTTACTTCATCCACAATGTGGAATCCAGCGACTTCAGTCCAAAATGCCAGTGATTCATCTTGATTATTGACATACAACATAATCTGGCCGACTTTGCTAAACATGGATCAATCACTCCTCTGATCATCTAATCTCTCAACATCCTGCTTATCATTCCTCAAATTCCAATAGAGTATAACATGCAAGACCGCTTTTTGATCATCTTTCTTTGCAAGTTCATGCAACTTAAACTGAAGTACACTTTTATGTTTCCACTACAATTAGTCTTTTGAAGTCCCCTTATAATGTTTTAACAAGTGAAAGTCTATGAAGCCCCGAGGTATAATAATTCATATCGACACCTTCTTTTTGAAAATTCATTCGTTCATAAAATACAAGCGCTGCTTCATTTTCTTCATGATCAAGTGTGTAAAGCATGACATCATCACTACCGAATTCAGCTATTTTTATACATATTTTTGTAATTAGTCCACGTGCTACTCCCTGTCGAAGGTGTGATTTGCATGTAACAACGCCAACGATTTCATACCGGTTAACAGTAGACTGAAAGATATAACCAGCATGACCTATGACAACATCTGCTTCGTCAACCATGACATAATAAGCACTGATACGTTCATCCGTCATTTTTAAAAATGAATCCCAGCGTGCAGGATACTGATCGCGTATAAACGAAGGAAATTGAAAATGATGATCCGTCATCATTTTCAGCACCGCTGGCTGATCAATCGCTTGAAAAAGGCGAATAGTCATCTTTTTATCCCCTACCCTTTAGTGTGCATGTAGACATCTTTTAAATTACCAGCTTCATAATATGGATACTCTAGTTTTTGTTGAACTTGAAGGACGATCTCCGTAGACGTTAACATTTCGACCAAATATAATCCCAGGTCAATGGAAGCCGTAACCCCCGCACCAGTTACCGTATTACCATCACGCACTACACGCGCTGAGATTACTTCTGCACAATAAGGAGTCAATAAATCATAAGCAGATGAGTTGGTAGTAGCCCTTTTTCCATTCAGGAAACCTGCTGCTCCCAACAGTAAAGCCCCGGTACAAATAGATATTTTATAAGTGACATTTTCTGCCGTTCGGACCCATCGCATAAAATCCTCATCAAATCGAAGCGTTCTAGTTGATAATCCACCAGGAAAAAATACTAGGTCAAAATCCCCTAGATGAGGTAATACTGCATCGGATTTCATTTTCAGCCCACGGTCATCCGAAATTTCCTCCTTATCTGCGCAGAATGTCCATGATACGTTTTCCTTTACTTTCAGAATCGCTAGCCAAGTCACAGCTTCATAAAATCCAGCTAAATCCATGCTTGTCATTCCATCAAATAAAACAAACGCCATTTTCATTGCCGCCACCAGTCCTTTCGTTCCCTAAATAATAAATAAAGTGTTTGATCAAAAGATCAAACACTTTGCCCAGGCGTACGGCATATAATATATGTGCTCCCTCGTGGTTCACTCCACGTTTACGCCAGTCACACATAACAGATATTTACAACTAATATACATGACATCTTTCATATTGTATATATTATGAAATTATTGCATGGCTTTTAACTTCTTCGTAAGATATAGTACAACATCGTCGTCCATAATTGTTTCTTCACCCGGCTGAATGTAATGATCATGTTTGTGTACACCGTGACCGTCTGGTATGTACCCGCGATGGGCATATAGAACTTGCGCTTTGCCATAATCTGAAAACACACCTACACCAATGCCTGCAACATCCGTTCGTTCCAGAATAACTTCCTCTGCTCGGTCCATCAACCGTGAACCAATACCTTGGCGCTGGAACTTCATCAACACATTAAAATCGTTAATTTCGGGAATACCTTGTTCCCTGAAAGACGGGTAGCTGGAATACCACAATACATTCACGTATCCGGCAAATTCTCCATTCAACTCGGCTACCAAGGTTAAGCGTTCCCCATTCTGTTGTTCAGCCAAGTAATGAGTATACTGCTCAGCAAATCTCCCCCAACCCTGCTCCTGAAACGCCTTTGATATGATTGCAGGATCGCTCTCATTTAATAGTCTGATATGTACATTCATTGATAATTTCTCCTCAACAAGATATTTTTTCTAGCTATATTCCCAGCCGATCCCGAAGCGATGTGATGTGAGCAACATGGTGTTTGCCATGCCAAGCATACATGCCCAGATTGTAATCCAGTCTTGTCGTTTCTTTCGATGAGGGATGATAAAATTGTTTGGCATAATCTGCATCTGTCAACGCGTTTAACAGAAACACCCAACGACGATGGAGGGCATCCAGAATCTGAAGCGAGAATTCAACATCTAGGTCTCTTGAATCACTCAGTTCAGCCCAGCGCTCTTCATAATAAGGTCGAATCGTAGGTGTATCCTCTGTCAGTGCCAACTTGAAACGTATCATACTGTTCATATGGCTATCTGCCATGTGGTGAATGACCTGTTTGAGCATCCATCCACCTTCTCGATACGGCAGACTTAATTGCTCTTCACTTAGTCCCTTTACCGCTTCTCGTGCGCGTTCAGGCAACTCAGCAATGTCCCGAATCCACTGCTCTCTCTGCGCGGGCGTAACTTCACCCGTGTGTACAAATGGTCCTATTGGAAATCTTTCATCCATCCAATATTCCTCCTTGTTTGTATGATTCGAAATAACTTTAAACAGGATCTACAGGGTATATTCCATAAGCCAACAATCTCGCATCTGTCCTTCATGCTGCTCATGTTTCTCCAACAGCTTAATCTTTTGGAAACCACATTTCTCATAACAGGATATCGCTCGCAAGTTCCAGGATTGAGGGTCCATAACCACTTTACGGGCTTGTTGTTCATTAATCAGATAAGCCAGCATGGACTGCATCAACCGTGTACCAATGCCTTTATTCCAGTAGTCTGCCTCACCAATAAACTGATCCGTTCCATAGATGATCTCATCCGTGTCTCCATAACCATACTCCGTTCGTTCTTCTTCCTCAAGCTTATAGAACTGAATGTATCCAATCGGATGTCCTCCATATTCAACGATACAACGAGTAGCATCATCTTTCTGATTGTAAAAATGCTCTCTCACCTGTTCCAGGTCATGCGGCCGATCACGCCCTTCATAGTATTGAAGAACTTCCGGGTCTGACAGCCACTTCACCAGATGTTGTTCATCTTCTGTTTCCAAGAAACGTACGGTAATTTCATTCGATTCATATACATTCATCATTCGGATTACTCCTTATTGATCTCCAGATTCTCACCCGTAACCCAACTCAGATCCTTCCCTAACAAATGCTCGTTGTGAACATAATACACCATGGGATTCTCAAGCGGTTGAGTCGTTCCATCCGAAGATCTGAGCGTTAACCGCAACTTGTAGCTCCCTATCTCATCAGGTATCGCAAATCCTATCAGATTATCAGCTGAGTTCATGGTTTTCCCCTGCGCCTTAAGATACTTTTCCAGAATGACTTGATCAAGATAGGAGCTGCCGACAGACGAAGGCATGTACCACGCATCATCTTGTTCTTCAGTGAATGTGACCCCTTCCCATCCAGGGACAACAGGATACACCATATGTCGATCCTTGTCTTCTCTTTTTCGCGTTATCTCTAACTCTACCTCAACTGCGTCCGTATCAATCTGCCTGATTGTACCTGCCATCACAACATCCTGTGCACTCACACTTGGAATAACATAGCTGTATATGAGCAGAGTCACCAAGAGGATTATCGTTATTCCCGTAGTCCAAAATATTGTACTTTTACGCATCTGTCTGATCCTCCCGTCTGGTTAATCATACTTCTGGAGTAGCTCCTTCTCTGTTAAAGATTGAGTTAACCTATCCAACTCAGGTGATGCCGTCCAATCACTGGAGGTATTCAATCCATGCTTGATGGTATGTATCGCGCTATGTGCAGACATGTATATATTATGGTGGATTCCAGGTTGGACAATGATGTGCTCTCCTGCACGCATCACTCGAATCGAAAACATCTGATCGTCTCCATAACTGGCATACGCAATCCATCCGGTTTGCACCACATAAAACTCCGTTAAGTTGATATGTACATGACTGTTTTGCCATGCTCCGTGGGGAGAGGCAACAGTTCTACAATAATAACTGCCATCTTCTGCTATCATTTTATATTTTTGTTCCCCGTTCGCCATCTGTTCGAAGCTGGTTTTGACACCCGTTTCACCATATTTCTGTTCTGAAAATTCTGTGTTCAATCGGCTTCAACTCCTTATGGCCTGCCAAATATACTTGCATTCTCTTACAGCAATTCTACCATCAACCTGGTTCTCCTTCAGCTTGACTTCCAGCTGTTCCCGGTACTCAGGCTGTGTATAATCCGGGTTTCCGGGGATATCGGAGAGAAAGATGGCAAACTCTTTTTCATCTGAGAAAATCATAAGTGCCTCGTTATATTCCTCAATCTTGATCTCCTTAAATGCATTTCTCTCCAAACGCTCACGTACCTTTGTTATATCCGTATGAATACCAATCATGACTCCACCCTTTTGCAGCAATCTCCCATGCTCAATAATGGAAGTTGGACCTCTGCGATCATAGATCAGACCAAATTGCTTATCTTCAAATGGCATCTTTTCTTTTGTGCTGACACAGACAAATTCCACAGTTGTTATCGTGCTTGAATGAAGACTGTTTTGGGCTATCTTTATCATCTCTTCCGAATTATCAAACCCCATAATGTGATCGGTATGTTCCGACATTTTCAACGTAAACTCCCCATGTCCACAGCCTGCATCGAGCACGGATGTATACTGAGGCAGAAGCTTAATCAACCGCTCTTCAAAAATATCTTCAGCAGAGTTACCGTCCAGCGTATATAAAGCTCTACCCTTGTATCCTCCATTACGTCGTGCAATCATATCGTACCATTCCATGCTCATAGAGTTCCTCCTGACAAAAAATCCCTTTATTTAAACATTCGACATAGGTACGTCGATTCTCCTGTTTGGATATGCGATATATCTTTGCTAAAATATGAAACGCTTCTCTTCCAGCTTCCGTATTAAGGTCGAAGCCGTATGTATTCCATATAATAAACCATCTGATCTGGAGGTTGAGCGCATGTCATTTTTCAAGAAAGTGTTAGCCAGTGTAGGTGTTGGAGCAGCCAAAGTGAATACAGAATTGCATACACCAGAGGTCACGCCTGGAGGAATCATCTCGGGGGTTGTGTACATTGAAGGTGGAGAAGTGGAACAGAACGTAGATCGAATCTATCTTTCAATCAAAACCCATTACATACGGGAGCGCGATGATCGTAAAGTAAAAGAAACAGCCGTTATAGCCAAATATTTGCTCACCGAAGGTTTCACATTACAGCCTGGAGCCAAATTGGAGAAAGACTTCTCATTTGACTTACCAGAAAACCTGCCTATTACGCTACATCGTGCAGAGGTATGGGTAGAAACGGGCCTTGATATTTCAAGTGCTGTAGACCCCTCAGACCGGGACAGACTGCATGTTGTTCCTACCAAAGACATGAACACCGTGCTCGATGCAATGGATATCCTCGGCTTCAAACTGCGTGAAGTGACCAATGACTACGCGCCAAAGCTGGGCGGCAATCTGCCATTTGTTCAGGAATTCGAATATGTACCAACAAACAAATTCCGTGGGCATCTGGATGAGTTGGAAGTCATGTTCTATCCGATGGGCGATTCACTGGAGCTGCTATTACAGATCGACCGCCGCGCTCGTGGACTCAGTGGAATGTTCTCGGAAGCGATGGGCACGGATGAGAGTTTCGTCCGCCTGCATCTGTATGAAAGACATCTGGCGCGGGGTGCGCATTCTGTTGCTCAAGGACTGGAAGAAATCATTTCCAAACATATCTGATTGTCATCTGTACCAACAGCTCTTTGGCACATTCGTGTCAAAGAGCTGTTTTTGTACTACGATAACTCGATCTCAATCATGTATAGAAGCTTTTTGGACAGGAATTAATGGGTATATTAGATATAAAAGGAGGGAATATGATTGTCTACACAACCCAACAATTCTCAGATGAACAAAGATCGAATTATTGTCATCGGTGCAGGGCTCGCAGGTTTGAGTTGTGCCTTTGAACTTGTAGAACAGGGAAAGTCTGTACTGGTCCTCGAAGCTGCCCCCTATGTAGGCGGACGCACAGGGAACTGGAATGAGCGGGGAATGGAGGTGGAGTCCGGGTTCCACAAATTCATTGGATATTACAAAGCACTGCCAGATCTGCTTGAACGTGCTGGCATTGACCTTGATGATATGTTGGTATGGGAAACCACGATGGAAGTCCGTCACCCAAATGTCGATGAGCATGGTGAATTCGGACTTGACGTTATTCATGCTCCCCTCAAAACACTATCAGGTGTTCTGGGAAACAATAATTTCATCACGCCAGCCGACAAGGCTTCACTTATTCCTTTTTTAGCTGCTGGCTTCAAGGAGTGTGTATCCAGCCCCGAGGAACTCGATTCAATATCGGTACTTGATTTTGCGAATCAGCATGGGGTAAGCGAACAGGCTCTGCAACGAATCGTTGAACCGTTATCTTCAGGCATTTTTTTCATGCCACTTGAAAAATATTCTGCGTATGCCTTCTTTGGCCTGTTCCTGCCGGGTATTCCTCGGATTCATAAAATGCGAATTGGTGCCTTTACTGGCGGTATGACGGATGTCATGTGTGCGCCTTTGGCTGCTGCCATCACGCAAAAAGGGGGACAAGTACGAATCAACGCCCCAGTAATCCGACTGCTCTATGATCAGGAAGGTCTGAAGGGGGTTGAACTGGAAAATGGTGAACAGCTCTCCGCTACACGTGTTGTTGTAGCTACCAATATCCGACGTTCCCAACAATTACTTGAAGAGCACTTCAGTGAACATGAATGGTTTCAGCCCTTTTTGAGTCTGGACGCCATGCCACATGTTACAGCACAGTTCGAATCAGAACTGCCACTCCTTCCCGAGGACCGTACAACCTTTGGGCCAGGCACCGACATCGGTTCATTTGGGGAGCAATCCCGAACAACGTTTCGCGGGCAGCCCGGCAGAGCTTCAATCATTCTGGTTAATCCCGACGAACTCATTGATTTGCCTGATGAGGAAGTATGGGAGCGTACCAAACAAGGGTTGGTCGATATCGGACTGGCCGAAGGTGTGTCTTCCGTAACGGATTACCGGATTGTTCGGGGGAATGAGAATTTTTATCGGATCTCACCAGGCAATGAGCCCAAGCGACCCGAACAAGTGACTCCAATTCAAGGGTTATACCTCGCTGGGGATTATACTAAACAGCCCATGTTCACCACAATGGAAGGTGCTGTGATATCTGGTCAGAAGGCTGCGGCCGGCATTCTTAATATATGAGGATAACGAAAAGCAGCCCTATTATCAGTGATCTGACAATAAGGGCTCTTTTTAGTGTATAAAGAAATATGTGTTACGAGATTACTATCGACTAGGGGCGCTGCTTCCGCTGCTGGAATTGTGAGCGGATAACATAATAAGCAGTTGCAAACAGGATAACTGCGCCTATGCCAACGATTATCATGGAAGAATCCCACCGAACAATAGTTCCAAAAGCAACCTTGGATTGCAGTGGGGTACCCGAAGAAGCGGTGTTTGTCAGATCAGGTACGTAATTCATGGTCATGATCATGCCTTGAACGACATTCCAAGCTGCAAAACCAATGATGAATAACAGGGTAACCAGAACGGATTCCATCGCTAATCGTTTGTTCATGCTTGTCATTTATCTCCTTTTCCCAATTCAATTAGACAAGATGTGCTGCATTTCCTGTTTTAAACGATCTTTATTTTCATCCACATATTGATACAGAAAGTCGAAGCTTTCTTCGTTATCCGATTGCATGCTCAAATTCGCGGCTTCCAGTTCAATCTGCTGCAATACCTCATGAATCTGTTCCCCGTGTGTTTGCAGGCTTGTCGTGATGTCATCTTCGGACAGGCCATTCACATTATCTCGTAATTGCCCGTGCGTTACACCGCTTTCGGACAACATCTGCTCTATCTTCTTCAGGATCACGGCATCTGCATCATTGCCGATCCGCTCCATAGCTGTTATCGTCTCACCCAGATACTGTCCGCTGACATTCTCAAGGAAACCGGTCATCCCGTTCATGGACAGCTCGGTATCCAGATCAATGATTAGAATGATATCTCTCAATACTTGCGGAAGTTCCGGCCCACTTTCTCGAATCGTCGAAAATTCAGCCCGATAAAGGTCCATGGCAACACTCCCCACCACTTCTTCACCTGACATCTCTTCAAGCTGATTGAGTGGTAACAACTCCTGCAATTCTTCTTGTAACTTGTTCATCTTTCTCTGCCTCCTGTATCTCTCTGTCTGAATAGTTTGAACGAATGTTTTTACACTGGACCACTACGCGGTCAGAATAAACTTCCGATCGCTGTTATCCCCAGATTTTTTCAATCCCTTTATTAAAGGGGAAAATCCGGTGATAAAGGCGAACGCTCCGCTTCTTCAGTTTGTTTCCGCCCTCTCCGTTTCGTGTAAATTTCAAGTTCAACTACGCCGACACGTTATTACATCATAGCAGAATACGCTATATAAGTTGAACTTATGGAAGATGGTATAGTAATCCTTTAACAAATTTACAGGGAATATCGTCAAGTTAACGTGCACTTGACCTCTGGAAAATGTTCCGCTGTTATGATCTTGGCATCACGAGTCTTGGGAGGGGTAATGATGCGCCTGGCCTTGTTCACAGACACCTATCTTCCGGAAACCAATGGTGTTGCTGGCACGCTCCACCGCTTGAGTAACCATCTGAACCGCAGAAGAATTGAACATCTGCTGTTTACTCCGAACTCCATCATTGAAGGAAGCCATGAGACTCAAGTCCGATCGGTTGCCAACATCCCTTTTTTTCTGTATCCCGAATGCCGCATTGCTCTACCCAACAGAGCAAACACATACAAACAGCTACAAGCCTTTCAGCCCGATCTGCTGCATATCGCTACGCCTTTTAATATGGGGCTGCTTGGCCTGAGGTATGCACTCAAACACCATCTTCCGCATGTTGTCTCCTACCATACCCACTTCGATCGTTATCTCGAATACTACCGGTTAAAAAGTATGATTCCGCTCTACTGGAAATATATCCAATGGTTCCACCGCGCCTGTGATGCAACCCTAACTCCATCGCAGGAAACATTAAACACCCTGCAAGCCCAGGGCATTCAACGTCTGAAACTTTGGTCTCGCGGGATTGATTGCAACCTGTACTCCCCTGATAAACGCAGCTCGGATATCCGTGAACGATACCACATCACTGCTCCCCTCATTCTACTCTACGTTGGACGCATTGCCCCGGAAAAAGATATCGCTACGCTCACGACTACCATGCAGCAGCTACCCCAGGAAATGCAGTCCCGTGTACACTGGATTATCGTTGGCGACGGCCCATCTCTCCCCAAAATGCGTCTGCAATCCCCACCCAATGTCACCTTTACAGGCTATATGCATGGCGAAGAACTTGCTGTTATGTATGCTTCGGCAGATCTGTTTGTGTTTCCTTCCTCTACGGAGACATTTGGCAATGTGGTACTGGAAGCGATGGCTTCAGGACTCCCTGTGGTGGCAGCCAATGCCGGAGGTGTAAAGGATCTGATATCCCACCACCGCAACGGTGTATTATTCGAGCCAGGTCAGGCTGATGCACTGATTCGGGAGATATGTCTCTGGGGAAATCACGTGAACCAATTGCGGAAGATGGGATTGGAAGGCAGAAAGCTGGCTCAGCAGCGGTCGTGGGAGCATATTTTTGATACACTGATCGGGGATTATGAGGAGGCTATCGAACATCGGAACAGACAAACGAAAGATCGAATTATTACAGCGTAGTCTGATGAAATCATCTTCTTCCAACAACCCATAACTACCGCCTCTGTCCTATGCAAAATTAAACCGGTTCGCTCGTTCAGGCTGTCATAGCATTTACACTCTGCTACGGTCAGCCTGAAACATGTTTCCAATACGTTTCATAACAAAATCTCCTTCATGGAATGGGTTAAGCTATTTACACGGTATGTAGAAACATAGAAGCCGAAGTTATTGAAATTATTTAGAGTATTTTGAATGATTGTATATATAGAAAAAGACATGACCTCATTGAACTGGATCATGCCTTTTATTGCAAAAACTCTATTGGTTGAATTTACTGAACGGGACTTTGATATCTTTCAGTTCTATATTTCAACATTATTGATAACTCCTTTTGGCTCAAATGATATCGTTTCCTGCATTCTGTTCCATATTACCTGTGGCGTGCCCTTTAGGTCTGTTCCGCTCTGAACGTTGCCAATCCAGATGTCTTCTGCGCCCGGATGTTGTAAATAGTGCCGGAGCGTTGCTTTGATCAGAATAGACGAATGTAAGTCCAGAACCTCATCCAGCGGTATCCAGAATAACTCGCCTTCATCCGAGGGTACAAAATGTCGGTGCGTGGTCTCTCCGAAATATACAAACTGCTGCCAAATCTCACCACCGTTAACTTCCAACAGGATATATCGAAGCCGAAAGTGTTCGACATCCTCTTGCTTGAACCCGGTCTCTTCTTCAATCTCCCGATAGCTGGCGCTCATGGGTACGTTCAGTTCCCCTTGTTCCAGATGTCCGCCAATGCCACCCCAGAATTCAAAATCAAACAATCTGCTACCCGCCTTCTTCATCATCAGCATGTCTGAGCCATTGCTCAAAAACGCTGTAGCCATCTGTCTAATCTCCATATGTATGTCCCTCGCTTTCCAGACTGTGTTTATAGTAGTCTACTCGTCTATATAACCGCCTTCTACAGCAATTTCTTCAGCTCACTTAGATGTTCAATCGTATGTAAAGGACCCGACTTAATGCTGTCCTGCCACGGCTGGTTGACCTTCATCCAGATGGTGCTCATGCCTACGCTTGCTGCTCCCTCAATATCGTTCACCGGATGATCGCCAATGTAGATGCATTGCTCTGGGCTTAGACCGAAATGATCTAGCGCAAGCTGAAATATGCGTGGATCGGGCTTTTTGACTCCCGCCTCTTCTGAAACAATAATATGGTCGTAATCCTCCCGGATACCGAGTTGATCGATTTTTCCATACTGAATATCGGTCTGCCCATTGGTAATTAACCCGATTTGATATTTCCCCCGCAGATGCTGAACGACTTCTCGCGCCTGCTCCATCAAAACTGAACTTCGCACATACTCTCTGCCATAGAACTCCATCAGTTCTACATGTGGCGGACTCTCTGCCCAAGGCAGTTCATGCAGCAACTCGTTGAACAGAAGGGGTTTGTCCTTATAACCATCCTGGTCGAGTTCAATAATTCGTTTACTTATATCTTCGGTTGATTCCAGGTGACCAAAATAGGTCTTGATTAAACGCTGCGTGAAGCCGTCAAAGGTCATCGTTCTGTTCAGAATCGTATTGTCCAAATCAAAAATAACCGCTTTAATATCATCCATCACTCTTCTCCCCCAATTCCAATACATGCGTTATCTTCTCCATACTCGTCACTTCTCTAAATCCCAAGTTGTGATAAAAAGATCCAGCAACCGGTTGATCCGTGTACAGAACCAGTCGAGCGTAATGATTTTCCGCTTTTTGAATAACCGCATCCATCAGCCTGCGCCCAACCCCATGTCTTCGAAATTCTCTCATCACATAAAGCCTGCGAATTCTTCCGGTATCAATCATTTCAGAATAAGGATCTCTGTTCAGACCGCAGATCCCAACAACCTTATCGTGCATTCTGCATTCAAAAAGCGCTTCATCTTCTTGTTCGAATGTATTGATTCCTGTCTCATATTCATGGATTAATCGCTCGATATGTCTGAACCCTTCACTGGAGCTTTCGGCCAGCATCGCCACTAAATCGTCATGATTCCATACCGATATCTCCTGTATCCGCATGGTGTAACCGCCTCCATCATTTTAAATCAATGGTACACATGCAAACCCAACCATACATTGAACGATGGCCGGGTTTATCTTGTACAGCTCATTCTCATCTTTTCTTTTTGTGATAGTGATAACCCGTGCACAGACCCTTTTGTTTGGATTTAGCTGAACAGTTATGTCCACCGTTCTTATCCAGTCTGCCTGGATGAGCGTAAGCGGAAGAGGATACACCAACAAATACGACCAGAGACAGGATTGCGATAACAACCTTTTTCATAAGTCACCCTTCGATCAACACCCTATGCTTTAGGGCTTAATACGTGCTATATCATTCTACATGAAAATCCACAATTTGGATATCCTTCATCTTTTTAGCCGATTCATTTTCATAAGATCTTAAATTGATTCAATGCATAGGTGACCCCATCTTCACTTGCCCGCAGGGTGACATAATCGGCACTTTGTTTAATTCGTTCTCCACCATTTCCCATCGCAATTCCGATTCCCGCATACACTAGCAGATCCAAGTCATTCTCCCCATCGCCAAAGGCCATTATATCCTCTCTGGATATCTTCAGGTAGTCGAGAACTTTCTCTGCGGATATAGATTTGCTGACTTCGCTCGCTTCCAGCACATTCACTACATACGGATGGAACCTCACGAATCGTAAAGAAGGGAATCTGGCTTGGAATTTCTCCATCTCCGCTTCATCCGCATATAAGCAAATGCAATATACGTCCTGTTCCAACGTGCTGATTTTCTGCGGCGAATCCATGAGTCCAAGCGTATCTCTTAACGCCTCAGTAACACGACCATCTCCAGTACACAACCCGTTCGTCTCAAATGACTCTGTAAAATATGAAATACTGTGCCCGTGCAACTCGGCAAACTCACTGAATGCTCTAACCATCTGTGCTGAAAGTACAGACTTATGTATCACTTCATCACCTGCTTTGATCAATGCTCCGTTAGCCGAAATAATCGTATCGATTCCAAGATTTCTGAATTCTTCGCATAAATTATAGGGCCTGCCTGTGACGAGTACGACTTGAACGCCTTTACGAATCAACTCCCGGATTGACTCAGCTGTACTCGGTGATAAACTCCGATCTATTTCGCTCAGCAATGTACCGTCCACATCAAAGAACACAGCTTTAATCAAACTGTTCTTCCTCCTCTGTTTTCAATTAAAAAGAGCAAGCACAGAATAACCTGATGCGGTCTTCCTGCACTTGCTCGTGCAATTAACGGGTCTGAACATCTTGGGTACGTCCCATGTACCATGATTGAAATGATTTCGCCGTATCCAGGGAAATGTCATGTGCCCGATGATGCAGAACAGGTTTGGCACGGTTTACGGTATGAATGGAAGCCACACCAAACCAACGCTGTAACACATTACGGGTGATCTGTACTTCGATGACTTTCTCACGTTTGGAGATGAAGAGTGTTGAAGTAAGCGCACCGGTTCGAAGTTGAATGAAATTCTGATGCAGAATGTATCGGGTATGGAAAAAGTCCATCACTCTGCATGTTGCAATCCACACGAGCAGAATCGCGGAAATCATCCACCAGGCATGTTTCTGTCCAAACACCAATGGTTTGAAGTACCACAATAAACCCGTGATCATGATCCACCCCCAACTTGGTTTGAGCAGGCGCAGCCATAGTGATATTCGTGGAAGTTTTTCCATCTCCTGCGTAACCCGATAGGATGGCAGGATCTCCTCAATCAGGGTATAGGCTTGCTTCACAGGCAAGAAGGGATAGAGCGAGTTCACCTCCTGCTCAGATTCTCCCAGACTACCTGCAGTGGTCAGTTCTACTTCCGCTAGTCCAAGCAGCCTTTTCATCGGTGACTGTGTAATTTTGACGGCCTGGACTCGCTCTTTCAAGATTGAAAATGACGTTTGCTCCATCATGCCCTTCGAGATATAGATCCGCTTGGCATCCGAGGTGATCTGGAAATTGCCATACTTTACGAAGGTTCTGACAATACCCAGAGCAATAGATATAATTAATAAAACTAAAATCATCAAACCGGCAATCCACCATGAATCAAGCCAGGTTAATAACAAACTTTCCGTTACTTCTTCATCAGGGAAGAAGTCCTTCACCCAGGAATAGAGCGTAGCCAGGACCGGAATCAGTACGAGAAAACTAAGCGAGGTAAAGGATGCTTTGAATATGTCCTTGCGGGTGGAATGATAATGAACAACCCGTTCCTGTTTTTCTTTTGCAGGCAGAGACATGACTTCATCAGTTATAAAAGGTTCGGATTGCGCCTCTCCCTCATCCATAGCCTGAACTGCATCCAACGTATCATGTTCCTCTGTTGCACCTGCTGTTACTGCTTCTTCAGCCATATGACCTGCTACAATTTTCTCCAGCTGTTCCGCTTCGGAAAGTGAAACAACGTGTAACTGGAAGGTAGCATCTTCTCCCTTAATCCCGGTCTCGAATCGGATCGACGTCACGCTGAACAATCGATGAAACAACATCGTATGTCGGTTCACGTTCTGGACCTTGGTATACGGTATCGTTCTTCGAGTACGGTTGAACACACCACTGTAGATGTGAAACGCCTTATCGTCTGCTGTATAACGAGAAGTAAACCACTTCAGGATAATGGACAGGATGCTAATGGAGACACTTACATAAAAAGCGATTCTTCCATAGAAAAGCCATTGGGACTCTGAGCCCTGACGGAATACAAACAAAAACAGGATAATGGCGAACGAATTCTTCACCAGTTTCCACAAGCTCCACAGCATGGTTAATGGATGATGTCGCTTCATATCGATCATTCATCCACCTCATTAATCCGTGCATAGGATGCAATCTGATGACGGAGTGCAAGCGCGACTTCCTCTGGCAATGCCGGGATTTCATGCGATGACCCCATCGTGCCAACCGATACGGAATAGAGTCCATATTTTCGCATCAAAGGTCCCTGATTTGTTGTAACCGATTGCACTTTCGCCATGGGGATGATCTGATGTACCTTGGTTAGCGCCCCACGCTTCAGTTGCAGGAACTCCTCATTCACATCATAGTACCAATGCTTGTATAACCATGTCGGCTGGATGAAAATATCCCACACCGCGTAGAGCACAGATATGGCTGTAATGCCCCACAAGATCCAACCAATCCACGTCTTCCATCCATAGATGGAGTCGAGTATTAACAGTACGGCAAGGATCAGGAAACCTATTACATTCCATATGATGGCGCTGATTCTCCATAAGTTCACCGCATGAGGGGAAAGCCTTTGCTCGGGTATATTCCACTGGATAGACATATGTTCACTCCTTTTTTTCTCGGGTACATAAAAACACACATGATACACTGTACGAACAATCGTTCACGATCGATGCAAAAAGATAAAGAGATGACCCCTATACAATACAGGTCGTCATCTCTTTTGTTCATTTCATTTTACTATAAAATCCTGTACTTCACACAGCCAAACCATATGATCTGTTCCTTCGCCCCAATAGTTGTTCGCCACGACATAGGGTTCACCGAATTTGCGTTGCCACTTCTTCTGTGCGATCTGGTAACCGCTATCCAGACAGAATTGCTGAATCCCCAGTCGTTGCAGTTCAGTAACCAGTGCAAGAATGAGCGCCGAACCAACCCCTTGTCCTTGAACCTCGGGCAACACATACAGGCTACCCAGTTCTCCGATATCGTTCAGCCGGCCCTGTGTACATTCTCGAATCTCCTTACCACACGGTCCATACGAGATTGTGCCTACAATAACATCCCCCATTTTGGCAACGAGGAAAAATACACTTGCTTTGATGTTGTCCTTTGCTTGCAATGCCTTGTGAATCATCGCTTTTTTCTGTGTTATTTCATCCTGAATATCATCCAGAAGCGAGCCTATTCCCTCCTGATCAAATGCTGCGGGAATGGTTGTCTTGAACACCTGATACACTCCATCTGCATCCGATCGCGTCAAAGGTTCAATGGTAATTTTGTCATCCACAGGTTCTTCTCCGTTCCATATACCTTCTTAATCTGTACGTCGCTGAATCAGTCTTCTTATTTGATTCGAATCCTCAAGGGATATGCTATATCCAATGTTCGTGTCTTCATGGTTTACTAACAGGCCTTGCATCTTGGGATCCATTCCTAATGAAAGATCATACCGTGTTATCGAGCTGTCCGCATTTGTTATGCTCATGTCGTACTGTGTACCATAATCGAGAATGCCGGGCATACGCTCGGCCTTATGTATTGCATCCATCATGATCCGTATCTCATCAGATCGATCAAACTCAACATCTTGGCATGGTTCCAAAGTGAGGTCTGGATTACAGGTTAAGGTGATCAACAGAGGAAGTCCCTCTTCCGCAGTCGATTCATTCGGTTTACTGCACCCTGCAATGAACGTGGCAATGACAAATACGAGCAACACTCCTACATATCTCACCATACTGCGTGCCTCCCTGACTTAGTATTAATAAACTAGTAATGAGTAGAGAAGTAATAAATACAGTATATAATGGTATGACTCAACTGCACTAACTATCTATATTCATATCAAGTTACGTAACTCCGGGTCCCATGAAGACAACAGAGAGATCAGTCGCTCTACGGTCTCTTCGACAAATACCTGAACTCTCTCGCCCGTAATGTACTCAGGAGTAATTCCCGGTTCTTCCCCATTAAGAAAAGAAAACGTGTGGTCCCGCCAGCGTACAATCTCATCAGCAGTTAAACGATCCGTCATGTCATAACCCGGTGAACTGTTGAGCACCTGCCATACCTCTTCGCTCCAACTTGAACCTTGATAAAGATTGAAATCGATCTGGTCCGTCTCCTGGTAATATAAACGCGCTAGTTCATCCTTCGATCTGCTACTGCCTGTATGTTGATCTACCTTGTTGACCCGTTCGACGAATTCAGGATGTACACTCCGGAACCAGTAATAGTCTGTCAGCACATGCATAAAGTATCCTCGCACAAACCACTTCCAGCCTTCATCGGTAAGTTGTTGCATATAGAATGAGTAAAGATCCTTCAGTTCACCAACGTGATCTCCATCATCTTTCGGGTTAAAATGGGTGTATTCCTTATCATCTCTAGTTGTACCTTCGCGCATATGTATGGAATCCGGGGCGATATTCCCCAGATAGAATGAACCTCGATCAGCCTGCATTTGTAGCGAGTCTGCAATTCGATTAGCAATATTGAGATGAACCATAGGTAACGGCATAGAGTTGATCTCCTTTTATCGGGAAGTATTCTACTATACTTAGTAAAAAGAAACGATATAACCTACTGGTGCTACGCAGATCACTGGAATAGTGAGACTTCGCTAGGTTCCACCTTTTTTCACCGTAGATGCGTGATTAACCCTGAATTCTCTCCACTTGCATGCGGTCAAACAGCTGCTCCAGATCCGTATGGTATTCCGGGTGCTGCTTAACAAGCAGAGCAATGTATTCCGACCCACATTCATAGAACATCAAGCGGTTAAACGGGGCTGTGTCTCCCATATGATTGCTTTCCTGTCCAAATTTTGCCCGAATCAGATTCTCAATATAACGCGCGTAACCCTCGTTCCACTCCAACCAGCTCCAATACTCGGCTTGTTCTTCATTTAATGAAGTGAACAACGCCTTTCTAGCTGTGTGTACTTGTATCAGGTCTTTACTCTTCAAAGCAGACAACAATGAGTTAATCCGTTCCACAACGATTTCATCTTCATACGGAAACTCATAATCCAGTTCCCATGTTACACGCTTGAGTTGGTCCATTTTATGCTTAATCTGGAGACGGCCCACGATCCGTTCATCATATTTCTCATATACATAACAATGAACATATTCGTGGAACAGATAAACTTTCTGCTCCAGATCTTTGAACACTGCATCCGTTACGATCGCACACATTCGTCCGTCCATATGGTGCACCGGCATAGCGGCAAGGCATTCATCTGGAAAATCGTCCGGTACCGTCTTCACCCACTCATATTGCTGCGTTTTGGACGAATAATCATAGATATATAATAAAGCCTCATAGGCTACAACCACTGGATAATGTTCTGCAAATAAAGGATGTATGCTGACCAGATCTTTCTGAAGCTCGTTTAACTCGTTAATTTGTTCTAAAAAAGCTTCCATGTTATTAACCCTCTCTTTACTGGGATGATGCGTTAATCATACTAGAATAGAAAAGATAAAACACTGAGAGAAAAATGATAATTCTGTTCGAGTGTGAGATGGTGAACGTTAGAAACGCTCTCCGCGTTTCTCATTCAGGTAGTATCCAATGCCTGAATCCCACGTCGGGCTAGCTTAATAAACAGGATCAGCGCATACACACCGAGTCCATAAAATTATCACTCCCTATTCTAGCATATTTTTCCTCAGTTAACTTTTCTGGTGGATGTAAGGGGCATTTAGCGTGCTTATCAGTTAAAATAAAAAATCTACCACTCAACTCAGGGAGTGGTAGATCCATGATCAAATCTTATATTCATAGATTCTCGTCTCTTCATCATCAAGTAGATATCCTTTACCGATATAGGCCCAGTTATTTTTTTCATAATAATCGGTCAGATCAGTACATAAATACAGCTTGTCATACCCTTTTGTTTTCACCTCATTCAATGCATGGTTCTGGAGTTGTCCACCCAGGTTTCGGCCCCGATATTCTGGATCAACATGAAGACACGCAAACCAGGGAAAGAGATCCTGCCTGCTATTCAGATCACTTCGTAACAAAGCGTACCCACCGATAATTCGGTCTCCGTCCAGCATCACATAAAACCTTGGTACATCACTATCTGTCTCCACAGAACGCTCTATACAATCCCGATAGAAGTGGAAGCTTGATTCCGAACCCCATTGTTTCCAGAAATACTGCACTGCTTCTTGCAGCACGTCCGGCTTCTGCCGAATATCAAAAATTTGCAAAATGTTAATCTCCCTTCAATTGGATCTGATTCAACATATATTCCGCATACTCCAGAAGTAAAGCTTCACTCAAATTCACATTCTCCAAATCACCATTGTACTTTGCAAGACTTTGTGAGATGACTTCCTTGTATTTAGTGGGAAGGTTTGTAAGTGCCCATTCTCCTGCTTCTCGCTTGGAATGAATGACTGAATCTTTCACGTACAAAAGAACCCGGGATAGACTCAATACATAGTAGACTGGGTTGTCCGCAATTTCTTCCATAGCTGAACTCACGTCCGATGTAATTGAGGTAATCATATATTCACGATTTTCCGGTTGGAACAGATCCTTAATGGGTTTACCATCCAGCACAATACCTCGATCATAGATGACCGCCATATGTGCTACCAGATCCGGATCTTCATATCCACCACAGAGATATTGCTCATCCGTTCGATATTTCTCCCGGTGATAGGCAGAATAATGAAATTCGAAAGGAGTAGGGTATGCCATACTTACAATCGTAGATTCCAGTACAATACTGAGTTCAAAACCTTTCGTAATGTGCATCTCATCTTCAATATGCATTAGCTTTTTTGCTATCCTTCGATAGGTGTCAGCAGACCGCTTTTCCCGGCTAACAACCAATATATCGATATCACTCTGATTTGGATGAAAGCATCCCATGGCCATGGAACCGTGTAAATATATTCCCACCAAGGCATCCGTTAATTCTTCTTTCAAGACACGAGTAACGCTATCTAAAACAGTCTTTTAATTCAATAACAGTCTCTCCTTTATGTAGAAGATCAGGTGTCCAATTCAACGTTCAGTTCACGCACAAAAACAGCTGTCCCCTTTATTCTGACATCCATATCCTCACCATCTCGAATCACACTCACTTGAACCTTTCCATCTCTTCCAATCTCATGTCCTTGCTCTACCAAAAACTGTACCTCATCAATCTCCGGTTTCACATAGGTTAAATAATAAGCACCCATTACCCCGGAGGCTGTTCCAGTCACTGGATCTTCCGTCGTACCAGAGTAAGGTGATGAAAAATGTCTGGCATGCATCATCGCATCGGAATCACGGGTTTCGAAACAAAAGGGATGCAGGGAAGCTTTGGGATTCTCAATTAAAATTCCTGGGAACAGGGAAGAATCCGGTTTCATTTTCATAAAAGAGTTCAGTTCACGAATCGGGATTAATACCGTCCAGGTCCCTGTACTTCCATAAACGATTGGCGTAGAAAGGTCAACCTCATCTAGAGTTAGATTAATGGCGCTTACCAGCTTCTCGATATCCCCCTGGAACGGTATAAACTGCGGCTGATCCTGTTTCATTTCCATGTAAATGGTGTCGGTATTGCACTCAAATCGTATGGGTAATGTACCTACATTGGTTTCAATCGTGATTAACTCTTTGTCACTTAACATCCCACGCGTCTTCAAACCATACAGTGATGCCATTGTGGCATGACCACACAGATTAATCTCATGGCCCGGTGTAAAATAACGTAATCTGACGTCAGCTATTTCAGAGTTCAACACAAATACTGTCTCATTAAAACCAACCTTATAAGCGATCTGCTGCATCTCCTTCTCACTGAAATGATCCGCATCAAAAACCACTCCTGCCGGGTTACCTTGACCAGGAACTGTAGAGAAAGCATCATAATGATAGACCGTAATATTACTCATGAAACAGACCCCCTTTCTTTGTAATCTACGAGACGCACATTTCCATATAATTCTACGCTTTCACCATTCTTTACAAGCCCGCCACCATCTTGGCACGCATAAACCGCCGTACGATTAACACGGGTATACTCTCTTAATGAATTCAGGGTATTTTCCGAACCATCCCAGTGCGGTGCAAACTCAAAATCAACGAGCCCCAGCGCCTTCATATCATCCAAACCCACTTCGTTCTCATCTGCATCTTCTCCATACCCAGCTATCTCGATCGTAGGTGTAGTCAGAATACTGCCTGCGCTGACCCCAATCAGAATGCCACCACTCTTCACATAGGAACGCAACAAACCAAGCACATTTCTCTTCTGTAATAAACTTAGAAAATAAAACGTATTTCCTCCGGATAGATGAATCGCATCACATTCGAAAATAGAGTCAAATGTGCTCTCCTCATACTCCAGATCAAGATCATAATATTGAATGTTATCTATTCCTAGTTGATTATAATAACGTCTGGTGTGTTCAAAATATTTCCGCTCCGGATCGGAACACGAAGGAATATATCCGATGGAAGGCTGTTCACGGTTGAATAAGCGTAATATTTTCTGATCCAATTTATCGTTAGATTCGAATACCAAATCACTTAGCAGAACCAACGTAGTCATCTGATTTCCTCCCGTATCTATTAGACTGGCTTAAACTCTCTATCCAAAATCGAGAAAAAATACTGGTCTGTCCACTGATTGTTCCACCACAATTCTTCCTGGAAGACGGCCTCCCGTATCATACCTACATGCTGCATCAGTGCAGCTGAGCGAACATTTTGTGAATTGCACATGCCGACGACCTTATGAGCTTGTAACTCTTGAAATGCAAATTGTAACAAAAGACGGGTAGCCTCGCTCCCATATCCGTTGCCTGCATATTCCGAAAGTACGGCGAATCCAAGTTCCCAGCTTTTTCGGTAATCCACATAACTCCACATTTGAACGATACCAATGGGTGTATCTTCCTGATCATCCATGCGGCGTATAACGAAATCATAGGCATACGGTTTATCATCTGCGACAGCAAAATGACTGCGATATTTCTCACGGACCTTTTCCTCATCCGTTTCTACAGTTTCTTCAAAGCTCCATATGTTTGTGTCACATTCAAGTTGACATATGAAGTCGAGGTCCTGCTCTGTGACTGATGTTACTCTTACCCTCTCTCCCACGAATTCCATGTGGATTCATCTCCTTTGGATTAAGATCATTGTTTAGGAATCTCCCATTCTGTATTAAGCAAACCTCTACTAATATTCCATTTGGCGAGCAAAGCCCTCTGTCTGTTTTCCAGATCAAGATAGGGTGCTGCAACACAGGATAGCGTGTCAAACATATGGATAAAATGAGGTCCTTCCTTGAAACGTCGAAGCCCGCCATATTCTTCATCATCTGCTGCCCATACAATCTTTTTAATCCCCGACATTAGTATGGTGCACGAACACATGGGACATGGTTCACAGGTGGTATAGAGCGTCAAGTCTTTTTTCTTCGTGAATCTCTTGTTGTCCACATCCAGCAAATGTTTTCCTGCCCGACGAATGGCATCCACCTCAGCATGTGCGGTGGGGTCGCAATCCGAGAAGACTCGGTTCCTGCCTTTACTCACGACAATCCCATCCACATCCACGATTATCGCACCAATCGGATACGTTCCTTCAGTAAGTGATTGTTCTGCTTCTTCCAGAGCCAAAGTTAGATACTCATAATCCGATAACTTCATTGAAAATCCCCCTAAGTGCAGTTATAGTCGCTTATAAAGCAGATTCCTTGTGTAATGTGTAGTAAAAGAGATTGATGGGATCTCCTTAGATCGTTAAAAGTTCCTGATCGTGTACTGCCCTGCTTCACCAAGAAAATCACTTTTGGTTAACCCTTGTTCTCCGAGTAACATCCTGTAGTTCGATATCGTACCATCATGGGAAATGATAAACGTATTGCCGCTCTGTTGCCTGCACCATTCAAGAAGCTGCTCAGCTAATATCTTGAATCGACGTGCATCCATCTGATTAATACTCTCTTCCCAACAATCCAACCCCAACTCAACCATTCTTAAGTCAGTATACTGATGGCCGAGTTCTTCCTTGGAGTAGGTCTGATCGCAGACGAAAGGTACAAAACTCTGGACTCTGAGGAAACATTCTTGGGCCAACCAGCGGGCTTAAGAACACAAGATTTTTGTTAGGGATGAGAAGTTGTGCTGTTTCAATAGTACGTTTTGTTGGACTGACCAAAATGACGTCTTCAGGTGCAAAAAACACTTGTTTACGCAACGCTATAACCTGGCTTTTCCCCAATTCAGTGAGGCCAGGGTGCAGGCAATTTAATTGATTAGGGTAATCTACCAAGTGTTCGCCATGACCATGACGAATAAATGTAATGTCCATAGGCACCTATCGCTCTATTTCTGAATGAAGTGTTTGATGCCTTTTGCATCAAGGAGATTAGTCAGTTCCTTTTTCAAAAACACAGGATAGACTTCCATCCGCTCCAGTTCGTCCAAGGAAAACCATCTGAAAATTAACTTACCGTTATCTTCTAAACCTTTGAATTCAGTTTCACTATATAGCTTATGGGCTTGCGGCAATGTGATGACATAATAAAAGCCAACTTCATGATACTTCAGGCCATCATATTCAAAGAAATCTTCACTAACATATGCGAGCCTTTGCGCTTCTACATGAACCCCCAGTTCCTCCATCATCTCTCGCACAATAGCCGCTTCTGTTGTCTCGTTTAATTTCACCCGACCTCCGGGCAGATTCCAGAAAGCATCCTGTTCAGTCGTATGCAAAAGAACTCTTCCCGCATCCATCACAATACCTGCCACACGGAAGTTGAATTTGTTGTGATTTTGTTCATACGATATATTATTGTTATCTGCAGTGATCATCTCGCTGACCATCCATTAGCAAAGCCGTCCATGAATCCCATGATGAATGACGGAATGATGAGTACGAGCAATAAAATTAAACTGGCTATACCCCATCTAAAAATCACTTTCCGTTTGCTTCGAACACCTATAATAATTAAGATTGCGGTTATTGCAATTAAAGCTACTCCATAAAATGTCATAAAACTGACCTCCGGTATGTATTTGTATTTCATTAAGGTTACTGCAGAATCTTTTCTAGCTTGTGCCTACAAACCTTGCGGTCATAATCCGAATTATCCAGCCATACCTTATCCATTTGAAGTAACTCATAGATTTCAGACTCCAGATTCTTTCTTTCCTGCAGAACCTGTACCGTACCCTTAACACCCTGATAACCCTGTGCCTGCCCCAAACCCTGGTTCGTATAATAATGAATGAATCCCTCTGACCATTCTTTGGGTCTTTCACTAACCGCCTTATCAAAGGTATAGGATATATCTTTCTGATCGATATAGATGAGAAGCGGATTCAGAGCATGAATGATACGCCCCAGTTCCAATACATACTGCACGTTCTGCTCTTTGGATTGATTGCATTTTACGAGACCCATGGTCAGTGGATTCTGGATAAAACAACACTCAAATATCGTGATGCAATCATCATTCGTGCTCAACACGTTTTGGGCGAAATCTTGCCACTTCATGGTGATCAGCTTCACATTTTGCGCAAAAGGAATTTCGTAAATATCCCGGCTGAAAATATCCTGTGCAATTTGATCGGGAAGCTCTATTCCCCATTGTTCTCTCATCTTACGATAAGGAATCAGAAAACCATCGCCATGGGCAGTCGCATTGCTTTCCAGAATCTCTCTGTATTCTTCATGCGTTTTCAACAAAGCCTCGAAGTCTCCAGCATAATAAAAAGATACGCCCTCGTAATCAGCAGGGTGATCCAGATTTCCTTCCTGAAATAGTTGTACCTCCTTGCCTCGCCCCTTTAAAATTTCGGATACCATTTCGGCAATTGTTGACTTGCCTGAACCCGGTAATCCTTCAATCAGTATTAATCGCCTTGTCATCATTACATCACCCTTTATGTTGTGTGAAGATATGGATCTTCCATGTTTCAGACACTATGTTATTAATCAATATCTGCAATAACCCATTGCGCAGAATCGCCATCTTCTTTCTTTTTCCAAAACACCATCGTATTGATATATTCCTTATCGTTCTCTCTTAGTTCAGTAATCGTTACAGCTACCTGGAAGAGTTTCTTTTGCTCTTGAATGATAATATCGCTTATGGAAGTAATCTTTCGAATTTTGTATCTTCCCATGCCCGATATAGGAGACTGTGGATCAAACAGATTCTTATACCCCTTTTCGTCACTTTCGTATAAATAACGCATACGTGCATTCATAAGTTTGACAATTTCCAATTGGTCCCCGGTATAGTTTGTTTCATCGAGATACTCTGGTGGGATGTCTTCCTTCTCTTGAAGTGTCGATATTTCTTCATTCTGTTGTACCTCTTTTTCTGTGACGCTTTGAGATGGTGAATCTATTGATTGCTGTGCATCTTGTGTGTTTCCCTTGTTCTGACAGGCCGCCAGAAGTAGAAGTAATAATGAAAGTACGGTTAACTTTCTCATAATCAGCCCTCCGGTCAGCATTCATCTACACTCTTTTATTATCCAAAAAAGACTTCCTATGTATGTAAAATTTTCTCTCAAGGTACATCATAACCCATAATGTGGAATTTGCGAATAAACGAAGATTACCATCTCTGTTTCTATCGTATTTCGTGCAAAAAACCACACTTCTCTGCACGAGTTACATCATGCAAAGCGCGTGGTTATCAGCAGAACTTACTTTTAAACACCGTAATATCGTTTATAGTTCGAGACCCATTCCACTTTGGAGAAATCAACAAAATCATACGGCTCACACTGTCTAAGGTACAGCAACTCCTTGTTCGCCTGTTCC
The DNA here is from genome assembly GCF_037974265.1 of Paenibacillus sp. FSL R5-0623. Lineage (NCBI taxonomy): Bacteria > Bacillati > Bacillota > Bacilli > Caryophanales > Paenibacillaceae > Paenibacillus > Paenibacillus sp. FSL R5-0623. The sequence continues at coordinate 1,759,504 of NZ_CP150233.1, read as the reverse complement.
CCGTCCATATTTTCCAGATAAAACAATGTCTCCTCATAACCTGCACCACATAATAACTGCACATCAATATAACTGCTCGTATCCTGATTCTTTCGTTTGGCCTGCCAGATCAGTTCAGTGTCCTCTACATTTCCGATACAGAACAACATAATGCACAACAGTTTCAGAATTTCCTTATCCTCTGAGTTTCGGTTCTCCATCTCTTGGTGAAGCAGCTTTCGAAGGCCCTCCCGGTTTATCTCATCAGGTTCCAATCCGTACCAACAGCTCTCCCTCGTTCATACGTGTACTCCTTGCCTACTTGAGAATGTTGTTTAACTCTTCCGCTTTTTTCCTGCTATCCATTCTAGCATAAAAATAAAAAGCGATGATGTGTAACACAATGGATAAAAACCACATGCCGGGGAACCAGGGAGCGATGAACTGGAACATGTCTACCGAGAACAACCATACGATCGCCATACCTCCTGCAATATTGAATGTGGAAGAAATAACGATATTCCATACTGGTTTTAACGTAAAGTAGTTCCAGAGCGCATTGTACATCACGCCAAACAACACAGCGGCAATAGCTGAAATGCCGGCAATATTCCACAGATAGCCCATTTCGATAGGTTGATCATTATAGAATAGGGTCAATAGCAAGGTCACCCAGAGTGAAGTAACGGTGAATACTTGAAAAAAGGACAGCCTAAGCTGCATCATCATGATAATTTCCCCCTAAAGTTTTTAATATAAAATCGGCTGACAAAGTAACTGGAGCTATCGCTCAGGTCTACCTTAATCCGAGCATGGTCTGTTGCAGAGAATGCGGTGATATACCGTGTGTTGATGATCGTTTGATTATTAATTTTCACAAAATGAACGTCATCCAGGTCTTCTTCCACAAATTTCAAACGTTTGTTAAGCAGGTATCTCTCGCCTGTAATCACACGTACACAACACATCCGATCCTCTGACTCAATGGCGACCACCGAGCTCAGTTGAATCTGTACGTTGCGATTGTTCTTGGCATGGATGACCATTAGTTGAGTTTCCGATTGGCCGATCGCTTTTTCAATACGATCCCACTTCGACCTCTCTTCAGGATGAGTTATGACTTTGACCACCCTTTTTTCAATTGCTGTATTCTCTTCAAAAATGACTTTCACGTGTTGCCCTCCTCTCACAACTCATATTACAAGCATAGTTATGACTATCCCACTGTATTGCGTTTTGTTGCATGATTTTGCAGGTTTGTTGCATCGGCACGACGTAGACAATAAAAAAACCACTCCATGGGAGCAGTTCTTCTATGTACTCATCCAGAGTATTCAAGGCATGAACTATTCTTTTTTATCAAGGTGCTGCCTTAACCTACTCGACCTCCAGATACATCTCCTGATTTTGCAGAATCATCTTGTTCATGTGTGTTATAGCTGCTTCTGCCACGATCTGATATGCAGCATATAATGCCTCTGTTCTCTGGAGCAGGATTGGGTCCTTCTCCAGATCCGTTGGCAGCACCTCACGCCACTCATCATCCACCTTATTTTTTTCCGTAATGAGAATTTCTATCTGGTCCAGTACAGTTACCATCTCATCTAAATGAAAAAAGTGCATTCCTTTTTTGATCCCATTCCAACTCTTGATCTCGATGATGTTATACGCCGAAAACCAATAAAATTCTGCCAGACTTTTCGTGTGATTGTGATAGGAATAGAACAGAAATAAGGCTTGTTGCCCTTCGTGTAACTGTCGGTATATCTCTGTTTTGGCGGCCATATCTCTGCCCCGTACAGAAACAAGCATTGGTTCAATACACAGCCAGCTCAGTTGCTTTGAATATATATCTTCTGGTCGAAGTTTAGCCTTCATAACATGCTCCTTTCTTTTCACCACTTTAAGGCTTCTCTGGTGCTTCCACTGCCGGGTCATTCTCTCCGCCCATTCTGCGTCTGGATGTTTCCATCCTGCCTGTCGCTGGCACATGTTCAGACGCTTTAGCTAATCCGAATTTGGGCATATTGGCATATATGGTCTCGAAGGAACCTGACTGAGCTTTGTATGTCTCATGGTAGATCCCCACAGTTCCGTCAGTACCAATGGAGCGGTTGAATCTTTTCCAAGCTTCCAAGTGCAGTCCACCTCGTGCGTATTTCTCCAATTCATCGTAAGAGCGCCAGTATTGTAGTAACGTCACCCCACGCCAGCTTATAAAATACTCTGTACTCAGAAATCCGGTCTCCGGATTCATATACAGTTCTTTAATCATCGGGCCCATGGACTTAAAGACAGGCAGCCATTTATGTATAGCCCACAGACGATTGATCCTCATTCCGATGATAAAAACAACAAATTCTCCCTTAATCTGAGCGGAATATCTTCCCTTATATATGTTTGCCACGTCACCCCTCCTTCTCGTCAAAAACAATCGATTTCATCGGATCTGGACAACCCTTCCTATCCGCTCATAGGCATCCAGAGGAAAATCAAAACTCCACCGTTTGTGATATTCCTCCAGTCCCATTTCCTTCAATTTGCTTAGCTCTCTGTAGAACAGCTTGGTCAACTTGACCAAGGTTAACTCCTCGGACATAAGTAAACGGCCCTCTGTAACGGCTTCCGTGCTAAAGTTATCACTCATCTCATACACCATAAATTGAACGATTACCTGTGAACTTTTCTTGATCCAGAATCGATATTCTCCAGGTTCGGTCTGCATGGTCATGGTTACCTCGTTGGCTCCTTTGTGCAATGCAACGAATTGACGTGCCATCTCATCAACCGCATCCGACAAAAAAGAAACCGGAATCTCTATCTGTTCTCCTTGATTAGGTTTAACCAGGATATCCAGCCATCCGTGTGGTTCAAGCGTCATAACGATGTCCATAGCATACTCCTTTATGTGATTCTATGATGCAAGATTAACTGGTGGCCATGCCTTTCATTACATATCTTCTAATTTAAAATAGGTGAATTGAGGAGCAGGAGACGTGCTTTCAATTTGTGTCCACGTTCCTTATGATCATGTTTGTTTCTCTGCCATTAAAATTCTTACAATGCTGTTCGCGTTGTTGAATCTCATTTTGTTGTTCTTCTGTTGGTAGTCCCACCCTTGTTTTATAGCATATTGAATAAGGTTGGATATCAGTCTGGGTTCATAGACAAATATATCCCATGTATCTTCCCAAGCAACATCGAACTCTACAAATGTGGATTTAAGCGCATTCGAATAAACCCGAATGACGATATCGTATGCTTGCTCATCCACAACGTACAGGAACAGTGTATCATTCACTACAATTTTGCGGAGTCGTTTCCTGTATACCTTCAGGTAAATTCCTCCCTTACTTACACACTGCTGCGTAAATCATTATACACATTCCATTTTGTATACAATTCTTTTAGCGCTAACGCAGTTTTATGTATGAACTCTTCCATAGCTTCCATGGATAAAATATTTAAGTCGCCCAAAGGTTCGTTGTCAGGGTTAGTTAAAAACTCAAGTTTCTTTCCTCTATACTGGTACACCTCAGATTCCAGCAATCCACCTAAACCAAATGCTTTCCCCACGTTCAGCTCACTTAACCATTCATGGGCCCTGTTCCAATTCCGTAAAATCATAAACTCTAGCTTCGTGACATCCTGTGTATACACGCTTCTTCCGTTGGGCTGGACTTCATATGCAGGATAAATATCGAAAGTCCACACGCGATCCGTATAGATATGGGCGATGTATCCGCAAAGATATTGCATGAATTTGGGATCACTATAAGCTAACTTCTTGTTGGACTCAAAAAATCCTTTAAGTTCTTCGTCTGTTGCGAACCTTCCTGCCTCTGGCATGAGGTGGTTTTTTGCCTTTTCGGTACGAAGATTAGTTCTTACATGGATGGAATCTGGAGCGAGGTTTCCCAATAATAATTCAGGGGATGGATCTGATATCAATTCGGATGCAATTGCAAAATGAACCATAGGCCAAGGCAATGTAAAAGTATCTAAACTATTCTATTAACGCTATCACTCGCGTAGCAATTTAGACTCTCCTTGCTTCAAGTCTACAAATATAGGCTTCTGCACATTGTTAATTGTGGCAATATCAATCTCATCCAAACTTTTAAAAATAAGCTGTAATGACTCCTTTTGTTCATCTTCAAATAAAAGAGTTACTTGATCATCACAGAGTTTTCCTTCCAACTCCGCAATAACGTCAAATAAAAACATTACAAATACTACTTCATTTCCATCCGGATACGTATAGTGCATCCTCTCGCCCGTGTAGATGGAGGCCAATTCATAAGAACTCACCTCAAGCCCTGTTTCCTCTTTCACTTCTCTAATCATGGTTTCTTCGATTCGTTCACCTGGCTCCATACCACCACCGGGTAATCCCCAATCTCCATAATCTGATCTCTTTTGCAGCAGAACCCTTCCCTTATGATCGCGAATAATAGCTCCACCCGTAACAACAATACGACTAGTCATTACTCTTGCTCCTTTCTCTCAACAGATCATAATTTTTATCAGGAGACTTTTCTATTGATTCATATCCCAAAATGCACAATGCATTTCCCATTTACCTCAGCATACTTTGCCATGTTCGCAAGCTTGTTTAATTCGTTGATTAATTCGACTTTGTTGTACACGAGTTTCTCGTAGTATCCCTTCTGATCTTCTCCATCAATACTGTAATTCCCTGTAAGAACAATCGGATCAGTCGCATGGCTAAATAGATCAATCCAGGCCCGGTTGAGTTGATGAAACTTCAACAAAACATCCTGTTCTTCGATCACGGTTATTCCATAGTTGTTCAGTCCACTACATGTCATACAGGTAGATGGATTCCATGTATCCAACCAGCAAAGGGTATCATAGATGTACGCAATGAATTCGTCTTCCAAGGTCGCATGATTCTCTGTGGTTAATCCACTTCCATGTATTCTCCCTTGTGAATCCCATGAGTAGGAGGTATGAATATTCCCGTCTACTTGCGATTTGTTTTCGATAACAAAATGATGCTTCGGCAACACCCGCACCTCCGTTACACTTACCCATGCTTCAATATCTGTTCAATCCTCTTAATTCATCATAACCCATGTATTGGTAAATGGAAATCGAAAAAGATCCTATCCACCTCCTAACTCAGGAGAAGCAAATGGGACCTAGAGAGAAAATTCATTACATTTGGAAAATCCTTCGTTTACTCAGAAACTCTGCTCCTTCTTCTCGGTAAATCGCTATAAACTAATTGGTTACATGATCATGTGATGTTCTCTAACTGAATGAATTCATGGTACACCTTAAGCTCATCAGGTATGAGATCCATGTACTGGCTAGCTGCATCTTCTGCCTGAAATACACCTGAGACCCACTTCAAATTCCCCTTGGTTTCTAAGATACTAAACAAGCTAATCACCTTCTAATTTAAATATTATTTCTCTTTTCACGCACAAAATTCTGAGACAAAATCCGGTGGCTACCAGCGATGTTGTCAATTTCAATGTTATATTCAGACTCAGTATATTCAATCTGATGTTGCTCATAATATTTTTTCCAGAATGAAACTGCTGCCGCATTGTTAGCAAGCTGTTCGACTTTGAATCTACCCTGAAATTGAGCAAACACCAAGTCAATCGCTTCTGCTGCCAGCCCCTGTCCACGATATTTTTTGACCAGGAACAGCTCTTGCACGGTATAATCCACACCTTCCGTCACATATGGAGGTGAACACACCAATACGAATCCAATAACTTTCCCATCATATTGAATCAAAAATGGATGTAATTCATCGCGTTCCAGATAGAGATAGGTGTTCGTTGGATCATATTTCCCCTCTTCAAGTAGATCCTCGCCTGAAAATTCAGACAGATCATATAAGTACAAGTTGAACAGGTTGAGAAACAATTCCTTTTGTTCTGCCAAAATACTTTAATGTGTACATTCATTTTCTTTGTACATCTCCCTTAGTTAATGAGTTAGTTAGTGATCCATACATAACCTTTCCGATGTCCACAGCACGTTTGCTGTGCCCTGTTCTCAATATATCCTTTCAACCATAACAGATATAGTCAAAGTTTGGTTTAAACCATGGAGTAACCTTAACTGTTATAGTGGAAATGTACATTTGAACAAAAAAAAGACTCCCTACAGAGTCCGATTATTGGTCTTATTTTTATTTTTCACCAAGTATCCACTAGCAAGTGCAGCCGGAGCGATAAAAGGTAGAAAAGCCATCCAATCCAGGAAGAGGAGTATAGGAACGAAAATAAATATTACACTGATATACATCATGACTGGAGATTTTTTCTTCAATCCCTGAACGCCAAAGGCAACTCCTGCCAATGAGATCACAAGGACAAAAGCAATGTGAAGCACGTTCATCACCATCACCTCCATTTAGTATATAACCGACACTTAATGGATTAGATAATCAACCACAGGATATGAGATCACATTGCGATCTCTGTACGTTGAAATCACCGCTTCGTGATGGGTGCTGAGAATTCCATTTTGCAACATCACCGGCCGGAAACCTCGCTCCATCGCACCGTTGTAGGTGAATAGAACACATTCCTCTGCAGCAAACCCGGCAATAATCACCAATTCAATTCCGTGACTCTTCAACACCTGCTCCAGATTAGTCTGCCAGAAAGCGTTGGAAGCTTCTTTGGTAACTGTGATATCCTTCTCATTCACATCCACCTCGGGAATAATACGATATTCTTCCGGTGGTGTCTCCTCCATGCCCTCCACATCCTGTACGTGAACGACCACATGATCATTCGATCGCAGCACGTTAGCCACATGGTTAATGTACTCACAAGCATGGTCTATCGAGCTCTGATCCATCTTTTTCCGCACAATACTCTCTTGCATATCAATGATTATGAATCCTACTTTCATCCAATCTCTCCTCATAAAATGTAGTATTAAACTTGGTATCACAATATCAATTTAATCTTTAAATAATTCATTCAGCATCCGGTCGCGGTTCTCCAGAAAGCTGCGGGTAATCTGGTAGTGATCGGTATCCTCATAGGCTACCTCTTGAATCTGGCTATCATCAAAACTTAAAATCTCTGCCCCCGGATACCCCAGCAAAATGGGTGAGTGCGTCGCAATAATGAATTGTGAAGTGCCTGACAGATCATGAAGAATCCGCAATAAGGACAGCTGCCTTGCTGGGGACAATGCGGCTTCGGGCTCGTCGAGCAGATAGATGCCTTTGGAACTGAAGCGATTGACGAACAGACTGAGAAAAGACTCCCCATGTGATTGTTCATGTAATGAACGCCCGCCATAGTATTGAAGCGACGCCGGCATCTCATCGACATGTGATGCGAATTGATAGAACGATTCAGAGCGCATGAAGAAACCATTCGTTATTTTGGGCAACCAGGCCAGCCTGAGATAATTCCCGAGCGAGGATTCCGAAGCATGTGTCTCGTAGGTATTATTCCTGCCACCCCCTGCGGTATTGAAGCCACATTGATGTGCGATGCCTTCCAGCAGCGTAGATTTCCCTGAACCATTTTCACCTACAAAAAAAGTAACGTTATTCGTGACCTCCAATCGTTCCAAGGACCGGATCGCGGGGATGTCAAAAGGATATTGGTCCGGATTCTCGATCTTGGCCGACAGGAGTTCCACACTTCGAAGATACATAGGCATACTCCTATTCATGTTAGATTTGGCTCCAACTACGGCAGGTACCTTTTCGTTTACACATTCCCTATATTAAACGACGAACAGTGGGATGACAAAATTATGGTTGACGGTGGCAGATCAGCTATATATTATGTAGGAAGAACGTTCTGATGAAAACATAAAATGAATTGGCGTGTTACCACCCCAGAGGGCATGAGCCAAGAAGCGAACATGAGACTATACTCGCTTCTTGGCTCTTTTTGCGTTCCGGAGGCATGAAAGCGTTAACTTTAGAAACGAGGAGGCGGTGAACCGTGAGTAAAGGAATGATTCTGCAGGTGGAGCGGGTCGTCGGCAGCAATATTGTTCTGGCCCGGTCGCACCAGAATAGCAAGGAGTATGTACTGATTGGCAAAGGGTTGGGATTTGCGTTCAAAGTGGAAAGCACCGTGCAGTCTGATGATCCGCGGATTGAGAAAAGGTTCCGGCTGGAAGACCGGGAGGAATGGGGGCAGGCTCAGGAGCTGATGAGGGATTTGGACCCCAATGTCATCGACATCTCTGACCGAATTATCCGTCTCATCGCTGATCAGTTTCCCGGCAAGCTGAATGACAAGATCTATCTTGCTCTTCCGAGTCATATTCAGTTCACTTTATATCGTATCCGCAACGGGATGGAGATTCTGAATCCTTTCCTTACGGAGACAAAGCTCAGTTTTCCGAAAGAATTCGAAATCGCCTCGGAAGCGGCGGCCATGATCGGAGAGGCTTTTGGCGTAGAGATACCGGAGGATGAGGCGGGATTCCTGACATACCATGTGTACTCCTCCGTAAATCACGTCCCTGTCGGACAGTTGGTTAAGGTATCTAATGTGATCAGCAAGCTTCAGTCGATTATTGAAGAGGAGGGTGGCATTCGCTTTGATCAGGGCAGCCTTAGCCAGGCAAGACTCATGATACACCTGCGCTTCTCCATGGAACGCCTGTATCAGCAGCCGATGACGGCCCCCACCTTCGCACAATATGTGAAAAATGAATATATGTCCGAATACCAGCTAGCCAGAAAACTGAGCGCTGTAATGGCCGAGGATTTGGGTACAGAAGTGCCCGAGGAAGAAACGGCTTTTCTCGCCATGCATTTATACCGGCTTTTTCAAACCCATGCCAAAACCAACAACAGAAAGGACAACACACAATGATCTGGAAATGGAAAAACAACAAATCTGCCAAAACATCTGAAACAATATCCGTCGCCTCCCCATTCACCGGAACCTGCGTCAGTTTGGAAGAAGTGCCTGACGAAGCGTTCGCGCAAGGACTTATGGGACCGGGAGTCGCAATGATTCCCCAGGAAGGCAGGCTGGTCGCCCCTATCGACGGCACTGTGGTACACCTGATCAAATCGCACCATGCCGTAATGATTGAACATGCTTCCGGGCTGCAGCTGCTGCTGCATATCGGTATGAATACTGTCAGCCTGAAAGGACAGGGCTTCACCCCCCAAGTGCAGACCGGGGATCAGGTCACTATCGGTCAGACTCTAATTAAATTTGACCTGAATGCGATCGCTTCGGCCGGTTATCCGGTCATCACCCCTGTCATCGTTGCGAATGCGGCTGATCAGCCGTGGGAGTCGCACCCGGAGTATGGCAGCGTAAAAGCAGGCATGGGAACTATCATGAAAGTCAGCTTGTCCAAATAACCTAAATCAAAAAAAGAAAGGAAGAACAATATGCTGAAATCACTGCAAAAGCTGGGAAAATCCCTGATGCTTCCTGTAGCAACCCTGCCTGCGGCAGGTATTCTTCAAGGCCTCGGTCTTCTTAATTATGAAAAGGACATTCCTCTCGGTCCCGTGATCGGGGGATTCCTTAATCAGTATGTAGTACCATTCCTGAATGAAGGAGCGGGGGCGATCTTCGGCAACCTTGCGCTCATCTTTGCCATTGGGGTGGCAATCGGACTGGCGGGGGATGCGGTCGCCGCGCTTTCCGCCCTGATCGCTTATATGGTGCTGACGCGGATTCTCGGAGCCGTTCCGGGTGTATTCGGCTACATTCCTGACGATGTCAAGCTGGATATGGGCGTATTGGGCGGGATATTTGCCGGACTGCTTGCAGCCTATATGTATAAAAAATACCATAATATCAAGCTTCCTGACTGGCTCGGCTTCTTCTCCGGCAAACGCTTTGTGCCGATGGTCACCGCCGGCTCCATGCTGGTGTTGGCCATCCTGTTCGGCATGGTCTGGAGCCCGATTCAGGATGCCATCGGCGCTTTTGGCGCCTGGATTGTAGGATTTGGCGGCGTTGGCTCTATGGTGTTTATGATCGCCAACCGCCTGCTCATCCCGCTCGGTCTGCATCATGTCCTCAACTCCATCGCCTGGTTCCAGATCGGAGATTATACCAATGCAGCCGGGGAAGTCGTGCACGGCGACCTGACCCGCTTCTTCAATGGAGACCCTACGGCAGGCATGTTCATGTCTGGCTTCTTCCCGATTATGATGTTCGCTCTTCCGGCTGCGGCGCTAGCCTTGATTCATACAGCCCGGCCTGAAAAGCGCAAAATGGTCGCTTCGATCTTTATCGGCGCAGCGGTGGCTTCGTTCTTAACGGGTATTACCGAGCCGCTCGAATTCTCCTTCATGTTCGCGGCGCCTCTGCTGTATGTGGTGCACGCTATTCTTACCGGTGCGGCGGCCCTGATCATGTACCTGCTGAATGTTAAGCTGGGCTTCGCCTTCTCTGCAGGTCTGATCGATTACCTCGTGAACATGAAGCTGTCGACCAATCCGCTGCTCATGATCCCGGTCGGACTCGCATTTGCGGTCGTCTATTATTTCCTGTTCCGGTTCATGATTATCAAGTTCAACCTGAAAACGCCGGGGCGCGAGGATGACACTTATGATGCCGATACCCCCACTAATACTTCAGCAGTGGCAGCGTCTGCCGACACCAAGGCTGGCAAAGTGCTCGCCGAGATCGGGGGAACAGATAATATCGAGAGCATTGACGCCTGCATCACTCGCCTCCGGCTAGTTGTCAGGGACGACAAAGCCGTCAACGATCGGGCGCTCAAACAGCTTGGCGCTTCCGGTGTCATGAGGCTCGGTGGCGGAGCAGTGCAGGTCATCTTCGGCACCCAGTCCGAAATCCTGAAGGATGAGATTAAGAAGCTGATGTAACGCTCGTCCTCCTGTGAGTTTAAAAGGTCGAGAACAAGGGTATGCGTACCCCTGTTCTCGACCTTTTTTGTTAACCAAGAAGCGCAGGATATTCTTTTGAAACGTTTTTGATTGAAAAAAAGAGAGCAAGCTGTATGCCCACTCTCTCTGTGTTAATAGACAAATCTGCGCTGTGCCCAATAGCTGAATACAAAGATGGACACCTCAGTTAACAGCTTGGCTGCGAGCAGCGGAATAATCAGTTTTTCATTATAAAAATACAGTAAACCGTAGTTTAATAACAGCACCAGTAGGACAAGTGAGAAGTATTTGGGTAAAGATTGCCGAACCTTCGAGGTTCGTCCAGCTGAAAATACGTACTTCCGATTCATCGTGTAGTTGAAGAGTGAGCTGCACAGTCTCGCTGTGACAACCGACAAAAACAGATTGTGACTGAAATACTGAATGACGAATAGTAGTCCAAAATCAATTAGAGCAGACAGCAACGAAGATGTGCTGAACATCAGGATTGGCCTATAGATTCGGAACGAATCGACCAGCGGGCGGAAATGAGAGGATTCATTGTGATCCAGATACACCGTATCAATAAACTCCTCCGTAATCTCATACCCTTCCTTGTGTGCACTTAACAGCATGTTCATCTCGTATTCAAACCGATCCCCGGGGATCTGGTTCAGCCAGTCCAGCATGGCGCATGGAAAACCGCGCAGACCCGTCTGTGTATCATATACTTGGGTACCTGTCGTGAGCGAAAAAACTGTCCGGGTGACTGTATTGCCAAAACGGCTGCGTGCTGGGATTTTCCCGCTGAAGCGACGGCTGCCAAGTACAATTCCTGGTGTCGTTTGTGCGATAAGCACTTCGAAGATACGCCTAATATCATGTGGCAGATGCTGTCCGTCACTGTCTGCGCACACTACACCACCCTGAGGTCCATACTCCTTAATATACTGAAATCCCGTCTTCAAGGCCCCTCCCTTGCCCAGATTGGCGGAATGTGTCAGGACCGTACAGCCATAGGCTTCTGCCGTTTCAAAAATCCCACGGTACCCTGGGCCACTGCCATCATCCACAATCACAATGGGACCAAGTTTAAATGTTTGCAGTTGCAGAACGAGATTCAGTAAACGCACATCGGGTTCATATGATGGAATTAATATCGTCATGATCCTTGTCCCTCCGTCAGATATAGAATGTCACTTACGCCACGTTCCTGGTTACGCCCCAGCGGGTTATTGACAACTCTGCCCATAAAATACATTGTGGATGAACCGCCGCCGTCCAGATTGTAAGCTTCGGTTGCTCCGAGGCCTTTCATGACATCGGCCAGTTCTGCCAAGGTCATGCCACGGCTGTTGTCCTGCCGTCCGTCCACCACCACGAAGACGTAATGATTCGGAGCAACCATGCCAATCGCTGTTCTTGGATTTGTATCCTGGATGGAGCGGTTACCGAAGTTGTTATCGATTTTCACACTGCTAAAATCACTGACGATCTCGCCATCCTGAATCAGGATCGGTCCAAAGGATAGTGTATTGGTTGCACCTTCGGCCAGCAGTTCCGAGGAAGAAATCTCGTTCTCGTTATATGTTTTCATGGTCCCATTGTTGAACAGGGCGAGTGCATCCCGCGTCGGACTGTCCCGGTACAATGTTCCATTTCGAATAATGACACCATCATTACGGAATCCATAATAATCACCATTAATGGCAAAGATCGCATTATTGGCTGCGGCAATCTCTGACGTATTCTCGGTAATGTTCGTTCCAAAGCTATTATCCGCCAGCGCGGATCGCAGGCTGCTTGCATCTGTTAGCTGAACATCAGCGACATAATACGTAATCTGATCAGAGCCAGAGCCTGTCTGTACTTTTTCAATACTGACCTTCATATCATCACTCGAATAATTCCAATCATCTGACGTTGCATTCATTTCAGTTGCGGTGGTTGAAGTGTTGGTGGAATCATTCGCGTTGTTCGTTGTTGCCGTTGCCGCGTTCTCATCCGCCACAACCACCTGCACATGCCGGATCAGGTAACGGTCAGCCAAGCTGTACAGGATTCCACCTACCGTTAGCACGATGACAAGTGTGATGATGAGCCATCTGCGCTTTCTTGGGGAGAACAGTCTTTTATGTGGGTCTTTCCGGTTTGGGTTCTCATAGATCTTCATCATGTGAATCTCACCTCTTCATCTAAGTTCTTAAGGCCATATTAGGCCGGGTAGCTTAAATGAATCTGAAACCATATCAATTGGACTAAAGATTATTTACACTGACACTACGATGACAGAACAACCTTCCAATCGCTGTTACCCCCAGATTTTTTTGATTCCCTTTACTAAAGGGGAAAATCCGGGGATAAAGGCGAACGCTTCGCTTTTTCAGGTTTTTTCTGTCCTCTCCGTTATTGTTTAAATGAATAGTTCAATCAAAAAAGGCCATCCGTTTTCCCATTGAGGAAATCAGATCACCTTGATTTTCAATCTATAGAACCCTAAAGGTCACTTCTATCATAGTGCATATTTTATTCAACACACATATCTTCAACAGGTCTTCCTATTATGCGTCTGCAAAAAGTGCATCGTATGCGGGACAAGGCCGCTTTTCCAAAAATTCTGTTAACGCCGGTGGCTGTTGGGCATAGATATCCTTCAACGACGTTCCATTATAGATGTTGCCAATCACGACAGGATGGCATAACTCACAGATGAGAATATCCCCGTTGCCGTGCAAGTGCAGCTGTTTCGTGCCATCTACACAATTAGAGAAATGCACACCGGGTTGTTCATGCAAATTCAACTGTTCAGCGAACCGATCCATACAGGTAAAATAGAGCGAAGTATCAGGCTTCTTATGTTCTATCAGTTCCGTTACAGATCGAATGAGAGACTCTTTGGATACAATCTGGCTCCAGTCCGTATGCGGCATCTTAATACTGTTCTGGATCTCATGGATGCGCACACCCATATCATACACCTTATCGCTAATGGCCTGCATGTTCGCTTGATTACCTTCAAATAGTAACGTTTCCAGCACCGTCTCCAGACCAGCTTCCGTACACAAACGGATATTCTGCTCCAGTCTCTCATACATGCGAGGATGCACACGGTAGTACTCAGCATACGACTCCGCATCCGTATAATTGAACGAGATATGAATGTTGGACAAGCCAGCATCACGCAACGCAAGAATCCGTTCTTCTGTCAGCAGGCTGGCATTACTGTTCAATTGTGTATCGATGCCATGTGCCGCACAGTACGTCACAATCTCCAGGCAATCCTGATATTTCAGTGTAACTTCTCCCCCTGACAATCGCACTCTCTTGAGACGAGGAAGCTCACTAATAATACGGATAACTTCCTGACTATTGATGCACGCTCCATCATCCCGATTGTAGGCGCAGCAGTAGTCGCATTTATAATTGCAGTTCGATGTCACTCCCACCTCAAGCCCTTCCAGCTCATATACGCCGGGGGTTTCCAATTCGAGTGATTTATATTTGTTTTTGGCTATCAATTCGTTGTACCTCCTGGTTCCTTCATTCAATCCACATTTGGATAACTTGAAGATTATAGCGGAAGGCACCCGGTTGACGATATGACATTATGTACGTTGGTTGTTGTAAAGGTGGGATATAAGGTAATTCCAGAATTCCTCTATTGTATGTCATCCACGTTGAACTCAGGATTATAGGCAAACTCATGACTCGCCAGCATGATGAATGAGACACGACCTTTTTGATCAAAATTCATGGATAAGCCTTTCATATCCTCAAATCTGCCTTCTTCCAATATTGCATGATCAAAGGACGCTATGACATGGTAATTGCCTCGTTTATTTTTCTCCATGAAATATGTAATACTTTGTACTTTTCCCTTTTTAGTATCTATAAAAGCTTTTTTGCCGTATTGTTGGAAGACCTCTTGAACTGTACTTCCATAACCTATCCCACTTGGCGTTTTATACGTTTTGAACTTTGCCGAGTCATCAATTATGATGCCATCCACACTGCCATCTTTGTAATGAATACTCATATCTTTGTACTGGTAAACATTCGTATGCTTATAATAATCTTCGTGTAGTCCAAGTTGCTGCTCAACTTCTTCACGAGTACTTCCTAGTTTAATGGTAATATCTTTGGATTTAATCTGAAAACGGAATTCATCCTCCGTAAATATCTTAATTGCATGAGATGCAAGAGGTTCTTGTGAAACGGCATTACGATTGTAAGCCACTTCTGAGCTACTTAAAAAAGTCATGAATAGCATAAGATACAGGATTCCTTTGCTCAACCTCGCTCGCCCTTTCCCAAAACATGTTCTTTATTTAACACGAGTATAGAAGTCTTCTTTTACGATAGCATACATCTTCAGATCCTGAAGTTCATTTTTTACCTTCATGTATTTCCTCAGCACACCTTCGAATTGCATGCCTGCCTTCTCCATGACCTTGGCAGAACCTGTGTTTTCCACTAAACATCTGGCCTGGATTCGCTCGAGCCCCATTTCGTCAAATCCAAATTGGATGATTCGTTTCACTACCTCGGTCATGTAGCCCTGATTCCAAAATTGATCAGATAACACATATCCCAGTTCAACTCTCCTGTTATCGCTGTCACACCCTAGATAGTTACAACTACCAATCAGCCTCTTGGTGTGTTTATCTTCAATCCCCCATGGGCCTATTAGATCCGTCTCATAGCGACTCATGACAAAATCTAAAAAAGCTTTGGTGTCTTCTTTGCTCTGATGCGCATCCCAGGTGGTGAACTCCGATACAGCAGGTACAACGCAGTAACTGTACATATCCTCCAGATCATCATAGGTAAGAGGTCGGAGTAACGTCCGTTCGGTTTCCAACACGGGAAATGGTTCGAAGAAACTTTCAATCTTTTTCATAGATTTATCCTCCCTCAGATTGTTAGGAAAAAGAAACACTCAGCCGTTCGGTGCATGTTGCCTAACTCATTTGCTCTAAAATTAAGGCCACAATCTGCGTGTCTTCCACTGCCCATCTTGCTTTACATATTGGACTCGTACATGCTTGCGCTCCGAATCTCCCTGCCAAAACTCCACCTCTTGTGCATTCACGGCGTATAAACGCCAATGAAGTGTAACAACACTGGGGTCACGTCTTATCTTTTCCTTCTGATCTTCAATGGAACTATTCAGTACTTCCTCGCTATCCAAAACCTCACTCTGATGCCCTGTCATAGCAACTGCTCTTGCTCCAGCTGAACGTTTGCGGAAATCATCAGCACCCGCTTCATCTCCCCGATCTTCGGCAATTCCCCTTATCCGAATCTGTCTTCCAAGGGAAGGCCAGTAGAATGTCAGAGCGACATGAGAATTCTCCTTCAACTGCTGCCCTTTGCGACTCTCCGAACTGGAGGCAAAATAAAACGTTTCGTCGATTACGTTTTTCAAAATCAACACTCTCGCATCAGGATAACCGTCGTGATCCACGGTAGAGATCGTCATGGCATGAGGTTCTTTCACTTCATTCTCAACCGCCAATCTCAACCAATCCAAAAATAACTTCCCGGGCTGCTCTGGCAACTGCCCCATATCCCACGTTGGAAATGGACCAGATAAAGATTTTAAACGTTGCAGCAGTTCAATTGGTTGTTCGCTCATGTCATCGCCTCCATCTTCTCTTTAACATGGAAAAACAACTAATCTATATAAATTGAACTAAAGAATATTTACAATGTACACTCCGATGACAGAACAACCTTCCAATCGCTGTTATCCCCAGATTTTTTGATTCCTCTTATAAAGGGGAAATCCGGGAATAAAGGCGAACGCGCTGCTTCTTCAGGTCCTTTCTGTCCTCTCCGTTTTGTGTAAATGTTTAGTTCAATTTAGATAGATGACTTAACACATTTGAACTGCTAAGTTTCCAACCATGCCTTCCCTTTTCAACGGTATGTACACTGGTGTTGTCCATGGGATAAAAGCTGGACTTATTACTCCATTCCCTCTTCTCAAGCAGATAATACAGGATGTTAATCACTCCGCCATGAGTAATTAATAGAACATTGGATTTGATTGTCTGCTCCTCTAAACCTCTGAAAAGACTCTCAAAAGCTGTGCTTATCCGGTTATAAAAATCCCTTGGACTTTCTCCTCCCGGAAACGGGGTGTCCATCTCAAGAGTGTTGAAATAGACCCCTGGGTAATTCACTTCAGCATCCTTATGTAGCATGCCTGCCAAATCTCCGTTATTCATCTCCCGCCAATCTTTCATTAAGCTAGCCTGCATGTTTAATTTCTTCTCCATTTCCCGTGTAGTCTGTACTGCACGAGGCAGATCACTGCTAATAATCGTATGTATGTTGTACTCCTCAGCATGATGATGCAAATGCTCTCCCAGTTTCCTGGATTGATTGATTCCCTGCTCCGTAAGTCCACGATCGCTCCATCCGCCTCGATACCCTCCCTCATCCATCCCATGCCTTACCAGGTAAATTTTCAAGATCTCTCCTCCTTTTCACTTCTATAATGAACAATATCCTTTACACTGTATGACAGCCCGGCATATATAAAATAAACCCGACCTCAGATAGCTTCTACCAAGATCGGGCATTTCCTGCTTACCACTTATCTTACAAATGTGTTATGAACTCGCTCGGATTTGATAAAATAAGGAATCCAGATGGCACAAGTGATCACAGATTTAGCAATTTCTCTGATCGAGCTTCCATCTTCCAATTCTTTTGCTAACGGAATCTGGAGTAATAATAGGTAATCAATGATACCAACAGCTAGACTGAGACCATAGAATATGATCATCAGACGGGGTAATATTGCCTTCTTGCTATAAAACGCAAAAATTGTGTAGACGCTGAATAATAGAAACAGCGTATTGTACACCATCTCAAAAATAAGTACCGGACCCCATAACGGGTGATAGTAGTCGGATTGTTTGGAGGTTAGCATTTCCCAAGTCTCCGTTGTGAATGTGGGTATTATCTGTTGAAATAATTGCACTACAAGCAGTATTACCGTTAGAAATAATCCAATCTGGATGAGAATCAGCCAACCACCCAATCCCGAGACGCCTAGTGGACGGTAATCTGCCTTTTGCTCTTGAATATGTGGTTCCATTTCGTAACACTTCCTTAGCCAGTTTTGTTTTTCTGAGATGAGTCTTCATCTTAATATTGCACATTGAACCTATGGGTGATTCTCACCCCTTACTTCACGAGCGTTGTATGTATTTTCATACTCTCCTTATAGCGATCTCTCCGCCTTCCTATTATATGGAATTTTACACAACTTCCTTATTGTACTACATATGTCAAGGACGAAGCAGCCATTTCAAATCATACTCATACACTGTAAAAACCAAATAAGGCTTTCGCTATACTTCCGCCATGTTCAGCAAAGTACGCGTATGTCATAATCCTCTTATACAGATGCGGGTGGTGACTCTGCATTCGAGTAAAAAGGAGGGGTTATGGATATGCCCAATCCCAAAGTAAAACTTTTGCCTTTTGCCGACATTTCAAATTATGTCGAGGGCTTCGATATCGTTTCCACCCAGTGGGGCGGTGATGGCCTTGTCTATGTGCTGCTGATGAATCAGATCCCCGAAAGAAAACGAGGTATGTTCGTTCAGAGTAAATTGAAGCAAAGCTATACGTACAAAGTTCTCATTGTGACAGATCAAAATATCGAGGAAGTTGTCATCTGGGGACAGACGTTCAATTATCATTACGTACAACCATTGCATGATCACCTGCTACTCGTCGGAGCGCGCTGTACGAATTACGGAAATGAACAGTTTGATCTGAATGCCAAAGTGTGTGATTTAGACGGAAATACAATTCGCGAGTTTCTGTTGGGAGACGGTATCCAAAGTGTACAGGTCACAGAGAAGGGAACGATCTGGACCAGTTACTTCGATGAAGGGGTTTTTGGTACCTACGGATGGAGCGATCCGATTGGATCAAGCGGTCTGTTGGCCTGGGATAAGCACGGTAATAAAGTGTACGAAAACCATGCAGCAGACATTGCGGATTGTTACGCACTCAATGTCGTAAATGATAACCAGGTCTGGTTCTACTTCTATACCGATTTTGAACTTGGTTGTATCACAGGGGGTACCAGCGAAGCCAACGTTAAATTCATGAACCCGAACATCTCCGGTTCCTCCGGCTTCAGTACAGATGGTTATCATTTCTTGTTCGATGCCGGATACGGTAAACATGGTACGTTTGTACTTAAGAAAATGGAGAAGCCCGAAAGATTAAGCAAGGGGCAGAAGATTGATTTATTAAATGAAGATGATCAGCCCTTCAAGCAGGTACGGCAGGATTTTCGTCAACATCGTCTGCTACTTAGTGAAGGTAACTTGTTGTATCGGGTAACGATGGATGAGATTACTTCTGCTTCTGGTTTGGATTAAAGGAAAGAAGTGAAGAGGGTTATTTCTTGAAAGACAATCCCTCTTCTTCCAATGCGTTTCGAAGTTTAGGCATGGCAGATGGTCCGATTCCGTGCAGCTTCAGGATTTCTTTCTCTGTGTAATCCGCAAGTTGCAGTAATGTCGCAATGCCTTCATTCTCCAAGGCACGTCTGGCGGGAGCTGACAGCAAGGCTAGAAATCCATCTGTCGGTTTACTTTCAGCTTCGCACGTCGGACAGGTTGGGCAATCACTTTTTTTATAATATGAATGTCCTTGTTCGCATGTTCTGAGTGTTCCTTTATCGTTTGCCATATGGGCATCCCCTCCTGGATTAAGTATTCAACCAGTTCTTAATATCTGAAATCATATTCTCGTATTGTTTCAAAGCCTCTAAAGTTCTAATGACTTGTGATGTTCCTAATAACTGTTCCTCTATGTCCGTACATTCAATCCACAGTGACCGTTTAAGGCTATACTCGAGCCAGTCCAACTTTCCAGCAAAACCAATATCCAGAACCACTTCCCAATTGGCTGTTAGACTCCCCACTCGCTTCTTATATCCAGCTATAAAAGCTAAGAACTTTTCCTCGTTTATACTTCCAGAGCTATCTACTGACCAATACACAGCTGTTTCTACCAGATCATGCATCGGATTAATATAACCTGCCGATTCCCAATCTATAATAATAGGTATGTCTTGTCTCCACATCACATTCTTAGGCTCCAGATCTCTGTGACTAATAACATTATTGGATGCTAGCATTGAAGATGAATTCTTAGCTTTCATGCTCCACTCATACAGCTTATCCATACTGGAATTCAAAATCTCAATCCATTCCGAATTCTCATTTTTTCCTTTGTTCAGATAAAACATCCAATCTATTTTTTTAGAATTAGTCGCCTGTGAACTATCCAATTCTAGTTGTCTAAAATCCGTTTTATGGATATCTGCAAGGATCGTTCCTATCAGAGAACTGTTATTGATCGTAACTTCATCTTGTTCCAAACATTGACCCTCAATCCAATCAAATATTAGATAGAATTGATTATCAATGTTATGCATAGAAGTACCCTTTAACATTTTTGCAGGTTGAGCAGGGATATGTTCAGCTGCCACGTTTGCTATTTTTTCTGAATCAATATAATTTTGCACAGCAGTAGGTCTTATCATTATCTGGGGATTCAATGCCTTAATGGCATAATTAGCTTGCGTGGTTTCAATGGCGTACATTCGATGAAGAAGTCCACCTGAAATCGGTTTGGGCGAACTAATCAAATCACCAAGCTGTAATTCATTACACAGTTTCTCAAAATTTAAATTATATTGAGTATCGTTCATATGTTATCCCCTCTCATTTTGGCTATTTGTCTGGAGCAAAGCCTATAATCCATATTCGGCAAAAACGGCTGCATATTTCTTTTCTAATATCGTCCAGCGCTTTTCGGCTCCGTATTTGGAGTGAAGCTGTTCTAAATAATGCTTGGCTTCTTTCGTATCGCCGGCTTTTAGCAGGAAGCGGAAGGTTACTTCGCTTAAATGTAGCGCTGTCTTGTCCATATAATAATGGACTATATCTCTGGCCCCTGTTAGCGAGTGTAGGAATGACATGCCCTCTTCCAAATGTGACACCAGTTCTTTCGATAAAGCGTCTGGATCGATATCAGGCGTTAAGGTATAGTGGGCCGGAGCGGCAGGGGCTATTTCTCTGATTCGGCAGGTAAAATGAGATATGAACTCCAATATGTCTCCATTCAATCCAACGGAATGCAACTCCGCAAGTTCGGTGGAATGAACACCACAATTAACATAAAACTGAACTTGACTACTGGTGTTATACTTTGCTCTTTGAATGTTGAACTTATATGCGAGGTTTCCATCCGCTTTGTAGAAATTCAGATTTTTCTTCGAATAGCCGTGTTTGGCAAATACGGGTTTGACGTCTGTTTTGATGATCTTCTTAAAAAGTTCCTGCATTGATATCACTCCCAAGGCAAAGTTTATTTAATACGTGGTTACCCTTTTTTTGTTCAGAATCATGCTTGTTCTAATTTATAAAAATACTATTTAGCTTCTTCTCGCAGCATATGAGCCAGTTTGTACATCTCTGCAATGTCATGTCTGTTCTGTTCCTGGAATCTTCGGATCGCCTCATCAATCTCTACCACTTCCACCGCAACCACCTGCTCGCCATCCTCCGGATTCAGCGGATCACCGACAAGTTCAACGTCTCCATACCCGATGATTCGCACAAAATGGGGATGCGGGATATGCGGTCGATACGGTTCCAACGCACTGGATGTACAGTGGAATTGACCAAAAATCTGATAGGACCGCATTTCTGCCCCAAGTTCCTCCATCAGTTCGCGTTCCAGTCCATCCATATACTGCTCACCTGCTTCAAGCGTGCCTCCAGGCAGCTCCCAGTCTCCATTATCCAGTTGGAAAACAACACATTGATCCCCGACAAATGGAATGATGCTAATATTACTCACCAGCTTTTCATCCACGATGTCGTTTAATCTGAACTCTGCCTCAATAATCCCCCAATGAATCGACGTACTCAGTGCCGGGAATTGTTCTGCATTTAAGCTGCTCATCCACATCTGTTCCTCTCTATGTAAAATTCACTATTCTTCCAATTATAGTCGCAAACAAAGAAAGAAGGCCACCTTCCCACCGGGAATACGTGACCCTCATCTTACACTCTCTACCCTTAAGCCTTGGATCAATATTGTCTCCAGACTTTCAGACCATTCTCCTTCTAATGCTGCACCAGTTTTCCCTTTTCCAAAAAAAGAACCCGGCTACAGAGCGGCAAAATCCGCTCATCATGCGTAACCATCACTGCACTCTTGCCCTGCTCTTTCACGAGCCGTGCAATCATGCCTACAATATCCAGCCCACGTTCCGCATCCAGACTGGCTGTTGGTTCATCCGCGAGCACGACAGCCGGATCGTTCATCAACGCCCGTGCAATGGCGACCCGCTGACGTTCCCCACCAGATAGCTTCTCCGCATACGCCTTCCGCCGATGGGTCAACCCTACCGTATCTAGCAGCTCATTCACTCGCTTCTCCGCCTTATTTTTATCCGTTCCGGCGAGCTTTGCGACCACCATGAGTTGTTCTTCTACTTTCAAATACGGAATGAGGTTGGCACTTTGAAATATAAAACCAAGCTGCTGAAGCCGCATATCGGATATATCCTGTTTGCTTTTGCCCATAATAGAAGCCCCGTCCAGCAAAACCTGTCCTTCCGTTGGTTCAAGAAGTGCGCCAGCAATGGACAGGAATGTGCTTTTACCCGAGCCGGAAGGCCCCATCACAGCCACAAGTTCACCTTCAGCAACCTCAAGGTCCAACTTGTCCAAAATCGTCCGTTTACTGCCACCATCTTCAAAGGTCTGTGTAATTCCCTGTAATACCAATCGGTTTCTCATGCTGCTGTCCTCCCAATCGCATCAAGCGCATCAATTTTGGTAACCTTCCACACTGAAAATAATGAACCCGCCATAGACATTAGGATGAACAATACGCAGGTTAAGGCAAGCGTGGATAAGCCTAATTGAAATGGCATTGATGCTGGCAAGATGGACTCAAACAGTCGAACTAACAGCACGCTAATGACCAAACTGCCAACCGACAGAATGAATACTTGTAACGAAACACTACCCGCCAGATATCCATTCCGCGTTCCGATGGCTTTTAATATACCGAACTGACTCGTTTTCTGAATCGTGATGACATAGAAGAATACCGCAAGCACAAACGCCGAGATGACATATAGAAAAGCGATCATCATGAGCAACGATCCCTGCTCTTCCTTATATCCAGGAATAGCCGATACGGCATCCGACTTCGTAATGACTTCCGTATTAGGCATTGCAGCACTCAGTCCGTCCACCTGCTCACCCGCGTCCTTTACCGCAATGGCATTGTATATCGGCGAATTGGCATTGGTGTCGGCCGAACCTTGTGTAGTACGTGAACCCCCTTGAAGCGTAAGCCATTCTTCTTCATTCAGGAACACGACCGGCGAGTGACTGAAAGACTCATTTTGTACAAATCCGCCAACGGTCCACTCCATTCCCGAAGCTTGATCGACCAGAACGGTACCAATCGTCACACCGGATTCAGCTAACTTATGATCCACCACAACCTGCCCGTTAGTCTGATCCGTAATCAGAGTTCCTTCGGTAACCGCTGGAGCAAGCCAGCCTTCCGGATTCACCATGAACAACGTGACATCGATCTTTTTCGTGTCGCCCATTGGACTGACGGTTGTCATTTTCACACCGAGTGGCTCAGCGTTCTCTTGCCCCACTACGGAGCGAGCTTGATTAAGCTGATCCTGATCCACTTGTGACCGGGTAAACCGATGATTCGTATCCTGTTCCAGCACAAAGTGGGTTGCTGCCATATTTTTGACCGAAGCTGCGTTATCATAAGCCAGCCCCTGTGCAAGACCTGTAACAAACAGTACCAGAAATGAAACCAGTACCATGATTGTAGCAATTAAGGCATACCGCCCTTTGGCATACCTCATTTCCCGAATAGCCAAGTACATGTTGTGTGACCTCCCTCTTGATAACCCAAGTATAGGAGGCGAAAATGAACGGCAAATGAATAACAGATTACATCTGCGGAAGTGTCACGGTGAAGACTGTTCCCTCAGGCGAACTGGCGACCTCAATTGTACCGTCATGGATTCGAATAATTTTCTGCACAATGGCAAGTCCAAGCCCGGTTCGGCCGGAAGAACGTTCCCGCGCACGGTCCACCCGATAGAATCGATCGAACAGGAAAGGCAGATGCTCCGCAGCAATCCCGTCCCCTGTATCCTTAATCTGAATCACACACTGGTTATCCATTTGCTCGGCATGAATCTCGATGCTTCTTCCCTGTGGCAGATGATTCACTGCATTTCCCAGCAGATTCATCCACACCTGCATGAGCAGCACTTCATTGCCGACCAGCTGGATGGATTCGGGCACCGATATCCGAAGCAGCAGTTCTTTTTCTTCGAGTTGCCATTGCAACACCTGAACCGCTTGCCGGAATTGATCTCGCAAAGAGAACTTTACTTTGGACAGATCCTCGTTGCCTTGTTCAAGGGAGGACAATAGAAGCAATTGTTTACTGAGCAAAGAGAGATGACGACTCTCCTCCTCAATGATCGATGCATAGTGCTCTCGTTCCTGTTCGGGCAGATCGCGATCCGCCACCAATTGGGCAAACCCCTGAATGGAGGTCAGCGGCGATTGAATCTCATGCGATACGTTGGATACAAACTGTTGCCGCGCCTGATCGACCCTCTCCAATTCACGACTCATGGTCATGAAATGCTGAGCCAGCTGTCCAATCTCATCCCGCCTTGCGGTAGGCAATTTCAGATTATATTTTCCTTGAGCAATGCGCTTGGTCGCCTCGGACAGACGTTCAATTGGATTGACCAGATAACGGGTACTGATCAGAAAGATCAAGATACTAATGCCTATGGTAAATGCGCCAATCAGTGCAAAAAAGATTCGCAGCTCACCGAACTGCAGAATTACATCCGGACGCATAAAGAGAGCGTAATTCGCATTGCCTAGCTGTAGATGAACACCCACGGTATTGCTTAATTGATTATCGAAGAAACCGGTAATGAACGGTTTGCTTGGAAACTGGGCAACGCCATGATACACCTCACCATTCAATACCCGTACCACAGCTTGCTTGTCCAGATCTTTCTCACGGAATTCGCGGCCGTAGAATTGGTCGTTGCCTTTTCCATCCGTCACATAGATTTCGTACCCGAGTGCGGCGGCGTTGTTCAAATACTGCTCCATTGTGTCCGGTTGCTGCTCCACAAATTGTTTCATTTCCGCTGCAATGCCCACCAGCTTCTCATCATTGAAATCCTTGAGCTTTGTATGATAGTAGATATTGGACAAAAGAAAACCGAGGATGCCGCTGACCATAATCACCGCAATCGTAATGAGGAATACCCGGACGTACAAGGTTCTCAAGGTGCTTTCACCTCCATTTTGTAACCAATGCCCCGGACCGTTTGGATCACAAAATCGTCCGTATAATCGGCAAAACGATCACGTAACCGCTTGATGTGCACATCAACGGTACGGTCATCTCCTTCGTAATCCGCTCCCCATACCAGCCGAATGAGCTCATCTCGAGAGAACAAACGCCCCGGAAACTGGGCAAGCTGTGAGAGTAATTCAAATTCTTTCATTGGCAAAAAGAGAATGGATTGCCCATCCGTAACTTCCACATTGTTGCGGTCAATGACGATTCGGTTCATACGGATGATATCGCTGGATGTGCGATGGTACCGACGAAACAATGCCTTTACCCGATAGACCAGTTCTTCCGGTTCAAATGGCTTGGTCACATATTCATCTGTTCCTCTCAAATAACCGTCTCTCTTATCGGATAGCTGATCACGTGCCGTCAGTAGCATAATGGGAATATCGTAGTGCTGCCGAATGAAATCACATAACTCCAGTCCGTCCATGCCCGGCATCATCACATCTAAGATTGCCAGATCAATCGGGGTTTCTTGCATTAGTTTGACCGCTTCCAGTCCATCCTGCGCTTCATGAACTCGATACCCTTCCTTGGTCATGACATGCCGCAGGAGTGCTCGAATATTGGCATCATCGTCTGCCAGCAGCAGATGTTTCATATCGTTGTCCGCCCTTCTATGTAGCAGTGCATCTCACTTTGATCCTGAACAGATGGTAGCATAAAAGCAATCTCATTCGCCAGCACACAATCCCGGGAACACCGCGGCCATGTTTATATTTCCATGAATCTGGTTGACACTATTATGAGGCGCAACTATAATAAAACCATAACATATGAACAAACGCTCATATATTCATTTGTAGATGATCAAACAAGCCAAGAATCATCTTTATTCCACACTAGAAATCATATTACATAACGGAGCAAGGCTCCAAAGGAGAGGATTTAAATGTCCGGACATCATCACGATCAGATCCATGGGCACGATCATGGACACAACCACGCTCACACCACCAATAACAAGAAAGTCCTGTTGTTTTCCTTCATTATTATTACCATCTATATGATCGTAGAAGCCATTGGTGGATTCATCACCAACAGTCTCGCGCTTATCTCGGATGCAGGCCATATGTTGTCCGATTCTATTGCGCTCGGTATCGCTTTGCTGGCGTTCACGTTTGGTGAAAAAGCAGTAAATACTGGCAAAACGTACGGCTACAGAAGATTCGAGATTTTGGCTGCCACGTTAAACGGAGTTACGTTAATCGCCATTGCACTCTACATTTTCTACGAAGCGATTGGGCGTTTTATCAATCCCCCGGAAGTTGCTACAGTAGGCATGTTAATCATCAGCGTCATTGGATTGTTCATCAATATTCTGGTGGCCTGGATCATGATGCGTGGTAGCGATACGGAGAATAACCTGAATATGCGTGGTGCTTATCTCCATGTCATCAGTGACATGTTGGGATCGGTTGGGGCCATTGCGGCAGCACTGCTCATGATGTTCTTTGGTTGGGGTTGGGCCGATCCACTTGCGAGTGTGATTGTCGCTGCACTGGTATTGCGTAGTGGTTTCTATGTCACCAAATCATCCCTTCATATCTTGATGGAAGGTACTCCGGCCAATGTGGATGTGAATGACCTGGTGCAGACTATCAAACAAGTCGATGGCGTCAAAGGTGTACACGATGTTCATGTCTGGTCCATTACCAGTAACCTGAATGCGCTGACCGCTCATATTGTGGTGGATGGAACGATGGATGTTTATGCATCCGAGATCCTGGTTCAGAAGATTGAACATATGCTGGAGCATAAAGAAATCAAACATGTAACACTCCAAGTCGAGTCCGAGAAACATCTGCATGACACCTCGGTACTATGTACCGTCAAAGGCGACGCACCAGATGCTCATGCGCATCATCACCATTGATTAATTTCATTTCATGTTAGTTATAATGTACACGAGAACAGGATAAAGCTCCGTAGAACGGAACTTTGCCCTGTTCTTTTAATTAGTAAGCACTTCTCTGCAAACCGTCTGTCTACCGCCAAAATTATATTTTACATTCAATATAACTTGTGCATATAACGTGCCAGCATTTGTTCCTCCACAGACAATCCAAGCGAGATAAGTCGGTTGTGGATCGCCCGAAACACATCACTATTATCGAATCCTTGTGCCTGAACATCTCGTAATAAACTAAGTAGTCCAATCTGCTCTGCACTGGAGATATAGGATTTCAGCTGTTCCTCTTGATCATACGGAATTTCCTTCTCATGCCACGGGTGAGGAACTGCTCCGGAGCAATTCACCGATGCCTCTCCCACTGAAACACCAAGACCATCTAAGGTATCTAAAATGACTTCATTTCGCCTTGTTTGCCGAACTTCTTCACTATAGGAGTATCCGTCATGGATAAGCTGAAACCCAAAACGTTGCACAGCCAAATCTCTCACCTTCTGTTGTTCTTGGTCCCACTTTTTCTTATCGAAATAGTCACTTTCGCTCGTGTTGTCCTCTTGCTCTTTCACGTAGTCCAAATATTGTTGTTTCGATTCAAATTCATTCAGCAGAAGTCTTTCATGTCCCGAGAATCCAAGGGCAAAAAAATCTCTAATATTTCTAGCCACAATCCTCGCATAACTTCCAAAAGCCATGGGATCAACCCGAACAATAGGCACTACACTCAAATCAGTAACATTGCCAAAATCAGTCAAGAAGGAGAAATGAATCCCCCCCATTCCTGTACGTGCAAACATGATTGCGTCAACTGGAGAACTCATATACCCTCCATTATCATGGGGATCAAATTGCAGAAAATAACCTGTTGGTGTCTCCAAATAAGGAACTTCCTGTTTAATCTCTTCCTCCCATGCGATGATTTCTTTCAGCAAATGGGGTATCTTGTAGGAAATTATCATTAAGCACCTCTCCTCCTATAAAAAAAAAGAAATAAATATTTACTATAGTTTACCTCATTGAGTCCATTAGCGCTTCAAATATGAGCTGCCTGTTTTACAAGAAAAACAGCTGACTATATAGCCAGCTGCCTGTCTAAACCGTTACTATAACTCCAATACAAGGACTATCTAATCTTTTTGAGCCTGCAAGATTCGATCATTAACCAATGCTTTGAGAAAAAAGAGTTCATCCCCCACAGGAACACGTCGCTGTTCTCTTTCAAACAAACTTATGGCTTCCTCCAAAGATGTATTTTTCACTGATTTACTGCAAGCGACCAGCTGTTCGAAGAATATCTTCATCTCTTCCGAATCACATATGGACTCGTGCCCTAACAAGAAGTGCTCCGCATCATATCGCTCGATATCCTGTATCATCGGGAATAACAGATCCTGCTTATAATGAAATAACGAACGAGTCGTTGTAGAATACGGACTGTCTCCGAGGAAAATTGTCTTCTCATCCGGAATATACACAATGGTTGAATCGTCCGTATGCGTACTTCGAATCTGTTCCAGCATACAGAGCTTGTTCCCCAGATCAATCCGGAGAGAATCTTTAAAGACGATACCGGGCTTATCTAGTAGAAATGATTCTCTCCTCGGGATTTCCGTCTGTATAATTTCCATGCAATGCGCACTGATCATATCGGCATCTACATACTCACGAAGTGACTGATCATCAAAGGAATAACATCTCCAGTCGTTCAAACGCTTATTGGTTAAACCATTAACGATGATCGTCGCACCGAATTCATTCATTCCCAAAAAATGATCCCAATGCGCGTGGGTAATAACCACATACTGAACAGGCGGCACATTTAAGCATCGAATCTCCTCGATAAAGTCTCTGGCATGCTGAACCGAATTTCCACCATCGATCACCAGACTATATTTTTCCCCACACACCAAGCCTAGTACCGGTCTTTCTCTATCATTATCGTTGGACATATAATATATGGAATCGCTTAATTGATTTAACATGTCAATTCTTCTCCTCTACATGGATATTTTCATATCATAGGCAGAGAAAAATCGCATGCTTATTCAAACTAATACATGGATTTTTCTCCGTTTATGGATTTACCAATGGAATCACCTCTTTCAACTGTAATAGATATTTCAACGCTATGTTATGACATAGCTCGTTCGTAAACGCTTTGCCGAGCAAGGAATTCAGTCGACGTTGGAGCGAAAAAATCGTTTGACACCTCCCAATCCTACCAAGGTGATCGGTGAACTGGAACCTTACAGGAATGCTCCTTCATTAATCTCCCCCACCACCACAAGATGAACAGCTGGATGAGCTGCAAGAAGAGTCGGAAGATGACCCTGAGGATGATCCAGATCCTCCCGAAGAACTACTACTGTCAGTACATTGATCCGCATAACAGCTGGAACTGCTCGTGCAACCACTGCTTGACGAGGAACCATAAGCTGACTTTTCCTGTGGAAGAATTTCCTGCTCCAGCCGGCCCATGTGTAGCCCATATGTCGCCTCGTTATGCATGGAGTAATACACCATGGCGCTAGCCATGACGAGAGCTACATCGCTACTTCCGGAAGATGCTGGAGATAGCTCTTCTTCACTTAGCGTTGCGGATCTACGTAGCTGATCAATCAAGTAGGCAATCACCTGAGCAGCTTCAGGATCTTCCTGCATGCGTCTGGCATGAAACAGTTCATTCACCAGTTCAGATTGATCTCCCTGTGCGATCAGCTTCTGTATATCACTGGATAATGGGTAAGTGAAAAAATCACCCCAGATTGCAGCACTGTAGGGGGTGAACTCGAATAATTGACAATACACCCAGTCAAACCATGCACGCGCTCCTGGCGTTTCGCGGCGGGTGATTGCCGGCTCATGGTGTACCGTGGAACCCATTAATTCTGCACAAAAATCAGCGTAAGATTTCGTAAACATCAGCATCTCATGCCACAAATCATCAACTTCATCACTGAACATGGGCACCTGCTTAAGTAATGAAGCCACAATGAAATATCGCTTAAGCTCTATCAATTTCCACCGATACTCCAGCGTTTTCATGTTAGGATATTCCTGTTGAATTCGGATCTTGAGTTTGTTCGCAAAATGCTTATTGTAGCTCTTCTCCAATTGAAGAATGGTTTGCTGATAGGGGACTTCTTCTCGAAGTCCAAGATTCAATGGTGCTTTTTTTCGTCTGTACGTAACTTTCGTCTGTTTTCTGCGTCTTCCTGCTGGACGGAAAATCTTGAGCTTACGTCGAACCAAATAGGCTGTTACGACTAATAAAACTGCTGCAAGGTAGTAGTAGATCGGCATAAATAAACCGCTCCTCTCCGTTGATCTTCTCTATGTAAGGGTTAAACTATCATTAGTATAAATGAGGAACGGCAGTGATTCATAGAGCCCTTTGGCATACATGCCAGGGCTCTAGTTTTGTATATCTCGTTGTTGCTCATTATTATGAAATGGCAATAATTATACTGGTTATCAACATCATCAACGTTACGGGCGCCCAGATTCTTCGTTCCCATACACTTCTCGTAATCAGATTTAATATGGTCCCCAATACCAAATACCCAACGATAAACCAAATTGCGATATCTGAGAACGAAGACCAACGAGGCCAAAGCAATCCTGCTTTACTCAGAACAATGATACCCATAAATGCCAATATTGCGATCTGAACTATGCAGGCAAAACGCATGGAGATGGGGTATTTCCCGGGAAACTTCCCACCCATGGCGTACTCTCCCCACGGCAACCCGGCAGCCAATGCAATCTGAAAGAGAATCACGATCATAATCAAGACGGTGAATACGATTGCTGACGTTAAAACGATCATGACCACACTCCAGTATTCAAAGTAACAGTAGAATCACTCCCATAGTAGGGATACCTTATTTTCCAATCGTATATCCTTCACTCTCTACAGAAATGCTAACCTGATTGTTCTCTAAATTATACAGGATATGACACTAAATCATACTTCCTTTTTTGCCTCATTTTACCCGTTAAGCTGAGTCATCATTTCTTTCATATAACGTGTTCCATGGACCTCATTTTGGGGACTTACATTTTCAATACGAGCTAATTCATCAGGTGTCAGTTCAATCGTTACAGCGTTCGCGTTTTCCTCCAAATATTTGATTCGTTTCGTTCCCGGAATCGGCAATGCGTTATTAGCCATTGTCCAAGCCAAAGCCAATTGTGCAGGCGTACAACTCTTCTCCATCGCAATCTCTTTGATTTTATCCACAACTTCTATATTTTTGGCGAAATTGTCTCCTTGGAACCTCGGCATATATCTGCGCAGATCATTAACATGCAAATCTTCGAATTTCCGAATCTCACCTGAGATAAACCCTCTGCTTAATGGACTGTATGCAATATGTGTAATATTCAGTTCTCTCGCAGTCGGCAGAATCTCGTCCTCAATATCCCGGCTCCACAGAGAATATTCGCTCTGCAACGCAGAAATCGGATGAACGGCGTGTGCCCGGCGCATAGTGGAAGCCGATGCTTCCGACAAGCCAAGGCAGCGGACTTTTCCCTCTTTAACCAAATCAGCCATCGCACCAACGGTTTCCTCAATCGGAATCTGAGGATCTACCCTGTGTTGGTAGTACAGATCAATATAGTCAGTGTCCAGCCGGCGAAGACTTGCTTCTACAGCCTTTTTCACGTAATCCGGATGACCATTCAACGTCTCATAGTTCGGGGTATACGCAAATTTGGTAGCAATAATGGCCTGATCGCGACGTCCTTTCAGCGCTTTTCCCAGTAATTCTTCATTATGTCCATTACCATATACATCAGCTGTATCTAGCAGTGTAACACCAATCTCCAACGCGTGATGAATGGTCTTCATTGATTCCTCATCATTGGTTTCCCCGTACATTCCCGGAGACATGCCCATAATTCCCAATCCCATCGAAGATACGACGATATCGCTATTTCCCAGCACTCTGTGCTTCATTTCTCCATCTCTCCATCCGTTCATAATTAGTCTTTACCGATGCTTTCCATTTGGTCTAGCAGCTTGCTTTCTGAAGGAAGCTTTCCTGTCTCTATGTCTTCATAGATGGTCAATTTGTTATTCACCGCTGCAAGTGCTTCGGCAATTTCAAGTTGGCGGCGATGTAATTCCTCTTTATATTCGTGAAGGATCGCTTTCCGTTGTGGAATCGTTGAATCACCATCCAACGCCAGACTAACCATATGTTTCAGTGTAGATACCTTCATACCCGTTGCCCGGAAACAGGACATCAGTCTCATCCAATCCAGATGTTCTTCCTCGAACATCCGATTGCCATGTTGATCCCGCCTAATGTAAGGGAGCAGTCCCTCCTTCTCGTAATAACGAATTTTATGTGCAGGACAACCCAGCCGCTCGGAAGCTTCTTTTATCGAAAAAGCCATAATGCTGACTCCTCCTTTATGTTCATTTTGGGATGCATTTGGCCGGTTCTTTTACATCCTAAGGCTTCATGTTCACATTAAGGCAAGCACAAATTTCAAAAAAATGAAATGAACAGAAGTTCACTGTTTTTAACAAATGGAGGACACAACACACGCTTTAGTAATGGGAAGTAACGATTAGAGGAGATATGCCTAAAAGATCGGTGAAAAGCTAATATTCAGAGGAGAAGAGTTTGGAGATGCTGGGCTACTGTTTCGCTTACATCAATCGTCGAGTGCCATAAAGTACTCGTGCTTGATCACAGTTCAATGGTTCGGTAAAAGGTACTTCCAGGAAGTATTCCAGCTGCCATTGCTGCGTTTTTAGAGCCTGCTTACTTGTTGGTTTATCCCAAGGCGGATATACACGTATGGCACGCTTGCCACCTTTTTCACGATCCGTTACGATATCTCGCTGTAACAATACATGCTTTGGAAACACAAACTGACCAAAGTTGCTGCCTGTGCGCGTACTAATGACATACATATCTGCTGGATCTGATACATCATATGGCTGTGACGATCCATCCCCACCCCGCTGCCACAGAGTGACAAATTGTCCAATCTTGGTTGGTGTGGTTTTGGCAACACGAAATCGAATGGAGAGAGAATGTAAGGTGAACACATACGCCCCGTATTCAGCATTTTGTGCTTCTTCATGGGGTTGTGAGCAAACAAAGCCACACTTGTCATAGATAAGTTCTTTACTGGCAATTAAATCGCCATGAAGTATATCGGAGGTCGTCCAAGCATTTGGACGATACAAACTACTTTTGTTATCCAACTTGTGATATCTCTCCTGTCTTGTGTAGCCTGAACTAAGGCATTTGCGACAGCTGTAAATACTCTGCTAGTTCAAAATTCCTGACATAGTCGCTTCCATTCCTGCCATGCCTCTAAGTACTCAGGCAAAGCATCCGGATGATGCTTGTTGCTCAGCCCA
Organism: Paenibacillus sp. FSL R5-0623; assembly: GCF_037974265.1. Lineage (NCBI taxonomy): Bacteria > Bacillati > Bacillota > Bacilli > Caryophanales > Paenibacillaceae > Paenibacillus > Paenibacillus sp. FSL R5-0623. The sequence continues at coordinate 1,725,892 of NZ_CP150233.1, read as the reverse complement.
ATTCAGCACAGTGGGTTGGCTTACCTTTCAAAATGCGCCCGTTCTTCTTGATTGGAGCTAAAAATATAATCTGGGTACTGGTTTGCCATGGGTGGGAGCTGATCCTCGAGGAAAAACTGCAGATCCTTCATCTCTTCATTATCGGGCGTGAGTTGCCCGAATTTGATCCTGCATTCAAATACGATAGTCAAATATTCAACCTGATGACCATTGTTGTATGTAAACCGTCTTGCTTCACCCCCGTATACTCCGATAATCTTCTCGGGTTCAACAACTAGACCTGTCTCTTCCAGTGCCTCTCTTACTATCGCTTGCGCCGGTGTCTCACCAAGTTCGATTGCTCCAGCAATCAGCCCCCAGGTTGATTCGTTATGTTTACGACCGAACAGAATTTCCCCTTGTCCATTTCGGATAATCCCAGCCACACCCGGCATAAAAATAAGCTCGTTGCCGATCTTTTCCCTGAGGTTTTTGTAATAGTCTGACATGCCCATACAGATGTCCTCCGTTTTGCTTTTTATACTTTCTCATCAATAATATGCTTGCTATCATCTCGTTGCTTATGGTGTTGCAATTTTTTAATTTCAGTTTTCAGATAGTGCACTTCTTTAATTAGTACATCCATCTTCTTCGATGTTTTGGATGAATCTATCGCATAACGTACAATTGCAGTAAAGATAAGAACGACAATTAAACTTATAATTGAGATCACTAAAGCCCAGATAAATTCCGAAATGGTGTCCAACTCCTTGCTACTATTAGGTGGGTTATCTTCAAACTCGCTATTCGGTTTAATTTTTCGATATCTCATCAGGACAAATATTTTGTATAGAAAATCAGGAAAGAAGTAACATGCAACGCCCACGACAAATACGGGAGTAGATAAATAACCACGTACTGGTGGTCCGTTCCATCTCTATTCCCTCCATATTCATCCTCTTGGTCTCTCTGGTTCTTCCTCTACGAGAATATCAGCACAACGAACAATTAGCTCAGGCATATTCTCTCCATCAAAAAGAACATGGAGCTCATATCCGTTATCGATCCGATACAGCTCTTGATACAGCCAGTAAGTGCCTACAACCCCAACGTCTTGCTTGATTATTTCGGGTGCAACCAGCGTAAGTTTGTTTATACTGGTGAAGCCCCCGCGGGTGTCAAAACGAATGAGCACTTTCTCTCCAGTCAGTAATTCCGTTACCGTACAATCATGAAATTGAACTCGGCTATGTATTTCATCCGGAATATCCTGTGCTATAATGGCTTCCCGGTATTCATCCGATACACGCTCCATCTCTCTCCTATTTTCTGCGCTCTGTTTCTTTAGCTGTAGCATAACTTCTCTCGTACAATAACCCAACGTAAACACACGGATATCCGCAATTTGTTCAACGATTTCCTGTGGCAAATTCTCTGCCTTATATCGAAAATTCCATTCCATTGATTCTTTGTACTCTTCCTTGCATTTCTTCTCATCAAACGGAGGGCGTACATCATATTCTGCAATAAGTTTCTCGATATGTGCTCTTTGTTCCGGCGGCATGTGAAATACGTTCTGATCCTCTTCCGTTATCTCTTCCCCGCTAAAAGCTTTCTCTACACGAGTCATGACCTGACCATCATGCTCCAGCATGAAACGCGGGTCCAAGTTATAAAGGTCTCGCTCCTGCTTCACATGCGCTTTTTCCTTTCTTTTATATAGCCTTAAAAATAGATTCTCATCGAACTCATACGCTCCGCTATGTACTCTTATACCAAAATGAAGATGTGTCTGCTGACACAGCTCATACCATTCTTTCGTTAAATATCTCATATGCACCTCTCCTGCTGATTTTTAGAATCTACTTTGCGATTGAAGCGTAAAGCTTTCTAGTTTGTGACGAGAATTTAGCTGCATCTGGAATATGTGTGCGTTTAAAATATGAACAATTCCTTATACTCAACAGACGAACGGGTCTACGCCAAGGTTTGAAAAAATCTGTTTTTTATTTCTTTGTCGTTTCGCGCTGCCCATTCATGCACAGCTTCTACGCCTGTAGTCTCCTGGCCTCGTTGAAAATAAAAACATAGATCCATCGGCACTAAACGTTTACCATAGAGTTTGATGCCAATCCGTCTGTAATTCACATAAATACACTCAATCTGAGATGCATCATATCTCTGATGTTTCGTAGAAATCACATGATCGCTTTCCAGCGTAATACTGGGTTTAGTGAAAAAAAACCGCCAGATCAGGAAAACGATATAAACCAGAATATAGGTCAATATAGCGATCAGGGAGTACTTCAGAATCCCATTTTTATCGTAAATACCATCCCTGAGAAGTATTGCTTCAATGACCATCATACATAGTAGGCTCAACCATGCTCTTGGATAAATCGTCTTATATGTGATGAGTTCCACCTCCTAATCATTCTCTCCATGAATCCGAAGCCACTTGGAAGGGCTTTTTTGGCAAAATGCTTTTCAACAAAATGCAAAATATCATCAATTCCGGGCAATGCCTCATTTTCTTTGGCTTCGTCAAACGTCATCCATTGGTACTCGGTATGTTCATGATTTAACCGGACAACCTGGCTTTCATCCACGTATCCTACGAATACGGGAGCGGTATAGATATACTCCCCCATGGGTGAATAATATTGTTCGAATTGATTGGCAGAATACGACGGATTGTAATATGAAGTGCGACACCTACTGGAAATAAATAAAAAAGGGCCCATGGCCGGATTCGTGTAGAATGAAAGTTCTCACACCTCATTCACACAAGGAGAATCCACCATGAGCTACACACATCTTAGCATAATCGAACGCAGCAAGCTAGAAATCCTCCACCAGCAGGGCAAAAGCTCACGAGCGATCGCAAAGGAACTGGGCAGACATCCCTCGACCATTTGTCGTGAATTAGCGCGCACAGCTTCATCCGAAGCCTACGAAGCAGAACAAGCTCAGAATGCATATCAGGAACGTCGTCACGCCTCGGTTCCTTCAGGAAATGGTCGGATACCTTGGCTACTTCGCTGGAAGTAAAACTTGCGGCCACATAGTCTCCAGAACAAATCACCGAACGTTTTCGTGCAGATGGCCTGCCTGTAGTCTCCTTCAAAACTATCTATCGCTGGATCTACGCAGGACGTCTGGTTCAAGGTACATTGCAGGTCTTACGTCACAAAGGGAAGCGTCAGAAACCCGCAGAAACTCGCGGTAAATTCGCCATTGGCAGAACCATTTCAGATCGTCCGAAAGAAGTCCACTCCCGTGAAACCTTTGGGCACTGGGAACTGGATACCGTCGTATCAGGTCGTGGGAAAAGTAAAGGTTGTGTAGCCACACTCATCGAACGTAAAACGCGTCTATATACCGCTATTCTCATGCCTGATCGTACCGCATTGTCCATGGAGATTGCGCTTGGTGTAGCCATCTCTCAGTACCCAAAAGGAGCCTTCCTCACCGCAACTGCTGACCGTGGGAAGGAGTTTGCTTGCTATACCAATCTGGAGACGCCCCATGGCCTGCACGTTTATTTTGCTGACCCGTATTCATCCTGGCAACGTGGTTCCAACGAAAATGGGAATGGGTTACTTCGAGAGTTTACCCCCAAGGGCACCAATTTTGCACAAGTGGCGGATGAATATCTCGCCCACTCCCTGAATTTAATCAATAGCAGGCCCCGAAAATGCTTGGGGTGGAGAACTGCTCACGAATCTTTCACAGAGGAACTGTCGCACCCTGTTTGACAATCCGTCTAAAATTCGAAAATATCACAAAAACATCATTGACAATATAGAGTTGAATAGGTAAAAATAGTAATTGTATCAAGATTCAATATAAGGAATATATTAGAAAAATATTCATTGATACTTCCGCTAATTACAGCCTTTAGAGAACTAAGATTTATAGAGATCTATGATCGGGAGTAGCTTGAATTCATAGGTGGTGATAAATGAAAGTTCATTTAACGCTGTATCATAGTTTATCCATTCTAATCCATTCTATATAACTAGGAGGAATAACATTCATGTTGAAAATGTTCAAATCAGTATTTGTGTCTTGTTGCATGGTATCGATTCTAACAATTCCACTTGCAAGTAACGCCTTTGCAACTGAATCGGTTGAAACCATTAGTGCATCTAACAGCATATTGCCTACCGTTGTCTCTGATTATGTCGATTCAATCAATAATAGAGATTGGAATTCATTTGTTCAAACTTATTCACCTGAACGTCAACAGTTTTATCAAGGATTCCCAAATAAAGAACAAAAAGAAAATAAAACCGGTATTCTATCTGTAGAATCTATAAGTGTATTTGAGGCTAAAAAACTTCCTTCCAATAATATACTAAAAGTAGAGCCCTATTTTGCTGACATTAGCTCAGCATATACGGATATCGGATATTACTATGTTGGTTTTAATTATACAGTCAATAAAGAAAGTGAATTCTTCTACAATGGTGTTAAATATGAGTTAATTGCAACAGGGAAACTAAATGGACAAGAATATATTATTGGTCATGAAAATGTTTATAACATTGATGAACTTGTAGCTCTTGGTTATGCATTTAATTCGGCAGCTGAGCAACAAGCAAATAACGTAGTTAAAGAACGAGAACAAGGGCATATAGTAAATTTTGAGAATAAATCTATCCAGCAAACTACTATTAAAGAAGATGCACAACATGAAGAATTAAATCAAATAGTAGAAGAAAATAGTATAGATCTAAATCAGGATTTTCCCGAAACGACTACGATTAAGAAACCTAGAGAACAATTAAATTTGGAAAAAGCTAAGAACGGAATTAACGCTCAGAGTAATTCGGGCGATATACAACCTCTAAGTGCTACTAGTACGCCATCAACATTTAAATTGTATATTACTGGTTCAGGAACAATCACCAATATCGGCTTTGACACTTACGCTAAGAATGTATTGCCAAACGAGTGGTATGGATCATGGAAATCAGAGTCACTGAAAGCTGGGGCAGTAACAATTAAGACATATGCATGGTATAACGCCACTTATCCAAGAAAACCTGCAACAGATTATGGGGCACACTTAACAGACCGCTGGCAAAATTACCAACACTATGTTCCAAATTCTGGACAAACGGCTACAAATAATGCCGTTAATGCTGTATCAGGAATCTTCATGGTCAATTCTGATGGCAAAGTTTTTGACGCTCAGTACAGAGCAGGATCAGAAGGGGATATTGGTACAGCTTGGGGTGGAGTATTAAGTCAATGGGGCACACAATATATTGCACAAAATTACCCAGAGTATAACTACTACACTATACTAAGCTATTATTACAGTTTTTCTGATAAAAGTAGTGGATACATCCAAACTGGGAACTATTAATCATTTAGTTCAGATTAAAAACGTCAAACGTAAAGTTTGGCGTTTTTTTGGAATTTTATTTAATTTTTTTCTATAATATAGATTATTCATTCAAAATTATAGAAGGAGGTGATAATAATGACAAAAAAAGCATTCTATCTGCTTCTTTTTTTCCTTCTTCTTCTCACTGCGTGCACTTCAGAAGACTCTGCGAAAAATCATGAGTCTGAGGATGTGCAAAGAAAAGAGTCTGCACCTATGATCATGAGTATTAAGACTAACTTCCCTGAAAAAGAAGGTTGGGTTGTAGTCCCTGCAAACAGTTCTGATTTAACTGTCACTGTAGAGACTACCAACGCGGAAACACTTCTTTTCTGGTCCGTTCCAACTGGGACAGAGACATGGGGAGAAAGAGAACTAATCGGATACGATACCAGTGGGAATGATGGTTGGAAAATAACTTGGAATATTGCGGGTAAGTCCTTACACAATCGTTTAGTGGTTCAAGCATTGGGAAGTGATGGAAAAACGATCACTGATGAAACGATAAATATTACGAATGAGTAAGTTTGACTTAGATAATTAATTAACGAAGATAAAATTAACAATGGATGCCCACTTTAGGTGATCGTCCATTGTTAATTATGCAGTTGTCTCTGAACCATTTAATCTTGGTAAGCAGCTTCTCCTTATTTTGCTCAAATTCATATTCAGTAATGATATTTTTTCTCTCAAATTTCTACTTGTGAGTTTGATGGACTTTAAATGATTGGTGCTAAGCCTTCTGATTGTAAAACTTCTAACTTGGCAGGTGGGATGCTTTCTTGCAAATTTCCACTCATAACATCCATCGCCTCCCATTCGACGAATACAACAAAGTTTTCCGTAAGTCGGGAGTAATCGGACCAATTCGTCGTTTCATTGAGGTCATACGCGACTTCCTTCCACAATCTCATTCCTTCCTCCCACCAATCTCCGTTGCTACGCCAATACATAATAAGAGTTCTAAGCTTCTCAATTAAATCATGATTTGTAAGTTCTTGTTGATCAATTCCAGGATGCTCTCCTGAATTCCAAATGTTGTAATAGTAATCTTCGTTTTCATCTTTCTCTTCAATTTGTTCTTCTCTTATTTCTTGCAAACCTGGATCAAAAATAGGTGAATATACCGTATCCACTTCATCGTGTAAGTAGATGGACAGAAAACAATATCTTTTGTCCGATTGATTTTCACAGAGAACATCAATAATGTCTTTCACAGCCAGAATGAGTTCCTTTTTCACCGTTTCCCGAAGTATTGAGACTTCTTCGGATGACATCGTCACGTAAATCACACCTTTGGTTCCATCTAACATTCGCAGAAGAATACCCTGCTCATCATATTCGAGATACGTTCGAAGAAGGTGAGCAAATAGAGCATTATTTTCGTATTGAGGTTGATATACTTCCACGAGTCTGTTGCCTTCATAGATATAGTCTTCATACTCTAATTTATTGAATCGAGTAAAATACTCCACTGACCGACAGATTAACCCGTCTTGTATCAAATATTCCTTGACTGAGTCCAATTCGCCATCGACATACGTTCTTGTCGTTATATGACTTTCTTCATATGTAACATACGTGTAGCCATCAATTAAATCGTCACAGGCCAAAATCCGTATTCTACCTTCATCATCAAACTCATAATAGGTATCTGTCACTTCATACGAGATATCTCCAGGAATTTCACCTTGGCGCGCATACCAGTACGGAGAAATGTCATACCGTTTACTTGTCGTATATTCTCTTCTATGTACCCGTGCTTCTGCTTCTTGTTTGTAAGATTGATACTGTTCTTGTGCATCTCGATTAAGCTTCACATAATATTCTTCGTTAATCATTTGTCTCACACCTCTTTCATTATTATGCCTCTAAACTTCTGAATTTCTCTAAAAACCTTCATATCTTCTGATCTCGAATTACATCTTCCCATCAATCCGCAGCCATTTCGACGGAGACTTCTTGGCAAAATGCTTTTCAACAAAATGCAAAATATCATCAATTCCGGGCAATGCCGCATTTTCTTTGGCTTCGCCAAACGTCATCCATTGGTACTCGGTATGTTCATGATTTAACCGGACAAGCTGGCTCTCATCCACATATGCTACGAATACGGGAGCGGTATAGATGTAATCCTCCATGGGTGAGTAATATTGTTCGAATTGATTGGCAGAATACAACCGGACTTCCGTAATACCTGTTTCCTCGTGAACTTCTCTGAGTGCTGCTTCCCATGCCTTCTCGCCCTTCTCTATCCCGCCGCCAACATAACACCACTCATTATGCAACATCCGACCAGCCCGCTTTAGCATCAGTACACGGTATTGATCCAAGCTCTTCTTCAACAGAACTACAGCCACGCCTTCGCAACGAAAGGGCACTGCCTGTTTCGCGTGCTCCGCACCATTCATCTTCCCGACCCCTTCTCTTCGGAATCAAAGTCCTCCAACACTTTAAACTTATCCCCGTGGATTTTGTCCAGATGATCTTCTCCCCAATAACACAAATGGTCCAGGGCAGGCTTAAGTCCCCAGCCGTAGTCCGTTAACTCATACTCCACTTTGGGTGGAACCTCCGAATATACCTTGCGCTGTACAATCTCGTCCTTTTCGAGTCCTCTGAGCTGTGTTGTCAGCATCTTCTGCGTAATGTCCGGTATCAATCGTCGAAGCTCTGACGTGCGTTTCCGTCCAGTCATTAAGTGATAAATAATCAATGGCTTCCACTTCCCACCCATCACTTCCAAAGCCGCTTCCACGCCTACTTTATATTTCTTTGGAGCACTTGTTTCTCCATGTTCCGTCATTTTTGAACCCCTCCATAATCAGGCTATATCCTAGGTGGAAACATAATCTTCTTGCTTCTCTTTTTCCATTTATTCAAGCCCATTTCGTGGCCGCCATTTAGGGTACTTCAATGTTCCTATGGCACTTTATTCTTCTTATAGAACATCAAAGTGCGTACTTCCAGATGTTTTCATACCTGTTTATAATAGCATCAGCCATTGAATTATGGCTACAAGACTGCAATCCAGAAAGGTAGTGAAAGTTAATATGAACGTACTCGTTGTAGTATCCCACCCGCGTAAAGATTCCTTGACCTTCCAGGTAGCTGAACGTTTTGCAAAAGGGCTTACCGAGGCTGGTCACGGTTATGAAATATTGGATTTGCATGGAATTGGATTCGACCCGATTCTTCGTGAGATGGATGAACCCGACTATACTCAAGAAAATCAAGTGTTCTCACCTGAGGTTGAAACCGAGATGAAGCGATTGAAGAAACACGATGCTGTGGCTTTTGTGTTTCCTCTCTGGTGGTGGCATCTGCCAGCCATGTTGAAAGGTTATGTGGATCGTGTCATGAACAACGGATTTGCCTACGGCGCGAACAAGCTCCCTCATCAGCAGATATTGTGGATCTCTCTTTCGGGTGTGACGGAAGAACAGATGCAAAAGCGCAACCATGGTCAATCGATCGCCAACCTGCTCAATGTGGGTATTGCCGATTACTGCGGCGTGTCCCAATCCAGGGTTGAGTTTTTATATGAAACGTTGGAATCCAAGCCTGAGCATTATGAGGCACTGCTGAACCATGCACATCACTTGGGACTGAACTATGCCAACGATATTCCGACTCCATGATGGTATGAGAAAAAAGGTATGATCCGAATATGAATTCTGAAGTTTTGTGGTACGTTCAATGGCGAATCACTACGCTTGAACACGGCAAAAAGGTCGCTCCGAAGAGCGACCCTGCCTGTGTGTCTTGCATTATTTTACTGTCGAGAGAAGAAACTTCTCCAACATACTAGTATCGGTGATGCTATGGTTGCAAGCTGTGTTATCCATGCATACGTACTGGGCCACGGAAGAAATGTTGTCCGGCGTATAACTCTTGGTCTTCACGTTGAAGAATCCGAGCTCCTGATGGCGATGACAGAACATGCAATACCCTTTCTTGTTCGTGGCTGTAAGCCGTCCCTCAATTCCGAGGAATCTGCCTTCGTGCGGATACACGATGAACAAGCGATCGGTAGCAATGTCGGTCCATCTCAGATAAGTTGTACGTGCGTAATCGATGGATTCCAGATCCGGCACTTTGAGCTTCTTTACCTTGGGAAACAGCTTCTGAATCTGCTTCGCGGTTACTTGCGGAAATGGAATCAGATATGCTTCCAGCTGGTTCAGATAGGTCTGCAACTCATGTGTCGTCTCATACGTGGATAACTGCTCCAGCAGTTGCTTTTGTTCCGGCGTCAGATCATTGAAGATGCCAACGGCATTCGTGCTGACGGTATAACGGACCGTATCCAATACTTTGGGGTCCACGACCGAGCGCAGAGTTTTGAGCAGGAAATCAGCTTGTTTTTGAATATAATTGAACTGATGATTATGAATAAATGGTGTTTGCATGGCTTTCAGCCCCTTATTTTTATTAGGAAAATAAAGTAAGGTGCAAAGCCTGCGGGTTGAACCATGATGTTGATGTTGATTTCAGGGCATACGATCTCATTTTGTCGCGCCCTACACAAAGTCCGCCCCTATTCAGGCTTTGCGTAAGGCTTTCTAGCGAACGAGCAATCCGGCATCATCCCTATTGCCACGTCATAACCCCCAATACGATAGATATACCGGAATTATAACAGGATTGGGAGTGTATGGGCAACGGGCTTCGTTCTGATCTCCACTTTTCAGAAATATAGCCTACAAATTATACTTTATCTTTACATACCTCATATTCAATAATCCCATATCGACTGATGTCTCTAAGTATCCAACGATCTGGTTAAACGTAAAAACATTAAGATCTTCATTCAATATTGCGTTATCATATTCCATATCACCCCATACATATGGAACGAATTTTTCAACATCTTTTGATTTAACCTCATCTAATTCAGATAATGTAGGAATGTAATTCAGCGACCTTCTTAATTCATCTGTGTATCCATAATGCTCTAATAACTTCCCATTCAATATTCTGAAATCATTATGATACAGTTTATATAATCCAGCGTCTGCATCCATTCTGTTTTTTAACCAAGGCAGATTGAAACCTTTCAACCAAATATCATCAGCAATCAAATGTGTAAAATAACCAAGTACATATAAGTCTTCTGCTTGCGATCTATATTTATGTATAAAGCCTTTGTAGTCAACGTTCCTTGAAAAATCTTGTACTTCACCAGCAAAGAAATGTGACGAATCTTTTGATGAAACAGCATCCGGAGCGATACTTCCAAGTAAAAAAGGCGTCTTATCTTTGATTGATAGGCTATCAGCAATTCTATTTGCAATTACCAGATGCATTATTCTTGAACCCATATACCCTCCTACCCTTCAACGAATATTTGAGATCGAGCCTGGATGTTTCCAGTTTAACGAAATCGCTTCAAAACCTGTTGTTCTGCATAAAAATCATGGCAAGTTATTTTTCGCAGTTATTCGAACCATGTTCTTGCTGTTATTGGATTCCCATTGAACCTCCTTACCATATGCTTCACTAATTGCTCTTAACGGCAAATAAACTCTTCCATCTACCATTAGTACTTTACTCTTTAGTTCAATTTGCTTGTCGAACTCGGTAAAAGAGCTTTCCCCCACCTTAAAGGTTAACCTTGGCTTTGGATAATCATCTTTGTCGACATATGCAAATATTACACTTTTGGCTTCGTTATCCCACCATATCCCTTTACCAGGCACATCGAAATCTAGTACATTCGTAATATAGGCTGGCGAAACGAGTATGTGGCCGTCAGAGATGATATAATCATTTGCCTCTACTAATTGAAATGTTTCCAAGTTAACCATAACTTCAATTGATTTCTTGGGAGCTTCAGCGCCTGCTTGAGTCTTTAGTTCTTTTTCATTAAGTAATATATTAATATATTGATCTTTTTCGGTGCGCTTGTGGCTGTAAAAGTCATGAATACGCTCAAAAACGTCAAAGCAAGGGTAACAACCATAATCTTCTTCACTTTGTCCACATCCTCCTATTGGTAAATGACTCATGCTCTTAATCAACTCTCATAGTACCATTTTATTCAATTAAAGGTAATATACTTCTATTCCATAACCAAAAAGAAGCCACCTCCCTGGCCTTCCCCAGTTCAGTGACTCCATTTTACAACCCTATTCATCCCCTACATTCAACTACTCCTTCACAGCCCCAACCACGATCCCGGTAACAAAATAACGTTGCAGGAACGGATACACGAGCAGGATCGGAAGTGCACTGATAAAGATCTGCGAGGCCCGAATGGTCCGTTGGGACAGGTTCTTCACCGCTTCTGGATCAAGCTTCGACATGTCGGCCTGCACGATGATCGTCTGCATGAAAGTCGCGAGTGGCAGCTTCTCCGCATCACGGATGTAGATGATTCCGTCGAAATATGCGTTCCAATGTCCAACCATCATGAAGAGCGAAACCGTTGCAATAACGGGTACGGAGACAGGCAGATAGATTTTGATAAACGTCTGCAAGTGACCTGCGCCATCGATAAATGCAGCTTCTTCCAGATCCTTCGGAACGGTACGGAAGAAATTGAGCAATAGAATGATGTTGAACACTGCAACCAATCCTGGCAGGATCAAGGCCAGCAATGTGTTCATCAGTCCCAGCTTCAGAATCAGGATATATCCCGGAATGAGGCCACCGCTGAACAGCATCGTGATGACAAAATACCACAGATAGATGTTACGTGCGCGGAACACCCGCGTCTCTTTGGAGAGCGCATAGGCTGCAAGCGTATTAACAATTAACGCAAGTCCAGTACCGAGTACCGTCCGCTCCACAGATACCCATAAGGAGGAGAGGAAGTTTGTATTGGCAAATGTCTTCGCATACGCCTCCAGTGTAAATCCAATCGGCCAGAACGTGACGAGACCAGCATTTGCAGGCGCAGATGCGCTAAGTGATACCATGAGCAAGTGATACAAAGGCAGCAAGCAGAGCAGTGAAAGGATGGTCAGGAACACATTGTTGAATATGCTGAATATGCGGTAAGGCATCGTTTTATGATACATTCGTTTGTCATCCTTTCTAGAAAATTCGATATCCGGCGAATCGGTAAGCCAGTCGGTACGAGATCACAATCAGGATCAGGCTGATGACCGATTTGAACAGATTCACAGCGGTAGCGAAACTGAACTGCCCACTAAGCAGACCTTCTCTATACACAAACGTATCGATAATATCACCTTGTTGATAAATTAACGGACTATATAAGTTAAAGATTTGGTCAAAGTTGGCGTTAAGCACATTCCCCAGTGCCAAGGTTGCAATGACGATCCCAATCGGAATAAGTGCCGGGATGGTAATATACATCGTTTGCTTCCAGCGTCCTGCTCCATCCACTTCAGCCGCTTCATAAAGTGCAGGGTTAATGCCGGACAGTGCCGCGAGGAAGATGATTGTGTTGAATCCAAACTCTTTCCAGACATCACTCGCAATAATCGTGAACCGGAACCAGCTGCCATCCCCCAGGAAGAAGATCGGCTTGATACCGAATACCGAAACCAGGAACTGATTGACAATACCCGTCTGGGCCAGAATGTCGATCAGAATACCTGACAACGTAACCCAGGACAGAAAGTGTGGAAGATACACGAGCGTTTGAATCGTTCTTTTCAGCGCCATCTTCCGTACCTCGTTAAGCAATAAGGCAAAGATAAACGGAATGATTAGATTCATGACAATCTTCGTACAGGCAAAAAATAGCGTGTTCCATGTAATTTGCAGAAAGTAATCATTTTCCCACATGTACCTGAAGTGCTTCAGTCCTACCCATTCGGAATTGAAAAATCCCAGTGCAGGTTTATAATCCTGAAATGCCATCAAAATCCCGGACATCGGAATGTATGAAAATATAAAGACCATAATGGCCGCCGGCAACACCATGAAGTGCAGAATCCATGGCTGTTTATAGCGTTTTTTTCTCTTTTTTTCCAGCTTGTTCCCAACGTTTGCCTGCGGGACCCGCTTACCCTCCAATTTAGCCTCCATAGCACTGCTCCTGTTCCCAAAAAAAGTTTTTGTGTGTGATGGGGTTCTCTGATATAAATAGTATCAAGCCATTCTGAGGTCTGCTATATAACATTGTTAGGCTTGATAGTGTTTTGTTAGGGCCATCCTAGAAGAAGTTGTTTACACACGAATTAGAAGGAGACTTTTTATGTATATATGGAAGCGCTTAATGCCTTTTCAAAATAAAACCAGATCCCGATTCAGTCTATTCGCCAAAATAAACCTGTTAATTGTGGTCTTATTCATCCCCATTCTGATCATGTACACCTACTCGAATAACGTCACCTATGATGTCGTCAGCAAAGAACTGCAGATCTCCAACACCAAACAGCTCACGTTTCTGTCCAGTCAGATCGACTCCCGAATCAATCAGATGATGGATTTCAGCCTAATTCTCTCCCGAGACCCCAATGTCAGAGCATTCAACGGCCTTAACATGTGGGATGATCGATATGACCGGATGCAGACCCGTTATGTGATACAAGAGAAGATGACGCTGCAAACCGGCGTTACGGATATATGGCCCACCCGATATGCAGTGCATTCACAGCAGAATAAGGATGTCATCGCCAACTACAATCGAACCACAGGATATGATGAAGCGTATTTGAAAAAAAATATGAGCGGACAATGGACCTATGGGGACCAGAGTGCAGATTCACAGGATGAGATGAAATCCTTCTATTGGTTCTTTACGGACTCCCTTGCCCAACCAGGAATGCTCACTGGAAGCAATCTGGTGATTGAAGCCAGCTTCAGCTACGAGAACATTCAAAATATGCTGGATACGTATAAAGCGGGCGGACAAGGCGATCCTTTCTTGTATCACAAAGGAAATTCCCCCATTCTCAATCGCAGCGCGGACAAGCAGTTGTCCGCAGAACTCATTCAGTATCTGGATACGCACTCTCCCGAAGATACCACGCAGGATGTCGTGGAGCTGAACGGGAAAAACTATCTAGTCAGCTCCGTGAAGTCCACTTATCTGGATTGGCACCTGGTGGACGTGATTCCGCTGTATCAGATTTTGAAACCCATCTCGCTGAGTCAGAATCTGTTCTACACCTGTATGATTTTGCTGCTGGTTGTGGGTATCTCTGCGTCAATCCTGCTGTACCGGAATGTTCAATATCCGATCAAAAAGCTGATCAAAGGCTTACGCCGCGTAGAGCAAGGGGATTATTCTGTCCGACTGCATAGCAAAAACCAGAATGAGTTCTCATTCCTGTTCCGTCGATTCAACGATATGTCCCATCAGATTCAGGATCTGATCGAAAATGTATTCCATGAGAAAATTAGAGCCAGGGAAGCTACGCTGAAGCAATTACAAGCGCAGATCAATCCGCATTTCCTATATAATTGTCTTGGTTATATCATCAACATGGCTCAGATGAAGGACGAACAAGCTGTGGTCTCCATGGCGCATAACCTTAGTGCCTACTACCGCTATACCACCCGTATGGAAAAAGAGACATCTTCGCTTCAGGAAGAGATCAAGCTGCTCATCAACTATCTGGATATCCAGAAGCTGCGCAATGGTCGAATTGAGTATCATATTGATATCCCTGAGGATATGCTTGGCCAGTCGGTGCCACGATTAATGCTTCAGCCGATGGTCGAGAATTCCGTCATTCATGGCGTGGCGAAGTCCTATTCATCCGGGGAAATTCGAATTACCGGGGAGCGCTTGAATGGTTTTGGCAGAATATACATCGACGACGATGGTCCTGGCCTCAGCCCAGAACAGTACGAAGCGCTGAACTTGAAGATGCAAGAACCTTTACAAGAAGAAATGGGCTGCGGCCTTTGGAATACGCACCAACGAATCACACACCTGTTCGGCAGTCACTCCTACCTCCTATTCGGCCCATCCCCACTTGGCGGATTCCGAACCGAAATCATCTGGGAGATACCAAAAGAGGATACAGATTCCGATAAAGGTAATACCGATAATATACGTTGACTATTTGATTTTGAACGAACCATTTACACGTGAACGCAGAGGACAGAAAAAACCTGAAGAAGCAAAGCGTTCGCCTTTATCCCCAGATTTTCACCTTTATAAAAGTGAATCAGAAAATCTGGGGGTAACAGCGATCGGAAGGTTATTCTGTCATCGAAGTGGCAAGTGTAAATATGCCTTAGTTCAACCACCAAGGGAGACATTATAATGCAAATGATGATCGTAGACGATGAAGCACACTGGGTCGATAACCTGTCCATGACCAAACCCTGGCATACGCTCGGGATTGAACATGTGCATAAAGCATACTCGGCACACGAAGCACTTCAAATGATTGACACCCACCCCATCGATATCGTGATCTCAGACATTCAGATGCCTGAAATGACAGGTATTGAACTGATCGAACGCATCCGCATCCGGGACAAAAAAATTAAATGTATCCTGTTATCCGGGTATTCCGAATTCGATTACGCCAAAAAAGCCATCCAGTTCGAGGCTGTAGACTATCTGCTCAAGCCGCCGACAGATGATGAATTAATGGGGGCCGTTCAGAAGGCCATCGATCAATTGAACAACGAATGGGAACTTGTCAGTTCACTGACACGAACGCAGTTTACGTTGCGAGAGAATCTCCCCCATTTGCGGGGACGACTGCTCCTGGGGGCGTTGCAGGGACAACGAATCGCGGCTGCGGAATGGGATCGGAAGATCGCTAATTACAATCTCCCCTTTCATACCGGTGATGCCGCGTTAATGTTGGTTCGTTTGGAAGAAGAATTCGGACACTATGACAGCAATGATCAGACCCTGATCGAATATGCCATCATCAATATGGCGGAAGAGATTATGGGTGAGTTTATGGAAGTGTGGGGCGTGAAGGAGGAGCACGGATATTTGGTGTTTTTACTTCAGTTGAAAGAACGGAAAGGCGATATTGGCAAAGAAATCATTCTGGAGAAGCTATCGATACAGCTTCAATCCAAAGTAAAACAATTTCTGAAAGGCTCCCTCTCCATCGTTATCACTGAGTGGTTCACCTTTCCGAATCAGCTTTACGATCGTTTCCGTCAGGCCTCAGCATACTTCCGGCAGATCGTTGGAGACGAACGCGAATTTGTCATGCGTGTCAGCGATGTCGAGACACCTGCGGCACAAGGTCCCTTGGATGTCCTTTACACCCCGCCCACCTTTATTAGTTTGCTAGAGAGCGGACAATGGGATGCTGCCGAAGAGAAAATCCTCGCAGTCTGCGCAGAGCTGGATGAGAAATGGTCGGAATCATGGGAGCATTGCATGGAGGCTGGTTTTCTCATTACAGCATCGTTCACCAACATTGCTCACCGGAACAAGCTGACTCTGACCACTTTAATGGGAAATGATGTCGAGGATTTGCAAAGTGGGGAAGTTTTCGCTACCATCAGCAAACTTCGGAAATGGTCGCTCAGTGTGCTTGGCAAGCTCAAGGAAGGCACGTCCAACGAGATCAAGGACATCCGTTCCGATTATGTGAAGAAGATTCAGGATTTTACAGATAAGAACCTGCATCTGGATGTATCTTTGCGTGTACTCGCCGACCATGTTAATCTGCACCCGACCCATTTGTCCAAAATCTATAAGATCGAAACGGGCGAAGGCATCAGTGATTATATCTCGCGCCTGCGCATGGATCGGGCCTGCCACAAGCTGGTGACGACCACCAAAAAAGTGTATGAAATCAGCATGGAGATTGGTTATATGGACCCGGCTTATTTTATCAAAGTGTTCAAGCGTCAATTCGGCGTCACGCCGCAGGAATACAGAGACCAGCATAAATAACATGACTGAAAACCGATCTTTTGGAACATTCACTAATAGAGTCCTATCGAAACTAACAAACTCATATAGATGCCCTCCCGCCCAAATTGGTACAGTTACATTGTAAAGATCATACACCGTAGGGGGATTGAACAATGATCAAATTCAAAACATGGTGGTCACTGCTCATGGTTATCGCGCTCATCACGATCACTGCGTGCGGCAGTGGCGAGACAGCCAGTGACAATGGTACCGATAATACGCCGGGAACTGTCGGCTCAGCGGAAGCAGAAGCTGCTTTTGCCAAAGGAAAATATGACCCACCCATCGAGTTCAGTTCGGTATTGATGCCGAAGAAATACGTTCAAGGGGATACCAAAGAAAATAACGTGCACGATCGCTGGATGCTCGAAACGCTGGGTATGAAACATAAAGATACCTGGTATCCAGCCAATGACGATCAATACAGACAAAAGCTGCAACTGGCAATCGCCTCTGGCGAGAAACTGCCTGATTTCGTTACCGTACCTACCAATGCGGTACTGACGAATCAGCTGATCGACTCCGGTCAATTCATCGCCATCGATGAGTTGTTCGACAAGTACGCGAGTCAGACCCTGAAAGATCACGCCGCAGCACATCCTGAACTGTGGTATCCGTTCACCAAGGACGGCAAGAAATACAATATGCCGATCATGGAGTACACCGATAATGACGATACGCTGCTTTGGCTCCGCGAGGACTGGATGGAGAAGCTGAACCTGGAAGCTCCGAAAACCATCGCAGACCTTGAGAACATCATGGACAAATTCAAGAACGAGAACCCGGACGGTCTGTCTCCAGACAAAGTATTCCCGTTGGCGATCTCGCTGAAAAATAACACCAACACCTGGATGGGTCAGCTCGACTGGTTGTTCGGTGCATACGGTACAATCGAGGAGCAATGGAACAAAGACGCGAACGGCAATCTTGAGTACGGCTCCGTTAACCCGGGTGCCAAACAAGCCCTAGCCAAGCTGGCTGAATGGATGGATAAAGGTTATATCCACGCTGACTCCGCTCTGTGGGACGAAGGCAAATCCGCTGAAAGCTGGACAGCTGGCAAAGCGGGCATTCTGCCTGGTGCAAACTGGGTACCAGACTGGCCTGCACCTGACCTGCTGAAGAACGTACCTGGCTCTAAGTATAAAGCTTACCCTGTTCCAGCTGGCCCAGACGGCAAGATCGGTACGAAGTGGCAGAACTCTGGTGTCAACGCAAGTATCATGATCAACAAGGATGCGAAGCACCCGGAAGCCATCTTCCTGTACTATAACTACTTGCTCGATAACCTGGCTAACCCGAAAGCGGGCAGTGAGTATGAATACGGCTTCGCCAAAGGTTACGACTGGGATATCATTGACGGACAACCGACCAGTGACAAAGAGAAGATCAAAGACTTCTCCAACGAATTCCCATTCCTGACCGGACCGGCACGTATCCCGGATCTGTACATGAAAACACTCGTGAAGCTGGCCAACGGCGAGAAGCCTGAAACACCGTACGAGAAACAAATGGCCGAATTCCGTAAACCGGAAAACTGGTATGCAGGTAAAGTCGTTATGTCCCAGATCGACGTCCGTAAACAAAACTATTTCACTGGCGCTGCAACACCAACCATGGTATCCAAATGGAACCTGCTCCGCCAGTCCGAGATGGAAACCTTCAACAAAATCATCTACGGCAATTTGCCAATTGATGCCTTTGACCAATTCGTCGCCAACTGGAAATCCAATGGCGGAGATCAGATCACGCAAGAAGTGAATGATTGGTTTAAATCGGTAAGTGCGAAGTAAGAGTTAGATTTTGGAAAAGTAGAGATTTTAAAAACAGCTGAAGCGATAGTTACACGCTTCGGCTGTTTTTTTAGGTAGAGATTGAGGTCGCTTCCCCTGTCTTATGGGTTCGCGTTAGAGGATTCATGAGCCTTTGTATTGGTCTCCTCCAGCATCGACTGACCCAGCAAGGAAACTGTAAGCTGAATGCCGTCCCTCAGTCCTTGCATGTACAACTGCTCATTCTCTGTGCCTTTTCTGACAATGTAGAGATTCTCCCACTCGGTATATCCAGGTGTCTGCTCGACATCCTCACCTTCAAACATAGCTTCGAACGCTTCGTCGGTTTCCCCACGTACTCGACTCAGTTCAGGATCATTTTCCATCCGGGCAGTCACCTCATCCAGCCTTGCTTGAATCGCTCGTTGCATCCACCGTGGAAAATCCATAACTTCTCCTCCCCTACGCATTATGTAATCTCACTCATCAGCGTACCACTCGGCTATGTCTCGCCTTTATTTCACTAACTTGTGCCACCAGTTCGTCTACCCTTCGGCTCTGTTCCTGAACCTCCGGATTGTCCCATAACGGAATCGCTTGCTTCAAGGATGCCTCTCCAAGCTGATTAAGCTTGCGCCGTTCCTCTTCCAATAAGTCAAGCAACCGGCTCATACATCCACCTCTCTGATGGGTCTAAACTGCGTCATGTCTTGGTAATGCTAGACGTGAGCAGTCATTTTTAATTCAAATACCTGCGCTCCGATTCTGTATACTAATATCTTCGTCTAATCCAAATTATAAGATAACAAATGATCATTTTAATGCGGGGATCGAATTAAAAATAAAAAAACACCGATTTAAGCCTTCGGTGTCAATAATAAGATCAGCTCTCAGCTTCCAATCTATTCGCGAAAATAAGAGCTGGTTAGAGAGAATTGGTTACGACATTGTATATGCTAGTTGAAAATCTAGACTATTCTTTCACGTTTGAACGGTCCTAGCAATTCACTGGTCTGCTGATGTATTTCTCCCCCTAAAATCAAACCTCCATAAAAGCCACTTCTATTCGAATAATATATCTATCTAAAAGTTAGTCACTTCTCAGAGTCTTCATCACTGCTTCTCAAATCAATACCTTCAATTAAGCTTACTAGTTCTTTTAATCTGTTTCTTCTCAAACTCACTACATCAGACATAACAAATCTAAGAAGTGAAATCACGTAAGTTATCATAAATATTACTATAATATTAACACCTAGTACTGTTATTGCTTCGGACATTAAACTTATATTTTTGAATTGAGTGATAGCATACTGGTTCCATATTGGTATAAAAAGACCAACAAATATGCCCGGAACAAAAAAAATTGTGAGTTTAGTATTTTCAATTTCCTTATTTAGGGCTTCAATTATTTTAGTACAGCTTTTCGATAAATTTAAACCTAGTTCATTCTTTAAATATTTTTTTAATTCATTTTCCTTATATAGATTAAATTCAGAACCACCCCACATTCTTTCATCTTGTTTCAGTCCATATTTAGTAAGAACGATTTTCTTAGCTTTAATGTTCACAATGTTTAATCCTATAATTGTTAGTATGAGGTAAATTACAAATCCATAAAACTTGTAGTCATTAGGAATAAATAAAAAGGCAATACTAACTAACCCTAACAAACTAATAAATCCAAACCAATATACCTTCATGTTATTAAAGACTAAATTATAATTACCTAGTTTGTTAATATAAAAATGAATTACCTGATGGATCAACTCAAACAGCACCTTTCTACTAAAAAATTTCAAAAGTATATTCCTTAATGATAATCCCAATATCACATCGACATAACTGGACCTTTAATAATCAATCTAACTTTGTCTTTCAACATCTTGTAGTCTCCCTCAGAAAATTTCAATGTATTTATTGATATCCAGAGATTTGTAATGAGTAAATATGCCTTCTATCTAAATATGGCTCATAAATTTTATTTACTTGAGAGTATGTTGCTTAAATTGCCCATTATCTCGGATTAGGTTCGGATAATTGATTTTGAAATTTACCGATAATGCCTTCTAACCGTCTAATTAGATCATCATATGTAACAATATCCATTACATTTTTATATTTTCTTTTGATAACTTCTAAATCTCGAAGTTGTTCGCTATTCAGTTCCTTTTCTCTTCCAAGAATAATGATAGCACTAGGACTTGTAATATTAATCTCGAAACCACTCGGAAGGAACTCCCTATATTTATTTGTTAAATCTTTTTCACCTTGTCTCCCCGACTTGTTCAAATGAAACAAATACTTTTCTACTTGCATAATCGTACCTGATAGTTCTCTAACTGGAACATAATTATCTCTATATGTATGTTGAGAAATCAGAGCATTAAAATTTGGTTTTTTTATTTCAACAACATCAACATTCCCACTTGAGTCAATTAGCATATAGTCTAATCTTCGTTGTTTTAAACTATATTCATCTCTGAATCTCACTTCTTTAAATACTCGGATATATTTAGGGTAAATCAATAACAAGACGTCTATAATTTCGTTTTGCCAATCTGATTCAGTGTAGCCATTTTCATTTTTCAGCATATATTTAAGACGTTCCATTACATATTGATACTTTCTTACTTCGTACTCAGCAAATGTCGCACTTAAGCTTGACTTAATACTCTTTTCCACTAACTTCTTAGACATGTAAGAATTATATTCTAATACAAACTCTCGTTTTGTATTTACATATTCCTTTAGTATCTGACTAATCCTAGCATTGGAATATTTCCGTACTTCAGTGGAATTGGGGAATATTTTCAATAGCTTATTGAACTCTTCTACTGGTAAATCCGATTTATCGGGTCCAATAGACAAATCTCCTTCTATGACATCAAAAATTCTTCTGAAAATAGAGATATTGTTAAATGTCTTAAACATATTAATTTGGAACTTTATATTTTTGTGGATTAGTAATTCCTTCTCTACTCTAATTGCAGTTTTATTGACTCTAAAATAATCACCTTCTCGCTTGGCAAAAGAAAATTGTACCTCCTCTATTATAGTAAATTCTTCTAAGTCGATGTCCTTAATTAAATCATTCTTTTCAAAGTAAAAGGTTTTGCCAATAGCTATCTTTTCATTATCATCAAATTTTTTTATTACCCAATGGAGCCCATCTCTTGGAATATATCGAACTATAATTTCATCACCGATCTCTTCAAATTTAATCATAGGACCTCCCTTTACGAGTAAGCTTACAAGATTGGTATGGTATCTAAGTTTTCATTCTTGTCATATATAGTATAAAAACAACCTTTAAAATAATTATATGCTTCATCAGAAGTTAGTTTTAAATGTTCATAGTCAATATCGTAATTATGTTGTTTATCTCCTATCAATTGTGCCTTCTCATATTTATCATCAAAAAGGTCCCCTACCGGACCGAGAACCAAATGCATCGATATGTTGTTATCTAAAAGATACTTCTTCTCGAACAACCTACGATTTGTTATGCTTTGTCATTAATGTGTCTATCGTTAAGTATTTGGAGTCAGTCACTATTCTCTTTTTAACTGTTTGTCCTAATAAGTCTTTAAAGATAAAGTTTTGTAGGTTTAAATTCACATCCCTAATACATGCGAAGAAATCTAAACTCTTATCATGGTAATCTTGAAGAGTTTTAATTAGATGTTCCTTTGGACTTTTCCACGATCTCTATTTCTTGATTCATGCAATAAAGAAATGTGAAATATTCTGTATGTGCTTTACTAGAAATTTGAATTAGTTCTTGAAATTCATCTTGTAGTGCATGTCTCTGTTCAACAAGAGGAAGTAATACAATTTCATATTGCTCCCAAGCATATGTAAACTTGAGAAAAGCTTCACTTGCATCATTCTTTAATAATTCAAATTTCTTTGTATTAAACGATTCTAAAAGAAATTCTTTATCTGATTCTAACAGCAGATTATCTTTGTTTAGCTGCTGTATTCGTGTATAGGTCAAAAATAAATATGTAGATAGTTTTGAATATTTTTGAATTACATCGTTTATTGGATCTTTCATGAAATTAAATGTATTTATATAAGTTGTTATTTGTTTATCTCTTTTAAGATTTTTCTGCCCGAGCCTATAAACATAGATCCAACCAGATACTGTAACAATCACAGGTATAGTGATTCCAATGAACCATTTGATATTATCTTCTGTGAAAATATGTTTCATAATTACCTGCCCTTCCAGCATCAAGTGTCTTTCAGATAACATTCCTGTATTCACGACTCAGCGTATACTGTCTGTCCGGCGAATACAGGACCGAGGGTGTATGCCCGCAGCGTGAATATTATGTTATACGAAGGCCCAGTTTTGTTGTATTAGATCAATTGATCTTCTTCTCACTGGTAATTAGTTCTTGTTTTGAAATATTGTTTATTATTGTTTTTTCTAATCTCCTCCTTTTTCAGGACATTAAATGTAATGGATTGAGTAAATAAATTATCTAAAATATCGTAGTATTCTAATATGACTTGCAAATTAAAATTGATTTTCAAGGATTTCTTATAACGAGCCCGTATCTACGAACCCGAGAGGCTTAAGGCAAGTTGCTGCCGGGTGGCATTGCCACTTTGCCTCATATGGTTGTATGTTTGAGTTAACTTCCTCGAGTTACCTTCTGGCAGACCAAGGGTCGAAAGTCCCGCAGCGTAGATATTCTGTTAGAAGTAGTTCGGGCGATCACTGAGCTACTTAATTATTATGATGTAACCTTGTAAAAAAGCTCTCTAAATTACGATTAATTATAGTATTCACTTCGCTAATGGATAGATTAGTAAAAGGATTATCTTGCTGTTTTAATTCTAAAAACATTTGATTTTCAAAATTATAACTTCTAATGGCTTCATAATAATCTCTAATATCAATTTCATATATTTTTTGTTTGTCAAACTTATGGTGTAATATATGGGAAATTACACATTTGAAAAGCATGTCCGATATTTCTTCATTATCAACGAAATGCCCTGAGATTTGTAATATATATTTAAAAGTTACTTTAAACCTAACATATGGAACTAGTCTATGTTCTGCACTTAATAGAATAGTATCGAATGCTTGAGCTAAATAACTATATACTACGAACCAAAAAACCTCAGCATCCGTAGCATCAGAAGATAGTGGTAAGAGTGTTGACTCCTTATAAACTGTAAATCTGGTTTCGAGATCCAACCCGCTATCTTCATCTTCTAAAAAAAATATGCTCGTATCTATATCTGGTAATAATCCATTCTTTATATCACTTATAGTTTTAAATTGATTTTTATACGACTCAATATCAAGGGAATCTTTAAACATACTGAAAAATGCTTGATCAGCAGCCTTATAAATCATTGAATTATCTTCGGTTAATAATCGGATGGGTAAAATATATATTATTCCCCCAGCTTGTTCAATTATCTTTATATTATCCCTAATTGTAGATGCTATTTGTTCCTTCATCTTATAATTAAAATCTCTATTAACATCAGTTTTTCTAAGCATCGTTATATACTTGTATATCGGATCATCCCAGAAATGGTACTTACCCAAAGATACGAATGGGAAATGCTCGTAATCATCCATATCCAAAATTGTTGCTGCTGTAAATACGTAAGCGCTGTAAGGTTGATATAAATAACGTAATATACACTGTACAATTTTTTTATTACGTCTCCAAAAGACCCCAATTTCATCTACAACAGCATCAGCATCATTGTCACTAATATTTTTTAGAGCATTGATTAATATAGTTCTATACTCAACTTGAATATTATTTAATTCGTCTAAAAGTAGATTATTGTTCATATTCTTTTACTCCTGCCGACAAATGCGAAGGGATTCCATATAATTCTTCTAAAACATTGAGTGTTTTATTCAAAACACTTACACAATCGTGCCAAACGTTTCTCAGTTTCTGGTTATTTTCTATATCTGGAACACAATGATACTGATGTGAAGGTGTATTACACTTAATTAATGAACTTTCACGAATCGCTCCCCATAGTCCATGTTCAAATGCAGAGTCATAGTCATAATAAAAATCAAATAGCTCCTTCTCATCCACGCTTATAGCCTTTCCTCTAATATTTTGTTTATCAAAGTAGGTAGTATCCATGTCTATAAATTCTTTATTTTTATATTCATTAACTAAAATATCCATATATTCATAAGAAACATGGCTATATGGAAACTCTTTTTCCGATTGTCTAAAACGTTCAACAATGAGTTTGTATTGACCAATTCCGTAATACTGATACTCTGTCCATATATCAGCATGTAATGATTCGTTTTTAAGTAAATATTTCATCATTATGTAATCCTCTATTACAGTACGAACAATACCCCTGCCTGAAATTGTATAGAAGAGTTCATGTTCAACCAACTCTATTAATCGTTTGTAAGAATACGTGGTTATTCCCAAGAGGACTAGCATTTTATTATCAAGTGGATTTGCTGATGTAAGCAAATCTGTATAATATTCAAGTATTATTTTCACTCTCCTCATGTATTCTTTTGTATCAGGTAGCTCACTGGACATATCTATGTAAAACAACTTACAATCACTCATTCTACTAACTGCCTCCCAAAAGAAATCTAAATATTTTCCATCAAAAGGATCAATTTCGTTCTGCAGCATTTCCATTGACCTTACCGTTGGACGTATCATTCTCATTCTTTCATCTTCATGTGATAATGTAGGATACTCAAGAAGCATTGTCATAGATTCACGTTGCATTTGTAACTTCCCTGACAGTACAACGAAATACACTATAATAAATCTAACGTCAGTAGAAAGATATGATTGATGATCGCTGGTTTCCTCCATCACAGAATTTATAGTTTCAACCCTTTCATCAACTGACATATTTGATTGGAACTTTGACGAAAAAACCGGAAAGTTAGAATAGGTAAAGATAGTAGTTAAAGGTGATAACACTTGAGCATCAATAACAGTTAATAAGAAATCAAAGAATTTGGTTTGCTTTTCCGTTTCGAAATTAAGAATCCTCGAAAATTTTGGAGTAATTAATGTGGGCTCTTGTTCCTTAAGTTTATTGAGAATGATATTGCATTTTACTAGTCCTTTTTCTCTACCATAAAAATTAATAATAAGAGCTATCCATAAATATTCTGGCAATCTTCCATGATACCATGAATTTTCTCTGCCGATTTCACTCATTAACTCATTCCAAGGCGTGATAAATTTCCCTTTTTTGAAAGTATGATCTGAAAGTTTGCTATGATTCATAAGTCCCTCCATTTACACACTAAGTATAAGCTATTTATTTGTGTTATCTGTTATTGCCCGAATTTCTTATAACGTTCCCGTATTCACGACGTCACACCGACTTAAGGCTCAATCAGGAGCCGGCCGCGATGCGGTTAGTCGGTGCGGATGTCTCCGCTGATTCCGCTTCCCTGCCGATCGCATCTCGCGGGCCAAGGGCCCGAAAGGCTCCGATGCGTGAAAATTTGTTATCAGAAGTTACTTTTAATCCATAATTATCCATCTAATTATTTTATAAACTCCTTAAAATCATCTAAATTTGAAAATACTTTTTGTTCCTCATTATATTCAAGAATAAACATATTTTCATAAATACTTGGTAATGGTTTCATTCCAGACTTTATAACAAGAACGCCTTTTACATCTCTATTTAGTAGCAAACTATTAAATTGGCTACTTTTGTAGGCATGCACATAGTTATGTAGTTGCCTAATGCCATTGTTAATAACGTCACGATTACTAGATGCCTTTAACTCAAAAATAATATCTTTATCAAAAGTTCTACCCAACAAATCAATTATTAGTGATCCTTTTATATTTGTAAGTGAAACTTCTGGTTTTAGATCCAAAAATAAGGATGTTTCTACAAGAGCATTATAAACATTCAACTCGAATTGAAGAATGATATTCTTATAATTTTTGGGTTTGCTCAAACTTGGACTGCCTGCCTTCAATTCTTTCTCTTCCCGTTTCAATTTCTCATCCTTTTCCTTCGGATTAGCATGTCCTACTCTAAAATCCCAGAATTTATCTCTTCCCCATGCTAAAGCTGCAAGATTTTCCAAGAACTCCAGCTTTGTAATTATTGTGGCGATAATAAAAATTGATACTGCACTCACCCAAGTATTATTTGCCATTAATGAAAGTATAAAAACCAAAAAAATGCCGGAAGTTTTGAAGAGTTTTTCTTCTTTCGACCCACTTAAAAATAGTGCAATTATTGATGTAATAACTCCTGCAATGAAAGAGATTGCGATAAGTACATTACTAAGGTATGAGCCATTCTCAATTAAGTAATTTATTACTTCCATAAACTAACCTCCAATTAATTCACAAGTAATTTCTGATAACGTTCCTGTATTCATGAACCCCAAAGGAGTTGTCTGCTGAAATCCCTCTTCGAAATCCACCTCGCAGACCAAGGCTCCAAAGGAGACGCTGCTTGAATATTATGTTAAGCTGTGCTTTTGTCTTCCTGAGTTGACTTCATTGATCCTTTACTTACATAAATCTAATTTTCTTAGTTCTTATTCTTGGTATGCCAATTTAAAATCTCTTTTTGCGTTCTATCAATCTTGCTGTTAAATCGTTCTCTGTACTCTTCTTTAATATCGTTTGGATCATATCCATACCATATCTGACAATTGATCAAAAGATCCCGAATCTCATCCATCGAATCTTGAAAAAGCAACATTAATATTTCCGTAGTTAAACGATCGTGTTCGTCATCAGGAGCACCGCCTTCAACTAGATCTACAGGATCAAATCTGTTAACGATGTCTCTTAGTTCTAAAAATGTCTTTGAATCTTTTGAAATCTTTATTTCACGATTTTCTTTAGCACCGTTTCCGAATTCCACATAATCCCTCCGAGATAAATCGTTGAGTCCACTTTAACGTTTAACAGGCTTAAATCCTGTAAAGTGTTGTTTGCTTTGTAGATTACACTTCTTGTTCGAATCCTCTTCGTCGATCTTGGTAATTCCTCGCCTTTGAATCGTTCTTAAATACGCTCTTCCAGAAGTTGCGCTTAACGTTCCAGTATTTATGAACCCAGAAGGGGGTGTCTGCTGATACTCCTCTTCGAAATTCATCTGGCAGACCAAAGCTCCGAAAGGAGCTGTAGCTTGAATATTATGTTATAGGATGTGGCTTACTTCATCGAGTTATCTAATGAAGAAATTCGCAATATATGGTCCAAAAATGATTCCTAATAGTGTAGTAATGATACCAGCAGCTAAACCTAAAAAGAAGTTAAACCATCTTTCCGTTTTCTTTCCTTTCCCTAATAGTGTGTCTACATGATTTATAAGGGGTGCAGCTTTGCTATGTTCAATTTCAGCTAATTTATTATATCTTTCGTATTCGTTTCTGAGATAATTCAATTTTTCAGTTCGTTCTTTCAAAGTATCTTCTAGTTCAAAAAGTAATTTAGATGTTTCATGCAATGATTCGTATGCTTTTCCAATCTTTTTTTCTATATCGACTCTTGATCCATATAAATCTCTCATTATGGATTCATACACTTCGTTTGTTATTGTTACTTGGAACCCCGGTAAATGTATCATTATCTTCATGAAACTCGTTAAAAAATCACCTAATAGTCTAGCAATTTTTTTTTTCATTCTTTAACTTCATCCTCTCAAAGCCATTTCCTATAACATCTAATTTATGTACTTCGTGAATACGTCCATTATCCGAACTACGTATATGATAACCCATATTGTTACATTTGCGAAGAAAAATTCGAGTAAAAAAAGGGAAGGGTAGCCTAGTACTCAATCTCCCAAATCCATCCGATCCAGCGGGCTTTGAATACGCTGGATATTTTTCGTACTAACATGCGTATATCGCTGAGTTGTACGTGCACTCGTATGACCAAGTAACTCCTGAATGTAGCGCAGGTCTGTCCCGTTTTCCAGAAAATGAGTGGCGAAGGAGTGTCTCAGCGCATGAATACTTACTTTTTCACAATACCTGCACGTCGTCTTGCTTCTTCAAACGCCTTCTGCACGCTCCGCTCAGTAAGATAGATTGCCCCGGAAACAGCCAACGATTGGGTCTATTTTCAGCTATGTACTTCTGCACGAAATCCCAAGCGAGATTTGAAAGAAGCGTCCTCCGATCCTTTTGCCCCTTCCCCTGTCTCACGAGGAGTGTTTTCCTTTCAACATCCAGATCACTGCAACGCAGACGCACACCTTCACTTACACGAAGCCCGGAAGAATAGGTCAGAAACAATATGGCCTTATGTTTAGGGTTGGTTACGGATTTGAGTAATTGAACAACTTCCTTTTCGGACAACACTTGTGGAAGCTCGGTCTGCTTCTTGGGACGAATATATTGGATATCTGTAGGATGAAGGAGCTCATGTTTACAATAAAAGCGGAGCGCGCTAATCATCTGATTCACGCTCGAATGGGAGATCCTTCGCTCAAGCAAACCTAAACAATACGGCTGAACATTTGATGTAGTCACATCCGTACTTTTAAGTGGAAAGCTGCTCAGAAAACGTTCGACCTGATTACAATACGCTTTAATCGTTTTGCGGCTGCATCCTCTTAACTTTTATGTCTTCTGCAACGGTTCTTTGATCGATTGGTTGTTTATTTACTACCATTTCATACGGAATAATTTACATACAGATAACGGAAAATACTGCTAGAATTAAATGGATGATACAGCTATTTTCATGCAACAGTATTGTTACTAGTACAAACATAAGGATGGTGTTTATTTGATTAACAAGAAGCTAATAATTAGCGTCATCACACTTTGTATTCTAATCATATTGGGTTTTCTCAGATGGGATAGTCTCGAATCCAGCGCAGACTTTCATTATAAGTATGATCGATGGGCAGGTCAGAAATGGGTAGAGTTCTATCCGCCGCTAGCTGCTTCATCCAACAGCATGGAGTTTCCACTTATATATAGGGATGAAATCCATCCGAATGATATAGATAAATATTTAGGAAAACAAGCTCTCTCTGGAGAGTTAGTGAATAAGTGGATTGAAAGAACAAAATTAACGGATGGATATATAGGTCTAATATTATTGAATATTCTAGTGGTCATTTACAGTTCCATTAAGATATTTATTTTGAGAGTTAAAAAATAGGATCATCTTGATCCCCCTTCAATATGCCAAGGCACAAGTTACCAAAGGGCATACTAACACAAAGACAGCAGTTCCACATAAGGAACTGCTGCCTTTACTCTTTATAATTTTCTCCACTTATAATATCAATGATGTATAGAAGTCATCCGCGAGCCATTGCAATGCTTTGAATATCTATATTCAGCGTTTAATCTTCTAAACATACAAATTCCATCCCACAATAAAAGCAGCCAAGATGAACGCTGAGATGCCAGACATGATGTACATCACCTTTTGCTTTTTGCTGTAACTGCTTTTCCGCAGTTTGTAGATAAGCAAGCCGAGAAACGTCACTGCTAGAACAACATATAGTAGGTTAAACATTAAATTGATCCGTAACGAAGAATAACCAGGATAATTTGGAAAGCTAATCTTCGTCTGTATGATGAAAAGATTAAAAAGGAGTACCACACCTGCAAAATTGATTGCAAGATGATATTTATTAAAAATTGGTCGTAAGATTTCCTCGTTTATTTAGTTTGTTAATAAGCATCCGGATTAAATAGCCAATCAAATCACATAAACTGAAAACGATAGCTAGCACAACAGAAATAACAGATATCTTAATTAAATTCACTTTTAAATTTAATACAGGCAAGAAATCAATATAAGGGGTAACAGAAATTTTCTCGGCAACATTATAAAAACTATTTACTCATCTTTTGTGTATGTGTGTATGGTAAGAAATAAGCAGGATCGTTGCAGGTATTCTGATCTTTAGGCGCTAATTGAAACGAGCCGCAGAACGTGGCCCAATGGTTCTACTAGCTGAGGAAATTTGATATAAAAGGAGAAGATGAGTATCACTTCATTTCTAAAATGATTTACTCAAGAATGATGATATTCAGGAATATTTATGGAAATAATGGAGATGGAGCAGTACGAACAACAGTCCCCTTAAAAGTCATTGCTGATTCAATTGGCGAAACGAGCGTACTACTCAACGATTGATAAAACTCAACGTCTCATCTCCTCTTTCCAATCTATTGCACTTGTTTATCAAGGCTCACATTAAATGATGCTGTTATAGGTTTTTGTCTATAATCATTTGGTATAACTGCAATCTCCACAGTTAGATTTATAGATTCAGGCAGATTGATCTGATTTATATTCTCACTACCAATTAAGTAAAAATGTTTTTCGTCTAGTTCTATCATACCTCCACCTGTTGGTTCAGAAGTTGTAATTAAATTTCCGTCATTATAAAGCTTACAAGAAATATTATACTCTTCCAAACTGAATCCTCTCACTTCATATCCGACCTTTATTTGTCCTTCGGTGTACTCAGCGTTTCGTAAATTAATCGTACCCCCATCAACCATTTTTGTTTGAATTTCAATATTGGCTTCGGGAATCTCTGGTTTTCTCAATAAATAACCCACTTTAAAATACCAAATAGCACCCAATACAACTGCAACAAGTATAATAATAGCAATAATATACTTCTTTTCTTTTTTATTCACAATTCTTACTCCTTACATCTTATATAATTAAAGATGAGACCATAAAATAATTTATGGCCTCATAATAACATATTAAAGATCGAATGAGAAATACGGTGTTGGTTTTTCTGTTTCATAAGTACTTTCAGAAGATATCCTTAAAGAAGGACCACCAGGAATTGTTATTGAAGGAGCTACATTAAGTGAACTGACTTTATGCTTATAATATCCATGAATCCCAACTGCTATATCATTAGTGTTCCCTTTTTGTGCTCCATAACTCATGTAGCCTCTAATATTATTTACTAAGTAATTAAGAGATGTAGTTGGGAGTTTAAATGTAACTGCTGTCCCACCCGAATCTACAACTATTGAGTCTCTAGCAATTGGGACTTCAGGGTATGATTTTCCGTTTATTATTGCATCATGCTTTGCAGTGAAAGTAACATTACTCTGCGTCCCAGACTGAACTAGTTGTGGACCATGAGCAAGTGCCATGATATCAATACCTCTTTGTGAAGGATTTTTTACCCATTCAAATCTTAAATTTAACTGATATTTATTTGTACCTACTTTATAAGTCTCCATAGTATATTTCATGTATCCATCACTTGTAGTATAGGATTGGTTTTTAGAGGTTGCTTGTGGTGTAACTGAATTTTCTGAATCTTCTTCAGCCTCATTAGATTCTGCAATCTCTCTGTAAAAATCCTCTTTGCTCATAGAGACAAGTTCTCCAGTTTCTGCAATTAGAGTTGGCAGATTTGTAGAGTCTGTAATCGACATTGAGTAATTATTTTCAGTATTACTTGATACAATTTGCTTCACATAATGAGTTGTAGTATCAACTAAAGTACCATTTGCATATTTTGCTACTTCTTCTGGCGTTAAAAGGTCATCAATTTCGCTTTGTGTCCACCCAGATTGAAGAAGAACAGAATTACCAACATCAACTGAAGCATTAATGTCTGACGCTGAAACAACACCGCTAGCTGAAAACAGTAATAAGCTACTTAAAGATAGTGCCAACAATTTACTTAATTTTTTTTTCATGGAATAACCTCCGTAAGATGTATAATATTTTCATGATATTTCCAAGTGTATTATAATATAGAAAAGTATGCAAAGTTAATAAACCGCCTAAATCTTTCTTGTATAGTGAAATAACAGGAAATACTTAATTAATACTACCTTTCCCTCAAGAATACTACCATTTTATACCACGCCTGTTTACTTACCGAAATATGGTATCTAAAAATCAAGAAGGAATCTCTTTCGGTAAGATCGATTTCACCACAAAATGCGATCAAAAAAGTCTATAACGTTTATAACCCCTGTTTAAATGCTTCTAAAAAATAAAATATGTTAGAAAACTGAAAGAGCAACCGACTAAAGTCATTGAAACAATGGACGACCGATGATGGCTCATAAATAGGTTTGAGTTTAAAGACGTACCTACAACACTCTAAACATACAAATTCCATCCCACAACAAAAGCAGCCAAGATGAACGCCGAGATGCCAGACATGATGTACATCACCTTTTGCTTTTTGCTGTAACTGCTCTTCCGCAATTTGTAGATAAGCAAGCCAAGAAACGCCACTGCTAGAACCACATATAGTAGGTTAAACATTAAATTGATGCGTATCGAAGAATAACCAGGATAATTTGGAAACCTCAACTTCGTTTGTAAGATGAAAAGATTAAGAAGGAGTGCCACACCTGCAAAGTTAATTGCAAGATGGTATTTATTAAAATTGGTGGTAGATTTTCTTCGTTTATTTAGTTTGTTAAGAAGCTGCCGGATTACATAGCCGATCAAAGCAATTATAGTGAAAATGGCGGCAAGCACAGCAGGAATAAAAGATATCTTTATCAAGTTTACCTTTACATTCGATATAGGCAAGTAATCAATGTAAGGAGTAAAGGAAATTTTCTCAACAACACCATT
Organism: Paenibacillus sp. FSL R5-0623; assembly: GCF_037974265.1. Taxonomy (NCBI): domain Bacteria; kingdom Bacillati; phylum Bacillota; class Bacilli; order Caryophanales; family Paenibacillaceae; genus Paenibacillus; species Paenibacillus sp. FSL R5-0623. The sequence continues at coordinate 1,692,331 of NZ_CP150233.1, read as the reverse complement.
ATGCTCGACAACGTTATAAGAACTACTCAACTCAGCTTTTGTGAATTTCTTTATATCAAGGGCTGTAAATAAATTAGTAAATCTAGATGCTGCCCGTCGTGCGGATTGAAAATATCCTCCCCCATCTGAAGTAACTCTATTAGAATTGACGTTGTCACCGAAAATTTCTTTAATAAGCCCATAATAATAAATTTCCTCAAAAGACTGGTTTGTCATGACTACCATCCCAAATTTAGATTCGGGATCAAAGACAACTTTGCTGGAGAATGCTTTCAAATTGCCCTCGTGCATCAGAGTAGGCACCCAGTATTCCATCTCAACGAACCCATGCGCAAATCGCGGAGTAGAAGTGCCTTCATAATATAGACTTGTTGACAACATTTCGTTCAACGTATCCCTGTTCTTAAATAATACATTGCTATCATCTACAGGCATCAACGCTGCAAGGAATTTGCCTAAATCTTCTGCTGTCCCAATCGCTGCCCCTGTAGGATAAAACGTAACGTATACTCTGTTCTCAGGGATCAGTTTCAAATCTTTTGTATACCCTTCAATCTCATTCCTTCTTTGTACTAGGTCTGGATGATCTTGCCCCGTTGGATGAATTGAGGTGTCGTTCATATGAAGCGGTTCGAAAATATGTTGATTAACATATTCATAAAAAGGTTGTCCACTTATCTCTTCCACGATGTAACCGGCTAGACCAACGCCATAGTTCGAATAACCCACTATGCTATTCGGTTTATAGATCTGTTTCGGCTCATTTTTACGCAGCGTTTCTCCTAATTCTAACGTTTCATCCTCAGAGTAATAAAACACCTCGGCCGCTGTTTGATCTTCCCAACCCGCATTGTGATGCATCAGGTTCAATAGGGTAATTGGATCATCGTATTTCAGCTTTTTGAAAAATCCCTCTGGCAGATATTCTTGGATATCCGTCTCCAAATCAAGCTTTCCCTGTTCGACAAGCTGCATCACACTCGTATAGACCAACAGTTTCGAGATGGAAGCCCATTCAAAAACAGTAGAGGTATCCGCCTTTCGCTGCTTCTCAATATCTGCGTAACCATATGCCTTATTCACAATGGTTTCACCATCTTTGATAGCCACAACCGAAACGGCAGCGGTGTACTTCTCATACGAGGCTACATAAGCATCAATCGTCTCCTCTAAATTGGATAAAGGAATCCTGGATGGTGTAGTCTCAACCTGTTTCTCATCAGCGTGGGCAGGTACTGCTATTGCCATAATGATAAATATGTATGAAAGAACAGAAACCATTACTTTGTTTACCGTGTGATGTCCACGATTCATCTGCATTAGCTTCTCTCCTTTTATATTAAATGTTAATTACATTCTCTTGTTTTCACGTATGCGTTTTCAAAAAAGTCCACATGACTCTAAATTATTCTCAAATGCAATTACACTCTTTTCAGGAGATAGGTCGGAGAATTTCACCTTTCCAATTCACGATGTTTATCTCTTTGTCTTTCAAGAGGCACCAATCAATGATTTCACCTATCAACTTTGGCGTGATGATCTCATCGCTCCATTTCGGTGTGAGTACTCTTCTGTATCCTATATATTCTGTTGTCCAGCCTTCGAATTCTTCTCCGATGATGACTATATATGGGGTCTTGTTCTTAATACTGTGTTGTCCAACTTCATAAGTAACGATTAACTTCTTATCCTCAGAAACGATATGTAATTTGATTATTCCTTCATCGTCAATATCCGGTTCAACATACCAATAAAATAATCGATTGGAGCGAACGATTTTACGTTTATATTTTTTTCTTACGCCCATAACTCACCTCACATCTTCCTTTTTCTCTGTATGCAGTACTTCAACAGTTTGCCCATCCACATGAACACTTTGTTATCCGATGTTGATGGGCCTTATGATCATTCATTTTATTGTTTTGTTATTCTTTCTTTATTGCCTGATATGACTTCATGAATTTCATCATATAATTGTAAATCTATAAATTCTTCATGAATCCATAGTCCTTCCTCAACATCGCCTCCCCCCATACCTCCACTAATCCCATCACCAGGAAAGAGTTTTTCGTAATATAGTCCTTGGCCTTCTCCCTCATTACAGTCCCATGCAATGGTATCTAAATCTTTTAATAGAGTATGTAATGTCCCCTCACTGCAATTGACTAGTTTCATAGGGCAAGACAAATAGATTTGTCCTCCATAATCACCTTCCATAATTACATATGCATCTGGAGTATCCAGAGCTTTTTTAAAACTGTCTATAAATTGATTGTTCAGTATTCCATTTGCTTCATTAAGAATATGTCGTACAGGGCTATGGCGCTCTGGAATTACACCCATCTGATTGTTCTCATCTTTTTTTCTTTCCATAAAGATACACCTCTTTGTTAGATATGTTTTTTTGGACTTTTTTCATATTAGTTATTTACTTCATTCATTCCTACGACTTGTTCCATTGCTATATTAAATTCTTTAACATTAATGTTTAACTTGATTATTCCTTCTTTATCAAGCCCTTTAGTATCTAATTTAAAAGTACCTGTCAGTGCTTCCGAAGTATCACCATCAATTTTCTCATTTATGTCCAATTTAATGTCTCTATCAATTAATCGCTCCTGAATATCCTTACTTATAATCGGTTCAACTGTTTTTAGGATTATTGATTTATTGGTTCTATTCCGTAGATTTAAATTGTATGTTACGACTGTAATACCTGCATCTTCTTCGCTCTCCCCCAGTCCAAATGAAATTGAATTTATTATCAACCCATCCTCAACAATTTTATCCGCCTTCACACTGTATGAAATGCAACCACTTAGGGCCACTATTATTAAAAGAAATAGTAAAATCATTGAACGCTTTTGATTCTTCAATTTGGAAACTCCTTTAGATTTATTTTCCTATTACAAAATCACATAGATTATGTTCAAAGTCATCTGAATTACAATATGGTGGAACAGTTGGGCTATTTCGAATCGAAAAATCAATAAAATACTGATCGTTTGGATACTCTTTAAAGCTCTTATAATATATAAATACTCTTACTTTATACTTAGCTGAAGGTAAGGCATTAATTACGTTATTTAAATCCTCTGATGTCAGTGTTTCATTTTTCTTTCTTAATTTAATCCAAATATCATGTCCATTATTACTCCAGTAACGAAGAGTTTCAGTCTTGCTTTCGTTATAATCAAATTCCAGTGGTGCTATTTTATCAACAAAACCTGTTTTTAAGTCATTCATATAACTTTCCACATAAGGCTTCGCGCGGTGTGTTTGATAAGTATCAATCACATTATAAGCCACATCCACAACTGGCAAAGTCAGAATAGCGGTAACAACTATGATTACAACACTTGGGCCAATATAGGAGTTGGAATTGTAAATGAGTCTGCCAAGCAGTAAAAAAACGATTATTCCTACTACCGCCAAAGTAGCAACCCCGAAAGCGGCAGGCTTGTTATCATTACTCATAAAACCACCGCCAATATTAAAAATAAAAAATATGAATGAATAATAACATCCAATGCCAACTCCTACAGCAGATAATAAGTAGATTGACTTCAAAAATATTCTCAGATTTCCCGCATCCCTGCTATAGATTAATTATTATTTCATCCTATTGAAGCAACATAAATCTCACTCTTCTAGTAGGTTTGAGAATACTCTCTTCAAAATAAAATTTTCTTTAATTTATTTAATCAAAGTATAGCTACTTTCACTGCAGATTATGTATACATACATTTATCAATTATCTCTCATCAGAAAGTTTCATATAACGTTTCTGTATTCACAACCCAATGTATGCTAAGTGTCTGGCTCTTGCCGACCCCAAGACGAATGTACGCAGCATGAATATAATGTTATCTCATGTCCATTCCCTTTAACCATGTCTTACGAACTTCATTTCTTATTCGAATTCTTCATTATATGGATTGGAATACAAATCCACATCAATCTCAGCATGAATCATATTAACGAATTCAATAAAATCAGAATCGAAATAAAGAGCAGGCGTTTTCCCCTCTTCTATTCTTATTACAATGAAAAATTTTGTTCTTATTTGATGTTCAATCCGAATCGAATTGATCTCTTTTGCTTTGTTTCTTAACATATCGACTACTTTTATTAATTGGTGATTTACATCTAATGATTCTTCATAATCCGTACCTAATGTCCATGATGTTTCTTTTATTCGATGCATTTTGTTAATTATGTCGCCTTTGTAAGCCGTATTGGTAGGTTCCGTTCTAAGTATTGAAGTTACATGATTCGGATCGAATTCATCTCCAAATAAACAAAAATAGGCCATCACTTTGGTTTTCTCTTTCAGGAGTTTCACCTCTTTAAGAATTGATGTATGGATTTTTTAGAAATAATAATTAATCAGAAAATATATACTAAGCGAATTCCTCATTTAATCCATAAACTCTTAATATCTTCTACTATAGTTTTTGTAATATGTTTGGATGAATCCTGTGGATACAACCATACTGTTACGATCAGAGTTAAACATATCGTTAATCCTAGAATAACTCTCCCAACAACTTTAAAATTGGTGTATTTAAGCAATTAATAAACTAAACTGGATGAGATCAGAATAATCACACCATTCATCATAAAGGTCATGGGCAAGCTTATAATCCTGCCTAATCCGGTGTTAGGATATTTTAATAAAAGTAAACTCTCTACTACTACAAATGGAAATGACAGTAGAACAATATAAAAAAAACGTCTTTTGAATTTTCTCTCCACCACTGGACTCACCTACTCTAACTCTTTCAATACAATTCCACATAACGTTCCTGTATTCACGAACCCTCTAGTTTGAAAGTACTCCTCAGAAATCTCCTTCAATATTTTATCCTCTTAATCTATAATAATTTTCTGCCGTATATATTGACCATTCCCAAAACTTATCTCCCTGACTGATAATAAATCGTTCGAACCACAACTCGAAGTTCATATTCAAGGGCCTCGACTCATGAAAATGATCTATGTGCCCCTTAACCATTAAGTAATTATTTGAGCCTTGGCTATATGCTTTCAGATCAATTATTATATTATCTTGGTATATATAGGCTATCTTTAAGTACCCAACAGTTGGTTCCTCGTACGTTGATTCTTCAATATCCTGCCACTTATATAAATATGATTCTCCACCGTATTGCGGATGATCAAATAATGAGCAACCATTGGTTGTCTTCAAAAAGTTAATATAATCATTGGGAAGTTTATACTCTAACTTCCTTTGGAATTCCAATAAATCACTTTCATCTGCTGCTTCATTAAACTGACAGGTAGCTTGAGTTAAATAACCTTCTTGAAGTTGCAATTCTAGTAATTTATTATTTTCTAATCTTTTCTTTAAAGAGTCTATTGTTTTATAAATTAATTCTCCTTGAATCAACGTCCATCAATCCTTTCGACAATTTCGTATAACTTTTGGCTAGTTATCGTTAATTATCGTATCACGGTAGGTGAATACTGTTTTTTGCAATGCTTCGTTCGTTATTGGAAAGAATATACATGAATCCTTAGTCACGATAACACCCCACTATGCTGATCAACGTTGAGGTAGGGTGTTATATTGAAATAACTTTTTTAATTCTGTTAATCTTTTATCTTGAATAATTCACTATAGATTTCACGCAGCTCAGTTGAGTTATCATGCCACTGAATGGGTCTACCATTGATAATTTGGACCAATACATCCAGGCACCTATGCCATCCTGCGGCCGTGTTCACTGCCCATGAATCATCGTTAAACGTATGGGTAAAGATCATTCGACATCCTTTATCTTCTTTCTGCAATGAAATGTTAATCAGATCATCAACTTCACGGAACCCAAATACATATGGCTTTTCTAACTCTGTAATGGTCCCCTCATATGTCGTTCCTTCACCATCATCGAAGGCAATCCTGCCACCAATTCTCAGATCCATCTCTCCTGTTGCGAAAGGATACCATTGGGCGAAGGAACTAGGCTTCGTGATCACAAAGAAAACATCTTCTGGATTATGATGAAGAAATCGTTCAAACCTCAAAGCATACCGACCGTTTGACTCAAGTAATACACCATATTCATTCACCTGTTCATCCTCCTTTTTCATCACATATATCCATCTTCGGGTTCACCAACATCAAAACCCAACACTTTTGACGCTTCCAACTTAAATGTTTCTATCCATGCATTCCAATCATTATCATCCATCTGTGCATAAAATGATAATCCACTTGCCTCAACGGATGCTTCAATGAAAACATCATCCTCTTCAGTTCCAAACCAATACGGAATTCCACTTTTATAACCAATCCACCCTGGCATCCGCTCATATACTTTAGAAACTTTAGCCCACAACTCATCAGGCAGGTCATATCTTATATTTAGATTGCAATTATGAGAGTTTATGTTGTTCAATTACATTCTCTCCTTCTACCTTAGACGTATATCAAAATTTATCCTCTATTTTTATGTAAAGTACCACACTTCTTCCACTACTTGATCAAGGATGTATCTCTTGTTCTTTATATACTATTTTCGTTTATAGTTTACCAAATATCTTCTCCCTTTAAGATTTCTTTCGTAGGCTGGTCTACAGCTAACCAAGTAGAAATATCCTCTTCTATTTTTCTATTCCAAGCTATTAAAAAATGTACTTAGCATATCTGGTGGGAATTAATCTCTGTCATAGATACTTCAATGCCTTGATCAGAATGTAAGACAAAACTACACTTCTCAAAAGCAGAGTTCAAAGTAAGAGATTTAGGAGTCCTATCACCTTGTTTTCTTTTTCCCATTATCAGTGGTTCTTCTTGGGTTCCTATGTGTAAGCGGTACTGTTCATTCTCATATTCGACAGCTTCAAGATTTTCTCCCGTGTCAGATCCGTAATCTTCCCAGCTGTATCCCTCTTTCCACAAAGCCGAAAAGCTACAAGTGCTTATCTGATGATATGCATTGGGTTTGATTCTAAATACGGCTCCCCAGCATTCCTCTACTTCCTGAGGTGAAGAAAGATTATGGTTCAGATTACAGAGCACTAACTCGCAATCAAACGAGTCGTAGTAATACTGGTAGAGTGATCCGCCATGTTTGAGCTGAGAACAGTGAGTAGGAAGATAACATTCGCCAGAGGCAGCAAGTGAAAGTTCAATTGTTCCAAGAGGCGTATATATTGAAGGTTTTATAAGATCAGTACCTTAATTTAAGGCTTCTTTTCCACGAAAAAGCTTCATAATATCCCTCCTTGTAGTCTTTCACTTAAGCGTCCAGAACTAAACATAAGCGGTTTTAGGAAAAAACCTCTCTTCAAATTTTGATTTATTAATTTCTGGAATGTTCCAGCATCACGACGCCCCCCTTTAGATAGCCCTTATCTTAGGGAATGGATGTACCTGCTTATCCATTCCACAGAAATATTACGGGCAGATCAAGGGGCGCAAGCCCCTACGCGGGAATATGATATTATACGAAACCACTTCTAATTTAATTTGAACTTGTATATTCTGAAATTTTGTCAAGTGGCCCTCTTGCTATCGCATAAGACTACAGAGGTCTCAATTTGTCTTTCTGGAACATTCCAATAGGTATTTAATAGCTTTTTCTTCTCATCAGGTGATACCAGTTTAAAACCATTCTTTAAGTAAAATTTCTTAGCCCATTCAGCTGAGTCCCATGTCCCTATTAAGATCGGTTTATTTGTTAAAGCCACCATATGAGTTAAAAGCTTCGTACCTATTCCGCTATTCCGTTGGTTTGTTCGTACATATGCGTGTCTAATTAAACATACATCACCCTTATCTTGAATCCCCATAACTCCTAATAATTGATTTTTTTCTTCAAACCCCCAAAATACTACGCCATCGTTCATTTCGCACTTTAGCTCTTCCAATGTCATATAAGGTTCATGATACCTATCGTCAGGAATTACTCCTTTGTAAGCCTTTGCTGCATCATTAATAATCTGATACATTACATCCGTATCCATGCTTTTACACAATCTAATCACGAAATTGGCCTCCTTATGGTTTGATGTCGTTTCGTAGATGCTAACCCACCACCGGCTTAAAAGCACCCGAAAGGGTGCGGCTGCATGAGCACAGTTAGTTGGTGCGGGGGTATCCGCCTATATCCATAGTCTCTCACGAACTCATTATAAATTGTATTTCGTTTTCATTCTTTCATATAACTTAAAATCCGTATTTCGATTTACAATCTCTCCAATTAACTCTTTCCATTTATTTTCAATCCACTTAGAATTTTGTTCTTTCAAAATATCCTCGTTAAATTGACTATCAACATACTCCAAATCTTGTTTAAGCACACCTATATCCTTAATCAGTTGATTTCTCGATTCTTTTTCTAGCGATATCTTATTCGATAAAATTTGGTCTATGATTTCTACTCTTATATGCGTATACATATCTCTAAACACATTATAGATTAAATTGGTTGATGATAACTGATCTTCCCTGAAGTCGGAATTCAGAAAGACGAATGATTCTTCACCCACTTTCAAAGATACGGCCACATTTCCTAATGCGTGTATGACTGTTTCCTTCGAAGAATTGTCCTCTAAGCTTTTGATCACATTATCTAAATTGTAGATTGATTCTTTTATACCAATTTCGGTTCCATGATTCAGTTTAACCGTGTAATCAACGTCTTGATTGTCTTTGTACGCTTTGAATTGATAGTTGAAGTACATGCTTATTATCAATCCAACCATTAGTATGATTAGTGCTATATTTTTTTCATTGAATCCCCTCCTAATAGTGCCTGAACTACGTATATGATAACCCATATTGTTACAATTACGAAAGGAAATTGGCGAATAGGGGGAATTTATTAGTTTTCTCAAACCCTTATCAAATCGATCCAATGGGCTTTGAATACGCTGAATATATGCAGGGTTGCGTAGAATGCGATTATGCAGTGCAACCTTTCATTATAGTAATAAAACAAAAAAAGTCGTTCTTCATCCCATGGGGAATCCGACGACCTTCCGATGCTTTTGGGATATATCAACTTTTTAAAAGGTGAACGTACCATCTTTCGCTTCAAATGGGCTTGTGCCGGCACTGCTGCTCAAGCCAACAAAGCCTGAGCGAATGATCCACAATCCCATTAATACCTGTTAGAGCATAACAGCCAATCCAGGTCTCAGCCACTGTTCGGATATCTCATCTCAGCATGCTGTGCTCCCTCGGGTCTTTGAAGTCTGCACGGTCAGCTTCCTCCATCCTGTGGATGTATCGTCGCAATGCTTCTTTATGCGCCTCCAATTCATCCATTCGGCTGGATGTCCCGTTCAGGAAAGATTGCATTTTGAATCCTAGCGTTGTGGCAGCATTTCCTGCCCAATCTTGCTCCAGTCTACTATGTATTGAACGCATCTTCTGCTCCTGCTGCACTAAGCGCTCCTGCAACTGCTCACATTGCTGAACGGCTCTTCTCAGATCGGATAAAGATACCGATATTCTTCCCATGTCAATTACCTCCCGTTAAGAACTGGTCGGCTTGAACGAAATCTTCGTGCTTGCGTTCAATATACTCTGCAATCTCGCTGATCGATTCCTGATACCAACGGTTAATTCGTTCCAGTGTCGCCGTAGCTTCGTAAGCGATTGACGTGAAGGAATGGCTTTCACTTGTAGAAGTATAAGCCTCGAACATTCGGATGGAAGCTTGTGCATCATTGGAAAACCCGCTCAAACTAAAGCGCATCTCCTTGGCTGCCTGTGCCAATTCCTCCGGCGTTAGTCGGATTGTGCCACCACCTTGACCTGACTTTCCATTGGATGCAGCCGCAATCAAGGGGGCCACCAACCCACCAACGAGGTTTGACAAAGCCATCCGTGATTCCTGATAAGCATTCCAGCGTGGTGAGATGTCAATTTGTTTCCCCGTGGCGCGATCGATAAGTGGACCCACCAAGTTACCCTGTTCATCAAATTGATACTGGTTCATTGAGTGATATCCCTTGCCTTCTTTTTTGGAAAACGAGTCCATCAATCGAACAATATTACCTACCTGAAACTTGTCCAGATCGATATCAATTGGGAAATTATATGTGACTAACGGACCGCTGGGCCCCATCGGACGAATCGGCACCATGAGCTGGAATTGCAGCCTCCAGTTTTGGTACATCGCATTGGCCGAGTCAAAATCCTGGCCTTTGTAGTACGTGCTGCCAACATGTCTGTCATATTCAAAAAGTCCTCCTGCACCTACTGAATCGTTAGGCTGAACGATGTTCACCACTTTTCCATCATAATAACCCTCGTTCACTTTAGCCAAGCTTGCATCGTCCAGCAAATTGGTTACACTCGGAGCACTGTATGTCATGGCCGACAAATCCTGCCGTGCTGCCACGTATTGCGCTAAACCACCTCCAAGCGAATGTCCCGTAAGGGAGATACTGGAGTCGGGATATTTTGCTTTGACTTGTTCATAAAGCACTTCCGCCTGATGAAATTGATTGTTCTCCCAATCGATATCGTCCTTAATGGATTGAATAAAGCTTTTTTTGAAAATGTTATGATGATTAGGGTCAGTTACGGCATCCTCCAGTTCTCTGGTGCGTCCACCTAAAACATCGAACACGTCTGTTTCGTAATCGGCTGCTCTCCCAAGCCAGCTCCCACCTGGCTCTGTTCCGCGGTAACCGATGACAATCTGATTCGTCTGATTGTTGTGGAGGATGACGGAATCGAAACCCGACACTTTATTGTGGAGCTCGGCACCTTCAGGTTCAATGACCTTCCATTGTGCATAATCTCCCTCTTCTGTAAGCGGTGCTCCGGCAGTAATGTTGTCCTGGTAGGCAAGATCAGATATTTCCTTATACAACTCATCGCTAATGTAATCGTTCCGCATAAATACCTCCTGAATTGAACATTCCGATATGATTATGTAAACTAGTGATAATTCAATCTTTATAGTATATTAATACCAGTCTATGAAAGTAGAGGTGTCCCTTTTTGAGAAAACCTTTCTTCCTATTCGTACTCTTAATCATCTCATCTCTCTTACTCGGAGCATGTGCCTCCGAAGAAGAAAAGGCGATTGTATCCTCCGCCGAGAAGTTCGCTGCAAATTATGTTCTCGAAAAATACGGTGTAACCGTTCGTTTTACGGAGTATAAATTCTCTCCTACCGATCTAGCCAAGTCGTTAGGCCTCCATGGCTACATTGAAGGCGATAAGAAAAAGAAGGTATTTGTTTTCGTGAACTACGATCCTTTAAGTATTAAGACACTATCGCTTCCTGAAGGTATATCCAAGAAACCAAATTCCAAATAGAGAGCTAAAGTATATTTTTAAAACGATCAATCGATATAAACGCTTTTGAAACTATAGGGAATATATGGATTGTATCTTTCGTCAATTACTTCTGTCAACGTTCTCCGTAACAATAAAATGAAGAAACAAATGCGACCTACATAATAGAATGACTGCATTCTTAATTATGATACACCTCTGTTTGAAGAAGTTCTCCACTAATCCAATATATTTTGGATATATGTAAATAGGGGGAGTTGCAGTACAACTCCCCCTCACCCCAACAATGTCTGTGCGATCTGATCCACTATGCCATTGATTCCTGTTGGCCCATAACAGCCGATCCATGTTGCAGCATCAACAGAATATACACACTGTTGCTCACCCCCATCCAGCATTCCCAAAACCCTCGTCTCTGTCGCAGATATCCCATCCTGCATAAGCTCATTACTCAGCAAAAAGTAGTGGCTAGCCTGTACTGCAGGTAATCTCTCAACCGAGATATGATAGGCCGTGTCGGTGGTATCTGCAACAAATAACGGAACGGGCAGACCCAGATCCCGGTACAACACAGCGCCTGTGCGATGAGCAGCAGAATGGACGCGCACGAGGGAATCGAGTGGACGAATCAATGCCACACTTTTTCCTGCAAGTACAGAGGACAATTCCTCGGATAGCAAAGCTGTTCGGCGATGATAATCCGCGATAATCTGCTTGGCCTCTGCTCGCTTACCTGTCAGTTCACCGAACAGAATTAGAATCGTCTGCCAGTTTTCGTTACGCTTGAACATGAGTACTGGAGCGTTCTGGCTTAACCATTCATGATGCTGATCATGCACCTCGGTGCAAATAATCAGATCCGGCGCAAGTCGCTCTACCGCCTGGAGATCGGGGTATTCATACGTACCAAGTAATGCTGTATGTTGGAGTCCTGCCCGGAGTGATTGAGGGAACGTTAACACGGTACTTCCTAGTCCGACACTTCCTACCGGAGACAAGCCCAGTGCAAGCAAATGATCAGCATATTGCACATCGAGGACAGCGATACGCTGTGGTATCTCGGTGACGGTGTACTCCCCGCGCATATGGCAGATGACCGGACCTTCGGCTGATTCATAAGAAGAAGCTGTGCGATTTTGTAGCAAAGCATTCGCATAGTCTGCATCTCTTCTCGAAGCGGCGGCATGCCGGTAATGTAGCGGTGGGACACCATGATATTTTTTAAATGCTCTGCTGAAGTAATACATATCGCGATAGCCCATTTTGTCCGCAATTTCACCGATGGAGGCATCCGTGTGACATAGCATGCGTGAGGCACTTTCCATACGCAGCTGAATGACGTATTCCATCGGTCCAAGTTGCTTCTCTTGTTTGAATCGTCGCTGCAGCTGTCTTACACTACAGCCCGCAAGGGCTGCCAGCTCTTTTAGCTCCAAGTTTTGACGATAGTGCGATGTGATATAAGAAGCGACTACATCCACCATGTCGGACTCCGCTCCCCCTTGACCACGTTCATACTCCATGATCAGCTCGTAGATCATTCCTTGGAGCAAAGCGTTGGCATAGAAACGTTCCAGTCCTTCACCGCGGCGCCATTTGGCAACGATTTTCTCGGCGTTTTCGATCCATTCCGCATGGGTTGCCGAGTTTTGAACAAATGACCTGCGCAGCGGATGCTTGCGATATGAAGGCACAATAAGAGAGGCTCCTTCTATAGAAGAAGCCTTGTACATAATGACAATATAATGAATGTCCTCTGATCTGGCCGTCAGCGTAAAGGATGATCCCTTCACCACATGACAGGCAAAAGAAGCTCCAATGTGGCAACCCTCGCCATCCATTGCAAGCTCCCCTTCCCCTCCATATGCCAGCAGCAGCACATTTGAAGTTAAATCCGTTACGTGTAAAACGCTGCCTGTCTGCAAAGTACCGCTATCCCCGTCAAGCATCTTGATCGTTGTATCACTCCATAGACTTGTCTGTTCTTGCAGCGGCATTTCTCTCATCTCCTGACAATCGCAAAGGTAAAATTCTTGCTGTTGTCATTTTAGTTGAGATTCTTTCTCATTGTCAATTTTCGGACATTTGAGACAATATTCACCTGACATGTGGTAATAGAAACAGCAGGTAATTCGCTCGCTTTTAGCAACATGCACATTGTCCTTACAATCGGTGAAGCGGGTTAACGGATTCTTCCTCTCACCAAACACTTCCCCGGATGCCACCTGCGTCAGATATGAAAAGTCCTCTTGAATGATCTTACTTTCCTGCTCAGTCTCGGCTTCATCAGGAGCGAATAGTCGGCCGATACGTACCATGATGTTCTCCCAGAGAATACTCATCGAAAGAGGCGCAATCGCAGCAAGCGTCTTTAACAGCGGTGTAAGCTGTACCGCAAACATCTCCTCGAGCACCTTTTCCCGCCATACTCCCCTGTCTCCCGTTAGTCCTTCAGCCTGAAGTCCATTCACCGCTAGAAAAGGAAATCGTGTACTGCCCTCATGATCTGAGAGCGCTGGATGATAGAGAAAGCTGTTCTCCAGCTGAAAGGTTACATGCTGATGATGAAAAGTCATCGCGGTCACAAGTGGAGCCGTCCACAGATAACCGATCCGTTTGGCTAACATGGAAGCGGCAACCTTCATGTCAGGCGCATCGATATAGTTCTGAAACCAGCTGATATACTCTCGACACGCCTCTTCGTCATGCAACTCACTCAAAGCAATGGTACGGACACTATGTTCAGGCGGCTCACCAAGCAAAATCGAATGATCCTCTACCGTCTCTTTCCATAAGTCTGTCGAGAGATATAGGTTCATATTAGTTCGATCCGAGCAGGGCTTCCGCTGCCTGATCTACAATCAGATTAATCGCAAGCGGTCCGTAGTATGCAATCCACAGTGTTGAGTTTACATCATACGTGCGGTTATTTTTCACAGCATCCAGGGACTCCCACACGGGATTACTCACCATAGCTTCTGCCTCTGCCGCAAACAGTTCATCCGACAGCACAAAATAACGATCTGCCCCGATCTCAGGCACTTTTTCCATAGAGATTTCTATGGAACCATCTTCATTAATCTCCTGTACCACAGCAGGCATCTTCAGCCCCAAGTCATTGTACATAATACCGCCAATGCGGTGCTCAATACCGTGAACACGAATTCCTTCTTTTCGTGGACGAATGATCGCCACCGTTTCATCGCCCAGCTTCTCTGACAATTTTGTCTTCAGCCCGGCGATTTTCTCTTCATACGCTGTACGCACTTTCTCTGCCTCGTCCTGCTTGTCTGTAATCTTAGCCACTGTAGCTAACGTATCCCGCCAGTCTTCGTAGAAATCGAGTACCAGGGTAGGAGCAATTTTACTTACACCCTCATATTGCTTCTCCTGGAAGTCCGTCATGATAATCAGATCCGGGTCCAACGCTACAATCGCTTCCAGGTTAGGCTCGTCCCTTGTACCCAGAACTTCTACGCCATTCGGTTGGTCTCCTAAATATTCTGGAAAATCGGTATTCCCTCCTGCAATAACACTTCCTGCTGGCTTCTCGCCAATCGCTAACATCTGATCCAAGAACTTAACATCAAGAATTGCAATTCTCTTCGGTTTTTCGTTTAGAGTAATGTCACCCTTCATGCCCTTGATCGTTACGGGAAAAGCTCCATCCGTTTGCGTTTCCGCATTCGCAGGTGTCTCCGCTGGCGTTGCTGCAGATTGCTTACCGCTATCTGTACCTGTTGCGGCACCGCAAGCCGTCAGGACTAGAATAAGGGCCAACATCAAGCCCATGAATAATCGTGATTTGTGAGCAGCATATGCCTTGCTTCCGGCAGCCTGCCTCTTTGTTCCTTGATTCATGATGAATCCCCCTTATGTATAATACTGATAATGATTTTCATTATCGAAACATAAAGAGAGTATAAACGATCTCCGTATCGTGTTACCATGTACTTTTGCGACATTTGAGCCGGACTAATGCGACATAGTGCCAAGAAAGGTAATAACTCCTTGGAGAAAATAAACCATGCTTCTTGTGCTCAAACTGGAGAACGGGCAATCGGTTTCATGGCAGCGACTAGTGCTTATGTTTAGTGTTGGTTACGGATTGGAGTAATGGGATAAGAGCATAATTCAACTGTTGAAAAGCACGCAGGCTCTAGAACAAAAAAAACCAACAAAATTTGTTAGGTAAAAACCACTTGTATATGTATCTTATTATCCGAAACGCACTATAAATAAGTCTCATTCATTACTACAATTTTATTTTCAATAATGTAATTCTAATGTTTTCAGATCAATTATAAAATTTTGTTGTTTCAGAATATCCAATCCGAGAAGCCCTTTATGTTCTTTAGGTAATATGCCTACATCTATTTCTATATTCCCAATGCTTTTTGTTCCTATTTCAATCCTATCCATGACTTTGGTGTAGAAAGGAATACTTCCTCCAATCCCGTATGCTTCATATATCGAATCACCAGTTTCATAGGTCACACCGATTTCCTCTAAAACATCAGGACTAATGATCGTATGTGAGGATCCTGTATCTATAATTACATCATCTATTCTTAATACTCTGCCTCTAAATGTAACGGTGAGTGACGTTGTAATTAACTGACCATCATAGTTAATTTTCATTCGTATTACGTCTCACTCTCATTAATGGATCTCTGCGAAGGTTGATCACAAAGTCTTGATTTGAAGTATGATACACGACGTTACCAGGTTCTACTTGAAAAAACTCTTTGTTTACATCTCGTTCTGATATGGTTCGGATTGGTGCAACTTCATCTACTATTTTTTTGTTGTCTTCCTCATGATAATGAATGATAGAAACCAGAACAAATTGGTCAGGGAACAGTTCTCTAACTTCTTGCCATTTCATGTGTTCTACCTCCTGTTATTGAGTTAGTTCTACTTTCTGTAATTTTAACATATCTCCTGATCTCATTTTACCGTATTCATGACGTCTGACTTGATCAGATGTGGTTTGCTGAAATAACCCACCATGATCCATCTTATACTGTTACTGGCATTAGAGGTCTCCTATGAAAATCCAGTTTCTCTAACTCTCCATTTCAAACCGTGTTTGAAGCTCTTTAACAAATACCTCGATGGGTTCTTTATAGTCAATGGGTTTATACATGGATCTATTATTCCACATATGCCGTTCATCTTTATCACGAAAATCATTATCTTCAACTTCAAGCGTCTTCATCACAAGCATGATTTCATTCATGGTACTTATAACACTTCGACTATCCGTTTTGGTGATCGTGCTCACGTTACATTTTTCCAAATAATAGTTCACCAGGTGATCAGGAAGCTTCTCAACGGCCAAATAGTCCTCTAAATTCTTTTTAAAGATTCCTGCCAGTTTACTCGCCTGATTTGCTCTAATCCCATAGATCGTTAAGCTTAACCTGGACAAATCATTCATAAACACATAGTGTTTTCTGCCATACAACGTGAAGAAGTTTACATGCCAACTAAAGAAGGCATCGCTGTCTTGGCTGATTTCCGGTTTGGCATGAAGATCTTTTAATGTGAGTTGGGTTGCTTTGAAAATAATCATGCTCGACTCCTCCTTGCTCCTTAAACTGATTATAAACTACTTCAAGCGAACTATATCCAAATTTGTTTGCATAATACAGACTTTGTCTTGAGGTCTGATCCTCCATCTCCAATTTTTTGACCACCTTACCAGCCTTGGTCTTGAATTCATTTCTTTTACGGTGTTTTTACCTCTCCTCTGCTTAACTTCTTAAATGCCAAGTATTCCTGATCAGACTTCATATAACTTAATATCTTTTCCGCACATGCAGCTGAGCTAAGCTCTTCCGTATTCACTTCCAGATCATATTCATCATAAGAGTAGATGTAGTCGAACTGGGAATGGGCAAGTCCAATCTCGCGATCTCCCCTGCTCTGCTCTCTTCTGGTGAGTTCTTCTTTCGAGCACTGCACGCCTACAAACAGTATCGGATAATCCGATAGTAACTCATAAAAATCGTTAAACCACTTGTCATTACTGATGACCGTATCCACGATGACATTCAGACCCATCTCCGAAAACAGTTTAATGGTTGCACAGTACAACGAATTGATGGGGTCGAACAGGATATCGGTCATCACATGGTGTTCCACTTCTCTTGTTGGTTTCATATCTGGATATGTATTGTCGATAAATTGATCATAATTATGCAGAAATTGATCTACAGATAGATGATGAAATGGAATGTCTCCCTGATTTTTTATTTCCACCGCGATACTGGTCTTACCCGAACTTGACGTACCGTTCAGAAATATAATGAGTCCTCGTTCCACATTCATCACCCTTATCTATGAAATTGGCAGTTCGTTTACCGGCATTCTGTCTATAATGTATCAATGAATCTCTCCATCATTCCGTTTATTTCTTACTCGTCATTCTTCTGTAATTCAGTTCACCCCAGAACATTCCTTTATGACCTTCGTCCGCGATCTTTAGCTGTGTTTCAAACTCTTCATTCGGTTCGATATCATCGATGAAATGTCATCTGCCCTTACTGTCCTACTCTAATCGGCCGCTGCACCTACATGGCAGCGGCTTCTTCTCCCAGCGGCAGCATTCTATCTGACCGTTATTGCCACATTGCCTTTCTTACGCCCGGTATCCACATATCGGTGGGCCTCCACAATTTCATCCAAAGTATAGGTTCGATCGATGATTGGTTTTAGTTTGTTTTCCTCGATCAACTCTTTGAGAAAGAGTAAATCGGCTTCTTCCATTTTCGGAAGGCGACTGTTGTTTAGAAAAACACCATTGGGTGTTAGGATTTTTTGGCATTGTGAGGGTTCGGCTTTTATTACGGCATCATAAACGATATCGTATTTAGTTTCTGATTGCGTAAAGTCTTCTTCGGTATAATCGATTACTTTATCCGCTCCTATAGATTCTACCAATCCAAAATTACTTTTACTGCACACCGCTGTGACTTCTGCCTCATAGTATTTCGCAAGTTGGATTGCATAGGTCCCAAGGCTACCGGATGCTCCATAGATCAATATTTTCTGACCTGGCTTGATTTTTGCTTTTTGCAAATTTTTCAAAGCTGTAAGTGCTCCCGATGGAACGGCCGCAGCTTCTTCGTAGGATAGATTGTTGGGCTTTATTGCAACCATTCCCTTTTTTTCTCCGGTTCCTTTTTTCACTTTTTCAGGTAAACAAATGTATTCGGCATAACCCCCACAAAAGCCTGTAAGCCCAAAGACCTTGTCTCCTTCCTTAAAGGATTGTACGTCTTTCCCTACCGACTCAATCACACCGGATATTTCCAGGCCAAGTATTAAATTTTTCCTGGGCTTCAGCATGCCAAATACAAGTCTCACCAAGAATGGATCCGCTCTTCGAATACGGGTATCACCAATATGTGCAGTGGCTGCAAAAACTTTAATTAAAACCTCATGGTCTTTCGGTTTAGGCTTTTCCATCTCTTTCATCTGCAGCACTTCTGGCGGTCCGTAATTGGTGCAAATCACAGCTTTCATATGAACCCTCCTATTTCTTAGTGTTTCACTGCCCGGTTCCATGATCGTTGTTAATACATCTGCAGTCCATACTGTTGAGCCTCTCGTGAATATGCTGTTTATTACTCATGATTTATTATCTTTCTCATTGCCGCGTTTAAAATTTCCAGTAATTTTGGCCATTACTAATTGGGTACCCTTATGATCCTTTCCTTCTATTGCTTTTAAAAATTTATCACTCGCCTTACCAGAGAGTATAGTAACTTGCTTTCCCTTCCAGTAAATGAATACTTTATTGTCTTTAGCAGTTTTATAAGTGAACACTTCTTCACTAAGTCTATTTCGCTTGTCAATATTACTAATACGATCACTTCCTTTCTCAATAAGTAAAGAGTAAACAGCGTAAATTAGAACTAATTGTTCTGATAACCCGCAGCGTGAATACATTGTCATCGGATGACTGTGTCTTCTTCGACGATTTGCATAAGAAATTCCTTGCATTTCTCTATACATTCCAAACACTCATGGTTATTGTATGCACTATAATATGGGTTCATAAATCCATGTTCGGCTTCTATAACTTTTATATTCGTATGCTTTTTAACCCGTAATTTTGCTTCTAAGTCTAATACATTCACTGATTCCTCATGTCTTGCGAAAATTAACAAGGTTGGACAACTTGGTTCTATCTCTAAATAATTTCTTATTCTCGATCCATAAAATCCAATAATTCCATCGACTCCATGCTCGCTACTCATCCATGCAATTGTTGCACCTACGCTAAAACCTATAATGAAAATATATTCATACTTATCTCTTTTAAGATTTACTACATCTACTACTTTAGATAATGCTTGGGTTAATCCAATTTTGTTATAAAAATGTTGATATGCCCTATCCTCTTCATCATATGTAAATGACTCCCGACCAATGAGATTTGGAATTACGACATCAAAACCTTTCATGATCAACATGTCACTAAAGTACTTAATATGATCGTTTATTCCATAAATCTCGTGAAGTATAATCATTAAAGTTGGTTTGGAATTATCTTTATTCATAGGTATTCCATCTTTCATAACTAACCTTTGACGTTATGTTCAAAAATATAATGAGTCCTCGTTCCATATCTTTCACCCTATTTGCCCCATAGCCTTGTCACGTTCTCTAATTCCATCTCGTCAAATTGTAATCGATAAATGTCCGGTTTCTTGGTTTGATTCATGAAATCCAATCCGTAACTCGAATCAAAGTAATTCATCATTAACGTCATTACATGTCCGTGTGTGCCGATCGTCACCTTTTTACCCTTGTATTCTTCTAAAATCTGTTTCAAAACGCCCACTGCCCTATTCTGGCAAACCGTGTTCGACTCGCCTCCTGACAATGCATAATCAGGGTCATCAAACATCTTCTTCGAAGCAGGCTCGAACTCTTCATCCGCAATCATATCATCTGAAAAATGTCTTTCCCGAAGATCCTCCATGATCTGAATATCTAATCCTAACGCTGCTGCCACACCTTCTAAGGTTAGAATAGCCCTGGCATAAGGACTTGAGACAATGGCGTCTATTCCTTCATTCGTTAAGATTTCCGTTATTCGTTCTGCATTCACCTTGCCCTCCAAAGTAAGTCCTCTGGTCCTTTCCGTTCCTTCCGTATACGGTGACTCCGCATGCCTAACCATATACACAATGGTCTTCATAGGATCCTCCTTGAACTCTTCTGACTTATACAATTAAATTTACAATAATTTTCAGATATGTGTATAGTAGAAATGCAGTAAAATCCTTGCAAAAACTCAATTTCACGGAGAGGATGAGATCATGTCTCTTTTCAAAAATAAAATTGTAATAATCTCTGTATTGATATTCCTAGCTGTCTCCATTGGTACATTAGCATATATGAATGGTCAATCGAAACCGGACTTGCCCATTCATAAAGTCGTCAACCTTCCAGCCAACTCTTTAATATTTCATGAAATAGATAAGCTGGATGCGTTTGCTGAACTGATCGTTATTGGTTATGCAACAGAAGATTTCAGAGATCGAGAGCATGTTATTACTGCATTTGATGATGGAACCATGCAATCCTATCACACCAATACAAATATCAAGATTGAAAAGATATTGAAGAAACCCAACGACTTCCCTTCGGATCAGAACGAATTGACGATCATTGAACCCGTTAGTCTAGAAGGAGACGTCAAATATACAGTTGATGACTATGTAGAACTGCAGAAGGGTGATAAAAGTGTGCTTTTCTTGATGAAAAACACCTTTGGTGATTATGGATTAATCAACTATAACCTAGGCAAATTCAGCCTTGAAGGGATAACTCAATATAGTGTACCTCAATCCTCCACTGCACAAGAGTTATCAGAATACGAAACTTTCCGTGACTCCGTTATGGAGAAGTACCATTTGAATTAAGGTTTTCATCAAACAACGGTGACCTTTGCGGACGTAGCTGCCCCTTCAATCTATTGCACTTCTTTATCAAGACTAACGTCAAAGGATGAAGTTATCGCTTTTTGTCTAAAATCATTGGGTATCACTTTAATCTCCACGTTTAGATGTATAGATTCAGGCAGATTCATTTCAGTTATATTCTCATGACCAATGAAGTAATAATGCTTTTTGTCCAGTTCTATCAAACCTCCACCTGTTGAGCCAGAAGTTGAAATCAAATGTCCGTCATGATAAAGCTCACAAGCAATATTATATTCCTCCAAACTGAACCCTTTCACTTCATATCCAACCTTGATTTGATTTTCCGTGTAATCAGCATTTCGTAAACTGATCGCGCCACCATCGACCATTTGGGTCTGAATTGCAATATTTGCTTCGGGCATCTCTGGTTTCCTTAATAGATAGCCTACTTTTAGGTACCATATAATTCCTAATACAACTACAGCAAGTACAATTACCGCAATAATTAACTTCTTTTCTTTTTTATCCATAATTCTTACTCCTTACATCTGAACGCCCTTAAATTTTTTTCCAAACCTGTATTTCAAATAATACATTATCCCTGCGCGATCAACATCAGAAAACGGTCTTGGATCATCGATCATCCATTCCATTAAGGATTATGATCAATTTAATTTCAGGTTTTCCCGCATTATCCTAGAAATACATTGTTAATTCTGTCTCTATCATAATCTAAAATCCAATCGTTATATTCTGTATAAATATCCATTAGCTCTTCCCTTGATGCTGAAATAACATCGCAACCTCTATCATCATAGATCTGAAATATCGTTTTCTTACTTATATTAATGAAATACACCCTATGATAAATCCTTGGCTTAATTCCAACATCATGATTACATATAGCTTTGATTAACTGATTATATTTCAAGTCCTCAACTCTACATTTAGTCCAGTACCTATACATGTTGTCCTTTGGGTCTAGGATGTCATCCGGTTCACAATCCAAACCTGGAAATTTCTCAAGGCTCAAGGCTCTAATCGGCTCTTTCTTCTTGATATATTTCCTGTACAGGTTCAACTTCTTCACTTTGTGTTTAGGCTTATCTGCAAAATAAGCTTGAGTTATTAAGAGGACTTCATCTTCTTGATCATGAAGAGCCTTAAATAATTCAAGTGATCGATGATAAACTTGTTCCATGTAATGCTCCGTACTCATTCCAAACATCAGAGAATTGCCAAGTTCGAATCGTATTGCAACTTCCCAATTATAAAAAAGAGGCGGTTCTAAGGTCAGGTTTGGAAAATGCTCTGCCAGGTATGTCTTCGGGTCCATTCTGTGGCCTCCGTCTCTTCAATAGTTGCCGATTTGACATATGAAAAATTAACCCCAGAACATTCCGTTATGACCTTCGTCAACGATCCTGAGTTGTGTTTCAAAATTTTCGTTCGGTTCGATATCATCGATGAAATGCCATTTGCCTTTACTGTCCTGCCAATACACTTTCCATGCCTTCTCATCCAATCTGAACTGCGCTACCGGCATCTGTACCCATTGATCACTTTGAAAGGCTTGTCTTTCTTCAATTAACGTCACATTTTTCCTTCTGATTTTATAACTAATCTTTATCTGACTTTTCACATGCTCGGGTACAGCATTCTCGGTGTAATGGTCCATAATCTTTTGAATGCGTTTTTTCGTAAAATCATCCATGATCTTTAACTCTCCTGCCTTGATCCGTTTTACTTTGATTATATCATGTTGCTTTCTCCGATTTAAATGATGCTTTTAATGTGGTAAAAGGTAAACGGAGCGCGGCTTGTGCAATGGCACGCCTCGTCAGGATGAGGTGCTGCGCCCAATGGGCAGCACCTTATGGGGTTGCACCGCGTGCATTAGCGCGGTGTCATGCTGCCATCACGAGCTCACTTTCTCATGATGGCAACACTTGGTGCATCACGATAGCTACGCCGTGATGCACGAAAAAAGCGCCGCGACCTCATCGTCGTGGCGCTTCCTCCTGCTGCATAAGCCAATCGGCCATGCAGCTTTTGTTACGCTACTGCGTCCCATAGGTGCAGCATAACGTTTTCTTTCGATTTTACAATTTTAACAATGGGGCTATGCTAATCATTTACGACTTAGGGTACAGAACACGAGCTGGATGTTTCTCCTCATCTAAAAGCTGCCTCTCAAGCCAACAGAGCCTGAGCGATCTGATCGATAATGCCATTGATACCTGTGGGTCCATAACAGCCGATCCATGTCGCGGAATGGTCCGTCCTAACATCCCTGGGGTTCCGCATCGCTGGAGCTTAATTCATACAAATGATGTTCAACCTTTTATACCGCTAAATGTAATGCCGCTAATAAACGTCTTTTGAAGAAAAAAGAACAAAACGATAATAGGTAATGTCATCAAGGTGGATACGGCCATTAATAGACCCCATTCGGATCCTTTTTGACTCTGAAATTGCTGCAATCCGAGCGAAACCGTGTAAGATGGTTCATTGGTTAAATAGAGCAAGGGGCCCATGAAATCAGTCCAGCTCCCCATAAATTGAAACAATGCCACCGCTAAAACGGCGGATTTGGCTAGTGGAAACATGATCTGTAAATATATGCGGAACTCACTAGCGCCGTCTAAGCGGGCCGCTTCGCGCAGGGCATCAGGCAGTCCCATGAAAAACTGCCGCAATAGAAAAATGTAAATGGGCACTCCAAAAAATTGGGGTACAATCAGGGGAAGAGGTGTTCCTACCCAACCTAATTTAGTAAACAACAGGAATAGAGGAATCATTGTCACCTGTCCGGGGATCATCATAACAGCAAGGGTAACAAAGAAAAGTATACCTCTCCCACGGTACTCTAACTTGGCAAAACTATATGCAACCAAGGGACAGGATATGATTACACCAAGCGTACTAACGATTGTTATAATCGCCGTGTTTTTCAGATATGTCCAGAAAGGGATGTACTCAACAGCACGGGAATAATTACTCCACAGAATTGGACGCGGAATCCACTCTGGTGGGAATGTAAAGATTTGTGTGAGTGGTTTAAGAGAAGTCGAAAGCAGCCAAATGAACGGAATCATGAAAAATGCAGAAGCAACAGTTAGACATACATAGGCTAACGCACGATTGATTCTTTTGATAGCGGTAGGATTCATCCCTTACTTCCTCCTTATTTCCCTTGATAATGAACCCAGCGTTTAGACGTAATAAAAATAATTCCGGTTAATGCCATAACGATAATAAATAAGATCCAGGCCATTGCGGAGGCATAACCCATTTTGAAATACCTAAAGCCGTTCTCATATAAATACATGACGTAAAAAGTCATGGAATTTGCAGGAGTTCCTTGCCCTTTGGTCAATGTATAGGGAAGAGTAAACTGTTGGAATGCACCAATCATTCCCATGACAAGGTTGTAGAAAATAACGGGAGTGAGCAAAGGCAGGGTTACCTTTCTCGTTTTCTGAAACCAGTTAGCTCCATCGATTTGCGCCGCTTCATAGTACTCCTCAGGGATGTCTCCTAATCCTGCAAGGTAGATAACGACAGCTTGCCCAATACCCCAAAGCGACATCAGAATGAGAGAGGGCTTGGACCACGACTCACCACCAAGCCAAGCGGGCCCATCGATACCGATATTCGCTAACATCCCGTTCACCAATCCGAAGTTTGGATGTAACAGCCACATCCACAGAACAGCCAGAGCCACTTGTGGCACGAGAGTAGGTAAGAAAAAGATCGTTCTGAATACAGCCATACCCTTGACCTTCATATTCAACATCATAGCGAGTGCCACACCGAAAAATATACTTAATGGAACAAAAAATACCGTAAAATAAATCGTGTTGTATATGGATTTCCAAAACAAAGGATCATGAAAAAGCTCTTTATAATTATTCATTCCGATAAATTCACCAGGCTGTAGAATGCTGTAAGTCGTGAAGCTGAAGTAGATGGACATTAGCATGGGAATTGCATAAAAGCATAGCAGCCCTATAGCCCAAGGTGAAGCAAACAGCCACCCAATCACGTTAGTTCTGTGGAGTGCTCGTTTCCTTGCCGATGGAATTGCTTTTACTTGAACTGGATCGGCCAGTTTCGCCATGTACATTCTCCTTCCAATTGTCATTCATGAATAGGCAAGGAGATAGTTCGCTCCCTGCCTACCGAGCACCCTATTTGTCGTATTTTTCTAAAGCCTTATTAACAGTCTCTGTTACTCTATCCAGGTTCTCTTTCGGAGTACCGTTACCGCGGGTAGCCTTTTCCGTAGCGGAAGCTAACTCATTCCACAGCAGTTGTCCTTCAGGAATAACTGGGCGGTTATGTGAATTGGGCAAAATATTTATAAATTCCTTCATAATCGGATCGTCTTTGTAACCGTATTTGTCGTTAACCGAATCGATAACGGAAATTTGAGAGTCAGCGTTTAATAACGTTTGCCCCTCTTCTTTCCCTAAGAATTCGAGGAATTCCCAAGCAGCAGCGACGTTCTTGGCGCCTTTAGGGATAATGGCGGACCCGCCTCCCGACCATGTCGTAAAATTAGTACCTGTTGGGGTCGGTATGGGTGCAACACCGTAGTTTAAATCCGGCTTAAATTTTTCGATACCCTTCACCGTAAAGTTTCCACTTATCTTCATGCTGACTTGACCGGAAATGAACGGATCCATTTCCTCCGTACCCGCTGCACTTGTGAATCCGGCAATATCCTCGACATTGTATTTTTGGCCGAAGTCGGTCATCCATTGTAGCGCTTCCACGACTTTAGGATCATTTGCGGTAATTTTGCCGGTGGCAGCATCCTGGAACTCTCCTCCAAATGCCCATCCCCAAGTATACAGCCAGCCTTGCGAATACCATGGGATGAACCCGATCCGTTTGAAACGTTTACCTTCCTTGATGGTTAACTTATCGGCGGCCGCTTCAAGCTCGGCGATCGTTTGTGGTGGTTTGTTGGGATCCAACCCTACTTCTTTGAAATGGTCCTTATTGTAAAATAGCAGGCGAGAGTCCGTATCCATCGGCATTGCATAAAGCTTTCCTTGATAACTGGACTCCTCCCATGCAAATGGATAATACATTTCCTTACGTATTCCGGATTCTGCTGCCATCGAGGATAAGTCAGTCAGAGAACCTTGCGCAGCCCAAGTACCGACCTTAAACCTATCGAAAAGTGCAACGTCAGGAGGATTACCGCCTGCGACTGCAGTCAGCAGCTTCTGGTCGGATCCCTCGTTGGATTCTGTATAAACCAAATTCATTTTGATCGTAGGGTTTTTCTCTTCAAATGCCTTCACGACTTTATTCATATTATCTAAATCAATTGAGGTAAGACCATGCCACATCGTAACCGTTGTAATCCCCTCTCCGGCCTGATCGCTAGAGCCTCCCTTCGTTGAACAAGCCGTTACAAGTAGTAACATAACCAGAAAGCAAACAAGAATTGGAAATGCGAATCTTTTGGATCTCCTCATTCAAAGTCCCCCTTAAGTTAAATGAATTCGTTTAACTTGAATTCCTATAGAATCCACTTCATTTTCTGATCATCCACAACTTATGTAAGCGCTAACAACTTTGGTGATATGAACTATTAAAATCAGAAAATGATGAACACCGTGAATTTGTTATAGGAAACCACTAGTTATACTAAGTATATTAATATGACATCATAAAACATGTCAATTGCAATATTACGACATCACTATTCATGATCTATGGCTATAATTTAGATATAGAAATCGCGTTTCAAGGTTGGTTAAATTTTCGGTCTCCTAACCAATTCCCTGATGTGAAACAGGCTTTACCATAAGAAAACCGCCTATCGACATACTTCATAGAAGACAGACCGCGTCTAAAAAAGGTTTTTCTTTCAGTATCAGGTCAGGAAGGTCCCTGCTTCGAAGTTTATATCTCTGATATCAAAAAAAGTGCCGATAAGCCCCTTGGGACTTCTCGACACTTTGAACAATATCCTTGCTTTTGTTTAGCTGCACTTGTATAGACCCTACCCGTTATTTTTCACGACCATACGATGTTTAATAATGTTCAGCTCGGGAACTGCTGTTCCATGCAATTGAGAGATTAACATATCCACTGCCAATTCACCCATCTGCTTCTCATCCTGCTTAATATGAGTGAAGATGGGTTGACCCAGGTGATCGTTCATGGAGTCGAAACAAACGATCTCGAATTCCTCCAGAGATTTCCCCATCGAGTGGATGACTTGAGCCAGCATGGTAGCTATTAGAAATTCCGATGCGACAAACGCCTTTACATCAGGGTGTTGTTTCAAAAAGTGCTTTACTGTTTCTTTATCACTTTCAATCGCTGTTCCATTTATGTTCTTGGGAAGGGTGCCCTTCAAGTTCGTCAATACATAGTTTTTGTTCAAATTCATTCCTTCCTGGGTGAAGGCAAACGTATATCCGAGCAGCCTTTCCTCCAATGTTGAAGTGTTCTCTTCCGGCGGAGATAAAAAGGCAATTTTTTTATGACCTTTGCTAATCAGATGACGTGTAAGATCCATGGCTGCTTTCTTATTGTCTGTATATACCGAACAAACCGGAATTCCTTTTAGATATCTATCGGCCAAAACAATTGGAAACCGATCTAATACAAGTCGAAGCAGTTCAGAATTATAGTGTTGACCATGAATGGGGGTCACGATTAATCCTTTGATGCCTAAACCAATAAATAAGTCGATCGCACGTTTTTCCTCATCCCGATCCCCGCAAGTTCGCTTGATAATGAGTTGATAATTATGCTCAGCACTCCGCTTTTCCATCGATCTAAGAAGTTGCAGGCCAAACTCGTCAGAAAAATTCGGTATAATAAACCCGATCACCCGCTTATCGTCCTCAGGAATCAAAGTTGTTCTTACTTCTGAATAATGCTTCGGTTCTTGTCCTCCAATGATACCATCGGCTACATATGAACCTTTTCCTTGTATTCGTTTAATAACTCCAGAATCTGCCAATTTCTCCAGAGCCTTTTTAGATGTTATACGACTGACGCCAAATTTTTCAGCCAACTCTTTTTCAGAAGAGACCCGGTCACCTTCTTTTAAACGACCTTCTTTAATCTCTTGTACAATATAGCTATATATCTGCTCGTATAAATGCAATTCCACAAAACCACCCTGACATCATAATATTAATATACTAAGTATATTACACAAGAAGTAATTCGCAAAGTTACTGAGAATACCGACGAACTTCTGTAGCACGGAATAAAAGGCCCTTAGTCTACAGCTCATTCCCGTTTATCTTGTGGATATGATGGTGGTGAATTTCCTTGAAGAAGGTCGAATGCCTCCTAGAGGCTTGATGATTGTACAGGCTTCCTTTCTAGTGTAAACGTTCTCATAGATTCAGATTCAATACGTCTTTTATCTCTTATGAACGAAGTAATTTAAATTCCTTTAGATCAATAGCAAATTCTCCTTCCGTCAGTATATCGAGTCCCAAAAGTCCGTTAATGTTGTGATATTTAAATGAAGTAAAATCTATGTATACATCCTTTAAAATAAAATCCCCTACCTGTATTTCCTCGATTCGCTTACTGAAGGAATGCTCTTTACCTCCAATCCCGTAGCTGGTTATGATTTCATCGTCCATACTCACTTGTATCCCAATCTCATCTACTTCATCCTGTGAAATCAAGCTGTGACTGGCTCCTGTATCGATCACAATGTTCGATATCACTTTCTTTTGCTTATTAAAATGGACTGTTATTTCCGTAAATAACAGTCCGTCTCTATATTCAATATTCATTTAAAGATTTCTCCTTAATCCTATATTTTTCCGTACTTTCACAACGATTTGATCTTTGGAAGTATGATAAACCAAAGTCTTGTCTCTACTGTTCAATAATTCACGAGTCGCTTCTTCATCACTGATCGGGCCAATCACAGCCACATCATCAATGATCTCTTGATTGTCGGTTTCTTCAGAATGAAGAACTTCGAATTTGACGAATTGATTCGGAAAGATTTGTTGAACTTCTTGCCATTTCATCATTGTCCCTCCTCTAATTTGATGGTTATATTATACCATCTCATGCCTATAACTCTCACTGGAATTTCACCTAACATTCCTGTATTCATGACGTCTCACTACCTTAAGCCCGAAAGGCGGCCGCGATGCGGTTAGCTGGTGCGGATGTGTCCGACTGATTTCGCTTTTCTGCTGCTGCCAATTTCTTCTTCGATTCCTCATTTATCTTCTGCCGGAACGAGGGCCGAATGGCCCGAAGCGTGAATATTATGTTAGCTGGAGTTAATGACTCCCATGAAATATGCCTTCGAGTTCTAACGACCTTCTTCGTTTTCCTCCTTATAAAAACATTCTCCATTCTTACATCCATATGTAATTTTCGAGTCAAAGTCTTCGTAATATATGACTTCATTAAAATCAGCAGGTGTGGTTCCTTTAATTTTCTCTAGCAAAGCTTTGGAGGCTTCCCTTGCGTTTGTTTGATTTTCCTTTTCATCATAACCAATTGCAGGTCCTGAAGGACCTTCATAAACAGCAAAGTACCACTTACTCGTATCATCGCTTACTTCTATTAAATAATAGTAAGCATCTTCAGCATTATCTGACTTATATAACGGTTCACCAAACAAAGTAAGAAGCGATCCTCTAAACTTCGCACTTTCTTCACCCGCAATAATGCCTGTATCCAGAAATTTTGAGGATCCTAATGTTTCATCTTCTTCAGTAATAGCTTTATAGGAATACATTTCATTAAGCTCCTCATTCAAAGTACGATCATTTATTACATCATTTTGTTCGGAGCTCCTTCGCGTATTATCCGAACAGCCCAACAGAACTACTAAAATCAATAAAGTTATTAACTTATACATGTTTATCCTTTCTGGAAGTTAGTAATGGTTATAACGTTTCTTCATTAATTTCAGCTAACGTTCCTATATTCACGACGTCCTCCTCCCCTAGATAGCTCCTATCTTAGGGGATCGATATGTCTGGCTGTCTATGCTTCCTCGAAACTGAAATGCCCCTTCGAATCCACTTCTAACTTCTGCCGGACCGAGGGCATATGCCCGATACGTGAATATATTGTTATAGGATGTCAGCGTCTTGATTAATTCACCCACAGATTCATTCAATTGTTAATATAGCTATAAAAATCATCTTCTCTCACATCAATCTTATTAGTTCTTGATGGCATATGGTTTTCCAACACTTTCAATATTTCTTGAAATGTAGTTTCTACATCACTACTTGAATTTATTATTCGATATTCATTCGGAAGTTTGTTCCTTCCCCTAATGAGGGAGTTCATTTTTATAGACGTTTCCCAATCAGTATAACTATTCCCGTTATCTCTATTTAGAATTCTATATTTAATCACTTCATCTTGTTCACTACAAAGTGTCAAAATAGTATAGTTATATCCTTCAAATTCTTTAGGAATATCCAACATTCTAATATCATTAAGATCTGTAATAATAATATGCTTAAACCCATGACGACTATAGTTTTTTACGACTAACATCAAATTCTCAAATGCTAATTGTTCTTCTTCTTTTTGAGTGATCTGAACTGAAGGTGCTAGAGAGCGAAATTCTGGAATCCAACCAAACTCAAAATATGGAGTCCTAAAATGTTCATGTAATCTCTGGCACAATGTTGTCTTTCCATTCCCAGGCGAACCGTGGAGAATAATAAAATCGATGTTCAAAGTCTTCACCTGCTCTTACTAAAGAATTTTCGTCTTTATGCTCTAACGCTGATTTCCTATACCGTTCCTGTGTTCACGACTCAGTACATGCTGAGTGTCCGGCGAATGCCGGACCAAGGACTATTGTCCGCAGCGTGAATATTATGTTATGTGATGCCACATCTTCTTCGAACTATCCACCTACAATTAGTTATGGATTTGAGATTTGATTTTAGAAATTTGTTTATCTATTAAGTTATGATTTTTTCGATTTCATCTTCTTTTATCTTGTTTTTTGCCAATTCATTTTTAATTTCTTGTTGAAGGTCAATTAATGCTTCTAGTTTCAATGTTATATACCAGCCTGTCCATTCTGTAACTAGGCTATCGTCAAAGCATTCTCCATCGGTATAAAAAAACATACTATAATAACCTATTCTATTATTTTTGTAGTAAATGTCTAACGTAGATATAACCCTCTGAGAATAGTAACTGTCTGCGATCTGATAATCAGGATGAAAAATAGTTTTATACTCTATTGTATCTATTGAAGGCTTAATATCTTCCAAATTCAATTCATCAAAAAACAAACTGACTTCTTCTGGGCATTCTTTCAAGTAATTATTGAATGCTACCCAAAAACCTTCTAAAGTTCTATCCATAATTTTATATGTACCGATCCAGCTTTCTAGCTCAATATTATTCAATTTAATCACCCATTCTTTAAAATCTTATTTGGTTTCGCATAACGTTCCTGTATTCATGAACCCCAAAGGGGTTATCTGCTAAAATCCCTCTCCGGAATCCCTCCAGCGGATCAAGGCTCCAAAGGAGTCGCTGCTTGAATATTATGTTACGTGAAGTCCTTCCATCGAAGAATAACTTAAGAATCCTATTTATTTAATGCTTCTAATACTAAATCTATATCTGCGTAAGCTCTCTCAGGCATTTCATCCCAGAATGATATGGTTGCATTAACATATTCTATTAAATCATTTTCATTTACTCTAAGTATATATCCCTCCAACAACACTGATCCCAATATTTCTAAAGTATCACTATCATTAAAAAATTCACTTTGAAAAAAATCGGGTCTTAGTTTTCTCAACTTATCAGCCGATTCCCCATCACCATGTTTAATTGTATTTGTTAATTGTTTGAGTTCTCGAATTTTTCCCCATGCCTCGAAATACTAACTCTATGTAATTGAAAAATTGATTGTACATGACCAAAATGCAAAGCTTTCTTTGGAAAATGAATATCATGACTCAGTTCAGAAATAGTAAATTTTATTAATTGCTGTTCCCAAGTATGATACAGAAGTGAAATAGTCATAAGAAGGTGGTTAGATTTCATCCTTAACAAATTCTGATACATCTCTACACTTTCTTCTTCTGCCCATTCAGCTACTGCAGAATAATCAGTATCTTCATTACCTCTATAATTACTATACAAATTGTTACCATACTCTTTTGCTTCTTTTTCAATATTCTCAAAATAAGTTTTTGTTTTATTGAAATAATCTAATACAATCTTCAATTCATTTTTGTATCTAGAAGGATTCCAAAAATATAATTGGGTTTGCATATTTCTACTACTTCCTTTCTAATTTTCAGGAATTTCACTTAACGTTCCTGTATTCATGAACCCCAACGGGGTTGCTGCTGAAATCCCTCTCCGAAATTCTTCCCGCAGACCAAGGCTCCATTGAGCCGCTGCTTGAATATTATGTTATGGGTAGTACCATTACTCCAGAGGATAATCACTCAATATAAATTGGTTTATCCTACTTGGATGTCTCCCTATACGCTCTTCATTATCAATGAATCCTTTAATTTCTATATTAGTTTTCTTTAATAGATTCCTTATGTATGCTTTTCTTTTGGTGTATTTTGATTTTTCAATTCCCCAACCAATAATGATCAAGTCAGTATCTGCTATAGAACTTTCAATATATTGATCATTTAATTCACCTACGGCCTCTGAATTGTTCGATAAAGCAGAAGGGTCTGTTGAAATAAATGCATATAAGTTTACTATCCTAAGTGTCCCAAAATCATTATCTATTAGAAAATTCATCAATTTACAAACACTCACATCCGTTTTTAATTCATCTGCAAAGCTCGGATTAATCATAATCACAGTCGCTTTTTTCTTCTCATTGTCCCAAACTCTCTCAAGCAAGTATCTGTGCCTTTTGTCTTTTGAAAAAATCACTTTTGATTGTATTTTAGCTTCTTGAATTATTGTCATATAATTTCGTTCCTTTCTATAAAACTTCTTTAGTGGTATTTCCGATAACGTTCCTGTATTCATGAACCCTCACTGGCTTAAGCGCGTAAGCGCGCGGGTCCGACGGACTTAGCCAGTGCAGGGTTGTCCGGCTGCCATCACTTCCCCAAAATTCCTCTGTCGGACCGAGGGGCGGATGCCATGATGCGTGAATACGTTGTTATATACTGTTGGGGCCATCTTTGAGTTAACATAAATAAAGTCTTTCTCCAAATTCCTTCATCTGTGTTCCCATTCTCTGCAAGTCAAATCGGATTTGTAATGGAGTATCACCAATCCATGCACCCACATGAATATGTGGATTTCTGGAATATCCATTGTTCCCAGCTTTCGCAACTACTTGACCAGTCGTAATGATGTCACCTTCTTCTACACTTATATCCATTACATGGGCATAAGTAACAAGAACACCATCTTCTCTTGCAAATACTATAGAACTCGCCCTTCCCGGTGTAAAAGTCCCAGGATTATTAGTTATTCGATTTATAAATATAGATTTCACAACTCCATCAAATGGAGCTAGTACATCAGCCCCCCATGTATACCAATCCTCATTGAGCCTACCGTCACCATCATACATTCGCATCCATCCATCTTTGAATCTGGTTATCATGCAATCTCTACCTAAAGCATCACCTATGTACTGGTACTGCCCTTCAGGATGTTCAATTGTTAGAAATAAATGATTGAATACAGGATTTATAATCACTTCAGAAATATTCAAATTTTTCATCCTTTCTTCATTGATTTGTAAAAAATCATTGCCCCCACTGCATATAACATCTAATTTATGTACTTCGTAAATACCACACTTCCAAAGTAATATCTGAACTACGTATATGATAACCTATGAGGCGATATATGCGAAGAAAAATTTGGTGAAAAAGGGAGAGATTTGAGATACTCAATCTCCCATGTCCATACGATCCAGTGGACTCTGAATACGCTGAATATTTTTCGTGCTCACATGCGTATATCGTTGTGTTGTTTGTGCACTCGTATGACCAAGAAGCTCCTGAATATAGCGCAGGTCTGTTCCATTTTCCAGAAAATGTGTAGCGAAAGAGTGCCGCAAAGCATGAATGCTGCATTTTTTTACAATACCCGCTCTTTGTCTAGCTTCTTCAAAAACCTTTTGTACACTGCGCTCCGTAAGATGTCGATCTGAAGACTGTCCCGGAAACAACCAACGATCGGTTTTATATTCGGCGATGTACTTCTGTACAATCTCCCAAGCAAGATGGGAGAGAAGAGTTCTTCGATCCTTTTGACCTTTTCCCTGCCTTACGATAATGGTCTGACGCTCAATGTCCAGATCACTACAGCGTAGACGAACGACTTCGCCGACACGAAGCCCTGCCGAATAGGTTAGATAAAGAATTGTTTTGTGTTTGAGATTAGTCACAGCTTTCAGCAATTGGGTGACTTCTTTTTCGGACATGACATTGGGCAACTTATTTTGTTTTTTAGGACGTATATATTGAAACTCGGCAGGATGAAGTAACACATGTTTACAATAGAATCGGATCGCACTAATCGTCTGATTTACACTGGAATGGGAGACTCCTCGCTCAAGCAATCTCAAACAATATGTCTGGACATGAGATGCACGAATTTCTGTATCGATCTGAGGAAGACTGGTCACAAATCGTTCAATCTGATTACAGTATGCTTTCATCGTTTTGCGACTGTACCCTCTCAATTTTAGAGCTTGTTGCAACTCATCTCTTCTCCATTGTGTTTTCTCTCCATGTAACTTCCATTTTCTCAATATATCACTCTCCACCCACAGCTCCGGGGAAATCTCTACATCTCGCGCATCAAAGTGCTTTGTAAACTCCTGAAGAGATGTGTCTGAATAGGGGATGACCCAACGTTTCGTGTCAGGCTCCCACCTTCTTCCTGTTACCTGACGAATGCGCTGGAAATGCACCGTATTATACGGAATTTGCACATACAACTTATCATCAGAACCTTTGGTTAAAATGATGGTGTTTTCTGCTTTATCTTTCATAAAAACTCTCCCTTCAGCTTAATTGGATTTATGAGTTCTATAAAATTAAAAAAATAAAAAAGGAAGATCATCTTCATCCCGTAAGGGAATCTAGTGATCTTCCGATGCTTTCGGAAATATGGTCGCAGCACCTACATGGCAGCGGCTTCTTCTCCCAGCGGCAGCATGTAATACTGCGCCTGCTGCCCTTCATGCTGCTGGTACACAACGACCAGCAGCGTCCGGCCTTTCGCGGCAAGCGGGCTGGCGCCAGCTAGCACACGCTCAAGCCGGAACGGAAGCACATCCAATACGGTGTGCTTCTGCAGTTCCTTTTCGCCGAGACCAAGGTCGGCGAAAGCACGGGCACCCATGACCGTCTGTGCGGTCATGGCCGAGGTCATCGGCAACGCACGCGAAGCGTTACCGTCCACCATGTCCGCCGCTCCATCCGCGGCGGACCCGGTTGCGTCGCCCGAAGTGAGCGACGCTGCACCCCCGGCTTCGCTGCCGTTCACACCCGCCGCATCTGCGGCAGCGTCTTCCCCGGCAGCAGCCGAACTTGCTCCAGCGACACTCGGGCCCGTGCCGCTGCTTTCCAGCCATGCCGTGCCTGCGGCGCCGGCAACACGTGGCAGACGAACGTCTTCCGGACGTTCAGCCAACGTTTTCATATAACCCGCCCACTGGTCTTTCTGGAGCGGATCTTCCCACCAGATTTTGCGTGGTTTGTATTTGTGGCCGAGGAAATAGTCCAGCTTCATCAGGCCGAGCACGATATCCATATGCGGCGTGTTCCGCGACTCCAGGAAGCTGTGCAGACGAGTGAACAGATCCTCGAGTTGGTGACCAATCTTCTGCCAACCCTGACCTTCCCAGTAGTCCCCAAACGCCTGGAAGAAATCAAATGGCGAATTGAACTCCTGCTCCATCAGATACTTCAGCGTATGGTCCATCCGGTGTGCGTTCCAGTATTTCTCCAGCACATCTTCCAGACGCTTCAGGCGCACGATGTCGCTGAACGGCAACACGTCACTACCCAGAATCTCATAAGGCGCGTGATCCATATACGTATAGTTGTACTTTTCCGCATCCAGACGCAGACCCGTACCACGCAGCATTTTGAGGAATCCGAGCTGAAGTTCTTCTGGTCCCAATGCAAACACATCGTTAAACGTTTTGCGGAACGTATTGTAATCTTCTTCCGGCAGTCCGGCGATAAGATCCAGATGCTGGTCGATTTTGCCGCTGGCTTTAACTTTGTTCACGGTACGACTCAGCTTCGTAAAGTTCTGACGGCGTTTCACCAGTTCATTTGTCGGATCATTGGTGGACTGAACCCCGATCTCGAACCGGAATGTGCCCGGCGGCGCATTCTCTGCCAGATAGTCCAGTACTTCAGGGCGCATAATATCCGCTGTAATTTCAAACTGGAACACCGTCCCCTGATGATTCTCAATTAGGAATTTGAACATTTCGAGCGCGTAATCTCGCTTGATGTTAAACGTCCGGTCCACAAACTTGATCAGCTTTGCACCCTTCTCAATCAGGTACAGAATGTCCGACTTTGTCCGCTCAATATCGTAATACCGCACGCCGACCTCAATACTGGACAGACAGAACTGACAACTGAACGGACAGCCCCGACTGGTCTCAAAATAAACCACACGCTTCCCGAGATCCGGGATATCCTCTTCAAATCGATGCGGTGACGGCAGATCGTTCAGATCCGCTTTTGGCCGTCCTGGCATGAGAATGATCTCTTCCCCTTTGCGATACGCCAGTCCATACACGAAGTGGAACTTCTTGCTTCCTTCCAGCTCTGTCAACAGCTGATGCAGCGTCTCTTCCCCTTCACCCATCACGATGAAATCCACATTGGGAATCCGATTCATCCAATATTCCGTGTCGTAGGACACTTCCGGCCCGCCCAGCAAAATTTTCACGTTCGGCATAACCTTTTTCAGGTTATCAATGACCTTGATTGTCTCTTCAATGTTCCAGATGTAACACGAGAAACCAATCACGTCCGCCCCACGCTGATACAGATCAGACACAATGTTCATCACCGGGTCCTTGATTGTATACTCCGCCAGGTCAATATCAAAATCCTTCTCACTGTACGCCTTCAGACAACGCAAGGCCAAGGAGGTATGGATGTACTTTGCATTTAATGTAGAAAGAATAACCTTCATGGTTCACAACCTTTGCCTGGACACCCAGACCATATTTTTTTGGTAGAAAGAAAGCTGCACAGCCATCCTGCCCCGGATGCTGTTCATCTAAACCTCTTTTGAATTAGTCATTCCATGTCTCATGGACATACCCAACTTTTGTCTTTCAAAGAGTGGACACTCTTTTCAAAAAGACATATACACCCCGCCATATAAAAATCACAACATACAGTATGAAACCCATATAATAAAACTACATGCTGTATACGATACGGTCAGCCATTCCTAACGACAATGTCCACCCTTTGAAAGACATTTCACCTTCTTTTGTCCACAATATAGAGACACGTTAATCAACTTCAACTTCAACTTGTAAAAGACCTCATTCGCATTCCATCCAAAATTCGATATCCACATCTTACTGTCTTGATCTTTGAAGCTTGAGACTCTAGCGTCGAACCAGTGCCAAACACTTTCCCCGTATCATGGATAAATCATCGACTTGCACGAAGCATATATATCAACTTTTAATCAATTAAGCTTTACGCGCCATGAACTTGAAAGACCTGAAAGCGCGAACGCAACAACAATCCTCACTTCATCCCATCCAGCCAAACGCGCTCATAATTGATCATAACTCACTCATACTTACTAATACCTACTCATACCTACTCATACCTACTCATACTCGTAAAACGCATCATCATCCGTATCCACTTCTTCGCCCGATTGCTTCTGGAAAAACTCCAGGAACGGCAGTCCGTACTTGCGATACTTGACTTCACCGACCCCTTTGATATCCAGCATGTCACGTTCTGTCTGTGGGCATACCACACTCATCTCACGCAGGGTCGCATCATTGAAGATAATGTACGATGGTACATGCTCTTTCGCCGCCAGATCACGCCGGATCAGACGAAGCTGTTCAAATACCGTCTCATTAACCGCAGATGGCATTGCATCGCGTCCGCGGCGTCCGCCATAATTCGTACCCGAAGCTGTTGCTGCTGTTTTGCGGACGACACGTTGCATCACTTCACGCTGGCCTTTGAGCACTTCCACCGCCAGTGGTTGCAGACGCACAACCGGATACTGTCCCTCAGACAGCATCAGATATCCTTCGGACACCATCACGTTGATGATCTCCGATATCTCGCGCTCTGTCCGGTTACCCATCACGCCGTAGGTTGGCAGAGAGTTGAAGCCGTAATCGAGCACTTTTTTGGCACGGGAGCCTTTGAGCACCGAAGCGACCAGCGATACACCATACCGTTCACGCATGCGGTGAATGCAGCTGAATATTTTCTGTGCATCAATCGTCATGTCTACCAACTCGCGGTCGTCCGTACAGGAACTGCACGTACCGCAAGGTGTATCGTCATGCACCTCACCGAAATAATCCAGTTGCGCACTGCGCAGACAACGCGTTGTGTAACAGTAATCCACCATCTGTTGCAGCTTCCGGTAATCGTTCTGTTTGCGGTCGCCGTCCATCGGATTCTGCTCAATCAGGAACTTCTGGGTAATAATGTCCTGTGCCCCGAATAACAGAATACACTGGCTTGGCTCTCCATCCCGGCCTGCACGTCCGGCTTCCTGCACGTATGCCTCCATATTTTTCGGCATGCTGTTATGAATAACGTAACGCACGTTCGACTTATCAATCCCCATCCCGAACGCATTAGTCGCCACCATCACTCGGATATCATCGTACAAAAAAGCTTCCTGGCTTTGGGATCGTTCATCGTCCGTCATCCCGGCATGGTAGCGTCCTGCGGGCAATCCCGCTTGCAACAAACGCTGATGCAGATCGTCCACGTCCTTACGAGTCGCGGCGTATATAATACCTGGCTCGCTGGCATGCTCGCGCGCATAATTCAGGACAAAGTCCTTCTTGCTCTCGCCGCGTAGCACACTAAACGCCAGATTATCCCGCCCAAGTCCGGTCACGTACGTCTGCGGGTCCTGCAAACGCAGCAGCCGCAGAATATCGCCCATGACCTCGGGCGTCGCTGTAGCCGTAAAGGCCGCAACCACCGGCCGTTCCGGCAAACTATCCACAAACGGCGCTACCGCCAGGTAGCTTGTCCGAAAATCATGCCCCCACTGTGACACACAGTGGGCCTCATCCACGGCAACGCACGAGATCGGCAAATAGCCCATCTCCTCGCGGAACCAATCCAGCTCCAGTCGCTCAGGCGCGACATAGAGCAACTTCAACTCACCGCGCTGCGCCGCGCGGATACGATCATTCACTTCTTTGCCGCTAAGTGTACTATTAATATACGCGGCAGCAATTCCGGCGGTCGTCAACGCATCGACCTGGTCCTTCATTAATGAGATCAACGGGGAGACAACTAGTGTCAGTCCCGAATATAACAGAGCGGGGATCTGATAACAGATCGATTTACCGCCCCCGGTTGGCATAATACCCAACGTATCTTCTCGTTCGAGCAGGCTGGCTACGATCTTTTTCTGTCCCTCACGGAAGTCGGGGTAGCCGTAATATTTTTGCAGGAGACCCTGCGCTTCTTCTAATGTAGGTGTTTGCACACTCATGTAAAGACTCCTTACTTATCACCGGTGTTTTTCCACCAGCTTGGTCCGATCCGATTCTGACATCCGAAAGCGGCACATATCCCGCATCCTTGACAACAAAATGGCGTTCTCATGACTTGTCCGTCAAGCAAACGCCGCTCCCTTTAGTTTAACGGTCCAGCCCCGAATGAGCAACCGCGTTTTACTGTAAAACGTTTGAAGCTTCTTCATTAAAATAAAAACAACCGTCCTGCCCTAGTTGGACAAAACGATTGCTTTAAACTTTACAAACCCTAAGCCATCCAGCGACTGTTTTGTAATGGATGCGCTTCTAATCTTTCAACGCCTCAACTTCAGACACAGCTAGACCACTTGTTTTGGCAATAACTGAAACTTCAATTCCAAATGAGAGCATGTTTCTTGCAAATCTCAATCGCCTTTCTTTTTTCCCCTTCTAATAATCCCTAAGCTATGCCCTTTTCCGTAGCCCACTCAACCATAGAAGCTTCGTCATGTAAATATTTCTGGCGCTCTTCATACAAACGACGTGCTTCCCGATCCTGACTCAAGAACTCCAGGGTATCCATTACTTTCTTAACCCCAGATTCATTCATGTTGTATCACCAACTCTTGCATTCATACGATAATACAATCCTTTCCTATGCATCAGTTGTTCATGCGTTCCATCTTCGGCAATTCGGCCATGTTCCATCACAAGGATGCGAGAGCACTGACGAGCAACCTCCATGCGATGTGTGACAAGCAATCCTATCCTGCCTTTCATAAAGTTCAGCAAGTGATTCATCACGTTCTGTTCTGTCTGAATATCCAGTGATGACGTTGGTTCGTCCAGAATATATAGATCGGATGACCTCATAAAGAGTCTGGCAAGCGACAGTCGCTGTTGTTGGCCTCCAGATAGATTGGCTCCTTTCTCATGCAACATTGCTGCGTATTGTCCTTCCTGTGCCTCTATATATTCATGCAAACCTGCCTGCTTTGCCGCAAGCTTCACTCTGTCCAATGTAGCGTCTGAACTCAGACGAATATTATCTTCAATCGTTCCTGTAAATAAAGTAGGTGTCTGCGGCATATACGTGAGTCTGGACTGGTCATCCATCTCTATATAATCTGCAACATGTTTATCCCCCAGCAATACGCTTCCGTTTGTTGGCTCGATCAGCCCTGCACACACTTGGCACAGTGTAGATTTGCCAGCACCGCTGGCGCCAACTACCGCAACCAGTTCACCAGGAACCAGATTAAGCGTAATCTGATCCAAAATCTTCCGACCACTGTCTTCATCGGTTAATGTAACCTGTTGAAGACATAGCATAGCAATTTCTTTTTCTTGATATGCTGTTTGTTGTGTATACCCTTGATTTTGGTCATAACTTCCCTGTGCAAGCTCCTCGTGCTTAGTGTTGGATGCGTCTGTCTTCTTGTTCTCCGCCAATTTCAACCATGTAGAGATACGTCCAAATGCACCCACGCTGGCTTGCATCTGACTCCACTGGCTGGACAAGCCGAGTACTGGCCACACCACCAGTTCAAACAGCAGACTACTTGCAACAACCATGCCCGGAGACAAAGTTCCCCTAGCCGCTGACAAAGCAATAAGGAACAACGCTGCCAATTGAGCCAGACCAAACACCGCCATCGCCACGTTATCCGACATGCTCAGGGTCATCTGCAACTTAGCCTG
This sequence comes from Paenibacillus sp. FSL R5-0623, assembly GCF_037974265.1. Taxonomy (NCBI): domain Bacteria; kingdom Bacillati; phylum Bacillota; class Bacilli; order Caryophanales; family Paenibacillaceae; genus Paenibacillus; species Paenibacillus sp. FSL R5-0623. Next base: position 1,650,693 of record NZ_CP150233.1, on the reverse strand, counting down.
AACACGATTCAGTGATTGCTGTTGTGTCCGAAAACGAGCGAGAAACCACGGTGAAGCATTATACATCTGAATCACCGGTATCCCTTCAACATACTGTTGGATCTGTTCTTGGGACTCGCCTTCCCTGGATTCGACCTCATCGGACAGATGTACAATTCGCTGATCATACAATCTTGCCGTGAACCAGATTGCCCCTGCACTTACCAAGGCAATAACCGCAACCCATGCGTCTGCTCTGTACAAGTATCCCAGCGATAGAGCAATGATGAATACAACCGTAACACCCTCTGCAATAGCCTCCACAACTTCTGCACCATGCTTGGTGTCTTCCTTGATTCGAAGCATCACATCCCCGGACTTCTGTCTGCGCACCCAGGAATAGGGCATCCGATTTAACAGTCTCAACAGATCCATGGACATATCCCGTTGCATCGATTCTTTGAGCCATACCAGCACGTAACGATGCATCGCGAGCAATACGATAAACCCTGCCAGAATGGCGATAAAGAACAACGCTGTAACGTTTAACTGCTCCTGTCCCCCATCATGAATAGCATCCACGAAAAATCCCTGTACAAAGGCAAGTCCCCAATCGAAGACCGCATCTGCTGCAATAAAAATGAGCAAGATCGCTACAGCTAATCCATAAGGCTTCATCCAGCAAAAAATAACGTGCCACACCGTTGCCAGTGATACAGCTTGCTTTGGTTCATCTGGAACATGACTTTCGTTCATATGATAATGAACTTCTATTTCATTATTTTCATTACTCTCATCATTTTCATTTATCTCATATGCTCTACTCTTCTCATGACTGCTTTTCATTTCAACGTCATCGGCATATGCTGCATCTTCGATCTTGTTACTCATGCTGTTCCTCCACTTCCGTATCCTGCTCCGCAATATAGCTTCGATATCCGTTTGGACGATCCAGCAATTCACGATGAGTTCCCGTATCTTCGACGCGTCCCTTCTGAATATAGATGACCTGGTCCGCCCGTTCTATCAGCGATAATCGATGAGTAACTGCAATAACCGTTGTGCCTTTGTCAGCAGTGATTCGGGCAAAGAGATCATTCAATCGCTGCTCATGCCACGGGTCTTGAGATGACGTCGGTTCATCCAACAAAAGAATATCCGGGTTCCTCAGCATTGCTCTGGCTAAACTAATACGCTGAAGCTCACCACCCGACATCGTCCCGCCTTGCGGCTGAAGCTCTGTCCCATAGCCGAGCGATTGACGCATAATCGCGTCATGTGCATGCGTCATGTGGGCCGCAACCTCTACTTGATCGGCAGACATCTCCTCTTGTCCAAAAACAATATTCTCTTCCACTGTACCTGTGAAAATAAAGGCTTGTTGCGGAACATATACCTGATTGACATTCCCTGTCTGAACTTCGTGCATATCCTTCAGTGAATTCTTCTGATTCATGACCTGGATCGAACCAGTAACAGATGTATCTAATCCGGCTATTAATTTCAATAACGTGGTCTTTCCACATCCACTTGGCCCTGTGATTACAGTAAGCTTTCCTTTCTTGGCTTCAAAAGAAATATCTGTTAACACTTCTTCTTGCTCCGCATACCTGTAAGACACATGCTGCACGTTGATGCCAGCCGGTTTAGATTGCTTTTCAATTTCACCTGAACCCGGTTCGGACCATACATATGTATTTGTACTGGTATTAACAACCGTGTTCTTTCTCTCCAAATCCAATACCTCAAAGATTCTGGACGCATGAGAAGCCGAACCAATAAAATCATTCCACAACCCAGATAACGATTCAATCGGACGAGTTAACTGACTGCTTGCCACCAAAAAAGCTGCTAGTCCTCCTACATCCATACGTCCATTCAGGACCTGCATGCCGCCTAGATAGAGAATCAGAATCATGCCACCATACGTAGAAACCCGTCCGGCTGCCTCCGAAAGACGTTGTAATACAGATACAGACATCGTATGCCTGAACACCTGATCCATTCGACCTTTAAATTGATGGTGTACATAACCCGCGAGTCCGTAACTTCGGATCTCAACCGGGGCTTGGATGATTTCAGTCAGTATCTCATCTCTTGACGCTGCGCTGGCATTCAACTGATCATGCCGTCTTTGTAGACGTTTACCAAGTCCTACCGTTACAAGAGGATAGATCAATGTGAATGCAATGATAGCTAACGACAGCGGCAAGTTCACCCAGCTGAAGTAAGCAAAGGCAAGAATCAGCTGAATAATATTTTTCGCGAGTTCAATGCCATGTTGGTTTATCCCCTTCTGTGCTTCCTTGGCTGAAGTCCAGACCCTAGAGGTTAGGTCACCCGTATGATAATGTGCCAGATCGCGTGTCTCTGTGTTGCTAAAGGATGAGAGCAGTAGAGACTGCACAGACAATAATGTCTTTTGCTGGAATAACGTCTCGACCCTCGTCATGAATGCGGTTACAATCAATCGTAATACTACAATGCTAACGCCTATGATCAACCCTGAGTAGAGTAATGAAAACTGTGCTTCAGTCGCGCCTTTGACCAGTCTTCGGATCGATTCCAAATAACCGACCTCAATCAGGGAGACCAAACATGCGGCGAAAAGTAACAGAATGATGAACATACGGTACTTGCCCGTTAGTGTCCATAATCGAGTTAACATGCCTATCGTTGTATAATTTTTTTTGTCAGCAAACATGGATGCTTTCTCCAATCTTGTCATTAAATTATGTACTTGGTTATGATATCATCGGTGATAAGGAAAAAATGAACATTTATTGCTGTAAGTACTATTAGAAGTAGGGAGATTGATATGCAACACGATCTGCTAGACACACTGGATAAGCTATTCGACTACATAGAAGACCATATTCAAGACAAATTAACGCTGGATCATCTGGCATCTGTGACTCATATATCCAAATTCCACCTGCATCGCATGTTCAAACATGTCAGCGGACAATTGCCTGGAGAATACATTCGTTCACGCAAATTGGCACGCAGCCTGGAGCAATTGGTGAATCTGAACTGGAAGATTATCGATATCAGCGGCCATTACGCTTTTGAACATGAACAATCCTACATACGTGCTTTCAAACAAGCCTTCGGCATTACACCCCTGCAGTATCGCAAACAGGGAGCTGGAAACCTTGAATTCACAGCCCGCATGACTTCGTCCATGATCACAACGCTTCCATATGGATATATTTTCAAACCAACGTATGTACGAAAACCGGCCATGAAACTCATTGGACAACGATCCCACATTCGGTATGCAGACAATGAAGAACACTATGAAGCTAATTCAGCAGGCAACGACTTTTTTGAAAAACACTTTCATTCGATTCCTAACGTGCTGCAACCCAACGTATATATCGGATTCACCAATGAAATTAACGAAGATTACAGTACATATCAGCCGTCTGTAGAGGTCACCAGTCTGGATCATATTCCTGAAGAACTGGACGGAATTGAGGTCCCGGCCAACCAGTATGCCGTATTCAAATTCGTCTGTGATTTCCATCCAAGTCTCATCAATATTGATCATCTGGACAGTGTCTGGACATTTATCGATGAATATTGGCAGAGCCATTCGGGGTACGAGAAGAGTGATCCCTACTATTTTGAAAGAATTGATGGCAGCCTGGCTCAGGACCACTACGGAGAGTTGGACATTTATATTCCTGCAAAGCAAATTTCACTGTAAGCTGCAAATGGAGGTTCAACCTTATGGACTCAAATACTCAAGCTAATTCAAATTCATCCCATACAGATTCTCGCAAACCTTGGATACGTAGACACCCTATTCTTACTACATTTACATTGTTGATTCTTGTACTGTTTGCCGCTGTATTCCTGTATTTCTGGCTCCGTCCTTATTTCTCTACGTTCGACCGTTCCGAGCTGGGTGAATTGAGTTATTCCATGCCTTCAAGGAATGGTGAGTATACTGCCGAGATCTACGGTGTGCCCTATGGTGGTGCGGCAGGCGGCGTTACAATCTGGGTCGATGTAAAGAAGACAAATGCCCCTGAGGACGCCACGGTAAAAACGATCTATCGTGCCAAGCACCACGGAAATAACCATCTCGAATGGGAAAGTGAAAACACACTCCGGATTGAAAACTGGAATGAATATACGGATGAGACCATGACCCTCAATATCGATGACGAAATATATGATGGATGGGGCTGGGCGTGTAAGAGCTTACGGATGAAAGATCAGTCTTTGCGATGCCTGGCACCCGAAAAGTAAAACAACTTAACAGCTAAAATGACGACCCTAAGCAATGAAGGTCTCATCTTGACGCGTAATACTCACTGCATCTCACATCAGAAGTTCCACGATGCATATGCCTTGTGAGAAATCTCACCAAATGCTACTTTCATTACACCATGGCAGGAGATACACGCGGCACGAGAAGCATTAAAAGCCCCGCTCACCGACTCTTTCGGTCAAGCGGGGCTTCTTTTGTTCACTAACAACTTCGTATCTATCGGACTTAAAACATATGACAGCATTATAATTTATCTATCATATCTATTCTGCTTCTGCTTCTGCTTCTGCTTCTGCTTCTGCTTCTGCTTCTGCTTCTGCTTCTGCTTCTGCTTCTGCTTCTGCTTCTGCTTCTGCTTCTGCTTCTGCTTCTGCTTCTGCTTCTGCTTCTGCTTCTGCTTCTGCTTCTGCTTCTGCTTCTGCTTCTGCTTCTGCTTCTGCTTCTGCTTCTGCTTCTGCTTCTGCTTCTGCTTCTGCTTCTGCTTCTGCTTCTGCTTCTGCTTCTGCTTCTGCTTGCAATTGTGCCTTACACTCTATTTCCAATCAACCCTTATTTTCACTGATCCATCCTATCGCATCCTACCAGCAACGGATTAGTTTCTTTGTTATTTCACTTCTATTTCAATCTATTTTCTCTATCTCTACTCCCACTTCAAACTCTTCTGTCCTCATCTGTCCCAGTTCATCTCCCTATTTACGCGGTGACACTTCGCCACGTTCTTCCCGCTCCTTCATCTCTTTGCGTACCACAACTTCGAGCTTCTGCCGATTCGCAAGCAATCCGGGATCGTTGGGCAAGTACTCACGGGCTTTGGTGTTATGCAGCAATGCCTGTTCCCAGTTGCCCAGATGAGCATAACAAAGGGATAAACGGGCATGTGGTAGCCAAGTGCGGCAGGCCTCTGGTACCGGGCGCAGACCCGGATCGCGGCTACTCACGTCTACCGCCTGCATATACCAGTAGATCGCCGAGACGGGTTCCTGCCGCTCATGAAAACAGGCCGCAATGGCACAGCAGAAATCGGCATGTGGCAGGTCATACTGGAACGACTGCAGCAATGCACCGAGCTTGCGACCCGGCTCACCCAGTCGTTCATAACATTCCGCCAGCCGCGTGCAGGCAATGAGGCGATCCTCGCGGTAACCGCTTGGCTGCTCCAGCAGCTTTGTGTATCCGCGTGCCGCCGCCGCATAACGCTGGCGGTCATAACATTCGCCTGCATAATAAAACAGCAGGCGGCCTTGGGCTACGCCCTCTTCGGCGATCCATTTGCGCAGAATGCGCACGTTCCGCGCCGAATGATGTCCCGCTTCGCGGCGGTGCGTGACGGCAATGTCTGCCGTAATGACCTCGCCCCGCGGGAAGCTAAGCTGCTCGTGCAGCCGGCCATGCCAGCGGCACCCGGCATCCCGCTTGACCAGGCGAAGGCGTCGGTCCGTCACAAGTGGACTTCCCTCCGCTCCCTCGGCCAGCGTGTAGTTCAAGATCACAGCTTCCGTCTTCCCCCCGGACGGAAGCTGCTGCTTCAACACCTCCAGCTTCGCCCGTTCCGCGGACAGCAGCACATCATCCGCATCCAGCCACAGGATATACTCCTGCGTGGCCTTGGCGAATGACTCATTCCGCGCTGCGGCAAAGTCTTCCTTCCATTCATACGTGTAGACATGTTCGGTATACTGCGCAGCGATATCCATCGTGCGATCCGATGAACCGGTATCCACAATGATGATCTCGTCCGCGATGCCGGCAACCGAGTCCAGACAGCGCGCCAGCATGCGTTCCTCGTTCTTCACAATCATGCACAGACTGATGGTGATCACGTTTTGAGCCCCTTCCTGTCGTACGCGTATTGCAAATGTCGATCATGCAAGTTCCCCTATTTTCTAACTAACTCAATTCCATAGTTCCGGTGTATCTGCAATAATTTTAATCTCTCAGGCACATGCCCTCTTATATCCTATCCTGCTACACTCGTACCCCATGTTACACCTCTCCACTCTCCTGACGACGTAGACGTTTCACCTGCTCCACCGCACTGTCCAGTGCCTTCTTGCGCTGTTTCATTACGCGGAGATGCTGTTGCTCCACCTCGGCAAAATGTGCATGATCCAGCTCCATCCACTCCATCAGTTGATCTAACGTTGGCGACATATGCAGCTGTGTTCTCCGCCGTCTGCGGGCCACGCAACATAGATATTTATGATGAACTTCCAGTTTCAAGACTTCGAAATATGGCATTAGACACATCGCCAGATTTCCTGCATAGAAGGTCTGCTTGTGATCATAGAACGGATGATATCCATATGGCACGGTTACAACCAGGGTTCCCTCTTCTTGCAATAACCGATGAATCTGAATCAATAAAGTCTCTGGATGAGCAAAGTGCTCCAGCACTTCTCCAAGCAGTACCGTGTCAAAAGTCGTTCTTACTTTCCATTGCGTAATATCCAGCATCCGAAAATCCACATTGTTCCTGACGGGTCTGGATTCTTTGGCAAGCTCTTCTTGTGCATACTTAATGCTCTCTTCCTCCAGATCAATGCCAGTGACACGAAATCCTTCACGGCCCAGCAGAATTGACGTAATACCCTGACTGCACCCGATATCCAGGATACGTTTGCCTGTCGCTTCACGGCACATCCAGTGGATACGTGTTCTCGTCGCTTCATGAGAATCTTCCGAGTTTATCTCGCCATAGTAGCGTTCACTTACACGATCATGATTTGCCATGGGCATCTCCCTGATCCTTGTCGGGATCGATGGCAACTTCATGGTGATCTGCATTATCCTCGACTGCCGTTTCTTTTTGTCCTACCCATGCTACACTCTCCTGTTGCTCGCGAACTCCCTTCACCTCAGGCCGTACAGGCTGGCCCAGCACTACAATATTTCCTCCGCGGCATCCGGCAGTGGCGTTACGTGTATCGAAAATCAGCTTCGCATGATCTGCCATCTCCTGATAATCAAATCCCGAATGATCCGTTGTGATGATCACCAGATCAGCTCCTGTCCACAATTCCGGCACAGCAGGCCGAGACTGGAGCATCATACCGTCATCCTTACGGAAGACAGGCACCATCGGATCGGTGAAAACCACTTCTGCCCCCGCTGCGCTCAGCAGCCGGAAGACGTCCAGTGCTGGTGATTCGCGCAAGTCGTCAATGTCCTTTTTGTAAGCCATACCAGCGAGTACAACGCGCGCTCTCCGAATAGATACACCATTCTGCTCCAGCAGCTCCGCGGCACGCTTAACCACTCTCTCTGGCATTTGCCGATTGGTTGTATCCGCCAGCTGGATGAACTGCAGCTCCGATCCCTGACGGTTTGCTGCCCAGGACAGATAGATCGGATCGATTGGGATACAATGTCCGCCGATGCCGGGACCGGGATAGAATGGCATATAACCAAACGGCTTGGTTGCCGCCGCATTCAGTACTTCCCAGATGTTTACACCCATCTGTTCACAGGCCGGGGTCAACTCATTCACGAGTGCAATATTGACACTACGAAATGTATTTTCGAACAATTTTGCCGTCTCCGCTACCGTTGTTGAACTAACCGGAACAACTTCGTTGAGGAATGAGCCGTAGAACTGTTTACCATAATTCAGACAAGCGGGTGTCGAACCACCAATAATCTTCGGGGTATTTTTCACACCATAATGAACACTGCCCGGATCTACCCGCTCCGGAGAATAACAGACGTAGAACTGTTCTCCAGCTCGCCAGCCGTTTGCCACTTCAATCGGTTGTTTCACGCGTTCCTCCGTTGTGCCCGGATAGGTCGTGCTTTCCAATATAACCAGGCTGTCTTCCTGCAAATACGGAGTCATGCCATCCACCGCCGCCGAGATATACGAGATATCCGGTTGATGATCGGCAGTCAGCGGAGTGGGCACACAGATCACGATGACATTCGCCTGTCTCACCGCTGCATAATCGGTGCTTGCCGTGAATAATCCAGCCTGCATAAGCGACTGCACAACATCATCTTCTATACCTATGACATACGAATGCCCGGCACGCAGCTTAGCTACCTTGGAAGTATCGATGTCAATCCCGTGGACTTGGTAACCTGCTTGTGCCATCTCTACGGCCATAGGTAAACCAACATAGCCGAGACCGATGACAACAGCCTTCAGGGAGCGATCATTAATATGTTGTATTAGGGTACGTTGCTGTAACTCTTCATTTCCTTCGTGCTGGTTGTGCCGATGATTCTCTTCCATTCCTTCCACCTCCAAACGCTCCGCCTCCCTTCGGTGGGAGTGTCTGAAAACTCCGAACGAGTTTTGAGACACTCCCTAATCGATATAGCCGCCTGCACGCAAAAACCGGGCAATCGCTGGCTTGTTCATCATGGCACTGTCCGAGCGATACTCGGAGAAGTTCACACGAGGCAGGCTGCTGTACTGATCTGTCAGCCCCTTGTCCGGGTGCTCCGGCAGGATCACATAATACTGCGCATCGTATTGACGAGTGCGTGGTGCTTCAAAGGGCGAGATCAGCACTTCATGCAATTTCTCGCCTGGACGTATGCCCGTCACCTTATAATCGAAGGATGGACGACCTGCCTGTTCCAACATGACGGATGCCAGATCCGTCATCTTGCAAGCTTTCATTTTCATCACAAATGTCTCCCCGCCCACAGCCGCCTCAGCCGCCTTAAGCAGTAAATGTATAGCTTCGGTACGTGTCAGAAAAAAACGGGTCATGCCTTTGTCCGTAATGGTCGGGCTTTTGCCTTCATCGATCTGACGACGGAACAAGGGTACAACACTACCGCTGGTTCCAAGCACATTGCCCCCACGGATACAGACAAACCGGGTACCTTCACTTAGCCAGTTGGCACGGATCATCATTTTTTCACCCAAGGCCTTTGTCATGCCATATACGTTAATCGGATCTACCGCCTTATCGGTGGACACATCAATGACTTTGGGAACCTGCATCCGAATTGCAGCCCGAATAATATTCTGCGTCCCGATCACATTCGTCTTGAACGCTTCATCCGGCTGGTCCTCGCACACTGGTACATGCTTCAGCGCAGCCAGATGAAAAAGTACATCCACGCCTTTGCACGCATCTTCCACTGCCCGATAATCCCGGATATCCCCAATGATGAATCGCAGACGCGGGTCATGGTTGAACTCACGCTGCATCGCAATCTGAGCATATTCGTTACGAGACAGGAGGCGAATCTCTGCCGGGTCCTGTTCCAGAAGCACCTCGGTCAGCTTTTGACCCCAGGAGCCTGTGCCCCCGGTAACCAGAATCGTTTGTCCTTTAATCATGCATATACCCCTCCCTGATCAGATCATGAATTCGCGTAGTACCTTTGCCATCTCATCTTGGCTTAACCGGTCTTTAGCTGGTACTTTTTTGACCGAAGTATTGCTCGAATGGACGATATTCACGTAATTGCGCGGAGCCAGCAGCTCATGCGGCAGATCAATGACATTGCCATGCGTACCTCGGCCCGGCAGCTTCACCCGATACCCGGAGGCGTACTCCGCTGTTTTATACAGGTAGACATAGAATTGCGGAGAACGATGAAATGCAGGTGCCATCTCGTTGTTCACGCTATCCCAGAGATAGCCGTTCTGGTTAATCAGAGCCATCGTCTGCGGCTGTGGCTGCACGTCATATAGCTGCTGTACAAAAGTCCGGTGATAAAGGTCATCCGAATCCAGACGGGCAATATAGATGTGCTCCGCCCCTTCAGCAAATGCCAAAATCGCCCGCACACTCTCAATATGGGTTCCAAAACGAATGTTGGCAGGCAGCGGCTCCTGTTCCGCGAGAATCTCCTGCATCACTTCTCCTGATTCCTTGGATAACTTCACTACCGTCAGGAAATCCTGATTCGTCTGAGCTTTAAGGCAGTGCAATGTAAATGTGCGGAAAATGCTCATCCGCCGCTCCAGCCATTCTCTAGTCAATCGCTGCGGGTCGAGCCCATAATTGTTGAAGTTAATCTCAATAACTACTTTCCTGGACATAACATTCCTCCTCATGAACTCTGCCATCTTCTTTCAGCGGATACCGACCATTTTCATAGTTTCATCAGTCGTTTTCATACGAAACACAAGTTCCGGCTGTCTGGTAGTTGAAAATCCATCCGGGTTTCGCTTACCAATCCTGCCGACTCTATAAGGTATGAAATGTTAATAGAAGCGGTACGGACGAATGCACTGATTTTCAACGAAATAGATTGATATACACTTGAAGATGGTGCCCTGCGGGTCGAACGTACATATCGTTACTGTAGCTGCGACATAGAATAGAGCAGTTCAATTTTCAAAGGGGGAAACCACTGAAATGGATTCAATCTATCTTGAAATGGATGGTGTGCTTGATCAGCTTGAAGCGGCGCTGCTTGATCAGCGCCCTCTCTCTCTTGTTCGAGTCGGTGATGGCGAGAATATCGTCATGTCTCAAGAAACCGTGTGGACTACGGAACAGGTTCTTCAGGAACGTTGGGCCATTAAGGCCAATTTAGGGCAAAAAGGACTAAGCCTTCCCAACCTGCAGCTACGGGATGAAGTCGCCGCTTCCTTGCAGCGGGCGGATATCGTGGGCATTCTTCCTCGTGGTGACAGCACCATTAATGCTCCCGATTATCTCAAAAGACCCCTGACCGATATGGTGTTTGCACACTTTGGGATCTCCCCTCCACTGACTTGTCACGCCTGTGTTAATCGGGAACTGGTGCAGAACCCGCGTTTCTGGCGGATGCTTGCAGGCAAGCGTGTGCTTCTCGTTACCCGTGAGATCGAGCCACTGCGTGCCACGCTCGAACGTGAGCCGTATCATTTAAACATCGTGACTGCGCTACCCTTCGACAGCTATGATCACATGCATGAAACACTCGAGTGGATTCAGACGAATCAAGATACCTTTGATGTCGCTCTCTTCTCCTGTGGCGTCAATGCGGTTATTCTTGCTGAGCGTACAGCTGCACTGGCCGGCAAAGTCGCCATCGACTTTGGCAAAGCCAACAACATCATTCTGAAAGGGCGTGCCAACTGATTTTCAGGACACCTTCATCCTCGAATCAGTGAGTTGCAGCGAAACATGCATATGCTTGTATGACAAAAACCCCCGACTCCTTGAGCCGGGGGTTTCTTGCTGAGCGTCAATCGAAACATATCGCAACATAGGTCTGACACTTCTGGTTTCTGGGGTATGAAGCGAACTCTGCCGTCAACAGAAGTGATGACGAAGCACTCTGCCTGTAATATTTCGCCTTTCACTACTAACCGGTGGCTGCAATACCGTATAACATCTCCGGCCCGGTTCTTACTGCTGTGGACACCCCCGAGATGAACGAAGTATACACACTTTCCAATGCTGGTGGTGCAGCTAGATCCTGAGCTGTGAACGAATGAAATTCGGCACCTCCGTTCTGTCCAATCGTACCTTCAGCACGGTAGATGATATAGAAAGGATCATATAAAAAACCCCGCACAAGCTCCACAACAAAGGTATCTCCCAGTTCTCCCGTAACACCTACTGTCCCGTTCAACGTAATAATGGGATTCACCACACCCTGCGTCTGTAGACCAATGGTGCCAAAAGCTGTCGGGGATTCTGACAGTGACAAACCGGGCTGTCCTACGGTTGCCGAGTTCATCGAAGTTCTCATATCGAGAAACACGCCCATGAGTAACACCTCCAATGCTATGGGATACCCTATCCTATGAATCTCACTACTCTTATGATTGGATGTATAGCAGATTGCATGAACCTATTTTTATTTGTCGACTGTTAATGGTATATTGAACTGCATAACGAAAATGAACGGATCGTATGCACACAAGCGGTACAGGCTGTTCAGAAGGAGATTACTATTCATGAATAAACGCAAACGTCCAACAAGCAAAACATCGGCCTCGGCCAAGGGGAAATCTTATGCAGGTTCATCTTCAGCACGTTCCGGCAAGTCCAACTTCTCATCTGCAAAATCATCAGGTGCTTCTGCATCACGCAATACGGAGGAGAATAAGAAGCCATTAACCGCGAAATCATCGGGTGCACCCAAGAAAGCTGGAGGCAACAAACCCAAAAATGCCAGCGCATCCAAACGACCAGGCAATTCCTACTATCGCAAGCAGGAACCACCACGCCAGTACAAAGTGACCGAACCGGATGAATTGTTGAACTTCCTGTTGCAGCATTTGAAATCCGGACGGAACGCAGTGAAGTCCATTCTGGGTCGTGGACAGGTATCCGTGGATCAGAAGGTCGTAACCAAGTTTAATGAAGCGCTGACGCCAGGTCAGATTGTCTACATTCGAAAAGAAGGTGCAGTCGCTGCTCCGTCCTTAACGGGTATTAACATTTTGCATGAAGACGATGATATCATTGTGATCCGCAAGGAAGCCGGACTGTTGTCCATTGCCGCAGACAAGACAGATGACCTCACGGCTTATCGCCAACTGACAGAGCATGTACGCCGCACCAACCCGCTTAATCGGATCTTTGTTGTCCATCGTCTCGATCGGGATACATCGGGTGTGATGATGTTTGCCAAAAGTGAAGAGGTGCAGCAAAAGCTGCAAAACAACTGGAAAGAAAATGTGCAGGACCGCGTCTATGTTGCCCTTGTTGAAGGTTCAGTAGCCAAAGAAGAAGGCACCATCTCTTCCTGGCTGAAGGAAACCAAAACGCTGAAAATGTACTCCAGCTCTCGTCCGAATGATGGACAACACGCCATTACACATTACAAACGTCTGAAGTCGAACCGTGAGTTCTCCTTGCTGGAAGTGCGTCTGGAGACAGGGCGTAAAAATCAGATTCGTGTGCATATGGAAGATCTCGGACATCCGATTTCCGGTGACAGAAAATATGGTGCACGTACGAGAGACCTCGGCCGTCTCGGACTTCATGCACGTATACTCTCGTTTATTCATCCCACAACGGATGAGTTAATGTCATTCGAAACGGATATTCCAAAGCCATTCCTGTATCCGTTCCGCGCAGATGCTCCACCTGCGAAATAACAGCATCGTTATATAGAATCGACTGATCGATTGATCATGCCTGAAAGGAGGAACGGACACTGAAAAACCTGTTAATTACCGGTTACCGGGCACATGAATTGCAGATTTTTGGACAAAAGCATGAAGGTATTCCTTTTATCAAAAAAGCCATCTCCTCCCGTCTTACTCCCCTTGTCGAAGATGGTCTGGAATGGGTGCTGACGCCGGGACAATACGGTGTGGACCTGTGGGCCTGCGAAGTGGTGATTGATCTGAAGAAGACTTACCCACATCTGAAACTGTCGATCATCACTGCCTTTCAGAACCCGGAGGAGCAATGGAAAGAAGACAAGCAGGAGTATTACCGTTCCATCCTCTCGGGTGTGGACTATTACGGTGCGATTAGCAATCAACCTTATATCGGGCCGTGGCAGTTCACTGCACGGGATGACCTGTTGCTGCGTAAAAGCGACGGTCTTCTGCTCGTCTATGATGAAGATGCCGGGGAAGGCAGTCCCCGTTTTGTGAAGGAAAAAGCCGTGAAGAAACAGCAGAACGAGGATTATACGATCATCAGCGTCACTTCAGAGGATATTCAATCTGTAGCTGAGGATGAGCGCATGAACGATGTTATAGACTTTGACGATTCTTCATTCTGAAAAAATGTAGATCATCTGAAGTCCTTTCATGCATAGCTGTGATCAGAGGAGAATCGTATTTCGAATGACGTACATATGTTTTTTTTCGAGGCAGGTTGGGTATAAGTAGTATTATAACTGCGATGATATGTCGTATGGGATAAGGGGAACTGCAACCATGACAATTACGCCAGAGCAGCGTCTTCAACTGCATGGATTTAACAACCTGACCAAGTCGCTGAGCTTTAATATGTACGATATCTGTTATACCAAAACCAAAGATGAACGCGAAGCTTACATTGAATATATTGATGAACAGTATAATGCCGACCGGTTGAGCAAAATTCTGAACAACGTCTCCGATATCATCGGAGCCCACGTTCTTAATGTTGCCCAGCAGGATTACGTGCCTCAAGGTGCGAGTGTGACGATGCTTGTCTCGGAGGGTCCAATCGTGGAGATCCCCGAGGAATCTCTTGACGAATCCCCCGGCCCTCTGCCGGATAACGTTGTCATGCAGCTGGATAAAAGCCATATCACTGTGCACACCTACCCTGAATTTCATCCTAGTGAAGGTATCAGTACCTTCCGTGCGGACATTGATGTCTCCACCTGCGGTGAGATCTCACCGCTTAAGGCACTGAATTATCTGATCCACTCCTTTGATACGGACATTATGACGATGGATTACAGGGTGCGTGGTTTTACGCGGGATACGAGCGGACGCAAGCTGTTCATTGACCATGAGATCGGCTCGATTCAGAATTATATTCCGGATGAGATCAAGAGCAGCTTTGACATGATTGACGTGAACGTCTATCAGGAGAATATTTTTCACACCAAATGTAAACTGAGGGAATTTGATCTCGACAATTATCTGTTTGGGTACACCAAGGATAAGCTCAGCAAAAAGGAACAACAGGAGATTACGGAGTGGCTGAAGCTGGAGATGGACGAGATCTATTACGGCAAAAATATTAATCGTCCCTCTTAAAGAGGTTGTTTAACGCTGATCCATAAGGACAAGGTCTAAGACAAGATTTCATGAAGGCAGGGTTCTTCTTATCGGGGAACCTCCGGCATGTGCTTGTCTTTTTCTTTGTTATGTTGACAGTGTGCAACTTTATTTCTTATTATAGAAGTAACTGTACAATCTACAGTGAAGGAGACTGAGCCCGTGATCGAAACGAATACGACAAGACGTAACGAATCACTGTTACAAGCGCTTACTGCACAGCACAATGCCATTACCAACAACATTGCCAATGCAGACACGCCCAACTACAAAAAGAAAACGGTAGAGTTTCAGGAAGAGCTGAGACGTATCGTTGAAAATGGCAAAACAGATCAGCTCGCCATGAAGCGGACTCATAACAAACACTTCCCTGTCAGTGATCCCAACTCTTCCATCGTACAGTACCGAATTGTCGAGAACAACGAAACTACGATGAACAATAACAACAATAACGTTGACATTGACAAGGAAATGGCGGACCTTTCAGAGAACCAGCTCATGTATAACTACATGGTTGATCGGGTCAGTGGACATTACAAAAAAATGAAGAATTTATTGAATGATCTGAAATAATGAATGTACAAGCAGCCTGAAACGGCTGCTTTTTTTTATGGTTCTTTTCCACTGAGTATAGCTCGTTTGGTGCCATTTTTCGGTATCCGCTTCTGTTCGTAGTATAATGGGGAGAAACGATTGATTTCATATCGAATAAAAGAGGTGCAACATGTCTCCACGTCATTTAAATGGATTTCAAGGTTCCAAAGTCAGATTAGCGGCCCCATGCCCGGAAGATTGCATGCGTCTCTCCCGCTTCACAGACGATTATGAATATTTGCGCAACATGGATACCGATATCGCAATCCCGTTAACGCCGGATGAGACAGGGTCCTCCTCTGTCCGCCGCGACAACGGATTTGAATTTGCATTACGTACGCTGGAGGGTAACCGCTTCATTGGATTCACAGCCCTCTACCGGATTGAATGGAACAATCGCTCTGCTCGTCTGGCCATTGGTATCGGCGAAGAAAATGATCGGGGTAAAGGATACGGCAGTGATGCCCTTGCTCTGATTCTTCGGTATGGCTTCCATGAATTGAACCTGAACCGGATTGCGTTGGAAGTCATCGAATACAATGAAGCTGCTAGACGTGCATACCTGAAAGCCGGATTCCGGGAAGAGGGTCGCCAGCGTTCTGCAGTTTTGCGGGATGGCATGCATTATGACCTGATCTCGATGAGTATCCTTGCGGAAGAATGGTCGGCACAGTCTGGGCTTCCCTTATCATTCCGTTCTAATCGTACTCCTGAATCTGGGGATATGGACGCGGGTGGTTTTGCACAACCTAATGGGAACGAACAAGCTGCGCTGTCAATGTCGGAATTAAGTTCTGTTCCAAAAGGTGAATCTGAAATTTCACCTCGCATCGGCGTAGGTGCGGTCATCCTGAATGAACGGGGCGAAGTGCTTCTCGCCTGGCGGAATCGTCAGCCCGAGCAGCACACTTGGAGTATTCCTGGCGGGAAAGTAGATCCCTATGAATCATTGGAGACTGCCGTCATCCGTGAAATCAAGGAGGAAGTGAGTCTGGATATCGCCATTGATAGTCTGCTCTGCACGGCGGAGACGATCCATCCACAACAGAAGGAACATTGGATATCCGTGCTCTATTCCACCAAGGTGATTGGCGGCCATGCTCGTAATCTGGAAGAAGGCGGAGCCATCGGTGAGATTGGCTGGTTTCCGCTCCATGATCTGCCCTCTCCACTCGCCTGCTTTGCCGTGCCTGGGCTGGAAGCTGCGAAGAAGTTATATGATGAATCCCTGTAAATTCTAATATTCCATCAGATGGAGGTATTCCTTATGAATCATGCAGAACAGATTAATCAACTATTTCAGGCTGCACAGGTTGGAGATGTGGCCAATCTGCAATTATTGCTCGCTTCTCACCAGGAACTCACCAATATTGAAAATCAGGATGGGTTAACTCCGCTGGGATATGCCTCTCATTATGGACAAGCAGAAGCAGTTCGTCTCCTTCTGGAGCATGGAGCAGATGTTAACACCCTTTCTCATTCCAAGATTTCCTTCATCCCGTCCAATACTGCACTGCATGCCGCACTTGCCGGAGAACGTTCACCAGAAGTTATCCAACTTTTACTCGAACATGGGGCATCCACGAATATTCTGGACAGCGATGGACAATATGCGTTGCACTCCGCAGCATTTCATACCGATCAGATCGAACTTATCGAGATGTTACTTCAGCATGGAGCTGATCCAAACGCGCTAAACTCAGCTGGCCAGACCGCACTGGATATTTCACTTGAACGTGGTAACACGTCTACAGCTTCATGTCTGCGAGCAGCCGTTACAGCGCATCAGCAATAATGATTAGATAACGTGAGTAATACAGCGAATAACCGTCAGGACTCTTTTTGGAGTACAAAGAGAAGGTCTGGCGGTTATTTGTTGTTCGTTTACATTACTCTATCGAGAGGCTATATAAGTTGAGCTAAAGAATATTTACACTTGCCACTCCGATGACAGAACAACCTTCCGATCGCTGTTATCCCCAGATTTTTTTAATTCACTTTTACAAAGGTGAAAATCTGGCGATAAAGGCGAACGCTCCGCTTTTTCAGGTTATTTCAGTCCTCTACGTTCTCGTGTAAATATAGTTCAACTTATATAGAAATCGCGATACATCATATTTTTTCCAGGGAGTAAGAACCGTTTGGTGCCTTACGCGGTCTAATATTCAACATATCCAGGAAAGGAGGAGCCACGTGACCCCTATCCAGCTCACCATCGCCGCACAAGAAGGGGATGCCGAGGCCTTTGCAGCCTTAATGGAATTACATCAGAGCCAACTGTACCGTATCGCCTATGCCTACCTGCATAACGAAGGTGATGCGCTCGAAGCGATTCAGGAATCAACCTTCAGGGCGTTCCGCAAACTCAAAAAATTAAAAGAGCCCTCCTACTTTGGCACTTGGCTCATCCGCATTCTGCTCAACTACTGTGCGGACGAACGCAAACGTAAAAGTCGGTTCAGTCCCGTCACCGAGATTATTGAATCCAGCAGTTGGGATCGTCCTTCGGACCCCGATCTTGCTGCCGCCGTATCCACCCTTGACCGGGATTGCAAACAGATTATTATTCTGAGTTATTTCGAAGGTTTCTCCTTAACTGAAGTTGCCGATATTCTCGAAATCCCGACCGGAACCGTAAAATCCCGATTACATCGGGCACTCGGACAGCTCCGTGATCAACTTGAAACGAAAGGAGATGTATCCTTATGACAGATGAACACAACTCATTTGACGCATTGGAAGAACGGCTGAATGCTCGCAAGACGGAATATGAAACCATGCCTGTACCGGATGCTTCCTATCAGGCTGTTCAGTCCGGAATCCGCCAGGCTGCCCACAAACGTAAGTCCCGGCTGCGCTGGTATATGAGTTCCATCTCGGCAGCGGCCCTCATCCTGCTGTTTACCGGATGTATCCGTGTCTCTCCCGCTTTTGCGTCCTTCGTGGAGCAATTGCCAGGTATGGAGGGCATTGTGAGTATGATTCGCCAGGACAAAGGATTAATGATGGCGATTGATCAGTCCCTCTTACAGAAGGTCGGTGTCACCGACGAGCATGATGGTGCTTCCTTGACCGTTGAAGGCATTATCACAGACGAGTCACGTATGGTCATTTTTTACACGATGAAAGGCATGAAAGATCCCGAGAAGGGTAGATATGACATCGATTTGCTGGATGATCACGGTAAAGATCTTCCGGTTGGATTTAGTTATTTCTCTCCTAATCCAGATTCAGAAAGTGGTGTTTACGAGGACAAAATCGATGTCTCATTCACAGAATCTTTACCGCCACAAGAGCTGACCGTTGTATTTAAGAAACGAGGTAAGGACCCGAATAATAAGTGGAAGGTCACCTTCCCCGTGGATCACAGCTTAACAAAAGGCATGAAAAAAATCATTCCCGTAAACCAAACTATGACCGTGGACGAGCAGCGTATCCATGTGAAACAGGCCGTTCTGTATCCCACTCGTCTTGTACTTGATATTGAATATGATCGGAACAACACCAAAAAAATCTTTGGCATTCGTGATCTGCACTTGGTAGATGAGCAAGGCCGAGCATGGAGAACCGATTCATCTTCCATCGGAGGCTCTGGAAGTTCCGTCTTTTTCGAAAGCATGTACTTCTCCACTCCGGAAAAACTGACTTTGCAAGGGTCTGGCCTTTCAGCAGTGGATAAGGATGAACTGGTTATCAGCATCGATCCCTCTTCAGGTGAAATACAAGGTGGTCCATCGAGTTTGAAATTGCTGCAAAGCACGGTCCAGGGCAAAAATCTGATCCTCGAGTTTTCAATTGCAGATGCTCAAAATGCTACTTCCGGGCTATCATTTACCAATATAGAGGACAGTAAAGGAAACCCTTTCGACATTAATGAAGTAAGCTGGAGCCCTTCCGTCTTTGAATCAAGAGTTGTCATTAAAAATGGAGCCGCAGCCAAAGGAAATCTGACAATGGAGATATTCTCTTACCCTGATCAAATTCGTGCACCGTTCTCTATTGAAATTCCTGTGACTCCCTAAAGAGAATGTAACAACGATAATTGCAAGCCACACGACGTAGTCATGCACTATAATGAAAATATTAAACAACTACATTAAATCGATATGTTCACCGGAAAGGGTGTTTCCACAATGAATAATCGTTCTATCCGTTATCCGCAACCACTCGCGCAAGGGGACATGATCGGTGTGGCAGCCCCCTCCAGCGGTGTAGGCGAATCCCTATACCATTATCTCGAGGAGAGCAAACGCAATATGGAGCGCCTTGGTTTTGGCGTGCTGGAAAGCCCATCGCTCCGCCACAACACCAAATGTGTGAGTGCCTCCAAAGAGGAACGCGCTGCAGAGATGAATGAATTTTTCCGCAATCCAAATATTCAAGCCATTATCCCTCCATGGGGCGGGGAATTTCTGATGGATATCCTCCCCCTGCTGGATTGGGAAGCTTTGAAAACATTACCGCCCAAATGGATTCTGGGTTATTCGGATATCAGTACCTTCCTGTTCGCCTATACCCTGCTCACTGGAACAGCATCAGCGCATGGCACCAATTATGTGGATCTAAGATCAAGCGAACTCGATCCGGTGACCGCTCGTTGGATTGATGTGTTACAGACCAAATACGGCGGACAGATCAAACAATCGTCTTCCACACATTACCAATCTGAATGGAAACCGGATCTACCTGGATTCAATTTGGATACACCCTCCCGCTGGAAACAGCTCGGGCAACTTGAGGATACAGACACCTCAGTATCGTTCTCCGGTCGGCTGATCGGCGACTGCATGGATACGATCTCCAGTCTGATTGACACGCCGTATGCACCTGTTGCATCCTATCTGGAGCAATACTGTGCAGTCGAAGGTACCATCTGGTATCTGGAGAGCTGTGCGATGAACGCAGGGGATATCTACCGTCTTCTGTGGCAGATGAAACAGGCAGGCTGGTTTGCAGGTGTGAAAGGCTTCTTGATTGGACGACCTGCGGGTTATTCCGATACAGAGGATTTCAATTTCACCGACGCCCTCTCCGCTGCACTGGGGGACCTGGATGTCCCTGTATTGTACGATGTGGATCTCGGCCATCTTCCGCCTCAGTTAACCTTTGTGAATGGAGCACTGGGCAAAGTGGCTTATGAAAATGGACGCGGGAGCCTTGAGATGGCGTTTGTGTAGTCACCTTTTATAGGCAGATGCATACATTGAAGTAAGAACTTATTTTGAGGAAGGGTTGTGCATCATGTCTGAATCCACATCCACGCCATCCACGCGTGTCGTGTATCAAGCCAATCAACCGATGCTTCAATCCGTGCAAAGTGTGCGGAATATGCTTCATCATACAGCTCGGCAGCATGTAGGCAAGAAGGTACAAGTGCAGAATATCGATGGGCAGGTATGGGAAGGCGTCATTATTAGTGCAGACCGGGGAATTCTGTATCTTCAGGTTACCCCGATGCACGGATACCCTGAACCGCGCGCCTTGTTTGGACCAACGATTTTGCCACTTGTGCTGTATGAATTGTTGGTTATCACACTCTTGATGTAGGGGTATTGTACTTCTATATCCGAACCTGTTCCAAGAAGCTTCGCTCCTGAGATCTTCGAGTCTTGGGAACGAAGCTTATTTATCGTCTTGGTGATGGTGCGGTATGATTCCTTGCGAGCGTGTGAAATATGATACAATGGTGTCGCACCACCCCATATCTCATATGAAACGGAGCTTGATCCGGTTGGAATACATACGTCATGATTCATCACCCGTATCACAAGCCGAGACGGGGATGATTGGCAACAACCCTACTGAACAATCCCGCGTGATTGCAATCTGTCTGCTCGCAGGCAAAATCATGCTGCAAAGCGGTGGTGAAACCTACCGTGTGGAAGATACGATGAAACGTATGGCGGCTGCGCTTGGTTTACCCCATTCGCACAGTTACGTTGTTCCGACAGGCATCTTCTTCTCTGTTGATGCAACCGAACCCGCCAAGCTGATTCGTATCTCCGAACGTACGACGGATCTGGACAAGGTGTCTGAGGTGAATGCGGTCTCCCGTCGCATCGGCCAAGGTGAGCTATCCGCTCAGGAAGCCCATGATCTGTTGGTACAGATCGAAGGCAAGCCCTCCTCCTATTCAACGGCTGTGCAGCTTACGGCCGCAGCGTTATCCAGTGGTTGTTTTACCATTATGTTTGGCGGGGGCTGGAGCGACTTTCTTCCGGCGCTAATCTGCGGAGGCATAGGCTATGCTGCCGTTATTGCCTTTCACCGGTTGGTGCGGGTCAAATTCTTTGCCGAGCTTACGGCATCCTTTGTTATTGGCTTACTCGCTTTTCTCCTGATCTATATGGGAGTCGGTCATGAACGGGACAAAATCATCATCGGTTCGGTTATGCCGCTGGTTCCGGGGCTGCTGATTACTAATGCTGTACGCGACCTGATGGCCGGGCATCTCGTATCCGGATTATCCAAGGGAGCGGAGGCATTTCTGACTGCTTTTGCCATAGGTACTGGCATTGCAGTTGTATTTTCACTTTTTATGTAAGACGGAGGAATGCAGGATATGCTCCATTTTATTGAACAAGCCTTAACTAGTTTTGTCGCTTCAGCCGCGTTTGGGATCATCTTCAACGCACCACGGCGCATGCTGCTCCATGGTGGATTTGTCGGCATGATCGGCTGGATTATCTATATCGTGCTTGAATATGCAGCTGATGCGGTTCCTGCTACACTTGCAGCAACCATAGCCGTAGGTGTCATCAGCCAGGTATTCTCTCGAATGTTTCGTGCACCTGTCATCATCTTCAGCGTCGCAGGCATCATTCCTCTGGTTCCTGGTGGACTGGCGTATAATGCGATGCGAAGTTTTGTGCAAAATGACTACAGTGCCGCTATGGAGATGGCCGCCAAGGCACTCATGTTATCCGGCGCTATTGCCGTAGGCTTGGTGTTATCCGAGGTATTAAACCAGATGATACGCCGAATTCCCGCCTCAATTCGGGAAAAACCATCGAAATAATCGTTCTTTTCACATATTCAGCACACGTAAGGCCCGTTAGCATACAGGATGAGCTCTTGTATAATAACGGGCCTTACGTATCACTATCCTATAGAGCACTATAGTTCAGTGAGACAATCAAAGCAGTCTATTTACTTCACAAACGTATTCTTCACACGTACCGACTTTAGGAAATACGGGATAAAAATACAACATGTCAGAAGTGATCGTACGATCAACTGAAAAGCCGGAGTTGCATCAAGCACATGCTGTTCTCTTGGGATTTCATTTCGCGCAATCAGAATCCACGTCACGATGCCTATGATCACATTCATCAGGTACATCACCATCATCATACGTGGAAGCTGTCTCTTCCGTTTATATAAAAGAATGAGATTCACGATAACGATCATCAATAGAACAATGCTGCTTATGAAACCAAACCAAAGGAGTGGACGGATCATCTCCGTGTAAATCTGAGGATCGACACCACGGCCTACTTCCACCTGGCAGGGTCCATGATGACATTCACCTGCGATACATCCGAGATGAGAAACACCAGCGCAAGCCAAAGACTGATCTGGATTAAAATGAGCCAGCCGCCTAATCCGGAGATGCCAGACAGCTCTCCATCCGAATTCATGTGTCTATTGTTCATTTCATCCTCCTCATACCGAATATTAAACTTCTCCAGTAATAAGCGCTTGTGCCTAAGTTCCACTTCGTTGCCTGGCCTCAAATAAATTCTGATCCGGGTATACCTTAGCATAATCTGCTGGCTATGCTTTTCCTTCCCCAATTCCTTACCTGTTCAAAGTATACCACCGAGGGATGAAACTGCGAAAATCATCATGATCTTCACGTACACGTTCGATCTTGGTCATCATCTCATGTGTCTGTTCCGGCTTGACCTGCTGAATCCACACCACAGAAGACACCAGCGCCATAGCCGTATACAGTGAATACAATCTCCAGAATAACTCATCCGGTTCATTGCCATCGAAATAGCCCTGAATCTGACCCATGGAATACGGAATACTGATCTCTGAAGCAAACAAACCCAACTTCAAAAATTCATGAATGGGATCACCTTGATCATAACGATTAAAATCAATCACTCCTGCGAGTTTGTCCTGCTTAACGACAAGATTGCTCGGGTGAAAGTCATCATGCTGAAATCCATCTGGACGATTTTTCATCCAACCAAGATGGTCTGCAATAAACGTTAAAATAGCATGATCCTCTTTCATCACGATAGGGCACTGTTTATAGCGCTCCACATAACGTTGATGCTTTGTGCTCTTGCGTATGTACCATGATTCGACCTGTTCCTCCATCGGCAACTGATGAATCAGCTGTAGCTGCGCTCCAGCTTCCAAGCCAACCGCCCACTGCTGCTGTTCATTCAGCCGAGGCAGTCTCTCAGAAGCATCTTCGCCTTCAATGTAGCTAAGAATCATATAACCCTGCTTCTCATCCAATCTACCAGTGCCCAACGTTGCTGGACACAGTACGCCTAATTGTTGCATGCTCTGCAAACATTGATATTCCCTTTGCTTCATCCATTCCTCAGCAACATCATACACCCTCACCAGCACATGCCCTTGGCCAGGGACAAACATTTTGAATTTAACATCTGCTGAATACCCCTTCATAACAGGTTCAATCCGCGTAGCCTGACCAAGTTCAGGAATCTGTTTTAACCTGTCATTCAACGTATTGTCTATCGATGCATTCCATGTATCGTGTTGTTCCACGTCCCGAATCCCCCGTTATTTCAAGTATAGCGTGTAGTATCGTCGGTGTATTCCCACTTTAACCCATGATGTTTCCTATAACATGCTTATATGTATTCTATCCGTTTCTATTTGAAAAGTACTGATTCGGGTTCTTTGCCCGTCAGGGTCAGCATCGTATACAATTGTCCTCTGTGATGATATACATGCCCCATAATCTCAAGTAACCACTCCAGCCGACTATAGGAAGCTCCCCAGTACGAATCCGTCACATGTAGTAACTCTTCCGTGTTAAACTGCCTGTACCGTTGGTATAGATACATCTGGTTATCAATCAAAGCCTGCTTGATCTCACGGAGCGAATGCACCTGATTCTCTGCATAGAATTGAGCCATCTCTTCCTCCGATGCACCTTCGGAAATATAAACATCCGCCCGGCAGATCACAGACAGATGAGCTAGTAGTTCTCCAACAGGCCGTTTACCTTCAATTGGAGTCAAAGCCAAATCTTCTTCCGACAACTGATCACATATATCAATTAACGATGTTACAGCTACGTCAATATGTTTGAACGCAGATTGAATCAACAGATACACTTCCTTTTTATCCCATTATACAGAACATATGATCGGTTATCAACCAAGATATCCCTCCTTAATATATAAACAAGTTATACCCCAAATCTATCAATCTACGAACAAAAAAAGTCCTTCCTCCTTCTTATAGACGGGATTCAGGACATTTTGTTGCCTATTTGTTTTCAAATCTTTGTTCAACTTGAGTAAAACGAACAATACGTTTGCTCGAATCGTCCAGCCTCCAAGTCAGACTTGCGAATGAAAAATTGCAGTTCCCCGCAATCCCACCATTGGAAACCAATAGCATCATGTGTATCTATCTTCAACAGCAGCAGCGTATCGGATAGTTCCTGCCATGTCCGTTCCTCATCACCGCCGTAATGCTTGGTCAGCTTCTTCTCACATTCCTGCTCATTATAATTGTACTCTTCTCCCAGTGCGATCTGTAACAAGGCACGATGCTCGGCATCCGGATGCTGCCCGTCAGGATATCCAAACATCCCACCCCAATTCAGCGTACTCGGATGATTCCAGCTCGACTCGAATTCAAGGTATCGGTCATACAGACTTACTTCCGTTTCGGCCTCATCCGTCTCAAGCCGAAGCGGCGAGAGCTCATTCAGCGCGTTGGCGTCAATATATGCATATGTAGGAAACTCAAGATTAGGCAGCACGGTCACTGAATGTGCAACAAACGGGGCTCCATCCAGCGCGGTATCACCTTCAGGCTCTCGCCTTATCAGGTTATGAGAACTCGGCTCAAAAATCACACGATGTTCAATGGGACAAGCAGATTCATCCTTGCCAACGAAAAAGTATAACATGCCACGTTCAGGCAAAGTCCCGCGCCCATCATTCGGCGTATACGGCGACAAGTCCACCAGGTTCAGTTGGGCCAGGAAAGTCATCGGGACTCCTTCTTGTGTTACGGGCCATTCCATGCGACTTGGCAAATCCGGATGTCCACCCACACGTGAGTTTCCTGTTCTGCGATATTCGTCCAGTGTGGATACATCGAGGCGAATTCCCCAGCGGCTTGAAGACAACAGCAGATCGGCAGCAACTCCCAAACCATATTCCTCAAGTGTTTTACGGGCTTTTCTGGTCAGACGTTCACATTGTTCTGGCTTAATCATATAGATCCTCCCCTTTTGACAATACACCTATGCTGAGACATATTCAGGTTCACACCTGTATATTCTTCCGCCCGGACGTCTTTCCCTGCTTCTAGCAAAAAAAGAGACTGACATCCCCTGTCAGTCTACTTCTTTATCCTATATTCCATTTAACGATTTGGATCAGAAGACTTTTCCTGGTAAGCACGCATATGCTCCTCACCATCTAGGAATTCATGGGCCTGATGGGCTGCCATCACACCATGATAGCTGATATCCAGACCCAAATCTTCCTCTTCCTCTGTCGAACGTACAGGCACAATTTTGCCAATCAACTTTAACCCGATCCAAGTCATGGCGAATCCCCAGATGACCAGGGCTGTAAGGCCAAGTGCTTGAACACCCAGCAACCTCCAGCCGCCGCCCATGAATAATCCCCCATCCGTGGCAAACAGACCTACAGCAATCGTGCCCCACATTCCGGATGCAGCATGCACCGGGAAAGCACCAACTGGATCATCAATCTGCCGACGGTCCAGCCAGTTAGTGGCAGCCATCATCAACAAGCCGGATACTGCCCCAATGAATATCGCTGCTACATCACCAACAAAAGCACAGCCTGCCGTAATGCCGACGAGTCCCGCGAGTGAACCGTTAATGACCGATGGCGCATCTGAACGATTGAAGCGGAATAACGTATACAACAGCGTAACCGCACCACCCGAAGCCGCAGATAACATCGTGACAATCGCAATGTGACCAATTCTTACATCCGTCGCACTGAGTGTACTACCAGCATTGAAGCCAAACCAGCCGAACCATAACAGAAATGCACCTACAGATGCCAGTGGCAGATTGCTCGGGAGTGCAATGGCACTTACGCCAAGTGGCGTGTATTTGCCTTTACGCGGGCCAATGATAATCGCAGCCGCCAGTGCCGAGAATCCGCCGAGTGCATGGATGACAGCCGAACCGGCAAAGTCCTGCATCCCCAGCTGACTAAGCCAGCCGCCGCCCCATGCCCAGTGTCCACCAATTGGATAGATAATCGCCGTCATCAATATGATATACAACAGGTAGGCACGGAAGTTGATCCGCTCGGCTACCGCTCCTGAAACGATGGAAATAACAGCAATGGTAAAGGCAGCCTGGAACAACCAGAATGTCTCCAGAGATACCGGTACGTCCAGGTGAGACAAATCACCATTCAGGAAAAACCCCGTTACTCCCGCAAAACCGCCAACGTCCGAACCATACATCAGTCCAAAACCGATAGCATAGAACAACAACGTTCCAATCGTAATGTCAGCAAAAACCTTCATAATAATGTTCACACTATTTTTATAACGCACAAAGCCAGCCTCGAGCAGGGCGAATCCCCCCTCCATCAATAAAATCATCGCTGCACTCAGTACGACCCAGACCGTATCGATCCCGGTGCTTAACGTCTCCAAAGTCATGCTTATACATCCTCCGTTTCACTAAGCTGTCTGAGTTCACGGATTGTATCGGGCGCAAGCTCAATCTCGTCCCGCTCAATGCTGTCCGGATGCTTAATTCGTTCTGCGATCTGATCCAATTCACGTATGCGTCTGCGAATCTGTTCCATCTTGCGAAAACGTTCCTTCACCTGCACCATATACTCTACAGCCTGATGATGGGATGCGGGGCGCCCCGCAAACCATTTGCGTACGGGCGACATCGATTGATAAGCAACCTCTTCCGCTCGACGCTTCTGTTCGAACTGTTCGATCTTCTGCTTGAGCGTTTGGATCTCATTTTCTTTTTTGACCTTCAGCCGTTCGATAAGGTACAATAAATCGGACGATGATATTTGCAATGCTGTATGGTGATACACCTCGTCGATTACTAACATATCATGTCAGGACTCCTTACATATCAAGTTACTTGTACCGATTATAGATTGCCGGGGTCTGCCCGTCAATCTTTTTTTGGACTTGGGATGGATTTAAATGAACCGTTCATGGAGAACGGCTTTTTTTATTTGGCACAGATCACATCAGAACCCGTATATAAGGAGAGGATTGCACAATGTTTACTCGTAATGACGGTATACGCAACCAAATCTGGGAAGCCATCTCAGGGCTCGAAGAAGAACAATTGAACCAAAAACCTTCACCCGAACAGTGGAGTATTATGCAAGTACTACGTCATCTGAATCTGATGGAAAATGCCATTGGAAAACAAGCCCGCCTGGCCCTCGAGAAGGAACAAACGGTGTCTGTGGACAAAAAACCATATGAATTATCGTTGGATCGCAGCCGCTCCGTCGAGGCACCACCCCATCTTCAGCCTCCAGCAGCGCCTGAAGCACTCGCAGACGTACGCAGTGATCTGGACGAATCTCACCATGCGTTAAACAACTTTGCATTGGATCATGATCCTGACCTGCTGCGCAGCAAGTCCTTTCCTCATCCCGTATTTGGTGAGATGGATCTTATCCAATGGATTGACTTTACAAGTTATCATGAGGAACGTCATCTGGGACAGATTCAAGAGATTAAAAAGCAGCTTGGCGTGTAAGCACAACCTACACTTTCACATAGCATAGAATATAGTCGAACGACAAAAAAACCTCCAATCCTATTAATTTAGGTTGAAGGTTTTCAATGTTCTTTTCTACGAATAAGAACGCCACTTATATTTTTTTGCCCAAAATCGCCAGATCTCTATTCACACCATCCAGTACGGCAACTTCGGGATAATATCCCCACTGTTCAAAACCATGCTTGCGCAATAACCCCAGACTCGGTTCGTTATGCCCAAAGACAAATCCGAGAATGGTCGTAATCCCAAGTGCAGGACACACCTCAAATACCGTTTCAAGCAAACGTCCGCCAGCCCCAATTCCGCGGCATTGCTGATCGACGTATACACTGACTTCCACCGTTCCGTTATACGCAGGGCGTCCATAGAACGAGCTGAGACTTGCCCAAGCTACCACCTGTCCTGCTTGCTTCATCACCCAAAGCGGACGATGATCCGGTGTATGTTCCTCGAACCAAGGCAAACGTTGCTCCACCGTCACCGGCTCCAAATCCGCTGTTGCCATACGGCCCTCAATGGTAGAATTATAAATTTCCACAATCCTTGGCAAGTCCTCCAGGCGCGCATATTCAATCTGCACATCTTCCAGTTTCATCACTATTCCTCCATCATTCCAGATCGTTCTATTATCATAGAGGATATTATAATGGAAAATAGAAGCCTTCGTCACCTCTAACATTCTGACAGAGAATTACTCAATCATTACTCTGGAAGTCCTTGAATTGTGTTCCCACGAGTTAACTGCTGAGTCTGGTCTGCCCAACGAATGTTAATTGAGCGAGATGTGAACAGATCCGGGCCGTTCGACACCTGGAAATGCAGATGAGCTTCACTCGAGTTCCCCGAATTACCAAGCTCACCGATAGGGTCTCCCTGCTTGAGCTTATCTCCTTTTTTGACCGAGACAGTGCCTTCCTTGATGTGTGCTGTGATGCTGTATTCACTGTTGCCATGGTCGATCACAACATAGTTACCCGCCGGTTCTTCCGGATTCATGACGCCGGGTATATTGTCTGGTATGTCATTTTTGATATCGACAACTGTTCCGTCCGCAGCAGCATAGAGTGGTTGACCAAAGGCATGGTAGCTTGCGTTCACCTTGGCATCCCCGTTATAGCTAAAACCTTCTTTTGACCGAATGATATCCAGCGCATAGCGCTGTGTTTCATGCTCATAATGATAGTTCGACATCAC
Source organism: Paenibacillus sp. FSL R5-0623 (assembly GCF_037974265.1). Taxonomy (NCBI): domain Bacteria; kingdom Bacillati; phylum Bacillota; class Bacilli; order Caryophanales; family Paenibacillaceae; genus Paenibacillus; species Paenibacillus sp. FSL R5-0623. Next base: position 1,621,014 of record NZ_CP150233.1, on the reverse strand, counting down.
ATCGTTGCCTCCCCAGAACACATACCATTCACCCTTTAAAGGGAAATGGAATTCGGTTTTGGTGAACTTTTGATCTGTATTCTTATGTGTTTCCAGCGGCTGGATCAACAGACCATCAATCTGATTGGCCTCAGTAAAATAGGCTCGAATCCCTTTTGTCCCTGTTTGATCCTTCCAGGCGAATTCGGTCAGATTGTTCATCTCAGCTGCGAACACTTGATCCAGGGAAGTTACTCCTTCCAGGAACTCGTCAGCAGACGTTTTAAGATTTTCAAGTGTGATCGCTTCCTTCATTTGAGGACTCAACTGACGGTAAATATCTTCACTGGAACCCTTCATGAGGGTATCAACAAAAGTGTCGGGTGTAACCATTGCAGTTCCTTCTGAAGCGGAATTCTGTTCCTGATGAGTGTTCTCGCCCTCTTGATTTGTATTCGACGTCTGTTCGGCTGACTGCTGCTCCGCCTGTTCGGAAGTAATGGAGTTACTGTTACCGCAAGCAGACAATATCATGCAAGCTCCAAGGGTAATCGCAAGCACCTTCCAGCCCCTTTTATTCTGTAATTTCGAGTATGTATTTTGTTCGGATTCCAGATAACCTTTTCTATTCATTCTCAACATCCCTTCTGTTATCGTTATACTTTCCAGTTAAGTGTACAGAATGAGTCTTATCCTTCGTCTAACCCCATCTTACATGTAGTTAAACTTGCAACGCCTTTTGAGGCTGCATAATTAAGATTCCGTTAAGATAGCTCGCAAGCTATACAGGCCTCTTGGATGGTATGATTAGCAATACACACAACGGAAGGATCAGGAGGTCATTTTTAAACTATGGATAACGTCTCATTACTGCTTGTGGATGATGAACAGGCTATTCTGCATATGCTCAAAACCGTTCTGCTCAAAGAGCAGTTTCTCGATATTGATACCGTTACAACAGGCGAAGCTGCCATTGATGCCTGCAACAACAAGACGTATCATTGCATCGTGCTCGACATCATGCTTCCTGGCAAAAGCGGACTGGAAATCTGTCCTTTTCTACGGCAGGTCACCGATGCGCCCATCCTGTTTCTGACGGCCAAAACAACGGATTATGACAAATTAACCGGGTTCGCCGTTGGGGGCGACGATTATGTTGCCAAACCCTTTAATCCTCTGGAAGTGGTTGCTCGAATTAAATCATTACTGAAGCGTTATTTACCTTCTAAAACCGCAGCGATCTCGGATCACAACCCATCTAACGTAAATACGTCATCTCGCAGCACATCGGAAGGCGTGTACGATTTTGGACGATTCCAGGTACTGGAGTGGGCTGGTGAACTTCGGGTTGAAGGTGAGCCCGTACCCTGTCCGGCACTTGTGTTTCAACTGCTACTCTTTTTCTGCAAACATCCCAATCGAATCTTCACCAAATCAGACCTATATGAGCGGGTCTGGGGCTCTGAAGCCATTAGTGATGATAATACCGTGATGGTTCATATTCACCGCATTCGGGAGCGCATTGAAGCCGATCCTTCCAATCCGGTGTTTCTCGTCAACGTCCGGGGTCTGGGTTACAAACTGATTCAGCCGGAACATGTGTCACGCCCATGAGTATTCGTCGCAGGTTAATGACCCGGTTTATCGGGATGCTTGCCGGTGCAGTCGTACTTATCATCCTGCTTGGGTCTGTAGCCACCTACTGGGTCGTGCAAAAGGTAAATGAAGTGAATCTGGTAGATGATTTTGCTGTTAATGGTCTGGACCAATTGATCAATACAGCAGAGATTCTGCCAGATAATACGATCCAATATGACCCAGAATTGCTGAAGCAAGTGGACAAAAATCAAGGCTGGCTCCAGGTTCTGGATGAACAAGGTTACGCCATTGATGAATATCACACACCTGCCGATGTTCCTACTCACTATAAACCGGGGGAATTGATTGCATACTGGGAAAGCCAGAAGCCGTTCCCTTATCAGATTGTCATGCTAATCCGGGAGAAAAACGGGAAGGAATTCACCTTGTTATATGGTGAGAGTAACCCGGCCAAGTCCTTAATGAATAAGATTCGTTCAGACCTTGCTTTCACCAACGGGAAGCTTGATCTTCAGCCCGACCAACAGGAGGCCCTCCGTGCCGCCAATGCTTATCTTCAAGTATTGGACGCGTCAGGACGCGAGCTCTCCTCCTATAACAAACCGGCCATGGGCGTACCTAGCGAATACACCATTCAGGAACTCGTTCTGCAAGTTCGCTATCCGAGTCGATCAGGTATGTCTGTTGCAACGTGGTACGACGAACAGAATGAAACTACCTGGCTGATTAGCATACCTAGTGATCCATTGGCGACCGGAAATCAAAATCCCTACAATTTTATCCTGGAACCGGCATTGGTCGTATTGATCGTGTCCATCATCATTCTGCTCATTTTGCTTGCCTTCTGGTATGCCAACCGATTCGGTTCACCCATGCTGCATATGCTCCAATGGTTACAGCGTCTGGAACGAGGACATTACGAGGAACCTGCCGGAGCCTTTGGAGTTCCTCGCAGTCAGCGTCGTAACGGAAAGTGGAAGCGAAAATACAACGTGTATGCTGAAGTGCTTCGCTCCATGCAGGCCCTGTCTCACACGTTGAAGCAAGATGAAGAACTTCGGAAACAGACCGATTCTCTGCGCGAGGAGTGGATCGCTGGCATAACACATGACCTGAAGACACCCCTCTCCTCCATTCAGGGATATGCTCATATGCTTGAGGCGGATAAGTATAGCTGGACCGCGGAGGAAGTCAGGGAATTCGCAGGCATAATGCTCGATAAGTCCATGTATATGGACAGGCTTGTCAACGACCTTGCCATGACCTATCGACTACGCAGTGGTGGATATCAACCTGTAGTGGAAGAGACTGACGTAAATGCGTTGCTTCGTGATCTGATCCAGCGCGCCGAACGGAATCCGGCATATGGGGAAGGTCGCATCATATTCCAACCTTCCGAAGTGCCTGTGTATGGATTTGTCCATATTCCGTCGTTTGAACGAATTGTGGATAATCTGACTGCCAATGCCCTTCTTCATAATCCGCCCGAGTCTATCTTGGTTGTCAGTGTGCATTCTGGTAAGCAGGCAGATGAATTCAGCATTCAGTTTGCCGATAATGGACGAGGCATGGACCCCGAGACGGTATGGAAGTTATTTGAACGATACTATCGCGGTACAGATACTGGTACATCGGACGTCGGATCAGGGCTGGGCATGGCGGTAACCAAAGGTTTGATCGAAGCCATGAATGGTTGTATTGAGGTACAGTCCACCCCTGGTGAAGGAACGATCATTCGCTTAATATGGGATGGGCCGTCCGAAACCAATTAAAATGTTCCACTTGACCTTTCCATTTTCAGTCTATATAATCGACACTCAACAACACCTGTTCCAATATATTGATATTGAATGCAACATATTTCAGAATAATTTGAGTGAGTTGATCTAACATATTTGGCGATGACCAGAGACATGATTTCGTTTGCGTGCTGCCCAGAGAGAGAGGGGATTGGTGAAACCTTCTTCAGCGAACGGACCGGAATTACCCCTCTGCAGCCGTGACCTCCAACCTCAGCATTTCGGACCTCCTTCTGATGTTCGGCATGTTGCCAGTAGAGTCCACCGCCTGATCCCCGATAACGGATTCCAATGAGGGTTATGATGTTTCCTGTTCACGACGGCTGGTCGAGATCAGGGTGCACCATAACCAAATTAGGGTGGAACCACGAGCCAAGCGCACTCGTCCCTTTTCCGGGACGGGTGTTTTTTGCGCTTTCATTTTAAGAAATGGAGAGTGGTTCACATGAGCAAACAGGAAAATAGCAACTCAGCAAGCAACAAATCAGGTAACGAAATAAACAACCGAGCAAATGATCTGCAACCATCCAGTCATTCCATCGAGGTCCGTCTGCAAGGTGGCGCGGTACGTTCTTACGAAGCAGGCATCACTGTAGGTGCGGTTGCCTCATCCATCAGCACAAGCCTGGGAAAACAGGCCATTGGCGGTATTGTAGATGGTCAAAATGTCGATCTCGATTGGGTGCTCAAGCAAGATTGCGAACTTGTTATCGTTACTTTGGACAGTGCGGAAGGTCTGTATCGTTATCGTCACAGCGCAGCACATGTGCTCGCACAGGCACTCAAACGCATCTACGGTGCAGAACAAGTGAAACTGGGTATCGGCCCAGTTATTGAAGATGGCTTTTATTACGATGTTGATCTGGAACATGCCTTGTCCATCAGTGATTTGGCTGCCATCGAGCGGGAAATGAACAAAATCATTCAGGAGAATCATAAGATCAGTCGCCGGGTCGTTAACCGGGAGGAAGCCCTCCGGATCTTCGGAGAGATCCAGGACCCCTATAAGCTTGAACTCATTCAGGATTTGCCAGAGGACGCCGAACTTTCAATCTATGATCAAGGAGAGTTCTTCGATCTGTGTCGCGGTCCCCATCTTCCATCCACTGGTCGAATCAAAGCGTTCAAGCTGTTAAATGTGGCTGGTGCGTACTGGCGTGGCAACTCGGATAATAAGATGCTTCAACGCATCTACGGCACTGCTTTCCCGAACAAAGCCCAACTGGATGAACACCTGCACATGCTCGAAGAAGCGAAGAAACGGGATCACCGTAAACTTGGCAAAGAGCTTGAACTGTTCATGTTCTCCGAAGAAGCGCCCGGCATGCCCTTTTATCTGCCCAAAGGCATGACTGTTCGCACTGAACTGGAGCAGTTCTCCCGTGAGCTGCAATTACAGGAAGGTTATCAGGAAGTTCGGACTCCTCTCATGATGAACAACCGGCTGTGGGAGCAATCCGGCCATTGGGAGCATTACAAGGACAACATGTATTTCTCGGAAGTGGACGATGCCACTTTTGCACTGAAACCGATGAACTGTCCCGGGCACATGCTGATCTTCAAAAATACACTCCATTCCTATCGCGAATTGCCAATTCGCATGATGGAATTTGGTCAGGTTCACCGCCACGAATTCTCAGGTGCCCTGAACGGCATGATGCGTGTGCGGACATTCTGCCAGGATGATGCCCATCTCTACGTCATGCCAGAGCAGATCGAGGACGAGATTAATCAGGCAATCTCACTGATTGGACGTATGTACGACATCTTTGGATTCGAATATAAGATTGAATTGTCCACTCGTCCGGAAGATTCCATGGGATCGGAAGAGCTGTGGGATCAGGCGGAACGTGCATTGCAAAATGTTCTGGATCGTCGGGGCGTGGAGTATCGCATTAACGAAGGGGACGGTGCCTTTTATGGACCGAAAATTGACTTTCATATCCTCGATGCGCTGAAGCGCAGCTGGCAGTGCGGAACAATCCAGCTTGATTTTCAAATGCCGGAGAAGTTCGACCTCACTTACATTGGCGAAGATAGTCTAAAACACCGTCCTGTCGTGATCCATCGTGCCATCTATGGTTCCATCGATCGTTTCATCGGCATCCTGACTGAACACTATGCAGGAGCATTTCCACTCTGGCTCGCACCTGTGCAAATGAAGCTGCTGCCTGTATCAGATCATTACGCAGACTATGCACTCCAAGTACAGAGCGAGCTCCGGGCGGCGGGCATTCGGGTAGAAACAGATCTACGCAGCGAGAAGCTCGGATACAAAATCCGTGAAGCCCAGATGGAAAAAGTGCCTTATTCGCTCGTGCTTGGTGAGAATGAGAAAAATGCCTCATCCGCCTCTGTCCGTGCATACGGTCAGGGAGATCAAGGCATCCAACGCATTGAAGCTGTTATTGAAATGATCCAACAAGCGGTGAAGGCAAAAGTATAAAAGATGTAACGACTCTATTCATGGGTCACTCATCAGCTTGTGCTGAATTACAACTTCTCGTCATCTCTTAGCCCCACCTGTTCTTCGCTCCATATCCAGAAACGCTCAGCTGAAGCATCATCAACGGCATGTGCCTTCAGCTGTTGCTCTTTCTGTTGATAGAAGTAACGCCCGGTGATGCCGACGACTTCAGGGCTTGCGGCCAGATAAACAGCCGTTCGCGCCCCTTCTTCAGGGGACAGAAAGAATGGTAGTTTACCTGCAAACGCCATAATGCGTGTGCCAAATCCGGTATTGCGATCTACGCCAATACTCGTTCCCACTGCACCAGGGTGCAGACAGTTCACTGTGACAGACGTACCTGACAGTTTGCGAGCCAGTGCACGAGTGAACAGCACGTTCGCCAGTTTGGATTGAGCATAGCTTTTGATCGGATTATAACCTTTGTGCAGATGTGGATCTTCGAAGTGGATTTTGCCGGCCTTGTAAGCACCTGACGAAACGTTTACAACCCGTCCCTGCTTCGCGGCTTTCAGAGGCTCTATCAAAAGTAAGGTCAGCAGGAAATGCCCCAGATGGTTAATGCCGATACTCTGTTCGAACCCATCTGAGGTTTCCTTCCGCTTGACCATCACCACCCCCGCATTATTAACCAGGACGTCAAGGCGATCATGACGCTCGCGGAATGTGCGGGCAAACTGGCGTATACTTTCGAGTGAACCCAGGTCACACAGCATCAATTCAATCGCAGAAGAGCCGGACTGACGCACAGCTTCCTGAAGAGCCTCCTGTCCGCGCTTCTCACTGCGGCATGCCATGATTACGCGATATCCTTGTCTTGCAAGTTCAATGGTGGTTGCCAACCCCATACCTGAGTTAGCTCCTGTTACAATTGCTGTCTGATTGGACATGAGGTACTTCCCTTCTGAACCTGAGGTTCCGAAATTAGAGGCGCAACGACGGACAATATGAGATAATGATAGGATCACATCTCTGTTTCCATGGGAGGACAAGTATGCTGACCAAAGAAGATTTTAAAAAAGTTAAAAAACAAGCCAAACTTGAAATCGCACTACTCGAACAGGAATATCAGGAAATCTTGCAGAACGTTGACTCTACGCTGTATGAAAAATACGGTATTTTGGACAAAGAAGAAACACGCGAGCTTACCCGTAAACGCAAAAACCGAAGATATGCTTCACTGGTCATCGAATTATGCGCCATTATTGAACAAATGTTACATCAACTGTACAGAGACGTATATCAGAAAAAGTTTAATTCGACCCAGCTGATGAAAACTCCTGCCTACCGTGCACGCTCCAACATGGAGATTATTCAGTCCGAACTCAGTAAAGAGTTCATTGCTCTGGAATCCGAAAAGGAACACTTCGCTGAAGCCCTTAGTCTGGTGTTTCAGACGAGAAACAAACTTGTTCATGATAACTTCTCGTTTGTCAGCATCGTTAAGGATGGCAGTAATGAAGAAGAAACGTTCGAAGCACTGCTCCATACAGTAAAAAAATATAGAAAACACTTGAAATATAATCGCCCTGAATAACAACAATCATTTCTAAAAAATATAAGGAGGTGTACCGGACTACGGTCCGAATAACCATGAGCCATCCAACAACTTCGATTACTGTACTAAATCTTCAGATTCCTACGCCTTCTGGGAACAGCCCCATATTCCCCGTCATGCTTCGTGATGTAGATGGCGTTACCCTGGTGGATACAGGCATGATTGGACAATTCGCTGAACTTCAATCCGCATTGGAACAAGAGGGCGTACAGCTCTCGGACGTCAAACGTGTGATTATTACTCATCAGGACATCGATCATATCGGTAACTTGGGTGCTCTTCTGGATGCCATCCCAGATCTGGAAATCTGGGCACATGCCGATGAGATTCCATATCTAACCGGTGAGAAACCTTTGATCAAATTCACGCCTGAACGTCGTGCTCTGCTGCCCGCGCCCGTTTTGGCACTGGCAGACCAACTGCTCTTGCAGCTGCCTGAAGTGAACATCAGTAGAACTCTGGCAGACGGAGACTTGTTACCCCTTCAAGGTGGTACACAGGTCATTCATACACCGGGACATACGCCAGGTCATATCTGCCTGTATTTCAGGGAGCAACAGTTCCTGCTCGCTGCCGATGAACTTCGTGTGGTCGATGATGAACTGGTTGGCCCTGCACCGCAAGCGACACCGGACATGCCTGAAGCGCTGCGAAGCCTGAAGAAACTGACCAACCTTAAGCTCAATAAGGTTCTCTGTTATCACGGTGGAGAGTACACGAATGATCCGGCTCAGCGTATTGCCACACTCGCGGAGAGCGCAGAGTAGGAAAGAACGCGGCATTGTGCGTTGTAGCTCATTCAAGATTAGGATGAAACATACATTACAATCAAGGAGCTGTCCCAAATGTCATGAACTTGACGGGGACAGCTCCTTTGATTAATTAAAAAATTTTATTTAGAGCGATTCAGGGCACTTCAGGGCTTTGACTCAAGTTAAGCGGCAACCGTTCGTTTTAAACTAACTCCACCTAAACCTTACCGGCGAGACCAATTCAGTTCGACGCTGTCCTGTAACACTGATTTTATATCCCCTGACCCCAGACTTAACTCTCCGGAGTAAGTACAATCAGCTTGTCGTCTCCATCTCGTGGCGATCCTCGTCCATCCCGATTGTTCGTAAGCACGTACAACTTGCCGTCTTCGCCAGCACTCACATTGCGAATTCGACCCCATTCATCTTCGAAGAGGGGTTCCACCTTCTCCACCTGTGTGCCATCTTCCGAAAGAGTAACCTTCAGCAACTGCTCTCCTCGCAGATTTGCAGCAATCAATGATCCAGCCCAAGGTCCTTCTTCAACAAAAGCTACACCAGACGGCGCCCATGTATCATTCTCACTATGTGCAAGCGGAGCCTGATATGCGCCGTTGTCATCGTCGTCTCCCTCCACCTCAGGCCAGCCATAATTCTCTCCAGCTACAATCCGGTTAATCTCATCATGATTCCGCTGCCCATGCTCGGTAGAATACAGATAGCCGTTGTCCGGGTTCCAGGCAAGTCCTTGTGCGTTACGGTGTCCCATACTGTATACAGGTGAATTCGGCCATGGGTTGTCTGCCGGGATCGATCCGTCGAGACCAATCCGCAATATTTTACCTCCAAGGCTATCTTTGTTCTGTGACAGTTCCGGTTCATAACGCTCACCTGTCGTGATATAGAGCAACTTGTCCGGACCAATTTTGATCCGCCCACCATTATGATTTGTTCCGCCTGGAATGTTACCAAGCAGCTCTTGATCTATGACCGCTTTGCCATCATTCACCTTGAGACGTAACACTCGATTGGCAATGTCGTTGCCTTCCAGGTAGGAGTGGTATGCATACAAATAACCGTTCTCCTCAAAGTCCGGATCAGCTGCCAGACCCAACAGACCTCCTTCACCTTCTTCATTAAATGGGGCTGAGAATTCAATCAGTGGTTCAGAGGCTAGTTTTCCATCCTCAATGACCCGAATCGCACCAGGCCGTTCCGTTACAAATATCCGACCATCTGGCACACTCACAATCTCCCATGGTGCATTCAGTTCTTCAACCAGAACGGAAGCCTGATACGGAATAACCGTCTCCGCCTGCGCTCCACTCTCGCTTCCACTTGTACTGCCATTGGCTGTCTGTCCCTGACCTGTTCCCTGTCCCTGAGACGTCTGCTCTGCTCCTCCCGTTGAGGGTTCGCCTGAAGAACATGACGCGGTTAACAGTGCTACACTTAATAATGAAGCATACAGCGGAACGGTTACTCGATTATTCATGATTACATCTCCCTTCGCATATCGTTCTTTTGTATAAAATAAATAAGTCAAGCTTCAACGTATTGTTAATGTATTGTTCGCTATAGTTGTGGTGTTATTATTCATCGGTAAAGCGGTTTCGCCCTGTATTACCCTTCACACCAGCCGCTTAAACCGAGAACTCAAGGTATTCCGAGGACATGAAATCACCGCAGTTTGGAATTCCATCATAATCTTTTATAATAGAAGGATAGTATGAATGGAAAGGTGGACAACTACACTTATGAATCAAAACCCTTTATCTCGTCTTGAAGCCGATCTGTCCGGGCAAGGCTTGGATGCCATGCTGATCACAGATCCGAAACATATCTACTATTTAACTGGATTTGCGAGCAATCCGCATGAACGCTTCCTTGGCCTGGTTCTCGCACGAGGCGAAGAGCCCCTGTTGATTGTACCCGCGCTGGACGCTGAAGCTGCGGCAGCCGCTTCTTCAGTATCCAACATTGCAACTCACACGGATACGGATAATCCGTATGCTTTATTTGATCGTTATCAGGGGCGCTTGGGCCGGGTAGGTCTCGAAAAAGAATACGTGACGGTCGCACGTTATGAGCAGCTTACTGCCGCTCTTGGTGCTGCCAGCTTCCAAGATGTTGGCCCGTTGCTTCGCACATTACGTGTGAAAAAAACACCTGATGAGGTCGCCCGCATTCGCCATGCCATTCACCTGATCGAAGAAACATTGCGTCAAGGCCTCTCCCATGTTCGCACAGGCGTAACCGAGATTGAACTTGTCGCCGAGATGGAGTATCAGATGAAAAAGCTGGGTGCTGACGGCCCTTCTTTTGATACCATGGTGCTCACGGGACCCAAAACAGGTCTGCCACACGGTACACCGGGTGAACGGAAGCTGCAACATGGTGACCTGTTGATGTTTGACATGGGTGTGTATGCTGGCGGATATGCCTCGGATATCACGCGTACATTCGCCTTTGGTGACATTTCACCTGAACTCAAAACCATCTATAACACGGTGCTCGCAGCCAATGAAGCTGCTATTCAAATCGTGAAACCAGGCATCACCTGCGCTGAAGTGGATCGTGCGGCTCGTCAGGTCACGGAAGAAGCGGGTTACGGCGAGCGCTTTATGCATAGAGTAGGCCATGGACTGGGTATTGACGTACATGAGTATCCTTCTCTGCATGGAGAGAATATGGACACCCTGAGTGAAGGTACCGTGTTCACGATTGAACCGGGCATCTATACCGCAGCAGGCGGCGTTCGTATCGAGGATGATGTGATTGTGACCGAGACGGGTGTCGAAGTTCTGACAACATTTCCAAAAGAACTGCACATCCTTACGGATTAGTCCAACTGTGATCTAAGTCAAAAACACCAATACATCAATCCTCAGTCGATATGATGCATCATGAACTAAACTGCACCAAACTGTGCTGAACCTTATCATCAGAATAATATACTCCTTTCGCGTACGGTTCAGGCCTGTACACAGAAAAAGGAGCAAGGACACATGAACTCAAAAATCCCGCAAATCCATGATATCATGGGTTGCGGGATTGTAATTCATACAAAGCATATCCTACATTACTCCGTTTGCATCCTAGGTAATCTTATTCCTGCTTACTCATTAAGTATTAGTCAAACTCATGCGTGATATCCTGCCAGGATTCCAGCTGTGGCAGCTGTTGCTTCCCCCAATAATCCAGAAACCATTGAATAATCGCAGTCGGATCTGTTGTCTTGTAGCCGTAATGCCGGAAACCATCCTCACCTTCCTGCAAACGAATCTCCGCCACCATCTGTCCTGGTTCCTCAAGCGCAGCCGCCTGCATATACATACTTCCCTCCACCAGCTCCGAAGGTGCTAGTACTACGTAGTCCTGCAATTCCAGATTGGTGATCAAATCCACCAATAACGAGGCATTAATGCTATCATTCTCGTAGGTTGTGCCATTGCTTTCCAGTGTATAACGCAGTGTAGAGTACATATGCGATTCCCCTTTGGTTGAAATCATCGTGCTAATGATACATGCTCATAAACGACAGGTCGTTTATATTATAACTTTTTCATAAAAATGTAAAAAGGATTTTTCTTTCGGGGACATGTGTTTTCTATAAAAAAATCCCCTTGCAGAGTCCGAATTATAATGGACTGCGCAAAGGGTGATTTTAAGTGATCCTCATTGAATATTATCTAAGCTTCATCCTTAAACTTAAAGCTGCGTGCAACGTAGAGAAACGGTGTTCCAACCGCAGTTAATACAAATTTGATAATATACGTGGTCAGGAAGATTTCCAGCCATACATCCCAAGGATAGATGAACGCAAACGCGATCGTGCAGAACACCAGTGTATCCACAAATGAACTGATGATCGAACTGCCGTTGGTACGAATCCACAACTGATTGCGCCCTGGGGCCACCTTGCGTAACCATGAGTACAATCGAACATCCAGGAACTGACTGATAAAGTACGCCGTCAAACTACCGAGGGCCAGACGTGGCAGCAGACCGAACAGCTTCGCCATGGATTCCTGTGCAAAGTCCGTTGGTGCCGGTTCAAAGTACAACACCATCTGCATCAACACCGTTGTCATGATGAGCGTGAAAAACCCGAACCATACGGCCTTCCGTGCCTCACCTGGTCCATATTTCTCATTGAGCAGATCACTGGTCAGGTACATGCTGACATACATCGTGTTGCCAAGCGTCAGTACAATGCCCATGATATCTATCGTTTTGGTCACCTGAATGTTGGCTATAACCGTAGCCACACCAATCCAGGCATAGAGACCTTTTTTACCGAACAAGCGGTAACACAGCAGGAAAAATCCATAAGTTACGAGAACGAAAACCGCTCCCCACCCTAAGTTAAACATAAATACATACACTGCCTTCCTAGTTTTGATTACGCGGGATGGTTACGAACCGCGGTTTGGCTCAGGGCCAAAACATGAATACTCTATCACATTTCTCGTCCCATGAACAGAACTAAATAACTCCAAGTGTGCATGAGTCACTACGACCCTCCTATATTCCACGTGTTCCTCTCGACCATACTACGCTTTTCCTACCTCCATCTCTCTTACCACGAGTATCAAAAAGCATACGGCTTCACACAACATGCACAGGTTTGATGATGCAATTGCTACAAAAAAGCCGCCCTCCGGATTCCTCCGAAGGACGGCTTTTCTCACTTGGCTTGCAAAAGGCTCTAGCTATCTTCATACGAGCCTCTATCCAATCCAGTCTATTAAGCCTGAACAGCTGAATCCAGCTCACGGCTCTGATCATTGAATGTGTCGTGATCATTTTCTTTCAAAATTTTGCTGGTTACGAGTCCTGAAGTCATGGACCCGTTCACGTTAAGCGCTGTACGACCCATGTCGATCAGCGGTTCAACGGAGATCAGCAATCCCGCCAAGGCTACAGGCAGGTTCATGGTGGACAATACAATCAGGGAAGCGAACGTTGCCCCGCCGCCAACACCTGCCACACCAAACGAACTGATCATAACAACAAGGATCAACGTCACGATGAAGTCCCAGCTCAGCGGGTCGATGCCGACCGTTGGAGCAATCATCACCGCCAGCATGGCCGGATAGATCCCGGCGCAGCCGTTTTGCCCAATTGTAGCACCAAAGCTTGCAGACAGATTCGCAATACCGTCCGATACGCCCAGTTTCTTCGTCTGTGTCTCCACATTCAGCGGGATCGACGCTGCACTTGAACGGGATGTGAAGGCAAATACCAGTGTTGGCAGAACCTTCTTCACATACGTAATCGGGTTGAACCCGGACAGTGAGATGATGATCAGGTGAATGATAAACATCACGATGAGGGCCACGTAGGACGCAATGACGAATTTGATCAACTTGAGAATTTCATCCGGATTCGTGGTCGCCGTCACCTTGGTGATAAGGGCCAGAATCCCGTATGGCGTAAGCCTCAGCACCAATGTTACAATCCGCATAACCACCGCATATACCGCATTAACCATCCCTCGGAATGTTTCCGCCTGTTGTGGTTTTTTGCGATCCAGTCCAAGTACAGCTACACCGATGAACGCGGAGAAGATAACGACCGCCAGTGTGGATGTACGACGTTCTCCTGTCATATCTGCAAATGGATTCGAAGGAATGAATTCCAGCACTTGCTGCGGAATGGTCTGATCCTTCACATCAACAAGCCGTTCCTCCATCTTCTGCCCCTGGGCGATCTCCCGATCTCCACCTTCAATTTCAATGGAAGTCAGGTTAAAGCTGAGACTCGTTACTATGCTGACCCCCGCGGCAATCGCTGTGGTGATCAACAGAATGGCAATAATGGAAACACTCATTTTACCGAGATTTTGCTTGCCCTTCAGATTCATGATGGCTGAGATGATCGACACCATGATCAATGGAATCACGACCATTTGCAACAAACGAACATATCCTGAACCGACCAGATTGAACCAATCGACTGATTTCGTAACGACATCAGAACCTGATGTGTACACCAATTGAAGAATAACCCCGTACACAACCCCCAGTCCAAGACCCGCAAATACGCGTTTCGTAAAGGAGATATGCTTTTTCTGCATCCAGTAGAGGATGCCAAGTAAAGCAAGCATCACCACTACATTCAATATGACTAGAAAAGTATCCATTTCTTTAAATCCTCCTCAGGCATGTGTGTAACCGGAACATATCCGGTTTTCTCTTCTATCTTTTGTACTTCCGACAAAGACATTTTACAATATAACATATAACAAACTATTCTGGTAGGTATTAATTGATATTATGTAATATGCATGTAATAGATTCATGTATTTCTGAAAAAAATACACCAAATCGTGAAAATTGTTCTATTCAACCTCCGGTTAATTTTGTAATATAGGTATATCCGCTTATTCCCAAGTTTTCTCAACGTTTAATTTAGGTCTTTCTTCATTGGTAGATAGGTCTTATTATTACGGAAAAGCGACAATGTTAATGAACTTGACGTGAAAGGATGATCATATGTTTCGTAATCGCACCGTTGCCGGTAAAATCAGAGGCACCTTGTTCCTCGTTCTGCTGGTTGCTTCCCTGTTGTTCAGTATTAGTTTTTACGCCGTTTCGATGAATATCATTCAAAGTTACGTGCTCCCGCAGTTTGACAAAGTCCTAAACACGTCCATTCAGGATATATACAAAAATACTTCAGCATCCAAAATCCTACAGGTACAGAGTGGCGGAGCTGGTTCTGAAGGTGCTGCCATGACCGTGGAATCGTATCTGGCAGATAAAGCAAAAGAACATAATCTGGATGCTGCTTACATTGTTGCTATTCAAGATGGCTCAGCCAAAGTCGTTGTGGCCAACTCTTCCTCAGGCATGAAAGCCCAGGATGAGATTAGTGTAGAACCTGCAATGAATGCAGCTATTGAGAACAAAGAAATGGTAATCAGTGAGGTCTACTCCGATTCCTTTGGTGTACATAAAGCAGCCTTTATCCCCATTGCAGGAAGTAACATGATTATGGCTGTGAGCATGGATGCCCAGTTCATTCAAGACAAGATTACCCAGATTTTCTGGTTGTGTCTGGGGATTACAGCATTAGTGTTTGTGCTCGGCTGGCTTATCTCCACTAGTATGATCAAAAGAGTTACCAAACCAATCATCAAGCTTGTCCAACATAGCAAACAAATATCCCAAGGTGATCTGACCGCTAAACTAGAGATCAAAGGTAAAGATGAAATTGCCCAGCTTGCCGCTAGCTTCCAGACGATGACGCATAACCTGAAAGAAATGATTAGCCGTGCCTTGTCCACGTCCAATGAAGTTGTATCAGGCTCCAATGACCTGCTTCAGCGGGTTGAATCGATGTCCGGTATGGTTCGAAACTCCAGCCGCTCCGCAGAAGATGCAGAAAAAGGCAGCATCAGCATTGCGTCAAGCGCATCCGAGAACGCCAGAGCTATGGAAGAAATTACGCAAGGTATCATGCATATTGCTTCTTCTTCCGCTGAAGTGTCTGACCAGATTAGTGAAGCAGCCAACGAGGCAGTTAACGGTAACCGACTGGCTCAGAATGCCATTGAGCAGATGGAGCGTGTAGGCCAGACAGCAAGCGAATCGTTGCGTTATGTGGAAACTATGAATGAACGGTCGGTAGCTATCGGCACCATTGTTGCTTCCATTTTTGAAATCACCAAACAGATTAACATGCTGTCACTCAACGCCTCCATCGAAGCAGCACGTGCCGGAGAGCATGGTCGCGGATTCGCTGTTGTTGCTGGAGAAGTTCGCAAACTTGCCGAGCAATCCAAGACAGCCACCGAAGAAATTTCGGATTATCTGGGTACCATTCGCGAAGACGCTGAACGCTCCGTTGACGCCATGAACCGTGTAACCCAAGAGATTGGTTCAGGCACAACTGTCGTTCAACAGGCAGGATCAGCCTTCCAGCAGCTGAATGAATTGATTCAGAACGTGAACCTGACCATCCAGACCGTCTCTGCTTCTACACAACAAGTATCTGCTGGTGCTGAAGAAGTGAGTGCATCCGTAGAAGAAACGGCACAGATTACGACCAAATCTCGTGAGAGCATGTTACAGATTGCTTCAACAGCAGACCTGCAGCTCAGCGAGATGGATTCCCATTCGAATACAGTTCGTCATCTGCATGAACAAGCTGTAGAGCTTCAATCCGCTATGAAAAATTTCAAAATAAACTAACAGGTTAACCATTAACCTATCATCACATGTTTTAAACCTCATATAGCCATAGGATATACAATACCCCCATGCCGCTAACATTCCGTTTCTAGAGAACGGTTTGTCAGACATGGGGGTATTGTTGTTTCACTCGGGTGCCTGAACACCCATAATCTCGTACACGCGCTTCAAATCCAATGCCGAACGCAATGATTCAGCTACCCGATCGAACTCCATCTCCTTACGTTCATGCGCACTATATGTCTCCTGAAGCGGCGGCAGTCCTTTTCCTGCACGCAAGGCATTCAGCCACGAACGTCGGAATTGATCACTTTCAAACAAACCATGCAGGTAGGTTCCCCACACGCTGCCATCTACTGAGCCCCAGCCTTCTTGGAAAGGTTGGCCACCTGGATATGAGATTTCAAACAACATGGTTACCCGTTCAGGCTCGTGGCACTCCGTAACACCCATATGAATCTCATATCCATTAATGGGTAATGAAGCATCTGTTACATCTCGCTCACCATATAGACGAATCGGGTGATCAGGCTGCACCCGTCCGGAAGCTCTGACGGTCTGCTTTTCCTGAAGAAACGTTGTCGATAGCGGGAGCCAGCCAAGCCCTTTCGCTTCCTGGATCTGATTCGCCTCCACAGCAAACGGGTCCTTCAGATGTCGTCCCAGCATCTGGTATCCGCCACATATTCCTACGAGCTGAACATGCTCACGCTCGGTCTGACTGGCAATTGCCTGCTCCAGCCCAGACTCACGCAGATATGCCAGGTCACCTATGGTATCCTTCGTACCCGGTAGAAGAATGGCATCCGGACTGCCCAATTCATCTGGCGAGGTCACGTAACGTACATTCACATCCGGTTCACGGGAAAGTGCATCAAAGTCTGTAAAGTTGGAAATTCGCGGATATCGGATCACCGCCAAATCCAGCTCGGTTTTGCCGGTTTTACCATGACGCATGGAGTCCAGCACCACTGAATCCTCTGCTTCAATCTGAATATCTCTTATGTAAGGCAATACACCTAATACTGGAATACCTGTCCGTTCTTCGAGCCAGTCGAGTCCTGGCTGCAACAGGGATAGATCACCTCGGAACTTGTTGATAATGAACCCTTTGACACGGGCCACCTCATGGGGTTCCAGCAGTTCGAGCGTACCTACGATGGAAGCAAATACACCGCCCCGATCAATATCGGAGATCAGAATCACTGGCGCATCGGCCCAGCCTGCCAGATTCATGTTGACGATATCCCGGTCCTTCAGATTGATCTCGGCCGGACTACCCGCTCCCTCCATCAGCACCACATCATAGCTGTCCCGCAACCGATTCAGCGCATCCATCACTGTCTGCTTTGCTTCAGGCAGGAAATGCTGACGGTAGTCCGATGCACTCATCTGGGCAAAAGGTACACCATGCACCACGATCTGCGAATGCATGTCCCGCACCGGCTTGATCAGGATTGGATTCATATCGGTTGTCGCCTCAATACCGCAGGCTTCAGCTTGCGCCCCCTGAGCCCGACCAATCTCCTTGCCATCTTCCGTCACATAGGAATTCAGTGCCATATTTTGTGACTTGAACGGAGCAGGCTTGAAGCCGTCCTGTTTAAAAATCCGGCACAATGCCGTTGTGATGACACTTTTACCTACATCCGAAGCCGTTCCTTGCAGCATCAGTACCGCCGCTGGTTGTGATGGCCTATCCTCCACGCTCTCTCCCCCTGTCTCCGTGTTATCTCCAGATCACCTTGCTCCCAACCTCATGCATAACACTTTCATACTGCTTCATACTTCAGAAGTTACAGCCAGAACAGTCCTTGAAGCACACTCAGCACGATCAACAATGCCGCCTCCAGCAACTCATTCATAGCACCATACGTATCCCCGGTTAAACCGCCGAGCCGTTCACTGATCCGGGCAGCCACGAATCGGCCGATATAATAACACGCTACAGGCAGTATAATTACTGCCGCCACCGGGTATAGCCACCATGGCAGTGTACCCAGACCACTCACCATCGCATCCGCAATCCCCATATCCGGCTTGAAAAGCCACACCGCGGCAAACGTAATTGCCCCTGCGATTAAGGTCAGCCCCACGGCTGAGCTGCGTGCACGCTGGACCTCCTTCCGCTCACCCAGACCTTTGAACAATACGGCAAGTCCATCATCTCCGCGCGCATTCGGCCAGGCCGACATTGCATACACCATGAACCAGCGGCTCCAGATCATGGGCAGGATCAGCAGCGCACCGTACATCCAGTGGCCCCGGGCAATAAAATCGGCGATCAGCGCCGCTTTCATCATGAGCAGCAGCACACAAGCAATTACCCCCATGGCCCCGACACGGCTGTCCTTCATAATCTCCAGCATCCGTTCACGGGTACGATAGCTGAGCAAGCCATCCGCCGTATCCATCCATCCGTCAAGATGGAGTCCTCCGGTGAGCCATACCCATAACGTCAGGGTCAGGACGGCAGCCGGTAAGGCCGGAAGCACTGCACCACTTAAGGCTCCCGCGAGCCAGACACACAGACCGATTGCAGCACCGACCAACGGATAAAAGACTACACTTTCCCGCAGCAGCGGCGGGACAAAATCGATTTGCATTTTGACAGGGAAACGGGACAAAAATTGAAAAGCGGCTGCCACCGCACGTTTGCGCTGTGGAGCAGGCGTGCCATCCTTCATAAGCGGTACTCCTTGCTTTTTAGTTCGATCGCAATGCCTACGGTCACCAGAAACACTTCACCGCATATCGCCGCAATGCGCTGATTCAGTATACCGGCCAAATCCCGATATTTCCTGCCAAGGGCATATTCTGGTACGATCCCGTCCCCCACTTCATTCGTAACCAGAACAAGTAACCCGGGATAGGTTCGAATCGCTTCAACCAGCGCATCCAAATGTCCCTGTAACACCTGCTTCTCGTCATGCTCATGCGCTAACAAAACATTTGTCAGCCACAGCGTCAGGCAATCCACCAGAATGGTGGGTGCAGAAGTCTCTGTATGCCCTTCACCCATATGGCTTATCAAAGCAGGCAGATGTATCGGCTCTTCCATCGTGTGCCACAGATACCCTGATGCCTCGCGCTGATGCTGATGCATGGCGATACGCTCACGCATTTCATCATCGTACGCCTGAGCTGTCGCCACATACCAGGCCTCCGAGGAACGCTGCATGCAGAGACGCTCGGCAAAGGAGCTTTTGCCACTGCGTGCGCCGCCTGTCACCAGTACGCTCATCGGGAACTCTCTCCTTGCAGGGATGAGTCAACCGACGCAGCGGAATCTGGAGCATGGCTTGTCCCATCCGAGACACCCGCACTTGCAAAGGTCGCCATCTCGTTCAGAATGAGACATGCTGCGTCAATCAGATGAAGACTGAGCACGCCGCCCGTGCCTTCACCCAGACGCATATCCAGATCCAGCATCGCTTTCAGGTCCAGTTCACGCAGCAGCGCTCCATGTCCATTTTCGTGTGACGTATGAGAAGCAATCATATAGGCTGTGCTTAGAGGTGCAAGTTGTCTCGCCACCAGCGCTGCCGCGGTAGAGATGAACCCGTCTACAACGACCGGGCAACGATGAGCAGCGGCTGCGAGGATAACTCCGGTGAGTCCGGCAATCTCCAGTCCACCCACCTTGCACAGAACATCCAGTGCATCTTCCGGGTTCGGTGCGTTTACGCTAAGCGCCCGGCTGACTACAGCAGCCTTGCGCTGCAAACCTGCATCGTCAATGCCGGTACCTCTGCCCACGGCGGCAGCTGGTGCAACTCCGGTTAACGCGCTCATTACCGCAGCACTTGCGGTGGTGTTGCCAATTCCCATCTCCCCGGTGACAAACAGTTGTGTTCCCTTCGCCACCTCTGCCGATACAACTTCGGCTCCTGCAAGGATAGCCCGAACTGCCTCATCCCGGCTCATCGCTGCCCCTCGGGCCATGTTGGCCGTGCCTTTGCGAATTTTATGGGAAAGCAGGTCCGGATGTTCAAGATCGGCGTTCACACCGATATCCACACAGATCACATCAGCTCCGGCGTGACGGGCAAGCACATTCACGGCAGCGCCTCCAACCAGGAAATTCAGGACCATCTGCTGGGTCACTTCAGCAGGAAAAGCACTGATGCCTTCTTCCACTACGCCGTGATCTGCGGCCATGACAATGACCGCTCTGTGATCAAAACGCGGACGTGCATTGCCCGTCATGCCTGCCAGGCGGATCACCAGCTCTTCCAATTTGCCCAGACTCCCCGGCGGCTTCGTCAACGCATCCAAGTGCGCAGAGGTTTTTGCCGCCACTTCCTGGTCAGGAGCAGTAATCTTTTTCGTTAATTGCTCTAACACCTGTTCATTATTCATACAAACAGCACTTCCTTCATCAAAATATGGGTTGCCCCGCTTCATTTAATCGATGTCCCGCCGCAACAACAGTTGAGGTATGGCATGGTCGGGATGGGAGACAATCGCGGGTTTGACGCGAAATATGTCCTGGATGTTCTCATCGTTGATTAACGTATGAGGCGTGCCCTCTCCAACCGCCACGCCCTCACGCAACGCCAGAATGTGATCGCAAAATAACGCGGCCAGATTCAAATCATGCAACACGGCTACAATCGTAATGTTAGTTCTCTGTCGCCATGCCGATAACAATTCCATGAATTGCAATTGATATTTAATATCCAGAAACGTAGTCGGCTCGTCCAGCAGAAGTAACCTCGGCTCCTGAGCCATGACTTTGGCTAGTGCGACCCGTTGCCGTTGCCCGCCACTGAGTGCATCCAGCGGTCTGTCCGCCAGCTCTGTCAATCCCAGGTCTTCGAGCACCCTGTCCACCACAAGTGCCCCATCACCCACTTCCCGCCCCAGCCAGTTCTGGTACGGATATCGCCCCATCTCCACCACGTCTCGCACGGGATAGGAGATGGCTGGCAGGCCGTCCTGCTGCAATACAGCGATCATGCGCGACAGATCCTTACGGCTGTAAGAGCCAATGTCTCGACCATCGATACGGATCTGACCTTCGCTTAACTGCTCCGTTCCGGCAATAAGCTGGATCAGGGTGGACTTGCCGCTGCCGTTTGGTCCGACAACTCCCCACCAGTTACCTTCACCAACATGCCAGTCTACATTGCGCAGTGCCTGATGATTGCCATATGACTTCCCTGCTCCCTTAATGGAGATAAGTGAAGTTGGGTTGGAACTGGTACTGGAATTCATGGCATCATCCCCTTCTGCAACTTTTTGTTCCGGTGCAGCAGGTAAGCAAAGAACGGCGCACCAACAAAGGCGGTGACAACACCGAGCGGAATTTCAGTTGGCGCCAGCAACGACCTTGCGATGGTATCGGCCCACACCATGAAGATCGCTCCACCAATGGCAGACAAAGGTACCAGCAGTCGGTAATCCGGCCCCACCAGCAGCCGCAACATATGCGGGATCACCAACCCAACGAATCCGATGACACCCGATACCGAGACAGCACCTGCGGTCAGCAGTGTGCCAACTGCTAGCACTGACAGCTTGAGCTTGTCCACTCCGATCCCGATATGTGCGGCTTGACGTTCTCCCAGTGCAAGCACATTCAACGAGCGAGCGCGGCTCCAGAGAAAGACCAGCCCTAATAGAAAATACGGGAAAAGGATGGCCGTATACGACCACCCACGCAGAGCCAGACTTCCCATCGTCCAGTATATAATTTCATTAATCGTCTGTTTCGACATGGTCGACAGGAAGGAAACAACTGCGCCCAGGAAACTTTGCATGACCACACCAGCCAGAATGAGGCTATGTGTAGGTATTTTACGCCCTTCACGAGCCAGTGCCATAACAAACCATAACGTGATTACACCCGTCAAAAATGCCACCAGTGGCAACGTCCAGATTCCGATCAGTGCATACTGCAATCCGAAGAAAATCAGAA
The DNA here is from genome assembly GCF_037974265.1 of Paenibacillus sp. FSL R5-0623. NCBI lineage: Bacteria > Bacillati > Bacillota > Bacilli > Caryophanales > Paenibacillaceae > Paenibacillus > Paenibacillus sp. FSL R5-0623. The sequence continues at coordinate 1,598,736 of NZ_CP150233.1, read as the reverse complement.
AGGCTGCACCCACCGAAGCACCGGATGATACACCAAGGGTGAACGGGTCTGCCAGCGGGTTCCGAAGAACCCCCTGGAATCCCGTACCAGCAATCGCCAACGATGCGCCCACGAGCACGGCAAGCAGTACACGTGGGAATCTGACTTTCCAGATAATCTGTTCGGCTGCCTTATTCCAATCCGGTGTAATCCAATCGCCCACCCAGGGAATTTTGTGAATCAGGATGCCTGCAATATCCCGGATCGGCAACGCTACTGAACCAATGCCCGTGCAGATGAGCACGGTGAGCACCAGCAGCACCATGCCCGTCGTTCCGAACAGGATCAGCTTTTTACTCATTGGAACAAGTCAGGGTAGATCGCTTTGGCTACTTCTTTCAACCCTTGAGTTACACGTGGACCCGGACGGCTCAGCAGGTTGGCATCCAGGCCAATTACCGCGTCATTTTTCACAGCCGTAATTTGATCCCAGCCGCTGCGCGCCTTGATGATCTGATCCAGTGTTTTAGAGTTTTCGTCAATTACATCGTTGGCATACAGGATCACATCCGGGTTGGAGGCAATCACGTTCTCTTCATTAATTTCATACCAGCCCTCTTTGTCGGAAGCAATATTGCTACCACCGGCTACAGTGATGAGTTCATCCATGAATTCGCCTTTACCCACAGTCCAGCCTGGGGAGAATTCAACGTATACTTTTTTCTTCTCTTCCGGTTTAACTGCCTTCACCGCTTCGGTTACATCTGTCACATCCTGTTTCATCTGTGTGATGATCTCCTGAGCTTTTTCCTGATGATCGGTAATTTTACCGAAGGTTTCGATATTATTCATCACATCGTCAATGGATTTAGGATCCGTTTTGAAAATGGTAATACCCAACTCGCGCAGCTTCTTCACGGCATCCTCGCTCATCGAGATTCCTGTGAAGACGATGTCGGCTTCAGATGCAATGATGGACTCTTCGTTGGGCTTGGTGATGCCACCCATTTTCGCTTTGGTTGTTGCCGCTTCCGGATAATCGTCATAGTCGGATACACCAACGATTTGATCGTCCAATCCTAGGGCAAACAGGGATTCCGTCTCAGCCGGAGACACGGATACGATTTTGGCTGGTGCCTTTTCAAAGGTGAATGATTCACCCGTTGCATCCGTAACGGTTAGCGGATATTGTGTTTTGAGATCCGTTTGCGTCTGGCCTTGGGACTGCTCCTGTGCAGGTTGCTGCGAAGTACCTGTGCCCTCGTTTGTTGTTGCATTGCCACATCCGGCCAAAGCCAGTGCAAGTGCAGCTGCACTTAGCAGGGACGCTACGTTTTTCCAATTCTTGAAATTCATTCTGTTATTCTCCCCTTCTCTATTTGCGCTATTTTCTTGCATCGTGCTCGAACTCTTACTCCCCATGCCTTGGTGTTCCTGTATAAGGTTTGAACTGCAACATTTACACGTTAACGGAGAATGCAGAACCGATCTGAAGAAACGAAGTGTTCGCCTTTATCACCGGATTTTCCCTTTCAAAAAAGGGCATCAAAAAATCTGGGGATAACAGCGATCGGAAGATGGTACTGCAATCGTAGTGACCTCGTGTAAAATTGGTCTCGTTCATCTTACATGAACAATAAAAAATCCCCAATCCATACGTCTAGGATCAGGGATGACGTCTCGCATATGGCGATCTGTACATGTTCAACCAAGGGTTGTCCATGCGCATAGAATAGCCCGAAACGCTGTCCTTTCCTCGAAGGAACACCGGTTTGTACGTCCAGGGCAGGTAACCTGACTTACAGGAATCATCCTGTTTTACAGTGGCGGGACCGTGCCGGATTTGCACCGGCTTCCCCATTTCACCCTTGTGTGTTTCATGACTCGTAGTAATCTGCCATAAAAACAGCCTTCACACGCGGGACCCTTGGTCGCTGATATGGTAAACCATTGTCGTGTAATTTCTGCATGCTACATACTCGTTCAGGCTTCACACCTGCAGCGTATCTGTATCCATGCTGAAGTCACACTTCTGTTGTGATTATAGGGTATATTGTACATCCTTACAACCCGATCGGCGGAAAAGTCACTCTGCTCCCAGACCACTGATTCCCCTGTTGATCAAGCTGAACCTGAATCGCCTGCCCCGGGACGACATGTGTATCCCAGAATCCAAGACCGGCAATCAGACGGGACAAGGCATACCGGATGACACCACCATGCGTAACCACAACTATGGTTGGCACTTGCCCCTCATCAACGTGCACCGAAGGACGATCCTCCAACAACATCTCTTGGAGAAAGGAATCCAACCGTCCGGTAAACTCCTGCCACGATTCCCCGCCGGGCGGAGTGACATCCTGTGGCGTATCAATCCAGTTTCGGTACACAGGGTTATCCTTAAGCTGATCATACGTCAGCCCTTCCCACTGTCCAAAATCATTCTCGCGCAGGCGCGAGTCGAACTTCACCTGTCCGATGGCATCAGGAAGAATCTGTTCCAGCGTCTGTCGGCAGCGAAGCAGATCACTGCAATATACCTCATTCCACGAAACACCGCTCAATTGTTCATGAAGCGGAGCCAGTTCTTCTTTGGCATTTGGCAGCAGATCGATGTCGGTATGCCCCAGGTATCTTTTTTCTACATTCCACAGCGTTGTCCCATGACGGACCCACAGAATGTTTCGTTTCAGCGGCCCGGGTTGATCCCTATGTACTTCATTGCCCGCATTCTCTTCATTTACGGCCATAACAGCGTCCCTCCTGCCAGCCACACACCCAGCGTTATGAACACGCATAGTACCACAAAAGCCCCTGCCGACCAGAACATCAGGCGTGATGTTTGCACAATATCCTCGGCTTCCATCGGCCGTGTGGCTTCACCCATGTAGGCACGAAATGAAGCAACGCCGTGATATACGTTATGTCCGCCAAGCCGGATGCCCAGTGCTCCAGCCACCGCTGATTCGGGAAAACCGCTATTCGGACTTGGATGTAATCTTGCATCCCGTGCAACCATGTGTGCTGCTCCTTTGGCGTCCAGCTTCATAACCCAGGCACCCACGACTAACAGAATCGCGGTCAGCCGGGCAGGTATCCAGTTCGCCACATCATCCAGACGGGCCGAGGCCCAGCCAAGATGCAGATACTTGTCATTTTTATATCCGACCATGGAATCCAGCGTGTTGACGGCGCGATAAGCCATGGCTAGTGGAGCGCCTCCAATGAGCGCATAGAATAACGGCGATACAATGGCATCCACGATATTTTCGGCAACCGTCTCTACCGTTCCCCGCACAACCTCGGGTTCATCCAGATGCGCCGTATCACGTCCAACAATCATGCCCAGTGAACGTCTGGCCGCCGGCCAATCCTGCTGCTTCAGATGACGATACACTTCCATGCCTGCATCCTTTAGCCCTTTTGAAGCAATGGTCGTTGCAATGAGCACCACTTCAGCTACTGCTGCAATGACAGGGTGGATTAGCCCAAGCAGATATACGAGTCCCCACGTGATGGCAAAAGAACTCCCCGCGATCACCATCGGGAACAACAGCCCGGCTCTCTTCAGCCCCGAATCTGTGCGAACACACGAGCGAATGACACGCTCCAACGCCGAGATGCCTTTTCCCATGCCAATTACCGGGTGGGGAATCCAGCGTGGATCTCCGATACATCGGTCCAACAGGTACGCCAGTATAATAATCCAGGCTCCCGCCATGCCTGTCCAGAACGGCCAGGTCCATAGATGCTCCAGCTCAAAAGTCATTTGTGCCTGACCCTCTCTTTCCATAACAGTCCGGCCCGAAGGCTCTCCGTCACCGTGTCGTATACCAATCTGCCAATCGCTGCCCCTGCCGTAGTCGCTGTTCCGGCATAAGTGATCATCGGCTGAGGTTCCTCCACTGCCTGACGTACCGCAAAAACAATGGCATCGGTTGTGGTGCCGGTGGCGGGCAACCCGTTCTCCGAATCCGGAACACCCGCATCCGCCAGCGCTGCCGCTTTGGCTTCCACCGCCGTCTGTACCGCATTCACCATCGCCCCGGTGGTCATGCGTCCATTCAACCAGAGCATGATGTTAATTGTACCCGGGACATAGGGTGGCATCGTTAGATTCTGTTCTGAAGGAGCAGAGTGCTCCCGTCCGGAAGACATCGTCTTATTTCCCGCCGTATCAAATACCGTTCTCTCCGACCCCGCGCGTGCGGCATTTGATACACCCGCAGTGGTGCAGCACAGAAGACCAAATTCATCACTTGTATATTCCTGAATGGAGGTATGCTCCAGTCTTACGGCCGTCAATAATCCGGCACATTGATCCCGCGGCTCTTGCCATTGGTTCAGCGCTTGTTCGATATCACGTGGCGGATCATCACAGCGGTAATGCCTGTCCACATAGATGTTAAATATGCGATCCAGTTCAAGCATCCCGCCGCCATATACTGCACTTGACAGCGCTTTGACAGCCCTTGGGCTCTGTGCTTTGATATGTCGTTCATGTGCAGATATGTTCAGTCCGGGCCAGGAAGAGGAAGCATATTCATTCTCACCTGTTTCTCCATTCGCAAAGTAGTTATAAAACGGGAGTGTCACTGCCGCTTCCCTCCCTGTTCCTCATCTTTAGTCTGATCAACATTCGGATATTCCTTGATTTCCAGCACGCTGCCCAGCACTTCGAGTAATGTAGCATTGGCGTCTGCATCCTTGACCGCGAAACGTACATGCCCTGCGTCAAGCCCCGGATACATGGCACAGCTGCGAATCAGTATACCTCTTCTGCCCAGCGCCTCCTGCATTGTTGCCGCTGTCCAAGGGGCAGGCACACGTGCCAAAACAAAATTCGCCTCTCCCGGTGTCACCGCACATCTGTACGTCTTCAGTCCTTCGATGAGACGCCCCCGTTCCCGAGTGATCTGTGATATGGTCTCCTGTTCGTACCGTTCTCCGCTGCGCAGACAGGCTTCACCTGCCATGAGCGCCAGACCGTTGACACTCCAGGTCACCTGTTTCTTTGTCATCGCCTGAATGTATTCGGCACGGCCCAAAGCATATCCGAGACGCAAACCCGGAATGGCATAAAACTTTGTCATCGAGCGAATGATGATCACATTCGGATAGTCATTCAGATGTGCTGCCAGGGACTGACGCCGGTCTACCGGAATAAAATCCATAAAGGCCTCGTCAATGACAAGTACGGTTCCCGTTTCTTCCGCTTTGCGGGCAAGCCTTTGTAATACCTCAAGTGGATATTGTACACCGTTTGGATTGTTGGGCTGGCCGAGGAAGAGCAGGTCTACCTTTTCCATGAGCTGCTCGATGTCCTCGGGTTCCGCTCGCCACGCCAGTTCTTCTCTTCCCTCCGTATGCACAACCTCGGCATCGAATTGTCGTGCCAACGCGCGGTACTCCGAGAATCCCGGTTCCACTGTACCCACCTTGCGCGGGGCAAGCCCCAGCAGAATGAGCGCCATGCTTTCGGCTGCACCGTTGCCCACGGAAATCTGCTCCTGCATCACACCAAGACGCTCGCTCAGCAGTGCTTTGAATCCCCGATGTGCCGGATCGGGATACCGAATCACCGACTGCAATCCTTGCTGTATAGCCTCCAGCACCCCTCCCGGCGGACCGAGCGGATTAATGTTGGCACTGAAATCCAGAAAATCAGTAGCTTCCCTCCCAAATCGTGACGCAGCCGTCTCCACGTCCCCGCCATGTCCGAACACTTCGATATAACCGGTCATTCTTCCGTCATCCTTTCTGTATGTCCTTTTTATTATGGATGGCACGGGAGGTGTGGGTCAATCCTGTTTTCTTTGTGTCCCAACCATAATTCGTTTACAATAGAAGAGGAATTTCGGTTCCTTTTGATATACAAGGTTCACTACATAAGGGACTAGCAATCCCTCACATACATTAATGGAGGAATGACCATGCTGTTTGTAGACAACCAGGGCATTACAGATCCTTCTGTAAACCTTGCCATTGAGGAGTACATTCTGAAGCATCTGCCGATGGAGGATGACAGCTATCTGCTGTTCTACATCAACCGTCCGTCGATTATCATCGGAAAGCATCAAAATACGATTGAGGAAATTAATATCGAGTACGTTCAGGATAACGGTGTGCAGGTGGTTCGTCGTCTTTCGGGAGGCGGAGCGGTATATCACGATCTGGGCAACCTGAATTTCAGTTTTATTACAGCGGATGACGGTCAATCCTTCCACAATTTCCGTAAGTTCACCCAGCCTGTAGTCGAAGCACTGCACGAACTTGGTGTAAATGCCGAGTTGACCGGGCGTAATGATCTGCAAGTCGGTGAAAAGAAAATCTCGGGCAACGCCCAGTTTTCCACACGTGGGCGCATGTTCAGTCATGGCACATTGATGTTTGATCTGAATCTGGAGCATGTTCAGGCTTCCCTGAACGTCAATCCAGAGAAATTCAAATCCAAGAGCACCAAGTCCGTGCGCAGTCGGGTCGCCAACATACGGGATCTGATTGACACCAACCTGACGATTGAGCAGTTCCGCGATGAGCTGTTACGTCACATTTTCAGAATGGAGCCACAAGACGTCCCGCAATACAAGCTGACTGACAAGGACTGGGACAAAATTAAGGAAATCTCCGCTGAGCGTTATAACAACTGGGACTGGAACTATGGCTTGTCTCCGGAAAGCAATGTGAAGCACACTCGCAAATTCCCTGTCGGCATCATCGATCTGCGCATGAACATCAAGGATGGACGCATCGAAGATATCAAAATCTTCGGCGACTTCTTCGGTGTAGGTGATGTGGCGGATATCGAAAATATGCTGCGTGGCAAGCGGTATGAGGAATCCGAGGTGCGTACTGCACTTGAGGGTCTGGATATAAAACATTACTTCGGCAACCTTGAGCTGGAAGACTTTATCGGCCTTGTTTTTCTAGAAGAGTAAAATTTAGATGTAAGTATAGTTTTAGAACGAAGTCTAAGATTACGGAGAAGACAGAATTCATCGGGAGAAGCGAAGCATTCGCTTAAAGCTTTTTGAAAAAAGCTACATCGGAAGCATACGCTTATCAACGGATTTCCCCTTGGGGAAATGGAATTAAAAATCCGGGGATAACAGCGATCGAAAGATGAATCTGTATTCGGAGTGGCCTCGTGTAAAACTTATTTTTTCGTTCGTTAATATAGATACAGATAAAAAAGGAGAGAAACACAGATGACCTACAAATTGATTGCAATCGACATTGATGACACACTGATCAACGATAACAAGGAAGTAACCCCTGCTACACAGACTGCACTGGAACAAGCGGTTGCCCATGGTGTAACTGTAACGCTGGCGACTGGACGTGCTTATGCTTCCGCACAAGCGCTTGCTCGTCAAACCGGACTTAACGTTCCGATTATTACGTATCAAGGCGCATTGGTGAAAAACCTGCTGGACGAAAAAGTCCTCTATGAGCGTTACGTTCCACAGGAAGCTTCCCGCAAATTGTATGATTACTGCCTGGAGAACAATCTCCACCTTCAAACATACATTGACGACAAACTGTATGCCCGTGAGGAAAACGACAAGCTGCGTGATTATGCCAAATTAAACGGCACCCAATATTACATCGAATCTGATTTCATCAAAGTCATCGAACAAAAAACACCGAAGCTGCTTATTATTGATGAGCCAGACTACTTGGATAAGGTTGCCGTTGACCTGCGTGAATTGCTCGGACCACAAGTGCATATCACAAAGTCCAAACCTTACTTCCTGGAGATCATGCACAACGAAGGAACTAAGGGCCATGCCCTGACCTTCCTGGCTGACCATTTCGGTCACCAGCTCAGCGAGTGTATTGCCATCGGCGACTCCTGGAACGACCATGAGATGCTCGAAGTTGCTGGTCTTGGTGTAGCCATGGGGAATGCCATCCCTGCCCTGAAAGAGCTGGCGGACTACATTACGGCAAGTAATAACGAAGACGGTGTAAAAGAGGTTATTGAGAAGTTTGTGCTGAACGCAGAGTAAATAAGATCAACGAACAGCCCAGTCGGCGAATTTCGCCGTGCAGGGCTGTTTTTTTGATTTTAAAAATATGTTCATTATCCTATTAAAACGATTATATTTCTCTGTTATTTTTTATGTTTTGAGAGCAACAATGCGGTAATCAAGGATAATTGTAGTGAAATCGTAATCGCCATAGATAAGATGACATGATTTGTATCTTGGATTTCTGCAAAAAACAAAACAATAAAAAATACAATGAGCGAGATTACAATGCTAGCTATGAAATTTAAAATTATTCGTTTCATATTTTGCCTACTTTCGTACCACGAATTATTATCTTACTTGCTCATGGCATGCTGGAAAGACTCCAGCAGTTTTTTGATTTGCCCATCAAATTCCAGTTTAAATGACGGAATGATCTCATCTATTCTTTGCTGGAACAGCTCCGGATCTTGGACACCAAGCTCTGCTCTTAACTCCATTTCTTCTTCGGAACCATTGTCGTGCAGGATCATGTTCAGGATTTCACCTTTAAAGTATTCACTTGGAGGAAGGATTAGAGCATTCATCAGGAACTGGGTAAAAAAGAGATGTTTATTATTTTCCTGACTCGCCTTTTTCATCGCCTGCTTAGTAAACAAGTTTATATACTTCTGAGCAAAAGCAACCCCTTTCATTCGGGAAGGCCCAACATGTTCGACCCCTTTCCAACGCAGATCGGCCACCGAACTAAGCCACCAGGCCGGTTCAATGGCCTGCTGCATACGATGCAGCACTTGGCGCTCAAACTGCGGCTCAGGATGCATTCGCTGCTCTTCCAAACATTTCCCTATGGTCTCGGCTTCAATTGCAGCAACCGTCATTCCTTGGCCATGGATCGGATCGAAGCTGCAAAATGCATCGCCAAGGACGAGTAATCCGGAGGGCCAATTCTCCATCAGTTCAAAATGTTGACGGACAGACTCGGAAATACGGTATCCCCGCGGCCCTTGAAAAGGCTCCAACTGGTCTGCCAATGTTACGATTTCATCCGAAGCAAACAGATGTTTGATTTGCTCTTGGAACTCCTCCGGATGGGTTGAAGGATATTCATCTCCTCCTGCGTTGAACAGTAATAGTCCTGCGATATCATTTTCAATGCGCCACAACATGCCTGCACGAATCCGTTGCACAGGATCGGACTCTGTTATCACCGTTCCCCAGTCATTTTGAATAGAGGATGGTATCTTATAATAGCGGGTGCTGTAACCAAGCGACACCTTCAGCACTTCCGGCTCAGGCACGGACAACCCTATCTGTTCAAGCCATCTGATCAATTTGGAAGAACGTCCCGCGGCATCAATAACCATATCTACTGCAAGCATTTCTTCCCGATTATCCCGGCCTCTTTCTTTGGTATACACGCCTATAATCGAACGCTGATCTTCTGATGCCATTAACCCGGTAACTTCTGTACTCGTTAAGAAGCTTATATGATCTATGTTCTGGACTCGCTGACGCAGTACCCATTCCAGCAGAGCTCTGCTGCTCGATGCAATTTTGAATGAGGAAGCAGCATTCGCCTTATTAACTAATCTACCGTAGCGATTGGCAATCATAAACTTCTCTTCATGTGAAGGAATGGCACCAAGCGCGACCAATTCGTCATTGTATCCGGGAAAGTAATGTTCCAGAATGAGTCCGCCGCGCGGTAATACACGATGTGGATGAAAGGATTGAGGCACACCCTGCCGATTCGCCGGCTCAGAAGGCAATTCATCTCGCTCAATGATACATACCTCATCATAATAATCAGATAACATCCTTGCGGTGATTAACCCTGCAATACCTGCCCCGATCACCACAGCTTTTTTCATGTCGGACATCGCCACATCATCCTCTCTAATCCAGCATATTTTATCTACACTTGTATCTATATCAAAAAATTACTTATAATACCAATATACACTTGAAATTTCGTATCATGTGAGAATCAATGTGTTGATACTATATAAAATGATGTAGATGAAAATGATTGATAAAAAGGTGGATTTGAGAGTTACCCGGACTCATAAATTGTTAACGATGGCGCTACTCGATCTGTTATGTGAGAAAGGCTACCTATTTTAAAACAGATTCGGAAGCCTGCACTGTCATCCTCGCACGTTTTCCTTCCTTCAACCAGCTGCTCACCTTCTCATTCATCGCCAGCAGACCTGCAACGACCAGCACCACACCGATCCACGTAACCCAGCTGACATGTTCACCGTAGACAACAGCACCAAGCCCTATGGCAATGGGTGGTGAAATGTATAACCATGTTGCTGGAAACAACGGGTTGGTACGCGACATAATCCAATAGAACAGACTATGCCCCACCATGGAGCCAATGACAGTCAGATAGATCACCGACGAGACGGCAGGCACCCAGTCCAGAGCAGACATATTCCACGATTCCGTTCCGACCGAGAGCAGGGATAACAGCAGTCCCCCATACATCATCTGCACTGCATTAATTGCTACAGGACTAGCCTCCTTGAACTGATGAATAACCTTTTTGGAGTACAATGCACCTGCCGAATAACAGACTTCCCCCACCAGTACCGCGATACACCCCCACATGAACAGAGAGCTTGCACCAAGCGATATACCTGGCAGCACAACCAGAACCACACCGGTGAACCCGATCAGGCAGCCTGTAATCATACGGGCAGATGTTTTTTGCCGTAACAGCGCCGTCTGCATCAACATAATCATTAACGGCCCTGTCGCTGACAGAATGGCACCCACACCCGAGCTCACATGCTGTTCAGCCCAATATAATGTGGCAAAGGTACCGAAGGTCAGCCCCGCTCCCGTCAGCAGCATCTCCTTGCGGAACAGGAGCGTCCAGCTCACTTTTCCCTTCATCCACATCCATGCAAACATCAGCGCTCCCGCGATTAAAAATCGCAATCCAGCTGACAGAAAAGGCGGCATGCCTGCCTCTACTCCAATTTTAATAGCCAGAAATGTTGTACCGAAAATAAGGCACATAACCGTAAATGCAATCCCCACCATGATAACCACTCCTTTGTCTGTTCTTCATCATATCTCATGGTCTACAGAACAGAATGAACAAAACAGAACAGTTGTCTCCCATTTACTGTTACAATAGTGTTCAAAAGGAGTGTGAGCCGGGTGGGCAAAACCATGATGATGACAGTTAACAGTTTGAAACTATATGAGCAAGTAATCCATTATCTCGTTGTACGAATAGAAGCGGGAGAGTGGGCTGAACATGAAAAACTGCCATCTGTACGGAGCCTGTCCGAGCTACTCGGCGTACATCGCTTGACCGTTTTCAAAGCCTATCAGGAGTTAAAAGAACGTGGGAATGTGTATGTGAAGGATAAGTCTGGCTATTATGTCAGTCCAGCAACCCCATTCTCCGTAACGGATCAGGCGGATGATCCTGCTGTGTCTGCCTGGCTGCATTGGGATTCACTAGCGCGGGTTCAGTCTCTAGAAGCAGAATACCAATTTTCCAAATCGTTAATCGATCCCTCTCTGCTGCCCAACCGGTATTGGGGAGAACTGATGCGTGATCTGCTGGATCAATATCCCCGTTTGCTCGGAACGTATTCCACGATTCAGGGAGATCTGGAATTGCGATGTGCGCTGGCAAGCCATTTAACGAAAAAAGAACGCTTCTATCTCTCCGCAGACGAAGTGCTCATTACTTCGGGTGCCCAGCAAGCGATTGATGTCATCTCTCGGACGCTGGTCAAACCCGGAGATCGGGTGTTGATGGAACGGCCTACGTATGGACCGGCAATGGAGATTTTCCGCAAGCAGGGTGCTCGTCTGATCTTTACGGATATTCACTCGGACGGTTATGATCTGGAGCAGATTGAGCATCTGATGAAATCGGAGAAACCACGCTTATTCTACACGACGCCAACTTTTCATAATCCAACCGGCGTTAACGTTCCAGTAGAACAGCGCAAGCAGTTACCCGAACTTGCAGAACAGTATGGATGTTTTCTGCTCGAAGACGACAGCACCTATGATATCTATTTTAAGGAGAAACCTCCTGCACCCATTTTCACCTATGACACCACTGGGCACACCCTGTACATCCGCAGTTACAGCAAGTATGTTGCACCCGGGCTAAGGATTGCAGCCATCATATGCCGTCAGCGTTTCATGCCAGGACTCCAGGCTGTAAAATCACTGACAGATAACGGATCGCCCCTTCTGAACCAGAAGCTTTTTCTCCGTTATTTTCAATCAGAACGTATGCATCAACATCTGTCCAAGCTGCGGACCGCCATCCAGCTACGGATGGAAGTAATGGAACAATGTCTGCTGGAAACGGACTGGACGTGGACCCGGCCTGAGGGCGGACTCAACTTTTGGGTAGAGCTTCCTGAGGGTGTGGATACCGGAAGACTGCTTCACCGATGCATGGAACAATCCGTTGCTTTTGTACCCGGAACCGTATTCGATTCTTCGGATAATTCAGCCAGTCACAAGCTGCGCCTGTCCTTCTCTTATGCACATGAACAGCAGATTCGGGAAGGGATGAGCAGACTTATTACGCTGGCCAAAGAAATGTAAGGTTTGGATTCCCTTGAACTGACGTCACTCCGAAGAATATCAAGTGCAATTTCCCTCTCACCCTGCTACATCAAAAAAGTCGCCTTATGGCGACTTTACTTTTGGTGTTCTATAATTTACCTGCACCCGCTCTGTGCTTAGAGGTCTTTTCTTGCAAACAAGCGAATGGTAATGAGATAGGACAGCAAAAACAAACCTATAACGCCTACAGAAACCAATGCCATTGTTGTTGTGGTAATCATACCGTTCTCGTTGGCCATACTCATGAGGTACGCAACGGGTTGCGCCAGTATAATCATACAAACCATGAATATCGCATTGATGATGCCAGCACCTTTTTTGCTAAGTCCGTAAAAAAGAGGCATGTATATGGAAACTAATACAAGCACCATGCCTACGGCAATGACAATATCCCTAAGTGAATAATTCGGCTTGTTCAGTTCAGGATAATTCAGGTTCACAAGCTGGTGAATCCCAAACGACGCGAGTACCCCGAATAACGTATAGATTATAGCAGAAAGGTACTTGGCTTTTACAATTTGTTTGCGGCTAACGGGGAGTGTGACCAGGAAATTGTGATTATGATTCTTGATATCAATCATGGTTGCCAGCATGACCGAACCAAAGGCTGTGTAGATGCCTACAAAATACATTGACATTTCACTCTTAGGTATAAAGGCGAGACTAAATACCACCAGGTATAGCCCAATCGTCCACAGTGAACTTTTTAGTACAATGAAATCTTTACGAAGCAAGTTAAGCATATTTGCGTCCTCCCTTCGCCGTAAAATAAATGAGGTCTTCTAACGTAGGTCTTTGTAAAAGAGCTAACCTGCCAAATAACTGTTCGGCCTCTGCCTTATGATCCGACAATGCTTCAAAACCAACGGCTGTCTCGCGTATTCCGATGAAATGTTTCCGAATGTCGGAATCAAGCAGACCCATATCCCCTTTTACAATCGTATACCTTTCCAGCACATCATCTTTTGCCTCGTTAAACACCAGTTTCCCTCGATGAATAAACGTAATATAGTCTGCAATACGTTCCAGATCCGTCGTAATATGCGTTGAGAAAATAATAGACCTTGTTTCGTCCTGTATCATATCTGCAAGCAGATCAAGCAGTTCCCGCCTAAATACAGGATCAAGTCCTGATGTCGGTTCATCCATGATCAGCAGATCCGCTTCATGCGACAAAGCTACTGCGAGAGAATACTTGATCTTCATGCCTTTGGACAGATCCTGGATTTTTTTTTTGGGAGACAGTTCGAACTGATCCAAGTAGTCATTGAACGCTTTATTGTCCCATTTGGTGTAAAAAGGAGCGATCATTTGTGTCATCTCTCGGATCGTTAGATGCTCATAGTAAAAACATTCATCGGATACAATGCCAAGACGTTGCTTGATGTCAACTTCCTGATTGGGCATCTCACTGCCCAATGTCTTGAGGCTCCCCTTATCGGGATGGATCAGACCCGTGATCATTTTGATCAAAGTACTCTTTCCCGCCCCATTTGGACCAATAAGTCCCGTGATATATCCTTTTTTCACATCCAGAGATACATTATCTACTTTAAATAAAGGATACGTTTTGGTTACATTACGTAATTCGATCGCGTTCATTATGCTTATTCCTCCTCAACCAACAGTGTAAGATGATGGATTACATCCTGTGAACTCATGCCCAGTTCTCTGCTCTCACGAATCACTTCGAGCATCTTCTCTTCCAATTGTTTCATCCGCCGCTCTCGAATAAAGTCCTGATTGGCCCCGGATACAAAGCTCCCTTTGCCTACAACTGAATCGATCAGCTTCTCCTTCTCCAGCTCTTCATAGACACGTTTAGTTGTAATGACACTGACTTGCAGATCCTTGGCGAGCTGCCGAATGGAGGGGAGACTATCTCCAGCAACCAATTCTCCGCTCAAGATGCTCTGTCTGATCTGAGTTAAAATCTGCATGTAGATCGGATCACTCGAAGCGTTCGATATTAAAATGTTAATCTTTCCTCACCCCATTGATGTTAAATAATTTTCGGTAGGTATAGTGTATATATATAATATATACACTATACCTACCCATGGTCAACCCTTATTTCACATTATTCTCATTCTGATTCGATCCATAGACGTGGACTGGCTAATCTGGACGACAAAAAAGAGGACGTCAGTTTCCTGTTCGTCCTCTTGATTAATCAAGTCCGGAAGGTCACATGACCTTCCGGGCTTATTTTATGTGCTGGATATGACCTTATCCACCAATCCATATTCGACTGCTTCAGCAGCGGTCAGGAAATAATCTCGATCCGAGTCCTTCTCAATTCGCTCAATCGTCTGTCCTGTATGATCGGCTAACAGCTTGTTAAGACGCTGACGATGCTGAATGATGCGGTTAGCATGAATCAGCATATCGGATGCCTGCCCTCTCGTACCGCCATGTGGCTGATGGATCATGATCTCACTGTTTGGCAATGCCATACGTTTGCCTTTTGTTCCACCTACCAGCAAGATCGTGCCAAAGCTTGCCGCCATACCTGTACAGATTGTGGAGATATCCGGCTTCACAAATTGCATCGTGTCATAGATCGAGAATCCCGCAGTCACCGACCCACCAGGGCTGTTGATGTACATCTGGATGTCCTTCTCCGGGTCCTCTGCAGTCAAGAACAATAACTGGGCCACGATAGCATTTGCCATCTGATCCTCGATCTCCCCGGACACCATAATGATCCGGTCTTTGAGCAAACGTGAATAAATATCATAACTTCTCTCTCCGCGAGCTGTTTGTTCCACTACATACGGCACTACATTCATATGTGTCGCCTCCTCGATTTAGGCAACCATGTTGACCGTGTACCCACCTCCATATGACATCGAGTTCATACCAGAAGTAGAGTACCCATACATCATTGGCTGCATGGATGGAGACGGCAAAGTCTGCTGCAAAATCGTCCCCGCCACAGCCATCGGATCATCGGTCCGGTTCAGGCACAGATCAATAATTCGGGCTGTATCTCCATTACGAAATGCCAGCAGATAGCTACGCAGTTCCTCCCGATTGTCCTCCACTGCGCCTTCCTCATACTGCAATTCTGTGTCGTCCGATTGTTCCAACCTGTGCCTCACTTCAGCTATGGCAGAGCGGGCTCGACTTAACGCTGCTTTCACAGCACCTTCTGTCGTATCCAACATTTCCGCAGTCTCTGCCGCCTTATAACCCATTAATTCACGTAATACATATATCACTCGCTGCCACGGAGGTAGCGTATTTACAAGAAGTTGTACGGCCGACTCCAATTCCTCGAATTGCCTTTCCTCCTCCATCTCGTGCAGGAGCGGCTTCAAGCTATCCAATTTATATGCCAATCTCTCCCGCTGACGTAGGATATCAAACCAGCTGTTGCGTGCAATACGAATCAGATAAGCTTCCCAGTTTATATCTTTATTCATCCCATAAGTTCCAACTACACTCGACGACAACACTTTGAGACAGGTCTCCTGAACCAGATCCTCCGTGTCTGGAACTGATTTTGTCAGAGATAAACAATACGCATACAACGAACCCATCAGATTGGGTAGTACGGTATGGATGCTTTGATTCAATTGATTTTTTCTGTCGTTTCCATTGAATTCAATATCGAATTTATCTTGTTTACCATCATCATGTGGTCTGTTGATTCTGCAATCCACGGACTTCACAAAGGCCATTTTGGGGGCCCCCCTTTGCTGGTTCCTGATTGATTTTGACTTACACTATGTAAACGAAGAACCCCTTGTAAAGGATACGCTCTTCTGAATTTATTTTTATTACGCTAGTTAAGTTGGGTTACGCATTCGTTTCCAGCTTTAATGTTCCAATCGGCACTTTCATCCCCGTAAGGGCAATCGTAATACCTTGATCCAGATTATAATTCTGCCGTACATCAACGTCATGAGACATATGTGTAAAATAAGTATGACCCGGTTTCAGTTCCCGCAGCAGCTCCTGCGCCTCACGCATATCGTACACGGAACGTGTTGAGAATTCCGCAAGTTCATGCACAAAGCTCGTTCCAAGCACCAGCAGATCCAGTCCGTGCAACGGCTCTTTCTCGGTTGCTTTCAGGTCAATGGCATCCGAACAATACGCCCAGCTATACCCACCCTTATCCAGCCGATACGCGTACGAATACCCGTTATGCCCATGGCACACTTTCCAGGAATGCACCTTCCATCCGCCTAGTTCAATATCATCATCCGTTTCCAAAAAGTCCATATGACGCCCCAACCAAGGAAACTGTCCCTGAATGGTAGCAATCACTTCGCGTGGTCCATATAAACGCCCCTTCACGCCCAACCAGCGACACGCATCCGCCCATTCCGGCAATCCTCCAATATGGTCAAAATGGGGATGAGTGATGAGCAGCGTATGCACCATACGCAACCCCTGATCCTCCATCTGTGATCTCCAGTCTGGTCCGCAGTCAATCATGAACTGTTCAGTCGCACCATCCCCACCACTATCAATCAGAACAGAAGAGCGTTTGCGTTTATTTTCTCCCGTAAGCCTCGCCTCTGTACATACTTCGCAATCACAATACACACGTGGAACGCCCATCGCATCGCCAGTGCCCAGAAATGTTAGCTGATCCAATCCGCATTCCCCCTGAATTAATGATATGTAAATTGTAATCGTCCACATCTATTTTTGCAAAAAAAGACCATCCCGCTGCAGTTCTACACTGCAATTCGGGACAGTCTGTCGTCTGACCATTCAACGTCAGACTTCATTTCCATGCTTCTCTCCATTGGGAGCTTGCGCTTATCCACATCTGGGCGCCCCTTCCTCATACCTGGGTCGCCCGCATAAAAAAGAGCAGGTCTTAGCTTTTTCACAAGCCATGACCGACTAATTCGAGTCACATCAACCCAAAGCTGGAATTACACCAGTGCTCGCAGCTTCAATGTCAGTTCCCGACCCGCAGGTACATCCTTCGAATCCGTAATGACCCAGTTCGATGCAAGGCGCTTCGCCAGCACCTCTGCCTGTTCCGGTTTCAACTCCAATCCGGTGACAATCCCTTCACCCACTGTGAAGTCTCTCTCTGGCTGTACCTTGAAGGCTTTCTCCAACCAGATTCCGAGTCCACCACGCGTGTTAAAGGTAATCCGGTAGCCGTCTTTCACTGCTGCCTCCAGATTTTCACCATGCTCATCCGCATACGAGAAAAATTCGTTATATCGGTATTCCTCTTCAGACACGGCGTCAAAAGCGGAAACATCTTTCGCTTGAATGGCTTTTAAAAGTTCTTCCTCAGGCATCCCCTTACCGCGGGCCTGCTCCAGTCTAATCGCTGTACTTTGGGATAATTTGATCTCTGCACTCATCCAACTCACACCTTCCTGCACTATGTAACAATCATGATTCAGTATACCCCTATTATAACCTTTTGGCAGTAAAAAACCTCCATCTCTACTTCCATTGAAATGAAGGTTTAGTATCCACATGCTCGGTTACCTATTCGATTACATCAGCAATACTCATAATCCAGCAAGCACCTGATACCACACGCCGCGTTTGGAGTACAACGTGCTGCGTACCTCATCCCATCCACCCAGATAGTTGATATCAAATAGTCCTTCTGGCGTTGGGAATGTCGACTCCGTCTGTGCAAATACATCCGGATCTACTGAACGAAAACCATGCTTGGCAAAAATACGCTGTGCATCAGGTGTACGCAGATATGCGACAAAAGCTTCCGCCAGTTCACGATTCCCATGTTTGTCAGCATACTTATTCACCACAACTGCCGGGTTCTCAATCAGGATCGTATTTTTCGGAATGACAATGTCATAATCTACACCTTTGGCGATCCGGGCAAGCAATTCATTTTCATACGTGACGATGACATCACCCACACCATATTCGAATGCCGCCATCGAAGAACGCCCACTCTTGTCCAATGATTCAACGTTACGATGTACCTGTTCGAGAAAAGCCTTGGCTGCGGCAGGATCTTTCTTCCCCTCTTGCTCCTCCGACAGTTTCAGTCCGGCACCGTAAATGGCATTAATATCCCATTGTGCGCCCCCGGATGTCTTTGGATTGGGGTACAGTACCTTCACTCCCGGCTTCGTTAAATCCTGAAAATCACGAATCCCCAGCGGGTTGCCTGCTCTTGTTCCCAGAACAACAATTGAACGGGTGATCATGCCCTCATTAGGGGTCTGTTTCCAATCGGAGCTAACCAGATCGGCTTTGACCAGCTTCTCGATATCACTCTCCATCGCGAGCAAGGCCACATCAGCCTCGAATCCACCAACGATGGCTCTTGCCTGTGTACCCGAAGCTTCATAGGATTCCTGGAAGTTAATTGTCTGTCCGGTCTTTGCCTTCCACTCCTCCTGGAACTTGGGCAGCAATTCGCCTACAGCGTCTTTTGCTACACTGTAAGCACCAATCACCAGCGTATTGGATGAATCGTTACCAGAGGGCTCGTTCTGTTCGCTTGACTCCTCCTGCTTGCTGCATCCAGCGGTCATGCAGACGAGCAGAAGCATGAGGGCAACATATAAGAGTATGGCTTTCTTTTTCCTCGTCTGCATGGGCAGCCCCTTTCTTCCACTTGATCTAAATCATCACCGGCATCGGGTCTTCCTTCAGTCGGTTCTCAACCACCCAACTGTTGGAGTCATTGAACAGGTATGCACGGTGTACCAGGACTCGAATTTGTTGACCGATCTCCAATGTTGTTTTCTCCAGGGAACGATATGTGATTAACTTATGACCCTGTACGTCCACCTCTACCATCCATTCACTGCCGCGGAAATGAAGATGTTTGACTGTACCTTTTTCGGTTGCAGACAACATGGTGAATTCGTTTTTCAAGCCGATCTCAATATACTCCGGTCGGATCAGCGCTTTGGTACCTTCACCCTCAACCGCATGTTCGAACCCTTTCAGCTGTGAAGCATCCTCCACAACCGTTGACTCCCCGATAAATGTAGCCACAAACGGTGTCTGCGGGTTTTTGTAGATATCCCAAGGTGTGCCCTTCTGCTCCAGACGACCTTGGCTGATAATCATAATCTCGTCCGCCACTTCAATCGCTTCATCCTGGTCATGCGTTACAAAAATCGAAGTGATTCCTACCCGCTCGATTAGCTCACGTAACCATGAGCGCAGTTCCTGACGGATCTTGGCATCAATGGCCGCGAACGGTTCGTCCAGCAATAACAGCTGTGGCTCCGGGGCGAGTGCTCTGGCAAAAGCAACACGCTGACGCTGCCCACCAGATAACTGATGCGGATAGCGCTGTTCGAAACCTTTTAACCCGGTCAGTTCAACAAGTTCCATCACCCGATCACGGATCTGGGCTTTTGGTGTCTTCTTAACCTTGAGTCCAAAGGCGATATTCTCAAATACCGTCATATGTTTGAACAAGGCATAGTTCTGGAATACAAATCCGATGCCCCGCTCCTGTGGAGGCAGATGGTTCACGACTTTTCCGTGAAAGCGAATCTCTCCGGAACCCGGATTCTCCAGACCCGCAAGCATCCGCAGAATGGACGTTTTCCCACCTCCGCTGGGTCCAAGCAGACCGATCAGATGGCCTTTGGCAATATCGAATGAGACATCTTTTACCGCATGAAAATCACCGAAATGTTTGTTCAAATCACGGACTTCTACATGCATATCAATGCACTTCCTTTCGCTTCTTGGCCCATTCCATCATAAGCAGCAGCCCGACGGAGAAGGTGACCAGCACCAATGCCACACCATTTGCGGCAGCCACATTAAAATTCTCAACATCCTGATACACCAGGGTTGTTGCGGTCTGTGTTTTGTTCATGATATTACCGGATACCACCAGCACTGCACCGAATTCCCCAAGCGAGCGCGCAACCGTCAAGACTAGACCATACACTACCGCCCAGCGGATCGAAGGCCATGTCACACTCCAGAACGTTCTCCAGCCGTAGGCGCCAAGTGTAGATGCAGCCTCTTCTTGCTGGGAACCGAGTTCCTGCAGGACAGGCATAACCTCTCTGACCATCAGTGGAAAGGTAACAAATAACGTTGCGATCACCATACCCGGGAAGGCATAGACCACATTGAATCCGATCCCTTCAAAAAAAGCGCCCATAATGCTGTTAGGTCCCAACATCAACACAATCATCAAGCCGCCAATGACAGGAGATACGGCATAAGGCAGGTCTACAATGCTGTTCAGCAGCCCTTTTATCCGTTCACTCAGCCATCCGGCACGAACCAGATACAGAGCCATCATGATGCCAAACAATGTATTTAACAGGGTGACCACCAGAACCACCAGTCCGGTCATCATCAAGGCATGTAACGCCTCAGGGCGCATCAGCCCTTTCAGGAATCCGCCTGCCCCGTCTTCAAATGCGCCAATAAAAATGCGTCCAAGCGGGATGATCAGCAGTACAATAAATACCGCAAACGTCAGTCCGATTAACAGTCGTCTCATCGTCTTCTCCCCCGCATCTGCACCAGATTGATCAGCCAGAGGATCAGGAAGGAGAGCGTCAGGAGCAACACGGATACAGCAGCAGCCCCCGTTGGATTATCACTTTCAATCTCCCCGTAGATAAATACGGAAGCAGTCAGTGTTCTTCCGGGAATGTTACCAGCCACCAGCACAACAGCCCCGAATTCAGCCAGTCCTCTCGAGAAAGCCAGCATCCCCCCACTGATCATGCCAGGTGCCATAGAAGGCAGAATAACCTGCATGAACGTGCGAGCCTTGGATGCCCCCATCGTGTACGAGGCCTCTTCCTCGGAAGGATCGATTTCTTCCAGCAAAGGCTGCACTGCACGGATAACAAACGGAAACGTGACAAAGGTCATCGCGATAACAATGGCGGGCTGGTGAAATACAATCTCAAATCCCATGGATTCTGCCAGTTTCCCGATGACACTGACCGGACCCAAAAGCAGCATAATCATCAAGCCGCCCACCGCTGTTGGCAGTGCAAACGGGAGATCAACCAGACTGTTGAGAAACGATCGACCTACAAAGCGATACCTTGTCAACACCCAGGCGATCATCGTGCCCAAAACCACATTAATCAGCGTGGCAATGACGGCCAGCCGAATGGTCAGCAGTACGGCTTTCCACGCGATGGGGTCCATAATGCTCTGGACAAAGTTGCTCCATCCTTCGGAGAAGGAATTGACGTACACACCGATGATTGGAAGTACAATAAGTACGATAAAATATAACAATACGGTACTGCGGAATCCCCAAGTCCATCCCTTATGACGAAGAACGGTATTCATTGCTGCGTTCCCTCCCAGCCTCCGGCTTTAGCTCCGGTCGGCAGTCTTCCTGGCTTTAATACGACATTTTTCCTAAGTTGGATGATATTACTTTAATATTATTCCCATTAGTCTACTTGGTTTTGCTTTTCTGATACTTTACCAGTTTGCAGTGCTAATCGTCAATGCTTTTATTGAATATAATTGGGCCACATATGAGATTAATTAATTAAAATCGCACTGCACACTACGCGGCCAGAACAACCTTCCGATCACTGTTATCCCAGATTCTTTGATCCCCTCTTTTAAGGGGAAATCCGCTGATAAAGGCGAAGCTTATGCTTCCGAAGCAGCTTTCTTACAGAAAGCTTTGAGCTTCCGCTTCTTCAGGTTATTTCTGCTCTCTCCGTTATGATGCGATTCAGATATCCGTCTTCATATGTGGTTTGTTTGGTATGTAATGGTTAAGGTACAATCGAGGGTAAGAAATGAGATTCAAAGGAGTGATCTAACATGTTATATACGAAGAATATATCCACTTCCACACGAGACGAAATGAAGGATATCACATGGGATGTAAAGCAAGTTGTCCAGAGTAGCGGTGTACAGAATGGGACGGTGCTCATCTACTGTCCTCATACGACGGCGGGGATTGCCATCAACGAAAATGCAGACCCGGATGTAAAACACGATGTATTGTTGCGCCTTGATGAAGTGTACCCTTGGGAGCATCCCGAATATCGACATGCCGAAGGCAATACAGCCTCTCATCTCAAATCGATTACAACAGGGCCATCACAAACGGTGATTATTCACGAAGGCAGGCTGCTGCTTGGCCGCTGGCAAGGCATTTACTTTTGCGAATTCGATGGACCACGTGAGCGGGAGTACTTCCTCAAAATCATGGAAGGTTAGTTGGGTCCATTAGGCCTGCCACCCACTTGTTCATTTTTGATAAACACAAACAGGCGGTCCACCCTCATTCCGGGTCGGAGCCGCCTGACTTGGTTTGCTGCGCATACTAACTTTCGCGAGACAACGTTATAAAGGATTAAAGTTATGACAAATCACCGCCCTGAAGTGTAGGGGTGCAACAACAGCGCCATTATTGGTCGCCAGGCTGCTGACCCAGATTGCGGCACAGCACTTTGACATGAGACAGCGCAGACGATTCAATCTCCACAAACGTTAAACGGTCCTGAATGTAATAAGAAATGAATCCGTGCATAGCCAAAAATAGCGTACGCGGTACCCTTTGAATATCCTCTTCCGTACAGTTCTCTTCATTCATATACTGCCTTATAATCGATGCAAACAATTCGAAGCAACGTCCCTGTTCGGCACGACAATAAGACAACAGTTCTTCGTCCCTGATCATAAACATAATTTCGTATTGATATGGGTTCTCCAGACCAAAGCGAATAAACTCCATCATAATGTGCTCTACCTTGCTCACATCATCACGAACCGGCCTGACCATGGCTTGAAGCAGCAAATGGCCCAGATGATTAAAATCTTCAACCACGATGGCATAGAACAGCTCTGCCTTTTCCTTAAAGTGATAATACAGCGACCCATGACTATAGCCCAGATGCTGGCCGATGCTTCGCATCGAAATGGCGCGGTATCCTTTGGTAATAAAAAGGTGCCTCGCCGCCTCCAGTATCCGCTCCCTCGACAACTCCTGTTCGACTGCTCTTCTAGCCATATATTTTATTCCCCTTCAATAAAATAAAGCCGCTGTCCCTCCGTGATCCGGGATTGCCCTTGCGTCAAATCCGTGATCCAGGCTATAAAAGCCTCGGTTTCACTATCCGGCGGAAGACAAGTCAACGTAACCTTATCGGTGAATCCAGTTTCACCTGTACGGACTTCCCGGCTTCTTAACTCATTTTCCACTTTACCCAGCCACGTATAATCCAGTTCAACAAACACTTCACGATGCAGCACGTTGGTAATGGCTTCTCCGGCTTCAATGGCTGCTACAGCTCCATCCGTATAAGCACGAATTAACCCGCCAGCTCCAAGCATAATTCCCCCGAAGTATCGCGTAACCACAATTGCCACATTTTTTAATTTCTGATTTTTGATCACTTCAAGAATGGGTTTCCCTGCTGTTCCGCTGGGTTCCCCGTCATCGGATTGCTTCTGGATCTCGTCCCGCTCCCCAATCATGTATGCAGAGCAGTTATGAGTTGCATTCCAATGTTTTTTCTTGATCTCTTCGATGAAAGCAACAGCTTCTGCCTCTGTCGTGACCGGCATAATATGACCGATAAATCGCGACTTCTTGATTACAATTTCCAGATTGCCCGGTCCTCGAACCGTGCGATAACGTTCAATCATCCCAAATCCAACTTTCTGATCTTTTCCTGAGTCCATTTTACAAGAAAGCAGTTCACCGCGCGAACGCGGACGAACTGCCCTGGTTATCTACATCCGGGAACCCTGCATCTTACACAAACAGTGATTCACGGTTAGATTTACATTACCTTATTCAACTATATGAGCAGACCGATGAATTATTCGGAAAGTCTCGCTTCGAGCGCTGCTTTCTCTTCTTCAAAGCCTGGTTTGCCCAGCAATGCGAACATATTTTTCTTGTAAGCTTCCACGCCTGGTTGGTCAAATGGGTTGACGCCCAGCAGGTAGCCACTGATACCGCATGCTTTTTCAAAGAAGTATACCAGATATCCGAAAGAATATGGAGTCATATCTGGAATGTTCACAATCAGGTTTGGTACTTGACCATCTGTATGTGCAAGCAGTGTTCCCTGGAATGCTTTTTTGTTAACAAAGTCCATCGTTTTACCTTCAAGGAAGTTCAGACCATCCAGATCGTCCGGATCGGATTTGATTGAGATATGCTCAGAAACTTCAGTAACCTGGATAACAGTTTCGAAGATATTCCGGCTACCTTCCTGAATGAATTGACCCATGGAGTGCAAGTCTGTAGAGAAATCAACGGATGCAGGATAGATCCCTTTGTAGTCTTTACCTTCACTCTCTCCAAACAGTTGTTTCCACCACTCAGATACGAAGTGCAGGGAAGGCTCGTAGTTTACAAGAATCTCAGTTCCTTTGCCTTTGCGATACAATGCGTTACGAACTGCAGCATATTGATATGCTTCATTCTCAGCTACGTTCGGGTTGCTGTATTCTTTGGATGCGTCAGCCGCACCTTGAATCATTTCTTCGATGCTGATACCAGCTGCTGCGATTGGCAGCAAACCTACAGCTGTCAGAACGGAGTAACGTCCGCCTACATCATCAGGGATAATGAAAGATTCGTATCCTTCTGCATTTGCCAGTTCTTTCAATGCACCGCGTGCTTTGTCTGTTGTAGCATAGATGCGTTTGCGAGCTTCTTCTTTACCATATTTCTCTTCCAGTGCTGCACGGAAGATACGGAATGCAATTGCCGGCTCTGTTGTTGTACCGGATTTGGAGATGACGTTAACGGAGAAATCTTTGCCTTCAACCAGATCCAGCAAATGAGTTACATATGTGGAGCTGATATTGTTTCCTGCAAAATAGATTTCAGGCGTTTTGCGTTTGTCTTTTGGCAGATTGTTATAGAAAGAGTGAGTCAGCATTTCAATCGCTGCACGTGCACCCAGGTATGATCCACCGATACCGATAACGATCAGTACTTCGGAGTCGCTTTGGATTTTGGCAGCCGCTTTTTGAATGCGGGCGAACTCTTCTTTGTCATAAGCCGTTGGAAGGTCAATCCAGCCGAGATAATCGGAGCCTGTTCCTGTTCCGTTGTGAAGCTGCTCATGAGCCAGACGAATCGGTTCTGCAAAATAATCCACTTCGTGCTGATTTACAAATTGCAATGCCGTGCTATAGTCAAATGTCACTTTTTTTGCCATGATCTCAAAAACCTCCTGATTTCGGTTATATTTTTTCCGTATCCGTATTCCATTCTAAACAACTTGCCTTAAGGATACTTCAAATCCACGGGGCTGACAAGCTTGCAGCTCGAACTTTGTCGTTAGAATTCAAGAAGCAAAAAGGGTAAACCGAATCCGCGGGTTGCGGTTCTGCTTACCCTTCTTATGTTATTCCGCCGGGTACGAGCAGACGTAGTCAGTAACGCTGCGTATCTCCAGTTTAAATTTGGATTCGGCAGGCACGTGGAACGTAGCTTGACCTTGAATCTCTTGCCACTCTTCTTCTCCGGGAAGCAATACTTTCAGATCTCCGGACAGAATCTCCATAATTTCACGGGAATCCGTACCGAACTCATAACTGCCTGGAAGCATGATGCCCAGAGTCACTTTGCTGCCATCCCCCAAAATAACCGTTCTGCTGGTTACCTGACCATCATAATAAATGTTGGCCTCTTTCACTACACTGACTTGATCGAATTGTGACATGCGTACCCGCTCCCCTGAAGTTAATGAAAACAAAAGGCAAAACAGATCAGGGCGATAACGAGTTACCGCCCATGCTCTGCGGAAATAACTTACTGCCATGGATCAGGACAGCATGACGCCCTCCCAACCATAGCAGCGCTTATGAAGCTATAAGTGTGTGTTCAAAAAGTCAGGTTTTCAGTACCGAGAAGATGGGATGAAGCTAGAAATGGAGTATTTCGGCTGAATCCCATATTCGATGCTGATGATGCCGTGAGGCATCCTTCATAATCAAAAGCAGACTTTTCGAACAACCTCTATTACAGCAATGCTTTTACGCGGCTAACCACGTTATCCACTGTAAAGCCATATTCTTGGATAACACGGTCACCAGGCGCGGATGCACCAAATGTGCTTATTCCGAGAATGTCACCTTGATCTCCAACATATTTCTCCCAGCCCATTGGATAAGCCATTTCAATCGCAAGACGCGCTTTAACATCCGGAAGAAGAACGGACTCTTTATAAGCTTTGTCTTGTTTCTCGAACAGATCCCAGCTTGGCATACTGATTACGCGAACTTGGATGCCTTGTTCAGCAAGTGCTGCTTGAGCTTTAACAGCCAATTGCACTTCAGAACCTGTAGCGATGATTTGTGCTACCGCTTTGCCATCTTTTGCATCAGAGACAACATAAGCACCACGTTTCACGTTCTCACGTGAACCTTCAACCGTACCTTCCAGGATCGGCAGGTTTTGACGAGTGAGTACGAGTGCAACCGGGTTGCTCTTGTTCTCAAGCGCGTAAGCCCAAGCAGCCGAAGTTTCATTACCATCAGCCGGACGAATAACCGTCAGGTTAGGAATGATACGCAGGGATGCCAATTGCTCGATCGGTTCATGCGTAGGACCGTCTTCACCAACAGCGATACTGTCGTGAGTCAGAACATACGTTACAGGCAGTCCCATCAGGGCAGCCAGACGAACAGCCGGACGCAGGTAATCGGTAAATACGAAGAACGTACCTCCGAATACTTTCACACCGCTGTGCAGTGCCATACCGTTCATTGCTCCTGCCATACCGAATTCACGGATACCGAAGTAGATGTTACGGCCGGAGTAATCTTCAGGTGTGAAGTTCTCCAGGTTGTTCAAGTGAGTCATTGTGGAGCTTTCCAAGTCAGCAGATCCACCTGTCAGTTGTGGCACATTGTGCGCCAGACCGTTCAGAGCGTTACCGGATGCTACACGAGTGGAGAGCGCTTTGTCTGTTGCTGCATATTTAGGAAGATCACGGTCCCAACCTTCTGGAAGGTCGCCGTTAATCGCTGTTTCGAATTGAGCTGCCAGCTCAGGGAAAGCTTTTTTGTACTCGGCAAATTTCTCGTCCCAAGCTTTGTTTGCAGAGATACCACGATCTTTCACTTGTGCAAAGTGATCGCGAACTTCAGCAGGTACGTGGAAGTTTTCTTCGTAAACCCATTTGTAATACTCTTTAGTCAATTTGGCTTCGTCTGCACCCAGTGGAGATCCGTGAGTACCGCCGTGGCCGCCTTTACCTTGTTTGTTCGGGCTACCATAACCGATAACCGTTTTAACTTCGATCAGTGTAGGACGCAGTGTATCTGCTTGACCTTCCTGAATTGCTTTTTCGATTGCAGGCAGATCGTTACCATCTTCAACGCGCAGCACTTGCCAGCCATAAGCTTCAAAACGCTTAGCGATGCTTTCGGAAGAAGACAGATCCAATTTACCATCAAGCGTGATGTCATTGGAGTCGAACAACATGATCAGTTTGCCCAGGTGCAAACGTCCAGCCAGGGAAGCTGATTCATGAGATACGCCTTCCATCAAGTCACCATCACCACAGATTGCGTAAGTGTAGTGGTCAACTACGTTGAATTTGTCTTTATTGTATGTTGCGCCCAGTTGAGCTTCAGCCATCGCCATACCTACAGCCATTGCAATACCTTGACCCAGTGGGCCAGTTGTTGCATCAACACCTGCAGTATGTCCGAATTCCGGGTGACCCGGAGTTTTGCTTCCCCATTGACGGAACTGTTTCAGTTCTTCCATTGGAAGATCATATCCGCTCAGGTGCAGCAAGCTGTACAGCAACATGGAGCCATGTCCTGCAGACAGGACAAAACGGTCCCGGTTAACCCAAGTTGGGTGGTCCGGGTTATGAGTCATCGTTTTTGCAAAAAGTTGGTACCCCATTGGAGCGGAGCCCATAGGCATACCCGGATGTCCGGAATTTGCCTTCTCAATTGCATCAATCGCCAAAGTACGTACGGTAGTAATCGACAGGTTGTCGATTGTAGTGTTCTCGTCCTTTTGAATCGCTTCGTTCTTGTCAGTCATGGTTTGTCCTCCTCATGTCTTTAGATAAGTCGGGTGCGCAAGCGAATCCCTCTCATCATACAAGCAAACCGAATTTCACAATAAGTGAATCCGCTTGAGTGTTTCATTTTGACTTATTCACTTTTGTATTGTATCACTTGGCGTGAAGCTTTTCCATAACCTTCTTTTAGAAGTTCGTGAAAATCGGTGGTTTGTGATGAATAATCCTTGGCTTATCAAGCAAAAATCGCACTTTACAAGGTACTAAATTCCAAAAGCAGACTTAAGGAGCCTCACAAATCCATCGCATGAAGTATAACCTTTAACCTGAAAACCATGCATTTTTTAGATATTCATCCTCAATTCACATATAATGTTCCTTAATTATGGATTCGAGATTCGGGCATTGGTTTACTTTTCAAATGTACACTCGTCAATCATAGGAGGTCACGATCACGCCAGATCCTGCTGCTCACCCATCAACATCGGTAAAACACTCATTACCCTGGTTATCCGGTATTTTAACGGGAATTCTCTCGGGAGTTGTACTGGGATTTTTCCTCAAAATGATTCAGGCCAACACAGGTGAACAAGTATATACTCTGCTGCTGAATATTGATTTTGTGCCTGGTCTTCCGCCAACCTTACCCGAATTCATTGAATTTGCTTTGCATCTCATCGTGTCCGTTGTCATCGGTATCTTCTATCTGTGGTGGGTACGACATTCAGGCGGCCCTATGATCAAAGGAATTTTACTTGGTGCAGTCTCGTCCTTGCTCTATATCCCACTCTCTCAATTGTCATCACGTGTTCCAGACCTGTACGATCTGTCCGCCATCCTCTACTGGATTGTAGGACATCTGCTGTTTGGTATTATGCTTGGCTTGTGCGGAAAGTATATCAACACAACAAAAAAAGCGACTCCCGTTTCATAAACGAAATGGGGTCGCTTTGTTGTTAATCTATTACGTGGTTCCGAATCAACCTTGCACAGTATTAAAGCATGAGCTTAAAATACGACGGTTTTATTTTCGTGAACAAGAACACGGTCTTCAACATGCCATTTCACGGCACGTGCGAGCACAACACGCTCAATGGTACGTCCGATACGTTTCAGCTCGGTTACATCGTCCCCGTGGCTTACACGTTGCACGTCCTGTTCAATAATCGGGCCGCCATCCAGTTCTTCCGTAACATAATGCGCTGTTGCACCGATAATTTTGACACCACGGTTGTACGCCTGCGCATACGGTTTACCACCCACAAAGGCTGGCAGGAACGAATGGTGGATATTAATGATTCGATTACGGTAGTGCTCAATAAACATGGGAGAGATGATCTGCATGTAACGAGCCAGAATGATCACATCCACATCGTTGCCGATGACGTCCAGTTGGCGCTGTTCCGCTTCTTTCTTCGTATCTGCTGTAACCGGAATATGATGATATGGAATACCGAATGATTCTACATAGTCCTTCATGTCCAGATGGTTGCTGACCACAAGCGCAATATCGGCATCCAGGTCGCCTGCCTGCCATTGCCACAACAATTCAACCAGACAATGATCTTCTTTAGATACAAAGATAGCCAGTTTCTTCTTGCGGCTGACCGCAGATAACGTCCACTCCATTTGGAAACGGCTTGCCACTTCTGCAAAATCAGCTTCCAGTTTCGGCAAATTGACCAACAATTGCGGAAGATCAAACTCAATCCGCATAAAGAACATGCCGCCAGCAGGGTCCATGGTATACTGGTCCGACTGAACGATGTTTGCACCATGCTGGTGCAGGAAATGAGAGACGGCAGCTACAATTCCTGGACCATCGGGACAGGAAATAAGCATGCGCGCACGATCCGCGCGGTTTTTAGAATCAGGGCGTACTTGTTTAGTGTGGATCTCCATCGGGTTATTCTTCCTCCTTCAATTAAGCCATGACCTGCGGGATTAACCCGCAAGCCATGCAATCAAGCGATGATTCAGTTGTTCTTCATTCAAATGCGGGAATAGTGCAGCTTCAGCCACCATGTCATAGAGGCGTTCCAGCGGTTCGCGCGGATCTGCCTTTTTGGCTTTGGCATCATTTTTGAGCAGCGTCCACACATCCAGAATATACGAACGGGACTCAATCTCTTTACCTTTGAAAAAGTGTTGCAACTGCTCTACTTCTGTCAGGAATTCCTGGCCGAAACGACCGGCAACATCCCCACGCAGCAGCGCAATCTCCACTTCATACATTGGACGCTGTGTCTTGGCCTCTTTACCAATCCAAGGTGTCTCCAGAATAAATGGACGTCCTTGAAGCTTCTCATGGTTGACGATGCGGTTAATCGCCTCAAACCCGATCCAGCCAGAACCAATTGGTGTATGACGGTCCTTGTGCGCACCCACAGCATTCTTACTATCATTAATATGCATTACGGCAATGCGGTCAAGTCCTACCGTACGATCGAATTGTTCCAATACACCGTCAAAATCGTTAACGATATCGTATCCGGCATCATGAATGTGGCATGTATCCATACACACTGTCAGGCGCTCGTTATACGTTACTTTCTCAATAATCTGGGCGATCTCTTCGAAACTGCGCCCCATCTCCGTACCTTTGCCAGCCATGGTCTCCAGAGCGATGTTCACATCTGTCTCTTTCACACCCTCCAGCACTTCATTCAACCCTTCTGCGATCCGTCCGATCCCATAGTGGGCATCTTTATCCGTAAATGCGCCGGGATGTAATACGATGTTTTTGACACCAATGGCATGTGTACGACGGATCTCTTCCTGAAGAAAATCTACAGCGAGTCTATACGTGTTGTCTTTGTATGAGCCAAGATTAATAATGTACGGTGCATGGACAACGATATCTTCCATTCCACCCTCTTGCATGGCAAGTTTGCCTTCTTCAATATACATGGATTCGATTGGCTTTCGACGTGTATTCTGTGGTGCACCCGTATATATCATAAACGAACTGGAACCGTACGAGGACGCTTCCTTCGTTGCACTCAATAATCCCTTGTCCGAAAAGGACACGTGGGAGCCGATTTTCAGCATTATTGATCCCCCTTAATCTGAATTATCCCTTATTCTAACGCGATTATCGAAATAAATCTAGAAATGCGCTATAATTCGGGATAGAGGCTATTTTTTACAGCTAATATGTGGAACATGGGTAGGCGGAATCCGTCTTTCTGTGAAAATCAATGAACCGAGGTGACTCCGCAATGATTTTCGACTCCTACGCGATGATACTGACCAGCAGTTCCCCCAGCAATTGGTTTATGAATACGATCGCATTCTGGACTTTTTTATTGCTAGGCAGCATGTGTATCGGTGGATTCTTCATGATGCGCAAGTTTTTGAAAGTGCTACCAAAAGCGGATGGAAAGTCCAAACTGGATTGGCAGAATTATTGGGTTGAAGCCAGCCGTCACTTATGGACAGATGAAGCCAAAGCTTTTTTGGATCAACTTGTGGAGCCTGTGCCAGGGCCATTTCGTGACATTGCCAAACATTCCATTGCTGCAGAGATCGGTAAAATTGCAGTTGAAGACAATGCCACGGAAGTATCGAGAGATCACTGCATCAAAGGTTACATTATAGCCACACCGAAGCGGGATAATAAGTTTTTGGTCAAATTTTTGGAGAAAAACAAAATCGATTATTCCCCTTATCAACATTTGATTAAATAAAATAAAAGATGAGTTAAGTGGCATATAAATTTGGTTAATTAGATACAGATATGCTCCGTCAGGTAAGTTATTCCCAACAGGCATTGCTTACCGTACGGGGCTGTTTGTCGATCCAACGGTAAGGTAATATATCAGCGCAGTGAAAATACAGAGAGGATGTTTGATATGAAAATTGCCATTTGTGGAGGTACCGGATTTGTGGGAGGAGCACTTGTAGATTACTGGCTGCAAGCCGGGCACCATGTGAAAGTTATTACACGAAAACTGCCTGACTTGCATAATCCAAGTAAAAATCTTACATATATATCGTGGGAACAAGTCGAAGAACAACCTCACTTGCTGGAAGGTATGGACGCTCTCGTTAACCTTGCCGGAGAAACGTTGAATCAACGTTGGACAACCAAAGCGAAGCTGGAGATTGTTGAATCCAGAGTCACGACCGTAGCGCGGGTAGCCCGATTGGTGGAGTCTCTGGAACAAAAGCCGGAAGTGGTCGTTCAGGCTTCTGCCATGGCCATCTATGGAACCTCCCCTAACGAAACCTTTGACGAGAGCAGTCCACAAAAATCAATGAACTTCCCGTCCCGGGTCTCAGAACAATGGGAAATAGCTGCAGATGCCATCAAGCATGTCAGACTCGTCAAAATCAGGGTTAGCCTGGTGCTTGGCCATAAAAAAGGTGCTTTTCCATTGATGAAACTTCCTTATATGCTGGGTGTTGGTGGCAAGATCGGCAGTGGCAAGCAATGGACTAGCTGGATTCACATTATGGATATCGTAAGACTCATTGATTTTAGCATTCAAAATAAACAAGTATCAGGTCCAGTCAATGCTTCCTCACCGAACCCTGTCACCAATGATGAATTCGGTCGTACGGTCGGTAAAGTGTATCATCGCCCTCACTGGTTCCCCGTACCCAGCTTCCTGATTAAAACCTTGGTCGGAGAACTATCCGTTGTCGTGCTTCAAGGGCAGAGAGTCATTCCGCAAAAAGCTCTCGACCACGGTTTCCAATTCACTTTCCCAACCTTAACCCAGGCACTGGAAGATCTGAAGCACCGCGGATTATCTGACTGATTGAACTATGTCTTATCCAACCGACCGATAAGTGTAGACTGATTCCGCAAGTGTAAATGTGTCTCCATCCGCCAATGGATACTCCTTATACGGAGCAAGAATATTGCCCTGAAGAATGGTTCCATTGACGGAACCCAGATCCTTAATCACATAGCCGGATTTGTTCCGGCTCAATTCCACATGAGCACGGGACACGCCGGTCGCTGTGTCCACCCACTGAACCATGTCTGCTGATCTTCCGATGACAAAAGATGCTCCTTGCACATCCATCCGTTCATGTTGGTCACCGGTGCCAGATCTTCGTTCAAGATAATAAGACGCCATCACCGGGCCTTCCCCTGTAAATTTACCATTAGCCAGATTCTGCAAATTTACGGTTGCCTCCGCAACTGCATCATTTCGAATTAGTTCTGAAGTTGAAACTACCGTTTCCACATGGCGCTGAACGAACGGTGGTTCGGAGTGTTCAGGTGTCACATGCAGACTTGGATAACGGGAATGCTCGCTACCACCTTCTGAGGCGGATGCAACCATTTGTTTTATGCGTTCCGCTGGCCTTTCAGCTGTATTCCAGCGCCAACTTTCCTGGAATGGTTCCTCTTCATCTTCCATTTTCTCGCCTTTGTTCTTACTTAAATTGAATGAAAAAGACCGCTTATTCTCTGAATCATTATGAGGGCTTCCCTTACGCTTCCACGTCCATCCTGCTACACCAAACAAGCCAAGGCTTAGTACCATGCACAGGATCATCTGCGTCTGTCCCGGTTGCTCCATGTAAATAAATCTCCATACCAATGCCATGGCAACCATACAGCCCAATATGATATAGGTTACTTTGGAAGATCCGGGCTTCTCCTCCACTTCCATATCAACACGCTCTAGCGAATCATACGGGTTACTTCCTCTCTTATCCATACCATTTGAACTCTCTAATGAAGATTGCTCAGGTGAGCGCCTGCCTGGAAAGGTTCGAGATCTCACCGGAATGTCTTCCACCTCAGATTCACTCGTTTTCTGCGGCTGACGGAAATTTAGTTGCGGTCCCACAGCAGCATTTTGAATGGGAGTACCGGGTTGATATGGCCGAGAAGTACCAGTGGCTAGCCTGCTATCTCGCTCAGAAATCGACGAACGAAGATCACTTCTTGAATCATTGGGTGTTTCCGAAGTTCTGGACGAGAGAAATGCTGCGCCTCCTCCATTCTCTTGCTCGTCAGCATATAATTCCAAAAGAAGCTCTCGCAACTGTCTGATATCCCAGCGGTCATTGTCACATAACTGCAGAACACGCTGAATGCCTTCTCCCTGCAGTTCCTGTACATGTGCCATCAGCCTGATCACCAGCTCACGGAATTGCTGAGGCGTTGGATCAACTTCAACCGTATCCATGATTGGTACATATACCATCCCAAGCTCACCCTGTTCGAATGAACCGTTGATGAACAAGTACTCTTCCTGGATCAATAATTTACGAGGCTCCAGCATGTATTGCCGGCATTCCGTGAAGGCATCAGCTAGTTGGAACAACAAACCATACAGAACACGCAATTTGATTTTGCTGGACTTTAACATCTGAGATAACATCTTGTACCCTGATATGTCGTACTGCAAAGTTACATTTCGATCGACTTCCCGAATATGAACAGGCAGAAGTCGCGGAATCTGATTGGAGGACAACATCCCCATCTGTACCCGGCTCAATTCCTCCATTCGTAACCCGTCCTCTTTCTCCAAAACCATGAATGCTCCGCCGTTACGAATAAAATCTCTCGTTAATCCATACATGCCAATCCTCTCTTTCCGTTGCTATATAGGATCAACTAAAGAAAGTTACACTGGGTACTTCGATGACGGAACAACCTTCCGATCGCTGTTATCCCCAGATTTCTTGATTCCCTTTGTAAAGGGGAAAATCCGGGGATAAAGGCGAGCGCTCCGCTTCTTCAGGTTTTTTCCGTCCTCTCCGTTCTCGTGTAAAAAGTTTAGTTGATATAAGTTGAGTTACAATACACCACACTCTTCCACTCCAATCGCAGTGCTATCTTCGATCACTGTTATCCTAACGTTTTCCAGACTCCTGATATCAAGGGAAAAGTCCCGAGACAAGCACCGTGATAAATCCAGGTAACACCGCCAGCATAAACGGAAACTTCAATGTCTTCTCCTTGTTCACCAGTTTGAGGGAACCAAGCATGAAGAACCCCGCAAGATTGCCTGCCATGCCTCGAATCCGTTTCGCTGAGTCCTTTCGGAATAGAAGTATCACTAGACCAATTGCGCCCGCGTACAAAACGGAGTAAATAATGACATGAATGCCAAAAGCAAGTCCCGTCCATGCACCAATCCCACCAAACAATTTCACATCTCCTGCTCCTACGGCGCCAATCGCATACATCAGAAACAAAATACCAAAACCTGCTGCAAATCCAGCGACTGAGAACAAGAAACCATCCCAACCTCCCCATATGATATGGGCCAATACGCCTGCAACAGTCACGGGTAAAGTCAATCGATTTGGAATTTTCATTGAACGAATATCTGTAATAAAAGCTGCAATGACGTATAAGCCACAGACAATGTAAAACCACTCCACCTCCATCATCCCCTTCCTTATTTTCTGGAGGCCACGGTAAACGTAGTCTCCGTCTTGGCACCGTCCCCTGTCTCGACAACAAAACTCCATGTTCCTTCTGTTGTCCGAGTACCAACAAACCAGTTCCATTCAATAATTCCATTCTCATCTGCGGTGGCCCAGCCGATGTGCTTCGCAGAACTTTCACCTGACTTGTAAAATATCGTTAAGTTGGCTGTCTCTCCTGGTTCTACCTCCACCTTGATCATTGCATTGTTGCCTATGTAAGCCGGGTCAGGCTTCGACAGAACCGTTGCTGAACCCGCAGTATCCCCGTCTCCTGCACTGCCATCTGATCCTTCTCCGGTATCTCCAATCCATACCCGTTCTGCCGCAGCAGCCTGAATCCGTAGCGGTTTACTGAGAAAGGGGACTTTTAGCGGCAATTCATAACTCAGTTCAAGTCGGAAATACGGATTTGTTTTGTTTTTGAGATCAGGTACCGAAATACCATTCACATGAACACGTTCCATATTCAGCAGCGTTGGCTCGATAAATGGTTGAAGCAGCGGTTTTACGGTGGGATCAAGTACGGTTTCCAAGACGGATGTTTTGATCTCCTGTAGTGGTTGTTCACCACTGGCCGCCGCTGAACGTACCCAATCATTTAATGGCTCGGGTAGAGAAGAAGCATAACCTTCTGCCCATTCCGTCAGAGATAACTCTGGTATCTTCCAACCCCCTCCAGAACCTTCTCCGCCGGCAGAATCAGAAGGTGTGAATGCAAGGGAAACGGGATATATTTTCGTTGATAACTGCTTCACCGCTTCACCCGCTGTGCTTTGTAACGCTGTGGAGATTAGAGTCATTTGCACTATGAAGATGAGAAACATGATAAAGAACAAGAAGACAGGTAACACTAGTGAGGCTTCCAGAACCATGCTACCTTGTTCCTTTTTCGAAGAATGTATCTGCTTTTTAAGAGACTTCAAACGCTGCAATCTGATTATTCTTGTTAAACGAATCTGCATTTGTGCGCTTTCTTTTTCATAATGTTGCTGCTTATCCATAATCCCTCCACCGAAACGATCCTGATTATTCAATAGGAATAATCCGCCTTCCGCTCAATGAAAAATCGTCCATCTTCAACTTGGTCCGCACTACCCATCACTGCACCTATGCTTCTAACCACCCCTGGTAAAAACCACAGCTTGATACTGCTGCGCATGTTACCCGAAGCATACGTCTGTTTCTCATCTGGATTCACACCCGTATTCAATCGAATTAGCGCCAGCATTCTGGACATTTTGCGTTCATTGTTACTATGCATCATTAGGAACAATCGAAGATGGTCCCTATACGTCAGTTTGACTTTGATATACTTGGACAATTCCACACTGCCCTCTTTCGCGAGTTTCACCATATCGGCAATGGCGTTTGTAATCCCGTATAAGATTGCCGCCGATAATACCAGAAGTGGGTTCCCAAGTTTGCTGTGCTCAATTAACCCTTCTGCCGTCCGAATAGCCAGCCGCATCCCAAATATCTCCGCATATGCCGCAGCGATGTTACCCGAAGGATTATGAAATCCATAAACGATATACTCCAGTTCCTGTTTCTCCAGTTTGAAAACATCACCAGCATCTCCACCACCTTCAGTCCAGGTAAATAACTGACCAAAATCCATGGAGTTGAAATAGGCTAAAGCATATTCATTCTGAAATAATTCGTCGCCAAGACTGTCCAACAGACCGGACATCCCGCCAAACAAACTGTCCATTCCCTTCATGGCATCGCCACCAGAGTCATAGGGATCTCCAGCAATCTCTGCCTTTTTGGCTTCCTCACGACTAGCCTCGTTAAAAGAAATATTAACGTTGTAATATTCCTCCAACTGTTTGAAAGCGTCCATGGAACCCGAACTTCCATTCTGAATCTGCGACAAGATTCGTTTGACTTCCTTCAATTTCCCTTTGGATTCTTTGTCATTCGCTTTGCGTTGGGCATCCGACCCACGACCACTCTCCAGCTGCTGCTTACTTTGGAGGATGAGATTGGCAGGACCGCTACGTACATAGGTGTCCATATATCGTTCCGTGATCTGACTTGCCTGTCTGACCGCAGGTTTAATCGGAACCCCACTCATTCCCGTAACGCTGCGAAGCTGACTATTCAATTCCATGTTGTCTCTTCTGACGTTAGAGAAGTCCGCATTCTGGGAAACAACCCGTGCTTTCAACTGATCAAATAGGCTATCCGCCCTCACAAGCTCCGAGGCGAGGGAGCGTGTGCTCTTAGCTTCACTGCCTGATCCAGTAGTTGCAGGACTCGTCCCAGGCAGATTCGAGTTGCCCACGTTGTCGTAGCTGGCATTCTGCGAACGGTTCTCCCCCTCTGCGATTACACGTTTCATTTCCTCATTGATCTTGCGTGCTTCTTCGATTTTGGACTGTGCTTCCTCCAGCTTTGTTTGATGGGCCTGTAACGCGGGCTGCATGATCATGCTGATGCCTGTCACCACATTACCAACACCAGTCCGATAACGAGCCAGTTCCAATATGTATTGTTGCTCTCTCAACGGCAGTCCCTCATCTGCCTGTTTCTTG
Source organism: Paenibacillus sp. FSL R5-0623 (assembly GCF_037974265.1). Classification (NCBI taxonomy): domain Bacteria; kingdom Bacillati; phylum Bacillota; class Bacilli; order Caryophanales; family Paenibacillaceae; genus Paenibacillus; species Paenibacillus sp. FSL R5-0623. Next base: position 1,560,270 of record NZ_CP150233.1, on the reverse strand, counting down.
TTAAGATAATCTGCATAACGTGCTGCTGCCTCGGCAGCTGTCTCCGGTGTTTCTTCCAACATTTCTTCATAGATCGCTTGTGAAGGCGGGTCCATGATCAACTTCGGAAGATTCTTCAGTTTCTCCGCGGATTCCGTCTGATTGGCAATGGCTTCATCCAGTAATTCTTCACGTTTGTCATATAACTTCTGTAATTTTTTCAGCAAGTCTACCGTGTGTGCAGCTTCCTTCATCTCGTCTGACATTGGTTTGAACCGATTGATCACTTCAAGGGTAAAATCAACCGGAGCCCGATACTTCATATCCTCCTGAATCTGGCGATTAAATATATCGTATCTGCCCAGTTCACGCTCCATGCTCAGCGTAGTTGTATCCCACTGGATATCCAGAATGGGAAATCCATCTTTTACAGCTGAAGGCTTCACGCTATCATTCAGTACTTTAGCCATAATTGCATCCCCACTGCTGTCGCCATACCCGAATAAACCATACTCTCGTAGTGATGTGTCATAGGCTGACATGACGGATCTCATCGCAGCATGTGTCATGCGTTCAGTCTGCACCTTGAATGCAGCTATACGAGCGTAATCAATAAATATAGCGACAAACATATAAACTCCGGCCAATATTAATATTAAAAAAAGGGTTACGGCTCCCAACTCACCGTCTTTTTTTCTAAACAGCTCCGCCCTCCTCCTTTTCTCACTTTTTACTTTTGCCAAAATGCTGCACAACCTGTCCGGCTTCTGCCGCTGTACTGGTCGCCGCACCGCCTTTGCTTTTAAACTTGGCTGCGTAATAACGAACCAGATCGACCGTTCGAATGAATTCAACCGGTTCAACAACTGCGGATGATCCCCGCGTCAGTACACGGTTACCTGAATCGAACAAAAAAGAAGGAAGAGGCAAGGAAATTACTTGTTCCAGCTTGGTTGTTACTTTCCGCTGAATCAGAGAATTCTGATACTCAATCGTTCCTTTCATGGCTGAGGGCATATGTTGCACCGCTTGTGCTAATTTCTGTTCCGAGAGATTGCCGCCTTCACCAGCAGGTATAGAAACGCTAACCTGATTATCCGCTCCCGCCCAGCCAAACAGCGCTCCAAGCATACGATCGTCCGTCAGTCTCCAATACAGATTGTCATGTTCTCCAGCAACATATTCACCTGTCATCGCCTGTTTGTGGCTGTTGTCCCAGCTATAGGCTGCACGTTCGGAAGCTGCATAGGCATGTTGATTCAGGAATGTCTTTTGATACATGTACATGGTGAAAAAGAGTAACAACACAAGAATAAACAGCACGACAGGGAAGATCAGGGAGGCTTCAACGGTGAAGCTCCCTTCTTCCTTTTTGAACTTGTTATTCGAAGAATTCATTACTTTTATTACTCACATTAGTTAACAGTCTTTCTACCAATTTTTTAATTTGGTCTTTAAAAATCAAAGCAATAATGATAATAACCCCGATAATCAGAATCAGCTCCAACGTGCCTAGTCCGTCCTCTTCCTTCCAAAATACATTTACCTTATTCTTCAATACTTCCATCATCCCAATTCCTCCTACATATTCATCATCATAAAAGCAGGTGCCCCGATCATGACCACAATCGTAAAAAAGATCAGTACCATCGGAAACACCAGTTTGGAAGAAGCCTGTTCTCCCTTCGCCCGACTGACAGCCTTGCGTTTCTCCCACAACACATGTGACAGATCCCGCAGCGCCAATACAAAGTCACCTCCCCCACGCCGGAAATTCAGCAGCACCGTTGTCGTAAAAATCGTCACTTCCTGTACACCGCAGCGGCGACTGAACTGTTCAAATGATTGTTGAAACGAGTAACCATTATTCCAATCTCCCACCGTCTTTCTGAGTTCGTTGTACAGCGGATGATCCCGTTCCCCCTGGCTTGTCACACAGTGAACGATAGCACGTTGCACGGTCTCCCCTGCGCCAACCAGCAGTACAATTCGGTTCAGCAGCTCAGGCAGTTCCATAAGAATATCCTGGTCTCTTCGCTGCACCTTTGTATTGAGGTCTTTGTAGAGCGCAAAAGGCAACGCTGCACCAAGCGCAAGCCCACCTACCATACCTCCGATGCCCATATCTCCAACCAGTGATAACAGGCAGCCCACCAGCAACATGAGCCATGTATAGGTCAACATTTCAGCGCAATACAGCATCGTTTTCTCTCCACTGTGCTGTATGCCATACATTTTCTGAATGGCATGTTGCATTCGAAACATGAGCACTGGCAATCTGCGTCCAATCTCGAACTTGTCCAATATAAACAGGAAGGGACCATGCAATTTTTTCAGTCGTAATCCTTCCATATCCAGCTTGCGCAGATGCCGGTAGGTCTGCCCCCGGGTTCGATCCAGCACCAGCCATCCCGCTCCGAGCATCCCTGCGACTATAACGGGAAGCAGCATCGTTTCAGCTCCTTATACTTTGATATCCATAATGCGATTAATCCACAGATAACAGCAGGCGAGTACTGCCAATGCACCACTAGAGATGAGGTACCCCATCCCGCTATATAACGGCTCCATAAAGTCCTTGGCGGTCAGATTGAGGAATATCAGAAAAATAAATGGAGCGGCAAACATCACCTTTGATTCGAACTTTTTCTGCGATACCGCGACCATAATATCCTGCTGTATGTCCAGCTTCTCCCCAATCACCGCAGAGGTACGACGCACAACCTCAACCAAATCGCCGCCAGTTCGTTTGCACGTAATGAACACATCTGCAAAGTTCGTAATATCCTCAATCTGCGCCCTATCCGAAAAATCCTGTAATGCTTCTTCGATTGGTTGTCCATACTCCATCCGTGTCCGCAATATCGTGAACTCACAAATCAGATCGGTATCCGCTTCCGGGTTCAACATCCGCAGATCCTCCACGGATTCCTTGAATCCATTTTCCACCGATTTTCCTGCGGCCAGTGCCGAAGATAATGCATATAATGCTTGCTTAAAATGTAAACTGAGTGTCATTCTTTTTCGTTCCAACAGCACTTTAGTCCAATGTTTTGGCACCCATATGCAACCCGCAGCCAGGATGGCTCCAGCCAACCAGTGATGGTAGAACAGAATTCCGATGCCAAAAAACAGCAGACCACTAATCAGCATACAGACCATTCGTTGTCTCCGGGAAAGCGTATATACGGTGTAATCCGTCAACATCTGTCTGGCTTCACCCAACAGTAATCACCTTCCAATGGCTTTAATTCACGTTGTTATCTGTTGAATCTATTCCAACACTGTATTGTTCTATGTATCCATCCAGCCATTCCCCGAGCCCAGCCATCTGAATTTTATCCACCTGATTCAACTTTCCAACCTGTACTAACCCGCCAATAATTTTGCCTTCACGCTCTTCTTGTTCCTGGAAACGAAACAGTGGATTCAGCATAACCTCACCGTCCTGCATGCCAATCACTTCACTAATCTCTGTCACCCGCCGTGAGCGGTCTCGTAGCCGGGACAGATGTACAAAAATATCGATTGCTGAACTAATCTGCTGCCTTACAACTGCAATAGGAAGATCCGCACCGCTAAGCACCATCGTTTCAAGTCTGCTGATCATGTCGGAAATCGTGTTTGCGTGCCCTGTAGACAATGATCCATCGTGCCCAGTGTTCATGGCCTGTAACATATCCAGCGCTTCTGCGCCCCTGACTTCCCCAATCACAATCCGGTTTGGACGCATCCGTAAGGAAGATTTGATCAGATCCCGAATAGATATCTGTCCCTTGCCTTCGGTGTTTGCATTCCGCGTTTCCAGTGATACCAGATTGGGTACCGTAACAATCTGTAACTCAGCTGAATCCTCAATGGTAATAATCCGCTCATCGGCAGGGATGAACTGGGATAATGCGTTCAGAAAGGTCGTTTTTCCCGACCCGGTCCCTCCTCCAATGAAGATGTTATATTTGCTCCTTACCAACTGCTGCAATAATTCTGCCGCTTCTTCATGCAGGGCACCCTTTACAATCAGATCGGACATCTTCATCGGTTCACTGGGGAATTTACGAATCGTCATCGTGGGTCCTTTCAAGGCAATAGGAGGTAACACGATATTGACCCGCGAACCATCCTTTAAACGGGCATCTACGATTGGAGAAGACTCGTTCACAATCCGGTTTACCCCGGACACAATCATCTGGATGATATCCTCGAGCCGTTCCCTGGACTCAAATTCAAGGGTGATCTGGCTGACTTCACCTTCCTGCTCCACAAAAATCTCCTTGTGACTATTGATCATAATCTCCGTAATATCGGGATGATCCACAAGTGGCTGCAAAATATCCAATCCACGAAAAGAATCAAACAATCGCTGCACCAGCGTGTGACGCTCTCCTGAGGTCAGATCATCCAGCTTCGGGTCGGTGAGAACTTTGCGTTCTATTCCCTGCCACAGTTCATCATCTCCTGCGGAAGAGGTTAGATCGAGGCCAGCCCTGACTTCCCTGCGCATCATCTGAAACTGTTCTTCACGATCCAGTATTCTATTGGATGAATCCATCATAGTGCCCACCGATCCTGCTTCTGAATTCGTCCCGTCTGCTTCGATTCTTCTTCGCCATCCTGTACCAGCATGGCACATAATCTCTTCACTTCACGCTGGAAAATCGGAGAACTAAGCATGACTTCCTCCTGACTGAGTTGCTTCCAGGAAGGGATATAGGGCAACACTGCATCCAGATGCAGATCAGGGCGTGGGAGTGCATTGACGACATTGTCCCTATATTTGTTAACCACAAAGCGTGAACGCTCGAGCATACTTTCGTACAAATCTGGCTTCGTACGCTCAGCATGCTGTAACCATTGTCCCCATCGATGCATGGCAGATATATCATCCTCAACGAGCCAGACAAATGCATCTGCTGCATCCAGCACCCCTTCACTGCGCCCCTCCCAACCGGAATCCCCATCCAGAATCAACACGTCATATTGTCCGCAATCCGTTAAATAACGAAGCAGATTCGACGTATCCTCACGAGTCATTTGCAACAGTTCTTTCCGATTCGATAATGGCCAGAACACATCGGATTTCAGTGCTTCATGCCGGACCACATATCCATCTACGCCCTTCGATTGTACCTGTAACTGCTTGTCGGATTCCTTTCTGCCCACCTTCAGATCGTATAACAGGCGTGACAATCCCGTCTCCGCATCCGGGTGACGCTGCCCACTTCTAGTGAGTCCCTTTTCCAGAAACGGGAGCGTGCTGTCCAGCGTCTCCAGATTCAGATAGAGAACAGCATATCCTGCAAGTCCCAATTGCTTCGCCATATGCAGCGCCACTGCCGTTTTGCCACTTCCACCTGAAGCGGATACTACTCCGATGGAGAGAGTCTCTTGCCCCGGATGGTGAACCTTCTTACGGCGTGGCTGCCGGCAAGCATGCATCACAGCATCCAGCAAAGCAGGCAAGGGTTGGTATTTCATCAGCCGCTTGGCCTCATCCACCTCTTCCATCCCTTCACTAAGCATTAGCCAAGGTACACCTGAACCTTCTCCCCCGTTGTTCAGCCAGTCATTCAAAAATTCCGGTTCCGCAATAACCAGATCCGGTAATTCTCGACCTTCTTGCTCATTCATGTGATCCTTGAACGAATCCCCTTGGGAGAATGCTGTGAAACGCACATGGAGATCAGACGAATTCCCCTGTACATAATCAAGCCAGGCGCTAATGTAATCTCTATCCTTTGAAACCAGAACAACCTTCAGTACAATCAATTTCCCCTTCCCTCCTTGTCAAAAAGCACAAAAAAGCACCGTCCAATAACCGCATGAAGATGCAGTATATGGACGGTGCTTCCGTCACGTGCTATGAATGTATGGATAATATAGCATACAATTTCTGGGGGAGCAAGGGATTTATTCTAACCCATTTTCCCTTAAGAGTTGTACGGTGAATCGAACTCAATAATGTTACGGTCCGGATCAAGCACAAAAATCTGTGCGAATCCAGCCACACTTTCAGGTCTCGCTTCATACTCAATTCCCTGCTGCTCCAGCCAGGCTATAGTCCCTGAATAACTGGTGACCCAGATCGCAAAGTGACCGTCTGTAGTATCAATCCCAGCCTCACGTAACGTGTGACCCTCCGGGTGCTGTAACAGATGAAGCTGCTGACTACCAATGGCATACCATGTACCTGTGGAGCGGAAAGGCGGACGTTCAATCTCCTGCATGCCCAGTAACCCCGAGTAGAACTTCTTCGCGATTTCCAGGTCACGTACAGCCAGACTAACATGGTGGATGTGCGCATATTCAATCATTCTTTATCTCCCCTCTCTACTTCAATATGACTATACTATAACACCTTGAACGCTGACCATAATCTCCGCTAAACAGAAAAACACCCCTGATTCTAATCCGGTAAACCTCTCGGCTCACACAGATCTAGTTCAGAGGTGCCTGTTTTATTTAGCGCTATCCAATGCTTCTTGTGGAATCTTGATCTCTTCCACTTGATCTTGGTTAGAAAATGTACTGTTCATCTTCATGTCCATCGTCATTTTCTGCCCATTCTGTTCCATCTCCATGACCATGGTTACGTCCGTACTTGCAGGCAGGTATGTTTCTTTGTTGATCATATATTTCATCTTCATGCTGGTGATATTCATCTGATCAAGCATGGCTTGCATCTGGGCATCCGATCCGTTTTGTTCCATCACGGCTTTGGCCAGTTCCTTCACGTTATCACCGGATACGTCAGCGTTAATCACATAATTGTCGCCTTCTTCGGTCACTTCAGTATCTTCTTCGATCTTTTTGAATTGCTCCAACTCACCTTCGGGATTCATGCTTGCTTTCATCTGCTCAATCAGTTCCTTGGTTTGAGCTTCAGGAATCGCAACCCATTGATCCCCAACTTGAGAGTAGATTTTATCGGAAGTGATATACTGCTTCACGTTCTGAGCTTCCTGTCCCGACATTTCCATTTTCATCTCTTGATAGATCATCATTGGATCTTTGATAATATCCATCTTGAGCGATGTTTTAACCTGTTGATCCTGGGACTGTTCACCAGCATCCAGTTTCAGATTCTGATCAATATTTGCTTCAGTTGTGAAGCTTTTCATTGCTTTGGTTGCTGCATTGGTTTTGGTAATCAATTCGTCCAGGGTAGGGACCTTTGTTTCCTGCTCCGCAGGTGTATTGCCCTCGTTAGATGTTTCGTTGTTAGTCGCTGGCGGCGTTGCCGTATTATCTGTATCGTTACCGCATGCTGCCAAGCTCACTGCTAATAATGCCCCGATAAATAATGTAGTCCACTTCTTCAAGTTGTTTTCCTCCCAAAATAGATATGATCTGTAGTCATTACCCAATTATTTCCGTTATTAATCACACTCACAAAAATCGATCTTTGATCTCCGGTGTAGGCAACATACACGCTTCATCCTTGCCAAACCAGCGATAACGGTTGCGAGCAACCCAGTTATAGACTGCATTACGAATAAATCTCGGCACAATAATGAACACATATAACAACGGATAAGGAAACTTCAGACCTTTAGCCAATCGCAGTGCGGCAGTTGAACGTGTATAGTATTTTCCATTTTCAATCAGCACAAAGGTGTCCATGCTGTCTGTCGACAGATTGCCCTTCGCCAGCAGTCCCTTGGCTACATCCGATTGGAGCGATGCAAAATGATATTTCCCTTCCGGGTCACGCTTGATAATCCATTTGGTTAAACCCTGGCAGAAGTGACAGACGCCATCCACCAGTACGATCGGATGTCCCTGATGCACATCTGTTTGATTTGCTGTCATATTGGCTGCCTCCTATTGTTGCGGTTAGAGTAACTTACCCAATCTGGGCCTTCTTGTTCACTAATTCTAAATTTATTTCTGGAGGTTGTTCAAAAAGACTGAAAACCGTTCTTTTTTAACACGCATTAATGGGAAATAAAAGAAAAAGAGCGCAGGCATTGTGCCCACGCTCGTATCTGTCCGACAATTACTCCGTAACTGCCTTTTCCATCCATTGGTCATCGATCATCTGTTGATGCAGGTCACTTGCCCACTGGTCCATACATTTGCAAATGAAATCTTTGCGACATACTGGACAAGGCGTTTTCTGCAGACGGCTGATATTGGTCATCTTCCATTCCGGGGAACGGGAGTAGAATACACGGCATTTAGTACCGTCTACCAAATTCATTTTGAATTCGTACAATCCGTCTTCCTTGTTACCATAAGCTAATTCTAAATCTGCAATACGCGGTCTATAAGACATGGATATCACCTGTTTAATTCAAATTTGGTTCATGCAATGACACTACTCAGTACTAAGTTATATTAAAGAAAATTCAGTTCAATGTCAACTCGCGCATGTCTACCCGCCAAACAGAATATCCAGAATAGTCCCTACCTGCCCCTGTTTTTTCCCTTTCAAGACATCCGGATCAAACACTTCAACATACCCGCAGGAAGCACAAGCCACGAACAGGTAGTGGTTATGCTGTATATCGAACATCTTGCTCAGGCCTGCTCCTGACATGGAAACTTCCTTAATGTTACAATCCGTGCCTCTGCATTTCGTACACACAAATCGCCGCTCAATCATCTCTTCAATACTCATCTTTGTTCCCCCTTTATGGAATGTGTAGCATGAAGTGGGAGTGCAATTATGTAAAATAGTACGCGATCTGGCATCCAATCTCCTGCATCATGTCCTAATATGATAATCAACACAAAACCCTGCCGATTGCCAGCAGGGCCTTGTAGTCGAACATCAGGTATCTGGGATACCCTGCTCTATATGTTCCCTTTACTTGCCGGGAGTCAAATCTTAGACTACGTTTAAAACAACATCAATGTTGCCGCGTGTTGCTTTGGAATATGGACAGAAATCATGCGCCTTGCGGGCCAGTTCCTCTGCTTGGCTGTGATCTACACCAGGCATGCTAACGTCCAGACGAACAGACAGCTGGAAACCATCATCCGCAGGGTCTTTACCAATGGATACGTTACTTGTAACGACCACATCCTCCAATTTCACACCTGCTTTGCGTGCTACATTGGCGAGGGCACTTTCATAACATGCCCCATATCCAGCGGCAAAAAGCTGCTCAGGGTTAGTACCTTCACCACCGGAGCCACCAAGCTCTTTTGGCATTTTCAGATCATGCTTGAGAACGCCATCCGAAGAAGTCACGGAACCTGTACGTCCACCTTTAACTGTCGCTACTGCTGTATATAAAGCTTCCATTAAGAATCTCTCCCTTATCCATATAGTTTTTATTGCCTTCCTTTCAATTTAAACTTCTGGCTCATTTTGAAACGCAATTTTGTATCTTTATCAGCTTTTACAACTTTATTATTTTCATGCATTTCAATGCCATGGCTGTATTTTCCCCACGGTTGGGTAATATACGAAGGGACATCTACAAGCTGGAACCGAAATTTTGTGCTGATACATAAAAGTTGCACTAGACAAAAACAATTGAAGGAGTACAATGTAACAATAAACATAAAAATTTAGATATATCATGAGCGAATTGTCCCGCATATATTTCCAAATCAATAATTCAAAGTCAGGTGATTATCGTATGAGTAAAAAAAATCCGTTCAACGCTCCTTCAAGAGAAACATTGTCTACTGCGGGCATGGCCCCTTCCCTTGGAGAAGCACATAGCTCGATGAAAGTTCCGCAGAATGCTGCATGGTGGAAGAAATTCCTCGCTTTTGTAGGCCCAGGATACCTTGTTGCCGTAGGTTACATGGACCCCGGGAACTGGGCAACAGATATTGCAGGCGGTTCACAGTTTGGGTATACCTTGTTATCCGTCATTTTGCTCTCGAACCTGATGGCCGTTGTCCTTCAGTCGCTGGCTGGCAAGCTCGGCATCGTCACTGGACGGGATCTGGCTCAAGCCTGTCGTGAACGATTCAGCATGCCTGTTGTCATGATGTTATGGATACTGTGTGAGCTTGCCATTGCAGCCACCGATCTGGCTGAAGTCATTGGTTCTGCCATCGCATTAAAGCTGTTATTTAACATCCCCATGTTATACGGCGTTATCATCACCGCAGTTGATGTACTCCTGATTCTTGTACTGCAAAACAAAGGCTTCCGCGCTCTGGAAACTCTCGTCATTGTGCTGATGGCAACCATCGCCCTCTGCTTCGGGATTGATCTGTTTCTGGCAAAACCGGATATGGGCGGTGTTCTCCATGGTTTTGTACCCAATGTTGAGATTCTGCAAAACCCGGCTATGCTCTATATCGCCATTGGTATTATCGGAGCAACCGTGATGCCGCATAATCTGTACCTGCATTCTTCCATTGTACAGACCCGTCAGATTGAACAGACACCACAGGGCAAAAAAGAAGCCATTCGGTACTCGACCATGGATTCTACAATCGCGTTGACACTGGCCCTGTTCATCAATGCAGCCATCCTGATCGTATCTGCTGCTGTATTCCACAGTGCTGGTATGACGCAGGTTGCCGAGATCGCAGATGCTTATCATCTGCTGACACCTCTATTGGGTACTACGGTTGCCAGTATCCTGTTCGGTGTGGCGCTGTTAGCATCAGGTCAGAACTCTACCCTTACAGGTACACTTGCTGGGCAGATCGTTATGGAAGGTTTCCTGAACATTCGGATTCCGGCTTGGCTGCGCAGACTGGTCACACGTCTGATCGCCATCATCCCGGCGGTAATTGTGACAGCCATTGCAGGAGAGCATGGCACAGAAGAACTACTCATTTTGAGCCAGGTCGTGCTGTCGCTTCAATTGCCCTTTGCTGTAATTCCCCTGGTGATGTTCACGAGTGATAAAAAAAGCATGGGTGCATTCGCCAACAAATTGTGGCTCAAAATCATCTCATGGTTCATTGCCGCGATTATCGTTGTGCTGAATGTATATCTGATCATTCAGACGATTCGGTTATTCTAATCTCGTTCTTATCGATTAAATACTAAAAAGGCTGATCAACTCCGGTATGCTATACCAAGTTGATCAGCCTTTTTTATTGAAATACAGCAAGGTGTTTCCTTTTATAGTAAAACTCAAACTCCAATAAACAATCATCTAATCCTGATTTGGTATCAGTAACGGCAGGAGTTGATCCAATGAATCAACAGTCCAGTCCGCACGTTGGTTATCCGATAGTTCTGGCTGGAATCTTCCGTAACCCTGCAACATTCGAATCGTACGCATGCCCAGCTTCCGAGCAGGTATAATGTCGTTATCGATCCGATCGCCGATCATGACGGCTTCCTCCGGTTCACAACCGGCCTGTTTCAAGGCCACAGTGTATAACTCAGGGTCTGGCTTGGACACTCCTTCTTCAGCCGAACACGCCAGAACATCAACATACTTCCGCAGTCCGTAACTCTCCAGTCTCTCTTCCGTACCAGGACTCTGATTGGCAATAATGCCAATGCGATAATGCCGTGACAACTGCTGAAGAACGTAATCCGCTGATGGAAAAGGACGTTCAAGATCTTTTTGAAACTTCAGCTTGTCCTGAATCTGCTTCTGGTGTCCCTCGTCTTCAACGAATGTGCGAATCGCCACTCTCATCGGCCATTGCTCATATTTCTGGTAACAGTTCGCGAACAGTTCGCGTACCGCCTCAATCTTCACCGGATACCCCAATGCACAGGCTTCGCGGACGAACTGTCCGATAATATCATCAACCGGCTCCCATTCATCCACCAGTGTATCTCCAACATCAAAAAACAACCATTTCAATCCACCTACATCCGGCACGCCAATTCCTCCTTGTAAGCCACAGGTGATTCCTGATCCTAATTCAGTTCAAAAAGTCTGGTTTTCAGTACCGAGAAGATGGAATGAAGCTAGAAATGGAGTAGCGGAGCGTAGAGAAAACTACGTGAGCAACGGACATTTCGGCTGAATTTCATATTCGATGCTGATGATGCCACTAGGCATCCTTCGTAATCAAAAGCGGACTTTTTGAACAACCTATAGAAACCATAAAAAAGAAGACTCACCATCCTGCATGAGTCTCCTCAAACTTCCGTTTATCGATACATTCAATTATAACAGGCACCTTACACCTGAGCAATCACAAGCTATGGCATTAACCATTGAGGAGAAAGCCAACTTCCCCATTGAGCGAATATACAATCCGGTCTGCGCCCATGCCCCGATAGATACCCTTAGGATGACTCTGCTCCGTAATAACGCACAGAGATTTCGAAGTCCATGAACGGCAGATCTGTAAATAACGACAGGTCAGATTCAGGCTGTTCTCGAAAATAAACACGTTGCCTACGCTGCCCTGCGGCAAAAACCATTTTTGAGCTGCAGCCGTGTTCATGCGAATGACATGTTCTACTCCGATTCTACGGAGTCTGCGCTCTTCCCCTGCACTGTTGGTTAGAACGGCAAAGGGCATTTTTTTGTACATCAGCAATTTGATAAATTTGCGTCCTGCTTCATTTGGAGCAGTCACTAAGATCATCTCAGTATCCATCATTCGTTCCTCCCTTGGCGTGAAAAGACAACAAAAAAGAAGCGTGGGGGACCAAGGCCTCCCGAACGCTTCTTAAAGAACCCATGGCGAAAACACCATGAACCAGCGTACGGCTTGTTGCCTCTCCCTTTAACGCTTACGAGGTTAGCTGACGGATTCGGGCGCGAGAGTCGCCCTATTTCCGGCTGTCACCGGAAAATTCACCCCATGAATGCCTACTGTCCTGGACAGCGCATTCTGTTGGTTCCCCCGTTTTCCACTCATCAATGAATGGAAACTCAGCGATTAAAACATCGTTCGTATATCTTAAGGATAAGATCGAGCGATATTATCGTTTGTTTCGTTTTTCAGGTACAATTTAGTTTAAATTGAAATTACGTTATGAATCATACACCCGCGCCATGACGGTGTAAAGTCCGCACAGATCACCGAATCGACAGATTTTCGGCAATACTCACATATAATAGCGCTTACAATAAGGTCATACTCTATCCATCTCTTTAAATCTATCTAATTCTCACTCTGACGAAAATCAACTCGCAATTCATTCACGTATTCTGCACAACTTGCCTGTTTTGATTCTTTTAACACCATATTAGTTTTGCAATATTTAATTGTAACCAATATAATAGAAGATATAAGAGTAAATAAATGGAGGCGATTTAGATGACAGTCTACGATTACAAAGTGAATACCCTTCGCGGTCAAGAAGTTGAAATGTCCGACTACCGTGACAAAGTGTTACTGATTGTGAATACGGCAAGCTCATGCGGCCTCACTCCTCAATTCAAAGGTCTGCAAGAACTGCAAGACAAGTTTCAAGATGCTCCATTTGAAGTTCTTGGTTTCCCAAGCAACCAGTTTGCACAGGAAAAAGGATCTTCCGACGATATTGCCGAGTTCTGTCAGATGAATTATGGCGTAAGCTTCCCCATGTTTGAGAAAATTGATGTGAACGGCTCAAGCGCTCACCCTCTTTTCCAACACCTTAGCACAGAAGCTCCTGGCCTGCTCGGCTCCAAAGCAATTAAATGGAATTTCACCAAATTCCTTGTGGATCAGAACGGACAGGTACTGAAACGTTATGCTCCCAAAACAACACCGGACAAGATTGAAGAAGATATCAAGAACTTGCTGCAAAAATAATACATTGGCCACCCGTAGCCGGAAGGTAAGCACCATTGCCTCGGTAATGGATGGCCTTTTTTTCTCAACTTTGATGTCAAACTGTTCAAAAAGACAAAAAAAAGAAGCCTTCCATTAATGGAAAGCTTCTTTTTAATCGTTCATATGATGCGGTCGAGAGGACTCGAACCTCCACGGGCATACGCCCACTACCCCCTCAAGATAGCGTGTCTGCCATTCCACCACGACCGCATGTCGTAAATAATCGGCAACAGAATTGATTATACTGGGTTCAGAACTAAAAGTAAAGTATTTTTTAATACTACTTTTTCAGCTAGGCAATTTCATCAAAAATCGCATAATCTCGTCATCTTTACCCATGAACTGCATATGATTAGATTTGATCCCCTCTTTTTCGGTAAGAGCCGATCTTGTTGATTCATTTATATATAGTCCTTCCTTATATATAGTCCACCCTACATTTCTCCACATAAGTAACGCAATAAGTTATATAAAATAACACAGATATTAAATTCCAGATTTAATCCATTAATTCTCACGGATACTATTGACAAAAAGCGGACGTTTATGGGATGATAACTATCATATAATTCGGATTTTTAAACACAAAGCAAACAAAAAGGAATATAAATGTCACTTTAAGTGACATTTAACGAACACAGGAGGCGAATGATTGTGAACCGTGGGAATAAGCTTCTCGATTATGTCAAACTGCTTGATTCCTCTATTCAGGTTGGAGGGTTCACCCATTCCTTCGGCATGGATATCCATATCAGGGAGGGTACCATTCGTAATGCTGAAGATCTCGAATCATTCATGCGTTGTCAGTTGCATCCCAGCATCGTTCGTCTTGAAGGTATGGCCATTAAAGGCATCTATACCGCAGCAGATCACAAGGATACATGGCGGATAGCTCTGATCGACAAGCTCGTCCATGTTCAGCGAACCCCTGGAGATCTCAGAGAACAAGCTGCCGCGATGGGTAAACGATTGATCAGACTCGCACGCGCTCTGCACCCCTGGATTGAATTCACCCAGCTCGAACAGATCTTTGCCAAATACGATTCGGTTGGCTGCCTCTCCACTGTTCACGCCTGGATTAACCACCACCTCGATATCCCGGTCGAGGAGGCGGTCCTTGGTTACCTGCATTCAGCCATGAATGCCTGCATAACCGAAGCCTCCAAAGTCATTCCCCTGAACAATGATACAACCAAGGATCTGATGGTCCGCCTGGCCACAGATCTGGAGAATGAATGGAAGACCGTCAGCGCCTCGGCTGCGGATGGACTGGCACAGCCAACCTCGATGTCCATGAAATCGTTTTTCCCCAGTTTCCATATGCTTGGAGCTGGACTTCATGCCTACAGAGCCTAATCCTCTTCCTCCTCATACCCGCTCCCCTTCATTCAGACAAACTAAAAACACGCGGCAACCTCCTTGCCGACGTGTTTTTTGTCATTTTATTTGTTTTATTTACGTATTTACGCCATTTATCATCACAAAATACACTTTTTTCCGTATTTTTTAATTGTTAGATGACGAATTTACGTATATAATGAAACATACAGCTCGCATTTCTATATATTCTACATGAAGAAAAGGCGGCTGAATACTACATTCTAACCAGGGGTGAACCCTTTTGAACAAGAAAAAACCAGTTACTCCGTTCGGATGGGCCATCAAACGACGGCTAACCGAACTTCAAGTGGACCAGAAGACCTTTTGTGAACAGCATGGCATCCCACCCTATCGTTTATCCAATCTCATTCACGGCACACGCAAAGCAACCCGATTCAGGCACCTGGTCGCTGATATTTTGGATATTCCAGATGAACTGAGATAAGATTTCTGCCAAAGGAGGGTCTCATCCATGAGACATGTTACATCCGATCTGGAGAGGCTGTCGTTCCAGTCCATACGTCACCAGCTCATCATCGTTGATGACAATTGGATTATCCAAAGTTGTAACCGTGCCTGGCAACAGGGACTCGGTCAATGCTCACCAAACCCGGATATACACAGTAGTCATAGACATTACCTGCACCTGACGGAAGCCTGGGCAAAACGAGACAAGAACGCTAACATGGCACTTGTCGCACAGAATTTGAAAGAACGCGGAATACCCTTTAATCGAAATCATACATATGACATCTGCGTGTATACTGTATACAACGAAAAGAGGTGGTTTCGTGTAGAACTCACCCCTCTATCTTATGCAAATTCAATTCTGGATAGTGATCTGGCTTTGATTGCACACATGGATATTACCGAACAAAGAAAGACAGAACACCAATTGAAGAAGGCATTGTCTGAAGTGCGCACATTGCGTGGACTGTTGCCTATTTGCGCCGTCTGCAAACAAATCAAGGATGAAGAGGAACACTGGAACTCCGTTGAGAGTTATCTGGAGAAGCATACCCACGCCGAATTCACCCATGACATATGTCCGGAATGCATCCGGCGGTTATATCCGAAATACTCGAATATCCTGGACAAGCGTTCCTGAAACCTTTCTCCACTCGCCGACTAACTACAACTAAACGGAGAGATGATGTTCAAACTGCGACATATCCAGTTCTTGCGGTGTCCCATGCAGGGTTATGGTTCCTTTGTCCATGATATAGATGTAATCTGCGGCACTTCGTACAAAATCAATACTCTGCTCTACCAGCAGAACCGAGAGATCCCCCTTTGCCTTGAGCTGCAAAATAACCTGCCGAATGTCCTCCACGATAGAAGGCTGGATGCCTTCTGTCGGCTCATCAAGTAGCAACAACCCCGGACGTGAAGCCAATGCCCGAGCGAATGCCAATTGTTGCTGCTGTCCACCACTCAGATCCCCGCCCTGCCGTCCATACATCGTCGCAAGCACTGGAAACATCGCCAGTACATCCTCCGGGAACGTTTTTACTCCTGGTGCACTTGTCTCCAGACCGAGCAATAAGTTTTCTTTCACCGTAAGCTGCGGGAAAATCTCCCGCCCCTGCGGTACATAACCAATCCCTGCCCTTGCCCGCTTGGCTGTGTCCAAGGTGGATAACTCCTGATTTTGCCACTGAATACTGCCCTTGCGTGTTTTGAGCAGCCCCATTAATGTTTTCATCAACGTTGTTTTCCCTACACCGTTACGGCCCATCAGACACACCACCTGTCCAGGCTGTACATCCAGGTTCACACCACGAAGCACATTGCTTTCCCCGTAGCCGGATTCAATTCGTTGCAGCGACAGCATGGTCATCCCTCCTTTTGCCCAGATACACTTCTGCCACTTTTGGGTCTGCCTGTACCTCCGCCATCGTACCTTCCTTCAGCAGTTTCCCTTCATGCATCACCGTCACCTTGGCTGCGAACTCTCGCACAAACTCCATATCATGCTCCACCACCACAACCGAGCGTTCACGCGCAATCTCTTGCAGCAGTCGCCCGGTCTTGTGCGTTTCTTCATCCGTCATACCCGCGGCTGGTTCGTCCAGTAACAACACACGTGGCTCCTGCAGAAGCAACATACCGATCTCCAGCCACTGCTTTTCCCCATGCGATAACGCTCCTGCACGAGTCTCAACGCGGTCTTGCAGACCAATCTGGAGCGTAACACGCTCCATGGCAGCACTCATTTTCCCATATCGACGAATACCGATGGCTTGCAAAGGGGAACGGCGAGTCTCCGCTGCC
Source organism: Paenibacillus sp. FSL R5-0623 (assembly GCF_037974265.1). NCBI lineage: Bacteria > Bacillati > Bacillota > Bacilli > Caryophanales > Paenibacillaceae > Paenibacillus > Paenibacillus sp. FSL R5-0623. Next base: position 1,542,978 of record NZ_CP150233.1, on the reverse strand, counting down.
AGCGTCAGATTTTCCTGCACCGTCAGACCCGCGAAGATTGATGGCGCCTGAAATTTGCGTCCTACACCTTTGCGAACAATCTGGTGTTCTCTCAGTTTTGTCAAGTCCGCGCCATCCCCCATCTTCACCGAGCCGGACATGGGTTTGGTTTTACCACAGATCACATCCAGCATCGTCGTTTTCCCTGCACCATTCGGTCCAATCAGAAAATGCAGGTCATGCTCATGCAGCTTCAGATTCATGCCTTTGACAGCAACGAACCCGCCAAAGGCCACTGTAATATCCTCAGCTACCAGGACCGCCGAATCTTTAGTAGACTTCAGGTTTTTCCCGAGTGACTTGGACATGCGCACTCTCTCCTCTCCGCTTCAGCAAGCGAACGACATGACGATACACACCTACAATACCGTTTGGCATGAACAAAACTACCGTTACAAAGAGCCCACCAATGACAAACAACCATCCTTCGGGGTAAGCCTCGCTTATACCTGTTTTGGCTGCATTCAGCACCACCGCTCCGATGACCGCACCGATAAGGGTACCGCGACCACCCAACGCAACCCACAGAACCATCTCAATGGAGGGCACAATCCCCATCATGGATGGCGAGATAATACCGACCTGAAGAACAAACAACATGCCCGCGATGCCTGCAAGCGCACCGGAAAAAGCAAAAGCCAGCGTTTTATATCCTGCCGGATCATATCCGAGGAATCGTACCCGATTCTCTCCATCACGCGCAGCTTCGAGCACTTGGCCGAACCGACTGTTCACCATTCGACGACAGAGCACATACGCAATCACCAGAACAGCAAGCGTTATATAGTAGAGAACAATTGTTGTTCCTGCGGAATGAAGTGTAAAACCAAAGATCGAATTATATCCCGTAATGCCATTTGTTCCACCCGTCCACTCCTGTTTGCCAACAAACAGTGTTACCGTAATGAGAACCAAGGCTTGAGTCAGGATGGTAAAATACACACCGGTGATCCGGTTACGGAACGTAAACCACCCCAGGGCAAAGGCGAGTAATGCCGGAAGGGCTATCCCCAATAACAGCGCCACCGGGAAAGAGCGAAATGGTTCCCAGAACCATGGCAGACCACTGAGGCCACTCCATCCCATGAAGTCAGGAAGCGTTGCTCCACTGGCCTGAAGCTTCAGATACATCGCCATCGCGTACCCACCCAGACCAAAGAACACCCCATGCCCAAGACTCAGCACACCCCCATAACCCCAGATCAGATCGAGTCCAATGGCCAGGATTGCCAGCGCCAAAAACTTGGCTAACAGACTCAGACGAAACTCCGTGGAGATTAGTGGAGCAAGACACATCATGATCAGTACAACCGCCCAGATAATCCTCATTTTCAGACTGCCAGTCTTGAGTAAAGCGGACATGAACTAACCCCCTTTTTCACGTTAATCGAGACTCCGTGTGCGCATCGCGACCAATCCGCGTGGTTTCCATTGCAGGAAAGCAACGATACATACAAACACAAGCACCTTGCCAATGGAGGCCGAGGTATAGGTTTCGAACAGCGTGTTGAACATACCAATCCCCAATGCACCACACACGGTTCCGACCAATTTCCCCACGCCACCCAGAACAACGACCATGAAAGCATCCACAATATAATACGTACCAAGCGAAGGACCAATCGGACCAATGAGCGTTAACGCACAGCCAGCAATTCCGGCAATGCCCGAACCAATCGCAAAGGTCATGCCATCCACCCGCCGGGTGGAAATCCCAAGACACCCCGCCATGCTCCGATTTTGCATTACAGCCCTCATTCGTCTTCCGGAAGATGTTCGATAGATATAGAGATACATACACAGCAGCACAACCGCAACCAGTGCGATAATGAAAATTCGTTTATACGGAAATACAATACCATCCGAGATCGCCAATCCCCCATTGAGCCAAGCCGGACTGGATACTCCCACATTTGGTGCTCCGAATATGGTACGGGCCAGTTGTTGCAGCATCATACCTACACCCCATGTCGCAAGCAGACTATCCAGCGGCCTGCCATACAGATGCCTGATCAGCACCACTTCAAGCAACCAGCCAATCAGAGCCGCCACAATGAACGCAATCGGCAGAGCCACAACAAAGTAGGCACCAAACCACGCCGCTGGAGCATAGGACATGAACAGATTTTGTGTTACATACGTTGCATATGCACCGATCATGATCAGTTCACCGTGAGCCATATTGATGACATTCATCAGCCCAAATGTTACCGCCAGACCGAGTGCAATCAACAACAAAATCGAACTGATACTCAGACCATTGAACATCTGCAGGATAAACATATCCATCGCTATCCCCTCCTCCATACCGTGACTCTCGATATTTCACATGACTTCAATTAGCGGCAGGAACATTCCCACATTACAGTAACGCTTTACCGCGATACGGTGAGAGGATGTGTTGTCACACCCTCGTTTATGTTTTGGCTGCTTTGAAGCAAGTTGCCTGTTTTATTGCGAGGTTTCTATGTTATTTAGCGCTGAGGGAAGCTCCCCATTCATACGTTTTCAGATAAGGGTCCGGCTTGACAGGCTCCCCAGAATTCCACAATTCCTTGAACTGCCCATCCTCCTGCACCTCACCGATCCGTACGGTTTTGTAGATATGCTGATTCTCTCCATCCACGGTTACCTTACCTTCCGGGGCATCAAACTCCAGACCCTTGGCAGCTGCCTTCACCTTCTCCACGTCGGTTGATCCTGCTTTTTCCACCGCCGCCTTCCAGAGATAAACCGCCACATATCCCGCTTCAATCGGATCAGCTGTCACTCGATCAGCACCGTATTTTTCTTTATACTTGGCAACAAATGTAGCATTTTCAGGTGTATCCGTTGTCTGATAATAATTCCACGAAGCCAGATGCCCCTTCAATACGTCTGCGCCGATGCCACGGATTTCTTCCTCCGCCACACTCACCGAGAGGGTCGTCATCTGATCCGAGGAGATTCCGGCATCCTTCAATTGTTTGAAGAAGGCCACATTGCTATCTCCGTTCAGTGTATTGTATACAATATCCGGCTTCGCAGCTTTGATTTTGCTAATGATGGTACTGTAATCGGTATGTCCCAGCGGTGTATATTCCTCACCCACTACTTCGCCGCCTTCTGCTGCGAGTTGTGCCTTAATGACCTGATTGGCCGTTTTTGGGAATACATAATCTGAACCGAGCAGATAAAACGTCTTGCCCCTGTTCTCCAGTAACCAGGTTACAGATGGAACGATCTGTTGATTGGTTGTTGCTCCTGTATAAAAAATATTTGGCGACGATTCCAATCCCTCATATTGCACCGGGTAAAACAATAAACCTTTGTTCTGTTCAAACACTGGGAGCATAGCCTTCCGACTTGCAGAGGTCCATCCACCAAATACAGCAGCGACCTTATCCTGTTGCAGTAACTTCCCAGCCTTCTCCGCAAAAGTAGGCCAATCCGAAGCGCCATCCTCAATTACCGGTTCAATCTGTTTACCCAAAACTCCGCCCGCGGCGTTAATCTCTTCAATGGCAAGCATCTCCGCATCTTTAACAGATACTTCACTGATCGCCATCGTTCCGCTGAGAGAGTGAAGAATGCCAACTTTAATCGTATCCCCGGATGCAGCCGGCTCTCCTGTACCACCTGAACCCGAAGCTTCAGGAGGTGCAGCTCCCTCCACACATCCTGTCATCACAATGACCGCACCCAGCAAAATACTCCATAACTTGACCGACCTCTTCTTCAATAGCCTACACTCCCTTTTTTTAGTCTATTGACGAACATTAAGGTCATTTGCGTCCGAAATGTTCGTTGATCCAAATTATGGAGGGTTCCTCTCTTCATGTCAATATAGCTTACACAATTTTATTTCATGCCTACTCGTTTCATGCATACTGCTAATATGCCTTGATGCTTATTGACAAAGGATTCACCCTGTGTGAGTATATTTAACATACAATATGATCCATGAACATATCAGACGTTATAAGCGAAAGGTCGGATTGCCTTGCACTGGACTGAGCAGGAAAAGGAAAAACTCCTGATTACCGTGGCCGCTAACCTCGCCCGTGAACGAAGAGCACGCGGACTCAAGTTGAATGTTCCCGAAGCCATCGCCTTGTTGACCTCCGAACTGATGGAACGAGCACGGGATGGAATGAGTGTTGCCGAATTAATGAGATACGGAGGCACCATCCTGACACGTGAAGACTGTATGGATGGTGTTCCCGATATGATTCCTGAAGTACAGGTAGAAGCCACATTTCCTGACGGTACAAAACTGGTTACTGTACATGAACCTATACGCTGAGAAAGGCAGGAGAAACCATGATTCCTGGTGAATACCGTTTGAAGCCAGATGACGACATCATCTGTCATCCGGATCGTTTAACCCTACGACTCCTTGTCCTTAACCGCGGCGACCGCCCCGTCCAAGTTGGCTCTCACGTTCACTTCTATGAAGTTAATGCAGCACTGGACTTTGATCGCACGTCAGCTTTTGGACATCGCCTGCACATTCCGGCAGGCACCGCAGTCCGCTTCGAACCTGGTGAAGAGAAACCGGTTGAACTCACGACCTTTGGCGGCAAACGCCAGATTCACGGGTTCAACGGATTAACCGAAGGCTCTGCGGATCAAGCTCCTGATCCACTGAAACTGGAGGCATTCCTGAAGACGTTCTCCCCTCCCATACCAGATGGAGGTGAACCTTCATGAAACGAATGAGCCGTGAACAATACGCGTCCATGTTTGGACCAACAACCGGCGATGCCGTAAGACTTGCGGATACCGAACTATGGGCAGAGATTGAACATGATTATGCCGTATACGGAGATGAGAGCAAGTTCGGAGGTGGTAAGGTTATCCGCGACGGAATGGGCCAGTCTACTACTGCTCTGCGAAGCGACGGCACCCCTGATACTGTCATCACTAACGCTATCATTATCGATCATTGGGGCATTGTAAAAGCGGATATCGGCATTCGGGATGGTCACATCTGCGCCATTGGCAAATCCGGTAACCCGGATACAATGGATGGTGTTCATCCCGCACTGGTCATCGGTGCTTCCACCGAAATCATCGCCGGTGAAGGCATGATTGTAACCGCTGGCGGTATTGATACCCATATTCATTTTATCTGCCCACAGCAGATTCAGACTGCGTTATCCTCCGGGGTCACGACCATGATCGGCGGCGGAACAGGACCTGCAACAGGAACTAAAGCCACCACCTGCACACCAGGAGCCTGGCACATCCACCGGATGTTAGAATCGGCAGAGGCTTTTCCCATGAACATCGGTTACCTTGGCAAAGGCAACAGTTCCAGCACCGCACCTTTAATCGAACAGATTGAAGCGGGTGTAATCGGCCTGAAGCTGCATGAGGATTGGGGCACCACCCCTAGTGCTATCGATGCTTGCCTGACTGCCGCCGGGGAACATGATGTTCAAGTCGCTATCCATACCGATACATTGAACGAAACCGGATTTCTCGAAAACACCCTGGCTGCGATCAACGGCCGGACGATCCACACGTACCATACGGAAGGCGCTGGTGGCGGACACGCACCGGATATTATCCGGGCCGCTGGGGAGTCCTACGTTATTCCCTCATCAACCAACCCAACACGACCGTACACCCGCAACACTGTAGAAGAGCATCTCGATATGTTGATGGTGTGTCATCACCTGGACCCTTCCATTCCGGAAGATGTAGCTTTTGCCGATTCACGGATTCGTCCAGAGACAATCGCAGCCGAAGACATTTTGCATGATCTTGGCGTGTTCAGCATCATCAGTTCCGATTCTCAAGCCATGGGCCGAGTGGGTGAAGTCATTATCCGCACCTGGCAGACAGCCGACAAAATGAAAAAACAGCGCGGCAAACTTGAGCTCAACCCGAATTCCCCCTCCGATAACGATCGGATCAAGCGATATGTCGCCAAGTACACCATCAATCCAGCGATCGCACACGGAATCGGTCATCTCGTCGGTTCGGTGGAAGTTGGCAAGCTGGCAGATCTGATCATATGGAAACCAGCTTATTTCGGTGTTAAACCCGAGATTGTCATCAAGGGTGGCATGATCACGTTCGCCCAGATGGGCGATCCCAATGCGTCCATCCCGACACCTCAGCCGGTATTTGGCAGACCGATGTTCGGAGCTTATGGTAGCGCCATTGCCAGCGGATCGATCACCTTTGTCTCCCAAGCCGCAGCAGATGCAGGAATCAAAGAGTCATTGGGCCTGAAAAAGCGGGTTGAACCCGTTAAAGGCTGTCGCTCGGTCAGCAAAAAAGACATGATTCACAACGACGTCACCCCTGTCATTGAAGTCGATCCTGAGACCTATGAGGTACGCGCCGACGGCGAGCTTCTCACCTGCGAACCCGCAGACGAGTTGCCTATGGCACAGCGGTACTTTATGTTTTGACATTTAATATAAAAAGCGAAAAATAAGTTGAACCATTCCGGTTACACATGGTCACTCCGCTGGCAGAACAACCTTCCGATCGCTGTTATCCCCAGATTTCTTTGATCCCCTTTTGAAAGGGAGAAATCTTGTGATAAAGGCGAGCGCTGCGCTTCTCCAGGCTTTTTCTGCCCTCTCCGTTTTCGTGTAAACCGCTTGCTCATCTGATATTTCTAAATTTTTTATATTAGATTTCGATTGTGAATTAAACACCAAGAGGAGGACACGTATCGTGATGAACAGTGGCACGAAGCTACTCCGTTATGTTCAGCTGCTGGATTCAGCCCTACCCATCGGTGGTTTCTCCCATTCCTTCGGTCTGGAAGCTTACACGCATGATGGCACCGTGCAAAACACCGCGCAGCTTGAACAGTTTATTCGCAGCCAGCTTCATTCCAGTCTTGTACGACTAGATGGTCTTGCCATCAAAGGTGTCTATCAGGCGATAAAACAGCAAGATGCCGCTCTACTTGCCCTGTATGACAAACGTGTCCACGCCCAGCGCTCCCCTCGGGAACTCAGGGAAAGCGGCCACAAAATGGGAAAACGACTGCTCAAGCTGGCCCGTTCACTCTATCCATGGATGGACTTTTCCCTGATTGATGAGGCCATACGGGAATACGGCGCGTATTGCGGCATCACGACCATTCACGGTTATATCAACTATCAATTGGAGATTGAATTGGATGAAGCCGTTACCGGGCATCTGTATACCTCAGTGAACGCTTATGTGAACAGCGCACTTCGCCTGCTGCCCATCGGACAAACCGAAGCGCAGATGTTGATTCAGAAATTGCTTGATGATATCGAAGCAGAATGGGCGCTCATTCGGGACAATGACCCGGAAGATATGCACAGCTTCGGAATCGCCCAGGAAATCTACGCCATGCGGCATGAGACCTTACCCGCGCGGCTGTTTATGTCTTAACTACAACTTTTATCTAACTTAGGAGGAATTGTTATGTGTGGAGGAGCTAATCATACGCATCATCCGGAGTGGGAACGTAAGGCATTTGATCGGAGTCGTCCGATGCGAATTGGAATTGGTGGACCGGTAGGTTCAGGTAAAACAGCCCTTGTGGAGAAGCTGTCCAAGGCACTGCGTACACGTTATAGCCTTGCTGTCATCACCAATGACATTTATACCAAGGAAGATGCCGAGATTTTGCTGCGTCAGAATGCATTGGCACCAGAGCGTATTATCGGCGTAGAGACAGGCGGATGCCCGCACACCGCTATTCGTGAGGATGCCTCCATGAATTTCGAAGCGGTTGACGAGTTGATTGAACGTTTCCCGGACCTACAACTAATCTTCATCGAGAGCGGCGGCGACAATCTCTCTGCTGCATTCAGTCCGGAACTGGCCGATGTGTTCATCTACATTATCGACGTTGCCCAAGGGGAGAAACTTCCTCGCAAAGGCGGTCCCGGCATCACACGTTCAGATCTGTTGTTAATCAACAAAACCGACCTCGCCCCTTACGTTGGTGCAAGCCTGGAAGTTATGAAAAATGATACCGAACGGGTACGCGAAGGCCGCCCTTATGTCATGTCTAATCTAATGAGCGGTGAAGGTGTATCCGAGATTGTCCACTGGCTCGAACATCAATATATGGATGACGATGCTTCCGCTGCACATCTGCATTCACACAGCCATGAACATGGCACTCACTCGCATTAATTCATCTTCTGTCCCCACGGGAACAGAGATAACTAGGAATGAAAGTGCAGGTGCGCCCGTCACACGCCGCAGCGAGCTTCGGGCCAACTTTGCCTTTCAAGGCGACCGGACTGTCATGACTGATCGTTATTACAGCGCACCACTCCGGTTTAGCCGATCTTTTCGGCCTCCCGGAGGCGGAACCGAATTATGTGTGTACACGTCAGACGTCTCGCCCGGAGTCCTTAACGGGGATCTTTATCATTCCGAGTGGGAATTAGGTGAAGGCACCCATGTCATGTTGAGCAGCACATCTGCTACCAGACTCCATCCCACACCTTCCATTCCTTCATCCGTTAATCATCACTTTCGGTTGGGAAAAGGGGCCACGCTGGAATACTTCCCTGAATGCGTCATTCCCTTCAAGGGAAGTTCTTCTTCGCTCGCTGTAACCTTTGAGCTGGAAGAACAGGCGATTCTGGCTTATGCAGATATCTGGTCTGCCGGACGGATTCATCGGGGAGAAGCGTTCCAATTCGAGCGTTACCGCAGCTTGACGGAGATATGGCAAGGAGAGCAACTGGCTGTCTGGGATCGATTCGGACTCGAACCGGATACCGATGATCCCAAACACTCGGCGTCTCTCCTTCACTATACCCATACCGCTGCGTTGTGGATGATTGCCCCAGGACTGGGCACTACGGAGTTGGAGCAAGTCAGATCCGCGCTGCCACCAGATGGACGAATGCTCGCAGGTGCAAGTTTGCTGGCAACAGGTGGCATCGGCGTTCGACTCCTTGGCATGGCAGCTTGGGAGCTTCAGGAGAAGTGTCTTCAGATCTGGAACACACTCCGCCCACATCTGCTGGGCAAAGAAACCCTCGCCTTTCGTAAATAAGGACGTGAAGTAAGCATGGTTAACACAAAAACCTCTGAACTGTCTCCGAGTGTGTTCGGATTAGTCCAGAGGTTTTTGTACATTCAGTCTATGGATGCTGCTCATATCACTTACGCTTCATTTTCCTCAGAATCGTTCTCTGATTTGTTCTCAGTTTTATAGCGATAGTCGCCTGCATCCTTGCTTTCCTTCGATTTGCGGTAACGGGTGAACTCAATATATTCGCTGATAAAAGACTGTTCCACAGTCGATAATTCACTTTCTTGGCAATTCAATTGCCGCAAAACGTCAAAAAAATAATCCTCCCGTTTTTCCCGAACCATCGCTTCCTTCGATGGACGTCCAATCATGAGCCAGTCGAGGCTCACATCAAAAAACGAAGCAATCTCAATTAATTTATTCGTACTCGGAATAGACTTGCCACGTTTCCAATCACCCAGATTGCCTGTGCTGATCTTCAGCTGTTGACAGAAAGCCTTCTTGGTCATTCCTCGTTCGGCAATCAGGTGTTCAATTCGCTCATAGATCGACTGCATACAAGAACCGCCTTCCAACCGTAATAATCAACTCATCTGCTTGAATTATACCACATTATTCCTGAATGCTCAGCCTTTATATGCCTGGAACAGGATGAGGTATATCGTATAACACAAAGATAGACTCCCATGAATGATCATAGAAGTCTATCTTATATTGTTGCTGTGATGCGGTCGAGAGGACTCGAACCTCCACGGGTATACACCCACTACCCCCTCAAGATAGCGTGTCTGCCATTCCACCACGACCGCATATTCAATTGTAAAAATGGTGAGCCATGAAGGGCTCGAACCTTCGACACCCTGATTAAAAGTCAGGTGCTCTACCAACTGAGCTAATGGCTCTTGCTGTAAACTTCACCGGATGTGCCATGCTTCATTCTTGTCTATAAGAGCAATGACTTTGAGGATTACTCATCGAAAATGTATATCTCATGAGGTGGTGAAGATATGACCCGTAGGGGATTCGAACCCCTGTTACCTCCGTGAAAGGGAGGTGTCTTAACCCCTTGACCAACGGGCCTTAATAACAAGTTGTCTTTCTTGGCGACAAGAATGAGTATACCACAGGATAATTTGAACTTGCAATACTTTTTTTGAAATTTATTTTTCAAGCGTTTTTGTCCATTGCATACTGTAATTCAGAGCCCCGTTATAGCCACCTCCCCTATTCATGCCAGTGTCATCACTGTGCAGGAAAAATGTAAATCATTCATTAAAACACTTACAAAAACTTACGTTCACTTATAATATTGCAAATCACATTAAAAATACTTATAATTAAAGTATCAGTATAAGTACGGTCATCCATACACTCGGAGGTGACATGTTTGTTTCAAGAAGAACGAATGCAGCTCATTGTTGAACATCTACGCAAACACAATCGCATCTCAGCCGATGATATTGTCGCCTTGTTTGATGTATCACGGGATACTGCACGCAGGGATCTGATTAAGCTTGAGGAACAGGATGCCATTATCCGAACACGTGGCGGCGCGATTCTCCCCCCTCCTCCGCAAGAATTTAGATCCTACAAAGACCGTTTACTCGATGTATCTGAGGAAAAGAGGGCCATCGGCAAACTCGCTGCGGCCATTGTAAGGGAAGGCGAGATTATTATTCTGGACTCATCCACGACTGTGCAGGCCTGTGCCGAGAACTTAAACGGCAAATCCTGTACCGTCATTACCAATTCGATTCATTCCGCTGATCTTCTCTCCAATCACACTGCTGTCCAGATTCGTTTGCTCGGAGGCAAAGTAGATAAGGAACAACGTTATGTCTACGGTACCTCTGTTATCGAGACCCTCTCCCACTATTATGTAGATAAAGCCTTTATCGGAATTGGCGGTATCACCATGGATGGCTTCAGTGCTTCCGAAGAGGAAGGGAAGATTAAACACCAAATGATGAAAGCTGCCAAGAAAGTTGTTGTTCTTGCAGATCAATCCAAGTTTGATAGACGTTATGGTTATCGTTTTGCCGACTGGTCATTGGTGGATGTATTGATTACGGATCAATGGCCAACCAAAGAATGGCTTGTTTTTCTAGCCGAACAACAGGTTGAGATTCTCATTCCTGAACCTACAGATGATAAGGAGTTGTAAATATATGAAATTATTTGCCACAGATTTAGATGGAACTTTGTTGAACATAGATAGCCAGATTAGCCCGGAGAATGCCGCAGCCATCCAAAAGGCCCAGCAATCTGGTATGAAAGTTACCATTGCAACAGGACGTGTCTATTCCGATGTTGTGACCATCAGCCGCGAAGGTGGAATCAAAACACCAATTATTGGCTCCAACGGAGCGACAATTCATGATGCAGACGGTGAACGTTTATTCCATCTTCCGCTCGAGCGTGACACAGCAGCTTCCGTCATGCAGTGGCTGGAAGATCATGATGTCTATTATGAGGCTTCAACACAACAAGGCATCTATGCCCCGCGTAGCAGTCATGAGACCTTGCTCGCCGAGATGGAACGTGTTCTTGGTTCAAACCCTGGTGAGGACATTGCACGCATGATTCGCTCCATCAAGAAACACTATGACAAAAAAGACTACCACCGCGTAAACAGCCATCTCGAAATTCCGGCAGAAGCCTACATCTATAATATTATGGCCTTCTCCATGAATCCGGACAAAGTAAAGACAGGACGAGAATACTTCGCTTCCCGATCCGATGTCGCTATGGTTGTATCCTTTGAACATAACTTCGAAATGCAGCACCCGGACGTATCCAAAGGTAATGCCCTCACCAAACTGGCGGCTCACCTGAACATCTCCATGGAAGATACAGTAGCGATCGGTGATAACTTCAACGATGTCTCCATGTTAAAAATGGCAGGACTCGGCATCGCCATGGGTAATGGCGAACCCGAGATCCAGGCATTAGCCAAAGCCATAACGCTGACCAATGTGGAGCACGGTGTTGCCCATGCCATCGAGTGCCTGCTTGAAGGCAAACCGGTATCCCGCCCAGAAACAATTGTCGGAGAAGGTCAGTAATTGAACCCATACTGAATTAAGCACTGAACCTGCATGGTCGCCTGTTGAGCCATGCAGGTTCGCTTCATTTTAACTCCGCAGATCGAACGTGAGGCACGTCCTGTAACAAAATAATCAGTTGCTCGCCCCGGTATGAACCCGGTAGTTGCAATGTGAACTCAAGCACAGTCTCTTCCACGGAGTCCGTGCTTGTTTGCTGTTCAGTCTTAAATCCGATGACCGAGATCTTTTCCTGTCCCAGCAGTGCCAAAACAGTCTTCAAGGCCTCTCCTTCATTTTGCAGATGGATGGTTAACGTCTCTGTTCGGGCGGATACCAACCAACGTGTGGGTCTATGCAGTAACATCTGTGCCACGACAATAAGCAGTGTCACGCCTGCACCGGTCCAATACAGACCTGAACCCACAGCAAGTCCCATGCCTGCCGTAGCCCATATGCCAGCCGCTGTGGTCAATCCCCTGACCGTATGCCGCTGTGTGAAGATCATCCCGGCTCCAATGAACCCCACACCGCTAACGACTTGTGCAGCAATCCTTGACGGATCAAGAGACAGATTGTCCCAGCCAGCCTGGTCCTGGAATCCGTACTTCGATACAATCATCATCAGTGCAGCACCTACAGCAACCACAAAATGAGTACGAATTCCCGCCTCTTTCATTCGGTTCTTGCGCTCATATCCGATTAGCACACCACATATTCCAGCTATGAGTACACGCATCAAATATTCCACTTCCATGCACATCACCTCTTTCATTATGTATATGCTTACATGAGTCTATCTTTACTATTACCCAATCTTTACATGACTAATAAAAAGCCTCTACTCAGGTCAATTCTCAACCCGGAAATTTTCCCCTTGTCTCTTGCCCAATCCGAAATAATGTCTGAAATTATATATCAGCGGATGCCATTCCTCCGGATTAATTTTGTTCGGTCCAGATATTAGTTTGGTGTGCGCGTGCACCTTCAACGCTTTCACTTCAACAATCGCCATGAACGGTGTATGTTCAGGAATACGTATGTGTTGTACAGCCGCTTCAATCTGGAGCGGACATTCAACTATTTTATCTGGTGCTACCTGAACCGAGCATTCAGATGTCAGTCCAGCTACAGTGAATTTATCATGACAATATTCATAGCCCATCTTCCTTTTCTCCTCAGGAACCGGGGTAACTCCCGTATAACGACCCAATGCCTCAACCTTTTTCCACATGGTCGCGTCCGGCAGATTAATTACACACTCCGGGTTTCGACTCAGATTTTCATAGGCTTTGCCCTGTGTACCTAGACCGAGAACCAGACAATCCCCCAGTGCCCAAGACGAGGATAATGGTGACAGGTTGGTTGATCCATCCTCATTTAATGTGCTCAGCAGCACTACAGGCGTACCATAATATAAAATACTCGGGTTAATCGTTTCATGTTGAATCACTGCTGGACTCTCCGACAACTGCTCTGTAGCAAAGTCCTGTTTCGTTATCTTTTTCATCCTGAACCTCTCCTGTTCCCATTCCAATGATATATAAGCTCAATCTGACCGTAGGACGATACAACTGGATTGTAATACAGTAATAGTTCAGATATGATCGAAGTATGAATGTATATCCGAATATTACTGTTATTGCGTCGTTAATCGCTGATCCAAGCCGCGCTATTTTTCTGTCATCCTTACTGGATGGCCGTGCGTTGCCTGCAGGAGAGCTTGCTCATATGGCAAGTGTCACTCCCCAGACGGCAAGCAGCCATTTAGCTAAACTCGTAGAGGGAGGATTACTCGAAGTTGAACAACAAGGACGCCACCGATACTACCGTCTTGCAAGTAAAGAAATTGCTAATCTGATTGAAACGATGGCCAGTATTGCCCCGCCGGTACAGGTACGCTCTCTCAAACAATCCAATCAGCTTCAACAATTGAGTTATGCACGGACTTGTTATGGTCATTTGGCCGGCAAATTGGGAATTTCACTCTGTGAAGCCTTGTTAGAGAAGGGGTATCTTACGGAGCCCGAAGAGACACACAGTAAGGATTATCATGTTACGGAGAAAGGAACGCAATGGTTCACTACGTTTGGAATTAAACTTCAGATGAAGCCAGGATCACGCCGGGCCATCGCTCGTAAATGTCTGGATTGGAGCGAACGCCGTCATCATCTCTCAGGTATGCTCGGGGAACAACTCAGACATCGATTATCGGAACTGGACTGGATTCGTCAAAAAACAGGAAGTCGCTCTGTCGAAGTAACGGAAGCAGGCAAGAAAGGTTTATACGAGATGTTGAGCATCACACTTTAAGCAGAAGCGTATACAAGGGATAACCAAAGATCAGTAAACGCAAAAAATCCCCTTCACACTGACCGTTAACCGGTCTAATGTGAAGGGGATTTTTTGTGCAATCAGAACGGAGAGAGAGGGATACTCTCACTTCGTTCGAGACTGCGAAGTATTGCTAACGAAGCTTATGCTCCGACGAACCTTTAGGGTTCTCATCCCTTTGCAGAGAAGTTTATTCAGAACGGAGAGAGAGGGATTCGAACCCTCGCACCGCTTACGCAGTCTAACCCCTTAGCAGAGGGTCCCCTTATAGCCACTTGGGTATCTCTCCAAGAAATGGCTCCCCGAACAGGGCTCGAACCTGTGACAACTCGATTAACAGTCGAGTGCTCTACCAACTGAGCTATCAGGGAAAATTAACTTGAATAAGATTAATCTATCATGATTAATAATCCAAGTCAACATGCCTTTCATCACTTTACTTACGCATAGCGAACAATGCACACATCAAATATTCTGAAGGCCCAGTTTTCCCGCGCAACGACCACAACGGTATCGCTTCGGATCTATTTTCCGCTTGCGCAAATATTCCGTACCACAGCTCTTGCACACCAGCTTATAACGATATGGCAGCGGCTTTCTGCCTTTGCCGTCAGGAAGTGATTGGCAGTAACGCGAGCCGCCTACCTTCTGCAATAAAGCCTTGAATTCCGGGTCACGATGCTGATAGCCGCGCCCACGAATATGCAGATGATAGTGACACAGCTCATGCTTGATAATTTTCTCAACCTCATCTCGCCCATAGGCTTCGAGTTGATGCGGATTGATCTCAATCCGGTGACTTTTGAGCATATAACGCCCACCCGTCGTGGTCAGGCGACTGTTAAACAAAGCTTCATGGGTGAACGGCACTCCGAAATGATCCAGTGATACCTGTTCAATCCATTGTTGCAATTCCTCATTTTCCATCAGTATCCTCTCCTTGCACCCCCTCGGAGCATTTGTTTTTCCGGCATAATACTTGAATTTTAACCGTTTCGTAGGCTACACTGTCAAGTAGAATGTATGAGGGGAGATTATTACTCGTTATGCCTACAATGCGCTATGTCATCCTGCAGCAGGAACAACAATTGCAGTTCGTGGAAATGCCGGCAGATTACGCCTATCAACTCAGTGCGCTCAACCTGCGCCTGCACAAGGAAATTGATAAACTCACTGCAGCAGATGTCCCTGTCCTGCCTTGGGCGATCGCCGAATGTGACAGCCTCGATCTCCTAAACGAAAATCTTATTATCATCGGCGGCCTTGATTATATCAATGCGCTTGAAGAATCTTTTGCAGCACTACGTGAAAGCCATTATCCTTTGATTTCTCTGCTTACCGAAATCCGGGCTCTTCAGGCCCAATTGGAACAATGGTATGAAGAAGAGATGGAAGCTCTCTAATTCACTACAGTTATCATTTCATAATGATGAGAACGAAAAGCACATCTCCCTGAATTGGGAGTTGTGCTTTTTTTTGAATGAACAAGATTGATTTGCCGGAGGCCTCCACTTATCCCGCACAGTCCAGGCTATTGCCACATATGCTAACGTACAGATGAATTATGCAAGAGGAGGAGATACCCTTGCCTCAATGGCTTTGCAATCAACTGATGCGTGCATTTCACAAAAAGGACAGCCGGCAAATCAAGTTGCTGAACGAATGCTGGTTCTTTTATCGCAATAAACCAGCAAATGGCACACCACGTAGCGCGGAGAACGAACTTTAAGAGGTTGTTCATAAAAGTCTGCTTTGGATTACGAAGGATGGCCTTTTGAACACGCACTTTAAGAAAAAGCCATCATTATTCCCACCGTACTTACTTACTAAAGGAATTAGAACGGACAACGGGAACATTACTGTCGACAACAAACAGCCTTCCTGGTTAGGGAAGGCTGTTCTCCATTCCTACTATTTAAGAAGTCTGTTGCGCTGATGCAGGCTTCTTCATCGTCAGGCCGACACGGCCTTTTTTGGTATCCACATTCATAACCCAGACCGTTACATTATCCCCGACAGATACAACATCCATCGGATGTTTAACATACCCGTTGCTGAGCTGTGAGATATGGACAAGTCCATCACTCTTGATCCCAATATCAACAAAAGCACCGAAATCAATAACGTTCCGAACCGTACCTTGCAGCTCCATGCCTTCCACCAGATCCTCAATTTTCAATACATCTGTACGGAAGATTGGCAACGGCATTTCTTCACGCGGGTCACGACCCGGACGCTGCAAGCTGTCCAGAATGTCACGCAATGTAGGTACACCTACGTCCAGTTTCACAGCTAATTGCTCTGGCTGTTGCTCCGACAGTAACACCGACAGTTCCTTGCTTCCCAGCTTGTCCAGTGCAACCTGAAGCTCCTTGAACAGCTGATCCACTACCTTGTAAGACTCAGGGTGAATCGGTGTACGATCCAATGGATTCTCGCCCTCACCAATACGCATAAATCCTACGCACTGCTCGTAGGTTTTGGCACCCAGACGCGGAACCTTCTGAAGCTGACGGCGGTTCGTGAACCGGCCATTCTCTTCACGGTACTTCACAATGTTTTTGGCAATCGTAGCGTTAACTCCGGCTACATATGACAGTAACGAAGGTGATGCCGTATTCACGTCCACACCCACATGGTTAACTGCAGATTCCACGACAGCCTTCAGGCTTTCTTCGAGAATCTTCTGGGATACGTCATGCTGATATTGACCCACGCCAATGGCTTTTGGATCAATCTTAACCAACTCCGCAAGCGGATCTTGTACCCGGCGAGCAATGGAAGCCGCACTACGCTCTGCAACATCCAGATCAGGGAACTCTTCCTGGGCCAGCTTGGATGCAGAATATACGCTCGCGCCTGCTTCGTTAACGATTAGATACACAAGACTTTCGTCACCGTTTTCCTGAATGATCTCGGCTACAAACTGCTCCGTCTCACGTGATCCGGTACCATTACCAATGACGATCAGTCCGATATCATATTGCTTGATCATCCGATGAAATACTTCCGCAGCTTCACGTTTCTTGTTGTGTGGTGGCGTTGGGTAGGTCACAGCCACTTCCAGCAACTTGCCCGTATCATCTACTACAGCAAGTTTACAACCTGTACGAAAGGCAGGATCGACACCCAGCACACGTTTGCCATGAATCGGCGGTTGAAGCAACAGATTACGCAGATTGGCCGAGAATACCGATATAGCCTGATTTTCACCCTTTTCCGTGAGCTCTCCACGAACTTCACGCTCGATGGAAGGCGCAATCAGCCGCTTGTATGCATCTTCAATCACATCACGCAGGATATCCTGCACGGCAGAAGCACCACGAATGATCTGTCCTTCCATATGGCGATGGGCCGGTTCTGCCTGTACGTCCAGGCCGACTTTCAGAATACTCTCACGTTCACCGCGATTAATCGCGAGAATACGGTGTGGAGGCATCTTTTTGGCTAATTCGCGGTAATCATAATAATTCTCGTACACGGACTCCTCTTGAGCATCCTTCGCTTCTGAAGTCAGCATCCCGTGATCCAAGGTGTACCGACGAATCCAGGCACGAATGGCAGCATCGTCTGCGATATTCTCCGCCAGAATATCTTTGGCTCCCTGAAGCGCCGACTCCGCATCTTCTACACCCAGTTCAGCATTGATATATTTCGCAGCTTCCTGGAGTGCATCTCCTTGTTTCGGTTGACCCCAGATCCAACCAGCAAGGGGTTCAAGACCTTTTTCCTTGGCCACACTGGCACGTGTTTTACGCTTCTGACGGTAAGGTCGATACAAGTCTTCCACTTCTTGCAGCTTCACAGCTTGCGTAATGGATTGCTTCAGTTCTCCGGTCAGTTTGCCCTGTTCCTCTATAATACGGATGACTTCCAATTTGCGATCCTCAAGATTGCGCAGATAAACAATGCGTTCTTCAATCGATCGCAGCTGGTTCTCATCCAGCTCTCCAGTCATTTCTTTACGGTAGCGGGCGATAAATGGAATCGTATTGCCTTCGTCCAGAAGCTCCGACGTTGTGCGGACCTGCTTCAAGGACAGTGACAGTTCCTTGGCTACCTGTTTGATGATTCGTTCATGGCGTTCTGCCTTTATTGTTTCTTCATTGGGTTCCAGAACCGTTTCCTGTTCAGACAAAATAAATCCCTCTTTCCTTCCTGAATCGTTCGTTACAATCATTTCAGGGCAGCTTTGCTGCTGTAATTACAGTATAGTTAAACCATTTGTTTCTTCCACTCTACCCTATATTATCACAGAATCCCGTCCAGATTTCCATCAATCCGCAAGCATACAAGTTCTGACAGAATGATGTCATCCTCCAGCCTTCCCCAATACGTCAGAAAAAGACCGAAAAACGTCAACACGACGCTCCTCGGTCTTTCCGTTTAGAACTTTATATCCATTTGTAATCTATACGCGTTCAAAGCGGAACAGTTCGCTCAGATAATCTCCTGATGCACTGCCTACCGAAATACCGCCATACATGAGGGCATCGCCGGTAAAGGTCTCTGATCCGCCTTTCAGACGGTAATCCGCATTAGGGTCCAAACCTTTCAGCTTCAGGCGCTGAAGTGGCGCATTAGGCTCAGAGAGCACGCGGAAGTAGAATACAACAGCTTCGCTTCCATCCGGTGCAATAAACATCCACGCTGTCTCATTGCCTTCAAACGGACTGAGCAAACGACGGAATGTTCCATATTGAACCGTTCCACGAATCTCTTTGTACAGCTCAACCTGGGCTTTCACGATGTCATTCTCTTCCTCCGTGAATTTCGTCAGATCCAGCTCGTAACCGAAGTTGCCCGACATCGCAACATGTCCCCGAATTTCAAGTGAAGTGATCCGGTTGACCTGATGATTCGGTACCGCTGAGATATGCGACCCCATCGAACTTACCGGGTACACAAGACTCGTACCGTATTGAATCCGCAGGCGGGATATGGCATCCGTGTTATCACTTGTCCACGTCTGTGGCATGTAATACAGCATACCTGGATCGAAGCGGCCACCACCACCTGAACAGCTCTCGAACAGAATGTTCGGGAACGCCGAAGTGATTCGTTCCATGACCTCATACAACCCCAGCATATAACGATGCGCAGTCTCACGCTGTCTGTCTGCCGGAAGCAATGCGGAACCCACTTCCGTCATATTCCGGTTCATGTCCCATTTCACATAAGTGATTGGTGCAGAACCAAGTACGTCTGTTAACATGCGCACAATCTCATCACGTACATCCTGACGAGAGAAGTCGAGTACCAATTGTTGACGCCCTTCTGTCCGGCGACGATCAGGCACATGCAGACACCAGTCCGGGTGCGCACGATACAGCTCACTGTCTGGCGAGATCATCTCAGGCTCAAACCACAATCCAAACTGCATATCCAAACCTGTTACGCGGTTAGCCAGATCATCCAGTCCCTGTGGCAATTTGTTTTTATCTACAATCCAGTCACCCAGCGAGGAGTTGTCACTGTCCCGGTGTCCAAACCAGCCATCATCCAAGACAAACAGCTCAATACCCAGCTTCTGTCCAGCGCGAGCAATCTGTTCAATCTTGTCTGCATTGAATCCAAAGTAGGTTGCTTCCCAGTTATTGACCAGAACCGGACGTTCCGCATTGCGGAACTTACCACGCGCAAGACGCTCCCGATACAATTCGTGGTAGGACTGAGACATACCATCCAGACCTGCAGCCGAGTAAACCATAACCGTCTCAGGTGTCTGGAAAGCTTCTTGCGGCTCCAGCTTCCAGCTGAACTCGAACGGATTGATTCCGAGTGACACACGGGTGGTGTGGAACTGATCCACTTCAGCCTGTGCAGTGAAGCTGCCGCTATAAACGAGACTGAATCCGTAAACTTCACCTTGGTCTTCATCCGTGCCTGGTGTCATCAACGCAATAAATGGATTCTGCTGGTGACTGCTTGAACCACGACGGCTCTCAATCCCTTGCAGGCCTGAAGCAAGCGGTCTGCGAACGATATCACGTTCCCGTGTCCAAGCCCCTGACAATTGCAACAATTCATAATCAGCATGCGGGAAATCAACAGATGAACTGAGCGCACGCGCCACATTCACTGAGGTAGCGCTCTCATTAACGATACGCATGGAGCGTGTAATCGCATTAAATGCCGTAAAGGCTGTATAGGAAAGCTCGATTTTGATGCCTGCAACGCGGTCTTCCAACTCAATAACCAGCGTCTCTGCTTCGTCATCGGATTCAACATAGGTTGCTGGCAGTCCGGTAAGCGCTGCCTTTCCTTTGATCAATCGATGACCTGTATAGGTAAACTCCGAAACGGTTGAGCCATTCTCAAGTTCCAATTGAATTGCAGGATTACGGAAATCACTCGTGCCATACACTGGCAATTCCACTGGCAACGTATCGAATGAGATCGTACGATCCTCTGGCACCGGGTTGGGGCTAAAGGACGCTCGTTCTCTCCGCACATGCAACCAGCTCAGATCGGTGTCGCGTAATTTTTTGCCATAATACAAATGCACCAAATATCCTGAGGGCAGTACCTGGAATACGTAACTGGCCTCGCGGGTCTGTAAATGAAACTGAAGTTTCTCTTGATTGATGTAAATGCTCATATGTCTCCTCCACCTCTATATATAGGTCTTTCGGGTAAACGGTTTCTCAGGTTTCATTATAGCGAAAAGATCGCCAATGTTCTACGCTTTCATCAAGCTTAATCAAAAGAGCGCATAACAGCCCGAAGGATGTCATACGCTCTTTTGGTTACAGTCTGAATTCAGTGTGTTCCCTTACAGGAACATCCATTGCCAACGGACGGCAGGGCAGCGTGCAAGACGCTGGTTGCCTTAAAAATCGATTAAACCAAGGCTGATCTGTAAGGCTTCGTTGACCAGTTTCATGGTCTCCTCGTCCAGATGGGTAATCTTGTCAGTCAGCCTCTGTTTATCAATCGTCCGTATTTGTTCGAGCAAAATAACCGAGTCCCGGTCAAAGCCGTGTGCCGCCGCATCAATTTCAACATGCGTTGGCAGCTTTGCCTTCTGGATTTGGGCGGTGATAGCCGCCACAATACAAGTTGGACTGAACCGGTTGCCGATATCATTCTGGATCACCAGAACCGGCCTGACTCCACCTTGCTCGGAACCGACAACGGGAGAAAGATCCGCAAAAAAAACGTCACCACGTTTTACGATCAATGTCTACACCCCGCTAACTAAGCGGTCCAGAGTGCTGTCCGCATCTTCCTCCGCATGAAAGGCTTCGGATGCCATGGTCAGATTAATTTTTGCCATCTCCATGTACCCTCGCTGCATCGTTTCACGGATGTAACGTTTCTTACGCTCCGTCAAATACAGCTTCATAGCCTGCCTAATCAATTCGCTGCGGTTGGAATTCTCCAGCGCTACGATGCCATCCACTTCCTGCAAAAGATAATCAGGTAAACTGATCATGATCCGCTTGGTGTTCTGCAAGTTGGCCACCTTTCTTCCACCCCCACAAACCTTTCGCCATTGTGAACCAGTATTACGTTTTTCCAGAACTTTTATACAAAGGAATATATATGCCCCGAGTATATCAAGTATGCTGTACTCCATTATAAACACGGGGAACAATATTCGTACAGACCAAACATCTCAATTCAGGAATTAAATCCTTATCGTCATACATAATTCGAGATGCTCCGACAGTTTTCCTTCTGTTCTGAAAAAAAGTTTATTGGTAATGACGTCCAGTTTACCTATCAGGATGTCAAAAGTGGATTGATTCTGGCAACTACTGCTCCCCCGCGGGTATATACCCTTGGAATGCGGTGCGCCATCATGCAGATCACTTCATAAGCAATCGTACCGAGCTGGGATGCCACCTCGTCTGCGGTTATTACGCCACCAGACTGATGACCGATAAGGACAACCTCTTCGCCGACTTGAATTTCTTCCGCCTCTTCCGCGAAAGATTGTAACGACACCATACACTGATCCATGCAGATCGTACCGACGACAGGGACGCGGCGGCCGCGTACAAGCACTTGTGCTTTACCTGTCAGCATTCTTGAGAATCCGTCTGCATATCCGATTGGCAGGGTCGCTATTCGTTCATACCCTTGCGTAAAATAACGGGTTCCGTAACTGATCCCCCAATGGGGTGGCAGTGTTTTGACCAGAACCGCTTTTGTCTTCAGCGTTAATACCGGGGACAACTTCACCACCTGATGATTCACCTCAGCCGAAGGATACAGTCCGTACAGGCTTATTCCCACACGTACCATATCATAGGACAATTCCGGTGTATCAATGGCAGCGGCGCTGTTCGCCGTATGTATAATCGGGATGGAACATCCCTGATCCCTGAGCGCATGAACCACGCTTTGGAACCGTCTATACTGCTCCAGTGTATAGGTTTTGTCTTCTTCATCTGCTCTGGCAAAATGGGTAAACATGCCTTCCAGCATCACCTGATTGAGCGAAGCTACTTCCTGAATGAAAGCCAATGCCTCATCGCCAGGCAACAGACCTAATCGGCCCATGCCGCTGTCGATTTTAATATGAACCTTCAGTTTGTTAGCGAATGTGCTCGCATCCAGATGTCGAATGGCGTCAAGCACTTCCCTGCTAAACAGTGTGACGGTCACATCATGTTGCCATGCACCAGCGATCCCTTCAGGCGGCGTATAACCCAATACCAGGATTGGAATCGTAATCCCATGTTGTCGCAATTCCAGAGCTTCGTCAAGAAAAGCCACACTTAAGTAATCCACACCCACTCGTTCCAGTTCTCTAGCCGTCTCCACCGCTCCATGTCCATAGGCATTGGCCTTCACACAGGCGAGGAATTTCATGCCCTGAGGCAATGCCTCGCGGAAAGCTTCTACGTTAGTACACAAATGATCCAAATTGATCTCCGCTTGGGTCGGCCGATATTGTCCTTGCACGTTAAGTCACCTTCTCTAATCATCTTAATCCGGCTCACGTCAGACTCCATCGTAATGCTCCAGCATGTGACTGTCAAATGAACCGAAGTTTCGCATTCAAAAACAGATGTAAGGTGCGCCGTTTGAGAAACAAATGCGAACACAGAAGAAGACCGATAAGCGAGATTGGCAGGGCAAAATTCCATTTTCCACCCCAGCAAAATCTGCTTATATCGATTATTTACCCGGTTCCCTCTGCGTAGAAGCGCGTTTTGCATTATTGAGTGTATCTGGTAAGAAAAACGGCGCCAGATGAATACCTGTCTTTTATCAAAGCAAAGCACCGGAGAACAGGTCTCCGATGCTTCTTAGCATTCCTTATGTTTATGCTACTATTCGTGGATTCGTTCAAAAATCATTTGCCTGACTCTTCCTGCATGGATGTTGCAATGCGTACCATTTCGGTATCAGGCAGGTCGGCACTGGTGATCCGATATTCTATGCCATCTGTCGTCCATGTCAGTGTCTGCAGTGCATCTCCGCTGACCATCCCTAGTGTGAATCCCAGATCCAGTACACGGGATGGAGCAAGCGACACAGCTCGATCCTGTGGTCTGGCTTCGAATATCGTGTAATTGTATGTTCCTTCATAACGAAGCATGACGGAATAGTCTCCTGCTTCCTCCAAAATCTGATCATCCTTAAGCTGGACTCCTTCCGGCGCATACGTCGGCTGAATGACACCGAAACTGTCTGGACCTTCGGGCTCTGCAAGCGTTGGTTCTTCGCCTTCCTGACCAGTTGCAGCACCCTCTGTACCTTGCTGCTCTGTGTCACCACTCACACCCGTCTGTCCATCACTGACAGTTCCGTCAGGTTCGGGCGCAGTCTGAGGATTGGCTGGTTCTTTGCTGCCGTCCTCACCTGTTTGCTCCGCAGGAGTTACACCAGAATCCGTTCCTGTTTGGCCGCCTTTTTCTGTAGCAGCGGTCATGTTACGTTGCATATCAAAGGCATCTTTTTCAAATTCAGCACCGAATTTGAAAGAGTCAAACTTCACATCCACGACAACATTGGCATTGGAGTCGGATACCTCCACCTGTTTAGGTGCGTAATCCGATTTGTTCAGCCAGATTTTCTGTCTGACAAGTGCATGTGTATTATAATTGGCAGCTACATCAAAAACATAGCTCTCCTTCTCATCCGCAAACTGACGGGTTGTATCCCCTGTAATGCTCCGGATCAATGTTTCATAGAGGTATACCTGTCCTTGGTTGTCTGGCCAATTGCTCTGAAAACGGAAGCTTTTGTTCTGACTCGGCGTAAGAACAAACACACCCTCATCATTACGCAATACAATCTGCGTTACATCTTTTTTTGCATTGGTTAACGCAATACGATAATAGGAAGGCTTCTGATGCCATACCTCGACCTTGTACTGCTGCGGCGAATCTCCGGTATGCAGCGTCATCACGCCTGCCCCCTGGTAACTTTCCATCTCTCCTACGACTTCGTTCAGATCTTTGACCACAGCTGCCGCATCCTTCTTCCCGCAGGCGGCAAGCAAGACCGATAAGACCAATACCATGGCAAGCATCCATGATATTCGGCGCATGACATCATCCCCTTTAGCACATGTTTTCACTTCAGGATTGTGCTTGCAGCAGAACCCCTACTTGATTAGTACATGTTATGAGGGACTTGTTCGATATATGCGGACTAGTTTGACAAGCAATCGGTGAAGTCCGTTAATACGGCATTACTAAGCTCTTAGTCGTTCCCACCTACCACAACGGAATATACACCGGATAACTCGTATCCTCTTCACCGGCACCAGGGCTTCTCTTCACCCACAATCTGCGCAGATCAGGCAGACCATACCCCGCAAGACGATAATCTCGCAGCGAATCATGATGAGCGTGTTCTTCCCTGAAGCTGTACGTGGGCAGAAGCAACGCCTCCTGAATCAGTCGATCTTCTAGCCGAATCAATCTATTCAATCGCTCCATAGGTTCCTTGATCATGACCACTCGTCCACATTCCTGTTCCAGTTCATGTCTCCAGTGATCATTCATCGCAATCAGGAATAACGTGTTCTGGAAGGTGTACATCGTCACGAGACTCAACACGACATGATCATTGAAGACTTCTCCTGTATAGATCAGATCACAATCCCCGAACCCATCTTGATAGACTGCTTGGACCGGATCTCCCGGCATAATGTTGATATGTAGGCCAATCTGTTTACTTCTCTCTGCAAACCAGACCATATCCGCCTCCATCTTCTCTCCTTCTTCCACCCACAGGCTTAAACTCTCCCCTTGGTAAGAGCTGCAACGCAATAATGCTGAGGCCCGCGCCAGTGAGGTCTCCACGGAAAGGACTGGTACAGATATGAAAGAACCATCCAGTTGTTCCGATTGCTGTTTCCATGGCTCCCCTTGATCTGGAGCCACCTTTAAAGGTGGCTGTACTCGTCCTCGAATCAGACTATAAGCAGGCTGCGTATTCGTGCTTCCGAGCGCTTGCGACAGCTCATACGCATTCAATAGCTGTTGAACAGCCCGGCGAAAATTCACATCATGCTGGGGCCCTTCCTTTTGCATATTAAACGTCATGTACACTCCGCCCTGCATCTCATGCTGTACAGCACGAGGTTGTACATCCGGAAATAAATCATGCTTGATGATGGACTCCGCCTTTCCCGAGTGGGGGAGCTGCCACACTTCAACGCGATCCACATAAGCACGCCCTCTGAAATAGGCAAGAAAAGCCTCAAGCACGAGCAGCTTCGAATCATGACGAGTCAATCGATAAGGTCCTGTTCCAATTGGATGAAGCGGGTTCATCTCCACATCTCTAGGCAGGATAGATGCACACATACTGCTCATTAGATCCGGAAACATGAAGTTAGGCTTATTTAACACAAAACGTACAGTCAACTGGTCATGCACTTCTATGCTCTCAATGGAACCAAACAGAGGCCTACATGGGTTACTCTTGTCAGAGATAATGCGATCAAAGGTAAACTTGACGTCCTCTGCATCCAGTATCCTTCCATGATGAAAAGGTATGCCTTTGTGCAGATAAAAGGTCCATTCCCTTCCATCTCCATGACTCTCCCATGCTATAGCCAGACTTGGCTCGCATACTTGGCGTTCAGCATGATAACAGACCAAACGATCAAAGACTTCTGCAATGATGAAAACTTCTCCCCACATCCCTGTCTGCGTTGGGTCGAGAGTCTTAAAAGGTGTATTCTGCGGAATCCGCAATGTATCTACTCGTCCTCTGTCCCCTTTATTCGAACGCAGACCGAATTGATGCTGCATTTGCTGCATCAGGTGTTCTCGCATCGTAATTGGTAAGGTGGCGGCCAGTTCATAGGCATCCTCCATCCTGTTCCCATCCAGGAGATGGTCAAACCGTTCACGCACCACTTCAAGCAACGGGACACAAAATATCAGCATCGATTTTTTGCCTCTTCCGCGCTGCGGGTTCCATCTAACCCATCCGTTCTCCTTGAATTTGTTCATAATGAGGTTCATATTGCGCATGGTACAACATAAAAGATCCGCAAGTTCACCTACTGTTGTATGTACTTCTTGTTCATCATGCACATGTGAAAAGTTTAATCGCAGTTGAATGTAATGTTCTGATACGTCCATATATGCCCTACCTTCTGCTAAAATACGAAATCTCTATGGATGCTTCTACAGTTTTTCTTCAGGTTTTCCTCCATTATACTCAGTAACATCAACATGACCAGTGGGAAGGAAGAAAAACGACTTATGAAATACGCCGATCTGCACCCTAACATCAGGATACGTATCATTACTGATTTTTTCACCGATCTGACCCAGAAATCCATCATTCCATTCATGGCGATCTATCTGAGTATTCAGATTGGCGCAGGTTTAGCGGGGTTATTGCTGACGGTTAATATTGTGGCTTCCATGATTGTGGGATTGTGGGCAGGATATTGGTCTGATCGGATTGGACGGAAGAAATTGATGGTGATCGCACAAAGTCTCCAGGTCATGGCTTTACTATGCTTGGCCATCGCCAATTCGCCGTGGGTGGATTCGATCCTTGTCACTTGTCTCATGTTTCTGCTCAGCAGTCTCAGTTCAGGGATCACCGTGCCGATTGCTAATGCCATGATTGTCGACGTGAGCAGTGAACATGAACGTCATTATGTATATGGATTGCAATATTGGACAACAAACGTTGCTGTAACTTTTGGTGCACTGATGGGCGGGCTATTTTTCGAATCATTTCGTTTCCTATTGTTCAGTCTGATATGCCTTGAAAGCCTGGTTACCCTGTTTATTTTGATCTTTATGATTCGTGAAACAATGGATAAACGCGCGCTTGGTTATGGCGATGCTCCCATCCAGAGGAACATACTGAAAACGTACTGGGCGGTCTTTCAGGACAAACGTTTCATGATATTTTTCACGGCTACTGTACTTGCAGTCTCCCTGGAATTTCAGTTGGATAAATACATCGCTGTTCGTCTAAAAAATGAATTCACCGCCCAACTGTTCGGCTCAGATATCTCAGGTCTGCATATGTTCAGCCTGATCATGGTCATCAACACCGTACTGGTCGCCTTGGTTGCCATTCCATTCTCCAGATGGATAGGTCGCTTCCAGTCCCGATCTATCATGACTGTTGGTATGCTCCTCTATACCGCAGGTTTCACCGTACTGGCTTTCAGCAACTGGGCCTGGTTACTCATCTCATCCGCTATATTGCTAACCATTGGAGAATTGATGTACGCCCCTGTTCGTCAGGTCATGCTCGCGGGCATGATTCCAGATTCGGACCGTGCTGCCTATATGGCTGCTGACGGGTTAAGCTACAACGCCGCTGCCCTCCTCGGCAGTCTCGGGTT
This sequence comes from Paenibacillus sp. FSL R5-0623, assembly GCF_037974265.1. Lineage (NCBI taxonomy): Bacteria > Bacillati > Bacillota > Bacilli > Caryophanales > Paenibacillaceae > Paenibacillus > Paenibacillus sp. FSL R5-0623. Next base: position 1,514,783 of record NZ_CP150233.1, on the reverse strand, counting down.
AACCATTGGAGACTTTCTGCCCTCCTATGCGATGGCTGGTCTGTATGTCCTGATGGGGCTTGGAGCGCTCATCTTTTTCCGAATGTTACTTCGGAAGGCAGAGGAACAGAATCAACCTCTGCCGTGTGCAGATGCATCTTGATTTCACTTTTCCGACAACTTTTCCGGGAACAAAATAATCATCCAAGGGAGCCCAGCAGGCTCTCTTTTTCATGTCCATTATCAACGTTCATAAGTAAATGATCTTTAACATTTTGTATATTATAGTTTACATTTAGTCAAATATCATATACATTAGATCCATGGAGGTGAGCAAGTGGAAGAATTACACAATCACGTTCGGGAGTTACGAGCCAGAGACCGGCTATCCCAAGCAGAACTGGCCAAACTTATTGGTGCATCCCGTCAAACCATTGCCCTGATTGAGCGTGGAGATTACTCTCCGTCGGTCGTTCTGGCACTAAAAATAGCACATGTATTTCGTGAACCTGTCGAAAAAATCTTTGAACTGAAAGGTGGAGATTAAAATGAAAAATTCATCATCCTCGTCCATCAAAAAGCGGTTGCGTCTTCCCTTGTATGCTGCAGGTGGCGCTGTAGTTGGTTTTCTTGGAGCTAGCGGAGTCAGTAAACTCCCTTCTGACTTGAACTGGACGCTGTCCGTGTATTATGACTATGATCTTTTATTCGCAATACTGGCGGCTCTTGTAGTAGTTATGACGGTGTGGAACATTTTCAGTCTCTCCCGTACGCCATCTGTCCCTCCCATGGAAGATGATGCTTATGGAGATTCCGATTCAATCATCTCTCCCGCAGAGCGCTCCCTCGGAAAAGCGATGATCCTCAGCGGATTCAGCGTTATTCTTACGTTTACCTGGGCAGCACTTGCCTTGTCCTTGTATGCATCCAACCGAACCATGCCGAATTCTCCAGAACTGTTCAACCTCTTGAATCTCGTTGCTTCGTGTATCTCTATTATCATCGTTGTCGTCGTGCAAACTCTGACTGTGAAGCGATACAACCGTTATTATCCTGAGCGCACTCTGGATCTGAACTCGCGCAATATGAAGAAGGATCATTTTGAGAAGCTGGATGAAGGCGAGAAATGGATTGTCTATCGCGCAGCCTATCGTTCTTTTCAGATGATGAATGTACTTCTTGGTGTTGGAATGGTCTCTATGGTTCTATATTCGATGCTCTTTACCTTTGCTCCATTCCCGATTGTAGTGATCTCTGTGATCTGGATTGCCAACATTGGAATCTATTATCGTGAAACCTATCGTGCGAGTAATCAGTAATACATGGGTAGGTAACTATTTTGTAAATATTTTCATAAAGGAGTGTTTGCATGCATTTATCCAAACGAAAGACCCGTTTCAGGTTCACCTCCATAACAGGAGCTTTTATGGCTGTGGTTCTGTCTCTCAGTCTGTCGGTACCCGCAGTGCAGGCGGAGACCGCGACTCCAGTCGCTGCTGAACAAGGAAAGACGAAAGCGCTGACAACCGAATCAGCTACAGCATTTCTGGATTCATTCTTCGATTCACCTGAGGCAAAGCCCCATTATGTTGGAGCCTCCGTTGTTGTTGTGAAGGATGGAAAAGTTCTGGCAGAAAAGGGATTTGGCTTCTCCGATGTGGAGAGCAAAACAGCTATCGATCCGAAAAAAACTGCCTTCCGTGTAGCCTCTGTCTCCAAAACGTTCACATCAGCAGCTGTAATGCAGCTGGTGGAGCAAGGCAAGGTTGATCTGCAAGCTGATTTTCAGACCTATGTGAAAGGGCTCGAATTCGATAATCCTTTTGACAAACCTGTAACTGTGGAGAACCTGCTCACACACACGACCGGATTCGAGATTCGTGATCCGCAACAGGAAGACATCCATACTGATTTCGACAAGTACATAGCGATGGAGGATTACGCAAAGCAACATATGCCTCCTGTCGTTCGAGAGCCTGGTAGCGCCTACATGTACGATAATTTCTCGTTTTTGCTGCTTGGCATGATTGTTGAAAATGTAAGCGGTGAGCCCTTTGAAACCTACATGCAACAACATATCTTCAAACCGCTGGGAATGGATAACAGCAGTTTCATGCTGGACAAAAAGTTCCAAAAGCAGCTGGCTACTGGCTATGATGCGGCACACAATCCGCTTGATCTGTACACCATCGCTCCAACACCTATGCCTCAAGGCGGCATGTTGTCTACCGCAGAAGACATTGGGAAGTTCATGATCGCTTTCCTGAATGATGGCGTGAAGGACAACGAGCGGATTCTCAAGGAATCCACGGTGAAAAGCATGGAACAGTACCGTTCTTCCATTCACCCACTGTTACCAAACACCACCTATGGATTCGAAGCTGCATTTCAGCTTCCCGGTGCAGGGAGTAGTCCAAAAGTTATTACAAAAGGAGGCGACCTGAACGGATTCAGCTCTTATCTCTTCCTTATTCCCGAGCAAAATACAGGCGTTTTCCTGACGTATAATCAAAATGGAGCACTTCGTAATCTGTTCTACCCGGCATTCATTCAGAATTTCTTCCCGCAATATGCAGAGCCTGTACAGTTCAAGGAATACACGCCGCAATCCGCAGCTGAGCTGCAACGCTTCACCGGATTGTACGCGGATCTGCGAATTAGCACGATCGTCAGCTCCCTGAAAAATGCTGGTACAGAGCCTGGACAACTGAGCATATCGGACGTCTTTCTGGGTCAACGCAACCTGATTCAAGTGGAAGATAATCTCTTCAAAGATGAATTGACCGGTCAATTCACAGCATTCAAGAAAAATGCTGATGGAACCATCTATATGAAAGAACCTTACCTCAACCCAATGGGTTATGAGAAAAAAGGACAAAAGCCTATGGGATTCCGGGATGTTCGTGAGAACAGTCCTTATGCTGAAGCAATCTATGCCATACAATCTCTTGGATATTATGAAAATGATGCTAACAAGTCTTTCCAACCGAAATCAGCTGTGACACGAGCTGAATTTATTGAGAACACGCTTAAACTGAGCGGATTGAAGCCCAGCAAAACAACACCTCCTGCAGGCACCGACTGGGCCGACCATGCAGCAGCCGGATATATTCAACTTGGATATGAAATGGGTATGATTACTGGCACGGACGAACAACAGTTTAAGCCGGATCAAGTGATTATCCGACAGGAAGCCATGGTCATGATGTGGAGAATTCTCCAACTGCAATATCCTAGTGAACTGTTCACGGATGTCAAACTTGCGGGACACACGGACCCATGGGCTGTACCAGCCGTTCAGATGATGGCGAAGCTTGGTATCCATGGACCTGAGGTGAAGGTATTGGAGGATGGTTCTGTTGATTTCCTTTCCCGCAAACCTCTGATTCGTCAGGAAGAGGCTGCGATCATGTATGCGTTGCTTACCCAACCAACAGATCAAATCGTCGCTGAACTGATGGCTGCTCAGCAGCCGCAAGCAGGACCTGCTGAAGAAGCCGAAGCTGCAGAGGAGACATCTGAAACTGCACCGGTTCCAGTACCAGCGCCGGTAACTTCTGCGACTTCAACACAATAAAAATGAAACATCTTCATACCGGATTAGATTTATCATGCTTATGATGGAAGAAAAAACAGGCTTGTTCAGAAGGGTACGATCCTTCTTGAACAAGCCTGTTTCGTTACTTATCCTAACTTATTATAAAAATCTGTTACTCAGTTACATCCGTCTCTATTCGATCAACGAAGATACATGGCGGTTCCCGTTGCGCTGGTCAAACTTGGCTGCAGCGGTCTGAGCATGCTCCGCAAAGTAATCGGCCAGCTTGAGCAGGTCGCCTGGATCGCCTTCATACGGGAAGGACGCTGGCAGACGCAATCGGTATTCCGGAGATTCTTCCGCCCAGCGGCGAAGCAACGATGCTGCTCTGGCGTAAAACAACATTTTGGCGTAAGGATCCTCATGATCGGTAGCGAACACCAGTGTTTCCTCCAGCACATCAATGCCTTTCGCCGGATTCATACGTGTGAGATAATCCATCTGTTCCGCAAAACTCTGCACAAAATCGTTCTGGCCTTTGATCAGGCGATATCCCTTGGTCTGATGTTTATCTGCTTCCGCAGTCCGTCCCAACCGATATAACGGCATCAAAATTTCAGACAAAGTCAGATGAGGAATCTCTGCACAGCTCATACGCCCTTTCAGGATAGGCTGTGCCACCTCCAACACCTTCTCATCATCTCCTTTTAACAAGAAATAACGCATAATCTCATCCTGCTCACAGGCTTCGCAGTCACTCATGAAGTCACGATCCATCGTTCTGAATCGATCATAACTGCGTCCCGCTTCCTCCAGCTCCCCAAAATCCATAAAGATCCGGAACCGATAATACCAGTAAGAGCGTTCGCTGTAACCGTAGGACTTGAAACGCCGTCCGAAATCCTCCAATAACTCCAGGATCTTCTCGCGTGATATTTCCGGGAAGTCGGGCATCTTGCCCAATATCCATTTGTACGACCACATTAACGTTTCTTCATCATATTCTTCGGGCTGTTGGTCGAACTTGCCCAGTTGCCAAGAAAAAGCAATCAGTGCTTTCATCGGATAACCGCAGAATGTTGCTGTCTCCACAATCTCCGATCTTGCTTCGTATGCCTCTTCCTCCATGCCGTTCACATCAGCAACTCTTGCTGCTTCCTCCAGCATACCGAGCTTCGCCGGACCATTGGGCAAGCCATAGGCCTCGTCCATCAGTTCTTCAAAATCCATCTCTGTCTTCATCAAGCATCCCCCTTACGGTCCGTATTTGCACGCAAACCCCAATCAATAAAACGAACAATGCCCTGATTTAACACTTCAAGCTCCTGCTTGCTCATGGCATAATGCCCCATCATCAGTGCATTGACGTATAACATTTCGATGGCAATCGGCGTCATCTGATCATCCGGTGATGTCAGTACCCGCTGAATGATTGGATTACTCACGTTCAAATACAAGGTTGAGTACCCTGCTGAACTCATGTTAGAAGACAATGAACCCAGAACAGACGAGAATAATTCCGTGCTCTCCTCGCTTGCTTTTTCAAGCGCACGAAGTGTTGAGGACTCCTGAGACAACGTGAACAACACCGGCAGATCCGATGGCTTAAAACCTTTCACCTCAGCTCGACAACGGAAGCGCTGTAAGGCAGAATCGGCTAGTCTCAACGCATCATAATACTGATTACGCTCAGCGGGTGGCACATCGGTGAAACTCATCGAGACCTGATCCGGCTGTAACCGCTCCGTGTGCACGTTTTGCACGGTCATCGGCAGTGTCGCCATCAAATCGCTGTCATAGATATAACCACCGTTAATTACCAGCATCGATTGTGCGGAAGCTACATGATGAATCTGACGGTACTCATCAACAGAGGACGTGAAATACAACGTCTCTCCTTCATCGATCAGCTCACCCAGTTCACGGTGACCCCTCGTGCTCTCAAATGGCAGCCAGCGATGAATCATCGCGTAGAATGCCTGATCCTGCACAGCCAGTGCCTTCATGGACAGAGCATGCAGGCGAATCAGCTTCTGCAGCCGTTCCGTCTGGCTCTCAGCCATGTCAGCCAGTCCTTTGCGAAGTGCGTCTCCGAGTTCGGAGCGAACTTCCTCCAGCTTCTCATTTTCATAGAAATGTTCCCGTGATGCCGTCGGTTGAAGCTCATCTGTCCAGATCAGGCATTTCACGAAGAAAGCCCACTCTGGCAAAATGTTCTCAGCCTTCTCCGAAATCAGCATTCGCTTCAGGTAAACCCGGTGAGAACGCTTGGCATTGAGATTAACCGCGTGTGGCAGTACAAAAGCAATACCTCCGGTACGACCTGAAGCTGTCGTCAACGGAATGAAGTCCTGGAACTGCTCGCCAAGCAGACGTTCACCAAAAGCCAATACCTCTGATCTGCGTGAACGTGCGAGCGCAGGGTCCATCAGCCAGATCGGTGTCTCGCTATTCACCACATGTTGCGCGCCGTCATGATGCAACGTGACCGGATACGGCAATAACGCTCCGTAATAGAACAGAGCTTCTTTCACATAATCTGGTTCAAAGTAGTGCGCCGCGTCCGGTGTGCAACGCAGATATACTTTGGTCCCCGGGGACAGCTGTGTGTCCAACTGTCGAATCGTATAGGTGCCATCCGGCTTGCCCCGCCACTCCATCGAAGGGCCGCCCTTCGCGGATTGCGTCAGCATGACAATTTCGTGACTCACCATGAAACAGGATAACAACCCGATCCCGAAACGCCCGATAAACGAAGTCTCTCCGTCCAGCAGCGCTTGCTGCCCCCTTTTCGAGGATTGTCCAATCATGGCCAGGAATTCATGGATGTCAGCTTCAGTCAAGCCGATGCCGTTGTCCTCCACCATCATGGTCAGTTGCTCACCTGTTCCTGTCAGTTCAACTCGCACTTCACCCTGATACCCTGGCTCCGCCTCCGTTCGTGCGGTAATTGCATCCGTCGCATTCTGCATCAGTTCTCGCAAGAACACTTTAGGACTGCTATATAGATGGTTGGATAAAATCTGGATCATCCCACTCAGATTCACTTGAAAACGATATTCATTGGATGCTGTCATGACTCACTCACCTTCCTCTACGTCCAAACACAATATGTACCCATATGATGTATTCATATGGATGTGTTAGACGAATTTATTATGTAATTGCTAGAAACAGACGTTCCCCGTTACAGGGGCGCCATAACATCACATCAAGCCAGCCCTGGATAACCAAGACCGGCGTTATATGCATATTTCAGGCATTCATGAGACGTAAGGCCTTTTATCTTTCATTACCACGTTATGAATAGCAATGAAACGGATGTTCTACCCCTAAAATAAGGATACATGTTACAAGGCAGAGAGAAAACAAACCTGAGACCCGATTTCAGACAGACTTCAGGGTAAATATGCATCCTTCATTCGGGACTATTGGAGGAGGAAAATATTTTTTTTCGTCCATTTGAACGATATCAGCCGACCGCACGTATAATCTCCAAACTCAGATCGGACGGTGAATATACATGATCGAAATACGCAACATATCCAAGCAATTCAAGGTGCATCAAGCACTGCATGATGTCAGTTTCACAGTTAAACAAGGCAGTGTCACCGGGTTGATTGGACCCAACGGTTCGGGCAAAACTACACTGATCCGCATCATGAATGGGGTCTTGGGCGCTTCCGGTGGAAAGGTAACCATTAACGGATTGGACACCGCTCGTGAGGCGGAGAAAGTACTGGCCATGTGTGGCACCCTTACCGAGCAAAGTGGATTATATGAAAATATGAGCGGGCGTGACAATCTGACTTTCTTCGCAGATGTTTTTGGCCTGAAGCGTGCCAAGAAACGAATCGACGAGCTTGTAACTCTGTTCGAGCTACAGGATTATCAGCATCGAAAAGTCGGCACCTATAGCACAGGCATGAAGAAACGCTTGGGCCTTGCACGAGTACTCCTGCACCGTCCTTCCATCCTGTTTCTGGATGAGCCCACCAATGGCCTGGATCCGGATGGAATTCAGATGGTACTGCGCATTATCCGTCAGTTAAATAAGGAAGAAAAGATGACAATTCTGGTCTCATCCCACGTGCTGTCCCAACTGTCAGCCGTCTGTGATCATTATATTTTCATGGAAAAGGGGCGCATCGTGGAGGAAGGCACGGAACAGGAGATTGTTAGCCGGTACCTGTCCACTCCGAAGCTCGAAGTAGAAGCCGAAATGCCCGATGGATGGCACACGGCAACCGACTTTACGCCTGAAATAATCTCCGCACATCAAGCGACATTTCAGCTTACATCGCGTGAAGATATTCCATTACTGCTAAGGCAATTAACGGAGCATGGTCAAGTTTATCAGGCCCGCATCACGGGCAGTGATCTGGAAAGTATCTATTTTGCCATAAGGGAGGCACACCACCATGAATAACCGCCAAGCCATACATGCACTGGTACGTAAAGATATCCGGTCCGTCACAGCCAGCGTTCAGCTCTGGTTGCCCATGTTGATCGTTCCACTGATTATTGGAATCATTATGCCCTCTGCCCTCCTGTGGGCGGCCTCCAGAATGGAACTTCGTTCACTGGGCAACATCAGCTTTCTGCTTGAATCATTGGATGCGTTAACCCAAAGTGGACAGATTCCTCAGCTTGCTTCCATGCCTACAGATAATCATCGTATTGTCTATTACTTGGCCATGTATATGTTCGCTCCCTTGTTTCTCATCATTCCGGTGATGGCCTCCAGCATTCTGACGGCCAATAGTTTCGCTGGTGAGAAGGAACGCAAGACGCTGGAAGGGTTGTTATTCACACCGATCAGTATGAGCACTCTTTTTAAAGGCAAAGTGCTAGCTGCCCTGATCCCTTCCATTCTATTATCCTGGGTTACTTTCCTGATCTACGGAATCATTGCCAATATTCTGATGTACCCCATGTTTGGAACGTTGATGTTTCCCAATCTGAATTGGATCATACTTGTGGTGTGGGTTGTTCCTGCTTGCAGTCTTATGGTCATTTTATTAAACGTCCTGATCTCGGCCAAGGTCCGTGGGTTCCAGGAAGCCTATCAGCTTGGCGGATTAATTGTCCTTCCCCTCATTGCCTTAGTCGCTGGTCAAGCCAGTGGCATGCTGCTGATTGGTCCTTGGATGTTACTCATGATTGGAGCAGTGCTTATGCTCATTAGTGTGGTTCTCCTTCGTTTCGTCACGCTATGGAATAGTCGTCAACAACTGGCGGAAAGTCAGATCTAAATGATGTGGAGTGTAGCGAGGAAATTCAACAGATTTACACTGTCGCTCCGCTATACAGATTGAGAAATAAATATACGCGGGTTATGATGTGGAGATATATGTTATGGGATGATTCTAGAGAGGAATGGAACAACGGTATGGAATCCAAACTACTTCAAAAATTAAAATATGCTTCACAATTGACGGCACAGGAGAAACATATTGTGAACCATATCCTGAACAATCCCGAAGTTGTATTTGATTCTACAGCCCATGAACTGGCTCAGCAGACCTATACAAGCTCATCCACCATTGTTCGCTTATGCAAAAAGCTGGGTACCAAGGGGTACCCAGACTTTCAGCTCAAGCTTGCTCTGGAATATCAACAGATGCCCTCCGCGTTGCAAACGCAGGATCATGCAATTGCAGAACAAGGGAACGTGCTGGCTGCCATCGACTCGGTTCCTTACCTGTACCAGCAGGCGCTGGAAGATACCCGCAAGATGTTAAACGCTCCTGTTTTGTTACGAATCGCGAACTGGGTCAAAGAATCCGTACGCATTGATGTCTATGGCAGTGATATGAATTATTATCTGGCTCAACAGGCTTGTGCCAAATGGAATGAACTCGGCATATCTGCGATTGCTCACAATAGTCCGAACATGCATTATTTGAACACGATGAACCCCAATAACCTGACGCTGTCTTTTGTTATATCACACACAGGTGAGAACCAATCCATGATTGAAGCTGCCAAAGTGCTGAGCAACAAACAGATGAAAGTCATCGCAGTCACGGGCAACAACCATTCAACCCTCTCCAGACATTGTGATGAAACGTTACTGGCTTACGGATACAATGAACAATTAAGGCTGTCCAAAATGTCTTCGATGGTCTCGGTACTCTATCTTTTCGACATGTTATACATGGGCAGCATTAGCGATACGTATTAACGATTAACGTTGGTCCGCTGCAAATACGATCCCGGCATCCTTACGCGCACTCATAAGTACACTCATCACAGACTGGCTGTGTTCGAGCAATTCGTAACACCTTTTGTAATCCCCATTTGCATGGACGTCCCTGAACGCTTCCCACTCATAGTACAGCCAATTGGATTGGCTCTGGGCATTATACGCCTCAGCAGGCTCGTTCCCGATCTGAAGCTTGATCTCCTGGCAACCGTTTGCTCCTCCCACAACCTGAAGATAACCTTTCTCACCCTGAATGAGCACAAAGTTCATGCTGTTTGTGTCTTTGGCACCTACACATTCCGCAATAAACTCCGGATATTGGAGAACCACAACACCTGATGTATCAATGCCGTTTGCATGCTGATTTGCGGTATACGATACGGTATTCGGACTGCCAAACAGATTCATGACCAGATGCAGATTATAAATATTGATATCCATCAGCGCGCCACCAGAGAATTGTGGATTAAATACGTTCGGTGTCTCCCCTGCCAGCAGATCATTGTATTTGCGCGAGTATTGACTGTAGTTACACTGGATGAGTTTGATCGGACCCAGCTTTGGTAGTTGCCCCTGTATGACTTTAATATTGGGCAGATGAATGTTGGAGATGGCTTCAAACAGCAACAGATTCTTTTCTTTTGCAAGTGTAATCAGCGTGGCTGCTTCCTGAAGCGTGGACGTGAACGGTTTCTCGCAGACAACATGTTTGCCATGTTGAAGTGCCTGATAGGCCTGTCCGTAGTGCATGCTGTTTGGTGAAGCAATATATACGAGATCTACATTTGTATCTGAAAATAGGGGTTCCAGGTCCGTATAGATGGTACTTACCCCATATTTACCCGCAAGTTCCTGGGCTGTTTCTCTCTTCCGGGAGTACATCGCTGTACACGTAACATCTTCCAGTTCATTGATCGCGGACAAAATGCCATCTACAATGGACCCTGTACCGATCGTTGCTATGTTCATCATATCGTTTCACTCCTGTCGTTGGATTGTCAGTTGGCCTCTGCTCTGGTTGAGTGTAATGTTATCACGATCATGTCAGGCGGAGAACGCTTTGGGAGGGGATTGGCAGCATCATGCGCAATTCAATTTCAGGTTTGGACAGGTGTGAAATTCAATTTCATCCTCTTCTTTTTTCATGTTTGAGATCTAACATATCTTCCATAGTTTACCGATATAACATAAGGAATTAACGACATACATATAGAAGAACGAAGGGGACGATGAACGAATGAAAACAAGGCATACATACTTACAACGCACCATCTGTACATTGCTGTTATTTGCACTCATTGCAGCAGTGACATTGGGAGGTGGAACCTCAGCCCAGGCAGCTTCACTTAGCCAATCCACAGTGTATTATGAATCCGACGGCGTTTTGTACAAAGTATCCGCGGATGGCAGCAATACAACAGAAGTATTAATTGATTTCCAAGGTGTGGACTTGCACGCGGCAGGCTCTTATCTCTACTACACGCAGACTGCTTCTTCCACAACACTGCTTCGGGTTCCGAATGACGGGTCCAGCGATGCGGCAGAGACATTTGCTACAGATGTACTCAGCTATTATACAGATAACGGATTCATCTATTATCTGGATGCTACAGGTACCATTTATCGCGCGAATGGCAATAGTAACGCTTCAGCTGTCACCAAGATTGCTGACAAGGCTGATACCGACTTCCCATTCCTCCTGGTAACCAAAGGGCGTGCCTACTATAATGCGTTGGTTAATGGAAACACGTGGATCGTGTCCAAAACGTCCAACGGTTCTGGTGCTGTGCAGCGGATTGCCGCAGGCGCAGTAGAAGGACGTTATTTTACAAATCAATCCAAAAACGAACTGCAACTGATGGTAAATACAGACCCCTACGAGGATTTCTATTCTACCAATGCTGTTGTCATGTATAAGGTGAACTACAACACTGGCAAAGCAACTGCGGTTAATCCCAAAGCCAAACTGGATGTGAATGCTGTATATTCCGGTGGTTGGGGAAACAATCTTTACGTATATAACAAAGGAATCGTTCTCGACAGCAATAAGGATTACAATTATGCCAAAGGCAAAGCGTTTGCGTTGACAACTTCAGCCAAAACACTTCAGCTTCATAACAAAAGCGTTCGTGAAGTAAGTGCCTTAGGTACAGACAAAGTTGTCCTTATCGATGCAGACAAAAAGGCTTATGCGAAAACGGTCTCGGGCAACAAAGTGACCAAGTCTGCCAACCTGAACCTGACAAATGTAACGTATGTGGCGAATCAGTTGACCAATGGTACATCTACGGCTGCATACATCTCGGGCAACAACGGACTCTATTCGGTTAATACAGCTCTCAAGGTAACGAAACTTACCGGGGACGAATGGGATGCATTCCATATCAGAGATGATGTTGCGGGCCTCTTCTACATTAATGCCAAAGATCAATATCGCTTGTATCACGTGCAAACGGGTGGAACAGGGAAAAAAGTAATGAGTGACGTTTTCCTAGACAATATTCTATTGGTGACACCGTACTAACATATATGTTGATTCAGGCGTATAGCCCATTCAACGGACATGTCCGTAACAAAAAGGATTACCTTGCAGCCATCATGGCTCCTGGTAGTCCTTTTTGGGTTGTCGAAAACTATTTTTCAAAAACATCTTCCATATGAGAATGATAATTGTTATCATTAAGAAAAATAAGACAAAAGGATGGTCCGTATGACTGAACAGTTTCCCTTCATTGCTGAAACCTCATCTCTACCGCTCCTCTCCTCCATGTGCCGTGTGCGTCGTGGGGAGAATTTCCGTGTGCAAGGCAAGACGGTGTCACGGCCCATGCTCTGTCTTATTTTGCAAGGAGACGGTATTCTGGTCCTGAATGATACAGCATATACGGCGCAAGCGGGCAGCTTGTTTGTACTGAAGCCAGGAACAAGCATCGAGGCTGCTGCACGCTCAAATGTGACCGAATGTATATTGCTAAGTATGGATACGGTTTGTTTGCAGCAAGTGCGCGGTGAATGGAAAATGACCTCTTCACCCGCCTTCCCGCTGGATTGGCAGACAGGCAGATTGCTGGTTCGTCATGAGCAGCAGGCTGTATTACGTTTGGAACAACTCTATGAAACCTATCGCGGTCTTCAACCAGATCACTTTATCAGCATACATAGCCAGCTGCATGAGCTGTTGCAATTTCTCTCAGAGAACAGGCTGGAAGCCAATCATGAGAAAGTGGACCCTGCCTTGGAACGCAGTATTATGTATATGCGACGTTACATGAGTGAAGGAATCAGCATGGATCAGCTTGCCAAGATTGCTGGACTCACACCCAGCTCCTATTCACGCAGTTTCAAGAAGGCCAAAGGCATGTCACCGACCGATTACCTGAATCGTTTACGTATAAACGAAGCCAAAAAACAGCTGACAGAGGAATCCTGTGTCCTCAAAGACGTCGCGGTATCTGTCGGGTATGGCAATGAGTATTATTTTAGCCGTAAATTCAAACAAACCTTGGGGATTGCTCCCAGCGTATATATGAAAAGAGATCAACTTCGCGTAGCTACGGCATCCATTATGGGATTCCATGAGAACTTGGCCTCGCTTGGACTGCGTCCGGTAGCTGTGTTGGAAGGTGAAGGAATGTTTGACCGAGAAGCGGATGAATATGAACAAGAACGCCGATTAACAAGACAATTAGACCAACTTCGGCAGGCGAAGCCAGACTTGATCATCGGTGACTTTTACCACAAGCCCTATTACGATCGACTGAAAAGTATTGCACCCACCATCATCTTGAAGTCCACTGATGACTGGAAAGAGAACCATATTCGCATCGCCGAACTGGTCGGACGTGAGAAACAAGCGTTGCTAAATTTCAAAGAACTTGCGTTTCGCAAGCTTGAAGCAAGCCTGAACCTGCAACCCTATTTCGGACAAAACAGGTTGGCTCTGATGGAGGTTACGAATCAGTTCATTCGCTTACAAGGGACTGGCGCGCATCCATTAAATCACTTGTTGTATGCTGAATTGGGACTTCAGCCTGCTCAGCTTGTATCTCCCGAAAGTTCCAGAAATGAGTATGTAGCGGATAGTATCCCTGTGCTGGACACAGATTACCTGTTGATCCATCGTGCTTCGCTTCAGCCTGCCAATGAGAAGCTGTTCCGGCGCATGAAACAAACAGCATCATGGAATCGATCCCCTGCTGTATTGTATGGTAACGTTCATGATATCTCGAACTGGCAACGGTTATGCTGGACCCCGGGTGGCCGGTTGCAGATTCTGAACGAACTGGAACAGATTGCTCAGCAATCTGTAGTCTTTCCTCAGGCAGGTCTGATCGGACATTAGACGGTGAGCATAGGTCGATACGATGGGCAAGATTATCTTTTACATCATGTTCCTTCATTATAAATCAGTAAGTTATTGCACAGACCAAAGGGCCCTCTCCTATAACGGAAAGGGCCCTTTGCATGTAATTATGAATGTTCCTTAATCTCTTCTTTCGGAACCAGCTTGTATATCTCTTCATCTTCCATGGTATCAATCAACCGATCCAACCATTTGTAATATGCTTCCGCTTGCAAAACCTTGTGTTTGTCCTCCATCAGGATGTGGATAAGTTCAGCATCTGCCTCTTCATCCAGATCTTCAACTAATCGATTCAGTTCATCAATTGATTTGCGTAGAACCTGAAGGTTACTCTCCACGGCTTTTCTCCACTTAATTGCAAAATAATCCGTAAACGTCTGATGCCAGTCATATTCGACTTCATATAGGTCTTTTCTGGAGCCCTTGCTCCACACTTTATTTACCATTTTCAAATCCAGCAGTGTTCGTACACCTGTACTCATACTCGTTTTGCTCATTTCCATTTCCCGTCCCATATCGTCAAGGGTCATTGGTTTGTCTGCAAAAAATAGCAATCCATATAAGTGTCCCGTTGACAGCGTAACGCCGTAAAGATCCATATTACGTCCAATGGCTTCAATGACGCGTTTACGAATCTTCAGCACGGTTGCCTGCTGTTCCTCTTGTAAATGGTCCAAGCCCATGCTTGCAACCTCCATTCTGAACATTCCACAGTCTTTGGCGAAATCATTGCAACACTTTAAAAGTCCTGCTTACATGGGAAAGCTCTCGGCCGGACATCATATATGCCAGAGGGCTTTCATTCACCCAATGTATGAAAATGGGAACTTTACCAGGCTACAATTGCCTATGACTATCTTTTAACCAAAAAATTCAGCTTCAATTCAGCTCATTTTCTATTGTAGGAAAAGCAATGTCAAATGTAAAGCTGCCTTATTAGCCAGAATAAGGAGAATGACGGAGTATTTGGACGAAAAACTTTGTACAGTTTTTACTGTACAAACATTATGTACTGTTTATTCGGTTGATATACTGGTTAAGTATTGTTAGTATTAAACTCGTTACCCAGAAAGACGGGAAGCGAAGCAACAACTACCGGATTTCGTGGCTGGGCGCATAAGTGTATGGGCTTATGGATGCTGAAAGCCGTTCGAAGTGCACAACACATCAGAAGGGGTGAAAACATGACCATACTTGAAGTGAAAAACGTAAGTAAATTGTTTGGACCCCAAACCGAGCAAGGTCTGCAATTACTGGAACAAGGTTGGGGTAAAGAAAAGTTGGCCAAAGAAAAACAGATAACGGTTGGTGTCAACCGGGTCAACATGGACATTAAGGAAGGCGAGATTTTCGTTATTATGGGACTGTCCGGGAGTGGTAAATCCACACTGGTTCGGATGTTCAATCGTCTGATTGAACCAACATCCGGAGAAATTCTGGTCCATGGTAAGGATCTACGCAAAATGAACAAAGAACAATTGCGCGAAGTGCGCCGGAAAACGATTAGCATGGTCTTCCAGAAGTTTGCGTTATTCCCGCACCGTACCGTTCTTGATAATGTGGAGTATGGATTGGAAATACAAAAAGTAGATAAGGAAGTACGCCGGGAGAAGGCAAAAACCTCACTTGAGCTGGTTGGCCTTAAGGGCTGGGAAGACAAAATGCCAGATGAACTCAGTGGCGGGATGCAGCAACGTGTCGGATTGGCGCGTGCACTTGCCAATGACCCGGAAGTACTACTGATGGATGAAGCCTTCAGTGCACTTGATCCATTGATTCGCCGTGATATGCAAGATGAGTTGATCGAGCTTCAGGATAAAATGAAAAAGACGATTATTTTCATCACCCATGACTTGGACGAAGCGCTGCGCATCGGCGATCGTATTGCCCTCATGAAAGACGGCGCAGTTGTGCAGATCGGTACACCGGAAGAAATCATGATTCAACCGGCCAACTCATATGTGGCCCGCTTCGTCGAAGACGTGGATCTGTCCAAGGTCCTTACAGCATCTCACGTAATGCGTCGCCCTGAAACAATTACGCTTGATCGTGGTCCTCGCGTTGCCCTCGAATTAATGCGCGAAAGTGGCGTTTCCAACCTGTTTGTCATTGACCGTTCGAAGAAGCTGCTTGGTGTCATCACAGCAGAAGACGCTTCTCGTGCGATGCGTGAAAACAAAGTATTAAAAGACATTCTGATCACGGACGGGCCGACGGTGTCGCCTGAGACCCTGATTCATGAATTGTTCGAAATTGTAAGTTCAGCCCATGTGCCTCTCGCTGTTGTTGGTGAGAATGGCCGTCTGCAAGGTGTTATCGTCCGCGGTGCCCTGCTGGGTGCACTTAGCGGTGAAGTTGCAGTAAAGGAGGAACTTGTGAATGATTCCCAAAATACCACTAGCGTCGTGGATTGAATCCATCGTTGACTGGATGAGCTCCTCGCTCTCCGGATTGTTTAATGTAATTTCCACCGTTATTCAAGCGGTTGTCGGATATTTCTCCGGGCTGTTTATGTTGCCCCATCCGCTCCTGTTCATTGCCATATTGGGTGTTCTTGCATTCCTCGTAGGACGACTCCCACTGACACTATTTACGGTTATCGGGTTCTTGCTCGTAGATAACTTGGGATACTGGTCCCAATCGATGGACACACTCGGTCTGGTTATCACTTCAGGATTGGTTTCGATCCTGCTTGGTGTGCCTGTCGGAATCTGGCTTGCATACAGTAAAACTGCGGCGCGTATCATTACACCGCTGCTTGACTTCATGCAGACGATGCCTGCATTTGTCTACTTACTGCCTGCGGTTACATTCTTTAGTCTAGGTGTCGTTCCAGGTGTTATCGCGTCTGTTATATTTGCGATTCCGCCAACGATTCGTCTGACTCACCTGGGTATCAGACAGGTATCTGGCGAATTGGTTGAAGCAGCTGATGCATTCGGATCAACTTCCATGCAAAAGTTGTTCAAAGTACAGCTTCCACTCGCTTTGCCTACCGTGATGTCCGGTATTAACCAAACCATCATGTTGTCACTGTCCATGGTTGTTATTGCATCCATGATCGGTGCACAAGGTATTGGTGCGGAAGTCTATCGTGCTGTAACACAGCTTCAAATCGGTAAAGGTTTCGAAGCCGGTCTGGCCGTTGTTGTACTGGCGATTGTACTGGACCGTTTTACACAAAATGTGTTTATGCCAGGTCGCAAAAAGACCTCGCGCATTACAGCCAAGCAAAAAGCATGGATCACTGCTGCGGCAACATTCCTTGTGCTTGTAGCTGGTTTCTCACAATACTTCGTTGGTGGCACAACTTCGGCTGGTGGCAACAATTCAGCAGCCAATGCTGTAGGTCAAGAAGTGAACTATCAGATTATTGGTATCGATCCAGGGGCTGGTATCATGAAGTCCGCTGCAAAAGCGATCGAAGACTATAAACTGACTGACTGGACTCTGATTGAAGGCTCTGGTGCAGCCATGACGGCCACACTAGACAAAGCGATCAAAAATGAAGATCCAATCATTATTACAGGTTGGACTCCGCACTGGATGTTCAACAAGTATGATCTAAAATATCTGGAAGACCCTGAGAAATCTTTCGGTGATGCTGAAGAAATTCATACCATCGCCCGTAAAGGTCTGAAAGAAGATCACCCTGTTGCGTTTGAATTCCTGTCCCGTTTCCAATGGACCTCGGATGAAATGGGTGAAATGATGACTGCTATCCAGGGTGGCACATCCGCAGAAGAAGCAGCTAAAGCTTATGCTGAGAAACATGCCGATCAGATTGCTGAGTGGACCAAAGGTCTGACTCCGGTGAACGGTGATGCATTCAAACTGAGCTATGTGGCCTGGGATTCCGAAATCGCAAGTACCAACTTGCTGAAATATGTGATGGAAAACGAATTGGGTTATAAAGTTAACGCTCTACAGGTCGAAGCCGGACCGATGTGGACGGGTGTTGCCTCAGGCGACGTAGATGCCTCTCCAGCAGCTTGGCTGCCATTGACACACGCAGACTACTGGGAACGTTACAAAGACCAGGTGGACGATCTGGGGGCCAATATGACAGGTGTACGTACAGGCCTCGTGGTTCCTAGTTACATGACCGAAGTCAATTCGATTGCAGATCTGGAGACAGGTGCCGCTTCTTCCACTCCATCGGCAAGTGCTAATGTGGGCGAAGAGGTTAATCACCAAATCGTTGGTATTGATCCAGGTGCAGGTCTGATGAAGGCCACTGCAAACGCCATTAAGCATTATGATTTGTCTAACTGGAATCTGATTGAAGGCTCTGGAGCCGCGATGACTGCATCGCTGGACAAAGCTTATAAAAATGAAGAACCAATCATCGTTACGGGTTGGACTCCACACTGGATGTTCAATCAGTATGATCTGAAGTATTTGGACGATCCCGACTTGATTTTTGGCGATGCAGAGGAAGTTCACACGGTTGGACGTAAGGGAATCAAAGAAGATCATCCCGTTGCCTATGAGTTCTTCTCTCGTTTTAATTGGACTGCGGATCAAATGAGTGAAATCATGGTAGACATTCAAAAGGGCGTTTCGCCTGAAGAAGCTGCCAAGACTTATGCAGAAAAACATCCGGACCAAATTGAAGAGTGGACCAAAGGGTTAACCCCTGTTAAAGGTGACAATTTACGTCTCGGTTATGTTGCATGGGACTCTGAAATTGCGAGTACCAACCTGATGAAGTATGTGCTGGAGACAGATCTCGGTTACACCGTCAAAGGACTACAAGTTGAAGCTGGCCCCATGTGGGCAGGCTTGGCAGCAGGTGATATCGATGCTTCTCCAGCCGTATGGCTCCCGCTTACACATGGAGACTACTGGAAAACATATGGAGACAAGATCGAAGATATCGCTGTCAGTATGACAGGAGTGAAACAAGGTCTGGTTGTTCCAACGTATATGGATATCAACTCTGTTGAAGACTTAAAAGATAATTAAACCAGATTGAGATGGATAAACCTGAATTTGGTAAAAAGACCACCGAAATTTTTCGGTGGTCTTTTTGTTTTGTATATGATTTTTTCAGGCATGCTATTTGATTTGATATTCTATCCTGGTCATACTGCATATTGCTACTTTAAGCATTCAAACGCTTTTTCCATTTGACTCTTCTCACATATCCTCTTACTTCGCCTTCACTCATGAACATCGTATGTAGATGATACTTGGTGAGTTCGTTTATTTCCAATATCTATCCGATCAGTAACAGTAATACACCAATGACAATCATGACAACACCGAGAATACCATATACCACTCTTGCTCCCTGCCGTCCAATGGTTTTCACAAAAATACCTGCTCTGAAACTCTTCATAAACCAATCCCAATTGTTGATACCACCGAGTAAACTAAAAATTCCTGCCGCTATGGCAAATAGCGCGATTAAAACGGGTTGTTCTTGCATGTCGTCAACACTCCTTCAATATAATCCTGTCTACTATACCTTCACTTGGTGAATATTAACAGGCATTAATTAGTAAAAAAAACAGCATGCAGATGGCAGTCTGCATGCTGTTTCTAGGGCGTTAAACATAGTATATTCATTTGCCTATAGAGAACTAATTTTTACAATACCCGCTGATTTTCGCGAAATCTTTCTAAGCTATATCCGTCTGGAGAATGAATACACCCTGCAATTATTCGTAGGTTTTTGCCGATTGTTAGCGCGTAAGAGGTTTTTTTACATTAATCGTCATCTCGACTTTAGGCCTATCCATGGTATATAAAATCGAACTTCTGACACATGTTAATTAAATATCTTTTTCTTCGACATACAATCCCTCAACCTTTTAAGCCATACTTTTGTTACTTGGCCTGTGATCTGACATAACCTGATAACGTTCATCATGTTATCGACGCGTTTGTTCAAGCAGGCTGTACATTAAGAAAAATCCGTCTTAGGTCTCAGAGGATATCATAAAATTACAACAGATGCGACGATCATTAATAAGCGCCGCATCTGTTTTTAATCCAAAGCGTCTACAGTTATTTCTTCACCGTACTATTATATTGCGCAATCTTGTCTGTAATTTGTTTAGCTGCTGCATCCAGTGCTTCCTGTGGTGTACCTTGTCCATTCAGGACCGTTTCAATCGCTCCTTCGACAAGTTGTCTGGCTTCCGGGAATACACCCATTAATGCCCCAGATGTTGCTGTCGAATCCGCGGAAGCGTGCAATTGATCGACTGCTGTCTGGAATTGCGGGTACTTCGTCATATTATCCTTTAATACTTGCTCATTGTAAGCTGCTGTCGTAATTGGGAAGTATCCTGTCGCAACACTCCAATTCGCTTGCACCTCTGGTGTAGCCAAGTACTTGATGAACTCCCATGCCGCTTGCTGTTGTGCTTCGGATTTGTTGTTCATGATGTACAAGCTCGCTCCACCCACCACAACGCCGCCTTCTTTAGCATCCGCTGGACGAGGCAGGAAGCCTGTTCCCAGTTCAAACTTGCCACCTGAACCTTCTACGATTTTACGCAGGCCAGCTGTGGAATCCAGGGTCATACCGATTTGCTGAGCGGTAAATGCTGCTGTTGTATCGTCTGTGCTACGTCCCAGATTGGAGAGGGTTTTCTCGTCGATCATCTTTTTCCACCACGTTAATGTCTTCACTCCAGCTTCGGAGTTCAGCAGAGACTCTGTAGCCGCTTCAGTTCTTCCGTTTCCATTGTTTACATAATCTGCATTCTGGTTTGCAAAGAACTGTTCCATAAACCAGCCATAGATCGCCATGGATGCTCCTGGCTTACCGTCTTTCGCCAATGCTTTTGCCGCTTGCTCAAACTCTTCATACGTCTTTGGCGGGTTCTCCGGGTCCAGACCTGCTGCTTTGAACATATCCTTGTTGTAGTACAGGATCGGGTTCGATGTGTTAAACGGCATCGCGTTCAATTTGCCATCAATGGTGTAATATCTTATGATATTTGGCTCCAGTTGGGACAGGTCGAACTGATCCTTGTCGATGAACTGCTGTACTGGCGTAATCATGCCTGAATCAATCATGAACTTGCTACCGATCTCGTAGACCTGGATAATGTCAGGACCGCTGTCTGAGCCCATGGATGCTTTGAGTTTGTTCAGACTCTCATCGTACTTCCCTTGATAGATGGGTTTCACCTGAATGTCCGGATGGCTAGCGTTAAAGTCGGAAGCGAGCTGATTAATGGCTTTTTCTCCAGCGCCAGACATGGAATGCCACCACGTCAATTGTGTTGTTTCGGCTGCGGCTGCTTCTGCTTGAGCTCCACTTGCCGGGCTGCTTGTTTCAGCTTTTGTTCCGCAAGCGGAAATGACCAACATGAGTGCAGCCAGCATTAATGCAAATGTACCTCTTTTTTTCAATCGAAATCCGTTCATAATCGCTCTCCTTTTATATGGCTCGCGTACAATAAAATCTTGGGGATGACGCGGTGTGGCCGTTACGGTTACGAATCGTTCTTTTGATCGCTGTTACCCCCGGATTTTTTTCATTCTCCCCTTAAAAGGGGAAAATCCGGGGATAAAGGCGAACGCTTCGCTTCTTCAGAATCGATTCTTCTCCTTCACTACTTTTGCAGCTCTGCAAAGACTTATTGAAAAGCGATCCTTGTTTATTCGCTCCTGGTATCCAAACCTTAGACCTTGTACGAAGATACAAGGTCTAATAAAACCTTTTAAACTTCCATTTCAATTTCAATTTAATAGTTGTAAAACTTTCATTGCCTACCCCTTCAGCGCGCCTGCGGCCATTCCACGGACAAGCTGTTTCAACCCAAAGATCAATAACAGCAAGGATGGTAGAATGACCATGGCTGTGCCGGCAAAAACCAGATTCCATGCGGTGGATTCCTGGAACTCCAGCATGGAGATCCCGATCTGGGCGGTTCTCATTTCCGGTGTATTGGTCACCAGCAGCGGCCAGAGATACGAATTGTACATGCTTAAGAATGAATAGATTGCCAGTGTTCCAAGTGCCGGACGGGACAAAGGCAAGACGTGTGATATGAAATAGCGAATATGACCACAACCGTCGATCCTCGCCGCCTCGAACAATTCCTTGGGTAGTTGCATGAAGAACTGTCTTAACAGGAATGTACCAAACGCCGTTGCCAGAAACGGCACCGTAAGCCCCTGGTAACTATCCAGCCACCCCCAACTGCGAACTGTCAGGTAATTTGGGATCATCGTTACTTCCCATGGAATCATCATCGTTGCGACAAACATGCTGAAGATGACGTTTTTGCCTTTGAACTGCATTTTCGCAAACGCATAGGCTGCCATACTCGCTGTAATCAATTGACCAAGCGTTGTCAGTCCTGCGACAAGGAAGGTATTGCCGATAAATCGGCCGATCGGAACAATATCAAATACTTCGCTAAAGTTGGACAGATCGATTGAACTCGGAATGATATGCGGCGGATAAGCGCTCGCATCTTCCGGCGTCATGACGGCCATGAAAAAGGTGTACATCACCGGATACAACACAAGTGCTGCACAGATCGTCAGTAATACATACAACAGCGTTTTGGTCCATGTCGCACTCATTGGTAATGCACTTTCCTTTCTACCCATTTGAACTGGATCAGGGTCAGCAGCATAATCACCACGAACAGGATCAGTGCCTGTGCACTACCTGTACCAAAGCGGAAATTAACGAAGGCTTCCTGATAGATGGAATAGACGAATACATTCGTACTGTCCATCGGGCCACCCCGGGTTAGAATGTTGATCTGACCGAACGATTGAAAAGCGCCAATGATCGATACAACCGTAACAAAGAATAACGTTGGTGACAGGAGCGGCATCGAGATTTTGTGAAAAGTAAGTACTGGACCTGCGCCGTCAATCTTGGCACTTTCATAGATCTCATCCGGGATGCCCGCTAGACCACTGGATAGAATAATGTAGTTGAATCCGAGGTTCATCCAGATCGTCATGATGGAGATCGAGATCAATGCCCAATCCGGGCTGGTAAGCCAAGGAATTGGATCAATACCTACTTTGCCAAGCAGATAATTCAGCATGCCCAGTGTCGGATGGAATAGAAACTTCCAGATCACCGCTGACGAACCGACGGATAACACCACGGGCAGAGAGAATACAAATTGGAACACACGCATTCCCTTGAACCGGTTGTGAGTCAGTGCAGCCAGAATCAGAGCAGCCAACATGCCCGTGGGGACTGTAAACAGGACAAATAGTAACGTCACTTTCATCCCTTGCATAAACAGTCCTGATTGGAACACGGCCTTGAAGTTATCCAGTCCTACATAAGCCGCAATCTGTCCCGTCGGATCTGTGGAATGCAGACTGAGGTACACGGACTTAAACATCGGGTAAAACAGAAACACTGCAAACAAAAGCAGCGATGGTGCCAGGAAACCATAGGCCAGCATATTCTCCCGCATTCGCTGCACACGCAGCGAAGCTGTCCGGCGCGCACTCGTACCGGATACACGCCGTTTGGCGGCGGGCAAGCTGATCCGGTTATCAAGCTCACTCATCGGATTTTCTTCCCCCTTGTTTCACGCATTCAGTGTGTGTGAAATGTTACATCAACTTCAGCACCACGTTATCTAGTGTAAGAGTCGAATGTCACAGCAAAATTCATTCTGAATCAACGTAACGTTAATCATGGACAAGGGACTTTACGAAATCAGGGATCAACTTTACGTCGGAATTAAAATTAGATTTCAAGACAAAAAACCGCAAGAACTCCCCTGTTTGGAGATGTCCCTGCGGTTCGATGTGTAAATGGAATATGAACATTTATCTATTAATGAAAGTGATTCATTTTACAATAATCTGTAAATATCCCAAACGAGGCGAAGCGATTAACCGTTCGAGTTAACGATTAAGATGATATGGCACCGTGGTGACAATCACGTCTTTGTAATTGATCAGATAAGCACGAATCATGAAGCTGGTCTGGTTGTGCAGTACATTTTGCCACCAGTGCTTGGTGATGAATTGTGGAATCAATATGGTGATGTGATCGGTCTCAGCCGTTTTCCACTCTACGGTATCAATGAATTTCTTGAGCGGCCCCATAATGCTACGGTATCTGGATTTGATCACAACCAGGCGAACACCTGGATTCCACTCCTCCCACTTCTGCTCCATCTTGCGTATGGCCTCATCATCGAATCCAATGTACAGCGCGACCACGTGATCCGACATCGTCTGGGCGTAACTGATCGTATTCATGACAACCCGGGTAATGCCCGCAACAGGAATGACTATCGTATTGCCTTTTTTAGCCGGCTTATCAACCCGAATATCAATCCGCAGCTCATCTGCAATGTTGCAATAATGACGGTGAATACGCATGAACACATAAACAACGAGTGGTAAAAAGATAAAGATGACCCATGTCTGCGTGAACTTGGTGAAAATAAAGATCAGGGTAATCGATAATGTAGTCAGCATACCGACGGTATTGACCAGCAACTTCATCTGCCAGCCAGACGGTTTGACTTTGATCCAGCGAATCATCATACCGAGCTGTGACAGCGTAAATGGAATGAACACCCCTACCGCATAGAGCGGAATCAGGCTTTCCGTATTTCCTTTGAACCCAACCACCAGCAGCGCAGACATCACACTGAGAAAAATGATCCCGTTCGAGAAGCCTAGGCGGTCTCCTCTGACCATAAATGCATGCGGCATGTATTTATCCTTTGCCATCATGAAAGATAACAGTGGAAAAGCCGAATAAGCTGTGTTGGCTGCCAGGAACAGGATCAGTGCCGTTACACCCTGGATGATAAAATACATCGTGCCCCTGCCAAACGTCGCTTCAGCAATCTGGGAAATGACCGTTGCTTTGGGATCAGGCTTCACTCCGTACCCATAAGCCAGTAAGGTGATGCCGATGAACATGGCTCCCAATATACAACCCATAAGTAGTAATGTACCCGCGGCATTTTTCTCGGCAGGCTGCTTGAAGTTCGGGATCGCGTTACTTACCGCTTCCACACCAGTCAAGGCCGAACAACCGGAGCTGAATGCTTTCAATAATAGAAACATACTCACATGGGATAGACTTGTTCCGAATTCAGGTGCAGCTGCTTCCATCCCCCCGGCAAGAAATTTGATTCCACCCGAGATAATCAGAACCGCAATCGAAAAGATAAACAGATAGATCGGGATCGCCAGCACAGACGCTGACTCCGTTACTCCCCGTAAATTCATAATCGTTAGAAAAACTATCATAATGAGTGCAATCACAACACTGTAGTCATGCAGCATAGGAAAAGCTGACGTAATCGCATCCGTCCCTGCGGACGAACTTACCGCAACGGTCAGAATATAATCGACCAGCAGAGATCCTCCGGCAATCAGACTGGATGTTGTACCCAGGTTATCCTTGGCTACGATATAAGCGCCGCCCCCTGTTGGATAAGCAAATATCGTCTGGCGATAGGAAAAAATTAAAATGACGAGTAATCCCAGCACGGCGATGGAAATCGGAATGGAGTACCACAGGGCCGCGAATCCGGCCGCAACGAGCACCAGCAAAATCTGTTCCGTACCGTAGGCAACGGATGATAGGGCATCCGAGGACAGGATGGCGAGTGCCTTCCATTTCCCCAATTTTTCTCCATCCAGTTCAGCCGATTTCATGGGCTTGCCTATTAAGATTCTCTTCATTTTGCCAAGCATGATCATAACTTCCTTCCGTCTCTCATCTGTGAAGCATTGTTATTATGCAAAATCGCAGAGCCATTGACAATACGTCATTTCACCCGAAATTCGCCAGCGCGTGATAATGCATTCTACGATTCAATAATCGATAACAAAGCCATTCTTGTTCAGCAATTTGAACTTTTTTGAACCAAAACGACGATTGTTCGCCAAAAAAAAGGAAATGGCCTTTGGTTCAATGAACCAAAGACCACTTCCTTGATCTATGCGTTGACTGTATTACAATAAAACATCCTTTAACTACCCAGAATTCCAGGACGAGGGGTAACACCAAATGCTTGTGCCAGTGTGGTCAGCTGTTCATCCGTAATTCTCTGCCGGATCTCGTGACCCGCAACCAGCATATACACTTGGGCTGCCTTCTCGATGGTTTCAATCAGACCAAATGCCTCGTCAATCGTTGTGCCCGTTCCGAAGATGCCATGTTGCGGCCAGATGACCGCGTGGTATTCTTTCATTTTCTCAGCCGTTTCGCGCCCAATCTCATTCGATCCAGGGATCATCCAAGGAATAATGCCGATCCCATCCGGGAATACAACCACGCACTCCGTGCACATCTGCCAGAGGGTCTTCGTGAATTTTGCTTCATCCAATTCGTGGATAAACGTCATCGCCAGCACATGAGTCGCATGATTGTGCATAACAACACGGTGGTTCGGGTCCAATTTCAGACGTTCAATATGGCTCATGAAATGTGTAGGCAACTCACTTGTTGGATTCGCACCCGACTTCAATCCCCAGAGCACTTCCAGCTCCTGCCCATCCTGCGATACACGCAGCAACCCTAGATTACTCTCCGGATCAGCGAGTACATTTTTGAAATATTTGCCCGATGCGGTCACGATAAAATACTTGCCTGCCAGCTCTTGCACCGAAAATGCCGGTTTGATCTTGCGAATCACATGATGGATATCGATATATTGGGCAACTTCCTCTTCCTCCAGCAGATAGCTGACATTCCCCCCATTGCGCTCATCCCAGCCGTTTTTCCACATATGTTGTGTAATCTCAGCCATCTCACGGACAAATGGGATATGGAAACCTGCAGCCTGCGTTGTTTCATTGGTAAGGGTCACGTTCATGATCAATCTCTCCTTATATTGAAAATCAAATAGCTTGCCACGTACATAGTAAGTTCCTTATTTCACATTCATTATACCTTTGTTTATCTTTGATAGTCAATAACAAACAAAGAAATATACTTTTATTTATTTTTGTTTAGTTTTGTTTATTTGAAAATAAAACAAAAAATACCCCACCGGCGCCCGGCGGGGTCAGTCACACATCTATTTAACACGAGAAGGGGTTTACAAGAGTTATCATACCTCCGCTACCTTAATAGAAGCTGAAAGCGAAATAAAAAAAGCATGAAAACATATATCCCCTTTGGACAGAAAATTCAGTACCTCCTTTTCATTCAGTACATATATCTCTCTGTCCAAACGCTTTCGTCAATTCTAACATATGCTATTCTAGCTTTTCTCAGGAAAAGAAATTCATAAAAAAGGAGATGGACCTATGGCAGTCCTTTCTACAGGCCCGATCGAGAACAACCTCTCCGGTGGCAGCAGGCCTACACAACAAGTCACGATCCTAATCGTAAACACCGATTCCGTTAATTCGTCCAATGTACTCATTGAAGGTTATTTCCTGAATGGAACGAGGACCTTATATGTCCTTCAATCCGTTAATCTGACCCCCGGGCAAGTCTTCTCTCAGACCTACTATGCGAACCTGGATGGATACGAATATGTATTTACAACTAGTGGAAACGCAGCCTCATTGACTGAAATATCGGCATGGGGCAAAAACAATACGGGACAACTTGAAACCGCACATCGCCTCGTTTTGAACGAATTACTAATATAAGGGGTGTATAAGATATGGCCACAATTTCATCTGGACCGATTGAGAATAATCTAGCAGCCGGAGTAAGAACTACAACGGTCACCGTCAAAATTGATAATCACGATCCTGTCAACGCCTCGGATATTCTAATCGAAGGGTATGTACTGAACGGAACACGAACCTTGTATGTACAGGAGGCCATTACGCTGGGTCCCAATGAAGTTTTCACCAAAAGTTACTATGCCAACCTGGTTGGCTTCGAATTCATTTTTACTACCAGTGGCCTGGCGGAGAGCTCAACTGAGATTTCGATGTGGGGCAAAAATACAGCAGGACAACTGGTCGCTGCTCATCGCCTGGTGACTTCTGAGTTGCTGGGTGCTGAAGGTGGCACTCCCGACTTCGAGTGGGGAGAGACGATCTACTGGGCTGATTCAAGCGCACCTGGTCCAGGTACCGGATCACCGTTTGATCCATTTAATTCTCTACAGGCTACTATCGACGCAGCCACGAACAGCCCTCTTGCGGTTACTTTTGGCATGAGAGCCCGGTTGATTATTCTAATTGCCGGCAATTCATCCTTCAATGAAGACATTGTTATTCCACCCGCAAGACATGTGCAAATTCTAGGAATTGGCCCTTGGCAACTCGGAAATTCGGATCTGGCCAATTTCGCTTCTTCCATTCCTCGGAATGTCACGATCCAGACAAGCCAAGCTGCAGAAGATGTCTATCTGGTTCAAGGACCTGCATTTGATGCTCGTCCTGTTACGGTAATAGGAACGTTTAATGACGGCACGTCCGTCAGCACGCATACCAACTACACGGACGGCGCCATTATAAGCGGTGACGTCACTTTTCAGAACGTGGCTGTGGGTGACCCGTTCACGACCATTGAATTTCAATTGCTCAATGCCAGAGTCGTTGGAAATATTGTACAATCCGGTCATATGGGTAATCTGAACACCTACCTGTATCACAGTCGCATCAACACGATGATTCATAACGGTTTGAATATTCAACGGATGGTAGATAGTGCCTCAGACAGCACCATTAACGTCAGAGGATACTCACACATTACCAATTCCACGATCAATGGCAATGTGACCGTCACACTCGCCTTAAGTGATGTCCCTCCAACAGGCATATTCAGTAGTCAGTTTGCTACGATCACCTGGACAGGACCTTTAACGCTGGATGCCGCCTCCAACTATTATTTTGTTAACAGCGGATCTATACTTGTCGGAACCAAAACCGTGTTATTCAGTATCACCTAACACGCAATCCCTGTCCTTCATTGGTCAGGGGTTTCTTATTTTGCAATACATACGATGGATGCATCTTTCCTGTCGGTTCATAACGTTCATCACCTTTATACTCAAATCCCAGCTTAATCAAGATGTGACGTGACACTTCATTATCCGGATGATGCCCGGCAAACAATGCCTTCACGTTCAATTTTTCAAAGGCATAACCAATCACCGCACGCGCTGCTTCCTGGGCATACCCTTTCCCCCAGTGATCCCGGGTTAGATGAAATCCCAATTCATAGATCTCCTCTTCAGGAGAATACGGACGCAGGCCACAGCAACCGACAAACACCTCCGACTCTTTCTCAAAAAGGGGCCAATATTGCACACCCGCTTCCTTCTGCCTTTGAATCTCCTGTGTCAATCGCGCTTCTACCTCATCCTCGCTCAAAAATCCCTTGCTGCTAATCCACTTGGCAACCTCATGATCGCCCCACAATGCAAACGCCAGCGCACGATCTCCTTCGTTCCAAGTCGCACATTCCAACCGTTCCGTTTCAAATAAGATTGTTCTATTCATCATCCACTAACCTCCTGTATGCCAACACCAATCTGCGTGCCGCCTATACCTTAAATTAATCGAATGAACACTAAAGTAAACAAGCCTGTATAAAGGCGCTGTTAAAGTTTAAGGGTAATACGCATTTATTATTCACTCAACTTTCGCACTTAAAATAATGAGTTAACCCTTGTGGACGTAAGAAGATTTAAACAGTACTGTTTCTAGTGACAGAAAAAAACCTCTTTGTTTGGTATCATGGAAGTGTCGATCAACCATCTATCTCACTACCAGCTTTTGCTCAGGATCAGGTAGATTTACCATCTTCTTTGCCAGTGTCACAAGTGGATAAAAGCCTCTTAGATTTAGTTGAAAGCACAACCAGTAATTCTGTAACTTTTACGGATGGTTCTACATTAGTTCAATATGACAATTACTATATTGCGACCGATTCAAATGGAGAAGATGAGTTGAAAATTACAAAAGTCGATGATAGCAAGTAAAGTATGAAAATCTGCAAACCGGCGAAGTGAATTATGCAATCAAAAAAGTTAGACCCCATTTATGAAGATCTCAGATACGCTCCACAGGCATTAGCAGATAGATATCATGATTATACTGGATTTATTAATACTGTTTCGACAATTCAGACTTGCCAACCTTATGGTTGTGGTACAGTAAATGAATTGTGATCTGTTAGTAATTGTAGATTGACGTTAATTCCAACAGAGAGCAGAACTCCCGCAAAAAATGATTTAGAAATTTTTTCTTTACTTCTATTTCTTCCTTTTCCTGAAGAAATCGAACTTGTCCACATAATCAAAAAGAGACGTAATTACAATAGCTCCAATTGGAATCAATAAATAAATCCAAAACGGATTATTTGGAGCTTCACCAGGGGGGGCATCAGTTAAAAAAACATAAAGAACAACACAATAAATTATGGCCACTATAATACCTGTTATGTTTCTATTCTTCACGGTTTTTCCCACCTCTTGTTAATATAAATTCAAAATATTGTATTCAACACCTAAATATACCGTAACACATAGTTGGAATAATCTCTCTTTTATCTATTACTCTATAATATCGATTGTAAAAATAATAGATTTTGTGAAGCCAGGTCTCCACTCCATACGGCAACCTATGGCGGGTTGTTCTTTTATAATTTTAATTTTTTCTTATGAAATACTCGCTTTGTTCTGTTCGTTATAGTAATCTATAGGTTCGCATTTATGTAGTTATTAGTTGTTACTTCTACTTCCTCTTCAGTAAGGATTTATTCTTCTACGTACGCTATCGTTGTTCCAACGAATTTAACGTTTTCATCTACTGCCTCACCATAATAGGAAGCGAGTATTTTATTAACTTTTATTTCCTCAAAATACCCCTTTAAACCTATGTATATCCACAAAAAAAGAAAAACCCCTGTCGACAAAATGTCCGACAGAGGTTCAACGAGTGCATTACATCATTAGAAATCAGATGTTGCAATTTGAATCGTACCTGATGATGCACCTGCTGCACTTGTCAACAAGGCAGCTACGAGCAATAAGTCTACAGACAGTGTGAGGCTGTTGCCTGCAGGGATCAAATACGTGATCACTGGTGCATTCACACGAGTAACAACCAAATCAACTGCGAAAGGACCAAAGTTGTTAACCGTAATGCTTGCATTGGTTCCACCAGTCAGATCCTCGTAGTAGGACTTGCCCACACTTGCAGCCAAATTGTAAAACTGTTGCGGTAAAAGGATGGCCATTGAAATCACCTCCTTTTTGCTTTGATACGGTATTCTATGCTTGAAATCTATTAAAGCAACGGTGAATTACCAGCGTCATAATGTCCAATTTTGATAGACTTTATAGATTAATAGACGACTGTACGCAAAAAAGGCCCCACCGGACCATCCGGTAGAGCCAACTAAGCTTACTTTAAATATAACAAGTTTAATTACGCATACAGCATGAAAAAGTTCAGTTCATGGCCCTGCTGCTTGAGATAGTTATACAGCTGCGAACGGTGATGGAATACATGCGTTACCGTTTCAATCTGCCATTGAACCTGCAAGTGACCATGTTCCATATAAAAAGCTTTTGTTGAACGATTCAAAAAGTCATCTTCGCTCAATCCCGTGATATAGGCTTTGTAGGATTCGAAATTGCTCCATAACGTTGCTTCAAGCTTCTCGATATCCTCAATCCCCGACAGACTATTCTCCACCAGACCAACCTCAGCTTCACCTTTTTCCTGCATAATAGCAAGATCGGATGCGGTAATCTGGATAAAATGATGCACTAGCTCCACCAATGAACGCATGTTCTCCTGTGGACGATAAGACCACTCCTCCGAACGAATCAAGCGAATTAACGAAGCCCCCGTCCGTACGCCTGTTTCCAACTCATTTAACAAGTGATCCCGAATCTGCAATGTTCCATTCATATATGATGTCTCCCTTATCTTTTATTCTCACGACTTCAGTATAACCGAAGGTGCTGCAGATCTATTGTACAAATCGGACAACATCCTGCCGTGTTCCCTGGCTGCCGTCAACGGAGTCTCTCCATAAAACTTGCGAAATTGCCGAATCAGATGGGCTTGGTCAAAAAATCCATGATTCTGGGCAAGCATTGCCCAGTCTGCCGTGTTCCCCTGATGAATATCGCTCAGCACACGATGAAAACGAACCACCTCACTGAATCGCTTGGGGCTGATTCCGACCCATTCCGAGAACTTGCGATGCAACTGCCGTTCACTGATCACTTCACGCATCGCCAGCTCTTGGACACTCATACGTCCCCCATCTATAAAGATGCGGTGCAGTACGTTTTTCATCAAATTGTTCTCCGATGTGCTTGCCTGCACGGGCAACGGACTCAAGTACGCATTCATAACCTCTACTCGCTCTGCAAAACGATTCGTTTCGGCCATCCGTTCCTGAAGCTCATTCAGCTTCTCCGGCCAACATTCCTGAAGGGCAATTCGCTTATCCGTAAACCACTCCAGAGGCATGCCATGAAAGACATGCGCTCCACCTGGGAAGAACCGCACACCAAAGGTGTAGTCTCTAGCAGGAGGATCATAATCGAATGGCTCAGGTATAGCGAACGGCTGTGTATAATTGCCACAGTAAGCATAGGAGTGCTCTGAACAGACCGGGTCGTATGTAATCAGCATGTCCGTGCAACCATCCGGCAATACCCGGGCAGGTACCGTCGTCATCGATCGCTCTGGACCTTCTCTCTTAGCAACATCTGCATATGTGTTCGGAAGAGATCCTGATTCCCAATAACAGGCCACATAAGCCATCAGACCGGCAGCAGGTATTTTCTCAACATAATAACTGTTAGGGTACGTTCCATTCATCTGAATAGGTTTAAACAACGGGTGCAAGCTGTGATCCACAATTCCATCCTCCGGTCACTAGAGTTGGTTACACATTATGTATTCATCTATCATACCACCAACCGAAGAAATGAAGAAAAAAAGTGCCCTACCGGAGGACAATCCGATAGGGCCAGTCACACATCTATTTAACACGAGAAGGGGTTTACAAGACTTATCTTACCTTCCCAACCTTAATGGAAACTGAAATTGGGATGAATAACAGATCAAAATTCAAAATAAATACCAGCATTCAGACTTTCAATTCAGCCCGTGCAGTTTGCGAAAACGCTCTGGACTCATGCCTGTATGCCTTTTGAACATCGCACAGAAATAACTGGCATTCTCGTAACCCACCCGATCAGCAACTTCATATATTCGAAGCTCTCTCTCACTGAACATAAGTTGTTTGCTTCGATTGATCCGTTCCTGGTTCACGTAAAATACAGGTCTGGTATGGAGTGCCCTCTGAAACAGCCTGCACAAATATTGAGGAGATACCACAGCCACATCGGCCAGTTCCTTTAGGGAAAGTGAACGATCCAGATGCTCTGCGATATAACGCAGCACAGGCTTCAAGCGCTCCAGTTCATCATTATAATTGGCGGATGCGATGAGTAGTGGCTTCAGATCCAGCAGGAGGGCATATAATTGTTTGGAGCATTCAACATCGTAATCTGCGTAATCCGTATCACCGCCATTCTCTCCGCTAACCAGAAGTTGCTCCAGGCCACGCAGCAGCGTTGCTGTCCTGAGTCTGCATACGCGTGAGCCGGTTATCCCCGCATATGATAATAACTGGCTGGCCTCTCTCCCCTGAAACGAGACCCAAGCCAGCTCCCACCGATCACTGATGGGCATATATCGATGCGGGACATCAGGATACAGAAAGAAAACGTCACCCGGTCCGACGATATACTCGTCTTCTTGTATAATCAGTCTCCCCTGACCATGAATAATCTGGTGGATCTGATAATCCGGGAATCCCTCTGGACGCTCGGTTTCATATTGATGTTCCCAGTAACCAACCGTGGTCATATAGATCGGCAGGCGAGCAGCTTCTTCTGTTTTACCAAAAAAAATCCGGGTATCCATCCAGTACACCACTTTCTTCATCGTTAGTTTCATATTGTGATATATATGGGCAATATTCTTTATTCTCTAAGTCATCATTCAATTCTATAATGACAATATTATAACATTTCAGAAGGAGTTGCTGTTATGAGAAAGAAACTGGTACATACCCCTCCGGCAAATGGATACCCGGAATGGAACAACAATCCCGAGACTTTTCAAGTAGGCCGTCTACCCGCACATGCTTCTATGGTAGCGTTTCCATCTATAACAGAAGCATTGTCCAATGATTCCAGCGCATCGCCATGGTACGAATCATTGAATGGTCAATGGAAGTTTGCCTTTGCGGAGACTCCAGAGCAACGGATTTCATCCTTTTATGAGAACAATTATGATGCCAGTGAATGGGACGAGATCGCCGTTCCTTCCAACTGGCAGTTGCAAGGTTATGATTATCCCCAATATACAAATATGACGTATCCGTGGGTCGAGCGTGAGCCTGAATTGAAGCCACCATTTGCACCAACAACCTATAATCCGGTGGGTTCGTACATCCGTACGTTTACGGTTCCTGCTGACTGGAAAGACCGTCCTGTCCTGCTGCACTTCGAGGGTGTTGAATCCGCCTTTTATGTATGGGTGAACGGGGAGCTGGTCGGTTATAGTGAAGACACGTTCACGCCCGCAGAATTCGATATCACTTCGTATCTAACCGAAGGTGAGAACAAGCTGGCTGTAGAGGTATATCGCTGGTGTGATGCGAGCTGGCTGGAGAATCAGGATTTCTGGCGGTTAAGTGGAATCTTCCGTGGTGTATATTTGCATTCACCTTCACCTGTTCAGATCGCCGATTTCTTTGTTCGTACTGAACTGGATGACGCGTATCAGGATGCGGAGCTACTGCTGGATTTGAAGTTATTTAATCATAATGCCGCGCAGACCCCTGCCGGATTGTCCGTTCAGGCGCAGCTCTATGATGCACGGCAGCAGACTGTATTGAAGCAGCCTCTTACTGCGGCCGTTACTTTCCAGGGCGAGGATGAACTTTCATTCCAGTTGTCAGCAGAGGTTATGAAGCCGATTCTATGGAGCGCTGAGTCCCCTAACCTGTATACACTTGTACTATCCATTCAGGACGAATCAGGCGAAACACTGGAAGCAGTCCGCAGCCGGATCGGATTCCGTAAGTTTGAACTGAAGGACGGCCTGATGCAAATCAATGGCAAACGCATTGTATTCAAAGGCGTGAATCGTCATGAATTTTCCCCGGATAAGGGTCGAGCCATTGGGCGGGAAGACATGATCCGTGACATTGAATTGATGAAGTCCTATAACGTTAACGCCGTACGCACATCCCATTATCCGAATCAGTCACTCTGGTACGAACTGTGTGATGAATATGGCCTCTATGTCATTGACGAAACGAATCTGGAAACTCACGGCACCTGGGATTATGGGCAAAAGGAAATGAATGAAAACAATATTCCCGCGAGCAAGCCGGAATGGCGTAATAATGTAATAGATCGCTGTAACTCGATGTTCCAGCGGGACAAAAACCATCCGTCTGTTATTATCTGGTCTCTGGGTAATGAATCCTTCGGCGGCGATAACTTCATCACCATGTACGATTATCTGAAACAAGTCGATCCAACCCGTCTCGTTCATTATGAAGGCACCTTCCATTATCGCCCTTCTGATTCGGCAAGCGATATTGAATCGACAATGTACATCAGTCCTGAAAATGTAGAGAATTATGCTCGCATGAAGGGTCCGAAGAAACCTTATATTATCTGCGAATACAGCCATGCCATGGGTAACTCCTG
Organism: Paenibacillus sp. FSL R5-0623; assembly: GCF_037974265.1. Lineage (NCBI taxonomy): Bacteria > Bacillati > Bacillota > Bacilli > Caryophanales > Paenibacillaceae > Paenibacillus > Paenibacillus sp. FSL R5-0623. Next base: position 1,479,039 of record NZ_CP150233.1, on the reverse strand, counting down.
TGGAGGTCTGCATCTGTATTGGGATTTGTTCGATAAATATGATGTGTTACAGGGTGCGTTCATCTGGGACTGGGTCGATCAGTCCATTCGTACCACTACGGCAGACGGTATCGAATATTTCGCTTATGGCGGAGATTTCGGCGAATCCCCTCATGATGGCAATTTCTGCGGGAACGGATTGATTCTTGCCGATAAGACGGTTACACCTAAGCTGGAAGAAGTGAAGAAATGTTATCAGAACGTTCGTATGGAAGCCATTGATGTCAAAGACGGCCTGCTGCGCATCAAAAACCAGTTCCTGTTCACGGATCTGAGCGATTATTCGCTCGTATGGACAGTAACACACGATGGTGTATCTGTAGAGAACGGCACGTTGGATATCGCGGTACCTCCTGGCGAATCGGTTGAAGTCCGAATCCCGTACACGCCATCATCCGATCTGTTACAGGAAGCGGTGCTGACTGTATCTCTGGTTACGAAAGTCGCAACCAAATGGGCAGGAGTAGGTCATGAGATTGCCTGGGATCAGTTCGTGGTATCTCCGCGACTGCGTCCAATCCAACCGGTACATCAAGGACATGGCAATGCGCCACAGGTACAGGATCTGCAAGATGAATTGAAAGTGGCTACAGGCCAAGTCAATTTGAGCTTCAATCCAGCCACTGGCGCGTTAACATCCTATCAGATTAACAATCAGGAGCAATTGCTCGCACCCGTCCGGCCAAATTTCTGGAGAGCCATGACAGACAATGATATGGGGAACCGCCTAAATGAGCGTTCTGCCTTCTGGAGAGATGCTCACGCTACCAGCAGATTAATTCGCTTCGAGCACCATGCAGACGAGCAAGGCATTCTCGTAACGACCGATTATACGTGGGATTCACATCCGGGATGTACGCTGTCCATCACATACCGAATTGATACGGATGGTGTATTGGAAATCAGTCAAACCCTTATTCCAGGCGTAGGCTTACCTGATCTACCGGAATTCGGTATGCTGCTGCAACTGAATAGCAGCCTGGATACGATATCCTGGTACGGCAGAGGTCCGCATGACAACTACGCAGACCGTTTGACCAGTGCACGTCTCGGTTATTACACAGGTGCGGTTCGAGATCAATTTGTTCCATATCTGAAACCACAAGAGTGTGGTAACAAAACGGATGTACGCTTTGCTGGAATTACGTCAGCGGATGGTCAGCTTGGCCTTCATGTTGAAGCCACCATACCATTTGAAATTAATGCGTTGCCGTGGACACCGGAGGAACTGGAAGCAAACGACCATGTGTACAAATTACCTCAGAGCACGCAGACTGTCGCTCGCATCAATTACAAACAAATGGGTGTTGGCGGAGATGACAGCTGGGGAGCACGTACCCACGCTGAATACACCTTGCCAGCCAACCGCGCGTATCACTTCACCTTTACGGTAAGACCTGTATAACATCAAGCAAGCACTGCTGGCAGTATGCCGGCAGTGCTTTTTTTGTTGGGGCAGTGGGTAGTGAGAGTTTGAAGTTTTCCATGGGAACATTATAATGAATGAGGTGCAAGCACGATTTCCCCAACAATTACTCTATTACGAGGTGAGACTTTGCAATATCTGTTTACCACTCTCTTCATTCTTGGCTTTATTACTTTTGTGGTGTTTGTTGTTCTGATGATCTTATCTATTCGCAAAGGTAATAGGTTGCCAATCAGATATATTTTTCTAACAACGGCCTGTTTTGTGATTGCTTTAATAGGTTTGTATGGGACGCTGACTTTATCTTCAAACTCTACTCAGTCTGAAATAGATCAGGCGGTGGAACACGAATCAAGTGACGCTACAACAGAAAAAAATCCGGAAACTTCACCCCAAATTAAACCTTCGGGTCTCCACATGACTACCGATGAATTCCAAAACAAGTTTAATGGCGCCGTAGGCAAATACCGACTGAATGGTTTGAGTATTACCCGCTTGGATATGAAAGACTCTTCCGAGCAGGGCACTGGCACTTTCGAGTATGTATTTAATGATGAATTGCGCTTGGTTGTTGTAGTGAATGCGGATGAGAGCGTACAGGAAATCAGGTTATATGGAACTGGTGATACGAGCGAACCAACAGGTGGAATTTTTTTGACCGGTATCGCCACACTCATTCTCACAACTAATAATGAGTACACGTATAACGATGCACAAGATGTCATTCAGGATATCGGTATACTAGATCGCGATGTGAATCAACCTGATTTTGATGGAAGGACTATTCGCAACGGATTGGAATATCGCTTCAGCATACAGGATTCTGATCACTCTACTTTTGAAATAAATGTTGAGAAATGAGATACGAATGTGCAAAAAGGCCGCTCCATGAAGGAACGGCCTGACGTGTGATAAGTACTATAGGAGTGATTCAGTAATTGCCACCAAACCAATGATGAACACCTCCACCATGAGAGAGTTACTCAAAAGTTACAGTCTCGCTCTGATTGTTCCAACTCATTTTAAAGGTAATTGGGTCTTTCGTTTTCCCCGCCTCAGTAACTGTTCCCGACATACTGAATGGTACCCCTTGTTCTTCAAGCGCTTTTCCCTGTTGTTTTATATTATTGCCGGTAAGGTCAAACACAAAATCCTTTATACGCTTTTCATCACCTATATAAGTAATACTATAGCTCCCTGTTGATCTCTGTAAAGAAACATCCCAGTTATCGCTCTTTCCGTGTAGCCTATCATCCGCACCACAAGCTGAGACAATAGATAAAAGTAATATAGCACAAAGAATCAATGGCAATTTTAATAATTTCATAACATAAAATCCCTCCAATATAATAAAATAACCAAAAATTGAAAAATCAATCTCCATAAACGGCTGATAAACCAATTGGCCAGATTATCAGATCAGATCTAAGCTAGGTTACGTGTGATAAATCATGTATGTGTTACCTATCTTGTGTATCGATCAACGTCATCGATCGCAGACTCGTACTCTCTTCGATGATGATCTTCATGCTGCCGAACGTCGTTCTTTAACTTTGCTAAGAATCCCCATCCCATAAAGGCAAGTATAAGTACGGTAATCAGTGCATAAGCAAAGCTATATAAATTCATAAAAAAGTTGATAAAAATTGCAGCGAGCATCAAGCCCAGAATCCATAATGTCCACTTTGTACCCTTTCTCAAAATCATTTCCTCCTCAAGTCGTTACTGATAAGCTCTCTATGTATCACAGTACATACGAAACCATAGGAACGAGGTTTCAATCACAGGGCTTCAAATCTACATTTAGAGCGAATTACCGAATCTTTAATTAACATCAGTTCCAAGAGAAACATCCAATATGCCCGACATCCCTTGCGCAGAAGAGGTACTTACATAATACGAACCCGTCGACAATGCTTTGTCACTATAATATGTATGCTCTTTTCCGTCTGCCGGGACCCTGCCATACAATATTTCAGTTCCACTAGTAGATCCTTCATTGATCGTGAACGTGAAGTGTTTCGAACCCGTGTTTTTAAAACTCACTTTCACATAACTAAACCCTGTTGGAATATCAAACCAATGCGTATTTGTAGTACCTGCGAAATCCTCATTATTGATTACTGTGAGTGTCGTTAATGGAGTATCACTAGCTTCATTTACTTTTACAAATTTTCGTTCGGAATCAGAAGTGAAATTATAAATTAAGATAATAACAGCAACAGACATCAAAACTGCTAATATCATTTTTCTAATATGTTTCATGATATATGCCCTCCATATCTCTTAATACTGACTTTGATTATACCAATACTCAACAACACAAAAACCACTCCTTAATAATTACTAAGAAGTGGTTTTTGTGTTGTTTATAATTTGTATCAGTGACTGCTTCACAAATTCTTGTCACATCGTAACGAGAATTCACTCTGCTAGGCACATGATGCTTTAAAGGTTTTTACACCTTTATTACATCATGCCGCCCATTCCACCCATACCGCCCATGTCAGGCATTCCGCCGCCAGCACCTGCTGGTTCTGGTTTATCAGCGATAACTGCTTCAGTAGTCAGGAACATTGCTGCTACAGAAGCAGCGTTTTGCAATGCATAACGAGTTACTTTTGCAGGGTCAACGATACCAGCTTCGATCATGTTAACCCACTCGCCAGTTGCAGCGTTGAAGCCGATGCCTGTTTGTTCTTTTTTCAGACGTTCCACGATTACGGAACCTTCTTCGCCAGCGTTAGCTGCGATTGTGCGGATTGGTGCTTCCAGAGCGCGCAGGACGATGTTTACGCCTGTTTGCTCGTCACCGGACAGAGCTACAGCTGCAACCGCGCTATATACGTTCATGAGCGCTGTACCACCACCGGATACGATACCTTCTTCAACCGCAGCGCGAGTTGCGTTCAGGGCATCTTCGATGCGAAGTTTGCGTTCTTTCAATTCTGTTTCAGTAGCTGCACCAACTTTGATTACTGCTACACCGCCGGACAATTTAGCCAGACGCTCTTGTAGTTTCTCTTTGTCGAACTCGGAAGTTGTTTCTTCCAGTTGTGTACGGATTTGGCTAACACGTGCATCGATATCGGATTTGTTACCAGCACCGTCAACGATGATTGTGTTTTCTTTTGTTACACGGATTTGACGAGCTGTACCCAGTTGTTCCACAACAGCGGATTTCAGGTCCAGACCCAGTTCTTCCGTGATCAATTGGCCACCAGTGAGGGCAGCGATGTCTTGTAGCATTGCTTTACGACGGTCACCGAATCCTGGAGCTTTAACAGCTACAGCATTGAATGTACCACGCAATTTGTTCACAACCAGCATAGCCAGTGCTTCGCCTTCGATATCTTCAGCGATCAATACCAGCGGTTTGCCTTGTTGAACGATTTTCTCAAGCAATGGCAAGATATCTTGCGTGCTGGAGATTTTTTTGTCTGTGATCAAGATGTACGGATTGTCCAAAACAGCTTCCATTTTGTCCGTATCCGTGATCATGTAAGGAGAGATGTATCCACGGTCGAATTGCATACCTTCAACCACTTCAAGCTCTGTAGCGAATCCTTTGGATTCTTCTACTGTGATAACGCCATCTTTACCTACTTTTTCCATAGCTTCAGCGATCAGTTCGCCTACTTCTTCGTCAGCTGCAGAGATTGCTGCAACTTGTGCGATGGATTGTTTGGAATCGATTGGTTTGGAGATGGATTGCAATTCAGCAACCGCAGCTTTAACCGCTTTGTCGATCCCTTTACGGATACCGATTGGGCTAGCGCCTGCAGTTACGTTTTTCAGACCCTCTGTGATCAGCGCTTGCGCCAATACAGTTGCTGTTGTAGTACCGTCACCGGCAACATCGTTGGTTTTGGTTGCTACTTCTTTAACCAGTTGTGCACCCATGTTCTCGAATGCATCTTCCAGTTCGATTTCTTTAGCAATGGTTACACCATCGTTAGTGATGAGTGGGCTTCCGAATTTTTTCTCCAGAACCACGTTGCGGCCTTTAGGACCGAGTGTTACTTTTACTGCATTAGCCAATGCGTCCACACCACGAAGCATGGAGCGACGAGCGTCTTCACTGAATTTAATGTCTTTAGCCATGTTAAGAAAACCTCCCTAGTTTTTGTTGAAAAATGGTCGTGCTATATGGTTCGGTTATCCGATTAAATTTGAATTAGTCGAGAATCGCGTGAATATCGCTTTCTTTCATAATCAAATATTCTTTACCTTCGAATTTGATTTCTGTACCGGCATATTTGGAGAAAATAACGCGATCTCCTTCTTTCACTTCCAAAGCTACACGTACGCCGTCTTTCAATACTCCAGCACCAACTGCAATGATTCTACCCTCTTGCGGTTTTTCTTTGGCGGAGTCCGGGAGTACGATCCCGAAAGAAGTTGTTTGTTCTTGCTCCAGTGGTTCTACCAATACGCGTTCACCTAAAGGTCTGATCATGAAAAATAGCCTCCTTTTGAAATTATATAACGTTACATTGTAGGTTGTAGCCATATGTATTAGCACTCGACAGTGTTCAGTGCTAACAACCAACTTTATGATACTCAACTTGAAGCATGATTTCAAGTCCTTTTGACGAATTCCTGCGAGAATTTACGATGAATTTACACGAACACAACCAAATTACACCCGCTGTGCCTGGTTATATGTTGCAATTCACTAATCTTATTCTACGCAATTGTTTAGCCCTTCTGCAACGTTAGCAGACAGTCCCTTTCCCATTGTATCCATTGTTGAACATAATATGCCTGCTTGTCCTGTCGTGGTGGTCGGCAGTCTACAGAAGAAATAGCCCGGATAAGAACATACCGTCTTTTCCGGGCACATTACAGCTTATCCTCATTCAGCCCGCATGTTTCTTATCCTCGGCACGAACGTAACGGGATTCGATCTCTTCATCGGCTGCAAGCTGCTTGCGATATACGATTGCGGATAATAACACACTGATCTCATATAACAAGAGCAAGGGAATCATCACCAGCAGATCGGAAATAAAATCTGGAGGTGTAATGACCACCGCAATGAAGATCAGAACAAAATAAGACACTCTACGCATCTTGCGAAGACGAATTGGATTCAGAATCCGCAGTCCTGTCAGAAACATAATAAGTAAAGGAAGTTCAAATAACAGGGACACAGGCAGCACAATGCCAAACAGGAAGCTGAAATACTGCTTCATCCCGTAGGTCTCCACAAGCCCCATCTTCTCCGTAATCGCTGTTGTGAAGGCAAGTGCCATCGGAAAAATAACATAATACGAGAAAACCATTCCTGTCAGAAATAAGAGAAACACATAGGGCACATACTTCAGCGTCGCTTTTCGTTCGCGCGGCTTTAGCCCTGGACTAACAAACTTCCAGATCTGATACACCGTAAATGGAAGTGTAATTATAAGTGAAAACAGCCCTGCAATCTTCATGTAGATGCCAATCCCGTCCCAAAACGAGAAGGCATGCAATACAAAACCTTTTGCCGACTCTGCCTTGGTCAGATATTGGTATACCGGGTCCGCCACAAAAAATCCTGCAATCAGTCCCAGCACAAAAATACTTAATACGTAGATCAGCCGCTTCCGCAGCTCACTCAGATGTTCCGTAATCGACATTTCTTCCATTTGCTGCGTCATGCCTGCCCCCCATTATTGCCAGCTTAAAATACAAAACCCTTCCGGCAGGAAGGGATTTCTCTTTCATTGCCGTCAAGATTATTCCGGCAGGCGTTTATCAGCAGGCTTGTCTGCAGGTGTGCTCTCAGCCGCCAGCGGTTTCGCTTTCTCCTGCTCTTTGCGATTGGACGAGTCATCCTCAGAGATAATCTCGCGAGCGCCCTCTTTGAATTCACGGAAGGTACGCCCAACTGCACGTCCCAGTTCCGGAAGTTTGTTGGGTCCAAACAACAACAATGCAATCACGGCCAGCAAAATAAAACCCGTTGGTCCAATGGAACTTAACATTGATAATCCTCCTCGTCTCAAGCTTCGAAGATGCGCATACTCGGCCAGATGTTCATAGATGTCTCTGCTGCGTTCTTAATTTAAGCCCATCATACCATAGATGTAACCACTTACATAACCCGCAAAATTCACAAATAAGAGATGTCACTATAACAATCTAACACCGGTTCATGGCTAATCGGATATCTTGCCCCAGAGTCCGTGCTCGATTATTGCTTGAACTGACCCGTAACCATCAGCAGCGCTTCCGGAAGCTGATCCATAATGGCCGCCAGATGTTCGTGCACACCCTTTGGTGTACCGGGCAGATTAACAATCAGCGTGCGTCCACGAATGCCACATACCCCACGGAAAAGCATTGCAGAACGGTTTTTGCTCATTACACTGTACCGCATGGCCTCTGCCATCCCGGGAACTTCCCGCTCAATTACGCGCCGGGTCGCTTCCGGAGTAATATCACGAATGGCCAGCTCCGTGCCACCGGTAGTCAGCACCAGATCGGCGTGAAAATAATCCGTCATCTCAATCAAAGCCGCAATAATCTCATCGGGTTCATCCGGAACGATACGGTACTCCACGATTTGACCACCCAGCTCTTCTTCCACCAGCTCCCGAATGACTTGTGCACTCGTATCCTCACGTTCCCCGCGGGCTCCTTTGTCACTGGCTGTCAGGATTGCTGTTCTCCACACCATAAAGATCACCCTTCTCCTCTATGAAAATAAATATTGCCTATCGGCTGTAATCACCGTTTTTGCCACCACTCTTGGAATTCAGCATGGTTGGACCGATAATCATATCTTTTTGCATGGCCTTGCACATGTCATAGACCGTCAGTGCTGCAGCTGAGGCAGCCGTAAGTGCCTCCATCTCAACACCCGTTTTGCCTTCGGTTTTGACAGTAACTTCAATGTGTAATTCATCCACTCCGTTGTCATGAAAACGAATATCCACACCCGTCAGTGCCAGCGGATGGCACATCGGAATCCAGTCCGACGTTTTCTTCGCGCCTTGAATCCCGGCAATCTGAGCCACAGCCAGAACATCACCTTTGCCGATTCGGCCCTCCCGAATCGCTTCCAGTGTATCTGGATTCATCGTCACTTTCGTTACGGCCACAGCCGTACGTACGGTAATTTCCTTACCCGAAATATCAACCATCCGGGCCCGCCCCTGTTCATTAAAATGGGTCAGTTTGCCACCCGAAGCCTGGCCGTTGTTCACTTCTGAACTCAATCACATCACAACCCTTTATTCGATATGTAATATACCTTCGGTTGTTATCAACAGATCAATCCGCAGATCGAGCAGGTCCATTGGGATCTCCTCTTGTAGCTGACCCGGCAATACCATCGCAGCCATCAAAGGTTTCTTGCCCGTCATCACACATGTTGCTGCAAGCGTCTCGGCAAAACGATCATAATAACCGCCACCATAACCAATACGCCCTCCATGGGGATCATAACCAAGCCCCGGTACCCATACGAGATCGATATCCGGCCAATCATCAGGCGTCAGGACTTCACAGGAATCCTTAGGTTCGGGTATCCCCCATATTCCTGGCTCCAGATCCTGTTCTCCGGTCACTCGCCGTAGCTCCATTCGGGGTGGATTCGCCAATACTTTCGGTGCAAGCATCACATCTCCATGGTTCCAGCCCTCTTGAAACAGAAAAGCTGTGGATGCTTCGCTTCCATAGGACAAATAACTGAATATAACGAGTGGTCTGTTCACGACCTTACTCTTGGCCTGTCTAAGGCGCTCCAGCTCCCGCTTCACTCCAGCGTTAATCTTAGTCATTGCCTGCTGACGCATGCTCGCATCCATCAAATCACGGCTCTGTCTTAGTCTGGATCGAAGCTGACTTTTCAGTTCCGCATGATCCTGCATATCCTTGAATAACCTCCTGTTGATAGGGAAGGTAGAAAAAAGCTCTCATTAAAAACAATTTATATGTTATGACCAGTTGTCATCTTGTTGAAATGGTTAAAATGATTCATTTTCTGCAAAATCCTCATGTAATAACATGCCTTCTTTCAGTTTATCATTGATTGATCAAAAAGACTACATGCCCCATGCGTTCCCAATCGGTGCAATTGCTCTGTATTTCATGTAAACTGGGATATAGTTGTCATATCAAGAACTGGACCTATGGAGGAACTTAATTTTATGCTGCTGCAAGTATCCGGAATTATCAAACGTTTTGGTGTCGATCCAATCCTGGACGGCGTGAACTTACAAATATTAGAACGCGAGCGCATCGGCCTCGTTGGTGTAAACGGTGCAGGGAAATCCACTTTGCTCAAAATTGTAGCCGGTGAAATGTCCTATGACGGAGGACAGATTTTCAAGTCCAAAGAAACAACGCTCGGTTACCTCGCTCAGAACAGCGGGCTGCAATCCGATCGCAGCATCTGGGAAGAAATGATGAACGTCTTCGCTCACCTGACACAGGCTGAAGCTGATTTGCGTCAGATGGAACGCGATATTGCCGACCCTGCCCAGATGGAAGACGAGAAAAAGTATGCTGATCTGCTGGAACGTTATGCGAAACGCTCCGACTGGTTCAAGGACCATGGCGGTTATGAGATGGAAACCCGCATTCGCAGTGTACTGCACGGGATGGGATTCGGCGAATTTTCGCCAGACACCCCCATTGCTACTCTGAGCGGCGGGCAGAAGACACGCCTTGCGCTTGCTCGTATTTTGCTTCAGGCACCCGATCTGCTCATGCTGGACGAGCCTACCAACTATCTCGATATCGCCACCCTTACTTGGTTGGAAGATTATCTGAGAGGTTATTCAGGCGCACTGCTCGTGGTATCCCATGACCGGTACTTCCTTGATCGACTCGTAACAACCATCGTTGAGATCGAACGTCACCGCTCCAAAAAATATACGGGCAATTACAGCCGTTATATGGAGCTCAAAGCTGCCGAATATGAAACTCAGATGAAGCAATATGAGAAACAACAGGGTGAAATCTCCAAGATGGAAGATTTTGTCCAGAAAAACATTGTACGTGCGTCGACGACCAAACGGGCGCAAAGCCGGCGCAAAGCCCTCGACAAAATGGAGCGGCTTGATAAACCGATGGGAGATTTGAAAAAAGCCCATTTTTCCTTCGAAACCGCCGTTATGTCCGGCAAGGAAGTGCTTCGAGTGGATCAGCTGTCCGTCGCTTATGACGAGGCTTCTCCATTGTTCCGCAACGTATCCTTCGATCTGCGGCGCGGGGAAACGGTTGCTCTGATTGGTCCAAACGGTATTGGTAAATCCACCATGCTGAAGTGTCTTACTGGAAGTTTACGTCCGGTAACCGGGGAGATCCAATGGGGAACAAAAGTGCAGATTGGCTATTATGATCAGGAACAGACTGGGCTCAATCCGTCCAACACGGTTCTGGAAGAACTGTGGAGTGCCTATCCCGGGATGGAAGAAGCACGCATTCGGACCGTACTGGGGAACTTTTTGTTCAGCGGTGACGATGTGCTCAAGAAAATCTCCTCCCTCAGCGGCGGTGAGAAAGCACGTGTCTCTCTCTCCAAGCTGATGCTGAAGGAAGCCAATATGCTCATTCTGGATGAGCCTACGAACCATCTCGACCTGTTTGCCAAAGAAGTGCTGGAAGCGGCATTAATGGATTATGAAGGCACCCTGCTGTTCATCTCCCATGACCGGTATTTCCTCAATAAAATGGCTGAACGCATTGTTGAACTTCATCCAGGCGGCACAGAACAATATCTCGGTAATTACGATGATTATGTGGAGAAAAAACAGGAGCTTGAGGACATCGCACGTGAAGCTGCTGAGGCACGTCAGGCTTCAACCAAGAACTCGTCCAAATCCGATCTGAACACAGCCACAACCGAAAAATCCGGAGCGGCTTCATTCGAAGCGGAAAAACAGGCGAAACGTGAAGAACGTAACCGGCAACGCAAGCAGGAAGCTCTGGAACAACAGATTGCGGAGTTGGAAACGAAGATTACCGAACTTGAGGCACAGATGGCTCTGCCTGAAATCTATCAGGATTATATGAAGCTGCAAGAACTCCAGCAACAATCGGAGGAACACAAAGCAGAACTCACCAAAGCATACGAGGACTGGGAAGAACTAGCTACGGAATAGTACAGACTCGACCATGCTTGATCGCGTCCATGCAAGTATAGTTTTACTACCGGCTGATTCCTTATTGGGATCAGCTTTTTGTTTGTTGAGGATGAGTAGTGAAGCTATGCACCTTATGTTCTTTATGTTCCTTGAGATTGATCTCTAACATACGGAGGTTAGGGAAGCTGTTTTGACTTTTGTCAAATTTACTCGAATGAAGAGAAATATTTTTATCCCCTTTTCTCTCACACTTATCCACAAGAAAGCAAGATAGCAAGCACATTAATAAGCTTAATTATACAGCGGTAGAATAGCCTTTTACACACAAAAACCATATTTATCCACTAAGTTATCCACTTTATCCACAACTTTGTGGATAGTAAGGAGTCATTCTATCCCCTAAACCATTTTCGTTTCGAAAACTATACTGGTTTGACTTTGCGGTAGTTACCCACAAATTACACTGGATATGTGGATAACTATAGTCACACCTTGACAAATGCATCCTTCCACCCCTTAATGTTCCTCCATAATAAGACAAAAGCAGACCTTTGTCGTTCAAGGCCTGCCCGTCATTTATTTACTATATGTCATGCATATTTACATCGAATTGCAATTGCTACTATTGCCGCTGTAGATGCGATCTGGCAAAGATGTTTTACGCATGTGCTTCTTGTTCATGATGTTCGGAAGACTCAGCCTTCAGCCCAGCAGCATTACAAGCCGCTACATAAGCAAGACCGGCAGCCATGACGATATCATTATGTGTTGCTGTTCCTCGGAACTCACGTCCTGCACGCTCCACGGTAACTACAGCTTCCGCACTTGCACCCTCTCCACCACTCAAGGCATGCATCTCCATATCTACAAATGCAATGTCATCGGAAATGCTCTGACCAATCGCACGAATGGTCGCATCCACGGGTCCCCCGCCAACAGCGGAGTAAGAGTGTTCTCCAGCGCTTGTGCGAATGCGAACGGCGGCCATTCGATCCGTCATGCTGCCCGCCGTCACCTGCAATTCAACCAGTTCATAGTCCTGTGCAGGAATATTCATGGTCTGGCTAACCATCTGCAATAACTGGTCGTCACTGACCACTTTTTGCTGGTCTGCGGTTTCTTTGAACACCTCATACAATTGCTCCATCTGTTGCTCATCCGGCTCAAAACCGTATTTGCGAACACGATCCTTCAGGGCGTGACGACCAGAGTGTTTGCCCAAAATAATCATGCTGCGTGGGATACCCAGCGCTTCCGGGTCCATAATCTCATAAGTGCTGCGATTCTTCAGCAGACCATCCTGATGGATGCCGGATTCATGCTGGAATGCATTACGTCCCACCACTGGTTTGTTGTACGCAATCGGGAAGTGCATCGCACGGCTAATCTGACGTGAAGTCTCATACAGCTGATTCAGCTTAATGTTCGTCGTTGCCCCAATTACATCTCCCCGAGTCTCCAGCGCCATAATCAGTTCTTCCAGTGCACAGTTCCCCGTCCGTTCTCCGATACCATTGATGGTCACTTCAATCTGGGTAGCTCCATTGGCAATGGCAGCCAGGCTATTCGCTACGGCCAGGCCCAGATCATTATGACAGTGGGCACTATAGCGAACCTGATCGCCGCCTCTTGCACCCTCACGCACCCGGCGGAACATCTCGCCATACTCATGTGGCAGGGCATAACCGACCGTATCCGGCAGATTAATAATGCTCGCTCCAGCTTCAATGGCTACTTCAACCATTTCAATCAAATCGTCCATCTTGGTACGGGCAGCATCCATAGCTGTGAACTCTACGATGTCCGTGAACTGGCGGGCATAAGATACCATCTCACGAGCGGTAGCCACCACTTCACTGCGCGGACGGCGCAGTTGATGCTCAATATGAATATCCGAAGAAGAGATAAACAGGTGAATTCGGCGCCGTGCTGCATCCGCTGTTGCTTGAACAGCTGCATCGATATCACCTTTGACCGCACGCGCGAATCCGCAGATTTCCACGTTCTGCAACTGTCTCGAAATCGCCTGAACCGCCGCGAACTCACCTGGACTGGAGATCGGGAATCCAGGCTCAATGACGTCGATACCCAGAGAAGCCAGTTGGTGTGCCAGTTCAATTTTTTGCTCGGGCTGCAGACTTGCCCCTGGTGCCTGTTCTCCATCACGCAGCGTTGTATCAAAAATTTCAATCATGCGTTTGTTATTAGTTGTTGTCATATCCATCAACCTCCATCAAATTTTTATAAACATTTTCGTTGCGACCCACGAGCCACAGAACACCCGCTGATCACCGTCCCTGTTGTTATATATTTTGTTTGTAAACGCGTATGTTGTTTGTAGCTTAGTCCTTGGTGATTACTAATACCTGTTGAATGTTAGTGTCTATACTTGTTGTTCAATGTTCATTACTGGTTCGTTGTATATCCCGCTTACCCTCATGACAGAGTGTACGTCGACTTACACCCTGATCCTCTGACTTTTCAATCTCCATATGGTTCTTCCCATGCCCACCCTGCTGCCGGCAGCAAACACAAATAACCCGCCATCTCATATAAGAGACGGCGGGTTATTATCCCCTCCGCGGTACCACTCTCGCTTGATGGGCCAGGCTTGCGCCGGGACTCCATCCACCTCGTCGTCTCCGAGATCCGCTAGATGTGCGTACACACACGACACTAATGGAATTCGGAGAAACACCCTATAACGGGGGTTAACCGTTGCTGTGTAACACATGTTGTTGTCCATCAGGACAACTGGGCGATTGATATCGTCCCCACGCTTCCACAGCTCCGTTCCCGGGCGAGATTCGAAGGATTCCAGCCACTGCGTCGCACCACCCCGCAGCTCTCTGAGCGCTTTATCGTTCTACTGCTCCCGTTCATCACATTTATAATATGACCTAACTTCATTCATCCTTATTTTGAAAATCAAAAAAAGCCTGCCACCTCATGCAATAATGCAAGAGACGACAGGCTGTTCACCTTCGCGGTACCACTCTTGTTGACCTCCTTCCTGTTCATTCAAGACAACCCCTGAATGCTTTCGCATATCCGGATCACTTGAAGCAGCCTGAAAGCCCCCTCAGTTATCGTCAGTTGATCCTTGTAAAAACGGTCCTACCAACAACGGCCCATTCACGGAGGCAACCCGTAACCATGTACTTTGGGCCATGATCGGCCTTCGGATTCTCCCAAGGAGTCACCGTGTTCCATCGTTCCGCTTCCAGGTGAGTTTCAGGTTTCCTTCGACTGCGTTGCACCGTACCGCAGCTCTCTAAGACCGGGAATGACCTTACTATTCCTGTTCATCGCGTTTATCAGTTCAAGAATCTGAATTCCTGTTTAAATTTGTAACTAAATATACATTCTTTACATCCCTGCTGTCAACTCTTAATCTCAAACTGCTTGCCTATACGGACTGAACGGACCATTCCTCCAAGGAAAGTCCCGGATCTGCCTTCGCATCAAATTCAGCAATTTCTCCCCGCTGCCATTTCAGATATGCAGCTGCTCCAATCATGGCCGCATTATCTGTACAATACTCCATTGGAGGGATTAACAGTTCAAGCCCTTCCTTCGTGCATCGCTCCTGTAATGCCGAGCGTAACCCCCGGTTAGCTGCAACACCACCGCATAATAACAGTTGACGTGAACCATATTCACGAACTGCTCTAACCGCTTTCTCCACCAGTACTTCAACAACAGCTTCCTGGAAACCACGTGCTACCGCAGACGGCTCCAAAGTTTCTCCGCGCATTTTGGCCTGGTTGAGCACATTCAGTACAGCAGACTTCAGACCACTGAGACTGAAATCGTACGAACCTGCTTCCAGCCATACCCGTGGTAATGGCACTACATCCTCAGCTTCAGACGCCATCCGGTCCACATGCGGTCCACCCGGATAAGGACAACCCAATGCACGTGCTACTTTGTCATACGCTTCGCCTACAGCATCATCACGTGTACGACCAATCAGTTTGAACTTGCCCTCGGATTCCATATGCACGAGTTCTGTATGTCCACCGGATACGACCAGTGCCATCGCTGGATATTGCAGTTCATGAGTAAGTCGGTTGGCATAGATATGCCCGGCAATATGATGTGTACCAATGAGCGGTTTGCCCAGTGCCATCGCCATCGTTTTGGCCGCAACGATACCCACCAGCAGTGCTCCGACCAGCCCAGGCCCCTGTGTTACGGCAATTGCACTTAGATCACGCGGACGAATGGCGGACTGTTCAATCGCCTGTTCCAGCATCAACGTAATGACTTCAACGTGTTTACGTGAAGCCACTTCAGGTACCACTCCACCAAATGCCTTATGCGTCTCGATCTGACTTGAGATCAGATTGGACAGCACTTCTCTCCCATCCTTAACTACAGCTACCGATGTTTCATCACAGCTTGTCTCCACCGCCAAAATGTAAGATGGTGCAGAATTAATTTTTTCATTGATTTCGTTCATGAATCCAGTACGCTTCCTTCCTCTTCGCCGCTCCGGCCTGCAGACGGCAAGTTCGCCCACATAATCATCGCATCTTCCCCATTATCGGAGTAATACCCTTTACGAAGACCCGCCGATTCAAACCCTTTTTTCTGATATAAACGCTGAGCAATGCTGTTCGAGACTCTGACCTCCAACGTCATTCGTTCCATCCCAAGATAAGCCGCTGTGCTCATTAATTCATCCAGTAACTTTTCGCCAAGCTTGCGTCCACGGTACGCGCCTCTGACTGCAATGTTGGTAATATGGGCTTCATCCATGATGGTCCACATACCTGCATAGCCAATGGCCTTGCCTTCCAATTCCATCACCATATATTTAGCAAAATGATTGTGTGTCAATTCATTTTGAAATGCTTCTTCCGTCCAGGGCAGGGTAAAGGCCTCATGTTCAATCTCCATCACATCGGGAATATCCGCGAGTGTCATGAACCTGAACTGAAGCGTTGCTTCCTGCTTATTATTCGCCACATTGTCCATCTGCTTCCCCTCCCCCTTTAGTGCGTGTTCAAAAAGACCGGTTTTCAGTACCGAGAAGATGGGATGAAGCTAGAAATGGAGTAGCGGAGCGTAGGGAAAACTACGTGATCAACCACAATGTTTCCAAAGGAAACATACTTCGTAAGCCTCCCGCTTATTTCGGCTGAATTCCATATTCGATGCTGATGATGCCACCAGGTATCCTTCGTAATCAAAAGCGGACTTTTTGAACAACCTCTTTTAGCCTTTGCGCAGCAGATTGGCTTCCGCTTCGGACAGCTGGGTGTAATTCGGCACCAGCGCATGCACGTCATCACGCTGACCTGCAAGCAGCGCGGCGGCGCCAAGGCGCCCAACCCAGCGGCCTTCCAGCTCATAAGGTACGAGCTGGAGCGCCGTTCCTGCGGGGCAGCGAAGCTCCGCCGCTGCCGCAGCATGAGGGCCCGTCTCGCCGACGATCCAGACGGCTGCGGGCCGCTCTTCCGGCGCCGCCTCCGCCATGCGGGCGGCGAGGGCTTCCAGCCATCCGTCCATCTTGCGGATGGCATCAGGCGCCAGACGCCGGGGCGCATCGCTCCCGGCGGAGGCAAACAGCGCGGTGCACGCTTGACCGCGCCGTGCATCCACAAGCGGAACGATCCAGTGGACAGGGGCAGCACCTGTGCTGCCCTGGTCCGCGGATGGCGTTCCGCCAGCCCCTGCTGCGGCATCCTCTGCCGCAGCTTCTGCCTTGGCGGCAAGGCCGCTGTGCCAGCCGCCCCAGGCGATGGCCTGAAGGCTGGACACCCCGGCTACGGGGATGTCCCACGCCCAGGCCAGTGTCTTCGCCGCGGTCACCGCAATGCGGATGCCCGTGTACGAGCCTGGGCCAACGCCAACGGCAATGCCGTCCAGATGGCCAGGCTGTGTGTTGCTGGCGGCCAGCAGCTGCTCCATCACCGGTACAACATGTACCGAATGGTTACGCTCAGCCCGTTCATTGCGTTCTTCCAGAAGCGCATGATCTTCCATCATCGCAGCTGCCATCACTGCGGTGGATGTGTCCAACGCCAAAAACCGCTGACGCGGCTCTTTTTGTAAATCTTCCATCATCATTTGACTCCATTCTGTCTGAACTGTCGGCATATGGCTGCATAAGTCTCGCCGTACCCATCCAGTGTAATCGTTCGATCCTCCAGGCCCGTTGTTTCAATCTGCACATGCAAGTGCTCTTGCGGCAGCAATTCGGGAATGATACTCGACCATTCCACCAGACTGACTCCGGCTCCATAGAAATATTCATCAAGTCCAAGCTCATCCGCTTCTTCCAGCGATATGCGATATACATCCATGTGATATAAAGGCAGACGCCCTTCGTACTCCTTGATTAGTGTGAATGTGGGACTACTTACCACATCACGTACACCCAAATGCCAGGCAAATTTCTGTGAAAATGCCGTTTTACCCGCGCCCAGATCACCATCCAAAGCAACCACCATGCCGGCGTTTGCCTGTCTGGCGAGTGCGGAAGCGAGTGCTTCTGTATCTGCAATGCCATGGGATTGATACACCCACTGCTCGTGCGTCTGATTCAATATTCGCCCCACCTTTGGCGGTCCAGCCGCCTGAGTTCACTTTGAACCTTATTATATCGGTCCCTTTCTTCCCCCGCAACATCCAAGGAGCCAAGCGGAAATATAACATGCTTTATTAGACGTGTCTCAAAACTCGCTTCCTTCGAAGTTTCAGACATCTACCAGGAAAAACCAAAAACCGGCACCTCTCGGTACCGGCCGTGTTATGCATATATTTCAGCTTTTATTCATTCTCGAATGCCCAATAACTATATGCTACTTATATTTACTCCTCCAAGCGGTCCACACGAACCGTCTGGGTATTTCCCGGCCTGCTGCCAACCTGAACGGTTGCCATGCCATTGGCTTCATCCACATTCTCGATCCAGACAGGATCTCCCTCCAATGTAACGGCAATGGTATCCTTCGAATCATAGATCGCTTTGGCGCGCTTTGCATCCATCATCTTATTCATACTCCCCTTCCGGATCATCATGTGATTCTCGAACCATGCTATCTGTTGTACTTTCACCAATATAACCGTTATCTTCCGTAACCTGCCCCCCGCCTAACCCTTCATTCACCATCCGGTCAATGTCGAGCATGAACGACTCCCGATCAAGGGGCAATTCTTCCGAAGTGACCGCTTCCCAGTTTACAGCTGTAGCAGGTGTATAGAATTCTTCAGCACTTTCGGCTTCGGCAAGAGGATATGGAGAAAATGCATGCTTGTGTGCTTCTTCCTCATCACGTCTGTTCTTCAATATTGCACCTCCCGGCATATGTGCTGTGAGAATAACTACCTATCCCATGCTCGTTTTCCTGTCGGAAACCAAGCATGTTTCTGTTATCATCCCCGAGTCTCGCCGAACCATACGAATTCGTTCGTCTACAAAACGATTATCCCTTGCACCAGATGCCCATACTATTGAATATAAATCCGTGTTCAAAAAGTCCGGTTTTCAGTACCGAGAAGATGGATTAAAGCTAGAAATGGAGTAGCGGAGCGTAGGCAAACTACGTGAGCAACGGACATTTCGGCTGAATTTCATATTCGATGCTGATCATGCCGTTAGGCATGATTCGTAATCAAAAGCGGAATTTTTGAACAACCTTTTGAAAGGAGCCGATCTATGCATACCGTCTGGAAAGGTGCAATCAGTTTTGGCCTTGTGCATGTCCCTGTCAAAATGTTCTCGGCTACCGAAGACAAAGACATCTCCATGCGTTACATCCATAAAGTCTGCGGCAGCCCGCTCGCTTATGTTCGTCAATGCCCCTCCTGTGAAGTGGACGTAAAGTGGGAAGAGATCACCAAAGGCTATGAATATGAAAAGGGAAAGTTTGTTCTATTCGAGAAAGATGAATTGGAAGCGTTAAATGATTCCACCAGCAAAACCATTACCATACTGGATTTTGTCGACTTGACTGAGATTGATCCGATTTATTTTCAGAAAACATATTACCTATCGCCCGATCAGGCTGGGGGAAATGCCTACCAGTTGTTAATGAACGCGATGCGGGATACCGGCAAAATTGGGATCGCCAAAATTTCCATCCGCTCCAAAAGCAGTCTGGCTGCCATACGTGTGCTGGAAGATTGCCTCTCCATGGAGACAATTTTCTATCCGGACGAGATTCGTCCGGTCTCCCAGGTGCCCAACTTGCCTGAAGTGCAGAACGTGAATGAAAAGGAACTCACGATGGCAAAGTTGCTGATTGACCAACTCTCTACGCCTTTTGAACCCGGTAAATACACCGATGACTATCGCAGCAAATTGCTGGATCTTATCCAGCACAAAGTGGCAGGCGAAGAAATCAAGATTGCTCCAGCCAAACCTGAAGCCAATGTGATGGATTTGATGGCTGCCTTGCAGGCAAGTATCGAGGCCGTGAAGCCTATTCCGGCTGACCCTGGGACAACAACGGCCAAGCCTAAGAAACGTGCACCGCGAAAAACGTCTGCTCAAGCGGTTGCCGGAGGAGAATCCGATACACCTGCTGCACCAGCCAAAAGAAAAAAGGCGACACCCAAACCAAAAGTTTGAATATCGCTAAGGCAAGACCGATTCCGTTATATAACTCTTCATGTAATGAGGTTTACTCCGATCCGGCTTCACAGTCGGATTTTTTTGTTTTACAGAACGATTGAAGCAGTACTAGTCAATAAAACTCCAGTTATAATTGCAAAATGCGATTGACGAAAGCTGATTTATATTTTATATTAACTTATGAAAAGTAACCTATTTATGAATATACAGTCACGCTGTAATTCTGCTTCAACAATATGCAATTAAATAATCCGTTTTCAACGCATATACACAATTAAACGAGCACCCATATTATCTATTATCAGGAGGAAACAATCATGAATACAACATATCAAATCCCTGCCACAACCCATCTGGGTGAAGTGAGTCTCCGAATTATGAACCTGGACCGTTCAATTAAGTTCTATACCGAAGTAGTTGGATTGAAATTACTGGAGCATAGTGACAAAGTGGCCACGTTGACAGCCGACGGAAAACAGTCCCTGCTGCGATTAGAAGAGCTCACGGATGGAATTACCCTGCCGGAACGCTCACACGCTGGCTTGTACCATTTCGCCATCCTGCTGCCTGACCGTAAGTCCCTGGGTCTTGCTCTTCGTAATCTGGCTGCATCCGGCATCGATATCGGCCAAGGCGATCACTTGGTCAGCGAAGCCTTCTATATCTCCGATCCCGATCAGAACGGGATTGAGATCTACGCCGATCGTGCACGTGATACCTGGAAACGGGATAGCGACAATAACTACGTGATGGCAAGTGATCCTGTTGATGTGGAAAGCCTTTTTGCCATATCGGAGAATGAACCTTGGCAGGGTCTGCCTGCTGGCACCGTTATTGGTCATGTACATTTCCACGTCCGCAGCTTGGAAGAAGCACGCAACTATTACACCGGCATACTCGGTTTTGATATCGTGGGTAACTTCGCCAACATGTCTGCGCTGTTTGTTTCCGCTGGGGGTTATCATCACCATCTGGGACTTAATATCTGGGCAGGAGTGAATGCACCTGTCAATCCAGATAACGCTACAGGAATTGACTACTTCACCATTGTGTACGCCACAAAGGGACAATTGGATCAGGCACTTGAACAATTGCGTCATTCCGGTGCAGTCGTTACACAAGTGGAGGGTACCTGGTTTACGGTAGACCCACAGAACATCCGTGTACGTCTAACCGCTGCCAATTGATTTTGTTAGGACACACACGATCATTATGGATAATTTCATAACTCAAGCCCGAGTACCTGATTTCTTTCACATCACAGAGAGATCGGATACCCGGGCTTTTTCATTCGCTTTTTATAAGACTGTCCACATTAGTGCATCCTAACGACTACTCCGACAAGTTAAATTCAAAAAATATGAAGATCGAAAAGACGCATGATGTTTAGGGCGTTCGTTTCTCTAATGCTCCGGACAAGAAAGGAGTACCCCATGTTCAAACCGTTGATTCCATTCGAACCCATCTCCAGAGATACCTTACCCACAGGACCGCAATGGATTGCCCAGGTCAAGTGGGATGGAGTCCGCATGCTTGCCTATGAGGACGGGCATGAGCTGCGCCTGGTGAATCGCAGATTACATGATCGAACCGCACAGTATCCCGAGCTGGTAACACCACGCAATTTATGTTCAGGCTCCTCTTATATTTTGGATGGAGAAGTTATTGCGCTGGACCCAGACACCGGAAAACCTTCGTTTTATCATGTTCTTCGGCGGGATCGGATGAGCAGACCCGAAGGTATCGCCCAAGCCATACATCAGATTCCGGTCACATATATGGTATTTGATATCCTGTTCTATGAGGGGAAATGGGTGACGGATCAGCCATTGGCCGATCGACAACGTCTGTTGCACGAGGTTCTCAACACGGCTCCACACGTTCAAGAGGTGACAAATACCCTTGATGCGGCTTCCCTGCTTACGGTCATGAGACAGCACCAGATGGAAGGCATTGTCTGCAAGGATCTCACCAGCAGTTATGGCATACAGGGCAAGGACCAGCGCTGGCAGAAAGTCAAAATCATGCATGATGTATATGCCATGATCGGGGGAGTCACGTACCGGAGCGGTATTGTGAATGCCGTCGCGATCGGTGTATATGATGGGCCTAATTTTGTCTATATTGGTCATGTCGGGACTGGCAAATTGAACTCCAATACGTGGCGGGAACTCACCCATCAAGTCGAGCCTTTGATTAGGAAGGACAGACCGTTCCATAATGTACCCGAGCGCAGTGCAGAGACCACCTGGGTGGAACCACGAATAGGAGTCAAAGTGCAATATATGGAGTTGACTCATCATCACACTCTACGCCATCCCAGTATTCAAACCTTCGCGGATGTAACCCGCGAGGATTGCCTGGCGAACCAGCTTCTTCCATGATGAAGAGTTCGCTGCACTCGTGTTTCGGCCCATGTTTCAATAATTCATTACACGTATAGGAGGTGTTCCATATGGCCCCCAAGATCCAGGGAACCATCATAATAGAAGGCACAGAACTGACGGTAACGAACCCGGACAAGCTGTTATGGCCGGATGCGGGTGTCACCAAAGCCATCTATCTGCAAAAGCTGGCCGCTCTGGCTCCTTATCTGCTCACGTATACGAGCAATCGACTTCTCACCACGATAAGATATCCCCACGGCGCTGGAGGGACATTTTTCTATCAAAAGAATGCCCCTGAGCCTATACCAGATTATGTGCGGACTGAAGTTCACGACGGCATCCGCTATGTGGTCATGAATGGACTTCCCGAATTGTTATGGCTTGGCAATCTGGCCGCGCTTGAATTTCATCCTTCTCTGCATACTGTGGGAAGCCATCTGCCCAGTGAATGGATGATTGATCTGGACCCCTCTCAGGAACACGAGCCGCGGATCATGCAAGCTGCACTCATCGTTGGGGAAACCCTGACTTCCCTTGGTCTGAGGTCTATTCCCAAAACTTCGGGCGCAACAGGAGTTCAAATCATTGTTCCCATTGTGCAAGGAGTAACCTTTGATGAATTGAGAGAGATCGGTTATTTTGTGGGTAAATATGTCACTCAGAAGCACCCGGATCTGTTCACACTGGAACGACTCAAAAAGGACCGTGGAGACCGCATTTATTTTGACTATCTCCAGCATTATGGAGGCAAGACCCTTGCCGCTCCCTATACACCACGTGCCAAATCTGGCGCCACTGTCTCTACACCCCTTACCTGGGATGAGGTTAGAAGTAACGTCTCCATCCAGGATTACCATCTGATGAACATTATTGAACGCTTGAACCAAACCGGTGATTTAATCGCAGCTGTTGAACCCCAACCGGTGGAGCTCATTCTCAAACATTTGAAGAAAAAATAGCCGACTCCCTCATCACAAGGGTGTCGGCTATTATCATTCATGCGTATATCAATCGCTAATGGATACCTTTTTTCTTGAAACGTCCGCCCTTCACATCATGAATGTTACCGATAGCCACAAAGGCTTGCGGGTCCCAATCTTCAACGATGGTCTTCAGCTTTGCTTCTTCCAAACGGGTGATCACGACAAAGATGATCTTTTTCTCGTCTCCGCTGAATCCGCCCTCTCCATCCAGGAAAGTTACACCACGACCAAGACGGTCTGTCAGGGCTGAACCGATATCACGATATTTATCACTAATGATCCATACCGATTTGGACTGGTCAAGTCCCTCATTCACAATATCAATCATCTTCATCGCAATATAATATGCAATCATGGAATACAGGGCGTTCGGCCAGCCGAATACAAATCCTGCACCTGCGAAAATAAACACGTTAATAAACAATACGATCTGTCCTACAGACAACGGTGATTTCTCACTCAGCAGGATGGCGACAATCTCCGTACCATCCAGTGAACCACCTGAACGAATCACGAGTCCAACCCCCACACCCAGGATCAATCCGCCGAATACGGCTCCGAGCAATGGCTCTCCTGGTGTTAATGCAGGCACGCGGTGCAACAACGCAGTCCCGATGGACATCACCACGATCCCCAGCAGCGTGGACAACGCAAATGTTTTACCAATCTGCTTGTATCCCAGAATCAGGAATGGCAAGTTGAGCAAGGTCAGGAATACTCCGAGTGGCAGATGCGTTAGCTCTGACACCATAATCGAAATACCTGTAATCCCACCATCAATTACGCCATTGGGCACAAGGAATATTTCAAGTGATACAGCCATTAGTGCAGCACCAATCAGAATCATCACAATACGTTGCAGCAGCTTTAATGTAAACACCGAGCTTTTGACCCCGCGGTCAGCTGGCTTGGCTGTTAGTTCTTTCACCGTTACATTGGACATGGTATCCCCCCCGTTAAATCAGTGTGTGAATCCATTTTATAAATCATTTAAATACTCAGGGTGAATCTACATCTAGAAAACAGCGTTCTACATGTACCCTGGCTATACAAGCACAAGCATCTAAAGGCGATATAAAATGGATTCAAAATGGTCTTCATCCCGGTTTGCACTTTCAGAAGAGAACAAAAGGGAGCCTGTTTTCCCGCAGACTCCCCTCCTTCACCAAGACATAATTTATATATCTATTATATCATAAAAGATCAAATTTGCGCAAAATACTTAGCAAAAAGAAGATAAATTCACAAAAAGTGAACTTATCTTCAGAAATCTGCCCTAAATCGGCTAAAGAAGCGGAGAAAGCATCCGAGAAAGCATTTCTGCGCCTTTTTGCCGTCGAGAACGCCTCTGAAATACCTCCCCATTGATCTGACTGCATTCCCCGAGATCACGTTCAAAGTCAGTGATCAAACGACGAATCGGAGAGGACTCGAACAGGACAGCCGTTAACTCAAAATTGCAAAAAAAACTGCGCATATCCATATTGGCCGTGCCTACCGTTGCAAGCAACTCATCCACAATCATCACTTTGGCATGTACAAAACCTTTGCGATATTGGAAGAACTCAACACCTGCTCGCAGAAGTTCCTCTACATATGAAAGGGATGCCAAATGAACAAGCTTTGAATCGGATTGATACGGAATGATAATTTTCACATCAACGCCACTGACAGCGGCTGTTTTGAGTGCCTCATACAGGGCAGGATCAGGAATAAAATAAGGTGTGGTAATGTAAATCCGGTCACAGGCTACCGAAATGGCTCCAAAACACATTTCCTGAATGGCATCCCAGTCCTGATCCGGCCCACTGGCCAGAATCTGAATTCGTTCTTCCCCGCTACAGATATGAGGTGGAAACAATTCCACAAGCTGGGGTTCGGTAATTCGCTCACCGGAAGCCAATTTCCAGTCGTTCAGGAATGTACTTTGCAGGAAGTACACGGCATCTCCCTCGATCTGCACATGTGTATCCCGCCAAAAACCCACCTCCGGATATTGTCCAAGGTAATCATCGCCTACATTAATGCCACCCACGAAGCCAACCTGTCCATCCACAACAACAATTTTACGGTGATTCCGGTAGTTGACTCTTCGGTCAATCGTTGCAATCAGTGGCGGTAGAAAATAATGAAACTCCACACCTGCATCCTGCAGTTTGCGGATAAAACTCCAGCTCATCTTGTGACTGCCGAGACCGTCACAAATAAACCGAACCTTCACGCCCTCCTGTGCCTTGCGAATCATGACATCCTGAAACTTCGTACTGATCACATCATCACGGAAAATGTAAAATTCCACATGCAGATGGTGCTTTGCTTTTTCCATTTCGCTCAGCATTGCCGCAAATGCCTCTTCACCATTTGTGAGCACCGTACTGTTATTACAACCTGTAATCGGGCTCTCCGACAGATGGGATAACAGGTTAAACAATCGATGCTGGTGGCTGAAACGATCACCAGGCATATGTTCGACATCTCCAATGATGTGGGCTTGTTCCCAGATCGTTTCCTTCATTTCACGGAAGATCCGCGATCCACCCTTGCGAAGTTTTTTTCGTTTGTTATAATCCTGCGCTACGAAATAGTACACTACAAAACCGATCAAAGGTACGCAGAACAAAATAAACAGCCAAGCCACAGCTTTAGCCGGATTACGAAATTCCAGCAATAGAATTGTGGCTGCCTGGAAAATAAATACGAGTAATATAATGACCAGCCAGAACATTTGGCTTCCTCCTCAAGTGGCAAGCTTCATGACCTTGCCCTTCTCTCACCTACACAGCTTTGACGATTATGTAATCAGCTAATCATAGAATACCCATTGTACCCCCTATTCGTAACGTTTACTTAGATAAAACTTTACATAAGCAGACGGAATACTTGATTCTGGAAATTCAAATTTCTACTTTGTTCATTGTATATTCTGACTGTGTTACCTTCTACATATCAGTTTAATGATGGAGCAGATTCGCTTTGTGACGCCAATCTGCTCATTCCACCTTCCAGACTCTTCCTCATTTCTTTGTCAGGAGGTGGTCTTCTTACGTAAAATTAGATATAATAATCGTTAAAAACTTATTACCTAAAGGAGAAGAGCAGTGAATGGACAGTGAGAGGTATGCGTTAAATTTAGTATTGGTTGCTTTTTTGATAGGACTTTCGGCGTTTTTTGTTGCAGTGGAATTCGCTCTGGTGCGGGTTCGACCGAGCCGGATCGACCAAATGATTGCAGAAGGAAACAAGCGTGCGCTGGCTGTTAAACAAGCCGTTGCCAATCTGGACGGATATTTGTCTGCCTGCCAGCTTGGAATCACGATCACATCTCTGGGACTGGGCTGGCTGGGTGAACCGACGGTAGAGAAGATTCTCCACCCTGTGTTTGAAAGCTTGCAAATTCCTGAGGCGGTTTCTTCATTCTTATCGTTTGTTATCGCGTTTGCTTCCATCACGTATCTGCATGTTGTGGTTGGTGAACTCGCTCCAAAAACGATTGCAATCCGGAAAGCCGAGACTGTTGCACTGCTGACGTCTACACCTATCATCTGGTTTAACCGAATTATGTATCCTTTTATCTGGCTGTTAAACGGCTCAGCGAACCAACTGGTGAAACTGTTCGGAATCAAACCTGCTTCCGAGCATGAAGATGCACACTCCGAAGAAGAGTTGCAGATCATTATTAATGAAAGCTTTGAAAGTGGTAAAATCAACCAAGCCGAGTTCGGTTATGTAAGCCGGATCTTTGCCTTTGATGAGATGTTAGCCAAAGAAATCATGGTACCCCGGACCGATATGGTCTGCCTTTATGTGAATAGAACGAATGAGGAAAACCTGGAGATCATTCGTGAGGAACAATATACCCGTTTTCCGGTAGTTAATGAGAGTAAAGACGATATCATCGGTATCATTAATACGAAACAATTCTTCCTGGAACTTTACGGAAACGATGAACCTGTCGATCTATCCTCCCTGATCCAGCCTGTATCGGCTGTTCACGAAACAACTCCTGTGAAGGACTTGCTCAAGAAAATGCAGAAGGATGGCGTACATATCGCCGTGCTGGTCGATGAATATGGCGGAACTTCCGGAATTGTAACCATCGAGGATGTGCTTGAGCAGATTGTTGGTGAGATTCGCGACGAGTTCGACGCAGACGAAGTGGAAGATATTCAAGTCATCAATGAGAACTATGTCATTATGGATGGTAAGGTTTCCTTATCAAAGGTGAATGACATGTTTATGTCCAGCCTGGATGCAGATGAGTGGGATACCATTGGAGGATGGCTCTACAGCCATCGTCCCGAGATGAACGAACAGGAAGAATATGAGTTCGAGAATCTAATCTTTGTTTTGCTGGAAAAAGACAAAAATCGGTTCTACAAAGTGGCCGTTGTTCCCAAGGAACCACTGACCATGTCTGATTATACCGATGAAGACGAGAAAGAGTCCAATTGGTCTAAATAAAGCAAATTTGTAAAAAAGAAAAGGAGCACTTGCCTATATCGGTAAGTGCTCCTTTTCTATATCTCGCCCCATCCGTCACTTCTCCAATTTATCATTCAACCAAGAATGGAACTCCCAATTTTTAGTTTGATTTTAATACCCACTTTGCAATATCATCGATAATGGCTTTGGAGACATTTGATGGCTCAGCGTACTCTTGACCGATTGAAGGTCCATCATAGCTGGATAAAAGATGATTTACCTTTGGATAGCTATTGTACGTTACATTGGAATGACCTTGAAGAGACGATTTCCAGGTTTGAAATTGATCCATAGACACTTGCACATCATTTTCGCCTTGTATAACAAGCATAGGTGTATTTTGTGTTTTAGCCAGTTCCGCAGGCACATAATCTCTCTGCTCAAACCACCAATAAGCAGGTTGAAGTGGAAACGCCTCAGGAAGATGATCTACAGAATATTTTGGATCTTTAACCATCGCAGCCACATTTTTATAAAAATCAGCTTGTCCTTGAATCATCTCCGTGTCTAAACCAAGCTTCTTCATCCGCTCTACCAATTCGTCCTGTTGCTCGGTAAGCACATCCACAAAGCTACTACTTGGTGCAGCAAGTAGAATACTTCCGGCAATATCATGTTGTTTATCCTCAGCAATGATTAATGGCATTGCAAAACCGCCTTGACTATGTCCAGCTACAAAAATCGCTGTAGAATCAATATGTGCATTCTTTTTAAGGAATTCCACTGCATCATTCACCTGATCTACGCTCTCTTGTTTTAATGTGAATTTAGGCTGTGAAGCCACCTTATAGGTATGCTCATACGTGACCTTATCGTATCTTAATACAGCAACTCCTTGTGAAGCTAAACCTACCGCAAGATCGCGAAACGGCTTTGCACCACCAATGGCAGCATCTTGATTATTAGGCCCAGATCCGTGTACCAGAATAACAACCGGGAAAGGTCCCTCTCCCTTGGGCAAAGTTAATGTCCCTGGCAAAGCCAAATCACCCTGACCAACCGTAATGGCTTGTTCTGTATAGGCAGATGGGTCGTCGTAGCTTGGTTTTTGATACACATCTGGCGTAGCGGCGGCAATATGCAAATCATCTACAAGTCCGTTATGATTCATTCTGACCGTAATATTTATACGAGTCAGCTCTGTTTTGAACGTATAGGTAACATTGCGATGCACTGTATTATTTTCTACATGCTTAGCTATGGCTTCACTTGTAATTTTGCCATTTTGTCCTTCTAAAGCTCCCCACAGCTGACTCAACAACGTGGGTGATAACACTCCACTCACAGAGGTATGAACATACTTGGCAGCCTCCTTGCCATCGCCCTCACTAATAAGGGAAATGAATATATCCTCAGGTGCTACCTTCAGCGTCTCGGAAAGAAATGCCCCATCCATATAGGTAACTCCTTTCGTTAACTGAACAGGATTGTTTAAGGATATGGCTTGCCCATTCACCATCGCCTGTTTCTCTCCTACCTTAACTACAATCGTAAGCTCACTTTTTCGTATTGTGATTTCTCCTGTTTTTTGTTGCCAAGATACCTCTGCCCCATTCTGTTCTGCAATCTCACGAATAGGAACAAGATTTTCACTACCAGCGGATTTTTCAGCAGCTTCTGAGATGGATGTCACCGGAAGGATGAGACCTACGAAAGTAAGAGAAAGTAATAGCTTTTTCCAATTGTTCATTGTAATAACTCCTCCCAATCATTTTATCTATCATATGCATAGATCTATGAGCATTTATTGGCTCAGAACTATACTTATAACAACAATAGCAATGATGAATAACAACAGGACCCAAGATAGTGGACGAGCGAAGTTAATCGTCCAACCTATTCCATAACGTTTTTCTACGGTAAAAGAAGGATCTTTGGGATTGAAGTAAATAAAACCAAGTTTCCAATAATCATCGTCATTCACAGGCTGCTCCTTAGATCGTTTGTGATCCTCTTGTTGATTACGAATTTTCCCACCGCCTTGTCTGCCTGTGAGAGACAGCCATACAACACCTAACACGATCACCACAGGAGTGATGAGGCTAATAGCTGTTAACAAGACCAGATTAGGGACGAACATATTTATCTGAATGAAGGCAAATAAGATGGTAAGAAGCAAGCCTGTTATGATCGTAAATAGGGACCACTTACGGCGGAATCGGATATGATCAGCAGCAAATTGGGCAGGATTAGATGGAGTAAGCTGTTGTTTGCTTGATTTAATACTCCAGTTCACCAACATCATCAGTGCAATGATTCCTAGCTGTACAAGGTTAATAGCCAATACTGAAAGGTAGGTTTTGGGCACACTGGAAGTGACATTGCCCTGAAGATCATATTTCATCGGAATGACGTTAGGTAGTGCGTTATAATTCAAGATTGTAATGATCGCAATGGCTACAATAATAGCTATGTGAACGAGAAACCAATAGTTGGAATAGGTGAGTTTATTTTGGCGGAAGGTGGTATCGATTTTAACCCTTTGAGGTACTTCTACAGTTGTAAGTGTTTCTTTGATCTTTTTCATCTTGAAATGAAATAATATGTGTAGTGCGGCCCAGTACACAATGAATATCATTGTGCAAACACCGGTGATCATTGTGATAGACTCTTCATTGGCAGATCGGAGTATATACAGACAGGTAAGAATAATCAACCCGTTTCCGATCAGACTTACTGTAGCAAACGTTCTCCGGAGCTTACGTAAGACTGGTGTGTAGTAATTATATTGACTTACCGTAACCCCAAAGCTGATTGTTTCCCTTGTCACATAAGGTGCAAAGGATAGCAGTAAGGCTAATGGAGCAAAGATTAAAATGATAGGCAATATACTAAATAGTTGCATACATAACACACTCCCTTGATTCTTTATTCTTTGTTGTGACCCATCTTCACATCATCATACATTTGGTCTAACACTGCAGATAGTTCCTCTTTGGTCATTCCGCGACAGATCGCTTCTGCAATAATCGGTCTTAATTCTCTTTGCTGCTTTTTCAAAAAATCATCTGTTAAACCAGGCATTCCATCAGGGTTCACTACAACTCCCTTTTGTCTATGAACCAGAATGTATCCATCTTGCTTGAGTAGGGTATAAGCCTTGTTGACGGTGTGAAGGTTAACACCGATATCTGCGGCCAAATTCCGAACCGAAGGTAACGCCTCACCTAGCTGTAACTCACCACTAGCAATGCCTTCAATAATTTGATAAACAAGTTGCGAATAGATGGGAAGTTCGGATTGCATATCCAGTTGAATAATCAAAGGTTCACCTTCTTTTTGTTATCTGTTATATATCAAGTATAACAGATATAACATGAGTGAGCAATATGTATGAAAAAAAGCCGCATATCACTGGCGAGGGCAAACTTAGCTGACCCTTCACCATTGATATGCGGCTTATCCTGTTGAGCTTATGGATGTGATTCAATAACAAACATTAGTCGAGCACATGACAAAGTTATTTTCAAATTCCATTCAGAGTTCAGTCTTATCTTCAACAATCCGATAATGGATTTTGCGAACTATAATTTTCAGAATCATATATAGAGGAATTACGATGATCATACCCAAGATATTTCCCAGGTCAGCACCCACGAGCAAAAGGATAACGGTAGTCAGTGGATGAATATCGAGCTGCTTGCCATAGACGTAAGGTGAGATCAGGTTATCCTGGATTTGCTGTGCGATTACAATGATGACCAGTGACCAGATCGCCATCGAAGGTGATTCGATAAACGCGACAATGACAACCGGAATAGCTGCCAGCAAAGCACCCACATAAGGGATGAAGTTCAGAATAATGGATACAACAGTCAGCAGCAATGCGTAAGGCAAACCTAAGATGAGAAAACCGATGTACATCAGAATCCCCAGGGCTACATTAACAATAACCCGGCCAACAATATAGTTGCTTAGCGCTTCATCGATCTCATGGACGGTTTCTTCCCCATCCTTCCGATAATGTCTTGGCAGCAATAAAGTTAGATTCGTTCCAAACTTGCTGCCTTCCTTGAGCATGTAATACAACATGATCGGGAACGTTGCCAGAATAATAACCAGATTGGATACCACGGAGAATAACCCGGAGACATAATCGGTTACCTGCGTGATCCCTTGGCTCAGAACATCGGATAATCGTGAGAATAGATTGGAATCATCAGGCAGGTATCTGGATACAAAATTGCTCTTTTCAAGTGCATTCAACTGATCGCTGAGTGAAGTAACCAACGCTGGAGCATTCTCCACAAAATTCATCAATTGTTCACGCAGGGAAGGCCATACAAGCACACTAAAACCTGCAAGTATTAATGCAATTACGACATAAATAATCAGAACTGACAATGCACGTTTGATCTTATGCCTTTCCATATAATCGACGAGCGGGCGCAGCAGATAATAGAAGAAACCAGCAATCAGCAGCGGAATGATGATGATGTGAATCAGTGAGGTCAGGGGGCTGAAAATAAAGTTCACTTTTTCCCCCAGATACACGATGAGCAGCAACAGAATTATCGCTGTGCATATGCGGTAGAACTTGTTATTTATCAAGAAACGTGATCCCTCCATGCGCTGCTCTGCCAAATTGACTGGAGCGTTCATATGTATATCTAGTCATTTATAAGTACCCTTAAATGACAGTCATGCCACAGCCGATGCTGAATATACCCTTTTTTTCTTTTCAAAACAGCATTGGAGCAAAAAAAAGAAGCAGGCGTTAGCCTGCCACATCTCTTTTGCTGAATACAACCCAGGAAATCACCATAAAAATAACGTAATACACCGCCAGGACTGCAATGGAGAAACCTAGTGTCATTCCTGCACTCGGGCCACCCATTAGCGCAGAATCCGCCCCGGAGGTCATGTATTTGCTCAGATCCATGTTGTTGAATAGAACATACTTTGCCCACTCATAACGGACCGGATTGAATATGAGCGAAAAGATACTCTGTGAGAACATAATGAACAGGGATAATCCAATCGCAAGTGCACCTGAACGAAATACGGAGGACACCATAAAAGCAATCGCAAGCGTAATGAACAGATCAACGTACAAATATCCCCATAACGTCAGAGCATTCGTAGCCGGACTACTGCTTCCTCCCGGAGCATCATGCGAGAAAAGGATATAAGACGTTAGCATGGCCATCGCGATGATCAGCAATGTACTGACAATACTGAAGCCAACGACGGTCAGATATTTGGAAGCAAGAACTTTGCTTCGTGACCATGGACGGATCAGCAATAACTTAATGGTTCCCCAGGTAAATTCGCCCGCGACTGATTCCGCTGCAATCACGACACAGAAGATCGTGTTCAGGAAAAACGTAATCTGGATGGTCGTTACAGCCGCTTCCCAGTACAAAACTTCATTGGACCCCATGCCTTCTCGCAGTAACACTGGCATTAATAGCGAGATCAGCGCCAGAATCGCTAACATGATCCAGGTACGGGGACGACGGAAAATTTTCATATTCTCATTCAATATCAGATTACCAAAACTACCCAATTCCTCCACCCCCAGTGACTTGCAAGAATTGTTCTTCCAGGGTGTGAGTCACGTTACGAATACCGTATACCTGAAACCCTTCGCTAACCAGCTTGGCATTGATATCCGGAATCTGCTCACGAGACACCCGCATCACCAGGACATTGCCCTGCACGACAGCACCCTGAATCAGATCCGCAGCGCGGTCAGCATCATTCAGCTCAAAAGCAACTTCGATTAATGCATCCGAACCAGCTTCAACCCGAAGGTTTCTTACATCGATCAACTTGCCGTTCTGGATGATGGCCACCGTATCACACATCAGCTCCATCTCCGACAATAAATGACTGGATACAAAGACCGTAATGCCTTCCTCTTGGGTGAGCTGACGCAAATAATCTCTCAGTTCCCGTATACCCTGTGGGTCCAAACCATTGGTTGGCTCATCCAGTACAAGCAGCTTCGGTTTATGTAATATCGCTTGCGCGACCCCCAGACGCTGGCGCATGCCCAGTGAATAGGTTTTGACCTTATCGTGAATACGGGCCGTAAGCCCCACACGCTCAATCGTTTCCGCAATACGTTCTTTCGTAACTCCCGGCGACATGCGGGCAAAGTGAACGAGATTCTGGTACCCGGTCAGAAACTTGTACATTTCCGGATTTTCTACAATAGCTCCTACCTGGGCTACCGCCTGTTCAAATTCATTCTTCACACTGTGTCCCGAGATGAAAATGTCACCTTTACTGATGGACATCAGTCCAACCATCATCCGAATCGTTGTTGTTTTCCCCGCGCCATTAGGTCCTAAAAAACCAAAAACCTGCCCCGGAGAAATATCCAGAGTCAGGTCGCTGACCAATGATCGGGAGGATATGATTTTGCTGACGCCCTGAATCCGGACGACCGGCTCCTGCTGCATTCAATCCCCTCCTTCATGGACGAGCACATCATTCATGCCCGTTTCTCATATGAACATAGTGTATCATAATCTTTAGTATATTGTCCCGCAAACTGGGATTTCCCCTGACGTTTCGCTTCAACTACACACGCTTCACAGCATCCAAGCGGCATTTCACTCCGGTAGAATCCGGTGCGAAATACGTGATTGCCTCCATTGCCCTCTTCCTTCATTTCGACAGAGCTTCTAGTGACCGACACAATCATCCCACAACTGACACAGTAAAAGCGGCCCGTTTCGATCAATGATATTCCTTCCCCTCACAAGGAGCTTAGAAGTCCTTGTTATTTGTCGTTAGACGCTGAAAATTGATACATTTTGTATCTATCTCGTAATTTACTTGACACCGGGACTAATGTCAAGGCTTCAAAGCCATGAAAACAAGCAAAATACAAAAAAAGCTCCATAAATGCGACAAAAGTCTCGCATTTATGGAGCCAGATGTTAGGTAAATGATACAATTCGGTTCAATGTATGGGTTAATATTATTTCTTGATCAGTCACTATTGTCGACCTGCGAGGTATCCTCATTTTTCTGATTTGGATAATACCAGAGTAAGGTCCACTCATCGCCATCCTCTACCAGATAACAGGTCTGCACAATATCGAATTGGCCAAAGGTACCTGAGTACTTCTGGGTGACCCGAATTCGGTAGGCTTCAGAAAATGGCTTAACGCCATCGATCACGGTTACATCGAACTCGCGCTCCGGCTTCTCCATCTCCAACTCAAACGTTTCCACGCCAAAGTGCTGCATAAATATATGTGCTCTGTTCTGTACGTAAGCACTCTTGGGAAACCGCTCTTTCATCAGGGGATGAAAAAGTTCCCATGAACTGCCGAAGTCACCCGTCTGCTCATATTTGTAGAACTCTTCGGCAACAGCAGCAGCTTCATCCGTTGTATCTCCCTGAAACAAATACGGAATGGTTCTGGCAATCAACCACAGCAATAATACAATGATCGCGATGAAGCCGATCTTTTTGAGCAAAGCATTCCGGTTCCTTCTTCGCAGCATGTCCAGTCCTCCTTGTCCTACTCCATACTTATGATGGTTAGCAGACAAGTAGAAGCTAGAAGCGGGTTCTGAAGGCAGCATTTCCTGGGAAATCACTTATCGTGAACTGAATCACACCTTCCCTTTCTGATCCTGCGGGTGATGGACAGAAGCCATGCATATACGGCAATCCCACAGCAACCCCCAAGCAAGTCCAATCCAACATCACGTATCGAGCTTGTCCGATTCGGGCTGAACTGCTGAATATACTCATCAATGGATGCGATGATAAGTACCACAGCCAGAGCAGCTACAATACAAGTCATGATGCGGATTCTCCTGTATCGCAGCCCGCCATAAACAAGAATGGCGAGCACAGCGTATACAAATAGATGAGCACTTTTGCGAAAGATGAACTCTGCAAAATCATACGGCCTTTGCTTTAGTGAATACTCATACTCCCCATATGTGAATTGAATATCAGGAAGTACGAAGCCAATCTGCACTTTCTGGGACCATTTATGAAGCCAGGGCTGAATGTCCTGCTGCTGAGAGGATTGGGTCGACATGGACCAGATGACCAGAATCCAGATCACAATCAGCAACAGAGCTATGAGAAATCCATACGTTCTTCGAACATGCCTTTGTCTCGTGCGCCCGGAACCCTCCTCCATCATATGATTCATCACCACTTTCATATCTCTTTCTTTATTCTAATGAACCTACATACATTCCTCTGCCATTCGTACCTACATATACCTGACCATAGATTTGACGGTCTGCCGCCATAATTTGCGGTTCATTACCAAGCCCAATTCCAGCACCTAAAGGACCTATATTGTTCCAGGTTACCCCCATATCATCTGAACGGAAGAATCCATTCACATTATTTACGGTCCCATATACATAGACGGCTGGAACCAATTTGCCTGGCTGAGCCTTTCCAAAGGCAAATAATTTGGAATTCTGTACGCTCTGGATCTTGGAAAATGTATTTCCCGAGTTCGTCGATGCATATAATCCATCAGTTCCCAAACTTACCCATACGGCATTCGCCACACCAGGTGCAGCCTCGACTTTAATGGAGCTCGTATTGATATCCGTATTAACAGGAAGGCGAACCGCATTGGCTTTGGACCAGTTGGCACCTGCATCCGTTGAGCGATACAGATAACCAGCAGCATACATATAAAATTTATATCCATTGATGCGATCGGCAGCCAGTGGATGATTATAGGCGAAGACCATATTCCCCCCGATAGCCTGAAAAGGGGCACCGTTCATATTTTGCCAGGTTGCGCCACGATTCGTGCTTCTGACCGGATTACCGGTCTGGGGGTAATAAACAATTACATTCGGATTAATGGCCGAGTAGGCGACCCTCCCCAGCTTGGAGCCAGCCGGAACATTCATTGGAGTTACGGTAACTCCGTTATTGGAAGAGACAAATAATCGTGTGGTCGTACCATACCAGTCACTGCTTCCCAGAAATATCATGTAATTCGGATTTGCTTCATGATAGTCAATACTCACAATTTCTCGCATACCTGAGAGTGGGATTTTATTAATAGGAACATCGGTTACATTTTCATGTCTAAATCCGACCTGATCCGTTAAACCACTAAAGAATGAAACACCCTGAGGTGGTGTGGAGGCCGTGAGTGCGACGACTTCTTCATGTCCATCGGTGATAGCTTCCCAAGTACTCGCTGTACTACCAGTCAATCCATTGGTACCATTGATATTTTCGGTCTTGTACACGCCAAACCAGTCTGTAGCGTATACGGTGCCCGGATTATGCGGGTCAAACTTGATACTGGATGTTGCTGAGAAAAACATGTTGGGTGTCCACCAGGACGGTTTGGATACCAACGTTTTGCTCACTGTTGTCCAACTCAGCCCGCCATTAACGGAACGATACAGCGGAAGATTATCTCCGCCTGTTCGAACGGCTGCCAGGATGTGATTATCATTATTCGGATCAATCGTGATTCCATAATAAGATGAGTAACTGGAGCTGGGTGTTATATTCGTCCACTGCACACCATTGAACTTGTATACGCCCTGATTATCCGTGGTCACATACAACGTCCCGTTCTTCGCCACAGTCATACGTGCAGGATATTCGGGGCTTCTCCCGGTAAGTTGCCAGGTGGTCTGCCCATTGCTTCTTGGTGCTTTGCTATACACACCAATGCCGCGAACCCCCGCATACACAACTTGGCCTTGCTTCGTCACGGGATTCAATCCATATGCTACACTCCGAATCCCCTCACCGGACAGCCCGCTAGGTACATCCCATACCTTGCTCCACGTGGCTGCACCATCACTGGAAGTGTACAATCCATCATATCGT
Organism: Paenibacillus sp. FSL R5-0623; assembly: GCF_037974265.1. Lineage (NCBI taxonomy): Bacteria > Bacillati > Bacillota > Bacilli > Caryophanales > Paenibacillaceae > Paenibacillus > Paenibacillus sp. FSL R5-0623. The sequence goes on along the minus strand of NZ_CP150233.1, from coordinate 1,441,251 downwards.
GTACCCACGTGCAGGTAATTGGAGTTCGTGGGATTAACCGCGATGTTCTCTCCCATGGCTCGATGGATATTTCCATTCGATTCATTCCGAAGATTGAGTCCGGTTCGATTCCAGGTTTCTCCTCGGTCTGTAGATTTCAAAATATCGCTCGGCCCTACATTCCCGTACTTACCTGCCGCGATATACACGACATTGGGGTTTTGCTGATCCAGCGCAATTCCATCCACGCCGTACAGATTGCTGTCCTCATCTCCAAAATGATCCAGTAGTGGAATCCAATCTCCTGAAGTTACATCCAGTCGGTAAGCTCCTCCAACGTCAGTTCGAGCGTAAACCAGATCAGGCTCAGTCGGATGAATGACCACCCCCGTAACGTACCCCCCACCACCAATAGGTATATTATTCCACTGATAGTTTTGAGCTGATTGAACATAATTTGTACTTGCCGGTATCATGAGCATATACATGAGTAGCACAATCAGGGACAATTTCATTAGTCTGGAGATACGCATCTGGTTCACCGCCCTATCCGATCATTTTGAATGTTCTTCAATCATCTGATGTATCCTGTCTCGTTCCGACTGTTCCACGATATAGTAGTACACTCCGTCTATTTTCTTGCCCGTGCCTTTAATCTCAACGGATTCAATATGATCCAGTACCGAACGATAATTGGAGAACATCTGCTTCATCTCATCAAAGGTAACGTCGGTTCTGACGTGAGCACTGACTTCGTCCAGCAACGTCTCCAGTTGCAGCACGTTGGATACCTGGACTGTATTCTTCAGCACTTGTTTAATGATCTCCCGCTGACGGTCATTCCGCCCGAGATCCCCCTTCGGATCATCATAACGCATCCGCGAAAATCCCAAAGCCGCTTCACCATCCAGATGAATCTTCCCTTGCTCGAACCGGTAACCCTCATAGTCAAATGCAAACGGGTTATTCACATTCACTCCACCCACCATGTCGATGACTTGTGCAAAGCCCTCCATATTCACTTTCATGTAGTAATGTATGGGAACGTCAAGCAATTGTTCCACCGTTTGCACAGACATGTTAACGCCCCCAAAAGCATATGCATGGTTGATCTTATCCTCCGTGCCGTGTCCAACAATATTTGTTCTGGTATCTCGGGGGATGTTAAACATAAGTGCGGATTGCTTCGCAGGATTAACACTTAATACAATCATGGTGTCGGAGCGCCCCCGATCATTGGAACGTTCATCCACACCCAGGATCAAAGCATTAAAAGGTTCTTCATTCTCCATGTCCACAGGGAAATCCCCCCCACCGCGCTGGTCGACAATAGATACCTGCTTGATGGGTTCCCGGGGTTCATACATTTGATCCGCCGCTGATTTAACATGCGAATACAGGTACACAGAATATCCAATCATAACAACTGCAACAAGGGAAATGGCACCTAATGTTATTTTGATCCCGCGTCTCATGTTATGGCCTCCGTTAGATGACTGCTGTTTTTCTACCATCGATATTGGTTAGACCTGGACGACCAACGGAGTAGTATTGGAAGGATGTATCTTTAATCTGATCTTCTCCGTAGATGTTTCTTCCATCAATCAGGATGGGTTGATTCATATGTGCTGCCAAATCAGTCAGATTAACCTCCATGAATTCTTTCCATTCCGTCAGAACGCAGAGTGCATCAGCACCTTCCGCCGCTTTCATGGCACGCTCTTCCCACGTAATGGATGGGGAATCCACCTCTTTGCGGAAGTTCTCGGTAGCGATGGGGTCATACGCCCGAATCACTGCCCCCTGCTCAAGCAAACGCTGAATGATCTCAATCGCCGGAGCATCCCGAACGTCATCGGTATCCGGTTTGAAAGCAAGCCCCCAGATGGCAATCTCCTTCCCTTCGAGTGAGCCCAGTGCGTCTTCCAGTTTACGAATGACGTTGAAGCGTTGATCTTTGTTCACTTCCACCACGGACTTCAGCAGTTTGAAGTCATAATCCACATTACCTGCAATTTGAATCAGAGCCTGTGTATCCTTAGGGAAACAGGAACCTCCGTAACCAATGCCTGCCTTGAGAAAGGAGGCACCGATTCGTCTGTCATAGCCCATGCCTTCGGCAACGCGGCTGACATCTGCTCCTACTTTTTCACAGATGTTAGAGATTTCGTTGATAAATGAGATCTTGGTTGCCAGGAAAGCGTTGGATGCATATTTAATCATTTCGGCCGAGCGAATATCCGTAACAATAATCTGATCGGTTAATGGCTGATGCAGCTCTTTCAACGTGGCGACTGCCCGCTCACTATGTGTCCCAATGACTATCCGGTCAGGATAGAGCGTATCCTGTACAGCGGTACCTTCTCGCAAGAACTCCGGTACCGATGCCATGTCGAATGGATGATTCGTCAAACTGCTGATCCATTCCTGAATACGATCGTTCGTTCCGACAGGAACAGTGCTTTTAGTCATTATTATTTTATAATTATCCATATAAGAACCTATTTCTCGCGCGACAAGCTCAATAAAGCTCAGATTCGCTTCGCCATTCGGTAGGGATGGCGTTCCGACCGCGATAATGATGATATCCGAACGACTGATGGCATCCTGAATGTTGGTGGTGAAGGACAGCCTTCCTGCTTTCATATTGGCATTCATGATATCCTTCAGACCCGGTTCATAGATCGGAACATGACCGTCCAATAACATATTCACTTTTTCCACATTGTTGTCGACACAGATCACGTTATTTCCCAGTTCCGAAAAACATACGCCCGATACCAAACCCACATACCCTGTGCCAATCACCGTAATATTCATTCCATAATCTCCCCCATGTTCTAATGTGTTGGTTACGCGTGGTTCACATATGTCTGAACAATGTCCTGCCATTCGGTAGACACTCTAACGATATCTTCCTCAATCAGCTGGCTGCCGATCTGTACTTCAATGATCTCCAGTTCCGTAAAGGCTCTGACGGAATGAAGCATACTCCGGTCAATGACCACCGTATCTCCCTGCCCGATCATTCGGCGCTGTCCATCCAGAATCAATTCCCCTGTTCCCGATACAACCGTCCATACCTCATTGCGAAGCAGATGGTATTGATAACTCAGGTTTTTCCCGGCACTGATGCAGATTCGTTTGGTGAGAACCTCGCCGCCAGCTTCGTTTCTTGTGTAATCCAGAACCCGGTAGCAACCCCACCTACGCTCCTCATACATGGGGCGTTGATCCTCATTCTTCAAGATTTCCTTGATACGTGGGCTCGCTTCTTTGTCACTGACCAGAATGCCATCCGGACTCACGGCGACCACCACATCCGACAATCCCAATATGGCAACCGGGATGTTCAATTCATTGATCAGGTGGGTATTCAGGGAATCTCCCGTAATCCACCCTTTTCCTACAACTGAGCTTCCCATCTCTTCCGTGAGTGTGTTCCACGTGCCTAGATCTTTCCAGAAACCGTTATACGGAATGGCAATAATCTGATTTGCCTTCTCGACAACCTGGTAATCAAAGCTGATCTTGTTCAATCTTCCGTATTGCTTCAGCATCTCGTCATACTGGATCGGCAATTCCATCTCAATGAGCAGATTAATCAAATAACCCAGCTTAAAGGCAAAAACCCCGCAATTCCATAATGCGGCCTGCTCAATCATGAGGACCGCATCGGATTCGCAGGGTTTCTCCTGGAACTTCGCTACATTCACGTATTCATTGTTATTTTCATTGGAAGATAAGGGCTGCGGAATGATATATCCGTACTTCTCTGACGGGTGCGTCGGCACAACCCCCATCAAGGCCAGATCAGCACCAGACTTATCAAGTATTTCCGGCAAGGTTGCCAGCACTTCGAAGAACTCTTTTTCAACAAAGGGATCTACAGGCAACACTGCAATCGTCTCATTCAGACTCACACTCTCTACGGAATACAGATAGGAGGCTGCCAGCGCAATGGCAGGGAACGTATCTCTGCGCTCAGGCTCCACAACCAGTCTCACATCGTCTCCCAGCTGAGAAGTCAGAATCTCCACCTGTGGCAAACTTGTCGCGATAAGCGCCTCTGATGCAAGTCCGGCATGATTCAGCTGTCGCCATACCCGCTGTACCATGGATTCCGGATTTCCCTCTGGCCCATGAAGAACTTTAAGAAATTGCTTGGATCTGGAATCGTTGGATAACGGCCAGAGACGCTTACCAGAACCGCCGGATAACAGAATGCTTCTCATAGGGCTGCACCATCCGACAACACAACCGTACTTGCTCCCTTGCCGGTCTCGGTTGGCTTGTTATATGTGCTGGTCTGATTGGATTCCAGTCTGCCTGCCGGATTGCTCTTGGTCCAAGCTGCATAATAATTCGAGTTCTTGCCGTATGAATTATCCAGCAGGATGTTCGGTTGATCCAGGAGACAGGCCAGAATATGTCCATGCAGACGGGATGTCGTGATGGTTTGGTATTGATTGAATTCCTTAATGGCCGTATGTACCATCCGATCAGAGTATTTGTACCACAACCAGCGGGCAAAAGAGCTGCCTTTCCCTGACTTTAACCGGGATGTAATCATGCGAATGATCTTCCGGTCTACCCGGTTGTACAATGTCTCCCAGTCTTTAAACTTGGCCTTAGGTCCACTGACGGATTCGTAATGCATCTGATTCTGAGTTTTCTCAATGTCTTTCCGGAAGAAATACAACATCTCTTCGGTAGGCTTGCTCTTGGACTTAAGAGGCCACAACTGATGCGCCATATCCGGAGATAGATACACATTGGTTTGTTGAAATTCTTTACTGGCTATCTCATAAGATAAGGTGTCCCGGACAAAAAAGTGTACATCCTTATGACGATTGAATACTTGGGCTGTCTTTTTCAATTCAATATCACTCTTATAAAACATCGTCTGTGGCAGAATGACAATCCGGTGATTCGGATGCTGGGCAATCATTCGTTCTCTCAATTTCTGATGGGCAGGGTACAGATCACCAAAGTTACCTCCCCCGTGCAACACAATCGTGATACCTTCCGGTACCTTGAGGGATAAAGGGCAATCCAGAATGCTGTATCTGGCACGTACATGAATATCATTGTCCCGGAAGAAAGCCTCAGTACCTTTCATAATCAACAAGTCTCCACCGTTGCTATGCACCGGGTAGTCCAAATAATAGATTTCGGTACGCGGTGGAATAACCTTCAAAATCTGACGTAAATGTCCCTTCAACTCTTCCATTGGATGAATATTGTTAGTGCCCAGCATCTCCATCTCCTCCTTGGGTAACTCTTCTTCTTTTTTTATTTAACCGTTCATAGAGAAACGTTAGATCTTCCTTGTCATAGAACATAGCGGCAAACTTCACCTTAAATACAATCTTCATCGCGGCCACAGTAACCACCATTCGTACAATGGACCCGATCAATAAGGCAATTGCAATTCCGTTGAGCCCCCACAGCGGGGTGAATACAAAGAACAAAGCCACCGTTACCGAGAGTGCAATGAGCTGTCTTATCATCACAAGCCCTGGCCGACCCAGTGCATTAAATGCGGATGCCAGAATCCAGGAGCCACCACCAATGATGCATTCCACAGCCAAAATATAAAACGCAACGCTCGCTTCCAAAAATTCGGAGCCAAACAGAAGACCCATCAGGTAGTTCCCCACAAACATAGTGGGTATTACAATGATCATCATAACCATGAGCGAGATGCGGAAAGCTCTGCCGACCGTTCGAATAATCTGCTCTTGGGGCAATCCGGTCACTTTTGGAAAAACAACATTGCTAATCGCCGTCTGAACCGCATTGTAGATTCGGGATAACGCAAATACGACGGAATACAGTCCAAAATCACGCGGGGTGAGCAAAGCCAAAATAATGATTTTATCAAATTGGGTATACAGCGTTCCTAACAATTCAACACCATACACCCTGCTGCCATAACCAAAAAGTTTCTTGGCCGAACTCTGGTCCACCCGATCCTTGAACCATCTCAGTCTTAATTCATTACGGTTCGCATAGATAGCCCACGCCACCACGGAGAAGCTGGTTACAAAATAGATCGCAGCCGCGAGCTGAATGCTCAGCATGCCCAGGCCCCATAACACAAAAAGCCCGCCTACATTAAACAGGGGGATCATTAACCGGATACCATTATATACAGCGAATTTCTCCCGACTCTGCGAGAGCGCTGATATGAGATTGATGACAATAAGTACAGGAACGGTAGCAATCGTATACCATCTGGATATCTGCACGACCTCCGGCGGAAAGCTGGAGAGCCAGAAAGGCAATCCAAACCAGGCCACAATACCAATGATGATGCACACCGGAACTTGAAAAAGAAAACTTAACCGAACATACTGCGCACTCTTCTCGGTTGCGCTCTGTTTGATGTTATAAATGATAGAAGTGGGTAGTCCAAATCCGACCAATCCGGTTAAGAGCGCAGGCCAGAACAGGATGGCCGAGAATGCGCCCTTTCCCTCTACCCCGAACATGCGTGACGTCAAAATGGAAGACAACATCGTCAGTGTCATGACCAGCAGATTGGTTCCACTTGTCTGAAATATGGCACTCATTAAGCCGTTTCCTCTGAATACTTTGCGAAGTGCAACTTGCGCCATAGCGATCCTCATCCCTTACTGTTTTGACGAAGCGACCCAACAATCATGCCGTTTCGGTAACATACTTTGGCAAGCTGTCGTGTGAACCGATCTGCATTATAAATGTAGATCAGTGAGGTTGTGATCCCCTGCGCAAGCTTGATGCCATGTTTGGCCGTACGCACAACACCACGATCCTGATCACGAATGGCATCACTCACACCCTGCCAATAGATTCGGCGTAGAAACCAGTTCTTTGTCGTTCGCTCTTTGGCTACTTTATGTTGTACCGCGCCATACGGCGTGTAATATACCTTGAACTTTGTCCGTATTCTTGCAATCAACTCACTCTCTTCACTGGAGAGGAGATTGTTACCCACTCTTCCAAGATCTTCACGGAAGGGAGCCAGTTGATCAAAGACGGATAAACGAAAAGCCACATTGGCGCCAAATGGAATATAAGGACTTTTCATCTCAGTGACTTCATCTGCAAAATCCAGAATGGTGAACAGCGACCTGTTCTCCGGTGGAATCCACATTGGCTCAGGTACTTCCCAGATCGGATCAATCTTGCCACCGACACAACCGATATTTTCATTCATCTCAAACACACTAACGATCTGGTGAATCCAATCCCTGCAAGCAAAGGCATCATCGTCAAGGAACAGGATATACTCGCCGCGCGCCTCGTGAATGGCCCGGTTACGGGCTACAGACAAGCCTTGCTTTTCTTCCAACACATACCGGATCGAATGGTTCTCATGCTGCAGAATGGTTTGGAGCACGATTTCCCGGGTGTTGTCTTTCGAATTGTTATCAATGAGTATGATCTCATAGTCGCTGCTTGCGTAATTCTGTTGTATCGCACTTCGTATAGCCTCTACCGCATCCTGTGCACGGTTATACGTACAGATCGCGACGGTTACTTTCATCATTTCATCCCCATATTTTTCAATTAGGTCCACCGTTCATCTGCACTAACTGGAGTACAGGGTAAGTGTCCTTTGGGCAATCACTGGCCAATCCAGCCGCTCCAACGCTTTGACAAAACCACTGCCTTCCTGAAACTCCGATTGTTTTAACCGGATCATATTCATTGCCTTGAGCAATCCATCCGGATCGGAAGGTTCGTAGAGCACGGCACAATCTTCGGGCAGGTATTCCTCCAACAAGCCAATCCGTGGTGCCACCACCGGTTTACAGAAGGTCAATGCCAGAATTGCACTGCCTGAAGTCGCAATTTGCTTGTATGGAAGAATGATCGAATCGACTGCATCAAAATAGTCCGAATATTCATCATCTTCGATGAAATGAAAATGGGTATGAATATGTCCACTCTTGAGAAATTCATCTCCAAGGTCATAATCCTTTACCTTTTTGCCAGCAATCAACAGATGGGCTTGTTCGGAATCCAGATCCTTGAATGCCTCCAGCAAATCATCCACGCCCTTGTACGGCGACACCTGACCGAAGAACGCATACACATAACTCTCCTCCGGGATGCCAAACCGGGAGCGGATATTCACGCCTTTACCCTGATACACTCCCTTGTAATGTCCATGCGGAATAACCTCGATCCGGCTGGAATCAATCCCAAACGTCGAACAGATCTCCGAGATCAAGGGTTTACCCATGACAATCAGCTTGGAGCAATTTTGGACCAGTATTTTTCTCATCCAATAATCAAACCGCGTCTTGCCACTGTTGTGAGGCCAGATGTTATGCACCGTCCAGAACAATTTGGCCCCGCGCAAGCGTGCAAAACAAATCATCAATACATACAGAATGGACTTGATCACTGTTGTCAGCACGGAAGAACCTCTGTAATAGAAGCTAGGCCAATGAAAATGCAGCACATCATTTTTTTTCAGTTTGAGTAGATCTCTTTTGGTAAACTGTTTCACTTCCCACCCCTTGTTCTCAATGGAATCGGATAACAGCTCATTGAATTTATTGTTCTCAATCATCTTGGGCAGCATATACACCGTCGGATTTTCCATCCAGACACCTCTTACTTTAGTTTCATTCGCACAGGTTCCTCTGTATACGTTCCAACTGCGCGCCTTGCATGAAATCTCATTAGAAATCCTTGCATCATGATTTTGGTATTACGCTTGAGCAGCACCCAATCTTTCCACCAAGGATACAGCGATAATGCTTTTTTCAAATAAACGTTATTACGAAGTGTATTTCTCGACCATTCGAGCATTCGATAATGGTGTAACTGACGGCGCTTCTGTTCCTTGGACATATCATTGTAGTATTTCAAAATAATCTTGCGTTGGCCCTTGTACTTGGCCGTTGTAGAGGTTGAAATTCGTGGACCACTATGGATGTTGATATCCACCAGCGGTTCTTTCACATTCACGGCGATGTAGCCTCGTTTCAATATCCGCAGATAAAAGTCATAATCCTGAGCGGATGTCAGATTTTCATCGAATCGAACTTCACGGGCCAGTGAGGTAAGTACCATGATTTTGGACGTTTCCCCAATCCAGTTGAATGTAAGCAGATCCTCATACCGAATAACATCACGAGGTTCCACCGACAATTTCCGTTTGACCACCTGATGCTGCTCATTCGTGTATGCGAGATACTTGCTGCAGAAGGTGAATGATTCCTGTGTTCGTTCCAGCACTTCCGCCTGGGTTTTTATTTTGTCAGGCATCCATTCATCATCATCATCCAGGAAGGCAGTGTACTTGCCATTGGCTTGGGATATCCCTACATTCCGTGCATGGTTGGCTCCTTTGGGATACGGAACACGGATGTACCGAATCCGTGAATCTTCCCGGGCCCAAGCCTGACAGATCTCTGGCGTCTGATCTTCTGAACCATCATCCACAATGAAAATCTCCAGATACGGATGTGTTTGCTCCCGTACACTTCTCAACGCATTTTTCAATAACTCGGCCCGGTTATGGGTCGTAATGATGCAAGATACCAAGGGGTTCATTTCATCACCTTTTCCTGTTCACTAGGATACCTTCACTTGAAGGGCATCATATATTCCTGACAATCTGCCTACGAGAAGATTCATATCGAATTTATCCGATATAATCTCTCTGTTATGTGAACCCATTCTTGCTCTAACCTCTTCATTCGTGATGAGATATTCCAGCGCTGATGTCAGCCCGTGCACATCTCCCGGCTCGATTAACAGCCCATTATGACCGGATGTAATCACTTCGGGGATGCCTCCGACGGTGGTCGATATAATGGGCAAGCCACAATTCATTGCTTCAAGTATGGCCATAGGTAATCCCTCATGATAAGAAGGCAGGACCAGTAGATCCGCTTCCCGCATCAGCTTTTCCTTTTGCTCTCCGTTAATCCAGCCGAGTACATTGACACGATCCTCTATTCCATACTGCTGCACGATTGCTTTGACTTCTTCGACTTCGCCATCCCCTGCCAGATTAAAGGTAGCTGTAACGCCTAGCGCCTTTAATTGCTGAATGGACTGAAGCAGATCATAGACTCCTTTTCGCTCACCGAGTCTGCCCATGAAAAGAGCATTAACGGCTGTTTGTTGTTCTCTCACAAACGGTTCTTTGACAAAGACCCCGTTATAAAGAACTTCAATCGCTGTCTCCGGCACAATCGTAGCAAAGTATTCTTTCCACGTCTGGGACAAGACAATCAACTTATCTGCCTGATTCAGAATGTAGTGACAATACTTACGCTGCAGAGCAAATTGATTGTAGAAATCATCAAAGCTGGCCGCATGAATATGCAGAATAACTGACTTTCGAAAAAGCTTTCGTGCGGTTAGCAGAAATATAGACTTCCGATAAAAGCTCCCGTTGTTCGCCATATGAATATGCACGATATCCGGCTTAAACGTATACAGCTTCATCCAGAATTGAATGAATCCCCGTATAAAAATAAGCAGCCGTGAGAACACGCTGCCCGTGATATACGTTTCGACCCGCTGCATGGCATACATTTCCGAGATGGAGGAATCCTCAATATTTTTGATGACACTCACAATTCCACCCATATCCTTCAAGGATGATCCAACAACCAATACTTTTGGTTTCATGATAGACTCCTTTTTTCATGGTTAATCTTCATACCTCTTACAGACTGTTCACATAATTTTTAATGGATGAGATCAGATCAGACTGTTTTCTCACATAAGGCTGGAACGTCAGCTCCTCTATGCACGGAACCAGTTTTTGCAATTCAGCCTGACTCTCCGCGACGGCCACATAGCCGTTATCCTGAAAAACCTTGGAGATTTCAAGCTGATGGTCATCCACATGCTCGCCCCATTCTTTCCGGCGTGGAATGACAATAACCGGCTTGCCACGTTCAAGACAATTTGTGATGGAACCCACACCCGCATGAGAAATAATGCATCTGCTGCGCTCCACATATTCATTCATCTCTTCCTGGGTAAGGAAAGGAATCACAGTGAAATTTCGGGGCTGAACCTCGGTATATCCGGATTGGGCAATAACCTCTTCTTCAATAATTCCTGCCTCAATCGCCTCATCAATAAGCTCAAACATCCGATTGAAGGGAAAACGCTGGGTTCCAACGATAGCAAATATCAAAATAAAGCCCCCCTGTATTTTGCATTGGGATAGCTATCCTGCAACGTTTCCCATTGGATGAAGAACTCATCCGAGATTTTGTACATCAATCTCCCGGTTGCGCTGGAGGAATAGATTTTGGCATAACTTTCGATATAAATCAGCTTGGCACCAAAGATTTTACCGATAAGGCAAAAAGGATAGGTAGCTCCTGCCCCTGTTGTAATGATCACCTTTGGACGCTCACGCAGATATAGAAAGAACGACTTGATAATATTAGCCACAAAGATTAGCAAGAACATCGCATTCTTCCGCTCTTGCTGCATTAAGAAGTATACTTTGCCCTGTGCCGAATCTACTTTTCTGCTTTTATTTTTCTCGGTAATCAGGAAATAATCATGTTCTTCAACCGCAGGAATAATTTTGGTTAATTCATCAAAATGACCGCCTGTAGAACTGATCAAACAGACCTTCATGTTCTAATCTCCTTTGAAAAGGATACGTCCTTGGCTCGCTGTATCTGTATATCCACTTCTGCTTCAGCCCCTAACTTGGAATGAACTCCATTTCCCGTAGCATATAACGCGTTCAGGAAGATACAGAATGGAGCAATCAGATGAACCGTGGACAGGGTATTGTCAAAAAAGGAATAGGTCAGAAAACCGATAATCATACCGGCAAAATACAACCGGATCATGCCGCCCAATCGGAAGTACACAGCCCGAAACACCAGCAGCAGCGATAAAAACAACAGGATGGCTCCAACTAAACCGCCATCGTAATAAAAACGAATGTATTCATTATGCGGAACAACGAATCCAGAAAAAATACTTCCATCATTCGCTACAAGTGTTGAGCCGAGTCCACGTCCAAATATCGGATACTCATTTGCTTTGCCAATAAAATAATTCCAGGCTACATCCCTTCCCGAAAGCCCTTTGCTCTCTGACCTCATCTCATAATTGTCCCACTGCGCAATCACCATATAGGCCACAGCGACAACAAATAGAATGAGAGGAATAATCGCACTGACTCTGCCTTTGATGAAGGCTTTTAGTTGATCAAAAAGGTAGACCAGAATAATCGGAATAAGCGCAATAAGCGGCCCCCTTGTTCCCGTCTGGACCAGAATGACCAGATGTGTCAAGGTAAGCATGTAATACAGAACAACCTGATGGCCTTGCTTGATCTGAATCAGACAGACGCAGATGGAGATAAAACACAACATGGCCAGATGCGCGGCGATGTTGGCACCCTGTAACCGGGTTACTCCCGACATCTCCAGGTTAGTAATGGACAATATGCCGGCGAGTTGCAGAATATAACCACCAGCAAGACTGAACAGCGGCAACCATGCGAGTACACGTATAATTCGTTGACTGATCTCTCTTGAGAAGTGGGGCATCAGCAACAAAAAAGGAACAATGACTCCCAGAAAAGCCTTGAATGGATCGAGCGGACTAACCTTATTGGGCAGATCCGATAGAAAATAACTCTCCACAAATAAAAAACCAATCGCCAGTGCAGGATATATCAACTCTTTGCGAATACCAAAGCGTAAAAAAAGAGAGACGACAAAACCCAGAATCGCCAGCTTGTAGAAGGACAGCGAATCCAGTCCTGCCAGATGAATGCTAAATATTTTATCAATGGACAATGAAAAACTGACGATGAGAATCATAAAAATCCAGCTGGGCTGTTTAATATAAACGCCCAGCAGAATCACAGCTATAAGAGCAACAACCGAGACTAGTGGAAGATAGATTGCTGCGAAGACAATTACCAGCGAAAAAAGAATGATATTAAACGACTTCATATTCAATGCAGCAAGTATACCGGTCTTTTGCATATCTACTATGCCACCTCAAAGCCAGAATCGTGTTTCAAAACGCATCCTTCGAACCTACCAGCACCTTGAACGTTCTGAAGATAATTTTGATATCCACCATCATGCTGCGCTCACGGGCATACGTCAGATCCAGCTCCACCATTTCTTCAAAACCAACACTATTTCGACCGCTGACTTGCCATAATCCCGTACATCCCGGGATCATCTGAAGACGTTGTCTGTCATAGGAAGTGTAGTTCTTCACTTCTCTGGGCAGAGCCGGTCTGGGTCCAACGAGACTCATCTCTCCTCTGAACACGTTCCACAACTGTGGCAACTCATCCAGACTGGTTTTCCGAATGAACTTGCCAATCCGGGTAATGCGGGGATCATTTTTCATTTTGAACATATTCCCGTTCACTTCATTCTGATCAATCAGCTGTTCCAGCAGATCTTCTGCATTCGCAACCATGGACCTGAATTTGTACATGTGGAACTCTTTTCCATTCTGTCCGACCCGTACCTGACGAAAAAAAACAGACCCCTGCGGGGCCTCGATTTTGATCAGTAATCCGATGACCGCAAACAAGGGGCACAAAATGATCAAACCTATGAAAGAACCCAGCAAATCGAGCATTCTTTTCATAAATAGATACACTTTATCCGCATTTTGTCCTGACATCGTTGATGCATTGTACCCCAGACTTGGGTCCATAACAATCTCCGCTTCCTTCGATTGGGGAGATGGACTCATTCAAACTCCCCCCCGGCTACATGTTCTACCGACTCTTTTTCCAGAATCTGTTGCAGAGCTTGCAGCATTGGAATTCTAAGTTCCTGCTTTTGCAGAGCGAAGTCGATGGTTGTCAAAATGAATCCCAGTTTCTCGCCCACGTCATAACGTACTCCCTCGAAATCGTAAGCATACACTCCTTGTGTCTCATTTAAGCGCTGAATCGCATCTGTTAATTGAATCTCTCCCCCTTGACCAATCTCTTGTTGCTCCAGATGTTCGAAAATCTCTGGACTCAGTACGTATCTCCCCATAATCGCCAGGTTGGAAGGCGCTGTGCCTTGGGCAGGTTTCTCTACGAACCTGAGAACCTCTGTCAAACGGCCATCCGATTGAAGCGGGTCTACAATGCCGTATCTGTCTGTTTGTTCAGCAAGTACGGTTTGTACGCCAACAATGGAATGTTGAACCTGATCATATTGATCAATCAATTGTTTGGTGCATGGAACTTCCGATACGACGATGTCATCTCCGAGCAACACGGCAAAAGGTTCGTCACCGATAAAGTTACGTGCACACCAGACAGCATGACCAAGTCCTTTGGCCTCTTTTTGTCTTATGTAGTGGATATCCACGTTAGAGGATTTGCGAACCTCTTCAAGCAGGCCCAGCTTCCCTTTTTCCAGCAAGTTATGTTCCAATTCAAAAGCGTTGTCGAAATGATCTTCAATTGCCCGCTTCCCTTTACCGGTTACGATGATGATGTCTTCGATTCCAGAGGCAATGGCTTCCTCAACGATATACTGTATGGTTGGTTTGTCCACAATAGGGAGCATTTCTTTGGGCATCGCTTTTGTGGCTGGCAAAAATCGTGTACCTAGTCCAGCTGCAGGAATGATTGCTTTTCTCACTTTTTTCATAAATACCACCCTATCCTCTTTTTTTAGTTTGATAAAAGTTGAACCAGGGCATCTAACCCGTCCTCACGTCATACCTTCGACGATTAACGTCTAAGGTTCATTGAACCCACAGCATGACCGAGTGCCTACAGTGATAAAGGTGCAGTAGACATTACCTGTTTACTTGGGAGCATTGAATGGAGGTTACTTCTCTCCGTAGCCCACCGGAACTGCAACGTTTTTGATATTGTTCAGAATTGCGCCCAGGATTCGTGCATTCACATGCTCCAGAGCAGCCTTGGTCTTCTTCACCAGTTCCTTCTTGACCTTGCCCGAGTTCACGACCAGCAGCACACCATCACACAGCGAACTCACAATGAGTGCATCCGTTACCGCGAGCACCGGCGGTGTATCAAACATGATGACATCATATTGATCCTCTAACTTCTCAATCAGCCTTTTCATCCGGTTGGAACCGATCATCTCGGAAGGATTCGGCGGAATTGGGCCAGAAGTGAATAATTGGAGATTGTCGATGTAGCTCTCTCTAAGCACTTCTTCCACACTGTACTGATTAGACAGCACACTACTCAGACCGATATGATTCGGTACGGAAAACACCTGGTGCAAGGAAGGATTACGCAGATCCGCATCGATCAGCAGAACTTTTTTGCCTTCCTGGGCATAGGTTACCGCCAGGTTGCTAATGGTTGTGGTCTTGCCTTCGCCGGATTCAGCGGAAGCTACCATGATTTTTTTGATATGACTGTCGATTGAGGAGAACTGGATGTTCGTCCGTAATTTACGGTATCCCTCCGAGATTTGAGATTTGGAGTTGAAATAGGTCACCAGACTGTTATTTTCATTGGTTAGCCGCGACATATTTGCCATCCCCCACTTTCTGTTGAGATACGTAATTTTTCGTATTTTTTAGATCATCTTTTTTCATTTTGGATATCACTGTAAGCACAGGCAGGCCCAGCTCTTTTTCAAGTTCAGTTTCGGATTTGAATGTGTCATCCAGATAATCCATCAGGAATACGAGTGCAATCGCGAGCACAAGACCTGCGAACAGACTGACAATGATGCTTAATGTGGTTTTCATATTGATTGGAGATGCGTTACTATCCACTTTTGCTTCACTGAGGATAGCCACATTATCGATTTTCATGATCAGGGGGATTTGAGATTGGAACACGTTGGAGATGGCATTGACCGTTTTTGCGGCTTTTTCGTAGGTAGTCCCTTGTACAGTTATGCTCATCACTTGGGATTCGCTGGCTGTAGAGACGGAGGTGCTATTCATGAGCTGAGCAGAGGTTAAGCCCAGGTCTGGATACGTGGTAGCGACTTTATCCATAATGGCGGAAGATTTAATAATTTCTCTGTAAGAGTTAATGAGTTTGATATTGGTTTGAATCATGCTGAAGTCCATCATCGCTTGGCCTTGAACGTTAGAGGTCTGGTTCACGATCAATTTGGAACTTGCCTCATAGATGGGCTGTGTGAAGAAAATGCTTTTGACCCCTGCACCCACACCGGCTATCAAAGCAATTGCAACAATCAACCACAGTTTCTTTTGTAAGAGTCGAAAATATCCTTTCAGTTCCACTTTCATTCCTCCTATACGTTGTGATCTATCCTATGTAACTACCAGATGGACAGTAGCCATTTGCGAGGTTTCCAGCGTTCTGTAACCAGACACGAATTCGATAGAATGTGCGACGCATTCTCTGCCAGCCTCTTAACGGCTTCAGCTCCAAATCGACGCTCGATGACCCGCTCTCCTTCACTTATGGCAAATGTCCTTGTGCACGTATCATGTGCATCTGATGAAATGAAATGAAACCCGTTTTCTTTGCAAAAATGAAAACACCACTGCCGAACTTTCCGTCCGAAAAGCCCAGTGAAAGATTGAGCTGTGAGCTGACATAGTCCGCCTTGACTCAAGTAATCAGCCAACAACTTTGGCTTCTTCAAAATGACACGATTGCGTTCCGGATGAGCAATAATAGGGGTAATTCCCGCTATTCGTAATTCATGCAGTATCCTGGGGAACTGTGAGGGAATATGACCAAAGGGAAGTTCCAACAACATATAACGACTTCCGGCGAGTGTGCAGCACTTTCCTGCATATAAGTCTCCAATCAGGTTGTCATGCACCCTGATCTCCTGTCCGGGACGGATCTCCAGGCGAATGTTGCGATTGCGAAGTTCTGCGTGAAGCAGGTTCACGGCCTGATTGACCACCATCGGTTCATTGTTGTATTGCCCGTTCAGGTGATGCGGAGTAGCAATAATGGAGGTAATTCCTGAGGCTGCCGCCTTCTCAGCCATTGCAACGGACTGCTCCATTCGAACAGGACCATCATCTAGGCCGGATAATATGTGGCAGTGCATTTCAACCATATCCAAACTTCCTGAAATAGTATGAGCCCCCTCGCCCCTTTATTCATTGCGCAAATGCTTTTGGTGTTAAAGAACTAATGCATAACGCTATGAAATATAGTAAAATGGCGTTAAGTACATGTTTTGTTCAGAAAATGTTAAGAATCGACTTGGAATTATATGGTGAAATCAATGTAATGATAGGGTTCCTGCAGAGCCTTTTGTTCTGTTGCCTTTTCATACTGAAAACGGGAAACCGCGGGAAACTGAACTTCAGTAAGCATTGTGTTTAACTGTCCAGTTATATATAGTTTCTGTTCGTGCTGAATATGCAAGTTCGAATGATACATTGTGAGCTCACCGAAGGGCTGTTTCCATTGCAACCTTGCGTGAAGTCGTACACATACATGTTGATCTTCAACATCCAAACCTATGAGCATTTCTGATGATACCGGCAAGTTCAGGTCGCTCAGGAAGGTGATTGCTTGCGTGTCCATTCCAAGTAACAGAACAGGGCGTCTTTTGCGGTCTACCATTTTCCCATGAAACTCCTGAATGTACATATGGACATTTAATTTCATATCAGCCCATTCCTGAATTATTGAATACATGGTTTCATTCCTTTAGAATGGATTAGCCTACATGGACTGCCTCTACTTCCTTCTCACAGGTATATGGTCCAGGCAACCAGGAGATACTTAAAATATCCCAAATGATACATTTTGTAACTCCATACGTCCAATTTACGATACAATACGTATCATGTCAAGCGGTATTTGGACATGGTTCTTTTGATTTACGACAATTTGAGATGTCCTTAGACAGACCTATTTACAAATGGAAATGGGTTAAAGGAAACACATGCGGAGTTACTCTTTTGCAGGAAAGCTGCCCTGATCAAACACTTGGCTCAGGATTGTTTCAATATATATTTGATGTCGTTCAGGGGGAAATAGCTTATGAGCTACGGAAATCGCATTGCTGAATTACGGGAACAGCGGGGACTTACTCAAGAAGAACTTGCGAGCTCCATTCATATTACCAGAGCTGCTCTCTCCCACTACGAGAAGAACCGTCGCAAACCGGATTTCGAAGTGTTAACGAGACTTGCTGACATCTTTGAGGTGTCTATTGATTATCTTATAGGACGTACAAAGCAAAGTGATGTCGTGATGGATGAGGACGTACGTGAATTCGTGGATACCTTGGAGTTGTCGGATAAGGAAGTGTTGGAACGCTTCGATCTGATGATTGATGGGAAGTCCTTAACAGAAGAAGAGGCACGTCGTTTTATTGCGTTTGTCCGAATGGAACGCAGCATGGACTAAACCCGAAAGAGGACCCAGTTCCCGAGAGATAACCTCTCTGGCTTCTGGGCTTTTTTTGTGTCTTAATTCCCTTTCATTCCATGCTTGTCTATTGTGTCAAGGACGCTTGTTGTTGACGGAGGATACGAAATGGTTCCAACGCTCCGGGTCGATTCCGCATTGCAGTAAAACCTTCATGATGTCCATCTGGGTTGCTTCGACTTGTTTACCTGTCGGCCTACGATCGTCCCTGTTTGGATGCTTCATATTCATTCCGCTAACCTCTCTTATCTTTATACTTTCCCTGCCCTCCAAAACTAGCCTTATTATACTTGAGAATGTTCCTCGATGTTGTCGTCTCATGGCGATAACGTTTTTTGAAGGGGTTCTAATTTTGTCGAAAGCAAAATAGGAGCAATATGATGCCGGAATGGCAACCATATTGCTCCTATTATTCTTAATACAACCTGTTCATGCACTTCCACCTTGGAACAAGGAAGTTATTAACCTCCAGCACGTGCAAGTTCACGCATATTCGCTTCAAACGCTGCAAGCAGCGCTGCTTCTCCAGTCAAACCTGTTGCCTGAATCCGTTCGATCTGTTCTGTCATACGCTTGAAGTCCTTCGGAATAACCCGAACGAACTGATTCAGCGCATCTTGCCAGTTATCCAGAACACGCTGACCGACAGCACTTCCTGTATTGGCAACATGACGTTGAATCATGCCTCGCAGATCTGCACTTTCGGCCACATCTTCGATACGCTCCAAAAGAACCATTTCCAGATTACAACGTTTCAGGAATGTACCTTCCGGATCATACACATAGGCAATACCTCCGGACATCCCTGCTGCAAAGTTACGACCTGTATCGCCCAGTACAACGACACGTCCACCTGTCATATACTCACAACCATGGTCGCCTACACCTTCAACGACTACTTTGGCGCCCGAGTTACGTACAGCAAATCGCTCACCCGCAATACCACGGATGTACGCTTCACCGCTTGTTGCTCCGTAGAGAGCCGTGTTACCGATAATGATGTTATCTTCCGCCTCAAATGTTGCTTTCGGGGAAGGCATCACGATCAGTTTACCTCCGGACAATCCCTTACCAACGTAGTCATTGGAATCCCCTTCAACAGTCAAGGTCATACCTTTAGGTACAAAGGCCCCAAAGCTTTGTCCGGCAGAGCCGATAAATTTGAATTTAACCGTATCTTCAGGCAATCCTGCGAGACCATATTTGCGTGTGATCTCACTACCCAAAATGGTACCTACTGCACGGTTAACGTTTGTAATTGGAAGTACCGCTTCAACCGGTTGACCGGATTCAATAGCAGACTGTGCCAGTGGCAACAATTGTTGCATATCCAGCGTTTCTTCCAACTGGTGATTCTGATGCTGTGTGCGGTAACGTGCAGAGCCTTCCGGCATTTCAGGCACGTGCAGCAATACAGACAGATCCACACCTTTTTTCTTCCAGTGATCTACGGCTTCTACCGTTTCGAGGCAATCTGTACGTCCGACCATCTCCTGAATCGTACGGAAACCAAGATCAGCCATGATCTCACGCACATCTTCAGCAACAAATCGCATGAAGTTAACCACATGAGCCGGATCACCCATATAATTTTTACGCAATTCCGGATTCTGTGTCGCTACACCAACCGGACAGGTATCCATTTGACAGACACGCATCATGATACAGCCAAGTGCAACAAGCGGTGCTGTAGAGAAACCATACTCTTCTGCTCCAAGCAAGGCTGCAATCGCCAAGTCACGACCGTTAAGCATTTTGCCGTCTGTTTCGAGGACAACACGGTCACGCAGATTGTTCAGCATCAACGTTTGATGTGTCTCTGCAAGACCTAGTTCCCACGGCATACCTGCATGGCGAATCGAACCTTGTGGTGATGCACCTGTACCACCGTCATAACCGCTGACGAGGATAATATCGGCACGGCCTTTGGCTACACCAGCTGCAATGGTACCCACGCCCACTTCCGATACAAGCTTCACGTTAATCTCAGCACGCGGATTGGCATTTTTCAAGTCATAGATCAACTCTGCCAGATCTTCGATCGAGTAGATATCGTGATGCGGTGGTGGAGAGATCAGACCTACACCCGGTGTAGATCCACGGACTTCAGCAACCCAAGGATACACTTTACGTCCTGGCAGCTGTCCGCCTTCACCTGGTTTAGCTCCCTGAGCCATTTTAATCTGAATCTCATCGGCATTAACCAAGTAGTTGGATGTAACACCAAAACGTCCGGATGCTACCTGTTTAATCGCACTGCGACGGGAATCCCCGTTGCTATCTTTAATGAAGCGAGCCGGATCTTCTCCACCTTCACCGGTATTGGATTTACCTCCAACACGGTTCATAGCAATGGCAAGATCTTCATGCGCCTCTTTACTAATCGAACCAAAGGACATTGCACCTGTTTTGAAACGACGCATGATATCTTCTACGGATTCAACTTCCTCGAGTGGAATGGAAGCTCCCACCGGTTTCAGTTTCAGCATGGAGCGAATGGTCAACAGTTGATCATTCTCACCTTGTACAAGTTTGGAATATTTTTTATACAGCTTGTAATCCCCAGTGCGTACTGCATGTTGCAGGGTATGAATGGTTTGCGGATTGAACAGATGCTCTTCTCCGTCGTTACGCCATTGATAATCCCCACCGGAATCCAATACTTTATCATTACCGTCTTTTTCCGTAAAGGCACGGTTATGATGTGTCAACGCTTCGGCGGCCACTTCTTCCAACCCAATTCCACCGATACGGGAAGGTGTCCAGGTAAAGTAACGGTCAACGAAGTCTGATTTCAGACCTACCGCTTCGAAGATTTGAGCTCCACGATACGATTGAATCGTAGAAATCCCCATTTTGGACAACACTTTAGTAACGCCTTTGGTAGCTGCTTTAATGTAGTTTTTCACTGCTTTCTCATGCGAGATGCCACGCAGCAACCCTTGCTGAATCATGTCATCCAGCGTTTCAAAGGCCAGATAAGGGTTCACCGCACTTACACCGTAACCCAGCAGCAACGCGTAGTGGTGAATATCACGCGGTTCTGCCGATTCGAGCATAATGCTGACTTTGGTTCTGGTTCCCTGGCGAATCAGATGGTGATGCAGACCTGCTACAGCAAGCAATGCAGGAATGGCAGCATTCTCTGCGTCCACACCACGGTCAGACAGGATCAGAATGTTATGACCTTTGTCGATGACACGGTCTGCAGCTTCGAAGAGCAAATCCATCGCTTTGCGAAGTCCTTCTGCTCCTTCCGCAGCGGTGAAGAAGATTGGAATCGTCATGGAGCGGAAGCCTGGGCGACGCACATGGCGAATCTTCGCAAAGTCTTCATTGGATAATACCGGTGTATCCAGACGGATCTGGCGACAGCTCTCCGGTTCCGGGTTCAGCAAGTTACGCTCAGGACCAATGGTTGTTGCCGTAGACGTTACAATCTCTTCACGGATTGCATCGATTGGTGGATTGGTAACCTGGGCGAACATCTGTTTAAAGTAGTTGTACAGGCGCTGCGGACGATCCGACAGCACTGCCAGCGGTGCATCATAACCCATCGAACCCGTAGCTTCCATACCTGTTGTTGCCATGGGCTCCAGGATTTTACGCAGTTCTTCAAATGTATAACCATATGCCAGCTGAAGCTGGGTCACGTTATCATGTTTTGGATCAGGAAGTTCCGGCGCTTCCGGCAACTCGCTCAGATCCATCAAATGCTCATCAAGCCAATCCTGGTAGGGATTCTCGGCTGCAATGATTGCTTTTACTTCCTCATCCGCGATGATGCGGCCTTCTTGTGTATCCACAAGCAACATCCGACCTGGACGCAGACGATCCTTGTACAGGATCTCCTCCGGCGCGATATCCAGTACCCCAACTTCGGAGGAAAGGATAATACGGTCATCTTTGGTTACATAATAACGAGCTGGACGCAAACCGTTACGGTCAAGTGTTGCACCAATTTGCAAACCATCTGTGAAGGCCATTGCTGCTGGTCCATCCCAAGGCTCCATCATTGTGCTGTGATATTCATAAAATGCTTTTTTGGCAGGGTCCATGCCCTCATCTGTGCTCCATGGTTCAGGAACCATCATCATCGCCACGTGTGGCAGAGAACGGCCGCTCAGATACAGGAACTCCAGTGTGTTATCAAACATGGCTGTATCCGAACCGTCCGGATTGATGACTGGTTTCACTTTAGCAATGTCGTTACCAAACAACTCGCTCTCAAACAAGGACTGTCTAGCATGCATCCAGTTCACGTTACCACGCATCGTGTTGATCTCACCGTTGTGGATCATGAAGCGATACGGGTGGGCACGTTCCCAGCTTGGGAAGGTGTTTGTACTGAAACGGGAATGCACAAGTCCAATGGCCGATTCCACGAGTTCTTCCTGCAGATCCAGATAGAACCCGCCAACTTGTTCAGTTGTAAGCATGCCTTTATATACAATTTTGCGACAAGACATGCTCGGAAGGTAGAACGAACCACCTTCTGCTTCATCTGCCGAATAACGAATAGCCAGCTCAGCGCGTCTGCGAATAACATACAACTTACGCTCGAATCCAAGCTCATCCTTCACATCTGCGGATCTTCCAATGAACACCTGACGTACATAAGGTTTCGCTGCAAGCGCAGAACGGCCAAGCATTTCATCAAAAGTAGGAACATCCCGGAAACCCAGGAACGTCTGACCTTCTTCTTCAATAATCTTCTTAAGGCTCTCTTCATGCGCACTGCGAATGGCAGGGTCCTGGGAAAGGAACAACATACCTACGCCATAGAATCCCTGTTCAGGCAATGCAAAACCAAGGCGTTTCGCTTCCTCTGCAAAAAAGCGATGTGGAATCTGAATCAGGATACCTGCTCCGTCACCGGAATTCGGCTCACTTCCCTGTCCTCCACGGTGCTCCATGTTACTGAGCATGGTCAGTGCCTGACTAACGATATCGTGTGAAGGTACTCCTTTGATGTTGGCAACAAAACCCATTCCGCATGCGTCTTTTTCGAACTGCGGGTCATACAGACCCTGTTTTGGAGGTAATCCGATGTGTCTCATGGAACGCAACCTTTCTATAATGAAGTATTTCGGAAAGATCAAGAACATAGGCAACAGGCAACAATGAAACGGGAGGAGCTGGCCTTTCGCTTGCGATAGAGCCTGCTAGATAGAAGAGGTGACAGCATGAGACTGTCAAAAATAATGCCTGCTATTGGGCAGAAGCCATTAAATGAGATGAGCTGATCTGGACGATCCGGCAAACAGCATGTATAAATCAACACGCAGCCGCTGGCACGGCTACTGAAATGGAGCGACGTTTTTTTGATATAGTTCTATTATTTTAACACCGACCTAACATCAGCGCAATTTAAACTTTTTAATACCTCTGATAAGAAATGTTTTGCAGTACAGCTTTACAGTAGTGACGTTTAAATTCATCTCTTTTTCGAATAATTATACACTTTTTATGCCAGAGTACAACTGAATTAAATTGCTGACAGAAGAAAATCGTTCCATGTGCAGCCTGCCTTTATCCATAATTCCACCAAATTTTCACTGCTTAAGCCAGCGAAACTTTACTTCTCTATGCATTTGTATACAAAATAGCCTGCAACCCCTTTTTGGGGTCACAGGCTATTTGCACTATTTGACTACTATATTGCATAATTTCACTACAAGAAAATAAAGTTTTTTTTCAAAAATATGTCCCTGCTGAAGATCAGGTTCGACTTATGCCGTCACAACTTGACCAGAATCAGCCTGTTCGACTTCTTTTTTCGGACGTCTGCCATTCCAGAGGAAGTAAGCAAGTGTCAGCAGAATGGATACCCCTGCATAGATGCTAAGAATACCAGCCTGATGCCACATCACATCCAGATTACCACTCGATACAACGGCTTTGAAGCCCATAATGCTGTGTGTCATTGGCAACCAAGGGCTAAATGCCTGAAGCCATGATGGAATCAGTTCTACCGGGAAGGTTCCTGCACTAGCCGCAAGCTGGAAGACCAGCAGCAGAATGACAACATAACGTCCAGGCAGATCCAGCCAGGTTACAAGTGCTTGAACAATCAACATGAAGGTCAGCCCCGTAATAATGGTAAACAGGTAGAACAGCCCTACGCTGTGCGTCTCCAGTCCAAGACCATATAACATGAAACTTGCCACAATAACCGATTGGAAAATGCTCACGGACCCAAATACCAGTGTCCGGCTGACAAAACGATTCCAGCCTGTTGCACCAGGTACGGACGTTTCCCGCATTTTCAATACAATCGTGGAAATCAACGATCCCACAAACAGACCGATCGACAGGAAGAACGGTGTCAATCCTGTACCATAATTGCTCACGTTCTCTGCTGTGTTCTCCGAGGAGTTCACCGGTTCAGCGAACATGTTCACTACATCATCCGTTTTCTTAACTTCGGATGTTTTCTGAGCGGCGTCATTCAGCTTGGTTGCCAGTTCACTTGAGCCATCTTTTAGCTCGGTAAGACCGTCAGCCAGTTTGCCCGCGCCATCACCCAATTGCTTCGAACCATCGGTTAGTGAATTAACGCCACCACTTAGTTTACCTACACCCGTTTGCAGAGCTGTTGTCCCTGAGCCCAGCTGCTTGGCACCATCTGCAAGCAATGTACCGCCACTTGCAGCATCACCCAACTTGCCGCTGAACTGCTTCAGGCCATCGGAGAGCTGTGTTCCTCCTTGACTAAGCTGCCCGGCACCAGCCAGCAATTGTTGCTGACCATCCACTAACTGGTTCGCACCAGCCAGAAGTTGCTCCTGACCTCCATGAAGCTCGGCTGCACCCGCAGCCAGTTGCTGGTTACCCTGATGCAGCTGATCTGCACCCTGCGCCAGCTTCTGCTCGCTCTCATGCAGTTGTGCACTGCCATCAGCAACAGCTTCACTTGCCGCAAGCAGTTTCTGTACATCCGCATTTTCGGCCAGTTCCGGGTTTGATGCAGCAAGCTGTTTCAATCCGGCGGCTACACCCTGTGCACCATCAGCAACCTTGGAACTGCCATCTACAGCCGATTGCAGGCCTGTTGCCAGTGTACCGCTGCCCTGAACGGCACTTTGCAGACCATCCGACAGCTTCGCACTGCCCTGTTCTGACGATTTCAGGCCAGCCTGCAACTTACTTGTGCCATCCAGTGAAGACTGAAGTCCGGTTTCCAACTTGGCGCTGCCATCCTTCAACTGATCTGCTCCGCTCTGAAGCTGGCTCGAAGCAGCTGCCTGAAGCTGTTGCAGACCGGATACAAGATTCGATGTTCCACTTTCAAGCTTGGTTGCCCCTGTATGCAGCGCGTTAACACCATCACTTAATGGAGAAAGTCCTTCCTGAAGTTCAAGTGTTCCTGATGCAAGCTTCGCCAGGTTATCCTTGAGCTTAACAGCACCATCATCCAGTTTACCTGCGCCGGTATTCAGTTCACCCGCCCCATCGCCTGCCTCAGCCAAGCCATCCGATACTTCGGAGAACTTGTCGAGCAATGTCTCTGCATAGGATTCCGTTACTTTGGCTGAGACTTTTGCTTTCAGGTCCTTAATAGCCGTCTTACCAATCTGTGCACCGACAAAGCTGTAATTGCCATTCGGTTCATAGATCAGATCAGCCGGCTCCGGCTTGTCATCGAGCAATGTTGTTGCTTGGGATGAGAAGTTCTCCGGAATCGTAATTTGCATATAATATTTGTCATTACTCATGCCTTCTTTGGCTTGACTCGCACTGACAAAATCCCATTTGAAATCGGCATTTTTCTTCAGTTCATCCACCAGATCACTACCCACATGGAGGGATTTGCCCTCCAGCTCAGCACCTTTGTCCAGATTAACAACGGCAACTGGCATCTCATCCACATGACCATATGGGTCCCAATAGGCCGCCAGATAGATGCCACTATACAGGATCGGTATAAACATAATTGCAATAACAGGGATCAACACCTTCGGGTTTCTCACGGCCGATCCCACATCCTTGAAAAACACGGATAAAGATTTCATGTCATTTTCTCCCCTTAATCTCTCTGCTCCATGAGCAGGAATAACCATAATGAAATACAATGCGGCATTCCAGAAAACATACTGAAACACGAACTGACCACTTTCCTCAAACGGTCACTTTAGGACAAAAAAACAACCTGTCTTCCGACAAGCCTCCCTGCTTGATACGCGTGAAAATCCATATATTATAGTAGATATAAATTCGGATTACGTTAGAGCAGCAATTCCTTCCATTAAGAAAAGGCGAAAGTAAGTCTTGATTTCCTCTTTGCTCAGCGGTTGATGTTGTTTGCTCCAGTCTGAGGTGAGTGCAATGTACAGGCGAATCATCATAAATGCGACGACTTGCGGATCACAATCTCGAATCTCTCCATTGTCTTTTGCTTTCTCAAGCTCCTTAGCCAGAAAATCGGAGATTACTTTCTCCACCTTGTCCAGACCTTCCTTGGCCTGCAGCGTTCCAAAGTCCTTCAACTCCTGTGATAACTTAACCAGCAGATCGTGATCACGACGGAACTCTAACAATTCATCCAGTACCCGAAACAGATTATCAAAAAATGCACTTTCCTGATGTACTTCACGATGCGCGATGTTCTTCATTTCCTGAATCACTTCTACCAGGATCTGATCAAACAATTGTTCTTTATTCGTGAAAAATGTATAGATCGTTCCTTTGCCAACGTTCGCAATCTTGGCAACCTGATCCATCGTCGTTGCTTTGTATCCAAACATGGCAAACGACTGGGCTGCTGCATGAATAACCTGCTGTCTCCTGTCAATCGGAGCCATCGTATCCCTCCTTTAATCACATTCATGGTTCAATCGATCTACATAAATGACCAGAAATACGATTCGGTCATTCGGTCAAAATATACAATACCACCTTCGAATTAAGATTGCAACCCTAACAATGAAAAAATTGTGTTAATATTTTTTAACCTAAATGCAGTGGAAACTCCCTCTGTCGTCGTCTATAGTGTAAGATGATTCAAACAATACGCATATAAATGAAGTTAGGCTGTCTCATCGCAAGATATATGGTGTAAATATTCATAGAAGAAACATGATTCTGTGCTTCAATGTATATTCATGTAGTAATTGCTTTCTATAGCAGAATAATCGATGAATATCTTCATTTTAAATTTAAACTTATGAATAAAGGTGAACTCATGCGAAAACCAAGAGTGCTCTTATTATCGGAAGGTTTCGGTACCGGTCACACTCAGGCCGCTCATGCGCTGGCACATGGCATCAAAAAAGTCAGTCCACATGTTCACAGTCGTGTCATTGAACTAGGCAAATTTTTGAACCCAACGGTAGCTCCACTAATTTTCTCTGCATATCGAAAGACACTATCGGTTCAACCCAAACTGGTCAGCCTGTTGTACCGCACACAGTACAATAAATCATTAAATGGTTTTACCAAGCTGGCGTTGCACCGAATTTTCTATACACAGACGGCACAGGTCGTATCCCAACTGAAACCCGATGCGGTGATCTGTACCCATCCTTTTCCGAATGCTGTCATCTCCCGGCTTAAACGCCAGGGTCTGAATATTCCGCTCTATACCGTCGTAACGGATTATGACGTGCACGGAACATGGATTAATCCAGAAGTGAACAAATATCTGGTCTCTACCCCTCAGGTCAAAGCATTGCTTGAGATCCGTGGTGTCGATCCATCCCACATTCAGATCACGGGAATCCCTGTGCATCCAGACTTCTGGGAAGCAGGAGATAAGGTGAAGCTACGGGAAGAGATGGGGCTTCAGAACATGCCTACGGCGCTGCTTATGGGTGGTGGATGGGGACTTTCGTTTGATGAGGACCATATGAAAGCTCTCACGTCCTGGGCAGATCGTGTTCAATTGGTCTTTTGTCTAGGAAGCAATGAAAAAATGATCGCAAAAATGAAGGAAATGCCTTGCTTCCAGCATCCGAATATTCGTATTCTGGGATATACACGGGAAGTAAGCAAACTGATGGATGTATCCGATGTGCTGATTACGAAGCCAGGTGGCATGACATGCACCGAAG
Organism: Paenibacillus sp. FSL R5-0623; assembly: GCF_037974265.1. Lineage (NCBI taxonomy): Bacteria > Bacillati > Bacillota > Bacilli > Caryophanales > Paenibacillaceae > Paenibacillus > Paenibacillus sp. FSL R5-0623. The sequence continues at coordinate 1,412,880 of NZ_CP150233.1, read as the reverse complement.
CGCTGGCCAAGGGTCTACCGATGTTGTTCATTCCTCCGATTGCAGGTCAAGAGGAAGAGAACTGTGAATACTTTGTACAAGCCGGATACGGCCAGGTCATTCATTCTGCCGACGTGATCACCAATCGTTTCAGACAACTAGTTGAGCAGGCGTCTACTCAAACTGAAAGTCCGCTGAACGCAGCACATATTTCAGATAACCAGTCGGTCTATGATCCGAAGTGCTGTGCTCAAGCTGTTCATGACTTATTGTTTCCGACGACAGCCGAAGTCACAACAACCTCCTTGGAGCGCTTCACAGCCGGAATTACTGCCACGTCCTTGTCAGGTACCAGAATACCATTCTGACGCCTCTATGGACCTTTAGAACAGCTCTCACGAGGTGTTATAGAGGACAAGACAATTGCTCACGATATACAAAGAAGGTTCCCTTCCGAATTTTTGGAAGGGAACCTTCTTTTATTTTCACTAATTCCACCGTATGATTTGGCAGGAAAAAGGGTAATTTAGAGTATAACGATATTTTAAAATAACGAAATAAAACTACGATTCAGGCTTTTTCAAGGGCCGTGTGATGCACACACAGTTAACTAGCCTGCCTGTTTGCAGAATTTACGGGTCGATTACTTGTAAAAAGTATGATGACCGATCGTTTTTACTTTTTTCTGCGAGCGGGCAACTGTCAGATCGTCGGCAAGCGTCAATGATAAGAAATAATACGTATCATCGGCAACTTCCTTCTTCCCGTTCAACGCAGCATTCACTGCTTTGATGCTGTCCTCGTTGGGAACCACACGTTTCATACGTCCGTTCGCTACAGGACTAAACTGGGATTTCTGATAGATGACCTTGTAAATGGTATCGGGAAAATTGGCTGACCGCAGCCGGTTTAAGACAACATTGGCAACTGCCACTTTGCCTTCGTACGGTTCACCTTCTGCCTCTGCCATGACGATTTTTTGCAGCAGATGCAGTTCTTTATCGGACACACTGTATGACCAGGTTGCAAGTTTCGAGTCTTCCTGGTTCAGAAGTTTGGTCCGTGTAAAGTATAGTTTTTTGGGGGGAGTTGTTACAGCAGCAACTTCTTTGGCACGTTTCACTTTGGCCAATTTCAGTGCAGCTTCTTTTTTGGCTTTGGCCGCAGCTACCGCTCTAGCTTTGTTCTTGGCCTTCGCTTCTTGCAGTTCCTGCTCTTCCTGAGCAGTCGTAAGCCAGTTCTTCGCTGGCAGAGATTCAGTCCACGCTACGGTTTGGGCAGACAGATTAGAAGACAGACTTGTCCCATCTTCCATCATGCGCCTCTCTTCTTGCGTAGATGTTTGGTTATTTTGCACAGAAGCCGCAAGTTCGGTCATCTGTTTACTATCACTAGCTTCATTCCACTTCCCCGTCGCCTGAACGACATTTACCCCCACTATACATACAAGCAGCACTGATAACATCGGTGCTACCCAACGATTTTTGCTTATAATGTTCATTCGAAGATTCCTCCTGTCGAAACAATTCCCTTAACTAAGTAACCCAAAAAAAAAGAATTTGAATAACGTTGGCTAATATTACATAGGGATAAACGTTATGTCAATGTGATTTTATGGCATAAAAATGATTATCAGGAAAAAGTGAACGTATCCACGACCTCATACATTGGCGATTGCCCCAGCCTTGTCACATAAAGTACAATGTCCTCCACCATCCATGAATTAGCACCTGTGGAATGTTCCGGAAGCACGCCAGATACCCCTTTATTCTCATTACCTGGAACTTGTCCCAGATATTTTCTGGCAACGGTAATATGGGGAGCATACGGTCTTAATTCAGCTTCATACCCAAGGGGCGAAGTCGCCTGCACGATTTGTTTTTGCAATGAAAACAAGTGCTCTATCTCTCCGCTAACACCTTTCCAAAGCACCTTAGGTGCTTCTTCAAGTCCAAATGTGCCCCAGTCTGAAAGCTGAAGTTCAAACGGCTGAAATCCGCTTGCTGCTGAGCGCAATGCTTTTCGCAGGTGCCCGATGTCACTAACTAACGTATCCCCCAGAAATTGCAAGGTTATATGATAATCTCTATGATCTGTCCATTTACGAAAATCCAGCTTGTTCTGTACAAGCCTTGCATCCATCTGAAGAGACTGCTGAACAGCAACAGGAAGACGAATTGCTACAAACAATCTTTCCCGTCGGGATGAATGATCCTGGTGTGATTGGTTATTCATTGCATACACCTCTCTAAAGTTCGCTCTATTATTTCATAACTATACATATCGTTTCAAGTTGGGTAAGTATAGAGTGACACAAATATAACCATTTGCAAATAAGGCTAGATTCCTGCATTTCCCACCTTAATGCACATCCAACATCAAATCTGATACACTTTAATTATCAAACTCATCAAACTATTTATCTCAGGAGGACCACACATTATGGGTAAAATTGTATGTTTTCCATCTCTATCCGAAGAACAGCAACAACGCATTCAGAATGCTGCACCGGGATACACCCTGAAATTCGGAAAAGCCAAGGAATTGGACCCCGCTGAGTTGAAAGAAGCTGAGATTATTCTCGGCTGGTCCCCACTCGTCACAGAACATGCATTAAAACAGGACAGCCTGTTGAAGTGGGTTCAGGTCTGGTCTGCTGGTGTGGACAATCTCCCCTTCGCTGATCTGCAACAAAAGAACGTTCAGGTCACCAGTGCAAATGGAGTTCACGCGATTCCAATCACCGAAATTATTCTGGGCATGATGTTGTCCCACAGTCGCTGGCTGAGACAAGCTATGCTGCATCAACAGCAGGCCGAATGGAAAGCTCCTGCCAAACCACTGCCGGAACTACATGGCAAAACAGCGGTCATCGTTGGTGTAGGTGAGATCGGTACGGAAACAGCCCGTATTCTCAAAGCACTCGGCATGCGCACGATCGGAGTTCGCCGCTCAGGTAAGGATGTCCCCAATGTGGACCAAATGTACGACATGACCGGGCTGCATGAAGCCTTGAGCCAGGGCGATTATGTAATTAATATTTTACCGCTAACCGATGAAACCAAACATATATATGATCAAACTGCATTTGAGCAGTTCCGATCTGGTGCCTGCTTTGTCAATGTGGGCCGCGGCCCCAGTGTGAAAACAGAAGCCTTGCTGAATGCACTCCAAAACGGCCAAGTTGCCTTCGCCGCACTGGACGTGTTCGAAGAAGAACCACTTCCTGCAGACCACCCGCTATGGGGCATGGATAATGTGTTAATTACGCCTCATATCGCAGGAAGTACAGAGCAATACACGAATCGAGCAGTCGATATTTTCGTCAAAAATCTGGAAGCTTACGTTGCTGGCGATACCCTGCCGGTGAACCTTGTGGATTATAGTCATAAATATTAACACAAACACCCGTTCCCATGCAATATTGTGCAAATCAGATCAACGATATCAATAGAACTAAAGAAATATTTCTCTCCTCTACGTTCTAGTGTAAACGGTTAGTTCAATGGATATGTAAGCAACAAAAAAATCTACCTCTGGAAATTTTCCTAGAGGTAGATTTTTTTTGTTTTTAACGCTTACGTACACAGCCAAATATGACGTATAAACGTGCCTTTATGTACTGTTCGGTACTCTTTTACAGTCCATCCTGCTTCCAACAAGTGCTCTTCTACCCACTCTGTGGAAACAATCACTGCTCGTTTTGCCAATCTGCGCAAACTCTCCAACATGGCTCGTTGCTCAGCATCCGGAAGTACAGAGCAGAGGTTATAGGGCATGTCCAGAATTGCCGCATCATACAAATCTTGCAGTTCATTCATATCCCCCAGTGTGATTCGATCTGAATCATATCCATAATGCGGCAGATTGATTCGCGCACCTCGGACAGCCAGCGGATTGAGATCGTTACCTTTTGCATCAATTCCCATGGATAAAGCCTCAATGACAACCGTTCCCATACCGCAACATGGATCAAGCAACCGATGGTTTTCTACTCTCGGAACAGCAATATTAACCAGCGCTCTCGCAAGTGTGATGCCAAATCCAGTTGAGTAATTTTGCGGCTTCTGCCGATGAATCTGCCATGATCGATCGGCTTCTGTCCACTGGCCCAAGATCCATTTTTCTCCTGTTTGGATTAGGCCGAAAGTCACCTTAGGTTGTTTCATCTGTGCCTTGCCTTTAATGCACATGCCAACTTCTTTTTCCAGTTGGCGAGACTGTGCATAATCAGGTGTATGATCCCCTTCTTTCAGACAAACTACCTTAAATGTCTCTTCTGGCAACAGATGAATATCTCTGGCAAAAGGAAGCAGATCAGTCACGCTGCCCCCTTCGCCGAACACGTCCAGTCTGCCATGGATAAAAGGACTGCGTCCAGGTGGAATACATCGTTCGGACCACACATACGCCCCCATATCCATACGGATCTCCGAACTCGGTTCAAGCAGCGTATTCAGCTCCAGCATACATAATTCTTGCTCGTTCTCGTGGCAAGCAAAGGTGTAGAGGTGTTTCCCAGAAGTAGTGTAAATACCAAGTGTTTCATCAAGCAAAATCCCCCTCTCCTTCCTTCATTAATCATGTTTCTTCTATATAAACAGTAAGCTCATTGAAGACATATCAAATACGAATCATACGTTTGCTTCAGGTAGTCATTGTATACAATGTTAGGCTCCTAGACAACTATCCTTTTCCTTGCACGTATCTATTTGGAAAGAAAAAAAATAAGGTGTTCCCATTGTTTAAAATGTACCCCTTGTAAAGGACAAATTAAAAAAGGTTAGGCTGCTTCAAGCTGCTGTCTGTATCGCGCAGGCGGCAGCTTGTTTAAGTTCCATTGACCTCGATAATGATTGTAATAGATCATGTAGCTTTTCACTTCTTGCTTAACCTCTTCCAGGGTCATACATGTTTTGAAATTCGTTTCATCTTTAAAATGCCCAAAGAAGGATTCTTGTGGAGCATTGTCCCAACAGTTTCCTCGACGCGACATGGATTGACCTAGCCCCATGTTCTTCACAAGCTTTTGAAACTTTGGGTTCGTATAGTGAAATCCTTGATCCGAATGAATCAACGCATTCGAGGTGAGATGACGATGCTTTTTGAGTTGTTTCAACGTCTCCATCGCAATGTCCAAACCGAGTGAAGCAGAGACTTCATAAGCTAAAATCTCATTACTTTCAGCATCTTTAATGGTCGATAGGTAGGCTCGCTTATTTTTCCCATACGTTAAATACGTGATGTCTGTTAATAGTACCTTACCTGCAATCCCTTGCTTAAAAGCTCGATTTAACGTGTTAGGACAGGTTCGATGCTCTTGGGTGGCCTTGGCCATACGACGTGCGGGATTCGCTTTGCGAATCGGACAAACGATGTTGTACTTTTGCATGACACGACGAATTCGCTTGAGATTGTATGTGACTCCATAGTGGAGCTCCAGCGTCATTTTGATTTGACGGGCACCTTTCTTTCTTCCACGGTAATGGTAGGCTTTCAGAACGATTGCTTTTACTTTCTGATCGTCTTGTTCCTGATTTTGACGATGTAACCGAGCATCTTTGCTACAATATTGGTAATAGCCCGAACGTGAAACTCCAGCAATTTCACAAAGAACATGCACCTTGCGTTGGAAAGGGTATGTATGCATCATCTGTTGAATCAGTTCGAATTTTTGCCGCGTACTTAGTTGGATGTCTTTTTTCTCATCTGCCTTTCGAGTTGATCGAGCTTTTTTAAGAATTCATTCTCCGCTTCAAGCCATTTCATTTTCGCTTCCAAACGGGCATATTTTTCTTCAAGACTTAATTCACGGGTCAGCGGACGGCCTGAGGCGTGTTTTCTACCGTCAGTTAATCCAGTAGGTCCTTGTTCTTGAAAAGCCATACGCCATCGATTGGAAGCCTTTCGAATCCGGGTAGCACCCAAGACGTCAAGGGGAAAGCCTGCTTCCTGAAAAATCTCACGGGGAAGCGTACCTTGACTGTATTCTTGAATAAATCGTTCTTTGAACGCATCCGTGTACGTAATAGCTTTAGCACTGACATTTTTCACATAGGGATTTCTTCTTAACTGATCTTGCTCTTGAGTTGTAAAGTGTTTTTTTGACATTCGCTTGACCACCGCTCGTTTTTTTATTCATTGTACACAAAAAGACCCTACAAGATGACCTTTTTTAAAGTGTCCATCTTATAGGGTACATTTTAGTTGAGGAACGCCTTACTTTATTTTGAGACTCTCACTAATCGCCACCTGCGTGATTTCAGCTTCTTCTATTATAAGGAGAAGGTTATATTTTTAATTTTTCAATGGATGTAAGCAAATCTTCCGATAATTCTTTCAGACTTTGAATGTTGCCGCTAATCGTTTCCATGGAACTTACCTGCTCTTCCGCCGATGCAGAAACTTCTTCCACACTCGCTGCCGATTGTTCCGAAACAGCGGAAATCTGCTGACTGAAATCATTCATTCTTCCGCTTGCTTCCTGCATGCCTACGAGACCATCTGTCATAGTGCCGATGACACCCACCATGCCTTCTACAGATTCATTAATTGTACGGAAGAGTTGACCTGAAGTAAGCACATGTTCCTGACCCAGTTCGGTCTCCTGAACGTTCGTACGTAATTCCGCAACCACCCCTTGTGACTCCTGCTGAATATCCTCGGTAATCACCGTGATCTCTTCGACCGAAGTCTGCACAGCCTCAGATAACTTCCGCACTTCTGATGCCACTACAGCGAATCCGCGTCCACTCTCTCCCGCACGTGCTGCCTCAATGGAGGCATTTAATGCCAGCAGATTGGTTTGGCGTGCAATGTCATGAATGACCTGAACCAGCTTGGAAATATCTTCATTTTTACGATTCAACCGTTCCATCTTGTTCATGGAAGCCGAGACCGAACCGGAAATCTGTTGCATCTGCTGCACCGACTGTTCCATCGCCTTGCGACCATTCAGCCCTTGTTCCAGTACAAGATCCGACATGACGCGCAGCTGGCTGCCTTGTTCCGTATGATTCTGAATGTGATCATTCAACACTTCAACCGTACGGGCTGATTCCACGGCTGTCTCTGCCTGGCTCTCTGCGGCCTTGGCTGACTCTTCCATTGTCACAGCAATCTGGCGACTACCAATCTTAACCTCTTCTGAGGATATTGCCAGTTCCCCACTTTGTAGATTAACAGCTTCCGCAATTCGTCTGACGCTCAGAACCATGGAAGTCAGGTTACCTTTCATGTCATTCACCGCTTTGGCCAGAACACCGACTTCATCCTCATGTTTGGTATGTATGTCCTGAACATTCAATTGGCCTTCTGCAATCAGTTTCACCGCACTAATGACACGCAGCAGTGGTTTCACGACCTGTGAACGAATAATCGGAATGCTGATCGCTGTAATGGCAATCATGACAAGAACACCGATAATGATGATTAATCTACCATCCTGTACCGATCTGATCGTTTGGGCAGCCGCAAGATTGGACTGTTCCTGATTGTATTCCACAAGATACTCGAGATCGACTTGCATGGTGTCAAAGGAATCAGCACCTTTATCAGCTACTTCCTTCGCCAGCTGTGTCTGCCCCTCATCACTCAACTTGATCGCTTGCGTATTAATCTTGAGATACGATTCCCATTTGTTCTTGAACGCTGTCCAATGTTCGAGCTCATCCGCAGACTTCTCCTGCTGATCATAGATTTTAATCGCCTGCGTCGTTTCACGAATATACTTGGTACGCTCTTCTGACAAAAATGCCTTGTCTGTCTCTTCCGCGTCAAAGTGGCGATAACTTAGTGACAGGACATGCTCTGTGGTATAATTTAACCGGTTAATTTGCTGGATTGATGGCATCCAATTGTTCGTAATTTCATTGGTATTGGTTTCGATTGAATTCATCCGGGTGACAATCGTGACACTCAAAACAATTAAACAGAGGATTAACAAGTAGAACGCGATGCTGATACGCAGACCGATACTCTTGATCTTAAATCTGCTGAACATATGATTTCCCCCTTGACCTCTTCGGTCATCCCGAATACAGGTGCGTTTGTCATTGTTTTCCCCTTCTTTTGACTCTTCTCAAAAGAACTTATCTATATTATATCGGTAGGAAAATAGACGTAAAGTATTATAACATTATTTTGTCATTATAATGCTTGATTTTGTAAAAGATTGTTGAATTTTGACAAAGTCCAAACCGAAGAGCTGCAGCATACGGTAATGTCCCGATCTGCAGCTCTTCGGTTTGTTCGGATTTCAACGGCTACCGTCATAAAGCGATCAGCCTAGTTCAGTATTGCTGTCACATGCTCAGCCAGCAATCGATATGAATCCAATCTGCGTTCATAATCTGGTCCTGCCGAAACCAGAAGCAACCTCTTCGTATCCAGCCTGCGACTCACCTGTTGCAATCGAGCCCATACCTGCTCAGGTGTACCTGCATAGTGCCGTACCGATGCATTTTGATCACTAACGGCTTCATCATTCGTGTTAGAGACCGCGATACCACTTGAATTCGGCTCGGTTGAACGTTCTTTCCCATTTACGCGTCTTTCGGCCATGTCACGGCTCCAGGCCATAGCATCCGTCTCTGACTCGGCACATAATACGCTGACTGCCACCATAACCTCGGGCTCCTTCATCGTTGCACTAGGAACAAATCCTTCTCGGTATCGCCTTACAGCCTCTGTACCATCGGCATCACTCATGAACTGACCAAAGACATATCCCATGCCAAACCGTGCCGCAAATTCTGCACTCTTCACGTTAGTTCCCAACATCCAGAGTGATAACGGAAGCCTGGGAATCGGACGAGCTGTCACGGGATGATCCTCGTACATGTAGCGGTCTTCGAGCAGTTCTGTGAGTGCTGCGAGTGATTCAGGCAGCTTGGACACATGCTGCAAGTAATTGCCACTGAGTGCCATCGTGGCATGAGGTCCACCGCCAGGAGCACGTCCGAGCCCAAGCTCAATGCGCCCCGGATAGAGCGCAGCCAACAGGCGGAACGACTCCGCAACCTTGAGTGGGCTGTAGTGTGGCAACAAGACCGCACCAGAGCCAAGTTGGATCGTTGTTGTCCTTGCTCCGATGTGCGATAAGAGTACTTCGGGAGAGGCCGATGCCAGTTCAGCCATATCATGATGCTCTGACGTCCAGTATCGGGCGTATCCCCAAGCCTCGGCATGTTGCGCAAGTGTCACCGATTGTTGAAGCGCCTGTTCCGCTGTGGCATCGTTCAACCTTGGAACAAGGTCAAGTACGCCCAGACTGAACGTCTCACTCATTCGCTTAGCCACGCGTCTCATCTCCCTTTATATCGGTTAATTTTAATCCAGATCGTAGATCGAACCCACCTTTAGACCGTAGAGTTCATTATATATTTTCTCGGCAAATGCATCTGTCATTCCTGCGATATAATCGATCACCATGTGTTCCCAAGTCCAGATTGGCTGGGCTTTGGCTTGATCCTTCTCATACCGCTGCAGCCAGTCGGATGGAATAATGGATTTGGACGTTTCCGGATCGAGGAATGCATCCCATAATCGCTTAATCATCCACTCACTGCGCTTCTGTAGCCGCTGCACACGCAGGTCACGAATCATGGTTACCCAGGCAAAACTCTTGAGCACACTCACCGTACGCAGCATATCAAGGTCTTCAGCCCCTTCACGGACAAAAGTTACCTTCTTCCAGTCACCGTCGTCAATAACGCCCAGGCTGCCTACAAAAAAGCTCACCCAGTAGGCTTTCACTTCACGGCGGGTACGCGAGTAATCATGCTCGCAGAACGGCATCTTCTCATTCCAGATACGCAGGAACGAAGCGAGAACCTCTTCTACCTTTTGCCCAATCGCTTCTCGAGTCCACCCGTTCCAGAACAGATCCTCCAGCGTTGTAATCTTATCCACAATCAGTCGATTCACATGCGGATCTTGCAGGAAATGCTCATGTACTTCAATTTTGCCTGCTTTGATGCCATCCTCCAGATCATGTGAGGAGTACGCAATATCGTCGCAGAGGTCCATCAACTGTGCTTCCAGCGTCTTCTTACCTGCCGGTACGTTCCAGCGATCACGGATCTCCCGAATATATTGCCACTCATGATGATACATGCCTTTTTTGCTCTCTGTCCCAGGGTACGGATACTTGTTTATTCCTAGTAATACCGCATCAGACAGATTCAGTCCATCGATATCTTCACGTTTCTCCAAGTGCATAATGAGACGGAAGTTGTGCGCATTGCCTTCAAAATGCTCGTATTTCCGTTTTAACTCGGCACGGACTTCAGACTCGACCTTGGGAACTTTGGCGCTGCGGCTTTTTTTCATGATTTTCTTAGCCTCGGTGTTGATGAGGTCATCCAGAATGCCATCTAATACTTCTTCACCTTTATGTCCAAACGGCGGGTGACCAAAATCATGTGCGATTGCAGCGCACTCCACCACTTCTGAATCAATAATAAGGCCGGGGTTGTCCGCGCGGTCCCAGTCCACCTCGGGAAAACGGCGAATTAGGCTTCGGGCAGCCTCTCGGGCAATCTGTGCCACCTCCAGGGAATGGGTCAAACGAGTACGATAATAATCACCCGTTCCTGCGCCAAACACCTGCGATTTGCCCTGTAACCGACGGAAGGTCGGTGAATGAATGAGTCTCGAATAGTCCCGTTCATACGCTGCACGAGATCCATCCAATTTGGTTAATTCAGGATATTGTCTATGTTCTCTCAGATCGTTCCATTGCATGGGGATCACTCCTAGCCGACTGTCTCTATTTTGAGTGATTATACACAACATCTGTGGTTTCGAAAAGTAAAACCTGTCTGTGATTGTCATCTCTTCTTACATCAACTTGTGATGAACAGTCATCTTCTCTTATTATACCCTGCCAGACTATCATCCGTGCATCTAAATGACAATGATTCATATTGAACTCACACTATCGTGACTAATGATGAAAAAAGTGACTTATACAGTTTGTGTGGCCGTTACGGTTACGGATCGTTCTTATGATCGCTGTTATTCCCAAATTTCTTTGATTCCCTTTAAAAAGGGAGAAATTCGGGAATAAAGGCGAACGCTTCGCTTCTTCAGAATCGATTCCGTCCCCTTCACTACTTTTTGCTGTTTTCACACCAAATCTAAATGACATCACATTCCCTATAAAGGGGGAATTCTTCAAAACTTTGAAAGGCTAAAGAATTTCATTACGATGTTCATCCATCGCTGCAATGATGGTCTGTCTCCCCCGCTCCCACCCCGTTGTGGGTAAAAACAAAAAAACCGACAGGACTGAAACGCCCTGTCGGGGTGGAGATGGTGGGTGCAAAGGTATTACACCATAACCTTACAGATATCGTTAGTGAACTCTACTGGGTCCTGAATTGGCAATCCTTCGATTAGCAATGCCTGATGGTACAACAGGCTTGTGTAAAGGTTTAGTTTTTCCTGATCCTGCGCGAAAGCGTCTTTCAACGATTTGAAGACATCATGATTCACGTTGATTTCCAGCACTTTGTCGGCTTGTACGTTTTCGCTGTTCGGCATAGCTTTCAGGATTTTCTCCATCTCAATCGTCAGATCACCTTCAGTGGACAAACATACCGGGTGGCTTCTGAGACGTTTAGAAGCTTTAACCGCTTTGACTTTACCAGCCAATTGAGCTTGCATCGCTTCAAACAACTCTTTGTTGTCATTGTCCTGAGCGTCCGTTTCTTCTTTGTCCGCGCTATCTTCGATACCCAGGTCACCACTGGAGATGGATTTGAATTCTTTCTCCTTGTAGTTCGTGATCATCTTGATTGCAAACTCGTCGATGTCATCGGTAAAGTACAATACTTCGTACCCTTTCTCAAGAACACCCTCGATCTGTGGCAGCTTCTCAATACGGCTAATTGATTCACCGGATGCATAATAGATGTACTTCTGATCTTCCGGCATTCTGGAGACGTATTCGTCCAGGCTCACGAGTTTGCTCTCTTTGGAAGACGTGAACAACAGCAGATCCTGCAATGTATCCTTATTCAAACCATAGTCGCTGTATACACCATATTTCAATTGACGACCAAACGCTTGGTAGAACTTCTCGTAGTTCTCACGCTCGTCCTTCAGCAGGCTTTGCAGTTGGCTCTTGATTTTGTTCTTGATGTTCTTCGCGATCAGGCTAAGCTGACGGTCATGTTGCAACATCTCACGGGAAATGTTCAGGGACAGATCTTCCGAATCCACCATACCTTTGACAAATCCGAAGTAATCCGGCAACAGATCCCCGCATTTATCCATGATCAATACACCGTTGGAGTATAGCTCAAGGCCTTTTTCATACTCTTTAGTATAGTAGTCAAACGGCGTGTTCTCCGGAATAAACAGGATTGCATTGTATACCACAGCGCCATCTGCGCTGATATGCAGGTGTTTGAGCGGTTTGTCAAAACCGTAGCGTTTTTCCATGTAGAAGTTATTGTAGTCTTCTTCGGTCAATTCGCTTTTATTTTTACGCCAGATCGGCACCATGCTGTTCACGGTTTGTTCTTCTTGGTATTCCTCGAACTCGTTCTCCGTGCCCTCTTTTGGACGTTGACCCGTTACATCCATCTTGATTGGGTAGCGAATGAAGTCGGAGTATTTCTTGATGATGGATCTCAGGCGGTACTCTTCCAAAAATTCGTCATACGAATCTTCTTCGGTGTTTTCTTTGATCGTCAGGACGATCTCTGTACCTACGGAATCTTTCTCAGCTGGTGTGATTGTGTAACCATCCGCGCCTTCGGACTCCCATTTCCAAGCTTCGTCGCTGCCCAGCGTTTTACTTGTTACGGTCAGCTTGTCCGCCACCATAAATGCCGAGTAGAAACCAACACCGAATTGTCCAATGATGTTGTGGCCGTCTTTTGCTTCATTTTCTTTCTTGAACGCCAGGGAACCACTCTTCGCGATAACCCCCAGGTTGTTCTCCAGCTCTTCCTGCGTCATCCCGATTCCGGTATCCGTCAGTGTGAGCGTGCGGTTTTCTTTGTCGATTGTGAGCTTGATGAAGTAGTCCTCTTTGTTGAAAACGAGCGCATCGTCCGTAAGTGCTCTGTAATAAATTTTATCAATGGCGTCACTGGAGTTGGAGATCAATTCTCTCAAAAAGATTTCTCTTTGGGTGTAAATGGAGTTGATCATCATATCCAGCAAACGCTTGGATTCTGCCTGGAATTCTTTTTTAGCCATGAGTGGTTGGACTCCTTTCAAATTGGGATATCGAATGATTTGATTGAAAATAGAAAGTAACTCCTTGAGTTTTCCATGCAAAACATACGGGTGCCAGAAAATCAATCGGAGCTTAAACGCTTGATCATCAGATCCAATAGATTGGCTAATCTTTAAAATGCATGAATACATGACGTTCTGCAATGTAGCCGTTCCGGTTACGAATCGTTTTTCGGATCGCTGTTATCCCCAGATTTCTTTGATTCCCTTTTTTAAAAGGGAGAAATACGGTGATAAAGGCGAACGCTCCGCTTCCTCCAAATCGATTTCGTCCCCTGCACTACTTTTGCATCTGATCAGCGACTGATTTCTTAGGATAGAGCACATCAATGAAGTGATATCTCCTAGACGTGGAATGCAGCTTCAAGTCTGTTGCATACCTTGGCTTCGCATGTTCTACTCAGGTTCAATATCTATTTCCCAAAACAAAATCATTCCATATGTAATCGTGTACTAAAAACATCATTTGTTAGCACTCTAATGATCGGAGTGCTAAACCCTTCCTTTTATATAACATATGGGAAAATTGGGTGTCAATACGTAGGCGGTTATTTTAACTAAAAGATCGAATAACTCTTTAACTTTTGCACATCACCAATCATTTTACCGTAATCCCGCAGGTAAAACAAAAGCCGCCTCGAACCAAAGTTCGAACCGGCGTAATGAAAGATTGTAATGTGTCTGTTGCTATAGTAGATAGGATTAAAACATATCCATCTGATGTACCTTGGAGTATCCTCGGTCTTACTGTGTTGAGACTGATGTAGGTTATATGGGTACTTTGGTATGTTGGTATCTTGGTATTGTGGTTGCTTGAATGTCTTGAGCAGCATGACAGTCACGCGCTAACGAATCTCAGAGGCGTTAATTGCCTTTTTGGGAGGTTTTTGTGAGCTAACGAATCGTAGACACGCTATTTCTCGACGTTAGCCAACCTTTTGAGACTTTTGGCAGGTTTTTCACAAAATAGAGTGTGTGAGGTTCGTTAGACTGGGAAATGGCTGGAAATCGTACAATAAGTTCCCCCGGGTTCGTTAGAGTTGAAGCAAAAGATGGCGTTACGGTTTGAGATAGGATTGTGATAAAAATTAGTGCTTACGGTTAGTGTTAACGTTGCCTTTGGCACGCATGCTGCGTTACAGAAAAAGTTAGGCTTGCAGAGTTAGGGTTTCAATCAAAATTGCAGTTTGAGTTCGAGCTTGGGTTACAAGTTATGGTTACGGTTACGGTTACGGTTACGGTTACGGTTACGGTTACGGTTACGGTTACGGTTACGGTTACGGTTACGGTCACGGTTACGGTCACGGTTACGGTCACGGTTACGGTCACGGTTACGGTCACGGTTAGAGTTAGAGTTACGGTTTGAGTTTGAGTTTGAATTTGAATTTGAAAATTCTACTTTTTGGCCATTTTCGGATCAAGGGTGTCGCGCAGGCCGTCGCCCATAAGGTTGAAGCCGAGAACGGTTAACATAATGGAAACGCCGGGGAAGATCAGTGTCCACGGTGCTTTTTGTATAAACTGACGGGAGTCTGACAGCATTTTTCCCCATTCCGGGTCGGGTGGTTGTGCACCCATGCCCAGAAACCCGAGCGCAGCAGCTTCGATGATCGCCGTCCCAATTCCGAGTGTACCTTGCACGATCAGCGGAGTAAGGCTATTGGGCAAGATGTGACGAAACAAGATTCGCCCATTGCCCGCTCCAAGTGTCCGTGCCGACGTAATGAATTCCTCCTGTCTCAAGCTGAGTACCCGTGAACGCACCAACCTTCCGTAGGTCGGGATGTTCACGATGGCGATGGCGAGCAGTGCATTTTGCAACGACGGGCCCAATATCGCCACAATGGCGATGGCCAGCAGGATTCCCGGAAATGCCAGCAAAATATCGAATAAACGCGAGATGAGCATATCCGCCCATTTTCCATAAAATCCAGCAATCAGACCAAGTAACGTGCCCGCGATAATGGAACCAATAACAGAGAAGAAGCCTACCCATAATGAAATACGCGCCCCATGCATCACTCTGGAAAACACGTCACGCCCCAGATCATCGGTACCAAACCAATGCTCTGCCGAAGGGGCCTGAAGCCGATCCACCAGCACCTGTTCCTTATAATCGTAAGGAGCGATATATGGCGCGAGGAAGGCCAACAGGATAAAAAATACGATAATAATCAAGCCCGCAAGCGCAAGTCGATTTTTTCGAAACGTTCTCCACGCTTCCCGCCATGGACCGGATGTGCTCGCCGACGCAGCGTCTATGGATGGTCCGGTATTGGTCGATAATTTGGCCATGCGGCGTCTCCCTTCTTGGATATGAATGAATGATGAATTCCCTATTTATAACTAATGCGCGGATCAAACACGGCATAGAGCAGATCTACAATCAAGTTGATCACCACGAAAAAAAATGCCACGATCAGAATACCACTCTGGATCACGGGATAGTCCCGCGAACTAATCGCTTCATATATATAACGTCCCACGCCCGGCCAAGCAAAGATCGTTTCGGTCAACACCGCACCCCCGAGTAGCGATCCGGTCTGGATGCCGATAACCGTGAGCACGGGAATAAACGCATTTTTGAGTGCATGTCCATATACAACAAAAAACGGCCCCAGTCCCTTCGCCTTCGCTGTACGAATGTAATCGGAACTCATCACTTCCAGCATGCTGGAACGGGTCATCCGGGCAATAACAGCCATCGGGATCGTGCCCAGTGCAACACTTGGCAGAATCAAATGTTTCGTTACGGTCCACAACTGATTCCATTGTCCAGCGATCATCGTATCCAGCACATACAAGCCCGTAATGGCTTCCACCGGATCTCGTGCATTCATGCGTCCAATGGATGGCAACCACTGCAACTTGTTCGCGAACAACCATTGTTCCATCAGACCGAGCCAGAAGATTGGCATCGATACACCCACCAAAGCAATGACCATACAGCAATAATCAAACCAAGAGTTGTGCTTCCATGCACTGACAATCCCGGCATTCACCCCAATAATGACAGCAAACAACATACTGGCCATCGTTAATTCAAGGGTTGCTGTCAGATAAGGCACAATTTCCTGGGCAATAGGCACCTTGGTGCGGATGGACGTTCCCAGGTCTCCTTTGAGCAAATCGCCCAAGTAGGCGAAATATTGCTGAAACCAAGGTTTATCCAGACCGAGCTGGTCACGAAGGGCCTGCTTGGATTGTTCGGTTGCCTTTTGCCCAAGTATGGTCTCGGCCGGGTCACCCGGAATCGCGTGGATGATGGAAAAGACGATCAGGGTCATGCCCAGCAGTACGGGCAGCAACACAAGCACACGTTTGACAATATAGCTGTTCAATCCTGTTCACCTGCCTTCGACATATCGTGCAAAATAAAAAGCGCTGGCAGATACGCATGCTTTGGATAGTTACGTCCGGATGTGGGTTCTGCCAAGCATTTCGTCTCACCAGCGCTTTGAAAGAAAGAATTAAACGTAATCACTCCGAACTGCAGTGTCATCTTCAGATCGCAGTTATCTGAAATTGATAAGTTCAGCTTACAGCTTACTCAAAATAAGCACCGGCATAGGATTCGGTGCCCAGTGGAGAAGGAACGAAACCTTTCAAGTTCGATTTACCCGCCAGAATTGGCGTCGTGTGTACCAGAGGAATCCACGGTGCGTCTTCCTTGATAATGACCTGTGCCTGTTTGTAAAGTTCCGCACGTTTGTCTTGATCGGTTTCTGTCTGTGCCCTCGTCAGCAATGTGTGCAACTCTTCGTTGACATAGAAGCTGCGGTTGTTGCCCGGAATGGCGTCTTTGTCCAGCAACGTGTAGAGGAAGTTATCTGGGTCACCGTTGTCACCTGTCCAGCCGAGCATGTAGATATCGTCTTTCTCCCCTGCTTTGGCATCATCCAGATACGTCGCCCATTCTGGGGATTCGATGTTCGTGGTCACGCCAATTTTCTCAAAATCAGCTTGAATCGCTTCCGCTACCTTCTTGCCATCAGGCATATACGGGCGAGATACTGGCATTGCATAAAAGGTTACCGGATCAGGCAATCCGTCAGGGAAGCCAGCTTCGGCCAGTAAAGCTTTTGCTTTTTCCAAATCATATGGGTAATCCTCAATGGTATCGTTGTATCCCCACAGCGTTGGAGGCATCGGGTTCACGGCAGGCTCAGCTTGTCCAGCAAAGAATGCATCAATAAGGGCCTGCTTGTTCACCGCATGGTTGAGGGCTTGTCTGACTTTGACATTATCAAATGGTTTCTTCTTGAAGTTAAAGCCGATATACGCCACATTGAACGGTGGACGCTCGATCTTCTGTAACTCGCTGTTGCCTTCAAGAATGGACAGATCGTCCGGGTTCAGGTCTTCCATGACATCAATCTCAGTGTTTTGCAGGGCATTGAAGCGAGCGGTATTATCCGGAATGGAACGCACGATCACTTTGTTCAGCTTCGGTAGTCCTTCTTTCCAGTAATCCGAGTTTTTCTCCAGGGTGATGGAGTCGTTACGCTTCCACTCTTTGAATACAAATGGGCCGGTGCCCACAGGTTCGCTCTTGAAATTTTCTTTTTTCTCCTGAATCGCGGTTGGGCTGGCAATGCCAAATGGCGTCATCGCAATATTTTGCAGGAAAGGCGCTTGTGGCTGGTTCAATGTGAACTCCACCGTAGTTTCGTCGGTCGCCTTCACTTCCTTGATCACACGTCCGTCCTCTGGACCAAACATGGAGTCGTAATAATCGAAGGAATCTCCCTCGAATTTATATTCACTCGCCGGATCACCCCAGCGGTTGAAGTTGAACACAACAGCCTCCGCGTTGAAGTCAGTTCCATCATGGAATTTTACACCGGACTTCAGCTTAAACACATACTTCAGCCCATCCGCCGAAATCTCCCAGCTCTCTGCTAGTCCAGGAATGACCTCTGTTCCGCCTTCCTTGTAGTCCAGCAATGAATCAAACACCTGATGTCCAATCTTCAGCGACTCCCCATCGGTCACAATCGCCGGGTCGAGTGCTACGGAATCCCCACCACGTCCCATAATCATCGTATCCTGCGCTACCGTTTCGGTTGGAGGGTCTGTTCCTTCCGCCGGAGCAGGCGTATTCTCTCCACTCTCGTTACTAGAGCAACCGGACAACACCAATACGGTACTTAAGGCAATGGTTAGAACACCGGACATCCATTTTTTTCTCATTCGCATACGTACAACACCCTTCCCTGTCTCATAATGTGTGTGATGCTGGCATGAAAAAACTTCAATGATAGCCATTGGTTCGGTGCTTGCTTGTATCAATGAAAGGCTTTAGGTGCCTGTGATACCTTAATTAAAGTTCCGGGAGAAGTAACGCATTTATATGAAACTTAAAAAAAGTATGGGAGAAAGATGAATAATGGATATAAGTAAACGTCAGATCATCCTGCGCATGGATTACGGATATGGACGATTACTTTTATAGAGAAAGAAGACGTACAACAAAACAAAGTGCCTTGTGAGATGACTCTATGCAAATGAATGAGATTGTTGCGATTTATTTGAACTAAGGTCAATAAGAAACAGCAAACGCTTACGGACCGGTAAGACCAAGTTCAAGTCACTAGATTAGAAATACAAATGGGCATATGGATACTACGCTGCTGGGTACCAATAACGTCTGTTCCTTGAGCGGGTCGCGGGTCGTCTTGAGTATGCAGTGTGGGAGCTGGACTAGGTATCGTTTGCAATACGGACGAAAGAAACTCAACATAGGCTAGGTTGTTTAGATCGTGTAAGTTTTTTTAATACTGTGGTTTTCTCTTGCAGATTGGATGTGTATAACGTATGAACGAGTCATCTTGAGATGTTGGATTGTACAACAGGGAGACATTACAATAACTTCATATGTTATGGTTTTGTCATGATGAGGAGGATTGTGTAAATAAACCGTAGTGAAAAACAATTTCGTGTAACTTACTTTACATCACATTAATCAATTAGACAAGAGATTTACAGACATAAGTCTTCAACTTTATTATATGCGTCAATATTACTTACACAAAGCACAAAAAAGGAACACAGTTCGACAAAAAGCGTCTTGTGTCCCTTCTCCACTCAATCCACATTTATATAAAATCAACATTTTAATTTGCTAAGAATCAGCTCACTTTTTAAACAAACCTCTGCGATGCATCACGGTAATAAAACGGTAAAAATCATAACTCGCCCCATTATCGATGCTGAACAATGGATTTTTGGTGTCATATGCCAGCGCTGCATCCACAGCTGCTTTTGCCCATACTGGAACTTCCATTTGCTGACGCGCCTGCAGTTTGTCGACTTGGGATTTGAGCGCATCAAACGCTGCTTTCTCTTCGGCTGTCATCGGTTCGCCCCCTTTCGGTGGTTCGGTTGGTGGATTCGGATGACTTGGATTCGTCGGATTGGATGGCTCCGGTGGTTTTGGAGTGGCTGCTGCATATCTTGCTCTGAGCTGTGCCGCTGTTCCCTCGAATTCATTCATATCCACGTTGCCACTAATGCCATTCACCTTACCCGAATCCGTATACTGCCAGAACGTCCAACGCTTCCATGCCAGCTGGTCGTCCGGTACACGGGTGTTGCTGTAACGCGCGATCCACAGATCGTATGAGCTGAGTGATGTGTCAAAATTCCCAGCAAATGAATTGCCCGTGTATATGATCGGTTTTACACCTGTCAGACGTTGTAATTCGGTTAAAAAAGCTTTAGCAACCGTATTCATCTGCGCTTTGCTCAAGTTGCCAGGGTTGTTCTCGTAGTCCATGACGGGTGGCAGTTGTAACGCCTTGGCGCCTCCAACTTTGTTAAGTGTATTGGCGTAATGTGCCGCTTCTGCCTTGGCACCATCGGTAGATGTCGCGCGGAAGAAATGGTACGTTCCGACCAGCATGCCCGCCGCCAGTGCGCCTGTTACATTTTTCTGGTAATTTGGATCGGTATACGTCTGTCCCTCGGTTGCCTTGATGAATACAAATGTCATGCCACTTGCCTTCACCTTGACCCAGTCAATATTGCCCTGGTATCGGGAGACGTCAATGCCCTGTGTGTTGCCTGAGCTTCTGGTTTGCATGTTTCTCACACCCTTTATGCGGCAAATTGCCGTTTGTATATAGTTAATGTGGCTGGATCAGGTGTTGCTTGTGTGCGTGTCCCTTGTTGATGGTAATAGCTAGGTTCAATGTTATCTATCCACCCTCTTAGGAAAACATACCAAGTCGGTACGCGACCGTTCCAGATACGGATCGTTCTTCCGATCGCTGTTGTCTCCAAATTTTTATGATTTATTATTTTAATGGTTAAAATTTAGAGACAAAGGCGACCGCTCCGCTTCTTCAGAATCGATTCCGTCTCTTTCACTACTAGTAGGCTAATGATGCAGACTTTCGACTCTGTAGTGCTTATATCTTGCCACAGGACAATTTTGAATGGATGCTGAGCCTTTACTTCGTTTCATCTCTAATCTGTTGATCAACGTCCTCATGATCTGACTGTACAAAAGATTCTCTGGAATCAGAAGTATAGTTACCTGAGATCCCCCCTTTTCCCTTAAGCACTTCAATGGCTTGCCGAATCAC
Organism: Paenibacillus sp. FSL R5-0623; assembly: GCF_037974265.1. NCBI lineage: Bacteria > Bacillati > Bacillota > Bacilli > Caryophanales > Paenibacillaceae > Paenibacillus > Paenibacillus sp. FSL R5-0623. The sequence goes on along the minus strand of NZ_CP150233.1, from coordinate 1,392,058 downwards.
AGGCGGAATTGGAGCGCCCAACTTGCCCCCGTTTTCGATAATCGACAACAACTCATTAGCGATATAAAAAAAGGCGACCGCATCCCTGAACAAATGTCCGTCTCCCAGAACACCGTCCACCAGATGAGCCACCGATACCATTGCAAATATAAATACTTTTCGCGCAATGCCGAACATGCCGATATTACTCTCTAACTTGCCAGTCATCCCCGCCGCAGCGATACCGGTTAGGTAATCGAGTATGACGAACACGAGTAGTACGCCGAGCACGCCTGACCAGCCTCCGAAGAAGTAGGTTGCTGAACTGCTCATAAGTGCAATTCCCCATTTCCATAAGGTGTCCCATCGTTCCATTGTTTCACCTCCTATAAGGTAATATCAGAAGCTCCAGAAGGCATAAAAATAGCACTCCTTATTTGGAACTATTGTTACACGATATTCCTTTTTTGGTTTATTTCTGCCTCTTCCAACACTTCAGCTACTTTATCCCGGAAACCTACTGGTACTTGCTCCAGCTTGATCAGCCCTTTAAGAGTCATCATTACGTATACAGCTAACATAGTCTCCCCCCCTCCCATGAGTGTTACAGCCCAGCAGATCAACAACCTTGCAAGTTTAACCCGCATCAGGCATCAAGCTAAGAATCATCATGTGCAATTCCATGAGTGCCAATTGATTCGTATTGTTTTCTTCCCGCAATCGTTGGTTTTCTGTTGTCAATTCCGCAATTTGAGACGTAAATGAAATCGCAGGCGGTTGTGGTTCTTCATCAGGTTTTGGCGGGTAATCAAAGAGCGGTTCCAATGTTTCCAGATCAACTCGAGCAATCATACCGCCCTCGGCACGGTCCAACATGTACGCGCCGTGTTCCAACTGAATCATACCGACGCTATCGGGCACCTTGTCGTCCAATGCTTTATACAACTTGAAATCCTGCTCTCGCGTGGTTTCAACAACGACTCCGGAGATCTCTGGTGTATTAACAATGACGTTACCGGATTGCAAGTCGTAGTAAACCTTCATACCGATTTTATTTTTCGGTGCTTGTTCGTTCATTTTCCCACTACCTTTCGTGTTTTTTAAGACGTCAAAACAGTTAAGCTTCTTCTTTCAATAGTCAAAGTATGGTTCCCGCCTGCAGAAGTATAGTTCTTCTCGCCTCCTACTTGAACATAGATGGGGCCGTCTAAATTAAAGCCTGCAGGGATATCAACTGCTGTAGTTGAAAGAAATTGCCCACTGCCTCCTGACGCGGAACCGAACCCTGTATAATATAACTTTCTCTTTTCTTTATCTATCGACAGTGCGTACAATTGTAAAGTAACACCTGGCGATACACCTGATTGATCGGTCCCATACCATCTTGACGCAAAGAACTTAAATGCTTCTAACTTAGAATCCAACAAAACAAACGATGCTTCTAAGTATTGGCTAGTAGTAAAGAACATTGTCGTTGACGCTTGCACTACGACATCCAGCAAATAAGAACCCGATTTACTTATGCTTTTACTTGGTTCGGGAGAATAGACGTCTAAAAATTTATTCATGCTTGGTACAAAAAATTGATTGGAAAGTGTCACCCCTGTCATATTAGCTAACATAGTACCGACAGAACGATTTGCAGCGATAGTTTCTCGTGTGGTTGTGTCCCCACTCGGCCCGTCAATCAAGTAATTGTCCAGCAAATAATTATCAATTAACGGCATTTACTGCACCACCTTTTCGGCTACAATTCCGAATAATGCTCCGCCCGACATAGTATAAGCTGTGACTGTTTGACCCTTCGGCAGCATAAAGTTAGGCAAGGGGACGATTAACGTATCATAAGCCTTTAAGTTAAATCGATATAAAAGTGAAAAACCTGCACTTTGAACGACTATTTCCCTGTCGGCTGAATTTTGATTTGTAATTATCAAGGACTTAAGTATCCAATCATGTGATGAATCTGGATTCAATATTGTGGTAGAAGTTACCGATGGTATGCTTCCGTTGCTTTTAATATAAGGAAAGTCAGAAGGAACGTAATCACTTTCGATTCCGCTTATTTGAGAGATCACATTTCCGCCGGGGCAATGAAGTTGTATGGTTTCGCCCGGAAGCAAGAATATGCCTATGTCATCGAAAAATAGAGTTTTAAATGACTTAACAGTGTGCCCGTACCCAACAGTAATCCCCCCAATTACCAAATTAAATGTACGATCGGTTCCGTTAGCTAAACTGGTTAGGAATATTGATTTAATTACCGTATATTTTCCCGGTGGAGCAGTATAAATATTTGTAGCAGCTGTAGGTAATACTCCTTGATACAGCAACTTTGCAATTTCTGCCATTATTCAATAGGCCCCCAAACGTTTCTTTTATTTTGTTGTTGCAGCAATTGACGAACAGCCTCGTTAACCGCCGTCTCGACCACGGATACCGCTGCCGCGTTCTGACGTACGACGTCGTTCATATCCGTAATTAACGCCTTTTCGTTCTCGGCTACCGATCCGACGAATGGAGCAACCTGATACTTGTCCAGCATCAGGTATGTGACGCTGTAGGCCGCTGACGGATCGTAATTAGCGATCGAAGTATCGGCATACTCTGTACCTCCGCCAGTAATACCTTGCCCTGGCTGTATGTTCCACTCATTATCGATTCTCCCGTTCTTGTATATTGTCCGGAGTTTACTTACCTTAGCTTTTAGCCCTGTCCCCGGATAGTTTGGCGAACTTGGAGCATTAATCCCCGCGTAGCCAATACTAGCATTGGCATAAGGCGTAACGCTTTCACGTACAACCAAGCCCGTTCCGACTTCAACTTGGTTATTGCCTTCGATTAACGTCAATTGTCCCTCTGACGTGATCGCTTCGACAGTAGGCGTTGCAAGTTGATATACGAGTTGGTATGGTGTCCATTGTAGGTGTCTTGTATAAGTTGCCACAGTTATAGGTGAAACTGGCAATGTGTTTGTATAATATGATGCAGCGCCTCCCGACAAATAAATTGAATCCAACGGACACCATGCTTTACCAGCGGCTTCACCATTGTACGGCTTACTTACATCTGGTTGATTGTTTAAGAACATTCTCCATCCCATGAAGTACGCCTTAATTTCGTCGGCTGTAGGTGTGTATGAATCTCCCCATCCGCTGTCTGCAGTGGAAACGCCTATTCCTAAAAACGCACCACCTGCCCCTGTGTCCCAATCTCCTCTGCTATATTGATCCACATATAAAGAAGGCGATCCAGCAGATAAATAGGATCCATTGAATTTAGTTACAGTAGGCAAAACATTTTTATTTCTATCTGCTATGTCGTACGTTAATCGGACACACTTTCCTCCGGTGTACGAATTAAAGAAAATGTATGAATAATTTGAGTTCAGCGTAATTTTTTTCCACTTCGACAGCTTAAAATGCTGCCCGTCCTTTTCGAACACTTCATCAGCATTCGTTCCGGTTAATGGATCAGCGTATAATTGCGTTTGTAACGCGAGCATGTCGTCCTTACGTGGTTTGAACGGTTTGACTGTCGTACCTAGCGTGAGCATAGGATTTTTGATCGTAAATGTTCCTGGGGCTGTTCCAGTCACCCGAACATCCGCGGTAACAGCATCATTAGGGGCAACTGCTGTAACAGTATCTTTATTGCCGTCCGTCCACGAAATACGGTTATCGTCTTTGTCATTCCAAGACCAGTTAATATACGCTTTGGTTACGTCTCCAATAATCTCGTAATTCAACGTATACGTATTCCCCGGAATAACGGGGACTTTAACGGTTAAACTCGCTCCGTTATATAATTCGTCTGTTGCGCTTCTAACTACCTCGTAAGGTGATGTTATGCTGTGCGGAATGCCTTGGATGCTCCATTCGTAAAACGGCGGCAACAAGTTCTCTCCATATCGAATCACATACGGATTTTTTACTGGTTGCACGCTGTCAACGTAAGGATACTTAACAGCTATCTGTTCCTGTGTGATGTTGTCCAGTACAGCATCATCAAATGCACTAATCTCATAAAGGCGCACATTATCCACATTGAATACTTGCCCTGCTGACCCACTACCTACAACCGCAATTGCGTGGGTTGTAGCAGTTGCAGTAAACTTCGCGAAAGAAGTTGTGAATTGTGATCCAGTTGCCTTACTTCCGTTAACGATAGTGGAGATCGATACAAACACTTCGGTAGTGGATACGTTCTTAACATCCGCTAACAGTACATATGTTTTTCCGATTGTTGTAGATACTGCTTTACTTATGTTGCTGTTAGTGGAGGCAAGGGTTACTTTTAATGAGTTCATACTACCTTGGGCATATACCGTAGTATCTAGAGTTGCTGAGGCTGCGCCTATACTCCAGTTACTATATCCCTCAAAGCCTCCATCACGCCCCAACAAATTTACCAGCGTACGCCCCTTCAACCCTTCCAATTTAAATGCCGAGGCGCGTTCAGCATGAACAACTTGTAATCCTGGCTCCAACGTTACCGATCTACGCTTCTCGGTATCCAACCGCTCTTGAATGCTACTCACCTGTGCCGCCGTTTCCTCAGCCTTTTCTTCCACTTGCCCTACACCTTTATCAACCTTCTCCCAGTTCTGATCCAAATACTTATCCAGATCAAAATAAGTCGTCGATGGTGAAGAACGGTCAATCTTATTCAACCCCAAATTTGGTGTTTTTGGTTCATTCATTTAAGCTCCACCTCCTGCAAATTTATCCTGTCGGGTCTGTTCAATCTCATCCAGCGTCATGCTTTCAACCTCAGCAATCGTCAAATACCGCAGACGGTAGTCCACGGTCATATGTGCCGGTTTGATATCTTCAATCGCTGCCTTCAGATCGTCCAGATTGGGCGGTAAGCCCCATGTGTCGATGAAACGGATTCGGATCAAGTATTCCTCAGGCGACACGGACACATCAATTCCGCCACTTTCATAGGCCTGCGCCACGTTCTTGAGCATCGAGCCAGAGACTTTGCCGCTGCCACGCATTTTCGAAATGATTACGGATCTTCGCTGATCATCCGGCTTGGCTTGATTCGTAGAAATCTGCAAATCCCGCTCATAACGTTCCAATGCCCAGGTCGCAGACTCCGGGTAGAATTGGTCCAGCACACTTTCCAAACCCACCGTAAGCTTGTCCAGCTCTACACCTTCGGTCTCTGTAAGAAGCTGCATCTCCAGCACATTTTCATACAACGGGGGCAAAAGAGTCATTAATACCTCTGCTTTACTCATGTCACCTTCACCGTCCCAAGAACGGCTACTGCGCCGGGGGCGATCTCCAGATTGGACATACCACCATTCACCAGCAGATCGCTATAATCGATCACGGGCGGGATATCCAGAATTACATTGGCAATACGTGTCCAACGAACCAACGGATCCGCAAAAGCCAGTTCTTTCAGATACGCCGTAACTCCCGTTTCAATCAGTGTCTTCACGCCCTCGTACGTTGAACCAGAAGCAAGCGTGACCTGTACCTCCACATCAATAGGTACCTCTTCCGCCCCCACCACCGTAACCACAGGTCCGATTGGAGCAGCACCTTCGCCCATTCCATCCTGGGTTGGATCGATATATTCCTGCACCGCCTTAATGACCGCCTCAGCAGGTGTTTGCATTTCGTTATTCAGCAATGCCACTTTGACAGTACCCGGACCATCCCACAGTGGAAAAGCTTTTGCTTTGCCCACACCGGAGTTTTCCCGTGCCCATAGCTCGTACTGATATTTGTTCGCACTCGTGACCGGACGAGAAACTTTGTCCTGATAACGATCATATAAAGCCTGATCCGTTTCCTCGTCTTCGCCAGGAACCAGCAACTGTGTCAATTCAGCCGTCGTCAAGCCAGCAATATAATCGATAGGCAGCAGCGCCCCCGTATATTCATTTCCTTCCGCTCCCGCGACCTCACATTCCAACACATATCGCCCTGCCGCGATGCGCTCCACAATAACGTACACCCGATCCCCCGTAGAAAAACGACTCTCCAAAGGAACCTCAACAGGCTTACCTTCGTTATCCCGAAAACTCCCAACCCAACGTGCCTTCGTGGCCGCTTTCCGACGAATACCAGACCAAGCCACCGCGCGATCCAAGTACTCTCCAGAGGCTGTATCTGCAAACTTCAGATTGGCGTTCACATCCAGCTCGATATACATCTGAGCCATTTCCACTGCCGCTGGCGCAAGCGCATCATAGATAATGCTGCCTTCACGTTTATCCACACCATCCGGTACCCTGTCCAGCATTCGGTTTAAAATAACTTCAAACGTCTGCTCTTCATACATCCATGTTCACCTCCGTCTCTTCCCTGAAGCTGCCAAAATCCGTTTCCACGGTAAAAGACACACGCACTCCATCGGCCTCGTGGACAAAATCGAACTCGGTTACATCCGAAATGCGATCATCCGGAAGCAATGCTTCGCGAATCCAGCGTTCCAGTTCCGATTCAACCATGGATCTCCCGGCCATTCCTTCCCAGGACCATTCCATACCATAATCCGAAGAATAGATTAGATGTTCGTAGCGGCGTGTGGACAACACTTTATACACCGCCTGTTTTACCGCATCTTTTCCATCCAGTTGCAGCCTTCCAATTCGCTGTCCCGAAGCTTGAAATACATAAGTAAGACTTGGAAGCACAGCAGCTTCTTCCTGATCTTCTGCGCTAATCTGCGCACCCTGTGGAATCATGGATTCACCAGCCGATCCAGTACGACAAAGCTGTCTCCACCTTGAACACGTAACAACAAGACATGGTCACCCACGGTCCAAGCTCTGTTCACTACGGATTCCGGCAGTACCAGAAAAGGCTCAGCCAATGCCAACCGTTGTTCAACGGTAATCTCCAGAGGCTGTGTGTTTGTCACGCTTCCGTACATTATCTGAACGGGAGACTTAGCATCTACTGCGGCCACCGCCGCCTTTTTAATCACGTCCAGCATCATTTATCGTTACACCACCTTCAAATCCAGCGACATCGTGTGCACGCCTCCCTGTACCTTATGCGTACATTCGTCTACCAGAAAATATTGATTAATCTTAAGTTCATCGATCTGGATGTTGATAAAACTACCCGCCCTCACCTTGAAATCACCAAGCGCATCCACTTTCAACGTCTGCGTCTCGCGATTACGGAGGGTCATCAGGGTCTTGAGCATTTCATCAATCTGACCTTCGTTCAGGCCATCATCCGCTTTTTGGTACAAAAAAAGCAGCCCCCATTGACGGATGCTGCCTGAATCCTGATGAACAAACGTTTCTCTTTTTCCCGTATCCTTGTTATCCCGATACAGCTTGATCTTGTTATACGTCTGGTCGTCAATCGACCGCGTATAGCTGTAATCCGTGAGCAGACTGTTATCCCCAATGACAAAGCCGTAAGGCATCTCTTCCACATCCCGAAGCACAAGCTTGCCGAAATCATCGTAGAAGATGTAGTTTTTGCCGCCATAGATCAGCGTTCGGTCCAACGCCTCACAGATCATGTCAATCAGTTTTTTGTTATCAAATAACATGCGTGGAATAACATATTTGGGCTGAATCAGATCATCCGTTTTCAACAGGAAATCCTTTGCAATTCGTTTAATTACATCCGCAGCAGTGGCATTAACGAACTTGTATGTCTGATTCGCGGTTAGATAACGAGTCTGGTCGTAGGCTTTGATTTTGACACTTTCGTCCTTGCCGCTATCCACCGAGAAGATATATCCGTAAAATATACCTACCTCGTTGCTGATATATTTCACGACATATCCATTCTCATATGTGAATTTCTTATTCTGGTAAAGACTGCCCTTGATCAACGTGAATTCCAGAGAGGACGGCTTACCGATACGGGAGGTTTTGTACGTAATGTCACCGGCTATTTCGCTAATGTCCCAGATGTTGCCCTGCTTGTCATCCAGTAATAACCGTTCCTTCATGTTTGCCAGCTTATCATCCAGCCTGATCTGCTCTTGCATATTCCCTCTCCTTTCACGGAAGCTTGATCACAAGTCCAATCGGCAGCTTCTTGAGTTGTGCATCTTTGATGCCATTCAGCTTTTGCAACTCTTTCCAGCGAGATCCATCTCCCAGATGGGCTTTAGCTACAGACCACAAGGAGTCTCCGGCTTTGAGTGTGACGGTCTTGGGTTGAATTTTTTCATTGGGCCGGGAGGCTTTGGTTTTTGTTTTCGAAGCAGCCGTATCCTTGCTGTCCTTGAGTGGCACTACTTTTTTGGCGGCATAAAAAATGAACTGCTTCAGCTTGATATCATACTGGATATCCCCCACCGTACCCGCTGTCTCCTTCCAGTCGAAGCTCTCAATGGAAACCGCCATATTAATGGTGTACCTTGCACTGGAAAAGAACAGTCTGACGGGTCTGCCCGTCTGCATCCAGCGGATGATCTTTTTCACATATTCATAGGGATCACGGTAAAACTGCTTCTGAATTGCCGGATGTCCTGCATCGTAGTTCAGATGATACGGGCTGTAGTCTGCCGGAAAAATCCCGCTGAAACTGACTTCACGCAGCTTTGGCGATTTGATCACGTTAATTTCACCCAAAGCGCTCACGTTAAACGAACTCCCGTCTCCCGAATCCGAAAACTCAATGCTCTCTGGTGTCACCGGGAAAAACATGTATTCAGAGCGGTTATTGAAGCTTAGTTGAATATAATATTCCACTTATCCATACACCCCCTGGGCACTGGAGACGATCTGACTGTTCAGTCCATCGGTAATTTTACTGATGATGCTATCCACATCATGTCCGCTGTTGATATCTCCTGTGGTGACCTGAACGGTTGGCGTCAGACTGACAAATCGTTGAATCGCCTGCATCTCGGCAAGCTCGCGCATCAGTTTCAAGTCCTCGCTGGTTACATCGATCGTTCCCTCAACGCCGCCAATTTGATCTACTTTCCCCACATTGTTGATTTGGTTGATGTTGCTCATATTGTTGGGAACGACCGTGGGAGCAGGTGCAGTTGGCATCGGTGGCATAGAAGGTGTTTTGGGAGTTGAGCCGCCGAAGTTTCCGGGTAATTTTGTTTCTTTGGAATTTGGATCAGGCAGAGAAGGTATTTTTGATAATAGTTGTTTAGCTACATCTTGTCCCTTGTCAGAAACCTTAGGATCGAATTCTCCGTCCATCCGTTTCATATGGAAAACATCTTTGTCACTCTGTGGCTCAAATGATTTCAATGTATCCATCCAACCCTTGACGTTTTTACTAGCAATGTTGATGTCAGCTTCGGACATGACAGCAAAATTTGTACCAAAAATATCATTAATAAAGGAAGCTACCTTTCCAATTGCCCCCATTGCTTTGCCCAGAAAGTCCTCAATTCCTACAATAAGATTGTAGAAAATCTGCATCCCGAACATTCCCAAATCGTAAAGCAATTTTTGGAAAGCATAGAAGGGGTCTTTGAAGACATTGGCTATGAACTCTGCGAAGATGGCAAAATAGTTCCACATTGTAGCGATTACAACCCGTACCATCTCCCCAAGCAGCATAAATGTACCGATAATCACTCCCAAAATCTCAGTTCCCGATACTCCCATCATACTTAAAATACCGATAACAGCTGCGATGGCAGCAATGACGAGCAGAATAGGCCAATTCAGTAATAACCAGGCTGCAACCAGACTGTAAACTTGGATAATGACCAAAGCCAGAGCCACAAGCGCAAGCGCCATAAGGATCGGCTGAATAATATCCCAGTTTTGTTGGATCACACTTGCTATATACAAAATCCCGTCTACCAGCATCGTCAGCGCGTTTGCCGCAACCGTAAATGCATTGCTAAGCCATTCAATAATGCCAGTGAATTCACCATTGGCAAAAGCCTCATTTAATCGATCAAGTAAAGGTGTCAACGCAACAAGAGCTGCCTGTCCAATCTGGCCGAGAACCCCATTAAACTGATTCACCAATGCATTCCACTTCTGCAACGGTGAATCCAGCATGGTGTCAAAAGCCTGTTGGGTATAGCCTTGTTTTTGCAAAATGACATCAAGCTTTGTGATAAATCCATCCAGATTAGATGAATCAATAGTTTGCTGCAGACCCGCTCCACTTAGAGCTTCAGCAGGAATGTTAAAAGAATTGGCAAGTTCACCATTGTCTCCGTTCATGGCAGCAACCAAGGCACTGGATGCATCCGACATACTTTTCCCATCTGGAGAAAGCATACTCAACCGTTTAGTCATATCTCTCAGTTGGTCAACCTGATCCGTATTCTGTGCATACGGGATGAGCGATAGTGTACCTTTCAAGGCATCCGTAACATTCTGTCCGCTCTTGAAAGCTTCCGCACGGTAGCGATTAAAGATCGTCTCCCCCTGAGCATCGTCACCCGTAGTAGCCATATAGCGATGCTTCAAATCCTCTTCTTGTGCTGCTGGAACAAGAACCACTTGTCCTGCTGACTTGATCATGCTGATCCAGGATCGCACGCGCTGGGCTCCTTCTGCAAAAGCTGCGTTTACTTTGGCTTGTTCCTCGGATACCCCCTGTAACAGTTTGGATGCCATTGCAATACTGTTCAGTCGAGCAGAATTAAACATGGCAGTTATAGCAGCAGGTAATTGTTGAAATTGCGTTACTATACGTGTTGAAGTAAGGTATAGTCTTGCAAACATGGCATACATTCATTTCTCCCTCCTTTCCTTTTTATTTCTTCCGGGCACGGCTCTTGGACCTTTCTTTCTTCTCTTCCTCCACCCGGATGGAGATCATCGCATAAATGGCTGCTCGTTCTCGCATCGAGAAGGCCATTAGCTGATGCGGCAAAATGCTTAATTCATGGAGAGCGTAATAAGCCAGATTGGCTTCGGAATCGCCCTCTTTAATTAGTTTTTTACGTCATCCACCAGCTCGTTCATGTCCTGATTGAAGCCGTTCAGCTTCTGAACCTGTTCGCCAAGCGAAGCAAATTCCCCAGGCAATAGCATTTTCCGCAAAAGCGATTCCGCCCCCATCACGCCGTATGACCGCTGGAGTTCTGCGTTTTTCAAATCGGGATAAACTACACTTGCACTCATCAGGCGAGCCATGTAATCATTCGCATCGATGTCGGGTGTGTAGACACCGTTCTTGCCCTTGATTTTGCGAGTAGCTGCCTTGCGGCATTCCTGGTTTTCGTCCTCGGTCATGCTGCGCAGTTTCCAAGCAACCGGTTCGCCTTTCTCATCTTTAAATCGGGGGGATACGGTAAACTCCTCCGTTGTATCTGTTGCTGCATTTTGGGCAAAAAACATACTCAATCCACTCATGTATTGTTCCTCCTCTAAAGTTAGGTCCCCCGCCGCACGAAGCGGCGAAGAACAGTATTTTGACACGCCAAATAGCCCGTAACACAGGCAAGTTGAACAGGTTTCTTTTACAAACCCGCTGTAAATTTATACTCTTTATAAATCTCAAATCACTATACTTTCCAGGCGGGCTACATTACTTCGGCAAATTGAACGATACAGGCATATCGACATCTTCAAAGGTAAAGCTCACTTCTTCCTCCAACGCCTCGGCCTCGGTATCCAGAGATGCCATGATCACACTGTCGAGGTTGACGCCTTTGAGAGTTACCGTCTGTTTGCCAATTGTAGAGGAAGGATCTTCGTTGGTCACTTCAATGTCGAAGTACGTGTCCACACCATTCTGCATGTACTGGAGCATCAGCTCGCGGAAACGGGATGTGGTATAAAAGATCGTCATGGAACCCGAACCAGACCAACCGGTTGCTTTGTGCTGTACACCGCGGCGGCCCAAGGTTTTGACCTCTGCTTTTTGTTTCTCCACCGTTGCTTCCAGCGTCTTCACGTAGAACATTTCTTCCGTCTGTCCGTTAATCGTTGCGTATGCGCGGCCTTCCTGACCGGAGATCGTGTCGCTTGCTTTCAAAAATGCCATCTTAAACCACCTTCACTTTCATATATACTTTTTCAACGGAATCCACAGGTTGAACTTGAATCTCGATCAGAATACTGTCAGTTTCATTACTCGGAGCAACAGTGATATCTGTTTTGGAATCAAAATTTTGAATGGCCCCAATATCCTGAAGTTGCTTCAGATAAGTGACACATTGGGAACGGAACAGGCTGCGCCCATCTTCGTTATTGTTCACTTTGCCGATGTAGTAGGACTCAAAGATCCGTTTCATATCATTAGCAATGCCATCGAGAACACGGACAACACGGTTTTTGGCAAAATGACGTGCCTTATCCGGTGTCACCGAACGGAACGTATTTACATCCTGCTCCACCACCGCCCGGTTGCTGCTCGGGGTAAAGACAAACTCGCCATTACGCAATGCTGCTTCTGTCTCGCTATGTGTCAATCTGCCATTCACATCCACGGCATCGTCATACGCACGGAACGTCAGGGATTCATTCAGGTTAGCTCCCGCTGTTGCGCCCGCAGTCCAAGCTACGGTTTGTTTTGGCGTAAGAACGGTACCGTCTGCGAGCACAACACCATTTTTGACACTGATAATACCTTCATGGTCTGCTGCCGGATAATCGGACAGAACCAGTTGCACCTTCTTGCCTTCGGTATCACGCAAACGCTTGATGTAAGCTGTGTAGACTGACTTGAGTGTGGCATCGTCTGAAATCAGACCAACCGTGTTAAAATCCAGTACTTCCAGCTTGGTCAGGAAATCAGCATGCTCTTGGTTCGTTGCTGTACCGTCCAAGCCACCTGTTAGTGGAAGTGATGCTGTAGCTGTGAGTGCACCTTCACCAGTAAATGTGACGTATGCGTTGGATTCCAGAGCTTCGATCGTGGATGAAGTTTGTTTGTCCACTTCTTTACCCGCAAGCAACGTGGAGACATCCAATTGTTCCGGGTCATTGATATTTGCTGAGATTACAACAGCCAGATCATTACCACGCACACCACCATGTTGGGCTGTCACTGTCAATTTGTCCAAGGTTGCCTTGGCCTGGGTCCCTGCCTTGAGTCGGTACAGAAGCAATGTTTGCGCACGTTTCAAAGCTTCACGAATCAGCAGTAATTGAGGTGCTGTCCAGTCATAGCCCAATTTGGCTTGTACATCTTCACCTGCTTGTACGGTCAAGATGGTGCCAGCTTGTCCCCATGACAATGGCAATGCCAAAGCCACCGTTCCTCGCTCTCCTACCGTACCCGGCAATGTGCCCTCTGATGCAAAATTCATATATACGCCGGGGCGTACCTTATTTTGTGTCGTCCATGTTCCTCCAGCCATTATTGTGCCTCCCCATTCATAAATTGTTGGATGTGTTGCTGTGCTTCTTCCAATGTGTATGTTTGTTGTTCCATCAGAACTGCTGCCAAAATATCTTTCTCGATCCAGCTAAGTTGCCGGGATTCGGCGAACTGTGCTTTGCTGTATTTTGGATTGTTTTTCTGTTGAGCTTCCGGATTTTTAGGATCCGGTTCCTTTTTCGTAAACATTGCCAATGCGCCTCCTATTCCTTTCATACTGATCCCCTCATCTGGTTAATTAAGTTCAATTAAAGATTAGTTACACTAGCCACTACAACGGCAGAACAACCATCGTTGCATTGAATTCATATCGTTATTCTCTCGTAGCTTTAAGTGCAGTAGGTCGCTGTTCCAATTGTCGCATGGTAGCGGCGGACTCCGACACTTTGGTGGTTCGCATGGTATAGTACACCAGCATTCGCGGTGTAGAATTCTCCGTCTCCCAACGAAGTTCTGTTGCCCGATAGGGTGTGGCCTCCACGTCGATAGTTTCCAATGCTTCAAACAGTTCATCCGGCAGAGTTGCCGGGATATTGTCTGCATCAAGCCAGCGGATTTCGAAAGCGTGAGATTGCACGAAGCGATCGCTACGTTCCCGGGTAAGTTGGGCGGACAGCAGGCGGTAGGAGATGCCCGGGGTGGAACTAGTGCCCGTTTGCGGGAGGATCGGGATGTTCGGAAAGTGCTGCATGAGTGTTGTAGCGATAGAGTCGGTTAATTGGTTTGTTGTCATGGTTCACCTCCTTTTTATTGGTGAGATTGAGATTAGTTAAGTTTTTCCTATCTACCAAGATTCGATATCCAGACTAACGGCTTTAAATGTAAGTTCACATGCCATATGAAAGACGTAATTGGCGCCACCCCCGTTTTCATCATCTACAATTAATACCGGTGTATGTTAACTCGTCGCTGACTTTACTTCTCCGTCTTGGGCACATGATCATGCCTCCTTATTAAGAGTAAGAACCGCCCACACTGGCGTTCCAAATCTCTTTGTTATCCAGCAAGATCCGGTAAAGGCGGACGCATTTCCATGTGGCTACGCCGCTGTTGTTTGAAGCGTGCGCCCGCAAATAGTAGGACCCGGACAGGTTGGAAACACTCAAGCTGATTGTGGTCCTTGTCGTCAGTGAACCCCGATATGTTCGGGCGTTATATGTACCGCCGCCTCCCATTTGGTCCGTTGACGCTATGAAAATCCCATCTGATTGGATGTGGGATGAACCTTCCAATGCAAAATCAAATACAACGTTAGTTACGTTGGTCAGATCCACTGGTGTGCTTGTCACTACGGCCGCCTCACCGCCGCCTGTGCTTGGGTTGTACGCGTAACATTCTACATGGTCCGATTGTTTGGCCACATATGAATTGCTGCCCCATACGGAACCTTTCCGCATAGTCTGTACAGTGGACCATATGGGGCGCCATACTCCCCCGACTCTTGTATAAATTTGTTGGACACCCCGCCAAGTCCCCGAAACCTTGACGGACACTCTATTGGGCATTTTCCACGTGCCACCCACCTTAGCGCCTAAAGCCATGCGTTATTCTCCTCCCCTTTATCATGAGTATTGATACCAGATGTCGCCATCGTTTCCGCCAGAAGGTGCAGCAGATGAAATAATATGCCTGTTCTTAGCATCAAGGACAGATTGAAAAAGGTCTTGTGACCATGCAGTCCAAGTTCCATTACTTTTAATTCGCATTCTGAATGATCCTGCACTAAATAAATCATATGCTTTTTGAATAACCCAACTATCAGAGGCCATTGCCTGTACTTCAATGTACCACCATGCACCACTCGCGGATGTTGGTGCATTTGTAATATTCTCACCAACATAGAACCCTGCGGCAATTAAATTATTGGCGTTGCCATTACTGACATTGATCGAAAAACCATTGTCTTCAGTCAACTTCCGCTTTTGCCATGGTACAGCTTGATCAACAATCTGCATCCACGGTCCCCAGGTATCGTTAGAAGTCGTACCAGTACGATGGTACATTCCTCCTGTCGTTCCGCCGGATGCATATTCGTGAGTCACACCTCCGCTATCATCATTCCAGCCCTTTAATCCATGTAATACGACATAGAGTTCGGAGGGTAAGCCAATCGTTGAACCCGATTTAAATGAGTATGCAATGTTTTTAGTGTAGTCGCTCGGCTTTGTAGCTACCCCACGGGTATCTGGGATCAGTCTTGGAATGGCACCGTCCACTGCCGCTTTTACTGCCTTCTCCGTTGCCGCCACCGTCTCTGACGTGCCGTCCGTCTTGCTCGACAACTGCACCTTTCCTTTCTGCGTCAAAGACGCATCGGGAATATCCATCTGACTCACCGCTTCACGAAGCACATCCAAATCAGCTTGCGTTGCAACACCTGCGTCAATCTTCTCAAAAATTTCGTTAATACTCTCCCGGTTTACAGTCTCGTTCCCCAAAGGAAGAGGTAACTTCAACCGATCTGTTTCCTGTGGCATTACGCCCACACCTCCAGTTCATTCCACGTCAAGGACGCGGCGTCCAGTTCATCCCATGTTTTCTGCTTCTTGTCCAGATCGTCCCAGACCAGATAGCGATACTCATATTCCACGGCCATATGGGCCGGTTTCAATTCTTCAATCGCCCGTTTGAGATCATCGATATTGGGCGGGATGCCCATCGTATCCACAAAGCTCACCGTAAAACTCCACGCTTCCGGCTGAAAAGTTACATCCACCTTGCCCCCGGCATACGCCTCAGCCACATTCGCAACTAGCCTGCCAGAGAACTTCCCGGCACCACGCAGCTTCGACTCCACTACGGCACGCCTCTGTTCCACAGGTTTGAGACGATCCGTCTCAATGCCAAGCTCCTGCTCCCAGAAGTCCAGCCCCCATGTCGCTGTACGGACAAAAAACTGCTCCAACGTCTCATCCAGCGCCTGGTACAGCAGATCCATTTCGCTGCCTTTTGCCTGCATATCGGCCTGCATGACACGCGAAGTCTCGTAATACCTTGGCAAATACGAGAACAGCTCCCGCCCTCTCTCACTCGTCAGTCCAACATCTACAATAGAAGGAGCACTCATGCCCTGTCCCCTCCCTTCCTTGCACATCAACATGGAGCGTCTCGCTTACCAGCTTCAACTCAGATCGGCGTACTTCTCCCAATCTTCCTTGGTCTCCGCACTCCAAAACTACTTCCTCATCCACCATCTGCCCAACACTACTCATGAACTTCCACCGTCCCCAGCACGGCCACCTGACTAGCGGTCATCTCGATATTCTGGTCACTCACACCGTTCACGGTAAGCTCCGAATAGTCGATAATGGGCGGAATGTCCAGCAGGATCGCGGCAATGCGGGTGTAACGAACGAGTGGATCGGCAAAAGCCAACTGTTTCAAGTACGCGGTCACCCCGCGTTCGATCAATGCTCGTACATCGGCCAACGTCGCATCACTTGCCAGCGTCAGCTTCACCTGAATGTTCATCGGCACTTCCACGGCTGGCATCACGGATACCACCGGCCCCGCCGGGGCAACGCCTTCACCCTGTCCATCCTGCGTTGGGTCAACGTACTTCTGCACGGCCGCTACCAGATCGGTACCCGCAGCACGTTTGTCTGTGTCCAGCAGATACAATCCCACCGTGCCTGGCCCCTGCCATAACGGAATAACACGTGTTGCACCAACACCCGGTACTTCACTGGCCCATTGCACATATTGCGATTTGTTACCGCTTGTTCCTTGGTTGCGGACTTTGGCATAAAAGCGTTCCAGCAGTGCCGTATCGGCCTCAATATCTGCGCCGCCTTTAATCACATCAACATTCGTGACAGAGGTCACGCCACTTACAGGTGTAGACAGCACAGTTACCGTGCCAGCAGGCACATTGCTTTCTTTTCCGGCAACAAGCGCTCGCACACCTACCACCCCGGAGCCTTCTACATCCAGTTCCAAACGCCCCACCGTTTCATATTCGAGCGAAGCTTCAGCAGATACTTCATCCGCGAGTGTAGCTACGACCGTTCCCGCAGGTACCACTTTCCCCGGCGTACCCGTAAACCTCACCGCACCTTGTGCCGCCACCGCAGCCCGCCGAGTAATGCCGTGCTCTCCTGCCCGCAGATCCAGCTCTTCCGAACGAAAATTCGGATCACTGCTTGCAGCCGTACTTGCAAACCCGCGCCGCAGTAATTCCTGAGCCCACAATGCCGCCTCAGACAGCATAAACGCAACCGGAGCCTCCGCATCCCACAGGAACGAACCCTCCGACTTATCCAGATCCGCGGGCAGACGATCCAGCATGCGCTGCATAATCTGTTCCTCCGTCTGGTCCTCCAAATAACGCGGAATCTCAGCCATCCCGTCAGATCACCTCACTTTCCAGAATAAACATCTCTTCCTGCACACTCGCCACCCGGCACGAGAACATGCACTGCTCCCGATTCCAATCAAACGTAAACTGGTCTACCGATTCCGTGCGTGGATCAGCCAGCAACGTTTCCGTCACCATCCGGGTAATCTCACTTTCCATCACGCCCCGGCTGTCGCCCTGACCCACCAGATCTTCCAGCTCCGAACCATAGTTCCGGGAGTAAATCACATGTCTGTACCGTGGCGTTTTCACGGCCTTAATGCACCACTGCACCCAGGCTTCATGTGCATCCGCCGCAGCCACTTTGCCACTTGGGGTCAGCACAAAATCTCCTGCATCGTAATCGAATCGCCAGCTCCGTCCAAAGCGTACCTCTTCCGAAACCGCCCCCGACAGATCCTCCTCATCTCCCCATACCACACCCGTTTCCGGGAACAGACTAGGCATTCGCACTCACCACCTTACACAACACCACAATGTCATTGCCGCCATTCACTCGCATCGCCAGTACGCGATCTCCCACTTTTAATCCCTTACCAAGAGACCACACCGCTTCTTCCACTTCCTCTTCTTGCAAAAGAAACCGTCCCGTGCCCGTCGTTCCGCCGTTTGCCACGTCAGGTATACCGGAAATCGCGCCAGCAGCCTCGCGCTCCGGTAGTCCAAGCGTGCCCGGCAGCTCGGCTACGAGATAATCCTGCACTTCGTGCTTGAAATCATCCAGCTTCACGCCGGATGAGGTCATCGTACCCAGCACCGCTCCCAGACCACTCACGGCCTGACGGGAATGTGTACTCATCGCGCCCCGCATGACGTCGGCAAAATGCCCATACGGATCATCTTTATTCAAGATAATACCTCCTTTTCACCAGCTCAGCCGTCCCCAGCTCTAACGTCATCGTTCCTGGTCCGGCAGACAGATCACGGCTGACCGACATGACGATCAGTTTCAGCCCTTTGAGCAGCACGGCGTCCCCGGCGCGAATCGTATTGATATCCGGTGCGGATATCGTAAAGGTCTCCTGAATCCCCGTCAGATGACTTTTCGCCAGTTTCTTCGCCGCGGTTGTCGATTTCACCTGATCGTCCTCGATCAGCTTTTGCAAAGTGCCCAGTTCTTCCACACCATTCTGCTCAATCGCGAGCACTTTGGATGGGACTTCCTTGCCGCTGGTAGACTCCGACGCTGCCATCACTTTCACCTTGGTGACCGCCCCTTCGAGCGTGCGCATCTGGGTCAGATCAATCAGTCGATCCAGCTCATACACTTTCGCATTACTTCCCACCTGGAAGAGCTGCAACCCTCCGGGTGTCATTCGTGGATGATACATCTCCCCACCAGACTTGGCCGTTTCCTTCAGATCGGAAAACATCATCGAAAAAATAGTCTGTGAACGATACACGGCTTTTCCCAGCTTTGTCTTGGTATCCGGCAGCGTAGCGTATGGAATCTTCCACTCTTTGGCGTAGGTTTTAAGTCGCTGTGTAGCCGTCTGATCTTTCGGCAATAGGAACTCGTCCTCTGATTTTTCCAGATATATCATCCGGTCGTACACCGTGAGAGACAACCGCTTGGTGCCGCTGTTCGAACTTTCCACCTCCCAGATGACCGCAGGATGCAACAGATGAACCATGGATTTTTCGCCAAAAGGAATCCCGCTAATCCGCACCGCCATACCCGGTGAGATTGAAGGCAGACCGGAAGATGCAGACACCGCCAGCCGGATGTTCGCCTGATAGGCAATCTGGTCCAGCGAGTCCTTCAGCGTGATCGTCTCCACCAGCTTGGTGATGTCGTATTTGTCGTCGACAATGACTTTGTAGGTCATGGCATCACCAGCTTTTGTCCGGGCTTGATCCGGTTCGGATCACTCCCGATGATCTTTGCGTTAAGCTTATAGATCTCGTTCCATTTGGAACTGCTGCCCAGCTCCAGCTTTGCTATTTTGGACAGGGAGTCACCAGATTTGACAGTGTAGGTCTTGCTGGTTTTTTTCAAATCGGTACGAGAACCTGACTTGCTCCCGGATGCCGCAGAGCCCACCTTTTCCACCTTGGAATCCCGCCATGTGCGTAGGGTCAGGTCGAAATAAATATCCCCTGTCTCCCCCCCACGAAAGCTCGAATTAAGCGAAACAATAAAAACAGGCACGTTCACGCCCGTCTCTGAAATGATGAAACGCAGCGGCTTTTTCGATACCAGAAACGTATTCAGCATATTCATCGCTACTCTCGGATCTGGAAAATCTTCTTTGTCCATGCAATAGAAGGCATCATACTCTTTTGGAAAAAAAGAAGAGAAGGTGATCTCCTTCACCTTCTCGCCTTGCGCAAAATCAAACTCGCCATGCTCCAGCATATTAATCGTTTCATACCCTTTGGACCTGGAAATACTCACCTCTTCCGGGTTCACCGGGAATTGAAATGAAGTGCCGCCATCTTTCAGCGTAAAAGCCATTTTGTTAGGACCTACTTCATCTTTAAGTACAGACATACACGGCCTCCTTTCTGCTTAGGCCATAATCGTTTTTCGGTTTTCCATCGCACGGCGGAACTCGCCCGTAATCCGTTGTCCGACCTGCTTGGTGACAGCGTCGTAATCAATAGCATTTTCGCGCACAGTCACCTGCACCGCACCTGGTGGAATATTTATCGCAATCTGATTGGTAGTTTCGGTTTTGAAATCCTTCAAATATCCGGACAGGCTGCTCATCTGGTCTTCGGATATTTGTACCGTCATCGTGGACGATTTTCCATTCGTCTGCGCACCGTTACCAAGCGCCATCGCTTGGCTCTGCATCATGCTTGTTCCCATGAATCCAGCAGCTGTAGGCTGACCGACTTTGCTATTCATATAAGCCGTTGGGCCTGTCATGGTCAGTGCCGGTGGCATATAGGCAGGTGCCATCTGCGGGCCTGTTGCAACTGGAGACGGTGCAGCCACCGTTGCTGCCGAGACAGTCTTTTCTTCTTTTTTAGAACCAAATCCAAAGAAGCCGGATATGCCATCGGTGATTTTTTTTGTTTTCTCAGAGACATAATCGGCTGCACCCGACAAAGCATCCCCTACACCCTCGGTAGCACTGGACATAAAGTTTCCAATATCCTTCGCTTTGTCTCCAATCCAGCCGCCTGCTGCACTTCCGGCCCAACCACCTACTGCACCACCAACCCATGTTCCGATGCCAGGCAAAAGAACGCTACCGATGGCGCTACCAATCGCAGTACCAGCTGTGCCGCCAATCATGGAACCCACCGCTCGGCCGCGCTCTTCCGGGGGTGCTGTCGCTACGTTTGCCACATCAGCAAGCACGCTGATGGGTCCAAGCAACCTTTTTGCTCCTTTGGCAAAGCCACTACTTAAATTATCCATCAATCCATTACCAGCCAGCATGTCGGTTAAAGATCCCAATCCACCATCCGCAAATCCTAATCTACCGCTTCCTCGTATTCTTCTACCACCTCCCCTATTACGGTTGCGATCGGCCGGAGGATTTGGAGTATCAGGTACAGGATTGGGTACTGGAGATGGGCCCCGGTTCGAACGATTACTAGACCTTCTACCGCTTCGGTAATTTCGTCTTCCACGATCTGATCCACCACCATCCGCATTCTGTGAACGAACTCTACGTTTTTTGCCCATCTTTCCACCTGTGCAACAGCAGCATTTGGATGCTGGACTTCTGGTTGGATCTGATGCAGGACTTTCTTCTTTTTTCTTTTTGAACAATTTAAAAATATCTCCTACATTAAAGGCTGCATCCTTCAAATCATTGAATGCTTGGACCGCTGCAAGTACGTTTTCCCACCACTTTTTAGGTTCTTCTTCCTTCGTATTGTTAGTAATGTTTTTGTTGTTCTGGATCATGACAGCCATAGTTGGGCCAGTTGGCCCACCTTTGCTCATCGCCACTTCGATCTTCTGCCGAACTTCAAACGATACTGTTCCCGAAGCCGTAACCAACTGGTCCCTGAAACTATTCAGTTTAACCCATGCGCGATCCAGTGCCGGACTCAGCTTATCAATCAACCCAATCGTCGGTGTGATTCGCAGCCTGCTGATTCGCACAGCCATACTATAAATATGCTCCAACCTGCGTCCAGTCGTTCTCAGCTCATTGTTCACCTTAATCAGACTCTGATAACGAACTCTGCCCAGACGTTCCGTTGAGCGTTGGATCTGATCCAGATATCGAAGGGTTGTCCGCATTTCCGCATTGGATTTGGATAGACCTACAATCATTTCTGCCATTTTTTCACCTCCTGCCCTATATTGTTATCGATTCATTTGCGAGGCTATCGCTGACATTTCCTCTTCCGAGAACGCAATTAACAACGAACGCTCCCCGCGTGGCAAAGACCAGAACTCTCCGGGCCGGAGATGATGACGCACCCACATGTGATACAGGAACGTGGTCATCCCGCCGGAGTGAATCAGTTTTTTAGGTCTTCAATCTCCACACCGAAGCCGGACAGCTCCAGCACTTTATCACCTACGGCATCCAATTCACCCGCAAGCAGCATGCGACGTACCGCCTGTTCGCCACCGGACAACTTCATGCGGCCGGTAATACGTGTGTCCCCCCAGCCGGACAATTCCAGGCTGCGGACTTTCAATTTCACCGTTGCTTCAGAGATGAGCAGCGCGTTAAACGTTTCGGTATCCACCTTTTCTTCGGTGCGGCCTTTGGTCGTTTTACGAATCGTACAGCGTTCGCGAATGTGATCCACTTTGGAAGACGTCAGTCCACGCAAGGTCAACAGCAGATCCAGACGCTGAATGCGCACATTCTCCTCTGGCAAACGTTCTGCTGCTTCAAACAACTGATCCAAAATCTGTTCTTCGGACATATTTTCATTCATACTCATCGGGTGTAATCTCCTTCTTATTTCACAAATGGGTTTATCTATGCCAGCTTCCAAGCCTGTAGAGACCACAAAGAGACCGAGATCATCTCGGCCCGCATTGGTGTCCATATTAATATGAAGTAACTATGCAACCACGCTGGAGCAAACTAGCCCAATCACACGTGCCTATTCCAATTTTTAGTTCGCCACAATCGGATTCAGCAACTCAAATCCTTCAAACGTAAAGCCTGTTTCTTCCGGTACTTCTTCGCCAGCTGTCCAGTTGGCAAGCTGAATTTTGTCCACCATGCAACCTTTCAGCAAAACACTCTCGTGTCCATACGATTCAGGGTCGTTCAGCTTGGAAATAATCTCGAATTTGGTGAAGCCGCGCTGGATCATATCCGAAGTGACTTTGTAGCCCGTCATCGTGCCTGTTCCTTTTTTCGCACCGTTTTTATGCACTTTCCAGTCGTTACCGACCAGGTTCAACTCACGCTTTTCAATCTCCACACTTGCTTCCAGCTTGTTAATGTTTGTCTGCCACACACCATCGATATGCAGCTGACCATGGGTACCGAGAATTACTCTTGACGCATCCAACATATATTTTCCTCCTTGGGTTCGTTGAACTAATAAATATTACACGGTATAACTCCGCAGTCAGAACAATCTTCCGATCGCTGTTATCCCCAGATTTTTTTATTCCTTTACAAAAAGGGAAAATCCGGTGATAAAGGCGAGCGCTTCGCTTCTTCAGATTTTTTCTGCCCTCTCCGTTATCGTGTAAACCATCAGTTCAACATATAGTAATTATTCTAGAAACCTTATTGCACGTAAAATGTACCAAACAACTGCTCCATCACATCCGTCAGCTTCACATTCCATTGCAGGAATACTTGATCCGCTTCCGGTTTGAGAACTGGTGCAGCACCGTAATACGCGGGGTCAAGAATGACATCATAACCGTCGGCTTCAATCACATTGCTCTGTGCTAGCAGCGCCAAATAGGCCTTCATGGCACTAATCAATGCCTGACGACCCTCTTCGGTATTGTTCACTTTACCGATATACGTATCTTCCGCGGAACGTTGCAGATCCGTGTTAATGGCGTCCAACACACGAATGGAACGGATTTTTTTCCACGCATTATTCTGTCCAGCGGCTGGCGTTACCAGTGTGTTTACACCACGAAGTGCTTTCACCTGACGTCCATCATGGAAGAAAATAAATACGCCATTCTGTACTGCCTGCTCCTGTTCTGCACGCGTCCACCGACGTGTCACATCATCGAACGGAGTAGATGCATAGGTTGTGGATTGGTTCAGACGTTGTCCGGCGATCAGTCCTGCAACATAAGCAGACGTTTCCGCCGAGCTGTAGAATGCATCCCCAAGACGCACGCCTGTACCGACATTAATCACACCTTCATGATTGAGCATAAGCGAACGTGCTGCAGCTTTTTGTGCTGCTGTAGCAGAGGTATCGTCCGCTGCGGAACCGCCAAATACAGCCACCACCGGTTTACCTTCACTACGCACACGTTTCACCCATGCCGCAAAACTCGCAAGCAGAGGTGCATCTGCCGCCTGATCCAAAGCCAAGACGTCGAATTGCTCCCCTTCCAGCGCACCCTGTACAGCAATGTATTCTGCATTGGTCAGGTCATCGTTGCCACTTACGCCGCCTTTGAATGCCGCACCCGCAACGGTAGCAACCACGCCAGTACCATCGCCAATCGCCTGCGCCGTTACCCAGACATTTTGTTCATCCGCGTTAATCTCTTTTGCCAGAGAAGCTGCTGTAATATCTGCTGTCAGGAGCGCATACAACATCCGGTTGCCTTCGAAGAGACGCACTTCATGTTTCGTATTATCAATCACACCCGGCTGGATGGTGACGTAGAATCCATTTGCACGATCTCCCGGATACTTCGCATCCAGTTGCAACACATTCACATCACCGCTGTCCTTCAAGGTAAGCGTGGCTGCTTTGGCCGCAGCACTTGCTACCCGATAAGCGAGTAACTTCTTCGGCCCACCCAACAAGGCAAGTTTCAAGGACGTATAAGCCGTACCGTTGTCCAGCACATTCGCCGCATAAATACGTTCAATCGCCGCTTCGCTCCCTACTTCAACAAAAGTCCTCACCGGACCCCAGTTGGCCTTGACTGGCACAACGACCGTTCCCCGTGTACCTGCCTGAATGGCTGAGGATGCTGCCGCCTGAAAATTCATATATAAGCCCGGAAGGACCGGACGATTCGTTTGCTCCCAAGTTCCACCTGCCATTATCCCTTCACCTTCGCTTTCATAAATTGGTTAATTCGTTCCTGCGTTTCTTCAATGGAAAACGTCTCTTGCGCCGCTTCGTACAGCGCACCGTACAGCACCTCTGCCTTAACGGCAAAGAGAGCTTCTGCATGATTCATCAATTCTGCCCGTGTATACCGCGGGGCTGTCTGTTTGCTTTTTTTCACTGAGCTTGCCATTGCCATCTCACCTCATTTGTTGGACTACTAATTTCGTGAATCGTTGATCTTTAAACTTGACCTATGAATTTTCGACCCTATGAACCTATGAATTTGAAGCTATAATGTTGAAGCTACATCTATCATCTCAAAACTACATTCTCATTCTAAAGTTATCATCTGGAACCACCTGTGATGGAGTTCCTCTCGACTAAACATTTACTCCATCCCTTTGCTATGGTGAATCTCACGAATGAAAGGTACATTTGTACCCGGACGATGAATCCGCTGTTGCAACGCCAGGCGAATCTGACCATTCAGATATGCATCCGTCTGCAGATCTGCCGTGACCTCATCCACCGTCACATACCTTGTGTTACCTTCGTGCTCTTCGCCACCCGTTTCAGTGATGGCAAGACGAGATTGCACTGCAAGTTGCTCTACCAACCGAGTAACGGTCTGGCGTGTTAGCACCGAATGATCGGTGAGCACATGCCCAATCCACTGTTGTCGAACCTCCAATGCCGAAGTGCCCGCCACAGACGTGCTGCATCCGGCCAATCGCCACAATACAGACGGCTTCTCGTACCCACCAGGCCAGACATCCCCATATACCGACCAGTTCGAGCCAAGCTCCTGCTGTGTCCAGCCTTGAAGCGCAGCTAACCACGCGTCCTCTGTTTCAGCGAGGACAGCTCCCGAGTCTTCAGGAACATACACCCCGAACCGCAGACTCCGCGTAACCATGCCAGACCCGGCATCCACCCGATCACTATCTGAAGAACCCAGATAGATACATGTGAATGCCCCACCTGCTTCATCCACCAGCCTTACCTGGTGCAACCCTTCGATTAGAAGGGCTGACCAAGCTTCCACTTGTTCAGCGCCACCATCTTCCGGACGAGCGTATGGTGAGATTTTAATAATCCTTCGATATCCCGCCCAGGCAGACTTCGGCACCTCTTCGGCAAACGTAACGACTGCACAAGGGCCAGTTAGCATTTCGCCTGACGCTGGTACATCCAGCACACGACCGTCCCAATCTGGAACAAGTACCGCGAGCTTCTGTTTCAGCGTTTTTTTAATGAGCGTACTCATTTTACTGGTGCTCATGGCAGTGTTAATCTCTTTTCTCATAGACACATTCATTTCGCCCCCTTTGGCTGCAAGTTTGAGATCTGCCCACACGGTGCAGCGACAGTGCAGCAGCTCAGTAGACTCCCCCTTTTAACTCAGAGTCTGTATTCCGACCGAACCAGTACCGGGACTACATTCACCGCATCAAAAAGACCGGCCACCTTGCCGGTCTGTACATTAGCGTATGTGCTTTCGGTGCGTCCCTTGCTATTGATCGGATAATACAATCTTACACCTTTTCATTCCTAGCGCGGATGGTGTTCCGTACGACTTCGGTGCGATTAAGGGAGTCATTCGGGTGGAAAAAAGACGATTCTAGATTGTGATTTTTTTCTCATTTATCTAGACAAATAAAATGTAAAAATATACTATTTAATAAAGTGATAGCGTTATATCATGATTGGAGGCGAAGTAATGAAAAAATCGGATTTAATTTATATATGGGTGTTGATCTCTAGCTACTGTGCAGGAATAGTTACCTACACTTTAAGCATGTTTCTTCTGTATAATGAAAAAGTTAGTGATTGGGGACAACTAATTACTTGGACTGCACCGACTTTTTTCACAGTAAACTTGTTATTATTTATTTTGTCCATTTTCTTTTTGAAATTGATTAATAAGTATTTTTTTTGGACACAAACAATTTTATTTGCAATTGTAGCAATTATTCCGGTTTATATTATTCCATTCCTTTCTGGTTTTTTTAATTTCGCTAATATCAGTTTCCCTTTTACTCAAGAAGGATTTTTATTTTATTTATTCTTTTTAATTGCAGCTCTTGTTTCATCATATGGAATATGGGTGGCGCAAAAGCGCTTAAATCCTAAATCATTTCTATTAGTATCCTTTGTTATATTAATTTTTTTAATAATTACCATCATTTTAATTTAAACGATAGAAAGCGAGCTACCATTGACCTGGCAGCTCGCTTTCTTTTATTTGAAACAGAAAGGTTACTCACCCGAACAGCTTATCGAAGTAAAAGGTACCTACTCTTCAAAAAGCTCTGAAGCACCTTACGGTGCCTCAGTAACATTCGCGGATGAACTGGAAGCGAAGTATCAATACATCATTTTTAAAAATGGAGAGATTAAGCAGTACAGTCATACCAGTGATCAACCTAAACATGAGGAGCCCATGGTGAGATAGCAGTTTAGTTCAAAGCAACCTTCGGGTTCAACGTAATCTCAAACGCACGGCCCCAGATGAAATCCGGATTCGCATATTCCAGCAGCGCACTAGCATACGTCGCGTAGGACAATTCGTCATTACAGATCTGCTTAATCGCCACACTGCCTGTCTGGAAGGCTGTTTTATTCGCAAGCGCCGTGGTATACGTCTGCATCAAATCACGGAGCAATGTTTGCAAATGGGCATAGTCTTCCTCTGAGTTGAACAGCAACATATTTTGATCCGAAAGGGTAGCCACGTTGGTATACAGCGCATGGGCTCGGGAATATGTGCGGATGTCCGCAATCGCTACCGCTTTGTAGTAGTAATCCTTCAGGAAACGCTTAAACAACAGCGAGCCATGCGCATTCATAGCATCTCGCAACTTATGCTCATGCTTCTCTGTTGTGATCAATGCGTACCTCGACTGCCCCATACCTACAGCAATACCGATCTTATTACCCGGTGTATTCCATGCACTGTATCCCAGAACCCGTCCGGTATATGGACTGTTGAGCAATGCTTCGGCAACATCAACATTGGCTGGTCCTTTACCCACAAAATCAATCAATACCGAAGGCAGACCTTGCTCACTATTCAGCGTCAATTGCTCCAACGCAGCCTGCACCTGATCCAGAGCCGTAATGGCAATAATCTCGATATCGATGCTTGTGTTCTCCCCGGAATTACCTGGGTGACCCTTGGTCATACGATCCAGTTCGGAGGTCATGTCGAACGGGACAACTTGATCGGTTGCTACAGCCACTAGCTGTTTATTTTCCAAGCCAGCACCCACATCCGTCACCACCTCCGGTTCAGGATATGCCGAATCCGCTACAAGCACACCACCTACAATATCCACATGACGAACCACATTCTCGTGTACATCCATGTATTCATACGTGTTAATGATGGTATTGCCGTGAGGACCAAAATATTTCACTGCGTAACGTGTCCTCGCCCCGCCTCGGAACAACTGGTTAGCCATGCGAGCGACCAAAGCGTGCCCCAGACCATCTGCATCCGGCAAGATAATAGCACGATCCGGATTTTGCCCATTGGTTCCACCCAGCCATTCATTGATCCGCGCTTCTACATATTTGATTTCATTGATCTGAACACCCTGCGTGTTAGCATCGTCGACTCCAACTGCAAGGAAATCGATATAACCTGTGCGAGCCAGCTGATCCAGAATGTACAGATTTGTTTTGAATTTATGCTGTCTTGTATTGTAATACTGTTCTTTATCAAAATAGGTCGTTGTCCCATATTCCACTCCATCCGGGGACAGGTTATAACCCTCGATAATATCCTCAAATTCGGTGTATGTCTGACGTGGCTGCTGCATCAACGCACGGGACTCATTATATGCATCGAGCGCCAAACCATCTGCAAACGAGGTTGTAGCCAAACGCATGATGGTATCCATTACAAATACGGGTTTGCGTGGATATTTCTGCTTGATCACGCGAATCACATCCAGCAAACGAGTGGTTTCCTCATCGTATTCAGGGTAGTCACCTCCTCCATCTTCGCGGAGCTGACGACTGCCAATCAGACCGCCATAAGCGAGCATATCGGATGAGATTATGAATCCGTCAACCTTAGCAGCATGTTTCAGAATAAAGTCGTGAATCTTGGACGGTTTGCCATAAACCGGCGTGGAGGTGCCGAGCAGCGTTGTGCCATCTACGGTTTTCTCCGAGTCCAGACGATTCTTAATATCACTCAGGTTCGGTGTAACGATATGGATACCGGCTGCTTTCCCTTGCACAATCACATCATCCAGATTCGCTGGACGATCATCCAGTGGAACATACAATACTGTTTTCATATCACGTAGCCTCCTGTTATCTATATAAGTTGAACTACAGAATATTTACACTTGCCACTTCGATGACAGAACAACCTTCCGATCGCTGTTATCCCCGGATTTTCTTGATCCACTTATATAAAGGTAGAAATCCGTGGATAAAGGCGCAGTGTATGCTTCCGAAGTAGCTTTCTTGCAGAAAGCTTTTAGCTCCGCTTCTTCAGGTTATTTCTGTCCTCTTCGTTCTCGTGTAAATCGTTAGTTCAACTTATATATCTAGTCTTTAATACCCGATCAGTGCAAGGATGCAATCACCGAATTAAAAAACCGGCCCCCTGGCCGGCTGTACATTAGCGTATGAGCTGTCGGTATGTCTTCCTTGCTGCTGATCCGATAATACCATCTTACCGCCTTTTCCCACTCGCGCTGACGGTAAACCGGATGAATTATGCATGAATGTGGTCGTCTCTATGGCGGTTAAATGCCGATTTCTCGCGAGAAACTCCTATCGATAATCCAACCAAACCCATCCTTATGATGTTTATATGACATAAGTAGCTTTCAAATCCTACGAACAATAAAGGATGGATATGACGATGAAAAAAAGGTATTTCTTCTATCTTTGGATTGCTGTCACCAGTTATATGGCGGGCCCCGCTATGTATGCGTTGGCGATGTACATTTTATATCAGGAAACAGATGTTATAACGACATCTCTCATTGGATGGACCGCGGCAACATTCTTATCCGTTGGTATCCTGTTTATCCTGATCACAGTCATCATGCTACGAGTGTTCAACATCTATTATTTCTGGCTGCAAACCCTGCTCTTCGAGTTATTTTTCCTCGCCCTCGTCTATATGACCACTGTTCTTCTTGGGGCTGGCAACAGGGGACTGCCCAAGCTGTCCTTTCTATTTACGCCCGAAGGCATCTCCTTATGGATGTTCTGGGGGAGTATTGCACTTATGAGTTCCTGGGGAATATGGGTAGCGCGTCAGCCCGTACGAAAATCACCATACATGCTGGTGTCCAGAGTCATGCTGATCCTTTTTATCCTTGAAATTTGGCCCCGTTAAAAAGGTGCAGGATGCCCACAATTCGGTAGACCAGAATAATGCCTACAAGGGGTGTCCGTTATGACGGACACCCCTTGTGAAATGTATGTTTTATCTCACGCGATGATATAACGAAAGTTCTCCCATGTTTCCGGTACGGGCTCCCCGTTCTTGGCATGATGATAGAAGCTGAACGGGAATTTGAACACATGACCTCCGTACCAGTCACGAGAACGTCTATCGGTGAGCCAGTATTCCAGTTCATGGGGGAGCGCCACTGATCGTTCCGCCCGTTCCAGTGGCAGTAGGTCTACAGGTGATTGCAATGACGGCATCTCCTGTTCAATATCCACATCTCGGCTTAAGCGTAGTGCCTTCACCATGGTAAGGAAAGGCGGGATGCCTTTGTGGAATAATGCCGGATAACCCAGTTCATATAATATGTTAAGCGCATGTCCGTATGTCAGCATATGGCCGATTAGATCATGATGCGCTTCCGCGTGATAGATGGTCTGGAACGCACCAAGCTCATCCAGAATCAGGCGTGACAATTGAACTGGATCTTCAATCACTGGGAAACCATCGCTTTTTTCCGGCTTGAGACTGCGAATTTCTTTCATCGTTGTGTTCATCCAGGATCTTCCCGGGATGGTTCTATCGAATGAATCGATCAGTTCAACCAGCCGACCAATATCCTCCGCAGTGCCCCATCCATCCAGTTCACGAATGGCTTTCAGACTGATTGCCCCGTAGATGGCCTGGTGTCCAACCCAGTGCAGCTCTCCAATCGTTCGATCCAATGCGTCCGTAATACGCGCTTCGGCATCTTCCCTGGGCATCATTTCACCAATCGGAGAGGTCTGACCAGGGCTGATCCCATGCTGGCGAAGCATGGCTTTTGCTTCGGCGGTAACACTGCCGGCGGCAAGGGCAGTGAGACGATTTTCCCGTACCCAAAAATATGCCGCAATCGCACCCGCCCCATAATGGGCGTGCCACAGATCTCCTGTACGTTCCCGACTGGAAACGATAATCGCTAGTCCATCTTCCAACAAACGTCGATCCAAACCTGCCACCACCCTTCATCATCTGTAAGCCCATCACAGGAACTACCCTGTAATTAATATATAAAGCGTTTACTTCTATAACATGATGGAATTGATCCACATATGCCCGTTTTGCCCCGGAATGCAAAGTTTAGCCAATTCGAAGCTTGCCCACCCCACGGATGGATACTTCCAGCGGATAGATCTGTGCTTTTTGCTTGGAGAAAAACCACGTCCGATCCTTCTTCACCACAATAAATAGTCCATGTACATCTCCTACAGGAGCAAAAGTTTCACTAACCTCACCCCAGCGAGTGAGTCCAATCTGTTGAAGCTCATTCACCGTAGACAGAACATCCTCCGTCACCAGTCCAACCTCACACACTTGTAATATATCTTCAGTGGAGAAGTCATGGTCACTCTCGTTCTGAATACGATGATGAGCAATCAACTCGATAATATTGCCTGCCGGATCTTCGAAATAGACAGAATGAGAGTCCCAAGTAGCAGAGTATGTCTCATCCCGATTTTCTTCCCTATTTAAAACAACACGTGATGCAGCCCACTGCTTCGCTTCCTTGAACCGATTCGTTGGAATCAACCAGGCTACATGATAAAAGGGCTCATGATCTGTTTCACACGGTTTGAAAATCATCTTTGTCCTTCCAACCTGCAGGTTGAAGGTCTGATCTGTCGCATTGGACACTTCCATTCCCAACGTATCACGATAAAAATGCTTGAGGTCCTCCAACCGTGTTGTATATAACTGTAATTCTTCAATCATCATATGGTCTTCTCCTGCATCTCCTCCCACTGACTCCACGGCACCATGCCAAGTTCAGGCTTCGCTTCATCCGGGAGCATGGCGATGAATTCAAGCGAGTGACCATCCGGATCGTTAAAATATACAGATACCGCAGGCATCCAGCCGAAGACGTACAGTTCACCGATATCATCATCCAGGAAGTTCTGTGTCTTGATTCCTTTGTTCTCCAAGTGAGCCACCGCATGTTTCATATCCTCCAGAGATACATGAAAAGCAAAGTGCTGACGTTTCACCTTGGAAGGATCCTTTTGCCACAATCCCAGCATGGCATTGCCTTTTCCACCAATCCAGTAGAAGGAGTTTCCACGTTCTTTCTGCCCGTAGGCATGAGGTAAACCCAGGACCGTTTCATAGAAGTGATGGGATCTCTCCAGATCCGTCACGTTTAGATGTGTTTCAAATATGCCTGTAATCATCATGCTCAACCTCTTTTCCTTTTCCGATTTTTCATCTTCCTTGGTTCTCAACTCATGGTAGAATTCCGCGCATTCGTTAACGTCTGTGCCAGATTTAAAAACGATCCAATAACCCGCTGCACCCGGTCCTCTATATCCTGACTGCCTTCGTACTCTTCGTATCCGTCAAATGTTGCTTCGAATCGTCTGCGCTGCGCACCCCCAATGGATATCCACTCCTGGGCATTAATTCCATGCAGATTGCGAAC
Source organism: Paenibacillus sp. FSL R5-0623 (assembly GCF_037974265.1). NCBI lineage: Bacteria > Bacillati > Bacillota > Bacilli > Caryophanales > Paenibacillaceae > Paenibacillus > Paenibacillus sp. FSL R5-0623. The sequence goes on along the minus strand of NZ_CP150233.1, from coordinate 1,359,434 downwards.
AATCGCTTGCAGTTGTAAAAGGGAACTTACCCCCACCGCTCCACCAGAGGAGCTGATGGACAGCACGGGCTTGCCGCTGAAATGAGCCTGACTCAGGTGATCCAGTGCATTTTTGAGCACACCGCTAATACTGCCGTGATACTCTGGTGTAGACAGGATGATTGCATCAGCCGCGAGCATACGTGTATTCAGGTCTGCCAGATGTTCATGATCCGCTTGTTTTTCATCTGGCGCATAGAATGGAAGTGGTGTCTGATACAGATCAAACAGGCTGGCCTGATGTCCCTGACCTCGAATAATCTCCACAGCATACTCTCCCAGACGTGTACTGGTTGCATTGTTCCGATTGCTGCCTGCCAAAATAACAATATTCATTCATGTCACTCTCCTTCGTTTTTTAATAATTCAAACTCTCATGTTTCAACCGATCTGTTATTTCTACTCTTATCTTACCTTTCTTTGGCATCCAAATCGTCAGCAGATAGACTTAACTTGAAATACCAAAAAACTCAACCTTTAGGTTGAGTTTATACGACTTAAGTATGAACATATGTCGGAATTGGTCAGACGACCCAGCCATTTCTTACGGCATGAAGAGCCGCTTGTGTACGATCCGCCAGGCCCAGTTTGTCGAGCAGATGACTGACATGTGTTTTGACCGTTTTTTCGGTGATGACCAATTGAACTGCAATTTCCTTGTTGCTTAATCCTTGAGCAATCAACCCCAAAACCTCTTGTTCACGGCGAGTGAGCATATCCGGACCACCAAGGGATGTTTCATTTGATTTTCCAACCTGCTTTGGCTCCTGATGTTGACTGTCTGCTGACTGATCTGTCGGTATATACTGTGGTTGCTGTTCATTTATAGACCAATCGGATGAAGCCATCACATGCATCAATTGACCTGCTGCGGCGGGATGCAATTCTACCTGACCTGCATGCACATTGCGAATGGCCACAGCCAGATCCTCCGGTTCAATATCCTTGAGTAGATATCCTTTCACCCCTGCACGCACAGCAGGAACCACATGATCCTGATCCGAAAACGATGTAAGTACAATAATTCGCGTTGCTGGCATTAATGTGCGCAGCCGTCTGGCTGTTTCAATTCCGTCCATGACCGGCATATGCAGATCCATTAATACCACGTCAGGTTTTAACGCTTCCGCCTGCTCCAGTGCTTCCTGCCCGTTCGATGCTTCTCCAACAACCTTCATGTCTTGCTGTGTGGTCAAAAAAACGTGCAAACCTCTTCTCACCATCGCATGATCATCTGCGAGCAAAATCGTAATCGGCATCTCTTCTTCCCCCTGACTTTATACAGATTCGAACGGAAGTGGAATGACTGCCGTTACTATCGTTCCCTTACGGGAAGAGCTAACTATCTCTAACCTACCCCCGAGTGATTCCGCCCGTTCCTTCATAATGGACAGGCCAAGGGAGCTTCCAGACGACGCCTTTGACCTGTTCGCACCACCTTTTCCCTGATCTGTGACGGTGAGCACCACTTCATGATCACTTAACTTGAGGGTGACCTCAGCAGAAGGAACATCAGCGTGTTTCCGTACATTATTCAGCGCTTCCTGTCCGATTCGCCACAATGCTTCTTCTATATTACGCGGTAAAGACCGCATTCCCATCCGATTCATCATCACTTGAAGACCCTGGCTGGTGCCGTATTCCTGTAGCGCATGGAGCAGCCCTGCTTCCAGCCCCGCGGGACGGAGCTGCATAATCAATGCGCGCATTTCCTTGAGAGCCTCCTGAGACAAAGCCCGAATATCCTTCATCGCTTCCGCTGCAGGGTGTAACTGCTCGGAGCCGGGTAACATACTTTCCGCGCCTTTAGCCGTTAACGATAGTGAAAATAAAATCTGATTAACCGAATCATGCAGATCGCGAGCCAACCGGTTTCTCTCTTCCATTCGCGCAAGTTCGCGGCGATTCTCCGCCAGCTTCAGACTCTCCCATGAGGCCGCAATATGTTCGGCCAATGCCTCCAGCACTTCACGGTCTGCCTGCGCGGGACCTGATGTTCCTATTCCGATCACCAGAATTCCCGTTTCCCCTGGCGTATGGTACGGAAGTGGAGCAGCAATTCCCGAGGCAATGGAATTCATAGTCTGGTCAGGCTTGCACAGGGTAAATATCTCAGCGATCTGTGTCCCAGACAGAGATGTTACACGATGACTATTGATTACATGGTTTATGTGGCTCGTCGCTTCGGAAGATAACGGAGTACTTGATAACGTTCGAACCGTATCATTTGCATAGGCTGCCTGCACAATGAACATTCCATTTTTCTGCTGAATAATTGTAGCAAAAGGCCAATCATAATGCTGCCCAAGCAGCTGTACAACTTTTAAAGAAAAAGCATCCGAATTGCTGCATTCGTTCACTGCAAGACCCAAGGCTGTGCTGAACTCCCCCAGCTTGGCATACAGATCAGCTCGTCGCTGCTCCGCGCGATACAATCTCATCCGCTCTACCGCACTACCAATCTGGTACGCCACGCCCTGTAACAGCGCCAGTTCACTGTCACTGAAATGTTCCTTGGCTGGCGCAGCCACGTTGAGCAGGCCGAGCATCTTCTCACCTGACCTTAACGGGACGGTTGCATGGTGGGTAATATCATGGGTATCTCCCCATTGGAATTCCACCGCATCCTCCAGCCGTTTACAGTTAATGATGTTGACCGCATGATTGAGTTGACCGTCCTTAAAGCGGTTCACACACCAGCAGGTACCCGTTCGCATGGGCTCCTTATCTTTACGCAGTAATGCCGGGGGCAGATTGTAATCCGAAACACAGGTATAGTCTCCACGTTCATTAATCAGAAACATCCAGCCTGCCGTTAATCCGGTCAACTCCAGTAATTTGCCGACCACGGTATCCAGCATTAAGTTCAGATCATTGGACGTATTGAGCGTTTCCGCGATTGTCTTCAACGTGACCATTTCCTGCATTCCGACTTCTTCCGACATGGCAGACTTCTCTCCTTTGGCTGTGCCAACTGTGGTTTGTTCAACTATTGTAACCAATCCACCTTGGATATTAAAGGATCAACTTCTTCAATCGCTCACTCAGCCCAGCTTCTGTCGCTCTTTGCGGGACACAGACAAAGGTTCCATATTAATCAGACCTCGATCTGACAGAGCCAGCGCCATTTTGTAGAAAGCACGTGTACGAATCTTCGTATACGTATCCTTGCTGACAGGCGGATCAAACACATGGTTATACACCTTATAGTCAAACACATCATCGTCTTTCAAATATCGTTCACAGACGAGTACACGTTCCTTTTCACTCAGCCGGGACACAACAAAATCAATCGTATCGCAATATGCCTGACGCGCGCGCTGCACGTCCACATTGTAGATCGCCGTTCTCGCCGTGGAATCCCCCGTCACATTGGTTGCACCGTGGAAACGCTCGGCATAACTTGCCGTCACCATAACCTCTCGTTCTTCAAATGCAATGGTTTTATAAATTCGGTATTTTTCCAGCGCAGCTTCAACAGCTGTTTGCGTTTTGCGTCGGTCCAATTCGGGCAGCATTAATTCCATAATCATTTTCCTCCTTTAGTGTTCTTTATAAAATGAATATCAATTGGTTCCGCATGCTCACTTGGATGACTGAACAATCCAGTTAAACATGCAACCATCTCATCTCCCGCACTTCTTCTCATTAATCAATTAAGTCACTCTATCGTTCACATGATATTGCTTTTCCATCGTTTTTTTTGAACGATAGCAAAAGACTCTTATTCATAGAGTTGTCCAGTTCTCCAAAAAAGTAACGACATTTCTTCAATTTTCCCTGTTGCCTTTTGGAATCAATCCAAATCACTATTTCGCAGAATTCCATTGTTCGGAAGGTACTCCTCCAAACTCTAACCTGTATCAAGTTTACATTTTGTTCGCATACTGTTCGTATTTCTATTTGAGGATACCACTTTCTGGAGATCAGAGTAAACCTTCATTTTGGTTCATTTTGACGATAAAATAAAACCTTCGCTCTCATTTCCTATGCCTTTTGGCATAATTGTTTCATATCTCTTTACCTAATGGTATATATACGTTATAGTACTGTTTAATTAATGAACTTCCGTATCAGTCATTTGACTTCTATAAAGAAGCCACCGAGACTTTTCGGGAAGGGACTTAGGTGTGTATCACGCGCATACATAGTGAAGGAGACGGAATCGATTCTGAAGAAGCAAAGCGTTCGCCTTTATCAACGGATTTCACCCTTTAGGAAAGGGAAACAGGAAATCCGGGGATAACAGCGATCAAAAGAACGATCCGAATCCGAAACGGGCATAGAACGCACATCTACCTCCCCCCATCCAACGTCTTCTTTATAACTCAAGTACTTGTACGAATCGAAGGAGTTGGCATAATTGTGGAGCACGCTTTTGGTCCTTATATGAAACAACTGCGCGAGCAACAGGGATACAGCATCAATCAGCTCGCCGAAGCAGCCGGAATAAGCAACTCACAGATTTCACGTATTGAGAATGGGGTCCGGGGTGTGCCAAAACCAGCGACCATCCGCAAGATTTCAGATGCACTCTCGGTACCCTATACAGAGATGATGAAGCAGGCTGGTTATATTGAACCAGGGAGTGCTGCTGAACTTCAGGACGTACCGGAATGGGCTACATACAAAGACCGTCGTGATTTCAAAAAGATGCTGGAGGACGATGATGATCTGATGTTTGACGGCATTCCACTTGATGAAGAGGACAAGAAACGAATCAAGGATGTGCTGACAGGTCTGTTCTGGGAAGCCAAACAGATGAACAAACGCAAAAAGACAGACGAATCGGACAATCGCCCATGAGGCATGACCCACTGAATTTAATGAGGCAGCAGGTGAGATCATATGGATGACATCGTAACAAAGCTGATTCGCAAACACCGGACCAACTGCCCTTTCAGCATTGCCCGCGCGGTTGGAATACAGATTCGTTTCACCAATTTGGGGAAGTCCACCAAGGGACTGTACTTTCGCAAGCTCCGGCGCAGGTTTATCGTCATACACAATGATTTGCCGCCGGAATGGCAGCGGTTCGTGTGCGCACATGAGCTTGGTCATGACCGGCTTCATAAAGGGATTAATCGATTCTTTCTGGAGGAACATTCCTATTTTGCTCCAGGCAAGCTGGAGAGACAGGCCAATCGTTTTGCCATTCAATTGCTGACCTCTGGAGTGATGCCTGAACCGGATGAATCTTTGGAGAAATTTTGTTTACGTACCGGACTGCCGCGTGAAGCGCAGCATTTTTTTTACACTCTTTAAGAACATATGTTCTTTCCGAAGATTATTTTATCCAACAGTAGATTTTAGATGTCACTTTCAGGTTACCTATTTTTACGTAATTCGCGAGATTTCCTAATAATAGTCTGTTAAAATACTACGTGAGCTGTGTAAACGCTCTAGTAGATTATTAATTGGGGAGGTTTCGGATTCATATGAAAATCTGGAAGAATTACGTTTCACTTCTGCTAACGGTCTGTTTGCTGTTTGGCAGTGTAGGTATTGCCGCGGCTGCAACGGATACTACTCCGGGCACAGGCAAACACATTACCATTCTACATACGAATGATACGCATGCTCGTGCAGTTGAATCTTCACCTGCTATGGGTTTTGCCAAAGTAGCTGGAATCGCTGACAAATATCGTAGCGAAAACCCGAACACGCTCCTGCTTGATGCTGGAGATGCTGTACATGGTACAACTTTTGCCACTCTCGTGAATGGTGAGAGCATCGTGAAAGTCATGAATGAAATGGGATACCAAGCTATCGTACCCGGTAACCACGAATTCAACTATGGTTCGGATCGCTTGATCGAACTGGCAGACATGATGAACTTCCCAATGATTAGTGCCAACGTGAAGAAAAAAGACGGAACTCGTCTCTTCGATCCTTACCTGATTGAAGAAATTGATGGTGTAAAGGTTGGAATCATTGCCCTGTCCACACCTGAAACGATGTACAAAACGAATCCGAAAAACGTAGCAGGTCTTGATATTACAGACCCATCTGCGGAAGCTAAAGTTCTGGTGAACGAGATCCGCAGCAAAGTAGATGTTGTTGTGGTATTGGGACACCTTGGACAAGACGCGTCCAGCACAGATACTAGTTTAAAAGTAGTTAAAGAAGTTCCTGGCATCGATATATTCATTGATGGTCACAGCCACACAATACTGCAGGACGGTCTTGTATCCGATAACGGAACATTGATCGCAAGTGCAGGAGAATACACTAACTACGTAGGTGTCATCGACCTGTGGGTAGATGGTGGTAAAGTAACGAAGAAACAAGCAACATTAATTGATGAAACTGAAGCAAAAGACATCAAACCAAATGAGAAAGTCGCAGCTCTCGTGAACTCCATTCAAAAAGAACAAGAGCCTATTTTGAAAGAAGAAGTAGCCAATACAGCCATTCTACTGGATGGTAAACGTGAACAGGTACGTGCAGGTGAAACCAACCTGGGTGACCTGCTTGCAGACGCCATCCGTGATGTCAGCAACGCCGATATTGCACTGACTAACGGTGGTGGTATCCGTGCTTCCATTGAAAAGGGTATCGTAACCAAAGGTGATGTTATCACAGTGCTTCCTTTTGGTAATCAAGTGGTAACCCTTGAAGTGAAAGGGTCTGATATTCTGGCAGCCCTTGAAGTTGGTGTAGCTTCCTATCCGGAACCAAGCGGTGGATTCCCACAAGTATCTGGAATCAAGTTCAAAATCGACACTTCCGCTGCAGAAGGTAGCCGTGTACATTCCGTAACCGTGGGAGATAAAGCCCTTGATCCGGAAGCAACATACACACTGGCAACCAATGATTTCACAGCTGTTGGCGGTGACGAGTACACCATGTTCACCAAATATGCTACAACAGGTATGTATGGCGCATTGGATGAAGCATTGATCAACTACATGCAAAAGCTTGGCGCTGTAGACATCAAAACAGATGGTCGGATCAGTGAAGCGAAAAAACCTGCAGTAGAGCCGGAAACTCCGGCAACAGAAACACCAGCTCCAACCAAGCCAAAACCAGAAACACCAAAACCGGAAAAACCGTCTAAACCAACACCAAGCAAACCAGCTCCAGCCAAACTGCATGTTGTGAAATCCGGAGATTCCCTGTACTCTATCTCCAAACAATACGGCACAACTTGGCAGGCATTGCAGAAGCTCAATAATATCAAAAATCCACACTGGATTTATCCAGGTCAACAATTGAAATTGCCTGCAGCTTCTTAAGCTCAGCAAAGCAAAGTGCATATAGGCATGATCGCTTATATGGCGCAACAACATAACGAATCTATCTTGTCATACCAAAAGGGTGTCCCCCAACCAGATTACTGGTTAAGGGGACACCCTTTTGTATCTCCATTCTTAAACATCCATTCACATCAGATACTCCAACATTTCCTGTGGACATATTCTGCTGATCCTGACAATCCTCTGAGGCAAAAATAAATCCCAGCGCAGCCTTTACGGACCAACTTTATCAAGTGCCTTCGACACCGAACTATATAAAAACTCTCCGGAATGACCGTGTTCATGCGGTTATTGTACTTTTAATTTCGACATCTCTATCTTCTCAAAATTGCATACTTGCACATAGATCCGCCTGAGTAGGATCATCTTCAAATCCTTAATCATAAAACCATTTGCATACTAAATACATAGATCCAAAAATAGTTATTTCGTATGATATCACTCATAAAATTCAACCAAATTGTATGCCTATAGCCCTCTTTTTCATGCTCAGATTGGAATTTCAGCAATCAAAATCATCTACCGCATCATATTCGGTACTATTATATGAACTCATATAATTAGAAGATCCCCCTTGATCTATATAAGTTGAACTAAGATATGTCCACACGGACACTCCGATGACAGAATAACCTTCCAATCGCTGTTATCCCCAGATTTTTTTGATTCCCTTTGCTGAAGGGAAAAATCCGGAGATAAAGGCGAACGCTTCGCTTTTTCAGTTTTTTTCTGTCCTCTCCGTTTCTGTGTATATGATTAGTTCAACTTATCTAGGAAGTGAGCTGTTCTTTCACATAAAGCACAGCCTCCTGTGCCGTCATCCCCATTCGTTTCGACTCGCCTGATGCTGCAAGTGCGTGTGATCCCAGTTCGACCTGTCCTTCTGCTGCTCCTCGGCCAATAACGATCTGCACAGGCAATCCGATCAGCTCCGCATCCTTGAATTTCACACCCGGCCGTTCATCCCGATCATCAACCAATACCGTGTAACCGCCATCGATCAATTGTTGTTCCAGTTCGAGGGTGAGCTGACGCTGCTGCTCATCCTTCCAGCTTACTGTAATCAGATGCACATCATAAGGCGCAACAGCGGCAGGCCATTTTATGCCATCATCTCCTGCATATTGTTCAGCTATAGCGGCCATCAGGCGGGATACGCCAATGCCGTAACATCCCATGACTGGCGCACACTGGCGACCATTACGATCCAGGAATGAAGCACCCATGGCATCACTATATTTCGTTCCCAATTTGAATATATGTCCAACCTCAATACCTTTGGTAAACACAAGTGGTGATCCACATGTTGGACAAGTATCCCCTTCCGCAGCAAAGCGAATTCGTTCTACTCGCTCCAATGCAAAATCAAAGCCTGGGCGTACGCCGGAAACGTGTACATCCAGTTCATTGGCTCCTGTAATTGCACTCTTCATCACTGCCACGTCAGCGTCCACCACCATCGGCAGATTTAGTCCAATTGGACCCAGGAATCCTACCTTCAGATTTGGATGTGCCGCAATGGCTGCATCGTCTGCAAGGGTCAGTTCCTCTGCCCCCAGCACCTGCTTCAATGCGATGTCATTTAATTCATGATCTCCACGCACAAGCGCAGCGACGAGCTGACCATCCGCCACATAAAGCAGCGTTTTGATCATATGTTCAGCACCTTTGCCCACAAAAGTGCTTAACTCAGCGATCGTACGAACGCCAGGTGTCGAGATGTGTACTACGTTTTCCGCTTCCGAATGTTCATCCGTTTGAAGCGCGGAGTCTGCACTCGCAGAGTCGGCTGGAACTTCCAAGCTTCCTTCTGTTTTCTCAATATCTCCAGAAGTCAGATAATCCGCTTTCTCCAGATTTGCAGCATATCCACAATGTTTGCAGGTTACAATCGTGTCCTCACCCACGTCAGCAAGAGCCATGAACTCGTGCGTTTCACCTTGACCGCCAATCGTTCCCGCGTCCGCCTCAACACGGATATAGTCCAGACCACAACGCTCCAGAATGCGACTATACGCTGTGTTCATCGCCTGATAAGTACGATCAAGCTCTTCCCAGTCCGAAGCAAAAGAGTATGCATCTTTCATGATAAATTCACGACCGCGCAGCAATCCAAATCGAGGACGGCGTTCATCCCGGAACTTGGTTCCGATCTGGTACAGGGTGAATGGCAGCTTCCGATACGAGTTCACTTCATCCCGCGCTAAAGCGGTTACGACTTCCTCATGTGTTGGTCCAAGTGCAAATTCCCGTGCATGACGATCCTTCAGACGCATCAATTCAGGACCATATTGTGTGTATCTTCCGGATTCTTCCCACAACTCCGCAGGCTGCATAATCGGCAACAATACTTCCTGACATCCCGCACGATCCATCTCTTCACGAACGATCCGTTCAACATTTAACAATATACGCCGTCCAAGGGGTAGGTAACTGTAAATTCCCGCAGCAAGTTGGCGAATCATACCGGAACGCAGTAACCAGCGATGTCCCGCTGCATCTGCCTCCGCTGGCGCTTCACGTAATGTTGGGACAAGCATTTCACTTTGACGCATCATAACACACTCCTAATCTTCCTTTTTGTTATCAAATACGGCGCATAAACAGCAAAAAGACACATCCGTCAAGGGACGAATGTGTCGTGGTACCACCCTTATTTAACTGCAAATTAATCCGTTCGCAACCTATGCGATCTGTGACATGCAGTCCTACGGGGCATAACGGGCCCTGCCGGCGGAGGTTGCAACCCTGTATGGGCATTCTCTTCCGCAGCTCGCGAGGTAGGAATTTATGAAGCAGCTACAGGAACCTTGCACCACACTGTTCCCTCTCTGTTGAAGCTGGCTTGCACAATCATGTCCTCGTTATAACGCTGTTATCATTTTTGACCACATTAGTTCATTTACAAGTAATTGTCAACCAATTAGTCGAATACAACTCCAGAATAATACTCCACTACATCACGAATGAGCATAAACGCATCCCCATTGGTAAGATTGTTCTTGTCAGCAATGCCAGCAAGCGTGTCGTCACTTATAAAGTTTTGCGTTTGTAATTGAGCAAGTGCCTGTTCAAGTGATGTTTCCGTTTCTGAAGATCCCATGGCCAGACATAACATATAGGCAGCCTGATCCAACGTTAAAGGTAGGGTTAAGGCATTCTCCATATTTGCTAGAGCTTGGTCGGCACTGCCTGTGTAGGCTTCTGGAAACATCGCTTGCATTCTTTTCAATTTACTTAAAAATCGTTCTGAATTCATTCCTTTATCCAGTTCCCAACCATCGTTATTATAATTGCCTGAAGTCATATACATACTCGCTGCAGCCAGCAATCCCTTGTAATCCTTATGCTCCATATAATCAGGCTGCTCGAAACGATGTACTTTCAGATCCATACCCTGATTCTCCAGCATCTTACGTAGTTCAGATGCTCGCTCTTCGGAAGTTGAGAGTTCGCGGAAGGACTCCTTATGGATATATGCCAGCTTGACCGCCGCTCCTGCTGCTTCTCCCTCTGCCATTCCCAGTGGGACAACTCTTGCACTACCGTGTGGGATTGTATCAAAACTTGCTGCACGTCCAACGACAAGCAAACCATCAACCTTTAGCGGTACAAGCGAGCGAAAAGGTACACCATATTGAATCGGACTCAACATAATCGTGCCGGGATTTCCAACACTCGTGCTCTGAATATCAATATCGTATGAGCCGTATCCAATGGCATCCCAATGATCACGATTTTCCATGACATCAGCTAATGTTAATCGGTACTCGCCATAGATATGACGTGACTCCCTCACGTAAAGTTCGTTCGCTGTTCCAGCATATTGTAACCCTGCAAATTCATCATAATTTTTCTTCAGAAAATCAACAATTAGTGGGGCCTCTTTACGCCCGATTTCCAGACCTTTCTTCACAGATATCGGATCTAACGGATCTACCCCAAAGATTTGCATCGTATTAATCAAGATTGTATCATCATTTTGTCTTCCGATATTCAGACTTCGAATCTTAATATGTTGTGGATTGGAGGATTCATATTTTCTAGCATCACCGTACCCCCAAGCACTCATCTTATCCACCCCGGTCCCATCTCTTTCCCTAAACTTTTGCCATACCTCATCAGTAACACCGCTTAGCTTGAATACAAGCGTAGAGACCATTTTGGATTTACCATCTCCAATATCTTGTCTGCCTATGGAATATGGAACTCCTGCAGCGGCTGCAATATCCGCATCTTGCGTTGCATCAATGATGGAGCGGGTTGAGATCTGAACAGTTGTTCCATCTTCTTTAGTTATACTCATACCCGTTATTGTCGTGTGATCTCCCGTAGATTGTTCAGTAAGTGGAACTAATTCCTTAACATTCATCAACAGGTCAATATTAGGTTCGGAACGGACCATCCGATAGAACATGTTAGCCGCTGTATTGGTATCAAATGAACTACCCTCGATCTGGTCAAACCATTCCTGGAAAATGCCTTTGTTCAAAAAGTCAGGCTGCCGCAAACTACTCAATAGCTGCGGTTGTTCAGGTGAATAATTTAGATCCAGCGTATTAAGGCCACCCTCGGTCAACAATCCTCCCAACATGTTGCGATCTCTTGCTTCCACCAGCAATACACGCATCCCATTACGAGCAGCTGATAAGGCAGCAGTAATACCTTCCGGATCCGTTCCAGCTACAATCACGTTATAGGAATCTTTCAGGTTTAGTGTAGATTGCACGTTCTCCAAAGGCTGCCATACATAATTATTATTAAATTTATAATGCTTGTTCCAAATATAGAATGCACCATATGCAGCGCTCATTAAAACAATAAACACACTGGCTGTAATTGCTGTTATTTTCAATTTTCTACTAATCAAAGAAACAAACCTCCATATGTACTTTAAATTCAACAATGCTAACTAGTGAAGTAGTTTTCCTATGTTATACCAACAACCGACTAACTTTTTCTCCTTTCCTACATGAGTATGCTATACATAATAAAAAAACTCCCCAACACTTCAAACGGTGTTAGGAAGTTCTGATAATAAGACGTAAAATTCTACTTTTATGTTGCCATAAATACAAACAAAACATAGGAAAGTCCCTAACTTTCCTCATTATAACGACCACTTTTGGCGAAGTAAAGACTTACCAAAACCGGAAATGCATTAGAAAAATCATTAAACACTCAGACTGTCCGTTCATCCTGACTACAATGAATTCTCTGGCGATGGCTGACATGGCAGCACGTTCCCTGTAATATAGAGAAATAGAAATCTATCACAGGTATTAATCGATAAAGGAGCTTGTCCCATGCCATATATCATATATGATCTTGAATTCACGGTAAGCCGCAATACTCGCTATTCTTCTGAAATTATTGATATCGGTGCCGTCAAAGTTACGGAAAGTGCCGATGGATTGGTCGTAACGGATACGTTCCATACGTATGTTCGTCCTTCCAACAAGTCCGTGCTGTCCACTGACACGATTCAATTTACAGGTATCACGCAGAAAGATATTGATGCAGCCCCTCTTTTCCCGGCAGCACTGAACCAATTCATTGCCTGGATGGGAAGTGAGCCCTATTACATGTGTTCCTGGGGACCCGATGACCGCAGCAAACTGATCTCTCATTGTCGTACCCATCAACTTGATGTGGCCTGGATCACCAATCATAACGATCTCCAGCAACAGTGGTCCCGCACCGTCCGCAAAGAAGGCAAATTCCGTCAACTGGGGCTCGCTCAGGCTCTTGAAATCTGCGGAATTGAATTTGATGGTACCCAGCACCGTGCCTTGGATGATGCCATCAATACAGCAAAGGTATTTATGCATCAATTTGACCGATTCACTCTCGAAAACAATTGTGCAGCAGACGATGAGGGCATTACATCCAAGGTCGTGTATTCCAGCTCCACAGAAGATGAAGAGAAAGAATCACCTTTTGGCAATCTGGCAAGCCTTTTCAAAACCAAAGAGTAAACGTCCACAGCATGCTACTTAATCGTATTTTGCCTTAGGATGGATGGCATTCTAATCTCAACTTTTATTGTACATTTGTTGCCAATCATTCAGACGTTCTTTCATCTTGATGCGGCAGATCTCCGGTTCGAGGATTTCCGCATCAGGTCCATATTTAGATATCCATACGAGAAATTCGTCAACATCACTTAATATGGCTTCAAATAACAGGCTACCTTCCGGTTCAATGGTTAGGATCGGTCGCATAAAAAATTGCTCCTGCATCACTCGCTTCACAGCATGGGGTGCAAATCGAATTTTGAACGCTGTCCACTCCGTACTTCCCTCGTATGCCCAAGGAATGTGGAAATGCGATTGTATGAGATGATCCTCTTTGCGAAACGTGCGTGGCAATATTCGTATCTTCTGCAGCCGACTTACCTGAAAGATTCGAAGTTTCTCCGACAGGTGACAATATGCTAACAGCTCAAATCTGTACTCGCGAGGGATAAGACAGTAAGGATCTATGCGTACGATCCCTTTTTTACCTTGAGACAGATATTCCCCTTCAATGGTGTTCTGTGAAATGCCAGCCTGAAGCAGGGGAATTAGAGATTGATTCTGTGGATCATTTCTCTCATTTTGCCATACAGGCAACCCCAGTTTAAACAAACTACTAATATGCTCCGACCATTCCACTCGTTCTGTTTTGTTTTTCTGACTCGCAGCAACCACTTTCTCATAAGCGCTCTCAAAAGCAGGTTTCAGCAAAGGACGAATATTCTCCATAACTTCAGCAAGATGCATGAAAGCTTGGGCTTCTTCATCAGACCAATTTAGCGGATACATGGCAAACTGGCTGATAAACATGTACCCTTGCCCGTGTCCCATATTGGCGATCGGGATATGCATTGCACTGAGGGCCTCCATGTCGCGGTATATCGTCCTTTCCGTTGTCTCGCATCGCTCGGCAAGCTCACGTGCCAGAATGCCCGGCTTGGCCTGTACCAGCGTTATAATGCGCATTAATCGGATTAGTCGGTCTGTCATTTTGCCGGACCCTCCACGATGTTGTTTCAATAAATTTGATACAACTCCATCCATTGTTTAATATGATATTGATACATACATTCGACCTTCTCCTAAACTTCACCTTCAAATATGTAGACTCACTCTAACCGTTACCATTTGAAATCAACCCTATTCCCCTAATATCTTTTTTTCACGATCATGATATCCGGTTGTAAACGTGATCTCGTAGTGATAACGCAGCTTTTCGACGATCTCGGCTTCCGCGTAATAGTCCAGATCCTGTTTCCGTGCAGCTTCAATTAACAATGCATCTGCATGACGACGCAACATATTGTTTCCCTCTTGAACCCGTCCTCTTTCGTAAGCGCGCAGGGCTTGTTTGATCAAGGGCACCGTTTCACTTAATTTGATCGTTTTCTCCACCTTGGGATCTTCGGGCTGTCGCAACATGCCCAGATGACTGGTGTACTGAATATACAACTGTTCTCTTCGTAACAATACACGTTGACTTTGTTTCAACTTCCTTGTGCTCCAATAGGCTGAACATACGGCAGCTTTTCCTGATGCACGGGGTCCCATGACGAATTCAAGCAAAATTTGCTTACTTTCCCCCTTGTACATATCGCCAAGCCTCAGTACCCAGCCAATATCCGTTTCTTTGGAACGACATCCATAGATACCTTTTAGCTGTACTCCATATTCCGGTTTGAGCAAAAGTTCCAAATCTCTTGATACAATTTTGGGTGCTATTTTCCTAAGTCTTTTGGCAGGGGCACCGTTACGCCACTCTACCATCATATATACGGGGTCGGCTCCCCCTGTCGGTATGGCCTCTTTATTCCACGAATAAGATACTTCAAAGACTGAGTTCACTGGTAGTCTCTCCCCCGATTTATATGTATTATCTTCTAAGTTATCAGGGTGAATGGACACTATATTGTCACGGAACACATGTTCCCATTAAATTTTTCCAATATATTAGTTTTATATCCCTAAATCCGTCTCAATACGACAATAAACGACGAAAAAGCCTGGCGCTATGCCAAGCTTTTCAATCACTTATT
Source organism: Paenibacillus sp. FSL R5-0623 (assembly GCF_037974265.1). Lineage (NCBI taxonomy): Bacteria > Bacillati > Bacillota > Bacilli > Caryophanales > Paenibacillaceae > Paenibacillus > Paenibacillus sp. FSL R5-0623. The sequence goes on along the minus strand of NZ_CP150233.1, from coordinate 1,344,083 downwards.
TATGACAAGTCCCAAATTAAACAGTAGGATGATGGATTCCCATTTTGTGTAAATACTGTGTGCTATCTGCTTCGGTTACCGGAGCATAGGTGACACTATCAATGACCAGCTTACGGCCTACTGGCTCTCCATTAACAGTGATCATAATTGTTTTGGTTGATGTGTTCTGATCTGTTGTGTACATATCTTTCTACTCCTTCATGTTCACGATCTTATATTCAATCGGATATATTGGTATCGTTCATTAAATTGCGTATTTGTGAATAACATGCACCCGGAGCTGAAGTAAAAGATGTGTTAAAACGGTCCGGTGTGCTTGCCTATCGTTCTATTACCCCACTGATTTGTAAGTTAAACAGCCGTGTTCCTAAATCATTTTAAATATTTCGGGTAATAAACCGATATCATCTTGAACCCATCGTCCCGGTTTTGACGTATAATGTAAGAGCCGTATTTCAACAATAGACGACGAATTCGGCGATTGATCTATCTAACCGAAGAAAGAGGTGTTAACGATGCCAAAATCCATTCAGGGTTATTTCATTCGGGTGTTATTCACCACATGCATTCTATTTACCGTTTCGATCACTTCGACAGTAAGTGCAGCCAGTGCTAATATTTTTACTGATATATACAGCGGATGGGAGCGAGTCTCCGAACTGCCCGGAGAAGTGAACGCTCTGCAGGAAAGTTATAACCAAACAATGGAGCAATTAAATCAAACATCTGCTCAGTTGGGACAAGCCCAGGCCAATGTCGAAGCATTTAAGACCCAGAACGAACAACTACTGGCTCAGAACCAGAAACTTACTGAAATGGTAAGCAAACTGCAGGATGACCAGAATGCCAAAGCAGCTACCACCAAACGAATTCAGACGATGGTCATCACTGTCGTTTCTCTCATATTGGGTTACTTTGTTCTGATTCGTGTGATGCGCTGGGGAATGCGTCGCCGTTCAGGCCGAGTATAAAAGAACAGGAGCAACTGCATGAACATACACCTGAACAATGCTGAAGCAGGCGGAGCAGGACAAGTCGTCACATTTTCACTGATTAAAGATGACCGCCTTCATATTTTGCATCCGCAGCAGATTGTAGCCTTCCGCGGTCCAAGTGGGAATCGCAATGATAAATTCATGAATATCACGGGCATATATCGCAAAAAAAAGCTGATTAAATCCGAAATCACCGGACCTTGCCAATTTGTGGCTGCCCTGCCTCCCGGATTCACCATGAAGGAAGTGGAGCTCACGGAGGACAGTGATCTGCTCTATGACTTCCGCCACCTGTTCTTCTACTCTGATGGTGTAACCATGCATACCAAAATTCAGAAAATCAAAAATATGCTGATCACCCGTGATGCAGTGAAAATGAAATTTTCCGGCAAAGGCAAAATCGGATTGCTCACTCAAGGTCAGGTCTGCCAACAGGAACTTCACCCAACAGCGCCACTCTATGTGGATGCTGGCAGCATTATTGCTTATCCCGAAAATGCACATCTGGAACTCACCGTATATGGTAACAACCTTGCCAGTCAGCATATGAATTATCATTGGAAGATGACCGGGAATGGATCTGTACTCTTTCAGGCTGGACGTGAGAATCACCGCTTGGAACAGGATCTTAACGATGAGGGACTGTTCAAACGAATTCTGAAAGAAGTGATCCCTTTCGGCAATGTATTGATCAAATAAGCTTTTAGTTGATGGAACCGACCGATGAGCTGCCACTCTGCTCCAGTGGGGTGGTCACCACACCGTTTCATGTTATAATGGTTCAGACAATTGAAGAAGAAAATCCATGCCATAGGGCGTGTCTGAGAACTCTGAAGGAAGCAGATTTTGCCGAATTTTCGTTCCAAGCAAGGAAGTTTTCCGCAGGCGTGCCGAGGCACGTCAAGGGAAAGTGACGCAGCATGGGGCGAAAAGGCGGTAAAAGGTGCACTTCAGCGAGTTTTGAGACACGCCCTACGGCATGGGAGAGGTTCGCGAACTCCCTCTATAAGACTTGATCATGTGATGGTCAGTATAAGTCTTGCGTACACGTTGCGGTCACCATGCAATCATGTACGTAAAAAACTAAGGACACTTGCTCATGGCTGCTTTTTTTGAAGCGGTTATTGAGAAGGTGTGTTTTTTGATGGATGCCAGTTCATGAACTTCTCTGTTCTTCCGACACTCTATGCCTATGTGCATGGTTTGATCTCAAGAAGATAGAGAGGTTTTTTTATGTTGAACGAAGAAAAAGCAGTCGTTGTATTCAGCGGAGGTCAGGATAGTACCACGTGTCTGTTCTGGGCCAAACAACAGTTTGCCGAAGTCGAGGTTGTTACGTTTGATTACGGTCAACGCCATAAGCTGGAGATTGAATGTGCAGCCGAGATCGCCCGTGATTTGGGTGTACAGCAAACGGTACTCGATATGAGCCTGTTAAATCAGCTTGCCCCCAATGCGCTCACTCGCACGGATGTGGAGATTACGCATGAAGAAGGCGAATTACCGAGTACATTTGTAGATGGACGAAATTTGCTGTTCCTCAGTTTTGCGGCCATTATGGCAAAGCAAAAAGGAGCACGTCACCTGGTTACAGGTGTATGCGAGACGGATTTCAGCGGATACCCGGATTGCCGGGATTCATTTGTGAAGTCGATGAATGTGACGCTTAACCTGTCAATGGACTACCCATTTGTCATTCACACCCCGCTCATGTGGCTGGACAAAGCCCAAACGTGGAAGATGGCCGATGATCTCGGTGCTTTTGATTATGTCCGCGAGCGTACTCTGACCTGTTATAACGGCGTGATCGGCGATGGATGCGGAGATTGCCCCGCATGCAAACTGCGCAAAGCCGGATTGGATCGTTATGTACAGCAACGTACTGCTGCTGAATCGGCGGGAGTGGATATACGATGAGAGAGCCGGGAACATTCCGTATTGTAGAGCATCTGCAACGCATCGGAGAAGATATTCTGCCCACCCAGCTGCGCTATCACCGCAAACGTGTACTTGTAAGCAAAGAATTCACCTTTGACGCAGCACATCATCTGCATTGTTATGAAGGCAAGTGCAAGAACCTGCACGGTCATACGTATAAAGTTATTTTTGGCATCAGCGGTTATCCGGGTGAAACCGGGCTGACGGTTGATTTTGGACATATCAAAGATATATGGAAAACTCAAATTGAGGGATATCTGGATCATCAGTACCTCAACGAGACACTTCCTTTAATGAATACAACGGCTGAAAATATGGTCGTTTGGCTATTCGAACAGATGGAACATGCCTTGCAAACAGAACCCTATGCCGGGCTGACCGATGGTGGGCGGACCGAGTTTGTCCGACTCTTCGAGACACCAACCAGTTACGCGGAAGCGAGACGGGAGTGGATGATCCATGAGTAGTGTGACACAGCAGGTGAATGAGACGGGATCTCGCAAAGAGGCTCGTATTCCCGTGATGGAGATTTTTGGTCCGACGGTTCAAGGCGAAGGCATGGTCATCGGGCAAAAAACGATGTTTGTTCGCACCGCGGGCTGCGATTATCGCTGCTCCTGGTGCGACTCGGCCTTTACCTGGGACGGCAGTGGCAAGGACCAGATTCGAATGATTACGCCAGAGGACGTATGGGAAGAATTGCGCCGCGTTGGCGGCACCCGTTTCTCCCATGTCACCATCTCTGGCGGTAATCCCGCCCTGCTTGCTTCGCTGGGCGGGTTGGTTGCCCTGCTGCGGGAGAACGGCATCCGCACCGCGGTGGAGACGCAGGGCTCCCGCTGGCAGCCTTGGCTGGCGGACATTGACGAAGTCACCGTCTCGCCTAAGCCACCAAGCTCCGGCATGGACACCGATTGGGCCGTGCTGGATGATCTGATCGGACGGCTCGCCGCTGGCCCGGTAGAACGAAGTCACAGTCTGAAGATCGTGATCTTCGATGAGACAGACTTGGACTATGCCCGCCGTGTACATGCACGGTATCCGGGCACGGATTTATTTTTACAAACCGGGAACCCGGATGTGACTTCCGCCGATACGCCAGATCTGGCGTCCTCCCTGCTTGCTCGTTATGAGTTGCTGATTGACCAAGTCAGCGCCTCTGATGACCTGAATGATGTTCGTGTGCTTCCACAGCTTCATACGTTGGTATGGGGCAACAAACGCGGCGTTTAATGGGCAGTATAGGTGGAATGGGCGGCATGATGTAAGGATGAGGACGAAATGTCCTTAGAAAATAAGCGAATTCAACAGGCAAAAAATTGCCTATTCATATATACCGCAAGGCTTTGGGCTTTGACGGAAACAAGGAGTGTTTACGAACCGATGAGACAACCTGATGAAATGCAAGATGTGACGTTGCTGGGTAACCAGAACGTAAAATATACGTTTGAATATGATCCGGGCATCCTGGAGAGCTTTGATAACAAACATCCGTACCGCGATTATTTTGTGAAATTCAACTGCCCGGAGTTCACCAGCCTGTGCCCGATTACGGGTCAGCCGGACTTTGCGACGATCTATATCAGTTACATTCCGGATGTTAAAATGGTCGAGAGTAAATCACTCAAGCTGTACCTGTTCAGCTTCCGTAACCATGGTGATTTCCACGAGGATTGTGTGAACATCATCATGAACGACCTGATCAAGCTGATGGACCCGCGCTACATCGAAGTATGGGGCAAATTCACACCGCGCGGCGGCATTTCCATTGACCCTTATACGAACTACGGCAAGCCGGGAACGAAATACGAACAGATGGCTGACCACCGTATGATGAATCATGATATGTACCCGGAGACGATTGATAATCGTTAAACTGGCGGGTAAAAATCAACTCTGCTATAACTAAAATAAATTATAGGACACAGAAAAGCCGAACTCTTCAAAACTGAAGAAGTTCGGCTTTTTCTTTGGTTAGCATACACCTTTAGAAACTCAGTCTCTCAATACAATGGGATCATCACCAACTCACGTTTGGCGGATTCATAAGGTGACAAGGATTTCATATCCATCCCTCCTCTATCCTTTCTTACACATAAATATGGTTCTTCTTACAGTAGATGCTAAAGTAATACGTTTCTTTTGTAAATGTAATGGCTATAAAAAAACATCTATTGAATTCATCAACGTTTTCTCTTGTTCCCCTTGTCGGTCCAATCAATCTATCCTATTATGTAACAATATGCTTACACGCATATATTACAACATCAGGCGCTGATCCCTCGTGACCGCGACCAAAGGAGAATTGTACATGTCTACACAAACCTCATTAACCAAGGACGCCACAGCGCGTTCGAAAGCCCCACCCGGATCGGATGCCCAAAGCACCGTTTACCGGATACTCATTGCCATCAGTTTGGTTCATCTCTTCAATGATTCGATCCAGTCGGTTATTCCCGCCATTTTTCCGATTCTTAAAGACTCTATGCATCTCACGTATACTCAGATCGGATGGATCTCATTTGCTATCAACTTTACCGCTTCCATTATGCAGCCTGTCGTAGGCTGGTTTGCAGATAAAAAACCGACGCCATCCATCCTGCCCATTGGCATGGGTTTTACATTTACCGGCATGTTGCTGTTGGCCTTCGCTGACAGTTATATGGCTGTCCTGATTTCCGTTATCTTTGTCGGTCTGGGTTCCGCTGCTTTCCATCCGGAAGGTTCGCGTGTATCACACATGGCTGCCGGGCAACGCCGTGGACTGGCACAGTCCATCTTCCAAGTCGGTGGTAACGCTGGGCAATCCCTTGCCCCATTGCTTACACGCTGGATCTTTATCCCGTTTGGACTGTTCGGTGCCATTGGATTTACAGGCATTGCTGCCATGGGGATTGCAGTTCAGATCTACATAGCCCGTTGGTATGGACGCATGCTGCAATCGGGAGGATATCTGCGTAGACAGGCCGCTGCTCGTCGTGCACCCAATCCTGCTTTACGCAAAAAGATTACTGCCGCCATTACGCTATTGATTTTGCTCGTCTTTGTTCGTTCCTGGTATATCGCTTCCATCGGTAGCTTTTATGCGTTTAATTTGAAAGATACCTTTGGATTGTCCACAGAGGACGCGCAGATCTATATCTTCCTGTTCCTGGCTGCCGGAGCACTGGGTACGTTCTTCGGAGGCCCACTGGCGGATCGATTCGGCAAACGTAATCTGATCTTCCTGTCCATGGCCGGAGCTGCTCCACTGGCTCTGTTGTTACCCTATGCGAATCTGTTCTGGACAGGCGTACTACTAACCATTATTGGTTTTATCATGTTATCCAGCTTCTCGGTTACGGTTGTATATGCACAAATGCTGATTCCGGGCAAAATCGGAACGGTCTCGGGCCTGATCACAGGTCTGGCATTTGGTATGGGAGGTCTAGGCGCACTCGTGCTGGGCAACTGGATTGACGTCTTCGGCGTATCACCGGTAATGCAGATGTGCAGCTTCCTGCCACTGCTCGGGATTTTCACGTTCCTGCTTCCATCCGATAAATTACTCAATATCTGGGCCAAAGAAAATGGTAGTGAAGAGTAACCTACATCTGCAGTCTAAATAAAATGTTTGAATCGCAACAAAAAGGTTCCCGCCATCTCTGTATATACAGAACGGCAGGAACCTTTTTCTTATATTTGTTTTTCTCGTATTTAGCTTCAAACGTATTATTCAACGTCACACATGACAACGTTGCTACCTTGAGCTGTAATTAGTTCCTTCACATCTTCAAATTCAAGAAATACCGTTGCCGTATTTTCCATGGGATGAATTCCGATTTTCTGACCAACTAGATCCTTGTCAAAAACTACGGTCACATTTTTCTGTATGTTATTAAACACTCCCATTGGATTTACATGGCCCTTTTCCAATCCGAGGAATTCCAACAAATCCTTTTCACTGGCAAAACTTAATTTGCGGCTAGGTATCTTTTCGCTTAAACTTCTCAAATCAACGGACTTCGTCCCAGCAATCGTCACCAGATAATAGTTGCGCTTCTTGTCATCACGCAGAAACAGATTTTTAACAATACGTTCTGTATGTGGAATCTGATAAGAGAATATTTCATCCATCGTGTATACTGCGGGATGTTCAATACTTTCGTAAACGATATTATTGCGATCTAAAAGATCATAGAAACCCTGTTTGTTTAACATATCAAATTCAACTCTTTCAATATAAATATTCTTCTCTAGTATTACTTTTTCTGTAATATTACTTCAAACGCTGAAGGATCAGCCGTTTTTTGTACAACATTTTTCCTGCTTCGGCTACATCTCGAATTGTATTTTTGTTGCTCACCGAACCAAACACCATACCGGCAATCGGCACGAGTTGGAAAAGCTTCTTCCAGCCAAAAGATTCACTGTAGGAGTTAAACACTTCCCGCCAGCCCTGCATCTGCGATACCACCTCAATGGGCTTGTCCGGATCGTCGTAAGCGGCCAGTTCTTCGATAATCGCTTTCTTGCCCACAATATCGGCGGAAGAGAATTGCAGACATTTGACAATAAAGATACGCTCCAGCGGTTCATCTGGATCATAACCGTAACATAGAGCCATCTCTTGCAGTACCTTCAGAGAAAGCCCCATCACCATCGGAATATCTGCTGCAATGGTTACAATGCCACCAAAGCCTGTAGCTGCTCCCTGAGCCGCGGCAAACTTGGTTCGACTCTCGGTGATGTTATCGGCCACCTGGTCCAGTACCTGAAGTGGCAGATTCTCTACACTATGAATCTTCGCTGTCCCCTCCGCTTCAGATTCCTGCTCCAGACGATAGGTCGTGTCCATCATGGAATAACCGGACCTCTCGGCTTCCTCTTGCAGCAGCTTGGCTACTTTTTTCTTCTGTACGAGGAACTTGCCTCCATTCTGCACATACTGACCTACGTCGTTCAGGGAATCTCCGATTTTTTGTTTCAGCGCTTTAGGCATCACTTTATCCAACATCGCAAAGGGCAAACGCCCGATCTTATCCCATATAAACAAGTCCTTCTGTTGTTTTTCCCATTTCAAAATCTGTTCAAGTTCCTTGTCCAACGTCTCGCGTGAATCCATATGTGATCCTCCTAATAGGTTCTGCATCGTAATCTGTATCTTTCTCATACGCAGATATCATCGTTGTGGTTGCTTTGTTTTGTGTCCAGGACACATATGTTCAGGCACTCTATCTTATCGTTCACATACAAAAGAGCCCTTAATCAGCATCACTCGCTAACTAAGGACTCTCATATGAAAGGTTTCACTACCTCTTATTTTGCTTCTACTACTGCTTTTCCATCGGGAACCGGAACACCGAAATCAGGTGTGCCATCTTCACGCCAATGAATCACTTGAGCACGGGCGTGACGGTTTGGATCATACAAGGGATCACCCTCGATGTCTTTGTAATTACGCGCATGATAAATCAGAATATCGGTCTTACCATCCGGCGACACGGTAAAGCTATTATGGCCCGGACCGTATTGGCTGTTCGCTTCACAAGTCTGGAACACTGGCTCGGGTGATTTCACCCAGCTGGCCGGATCAAGCAAGTCGGCATTTTCATCTGCGGTGAGCAGACCCATACAATAATTGTAATCGGTCGCGCTTGCCGAGTAGCCGATAAACAACCGTCCATTCCGATGCATCACGGCTGCTCCTTCATTGACTTTAAAGCCGATGATCTCCCAATCGTACTCTGGCGTAGAGATCATGACCTGTTCGCCGCGTAGCGTCCACGGGTTTTCCATTTCGGCAATGTACAGGTTCGAGTTGCCCACAATGTCCGGATCTTTTTGTGCCCAGACCAGATAGCGGATTCCCTTATGTTCAAAGGTTGTTGCATCCAGCGCAAATGATTCCCACCGGGTGTGTATCTGCCCCTTTTCTACCCACTCTCCTTCGAGTGGATTCGCGGAATCGTTCTCCAGGACATACATCCGGTGATCGAACAGACCTTCGTTGGTCTCACTGGTGTGAGCCGCAGCGTAATGTATGTACCATTTGCCATCAATAAAATGAATCTCCGGTGCCCAGATGTTGGCACTCATGGGCCCTGTATCACGCTTCGTCCAAGCCGTTACCGGCTCAGCATCTCTTAACTCTTCCAAAGTCTCTGCTCGCCGGATTTCGATCCGGTCAAAGGCTGGTACGGAAGCGGAGAAATAATAGTAACCGTCTGTATGACGGTACACCCACGGATCAGCACGTTGCTCCAAGATGGGATTAGTAAATGTAATAGAATCAGTCATGGGAATGCTCCCCTTTCAAATGTTGTTTGGCTCGAAGTTGGGGAATGTAACCCAATTTCGAAAAAGCGAAAACCTTTTTGGGGTGGTGCACAGCGGACGTTCGGGGGTGGCAGGGCCTTGGTGCTCTCTTGTCCTCCGATTTCTCTTTCCACCGCTCTTGGCGGTTGAAATCGGATGCCAAACTCACTCCTGCGGCTCCTTCCTCCCCCTCACTGCTTGTGCACCCTCGGAGCGGTAGCTCGCTCTTACCGCGCTCGCTGGGTTACAACCTCACTTCGAGCCTTTTTGGTGGCTCGGTCTTATGGGGTTGACCGCCTTGCTTGGTCGACTCTCCCCATATTTAGTGCATGATTGGCCTCAGACATAGGCCAGCACAGATGAATCTTAAGCGTCTCTCTGCGTTAGCGCAGCTTAATAGGACAGCTTGCATACACAGCGGACGTTCGGGGGTGGCAGGGCCTTGGTGCTCTCTTGTCCTCCGATTTCTCTTTCCACCGCTCTTGGCGGTTGAAATCGGATGCCAAACTCACTCCTGCGCCCCCTTCCTCCCCCTCACTGCTTGTGCACCCTTGGAGCGGCAGCTCGCTCTTACCGCACTCGCTGGATTACAACCTCACTTCGAGCCATTGTGTGGCTCGGTCTTAGGGGGTCGACCGCCTTGCTTGGTCGACTCTCCCCATATTTAGTGCATGATTGGCCTCAGACATAGGCCAGCACAGCTGAATCTTAAGCGTCTCTCTGCGTTAACGCGCCTTAACAGGACAGCTTACATGCACAGCGGGCGTTCGGGGGTGGTAGGTCCTTGGTGCTCTCTTGTCCTCCGATTTCTTTTTTCACCGCTCCTGGCGGTTGAAATCGGATGCCAAACTCACTCCTGCGCCTCCTTCCTCCCCCTCACTGTTTGTGCACCCTTAGAGCGGCAGCTCGCTCTTACCGCGCTAGCTGGTCGCCCCCTTACTCCGCTGCGCTGATCTGCTTGCCCCAGACCGCGATGCCGTGGTCATTGAGGCCAGTCACCACCAGCGCGGGCTGGCTTCGCTCCCAGTCCCAGGACGGGAGCAGTCGCAACTCTTCCGTGGAGGCTCCGCCCCATGGGCTTTCTTTCCACTTCAGTGTCAATGTTTGTTGGCCATCAAATGTCCAGGTTCCTGAACCTTTTTCGCTTTTAATTTTACCGTTGCTTGTTAGGGTATAAGGCACTGCCTGAATCTGCCCGTCCACGGACGGATCAAGCGCCATGCCTTCCCACTCCCCGGCAATCATGGATTTCGGAATATCCTGTGCAGTCTCACCGGCGTAACGTTCAGGTGAAACCACAGGCCAGCCGTCCTTCGTCCATAACATTTTGCGTACATGCAGATATGGCCAGTTTTTATCCGTCTCACCCCGTGCATGATGCACGATGTAATAATCGTCTCCGTCCTTCAAAATGGAGTTATGTCCGGGTGCAACCCAGCCCTCGCCTTCTGTGAAGCGATAACCCCCCAGAATTTTGGTGCCGATCTCATATTGAGGCAGATGCTCCGTATCCAGCATGTTATTGCCGTTTATGTCCGTGTACGGGCCTGTGATTGAATCAGCACGCGCAACCCTCACGTTATAGTCCTCGAATAAGGAATCATAGGAGACAAACAGATAATACTTTTTGAACTCCGGGTTATACACAATGTAGGGACCTTCCACTGCACCCTCTTCAGTTGCACGATCCCGAGCAGCAATGCGAGTACCATAACCCTCGTCCTTGAATTTCCCGGTGTCGGGGTCGAGTGGCGCAATATAAATGCCGTCAAAGAATGAACCATATACCATCCACGAATTGCCTTCGGCATCTACGATGGGATTGGCATCAATGGCATTTAATTTGTCCTGTTCATTCGCAGTAGTTTTCACAACCAGTCCTTCATCTGTCCATGGACCTTCGGGAGAAGGGGATGTCTGAAGACCAATAGCCGACTGGGTACTGCCAAAAGAAGAAGCCGAATAATACATCCGATAGGTATCACCAGCCTGAATCACATCCGGTGCCCACAGATTGACCGCACCTGTCCAGTCCAGCGCTTCTTGCGGAATCCCGGGTAGAGCCTGACCTACCCAGTTCCAGTGGATCAGATCATCCGATTTGCGTACCATGACGCCGGGTTTCGCTTCCCCTGCTACACGAACGTCTGTGGAATAGACGTAGTATCCCTGGTCTGTTTTCATAATGGCCGGATCATGCGCATTGTTCACCGTCCAGCGTGATTCATCGTCCAAAATGGAAGTGTCATACAGCTGAGTATCTTGGGGGGCTTCAGGAAAGACCGGACGGGGAACCGTTTCTTCTGCCCCTTCTCCAGTACAGCCCGTAGCTCCAGTGATCAACAACAGCAACATGGAAGCAACAACCCCTCTCTTCGAAAATGTCCACCCTCGGAATCTCTTCCGCTGATTCATCCCTTCACTCCCGAAATGGCAACCGATTCAATAATCTGTTTCTGGAAGATCAGGAAGATGATTAATACCGGTAACAGAGCCACAATCGACGCTGCCATAATAAGTGGATAATCCGTCTGAATTGCATACGTGGCATTGAAGTTGGCAATGACCAGCTGCAGCGTCTGCTTCTCCGGTGAATTCAGATAGATAATCGGTGCGAGATAATCGTTCCAGATCCCCATGAACCACAGAATTAACTGTGCAGCAACGGCAGGTTTAATCAACGGGAATGTAATACTGGAATAGAGCCGGAAATAGGAACTTCCATCAATTTTGGCTGCTTCAATAATGGCATCTGGCACACTAAGCAGATATTGCCGGAGGAAGAAGATCATAATCACATTACCGAACAACCCCGGTACAATAAGTGGCAATAATGTATCTGTCCAGCCAAGTTTTGAGAACATCATGAATTGTGGAATCATGACTGTTGGATACGGAATCATCATGGAAGCAAGCAAAGCAAGAAACAGTTTGTTTTTATGTGGAAATCTCAATTTGGCAAAAGCAAACGCAGCGATACTGGATGTAAACGTACCGACGATCGTTACACTGACCGCGATAATGAGGCTGTTTTTGATCCCGCTTAGCAGCGGGCCTGCTTCCCAGATTTCCTTATACTTTCCAAATTGAAATACTTCAGGTATCCACACTGGTGGAAGCGCGAATACATCCTGCTTCTCCTTCAATGAAGTGGATAGCATCCAGATCAGTGGTGCAACCATCGCAATAGCACCGATCGCGAGTACGATAAAAATGATCGTGTTCGTTAAATTCCTTTTTTGACTGTAAGACATTTCCGATTCACTCCTTCCCTTGACAATTAGTCCCCATCATAGGCTGATTTTTCGTTCATTTTGAATTGCACCAAGGTAATGACAAAAATGAAAATACCAAGAATCATAGCCATGGCTGACGCATAACCCATCTGAAGGTTACTGAAGGCTTTCTGCCAAATATAGAAGACAATCGAAGCCGATGAATATTCAGGACCACCTGTAGGCGTCATAATGTTCATCTCGGTAAAGATCTGGGAGCCGCCAATGATATTTGTAACGACGAGGAAAAAGGTAACAGGCTTCACCATCGGCCAGGTGATATTGCGGAAAATCTGGAACCCATTAGCTCCATCAAGTTCAGCCGCCTCATAATATGTACGTGATACACTTTGCAGCGCAGCCAGGTACAATAACATGGTGTATCCCAAACCTTTCCATACCGTCATAATAATCAGTGCTGGTTTGACTGTGTCTTTGTTCGCGAGCCAGTTGGGACCCTCAATGCCAAACAGGCCGAGGAACTGGTTCACCAGACCGTAATCCCCGTTATACGCCCAGTTCCACATGATGGACACCGCAGCCAGGGAGGAGATGACCGGAATATAATAAATGACACGGAAGGTCGTAGTCCCGGGAATTTTACGATTCAAACCCATAGCCAGCAACAATGCCAGCAAAAGGCCAATCGGGATCCCGAGCATCAGGAAGAATGTATTAAACATCGCTTTGTAAAATAAGTCATCCGTTAGCAAGTCCTTAAAGTTGGCCAATCCGATAAAGTTCATCTGTCCCAGTCCATCCCAGTCGGTAAAGGAACCATAGAGGGAGTAGAGGAATGGGAACATGACAAAGATCAGCAACCCAAGAATCGGAGGTAAGATAAACAGATATCCGTACAGCATCTCTTTGCGATACAAACTCGATTTCGTAATCACGGCGTTCACCCCTGTTTCTAGTATCAGCATGTGGCATTCTTCGATTGAACCTTGCCGATCAACGAATGCCACATGCCCGTATGGAATCCAATAATACCCAATACGAATGATGCCAGCAGCATGATTGCAGGCTGCCGGCATCACCCTTTCCTATCTACTATTTCTGAGATTTCTGTTCCTGTTCAACCGCTTTGTCGAGCAGCTTCTGCATTTTTGGCTGTTGTTGCTTCACATAATCAGCGGCTGTAATCTTGCCATCTAATACCGGCTGGATGTCTGTGAAGAAGAGGTCATACCACTCCGCATTGTACGTGTAGTTACCTGGCAAAGAACGTCCGTAATCCTCTACGATATCAATGAATTCCTGCTTGTTGGATGGTTTCGTGGATGTATCTTTGGCCCACTCGTCTGCCATATCAAGCAGATTCGGAATCTGTACCTTGGCATCTACCAGTTGCTGCATACTTTCTTTCGAAGCGGTTAGGTAGTTCACCAATGCTGCCGCTTCTTCCGGATGTTTCGATTTCGCAGATACCCCGATTCCCAGGGAACCAATCCACGTAGCCGACTTGCCAGTCGATCCCGCAGGGAAAGGTAACAAATCATACTCGAAAGGCAAAGTTTCGAATGTACTCATATCCCAAGGACCTACAGGGAAGAAGGCCATTTCGCCTTTCATCCAGCGTTGGTAGGTATCCAATGTTTGCGCTTCCTCAATGGAAGGTGTAATGTTGTATACGTTCTGCATATCCGCGAAGAATTGCAAAGCTTCTGCGAATTTCGGATCATCAATGGTTACCTTCGTTTTGCTCTCATCCAGCCAGTCCCCGCCATTGCTCCATACAAAGGATTGCAGTGCCCACTGTACGTTAAAACCTGTACCGAATACATCCGGTTTGCCGTCCCCGTTGGTATCCTTGGTCGCTTGCTGATTCACCTTAATGAACTCTTCCCATGTATATGGTTTATCCTTGTCAGGGAATGGAATGCCTTCTTTTTCAAACAAAGTCTTGTTGTAGCCTAGTGCAAATGGCCCGAGGTCCTTCGGCATGCCGTAAAGATCACCCTGTCCTGCCATCTTGCCGTCATAACGGTATAGATCCACTCCATATTTCCAGATGTTATTCAAATCAACATCCGCATTATTTTCAATGTATGGTGTAAGATTCATGAGAACATTGCTGTTCACATAGGCCTTAATATCGCCTGGGTTAAAATAAAATACGTCAGGCAAGCTGTTGCCTGTAATTGCCGCTCTCAGCTTGGTTGCATATTGATCCGCAGCCGTTACAATAATTTTGACTTTCACACCCGGATGATCTTCTTCGAATTTCTTGACCACTGCCTGGTATGCTTTCTGCTCATCTGTGCCCCCGCGGAACATAAACGTTAACTCCTTGTCCCCACTTGCACCGCCGCTTCCTCCTCCGCAGCCCGCAAGTACCAGTGCACTTACCAGCATAAGAAGCATAAATGTGACCCAATTCTTTTTCTTTACCATCTGAACCCCTCCTGATCTGGACTTGTAACCGTATTCAATTGGATGAAATAGGATTTCTGTTGTTAATTTATCAAATCCAGATCACTTTAGTCAACACTTTTATAAAACATTTTATATTTATCTAAAACAAATCAATACTTCGGCCATCCATTAGCGTCCCACAACAAGTCATTAATCAGCAATTTTGGATTGCCATTATCCTCTGCATCATAGGCATGTCTTGCGATGACATTGCCGTTGTACACGTCCTGACCACCTGGACCTTTCCATTTCACATTGCCTGTATCCAATATCGTTCCGCCACCATTCAGCATATTAACTCCGTTTTTGTCCACATAAGGGCCTGTAATACTGGTAGAACGTCCATAGACCATTTTGTAGGTACTGTTCACCCCTTGGCAGCAAGAATCGATGGAAGCAAACAGGTAATAGTAGCCGCCCCGATATACAATACTTGGTCCTTCAATAGCACCTCCGTTATTCGGGCGCGCAGCAATGGAAGTTATACTTCCCGTCGGTTTCATCGTATTTTTGTCCAGCTTGACAATCTTCAGACCGCTCCAGAAAGAACCGAAGGCCAGCCATGGATTGCCTGAAGCATCAATGACCAGATTCGGGTCAATGGCATTATAGTTATTGGCGGTCGTGGTTTGAAGCACCAATCCTTCGTCCTTCCATTGCCCTGCTCCAATGCTGTTCGCAGACGCAAGACCAATCGCAGACCGATTGGAGCCAAAGGTGGAGATCGAATAATAGAGCCATACTTTTCCGTTATACTGCTCTACGTCCGGTGCCCATACATCCAATCCACTTTGTCCCGGAACGGCAGAAGCCCACCAGGATGGCTTACTTAAGAAGATTTGTGGAACACGATACCAGGACGATCCATTATCGGATTTCAATACTTGAATGCCCGGGCCGGTTGAAAAGGTGTACCAGGAACTGCCCTCTTTGATAATCGACGGATCATGAACAGCGGTATCTCCGGTCAGATTCCAGAACGCCGCCAAAGCTTTTGACTGACCTGCCAGCAGTAATACCATCACAAGTAATGCCGGTAACGCCAACCGTTTCCACTTAAACCTCTTCACATTGCTTAACTTTTCCAAACCAAACTCCACCTTTCCTGATCAAATGGTTAATTAGGTTCATGAAGTAATGAATCAATTTAGGTATAATAGGATTATAAAAGCGGTTACATTACATTTCAATGGTATATTTCAAATATATGTGAACTGATTAACACTTATTTTAACCGGAATAGTGAACAAAATATAGATTATATTTTCGTATTTGCGCTATATACAAGGGTTTTGGCTTCTATTTCTCCACCCTTCCCTTCCATGAGGGAATGATTTATAATTATCTGAAATAAAACATATAAATGTGCAAACGTCTGTGTCGAAGACTTTGTTCAGAACGGGGAAAGGAAATCCACCTATGATTTATATTAAAGATCTGATGTCGGGTGTGAATATCTTCAAAGCGCTCAGTTCGGAAATCCGGATTCAGATCATCGAGCTGCTGGCCAAGAACCAAAGTCTTAATCTCAATGATCTTGCAACCAAGCTGGGACTGAGCAATGGCGCTATCACAATGCATATCAAGAAACTTGAAGAGAGCGGATTGATCGAGATCAACACCGCGGTTGGCAAACATGGAATTCAGAAGATATGTTATCTTAATGAGGAAAAATTGATGGTTGATCTGCGTTCACAGGAGATTAACAATCGTTATGAAGTGGAAATTCAGGTCGGTCATTACAGCGATTATCAGGCTGCACCTACATGTGGTCTCGCTACCCGGGACAGCATTGTTGGAGAGTTCGATGATCCGCGTTACTTTGCTGATCCACTGCGAATTGATGCGGAGATGATCTGGCTGGCTGAAGGTTATCTCGAGTATCGGATTCCCAACTATCTCAAACCTAATCAGTCCTTTAGCGAAATTCAATTGTCGATGGAACTGGGATCGGAGGCCCCTGGCTTTTGTGACAATTACCCTTCGGATATTTATTTCTATGTCAACGGTATTGAGATTGGCTGCTGGACAAGTCCGGGCGATTTTGGCAATACACGCGGTACCTTCAACCCGGAATGGTGGCCTCCGCACTTGAATCAGTACGGCATGCTGAAGCTGATCCGGATTACACAGGAAGGCAGCTATATCGACGGATGCCGCATCTCGGACGTGACGTTGGACCAGATTGGGCTGGATTACAAAAGCGATATTCATTTCCGCATTGCGGTTACGGACGGACCTTTGAACAAACGGGGTTTAACGATCTTTGGTAAAAACTTCGGCAACTATGGACAGAATCTGCTCGCTCGGGTTCTCTATAACGTGCAAGAAGAGTAGAGCCGGCTCTGACGATTCACTCGATATTAATTAAGTTCGATCGATCTGCTAACGTAACTGTTCAAATACAACAACAATCATGTTTCTTCAAAAGGGTGCTATCCAGCACTCTTTTTTTCATGTGATATAATAATGGCCTGTAATGATAAAATGGAATAACGGGCGGGGATACCTTTTGAAATTGGAGCGATTAATCTCAATCATATACAAACTGCTGAACCACGAAGTATTGTCTGCTTCCACCTTGGCGGAAGAGTTTCAGGTGTCCCCAAGAACGATCTATCGGGATATTGATGTAATCTGTGCCGCTGGCTTCCCGGTCGTCTCCCATCAGGGACTCAAAGGCGGCTACGGCATGATGGACGGATACAAGATGGATAAAAGCTTGCTCGGTTCTTATGATGTGGATTCCCTGATCACGGTCCTGAGCAGTCTATCCACAGTATTCGAAGATGCACGTGCACAAGGCACGATTGAACGTCTGCAAACGATTGGACCGGAGCATCAAACCTCAAGTCTGTCGGTGGATCTGGAGACTCGCCGAACAGAACCTGACGCCCTTCCTCATCTGCGTAAAGGTATTACCGATCATCAGGTTGTCCGTTTTGACTACATCAATACGAAAAATGAACATACACCCCGCCATCTTGAACCGGTAAGACTTCATTTTAAATATCGTAATTGGTATGTATATGGATTTTGCCAGACACGGCAGGATTATCGCGAGTTCCGACTGTCCCGGATGATGAACGTGCAACTGACATCGGAACACTTCCAACCCCACCTTGAGCTTCCCCAAGAGACGGTTGAGTCAGATCCGTCATGGCAAGATCAGGTAAGTGATGTGGTATTTCGGGTGAACCCGGAAGCGCTCGCGGAAGCCATGGATCATTTTCAACAGGCAGATAAGCAATTTCACGAGGATGGAAGTATGACGATGCGTATCTCGGTTCATCAGCCGTTACAAGCTAAGTGGTTATGGTCGTTCTTACTTAGTTTGGGCAGTGGCGCTGAGGTGCTTGAACCGATTGAATTACGAGACATTCTGAAAGAACAACTGCGAAACGCACTTAAGCTCTATGAAGAAGTATGACACGCTGTTGTCATACTTCTTTTTTTATAATCATCTCAGTAAGTTAACCCAATCTATAGCCAAATTAAAGGAGACGATCATCAATGAATCATCCGGAACAAATGTATAACTACCACGCATGGGCCAACCAAACGATCCTGGGCAGAATCAAGGAACTGCCCTCTTCTGTACTGAGTCAGGAAGTGAACAGTTCATATCCAACCATTGCTCACGCACTCAGCCATATCTATACAGTGGATAAGATGTGGTATCTGGTGTTAACTGGCACCGGGATGCCCGAGGCACTGCAAGCATGCATACCACTCAATAGTGAAATTCACGGTTCTGTGAATGAGTACATCCAATGTTTTACCGACCTGTCGGCACAATACAGTGAGTGGTTACGAGGCCAAGCTAATCTGGAGCAAACCATTCTACTCGATAATCCATTTGCAGGAGTTCGTGAAACCAGCTTATCGGACATGGTAATCCATGTGGT
Organism: Paenibacillus sp. FSL R5-0623; assembly: GCF_037974265.1. Taxonomy (NCBI): domain Bacteria; kingdom Bacillati; phylum Bacillota; class Bacilli; order Caryophanales; family Paenibacillaceae; genus Paenibacillus; species Paenibacillus sp. FSL R5-0623. The sequence continues at coordinate 1,325,252 of NZ_CP150233.1, read as the reverse complement.
TAACCACGGAACCTATCATCGAGGCAATATTTCTACCATGCTTCGTCAATTGGGGCATGCCTCCATCATGAATGACTATTCACTCTTTTGGTATCAGGAACCGGCTCAGGCATAGCTGACAATCGAATGGAAAATGTACATTGTATCCCCGTGACGTCGAGGGATGAATTGAGAAATTGGTTGCGGACACATGGAAAAGTTGAGAAATCTTGCTGGGTAATGATAAGCATAAAACCATTACCGAACACCCTGCTGTATTTGGACGTGGTTGAGGAGTCGCTGTGCTTTGGCTGGATCGATGGAGTCAAAAAGAAAATATCCGAGACTCAATTAGCACAGAGATTATCTCCTAGGAGTAAACGCAGCTCATGGACTGAATTGAACAAGGAACGTGTCCGTCGACTTGAAAAGTTGGGCTTCATGCATGACGAGGGTAGACAGGTTCTTCCTGTTATGGAGCCGACTGCTTTCATTATTGATGGTGTGATCGAACAAAGGCTGAAAGAAGACCAGCAGGTTTATGCAAATTTCATGACCTTCCCTGTCCTGTATCAAAACGTTCGGATCGATACGATCCAAAGTGTTAAGAATCAGCCAGCATTATTCCAGAGCAGATTGGATAAGTTCATAACCAACACAAAGGAAAATAAAATGTACGGTCAGTGGCATGACAACGGACGGCTCTTGAACTATTGAATTCCCCCTTTTCCCTGAGACAGCAGACAGGACCTCCCTATGAGGAGGCCCTGTTTTGGTTTTTTTATTCAGTCATGTATTAATGAGTCTGCCTGTATGTTTTGGGAGATTCGCCAAAAGCTTTCTTAAACTGGCGGGTGAAATAATTACTGTCGTTAAACCCGCATTCATACGAAATTTCCGTAATGGACAAGTTCCCGTTTTTCAACAAATGACATGCCTTCTCCAGACGCAACTTTTGCAGATAAGAGATCGGGGTCATCTGATAATAGGATCGAAAAATCCGATTCAGATGCCTTATTGAGATATTCGACTTCCCCGCAATATCCTCCAGCGACAGTGGCTCCAGATAATGATCTTCAATAAATGAAATGGCATTTGCCAGATGCATCAGATTATTACCTTCGATTCCTTTCTCCTGTGTATCATATTGCCTCGACAAATAAACAACCATCTCCGTAAGACGTGAGATCAACATCGTCTGATACCCTTGCTGTTTACTCTGATACTCCTCAATCATGAACGATATCAGTGATTCTACATACTCCAGACTGGAAATGGATAACGAAAGTTTACTCGGAAAGGAGTGAATATTACGATAAAACGGTTCCAAAACAAACAGCGCCTGGAAGCCGTTAGATTTTCTCAGATCGGGCCCAGCCAAAGCAAGCATCTCGGGACTGAACATAATGTTACAGATCCTAAAATCATGAGGGTCTTTATACGCATGATGAGTGTCGCCATTAATCACAAATACGTTCCCTTTTTTAATAAAAAATTCCTCGGTGTTCACCACATGGGTTGCATGACCACTCAGAACAATGACAAGTTCCGTAAAGTCCATATGATTATGAAGCTCCATGTCCTCAACATGTCCACCGTACTGAATAAAAAACGGAAATTGTTGATGATCTGAAGTAAACCATCTCAAATATGCATTACTCAAAAGCATTCCCCTCCACGAACATTGTTGGGTTGAATGTCTATATCATGCTATTCCAGGACCGAAAAATCAAGGTGCAATATACTTAAAGGCGTTATAATTCGCCTTGTAGCAGGGATTTTCAATGTGTCCAGATTCGTACTAAACTCTCGAAATGAATAGGAGCATAACATGATGAAATATACCAATCCGGTGATTCCTGGGTTTTATCCAGATCCGAGTATCTGCCGTGTAGATGAAGACTATTACCTGGTAACCAGTACCTTTGAATATTTCCCTGGTGTGCCCATCTTCCACAGCAAAGACCTTGTAAACTGGCGACAGATCGGCCATGTCCTTACTACCCCAGAACAACTTCCTCTAGCAAATGCAGGCAGCTCTGGCGGCATTTATGCCCCAACACTCAGGTATCATGATGGCTGGTTCTATATGACAACAACCAATGTCAGCGGCGGTGGAAATCTATATGTACGCAGCACCCAACCCGAAGGGCCATGGTCTGCTCCCATCTTTGTTGATCAAGATGGTATAGATCCCTCTTTTCTATTTGACGAAGATGGTCGTGTGTATTTCCAAACGGCCTGTAATGGAAATGAAGGCGAGGGCATCTATCAGTGTGAGATAGACATCAAGACAGGAACCAAACTAACCAATAGCCGATTGATCTGGAACGGAACCGGAGGAGCAGCCCCCGAAGCCCCCCACCTGTACAAAATAAACGACTTCTACTATTTGATGATCGCCGAAGGTGGAACCGAGTATGGTCATATGGAGACCATTGCTCGGAGTACAGATCCATACGGACCCTTTGATCCTTGTCCTCATAATCCGATTATGTCCAATCGAAGCATGAAATCCAGTATCCATGCAACCGGTCATGCAGACCTTGTCCAGATCCAGGATGGAAGCTGGTGGGCCGTATGTCTGGGCCTTCGTCCAGCAGGTTATCCGATGCGGCACCATCTGGGACGCGAGACCTTCCTGGCACCTGTCACTTGGACGGATGACGGTTGGCCAATGATCGGTGTGGACGGACATATTGAGCCGGAGATATCCAGACCTTCGTTGCCTGAGCACCCTTGGTCACCTCAGGCTATCCGGGATCATTTTGACGAACCAACATTGGACATGAACTGGATCTTCTTGCGGAACCCGGCTCCGGATAGTTGGACGCTCACTGAGAATCCCGGGCAGCTCATCCTTCGTGGTCATTCGGTTTCACTCGATGATGGACAAAATCCTGCCTTTGTCGGGCGTCGATTAAGCCATTTCTTATGCAATACGGCCACCGAGCTGTATTATGAGCCAAATGCGAGCGGTGAGGAAGCTGGATTAACGGTATTTATGAATCATAAATATCATTATGATTTGGCTGTAACTCGGATTGACGGTCAGAAGAAAATCGTATTGCGACGAACCGTCGGCTCTATGCGAACCGAACAGGTGCTTGACTGTGACAAGGGGCCGGTTGTATTACAAATCAAGGCTGACCGTAATCACTTCACGTTCCTCTACCAGCAAGGCTCATCCGATGCTATCGAAGTAGGTTCAGGGGAAACACATCTGTTATCTACCGAAGTGGCAAGTGGTTTCACAGGTGTGATGATCGCCATGTACGCTTATGCTCCATCGGGGGAGTGTACGCCTGCAAGTTACGATTGGTTTGACTATGAACCTCTGGAAGAATAGTCGTTTTAACTCCTATACTCAATAATTAGAAAATATAATATATGATCAGCTCAAATATATCCCCTTAAAGTAGATACTCTTTGAAAAACCTTGTGTGGTAGCATAAGGAAATGAGTGAACTTTGAGGGGATTTTGCTATAGCTATATCTTTCTAACGGATTGCACTGGAATTTATAAAAGAACCATTGCTTTATTAGAGAAGTTCTCCTAGTATTTTTAGAAGGAACACCCCAGCAGCTCTCATCTTGGCAATACCTTCACTGCCCATATGAGAGCGCTATCGCTGCAGCACGAAAGAAAAACGGGAGGTTGCAGATATGAAATGGAATCACTTCAAGTCCAAGCTTCTGCTTAAGTACACACTATCCTATATCTCCATTTTCCTCATCCCTCTTGTTATTTTAACCATCATTATTTATCACAACGCTGTGGACACGCTCCGTTCAGAGATTGAACAGACCAATGTCAATCAGCTCACTCAAGCCAAAACGGTCATCGATGATCGCATGAAGGAATTACAGGACATCGCTTTTCGCATCGCGTACGATGAGCAGTTAACGCGGTATTGGACCCACCATCCGTACTATAGCCGGGAATCGATCGGTGCATTGGTCAAATACAAAGCCACAAGTTCCATTATCAATGAGTTATTCCTGTTCTTCCGCGGAGATGATAACATCTATTCTTCTCAAGGTTCTGAGAATCTGGATGTATTCACTGGCCGCTACAAATTTACTACGTGGAACAAAACAGACATGATCCGGGATTTGAATAACGTGCAGTCCCCCACGATACGTCCAGCGGAGCAGGTCGTCCAAGGAACCAGAATACCCAATTCCATGTTGGCCTATCTTGTACCGATTGCACCTAACAATACGCCCGCCCATGGAACCGTCATGTACCTGATTCACGAGTCCAATCTGACAGGCTTAATTGATTCCATCCTCAGTGACTATCACGGGATGACGTATATTTTCGATAATTACGGGCAAGTACTGGCAGCCAATTACAAGGGAGAAATCATATCCGAGCAGGAAGTTAACGCTCTGTTCGCTCTTGAACCCGGGACGCACAGCATCTCCTTAAATCAAGAACCCCATTCGGTTGTATCCGTTAAATCGGATGCGGGTTGGACTTATGTGACCGCTATGCCTAGCAACCAATTTTTTAGCCGAATCGTTCATATTCGCACCTTTGTTGTTCTCGTTTTCTCCTTCATGGTGGTGATGGGCACGTTCCTCGCCATTATGTTGGCCCGAAGACAGTATCATCCGATTTCAGACTTAATGGAGTTCATTCGGTTAAAGAATGATCCTGATCCATCCTCCACCACCAACGAGCTGGAATGGATCAAGAAAACATTGCATGATTATAGTCAGCGCGTAGATCTTCAGGAGCCCTATGCTCGCAATCACATTTTACTCATGTTACTGAAGCATGGTCACACCGGAGATTTCCCCTCTGAGTTTACGGATAAGCTTGGCATACGCTTTAACCGATCCCATTATTTTGTCATGATCATGGGCTGGGAAATGCATGCTTTTCCTAACGGTGATAACCCCGAGCAACCTACTGTCATGCAGCTGATGAACGATGTGGAGCTGCCGGAGTTGTCCGCTTATGCTTACGGCGTGGAGCAGCCACAGGCAGACCAATTAGCCCTTATCATAGGATTTGATGCCGAAATAGAGCATGAAGGTAGCTTAAATGCCCGTATGGAGCCTATTGTTGAAAAACTGCAATGGATGGTGACAGATCACACCGGTGTCGCGCCCGCAATCGGGATAGGCAATCAGTACACTTATCCGAAACAGCTGAATCAGTCCTACATCGAGGCCTCGACCGCTCTGGAAGCATCGATGCTGCATGGACAGGGAAGCAGTACATACTTTAACGACCTTTCCGGTTCAGGTATACAGGATTCTTCCTTCTGGGTCCCCAAGGATGTATTGTTGAAGCTGGTTCAGAGCTTGAAACAAGGCAGCTATGATGTGGCGGTTCAGATGGTGTCAACTGCGTTGAATACCCTAAAATCCGAAATGCCATCTGTACCGTTGCTGCGTTGCATCTGCTTTGATATTCTGAATACAATGCTCAAAACCGCTTCGGAGCTTGGAATACATCATGTGGTTGATCAACTTCCAAGGATCACTTCCTACGACTCGTTGGAGGATTTGGAGAAAAAACTGACAGGCCTGGCCGCCGAAATCTGCGCCCATGTCGAGGCGAAGAGTGAGACGGAAGAAAGCTCTCTTATGGATGAAATCGTTGCGTATATCGATGCCAATTTCTCTGATTATGATCTCAGTCTGGGTACGATTTCATCGAAATTCACGATCTCTTCATCCTATTTCAGTCGTTCTTTCAAAGAAAAGATCGGCATGAACTTTACCCAATATATCTGGCAGAAACGGATGGATGAGGTCATTCGACTACTGTTGCATACAACCGATCCGTTAAAAGATATCATCACGCGTGTCGGTTACCTGGATACACCAAACTTCATCCGCAAATTCAAAAAAGAGACGGGTTATACCCCAGGGCAATACCGTAAATTGCACCGTCCCAACAGCTCCGCCGATTCCCCTGATGATGATGACGAGGAATGTATTGGATAAATCGAGATATCGTCTAACATGTGCCAGATTCATTAGACCAAAATAACGCAAACAAGGGCCGTCCTGTACGTCATGCTCATGACGTACAGGACGGCCCCTTCGTATGTTTTTAGTTCGAAGAAATAATCTGATTCGTCGCGGCCGGCGGCCTTATCCGCTTTTCCCAGCCGGAAGAACCTTCAGCCCTTGATGCACTGCACCCAGCAAACGGTGAGTAGGATCACAACCGTACTCCCAGAACATGATCCCGGCCAGACCTTGATCCTTTACGTAATTACATTTGCATTGGATCGATTTTTCATCATCATAAGATATGAGGCTGGACCCATTAAACAGAAACGGTGCACAGGCTTCTTCATCCCAATAACGGGTGTAACCATTCTTGTTAATGTACTTCGCTTCCAGTTCGGCAAATGACGGACCGTAGCCGCCTGTGCTACCAGCCATTTGATGGAGCCCGTGGTTTCGGTCAGGAACCTCATTCCAGATCCGGGAATAGAACGCAGCTCCGATCACAATTTTCTCCTTCGGGACACCAGCGCGAACAAACAGGTTCACGGAAGCATCCGTACTGATTCGAAACAGATCTCCTGTTGGCGTGTACAGATTCGTATGGTGTCCGGTCAGAACCTGAAAACCGCCACGCATATCATAGGTCATCAACTGGACATAGTCCAGGTACTGTTGCACCTCGGCCATCTCTGTACCATCAACGTAGTATTGATCAGCCCCTGCCGCAATAGTGAGCAGATAATGACGGCCATCCGCTTCTCCCTTGGCACTCAGTGCCTCCCGGATTGTCTTGAGAAGTAAGGTGAAATTCCGTTTATCATCTGGGCTGAATGCGATACCGGCTTCACCGTAACAAGGATATTCCCAATCCAGATCGATCCCGTCGATAGGATATTCCTCCAGCATCCGAACTGCCGATGCACCCATGCTCTCCCTACCCGCCTGGGTTGAGGCAGCTTCGGAAAAACCGCCTGCACTCCATCCGCCTACAGACAGCAGTACTGTAAGATTCGGATGCTCCCGCTTGATGTTCCGAATCACATGGCCGTTTTTTAAATGCTCGGTAGTGATTGCATCATTCTTGACATGTCCGAAGGCTATGTTCAGATGTGTTAACTTCGACAGATCCTCATGTGTCATGTCAGGAAGAACTGAATCAACGGCATAACCCGCAGCAATATATTTCGTCACACGCTTCACTCCGATCCATTCGATGATTGATATATCGCAGCAGCTATCTGCAAGGCTTCCTTCCCGGTACCAATCTTGTACCCGGAAGCCGTATAACGGATTTGATGCTGAGTATCCAGTACAAACAAATGTGGATAACCTGCTTCGTGGGCTGTAGGCTTTGAAATGTAACCGGACAAGGAAGCATAACTGGAGTCTCGTACAAAAACCGTGCGCACAGGAAGCTTCGGATAACCAACAGGATCAAAGGAAGCGTTCCATTCTGCATCTCCGATTATGAGTACGATTGGTATACCCAGCTTATCCAGCGGCTCTGCCAGCTCGCACAGTTCACGAATCAGATGTTTGGTCGGTTCCCGCTCCGGTTCAATCCAGGCAGCAATGGCACTCTCCGATCCCAGAAGTTCCTCCAGTTCCACCTCTGAACCATCCAGACGGGTCAGAATACTTTCTGGTACCAGTTTACCCAGCACAGGAATATCAACCTCATTCTCGCGATAAGACAATACAACCTCAGTGGTATCTCCGGCGCTCACGGTAAAGTAAACAAAGCGTACTTTTGCCGTTCCATCTTTCAGCCTAACGCCTGTCGTTAAGCGATAAGCGCCTGCCTCAACCTCATATGGCTCACTATAGACATCCGTACTGCCATAAGGATAAATCAACGTCTTGTAGACGCCATCTTCCAGACGGGCAAACGAGAAGTTTTCGAAATAAGATGCTGCAGGTGTATCGTGTGGAGCTTTTATATCCCTATGAAGTTGGAGCATTCCCCAGCTTGTACTCTCCTGAGTTAGAGGTGAGGTGAGACTAAACACTGCATCCTCCCATCGTCTGTCACTTAGATACTGTGGTTTCTGTGCGCTCGGATGTAATCGGGCCGGAATACCCAAACTGCGACATACAGCCACAAACAAAATATCCAGCGACTGAGAGTCTCCCTTCATTAGACTAAACGTCCCGATCGGATTCCCTTTGCCTTTTAGATTAGGAAGGTCTTCATAGTATTCATATTGCTGTTCCAGTATTCGAGCAAGTAGCGAGGGATTCTCCCTGAAAGTTGCCGCTTCATCTGCCGAAAAGGCATTCTGGAATACACCCCGATAAGGGACCAGCATCTCATAGGAGATCCGCGGACACAGGATGTATCTCACGAACGTATCTTCCGCCCATGATCCTTGCTGCGAGAGAGCACCAATCAGATGATCGTCCAGCGTCTGACGAGAGGTATCAATTAAATCTTTTTCATTCATCGACTCCAGCAACCGGAGCGGCCACTCACCGTATGAATTGGAACATTCCTCCAGGAAGGTTGCAATTTCCCGGCTGTTCCCCCGTGCCTTGCGGAGAACATCCCATACTCGCACCGAGGGCAGTCCAACCTTGTTAGCCAGCGATACAGCTTCCGCCTCACTCAGGAACGTGTCCTCATACTCGCTCCGGGTCTGCGCTCCTTCCTCCAGACGACGATTATGAATCTCAATCTTCTCTTCCGGTAATGCAACCACGACCTCTCCCTCCCTTTCCGGAGGAGGAACCATATCGAAATCTACAATCCCTGTGGGCTGCTCTGACGAGTTCAGCACAAGCTCTACAAGCTCATTTCCCCGAGCCTTGTATAGGATTTCACTCCACTTGCCGCCGCTGACCGCACGAATCAAAAGGTCACCACAGCCTGTCTTAAAGGTCGCTTCCCCTTGTGCATCCGTCCTAATCTCGGCAATCGGATAGAATTCAGCCGTATTGTACAGCTCAAAACGGACACTCGCGCCGGGTACAGGCTCTCCCTGTTCATTTTTCACCTTCACATAAATGTTGCGTGTGGGCGCATAGTTCTCAAGTAAATTAATCTCCGTAAATCCCTTTTCGGAGAGCGTAATATCCTCTGGTCCGGGATAGTCGGCATATATCCTCGTATTAATCAGCATGGCCCTGCGGGCTGGTGGGCTGAACCACCCTTGGTTCAGACGGGCTTCAGGCTCGCATGCCCCGATGTAATACCATTGACCATCAGCCCAGGCTTCTACCCAAGCATGGTTACTGTCACAGTGAGCCCAGCGCGGTGTGTAGACCTGACGGGCGGGTATGCCAATGCTGCGAAGAGCAGCCACCGCCAGCGTGGATTCTTCGCCGCATCGACCACGAGCATTCCGGATCATCGTCAGCGGTGATATCGTGCGCAGATCACTGCCAATATAGGTCGCTTTCTCATGACACCAGTAATTGGTCTCCAGAATGGCATCAGCCATGGATAACTTCGCTGTCCGCTCGGCTAATTCGTCATATATCAAACCGCGGAAATCTTCAATATTTTCCGTATTTATGCGATAAGGCAGTACAAAATGAAGGAACAAATGATCAGGAACGCGTTCTCCCCAAGGCACACGTTTGCGAGTGTCCAAAGCCCGGCGCACATGGCTCAAGAACAAGTCCCCATTATAATCAGCCATGTCGTTTACCGGCATATAGGCATAGACATACTTCAACGCCCATGCCTCTTCATGCATTAGCTCCTGCTGAAAAACATGAAACAATTCCGATTTGCGGGCCTCTGCAAAACGTACCTTCTCCTGGAACTTCTGCTCGATTCTCTCCAATGACTGTGCATCAAGGGAAAATACCAAGGTTTGGCTGGTCATTGCGTTATCACTCCCTCCACAGCTTTCCGTCTTCCCGAATACAGATCAAGGCCGTTCCGTCCGAAGACGGCGCAGTAATCTGGAACAGGCTGCGAGTCGTTTCAATAACAGGCTCACAGCTCCACGATTCCTCACCCATAAGCAGCTTCACATCCTGTGTAAATTCACCATGGGTTTCATAATAATTGCGTTCACGGTAGTAGAGCCTGCGAAGCTCCCATTTGATTCGTTCGTCTTCCGGCAGCTCAAACGACTGATCCGTTCCGTCAACCGAGAATACAACATAACCCCACAACTCCGGGTAATGCATGTTGATAATACCCATAGGTGACCAAACCCAGTTGTCCTCCGGATAAGGTTTACCCGTATCTGGATTCAACACCTTGCGGTACTCACCGTCCTGTACCTCGGTTTGCCACTCCACACGCGAGAAGTTGACACGCCAGAACTCACCCGGCGCAGGTGGACGGTTTCCTTCGGCGCACTCCTTAAGGCTGGCCCAGGGAATCGCGACTTCCACGCTCCATTTCCGGTTCTCTGCATCAGGTCTGTTCAGTTCCCCATCGATATATACGGCCGTCTTGAGACCGCTGATATCCCAACCGTTAACCGGAGGCCCACCATCCCGATAAGGCTTCACTAATAACAGGTCCCATACCGTATTGAGCGCATTGATCTCGAACTCATAATATTGATGGGAATCCCCGTCGGGATCGATAAAAATCTCGAAGTCATTGTCATAAAAAATAACGGAATCACGTTCAGTCAGGGTAGCCCAGATCTGATCTTCAATCAGCTCGGCAGCAAAATAGAAATAGTCGTCATCCCACAGCATTTTTACCCGTGTCTGTTTCTCTGGCTTCGGACGAAGATCCCCTTCGATATCAACGAAATCATCCGTCCAATGAGCCGCATTCCAAAATGCCTTATCCACACGACCGTCTAACACCAACGGTTCCTGCGCACGCTTGCATATATAATGTTTGGGAGCATACTCAATCCTGGGTTCTGGCACTCCACTTCTGTTCATGTCACTCTCTCCAATTCGTAAGGGAGGGCATGCATCTACCAGCACATGCCCTCCCCGTAATGGTTAGTTATGGGTGACAACGGCTCCAGAGCCGCCGTACATTTCCAGCTCCTCATCGAATTCAAGCTTAAGAACGGTCACCTGTTCATGCGTGTCCCCCGGGGTCATCTTGATCCACGTTGTCCCCGGGATATTGAACCAAGGCACGCCCCCATGAATCTCATGATTCAGCTCTTTGCCCGAATGCAGCACGGTAATTTTCTTGATCGGATTGCAGAGACCCTTGATGCACACATTCTCTTTTGGATCGTCATACACGAATAGGTACAGCGCCTTTCGATCCTCGGATACAGTGCTTCCCCCCAGATAATAGCGAGGCATAATGCCTTCACCCGTACCGAAGACAGCCTCCTCATGGGTTCGGATCCAAGCTCCCAGTCCAAGCAGAATATCCTCCTGCCTCTGATCGATGGTGCCATCTTCACGCGGACCGATATCCAGCAACATATTACCGCCCATCGAAATGCAGTCACAGAACATTCGAATGATCTGATTTAACGATTTGTATTTATGATCGGTTGGCACATAACCCCAAGATCTGTTGATCGTGGTGCAGAATTCCCAGGGTCCCTCCGGTCTTGTAATCGGAATGCCCTGCTCAGGCGTTTTGTAATCCCCATAACCTTGAAGGCGGGAGTTAATGATGATATCCGGGTTAAAAGATTGCAGATAATGCTTGAACTCCGGCAGATTCCACTGTTGGGCGCTCCGTTCCCAGTCCCCATCAAACCACAGCAGATCCACCTTTCCGTAATTTGTTAAAATCTCTCTCAGTTGATGGTTATTGAATTGCAGGAACTTCTGCCACTTTGCCTGATCCTGAACGCCGTCCACAGGACTTGAATACCGGTTGACACTACTGAGATCCTCCGGTACTTTTCCACCTTCATACACGCTAGGATAATCCGGGTGTGACCAATCAATCAGCGAGTAATACATCCCCAGATGAATGCCCTTTTCCCGAATCGCTTCCGCATATTCCTTCACAATGTCCCGATTCGCTGGTGTCTGTTTGACAACATTGAGATCGCTATATTGCGTATCCCATAGAGCAACGCCGTCATGATGCTTCGTTGTTAATACGGCATACCGGGCACCAGACTTCTCAATCAAGTCCGCCCACTTCTCCGCATTAAATTCCGATGCCGTAAAACCATCCAACTGTTTCATATATTCTTCATAGGATATCCTGCCATTATAGAAGGACCAGGATTCCGCAACCCCGTCCACCGCATAGATGCCATAGTGGATGAATATCCCCAGTTTGGCTTCTTCAAACCATTTCTGCATATCTGTCACACCTCTTTCGAGAGTCCTTATCTGTGAAAAATCTTTAGGTCATTCTCCAGTATTCCAGCGGTCATATGCCCCCTGATACAGTTCGATGATACGGTCACTGCCCATTTTCTTCATCTGTGCAATGTACTTATCCCAGTTCTCAAGCGGCTCCTGGCCGGTCACAAACTTCGCTTCCATCTGTTTGACGTACGTATCCAGGTCAGACAATAAAGCGGTTGCTTCGCTTTGCTCTTCATTCGTCAGATAAACGTTAGGAAATGGTGCTTTTCCGATAGGGACCAACTTCTCTTGATTCTGCTGGTCAATCCACTCATCAAATTCGGTGCGTAGCCCCTTCGCTACATCCGGATCATTAATACCCGGTGTCAGGATACCAAAGTTCGGCGTGATTTTACCCCGGTATTCCTCACGATCACCGCCGCCAGGAACAGGGAGCCACTCTTTCACATGATTTTCCTTGTCTTTGAATTTCCACAGCACACCTTCCGGGCCTTGATTGAACAGTGTCGCACCGTCATAGCTGTATAAATAATCGATCCATCGCATCGTCGCCTCGGGTGACGGGTTGCTGCTTGTAATAGCAAAGGTACCGCGAGCCGACATGCCCGGATGCTTGCCGTATACCGGAGAGTCTGCTACCTCGCTCTTCACGGGTGTCATCAGCGGATGATCCGTGCTAGGTTCACCACCGAGCGTGAAGTATGGATGGTAATCGTTGAATAGTGCAAGTTTGTTGCTTTCACCTTTTGCTTTTTTCTGATCGCCTGTTTGCGAGAAGGTCTCATGATCCAGCAAGTCTTCCTTCCACAAGCGGTTCATGAATGTCAGATAACCTTTGTAGCCTTCTTCTTGATAAGGATAGTGAACTTTTCCGTCTTTATCGGAATAGATGCCTTCGTTGTACATTCCCCAGAAGCCGAAGAAAAACATGCGAAGATCATCCAGTTTTACAGAAGTAAGCGGAATTTCATCTTGCTGACCATTGCCATTAGGATCTTCTTCTTTTACACGCTTGAGATACGAATACAATTCTTCCGTAGTCTTGGGCTCTTCTACGTTAAGTGCCTTCAAGAATTCCCCGTTGTACCACATTGGGCCTCTATACCACACGGCCGCTTTATCAATGAATGGGAGTGCATACATATGCCCATCAGGTGTTGTAAATGATTTGCGGACATCCGGGTTCTCATCGAGAATCTTTTTGATATTTGGGGCGTAACCTTCGTCAATGTATTTTTCCAACGGAATCAGAATGCCCTGGCTACCATAAGTCACCTGCTCAGCAGGCTTGAGGTCCGCAGCATAGAACATATCTGGCAAGTCACCGCTCGCGAAAACCAGATTTTTCTTCGTTTCAAAGCTGTCGATTGGTGAGAGCTGGTACTCCAGCTTGATGCCCGACAGTTTCTCCATTTCTTGCAGCACAGGCATGGTGCTCCAGTCGGCTACGCCCGCATCCTGGGACATGACCTTCAACGTTAGTGTTTTGTCCACAATGGGGAAACCTTCCTTTTTGACCCCCTCTACTTTGGAGGTCGCGCTTCCGTCCTCATTGGTTGAACCACAAGCTGCAATCAATGTTGCGAATAAGGTGAGACAGAGTGTAATGGATGAAGCCTTGCGAAGCTTTTTCATGACAACAACTCCCCTTGTTTAATGTGGTATATGGATTAAGATCATCCCTTAACGGAACCGATCATAACACCCTGTACAAAGTAACGCTGGAGGAATGGATACACCGCAATGACCGGTAGGGTGGCAACAATAATAACAGCATATTTGACCAGTGCAGCGATCTCCGCTTTGGTATTCATCGCCGTTGCTGAAGACGTATCGATAGCGCCTCCCCCCTGTGCCGCCATTTCCTGAAGCACCAGAATCTGGCGAAGAAAGAGCTGCAGCGGGTACTTGGAGGAATCATTCAGATAGATCATGGCACTGAAATAGCTGTTCCAGTGTCCAACTCCGTAGAAGAGTGCCATCACTGCAATGATTGGCATGGAAAGCGGGAGCACAATTTTGATGAACAACCGGGTGTTGGTACATCCATCAATATGTGCCGCTTCCTGTAACTCCTTGGGAATGGTCGATTGGAAGAACGTCCGGCATACGATAATATTCCATATGGATGCAGCTCCAGGCAGAATTAGTGCCCACATGCTGTTCACCATACCAAGATCCTTAACGAGCAGGTAACTTGGGACAAGCCCTCCTCCGAAGAACATCGTTACCATAAACATCGCCATGAAGAACCCTCGTCCCACAAAGTCCGAGCGGCTGAGCGCATAGGCTGCGGGTAGTGTAACAATCAGGTTAACGATGGTGCCTACAACGGTATAGATGATCGTGTTTTTGTACCCAATCCAGATGTTGGTGTTCTCAAACACCCGGGCATAACCTTCAAATGTAATGCCTTTGGGTAGCAGCCACATCTCACCGGAGGCTACATATTTGGGATCACTGATTGAAGCACTGATGATGTATAACAGCGGATACAGCACAATGACGAGCGCTACCGTCAGATAGATGTAATTGCACAATAAGAACAATTTATCACTTCTGCTTTCTTTCACAGCGGATGACATGTGTATTCCCTCCTTTTACCATAGGCTGTTTTCACTGGTGCGGCGTGCAATCTGATTCACGGTAATAAGAAGAATTGCATTCACTACGGAGTTGAACAATCCCACCGCCGTAGAGAAACTGTACTGCGCATCGACCAGACCGGACCGATAGACAAATGTTGAGATGACATCGGACGAGCCCATGTTCAGCGGATTTTGCAGCAACAGGATTTTCTCGAATCCGACGCCCAGAATACTGCCCATATTCAGAATTAACAAGATGGTGATTGTAGGGATGATCGCTGGAATGTTAATATGCAAAATCCGTTTAAACCGGCTCGCACCATCTACCACAGCCGCTTCATGCAGTTGCGGGTCCACACCCGATAGAGCGGCAAGGTATATAATGGTGCCCCAGCCTGCACTTTGCCAGACTCCTGACAGTACATACACTGACTTGAACCACGCAGGGTCCGTCAGGAATTGAGGTGACTGGAAACCAAGGGACTGTACCAAATTGACAATCATGCCTGACGAGGGTGATAAAAAGGTAATGATCATCCCCGACATGACAACGACCGAAATAAAATGCGGTGCATACGTGACGGTCTGCACGGTACGTTTGAAAAAGGAATCCTTTACTTCATTGAACGCTAACGCAAGAATGATTGGCAGCGGAAAACCTATGGCCAACTCATACAAGCTGATGCTAAGAGTATTCCATAGCAAATCCCAGAAATAATACGAATTGAAGAAACGGATGAAATGATCGAATCCGACCCATGGGCTTCCCGTGACACCAAGCGTTGGAATAAAGTTTTTGAATGCAATTTGTATGCCGTACATCGGACCATAATGGAATATCAGAAAGTATAGAAATGCTGGCGCGATAAACAGATACAACTCCCAGTTCCGAATCGTCCTTCTCCATAATTTATTTTTCTTGCTGTTCGGAATCGTGTTTACCGCTAAGTTTTGCGTCGAGGGAGACTCCCCATTTAGCTGCATCAGTTGTTTCCTCCTTTTCTAATGAAAATCCGGCCGTTTGTGAGGAAGAGCCCAGCACGCCTGTTTAAATATAAGGAAGGATTTCCGAACCGCGTTTCCATGACGAGCAGCTCTGTTCCCCTTCCTAATTGGTAACGCTTACATACTGAGTTTATGGATCATTCTCTAATTCGTAAATATGCCATTTCCATCTTCACTCTTAAAATCACGGAATATACTGTTACAACGGGGGTTTACACTTTTGTTATCAGCTTGTCATTGTCATTTTGGGGAAGTAAAACATGTAGAATTTGACCCTTTTCCCTCCTTTAGATGTCATTTGGAGTTGTATCCTACGAACTTGGAAAGATGTTGGATCTAAACAGAGGTTAGAAAACAGGCCTTAAAGTCAAAACCCACATACTTACCTGACCATGGTGTTCATGTCTAAACGCATCATACTTCAGGGAAAGCCACTTAAATGTTAAACCAAAGTGTAATATTTTCTTCCATATACCTATCGCATATTACAAACCTGTAATTGCTTGCCCTTATTCTATAATTCTCCTCCCTCTTTCGTATATATGTTGTTTTTATCTTTGCCTATATGATACATAAACGCCTGTAGACACTGGGAATATCGAGTCGTATATGTAGATTTTGCACAAGGCTTGTAAACTGGGTCCTGTGAGTTTTTTGAAAAAGACCATAATGTAAGCCGCTACGATAACATAAATTTAGCTATATAACCTTAACAAATACCCATTATATATTTCATAGATTAGATATTTATGTTAATAAACATAACACAAATGATTTATAAAACTTCATAAAGTGTAATTTAAATTATCATACAAAAGAAAAGTTGTCATGGAACCCGACTGAGATTAATTCACTTCAACTCAAATGAAAAACCCACCCTCCATACATATATGGAAGGTGGGTTTGAGAATACATATCCGTTTAATCAGCGTTTAGTTTGTATGGTTTGCAGTGAATTTACTTGCCAGAAGGTTGAGCTTCTGCCGTATATCCCGTTGGGATATCCGTTTCTGCAGTCACATTTGTGATAACCATCGGATACATCATGTCTGGATCAGGTTGAATAATGGAGTAAAGCACGATAGCGCGTCCATCCTTCTCCAATTTCACATCATCAATCTTCAATCCATAACCAGGGTGTGGCATTTCAGCACTGAGTTTAACTTTGGTTGTTTTGTCATCTACCTTCGTCGTTGTCACTTCAGGTACGATCGCTTGCTGGCCTTCACCTGGAGTGGTTGGAGCTGGCTCTGCCGAGCCGCCATTGCCGTGTTTATCCACAAACTCAAGTGCATTGAAGATCATGCTTGCAGCCTCCATACGGGTAAGCGACTGATCTGGACGGAAATTCCCGTCCTTATCCAGTTCAATGATGTTCATGTTCAGCAGGTTCTGGACTGCAGATATGGCGTCCTTACCGATTTTATTTTCGTCCTTAACAAGATTATACTTCATGATGACCGGATAATTCCCGGTTGTGTTAATCCCTTCATGTAGCAAAATGACAAACAGTTCACGCGTCATCTTGCCCTGCGGGTTCACTTCAACCGGAATGGACAGTCCATTCTGAGTAGCGGCTTGAACAGCGTCAGCATACCAAGTGTCCGGACTGATTTTATTCTGAGCGGATGCTTCCGCAAATTCATTTTTCAGACCAAATGCATTCACAATCAGTTGAACACCTTGTGGCTCGGACAATGCAAGATCTGGACGGAACAGATCCTCTGTTACTCCGTTAACAATACCTTTTGATTTCAATGAATCTACAACCGACTTCTGCCCTTCATCCTTCACATCTGTGAAAGCAAATACCGATGCACCTCCTGCTGTCAAAGAAACGCAGAGCGCTAGTGTTGCGGCCAATCCTTTTTTATGTTTCATTTCCTGGCACCTCCATATGTTTAGTAAAGCCTATTTTTTACCTCTTCATTCCTACAGACGGGGTATCCCTAGAAAATGTTTCAGTAATTTCGACATCTGGTGAATACAACACGAGAACACGGCATACAACTCTTCTCCGCTGTCACTAATCGGGGCCACCTGCTATTGCTAACTGGCTTCGTTGACATCCCATCGGATTAGCGCAAAAATAAGAATAGAGAAATCCATCGGATGACGGATAAACAACGAACCAGATCGCATACAGTAAGAGGGCACGACGCGCTAATAACAGGTGTCGGCCCTTTTCTTGACTCCACCTGCTGAACTGACTTCACCTATAACAAAAGGAGAACAACGCTTATGTCCAAGAAAGGATTACTTCGCGGTTATGTTGTGTCGAACTGGCCTGTTTATCTGGCTGCTGTTCTTCTGATTATTGCCTCCAATGTCGGGCAAGCATCCTTGCCCCGCATACTCGGCAGCTTCACGGATCAGTTAATGCAGAACACGCTTCAGATGCAGACGGTCGTAAGGTACAGCCTGTCCCTTCTGGCTATTGCCATCGGGTATAATGTGCTGTTCGGTACTGGGCAATTCATGATTATGAAGCTGGGTCGACGCTTCGAATTCATGACACGTGAGCGTATATTCAGTAAGTTTTCCGAACTTAGCGAGCATTATTTCTCCAAACAGGGGAACGGAAAGCTGCTCAGTTATGTCATGAATGACGTTACTTCCGTACGTGAAGCGATATCCAATGGCGTGACGCTCATGACCAATGCCACCTTCCTGCTGTTGTCCTGCATTGTCATGATGCTACTTAGCGGGATTCCGTTGACGCTCATTCTAATCAGTGTTGTTCCTTTGCTGGCGATTCCATTTCTGGTCGTGTTTTTTGGTCCGCGGATTCGCAAGCGATCTCGCGACGTGCAGGAAGCACTTGCTACCATGACGGAATCGGCGGAAGAGCAGCTGGGTGGCATTCGCGTCACCAAGACATTTGCCATCGAAGACAGCGCCCGTGAACGTTTTGGAACCACCGTCGATGCGATCAAAAGCAAACAGCTGCGGCTTGTTCGCCTGTCTTCCCTGTTTCAGGCTTTGCTCCCGCTACTCGGAGCGATCTCATTGGTTGTTTCCCTTCTTGTTGGAGGAATTATGACCATGCAGAATTCCATTACACTCGGAAGTTTTGTCGCCTTGACGTTATATCTGCGCATAATCATGGGACCGCTTCAACAGATCGGTAACGTCATTAATACTGTCCAGCGCTCCGGGGCATCCCTGGAGCGGGTGAATGACCTGCTCAGCGAAGTAGCGGATGTGCGTGAACTTCCTGAAGCTACATCGCTCCAAACCGTACAAGATATCACCATGGAGAACCTAACCTTCTCCTATCCTGGCAGTTCATCTCCTGCTCTCCAAAACATTCAACTCCATATCCGTGCCGGGCGAACGGTCGGTATTGTAGGCAAGACCGGCTCAGGTAAAAGTACTCTCGTTAAGCTATTGCTGCGTACATATGAACCACCTGAAGGAACGATTCGCATCAATGGTACCGATATTCGGCAGCTGTCGCTGGAAAGTCTAAGATCGCGCATCGCCTATGTCCCTCAGGATGGATTCCTGTTTAGTACCACCATCCGGGATAACATCGCATTTAGCGACCGGGAAGTATCGCTGGATACAGTGGAACATAGTGCACGGCAAGCCATGATCTATGATAATATTGTCCGTTTTCCTGATCGCTTCGATACACTGCTTGGCGAACGTGGACTCACCCTGTCTGGTGGACAACGTCAGCGAACGAGCCTTGCAAGAGGACTGATCAAACAAGCACAGTTACTTATTCTGGATGACAGTATGAGCGCGGTTGATGCCGTCACGGAGAGTGGTATTCTGCGCAGTTTGCGCGAGATCGGCAAGGGCAAGACTACATTAATCATCTCTCATCGCATCAGCGCGGTCCGTCATGCGGACGATATTATCGTTCTGGATGAAGGGCAAGTCGCTGAACAGGGAACACATGCGCAGTTGATGGCTGCCAAGGGGTTATATGCGGCCACCTACCGTTTGCAGGAGGAGGGATTACATCATGTCTAACACTAACGCTGAACTTCACCCAGATGCAGAGGCCGATCAGAGTAAACGAACTTCGTTTAAGGCCATGATGGCATACGCCAAACCGCATAAATGGGCTTTTGCCGGTATCTTCTTCTGCTCACTGCTTGGCATATCGGCAGATCTGCTGCAACCCTATCTGGTGAAGATTGCCATCGATGATCATCTGGCCGTGGGCCAGACCAGTGTGGGCTTTCTCGTTCAGCTCGCAGCCATCTTTCTTGGGCTGGCTGTCATCAGTTTTATTTTTACCTATATCCAGAATAATCTGTTGCAGCACGTAGGACAGAACATTGTATCCCGGATCAGAAAGGACCTGTTCAAGCATATCTCCAAGATGTCCATGTCCTTCTTTGACCGTTTCCATATCGGCAGTCTGGTCACAAACGTATCCAGTGATACGGAGACCATCAGCAGCTTTTTCACTCAAGTACTGCTCAGTCTGATTCGGGATGGTATGATGCTGGTGCTCATTATCGTCTTTATGTTCCAACTTGATCCTGTGCTGGCGGCATACTCCCTGATCGTTCTGCCTGTCATTGCGGTGGTTGCGGTATTATTCCGTAGTCGACTGCGGAAAGCTTATCAAAATGCGCGTACCCGGCTTTCCCGTTTGATCGCATTTACAGCAGAGAACCTGTCCGGTATGTTCTTGATTCAGGCTTTTCACCAGGAGGAAGAACAGAAGAAACGTTTCTCGGAACAGAATGCACTCCATCTGAAAGCCAACATTACGCAAGCCCGCTCCAATGTTATTTTCAACCGGACGTTTGATATTCTTGGTAATGCAGCACTGGTCATGATGGTCTGGCTTGGAGGTCGCGCCGTACTGGGTGAGTCCCTGCAAGTCGGGGTATTATATGCGTTTATCAGCTATATCCGTCAGTTCTTTCAACCGATTAACCAGATTACGATGCAATGGAATACATTCCAGTCCACCACCGTGTCGATGGATCGCATCTGGAACATTCTGAATACGCGGCCCGAAGTTGCTGATCCCAAAACAGGTATGGCCTCCTCGCTGGAACCGCAGAATGTGATGGGCCAGATTGATTTTAATGATGTGTCGTTTGGTTATCGGGCAGACCGGCCCTTGATCCAACAGATGAACCTGCACCTCTATCCGGGTGAAATGATAGGTATTGTGGGAACAACAGGCGCTGGCAAAAGCACACTGATCTCCCTGCTCAATCGCTTCTATGATGTAGACAAGGGCAGTATCGAGATTGATGGTACCGATATCCGGCATCTGCCGCAGGCTAAGCTTCATCGGATCGTGGGTCTGATTCAACAGGAACCCTTCCTGTTCTCCGGTTCCATTATTGATAATGTGAGAATGTTTCGTGAGGATATTACGCGAGAGCAGGCGATTGAGGCCTGCCGGTTTGTCGGGGCACATGCGATGATTTCACGTTTGCCTCAAGGATATGATACGCATCTGTCGGAACGCGGAAGCGGACTATCCGCTGGGGAGCGGCAGTTGATTTCATTTGCCCGGATCGTGGTGTTCCAGCCCCGAGTGCTCATCCTGGATGAGGCAACCGCCAATCTGGACTCACACACGGAACAGCTCGTGCAGCAGGCGCTGGAATCGGTATCCCAGGGACGCACCACCATTGTCATTGCTCATCGCCTGTCCACAGTGATGCATGCCGATCGAATTCTGGTGATGGAGAATGGCGAGATTGTGGAGGAAGGACCGCACCAGGAACTAATCGCAGCCAAAGGTGTATATGCAGACTTGTACACCCATGCGCGTGATGCAGGTAAAAATTCAGCTATATCAGGGTAATGAACCTGAGTTATAGTAAATACAGAACGTTGAACATGCCGCTCTGCTTATGCAGGCGGCACGTTTGGCATATTGATCAGCATTGTTAATTAGGAGGAACATCTATGCAACAACCCGAAACACCCAAGCGTGACCATCAGCAGATTCGTTACCGACGCAGCACAGCCCTATGGAAAGGAAGTTTATGCTTCCTGTTCCTTCTCTTGTGCGTGAGCTTATTATGGATCATCGTGGACGGACAAGCCGAAAGACTGGAGACCATATACTATTCCATTGCAGCCGTGCTGGGTATGTGGTTGATCGGGCCATTGTTCTTCATGTTCCTGTCTCGACTAACTAGAACTCCCACTGTTTTGTTGTCTTGGGATGATGATGCGTTGAGCACGGGCAAACGGAAGATTCCTTGGAGCCTTATTCGTAAAGTTGAACTCGCCTCACCCGCCCGTAGTAAGTGGCTACTATCCACCTCACCCATGCTCGTCCTGTACCTGAAGGACGGCACGCGATCTCACGTTCAGACCGATCACCTGCTCAGCAAAAAAGAGCTGAATCAGGCAGTGACTTTGCTTCAGCAGGCTTTACAGGAACAGCAGCAGGATCGTTGAGCATCGGGATGGATGAGGACAAGCTTCCCACACATCACTGTGATTTCTCTACACCTATGGACAGGCTGACTTTGTAATTGCCGTAAGGAAGTAATGCTTCCAGCAGTTGACCAAGCTGCTCTGTGGTGCCGGTCTGCACTCTCATCAGATAACAGCCTTCCCCGCTCACACGGTGGACTTCAACGATGTCCTCACGTTCGGCAGTAAATGCACGAAAGGCGGTATGTCTGTCGCCGGAGTTCAGAAAAACCGTGACAAAAGCCTGTAGACCGAGACCTATACGTTCGGGGTTCCATTTTACCGTGTACCCTTCGATTACACCCAGATCTTGCAACTTACGCACCCTTGCACCAACAGCCTGCCCTGTAAGATGCACCTCTTCACCAATTTCTTTATGAGAACGCTTGGCATCCCGGATCAGGATCTGCAGAATGCGTATATCTGTGTGATCTATCGTTTCATTCATTAGCTTCAGCAATCCTTTCACCGTGAAATTAGTGCAACCTGTTTCCATTCATCATGTTATGTACGACGTCAAACGGGTTGTATACCATATAGGGTAATACTATTAAACAACCTGAAGGAGTGCAAATATAATGAAAATTCAATTGATTCGCCATGCTACACTCTGGCTGGAATTCGGAGGGCTGAATATCCTCGTTGATCCGATGTTGATGGATGCTGAAGTCATGCCTGCATTTCCAAACACACCGAATGAGCTGCGTAACCCGAGAGTCGGTCTGCCTGAAATCGAAACAAATTATCTGAATCCGGATCTGTTGATTGTCACACACACCCATCTGGACCACTGGGATGAAGCAGTAGCGAAGCAATTTCGCAAGGACATCCCGCTGATCTGCCAGCCTGGGGACGAGAACGTATTTCTGGAGGCTGGATTCACGGATGTAACCGCTGTAGATGAGAAGCATGAGCATCATTCTGTCCGATTCGCACGTACTTCCGGGCGTCATGGTACGGGTGAAATCGGCGAACGTATGGGAAAGGTGTCCGGCTTCGTACTTGAAGCAGATGGAGAACCTGTCACGTACATTGCCGGGGATACCATCTGGTGTGAAGAACCCGCCGAGGCTATTCGCCAATATAGCCCTGAAGTCATTGTCCTAAACGCCGGAGGAGCTCGCTTCGTAGAGGGTGATCCCATTACAATGGACGGGCCAGACGTTGCAGCCGTGAAACGCCATGCACCATCTGCTCATGTCATCGCGGTGCACATGGATGCAATTAACCATTGTGTGGTGTCTCGCACGGACCTTGCGACTTATCTGGCATCCGAGCAGTTGGATGGTCAGGTGCTCATTCCACGTGACGGCGAAAGTTTTGAGTTTAAAGCGTAAGTGAGACCGTAGCACGTGACGAAAAAAGCTGGATGCGATGAACTCGCACCCAGCTCTTTTTGATTCAAGAAGCACGCAGATCCATTACTGGACTTTCAAACGGATTACGTTCCATGATGCTTTCGCCAAGCTCGCCGTAATCAGGGTATCGGATATAACTGCACCCCCGCGATTATGAGGAGCAACACGGTTTGGTTGTGCTGCCGTATTCGATGCTTTGAGATCATCACTTTCCAGCACGATGTGCTCAATCACGGTACACTTCCCGAAGCTGCGCAAGTCCACTTCGAGCGGAAGGGATTCTTCCAGATGGCGGTTGACTGCAAATACAGTCACTTCACCCTGCTCTTCGTTATGCACTGCAATAGCTTCCAGATAAGGTACATCTGTGATTTGTTTTGTATCGTATTTCGGAGACTGGATCAATGGCACCAATGCTGTTCCACGTCCGAAGAGAGACGTATGCATGAATGGATAGAAGATTGTCTGTCTCCATGAACCACCGCCCGTATCTGTCATGATCGGCGCAATCACGTTAACGAGTTGTGCCAGACAGGCCATTTTAACCCGATCCGCATGTTTGAGCATACTGATCAACATACATCCAACAAGCAGTGCATCCTCGTGGTTATAGATATCCTCGAGCTGTGGCGGAGCAATCTGCCAAGGGTCCATCTTCGAATCATTTTCATTGGAGTGATACCATACATTCCACTCGTCAAAGGACAGATACATCGTCTTCTTGCTGCGCTTCTTCGCTTTGATATAATCACAGGTCGCCTTCACCGTATCGATAAAGCGATCCATTTCAAGCGAGCGTGCGAGGAACGTTGGCGTATCTTGCTCCTGGTTGCCGTAGTATTGATGTAAGGACAGATACTCCACGTGATCATACGTATGATCCAGCACCGTTGCTTCCCATTCCGGGAACGATGGCATGTTCAGGTTCGAACTTCCGCAGGCTACCAACTCAATCGTCGGGTCTGTCCACTTCATGACTTTTGCCGCTTCCACAGCTAACCGTCCATACTCTTCTGCCGTTTTGTGACCAATCTGCCAAGGGCCATCCATCTCGTTGCCCAGACACCATGTTTTGATCGCATGAGGCTCTTTATAACCATGCTTGATGCGAAGATCACTATAATACGAACCTTCCGGATGGTTGCTGTATTCCACAATATTACGAGCTGCATCCGTACCCCGTGTTCCCAGATTGACCGCCATCATCACTTCGGAATTGGCCTGTTTCGCCCAATCCACGAATTCGTTGAAGCCAAATTCATTGGTTTCAATCGTTCTCCAAGCCAGTTCAAGTCTGCGTTTGCGTTCTGACACAGGTCCAACCGAATCTTCCCAATTGTAACCGGATACAAAATTACCTCCAGGATAACGTACAATCGGTACATTCAACTCTTTGACCATCTCCAGCACATCCGTGCGAAAACCCTGTTCGTTCGCAGATGGATGTCCTGGCTCATATATTCCACCGTACACGGCACGTCCGAGATGCTCAATGAACGAACCGTATAAACGCTTATCAATTACGCCAATTGTAAAATCTTTGTCTACCGTCATTTTTGCTTTTTCCATAATGAATTTCAACTCCCTTAGATTAATATAAAAATTAATTGATATTCTATGGATCAACGTTCATATTTATATTAAAATCGATTATAGCCTTAATTTCAACAGGAACTTTGCAAAATGTTATTATTTTGGCTGGATTTATGTTTAACTTAATTCTATACTTACACGAAAATTGGAGGAACAATTGTGATTAGAGCAAATACCGATGCCGAATGGCTTCCCCTATATGAAGCACTTGCCAGTGAAGTCCGTTTACAGATCATCCGCCTTGTTGCAGAGACACCCATGAATGTGAAGGACCTCGCTGCTTCACTGGGTTTGAGTAGTGCCATCGTGACCATGCATGTCCGCAAACTTCAGGATGTGGGCATTATTCAGTCCAAAATGATACGTAAAGACGGCGGCACACATAAAATGAACAGCCTTGCTGTAGACTGGATTGGCATCTCCATGCCGCAGGAAAGTGGCACAGCCCGCAAGCTGCACGAAGTTTCTGTACCTGTGGGACACTACACCCACTTTGATGTCTATCCGACATGTGGTCTGGCTACGTCCAATCATGTTATCGGACAGTATGATGACCCTCGTTATTTTCTCGATCCTGAGCGGATGCATGCCCATATTCTATGGTTTGGCCGTGGATTTGTGGAGTACAAAATTCCAAACTATATTTTATCCGGACAACAGATCAATGCGATTGAATTGTCCCTTGAGATCGGATCAGAAGCCCCTTCGGTGAATCCGAATTGGCCCTCGGATATTACATTCATGCTGAATGGCATCCGATTAGGGGAATGGACAAGCCCTGGAGATTCAGGCAACGGACGTGGCATGTTCACCCCGGAATGGTGGAGTGACAGTGTCAATCAGTACGGCATGCTCAAGGTACTGCGAATTACCAATGAGGGTACGTTTATTGATGGACAACATCTATCCGACATTACACTCGCAGATATCCCGGTCGAACGCAACCAATGGACTCTTCGTCTTTCGGTGGAGGAAGATGCTCAGCATGTAGGCGGGCTTACCTTATATGGCGAGGGATTCGGCAACTACAATCAGGATATCCTGTTCCGACTGTACTATCACGATTGAGTTTTTCAAAATAATAAATAACACCAAAACACCTCCCACTCGCCTGTCAAAGGCAGAATGGGAGGTGTTTTGTATGCATATGAACATGCGTGGATTATTTAAGAAAGTTCTTGTTCTAACCTACAGCGCACTGCCACCAAACAGGAAGCGATACTCCCAGTGTTTGCCGGAGATATCACTAGTTGTTACACCACCGCCAGCGTTGGAATACGTATGTAATACCTTGCCGTTACCCAGGTAAATCCCTGTGTGCGTAATGGTTGCTCTAGATTTATTCACGCCCGAATACGATGATGCAGAGTTGCCTTTATACGACATGAAATACATCAGATCGCCGCGTTTCAGGTTTTTCCAGTTCGTCTGAACTGTACCCTTGGCTTTTACATAGTCTCCCTGTTTGCGGGAATCCGCTGGAAGCTTGATGCCAAGTGCATCAATGAAGGCCTGGCGTACAAAGCTGGAACAGTCAAAAGTAGCTGTGCTGTTACGACTGGCTCCGAACTCATAAGGTGTCCCCAAATATTTCATTCCCGCTGCAATCACTTTTTCTACAGACGCATTGCCGGTCACCGATGTACCACTATTCGAACCCGATCCGCTTGTGCCGCCACTAATCGCTTGTGTGTATTTGGATGAAGAAGATATGTAGCCTGTCCGGTTAGCAGAATCCTTAATCTTATACCAATCCGAACCGGATTGCTGAAGCACCGTTACCGTTTCCCCTTTAGCGACCAAGCGAACAATCTTCGCAGAAGAAGAAGGTGTTGTGCGTAGGTTTACGCCCCAAATTACTTTTACTTGTGAATTGTTAACAGCAGCTGCCGATACCTGTGCCGTTAGTGCTCCTGTCGTCAGACTTCCCATCAGCATCGTTGCTGTGACACTTGCCGTAATAATCGTTTTTTTCCAGTTCATGATGTCGAGTTCCCCCTGATGTTACAGAATTTTAACCTGGCTTGGTTCTCCCGGGCTTGCCCCATTGTAAACGGGCTATCCATAACGTTCATCAGTCAAAAGTCCTGTATTGATGTAGGCGAACTTGAGCACTAAGTATCAGGGTTTGTCCATCATCTACTGGAAAAATTCACTGCTGATCCCTTCTTTTTGAAAGGTTAAATTATTGTAACTATTTGATGTGCTTGATTTTTCTGCGATACAAGAGCTAGGCCGTTTCTCATTCAGTGTATATGCCATATGACCTAGTTTTTAATGTTTAAAATCGCAAATATGGTAAACATTACTATGATTCATTTGCCGATTACCGTTCCCCGAATTCACATTTTTGCCTCCAACCTCAATACGGATCGATTTATCGGCAGTGTCCGTTTGATTATTTCATATTTGTGCTTTTCCATAAAAAAAGAAAAGCCAGGGATTTCTCCCCGGCTTAACCTGTATGATGAGTAACATCACTCTACAGCTGGTCGATCAACTCATTTAAGGTTCAATTCCCCATACCTTGGCGCCATCCTGATAAGCTGTCACTTTCGTCCAGGCACTGAAGGCCGTTTGGGTGGAATCAAAGGAATAATCATTGGTTTGATCAAAATTCGTCCAGTTGTTTTTCGAGAAACGTCCCTGGATGATTCCGGTTTCGGCACCTGCGGCCAAACTGCCGGCACCTGCTTTAAATTCAATCTCCAGATACGTATCTGCCGTGCCCTTGGCCGGATCTATCGAAACAAAATGCCCTTCCACGTTACCGCTGCCAATCTGTGCATAATCACACCAGAAGCTCAGATCAGCGGCACTATCCTTGGTGAAATAATACCGGATCTTCACTTTGCTCAAGTCCACAGCAGTTGTACCTGTATTCTTCACATTAAATTGTGGAGTAATTGCATTGACCGAAGTTCCTGAACTACCATTACGGTATTGTACTTCAAGTGTTCCCGTTGTAACTGGAGGTGCCAATGGGGTCAACACCAATACATTTGAATTCGTCTGACCACTCGTATTCATGGCTACGACTCTATAATTATAAGCCGTACCATTCACCGCTGTAGCGTCGGTATACGTCAGTGCGGTCAAACCTGTTGCCAGATCAGCATATGCCCCGGTGCCTACCGAACGTTGTACCTTATAACTCGCTGCTCCAGCTGATGCGGTCCATGTCAGTACCGCCTGGGCATTGCCAGCCGTTCCAGTAAGGTTGAATACGCCTGGCACAACGGTACCTGCGAGTGGTGTTGCAGATGCCTGTGTCGACGGTGCAGACTCACCTACGGCATTCACCGCAGTGATGACATAATAATACGTTGTACCGTTGGTCAAGCCTGTATCTGTGAATGTCGATCCTGTGATCCCTGTCGCTACAGACGTATAAGGACCACCATCCACCGCTGCACGTTTCACAGTATACGAGACTGCACCAGCGGCTGCGTTCCAATTCAGAACCACTTGCTCACTTCCTCCAGTTGCTGTTACGCCAGCAGGAGCAGCGGGTACTTCCACTTCCGGACTATCGGAATCTCCGAGGAGACGATCATACTCGCCGTACGCTGTAGCCATATCCACCTGTGACCAGAACCGGTGATACGTAAAGGTAGGTGCACCGTTTTCCCACTGTTTCGTGGTTGTGTTATATGACGTTTTGTACAGATTATCCAGGTAAGCCCATGCCGGATCTTGCTTAATGGCCGGACGCAGATCGGAGTATCCAATGTATACGCCATTGCCACCTTTTGCCGGATCGGAAGGTACACCTGCTGTACCTGGAATTGTATTACCTTGACCAAAGGTTCCAGACCAGTTCGCCGGGATATAGATCTCTTTGGCAAAGAAGCGGAAGTAGTCTTTACGTTCTTCTTCCGTAACAATCCCCACACCATCATTGTAGTCCCAAGCTGTATCCAGCAAAGCCTCAGCCAAATCCTTGGCTTCTTGGCCTTCCGCGCTAAGTGTACCGTTCTCTGCCTGTGTTCCCGCTGCGAAGAAGGTCAGAGCTTTAACGTAACTTCCCAGAACTCCTGTGTCCTGCACTGGATCTTTGGTCGTTACACGGAAGTTTGGATTTTCCGTAAACGAACTGAATCCATTCCATTTGTCCGGTTGACCCTGCCATTCCTGACCACCCGGAATCCAGAACTCTCCCGGAGCCGGCGTTGTTGCTACCTGAACATTAGTTCCACCCAAAATGCGCTGTCCAGCCGCATTCAGATAATAGCCTTGCGCATCCGTCACCGGACGCTCACCTACAAATACATAATCCTTACTCCAGTCGATCCACTTCGTGATCACCTTCTTGGCCATCTGGAAGTTCTCAGAGGTCAAATCACCGCTCTCCGCAAGAATATAGTACATCTCGGCTACACGCTCCAGCGGCCATGCCTGGAATCCAAACCAGGTGTTGGAATCTGGATCACGATATACAGGTGCCTCCTGATAAGCCATGTCATAGAATGTACTTACGCCTGCCGGATAGGCTTTGTATGAACCATCCAGACTGTTCGTTGCTCCCCCGCCGATAGCTCCTTCATGAGATTGTAGCCAAGTATAGAATTCCAACTGACGTTTCAGCGTCGCATTCCAATCTGCCTTCGCTGTTGCTGATTCCGGAATCAAGCCGCCTGCCGGGTCAGACAAGGCATACGCTGCAACCGGGTTTTGATAAGCCTGATGGGTATGGCTTGCTCCAATGCGCCAAGCCCAATCCCCACCTTGACCCAAGCCACCGCCCCAAGACGTATACCAAGCCATGAGATACATATTGGAATCCTTGCCTGTTCCTGGAGTTGGTGTACCACTCTTTGCACTTCCAATTTTCTGGAAGTATTTATCATACATGCCATAGCGCAGATAGTCCCCCATCTTCTTTGCTTTATCCAGATATTCCGGATTGTTGTAGCCCATCTCCTTCGCCCAATACAGTACCTGTACAGCACGCGCATCGGCATCCGTTGCGTTGGTGTAACGCCATTGCGCTGACGGTACCTGATTTTCCTTTGTGAACAAGCTCATGAATCCTTCGTTTGCCTTACCAAAAGATTTATCATCCTGGGATGGATGCGGAATGGCTTCCCACACAGACTCCTGCTCCCCACGCTGGAACGTGTTCACATAGGTAGCTGTATGTGATGGATTCAACAGGTTTCCATATCCATACCAGTCATCCACATCGACCAGCCAGTGCATGAGATAGGTCTGATTGTCACCATAGGTCGCCTTAAGTTCGGCATCAATCGGGTCTTTACCCGCTGCATATTGACCATTAAGTGCCGATGGATATTGATCAGGAAAAGGTTTTTCCGATGCGTATGTTGCAGGGCTGTTCGGGTTGTATGAACTCATCGTAGGCTGCTCTTCCTTGCCGTCACCTTCGTTGACCGGAATAATGTATTTCTCCATACTGTCCCAAGCTGCTTCCAATTGGGACCAATCTCCCGTGTAGTGACCATACATGGTTTCCAACCACAGCCAGTAACTGTATGCCTCAGATGTCGTCATATGACCATAATCCGGGGCCTCACTGAGCAGGGTCTCAATGGAATGATACGGTAGACCCTCTGGAGAAAAATATCCGTTCGCCGGATCCTTCAACTGATCATACAATTGCAGAAACCGGGCTTCATTAATGGTGTCTGCCTGAATCTCGATGGCCTGATCTGCGGCATGTGCCGTCTGCGGCCCTGCCCAAAGTCCGGTGTATCCAGTCAACATGACGGTTCCCGCCAGCATGGCTGTTAAACTTTTCTTCGCAGCTGATTTCAACATTAATATATACCTCCCTGGAATAGTGGAAATTGAATATAAACGCTGTTGGTCTGCCCATGCTGCTCTTCTTCGGCCAATGATCTTGAGCTAGTTACGGCTCCAAACCCCATACTTTGGTGTTTCCCTCATACCCGGTTACCTTGTTCCATGCGGCAAAAGCCGTCTTGGAAGCATCATAGGAATAATCATTACTTTGATCGAAATTGCTCCAGTTATTTTTGGAAAAGCGTGCTTGAATCACGCCGGTCTCTGCTCCAGCGGCCAAACTGCCTGCTCCCGACTTGAAGCTGATCTCCAGATACGTATCTGCGGTACCCTTCGCCGGATTCACTGCCACAAATGTACCTTCAACATTGGCCGTGCCCATCTCGGCATAATCACACCAGAAAGTCATTTGATCCGCACCATCCTTGGTGAAATAATATCGGATCTTCACGGTACTGAGATCAATCGCTTGTGTTCCGGTATTCTTCACGTTGAACTGTGGAGTCACCGCATTATTTGAATTCCCGGACCCTTCGCTGCGGTACTGTACTTCGAGTGTACCGGTCGTCACCGGAGATGCAGAAGGCGTCAGTGTCAGGACATTGGACAGTGTCTGTCCGTTCGCATTCACGGCTGCAATCCGGTAATTGTACGTGGTGCCATTCAGCGCTGTTGTATCGGTGTAAGTCAACACGGACAATCCGGTTGCCACATCTGCATATGTCCCGCCTGCCACCGAACGTTGTACCTTATAGCTAGTCGCGCCCGAGGCTACTGTCCAAGTCAGGACCGACTGCCCATTACCAGCTGTCCCACTTAAAGTCAGTGCTCCCGGCACCGTCGAAGCTGCTTGCGGGGTAGCCGACACCTGCACAGAACCCGGTGATTCCCCTGCTGAATTCACAGCAATCACTACATAATAATAAGCTGTCCCGTTGGTCAGTCCCGTGTTTGTATAGGTCAATCCATTAACACCTGTTGCAACAGTTGTATATGGTCCTCCACTCACCTCGGAACGCTTTACCGTATACGACTCGGCCCCGGATACAGCAGCCCAGGTCAGGTTAACCTGACTGCTTCCCGCCACAGCCTGCACGCCAGCAGGTGCGCCTGGAACCGTGACTGGTGTAACACCAGGCTCCTGTCCATACACCTTCACCCCTGCATCATAGACTGGAAGGTATATGCTCTTCACAGGGGTGCCTGTGGTCAGCGTCTGGAACGAATGATCATTGCTGGCATTCCATGCACCCTGTGGGCCTGTAATGCGGAACTGTACTTCTTTACGATAATTCCCTTCCCCACCTGGATAGATCTTGGTATTTCCGAAGTTCGCCGTAATGGCATAGATATGCTGGGCTGCATTCACCACAACTGGTTGGGATACCGTCGCCCCCTCCGTATAGGAGGTTGTCACTTGCACGTCCGATACCGTACGTCCGGCAGCATACACTTCACTCAAATCCAGGAAATACTTAAAAGACAGTTGATCTCCCATTCGGGCAGGCCAAGCGGAACGATTATTAAGCTGTGCTCTGATTTCCGTATAATTGGCACCTGATGATTTGATCGCAGCCTCCACATAGAACTCATCTCCCTTCACCTCAGGTGCAGGGAAGTTCGCAAGGGGCTGATGATTCTGACCAAACAGCAAATTCATCTTTGCCAGTGCGCCGGTAAAACCAGCATTGTAATCGGTTGCGACCTCATTACTCACGTAATCCCCGATATCATCGGTATATCCATCCGATGCATCCGGTCCACCGACCATGGCACCATACAGAATGTGGCGATGGTTAGCCGGGATATCTTCGTTATTCAGCCATGAACCGTGAGCAGTCCGATGATGCGGATGTTGAGGTGCATTTTGCCCATATCCGACCACATAACTGCTCTGACGCGGATTATCGCCCAGAATATAATTCATCTGTGAGACAGCAAAATCCTGATATCTTGACTTTTTCACAGGATCACTGACCCAGTCGGAGTATACAAAAGAAATAAAGGATGCATTCGCTGCATATCGGAGCGATCCCCACTGATCCAGCCACGCCAGACCTCCTGGCGTATACTTAACTCGTGTCCCATTGACTCCAACCGTCCAATAATCCAGATTGCGCTCAGTCGACTGAATAAATCTCGTCGCCTCCGGCATGTTCAAACTGGACGTAATACGGGCAAGCAGAATCTGGGCACCATAATGTTTACTGTCCCAACCTTGTGTCCAGGTATACGGCCAATTGGCTGAGCCTCCGCTAGAAGACCACCGGTCCGTAGCTGCAATGGCTTTGGACAAGTAAGCGCTATCATTAGTAGCTAAGTAAAGCCATGCTCCTCCCCATGCCAGCTCGTCTTCGTATCCTGTCCACGAGTTATAAAACGCTGCGGCATCCGTGATACAATCGGTGTATTCCCCCCGATATGTGTCTGCGAAGTTGTACAGCTCTTTCGCATGTTGGAGCAGTCTAGCCGAATATGCCGGATCATCATCTGCAAATACAATCGAAGACGCTGCCAGCGCTGCAGCCGTTTCTGCCGCCAGATCACTGCCCGGGCATGTAGCATCGATCTTGAACGAAGGGCGGTTCATCTGCATGACTTCTGCCGGTCCCCACCAGGCATGGTCAGTATTCCCGGCTCCGACTTGTCCCCACAATTCATTAGGTTTCGTATGCGCTTTCATAAAATAGTCGGTTGCCCATCGGATATTATCCTTGATCTCCTCCAGTTGTCCGGCCTGTTCATAACCGTCGCCGTATTCCACGACAGACCAGGCGAGCATCGTTGCGGAAGCAGCCATCGGAAAGCCAAATTTCACGTGATCTCCGGCATCATACCATCCTCCGGTCAGATCAACGCCTACATCAGCCCCATCCTGCATGCCAGAATTACCACGCCATTCGACCCGATTACTGGCTGGCAACGGGCCCGAACGCTGTGCTTCATAGAAGTAAATGGCCTTTTGCAGTGCTTCAGCATAGTTCTGATTTCCAGCGGCCGCATCCGCCTTACGAATTCCTGTGCCCATCGATAAACTCCCTGCCAGTAGTCCTGCCGATAACGCGATCACAGCGACTCGTCTCCACCAGCTCCCCTTCATGTTCAACTATTCATCTCCTCTTCATCAATATTCCGTATGCATTACTCTGAACTGCAAGTTTTTTATCGCTCCTCCCCATGGTGTATTTCAGTGTAAGTTCCACCATTAATTACCATTATAGCCGTTTGTTTCACTAGCTATATAAGCGTTGGTGACTTCTGAAATAACATTGTTGTGACCTGCTCTGCGTCATGCGACAAAAAAAACTGTTTCTCTAACACATATGCGCGTTAGAGAAACAGCTTCTCACCCTTGTTATCATCAACAGTACAAATCAAATGGCATTCTGACCATCATTATGCTCCTGTACACCTTAAGTATCGGAACATCTCATTAGTTACACTTTGAACTTGTTAATTTGCTCCTGCAGTTCTTCCGCCATTTTAGATAATGAACCTGCGGATGAAGCGATCTCTTCCATGGAAGCCAACTGCTGCTGAGTTGCAGCAGATACATTATGAACCCCGCCCGCTGCCTCTCCGGCGATGTTGGAGATCTGGCTTACATAGCCTACAACCTCAGTTGTACTCGCTGACATTTCTTCTGAACCTGCAGATACTTCCTGGATTTCACCCGCTACTTTGTTGACTGCATCCGAGATCTGTTCGAACGCTTGTCCTGCCGCAGTAACCATCTCGATTCCTGACTCTGTCTCACTGCTGTTCACTTTAACTGCCTGAACAGCATGATCCGTATCTTTCTGAATCAATTGAACGAGATCCGTAATTCTTTGCGCAGATGTGGAAGATTCCTCAGCGAGCTTCCGCACTTCTCCCGCAACTACGGCGAAACCACGTCCATGCTCTCCTGCTCGTGCGGCTTCAATGGCTGCATTCAGTGCAAGCAGATTGGTCTGCCGGGCAATGTTGTTGATTACCTCGGTAATGGTTCCAATCTCTGCTGAACGTTCCCCCAGCCCTGTAACCAATTCGGTCAGCGAAGCAATGGAATTTCGAACAGAACCCATCTGTTCAACCGCTTGCTGAATAATCATATTTCCTTCGGATGACTGATTCGCCGCATCCACAGCAGATACGGATACACTCTGAGCAAGCTCGGCAATCTGCTCCGATCCAAGAGCCATCTCATTCATCGCCTGTGAAGAACGCTTCACAATATCAACTTGATCAGATGTACCTACAGCCAATTCCTCGACTGTTTGGGAGATCTGTTCCGAGGCTTGAGTATTTTGCTCTGCACTTGCAAGAAGCTCCTCCGATGAAGCAGCTACCTGTTCGGAAGTCATCGATACCGATTCAATCATGGAGCGCAAATTGCCACTCATGGTATTGAAAGAAGCCGCAAGCGTTCCCAATTCGTCTTTGTTCTTGAGCACAATCGTTTCACCCGTCAGATCACCATTGGCAATAGCCATGGCCGCTTCATTCATCTTTTTGATTGGACGCGAGATGATGCTTGCAATGAAGAATGCAATGAATATCGCAACCAGGAAGGCAAAAATCGTCACTGCCAAAATCACATTAAATGTATTCTCGGCCATCACAACCGATTCATTTGTTGCCGCGTCTGATCCTTCATTACCTAAAGTGATTAACTTGGTGATAGAGTCGTTTGCTGTGTACCACATCGGGTAAGCCTCTGTATGTAAACGACTGGACTCTTCATAATTGTTCTTCAAACCAAATTCGATAAATGCTGGCATTTTCGCCACATAAGCATCATAATTCGTACTGAAATCATTGTAGAGCTTCATCGCTTCATCATTGCTCTCAATGAACGTTAGCAGCTGTTTACGCTCATCCTCCATCTTGTTAAGCAGCAGCTGTAATGCTTCATTTAACTTAGCTGTTTCATCTTCGTTCTGCTCAACGATGATCGCCAGCGCCAATCGTTCTACGTCTGAGATGTCACCATTCATCAAGCCCAAGAGGCTCACACTCGGCATCCAGGTCTGATCCACATCATTAGCTTTGTTTGACATTTCATGGATCTGAATTAGCGCATAGCTGCTTACAATAATCAACAAAGCTACGACTATGAGAAAACCAGTCAGTAACTTGCCTCGAATCGTTAACTTCAATTTCCCCAACATGTTTCCCCGCGTGTCTTCCATGTGTCCCACTCCTCAAATAATACATATTTATAGTATATCGTCACCTGTAGTCATGAATTGTAGATGTTAGAATTCAATTTCTCTAAATTTCATGTAACTTCGAACATAACACAAAAGAAGCCTCCCATCTTTGGCAGAACCAGAGATTAAGAGGCTTCTTTCATTCAATGAGACTACCACCACTTCACTAGACATTGTTTATCAGACATTACTGGAAAACACGTCGGTGTATGTTAATGAAAAAGTCGGGAATCGACTTGGTATAATTGCGTGTTGTAATCAGAACCACACTAAGCAGACTTCCGAGAATGAATCCTCCCAGAATATCTCCTGGATAATGTACACCAACATATACCCGCGACACCCCTGTCAACACAGCGAGTAACAACATCCATAACCCGAAGCGACGTCCAATAAAGAATGAAGCAGCCGCTAGAGCAAATACAAAGGAAGCGTGTTTACTTGGAAAAGAAGGATCAGGTACATGAGCAATCAGCTGATGCACGGTCCCTTCCACAAAAGGTCTTGGATGACCGACCGCTGGTGATATCCCCCATTTAGCCAGAACTAGCGCTACAATGGAAGCCACACAGGCATAAAAAACAATTCGTTGTTTCGATGGATCGCCGAGAAACCATACGATAACGAGCAGTGCGATCATGACCCAAACCGCATACTCGGATGATGTGATCATAAACCAGTCCAGAAACGGTATTTGGTCTGCATACTGATTAATCCAATTAAATAGTGATTGATTCATAACTGGCTTTTAATACCCCCATTACACAAAACAAGATTATTTTTTACATAATAAATATACACTAACTATTTGTCAAACAATCTGACATTTGACCGAAGTTACGAAATCAAAGAGGACATTTACCTTTCTTTTTGTTAAACTAGTTTGGGTTACATATCAGTTCAATTATAGAAAGGTGAAGATTATGCTTAAAAAATGGTTATGGGGTACAGCCCTGACCTTGGCACTTGCAGTTACAGGTGTCATTGTCTATTACGGATATTCGATTGTTCATTTTGCCAATAGCATCTCCACTGCTTCCGGGACTTCATCCAACTCGTCCTCTTCCGACACAGACAGCGATTCAGACACACCAACGACAACGATTCCAAGATGGGAGGGCCAGGAACGGGTGAACATTCTGCTCCTTGGTGGAGACTCAAGAGGAGATGATTCAGGACGCTCAGACTCGGTCATGGTCGCTTCCATTGATCCGGTCACCAAAAAAGCCCATCTATTCTCCGTACTGCGAGATACCTATGTCGCCATTCCCGGGCATGGCAAAAGCAGACTTAATGCAGCCTTTTCCTACGGGGGTGCGGAGTTGACCAAACAAACCGTAAGTGATCTGCTCGGTATTCCCATCCAGCATTATGTCTACACAGACTTTACAGGTTTCATGGCACTTGTTGATGCGGTAGGCGGTATTGAGATCGATGTGGAGAAAGACATGTATTACACCAGTAAAGCAGATAAACATATGTACGACATTGACTTAAAAAAAGGATTGCAACATATGGACGGCAAGACCGCCCTGCAATATGTTCGGTTCCGGCATGATGCCACCTCGGATTTTACGCGCACCGAACGGCAGCGGATCTTCATGACCGAGCTGGCCAAGAAAATGCAGAGCACTACGTCACTTTTCAAAATCCCGGATATCCTGGAAGCGATCGCTCCCTATATTGAGACAGACCTCAGTCCAACCCAGATGTTAAAACTCGCATCACTTGGCTTCGATATCCATGTGAACGATATTGATCAGCAGCAGATTCCACCGAACAAGCTGCTCACCAATGAACTGGTCGGCTCAGCTCAGGTGCTGGGTGTTGATGTAACCAAACTTCAGTCGTACATTCAGAAACGGTTTGAAGAAGATGCCGCGTCCTCAGAGACCCCATCATCAGAGGAAGAGAACTAAAACAAGCATGAGATATATCAACAGAAAAGACGGCCAAAGCCGTCTCTTTTAGTACCTATTTTCTCCATTTAATGCAGTCTTAATGTTTAACAGCTACCCTTATAGGATGAACTCCGGTTCCTGGAGGGAGGATTACAATGTGAAAAAACCGCGAATAGCGGAATGGACCGAACTGCGGGGCATTGCCTTTCTGGCAATCGTCATGCAGCATAGTATCGCTGAGTATATCTATCGCGCCGATATTGAACAACCGGATTCCATTATGCTGACCATGATTTATCATCTGACCCGATTTGGTACGCCAACGTTTGTATTTTTATCGGGTGTACTGTTGTTTTACCATCACCGTAACACCAAACCGGAATATCCTCGCTTCATTCGAAAGCGATTTGGCGATATCTATATGCCGTTTGTCGTATGGACACTCATCTATTGGCTTGCTGTCCGTATCTTCACCCCCGCGTTCTGGCGTGCAGGCATACCCGATTTGCGCAGTCTTGTTCGTGAACTCTTTGTACCACAGACGGGATATCATCTCTGGTTTGTCATTATGGTGTTTCAGTTCTATATTCTGTTCCCCCTGTTCTGGACAGGAGCAAAAGCCATTCAAAGACGTATCCAGAACGCCTCACGTTTCACGCCCATGCAAGTCATTATGGGGCTAATTCTCTTTGCAGCAGCACTATATGCTCTGCTTATGCAATGGTCCTACTATAATATGGGTGGTTGGACAGAATCCATGTCTGAGCCTTGGTCAACGTTGCTGCAATATCGCTCCTATTCATGGGCTATGTACTGGTTCTACTTTTTACTGGGTGCCGTATGTGCCTGGTCAGTGGATAGCTGGAGGAGTTGGACCACCAAGGTGCTGCCATGGACGATCTGTCTGTTCATAGGGATGTATATTTGGCTTGGATACGATGTGCTGCGTGGGTCCGGGGATGTTGTTAATCTGAATATCTCGACCTATCTGAAACCAACCACATTTCTGATCATCATGGCTCAGATGTTTATGATATATGGTTTCCTTGTACTGATGCAGGGCAAAGATACACGGTTTCAGCGCCTGTTAGCCTGGATTGGCCGCTATTCATTTGGTGGATATCTGGTTCATGCACTGGTGATCTACGCGATCGCTTATATAACCAGACCGCTTCAACTCAGTGGATGGCATCTGCCTGTAACGTTGCTATCATTCCTTGTAACCGTTGGTATTGCTCTTGCAATCAGTTGGGCGCTGTCCAAGCTTCCTGGCTCCCGCTTCACCGTAGGGTTAATACGCAAACCACGTTTAACCTCCCATTCATCAGCTGCTATGGACAAAATAAATTCACCTGAGCGAACTCCGTCACTCAGCCCAACTCGCAGTCCGGGAACGAGTGAGCCGTTTTAAAAATAAAGAAGAGCGTCCCTCCCGGAGACGCTCTTCTTTATTTCACTTCGCTCGAAGTTGATCGTCCAGGAACAGGTTCCTGGGGACCCGGGGCTGGATGCACGTTGCCTTTCTGATTCACAAATTTCTTCAGATC
The DNA here is from genome assembly GCF_037974265.1 of Paenibacillus sp. FSL R5-0623. Classification (NCBI taxonomy): domain Bacteria; kingdom Bacillati; phylum Bacillota; class Bacilli; order Caryophanales; family Paenibacillaceae; genus Paenibacillus; species Paenibacillus sp. FSL R5-0623. Next base: position 1,285,705 of record NZ_CP150233.1, on the reverse strand, counting down.
ACCCGTTAATTGTTCCTTCAGCTTGTCCACCAGCTGCGTTTCGCTAATGCCTTTTGCCTGAGCAATCTCAGCTAGGGATTTCCCTCCCTGAAGCTGCTCGTGCAGTTGAGCAGGGGTCACTCCAATAAACCGGGCAATTTCGCCCTTATCTACCATGGAACGTTTGCCATGGTGGGCAAATTCACGCCGCAAATCACGCAGCGGGGTATTAATAACCTTTTTCAACTTGGTATCCATGTCTGCCTTCGTGGCTGCAGCTTGTTCCTTGGTGAGACAACCTTCTTCTACGGCTTGATCCAGACGCTGTGCCAGTGTAGGCTTCAACTTCTGCAATAACTGCTCCTCACTAAGTCCCTTACGCTCTTTCGCAATCTGGGACAACGTCTTGCCAAGTTCCATCTGTTCTTTCAGATCCCGAAGTCCAATCCCAAGCAAGTCTGCCGTCTCACCAATCATGAACAGACCGTGTCCTGCCTGCATGCATGGCTTCGCTGGTTTGCCGGAGGAAGAAACTTTTGACGCATCTTCATGTTCCTCAGCCCGAAACGTTGAATCAGCGAATGCTACATGCCCTGTTGCTGCTGTTATGACTACGGCTGCCAATCCGGCTGCCATCCATGTTTTCCATTTCAAATTCATTTTTCTGCCGCCTTTCCGATGTCGAAATCCTGTGCCTTCCTAGTTTGAGCCTAAAATCCACTTTTTTATGCCATAAAATACAAAAAGTCATCATTTTTCTCACAATTGATCACAAAAAATCCTATTTTTTTCAGTTTATTTCCGCTATAATGAATGTAACTTCATGATCTATATCAGTTGAACTACATATTATTTACACTGACACTACGCTGACAGAACAACCTTCCAATCGCTGTTATCCCCAGATTTTTTCGATTTCCTTTTTCAAGGGAAAATCCGGTGATAAAGGCGAACGCTTCGCTTTTTCAGGTTTTTTCTGTCCTCTCCGTTTATCGTGTAAATGATTATTTCAACTAATATAGTTAAACAGTCCTGAATCACCTTATCGCAGGAAGGACGAGATGTAACAATGCGGAGAGATTGGTTAGATCCGTTTAGATCTGATCTGGAGGTTGTGTTTGCTTCAGCGGAACAACGCGTACGGGAATATCCCGAACCTTTATCAGGACATGCATTAGAGCAGCTTCGTTCGGTTAATCCGCTGTTACGAGATTCGGGACACAGCTACATCGGGTACATCATTCCACTTTGGATGCAACACTCAGATAAACTACCCCCAGAGAAAGCACACCAATTAAGTACAGCCTGTCTCATTCACATGTTATATTTTCTGAATCAGGACGACGTGATGGATGAACAACCGGAGAATGCCACATTGAAGTTATCCCTGGGTAATCTATATTACATGGATGCACTTCAATCTTACTCGGTATTATTCAATCCTTCCTCCACGTTCTGGGTCTATTTCAGACAATATGTAGTGGATTGGGCCTTGAGTGTTACGGGTGAGCATTCCATTGATTATTTCCAGCAGAATCCCTTGTTGATTGCGCAAAAGGCTGCCCCTCTCCTCATTGGAGCTACTGGTGCACTCCTTCTGCTGAATCAGTCCGACCGGATCATCCCGGTGTGTTCTGCCATCAACATCACACTCATGACTCTCCAGATGACCGATGACTTCACAGACACGCAACAAGATGCTGTGCATGGAAACTACAACAGCTACCTCTCCCACATATCCGCAGCACTGAATCACAACTATCCAGTTCATCCTCTAAGCGAACGTATACATGACAATGTATACAATACACAACTCATGAACTCTTACGTAGACATTGCTTATCACTATAATCGTATACTAACATCGTCTAACTTAGGAATATCGCATCTTGAGGCGTTTAATTCTTATTTATGCAGCACTTTAGTACAAGCTGTTCAGGACATTACACAACGGAAGAAACAGCTTCTCCAAGGCGGGTTTCATCACTGGATTAGCGAGCAACAGTTGGGATTCTGAGCATAAGGACTAAGCTGATTCAGTTTAATTTTAAATATGAAGGGAATGTTGACGATGATGGTATCAGAGAAAACGTTGCATGAGGATATTATTGAAAAGGCTTGGACTGACGAGCACTTCAGACAACAATTGCACTCCAATCCGAAGCAGGCGCTTCGTGAAGCGTTCGGCATCGTAATTCCGGAGCACATTCAGGTACGTACTGTTGAGGAGCAGCAGAATGACTATGTGCTTGTCATACCTCCCAATCCTTCCAAAGTAAATTATGATGTGAATTGCGGACCTTGGAGAAGTTAAACCGGGTGAGTTATTGGTAATGTAAGAAATCAGGGGTAGGAACAAAAAAGCCGCTGTATCCTTCTGTGAGTTCGTCAATCGACGAACTCGGCAAAAGATACAACCGCTTCTGTTCCTACCCCTTTGGTGCTTGTAAAGCTGATCTGTCCTTGCATCGCTTCAACAATTCGGAATGTCACCATCATGCCCAGGCCTGTGCCTTTGATTTTATTGGAGAAATAAGGCTCGCCCAACCGGGAGAGTGCTTCCTCATCCATTCCTTCTCCGTTATCCCTGACATGCACCTTAATCATTCCATCCTGCTTGTACGCCCAGATATCAATCTGACCTTGTCCCTGCAGAGCTTCAATACTGTTCTTGATAATATTGATAAAAGCCTGCTTGAACTTCGAGGAATTGCCTCGAATATATAGATCTGGCGGAATGTCAGTGGTGATTTTACCACCTTCCAGATTAGCCATCGGTACAAGAATGCCTTCAATATGATTGAACTCATCCGAGATATTGAGCGAGATAATATGGTCAAACTCAGGTTTGGCAAAGGTAAGAAAATCCGTTATGATGCCCGAAGCCCGATCAAGTTCTTCCAGTGCAATTCGCACATACCCCTTATTTTTGTTGTCTTCCTGTTCCGTCATAAGTTGCAGGAAGCCTCTTGTCACCTGAAGTGGATTACGTACTTCATGGGCAACGGAAGCAGCCAGTTCGCTAATAATCTCCATCTTTTCGGATCGCTGCAACTCATTGTTGAACAACTCCAGTTCCTTGGAATACTCTAGAACTTTAGTATGTTTTTCGGCAAAACGGCTTCCGAGAATGGCAATCAACGAGATCACAAATGCAACCATGGACCATTTCCACCATAACAGATGATACGTCCCACTCCGCTGATAATACCACAACAGTTCAGCCACACTGATCAAGGCAAATGTACCAAATCCTGTCGCAAGCAGCATAGCTTCCCGATTTCGTTGCAGCGCTTTGGCGATGGTACCAACCAACAGGATTGTTAGCAGAATGACCAGCACAATACCAACCACACGCTGTACGAGTAGATTGTAGAGGATCTCCCATTGCCCACCTGAAGTAACATAGATAAATAAAGAGAACACAGCGATAACTGAATATATGAATAGTATTTTTCGCAGTTTGGTGAAGATTCCATGCAGTCCTGGCCCGATAATCTGTTCAAAAAAATAACATAGCGCTGGCATACCCAGCAGCATCGCCAGATCAAATACTACGGAATACAGGTCACCATATACCTGATAGAACGTATACAAAAATTGCGAGTACGTGATGATCATCGTGCCGATGGAACCCATCACGATGCATAGCGAGATCCATAATCCCTTATGGAATTTGCCAAGAAAGAACGTACAACTCAGCATCGTAATCGCTGTGAAGACAAAGGTCGCGCCCAAAATTACATCAATAAGTCCATTATGAATATATTTCTCCTGTAACGCGGCATAAGGTCCAACCTGAACAGTACCTTGTATCCCCAGACGGCCTTTTTCATTTTGCGACCATACATAGAGCGTGTCACCTGAATTTTCGCTGGATAAGGGCAGCAACACAGCATTATTATCATAATTGTAATGGTAGTTCTCGTAGACTTTGCGGTCTTCCAGATAAACTACAATATGATTGCCTTTAATGTTCTCAAATCGAATGGCTGAACTTTCCTCACTCAACTCAGGAATGGTCAGGCGAGTCCATAAAGAATTCGATCGATCCGTATTGCTATACTCTAACTTATCGCTGCCCTGTTTTTCCCATATCTCGTCTGCTCCCTTAACCTCACTGATGAACCCTTGATCGTCGACGTTCCCCCATTTTACTTCCCATCCTGTGATGGATACAGGTTGCTGAACCACTCCTGTAGTTGCAAAGACTATCCCATGTGGCATGCCTAGAATAATCAATACACTCATCCATAAGATGACGATAGCTTTGGGCACATTTTTCATTCACAGCACCTCAAAGTTCTAATTTTCCCTTTCTTAGATTCTCTCATTTATCATTCGCCACCGTTTGTCACGTCACCTTCTTGAGATAAAATGAATTTCACATTTAAGTCGATTTATAGTCTTATTTCCATTTTATTGTTAAAGTTATCCGATTAATCACGCAAGTCTTCGAACTGGTTCACGATCATATCCCGTTCTTTCTGTTCAACTTGACTCCGAAATTCAAGCCACTGCTCTGTCTCCTCATCATCATAGATGGTCCATATGTCGGAAAAAAGGAAATCCCGTAACTGTACAACTTGCCCGGACCATATACCGCCTACCCAAAACAAACCATCCGGACGACGGATGACGGTACGGGAGAACCCGGGTGTGGACGCCTTTTGCCCGATACGGATGCGTGTGATCATATTGCCCAGTGTGAACCAGTCCACTTGAAATTCCTCCCTTATATATTCAAGCTTCATCATAACATAGGCAAAACAGGAAAAGCTGTAAAAACGGTGGCTGCGATTCAATCCTTTGCTCCGGGTGTAATGGTTTCTCAAAGCAAACAAACACGCTAAGGAGATGATTACAATGAATGAGCCACATCGTACGGTTGAGGTGGAACATAAGGATGTTCAGCATAAATCGGATTCAAGTATGGTCGCTTCCACATTTATTAAATATGCCGCATATATCATTATCTTTTTCGGTTTCTTATACTTCTTGGTTAAATATGTATTCCCCAAATTCTAAGGCATTCATATCGTAGCGAACACCCGGAGATAATAACCTGTGCAAGATTACAACACTAGCGCTTTGGGTAACTACGGGGTAAGAAGCTTTGGACAACCGACAATGAAAGGAAGTGTTACTCATGTCTGACAAACCAATTAGTAACGAAGAGAGCGACCGCTATTATGACCGTTATCAGAGGTCCCGCGATATTCCGCCAGAGACGGAAGTCCCGGAAGGCGATATGGATACCTTTGATGAAGTTTCCGGCAGACGGATTGTAACGGAAGATTCGGATCTGGCACCCGTATCCGCAACTGCTGTGGACGAGCCGGAATTGGATTCACGTTTGGCTGAGACACCGCTGGAATCTGTACCGGATGCAGATCTTCTGCAACCGAACAGTCCGGTTGATCCTGCTGCACCCGATCCGGATGCACTGCATGGTACCGATCTGCTTAATGGTGCTGGTGCGGACGCCAAACCGGAGAACGACATTCCACCACGCCATTAACGACTGTTATGACATCCTGAATGAGGAGGTGCATACACGATGAAGGAAGATCGCCAAAAACATGTGAATGAACCGGATAATCTCGTGACCGAACGGGATATTGACCCGGACTTCGGACTGTTCACTGAGGACTCCTTCCCCGAAGCACTTGAGGATGAGGACCAACGTGATGCGGTCGAGCATGCCATTCCCAAGGAGAAGGCTTCTCGTAAGCCCTCTTCGGATGACTAACTTATATAGATCCGTAGTACACTTAAAAAAGATGACGTCTGTAATTTCACAGCGTCATCTTTTTTGTTACCTGTAAGTTCACTTACTCTTATTGATTCAGCTCATCGCTTAGCGGAAACCTTACTTGCCACGGGCAGTTTGTGATCCAAGCCTGACCACTTCGCTACAATCGCAGTGATGATCAATGCCACTCCATTAATAATAAATATCCAGCGTATCGGCAGCCAGCCCCCAAGTACACCACCAATAATCGGTCCCGCCATCGTCCCGATCTGGGCCGCGGATTGATTCAGACTAAAAGCCCTGCCCCGGAAACTCGATGCGGTAGCCTGCACAATCATGGCGTTAATTGCCGGAAATACAGCCGCAAAGAATAAACCATACACAAAGCGTAAAATACCGAATGCTATATAACCTGTTGTAAAGAACTGCAGAAGATTCCCTACAGCCCCACCAACCAGTCCAATGATCAACACTTTACCGTATCCAATCCTTGAACCAATCTTGCCCCATCGCGGCGCCATAATAACTGTTGCTACCCCCACCGCTGAGAAAATAATACCCGAGCTGAGTGAGGCACGATCCGGCTGAACGCCCATCTCCATTACATAGACCGTCAATAGTGGCTCCAGAATCATGACGGAGAATGTACATATCCCCATCATGCCAAGCACTGTCATAAACAAACGATTCGCTCTCGCTTCACGAATGTCATCCATGACGTGAGAACGAGCTTTGTTCCGGTTGAAGTTCTCTTCTTTTACCCAGAAGGTTGCGATGATTGCTGAGACTAACACAACAATAGCCGAAAACAAAAATGCATTCCGGTTCCCATAATAATGACTCACCACGCCACCAATTAACGGTCCGATAATACCACCAGTCGCTCCTGCAGTGGACATAATACCAAGTGCATAACCCGTCTTCTCTTCAGGTGTATTCGTGCCTACCAGGGCAATCGCTGCTGGAACAAACCCTGCAAGCAGACCCTGAAACAATCGAACAACAATCAGCGAATACGGGTCCTGCACGAAATAATTGATTAAATACAAGACGGCAAGGCTGTATCCCGACCGGATCAGCATGGGCTTGCGTCCGTATTTGTCAGCCAGTGATCCCCAGAACGGAGACACGAGTGCACTCGCGAGAAACGTAATGCCAAATGCCAGTCCTGACCATAACTCCAGGTGATCACGAACCCCCAAGTCAGCACTTAGAAACAGGGGCAGGAATGGAATCGAGATCGAATACGCGGTGCTGCAAAAAAATACACCAATCCACAATATGACCAGATTGCGCTTCCACGAGAAGTTCATATACCCACACGTCCTTTCCGTTACTGACGCCGGGACTGCCGTGTATTGGAGCGGACGGAACAGACCCGTACGTCCCCGATGCGGAAGCATTTTCCTTATTTTACACCCATCATTCCATGAAGGCCATCCCTTGTTCACCACAAACACATGTATTACATTGCCATCCTGTCCACAAAAACGGTATGATAGTTGGGTAAATATCCAAATAGGATTTGGAGAAAATATATGATGCAGAGATGCAAGGAGGAACGTTTTCATGTCTTTACGGTGGAAAAAAACAACCGCAGTATCGCTCGTTCTTGCGATGCTGCTTATCGTCATTAGTGGTTGCGGACGCCCTGCAACCAGTGCCGAGCAAGCGCCAGTCCCGGCCGCACCTGAAGGTCCAAACCCGGTGGCTACCATTGAGATGCAGGATGGTCAAAAGATCGTTATTGAGCTCTATCCCGAGATTGCGCCAAACACGGTGTATAATTTCATCTCCCTTGCGAATAAAGGGTTCTATGACGGCCTGATCTTTCACCGGGTCATTCCGGGCTTTATGGTTCAAAGTGGTGACCCAAATGGTAACGGTTCGGGCGGCCCGGGATACACGATTAAGGGCGAATTTACATCCAACGGTCACAAAAACCACCTGAATCATACTCGCGGAGTTATTTCCATGGCACGAAAAGATGGAGATCTGGATTCCGCAGGCTCCCAATTCTTCATCATGTTAGCTGACGCGGATCATTTGGATAATGCCTATGCTTCCTTTGGTAAAGTAACCGAAGGTATGGAAGTTGTTGATAGTATTGCTGCTCAGGAAATAGGTGAAGGTGACAAACCCGTTACGGATCAAGTTATGAAAAAAGTTACGGTAGATACACATGGCCTGGAATATCCAGAGCCGGTAAAAATGCCTTAATTAACTTCCTTGCCAAATGGATGATAATCCATCGTTATGACTTGTAAGGAACTCTAAACAAACAAAAGCTCTGTCCTGTGCGTATCTCGCAAGGCAGAGCTTTATTTATTGATTTTAGTGATAGCGGTTACATATATGACTTTATAAAAAATGACCTCTTCCGGCATCATCCTCAATACATCCATCCCATCAAACGTAACCAGCCGATAATCGCAATCCATAACGGGCAGCTAAAGGCAACGCCCCATGCAAGCCCTTTCAGTAAACCACGGTTTACTTCCACGAACAACGACTCCTTTCTCCAGGGAATAGTCGCAGTATCGGTAATAGTATATGATTTTATACCCGTTTTCATTCGTCACGCAACCCTCGTTTTCCTGCTTTTGTTCCGCAGATTCATGGAATGCTTTACGGGAACCTGATATACTATGACTACTGTACGATAAATGGAACCTGATTCATGTTTGGAAAGGAGATTTTCCTATGGCAAAATCCAAAAAACGCACTCCTGCTCCCAAAGCAGCAGTAGCACAGGATAAACCCACAACACTGAAGGATTTGCTTAGCAGTGATGTGCTGGAGAAGCTGAAAGCTCAGGCGGATGAGGCAAAGGCTGCTGAGGCAGCAATTAAAGAGCAGGAACGTCAGCAAGCAGAAGAAGCTCGCCAAGCGGAGCAGAAGCGCCGGGATAACGACTTTGAATATTTGCTCAATAACAGTGCAATGGACTGGAAGAAACATAAGTAAAGCAAGGCATGACCTGAGGGTGTTTCCTACCATTCACATGCCAAAATAATATTACAGCAGACAGATCATGAAGATGATCTGCTCACAGAACAGGCCCGCATTGCGGTCCTGTTCTTTTTGATATATAACATATGATTCATCAGTCTTGAGCCGGGTATGTAAAAGTAGAGCGTACAACGACAATCTATACCATACGGAGGGATCAGAGATGACAGAACAACGTTTGGAAGGCAAAGTCGCGATTGTAACCGGAGGTGGATCCGGTATTGGTCAGGCTACTGCTATTCGATTCGCCGAACATGGGGCCAAAGTGTACATGCTGGATCGCACACCCGAAAATGCGGAGGAAACCAAGCAGACGATTGAAAAGGCTGGCGGAGAAGCGTATGTGATCGAATGTGATATCTCCAAACCGGATAATGTGCAGAAGGCGATCAATCAGGCTGCCGCTGAAGCGGGTAAACTGGATATCATATTTGCAAATGCAGGCATTAACGGAACGATGGCTCCGATTGAAACGATGGAAATCGAGGACTGGGACCAGACGATGGAGATCAATATGCGCGGAACCTTCGCAACCGTCAAATATGCCATCCCCCATCTGAAAGAACATGGCGGCAGCATCATTATTACCAGTTCCATCAACGGTAACCGGGTCTTCTCAGGGATCGGTTTCTCTGCATACGCTTCCAGCAAAGCGGGACAAACTGCGTTTACCAAGATGGCCGCACTGGAGCTGGCTCGTTATAAGATCCGTGTTAACGCTGTCTGCCCAGGAGCCATTGATACCAACATTGATGATAACACCTACCCGTCCGATGATCTGAAAGAAGTACAGATTCCTGTTGAATTCCCTGAGGGTCATGAACATCCGCTCAAGGGCGAACCTGGAACGTCGAAGCAAGTGGCTAACCTCGTTCTGTTCCTCGCTTCCGATGAAGCCTCTCATGTTACAGGTACACGAATCTATGTGGATGGTGCGGAATCTCTGCTCCGTGGATAAATATAAGTTGGCCTTTTTCAGGGACAACGCCCAAACATCCCGCAAGCGATCTGATTCGTTCAGATTACTGCGGGATATTTTATTTTATAGTGAAGAGCATTTCGCATAAATCCCGTGAGCGGTAGGATTCGAATTATGCAAAATGCTGAGAATTATAATACGGCGCAGGCGCAACTACAAGGATTATCCCTATAACGTGGAGCTTTTACCTTTTTTCACACGATGTTTCAACCGATCTGGAATGGCAAAGAGCAAAATGTACATCAGCGAGAACAAAACTAGCGCAAGTATCTCTTCCCCAAGGATGTACATGGGATACGGACCTAACATATCAAGCACCGAGGGTGTACTCGGCTTGTGTCTCAAAAACATATAATTCGTGTCAAGTATAACATCTATAACGTATACGATTAATGCTGCCACATTCACAAATATCATCGAACCTGCTACAGATCTCCAGCTAGGTCGCAGCTGTTCCACCCAGGTCATGTAGAGTAAAGCCAGAATGATGCAGGCATGAGCAACGAAAAATTGAATGAATCGAAAATGAGCATAACCATAACCCAAATTAGGAGTCAGGATCGCCATAAGGGCTCCAGCAATGCCTGCAAACAGCAGTGCAGAATGTAACAGTCGACTGCGTGTCAGTAGTAACAACGCCGATAATAGCAGAGACAGACTGCATAGTTCGAGTGGCAGTGATGTCTGCAGGCTCCATATCCCTCCGTACACATACCAGAGTTGCAGCACGATTTCGCAGGCAAACATGATACATGCCAGAACAATTCGCAGTATGCGGCGTGCCCTCTCTGACCATGATCGAAGATGGTGCCTTAGCAAAAATATCAGTACAATCCATGCTGTAATTACGCTAATCGAAACGATATGTGAAGTGGAGAACAGGATAAACGGCTCTGCATCATAAGGGTCCAGCCATGGTGGATACGCCATACATCTCTTCTCTCCTTTACAAGGATCTCACCAACATTATCTCTCTTTAATGTTAACTTTTTCATTTTGCCATTGAATGAAAGTGCTGTCCAGTTGGAATTCTAAATAAGGATTGTAATTTAAATATCTTTATGTTAAGATAAATCCAGAACCAAAACAAACGAAAAGTTAGTAACTTTCTTAACCGAAATATTAATAAATACAGCACTCAACAAATGTTCAACTGAACATTTACACTATCCCATTTCATCTAGGAGGAATTATTATGCAAATCAAAGGACTTCACCACGTATCAGCTCTAACAGCACATGCTGATCAGAACTATCGTTTCTACACCAACATCATGGGTCTGCGCCTCATCAAAAAAACAGTCAACCAAGACGACGTGTCCGTCTACCATCTCTTCTATGGCGATGAGAAAGGTAATCCGGGTACCGAACTTACCTTCTTCGAGATTCCGATGGCCGGACAGACTCGTGAAGGCGTGAACAGCATCTCTGGAACGTCACTGCGCGTTCCAAGTGATGCGGCACTGACTTACTGGCAGCAACGTTTTGACGAATTCGAAGTGCCACATGGAGAGATTGTTGAACGGGGTGGTCGTGCCACGCTTTCGTTCACAGACTTTGAAGGACAACGTCTGATTCTGGTCTCGGATGAAAATAATACAGGTGTCGCTGGTGGTAAACCATGGGATCAGAGCCCCGTGCCTGCCGAGTATGGCATTGTAGGCCTTGGCCCTATACATCTTACGGTAAAAGACGCTTCCCTTACTGCTCCAGTTCTTACCGAACTGCTCGGTTTCAGAGCTAAAGGAAGTTACCCCGCCTTTACTCCAGGTCAACCTGATGTACTCGTTTTTGAATCCGGCGAAGGTGGTAGCGGCTCCGAGGTGCATGTTGAGGAACGGAATGACCTTGCCCAAGAACGTCCTGGACGTGGCAGCGTACACCATGTCGCGTTCCGTGTGGATAACGAAGAAGAACTCAAACAATGGGTGGAACGGGTTCGTAACTTCCAATTCCCTAACTCCGGTTTTGTAGATCGCTTCTACTTCCGCTCCCTGTATTTCCGTGAAGCAAACGGTATTCTGTTCGAACTTGCAACCGATGGTCCGGGATTTGATACAGACGAAGAATTGGAGCATCTGGGAGAATCGCTTGCCTTGCCTCCATTCCTTGAAGATCGCCGCGCCGAGATTGAAGCCAATCTCAAACCGCTGGATACCGTCATTCGTTAAACATAAAAACGATTATCACCATGTGTGTTATGGACTTGATCCAGCAACACCATTGTTGATAATCGTTTTTTTATTTACGTCTATTTTATTTAACCAAATAAGATGTTGTAAGAGGTACAAATAGCGATGAACCTGGATCTTCTGAGACAATCTCAACAAATACAGCTTCAGTGCCCGATACATCCACGTCCAAGCTTACCAATCCGCTTCCCGGCGATATGCTCAGCTTTTTGAGAACCGTATTGTCCTGGTTGATTACCTGTATCTCCTGATTCCCTTGAAGAGCGGCCAGTTCCAGATGCAGGGAAGAATACTTTTTGCCCGTCATGATCTGGAAGTCGTCTCCTTGCTTCACGGAATCTGTATGCAGATATACATCTTTATAATCCTTGCCTTTGTAAGTAGTCTCCGCAGGATCTTTGGTATGCCATGCGGTAGATCCCAACACCGTTGTTCCCAGTGTACTTAGTGTTACTTTATCGTTGGTTACTGGCCCGGTTTCATTTTTTCCACCAATCAGGACGGATGAAGTTGCACTGTCATAAGTGATCTCTGTCCCAAGCAAGGATCCCACAGCACGTACAGGCAAATAAGTCGTTCCGTTGTAGGTGATAGGCAACACTGTTTTACCATTGGCATCTTTGGCTGTCACCGTGGCACCATTCATTTTTAGCGTAATCTTGCTGTTCAGATAGGCTTTAATCTGTTCCAGTCCTGTTGCTGCGAGTGCACCTGTTCCGATTCCAAGCGTTAATGTGCCTACCATCAAACCCAGTACAACCTTTTTCTTCATCAAAATCCCTCCTGAATGTTAAAATGATTTGTCCTTTATACATTTAAATGACTAAAGTGATAATGTCAATTGTTTCCTGCATTTTTAGTGCACAGTGCCTATTTTCGGGCAGCACAAAACGAGGCTGTATGTCCCCATTTTTTTTCAGCCTCGCTCTGTTTCCCACTGTCCGTATACGGAGAAAGGAAGATATTCTTGTCAGTTGTTCACTTAACTCCACAATCGAGAACTTTCAATTCCCGCTGTATTACGATATCAACATGACGCCATTAATCAAAAGTTTCATAATATTCTTCTTCATACACTTCCATACTGTACTTCAAATCTACTGCCTTCCACTCACCATCTTGATACTCATAAGTAAATGTCAGATCACCGGCATATAAAGCCGCACCGTAAGATCCTGCTGCTGATACGACAAGCTGGCCATCTTCTATACTGTAATAGGTTACTCCACCGAATCCCAACTCTTCGTTATATACGCCGCCACTCGTATCTTCCTCGATCCGTAAAGGTTCTGCTTGAACCCCATCAACGGCGACATCAACATCCACACGGTCTGATCTAACCGTAACTTTTGACTTCACATGTTGTTTCACAATCTCATCCAGAGATTGCATCTTCATCTCTTCCAGCGTTACCGGATTAATGATACGTGCTTGTCCCAAATAAATACCTGTTCCATGACCTTCCGTGTACAGAACAATAATTTCTTTCTGGCCGTCTCCATTCAGATCCAGCTCGTGCACTTCGGGTTTGTAAGACCCACCTTCTCCCTGCCAATCCCTAAATTCTCGCGTTTTGCCGTCCACTTCCAAAATCATTCCGCTATATATATAACCTGAACCCTCAACTTTCATAGGGTATAATCTGACTTTCTTATTCTCTGGAGCTACCGAAACGTATTCCTCTTTCACAGGAATGGATTCCTGTGTTGCCTTCGCTGTGTCATGCAGTTTATCTATATTGGAAGCCTCGACCACTGCGGTCTGGCTGGATTGATCATCTATATTAAGCTGTTTTTGCGATTCATTCATGGTTCTGGCAGCCGAAGTTGTACTAATCGTAGCTACCGCCAAAATAATCATCAGCAGGATACCTGTCCAAGTTTTCAATATACTGGGCTCCTTTATCTGTTGTGATAATCCTATTATATCTTCATTTATCGCCTGCAAGTTGCGAATTTGTTAATCTTTCATAAAATAATCTTTACAAATTTTCGTTTTCACGAAAGAACGTTCGGCTTTAACCAGAATAAGCAAATTATCATGCCAAAACTGTTCTCTAAAAACAAAAAAAATCCCGAACACAGCTTAAGGCTGCATCCGGAATGCTTTGGTTTTGTCCAATAACCGATCGGTTAATTGTCTCAGTTCTTCAGCCGAAGATGAAATCTCCTCCATGATGGCTGTCTCTTCGTGTGCGGCATCCATAATTCGTCTCGCCTCATCTGAGAACGATCCGGCTTTCCCCTGGATCTTCTTCACATGACCGTGTGTTTGCTCCACGCGACCGGTCTGTTCTGCAATCTTTGAACCGATATCATGCGCGCCCTTCATAAATACTTCCACTGTGCCTGTCAGTTCATGCAACGTCTGGTCCACAGAGATGGTCCGCTCCGATTCATTAACCACGAGACCATGCTGCTCATGAGACAGTTGGGCTGTCTCCCTGATCCGCTCTTGCACACGACTAATCAGCTCATTAATACGGTGTACCGATTCCTTACTTTCGTCTGCCAGCTTGCGGATCTGCTGTGCCACGACTGCAAAACCAGAACCTTCTTCGCCAGCTCGTGCAGCCTCAATCGAAGCATTCAGGGCAAGTAACCCTGTTTCCTCAGCAATGTTTTTGACGGACTGGGTAATTACCTCGATATCGGAGGCTTCCTTCTCCAGCAACAGCATAATGTCGCGGGAACGATTGTGCGACTCAGCCAGCTCGTCCATTCCTTTCATCAGTGATGAGAAAGTCTGTTTTGTATGATCCACTGATCGTTCCATCTGACCGGACATCTCTGTCATGTCCATCGACTGGCTATGCATACGCTGGAAATCGTTCAGCATCTCATCCGCAGTGATCAGAGATTGATGGGAAGTGACCTTCTGCTCTTCTACACCTACCGCAATATGATCCACCGCATCCGACATCATCTCGATCTGTTCGGCAGCCTGGGTAATCGCTTCACTCAGAGACTGTGCGTTCTGTGAAGTCGTTCTTGTACTGTCTGCAATATCATTTACAATGCTTCGAAGGTTAGAAACCATTGCGCGAAAAGCATCATATAATACGGTAAGTTCATCCTGCGTGCGTCGCTGCGGAATTTCGGTTGTCAGATCCCCCGCTGAAACCTGCTGTGCAGCCCGGGACAGGTGAACGATTGGACGAGTCAGCCAGCGTGAGGCAAACCATCCCAGGATCCCGTTCCAGCATACTCCCATGATCAAAATAATCGATATGTATACCCAATTCGGAATATCTAACGTAACCCAGTCTTTAACAAAAAATATAAAAAAGCCGCTAGTTCCGTAGGTAATAATCGAAATCAGTACCAGACCTGCGACAGTCTTTGCTCCTAAAGTCCATTTCATGTGCACACCCCGTAGTCCTTTTTTCCTATTTTACCAATCAAGTACCAAATTTCATGTGATATACATCACTGAAAACGTTCTATTCCTCCCATACTTGCCGTTCATGCATGACTTCTCTACCATAAAGCGCATAATGTATAAGACAAGCTGGCCCCCCTCCCTTTCTTAAAAATTGAATAATATCCCAATTTAATATCCCTAATTTTATTTATTATCGGCACAAGAGGACAAATGATTTAGATTGGCATCCATTTTGCTTAAATGATATACTGAGTGCGCTTCAGCAACACTGAAGCCGAACTATTTTTATTGATGCCACTGGAGGCGAACGAGATGTCTACTATGTCCACACGGACGGAGAAAGATTTTATCGGTGAAAAAGAAATCCCGGCTTATGCTTATTACGGAATTCAGACGGTACGGGCCGTGGAAAACTTCCCGATTACCGGCGTTCCGGTACACCGGGAGCTGATCACGGCTCTGGCTGCGGTGAAGAAGGCAGCAGCGATTACCAACATGGAGTTGAAAATGCTGCCGAGCAAGATTGGCGATGTGATCGTCATGGCGGCTGAAGAAATGATGAAAGGCCATCATTTGGATCATTTTATTGTAGACTCCATTCAGGGTGGTGCAGGCACCTCCATGAATATGAATATGAACGAAATTTTGGCCAACCGCGGGCTGGAACTGTTAACGAAAAGCAAGGGAGACTACTTCCATTGCAATCCAAATAATCATGTGAACATGTCCCAGTCTACCAATGACGTGGTACCTACAGCGCTGCGCATTGCGGCGTACCAACTGTCGGAGACGTTACTCGCTACCATGAGAAGACTACAGGATGCGTTCCGTAAAAAAGAACTGGAATTCAACGATGTGGTCAAGGTTGGCCGTACCCATCTTCAGGATGCCGTACCTATTCGCCTTGGACAAGAATTCGGAGCTTATGCCCGTGTAATCGGACGGGATATTGAGCGTCTTGAATTCGCCAATCGCCGCTTGCTTACCATTAACATGGGTGCAACTGCCGTAGGTACAGGACTCAATGCCAAACCCGAATACATCGTCAAGGTTACAGAGCACCTGTCTGATGTTACCGGACTTCCACTACAAACAGCTGAGGATCTCGTGGATGCAACGCAGAACACAGATGCCTATCTGGAACTTTCAGCGGCGCTGAAGGTATGTGCGGTTAGCCTTTCCAAAATCTGTAATGATATTCGTTTGATGGCTTCAGGTCCGCGTGCAGGATTCAATGAATTGCTCTTGCCACCGCGTCAGCCAGGTTCGTCCATTATGCCAGGCAAAGTCAACCCCGTTATGGCGGAAGTCATTAACCAGGTATCCTTCCAGGTGATGGGGAACGACCATACGATCTGTATGGCGTGTGAAGCCGGTCAATTCGAGCTGAATGTCATGGGCCCAGTTATTGCGTTCAACTTGCTGCAATCCTTGAAAATCATGAATAACGGTATCGATGTTTTCACACGTTATGCAGTGGAAGAGATGGAAGCTAACCGGGAACGCTGCGAATTAATCATGAAACAAAGTTTCAGTGTGGTTACGGCGTTGAACCCGCACTTAGGTTATAATGTGGCTGCTTCCATTGTGAAGGAAGCGCTCAAAACTGGACTTACCTTGCAAGAGATTATTCTCGAACGCGGATTGCTGACACCGGAAGAACTGGAAGAGATTCTTCATCCGGAACAGATGACTACACCAGGGATTGCCGGAGAACACTTCCTGCGTAATATGGAACGTTTGTAGGTAATCAGGAAAACTGATGCAGCAACCCAAACACAAATAATTAACAAGAACCCCCGCAGACCGTTTATCCGGTTTGCGGGGGTTCTTATATTCAGAGATGATAAGACGCCAGCTATTCGATTAAGCCCACCGTTTACGCTCTAGGGAAGGCAGAATCTGAAGTTCCTCCCTGTACTTGGCAACCGTTCTGCGGGAGATAACAATCCCCTCCTCGGTGAGCAGTGTAGCCAAATGACTATCCGAGTATGGACGCTGAGTCTGTTCCATGCGAATGATTTCTTTTAATCTGCGTTTCACCGCTGATGCTGATGTTTTATCCCCTGACGTTGTACGGATTCCCGAGTCAAAAAAAGCCCTGAGTTCATATACACCATGTGGGGTGTCAATGTATTTACCGTTCACCGCACGACTTACCGTTGATTCATGCATGCCAATCTTCTCTGCAATAATAGCCAGATTAAGCGGTTTAAGCGCGGATGGGCCCTTGACCAAAAAGTGCCTTTGCTCTTCCATCACGGCCGCCAGCACACGCACTAAAGTCCTGCGCCGCAGGTGTACACTCCGAATGATCGCCCTAGCTTCTGCGGCGCGGTGAGCCCAGATTTCATCAGGCGCCGCTTCCCTGATCCAGCGGATGCACGCTTCATTCATCGATACACGAGGGTTACCTGCCACATGCAGGCTAAAATGGGCCTCACCGTTACGCAACCCTACAATGGCATCTGGAATAATGTAATGTGGTCGTTCCGTACATCCGATGGATCGGCAGGGCTTGGGGTCGAGACGTGTAATATAGTCATAGGCAGTCTGAGCTTCCTGCGAAGTCATGCCTAATCGACTCCCTGTTCTACCTGGGTGAAATGGAACCAGTGCTTCCAATCCGGCTTCCACCATCCGCTCCGCATTCAGCGCGGCTGATGGATCACGTCTAATCTGGAGCAACAGACATTCTTGCAGATTCCGGGCCCCCACACCAGCAGGGTCCATTGATTGGAGAAGCTCCAGTCCCGCTGCAATCTTGCTCATCGGAAGCTCAAGTGTTGCTTGCACCTCTGCCAGTTCAACCGTCAGATAACCATCATCATTAACGCACCCTGCCAAATATACGGCCATATTTTCCAATTCCTCTGGAATTATCATCACTCGAATTTGCGCAATCAGCAATTGTTCCAGAGTAGGTTCGGCACCTTTGGCCTGAAGCAACGGATCATAGGAATCATACCTGCGCTGATCCATTCGCCGCGGAATCCGGGCGAGTGGCGCAGCTTGTTCTTCCAGTTCAAGTACTGGATTCTCCTCCGCCGCATCCAGCAAGTAACGGGTCAGATCCTGGCCAGACATGGTTAACAAATGAAAGGATTGTTTCATCTCCGGCGTGATGGACAGCCGAATACGTTGTTCCTGTACCAACTGAACACCTAACATCCGTTTCCCTCCTTATACGTTGCAGGGATAATAGCATACTATTCAAGTGAATGTAAGAAGTTTTTAGTCGGATCATGAGTTTCTGTCTAGTATTTCTCCGATACCAGCTTCGCCTGGGTAAACAACAGCAGATAGTCTCTTCCACCTGCCTTGGAATCCGTGCCTGACATGTTAAATCCGCCAAATGGATGTGTGCCCACCAGTGCTCCGGTACATTTCCGGTTGAAATACAGATTACCCGCAAAGTATTCGCGTCTTGCCTGTTCCAGATGTTCACGATTACGTGAGATCACCGCGCCGGTCAGACCATAGTCTGTATTGTTGGCGATATCCAATGCATCCTGAAAGGATTCTGCTTTGATGAACGCAAGCACAGGTCCAAAAATTTCATCCTGAGCAATTCGGGCTTTCGGGTCAACATCGGCAATGATGGTTGGTTCAATGAAATAACCTTCAACGTTCCCTGTACCGCCACCGTGCACAAGACGCCCCTCACCCTTGCCGATTTCAATATATTCCGTGATCTTTGCATATGCCTTGTCATCGATAACCGGCCCAACCTGACTGCCAACTTCAAGAGGACTGCCCATCGTCAGTTTCTGTGTCCGTTCAATCACTTTTTGCAGTACTTCATCATATACATCCTTATGAATAATGGCACGGGAACACGCCGAACATTTCTGTCCTGAGAAACCAAATGCCGAAGCGGTAATGGACTCTGCCGCGAGTTCCAGATCACTGTCACTGTCTACTACGATGGAATCCTTGCCGCCCATCTCTGCAATAACCCGTTTGATCCACTTCTGACCTGGAGCTGTACGTGCTGCACGTTCATTAATTCGCAGTCCTACATCTCTGGAACCCGTGAAACTGATAAACCGGGTGAGCGCATGATCCACGAGATAATCGCCCACTTCACTTCCTGGTCCTGGTAAAAAGTTCACGACGCCATCCGGCAGACCAACTTCTGCGAGCAGCTCCATAAACTTGGCGGCAATCACCGGAGTTGTACTTGCGGGCTTTAACACCACCGTGTTGCCGGATACCAGTGCAGCAGAGGTCATGCCTGCCATAATTGCCAGTGGGAAGTTCCAAGGTGGAATAACAACACCCACTCCCAGCGGTATATAACTCAGTTCATTATCTTCTCCTGCAATCCGCACGAGGGGCTGCGGTTCACTCAGTCGCTGCATATCCCGTGCATAGAATTCCATAAAATCAATAGCTTCCGCTGTATCCGCATCAGCTTCAGGCCAAGTCTTGCCAGCTTCATAGACCATCCATGCAGAGAATTCATGCTTGCGACGACGCATAATGGCAGCTGCTTTGTATAGATAACGAGCCCGTTCATTCGGGTCGGTATGTTTCCATGTGTGGAATGTCTCCGCCGCTGTCTGAATGGCCTTTTCGGCCAATTCCTGATCTGCCTGATGGATCGTTCCGACCACTTGATTCTTGGCTGCGGGGTTCACGGAAGTTAACGTGCGGCTGCTTGTTATTTTTTGCCCACCAATAATAATCGGGTATTCCTGCCCAAGTTCAGCTTCTACCTGACGAAGTGCGTCTTCAAATGCTTCACGGTTCGCCTGGACCGCAAAGGGTGTGAATGGTTCGTTAACAAAAGGGATATTCATCAACTGATTCCTCCTTCAGGATGTGGGATTCGCTGGCTGCTCGCCTGAATTATGTTGCATGTTACTCATCACCAAATATATGTAGCAAAATCCGTGCCAACTCCGGTTGGGATTGAAATATTTTTCTCGTTAAATTCAACTAAAGAAAATTCACACTGCCCACTCCGATGACAGAACAACCTTCAAAGTACAATTTAAATAGAAAATTTCCATGAAAAATAATAGACCATCGCCAAATCTGGCATGTTTCTTGCTTGAATTAAGGATGCACAATGCTGAAGGAGGAAACGAAAATGAGTGTAGGAACGGAAATATATCGCAAAACCTTATTAACCGTGGCAGGCAACAAAGCTGTAGAGAACCTGTCCATTAGATATGGTAAGAAGCTGGCAGGCAAGTTTATTGCAGGAAGCACCTTGGAAGAAGCTCTCGAAGAGATCCACATACTCAATAATAAAGGCATTATGGCTACACTCGATCATCTGGGCGAAGGCATCACTCGCCTGAGCGAAGCGGCTTTATACAGGGATGAATATGTACGACTGGTAGAAGGCATTGCACGTGAAGGCGCAGACTCCAACGTCTCACTGAAACCAACCCAGATGGGCCTCGCACTTGACCCGGAAGAGGGATATCAAAATATCCGTACCGTTGCCGCACAAGCCAAATTGCATGATCTTTTTGTTCGAATTGATATGGAGGATAGTCCATTTACTCAAGCGACGCTGGATATTGTCCGAAGATTGCACTCGGAAGGACTGCATAATACAGGCACAGTATTGCAAGCCTACCTGCATCGCACCGAAGAAGATACACGCGATATGATTCGGGAAGGTATTCGGCTTCGTCTGGTTAAAGGTGCTTACAAAGAACCCGGATCAGTCGCCTATCAGAACACTTCTGAAGTCATTCATCAATTCAAAACGATGATTCGCAATCATCTCGATCAGGGTGTGTACACTGCAGTTGCCTCGCATGATGATCACATCATTAACTGGACGAAACAATACGCCAAGGATCGGGGAATCTCGCCGGATGCCTTTGAATTCCAGATGTTATATGGTCTGCGCATGAGCGAACAGGAACGTCTCGCCAAAGAAGGCTATCGCATTCGCTGTTACGTACCTTATGGCACCATGTGGTATCCGTACTATACTCGCCGTTTGGCCGAAAAACCGGCTAATCTCTGGATGGTCGTTAAGAATATGTTCCGATAGTTATTTTCCAGCTGGATCAATATATATGAAAAAGAAAAAAAGAAAACCATGTTGTCTCTTTCTTTCTGGCGGCACATGGTTTTTTCTCTACGAACACTTTACGAGAGCATCCAACTTTACGAATGGTCTAAACAAAAGTTGACAACTATATAGTTAGGTACCATACTATATTCATGGACAATCAAAACAAATCAACAACTGATATGTACCTCATCCCTTCGTTAGTACAAACGAAGCGTCAGGTTGATCGCTATCAATTAGACGTGGATGCACAAGCAGTGCTTGTCGCATCCAGACTGATGGTAGCAGGAGCCAAACTTGGGCATGCTGCGGAAATCCATTTCTCCAGATTCGGTTTATCGACAGGTCGATATCGTCTGTTGGCAGATCTTGAAGATCACGATGGAGAAGAACTGCCCTCCCAACTGGCGGAAAATCTGGGTGTAACCCGTGCTACCGTAACTGGTCTAATCGAGATTTTAGAACGGGACGGACTGGTTGCTCGTCGGACGAGTTCCGTTGATGGTCGTCAGAAGTCAGTCATTTTGACCGCCAAAGGTGCGAAGAAGCTAACGGATATGGCTGCGGAACATTTTGCCAGACTGGAAGCGATGGTCGGATTACTTACGATCGAGGAAAGGAGTGTGTTTCTCAACCTGCTGGGGCGTGTAACACAAGGCATTGCAGCACTTACAGATGAGTCACGCGACTTCTCAGAACCAAAATCCTAGGAGCATAACGAAGAAAGGTGAACCGGGCTAGTTCAACTAGCCCATTTTCACCCCTATATAATTAGGCTCCTAATTATATAGGGGTGAAAGCAAATCAGTGATTTCTATACAAAAAAGGAGTAGTGATATGGTTAACCTTAATGACCCCATTCATTCCGAGGAAGCTTATCCAAACCGAGCCGCTAATCCTCCCCCAAAACCTTTTGTACTGTGGCGTGAATTAATCCCGGCCTACTTGTCTCCTGCCATCATGGCAAGCATCGGGGGAATCGTTACCGCTGATAAAGTCCTTCAGTTACGAGCTTTAACAACGATTGGAGGGGCGTCTCTGCTTATGGCTCTATGGGCCGGACTCTGGCTTCGTAACCGTGAAAACCGCACACGGTGGGTGGCGAAAGCACCCCGGATCATTGTCGTGGGCTGCTTGGCACTTGCAGGCGCATGGTTTGGCTTGGTGGCGGCGTGGGGGATTTCTAATGTATTGCAGATCGTAAACCCGAGTTCTTCATGGGCTTGGTTGGATCATATTGGGTTCGATTTTCCATTGTCCGGTGCAATAGCTTGTACGATCATGACATGGCGCTGGCGAGCTTACATTATCAAATAAACAAGTTCATTATAAGGAGAGATTGAAACATGATTACTATTATTGGAGCAACAGGCATGATTGGAAATGTACTTTTGAGACGTTTGATGGAAAGAGGTATTCCCGTTCGGGCAGTATGTAGAAAGCCGGATAAGCTTCGTCAACAAATGGCGGACTTGGCGTTGTCCGGGATTGAAATCTGTGCTGCCGATGCAAATGATTCCGAATCGATGCGCAGAGCTTTGGCGGGTATCAGTCAACTATTTCTAGCGTTATCCAACAACCCTAAACAAGTGGAACTAGAGACATCCATTATTCAGATGGCTGCACAAGAGGGAGTGGAGCATGTCGTCAAAATATCCAGCCCAGCATATGACGAACGTTCACCAGTATCTGTAGCAGGCTGGCATGAACAAATTGAGCAAGCTCTAGTGAAATCCGGGATGACATATACATTGCTGCGCCCCTATGCTTTTATGCAAAATCTGCTCCGACTCGCACCAACCATTACAACCCAAGATGTATTCTTCGGCTGCATTGGAGATTCCCCGTGCAACTTCATCGATTGCCGAGACATCGCAGATATTGCCACAGAAGTGCTGACTAGAGACAAACCAGTGAACCGCATCTATACGCTGACGGGTTCCGGAGCATTCACTTATGCACAGATTGCAGATAAAATGTCCACCCTGTTCAATCGACCGATCGGATTCCTCAACCTCAAACCCGAGGAGCTTCGAACGGATCTGATCGAACATGGACAGATGCCTCCTTGGCTTGCAGACCACGTTGTGGAAATTCAGACGATGTCTACCGTTGTGCCAGAAAAGCCGACGGATACCGTTCAACGCTTGCTTGGCAGAGCGCCGCGCTCACTTGATGCATTCCTGAGAGAGCATCGAGATGCATTTAAACCGAGGCTGTAACCAAGTTATACAATAAGGAAAAGGGGATATGCCGAAAGGAGGCTCTCTCGCTCCAAGCGAGCGTTCTAGAGGATGATTATGAGATAAGGAAAAGTTAAATGTCTATTTTTCTGGACATACCCATTTATTATTCAAAAGTTAACCACTTAATTGTAGCATTAGGTTAGAGGCATTCGCATTGATCTGTGTTCCGCCTGCCAGGGTCTGCAGATCAACTGCCGATGCACTGGAATGATTCCGTAATGTCAGTACATCACTTGATGCAGCAGTGATAATGACTATTCCTGGATTGGGCAACGATGAAAAATACCACGTAGTCCCCAACATTACAAAAACAAAATTAACCACGATTTCCGATTGTCTTATGTATGATTCATGTCAAAAAATCTATACACACTTCACTTTGAAAGCTATAATATGGATAACTATCTCACTCAAATATTTCCATTTACTCAGATCATAAGAGTTCCTTGTAACAGGTACAGTCCTGAAAGTTATGCCCAAACTGAGGTGATACCGATGAAACATTTGCTTCCAGATTTAATGTCTTTATTGCGCACGGATATGGATACTCTGGATACAGTCCTCCCCACCCCCTGTATCCCTTCATCGATATCGCTGGTAGATGCCATCTCCTTATTCGACACATCTTCTTATCTGTTCATTCAGGATGAAGGACCCGTACTGGGATATATCTCCGTATCCGATGTTATGCATGCCATGATGCATGCGCATCGACTAATAGAAGCTTATTTTGAGACCACACTGGAGACAGCGGGTTCAGCTCTGACATTAATTAATGAAGATGCCAAGGTGGCCTACTGGACAACTGGCGCGGAGCATGTTTTTTCGATCAGCAAAAAAGACATCATCGGACAACCCGCGGCGGACTTTTTCCCTCCAGATCGGCTACAGTCTCTCAAAACGTTGTATACCGGTGAAACGGTCTATCGCAAACAGCATCAGCCACGGCCCGACCTCTTCGCGCTGATTAATGCTCGTCCAGTCCAACTGGATGGACGTATTGTGGGTGCAGTTGCTGCCGAAGTGGATATAACAACCGAAATCCGATTACATCAGGAACTATTACATATGACCTCCAAAGTCCAGCACTTGGAGAAAGCCGTTGCTCGGCTACGTCCCGAATCAGATCCATTTGCCAGAATCAAGGGCAGTAGCTTGGTTATTAAGCAGTGCATGGAGACCATTCGCAAGATCAGTACCACCTCAGCAACCGTACTTATACTCGGGGAGAGCGGCACAGGCAAGGAGTTATTCGCCAAAGCTATTCATGATCTTCGTGAATTGCAGACTGCACCGTTTATCGCGATTAACTGCGGGGCAATCCCCGCTTCCTTGTTTGAAAGTGAGCTATTCGGCTATGAAAAAGGCGCATTTTCCGGAGCGGATCCCAAAGGCAAAAAGGGTAAGATTGAGCTTGCCGAAGGGGGGACTCTTTTTCTGGATGAGATCGGTGAGATGCCATTGGAATTGCAAGTGAAGCTGCTTCGGGTGTTACAGGAGAAGAGTTACTTTCCTGTGGGGGGAACGCGTATGAAACAGGCCGACTGCCGGATTATCGCTGCAACCAACCAGAACCTGCTTAGCATGATTACCCGCAACCAATTCCGGGAAGATCTCTACTACCGGCTGAATGTCATTAACCTTGTCATCCCTCCTCTGCGCATGCGCAAGGAAGATATATATGAATTAACCCAGACGTTCCTGCAAGAGTTCTCATTGCTGTATAACCGTCACATTGAGTTGGTTCCACCTGAAGTGTTCAAGTTACTGTTCCAATATGATTGGCCAGGCAATGTACGTGAATTACGAAATGTGATCGAACGCCTGACCATTCTGACGACAGATGGTGAGGTGAAGCAGGAATACCTGCCTGATACCCTCACTTCCCTCACCATGCATGAACAGTCCGAAGTTCAACTGACATCCGGAATTCATTCATATGCCAACAACGAAAATCAGCAACGTCAGGATTCGGCGGGAGCAGAACCAGAACCTCGATCCATTGCAAATGTGGACGAATTAGATCCCTCGAATGATTCCGAACTTGTCTCGGGTGTTACCTACCAGCAAAAATTGGACACCTATGAGGCGCAACTTCTAATTCAATATCTGAGAGCAGCAGGTGGCAACAAACGAACACTCGCCAAGCAACTTGGCATCTCCAGGGCAACACTCTATAACCGCATGAAGAGGCTTGGTCTATGACCAGCCTCTTCTTGTCGTCATTCTCGGTATGATGAACGAATAGAACCCTACAAAATCCGCGCCAGGCGAGTCAGCGCTGTTCTGAGATGGCGATAGAATGTCGCCCGACTCATGGAACACGTCTGGGCTGCGGCAGTTGGATTGCCAGCATGCGTCCAGTAGGCCGCGTATAACAGCATCTGATCCTGTGGAGATAGGCCGTGTACCCTGCCTTCCAACAGATCCATGACATACAGCTGTAACTGGATTCCATCCTTTACTCCTCTAACCCTGTCAGCATATTCATGCAATTCTCCCGGAGAACGAAGATTCCCCAACATCTTGCGAACATCCTGTTCAGTCCAGATAACATCCACTTCCGTTGTTTCCAGCTGTATACGATCTTCTGTTGATTTCGGGGCAAACAGAGACATGACCCACTCTCCGAATTGCCCGCTACGCAAATCCAAATCAAGTATGTCCGCCCGGTCCTCGAATCTGTCACAGACACGAGTGCGGGTTCTTCGCATCTGGAATCCAATACTTTGCAAAAATAGTTTCAGGTGAGGATTCGTTGCAACGAGCATCGCTCGTGCACCATCACCCAGTAGAGATAGTCGATCCAGTGCCATGTATCCCACCAGTTCTTCTCGTGTATAACCAGGCACATCATCTCTTGCTGCCGCCAGCAATGCAAAGTGAGTATCACTCTGATCCGGGTCATTCTCAAGCTCCTGTAGAGTGAAGCATTCATGCATCTCATTCGGAAAATATTTCAAAAGCAGCTCACTACTACCCCTATGTACAAGTACCGTGATGAACATGGCTATTGTCTCCCCAAGCTTGTCACGCATCAATACGATCCCTTCAGGATAACGGTGTACCAACTCATCCAGGAAGGGACCGTAGGCCACAGCCTGCCATGGTTCCACGCTGTACTCGCACCATTGCTGTAACAAGCTGTGCAGAGCGGGCAGATCCTCTTTTCTCATCGTCTCAAGAGGGGAGAACAGGGAATCACGAGACACGTCTGCGTACTTGCGGTATTGAAGCATGGATTCCTGACAGAGCAGAAGCATCTTTCGGGCGATTTGACGACGCGCATAAGCCCCTGCGTGTTCATGTAGCGGTTTCAGCAGCTTCGCAATCTTGATACGCAATGTCTGCAACCGATGTGGCTCACGCTGTCGAAAATCCCGTAGCAGATGCACCCTGGCCATGTCATGCAGTCCAAGACCATCCGGACCGGAACGGATAAACGACATCTGTCTCAGCATGTGGTAGTCTTCTTGCGTCACAGTCATGTCCAGGACAGATGATAACAATTCCTGATTGGCTGTCTCAATCAGTGTCAGTACCTCCACCATGGGATGCAGACGGGAATTCGTCAGTTCCAATAACAATCGTGCACTGATCATATGTGACAATTCAGCCCATTCGGACTGTGGAAGATTCCTCCTCTGATCCGCAGCTTCTACAGCAAGGGCCAGCCCCAGCGGATGTCCATCGGTCATTCGTGTAATGGTACCCGCCATCCCCTGATTCAGAAAGCCTGCCACCGTGATGTATTCCGTAATCTCATCCACTGTGAAATGTTGAAGCCGCATCTGTATAAACCTCTGATGTAATCGGGGATGTGTCCGCCAGGTGGACGCCAGTTCCGGGCGTGATGCCAGAATGACAAGTATCCCTCTTAACGGAAGTTTGGATACAAAGACTTCCATGAACCAGCTTTCTAACAGAGCAAGCTCTTCATAATTATCCACGGCCAGAACCAATCTCTTCTCGATCGATGTGTCTCTCAGCAGACTCAATGGTCGCGGGTATCCTTCACTATCCATTGTTTCCAAGCCTAATGTAGAGGACAAATAATCCATAAAAACGGAAGGAGTTGCCCCACATGATCGACCATCCATCCATATTGCCGTCGCACCTCGATCCCGAGAGACAGATAACATCTCTGAAAGCAAGGAAGATTTACCAATGCCTCCCATACCCGTAATTGAAAATATGGTTAATGGGGCTTCCGGATGATTGAACCACCGCTCCAGTGTCGTCAGTTCCTTGGTTCGACCAATGAAACGTTTGCCATCCTCAAGATATTTGTCGTATTGAGCCTCACTACTGTTTCCCATATATGTCCTCCGTACTAGATACTGGTACTTTTAATATACTTTTTTCTCTCACAAAATTGAGACTATATTGAGACGCGCAATTGCATGTGAAGTGATAGAATCTTGTTAAAAGCCAATTTAATGGAAATATTCAAAACAGCGGACATGGAAACGTATAACAAGGTATACATAAACGCCTCTGCATTATTTCTTATCATAATGGATCATTCCGCCGATCAAACTGCAATCAACATGTTACATGAACATTTACTGATCTCGAATTCATGCTTCCCTTTCATACCCTACTACCAGCCCGATATTCCAGGAAAGGCGGATTTGTGTGAGAATAAACCTCGATATCTGTAATCTGAGCGGACAACTCGGAATCAATCCCAAACGACTTAATGAATGGCTGCACCAAAGTGGCATTTCAATGGAGGACAACGTCGCAGAACCGGAAGGACTCCCTGACCGGTCATCCCCCCCGTATCGGCTGGCTGCACCTTCTTCCTTATCACTGGCACCATCCTCCGGTCAAGTGAAGCTTTATCGGGGCCGACGCTCCACTTCCACTCTGCAACGCCTGCCTGCTTCATTACAACATACCCGGCGGATTAGTAGAAACTGCTAGACTGTGCTCAAGGTAGTGTAAGATGGGTGCACAGTCTGTGTTGCATCCCTTTCACCTCATCACGAGGTTTGACACTGCCCATTCTCAATCATCGCGTGCGCGAGCAGCGCCATCTCCAGACAGATTCTTCTCCCTTGATCCATGTAACCTGGACCCATCAGTTCTTCCAGCTTCTCCAGTCTGTTGTACAACGTTTGCCGATGAATAAATAACTGGGCAGCTGCATCCCGTTTGGAACCAAAGTTCTGCAGGTACGCATCCAACGTCTCCACCAATCGCAGGTGATGCGTTTGGTCATGTTCAATCAACATACCAAGGTGATCCTGGACAAAGGGTTGCAGGAAGGATTGGGGTAACGCCTTTAACATTTGATATATACCCATACGTTCGTAAAAGTGAATATGTTCCATCGGATCTACCGATCTTGAAACTTCGATCACCTGATAGGCCTCTTGAAGGCTCTCCGGCAGGCTGGTCAAACGGTTGCGTAACTTGCCAAATCCCACATGAATCATAACCTGTTTCAAGTTACGGCTCGCAAACCGTTTCACGTCCTGGGCAATCCCCTCCAGCAATCGCAGCAGTTGATGACGTGCAACAGCCGTTACCGCTTCCTTCGCACAGCATAGATATACCTGGTTGTTCTTCAGCATAATCAGGCTAGGCAGATTGTTCTTCTTGAGCAGGGAACGCAACAGGACAAGAACATCCTGATGATTGGCTTCCATTCTCTCCCGGCCTGTACCCTTCAATCGATGCTCAATCTCGATGACCCCTCCTGCAAACCAGTACTGTCCCTTCACCAGCAAACGAAGCCCCATTCTAGTCTGAGCCTGTTCCTCCTGATGGATGTTGCCATTCATCAGATCCTGGATCAGTTCATTCTGATTGCGAACCATCTTCTCCTCAAGAAACTGGGAACGAAGCGTGAGCGCTGCCGCCGCCTTCGCCGTATAATCGAGCAACAGCTTGAGATATTCCACTGGAGCTGCGGGATGCACAATCATGCCTACAGCCGAAAATACCTGGCCAAAACAGACGACCGGTTGACACAGCAGAGCCTTCTCTTCGTCGATGTGGAACCATAATTCGTTATCTGAATCATTCAAATCCAGATGTTCTACCTCATGCTCATACCAGGTATAGATGGCCTGTTCCATCTCCGGAACAAGTTCGGGCACAAAACTGCCTGGCTCCATGGACGAAATGTACACCACCGGTTTGGTAGCATACTCATGCAGCAGTTTCAGCACAGCAGACATATCCGTACTCTGTAATGTTCTTTGCTGAAGCTGACGGGAGTATGCTTCCAGACTTTTCAGCAACTGGTGTTGATGATTAATGAGCAGAGAGTGAATATCCTGTGTAATCTCGACAAAACGGACCGGTTGTTCAAATACTATCAGCGGAAACTGGTGTCTGTTCGCCAGTTCAATCAGTTCTTCCGGGATTCCGTATATGCTGGTACCAAACTCCACACATAGCCCCGCTGCCTCACTGCCAATGAGCTGAAGCAGATACTCTTCGCGCCCTTCTTCCGATTGAAGCCACAGTCCAGTGGATAAAATAAGATCATGAGGGCTTACGAATGGAGATACATTGGTAATCTCCAATACATGAACCCAACCAACCTGACGGTTCACTCCATCCTTCCCTGCCGCTAGTCGTGCTCGGCCAAATACCGGACGTGCAAGGATATCTTTGATCGTAAACACACGGTCATTTCGCAATGTCGATCCCTCTTTGTGTTATTTTTTCTTACATTATAATCTATGGACAAATGTCCTGAACAGTCTTTTTCGACAATATGTTGAGTTCAATTCCTAAAAATTAGACATCAAGTAAGGTGCAAAACGAATATCCAAGTCATAAACTTGTAGTATAATCTAACAACCAATAAATGGACGAGGTGCATGGTGATGAGAATCGGAATTCCCAAAGAAATCAAGAACAATGAGAATCGTGTAGCAATGACTCCGGCTGGGGCTGCTGATTTCATCAGAGCCGGTCACCAGGTACTGATTGAACAAGGCGCGGGGATCGGGAGTGGATTCACTGATCATGAATATCAAGCTGCGGGCGCCGAGATTCGGATTGATGCCAAGTCAGTGTGGACCGAAGCCGATATGATCATCAAGGTGAAAGAACCACTTGCCAGTGAATATGGATATTTTCGTCCGGGACTGATTCTGTTCACATACCTGCACCTCGCAGCGGAACCGGAGCTTGCCAAAGCCCTTATTAAAAGTCGGGTAACGGCTATTGCGTATGAGACGTTGGAGGTTAACAATACCCTCCCCCTGCTCACCCCTATGAGTGAAGTTGCAGGCCGCATGGCCTCCCAGATCGGAGCACAACTACTGGAGAAAACGGAAGGTGGCAAGGGCATTCTGTTGTCCGGTGTACCCGGCGTCAGTCGGGGGAAAGTGGTCATTATTGGTGGCGGAACGGTGGGAACAAATGCAGCCAAAATTGCTATTGGTCTTGGCGCCGATGTGACCATCCTTGACCTGAATCTGAATCGTCTGCGGCAGTTGGATGATATCTTTGGCAATCAGATCCACACGCTAGTATCCAGCCCGTCTAACATCGCAACAGCTGTTGCGGCGGCAGATCTGTTGATCTGTGCGGTGCTGATTCCGGGCGCCAAGGCGCCAACGCTTGTCAGCGAGCAAGTGGTGAAGACGATGGCACCGGGTTCGGTCATTGTGGATGTGGCGATTGATCAGGGTGGGATCGTTGAGACCATTGATCATATCACAACCCACGATGAACCGACCTATGTGAAACATGGTGTCGTGCACTACGCGGTGGCGAACATGCCAGGCGCCGTGCCGCGTACGTCCACGGTGGCGCTGACCAACGCCACCATGCCTTATGCGCTGCAGCTGGCCAACCACGGTGCAACCGCCGCGATTCGCGGTAGTTCGTCCATTCGCAGCGCGGTTAACGTGCTGAATGGACATATCACGTATGAGGCGGTTGCCCGGGATCTCGGGCATGCCTATGTTCCTGCGGGTCAGGCGCTGGAGAATACCGCCGCTGTCCAGTAATCTTGATATGATCGTTCCACCCGGCGCCCTGTCGCCAGGCCTGTGGAACGCAATAGAAGCGCAAGTCGGACAGATGATGTGCCCGGCTTGCGCTTCTTGATTTTTTTCACATATGAAATAGCTCGTTGGTTGGTATAAGGCCTTTAGGTTGTTCCGGTTTTGGCGCTTTAGACTGCTCGTTCACTGCACACTTCGCGGAAGTTGCAATCCCGGCAGGACCGGTGCGAAGGCAACGCTGTGAAGTAGGTGACGTCCTTGGGACGGTTGTAATACTCATCCTCAACGCAGGATCGCATCTCCTCGATATAACGGCCTACGTTCTCCTCTACCTTCCTTATATCTTCTTCCGTTGCGGTAAACTCTCGGTGCTTCCCGGTTAACAGGTACTCTACTCGCAGTTCAATCTGCTCCAAAGGAATTCGGTAGTGCTCTCTCACATAGGATGCGTACAGCATTAGCTGATCCGAGAAGTCATCTTCCTTGCCCGTCTTCCAGTCCACAATGACAATATTGCCGTTACTGCGCCGATACAATAAGTCCATCTTCACATACACGCGTGTATCGTGCAGCATCATGGTATCCCATTTCTCGATCTCCAGAATGTCCGTACTTGCCCGGGACAAGTCCTCCCACGTAAGCGTCTGGTACAGGTTGCTGACACAGGCCGAAGCACGTTCCTTAATCGTGGCAATCCGGTCATTCAACGTGTCATCCCCATAATAGATCTCGGACAGCATCGTGCGATTCTTGGGGTTTAGCCGCCACTGATCCACATCCATGGATTCCACATACGCCTGATTCAGCAGCTTGCGTATGGTCTGTTCCAGAAAGTGTTCACGCGGTTTATCCTTGCCCTCTTCCCTGCTGCGTACCGCCGACTCACACATCCGATGCGCGAGGTCCCCGAAGACAAGGTACAGATTGCTAAGCTGTTTCAGACGGTACAGACGAACCTGCATCTCATCAGCGGCGTCTGCCTTCCAGCCGTTATGGGCACCGTAATAATGATAATAATACTTGCGCAGGCACTCATCGAACATACTCGCCCGCGACTGCGAATAAGACCACTGCGGGTATTGTGCCATATGAACTTCTGCCTTTCTGTATGCCGGATCTGCATGAGATCCCTTAATGCTCACAGTATAAAGCCCGGGCAACCTTGCCGCAAGCGCGCTTCCGTTATTTTCTTCTGACGCAACCGTTTCCGATTCGATCCGTATCGTTTATATAGTAACATCACCAAAAGATGAAATTGCGGAGCAGAACGCTTAATATACTCCATAGAGGGCAGCGAATCCAAGACCGGGATGTTAGTATGGGTCTAACCCAGGGCCAGTGGGGGCCCGGCGCTAACGAATCTCACACACCTTATCACGTGGATCATGAGGTTTTATGGAAACTAACGATCTCCAGACACACTAATTAGTCTTTTTTTGGGTTGTAGAACGTAATTATTTTATAAAAAAATTGTACAGGCATATCCTAAAAGGAGGCACTACCCATGAATCGACCGGATTGGTTCCAGGCGGAAGAAGCATTACAACAGATCCAAGTCATCGGAAGCGACCGGAATGAGCTCGTAAACATCATCGGCGATGTAGAAGGATTGAATTGTATTGGCACAGGTACGGATGCGGCTGTATTTACGTATGACGGCTTGCCGCAGTACGCCTTCAAGATGTACTCGGATCATGCCTTGGACAAACTCGAAAATGAAAAGCAGGTATACGAGCAGCTCAAAGGCCTGCCATACTTCCCTACCTATTACGGCAGCGGCCGGAATGTGCTCGTGATCAGTTTTGAACCCGGGGATACGCTGCTGGAATGTTTGGAAAAGGGAATCCCCGTCCCCGAGCAGGTGATGCTCGATGTGGACGCAGCGCGAGAAGCCGTTCGCAGCCGAGGGTTGAACCCTCGTGACATTCATCTGAAAAATGTAATTCTTCAGGACGGGCGCGGGAAAGTGATTGACGTATCCGAGTATATTCAGGACGGCAATGACAATCGCTGGGAGCATCTTGTCTGGGCTTATCACAACATCTATCCGCGGATCAAAGGAACGCCCATATCTCCACGCATGCTGCAAACGATCAAATGGGGATACAATCAGTTCGATCATGCCAACGTCAAAATGGACGACCTCGCCAAGAAAGCCAATCGTCTGTTCTCCAGGTTTATGAAATGAGCATGTTGCAAACTCACTTGAATAAAATAACCCGGATGATCGCCAGAAATTGGCGATCATCCGGGTTTTGTTTGTCTAATACCATCTCTCCCAAATTAATCTTACCCTAAATTCAAATGCCGTAGCTTATCTGGATTACGCATGAGATAAATCCGTTGAACACGGCCGTTTCTGAACGCAAGGCTGACAACAGTCGGGAATGCCTCGGAAGGGCTGCTTAATACAAATCCAAGTTGTCCGTTGATCTTGACGAGCCGCACAGCCCCCGTGCTGTCACTTTTGGATACAAGCCCTTGAATGAACGCAAGAACTCGCTGGCTTGATGTAACGGGTTTAATTGCTGCCAAGACTTTACCGCCACCATCACTATACAGCACGATATCGTCCGAAAGCATTCTGAAGAGCCCTTCCATATCACCAGTAGAGGTGGCCTGAAGGAAACGAAGTGTAAGCTGCTCGGACTGCGCGCTGGGGGTCAACTCGACTTCCGGCTCGTCTTGGATTTTACGTTTGAGACGACTGTAAATCTTGCGGCATCCCAGCTCCGTCTTGTTCACGAAGTTTGCAATATCGCAATAATCAAATTCGAAGGCTTCTCGTAGAACGAATACCGCGCGCTCAATAGGAGTTAGCCGATCCAGCATGACAAGAAAGGCGTACGAGATCGTATCTTCCAGCTCAATCGTTTGGAGTGGGTCCTGTCCCGCTGCTGAAGCCGATTCTGGAGCGAACATATAGTCTTGCACCAGAGGTTCGGGCAGCCATGGCCCGATATATACCTCTCTTTTTTTACGTGTTGATTTCAAGTAATCCAGACAACGGTTCGTAACCATTTTGCATAAGTACGCTTTTAGGTTACGAACAGGGCCACCCTCCTTATGGATATCCTGCTGTTGTACCGTTACAAATGCATCCTGCACCAAATCCTCAGCATGAGTGACAGATCCTAACATACGATATGCGATGGAAAGAAGAAGAGGTCTGTACGTTCTGTATACCAAGTCAAGCTCCATGATACATCCCTTCCTTATCTTTTTCTCTACCCGCTATTATCATTTGAGCAGCCTCTTTCGCGCTCGCTAAAGATGCGTTAATCAACATCCCCTCAGCTCCTACCCAATCGCCAGCAACATAGAGTCCGGGTCTTCCTTTGACCGCAGGTCCAGGCCTGCCAGGGAGGCCGCCGTTCGCTGCGGTGACGATGCCATGCGAGACAAGCATTCGAGGAAGGAAACGCTGCTGAACGACGTGCTTGCGCCACCCCGGCTGAATGAAATCAAGAAAGCCTTTAAGCTCGTATTCATCCTGCGTGGGGTCCGAATGGATTGAAGCTGACAAATACTTCATGACATGCACAACCTCGTTTGCCGGATTCTCTGATAAGGAAGCCGCGGCGGAATGGTTGGAGTAGTACAACGGGTAATCGGCGCCTAAAACAAATTTCGTTTTTGGTTGAGGCATCCCCGATACGACGAGATCCAGGCACGCGGTACGAACAGGAGTTAGCTTATAAGCTTCCACTTCCATGGGTGTAAGAGCGGGATTGAGGAGAGCTAGCGTATCCATTGGACCGGCAGTGGATATCACGTGACGAGTCGTCAACTGTGATCCATCTTTTAAAGTGACCATCATCTGCGGATAGCTCCCGGTAATGCCAATTACAACAGAGCTCGTGCGGATTAACACGTTAGCCTGCTGAGCTTGTTCTGTCAGCCGGCTGACGAGGGATTGCCAGCCTTCATCTATATACAGCACTTGGCTCTGCTTGAGCTGCTTGATGACAGCGCCAGCACTTAGCTGGTCGGGAGCATCGCAGTATGTGCTCAAACGAACGAGACCAAGCACGACACTGCGCACACGTGGACTGGAGATCTGGGCTTCCAAGTGAGCCTGCAGACTAACTTTACACAGAGCAGATGTGTCTGTCTTGCTTAGGGAAGTGTAGAACCGAAGGAGTTGGGACTTCTCCTGCCACTTCAAGAACGATCCGAGCAAGAGCTGAGCTAGAGGAATTGCCCTATAACCACCGTTCGTTCCTTCGAACACCAATGTGCCTGGCGGTTTCGGTACTGCTCCGGTAGGGGTGACGCCTACCTCTTGCAGAATGGGAAGCGCACTCTTACTGAGAGCATGAGCTCCCAAGTTTACGCGTGCGGCTGCGATCTCAGTCGAAATAGCCCGGCCTCCGGGATGTTTTCCTTTGTCGAGCAACAGTACAGTCTGGCCCGCCCGTGCCAGATATATCGAGGCGGTTAATCCGGCAATGCCTGCTCCCACGATGACAACATCCCATATCGGCTTATTGTGATTCTGTATCATGTATATCAATCCCTTCCGCTTGATGCATACATGACGATGAACGGAGCATTTTTGTGACTCAACCTTCCTTCTTCAACCGCGCCTCGGAGGGAGTCATCCCCTTGTATTGCTTATACAGTTTCGTAAAATAATTGGCGTTATCACAGCCGACTCTGGCGGCGATCTCCGTAATGGTCAGACCGCTGCCTTGCAGTAGTTTCTCCGCCTCACTCATCCTGCACCCGTTCACGTATTCCACGAAGGTACGTCCGGTCAGCTTTTTGAACATTTTGCAGAAATGATACGCATTCAGTCCCACATGGCTTGCCGCTTCGGTAACAGACATCTTCCCTATGGGGTCCGCTTCGATCTGCGCAATCAACTGTTTGAAACGTTCGCGGTTTGGAAAATACGATCCAACCGTTTTATCCGGTAGCTGCTGCGGCATAAAGGTTCGTGCAAGCAGGGTGAACAAAGCATGTAACTTGGATTTCACCACAAGCTGATAAGCCGGGGGCTGTAACGCCATTTCTTCTACGGCTTCATTCAACAAAGAATAATAGCCTACACAGACTGTGTTTTCCTCTGCCGGTTTGACCGGAAATCTCACTCTTCCTTCCAAGTAGGGCGCGACATATTGCTCATGCACAGGATCATGAGTGAAATCATGGAACAGGGCACGGTTGACTACAACGGAATCATAATGCACATCCCCGTCATCCAGAGCATATCCAACATGCAATGTACCTCCAGGAATGATGATGACCTCACCTGCTCGAACTATATAAGGTTTGCTATCAATATGAAAAAGCGCACTGCCCTTGCGCATAATAATCAGTTCGAAATGTTCATGCCAATGCAAATACAGAATACATTCTTCAGCTTTCATATCTGAACACCGATTTTGGAACAGCTGAAATGGATATGATTTATGGTCAATTCGGGTATTTTCGTGAAGCGCTTTCAGATCCAGCACGACTTCTCCCCCCTCTTCACAAGATCCGACTATTATTACACAAGATTGTTTAGAGCCATCCCGTTAATCCACAGCTATAATGAGTGTGTCACGAAGTACTATAAGCCAATATTGGAGTGAAATACAACCATGAATAAATCATTACGCATCGGTACCCTTGTAGGCGGGCAGGACGCCGTCCGCGTTATCCCGCAGATCATGCAACACGGCTTCGAATCATTTAACCTGACCTTCTGGCAAACAACTGGCGATCTGGACCTGGCAGAGACAGCCAAACGTGTCCGTGAAATTGTGGACGAACAAGGCATTGTCATCTCCGCGGTGAGTGTATTTGGTAATCCGCTAACGGGAGCCGGAGACAACGCCGATACACTGGCAAGCTGGGAGCGGGTGATTGATCATGCACAGCTCTTCGGTGCAGATATCGTCTCCGGGTTCACCGGACGCCTGACCGATCAACCCATCAACGAGTCCATCCCCCGTTTCAAGGAAGTATTTGGTGAACTGGCACGCCGGGCAGCAGACCGGGGTGTACGCATCGCTTTTGAAAACTGTGATATGGGTGGAACCTGGCAGACAGGCGACTGGAACATCGCCCATAATCCGACGGCTTGGGAGATGATGTTTGATGCTGTTCCAGATGAAAATGTAGGCTTGGAGTGGGAGCCTTGCCATCAAATGTCCAGCCTGATTGATCCTATTCCACAGCTACGCAAATGGGCTCATAAAGTCTTCCACGTACATGGCAAAGATGCCACGATTGCCTGGGATATTGTCAAGGAATACGGCGTGCATGGCCCACGGGAATTTGTCTGGCACCGCACACCCGGCTTCGGGGATAACAACTGGGCAGACATTATCACGATTCTGCGTCAGAACGGTTATCAGGGTACGATTGATATTGAAGGCTGGCATGATCCCGTCTACAAAGACGAACTCGAAATGACCGGACAGGTGCATGCTTTACGATATTTGAAACAATGCCGTGGTGGCGATTTTGTGCCAAACCCAGTGTAGGAAATCTCCCTGAACACTCCTTGTAATGCACGATTCAAGCTGTATAAACACAATCCATACGAAGGAGATGAGACGATGAGTCATGTTTATCAGGTAATTATCGCTGGCTGTGGCGCCATGGCCAATACGTGGGCAGACTATGCCTTGCAAAGACCGGATACGGAAATCGTTGGGCTGGTTGATCTGTATGAACAGACAGCCACTGCTTTCGCTGCAAGACATGGTCTCACCTGTCCTACGTTCACCGATATCCGCGAGGCCATTCAAGCGACCGGTGCAAATATTGTATTCGATGTCACGATTCCGGCGAGTCATTACGGCATTGCCATGACAGCGCTGAAGGAAGGGTGTCATGTCTTTGGCGAGAAACCCCTTGCGGAGTCCTTCTCCGACTGCACAGATATTGTGCAAACCGCTCACAGCACAGGACGCATTCAAGCCGTGATGCAAAATCGCCGGTTCGATCCGCGTATCCGCGCCTATCAGCATCTCATTTCGGGCGGAGCTATAGGGCAGGTAGGTTATGCCGGAGCTGACTTTTTCCTCGGGCCACACTTCGGCGGATTCCGGGATCTGATGGATAGTCCGCTGCTGCTCGATATGGCGATACATACGTTTGATCAGGCACGGTACATTCTCGGAGCCAATCCGGTATCGGTATACTGCCATGAATTCAACCCTCCAGGTTCCTGGTATCAAGGCAATGCGATGGCGTTATGTATATTTGAGATGTCTGACGGGTCCGTATTTAACTATCGCGGATCATGGTGCGCAGAGGGAGTTCCCACGTCCTGGGAAGCAAGCTGGCGCGTAATCGGTGAAAAAGGAACCGCCATCTGGGATGGTCATGATGACATCTATGCTGAGGTGGTTGCTGCACAACACCTGGATGCCGACGGCAAACCATCCTTTTTCCAGCCAAGTGAGCGGATTGAAGCGGAACTGCCTGTCATGGACAAAACAGGTCACCACGGCTGTCTCGAAGACATGTTCTCCGCACTGGAATCAGGGCGATTGCCTGAGACCGATTGCAGCGATAACCAGTTCAGCATGGCCATGGTCCTCGCATCACTTGAGAGCGCCCGCACTGGCCAAAAAGTGTCCATCGCCGATCTACTGAAAAACACATAGCAAAGCGCCTGTGTATCTCATCATAAACAAAGCCCAAACTGCAAAGTTCAACAGTTTGGGCTTTCTTGTTTTTTTACCTACTCCTATTCTAAAAATGATGTCGTTCAAAAACCGTCGCGCTCGATAGTAAAAGTAGTGCAGGGAACGAAATCGATTCTGAAGAAACGAAGTGCTCGCCTTTATCACCGGATTTCGACTTTACAGAAGTCGATCAAGAAATCCGGGGATAACAGCGATCAAAAGAACGATTCGTAACCGGAACGGCTGCTTCGCGAGCAGTGAGTATTTTTTTTGAACTTTCATCATTTTATATAATCCCTTTTTTCATTGCCTTGTACACCAATTGCGAGAACAGGCTGTTGGACCAAGCAAACCATTGTCTGGTAAACGTGTTGGGATCATCGGCGTGAAAACCCTCATGCATATATCCGGTACCCGCATCCGTGTTCTCCAGCAATTCAATCATCGCCAGCACCTCCTCGTCATTGTCTGCGGTCAGACCCTGCATGGATAGCGCCATGTGCCAGATGTATCCCGGAGGGGTATGGGGGCTACCAATACCTTTGGCTACCTGCCCTTCATAATAGAACGGATTCTCCTTGCTCAAAATGAATCGACGTGTGTTCTGATACACCCTGTCTTCAATCGAAGCATACTCCATATACGGTATAGACATCAGTCCAGGTGTGCCCGCATCATCCATCAGACAAAAGTTGCCGTAACCGTCCGTTTCATAGGCATATATCTGTCCATACTCTGGATGACGGTAAGTACCGTACAGGGAAATGCCATGTCGTATTTCTTCTTCCAAACGAGCCATCCGGTTTACCAGTTGTTCATCCCTGAACACCCACTTCCCGATCTCCCCCATCTGGCGCAAGGTTACCGCAGCGAACATGTTCGCCGGAATATTATAATGAAAATCACAGGCATCATCGCTCGGACGGAATCCGGACCAGATCATTCCCGTGTAATTCACAGGCATGCCCAATCCTTCATTACGCAGCGTATCATGGGCTGGACAATTGCGACGCATGAACCGGTAAGATGAACGCTCTGCGTGATGCTGCTCCGTCTCCCATAGGTCTACGATATTCTCCATCACTTTCTTGAAGCGCTCATCGAATATATCCGTAAGTTCCGTCTCCCGCCAATATGTATAAGCCAGCTTCATGGAGAAACAAAGGGAATCCAGCTCAAACTTCCGTTCCCACACCCACGGTGACATCTCCGTCTCATCATTGGCATCCCAATGCCAACCATTCGCCGTTTCATTGAACGCATTGGCATAGATATCCATATCAGCGTAGAACGTATGCCGTTTGATCAGGCCTCCAATAATACGCTGCAACTTCTCATCATCCTTGGCAAGCGGAACATAATGCATGACCTGTTCTACGGAATCCCTTAACCACATCGCGGGAATATCCCCTGTTATCACAAAGGTTGTCCCATCATCATGCAGCTTCGTGGTCGTTTCCAGCGTATTGGGAAAACAATTACGAAACTGAGCCAGCAATCTCGGTCGATGTTGCAAACGCTCGTCCGCCTCGGTCAGAATATCCTGCACAGCTTGTGGCAACTCCAGATGCGGCATAGGGATTTTCGGTAATCTGAACTGTTCCATGGATGTCGTCTCCTTATAACTCTATTGTTATTTTTGTTATGATAAATTATAATAACATTATTATTTGTAAGTGTACTGTGTCAGAAGATGATCGTCAAATGAAGGAGTAATGATATGTCACGCAAAGTATCTATTCAGACGCTGGCTGACCAGCTCGGATTATCCAAATATGCCGTCTCCCGCGCACTTAGTGGCAAGACAGGCGTTAGTGAAGCAACACGTGCACGGGTACTGGAACTTGCTCGGGCTTTGGGATATCGCCAAAGTACTCCGGGTGCTACCAACAGTCCTGCTGCTGCAAACCATGTGGATCCTTCCGATCCCCCGTTTGTTCTCATTTGCATGAATCAGCTCAACCGCGGTGAACCTCACTACTGGCAACGTGTTCTGTCAGGCATGATCTCCGCCTGTAATGAGCGTGGTTGGCATCATGCCATTGTATCTCCCTCACTCGGAGTGACGGACGAGAACACCTCTCCCGAAAAAGCTATTGCTCCTCATTTGGACTGGGAACGTTGTGCAGGAATTATTGTCATGGGGGCTTTCCCGCATACGGTTCTGCAACGACTCTCTCAGACGGGTCGGCCTATTATTCTGGTAGATCATCAGGAGCCCCTACTGAATTGTGATACAATCAGCCATGATAATCTGGAAGCTGGCATCACCGTGGCTAGATATCTAATGTCTATGAATTGCCAACGGATTGGCCTCATCACAGATGATGGTCGTGCTGCGAGCTTCGCCCAGCGGAAGATCGGGATTGAGTTGGCCCTGAACCATTTCCATGTGGACACCAGTCATACGACCAGCTTCAGAGAATGGAACATTCCGTATGAGAACGGCGAATGGGTTAACCAATTGGCTACCACCATTCAAAACATGCCAGATGACAAACGTCCCGATGCCTGGATTGGTGTTAATGATGATATTGCTTTGCAATGGATGCACAAATTACAGGAGATCGGTATCTCTACACCTAAAGATTGCCTTGTCATCGGTATCGACAATGTACATTCCGCAGTTACGTCCTCCCCGCCCCTGACCACAGTTAATCTGTGTAAAGAGGAACTTGGACAGCGCGCGGTCGAGGCTTTACAACGCCGGATCGAACGCCCGGGGACGCCAAAAGAAACGGTTATGCTATCGACTACGTTAATTCCAAGGGAATCTGCATAATTCGGAAAGGGTAACTGCTCTTTTCTGAAGATGGATTCGTTAGGCATGCCCCCGTAAGTCTGGTGCATACGAAAAAGGCCCAGCATATATGCAGGGCCTCGTTCGTATATTAGGCTTGTATGCTTATATTTCTCTTTTACATTCACACTTAAATTTGCCGATCCATCCACCCATCCTTACATCATCTATTCGAAGCTTCAATTACTTCATGGCTGGGGATTGTACTATGGTTATTTCAGCCAAGGCAGACTACTGTAAGATGGAAGATCTACTTCCCAATTCACATCACGATACTCTTTATCGACTACGGTTCTTTTCAAAGTGAATTTTGTACCCTTTTCTTCGTTAAAACCACGAATCTTCAATTGCAGATCTTCTTCAACGTATTCACCGTTATTATTAGGCTGATCCGGATAACCGATCACTTCAACAGGATACTCTTTTCCATCCAAATCTACTGCCACCCAGCGATCACCCATGAAAGCATTCCGGAACGTCCCACTCCCCTTCAGAACTAGTGAATACCCTTCTTTCACATCGATCTTCGGAGGATCATAGGATTCCATCATTGGTTCGTACTCAAAATCATAAAATAATATTTTATCTCCAAGCTGTTCAAACTCTACAAATGTATAAAAATTGATGTCCTTACGCCTCTTATCCAAATCAATTTCTACAGACTTCTCTTCCTTCACCGGAATAGTGTAGCCATCCAGCACAAAGCGAACGTTCTTGGCATCTAGCGATACTACAGACGGGTCCCATGTGTCTGACAATTTCAAAGCTCCATCATTCCTCACTTCACGCTGATCATGGAGCCGAAACTTGGGTTCACGTGCACCTGGTCTGAAACCATTGAAAATTCGATATTCATTTGTTTCAGGAATCTCAAGATGGTAGATGATGCTCATATAGCTCGCCCAATTCTCATCAACTTTGCCACGAAGCTTATCATCCAGCTTCACATTTAGATCTAGCCGGGTTCCATTTGGAGTACGTACAAGCTGTGTCATATCGAGCTTTAGTCCTTCTGGCGTCGTATAGGTGTTATTCATTGGATTTTCAACAGCCAATGATTTGGCTTTGGTCATATCAATGCTGAATTTAAAACTCCAATCCACCTTAACGTCTCTTTCCTCATATGACTCTGTCACAAAATTATAGAACAATCCTACTTTTAAATGTCCTAATTCTCCACGCACGAACACCTGATCAGGAATATCTTTGTCAAACTGAAATACAAATTTGTCAAGAGAACCACTGCTTATCCTGGTATCCCTTGCAAGGGTCGCAACCTCTCTTCCCTTTTCATCAGTGACATGAATTCTTCCCATTTCAGGATATAAAATTGACATTCTGGTTCCATCAGGTGCTGTTTGTTGCAGCCTCATTACAATCTGAGAACGATCCACCAATACATCTTCAATCTTGAGCTTATATCCTTGATCTTCAATAAGTAGATTCGGATTCACCACTAGTCCATGGAGTTTAAGACGTTTGTAATCATCAGCCAAATATGAATATTTCAATGCTTCAGGCACAGGGATGTTAGGCAATGGCAGACGATCCACAGCATTTACCGCGGGTTGCGCTGGCTCTGCTGTGTGATCAAAAGCATACCAGGCCCCTCCCGCAAGAATCACAACTGCCGCTGCGGCGATTCCAGTCCGGCGCATCCAATGCGTTCTCTTGGATTTTTTCTCGAATGGATGCTCAGCTTCTCCACTTTCCATGGACACCTCATCCAGCTTCTGCATGAGCTTAAGCGTAAAATCCGCATCCGGCTCCTCTCGATACAAATGCTCTTCCCACAACCGATCTTCATCCTTTGAAATAGGCTTCATACGTGGCTAAACCTCCTTTGCGTTCCATTTGCTTCCTCAGCGTTTTTTTCCCGCGATAAAGGGCGTTGCGCACTTTGGTTGAACTCATACCTGTAATGTCTGCAATCTCTTCATAGCTCAACTCGTTTGTGTACTTCAGTAATAACACCAGGCGATACGATCCAGGTAACTGTTCAAGCTCACGATATATTTCACGCTGCATCTCTTTATGCAGCACACGTTTTTCCGGTGTTTCATTACTGACCGGTTCGATCCCTTGATCGACTGGAGACATGACGGGTTTCTTTTCCCGTATAAAATCTCGCATCCGATTCACCGCAATAGTGTACACCCACGACGAGAAACTGCTTCCCTCCCGCCTCGACGGGAGATAACGATAGATGCGAATAAACGTATCCTGAGCGAGATCCTGTGCATCCGGATGACTCGCGCCCATTCCGCGCATGATGCCGTAGACTTTATTTTTATATCGATCCACAAGCACGGAGAACAACTGCTTATCCCCACCAATAATGCGCTGAATCAGCTCCTCCTCCGGTATCTGTTGAGTCATGTAATCCCCCTTCTCTACAGCTTCCATGCATGGTTCTGTACTATATAGACGGGAGCCGTTCCCGAAACCTCTCACTTTATCCAAAAAAAAGAATTCGCCCTTATCGGCGATGCCGACTGGGTGAACCCTGCTTACTTGCCTCTTAATCTTCCCTGTTCTTCTCCGCAACAAAATTAGCAAGCTGTGAATAGATCTCCACAATCTCATCCATCGACATCCGTACGAGTCCACTGGACGAGGGAGCAACGAACTCCTGAATCTCCTTGACGACCGGGTCGTCCTGGAATCCCCATTGCACTTTAGCACGTTTGCTGTACTGGGTGTACACTCCTTTTCCGACAAAACAGGCGATGTCCGGTCGGTATTCCTCCAGCTTTTGCCGCAAAATCTGGCGTCCTTCTGCATATTCTTCCTTCGTAATATCCTCCATACCTCTGGTGGGACGGGCCACAATATTTGTGAATCCATATCCCAGCTTCAGCAACTCTCCATCCTCCTGTGCATCGTATAAACGCGGGGTTAATCCCGACCGTTCAAGGATGCGCCAGAACCGGTTTCCTTTGTAAGCATAATGATGACCCGTCTCTCCAGACGTAATGCTCGGATTG
This sequence comes from Paenibacillus sp. FSL R5-0623, assembly GCF_037974265.1. Taxonomy (NCBI): domain Bacteria; kingdom Bacillati; phylum Bacillota; class Bacilli; order Caryophanales; family Paenibacillaceae; genus Paenibacillus; species Paenibacillus sp. FSL R5-0623. The sequence continues at coordinate 1,240,719 of NZ_CP150233.1, read as the reverse complement.
AAACCAATAAACAATATCGATAAACCAACATCCAGATGATCTGGAATCATGATGCAACCCCTCCTGATGTTTTTTAGCCAATTCACACATTCGGTTGTGTATAAAATGATATAATGAGCAAAGCATTTTCGAAATCGGATTGAAATTTTCATGAAAAAGGAAGCTGAACTAATGATTGCAGACATCATGCTTGAAGTCGTCCTGCCCGTCTTTCTCCTGATTGCCGTCGGGTCCTGGATGCAAAAGGTGTTCAAGCTGGACTTGTACACACTCGCCAAAATCAATTTCTATTGTATTACCCCCGCAGCCGTCTTTATGAGCATGTACCACTCGGATATGTCGGGCGAACTGCTTGGGACCGTGACACTCTTTTACGCGATATATGTATTGATTCTCTATATTGTAGGTTCTGTATTTGCGCGTTCACTTAAGATGAATAAAGGCATGAAGGCTGCCTTCAACAACAGCATTATGCTGGATAACGCAGGCAACTATGGACTGCCCATCAATGCACTGGTATTCCGCGGCGATCCACTCGCCTCTTCCATTCAGGCACTGGTCATGTCTTTGCAGGCATTACTGACATTTACCTACGGCGTGTTGTCCATTCAGGGCGCGAAGCTCAAAGGTAATTACCGTGCCGTGATTATTGGATTTCTTAAAATGCCTGTTCCATATGCGCTCTTGCTGGGGATTCTGTTCCACATGTGGAAGGTTCCCTTGCCTACGTTCCTGTCCATGCCGCTAACCTATGCGCAGCAAAGTATGGTCGCTGTGGCGCTGCTGACACTCGGAGCACAGATTGTAAAATATCCAATTCAACTGTATCGCCTTGATGTGTATATTAGCACATTTTTGCGTCTTCTGATTGGCCCGGCTATCGGAATTTCGATTGTGCTTCTGCTTGGGTTGGAAGGTATCGCTGCACAGGCACTTATTATCGCTTCGGGTATGCCGACCGGTGTCAACGCATCCATTCTCGCGGAAGAATACGATAATGAACCCGATTTTGCAGCCCAGACGGTGCTAATCTCAACGTTGCTTAACATCATCACGATAACAGCACTGATTTCTTATGCCAAAACGTTCTGAAATGAAAAATAAGTCCATGACCCATGAGCAGGGTTGTGGACTTATTTTTGCGGTGCTGAAACTATGTTTCAAACGTCGTTCGTTCCGGGAACTTGCCGCCTTCCCTGAATAAACATCGTACCAGTCGCTGCGCGGCTCGGTTAAAGAAAAAACTCGGGCTTACCCCGTCCACCTGGACAGGTTCCAGTTCCTTCACACTTTCCTTGATCTTATTCATCTCAATGAGCCCCATCTTTCGCTCATTCGGTCCGAATCGATAAATAACCTTCTCATCGTCCTCCGTCTGTTTCACCAGCAGAATCACGGATGCCATACAGGTTACCCCCTATCGTTACGTTATGAGATTCCATTAATTACTTGTCTACTATCATTATTACCCAGATTCTAGTGGAAGGATATAGGACTTAAGTTAGTTATACCTAAATTAAATATCCTGATATAAAGATTCTCTGGAATGAGTCGTTAGGCTCACAAACACCGTGTTCACACTATCCTAATGGATAGTCACTGTCATGAAAGTGCGTACTGCCCAAGTCGTTTTTCTCCGTTTATACTAACCTTATCTTGAATTCCCAAAGGAGAGAAATATATGTCTACAGCTCAAATCTATAGCCACGGTGTCCCGTGGGAAGAGGCATTCAGCGTTGCTCAGGGATACAGTGTTAACGGTACGATCTACATTGCAGGACAATTTTCGCATGATATGCAGGGAGACTTTATTGGTGTCGATGATATTGAAGCACAGGTTCGCCAGACACTGGACAACTTGGATCGCGTGCTCGCAGGATTTAACGTGACCAAGTCGAACATTGCTGAACTGGAGATTTTCTTAGTTCATCCGCAGGAGCATCTTGAGCCATGTGTTGCTGTGTATAAAGAGTACATTGGTACTCATCGTCCCGCTGTTACGATGGTTGGTACATCGGGTCTAGCCTTCCCTCATCAACTGATTGAGATTCGCGCCGTTGCTCATACCAACTGATTCGGAAAATCCCTAACGCAGTTTATACACAAAAAAAGCAGGGTCGGATAAACTCCGAACCTGCTTCATCATTTATTCTTTTTATTTAACAATTTACAAACGCGGGTCTACTCGCTCCGACTCCAGCGAAAGCGTCGCCAGCACGCATTCATGAATTCGTTCCACTGGTTCTCTGCGTATAAAGCGCTCAATCCCCTCCATGCCCAAAGCACTCTCCATTAAGGCGTGACGTTCTTTTTTGGATGTTTTGCGTTTACGAAGCCGGGACAGATTCTCAGGTGCCAGGTAATCCATACCATAGATGATGTGCAAATATGCACGTCCTCGTACTTTTATCGCAGGCTGGATGATTTTGTTGCTATTCCAGGCGCGGAACGTTTCAGGTTTGATCACAATCCCCTCATGCCCTTCCGCCGTAATCTCATCCCACCAACGAGTGACATCCGCTTCATCTGCCTCACTTGCGATCACACGGTATTCCGTCTCCATCATCAGGGTCGACATGCGAGCGAACTCACGGTTCTGCTCCATATGCCATTCATGGGTTTGCTCCCAAAATGCTCCTGTGCTATGTGCCAGTGTATGGAACGGCGCAATCCGAATGTCCCCGATATCATCCACATCCCAGCAGTATTTCTGGAATACATCGCGGAACGTCTCGGCATTAGCGAGTTTACCTGCTGTCTCCTGCAACCACTCCTCTACGTTACGACCTGCTGCTTGAGCTTCGCGCAGTTTGTCCATCACCGTAGAGCGATCCATCATGGAGGCTTCAGCCACATGTGCATATTGCGAAGCAATCAGCTCACGTGCCTTCAGATTCCAAGGTACAATCTCAGCATCGAGCAGTACAAATTCTGTCTGATGACGATCAAAATAACCATCTGCGGTCAAGTCCGCATGTAATCTGGAAAGCACATCCTGCTCTGTCGAAGGGTCAAAAAAGGATCGGCCTGTCCGTGTCACAATGTTCCCCAGCATAGGTCGGCCCACTCGCTGCACCGCAGCTTGCTCATCGCGGAAAAGAAGTAAAATGGCCCGGCTGCCCATGTGTTTCTTCTCGGCAACCATACGGGTAATGCCCTGTGAGCGATAATACCGGAACGCATCCTGTGGATGCTCCAGATACCCCTCTACAGAACAGACACCCGGCGGCGGACTCATCGTAGGCGGGATGTAGAGCAGTTCTTCCAGCGGCACAGTATAATGGGAAAACGTATCAATCGCCGTCTTCGCCACCTCACCGTGCACAGACACGTCGAGTTTGGATGCTGTCTGAACCGTGAAACCCTCCTTGAACTTACGTATGTTGGGCGGAGCAAAACGCCGCTGTTCCCAGCGCTTTAATGGACTATCCGGATCTCCCGCATAATCCTGCTTCGCCGGAATACTGACGGCCTCACGTTCTGGCATTCGCCAAGCAGAGAGCATGCCACCAAAAACGACACCTTGATCAATGTTGACCGTATCATTCACAATCGTAGGATACGGACGAGGATCGTGTCCCCAGACGATGCATTCACTCGAATTGTGATCCACGTACCAATCTTTGCGCACAGGCCGCCCCTGCTCATCCGTTCCTTCCACATCGCCATACCGGCAGTAATCCTGAATGCGTTTGGACTGTTTTCCGATAAAATGATCTCGAATCCCTGCGTGTGCCACAACCACCTGTCTTACCCCATTTCGGGAAAAGACCAGATGAGATGGTGCATCAAGCAGAAAGGTCCTTAGCTCTGCACGTACTCGCTTTGCTATCTCTTGGCCTTGCTCCTGCTCAAGCTGTAGTAGTTCCATCTCCACCCGTTCGTCACCATGACTCAGCGTAACGTCTCGACCATCCAGATAACGTGCGATCTTCCAGCCGTGATTACTGTCAATCATGTAGGCAAGCTCGGCGGCACAATGTCGTTGCCAGAACATCAGACATTTTAACGATTCTGGCCCACGGCTCGTTACATCACCAACCGAGACCAATTTTCGTCCTTCAGCGTGACGGTACAGGCCATTTCCATCCTCGTCCACATACCCGAGACGCACGATTAATTCCATCATTTCATCGTAACAACCATGAATATCTCCGATGATATCAATACCTGCACCCATGTCGGTCACCAGCGGATTGGATGTGCGGACAAACGTAATCTCATCCGGCCGCTTTAGCACATAACTGGCATCAAAGCCATCCTCACGGATCGAGCGTAATGTGCGCTTGAACTGTTGCACCTGTTGTTTCACCCGTTGACGTCCACGCGGATACTCCCGCCGGGCATCACGTTCCAGCAGTTCTTTTTCCGGGATATCCAGTACCACAGCAATTACAGGCACATGAGCTTTCCTTGCCACCTGAATCAGGCGCTCGCGATCCTCGGGATACAAATGTGTCGCATCGACCCAGGTCAGCTTGTTCAGACGACAGCGGGTTGCGAGCATCGCTTCCATCGCTTCAAATGCTTTGGCCGATACTTGCTGATACTCCGCATAGATCACATCCGCTTCACTGCGGGGACGGTGTTTCCAATCCACATACTCATCATCTCCAACCAGCATACGGAATTGATCGGATGAGACGGCTTCCGTGCGGCGAATGACGCCTTCTGCAATGAGACGATCCAGCAACGTACTTTTGCCACTGTTAGATGGACCGACAAGAACAACGATACCTGCATGAGGCAGACGAATCTCGCGTTGTTTTTCCGCTGTCCCATTTTTCCGATCCTGCTGTCCTCTGCCTCTATCCGACATTTCGTTAGAGTCCGTTCCTTTCCTCATGATTGACTCTCCTTTCTACGCTCAAAAATGACCAGTTGGGTAGGTTGTCCATAGCCTTCTGCATGCTCACCGATACCCTTAATTTCATAGGCATAGTTCCCTTGTTGCGTCCATTCCTCACACCGGGAAGCCAGCTCCGCACGGGTCCACTCAAAGCGATGATCATGGTGACGGAAACTTTCCTGCTCCATTGCATACACATCGTTATATTCCTTGTTCGGTGTAGTGACTAGCAGCACTTCTGGCTGATATTCGTTCATGATTGTATCCATAATTCCATTCAGACGATATTCCTCGATATGTTCAATCACTTCACACAGGATCATAACGTCCTGGTTTTGCAGCTGCTCGTCAAAATAAAACAATGAACCGATGATCGGCTCCGGCATAACCACCACTCCAGAACGACCCTCCAGCTTCGCGAAGCGCTCCATGGCCCGGAGCCGCGACTGACCGGAAGGTTCAACGGCCAAAATTGCCTCCACACCGGGAATGTACGCCAAACGGGCAGACAGCTTGCCTTCCCCCGCTCCCATATCAACAATGCTCCGTTTGACTGGCAACGCAGCAATCACATCTGTGATCGCACGATAACGCAACTCGTTTAACCGTAAAGGCGATTCAGATTGGCTGCCATCGCTAACAGACTCGGACACACGTTGGTCTTGTTCTCTGTCTTCCCGATGTCCCGTGTTATTCTCCTGAATAACCGCCTCCGAGATGTGACCTATTCCTCTCTCCTGTCCAAAAGACGCAGACAAAGCACCCTCTTGTCGCTCATACTGCCGGATCAGTTCAGCAAAACGTAACGTACGCTTCACAATGAGTTCTTTCAGTGGATGAGCATCCAGCCACCCTTTACCATATCGTTTGATTTTATCGATCTCATCTTCACTGATGAAATAATGTTTGTAATTATCCAGCACTGGAATCAGCAGAAAAAGCTGACGCAGCGCATGTTGTACCGTGTTACGTCCACGCAGGATGATATGGCGAACCGTGCTTCTATTTTTCAGATCAAATGAATAGGACAGTTCTCCACGTTCCACCGAAACCGCGTAGCCTAATGGCGAGAATAATTCCTCAACAACCCGATCCGGCAAATCGGAGGCCACGGGGCCAAATTTCAGTTCCAGTTCAAAGGCATGATTCACCCACTGCACATAGTCTTCCTTCGGCTTACCATTCAGGGCCGTCCCGAGCGCCGCACGTATGTAGGAGCAGAACAGGCTGCTGGTCACGAACTCACGATCATTTATATATTGCGTTATGTCATATCCATCAGGTGTACCTCTGACCAGATCCACAGGATCAGGCTCGGCATGAATCAGTACTTCTGTTTCGTTCTCTGTAGCCGCTGTGTACACCATTCTTACACGCACACCTTTGTCTACGCGGTCATATATATTCAGCGGATTCTTCGCTAACAAATGGGATACAACTCCCGCGTCAGCGCCGCTTGCTTTCAAGATCAGATGCATCGGTTCTCCTCCTTTGGATCAATTCCATTCTCTTTCCTATTTCAGTTGTTATCAAGCCCTAGTTAGTTGTCCACACCTCTTGCAATGCAAATCGAAAAATCCGGTCCAATTCTTCAAATTCAATAATTTGCTCATTCGCCATCTGGTCGGCCAGTCGTTCAAAATGCTCGATCTTCTCTGCCAAAAAAGCCTGTATTGCCGGCAGCTGCGGCTCCAGATCCAGTTCCTCGCCCGCCTTTTTCCGGCGCAGCAATTCATGAATCTCCGTATATAGCGGTGTAGTCGCAGGTACAAGTTCTTGCACCAGCTCTTCAAATGCCATCGGTGGCATTGCATTATAACGTTCGATCCAGCCACAAGCGAGTAAGGGACGTAACACATAGAAGTACTTTTTGATCTTCACCCGCTCACCTTGTAAATAATCCCGGAAATTACCCTTTGCCATATTCAGATAATGGTACATGCAGGACTTCGGCGAGAAAGTCAAAGGCGACAATTCACGGATATGCTGTGCCACGCTATACTGTTCATCATATTGAATGGGGGATTGCAGCCACTCCAGCAGTGGTGGATTGGATTTGCGAAACAGCTTCAACGCCTTGCGCAGATCCCAACCATTGATGTCGAGCTGATCACTGATTGGACGTTCAATGACATCCCTGCGATCCTCAATCGACAAATACCATTCCAGCGGTCTTACATACAGAAAACGCACATCATAATCACTGTCCTGTGAAGGAAACCCCCACGCCCGACTGCCGGATTCACAGGCATAGATAATTCGTACCTGCTCCTCCTGTTCAATCTGCTTCAATTGTTGCCTGATCGTATCTTTCATTTCTTCATGAACATGAGTCATGTCAGTCGCCTCCTTTAGAAACAAATACATTACATTATGTATCACGGATTCCTATTTCCTTTTTTTGCATTATTCACCAGATCGATTAAACGCGTGTCCCTGCCTCGCTCATACCTCATTATGACCCACGAATGATAGCTACGAACATGGCAAAAGTATGACGACCTCCATAAGTTTAAAATGAAACCTGCCACTCATCCTGCTACAATGAAGGGATAACAAGGAGTGAATGTTCATGGCAAGAGAGAGTTTTGACAAAGAAATTCAGTTCTTACGCATGTTATCCCTAACAAGCGGTGCGTATAACCGCAAACAGTATGCCGAACGGCTCGGCATATCCGTACATACCTTTGATAAAACCAATCGCAGATTAAAAGAAATCATGCAGAGCGTCGCTGATCAACGTTCAGGTGCTGAAGCAAGCCGGGAAATGGCGGACCTCGTCCGCTTCCAATACGGAGAATCCGCAGAGCCCATGCTGCTCTTCCTCTTCCGCGCCAAGTCGATGAAAGAGACTGAAGTTCAGCGACTTTCTGTCCTTTTGCATACCTTACAAGATAAAACCCTGACCGCGATGGAACTGCTGGACGCCTGCTGTGCTGATCTGCCGGTGGATCTGGCGTTACCTGACGAGAAAACCATTCGCTCCGATCTGAAGTATCTGGAAGAGGTTGGGGTTATTCGAAAAGAGCCCGGTGGCAGACCATATCGCTATGCTTTACAACAGGATGTCCTTACCGAATTAACAGTGGAGGAACAGCTGGAGTTGTATGATTTTGTGGATATGATGGCGAACACCCAGGTTCCTTCCGTACAGGGATATTTATTGCGGGACAGTTTGAAGAAAGCCATTACGGCAAGTTTTCCGCAAGAAGAAGCTACCGAACCCTATATCTATAAGTATCACTATTATTCTCGTATCCTGGACGAAGCTCATCTCTATACGCTGCTTAGTGCAATTCGTCAGCGTAAACGTGTGCAGTTTCTGTACTATTCACCGAAAAAACCATCCAGCTACAGTTCACAGAATACGAATCCACGCTTTGAACGGGAAGTTGATGGTCGATCCAACCGGATCGTGCCCCTTGAAGTGATTTATGACCATCAGTATGGTCGTTGGTATGTAATTGGATATCAGGGCCGCCGCGGCTTTGTGAAATTCCGCATGGAAGGCATAACCCAACTGGAGGAACAGGATTCAGTAGAAGAGCAATACATGCTCGAGTTGAAGCAGCAGTGGACCGACATTAGTCGCTACAGTTGGCTCGTGGATACGGGGAATACTGTGACGGTTCAAGCACGCTTTTTCCACCCGGAGCGTGGTCAGCGCAATTTTATTCTGGATCGGGTTCGTCTGCAAGGTCAATGGGGCAAGATTATACCCGAAACAGACCATACCTTTCTCTACGAAATTCAGGTCAACGGTACCACCGAGATCAAACCGTGGTTACGGAGTTTTGGCTCCAGCTGTGAAGTAATCGCGCCTCAGAGACTACGCCAGGAGATGGTCAAGGAATGGAAGGAGATTGGGGAATATTATGAACCTGTTCGAGAAGATGTTCAATTACCAGATGATGACACGACTGAATGAAACCGGACTGTTCACCTGGACCTCACAGGAACGAGCCTGGCTTCGCATGATGCTGAAACACCCTGCTGCGAGAGAAGCGCTGAGCCCTGTAACGTTGGATAAAATGCACAACATGCTGAATGATGAGCAGGACCTGAACCTTCAGGATTACCTGACCGAAAAAGCCAAAAGCGAAGAAAACAGTGTCTCTCACCCACTACTTCGACAGTTACGGCTAATCATTCTTCATCACCAGGGATTTCGGCTGATCGGTCGCGTCCGCAATGGACGCACAAGCCAAGATGAATTCGGCTTCCCGTATAAACTGGAGTACTCCATGGTCAAAAAAGAATGGTACGTGCTCTGGTATGCTCCTCGCTTCGACAAACTCATGTCCACCAAACTGCACAGCATCGTTACCGTGGAAGCCCAGCCGGTTGAACCAGATACCGCTTCGGGTTACACTGCCCGAATTGCTGCGATAACGGAGAAGCGTAAAACGACCATCACCATCGAGGTACTGCCCGAGTTCAATCAGGAGCTGTCCCGAATCCTTTATGCCTTCTCCTGCTTTGAGAAACAGGTCGAGTACCTGGAAGCCAAGCAGGCATATCGGATCGAGCTGACCGTTCCGCGCAATGAGATGGATTACGTCTTATCCAAAATGCGTTTTCTCGGCAAACGGGTTCGAATCGCTGACCACACGGTACTGCGGGAGCGAATGTCCGAAACAGCTGCGAAGGCACTGGCACGTTATGAGGAAAAAGATCCTGATACGCATTCCGAACACTCCACTGAAGCCCAGCACCGCCAACGTGAGGAAAAACCTCTTGCGAAAGCCGATGGTCAATGATTTTGTAAGATTGGGCTAACCATAACCCATCGCTCAAAACCAAATCCATATACGAAAAAAGGTCTGGATCATCTCATCCAAACCTTTTTTGCGATACTTGCTTGCTCGTAAAAATGTCGTAAACTTATCAGCGGAAGTAACTCTATTCGTTCCATTTACGTTGCTCCACCACTGCTGGCAGCCGAGTTCCGTCTTTTATTAATCGCATGCACGCCCATGACCACTGCAATTAATTCATACGTGTCCAGTTGTTCCGACTGGTTATCTAATACAAATGCCCCTGAACTAAACCAGCCGCTGGTGCGACGAAAACTGGCCACGATGCGGCCACCACTTCCACTTATGTCATATTCCTGCGAAAATGCCGGAGCAGACACATCGTACGTACCGCGCGATCCTGCATCATACTCATACTTTTTGCTGAAGAAACTAAACCTCGCTCGCAATACTCCCAAATGTCTCCCATCGGCTGCAGTGATATCCCAACGATTGGTTAACATGCGGAATTTGCCGCTACAGACCAATCCCGAGTTATCCGATACATCGAGCGAAGAACCAAAGACACTTTTCAAATCCAGATGTCCTGCCTGTTCCTGATTCAGATTCATTATCTCGGTGTAACCCGCGTTAAAAAAATTATCCCTGAAGTATAGTTCCATAATACGTTCTCCTTTCCCTTACATATCCCCTTTCGTTCTCTTTAACCTAGTCTCACATTGTACACACATTATATCTATATTTACGTATAATTAATGGGGTTGGATTCAAAAATTGGATCATCACTGGATGTAAAAAAAACGAGCAACCCTGGTTGCTCGCATCACGTTCAAGTTATCCTGTCATCAGACTTCAACTTTTTTGTTGTTCAGATAAATGGTGGCCCACACCAAGATAACTGCTACGATTACTTCAAATATAGTGCTTCCCCACATGCCGTCCGACCATAATACGCCATTGGCTGTGATTGCAATACCTGTACTTTCTTCGGTGTAACGGAACATCTCATTTGGACTGAAGCGCCCTGTCATAATCATATTCTCCAACCAGCCAATCAGATTAACGAGGACTAAGAATGCAACGATTCCGATCCATGGTCCGGTTCTCCAACGGAAGCTGCCCGCAATCGAGATCGAAAGGAAGATGATGACGGTCATAAATACTATAACCCAAGCGATAAACAGCAACAAACTAATATAATCCGAAACATGCAGACCCGAAAGATCAATATTGGTAACCATGTTCATTCGGAGTTTCATTGAGATATAGATGTAGGCATGAGTTGTAAATATAATAACTAATCCCAACCCGCAAAGAGCTCCAAAGATCAAAGGAGACAAGACATGGGATAGGCCCGTTACGGGTAAAAGACGGCGATTATAAGAGCGGATATTGGACGTGTATGTTTTGATCATTTTCACATAAATAGCCACACCTACCCCAACATAACCCATAATGCCAAGCACAACCCCTGCGACCTCAGACATGAAAAGGGAAAGCGCCACTTGCGCAATAATCAAAATAACCAGCCCAGCAAGCAGTGTATTCCAATTCCTTCTAAAGTCATACTTCAATAATGTCATCATTCCGCATAGACCTCCTTGAACATCTCATCCACACTTTTCCCATATTTCAGACGGAGCGTTTCCACTTCTTCCCTCATCACCAGCTCGCCCTCGCGAATAAAGACAACTTCATCAAAAATCCGTTCGATATCATTCACAAGATGCGTGGAGATGATAAGACTGCTGTCTTCATCATAGAATTTGACGATCGCATCCAGAATCTTGCCGCGCGCAACCGGATCTACTCCGCCAATCGGTTCATCCAGCAAATACAGACGAGCCTTACGAGAGAGTGCCAGTGTTAGTTGTAGTCGTTCATTCATACCTTTTGACAGATGCCGTACCCTGTCACTCTCGACAAGGTTCATGAAGTCCAGCATCTCCCGCGCCTTCTCCTCATCAAAATCAGCATAGAAATCGCGATAGTACGCAATCGCATCCCGCACTCTCATCCACTTTTCGGTTAATGGGCGATCCGGCATAAATGAAACCAGCGCCTTCGTCTCCAGCCCAACAGGCTTACCTGTGACTTGAATCGTTCCGCTGCTCGGATGCAACAAACCTGCAACCAGCTTCATGAGCGTACTTTTGCCACTGCCGTTGCTGCCCAGCAGACCTACGATTCGTCCAGGAGCAATATCCAATGTGATATTACTGAGCGCTTTCTTACTGCCATATGTCTTGTTAATCTGGTTCAGTTCAAGGATGTTACTCATGCGTTGTTCCTCCCTTTCCTTCCGCAACGGCATCGGCTACGATGGATAAGATATCCTGCTCTTCGATCCCCAGTTCCTGCATTCCGGTCAGAAAGCGTTCCAGCAATTCACCGGCCATCTCTTTTTTGATCGTCATAATCTTCCGCTCCTCACTGGTCACGTATCTGCCCAAGCCCCGTTTGGTTTCAACCACTTCTTCCCGCTCAAGCTCCTGAAATGTCCGTTGTACTGTATTGGGATTGATCTGTAGTTCAGCTGCCAGTTCACGAACCGAAGGAATTTTGTCACCTGCCTGAAGTGTCCCGGTTACAATCTGTCTCTTGATGTACTGCATGATCTGCAGATATATTGGTAAATTGTTATCAAATTCCATAGTCACAAAACTCTCGCTCCTCTCTGTACTGGTGTGTTAGTTACATAGTACACTAGTGGAATAGTATTGTAAAGCCCATTTGTTAAAACCTATTTTTGCTTCGGTCCTGCGGAAGCTTCGGCTATCTGTTTATTGGAGTAAGTCTGTATAGATTCATGGACACAAAAAAGAGCAGATCGTAAAGATCTGCTCCGCATGACTTATTAGTCGTATTTTCATCTATTTCACACGATATCTAAAGGTACCTTACCTTTAGGTGCAGGGAATGCCTCATCCAAACGGGTGAGTTCCTCTTGTGTCAAAACGATACTCACTGCTGCTGCATTGTCTGCCACATGATTCAGCTGTACCGCCTTGGGAATCGCCAGCACATCTCCATCCCTGATCACCCAGGCTAATGCGATCTGCGAAGTCGTAACTCCTCGACACTGTGCAATCTCCTGAATGACGGGATGCTCCAACAATTCACTTCGAAGTCTGCCACCCTGAGCCAGGGGACAATACGCCATTACAGGAACGCCCCGTTCCCGCATCCAGGGAAGCAGATCATGTTCAATACCACGCGAAGCTGCATGGTAGAGCACCTGATTCACCATGCACTTAGCCCCCTCCGGCAGACTCCATAATTCCTGCATATCCCTTGTATCCAGATTCGATACACCCCAGCGAAGTATTTTACCGGATTGCTTTAATTGTTCCAATGCCTCAACGGTCTCTTCGAGTGGTACTCCTCCGCGCCAGTGAAGCAAATACAGATCCAGACGATCTGTACCAAGACGTGTGAGACTACGCTCACAAGCCGTAAGCATCTGCTTGCGATCTGCATGATGGGGATATACTTTGGATACGAGAAAAACTTCATCACGATGGCCCGAGATGGCCTTTCCCGTAACAACTTCTGCCCCACCTTCTGCATACATCTCCGCCGTATCAATCACAGTCATTCCCCGTTCAATACCAGAACGCAGTGCCCGTACTTCTTCTTGCTGGCTGGATTGCTTCTCTCCCATGTTCCATGTGCCTTGTCCTATCGCAGGCAGGGCAGTTCCATCCGGAAGTAGAATCGTGCGTGTTGGATTACCATGCATCATCTATATTCCTCCTTTCTGAAGACTTATGGACGTTCTGATCTCTCTAACGACGATGATACGAATCATACATCATGTTATCACTCACATGTCTCCAGTGGCTCATCATCATGATATACAATTGATCCAGCGGCACTGTGAGGCTACTTTGGGCAACGCTGATGGTCGCATCGACCATATTGCTGTTGACCGTCATCAATTTACGTTTCAACCCGTTCTGGCGATCCAGAAAGGCTTTCTCGTCCCGCAATTTTACTCCGATCATTTTCTGTCCCATTAATTCATACATAAAAATATTCTCAACGTCTTTCCAGGCCACTGCTCCTCCTGCAGTATAAGAAGATGCATCCACAAACCCATCCTCATCGATTACAAAAGAAGGCTCCTTCTTAATCATCTTTACCAGACTGTAGCAGAAACATAGCCCAAAAAACAAAATGGAAAGAAGTCCAATCACACCCGAGAGGATGGAATCATTCGTACCTGAAGAACTATCAAAAATCAAAAAAAATCCGGCAGCCACAAAAAGTGCCGCCCCTGCCGTGAGCCATGCCATTCGTTTCCGGTTTGGATATTCTACATGCTGCTCATAGGATGTGCTCAACGTGACGTTCCTCCTTCATTACGACTGAATCATACAAGTTCTATATAAACGAATGGCTATGAACCAAATACCTGAATGTAGAACAGGAATTGCATTGTACATTAAACCCAATTCACCAATATTAAACATTAAATTAAGACCATTTTTCGTCATTTCTGCGCTTATTCAACATTAGGATTCGTCATCCTTCGAGCAAATCCTTTAACACACCTATATGAATTGAACAAAGAATATTTACACTTGCCACTCCGATGACAGAACAACCTTCTGATCGCTGTTATAAAAGTCTCCCCTCCCATCCTTAGTCATATTGTCCTGTCTCTAGCTTTCCGTTAATATAAATGGAAAGGTTAGGAAATTAACCAATTCTAATTCATGGTGGGAGGACAAACAATGATGAGTCAGCGCGGCATAACATCGGAAGATCTTTATCAGATTACATGGGTTAATGATCCAACTCCGTCTCCTCAAGGCGGACAACTGGTATATGTAAGCCGGAAAACGAATGAAGCACGTGACGGTTATTGTTCTCACCTGAGACTGCTTGATCTGGGAAGTCAAAAGGACAGACCCTTTACCTCTGGTGAGAAGGATCATTCCCCTGCCTGGTCGCCCGATGGGTCTCAATTGGCCTTTTTAAGAGAGGTTGATGGGAAATCCCAGGTGTGGATTATCGCATCAGATGGAGGAGAAGCACAGCAAATCAGTCACCTGAAACATGGCGTCAGTTCCCTGCTCTGGTCACCAGATGGTCATACTTTGCTTGTGAAATCATCCGTGGATATGAGCGGAGATGAAGAATCAGAACATACAGATCCTATAGACGATGGACCTAAACTGCTGCAAGAACATGTCGTAGACCGGATTCGCATGAAATCAGATGCCAGTGGATTATGGAACGGTCGCCGTTCCCACCTCTTCGCTCTCGCACCGATCGATGTGGAACCACTCCCTGTAACTACAGGTCATTATGACGTTGGAGACTACGCTTGGTCACCGGACGGAAGATCCATTGCATGGATTGCGCAGATGCCTGAAGAAGGCGAGGACCATAATGATTACACCCTGACTAATCATGTGTATCTTGCCAAGGCAGACGGATCGGATGTGCAGCAGTTGACCCCGGAAGGATATACGTTCAGCCGGCTGGCCTTTGCACCGGATGGACAATCCATTGCACTGCTCGCCAGTGACCGTTCCTATGGAAATGCCACACTTGTGAAGTTGTACACCCTTCCAATATCAGGTGGTGAACTCGTATGTCTGAGCACCGATTGGGATGTACAGTTGAATCACAGCATTGTTGGCGACATGCGATCACATCTGACAACCACGGGGCCTGTATTCAGTCGGGATGGTTCCTACATCCTGTGCCTAGCAACCATACATGGTAGTGTCCGCATCGCCAAATTCGCACGAGACGGCAGCAGTGCCGACTATATATGGCCTGACAAACGGGAGATTTATCAATTTGCCGAGTTGGAAAACGGGCAGATCGTTGCCGCTGTTGCCGACACACGAAATCCTGGCGATCTCTATATGTATGAACAACCGGAAAATCCCGAAGTAGAGCCGATTCGGCTCACCCGCAGCAATCCACAACTTGAGGATGAGATCCATCTCAGTACGCCAGAGACCTTCTGGTTTAATTCCTCGGATGGCCTGCGGTTGCAAGGATGGATCATGAAACCTCATGGCATGGTCGACGGGGTCAAAATCCCGACCATTCTGGAGATTCATGGCGGTCCACACATGATGTATGGTTTTACATTTATGCATGAATTCCAGATTCTCGCCGCACAAGGCTACGCTGTTGTGTACATTAATCCACGCGGAGGGCTCGGATACGGGCAGCAATTCGTAAACGCCTGTCGCGGAGATTATGGCGGCGGCGATTATCGCGATCTTATGGAGAGCGTGGATTATGCCCTGTCCCAGTATGCGTTTATTGATGAATCCAGATTGGGCGTAACCGGAGGCAGCTATGGCGGATTCATGACCAACTGGATTGTTGGACACACGGATCGTTTCAAGGCCGCTGTTACCCAGCGTTCCATCTCCAACTGGTTGTCTTTCTACGGCGTCAGTGACATTGGCTATTTCTTCACAGAAGATCAGATTGGTGGTAACGCGTGGGATGACACGGAAAAACTGTGGAAACATTCCCCGCTCGCTTATGTCGGCAACGTCAGTACTCCGCTGCTCATTTTGCATGGCGAACAGGATCTGCGGTGTCCGATTGAACAGGCAGAACAATTATACATTGCGTTGAAACGGCGCAAGCAGACCACTCGTCTTGTTCGTTTCCCAGGTGCCAACCACGAATTATCTCGTGGAGGTCATCCCCACTTAAGGGTACGCCGTCTGGAGCATATTGCCGGATGGTTTAACGAGTACTTGTAACGGACTAATATTTAGACTATTAATTCAGAGTATAGAATTAGATATGAGTTCAACCCTAAAAGCCGTCCAATGAAATCGGTTATGATTTCAACGGGCGGATTTGGCTTTTCACTTTATAGAAGCAAAGATTACTCTTCGCCCCACACTACGGTGATTTCATTCAGATCCTTGTTGGTTGCAGACACCGAACCTGTGATCGTCACGGCATATTTGCCATCTTCACGACCCACGATGCTGAAGCCGTCTGCCTGTATATCCTGATTGTTTTGGCTCAGGTTTTTGGTCTGGTAGTAGTCTTTGTAGGATGTCCCAACGGTTAGCAACGTTTCTTTGGTTGTGTAGGTGAGAACAACTTTTTTGTCCCCATCCATTATGTTCTCAATGAGACTTGTAGCCTTCGCATCCTTCGGTAACGGGAAATCAGCCGGAAGATACTTGGACTTCACGCCTTCAGCCTGTGTGTTTGTACCTGTTGAGGGCGATGTCGATCCGCTGTTGCCTGTGGATGTTGACCCACCAGAAGAGCTTGAAGAACCGATGCTTACTTTATTGTTTTGGGAATCATACTTCACTTCGGTTTTCAACGCATCTGCAATCGAACGAACGGGGAGATATGTACTGCCTTGATATGTAATTGGCGCAAGCTTTTTGCCCTGGTCACCTGTCGGTGTATATTTCTGTCCGTTCACTTCGATGGCGAGCCCATGGTTCAGATAAGCTTTGATCGTCTCCAGTTGTGTACCTGCATATACACCTGCCGATCCGGTTAACACCATGCCAAACACACCCGCAGCAATCAACCACTTTTTGCTTTTCATCCCTAAACGCCTCCTGAGTTCAAATGTCAGCCTTATGCATAATACGATTCAAGCGATCGCTCGATGTACGCGAAAGACTCATGTAGTTATGCTCATCATGTATGGGTACGAGCTTATTCGGATAACAGCCCGTTGTTCCACCAAATGTTAGCAATATAATAGCATCTGACAAGGGGTTGTAAATAATATATGAACAAAACAGGACCAAGGGCGTACAAAAATAGTCTTTGTTGTATGCCTGCTGTTCTCTCGCTCGTCAAGTTGTTCTTATATGAATAAAGTCCTGAATTCCGGACCATACATATGAAGCTAATCGTACACGCACAACAGTTGCGAAATTAATCAATGTATTAGATAATTATTTGTCGATTTGTGATCGAAGGAACGGAACTCAAGGGGGATTAAATACGATGAATAACAATAACAGTACATTTGACCAGTCTATTAACCGGATCTCTACCGGATCAGAAAAATGGGATGCGCTTGAGGATATATTCGGCGCTGCTGATGCACTTCCGATGTGGGTGGCCGATATGGATTTCGCTGCTCCACCATCCGTCATTCAGGCCCTGCAAACACGGATGGAGCACGGGATTTTTGGTTATACAGTACGGACTGAGGCGTATCATGCCGCTGTTACAGGGTGGATGGAACGGCGCCACAACTGGAAAATTAACTATGACTGGATCGTATTCACTCCAGGTATTGTGCCCGCACTCAGCATTGCTGTACAACGATTCACTCAACCGGGAGATGCAGTGGTCATCCAAACTCCGGTGTATGCGCCCTTCTATGAAGTAGTACGTGGTCAGGGCCGTGAACTGATCACCAATCCTTTGGTAGAGAATAACGGTCACTACACGATGGATCTGGAACAACTGGAATCCAGCTTGCAGACCGGTCGGGTCAAAATGCTGATTCTGTGCAGTCCTCATAACCCGGTTGGACGGGTATGGACTCGTGAGGAGCTTGAAGGGCTTACGTCACTATGTCTGCAATACAACGTACTGATGGTTTCAGATGAAATCCATGCCGATCTTATTCATCAGCGCGGAACTCATACACCACTGACCCTGATCTCGGACGCCGTCTCTGATCTAAGCATCATCTGTACGGCTCCAAGCAAAACGTTCAACATTCCTGGCCTCTGCACATCCAACATCATTATCCCCAATGCCAAGTTGCGGGAATCGTTCGCGCAGGGTGTTAAAACGATGGGACTTGCCAGTATCAGTACGTTGGGAGCTGTTGCAACCGAAGCTGCTTACAATGGGGCCGAGGAATGGCTGGATGAATGCCTTGCCTATATCCGTGGAAATATGGAGTATGTACAACAGTATGTTACGGAACACATGCCACAGATCAAAATGCATCTGCCCGAAGCAACCTATCTGTTATGGATGGATTTCCGGGAATTGAATATTCCCCATGCACAACTATGCAACATGCTGCTTCATGAAGCAGGGCTTGCTTTCAATGACGGGAGCTTCTTTGGAACAGAGGGTACAGGGTTCATGCGTATTAATGTAGCCTGTCCACGTTCTACAGTTGAAGAGGCGATGCGCAGGTTATCTGTGTTGGTCAGCAATATGTCGGGCAAATAAACTGTCAGTTACATCTATGTATGTTGCGAACAGAACGTGTACTGTTCGTTAAATGACTAATATTTGTAAAAAGTGAAACAAGGTGCCCCGTAGTCAAGTCCATGACTCACATTCATGGTCAACGACTCCACAAGGGGCACCCCTTTTGTATTCAATCTTTTTATTTATTCGAACATATTTAAAATTACAGTGACAACGACATCGGCATCGGTGTAATTCTGTCGCACACCCTGTTCAGCAAATCCCGATCATGGCTTATGATCAATAGCCCCAAATTACGCTGGCGAGCCACCCCCATCACGGTATGCCAGATCTGTGCCTGAGTGATCGCATCCAGCATCGTTGTCATCTCATCTGCGATCACGTAACGTGTCGCTGTGCCGAGCGCCCGCGCCACACAGAAACGCTGCAGTTCTCCACCGGATAATTCACTCGGCCTGCGATCCAGCCAGGTTTGCTGAATCCCCAATGCTTCAAGCAACTGTTCATCCTGCACAGACGCCTCCTGAAGTACACGACGCATCCGCCAGCGTGGATTCACAGCCTTCTCCGGGTGCTGAAACACCAGCTGAACCGGACATACGCCTGTACGTGGGAGTGGTTCGCCCTCCAGTAACACTTGTCCTGCCACGGGTTCGGCATATCCTGCAAGGATGCGACCAAGACTTGTTTTCCCACAGCCACTCGGTCCCCACAAGCCAACGACTTCGCCTTGTTGCACCTGCATATTCATCTGCTGAAACACCCATGATTTCTGATCGTAACGGTAACTTACATTCTGTGCTTCAAGTGGCATGGAGACACCTCACTTCTCCGCCCCGTACCTTACGAAGCTCTGGACGTTCGCGGGTACATACAGCGGTTGCTGCATTACATCGGGGAGCAAATGAGCAGCCTGTGGTGATCTCTTGACCTGCCAACGACTGGGAGCCTGGGAGTGGCTGAAATCTGTTCTGCGGCAACGCATTCCAGAGCGCTTTTGTATATGGATGACGCAGACGTTCTCCATTCCCTTTAAAATCATCAACCTGCGCCGTCTCTACATTGGCCCCCGCGTAAAATACAGCGATGCGATCCGCTGCCGTCAGGGCTGTCGTGATATCATGAGTAATCCACAGAATTCCTACGCCTTCATTCGCAAGCTCGCGAAATTGCCTCATCGTCTCGGCCAGCACTTCGGGATGGATTCCTGGTGTCGGCTCATCTGCAATGATCAGCTTGGGCTGACCGGAGGTCGCTGTAGCCATCAACACCCGCCTTGCCATACCTCCGGACAACTCAAACGGGTATTTCCCGGCTGTTCCTTGAGGAAGATGATAACGCTCCATTAGCTCCCGCTCCGTCTTTTTCATATGAGATCGAGTTATGAAGCCTCGTTTCTGTCCGGAATCTCGGGTTACCGGCTGAACTTGCCTTCCCACCTTCATCAGCGGGTCCAAATAACTGACGGATTGTGGAATCAACATCAGTTCATCACCACGCAGATGAAGCTGCCGCTCTGGAGTCAAAGGCTCGCCACTATAGCTAATACGCCCCTCCAACCTGGCATTGGCGGGCAGAATGCCCATGATGGCCTGTGCCAGCACACTTTTACCCGATCCACTCGCGCCTACAACAGCCACGATCTCGCCCTCGTTTATGGAAAGATCCAGATTCTGAATGACATACGTCTGTTCATGCCCAAACCAACCACGAGCGCGCCGAAATGACACGGACACTCCCTCAATATCAAGAAGAGCCATATTTACCTCACCTCCCTTGAACTACCCTTACCCGTTAATGTCTTCAGACTATTGCCCAATACATCAAACGCACGAACAACCAGTAACAATGCCAGTCCCGGGAAAAAGGCGAGCCACCACATGCCAGCAGATAAATATCTCATCGACTCTGACAAAATAATTCCGATGGCCGGTTGTTGCGGGGACAATCCCAGCCCCAGAAACGTAATGGCTGCCTCATGCAGAATCGCATGGGGAAAGATTAGCAGTACGCCCACGAACAGTTGTGGAACCAGATGTGGCAGCATATGCTGCACCGCAATCTGTAACCGTGTTTGACCCAACTTGTATGAAATCTGAATATATTCTGCGGATTTCAGTTGAATCATCTCCGCTCGTACAATCCGGGCAAGATTCGGCCAGTGCGTCAGCGCAATCGCTGCCGCCACTCCTGCCAAACCTCCACCGAATACAAAGGCCAGCATAACTAGCGATACCAGATGAGGTACACTCAAGAACAGGTCGATAATCCATGAGATTACCCGGTCAGCAGCCTTGCTTGAAGCGGCAGCCAAACCCAATAGCATTGCGATCAATCCGCCACCACATGCAGCAAGCAATCCCACTTGAATGCTGGTTGCCAATCCTTTTAACGTACGCATGAACATATCTCTTCCGAGCCAATCTGTACCAAATGGATGCGCCCAGGTTGGAGCCAAATTCCGATCCATCAATGAAGTCAGCGTAGAACCAGCCGGAAGCAGCCTGCCCGTCAACCACACAACAGCAATCCAGATCACCGCGAGGCTTCCCCAGATCACCGCTCTTTGGCGAGGATTTCGGAAACGTTGATTGCTGACACCCATGTACCTTCTTCTCTTTTGGCGTGTTGTTCCTGCTCCTGTTCCTGTCTCAGCTTGTAGAGACCCTGTATTAATGTTGTACCGTACCTCTTGATTCGCAGTTTTCACTTTCTGTGCTTCGGCTGTTTCTGCCGTCTGCTCGGAGGAGCGTTCTACCGTCTGCTTCATGACATCAGCTCCTCCTTCATCCGTGGATCAATCAAGCGATACAGTATGTCGGCAACCATATTACCTGTGAAAACAAAAATCGCACTGCACATCACAAGTCCAAGCAGCAGTGGAACATCTCCACGCAACCCCGCCTGAACCGTTGCCTGACCAAGGCCGGGGTATGAAAATACCTGTTCTGCAAGTACAGCCCCACCAAACAGTTCACTGAACGAAGCAAACTGCAGCGTGATGGCTGGCAAAACAACATGTCTGAACCCATGTCGACGGAACAGCTGAAACCCACGCTCACCTCGCGCTCTGGCAAACAGAATATAATCCGACTCCAGCACATCCATGAGCTTCTGGCGTGTATGCAAAGCAATGGAAGCTACCCCGGTCAAACTGAGGGTCAACGCTGGCAGAATCATATGAATAACCCGATCTCCCCAGGTCACCTGATCAGCCGACATCCCTGCGGGTACCCCAAGGCCAACTGGAAGCCATCCGAGCCACACCCCAAATACCATCAGCAGCAACAGCGCAATCCAGAATACCGGCGTGGAGGCCAGCGTATAACAATACCAACAGATCAAGCGATCCAGCTTCGAATTCCGTCTCATGGCAGCAACTACACCAAGAGTGAAACCAATGATGCCAGATAATATCCAAGCTACAGCCATAAGTGCGACAGAATTCATGAATCGTTCCTGGATAATATCCGCTACAGGTTGTCTGTAGATCATCGAAGTTCCCAGATCTCCCTGAATCAGCGCCTGTCCCCAAGTGAGCAATCGTTCTGTAGAGGATTCATTCAATCCCCACCGTTCTTCGATTAAACTGCGCTGTTCGGCGCTTACCCGGATCATGTCTCCACCAATGTAGGCTTCGATCGGGTCCACAGGAGAGAATTGCATTAATATAAAAGACAACACACTGACTCCAACCAATAAAGATAAGAGTCGCAACATTTTAAAACCAACAAATCTGGCCCATCCATTCCTGCCCGTCATCCAATCTCTCCCCAATTCAGGCTAAAGCTACTGCTACTGCTAGGTTTCCTATTTCTTGTTCGTGCTGTTATCCCAGGACCATTCCTCCAGATTGGATGTCACCGGCCAGCCGTGACCATGGGGATGGATCTGCTGCTCACCAATGTTCAGTCCATTCGTAACCAGATACAGATGATCTATGTTCACGAGCCACGCCCATGGCGCATCACCCTGATAACTGAAACCTGTTGTTCCATCCCATTCTGCTTTCTGCCAGAACGGTAATGCCTCTTCTTCACTGGTGGCCTTAAGGGCCTTCTCCATCCATGAATCCACGACAGGATTACTGTACAGTCCCACATTGTAATATCCTTCTCCCTTGTGAGTACTGCTATAGAGGTTATACGTCTCCAGTGGATCATGACTGCCCCAACCAAATAATACAGCGTTGGAGTAAGCCATCTTTTTCGTCTCTTCACGGCTTTTGCCTTCAACATTGATTTTAATTCCAGCCTGGGCAACCATATCTGCAGCAGCCAGTGCCAGAGATTGTCTTGTTAAATCACCTGCAAAATAAAGCAGATTGAATTCGGCCTTAACACCGTTTTTCTCAACGATACCATCACCATCCGTATCCACCCAGCCACCAGACGTTAGAATGCGCTTTGCTTCTTCGAGATTGGCATCCGTAAATACAGCTTCCTCATTGCTCCAAGGCAGATCATCACTGACGGAATACGCTGGACGACCATACCCTTCCAATACACCCTCAACCAAAGTCTTACGATCAATCACAACATTCACCGCTTGGCGAATGGCCAGATCGGATGTCACATCATTTCCTGCGGGAAGACCATCGCCCGACTTGGCACCAGCAGGTTGCATGGGGAACATGATGCCCCGGTTATCTACGGTTTTCACGGCTTCTAATGTCATGCCATTCACCTCTTGCTTGCTAAACGCTGCCGGGATAGCAGCAATATCCACCGTACCTGCCTGCGCAGCAGCGTAGGCTGCATCTTCATCCAGATAGAGGAAGGTGAGTTTGTGGAATGCAGACTTGTTACCGTAATATTCTTCATTGGCCTCCACGATGGCCTGTTGTCCTTTGTCCCACTGTACCAGCTTGTACGGTCCTGATCCGACCGGGTGTTCTGCATAATCGGCACCATAGGCGTGTTCAGGTACAATGCCAAGTGTCGTTAGCAGACTGATGAATGTAGACTGCGGCGACTTCAATGTGAATATAACTGTGCTATCGTCGGGTGCCTGCACATCAGCCATATTCGTCAAATCAATCACAGACCCACTCTGGGCAGCCGTATCAAACGTAAATTTTACATCCTCAGCCGTTAGAGGCTCCCCATCCGAAAATTTAACGTCTTCCCTAAGCGTAACTGTCCAGGTCAGCCCATCTTCACTAACTGAATATGCCGTAGCCAGATCGTTAACCAGTTGTAGCTTGGCATTCCTCTTCAGCAAGGTACTTTGGAAAAGTGGCGACCCATATTGCCCCCATCCGGTTGTCGGATCAAACCCACCTTCCGGCTCGGTGCCAACGGCTAGCACCAATTCGTCTTTGGTTAAGGCTATACCTGATCGTCCATCCTCTACTGATGAAGCTGTTGGCGCTGTGCCCTGTGCACAACCTGATAAACCAATGGAACATACAAGCAAGATGCCTAATCCTGTTCTAACTTTTCGTTTTCCCCATCTCCATGAAAATCTGCCCATTCTGGTCGTTCCCCCTCTAAAGTTGTGCTGCAATCACTTTTTCGTGTTACTTTTTAGAAAAATTGTAGCACAAAACATAAATTATATGTCAACAAAGTTAACTTCATAATCCATATTTTTTCAAATTCCAGAATTAATAATTAAAAAATTATATAACCGAGCATTTGTAGCGCTCTATAAAGTCAGGTATTATAACAAACAAAAAAAACAGACGTTGGCATTTAACCAATAATCTGTTTTTTTAGATTTGTTATATTTTCATAGAAATTACACTCGTATTTGTCTTACTCCGCAGAGCGATGATGATGGCTGTGACCATGCTGACCCGCACTGTGATTGTGATCCAGGCCTTGATCCGGATTGCCATCCTGACGACTCTGAGCATGAGCCAGTTTGTTGAGTTCATCCACATAAGTCACAGACAGCTCCGCATACAAAACACCTTTTTGTACCTGGATCTGTTGATGCAAATGACGCAATCGTCCCAGGTTACCCCGTACGGCAATTACCTCCAGGCATTGGTCATGGTTCAGGTGCACGTGCATATTGGAAATGATGTCATGATGCGCCTCATGTTGCAGCTCCATCAAACGAATGGGAAGATCACTGATATGGTGATCATAGACCATCACAATGGTGCCTGCCACATCCTGGTCGGATTGTAATGCAGAAGGTTGAAGTAATGTTTTACGAACAAGATCACGGAAAGCCTCAGATCGGTTTTTGTATCCCTGTTCCTCAATATACTGGTCAAACTGCTCAATCAAAGGTGTAGGAAACGCCACCCCGAACCGGGTCAAATCTTCTTTATCTGCCATACTTCTCCTCCTGCGCCCTCATTTGCTTCGAGTGTACCACAGACTTGTCTGCTCATCGACTATACTGTTGCATGAATCGTACTGCCGAATGTATCGCCTGTTGTCCAGCGTCACTCTCCAGATCAAATTGATAATCATGTCCCAGCTTCTCTGACGAGTTCGAGAAAAACAAGGTTTCCACCTCAACATCAAGGCGCTTAAATACTTGTGCCAGCTCAATCGATTGACTGGTCAACGGGTCATCATTGCCTGAGGTAATAAATGCAGGCGGGTACTCTGCTGTGGCCTGAAGCACGGTCGACATTTCATGCAGTCGTGGATAGTCTTCGAATGTTTTGACTCCCGTATATGACCACAGAAATGTCCGTATGAGTGGAAAGCCTGTATTGGCTACCGTGCTTAGATTGTATGGACCACAGAATAGCAGAACCCCACGCAACTCTTCCGGCTGGGCGGCTGGTGTTATGTTCATCAGCTTGGCGAGAGATGGATTGGTCACCACTGCCGCAGTCTGACTTGCAATCTGGGCACCTGCCGAATTGCCTGCGAGAAATATGTTTTCCGGGTCACCCTTATACTCACTGACATGGTTCTTCACGTAAGTCAAAGCCTGATTCGTCTGGATCACGGGAATGGGATATTTCGTATCCGGCGCGAGCGCATAATTCATACTGACCACAACGTAACCCTGTTTGGCTAATTGTACGGCATAATCTGCGATATCCTTTTTGTCACCCAAGACCCATCCACCACCATGAACCCACAACACGACAGGCAAAGGTTCCGATGTTACGGAAGGATAATAGATATCCAGCGTACTGTCATTACGCCCTTCGTCTGCATAGGGTACATCCGCAACACGAGTTATCCCATCCAAGAGCATAGTGTCCTTGCTATTTGTGTCTGTATTAGTAGTTTCAATTAATGATTTTAATAAAAACACCGTTATTTTGGGTGTCCATTGTGTACCAATCCCAATAAAAGCTATGATCAAAATTAGTACAACGCTGGGAATCCAGTAACGTTTACGTTTAAAACCTTTTGCCCCCGTACGTTTCGTTTCCAACTTGGACTGCAATAGTTTCACCTCGTTCCATCATCATCGAAGCGTCTTTACATCTAAAGTTGTGTACGTTGCGGAGAGGACCGGGTTTCCTCTTATTTGGGTCTCTTGGCGATTTCCTGTCTGACTTTCACATACGTAGTGGATACGTTTTGCTCCAGTGTGTGGATATGTTGTTTTGTGCCTGCCCACTTCTCTGCTGCAGACGCCAAGGTGTTCAATGAGCTGAGTACACGTGACGTTTGGCTTTGTTTTGTACTCTGTTTGAACTGTTGTAGAGCTTTGGAATATCGTTCTTTTGCCAGACTCGCCTGTTTTTTAGCCGTTTGAATCTGTTTCTTCGCGGAGTCGGCCCCCGCTAGCATAGCTCGTAAACGTTTTATTTCAGCGCTCTTCCGTTTACGTGCTTCAGCAAGTTCCTTTTTCTTGATCCGGATGTCTTCTCTGGCAAGCTTCACAACGGGTTTCAACGTCTCTGCCTGTGTGCGGATCGTTGCACTCCATTCCTTATTTTTGATGGCTTTGGCTGCATCCAACTGTCGATTGACTGAACTATAGAGGGCGAATAGCGGTTCATATCGGGCCTGTGTTTGCTTTACCTTTTCAGCTAGAGCTGCGACCTTCGCATCATCGGTTTGTCTTATTTCTGCACGTAATCGCTCCAATTCCGCGGTATTAGAGGCATGAAGTGTCTTTATCTTTTGTTCCCAAACCTGCTCTTGAGCCTTCCAGTTCCCCACTTTATCGTACGCTTGCTTCAACGTTAACTTGGTTTGTGCGTCGGCTTTGTTCAAAACGGAATCCCATGCTTTTTGCGCTGTTACGCCAAGATCTATATCCGCTGCCTCGACTGAAGAAGCAAAATAGATCGTGCCTGCACTGAACAGAATCACAAGTCCTATAAGCAGGCGTGATCCGAAAATAAGATGAGTCATCGATGGCAATTGACGATGCCGTACGTTACTTTGTTCCATCATGTGACTATGGCTACCTGCTATTGGAGAAGGGAATAGAATGTCACTCGTCTCCATTAAAGCTATTTCTTCTGTAGATATATCTTCGATATGCTGTCGCCCCTTCTTTTCTTTCAATAAACCGTGATGTTCTATGAAGTTATGAGAGCTTGATCGTTCCAATAGGGAACAACAACATACCATGGCCTCCTGTTCACATATCGTTTCCTTCCACGTTTCTGTTTGCATGCATCTCTACACCCTTTCTTCTAAAATATTTAGCAGAATAGCTAACGAAATCAGCGAACGACAAAAAAGCACCCGCAAGTCAGGCAATTGCCTACTCTTACGGGTGCTTCCCTCATAAGCCGTTCCATATGAGATTCGATCGAACGAGTCGCTCGAACCTTTCCTTTTTCTAATATATTCCATTCGCTGAATCAGGTCAAGTCGTACTGGTCTCACTGTACTAATATCAAACCTTTGATCAACGGGAGAACCCTTCCCACTTATAGTTAACAACTGATACAGCCCAGCTTATTGATTGACCAAAATAGCTTTCATTTCCTCGGTCAGATCCTCTTCTTTCAGCATCATATAGATGTTCTCGCCACGAGTTACATTCAACTTGATCTGATAGATGGTATCTTTCTCTGTTAGATAACCAGACCGTTGACGTTTGAGCAAATCACTAATGATTTCTTTGTTTTTAGTCGCTATCTGTTTGTTACCACTTAGATTTCCATCGATATATTCTGGCTGCGGAGTCGCCCACTGAAGCGAACCTGGACTGTTAATCTCCTGCTTCGCAAACTGTGCGGAGACAATCTCGTCTGCCTGGACAAGCAACTGGTCGTATAATTTGTTCTCCTTCAGCCAAACCAATACCCGATCATAGCTAGGTTTGATCTCAAAGTTCCACATCTCCTTCGGTTGAAATGGCTCTTTGGAAGACGAATCCTGATTCATCTCCGCGTAGGCAAACGACTGCCACGGGGAGCGCTGTTCTTCATAGGTCTGATCCAAAATGTCCTGTTTCAACAATGCTTTGAACTCACGGACTTGCTCCGGATTGCTAATATAAACCTTCCGGTATGAACTTATGGCAGAGCGAATGCCGAAACTTAACGCATCTTCATCCAGCTTATACGTTTCAAAGGCGACTCTTTTGTAATCCTGGGATTGTTTTAGAGCCATTAATTCCTGATGGAATTCGGCTTCTGGAATGTAGTATTTCCGTTTCATCACTTTGCCGTTATCCAGCTTGTAGTTAATTAATATAGACTCATCATTACGCATACCTGTATTAATCGGATCATCCAGTAAAGGAAGATCGGAATCCACAATTTTTTGATGAAGAGCGATAACTGCCTCCACGTATTCCGGATCATTAGAATAGAGGTGAGTATCGTCCTTTTTCTGCCTGACACCGTTACTGTACGTATAACTCTCCCCACCAAGCTTGATGCTGTTCACCTTGCTCATTTCAGGCACTCGTGCGGCGTATCCATTCCAGTCGGCAATAGGTACGTACAGTATCAGACCAGCGATGATACCATATAGAATCAGCTTGGGTAGCAGCCTGCTGCTCCAGATCAGCCATGTTTTGCGAATAATCATCTCGGCAACGATATAACCTACAATTCCGCCGAGGATATATCCGAAGATTCCCCATCCAGCTGATCCTCTTGGAGCAATCATTGTAAAGTAACCTCCGCCAATCAGAACTAATGTAAACATCAATCCAAAGCGGAATATAGGTTTTATAAGCTTAAACGTAACTGCTTGAGTAGCAGATTCAACCTGTCTCTTCGCATAAAGTACATAGGTTAGAGGAATAAACAGGATTGCAAATATCGCATAGATAATTAACTCCTGACGGATTACAGGGAGGTTACTGATCGAACCCACACGCAGGACAAGTGAGAGTTTCTCCGCATTAAAGCCCACTTCTTCAAAAGCATATCCGAGCAAATAATGCTGGAAATGAAGTGACATAATGAACCACACGACAACAGGTAACAAGACGAGCGCGTACACGGTGAGTCCCTGCAATACAGATTGACCAATACACATGCCGACCGCCACAGTTAGCATGAACATAAACAGCGAGTAGATACTCATGCTCAAGCCCCACATCCAGATTGTACTGCCATCGAACAGAAACGCAGGTTGATCCAGTACCGCCCATACCCAGCCGGTAATTGCAGTTGTAATCCAGATTGGAAGCAGGATCATGGCAAATCCGGTCAACAGATTCACCGTTAACAGATGTTTACGACGTAACGGCAAACTATGGAAAAGATCCGAAGGTGCACCGGATTGAACATAGCGGAAAAGAAAGATACCCGCAGCTACCGGCAGTGTGATAGCGAACAAAATCTGCACTTCACCATTGGCCTGAAACAAACTTGTAATCTGTTGTGGCACGTCCCTGTACTCGGTAGCGATATATAACGGAAGTGAGAACAACAATGTGATGAGATATAAGATGCCTATCCATCCATGCTGTCTGAAATTTTGGATCAGGATGCCCCGGTTACAGAACAATCGGTTGAATATCATACCCTGCGTCCTCCATTTCATAGATAAAGATTTCTTCGAGCGTCAAAGGCAGTACATCCAGCAGATACGGATCATGTATACGGAATTGATCCGTTACCTGTTGTCGGTTGCCTTTGACAATGTACAGGGACACACTTCCCCGTTTCTCTTCATGCAAAATATCAATCTGCTCATCCATGGCTTTGGCATGGTCCGGGTGGCGGAAAGCGACCTGGATTTTATGCGTATCGGCCTTCAGATCATCGAGATCCTTCTCTACAATAATTCGGCCTTTGTGCATAATCGCCACATGGTCACACAGATCTTCGATCTCACGTAAATTGTGAGACGAAATAACAATGGTTACTTGACGCTCAGCTGCTTCCTGGAACAGCAAGTTTTTGATCTGCTGGCGCATGACCGGGTCAAGGCCGTCAATCGGCTCATCCATCAGCAGCACTTCAGGCATACAGCTAAGTCCCAGCCATACGGCTGCCTGACGGCGCATGCCTTTGGACATGCGATGTAACTTGCGTTTCACATCCAGTTTGAACACGGTAGCCAGTTGTTTGAACCGTTCCTCATTCCAGCGCGGATATACCGAACGATAAAATGCAGCCATCTGAGTTATTGAAGATTGCGGGAAAAAGTAGGGCGAATCTGCCATAAAAATGGTGCGGCCTTTGAGATCCATATTTTCATAAATCTCATTATCTTCGATACGAACAGTCCCGCTGTCCTGACGGTAAATGCCAGCCATCATTTTGAGCAACGATGTCTTGCCTGCCCCGTTGGAACCGAGCAAACCATAGATCGACCCCTTATGTATGTGCATCGTTACGCCATCCACTGCCTTTTCCTGTTCAAACGCTTTGACGACTTGATTCAGCTCAATCATGAGGCTCCTCCTTCTCTATACGGGCCATCGCTTCCTCAAACAAAAGCGTCATATCCGCTTTGCTCAAACCGGAATACGAAGCTTCTGCAATCAACTTCACCAGAGACTCTCTGATCTCATCTCTCATGGCTTCATTCGGATGTTCCACTGACGATGATACGAAGCTCCCTTTTCCCTGCAAAGAATAAATGTAACCTTCACGTTCAAGCTCACGATACGCTTTCTGAATCGTATTTGGATTCACGGTCAGCTGCGTGGATAACGCACGAACGGAAGGAAGCTGCTCGTCGGGCTTTAGAATACCGTATACGATCATTTCTTTGACTTTGTCCACTAGTTGCTCGTAGATCGCCTTACGGCTGCGTACATCTAATTCGAACATCCCGCACCTCCTTTCTGTAAATGTGTGAAATAACCTATGGGTCTTAAATGACTTTATCTGAGGTGTATGTGTAGTTATCTGGGTGTAAAAAGGCATTACCTAAGTTCTACAGCTGTACGTATTCAACCCTTAGGTGTATTAACTGTACTACTATTATTAATACAGTTAAATCAGATTGTCAACCGTTGACTTTGACTTCTTGTTTTATTGGGAGTACGTTAATAAAGAAAGGTTATATGGTTTAAATGACATATATAATTTAGGAAAGCAGTTCATTCTGTCTTACGTTGGGGCTCGATCAGGGTAGCGTTCACATGAAGTGAAGCACAACCGCTATCTGAAGCGATGTGGCTACTCGAAGTGATACGGCTACCCAAAATCTTAGCTTGACCGCTTTTGACAGAATTACATGCAAAGGTTGTTCAGGTCTTTCTCCTTCCGTTATGATGGAGATGGAATATTGTTCGATAATCACTGTATCTTTGTTACTTTTTTGTACGCGTTTAATTTGATTGGTTGTTCGGTCTGTTATGTGTTAGATGCGTTGTGTTGCGTTATAGACCTATTGTCTGCACAAACGGTAGGCCGTAAAGTGGGCAGCTATATCAGAGTTAGCAAAACTGTGTATTTGCTTTAAATTCGGGTTTGCACAAATGAGCTATTATGTAGTGGTAGAGTGTAGACTGGACCCGTTATTCGTTTGGTTTGTTGGTCTAACATCCGAAGGTCGATATATGATTAGCGTTGATTGGATTGGGGCAGTCTTCAGCCTTTTTAATCGTTTATCTGTTCGTTTGGAGTGCCAACTCGTGATGTCCGCACTAAGCATACATATTGTAGATATGTCTTTCAAAGGGTGGACATGGACATGAGAAAGTACTCCAGAATTGATATTCTATATATAGATCATTTTTTTTCTTTTATATCTAAAAAAATCTATATGTAGTGTTTCATTTTCCTGAATGGATATAGTATCTTTTTAGAAAAAGTGTCCACTCTTTGAAAGACAAAATTAAGATAAATGTCCTTTTGTAGTGGACAAATATATGCCCGAATTCGATTTATATAAGTTGAACTATAGATTTACACAGAAATACACAAGCCAGTAATAACTCAAAGAAGTGTAGCTAAAAGCTTGTTGTAAGAAAGATGCTATGGAGGCATATGCTACGCCTCTAATACCTCATAAGGAGAATCCGAGATGAATGAACATAGACAGGATGAAGATCAGAATAATAAATCAAACGCATCATTCGAAAATAGTGGACACCACGGGGATTCAACTGGGGAAATAAACACTTCAGATATAAGTCCGGTTCAAACAAATTCATCACAACGTGTGTTAATTGTAACTGCGGTTGATGCGGAAAAAGATGCAGTCCTCCGTGGTTTGGGAGATACGGCCGCGGAACGATTTGACGTCATCGCTGCGGGCGTTGGCCCAGCCTCGGCCGCAGCAGGAACAGCCGCTACATTGGCATATGCCGTAGCGGCTGCAAGCACGAGGGCGTTGGCGCAGGGTTCCACTGCGCCGAGCCCATCCGATGTGGCACAGGCATCTGCCACATCTTCAAGGCCGGGGCCCCTTGCCGGGACCGGTAGATCACCAGCCTACATGCTGGTGATCAGTGCCGGCATCGGCGGCGGTTTCCCCGGCCGAGCAGACGTCGGCTCCCTCGTGGTAGCCGACGCCATGGTTGCCGCCGATCTGGGCTCGCAGACGCCAGACGGCTTCCTTCGTGTGGACGAGCTCGGATTCGGCTCGTCCATTGTGGCGGCGGACGCGGAGCTTGCCGCTCGCCTGCGCCATGAGCTGCAGCGGGCTGGGCTCGCTGTCAGCGGAGGCACTGCGGTCACCGTGTCCACGGCGACCGGAACAGCGGAGACGGCCGCGGAGCTATTACGCCGCGTGCCGGATGCCGCCGCCGAAGGCATGGAAGGCTTCGGCGTGGCAACAGCTGCCCAGCAGTTCGGCGTGCCAGCACTCGAACTGCGGGCCATATCCAACGCGGTCGGTCCACGCGACCGCGACGCTTGGCGCATCAAGGATGCCCTCGATGCGCTTCAGACTGCAAGTTCCATTTTACGGGAGGTTATTACATCATGAAAATTGCATTTTCCCCTTGTCCAAATGATACATTTATCTTTCACGCGTGGGTGCACGGGTTGATCCCAGGCGCACCTGAGCTGGATGTCCGTTATGCTGATATTGATATTACCAATGGTCTGGCGGCAAATCCCGATGGACCCGACACACCTGAAGTGATGAAAATATCTTATGCAGCACTGCCATACGTGTTATCTGACTATGCTCTGCTTCCTGCTGGAGGCGCACTCGGCAGAGG
The DNA here is from genome assembly GCF_037974265.1 of Paenibacillus sp. FSL R5-0623. Lineage (NCBI taxonomy): Bacteria > Bacillati > Bacillota > Bacilli > Caryophanales > Paenibacillaceae > Paenibacillus > Paenibacillus sp. FSL R5-0623. The sequence goes on along the minus strand of NZ_CP150233.1, from coordinate 1,207,482 downwards.
ATGTGGTCCGCTGGTTCTGACCGCAAATGGCACGACCGAACCAGCCTATCTGTCTGGACGACGGGTTGCTGTGCCAAGTGAACGCTCGACAGCATATCTATTATTCCGTCTGTGGGCAGCGCAAAATGTTCCGGGCGGTGTAGGCGAGATTGTTGTCATGCCATTCGACCAAATCATGCCTGCTGTGCGAGACGGCAAGATCGATGCCGGACTTGTCATCCATGAAGCACGCTTCACGTACCAGAACTATGATCTCAAACTAATGACGGATCTCGGAAACTGGTGGGAAAGCGACACAGGCCTTCCGATTCCGCTTGGAGCGATTATCGCACGTCGGAACATGGATGCTCATGCCCTCGCCGGATGGGCACGCGCGTCGGTTGAATATGCATGGGCGCACCCGGATGAGTCGAGAGCATACGTTATGGAACATGCTCAAGAAATGGACCCTCACGTAGCTGCACAGCATATCGGACTGTATGTTAACGAATTCAGCGCCAACCTGGGTGATGATGGTTACGGCGCAATCACTGCACTGCTTGGCCGCGCCATGAAAGAAGGACTCGTTCCTGAGTTCGACCTTGATCTGTTGCGAATCTAACATCTATATCTGTACGCTCTATATCTAAAGAACCCAGCGCACCTTATTTAGCCGAATAACGTGGTATGAGAATTCTAAAGAATCTCAGACACCGTATTCGGCTAAAATTCGTTCATATCACCGACAAACTCGCTTCATTCCACACAATACCCCTTCTTCGGTTCGTTAGAAATTGGTATGTGCGGATTTTCGGCAAATAACGTGTGCTCGATTCGTTAGATTACTACGTAGTGATTCGGGGCTAGAAACCTCTTAGCTAGCCAGGGTGATTGCGGTATCCTTGAGTTTTGTTTTTTTTAGAGCTTGGTTACTTAGGATCAGTATAGGTCGTATTCAGGAGGGTCACGAATCGGAGTCCGACTTTTAAACTCCCCTTACCGATTTTGCTAATCCCTACTTTCCAGCAAAAGTTGTATAAGCCTTACCGGGTTTCGGGTTTCGGGTTTGTTGTTTGCGGTTTGTTGTTTGCGGTTTGCGGTTTTAGAGTCTAATTTTTAACTTGGCAAAAAACTTTCATCAAGATAACTGATGCAAACTAGTAACCTCACTAACCATGTTGGACTACACTACACATGACACACGAAATAGAAAGAGCTGTTCCCTAACGTCAGACTTATGACGGTGGGACAGCTCTTTCTTCACTCTATATTCAACTTCATATTTATAGTCATATCTATCACGCTACTCAACCCAAGATCGAAGCGGAAAGAAACCCATGCAACTCCGCGCTCTCCACGTCATCTTGAACCCTACTGTACTCCATCATCCCAACCCACTGCTCTCCCTCTCACAACTGCGGTCTACGAATCTAACCCTCGCCTACGTTCTCCTGCAACCGCAGCCGAACGATCGCAACCATCCCCTACGAATCAGCCACAACCGTGCGGATCATGATCCGCAGCGCATCCAGCATCATGGGAATAGGCAGAGACGGAACGGAAGGCTGCAACACAGCCATCTCTGTTGAAGCGGGAAAGTGTACAAAGCCGGCACGGATCGGAAGTTGCCCTACTCGAATGTAATCCAGCACCCGGTACATTGTATTGTTGCAGATATATGTACCTGCTGTATTGGACACGGTAGCAGGAATACCTGCTGCGGACATGTCATTCACCATGGCACGTATGGGCAAGGTGGAGAACAATCCATCTGGGCTGCCATCTACAATTGGCTCGTCCACAGGACGTTGTCCCTGGTTATCCGCATAGGATCCAGGCGGAATGTCTTTGACATTCACGGCGATCCGCTCCGGTGTGATGGACGTTCTGCCCTTGGCCAGCCCACAGGCGATGACGACATCTGGCCGATAGGCTTCCATCTCTGCGATCAGCAGGTCTGCACATTCATCAAAGTGCACGGGCAACAGTACTGTTTTTAGCTCAGCACCCTCGATCACTTCGTTTGCAAGAGCTTCCATTAACGCCCCCGTCGGATTCACCGCATCCCCGCCAAAAGGTTCAAACCCGGATATCAGAATCTTCACCATCACACGTCAGCTCCTGTCTGTTACTCCGATTTGTAACGTAATCCCCACTGGCCCCGAATTGTGTCCATCAGCTTCATGATTTCCAGGGATTCGTCCAGTTTAATGGTGTTGCTCTCCGTCCGACCTTCGAGGATACAACGTCCCGCTTCCTCTGCCTCAAAAGCATAACCAATACATGTTCGATCATCGGTGAACTTCTCAGGTTCATCCTGACCATTCACATGCAGATAGGCTTCTTTGCCCGCCAGGAATAAAGGAAGACGAATCTTTCCTTCCGTACCGTATATGACCGCTTCATTGCTAAGGTTCAGACGAATGGCAGCACTCAGTGATGCAGAACGTCCCTCGGAATAAGACAACAACACGGAAAACTGCTCGTCCACACCCGTCTCACCGATATTGGCCGTACTCCAGACATGCTGGGGCTGTTCACCAAAGATCATCGAAGCAAAAGAAATGGGGTACACCCCCGCATCCAACAATGCGCCCCCACCCAGATCCGGATTAAGCAACCTTCCTTCCGGCTCCCAGCCGACACGGAATCCAAAGTCTGCCTGAAGCAAACGTACTTCACCGATTCGTCCTTCTGCTATCCATGCTCTGGCTTGAGCGATCGGTGACAAAAAGCGTGTCCACATCCCTTCCATCAGGAAAAGGTTACGCTCCCGTGCCGTCTCCACCAGTTGCTCCAACTGACGCGCATTCATCGTAAATGGCTTTTCACAGAGCACCGCCTTGCCTGCCTCCAGACAAGCCATTACATTCTCCTTATGCACAGGATGAGGTGTTGCCACATAGATAATATCTACCTCTGGATCTTGCAGCATCTCTTCATAAGAACCGTAAGCGCGTGCAAAACCATATTCAGCTGCAAACTTCTCCGCACTTCCCGCTGTCCGTGAACCTACCGCTGCTTTCACTGCGTTCCCCGCATGCTCCAGATCCCTTGCGAACTGGGATGCAATCCATCCCGTGCCCATAATGCCCCAGCGTACTTTGTCCCGTCCCACTACTTCTGTCATATTTAAAGCCTCCCTACTGCAATTTGAGTTGAAAAGGTTCATGATTCTGATCAGGCCAACATGTTATCCCCTTTATTTTACCAAAAAGAAACGCTTACGTCAGAAAACGATTTCGATTATGTGCTTTCAATAGAATTCAAGCTCATCAGGGCCTCGAACATATCTGTGTACATTTCAATTCTCCAGTAGATTTGCTAAGATTATCAGCAGACTAGGAGCCAAAGGGTCTTGTCCCGTGGCATGGTTGTAACTCGCAATAATCCGGTTAAATTAACCATCATACCTGATTAACAACATCCTATTCCTGTCTTACAGGTATATAAAAATATCGACCATACTGCGAACGGGCCCTGACAGACAAGGCAACCAATTATTATAATCCAGCGTCTCCGAGCTGACGGTAAACTCTTGGTATAGTTATCACAAAGCGCGGTCCAGATTCTGCACATGTGTCCACACGGCTGATCCGGATATATCCCCTGTTCAATCATTACCTAAACTGTTCAAAAGAGAGGAGGTCGCATAGCACCATGACTACCATCCCTGGTAACGCCCACAGCGGCATGAATCCACATACGTTGCACCAGCAGACAAGTCCCAATTCAGAAAAGGAATCCTCCACCCGAGCAGACCTGGATGCATTCTTGAATGATACCCTGATCGAACTTCGTCAGGCAGAATATATTATAACCCGTGGGAACTGGCGCTGGTCCACAACTGAGCTTGCTCATCATACCTTCATATATATGCACAAATTCACGGGCACACTGATCATGAATGGGACCGAATCCCACGTGGCTCGCAAATCAGCTTGTCTGTGTATACCCGGCACTTCAATTGAACTGATCGGAGATAAAGACCATGATATTGAACTATATATCATTCATTTCGATCTGTATCGGGCTACGGAGAAGACAAAGGCCAGACGAATCTACGAACGTGAGCTCAGCTCACCTGTTACAGGCTGGATTCAGGGCCCATTTTACGGTATACAACGCATTGTCGCACAGCTTACACAACTGACCAACGAAGGTTTGGAAACAGGTCTGAAGGCACAGCTCTTCCTGACGGAACTGTTACATATGCTCTGGCCTCAAGAAGACCAGACTGACGTGGGGGCTGGGCAGGATGAACCCGAACAGTGGCTCAGGTCCACCCTGCAATACATGCGCGAAAACTATATGAACGAGATCAAGCTGGAAAAGCTGGCTGAACTGGCTGACATGCACCCGTCCTATTACTCGCAGCTATTCAAGAGCCGCATGCAGAAAAATCCGATTGAGTACATCACTCATCTGCGTATGAACCGGGCAAAGGAATTGCTGCTCACTTCAGATCTGCGTATCCGTGATGTGGCTCGTGAAGTGGGTTACCGTGACGAATTTTATTTCAGCCGACGTTTCCGGAACCATGCTGGATATGCTCCCACTTCCTATGCGAAGCAGGTCCACCGGAATATCGTGTCGCTCTCCTATCCATACACGGACCACCTGATGACACTTGGTATCACGCCATGCGCAGCTCAGATCCAAGGCCATCTTCCTCATTTGCCCAAATCGCTGACGCTGCCCTTCCACGCCTATGAGCCGTGGGAACAGGGACGTCAGGCCTTCCTGGATCTGAATCCTGAATTGATTCTGACCAAGGACAATGCAGCTGCCAAAGCGATGGAGCATATTGGCGATGTCGCTCCCATCATTACGATTCCCTGGAACCAGACTGACGTCTTTGGTCATCTGCATCAGATTGCATCCATTGTGGATCGTACCCAAGCAGCCACAGATTGGCTGGATCGACATGAACGCAAGGCAGAGCGTGCACGCAAAAAAATCAAGGAATTCGTCGGGGACATCACCGTTGCTGTTGGCACGTTAACGCCTAAAGGTCCACGGATGTACAGCCATCGGAACTTTGGACATGTCTTTTATCGAACCTTGCAATTGGCCGCTCCTCAGCGCATTCAGACCGAACTGGCTGGCAAATCTCCCGGCGTTGGATTCAACTGGCTGCCCTTCACACCAGGAGAATGGGACGGACTGGAGGCAGATGTGCTGGTACTGGCGATTAATTCTATGCATGAAAAGGCAACACTGTTGAAAGAGATGGCTTCGAATCCACTGTGGAACAGCCATCCTGCGGTAAAAAACGGACGTGTACATCTCATCGACTGGAGCTCATGGGTTGTATATGCTCCATATTCCATCAACATCCAGCTCGATGAAGCGCTCTCTATGTTGACGAACAAACCTTCACTTTTGTAATCTAAAAAATGTCCATCTCCAAAATCTTAATTTATGCCATGTACGGGCCTGAATTAAGATTTTATAATGATCACTAATTGATAATGATAATCAATAACAATGAAATATGTTGTTGGTACCAAAGGAGTGACCCGTATTCAACATCCGGGACTGCCACATCGTCCGTCTAATTCAAGAAAATCTGCAGTGACCGTTGGGCTGACGTTTTTGTCTGCCATAGCCATACTGCTGCTAAGTATGTTTGTCGCAATCTCTTTAGGTGCCAAAGGACTAACACTGGAAACCGTATGGGCTGCCATATTTCAGTACAACCCAGCTTTGACACCACATCAGATTATTCATGAGCTGCGGCTGCCTCGTGTCCTTGCCGCGGTGATCATCGGCGCTGCCTTTGCGGTTGCAGGAGCTTTAATGCAAGGCATTACGCGTAATCCGCTGGCAGACACAGGCATTCTGGGCATTAATGCTGGGGCCACTTTTGTCGTAGCATTGAGCTTTGCCTTTTGGCCCGGACTGCCATACGGCTGGATCATGTTTCTATCATTCATGGGGGCTGTTCTGGGCACACTGCTTATCTTCCTGCTTGGAATGGCAGCACCTGGTGGTCTGAATTCCATTAGACTGACCGTTGCCGGAGCCGTTATTGCAGCCATGTTAACCTCGCTCAGCACAGGCGTTGCCATTTATTTTGACCTGAGTCAGGATCTGGCCTTCTGGTATGCGGGAGGTTTTGGTGGAATAGAATGGCGGCATCTCAAGCTGATTCTTCCCGTGCTGCTCGCCACACTAATACTGATTATGCCACTTGCCCGGCGTGTATCACTTATGTCACTCGGTGAAGAAGTGGCGATTAATCTCGGGATCAACCTGCGCTGGACGAGATTAATCGCCCTTGCAGCGGTTGTTGTGCTGGCTGGTGTGTCCGTGTCGGCAGTAGGCTCGATTGGATTTGTCGGACTGGTCATCCCTCATATCTCCCGCAAACTGGTGGGTGTGGATTATCGGCTCATCATTCCGATGTCTTCTCTGCTTGGAGCGATATTACTGGTGCTCGCCGATCTGGGCTCACGCATCGTGAACCCGCCCGAGGAACTAGCGGTAGGCATTATGGTCGCTTTTGTCGGTGTACCGTTCTTCCTCTATCTGGCCCGTAAAGAAAGGAGGGCCTTGTAGCGATGAATTTCAATACACCTTCACGAGGTAAACGTTCGATCATCGTCAGTATCACGCTGCTCTGCATCGCCATTGCCGTTATTGTGATCAGCCTGAACACGGGAACCATTCGTCTCTCCCCAGTGGCTGTGTTACAGACTTTGCTTGGTAATGGCAGTTCGGATGATCAGATTGTACTGTTTGATTACCGACTGCCTCGCATCCTGGTAACTGTACTGGCTGGAGCGGGACTTGGTATTGCCGGAGCAGCCTTGCAAGGGATCACCCGCAATCCACTGGCGGACCCGGGGATTCTGGGATTACATGCAGGGGCAGCATTTGGACTAATGGTATTTGTTAGTCTCTCCTTTACGATGGATGGTTCTGTGGCCTTGCTGATTCCATTGTTTGCTTTTGCAGGCAGTGTGGCGGCCGCCCTGATCATCATGCTGTTATCTTATGATCGGCACAACGGCGTATCGCCAATTAAGCTGATTCTGGTTGGAATCGCGGTAGCGGCCGGGTTCCATGCGTTGACACTCTACCTATCCCTGCGTCTGGATGAAGACACCTATTCCTTTGCCGCTCGCTGGCTGGCAGGAAGCGTCTGGGGCCGGGATTGGATTCATGTGCAAGCGTTGCTTCCTTGGATCGTGTTATGTATCTCGTACATCTGGAGTCGATCCAAAACGCTCGATGCCTTCAATCTTGGAGATGCTGCCGCAACCAGTATCGGGACACCTGTCCGATCCCAGCGTATTATTTTGCTGCTCTGTGCCGTGGCCTTGTCTGCCGTTAGTGTATCAATGGCTGGTGGGATCGGCTTTATCGGTCTGGCGGCGCCACATCTGGCGCGCAGACTTGTTGGTCCGATGCATCGGCATCTGATTCCAGCCGCCGGACTCATCGGTATGGTTATTCTGGTGACCGCCGATACAATCGGGCGAACGATCTTTCAGCCTAATGCCATTCCGGCAGGCGTGGTGGTTGCTGCGATTGGTGCACCTTACTTTTTGTACCTGTTAGTACGAAGCAAGTGATCTTTTTTTCAAAAAACAATAAAGACATCCAAGAGATGTTCAAGGAGAATGTGACTACCCATGTTAAAGAAAAATCTTATGCTTGTCCTGAGTATCTGTCTGGTGCTTGTACTCGCTGCCTGTGGAACGGCCAAGACTTCACCATCTGCTTCTGGTGGTTCGTCCACGGATACTTCAACCAAGAATCAGGACAACAGTGCAAATTCGGGAGAGCAACGCATTGCCTCCATGTCGATCCATCTGACCAATGATCTGCTGTCTCTTGGCATTACTCCGGTTGGTTCCGTTATCGGTGGCGAAGCCAAAGGTTTCCTGTCCCATGTTGCTGATCAACTTCAAAATACAACACCACTTGGTCCGGTTAAAGACCCGGATATGGAAGCTTTGCTTGCCCTGAAACCGGATGTGATCTATCTGGACGAAGAATTTTCCGGTGGTGATATTGCCAAATTCGAAAAAATTGCTCCGGTTCATGTCTTCAATCTGGATGACGGTACATGGCGCGACCATCTGAAAGAGATTGGCAAACTCGTAAATCGTGAGAAGGAAGCCGAGCAATACATTCAGGACTACGCAACCGAAACGGAAGAAGTGAAATCTCTGATTCATGACACGATTGGTGATGGTACTGTGATGGCGATCCGTGTTACTGCCAAAGAATTACGTGTGTTCAGTACACGCCGTCCCATGGGTCCCATTTTGTATGAGGATCTCGGTCTGACTCCTGCCAAAGGGATCACAGATATCGATTCGACTAAACCCTATCAAGTCGTCTCCCGTGAAATATTGCCGGACTATGATGCAGATGCGATCTTTGTAGTTGTGAATTCGGATGATGAAGCCCAGACCATGTTCAAGGAGCTGCAAAACAATCCGATCTGGCAAGGCCTGAAAGCAGTCAAAGCCGGCCACGTCTACCCGATTGGTGCACAGCCTTGGCTGGATTACTCATCGATCGGTAATAAAATGGCCATGGATGAAGCCAAAGAAATGTTCTCCAAAAAATAAACAAAAAACCTCACTTTGAAATCGGAACAGCGTCTGTATGAATCATACGTACACTCTATTCCCCTCAAAGCTGAGGATTTTTTGCTTTGGATCTGCCAGCAAGCTACAGTCCATCCTCTTCCACCAAGTGTGCTCACAGTGTACAGACAATGATCTCAACTTCCGTATCGGCAAAAGTTTCCTGGATAATCGGACTGACCTTCTCCCATTTTAGCCTGTCCAGCCCGCATCCTATTCGGGGCATAGCCAGTTTTGTAATGCCATCCATCACACATACGTCCCGCATGGATTCTACCGCATTAGTCAACGATTGATACGTCGGCTTATTGGAGAACTTTGCCTTGGTGACCAGATTCATCGTCCGTCCTACCGGATAACATCGTCCAATCTCAAGCGGCTCTTGTTTGGCCTGCTCTTGAAGATTTTCCAAACCAAATCGCTCCCGAAACTGTACCGCAATGCCCTTCCCCATTCTTGCATCGGCTGATATACAGTGAGCAAGCCTGTAATCATCCCCCAGCTCAAATAAATCCTGTTCTCTCTCATGAAACTGCATGGCATTCCTCTCCTTTATCACGCACTCTCATTCAATCTAGATCCCTTATTTTTTATTAGGCCTCTGTCAAAAAACGTTGAATTGCCTTTAATGTTCGCTGACCTGCGGATCGATCATATACAGCAAATACAATTCGTTCAAAGGACTCCCTAAATCCCTCTCCCACTAACACATCATGAAAATACTTCGCCACCACTGCCGGTTCATTACGAAATACGCCACAACCATATGCACCGAGAACAATCGTCCGATGACCATTCGTAACAGCCACGTCCAGAATATAACGGATACGTTCCTTCATCACGGACTCAATCTGTAGATCATCAGCTTCTCCACGCTCTTTCACCACACCCGCATTCACCGCTGGCGCAGTAATGAATGATGATACATAATACTGGTCTAGAAGTTGATCTTCATCATCACGGATTACAGGCACACGAGGTGAATAGATCATATGATCGGAATAAAGACCCGATCGCCGCTTGCGATTGTACTCGTACATTTCGTCCATTTGCGCGATGCACGGGTATAATCCTGTCGCTCGGGCCAGACTCTCTTCCTGTGCCTGACTTCCGCCAAGGAAACCGCCGCCAGGATTTTTCGCCGATGCAAAGTTCAAACAGACCACATCTTCTCTTCCTTCAGCTACCGTCAAACGTGAAGCCGCTCCAAGTGTAGTCTCGCCAGTAACTTCAATGCGAACCGATACCGATACAGCTTCAGTTTCAGTTGATGAGGCTATCGAATGAGTTTCTGCGCGAGCTTCTGTACGGAGCTTTCCCCTGAGTGCGGAAAGCTCCGAAGAACGGTATAATACCGAATTACGGATCGCTTGCTGCACATCGGCGCCCATCTCAACCTTGCGATTATATCCATTCACGTATTGTCCTTCTTCCAGAATAGCCAGCGTCTGCTCTGCGATACTGGCCCGCATGGTACGTGGATTGGAGCTATGTTTATCACTCATCTGAATCACTTCCTATATCTTCTCTTAGACGGGTGAGAATCTCACCCAGCCAGTTGGTTCCCCGCCATGTTCTTCTATTGCGAATACGCGGGTCTTCCTCCGCCAGTCCCACGCCCCAGATGCGATCATCCGGACTTGCTTCCACAAGGGTCGTTCCACGGGTGGCACGAAGCGCGGTCAGCAGTTCTTTGTTTTGTGTAAATTTGGCCCAATTACCCTCGTAAACGATGCGCTGGCACTCAGCTTCCCATAAAGTCTGGTCGAAGCCAGTGACCTGTCTGCCCAGCTTTTTTTGTACCGAAGCAGAGCTTGCCTTCAGAATCTTGTCTGCGATGGTCTGATCGCCAAACAGCAGTGCTTTCTGATGCATCATGTATTGCTCCGCACTTGTGTAGTGAACCCCGTCCACGGTAAAATCCGCCGGGTGCCACTGTGAGAACGGAGATGCAGTCCGCCAGAAAAACGTAAACTTTTCCATCCATATCCCCTCTTTACTTGTTTCTCATGTATGCAGCGATCCGGCCAATAGCTTGAATCACTTCGTCCGTGTTCATTGCTAATTATTATGTCTAAGGTGTCTGTCTCTCCGGGTTCAATCTGTACAAGCGGGACGGACGGTGTCCGGCACTGCCTGCATACTCACCCGTCTCAATGACCCAATCGGCGATTTTGCGCCGGAAAGCAGCAGCCAGCAGTTTTTTGCCACTGATGATCTCATGTACTTTCTGAAGTGCAGTCAGCGTAAACGTCTCCGGCATCAGATTAAATGCAATATCCGTGTACTCGATCTTGGATCGCAGACGCTCAAGCGCATAATGAATGATTTTGGCATGATCAAATGCAATCCCCTGAACCTCCTCCAACGTCAAACGATGGCTCCGTACTTTTCCTTCTATCGTTTCTTTTGTCTCAACAATTGCCGACAACTCTTCTGTTCCATTGGTCAAAATCAACTGCAGCCTGCGTTCTGTCACACGTCCACGCTCATGGATATGGCGCTTCTCTTCCAGAAGCCGCTCCTCCACTCGAAACCAATTGGCCTCACTCGCATCATCGCCAGCCTGAAGTTCCAGCTCGCTGCTATCGACCAGCGCCATATAGGAACAGCTGATGACCCGTGTACGCGGATCTCGTTCCACATCTCCCCAGGTGTATAGTTGCTCCAGATAAATATCATCCAGCCCCGTCTCCGTCAACAATTCCCGTCGAGCAGCATCTTCCAATGATTCCTGCATGGAGACAAATCCACCCGGTAACGCCCACTGTCCGAGATAGGGATGGCTGCCTCGACGGATTAGCAGTAACTGGAGTTCGGGTTCCGCGAGCTTGCGATAGTTCTCCTGAACCTCACTGCGGATCGTAAATACCAACATGTCCACGGTGACGGAAGGACGTTCGTAATCACCAGCATGATACGTTTCCAGAAACTGTTCTTCACTGAGATGCACCTGATCCTGATGCTCCCGGTAATCGGGGGCTTTTCCTCCAGAGGAACCTTCGTAAGTCATAATAACCAAACTCCATTCTGTTCTTAACATTATGTTATTAACAATTAGATAATATCAATTTATCACATCATTTTATCTCAGGTCAATATTTCCAGTCCAAAATAAATGATCTGTATTCACTTGACGATATGTCAAATCAAACTTAAGATTTATTTAGTCGACTAACTAAAAGGATACGAACGGAGTAGATGATATGAACCCAGTCCAAAATGATCGGTTAATGGGACAGCTATCCGAACTCGTGAAACTGAAACGCTACAAGGTTCATGAGAAACTTGTGAACCACCCCGAGTTATACCCGGGGCAGCCCCCTTTGCTGTTCCAGCTTGAACGGGAAGATGGCCAATCCCAGAAAAACCTGGCCAAACAACTTCAGCGCAGTCCCGCAACGGTAACTGTCATGCTCAAGCGCATGGAATCATCCGGTTATGTGAGACGCGAAGCAGACCCGAAGGATCTGCGCAGTCTGCGGGTATACCTGACGGATCAGGGGCGCTCTGCGCTACAAGAATTAAGAGAAGTGATTCAGGAGTTGGAACAGCAGGCCCAGAAAGATTTTACACCAGAAGAACTCCGGATCATGTCTGCACTTGCACAGCGTATGCTCCAAAACCTGCGTGAATCCTGAGGTGATGCAGACTCGCGATTGAAGCAGCTAAAGGTATTATGAAATTGATTCACTTATGCTATTAAGATTGAGGTGATTCCCTATTGTGGACGTTAAAACGATTCTTGACCCCGTATAAATCGGCGGCAATCGTCGCCCCGCTGCTCATGGTACTTGAGGTTACCATGGACCTGCTCCAGCCCAAGCTGATGTCCAGCATCGTGGATGATGGTGTACTTGCAGGGAATCTGCCCCATATCGTGACTACAGGTCTGATCATGTTACTTGTTGCGTTAATCGGCTGGGTTGGCGGCGCAGGCTGTACACTCTATTCAAGCAAAGCTGCCGTTGGATACGGCACAGATCTGCGCCAGGAACTGTTTGACCATATTCAAACCTTCTCCTTCCGCAATCTGGATACGTTTCAGGAAGGATCTCTGATCACTCGTCTGACCAGTGACATTACCCAGATGCAGACCTTTGTACAGATGCTGCTGCGGATGTTTATCCGTTCGCCAATGCTGATCATCGGAAGTATCATCATGGCGTTTACGATCAGTGTGAAACTGGCTTTGATTCTTATTGCGACAGTACCGGTACTGTTTATTATTTTATTTATTCTGATAAAAGCATCCTATCCGCTGTTCGCCAGTGTGCAGAGCAAGCTTGATCAGGTCAACGCTGTGCTTCAGGAAAATCTTGCCGGCATTCGTGTCGTCAAGGCGTTTGCACGTGCACGTCTGGAGAAAAAACGGTTCAAGCACTCCAACGAAGATTACACTACAACCGCCGTCAAAGCCTGGCGTATTGTAACGCTGAACGCACCCGTGCTCAGCCTGATGCTGAACGCTACCATTGTAGCGGTGCTGTGGTTCGGAGGTTTCCAGGTAGTGGGAGGCGATATTGCCGCCGGGGATCTGATTGCTTTTATCAACTATGTCACGGTTGTACTCTCATCCCTCACGTCCATCGGCATGATGATGATGAGCTTCTCCCGCGCCAAGGTGTCTGCTGCACGGATCAACGAGGTGTTACATACACAGCCGGATATTCAATCGGGAACCGACAACTCCGGAAATGTACAGTCACCCCCGTCTACCCGTAATCAATCCCGATACCTAACGTCTTTCCTTCCCTCGCACACAGGCGGTCAAGTGGAGTTCAGAGACGTATCTTTCCGTTATGATGGAGACCATGCACTCACCGGAATTAATCTGAAGGCTCGCCCGGGTGAGAAAGTGGCTCTGATCGGTTCAACAGGTTCAGGCAAAACCTCGCTGGTGCAGCTGATTCCCCGTCTGTATGATGCTTCGCAGGGTGAAGTGCTCGTGAATGGAGTGAACGTTCGCAACTGGGATCTTCAGGATCTTCGCAGCCGTGTGTCCATTGTGCTCCAGGAATCCATTCTGTTCAGCGGCAGCATCCGGGATAACATTTGCTTCGGCCGGCCCGGTGCAACGGATGCTGAATTGCGTGCTGCGGCACAAGCTGCGGCAGCGGATGATTTTATTATGAAACTGAAAGATGGGTATGACACGGAACTGGGTCAGCGCGGGGTCAATCTGTCCGGTGGGCAGAAACAGCGTATATCCATTGCACGCGCCCTGCTTATGCGACCGGAAGTGCTGATTCTGGATGACAGCACCAGTGCTGTGGATCTACGCACGGAAGCGAGCATTCAGAAGGCTTTGCAATCCTTGATGAAAGACAGTACCACCTTTTTGATTGCACAGCGGATCTCCTCCGTGAAGGATGCAGACTGTATATATGTTATTGATGAAGGACAGATCGTTGCTAGGGGCACACATGATGACCTTATGGCTCATTCGTCTCACTATCAAGCAATCTATTATTCGCAGCAACGGAAGGAGGATATTCAATTTGGCTAAACCTGCATCTTCCTCCATACAACAAACAGTCGTGCCTCCCATCGGAAGACCCGGACCTGCGGGCAGAGGACCTGTTCCCAAAGTCAGAGCCAAAAATGCTCGCCACGTCCTGATTCGGGTATGGTCGTACATGGGACGTCATCGCAAAGGAGTTATTGCTGCATTAGTGCTGACGGCTCTTGGAACACTGCTTAACCTGGCAGGACCTTATCTTCTCGGCCGCGCCGTTAATGAACATATCGTGCCCAAAGTAACTGCGGGTTTGCTGAAGGAATGTCTCCTCTTGCTGAGTGTTTATGTCCTTGGCTCATTCCTGATGTGGGCTCAATCCTATGTCATGATTGGTGTGTCCCAACTGACCGTCAAAGATCTGAGACATGCGTTGTTCTCCCGACTGCAAGAGCTGCCTATTAGCTTTTTTGATAAAAATCAAAGCGGGGACCTGATGAGCCGGGCCACCAATGATATCGATAACGTATCTACAACGCTGAATCAAAGCGTAACCCAATTGATGTCCAGTGCCATCCTGCTCGTTGGCTCCTTGTCGATCATGTTTGCACTCGATGTTCGGCTCACCCTGCTCAGTCTGGTGACTGTACCCTTGATAACCATCGCCACTCGCCTGATCGCGTCAAGAACACGCAAACACTTCACCGCCCAGCAGAAATTACTTGGTGAGCTTAATGGGTATGCTCAGGAAACCATTGCTGGACAAAAAGTCGTAGCTGCCTATAACCGTCAGGATCAGGCACATCAGCATTTTCAGAATCTGAACGAGAAACTGCGCACATCCAGCACACAGGCCCAGACCGTTTCAGGTTTGGTTGGACCCACGATGAACGTGATGAACAATATCGGGTTTGCCATACTGGCTTCTGTAGGTGGATGGATGGCTTATCATGAAATGACGTCCATTGGACTGATCGTCAGCTTTCTCGCTTACTCCCGCCAGATTGAGCGGCCACTCAACGATCTAGCCAATCAGTACAATCTCATTCAGGCTGCAATCGCAGGTGCTGAACGTGTGTTCCACATTATGGATACACCTGGCGAATACGTAGAGGAACAGAAGAAACAGCTGGATCAGATTCAAGGTAGAGTTGTATTTGAAGACGTCTCTTTTGGGTATAGTGCGGAGCGAGACATTCTCAAGAAGGTTAGTTTTACTGCAAAACCTGGTGAGATGATTGCACTTGTTGGACCCACCGGCGCAGGTAAAACAACCATTATCAACCTGTTGCCCCGTTTCTACGAGATTACAGGCGGACGGATTACCATCGATGGATGTGACATCTCGGAACTGGAGAAGGATCAACTCCGTCGGCAACTCGGCATTGTGCTTCAGGATGCCTACCTGTTCTCGGGTACCATTCGCGACAATCTTGCCTACGGCATGCCGGACGCAACGGATGAACAGATCAGGCAAGCGGCTGAGCTGGCAAATGCACATTCGTTCATCCGCAAACTGCCACAGGGCTACGATACCCCCATCATTTCCGGGGGAAGTAACCTGAGTCAGGGACAACGACAACTGCTGACCATTGCCCGGGCAATTCTGGCTGATCCGGCCATCCTTATTCTGGATGAAGCAACAAGCAGCATTGATACACGTACAGAGATGAAGATCCAGGAAGCGATGTGCACTTTAATGAAAGACCGTACCAGCTTTGTCATCGCCCACAGACTGAGCACGATTCGTGAAGCCGATCAGATTCTCGTCATTGATGATGGACAGATCGCTGAACGGGGCAGCCATGATGAGTTGATGCAGCAACAAGGATTCTACTACCAGTTACATCAGGGACAGCTCAATAAGTCGAACTAAAGTGTGTCTGCATAGCTACTGCACATTAGTTTAATCGAAATACTAAACGCCGCACGGGGGCTTCAGCCCCATGCGGCGTTTTTATGTTTTTGTCTAATGACTATTAATTGCTATCTCTGGGTCAGTTATATGATTTACGTCTCCATTGGCAGATGAAGCGTGAAGGTGGAACCAACCCCCATTTCGCTATGGACGGTAATTTTACCATTGTGATCCTGAACGATTTTCTGGCAGAGTGCAAGTCCCAGTCCCGTACCTTCTTCTTTGGTTGTATAAAATGGATTAAAGATTGTGGATAGCGAATTTTCCGGAATGCCACTTCCTGTATCTGTAATTGAAATGAGTACTGCGTCTCCGTCCTGCAACAAATCCATATGAACCTCACCAGGGTCAGTCATTGCTTCAAAAGCGTTACGAATCAGATTGATCAATACCTGCACAATCTTATCTCGATCCATGTTGATCACAACTGGCTCGTTAGTCATTTCAAGCGTAATTTGATGCCCTCGGGATGCCGCATCTGACTCGGTCAAAGACATCACTCGTTCAAGGCAGTGACCCAAATGTTCAGGCTTCATGTGATTGGCATGTGGTTTGGAAAACTGCAAAAATTCAGCTGTCAAATCGGTTACTCTCGTCACTTCACCCATAATCACTTCATACCATGGCGCGATATTAAACGCTTGTCCACGGGACAGCTGCAGGAATCCCCGAATTGCGGTAAGCGGGTTCCGAATTTCGTGAGCCATACCCGCAGCCAGTTCACCTACAGCCCTCAGTCTTTCGGAACGAAATACTTCTTCTTCATTTTTCAGCCATTTGCTGCGCTGTTGTTGAAGCAGCCTATCCTCGGCTACCGTCATAAAGTGCTGCAACGAATCCGACATTTCCGGGTACAGAGAGATGCTGTAGCTTACCTGAAGTCCTTGAAGCTGGACGGATAGCAGTGAAGACATTCGTTCTTCCACATCCTGTATCTCCGGCAAAACGACTGCAAATCGGTCTCCTGCATACCGGGATATGCCATAGGCTTCGGTGAAATGATTGCTGATCATCTGCCCTGTACCTGTGATTACCGTACACCAAGGGTCTTCTGAATCTTTTTTAAAGCCGCTAAAGTTATTGACGTTCAAAAGGACAAGCAAAAAAGACCGTTGCTCTTCTACTGTCTTATGTAACATCTCCATGTAACCTTCGTAATTCAACAGTCCGGTAAGCGGATCATGCAAGGTCAGGAACCGATTTTTTTCCCGAAGCCTGCGCTTCTCTACCTCACTGTTGATTAAGGTATGATACAAAAAAATGATAACAACCGAGGTTAACAGGTCAAATAACGAAACCAGCAAAGCATATGTATCTACAGGCACATACGAAAGCCGAATCACCGTATATTGCAGCATAAGCAGCAATGAAATTGGCAAGGTCTGTGCCAACCGTTGTTTGTCCTGGATCATTGAAATAATGAGCATATAATACAGCATGTTACACCAGTTCAGTTGACTGTAATAATGGAATATCCCGAGAAAAATCCACTGAAACTTCCGCAGCACAGGATATCGTTTCTCCCCATAAATACTTGCTATCAATAATGTCCCTGAAAGCGACATTATTGCCATATGAGGGGTAAGCCTTAGAACATAAGAGGACAGAATGACAAGCAGACAACCTAGCGGGAATATCACCATTTTTATCGTGTAACTTAGCAAACAGCCTCGCCCCCTTTGACATAAAACTCACATCAAACAACTTATGTACATGTATTATATCGATTATGATTAGCTGATGTTGTCGATTAATGGAGGCTGGTCAAATTCACATGAATGTATAATTTTCGAAGGCAATAGGACATATGATGTAATTGTAATCAACAAAAGTGAAACAATTCCTCTTCGCATATCATTATTGTGGTACAATACATTAATGGATAAATTTAGGATAAATTCTTGGTTATGGAGGATATCACATGACAACACAACGATAACCACTGGGCTTCGGAACGCTATCTCTGGTTGTACTGACGATGGGCCTTGCCTTTAACTTTCCATGGGGCAAAGCAAATTTTATGATCAGTCATTATCTTTTAAACTTAATAAACATACCTATTTATAGCAACAGAACTCAAGGACTTCACATTCCATTTGTAGTAGCAGCCCTCTTCTGGATTCCAGCCTTCTTGATTGCCAAAAAATATCGTGCGCATTTCGGTACGAGTGTATCTTATAACGTCGCCGGATTCATGTTGCTCTTATGCATCATTGGACCGGTTATCCCCGTTATCGATTGGATGGTCAATGGTTAAACGCTTAAAGCCAGCTCTCTATATTCAGAGGGCTGGCTTCTTTGTTGCTTTTCCATATAAGATGAACAAATTATTTACACGATAACGGAGAGGACAGAAATAACCTGAAGAAGCGGAGCTAAAAGCTTTCTGAAAGAAAGCTACATCGGAAGCATACACCTCGCCTTTATCCCCGGATTTTCACTTCCTTAGAAGGGAATCAAAAAATCTGGGGATAACAGCGATCAGAAGTTTGTTCTGTCATCGGAGTGACTGTGTAACCTTTTTAGGTCATCTTATTTCTTTGCCATATACTTACGGATGTCAAAAGCCACCGCAGCAACAATGATCAATCCTTTGATAATCAACTGCCAGTATGGACTTACACCGATAAACGTCAGACCATAGTTAATGACCCCGAAGATCAGCACACCCGCCATAACCCCAGGTACCGTTCCAATACCACCCGCCGTTGATACGCCGCCGACCACACAAGCAGCAATCGCATCCAGCTCATACATGTTACCGTAATTGTTTGTTGCTCCACCTGTGCGTGCTGCCTCAAGTACACCGCCCAGACCATACAGTGCACCCGCAATGGCATACAGGGCAACCAGGTTACGAGCCACATGAATCCCGGATACATGCGCCGCCTGAATGTTGCCACCGATCGCGTACATGTTTTTGCCGAGACGTGTTTTGTTAAAGATCACCCAGCAGATTAATGCCACTGCAATCGCAATGAGGACAATATACGGGATGGAATAACCCCCGCCCAGATCAATGTATCCAGAGCCAATGACGGTGAAGTCCGGTCGCAATCCTCCGATCGGCTGTGACTGGTTGGGTTCCGTATCAAAATAAATGGAGTTCAGTCCGTACACGGCAACCATCGTACCCAGCGTTGCGATAAAAGGAGGTACATGTAATTTGGCGACAATCAGTCCATTGACCAAACCCACGAATAGACCTGCGGTGATTCCAACCAGAATCGGCAACAACACCGGCAAATGGGGCAGATCGGGGAAGAAGCGGTTGGCATACTCGTCAATTTGCAGCATCGATGCCGATACAACAGCCGTCAGACCAACCACCCGTCCAGCGGACAGATCGACCCCGCCCGTGACAAGGATAAAGGCTGCACCGAGCGCAATAATGGCCCGTGTGGAGGACTGCTGCAAGATGTCCCGCAGTGTGGAGAAGGCCAGAAAATTCGGATCGGCAATCGCAATACCAATAATGAGCAGGATCAGTACGATAAAGATGGCGCGTTGTGTTACATATTGTTTTACTTGATTGATCATCTGTGTGTTCATCTGTTTCCCTCCTGACTAAGCCATCCGCTGCTGCGCGGCCAGCCTCATAATATCCTGCTCTGTTGCCTCGGCTCCGTCCACGATTCCGGTGAGACGCCCTTCGCTCATCACCATAATGCGATCCGACATACCCAGAAGCTCAGGCATCTCTGAGCTAATCATGATAATGCTTTTGCCCTGACGAGCCAGTTCCGTAATAATGGTGTAAATCTCGAACTTGGCCCCTACATCGATTCCACGTGTCGGTTCATCCAGCAGGAGTATCTCGGGGTCGGTCAATAACCAGCGGGCCAGCAGAACTTTCTGCTGATTGCCGCCAGACAGGTTTCGAATCAGCGTGTTAACTGAAGGCGTTTTGGTTCTGAACTTCTGCGTCTGCTCCCGTGCCACTTCGCGGCCCTTTTTCTCGTCCAGCAAGCCCACGCGATTTCGGTAGCGCCCCAGACTGGCAATGATCGTGTTCTCATACACCGACAACACCGGGAAGATTCCTGTGACTCTTCGTTCTTCGGTGAGCAACGCGATGTTATGACGCTTCGCTGCTGCGGGGGAGTTAATCTTCACCTTGCGCCCATGAATCGAAATTGTACCTGAAGCGAGTCTGCGCAGTCCAAACAAGGACTCAATCAGTTCTGTCCGCTGTGCTCCAACCAGGCCACCAATGCCAAGCACTTCACCTTTTCGCAGCTCAAAGGATACATCACAAAACGATTTGGACTGGCTTGATGTCAGACCCTCGGCTTTTAATATCACTTCACTGGGTACGTTCGTCCGTTCCGGGAAACGTTCGTCCAGATCACGGCCAACCATACGCGTAATGATCAGATCTGTTGTTAGATCAGCAGCATCCCAAGTTCCTACAACGAAACCATCACGCATGATCGTCACTTCATCCGAGATCGTCAGGATCTCCTCCATCTTGTGTGAAATATAGATAATGGATACGCCGCGACTGCGCAGTTCATTAATAATGGCGAAGAGCTGATCCAC
Source organism: Paenibacillus sp. FSL R5-0623 (assembly GCF_037974265.1). Taxonomy (NCBI): domain Bacteria; kingdom Bacillati; phylum Bacillota; class Bacilli; order Caryophanales; family Paenibacillaceae; genus Paenibacillus; species Paenibacillus sp. FSL R5-0623. The sequence goes on along the minus strand of NZ_CP150233.1, from coordinate 1,186,976 downwards.
TTCCTTGCCTGTCAGGGAAGAAGTTGGCTCATCCATGACGATGACTTTGGATTGAAACGAGACCGCCTTGGCGATTTCCATCGATTGAATCTTGGAGACAGACAGTGTTCCCGCCTGAGCCTTCGGATCAATATCCAGGTTCAAGTCCTTGAACAGGGCCAGCGTATCGGTATACATCCGTTTCTCGTCCACCAATATTCCCCTCATCGGAAAACGACCCAGCCAGATATTCTCCATCACCGGACGATGCGGGACCGGGTTCAGCTCCTGATGAATCATGGATATGCCTTGCTGAAGGGCCGCTTTGGAATTCGGAATATCCACAGCCTTTCCTTCGATGCGTATCGTTCCTTCATCGGGGCGATACATCCCGAACAGACATTTCATAAGTGTGGATTTCCCCGCTCCATTCTCTCCCATTAAGGCGTGAACCGTCCCCGGTTTCACTTTCAATGTGACCTGACTTAGTGCCTGCACACCCGGAAATGCTTTGGAAACTCCATTCATCTCCAGCAGGTAAGGTGACTCCATCTTGGTTCCTCCCTTCCATATGACCGGCAAAAAAGGGACGCTACCCGAATGTCGGACGTCCCTGTCTCGTGCTGTTATTGGGCGTCAGCGATGTTGTCTTTTGTAATCTTCTTGTATGCAATCCAGACGTATTTACCATCTGTAATGTCGTATTTGGTATTTTCCTTTGTTGGTGTCTCACCTTTGGCAAGAACGGAAGCCAGTGCCACCGTAGCTGCACCCTGATTCTTGGCATCATTAAGCACCGTGCCCAGCATCGTGCCATCCTGGAGAGCCTGAATGGCTGGAGCTGTTGCATCTACACCTACTACCGGCATGGATTTGCCATCCTTGAAGTATCCGGCTGCTTTCAATGCCTCAATGGCTCCCAAGGCCATGTCATCATTGTTTGCGAGAACAGCTTCGATCTTGTCACCATGGGAAGCCAGAAACGCTTGCATTTTCTCCTGACCTTTCACCCGATCCCACATCGCCGTGTCTTCCGCCAGTGCTTCCACTTCGATACCGGCATCCTGGATCGCCTGAACCGAATATTTGGTCCGAAGCTCTGCATCCTGGTGACCTGGTTCCCCTTTCAGCATGACGTATTGCAGTTTGCCATCGCCGTTTTTGTCCGCTTCCGGATGTGCTTTCCAGTAATCCACAATCAGCTGACCGGAGATCGTACCGGACTCCTCCGCTTTTGCTCCTACGTAATACACTTTATCCCATTTATTCATATCTTCAGCTACTGGCTCACGGTTGAGGAACACCACTGGAATATTCGCTGCCTTGGCCTTGTCAATGATGACACCTGCCGCCGTGCGGTCTACCGGATTCACAGCCATTGCATTATATTTCTTGGACACAAACAGATCGACTTTCTCGTTCTGGGTCGGCTGTGCATTTTGGCTATCTACGATATCCAGGGTCGCAACGCCTTCCGCTGCTGCGGTCATGGCATTACGTACACCCGTCATGAACGTATCATCGAATTTGTAAATGGCGACACCAATCTTTGGCGCTTCCGTACCGGCTGCTGTCTGGCCTCCTGTATCTGTTCCCGTACTTCCACCTGCGCTGTCTCCGCCGCTGCTACACCCCGCCGCCACAACCATACATGCCGTAATCAACAGTGTCATCCATGTTTTCTTCATATCCTAATGACCTCCCCCAAGTTCATTCGGCTTCACCGATGTCTTTATTATGAAAGGGTTTACATTAAATTCGAATACAATATCTTCACCTGTTCTATCGAAATCTTCCTCAAGTTAACAAACACCTTAATTTTTATTCAGCATTCGTTCCAGCACTCGTTCCAGCATTGGTTCATTGTACAAAAGGAAACAACAGCTTCTGGTTATCCATCCAGAACATATTGTCTGTACTAACCAGCTTGGTCTCAAGTAACACTCTCGCTTGCACCTGTTGATTGTTCAGCCGCGCAACGGCTTGATTCAATCCCAGATAACCTGCACTGTATCCATTCTGGACGATGAGATGATCAAAGACCCCTTCTTGCAATTGCTCCAGTTGCTGTTGTTCACTGCCAAACCCAACAATCCTTATCTTGTCCGCAGATTTTCGTCGATTCAGTTCATCAGCTGCTCCCAGAGAAGCAGGTTCCTGAAGAGTAATGAAGCCATCCACCTCCTGCTGGTCCAGCAATTGCTTCGCAGTCTGCCAACATCCATCCCGTGTATTACATATCGATTTGGGTTCCACTTGAATATCAGGATACTGTACCAAGGCTTCCATAACTCCCTGCTCTCTCTGAATAAGACCAGAATTAAGAGGATCGGGGCCCAATAAAGCCACATGCCCTTTTCCTTCCAGAAGCTCCGCCATAGCCTGGCCGGCCTGTCTTCCCGCCTCAACATTATCCATCGAGATGAAACTGGTGATGCCTTTCACGGGAAATTCATCGTTAAGCACAATGACAGGAACAATGGTTCCATTGGAATTTGTTGTCTGTGCCTCCTGGATGATGTCACTAAGTGCCTTCTCGCTCAAAGGATCGACTAATAGAGCTGATGCTCCCTGCTTCAGAGCCGATGCGGCGGCCTCAACCTGTGCATGCTCTCGCGCACTGCGAGACAACGTTTGGCTGTTGATATTTGCCTGTTTGACCTGCATCTGACTTCCAGCAGAGTCCAGAATGGCAGGCGTGTATATATCACCATCGGAAGGGTATGCTTCCACGGTAATCAGTTCGGCTCCACTCTCTTTGGCAGCCGCTTCAGCGCCGAGCCGGATAGCTTCCGCAAGTTCCCCTGTCCCAGCTGGCGTAATCAGCGCGATACGTGGTGGTACTGCCGTAGCATCGGGACTCGATAAGCCACAGGCGCTGCACATGAGCAGACAGCAGCAGCTTGCAGCTGTCTGGATTACTAACCGACGTTTCCGGATTCCAGGAAAGCTCGCAGCAACCTTTTTCCAAAACGTACGGATGTATGACCCTACAACTCTGTGGCTGTGGATATCGCTCCTATTCTCCTTATTATCTGTCATTAGGCTCGCCCTCCTTCTGCTGCGATTGAATGGGAATCCGAACCCAGACCGTGGTGCCTTCCTCCAACTCACTTGCAAATTCAAGGCCGAAGCCCTCCCCATAATAAAGCCGAATCCGGTCATGGACGTTGCGTACCGCTACGCCGGAGCCTGCACCGCTTTTGACAACCGGACTGCCACTCAGTAATCCCAACATCTGTTCTTCCGTCATGCCGACCCCATTATCTGTAATGCGAAACACCAGCTTATTGTCCTCACGATAGACATCGACCTCAATACTTCCTTCGTCCATGTGGTACTCAATACCATGAACAATGGCGTTCTCAATCAGGGGTTGAAGCACCAGCTTTAATGTCAGGCATTCCAGAAGCGTCTCATCGGCCTTAATCGTAAAGTTGAATTTGCGCTTGAACCTCATCTGCTGAATCGTCAAATAATGCTGCGCATGCTCCAGCTCTTCCCTGACCGTGATAATCGTTTTACCTTGACTAAGACTGATGCGGAACAGGCGCGAAAGAGATGTAATCATCGTAATTACTTCTTCATTGCGACTCATACCTACCATGCGCACCACGGAATTCAGCGTGTTATATAGAAAATGCGGATTGATCTGGGCCTGCAAGGCTTCCAGCTCCAGACTCCGCTTCTGTTCCTGTTCATGGATGATCTCATCCATCAGGGTGCGAATTTTATTGACCATCAGGTTGAAGCGACGAGATAGTCGTTCCACCTCCAGCGGCCCTTCAATAGGCAACTCCACGTTGAAATCCCCGCGCTCCACCGCCTTCATCTTACGTTCCATTCGCCGGATCGGACGCGTCAGACTGGAGGAAAGAAACAGCGATACGAGAATGACCAATACCAGAACAACGACCAGTACACGAATGAGATATCCATTGACCTCCTGACGCGTTGTCATAATCTCATCCAGATAAGCAACACCGACGATTTTCCACCCGATATTGGCAACGGACTTCACGGTATTCAGCCTTTTCTGTCCATCTGCTTCATCTTCGTAACTGCCGGAAGCCACCAAAGCCTGTTCTATATTTTCGCTTTTGAGTCCCATATACATCAATTGCTGCTGCGGATGGTACACGATATTGCCCGCACTTTCATCGATGATATAGACATATCCTCGTTGCCCCAGACTGACCCGACGGCTCAGTTCATCCATCTGTTTGAAATTGATATCGACCAGCAGGATAACCTGCCGATCCTGACCATTTTGCCGTATCGTTATGCCTTTGCTCATGGAAACGACCCATTTATATGGACCTCTGTACATGTTCTGAATATGAGGCAACGAGAAACTCAGGTGATCCGGCACACGAAGCGCAGACTGAAACCACCCTTGCTGTGTCACATGGGCACTTGGTTTTAATTCAGCTGTAGGTCGGTTCTTGAGCAATTTCCCCGTGGAATCAAGCAGAGTAATCGAGATGATATCTTCACGACTGCTGAGCAGTGTGTCGAGCTGTTTGTCCACCAGTTCCCCTTCCCATGTCCCGTCACGCAGCATATGTTCCTCAATGGCACGGTACAGATGAGACATACTGCGGACGTAATCTTCCAGGTTATAACTGACCTGATCCACAATCTGTCTCGTCGTGAGTTCCGCACTTCGCTCGGCAGCCTGCGTGAACTTGTCATGCAGAAGCATCGCCATGATGGTCAGTACCAAGACGATGAAAACGGAAAAGGACCACGTAATAATAAACCGGATACTGCTGACTCTGGACGAACGCAGACGAGAGCGTAATTGAGGTCCCGTGGACTTCACCCATCTGGACAAAAACTTCATCGGATCGAACCTTCACTTGCCGTCTGAGAAGCCTGTTTACGATATTCTTTGGGCGAGACACCAATATGTTTTTTGAAACAAAAACTGAAGTAATTGGGTTCAGCAAAGCCAACCTGCTCCGCAATCTCAAATGACTTCAGTTCTGTCGAGCGAAGCAGTTCACGCGCTGCCTCCATTCGAATCTGCATCAGGTACTGCAGGAAGGTAAGCTGCACTTCTTTTTTGAAAATGCCACAAAAATAACCGGAGCTGATATGCAAATGCCCGCACACCTTCTGAATGGACAGGTCCGGGTCGGCATAATGCTCCTTGGTGAAGACTAACGCCTGCTCAACAATATCCTTGTATACATGCTGGCGTCCGCTGGCAATGCGATGTTGTACGAGTAGACAGACTTCCCGTACCTTCTTCTGTGCATCAGTAAGTCCCGGCAGTCGGAACAAATCCGCATACAACTGGAACCCTGCACCAAAGATGTCCTCCATTTCCTCCCCTGATGCCTGTGCCGCCTTCCATACTGTTGTTAATACTTCAATTAAATAGAGCTGAATATCACTTCGCCCGTGTTCCACTGTAATTTCCCGGAAAATGATCGCAAGTGCTTCCTCCAGCTCCGCTTGTGTACCCGCCTTCAGACAACGTGTCAGCGTCTGCTGCTTCAACTCGTCGAACCGCAGCTTGCCCGCCGTCTGTCGCTCCACGTCCGCAATGTATATGATTGAATCCGTCCCGGGCACAAGCCGATAATCCAATGCCAGCAGGGCATCTTCATAGGCATGATTCACATCCGCGAGTGTATCCACAATCTGACCCGATCCCACCGTAGCCGGGATACGTAAATAGTGGTTGATGCTGCGCATCACATTTTCCAATTCCTTCTGTTGCCGCTTCGCTCCATCTGTACCGCCCGAGCGATCCACATAGAGCAGGACAATCGTCTCCTGATGCATAAAGGCATGACCAGCCCCATGCTCCGCCCAGACTTCTGCCGCAATGTTAAGTGCAGCAAAGCGTTTCAGTTCAGCATCCTCAGATTGACGCAATGAACCTCCGGGAACGATTATCTCAGATTGATCCGCTACCTCGGATGTTGTTTTGTTATGTCGCTGTGGGGGCTCGGTGAATACTCCCTCAAGTTTCTCCTTCTGTACATCTCCATCCATATGCAGTGTCAATACAGACACCCCATAGCGTTCTCCTGTCAGATCCAATCCGCATTGTTTGGCTTTACTATGAATATATGTCGAGGATTTCTGCCGATGGAGCAAGGTCGCCATCAGATCTGCCTGTAATAAAGGCAAACTGGTATGATAGTGCTCACGCAGCTGCTGTACATCTTCACGCTCAGCCACTTCAGCAGCCATCTGGGCGCGCAGTCTTGTGAGCAGTTCGGTGAGATGCCCTGCCGAGAACGGCTTCAGCAGATATTCATCCACACTTAACGAGATGGCTTGCCTCGCATAATCAAATTCATCATATCCAGTCAAAATGACCACCTTCACGAGTGGATTACGCTTCCTCAATCTTTGTGCGAGTTCCAGACCATTCATGAATGGCATGCTGATATCCGTCACCACAATGTCCGGCTCTACCCGCTCCGCCATCTCCAATGCTTCCCGCCCATTCTCAGCCAAACCGACAATCCGCAGATCGAGCGCTTCCCAATCGACCTCTACAACAAGTCCTTCACGCACATCTTCTTCATCATCCACCAGCAGTACCCGGTACATGTTTGGATTCCTCCTTTTGATGACGGCCTTATGCCCTAGCAACGAATATATATGTAGCATTGTGAATCATTTGATCTCTTATGGCTCACCGAATTGAAGCAAAATGCAAAGGCTCATGTTGATCTGTTCCAAGGTTGCCATCATAATATACAATATTATCAGGGATATGTAATCGCTTTCTTTATTAGAGGTAAGGCAACCCTGTCGGGCAGTGCCTAAGTGAAATGTGAAGGATAGTATATGAGTGCTAAAGGCAGGTTAAAGTAATACAACACGGGAAATTTCGAAGTACTTCTAATAAGAGGTGTTTTGATTCTAACTATAATTCAGACTTCATTCTTGTTCTTTACGATGATTTGTACTTAATGCTTTAAAATAAATCATGGTTGTATCTGGGTTGGTGTGTCCCATTATCTCGGCCAAACGGTGCAGTGGCGTATGCTCAGCCATGACGTAGCCAAAACGATGACGCAGATCGTGTGAACTCAATCCTTCCAGCCCTGCTGTTATCATTACTTTTTTAATCAGGTGTCGCAATGCTCTCTCCGTTAAACGATCGTTTGTCTTCTCTGAAGGAAAAAGGTAAGCAGGGGCGGTAGCAAGATCAGATAAGTACTGATTCAACATGACAACACACTGTATATTCAATGGGATCTTACGTAGCACGTTGCGTTTATCGGCTCTCACTGTCAGGTGACCGCTTCGTCTACCAAGTTCGATATCATGAGGTTTGAGGTTGCATACCTCCATCGTTCGCAAGCCTGTGTGAAACATAAGGGTCAGGATCGTCTGATCACGAAGGGAATTACCATATTCCACTGCCGCGAGGAATGCCTGCTCTTCTTCAAATGTCATTCGGCGTGGACTTACTTTGTCTTCCGGAATGAATTTTAATGGTTTCGAAGGGTCATGACTGAGCCTGGATTCCAAGACAGCCCATTTGAAAAAACGCTTCAGCGTAATCAATCTTCGGTTAATAGTGGCTGGCTTCAATAACATAACTTTGAGTGAATCTTCGCGATATTGGACTAAAGTGGATGTGTTTACGTCTTCGATTCGCAATGTAAACTCTTCGCTGAGCATGGTGCTTTCCTTGTACCATTCGATAAAGTGTTTCAGATCACTTGTATATTCCTTCACGGTTTTGGGATGCAATTCTCCCTCATTAGCAAGCATATGTATGAATTCCTCTATCGTCGGTTCCCGCTGCACCGAAGTCCCTGATGACTGGTTCATTAGAAAATACCTCCAAATCTTGACTTATATTAGCGGACATGGTATTATCATATTAATCGATACATTAGCGGACATCAAGTTCGTGGTTTAAATGCACCAGGTGAGTGTCAATTTTTCAATAATACTCGTCATAATGATCGGCTAAAAACTTATTTTTTGGAGGAATCACATGCAAACAGGTACAGTGAAATGGTTCAACGCGGATAAAGGATTCGGCTTTATCGAAACTGAAGAAGGAACAGATGTATTCGTTCATTTCAGTGCAATTCAAGGTGAAGGTTACAAATCTTTGGACGAAGGTCAACGCGTTCAATTTGAAGTAACTCAAGGTAACCGTGGACCACAAGCTGAGAACGTTACTAAACTTTAATTATATGAAAGCTGCCTTATTAATAAGGCAGCTTTTTATTTACACATATGTTGCACAGTAAAGAAAAGATTTCACATCACAAGAATGAAAGCGAGGTATTCCCATGGATAAAGAACAATTGATCACAGAAGTAGCTAAGGCTGGCGGTTTCTCCAAGAAGAATGCTGAAAAAGCTGTAACCGTTGTACTGGACTCGATTCTCGAAGCTCTCAAAGAAGGTAAAGAAGTTCAACTGGTTGGATTCGGGAAATTTGAAGTGCAGAAGCGTGAGGCAAGAACGGGAAGAAGCCGGAAAACAGGCAAGGAAATTCAACTACCTGCAGGTAAAGTTCCTGTATTCACAGCAGGTTTAAGCATGAAAGAAGCTCTAAATTAAACCACGTAACAAACGTAACAACCCATTGAAAAGAGGTTTTTATTCAAACACACAATGATAATATGGATTTAAATGTCGTGTTTACTACCGTTGATGATATCATTAACTTTTATTCAGGCAAACAGACAAACTCGGATCATACAGAAGCTCATACTCATTTAAAGCCCCCATCAGTACAGTCTGATTGCAACCTACGACCACCCACCCGCTAAATTAACATTTCATCTTGGACAACAAGAGGCCCTGATCCGCTCAAAACGGTCCAGGGCCTGATTTGCTTGGAAGCCGGCTCCGTCAGGGAACCAGCTTTTTTTATCTTTTATGCACAATGTACAACCATCCTATTTGCTGTTCAGTAGTTCGCGCAAGATCTGGAGATCATATGTAGAGACAAGACGTTCCATATGCGTATCCAGCCATTCCTCATCCTGATCCCACCACTTCAATTCCAGCAGCAGCGCAATCGTCTCTTCGTCAAAACGCTTTTTAACCATCTTGGCTGGATTACCACCAACAATCGTATAGGGTTCAATGTCCTTAACAACGGTTGAATTGGAGGCAACGATTGCCCCGTCTCCAATCGTGATACCAGGCATGATCGTTACATTTTGTCCAAGCCATACATCGTTCCCCAGTACCGTGTCACCCTTATATGGAAGTTGTTCCAGTGTAGGTGTCACACGCTCCCATCCTCCACCAAAAATGTTGAACGGATAAGTGGTCATACCCTCCATCCGATGATTAGCGCCATTCATAATGAATGTCACACCTTCCGCAATTGCACAGAAATTCCCAATGACCAGGCGATCACCAATAAAGTCATAATGATGCTGTATCCGGTCATAGAATTGCTCTGGCGGATTCGTGTTATCGCTATAATACGTATAATCACCGATGTCCACGTTGGAACGCGGCGGCAGGTTTTGAATGTAACACACCGTACGGATATTCTCATTCGGGAAAAGTTTTGTTTTATCAGGGGCCATATTGTAGTCCCTCCTTTTCCCTATTGTAACAGATATTAAATCTTAAACGGACTAAGTGAGGTCTGCAGCTCTGTCGACACATCAGACAAAATAGCCGCAGATGCCTTGATCTGCTCTACCGACTTGAGCTGTTCGTGCACTGAACCCGCCGCCTGTTGTGAATGGGTACTGGCCGTCTGTGCATGGCGAGCGATCTCATGTACGGAAGCCACGATCTGTTCCACGCCTGCGGACATCTCTTCACTCGTCGCAGCCATGTCCTCAATCTCTGTAGCAATACGCAGGTTTGTATCCCGGATCAGGCTGAAGTTTTGCTCCGTTTCCCGGGTCAAGCGCAGTCCTTCCTGTACTTCGTCCTTCACTCTCGACATGGCCGATAGCGATTGCTGCATATCTTGTTCCATGGCTTCGACCAGTTCTTCAATACGATCTGAAGAGTCTCCAGCTTGTTCAGCCAGTTTACGAACCTCGGTAGATACGACGGCAAATCCTCTGCCATGCTCCCCTGCTCTTGCCGCTTCAATGGATGCATTGAGGGCAAGTAGATTCGTTTGATTTGCAATCTCATGAATGGCGGAAACCATCTGGCTAATCTGTGCCGACTTCCCTTCCAGCATACGAATGACTTCATCCGTTGTGGTAACGGAAGATTCAATTGTAGACATCTGCTGAACGGTAAGTTGCACCGCTTCACCTCCGGTTTCTGCCTGTTTGCGTGAATACAAGGCAGAGTCCGAGATGCTGGAGGCCTTGTCCGCCATACGTTGTACACCTATAGCCACTTCTTCCATGGCCTGCAGATTTTCTTCTGTACTGATCGTCTGACTATCGGCTCCGTGCGCCACTTGTTCAACGGAGGATGCAATCTGCGCCGATTCTTTGGCCGTTTGATCCGCAATCTTGAGTAGCAGTCCAGTCGAATGCTCTGCTTTCTCCGCAGCTTGAAGTCCGCCTTGAATGATGACCTGGAGATTACTTCTCATCTCATTGTATCCCGTACCTAGCATGCCAATCTCGTCTTGGATGTTGTCCACAACTGGCTGTGTGAAATCGCCCGTCCCCGCACGTTTAATCGCCACAGATACCCGCTCGATTCTTACTCTCACCCTGCGAACGTACAGCAGGATCAGGGTAATTGCGACCAACATTGCAAGCAGGAATACGATCAGGAATGTCTTGAGGAACGAGGAGATAATCACATCAATTAACGATTGAGAAGCACCCACATAGAAAATTCCAATAATGTCTCCAGATGCGTTCTTGATTGGTTCATAGGCCGTCTGATATTTCTGACCCACAACCACGGCTTCACCGAAGTATTTTTCCCCTTGCTGCAAAACGGTCTGGGCGACCTCGTCCGACACCTTTGTGCCTACAGCTCGCTCTCCATCCACCATGACATTCGTTGCGACACGTTCATCACCTCGGAAGATCGTCACGGTGTCACCAGAAGCTTCTCCAATCTCATCCACCAGTTCAAAGTTGCCTTCCAGCGCGGTATCTCCCTTGAATAATTGTCCGTCCTTAATGGCCCAGTCTCCTGGATGCTTATATGTAATGATATGATTCGCCATCGCCAGATCTCGCTTCGCCTTCTCTGTAGCGAACGTCGTAATCCCCTGTCTCATCTCCATGATTACACTTATCGCCACGGCTGAGGAGAAGACGATAAATATACTGATAACGATCAAACTGATTTTGGTTCCGATGCTCATGCTTCGCATGTGTGTGAGCCACCCTTTTCCCTATGTAGTTGTGGGGATATTCAAGCCAATTTCGATTCTGTTTCGAATATCACTATAGTCTTATCGGTAGGAGTGTTCACAATATTTATAATATTTCAGTGACTTTTATCACAAAAATAACTTGTTGAAACCTAATATTTTACGAATTATCCGTAATCATGTAAGAATGTTCTGCTGTCTGGAAATCCAAACAATCTAGAAAGATAATTTTCATATGTCAATATTCATGTATAAGTAAGCAAAAAAAATATTTCCCCTTAATTACGTTGCCAACCACATATTTAAGTGATATATTTACGTTGCCGACAACACAATTAAGAAAGTTGAGGTACATGATGACAGCCAAAGATGATTTCAAAAAGCCTGATAATTTTCAGGAATTAAATAATGAGGAATTCAGTGCAGTAGCGCAATACCCCATCAGCTTTAGCATTTTTGCTCTGGCACGCTCTCACAAGGGGCTTGCTGCGCAGTTGATTCGGGATACCGGGCTTTTTCCCGGTCAAGAGATTATGCTGATGCAGTTATATGCCCAAGACCATCAATCCCAAAACTCTCTGGGTCGCACCCTTCGCCTGGACCACTCAACCGTAGCCAAGTCTGTTCGCCGTCTGGAAGATGCCGGTCTCGTTACTCGGAGTCGGTCCAAAACAGATGGACGGGTGACCATTGTATCCCTGACAGAATCCGGACGCGCACTGGAGGATCAAGTGAATAACGCTTGGCGCCTAGTGGAGCAGATCACCACAGCTGGTCTCTCCGATGAAGAGAAGAACTTGCTTTTATCTCTTTCACAGAAAATTGCTGCACAGATTGATTCATCTCTATCCTAAATTTACTTAACGAATGGAGCGTGTACACAATGCATACATCTAAAATGAAAGCTATTCAAATTCATCAATACGGAGGACCCGATACATTACAGTTCGAACAGGAAGTCCATAAGCCCCAGCCAGCTGCCGGCGAAGTTCTGGTACGCATTCAGTATGCTGGAGCCATTCCACTGGACTGGAAGATTCGTAACGGCTGGTTGCAGGACGTGTTTGTCAAAAGTCTGCCATATACACCCGGAACGGCCATGTCTGGCATCGTTGAAACCGTGGGAGAAGGTGTCGATACCTTTCAGTCGGGAGATCGTGTTTTTGGTAATGTGAAGGGTAGTTATGCCGAGTATGGTATGGCCCCTACTCAGGATTTGGTGCATATGCCAGACGACCTGAGTTTTGAGGATGCTGCGACCATTAAAGGCGGAGCTGAAGCTGCATGGAAAGCACTGTTCACCGAAGGTGAGTTGGAAGCCGAGCAAACCGTTCTGATCCACGCTGCTGCGGGCGGTGTCGGACAATTCGCGGTGCAGCTGGCAAAATGGAAAGGCGCTCATGTTATTGCTACCGCGTCTGGTGCCAATGTTGATTTTGTTGCTTCATTGGGTGCCGATCAAGTGATTGATTACAAGACAGCCTTGTTTGAAGAGCTGGTAAGCCATGTAGATCTGGTTGTTGAAGCTGTTGGTGGAGAGATTGAAGATCGCTCATGGAGTGTTCTGAAACCTGGGGGTAAACTGGTATCGTTAACTCAACTGCCTTCTGCCGAAAAAGCAGCGAAGTATGGCGTTACAGCCAAGTTTAATTCCAAATTCCCGACATCAGAGGATCTGTACACAATCGCTCAGCTAATCGCTAACGGTTCCCTCCGTTCAGAGATTGATTCCATCTTCCCTTTAAGTGAAGCGAATCAAGCACATGCCAAAAGTGAGGCCAGACATGGACGAGGCCGGATTTTGCTGGATATTCGCTCCGTCTAACCTGACAAAGCAGAGCAAAAAGGGATTCGATCTGACCATCGAATCCCTTTTCTTATTCTCCATACAACAACTTTGTTCTGCAGGAGATATTTCTTATTTGGATGTAAGGCTTACTTGTGCAGCGGTTTGATCCCAGTCCACGGTAAGTCCCAGTCCTTCTGAGATGAAGCGTATAGGCACAAGTGTGCGACTGTTTTGAATGATCGCTGGTGCATCAATTTCAAGTGTCTCTCCATTTACGGTTACGGTGCTGCTCCCGATCTTGAGCACAAGGGTCTGATCATTCAGAACAGCTGTTACCGTCTTCGCCGTTTTGTCCCAAGTCACTTCTGCACCCATTGCTTCGAGGATTGCGTTCACAGGCACCATCACTCGGCCACTTTGCTGCAGCGGGTCCTGATCCGGGAATGTGATCAATTTACCATCGAGAGTTACGGTAATGGTTTTGTCGGTTGTTCCGGATGAGGTATTCGAACCTGTCTCTTCCGAAGTCTCAGGCAAAGGCGTTACTTCACGTCCAAGTTGCTCTTGCAGATTCGCAAGACGGTTCAGTGCAAATGTCGTCAGTGATCCGGCTGCCATGGAGCCCATGCCTCCGCCGCCAAAGTTACCACCAGGGCGTGTCTGCGTATTATCTGTACCCGTTGTTGCATCTGTTGTACCGTTTCCAGTTGCAGCACCCGGCTGAGTTGGAGGTGTTGTTCCATCTGGAGGTGTCATACCTTCTATGCCATCGGGTGGGGTCATGCCTTCAAATCCTGCTGGTGGTGTACCGCCCATACCACCTGCCGCGTCTGCATTTGCAGAATAAGCGATGTTGGATTCAAACTGTTCTGTCGTATAAAACTTCGTTGGATCTGCTTTTACATAAGGACGAATCTCATTGGCAAGGCCAGTAATACGATCCTGAATGCCTTCCATATAGTCTGTCAGTTCATTGACGTAGCTCAAATATTTTTCCTTATACTCCGGCACAGCAAGCAGGTTATTAATCATCGGTACATTTTCCATGCTAATGCCCAGTACGGGCTCGTCCACAGATACGTTTGTTGCGTTGGTGTTGGTCGTGGTTGATCCGGTTGTTGTGCCACGTCCACCTCCACCCGAGTACCCGTTGAAGGACATGTTGAAGTCCCAAGGAACAACGGTGAACTTGCCAGCGGCATCACTGTAGAGCATGTAGTTGTGTCCTTTGTCGCCGTTATAACTGTCATAGTTGCCAAAAACCATGTTGCCTGCAATATATTGAAGCGCTGAATCCACGTCCAGTACACTTTCAATATCGCCTTTTTCACCTTCTGGCATCTCGTTCAGCGTTTGGATGAAGGTTTTGAGTTTGGCTTTATCCTTATCCGTACCCAAGTCTTTGGTAATTGTACTGTATTCACTGCCCTCTTCATATTGAAGATAACTCTTCTCATCCGTATCATAGAGGACGCCTTCTTCGTAATCCTCACCATAGTTGCGCTCCAGATAGCTATCATCCACCGCTTCAACGCCAGTATAGAAACCAATAAGCTCGCCGTTAACGTACAGATTAACATAGTTCGTCATTGGTACATCCATGCCAATACTCCGCAGTGCTTCATAGTGAAGAACTTCACGCATGTACGACGGATCAGCGTAGTTATTGTTTAGAACCATTTTGTCCAGTCCAAGCAGGGTTTGTGTTTTGTCGTATTTATCAAACTTCAGTCTGAAACTGTAACGGTCCGAATCTTCCATTGATGCTACAGCTTTCAGGGTCAGATTGCCCTTGGTGGAAAAACCGACATTGTCCAGCTTGTTGCCGTCCACTTCCACACTAACATTCTTATAATCCTTATCGAGCGGACTTTCGAGCATGCTCTTCCAGTCTGCATCATCAATCGTTACATTCACATCAATGACGTTATCCGTCTGAAACAACGATTCATAAGCTTGCGTCACGCCTGAACTCGTCGTTGTCGCTGTGCTCTCTGCGGCAAATGCCGCATTCGGACTTGCAATCAGACCAAAAGATGTCGTTACCATCGTCACGGACAATGCCGTTACTGCAACTTTTCGTAATAAAATATTCAAATGATAAATCCTCCTTCTTGGTTTCTGTTAAGCAACTGGGGCTTATGTAACCATGGTAGGGGACGAACCTTTAGTGAATCTTAAATAATGATTCATAACAAAAAGTAGCCCATCAGGCTACATAAGTTGAACTATAAATTTTACACCTTATCACTCCGATTGCAGTATGGTGTAAAATTGAGCTTCAACTTATATAGACGCCTGCCAGGCTACTTGTTCTGATCCTTTATAACTCGGTAACGGTCACACCTGCTGCTTTGTAGTAGTCCTCATCTACATTGTTTAGAATGTTGGCTTTCATTAGAATGCTTACTCCTGCAAAGAGGCCGATTCCGTTTGTATTCCCTTCAATAAGGTTATGTTCAATCCACACGTTCTCAGGGTCCCCTTCGCCAATATTACCAGCTCCAGCATCGCCTTTGTCGCGCTCAAGCCTTACGCCCCAGTATCCATTGGCAGTATTGTTACGAATCACATTGCCCCGAATTACCGTACCTGGTCCATTCAATACTTTGATTCCAGCCGCATCTGCAATCGTGGTTGTATTCTCGATGAGATTATCCTCAATTAGAGTATCGGGGGTACCCATCGTCACCGAAATACCGATCCGGCTGTTCTTGATTGTGTTGTCATGAATGTAGTTCCCTTTGCCAGACTTGCTGTGGTTGCTGGGCGCTGAACCCCCTGTATTGCCAAGCCCAATCCCTGCACCTGTCAGCACATCCATAATGACATTGCCGGAGATTTCATTTAAATACTCCAGTTCACCATGAAGATCAATGGCATCCAGCTTGGTTCCATTAAATGTATTGCCACGTAACACGTTATTGTGAGCCACAAACTGAATCAGTGCTCCATGTCTGAGATAAGGACCTTCAAATGTACTGTCCTCCACCACATTCCATAACGTATCATTGTCAAATCCAAGCCGATCGGTCTTCGCCGTTCCCTGAATCGAAATTCCGTAACCTGAACCTCCGGGGCCCAGATCTGTTGCATTGCGGAAGGTTGCATGCTTCACAACAACATCGCGGCTGTGCTCAATTCGGATAGCCATTCGTTTGAACTTTTCCACAATTACGCCGTCAATCGTAATGTCATATGATGGTACCTCGCCATAATTGGCGATGTGAATCAGACTATCCGGTCCCCCTGAGGAGGGATTATTGGATTGATGATCAGTCGTGTAGCTGCCGGACCAGGATGAAGTTAGGGTCATGTTGGATACGAGAATGCTGTGCTGTGCTGATGCCTTCAGAACGGTACTGCCCGTCACCTGATCCAGCGATGTCTGGAGCACGGTTCCTTCACGGCTCTCCCCTCTCAGATTCACCCCGGATTTGAGCATCAGGTTGGTGGCTCCATCCGGCCCGGATAACAAATTGTACACTCCATTGGGTAAAAACACTTCATCACCCACGTTAGCCTCATCAATGGCGGCCTGTATTGCTGGTCGGTCATCACTCGTGTTGTTGGCAGGATCTGCTCCATAATCCCGTACATCAATTGTACGTCCGGTCACGGCATGTGGAGCATGGACAGCATGTGGTGTGCCGTCTGTTTCCGTCAGACCTGGAGCGATAAAGGGCATCGTCCCTTCAGGTGGTTGTGGCACGACGTATGGAATCAGAGCCACAGGTGTCCCTCCCCTTGCAAAAGGGGCATACAGATGCACATCGGTCAGACTTGTGTAAATACTTGCATCGGAATTGCCATGCCCGGTGATCCGTACATAACGTACAGAAGTGTCTGGGATATCAAATGCCTGCATTTCGGTTGTATCCCCACTGCTTTCGCCGTTAAATATCTGGGTCCACTGCTCACCGTCAACAGACGATTCCATCTCAAAAGATGTCTTTCGGACATCCCCTTTGTAAAAACCAATCCCAACATAGCCCACTTGCTGAACCTGACCCAGATCATACGTGATCCATTGCCCCTCTCCTGCAACAGACCAGCGTGTATAGCTGTTATTGTCGAGGGTATTGGCCGCCAGGTTGCCGTCGCTACCACTTGCCGTGACAGAAGCCACAGGCAGAGACGATACTGGAACGCCAAGGGTTGTCATTTCGGTTGATAAAGCACTGCTGATGTTGCCCGCTTCGTCAATCGCCCTCACTTGAAATGTATATGGTGTTTCCGCTGCAAGTCCACTGTCCCGGAATGACTGCTTACCTTGTTCGCTCAGCAGAACTCCATCCCGATAAATCCGGTAGGCAGATACAGCCGTATCGTCACTGGCAGCAGGCCATCTCAGTTCCGCAAAATCCGTTCCCCAGTTGCGAATCTCCAGCTCGGCTCCCTGCTCCCATTCGGGTGACTGCGTGTCATCACTGCCCTCTTCAATCAAAGCAATGACAGATAACTGTGGACGCGGATTACTCGTTCCGTTCGCTTCCTTGGTGTATACGTTCACGGAAACACCCGTTGATTCCGCATCCGCAAGCAAAAATGCAACCTGCCCCGCATCTGGACGACTCTTCACAACATCGGTTACATCCACTTCATAGACGGCCGGGCTTCCATTCCGATCTGCCGTAACCTGGACTGTGTCCAGCAGCGAACCTTCGCTCAGACTTTGGACCGGAGCATTCGACCAGGTTAACGAAGATTCGCTCCAGTCTGTTTCATTCAAACCGTACAGAGACAACTTGGTATCAACATTTGATGTGCCTTTCTTGGCCGCAATCCGCAATCGATACCGATCTCCTTCCGGCTCATTTCCGGACATATCAAATTTGAAGTACACATATTTTTGGGTCGTTGAAGTGGAAGAGATGCTTAGTAATCCAGTGCTGGAACCTGTAGACTGATTGAAATTCAGGTCAGGCTTGCTGCTGTCAATCGCCGCATCGTCGCTTGGCAGCTTACTGGCGATGACCTTTTCAATCAACGGTTTTTCTTCATCCACTTGTTCATCTCCAGGCGAAGTGTCTTGAGGATTGCTTTTGAAAATTATGGGCTCCGCAACGATCCGGTTCTTCACATGTTCATCCAGGAAGGCCCATGCCTCTGCGTTCGCAGTCTCGGAAGCCGTCCCTGTAAATCCATGGCCCTGGCCAGGTACGACTTTCATATCCACAATCGGTACACCCGCAGATTGAAGCTGTCCCGCAAAAGTAACACTGTCGGTATAAGGAATGGTGGCGTCAGCATCACCGTGCCGAATCCAGAATGGTGGATCATCCGGTGAAGCATAGGTGCCCGGCATGGCAAGTCTGGCCTGTTCCGGTACATCGAATGCACGGTGCCCGCCAAGCAGAGCCGTGACCGAGCTATAGTTATTGGCAAATGTCGTCGTAAAATCAGCGGGTCCATACCAGTCGGCGACCGCCTGCACTTTGTCGGAATACTCAGGCCATCCGCCGGAACCTTCCAGATCAGGTACATCTACCGTCACCCCTGTATCGAGCTCTACAGTGTCACCAGCGACCATGTCCCCTGTTGTACCGAGCAATGCAGCCAGATGTCCGCCCGCCGATGATCCCCAGACACCAATACGGCTTGGGTCCAGATTGTACTGCGCCGCATGAGCTCGCAGGTATCGAATAGCAAGCTTCACATCCTGAATCTGGGCAGGGAAAGGTGCCTCAGGCGTCAGTCGGTAGTCCAGAGACACACCGATGTAACCGCGTTTGAGTACATAGTTGCATATGGAGTTCAGTGCCTGCTTCCGGTCCCCGTGATTCCATCCACCTCCATGGATATAAACCATGACTGGCATCGGTTCAGCTGCCGCTGTCTCGGGAACGGCAATGGACGAATACATCGCCCGCCCACCAGCCATGCCGATCTCCACATCCTCGTATAAAGTCACTCCTTGGGGTGGCGTAAATTCAGTATCCCCTTCTCCAGGCGGCACTGGGGATGGGGCAGGCGTTATGCCGGGAATGGCTTGACCGTAAATGGCAACATTGTCGATATACATGTTGGCCTGCATGGCGTCTCCTGTCCGAAATCGAATTTTAACCTTGCTGTTATTGTTCGCTTCCGAACCCAGCGTCCAGCTTTTTAGCGTATTGCCTTCCTTGTTCTTCAGGTCCGGGGTGCCCGGGGGAAGTTCAAATGTCTCCAGCATTGCCCAGGATGTACCACCATCCTTCGACCATTCAATAATCACACTTCCACTTATATAGGAGGAAGCACGCGTGTAGTAGCTCAGCCGAATATTTCCGTACCCAGTCAAGTTTAGAGGCAGTGCAAGCGCATCGGTTCCGTCCATCTTGATCATATTGGGCAGCGAGGGAGCAGTTGTGGAAAATGACGTCTTGGCCTTGCTTCCTCCTCCCCCTTCCTGGAGCCAGGGAGCTCTCAATGCAATTCCACCTGTAGAGCCAAAATTGTCCGGGTCATCAAAGTTTTCCGCGTATATCTCCAACTCCGGGCCCTCCGGTTCCGAGAGATTTTCTCTTTCTTCCTGTGTAGGGTTGAGAATAGAGCTAGGAACAGCATCTTCCATCGCCCGAACTTCATGCACGGGAACGATGGTGCCGTTAATGAGAATCATAGACATGGCAACAAGGACAACGCGCTTTTTCCACGTTTTGAACAATTTATTCACTTGTATCCCCTCCGCACGGTAGTCCAATCTTCTGACGTTATACCTTTGCGATCTGTCCGTTCTCCAGAGCTGCTGCTTCTTGTTGACTTGTTTCTTCCGCACGGTGAGCAGGACATCCTATTGTTCATGGTAATCATTGCTTATACCGCACAATTCTAGCGACGCGGCAAAGATATGCCTTCCCCGTCCTTGAATTTCTGAGTGGCTTCCTCAATGGCCTGATCGCCACCTTTGGATTTCCATTCCTCAACTACCTTCGGCCAATCGGAGATCGGCTCCTTACCATAAACCATCTTGATCATGTGAGTAAGCAATACCTGAGGGGGTGTATCCGAATTGGGAGCAATCTCCGGATTCTGTACAAAAGCCTCCAACCGCGGATCAAAGTTGATGCCATCCCGACCTTCTTTGGCTAAAACCGTATCATAGATATTCATCAACTTTCTGCCTTCTTCAGTCAGGGATAGGGAGCCTTTGTTGTATGTTGTGTCCTGTACAAACCATAAGAAGGATTGACGGTAACGCTCCTCGTCCACGCCAGCAGAGTCTGTCGGAGCTGTATATGCAATCACACCATTATCCTCTGTATAGGTCTCTCCTTCCGTGCCGTACGTGAAGAACTTCTCCGCTTCGTCAGACACCATCCAGTTGAAGAAACGGATAATGGAAGCCGGATCAGCCGCATCCTTATTAATAAAGTAAGCACGCGTCACCGGACCGTACAGATAGTAACCACCTTTACCGTCCGGGCCAACAGGGGAAGGGATAATTTCGATTTTGGCATCGGGAACCGACGCTTTAATCTGCTTCTCCCATTGAATCAGTTCGTTGGCGTTCATGGACCACATACCCGCCTTACCGGAGAGAATCGTATTTTTGAATACCGTCGAATTGATGGTCGCAAACTCTTTGTTAATCAGCCCTTCTTCGTACATTGTCTTATAAACCGTCAGGGCTTGCTGCATATTCTCGTTATCCATGAACTTGGGTACAATCTGGTCGCCCTGCTGCTCCATCATGGAGAGGAACTGTTGCACATCATAGGCACCAAAGAAGGTATCTGCATATTTGAAATCTTCACGCCCCATATATGGATTCTCCACGCCAAGCTTTTTAAAGGCGCGCAGCACTTCCATTGTCTCCTCCACCGTGGTAGGCACCGGCAATCCGGTTTGATCCAGCAGATCCTTACGAATCCAGGTTGCCCGGCGGGATGGATTGGATAGATATTCGGGGATGGCATAGATTTGGCCGTCATGGGTGACCTGGTCCCAGGCTTCCTTCGGCACAGCTTTCAGCAAATCTTGCCCATACTGCTGCAACAGCTCATCCAGCGGCTGGAATACCCCAGCTTCGACTGAGCCGGCCATCTCCTTGCCGTTGACGCCGCCGTCACCCTGCACCACATCAGGAATATCATTGGTGGCAAACATTTGGACCATTTTCTGCTCATATTCCTTATGAGGCACCAGGACAATTTTGAGATCGGTATTGGTCAGATCCTCCAGCTTTTTCACCCATTTATCCTGGTTGATGTCGGGTGACTTCTCCACATACGTATACGCCAGCGTTCGTAGTGACATGGAGAAGCTCGTCTTGCCGTCTCCCCCATTCTCACCAGATTTCGCCCCGCTTCCAGTGCTGCATCCTGCCATGACGGTTGCCGCCAGCAATAGCGCCATGCCTGTGACCATCCACTTTTTCATGCTACCCCTCTTTTCATCCTGATTTAGGTTTAGGTATCACTTGTCAGTGAAGCGCTTTCATTAAGATGATAAAACATCCCCACCGCCTGCAACAATGGGGATGTTTTAGATGAGATTGCGTTTTCTTTAGGTCATCACTTACTAGTACGTCTTGGATACCTCGATCTTCTTTGTTACACCGTTGTCGGTAAAATAGAGATGGATGCCGTGATCCTGGTCATCGATGAAATAAGGGACATACTTCGGCTCCTCGATCTTATATGGTACAAGCAGCGTTACAATTGTATGACTTGTGGCAGGCCGCGTTTCCGCACTCAGATGATAATGTCGGTCCAGCCCTTCGTACTCTGCCGGGTCCACCTCTGCAAATTGATCCGTCTGGCTAAGCGCCAGCTCACCGGAGGAAGCATAGACAAATGTCCCCTCAAGCCCCGCCTTAGTACCGTTCAGGCGGAAGCTCTGCCCTTTCAACTGTAGCGGGTGCAGCGCATGGAACAGCCATTGAATGCTGTCCGGTTTCTCCAGGTCAATGTGGTCCACCATGACGAAATAGGATGATTGCAGATAATGAATCTCCCGTACAACACGCTTCACATGGGGTACGGTGCTGGCATAGGCATCAGTCGCTACCGCGCGTACATAACCATCACCATCCCGCCAATAGGCCTCTTCGATCTGTCCGGTTGCGGCCATATTCAGCACCTTGTTGTTCTCGGCATACTGCCCTGCTCCGCCAATCAGCAGATTGTTTTTGGAGCGTGTCTGCCTGCGCCATTCCCGGTGAAAGGAACTTCCGTGCGCGATATAATAGCCTGTATCCGCCGCGAGCGGCTCACCGAATGCATGCAGAGTAAAGCTGTTCTGATCCGCATGACTGTGGCTGATCGAGCCATAACGGCTTGACTTGAGAAGCAGCATGATATGCTCATCCGGATCATCCATCCGATGATGCATGGCTACCCACCCCACATCACGGAACCACTTCAGCGGCTCGATGTTCACAGGCGACTCTTCCTCCACCTGGGGATAATCGTGGCGGTATACCAGATCGTCAAAGTTAAAGTCCCACCAACCGTAGTTATAAAAAGCTCCCTCTGTCCTCGGATCGGATTGGCGTACACGCTCAAAGTACCACTGGTACCAGCGGTTGCCTGTAACCCCCGCCAGTTGGCGCACAAGATAACCTGTTTTCAAGTTTACCGGGTCACCCAGCGTAGACTGGTCCCCAAAGCTGGCGCGCCGTGCATCAGGCGGATAGACGTAGAAAGGAAAATCCCCGGTACGCTGGAAAAATGGCCGACGGAAAAAGTCGATGCCCGCATAGTTTCGCAGCAAATTCATCGCTTCGGTCACATAGGCCATGCCTGTTGTCCAATACATTGGACCTTCAGCCCAGCCTCCATCACTTCCTCCCCAAGGGGAGTACAGACAGGCATAATAATCGATTGCATAATCCAGCCACTGTGCAGCCTGCTGCTCCTCATGCAACAAGGACATACAGCAGGGCACAAGCACGGAGGACAATGAACGCACCGCATGGCTGTCATAGGGCACATGATGAATCTTCGAGCGGACCATCACATGCTGGGCTACCTGTTCTGTCCGCCGAAGCAAACTGCGCCTGACCACTTCCTGCTCTTCACTGTTCAACTCATCATGCAACCAGTCATAACCCCAAGCAAGCGCAGCGGCAACCCGAAAGGCCGCCTCGTCATTATAATCGCGGGAGGTCGTTCCCGCCGTATCCCAGGCCGCCACATGCAACAGCCAGGTTTTCGCCGCATCAAGTAGCCGTTCGTCTCGCAGCACCCGCCCAGCGATACTCAGATGACGAATCGCATATAACACTTCCTGACAGTCAATGTACATTTGCCTCCAGAGTACGGCGACACGTTTGTTCTCCGGGTAAGGCTGCGGTTCACGAATGGGCTCACGATTTGCCCACGGTTCCACGGAATTTGCCATAAACGCATCCCAGCCGCAATACGTGGAATCGGACGCAACACCATCGGCAAGTGCATTCAGCCCACGCTCACCAAGCCACAGCCGGGGGTGAGACATGTCTGTGGAATCGTATCGCTGCGCCCGAGAAGGTAGCGGTGTCTCGGGTAATCCCACTGGCACAGTGAACCGCCGCACCTCACTCCAAGCCGACATTTCTCCTTGCTTCCCTTGCGAGGCATGCCCTTCGGCTTCACTCCCTTGCTTCCCCTGTGAGACATGCGCTTCGGCTTCACTCCCTTGCTTCCCCTGTGAGACATGCGCTTCGTATTCGCTCCCTTGCTGCTGCACTGGGTGATCTACAAGCAGCGCATATCGCCAATAATAATCCCCAGGTTTAAACACCCGGCCTGGCGTGAAAAAGTTATACGGAATCGGCGCAAAGGTCATCGTCTCTTCTTCCTGAAAAGAAGGGCTCGCCGACACTTGCAGCAGATAGGCATTCTCATCCTCCTGCTGTGCCGCCATCCAGGTAAACCTTGGCGGATTCTCTGCCAGAACGGTATGCTCGTCAGGCGCATAGTCCACATGGAACGGCCCGCTGATGGGTTGGTACAAGGACTTTTCTGCAAGTTTTCGCTTCACTTCCATCGTTTTGTCCCCTCCTTATCGCAATGTTGTAACATCAACGCATATACATGCCGCCATTGATTTCAAGCGTCTCTCCGGTTATAAAAGAACCCAGGTCGGAACACAGGTACAACGCCGCTCCTGCGACATCATCGGGAGTTCCTTCCCGTCCAAGTGGGATGCTGTTTACCGCAGAAGACCGACCTTCTGCTGAGGTGAACGTAGCATGGAACGCCGTTTGTCCGATGAAGCCGGGGGAGAGCGCATTCACCGTAATCCCGCCAGAGGCAAGCTCTTTGGCAAGCCCTTTGGTTAACGCCATGACAGCCGCCTTGGATGCTGCGTAAATCGCTGCACCCGGCCCGCCCCCATTATGGGCCGCTACGGAGGTCAGATTGATAATTCGTCCGCCACCAGCCGCCTTCATGCCAGGAATGACTGCTTTGGAGACAAAGACGGTGCTCTTCAGATTGACATCCATAATCCGGCTGTACAGCTCCTCACTCATCGTTTCAATGGGGCTTCGCTCCACCAGATGTCCCGCGTTGTTAACCAACAGGTCAATTGAACCGCCGAAACGGGGTGTAATCTCTTCAACCATCGCTCTGATCGCATCCGTATCCGTCACATCTGCCTGAAATGCCGCCGCTTCACCACCAGCATCCCGGATGGCAGTCACGACTTCCTCCGCCCGCTCCATATTATGCAGACCATTCACAGCGACCTTCGCCCCGCAACGAGCCAACGCTCCTGCAATAGCAGCACCAATTCCTCCACTGGAACCTGTTACCAATGCGATTTTGTTCTGTAAATTGATATTCATGCTCTAACTTCCTCCTTGTTATTGGTTTGAATTAAATTCGCTTGCTGTGCTGGTCCGCCGGAAGCGCCATCGTAATGGTCGTTCCCAAGCCTTCCTCACTCTCCATCATCAAGCCGTACGTTTCTCCAAATACAAGCTGAATCCGGCGATGTACATTCATAAGTCCGATCCCCCCGCGATGATAAACATCATCGGTGTCTTCACCTGCCAGACGGTTCAATTCCAGACGGCGACGCAGCTTCTCCAGACGTATATTGCTCATGCCCATGCCATTATCCTGGACGATGACAAGAAATCGATCTTCCAGACGCCGAGCATCGATGCGGATAAAATGACCCGGTTCCATGCCCCGTGGAAATGCATGTTGCAGCACATTTTCCACCAGGGGCTGGAGGGTGAGACGAACCATTTTTTCCAACAATAGATCCGGTGCAATGATGACCTCAACTTCAAGCTCCCGATCCATACGATGGTTCATGATGGAAAGGTAGGCCAGCACATGCTTCAGCTCATTGGCAACCGTAATCTCCTCCAGATTGGTCTGAATGGAATAACGGAGCATATGAGCCATCGATTCCACCATCTGCGTAATTTCTTCGGAATCCTGTACGACGGCATAACATTTGATTGTCTCCAATGTGTTGTAGAGAAAATGCGGATTGATCTGCAACTGGAGCGCCTGAAATTCCGCACGGTGTCGTTCCAACGCTTCCTGCTGTAGCTCAATTTCCGACTTCTGGCGGCGCAACTCCGACTCATATACACTCTCAATCATGTCCGACAAACGGCTGACCATCAGATTATAGCTGCGGATCAGCACTCCGATCTCATCGCGCCTTTCCTTCATCTCCACCTTGTTCCAGATTCCCTTCTCCGTCTGTCTCATTCCGTTCATCAGCACCCGAATGGGTTCCACTTGAGATGCTCCGATCCGGTAGGCCACAACAAGCGCAGCGAGCAAGGTCCCTGCACCAACCCATAATGTGGCTGAGCGGATCGTTGCAATCGGCCTTTGAAGCTCCGACAGCGGCACGGAAGCGACAAAGCGCCAGCCCGAATAGGCAGACAGCTCCGATATAAACAGCCGTTTGGTGCCATCCGTGTTCTGTTCCAGAGACCCTGCCTCCATGTGCATAAGCCTGTTCACGGTGCTGGACGACATCACGGTCTGCGCCTCTTCGTCCCCAGGAGTGTAGATAACATTTCCGTTCTGATCCATCACATACTGATAGCCCCCTTGACCGAGATCGAGTTCTCCCCAGATGTTGTCAAGTTCCAGCACATTCACTTCCATCGCCAGCACTCCGTTTGGTGTATAGGAGGATACGCCCCTGATCCGGCGCGCAATCGTAATGACGTTTGCATTCTGTCCACTGCGAATACTGCGGGTAAGCAAAGTCGATTCGCCATTCGCAGGGGTTACAGCAAGCAACTCCTTATACTGCTGTGCAGCATCGATATCGGGTATGCCCGCTGAATTCTGGTTGTCATCGAGGACAACCCTCCCGTTCTCCCCGATAACATACAGAAACTTGATCTGTGGATATAACATAAAAACAGGCGGGAACACGTTCCTTTTAATCTGACGGCTATACTCGTAATAGGCATAACTATCCTCCGAACTCATATCGAGGAAGTGCTTCACACTTCCATTTGAGAGGATGGAGTAGGTTGCGCGATCATAATTTTGCAAATACAGATCGGTCTGGTACGCCGTATTACGCATCGTTTGGGCAATGTTGTCCGCCAGCTGATCGTTCATCTCAGTCGAGGCATAGGTATAGGTAAACAAGCCAATGGCAGACAGGGACAACGTAATTACGATGGCAAAATGAAAGAACAGGCGGATCGACAGGCTGCGCTTCATCATTCAATGCCCAACTTACTGCGATATTCGGACGGGGTCAGTCCGGTAATTTTCTTGAATGTCTTGGTAAAATGGGGATGATCCGCATACCCCACTTCGTAGGATATATCCGTAATGCGGTTGCCCGGCTGTTCCAGCATGCGTTTGGCCAGTTCCATTTTGCTGCGTATTCGGTATTGGATAAAGGTCTGACCGGTCGTCTGTTTAAACAGTTGGCTGAAGTAGGACGGGTTCAGTCCAAGCTTGGCAGCAATCTCGTCCAGTGAAACTTCACGGCGCAAGTGCTTCTCCAGATAGGCTTTTGCTTCTTCCACTGGATGCTTGCGCTTGCCACTGCGCTTTTCCTTGATTCTATTCATCAACGTCTGGATTTCGTTGCCCAGAGCCTCGAAGCATTCCTCAGAGGAAGCGCTTACAATCATCTTACTGGACGTACTCATCGATCCGTTTCCCCGTGCATTCATGCGGGCCACAATCAATTCCAACAATTCCTGAAAAAGCTCCGCTGTCTGCTCAGGCATCAGGGCATATGCCGGATAACGATTCGACCATGCTGCGAGCAGCTCCGTCACATCGGATTGCCTTAACTCCCATATAGCCTCTTCCAGACGCATGGCCCAATCATTCAGCTCCCTCACGGGTACAAGGGATACCGTAGGTTTATCCTCTTCGGATGCCAGCAATTTGAGCAGCAGTTCATGAAGCTCCTGTCGTCCCACTGGCTTGAGCAGATATCGTTTTACCCCATAATCCATACAGGCTCTTGCATATTCAAAGTCTGAATAACCGGAGACTACAATAATGCGCATCGTACTGCCTTGCTCGGATAAACGTCGGCACAACTCAATACCATCCATCGTTGGCATGCGGATATCCGTAAACAGGATGTGTGGCCGAAAGGTCTCTACCACCTGAAGGGCCTCTTCCCCATGCGCTGCCTGTCGTATCTCACAGTCGAACAGCCCCGCTTGCTTGATCATCTTCGCCAGACCCATCCGAATCATCGGTTCATCGTCCGTAATCAAGATTCTGAACATCGCCATTCCCCCGTTTCCGTCAGATCTGTATGCTGCTTGTAGTTAAGATTTGACGGAGCCGACCATGATTCCTTTTACAAAATGCTTTTGCAGGAAAGGGTAAATGATAATGATTGGCAAGGTGGCGATGATGATGGTCGCCATTTTGATACCTTCCGGCGATGTATGTGCAAGGGTGCTATAGACGGCAGAACCCGGATCGACGGAAATATCGTCACTCTCAAACAGCTTCTTGAGTGTGACCTGGATCGGCCACCAGGCTGGATCGTTCAGATAATAAAGCGCGGTGGAATACGCATTCCAGTGGCCCACCGCATAGAAAATGCCGAGTGATGCCATGGCCGGTTTGGACAATGGAATAACGATACGCCAGATGATGCCAAACTCCCCACAGCCATCGATGCGGGCGGCATCGATCAGTTCACCCGGTAGCTGTGAGAAGAACGAACGCATGACGAAAAAGTTAAAGGCGTTAATCGCTCCTGGCACAATCAGCACCAGTGGATTGTTGACCAGATGCAACTCCTTCATCAGGATAAAGTTCGGAATGAGCGGCGCCGAGAATACGACGGTCACCAGGACAAACATGACAACAAGAGAGCGCCCCTTGTACTCTGGACGGGACACGGGATACGCGAGTGATGCCGTTGCGGCGAGATTGATTAGCGTACCCACTAACGTTACCCCAACCGATACCGCAAAGGCCCGCCAGAAGGCAGCATCGCCGAATACATATTCGTAATTGATCCAGGTAAAAGCTACAGGCCAGAAGCTAACCTTTCCGCCCATGATCGCTTCCGAGCTGCTAAGTGACTGGGCCAGTACATTAATGAAAGGCAGAATCATCGTCAACGAGAGCAGCGTAAGAAAAACGAGATTTCCAATGCGAAATATACGGTAACGGACACTGGGGGTACGCATCCATCTCGCCTCCTAATACAGGCTTTCGCCGGTTGTTTTTTTGCTAAAGAAGTTACCGAGTAGAATAAGCATTAAACCCACGACCGACTTGAACAATCCGATGGCTGTTGTATAGCTGTATTGCTGTGAGAGAAGTCCGGCTTTGTAGATGTACGTATCGAGAATCTCGCCAGATTCCAGATTAAGCGGATTCAGGAATACAAACACACGCTCAAAACCCAGATCAAGGAACTTCCCGATGTGCAGCAGCAACAGAATCATAATCGTGGGCAGCAAGGATGGCAGAGTAATAGACCATATTTGCTTCAAACGTCCGGCTCCATCCACCTCTGCCGCCTCATACAGATCGGGATTGATGCCCGCAATGGCAGCCAGGAAAATAATCGTGCCGTAGCCGGAGTCGCGCCAGATCCCCGAACCGATCAGAATGAAGCGAATGTACGAGTCTTCTCCAAGAAAGTAGACCGGCTGCATCCCCAGAAATTCGAGTGCCTTGTTAACCACACCGGCATCCATTGAGAAAATACCCATGAATATTCCGCTAATGACAACCCATGACAGAAAGTGAGGCATGTATACAATCGTTTGCAGCATACGCTTGAACATAATCATCCGCACTTCATTCAGCAGAATCGCCAGCACAATTGGCACCGGGAATGCAATCACCAGATCATATAATCCAAGCAAAAGTGTGTTATTGAGAATTCTTAAAAAATCATAATGGCTGAACATCTTCTGGAAATGCTCCAGACCTACCCAATCACTTCCGGTGATACCTTTAAAAATGTTGTAGTTCTGAAAGGCAATCACTGAACCGAATAAAGGTACATATTTGAAGAGGAAAAAATACAGGATACCCGGTAAGGAGAGCAGATATAGTATCCGGTATCGCCACAGATAACGTCCCGCATCTCCGAGCCGAGCGCCCAGACCAGACGAGTGAAGTCCGGTTGCACCCCGACTTGGTGGCACGATATCTGCCGGCTTCACGTCTTCTCCCCTCCCTGCTTCTGTGATTGCGCGCTTCTCAAGTTATCAGGAACATTCTCGTCCCATGGGATCTCATTGAATTCGATGGAAATGTAATCCGGTTCACGGTCGATAATACGCGAGAGCTCGCGCGTGAACACCTCCACTATCTCCTGCTTTTGCTCATCCGTCCTGCCTTCATACAGCCTGATCGTAATTTCTGGCATCCGATTTAAGCTCCCTTCATCACGTGATGTAAACGCTTTAACAACTTCATCTTAGCGTTCCTGCGAAAGGGCAACAATGGACTGTCTTTTCGTTCACTTGTGTTTTCTTTAGGTGTTAGCAACCTAAAAGGCCCCCATACGAATGGGGACCTCATGGATCAACATATTGTTATGCATATTCATCATTCATCACGGTATAGAAGTTACCAGAGCATTCCTCCACATACCTGATCACATAGAGAACCTTGCATTAATAAACGTAATAACAAAGAAACAAACTGAAAAATACGCCCACGGAACCGATACCTTAGAACTATTTTTACTGATAAACCTAACATTTATATGACTTTATAACGATATACTTTAGGAAGTACCTTACCTGGGGGTCCTATAAGTGAAGTAGAGTTTGAAGCAATGCAAGAAGTACCCTGAACCAACGAGAGAATGTCATGTAACAACAGCAGAATCCAGAATTATAGAAGGTGCACGATATCGATTCACTAGACATTCGTTAGATTACATAGCGTATAGCCTCCCCCATCCAGGTATAGTACATTTTCATATTTGTAAAAGGAGTGAACAATCTTGTTTAATAAGCTTCGCTGGAGTACCATGCCTTTCTTTGTTAAAAATTTGGTGATCTCATTCGGTAGCATCACCTTGATTGGTATTATCCTGATTACCGCGGCTTACCAGCTGCAAAAGAACATTCTGGTAGAACAGTTGCACGACCAAGCCACTGTCATCACCCAGAAATCGTATAACGATCTGGACATCGCCAAAGTCGCCCAAGCCGCCAGTGAAAAAAGCTACGCCGGTCCTGTACAGCAGGAAATGAAGGCTTATCTCGATTCCATCCATGAGTTCTATCCAAACATCGCGCAGGCGTACATTTTTGGTTCAGAACTCGAACAAGGAAACGGAACGTCCATCATCGCGATTCCAACGAACCTGCTGGAGCCATTCGAGCAAGACAATCTGCCCGCAGGTGCCATGTACCCACTGCCCGAGAATAACGTTGTGGTGCTGGAACAGATGAAAAAGGACGGAAAGCCGGCCTTCAGTGATTTCTACACCGATGACTACGGAACTTGGACCACTCTGATCTATCCGATTAATAACGCAGATGGCTCCATGTACGCTGCTCTTTACTTCGATGTAGATGCAAGTGCTGTTCCAAAAGGCCTGAATAAACTGCTTACGTACGGTTTGATGTTCCTGATTGGTTTCCTGATCCTGTTCATGGTGTTGCAATTCATTTTGCTGAAAAGAACGTTACTTCCGATCCGCAATCTGATGAAAGGTATCGAAGAAGTCAGCACGGGTAATCTGGACGTAACCATCGATACCGGGCGAGATGATCTGGGTATCATCAACGAGAAGTTTAATGCGATGATCCATCGATTCAATACAACCATTTATAAAGTACAGAATACTTCGCATCACCTCTCGGAATCTTCCAAACAACTACTGGGCATTTCCGAGAAAAATAATGTAAACATTCAATCCATCAGCACCAATATTCGGGAAATATCTACTGGACTGGTGTCACAAGACAAAGCCACTGTGGAGAACGCACGTGCCATGACAGAGATGTCAACGGTAGTGCAGACGATCGCCAGCAGCTCAGCCGATGTGGCAGATGAAGCACTCAGCATGGAGCAGCGCTCCAGCACAGGTAATGTGGTAATGCAACAAGTCATTGAGCAGATGCGCCTGATCTCTGGTGCGGTGCAAAATACGTCAAACTCGATTCAGTCTTTGGAAAATAACTCGAACCAGATTAGCAACATTGTTAACGTAATCACGGAAATTGCTGGACAAACCAACTTGCTGGCCCTTAATGCTTCCATTGAGGCAGCCCGCGCAGGTGAAGAAGGAAGAGGTTTTGCGGTGGTTGCAGGTGAGGTACGTAACCTGGCAGAGCAATCGCAGGAATCAGCGAAGCAAATTCGACAGTTGATTGAAGAAATTCAACGGGATATCATGCAGTCTTCCGAAGCTATGCAGTTGGGTTCCAAGGAAGTTACCAAAGGCTTGGAAGTTACCCAAGAGACTGGCGTATTCTTCGAGAATATTCTGACTGCTACGAATAAAGTTGCAAACCAGATCCAGGATATCTCCAGTTCTACCGAAGAGATCTCGGCAAGCACACAAGAAATGTCTGCCACGGCCGATGAACTGTCTGCCAATGTCAGCAAGGCAGCAAGCAGCAGTAAACAAATTGAGCAGTCAATTGATGAGCAGGAAGCCTCCATGGCAGCCATTGTGAGTGCCTCCGATGAGCTCTCGGTTGTATCCGAGCAACTGCAAGAACTGATCTCATTCTTTAAAGTACGCGCAGAATAATTGAACAATATTGGACAAAGTTAAACAAGTAGGACACAACAAAAAACCAAGACTGGCGGGTATTTGCGCTGGTCTTGGTTTTTTGTTGTTGAACATCTCACTACAATCCCGCAGCGGCTTTAAGTTGTTTCCTCTGCGATACGATTAACAATCTTAATTTTTCTGTTCCGAAGGCTCCTGTGTTGAAAGCATTTGCTTCCGGATAATAAACCATTCTAAGGGATATACCATCCTGAAGGTGCGAAACTGCGCCTTATACCCCTTTAGTTCATAAACGACAGTTCCAATCGGAAGAAATGCCGCATCTCCATTCTCTGTTACGTGATCCGTACATGCATGCATGCTCAGCATGTGGGTTACTTCCCTTACTTTGTCCCCCATTTGCTCTGCGGGTACCTCTTTGGTCCCCTCGTTGTTTTGAAAATATGTAATATTATTCCTCAACCTAGCAGACGAAATTACAAATGACATAGTTACAAAATTTTTAGAACCGTTATCCTACTCGTTAGCTACATAAGAACAGGGAGCACTACCTTTTGGCAACATGCTCCCCTGTTAAATTAAAGCGCCTACCCCGTTTTTCCGTTAATGATTCTTGGAAACTTGCCCGTTCTCTTCGATTGAATTTATTTTCCTACATATTCATCCAAAAAGCGATCTACTCTCTGGAAATATTCAGTGGGATAATGGTTGATCGCATCGATGTGCTCTGTGTTTTTCGGATACCACACCTCTGCGTTTGGATTATCTTTTAATGATTCATAAATCATTTCTGTATTTTTATAACTGATTTGCTGATCCCCAGTACCATGAATGAGCATAACGGGTTTGTCTTGCATCTTTTTCACTGCATCCATAGGAGATACAGAATCCAGATCAACATCAAAGACCCAATTGGCCATCCAAGTGGATGTATAACTGAATGGAAATGCAGGTAAACCGGAAAAGAAAGGTAAGCCCTCTCTTAGAAATAAGCCCGCATTACGAAATGGACTATCTGCAATCACGGCTTGGATGTCATCACTTTCACTTGTGGCCAGCAAAGAAGTAGCAGCACCCATAGAAAAGCCGATCACGCCAATGTTGTCACCCGTATGGTCTCTGGTTTTTAAATAGTCTACTGCTCCCAGCAAATCATATTTTTCATTGAGTCCCAGTGTAATCAAATCACCATCGGATTTACCTTGCGAGCTGAGATCAAATGCCAACACATTGTAGCCTTTCGGAACGAGATGCTCGACTAACTTAGGAGTTCGCCCTTTGACTAAACGATTGCTTGTATACCCATGGACAACAATAATCGTCTTATCGCTTGATTTACCACCAACATTTGCAGGAAAGAAGGTACCTCTAATCGTATTATCATTTTTCAAACTCTTGAACTCAACCTCTTCGTAGGGCGTTTTATCGATATTCAATTCGTAGCTGACATTCGTGTCTCTAGGATGGTGCAATAACGTGTCTACTACTTTGTAAGATATAAAGAATACAAGAGCCACCAGAAGCAAAAGCACAATTCCCAGGCTCCAAAACATTATCTTCCGTTTCTTCACACGACCCTTGTTCAATGTCCGATCAGATTGTAATGATGTTTGACTCATTCAGACTCCTCCAGTTTTTCTATAGGTGATAAGGGTGCAAACAAATAAAAGGCATGGCCTTTCAGATTTTCCCACTCGGGATGATGAAGAATGCTTTCGCCGAGAGTTAAGGCCACTCCATTTAAAAAAGAGATATAGGCACGAGAAATCATCGCTGGAGAAAAGCTTTTGTTGAATTCTCCCTTTAATTGACCCTTGGCATAAACATCTTCGATTTCATCGGTCATTACCTTTATACTTTCTAGTACTTTCTGTGTAAGTTCAGGGAACCTTATTCGTTGTCCTAGAACAGATTGAGCAAGCCGCAATTCATTGGTATAGAAGTAGATATGGTTGAATTGTTCTTCCACCATGTTCTTAATCAATTGACCCGGTGTCCCCTCTTGTTGTAGAGAAGCAAGTGATTTCTTCTGAATATCAGCAAGTGGCTCAAGGACAGCGGCGTAGAATAAAGCTTCTTTGTTAGGAAAATATTGAAAAATGGTTCCGGCAGTCACTCCCACACGCTTCGCAATGATCGCCGTTGTAGTATTCGAATATCCACTTTCTGCGAACAGGACAACAGCTTCTTTTAGAATCCGTCTCCGACGCTCCAGTCTTTTTTCTTCATTGATGGGTCTTGCCACATGTATTCCCCTCTCTTTGAACTAAACTCTAGTTAATTAAATGATCAGTTAATTAATTAACAATATATCTTTATTTATAGCTTAAGGCAAGAGCTAATTTATCTTACTGACGCGCAGGATGAAACTTAACCAATACAAATAAGCCCGGCGTGCGGCCCAACTACCCCTCCGGCTTGTTACATGCCTATGTATTGCGATAAGGTAACACACCAGGATTTTCATGTGAGCATCATTTTCACACCTGTACGAGCTACTTATGACAAAGATCACATCCATCTTCCCTGTTCAAGTGCTACAGTTGTTAACGACCAACTGACCATAATAGTAAAACGGTCACTAAAGGATTTACCTTACCCATTACCTTTCAACATATAAGGAGGTGTATATGCCATGAAAACGATAGATCGAAGGCAACAGGTGATGGATTCTGCCGAGAAATCCTTTGCCCTGTTTGGCTACAAGGCCACAACGATGGAGCAGGTTGCGAGACTTGCCAATGTGGGCAAGGGAACGATCTATACTTTTTTCGAAAATAAAGAAGAACTGTTCAGCGAGATTCTGCGCTCGATCATTGCGGATATGAGACAGATTACAGAGCAGACGGTGAAGGAAGAAAACTCCTTTCTGGATAACGTGCATATGAGTATGGATTCTCTGCTGGAGTACCGGGAGGAACATGAGCTGTTGATCAAGCTCTTTCAGGAGGTTAACGAGTTCGGTACACCGCAAGCCAAGGAAGGTTTGCAGAAAGTGGAGACAGCCATTCTCGAATATCTGGAGCGTCAGGTCAGCCGTGCCATGGAATTAGAGCAGATTCGCAGAGATGATCCCAAGCTGGTTTCTTTTGTCCTGCTGAAGCTGTATGTCACCTTAACCTCAGATTGGAACAAAGCGCATCCTACGCTGCACAAAGATCAGATCAAGGATTTTGTCGGCCTATTTCTCAAGAATGGCTTATCCCCCACGTAGAGAAAGGCATGCCACTAGATTCAAAACATAATAGAGATAGAACAAACGGATTAGCGTAAGGATAGGGAGAGAACATGATGAAATCATTCCACGTATTTGGGCAGGATCTGAAGTCCGCCTTCAAGAAACCAAAAGTATTTATTCCGATTCTCGTTGTACTGTTCATACCGGTGCTGTATAGTGGCCTGTTCCTGAACGCATTCTGGGACCCTTATGGCAAAATGAATGAATTACCTGTAGCTGTGGTCAACACGGATCAGGGTGCAATCTACAACGACAAATCACTGGAGGTCGGTCAGAATCTGGT
This sequence comes from Paenibacillus sp. FSL R5-0623, assembly GCF_037974265.1. Lineage (NCBI taxonomy): Bacteria > Bacillati > Bacillota > Bacilli > Caryophanales > Paenibacillaceae > Paenibacillus > Paenibacillus sp. FSL R5-0623. Next base: position 1,151,309 of record NZ_CP150233.1, on the reverse strand, counting down.
CGATGAATTGAAAAAAAGTGATGATTTCAACTGGCAATTCGTCACTCGCGAACAAGCAGAACAAGGTATGCAAAACAACACGTATTATATGACGATTGTGATTCCGGAGGACTTTTCCACCAAAGCAACAACCCTGATGGATGAGCACCCTGAGCCGGCAGACCTGATCTATGAACCCAATGAAGGATACAACTTCCTCGCGGGTCAGATTGGCGGCACGGCGGTTAAACAAATTCGCTCCAAAGTCGCTGCCAAAGTCACAGAATCGTATACCGAAACGCTATTGGATCAGGTCGAGAAAATCTCTGGCGGTTTGGCGGATGCCGGGGATGGCGCAGGTCAGATTCATGATGGTGCGATCAAGCTGGATGAGGGTGTTGCTACATTAAAAGAGAACCTGTCTAAACTGGCGGATGGAACCGACAAACTGGAAACGGGCGTAGTTCCGTTAAAAGAAGGTACGACTACTCTCGCCCAAGGCACAGGTGATCTTCATACTGGCGCAAGCGCCCTGTCCAATGGGCTGTCCCAATTGGCAGCAGCAGGCACGAAGCTAAGTGATGGAGCAACCCAGGCTGAAACAGGCGGCAAACAGCTACAGGCAGGGATTCAATCTGCTCAAGAAGGTGCAGCCAAGCTGGATGCAGGACTGGCGGCTTCCGAGGAAGGCAGTGCAAAGCTGACTGCTGGGCTGCAAAGTTCTGTTGAGGGCAGCGGCAAAGTTAGCGAGGGCGCCAAAGCGGTTGCACAAGGGCTCGCCCAATTAGCCGAAGCCAGTCCGGAACTTGCCGCAAGTCCTGCTGTGCAGCAGCTCCTGGCAGCAAGTCAGGCCGTAGCGGCAGGCAGCGAACAGGTGTATCAGGGCGGGCAGCAATTGGTTGCAGGCAGTCAAAACCTGTACGCTGCACAACAACAACTGCATCAAGGCAGCAGCCAGTTGGTACAGGGTGAACAACACCTGGTACAAGGAGCCACGCAATTATCCGCCGGACAAGAAAAACTTGCGACTGGTCTACAACAGTTCAATTCCAAATTATCTGAGGCAGCCGCTGGAGGAGCCAAACTTGCGGATGGTTCAGGTCAATTGAATGCTGGTGCAGGTAAATTGGTTGCGGGTGTAAGCCAGCTTACAGACGGAATCTCAACCCTTACAGATGGCTCACATAAGCTGGATAACGGTGCTGGTCAATTAAAAGAAGGTACGCTTAAGTTAACAGACGGCTCTGGTGAACTTGCCACCAAGTTGAATGAAGCGGCTGAGCAGACGGGTAGTGTAAAAAAGACCGATGAACTCGTAACCATGTATGCAGAGCCTGTTCAGGTCAATGAGCATAAATATAATGAGGTACCCAACTATGGTACAGGATTCTCCCCATACTTCCTGTCACTTGGGCTCTTTGTCGGCGCATTGATTGCCACATTGGTAGTGCCAACACGCGGCAGCACGGTTAGTGAGGCAAGTGGCTGGAATCGTTTTGTGAGTAAAACGCTGGCTTTCACACTCATGAGTGCAGCGCAGTCCCTACTTGCTTCATGGCTGGTCTTATACGGCTTGGGTCTGGATGTTCAGAGCGTTCCATTGTTCCTCTTGTTCAGCTTTGTTACCAGTCTAAGCTTCATGTACATCATTCAGGCACTGGTGACTTGGCTGGAGAATCCGGGTCGTTTCCTCGCGATTCTGATGCTCATCTTCCAGCTCACCACCAGCGCAGGCACGTTCCCGCTCGAACTGATTCCAAATTGGCTGAAAGTGTTTAATCCATGGCTGCCTATGACCTATTCGGTAACGGGATATAAAGCAGTCATCTCTAGTGGACAGTTCGGTGTAACTTGGGATCAGATCGGCATTCTGTGCATCTTCGCCGTGATTGGTCTCGGAGGAACCTTAACGTATTTCCTGATGCATCGCACCACGGAGAACGCAAACGTCAGCAGTGAAGTCGCACTTCACCTGTAAATTCGTAAATTAAAAAGCAAAGGCGTGTACCTAAGCCCCACCCTCTTCTGGTCAACAAGAGGTGTGAGTTTAAAGTACGCCTTTGCTTTTTTAGTTTAAGATACAGTCTAAGTTTGCTAACTTCATATTTCTAGTATGTAGAAGATATATCAAAGCTTGTGACAGCGAAAGTAAACAATAGCACGAACGCAATAAGTAATACATACATCGCTGTACCGATGATTCCACAAACTAGACCAGCAATCGCTAACCCTTTTCCTTGCTCCATGCGAACTCTGATCTCTTTGAAGGCTAAAGATGCAAATATAATCGCGACGATTCCGATTAAAATTCCCACGTAAGGAATCGTGACGGACAGAATCCCTAAAACTAGTGATACAATCGACTTACTATTGGTCTTTGGTACTACATAAGGCGGTGGTGGCAATGTGTCGTTATAATAACGATCCACATCATTTTCACGATGTTCCAATGTAAATCCTCCCTTTTCTTTAAGTATTATCATTATAATCGATTAATAGGAAAAATAATATCCATATTGTGTTAATTATAAATTACCATTAGATTTATTTTATTCCCATCATCCCCGGACACACATATAAATCCATAAGCTTATAGATTGTACTTCAAGAATATGAAGTTTAGAACCCGTTTTCCACTGTGATGATATAAATCAAGAATACCTCTAACATACATATATTATTATAGTAGTACTTTTCTGGATTACATTGGGGGGCACTACGATGAATATCGATAAAGTCATGAATATACTTATGATTGTGATGCTTGTACTTATTGCTTTTTATCAAAATAATGTAGCTGTATTATGTTTTAGCATCGTTTTGTTTGGAATCATGAGCTATACGACATTTAGAATTCGAACCCATTGGAATGTAGCAACTTATATCTTGTTGACCCTTGTACTGATTATCTGGAACATATACCCGTGGACATAAGCCATTATTTTAAAAAGCAAAAAAGAACGCAATCCCTTATTGCTCATAGGATTGCGTTCTTTCGCATTTCTTAGATTTGGAATGTCTTCTATCCTTCCACTTCCACCCGCTGCAAAAACGTCCGGGTACGTGCAAGCTTTGGATTGCCGAAGATCTGTTCTGGCGGTCCCGCTTCTGCGATCTCCCCGTTATCCATGAAGAACACACGATCCGCAACATCACGGGCGAAGCCCATCTCATGCGTGACGATCAACATCGTCATATTTTCCTGCGCCAGTTGTTTGATTACGCGCAACACTTCCCCAGTCAGCTCTGGATCAAGCGCCGACGTCGGCTCATCGAACAGGAGGATATCCGGTTGCATCATGAGTGCTCGAGCAATAGCTACACGTTGTTTCTGTCCACCGGACAGATTACCAGGGTAGACATCGGCCTTGTCCGACAACCCTACTTTTCCAAGTAATTCCAGACTGCGCTGCCGGATGATGGCCAAGCTTTCTTTTTTCAAAGTCTTCGGTGCAAGTTCCAGATTAGCCTGTACGGTCAGATGCGGGAACAAGTTAAAATGCTGAAACACCATGCCCATGCGATCCGTCATCTTGCGAATATCCGCAGCACCCGCGTAACGACCATTATCAACCAACGTCTGATCCTGAATGCGAATCGTTCCACCCGAAATATCCTCCAGATGAATCAGGCTGCGCAGCATCGTACTTTTCCCCGAACCGGAAGGTCCAATCACGGCGATCACTTCGCCTGGTTCCACGTTGAAAGATACCTGCTTCAGCACATCAAGTGTACCGAATGATTTTCTCAATTGATTTACTTCTATTATATGTGTCATATGCAGACAGTCCTTTGATTAATCAGATTTAATTTATTCAAATGAAAACCGCTTCTCCAGTGCCTTGAACAGCACGGTGAGTACGAGTGTCATGAGCAGATACATAACCGCTGCCACGAAGAAAGGGATCAGCTGCAAGTCGCGATTCACCGCCGCTTGGGCATAATACAACAGCTCAGGTACAGCCACGGCATAGAGCAGTGCCGTATCCTTGATGAGCGTAATGGACTCATTGGCCGTTGCGGGCAATACTACACGAATCATCTGAGGAATAATGACTTTGGTCATCGTCTGCCACTTCGTTAATCCAAGTACCTTCGCTGCCTCATGTTGTCCCTTATCAATGGAGAGCAGTCCGCCCCTGAAGATTTCAGCGAAGTACGCCGCATAGTTCAGGATGAACGCAATCCCTGCCGCAACAAAGCGATCAAACACCAGATACTCTCCAATCACCGGAAGCAACGGCAAACCGAAGCAGAAGAATAGAATTTGGAGCAGTAGCGGTGTTCCTCGCATCACATATACATACGTATGGGCAATCCATGCCAGTGGTTTAATTTGGCTTCTCATCGCAAGCGTGACCGCAAATCCAAGCGGTACAGATAACACGATTGCTAGCAAGAACATGAAAATGGTGGTCTGTGCACCCTCTAGCATAGGTTTTAAAATGGTCGATAAATAATCCCAACTCATTGTTTTGTCTCCTCTAATCTGTTAACCCCGCATTCCTCTGGAGCATAAATCGCTCCAGCATGGAATACGGGGTCCGTTTTGTTTCTAACTATATATCAGGTGTTAACCTGTCTATTTCAGAACCTTGTCTTCACCCAACCATTGGGTGGAGATTTTAGCCGCTGTTCCGTCTGCATTCAACTCATCCAGCGCTTTTTGCAGCTGATTCAGAAGCTCTTCATTGCCTTTTTTGATACCAATGCCATATTGTTCCGGTGCAAGAGATTCATCCAGCAGTTTGAATGTTCCCTCTTCTTTGGACATGTAGTATCTCGCTACCACTTCATCAATGATGACCGCATCCAGACGTTTTGTCTTCAGATCCGTCAGTGCAAGCACGTTATCCTTAAATTCGGAAGCTTTCACTTTATCCTTCAGGGGACTTGCTGCCAGTGCATCTGCCGCGGAGGACAGCGCCTGCAATCCCACATTTTTGCCATCCAGTTCATCCAGCTTAGTAATTGGCGAGTCTGCCAAGGTAATAGCTACTTGACTGTTTTCCAGATACGGCTTCGTGAAGAGCACTTTCTCTTTACGCTCATCCGTAATGGTGTACCCGTTCCAGATCATGTCGATTCGGCCACTGTTCAGCTCTGATTCTTTGGAAGACCAGTCGATTGGCTGGAATGTGATTTCTTTACCCATTTTCTCCGCTGCAGCTCTTGCATAATCAATATCAAAACCAACAATTTCATTCTGCTCGTCCCGGAAACCCATTGGAGCAAACTTATCGTCAATTCCTACAACAATCGTGTTATCGTCTTTACTTGCGGAACTGGAACAACCAGCCACAATCAATACACATATACTAATGAATAATAGTAGAATCGCTTTTTTTCTCATCTCTCGAACCCCTCCATGTCTATAACCAAAACCCAAACGCTTTAGTTCGTTACCACGTTATCAGAGATTTATAATAACATAGCATGGGAGAAGAGTCGAGTCTCTTGCTTATTTCCTTCTATTTCATGCAGCTTAATTGTCAACAATCTGTGAAAAAAAACTCTTTCACTTGTGGCGGTTCCACCAGCTTCTCGCGTACTTGAAAATCCCAATTTAGTTCCTGTAGCTCTTTTCAACTCCTTACCCACTCATTGATTAGCAACATTCCTCTCTTAATTTTCGTCTGGAAGATATTAGGGAGGTGCATAAAATAAAATTCTTCAATACGATAAGAACATTGACCACATTGGTATTTCTTTCAACTATGCTGATATTATCCGGCTGTAATCCTACTCCAAATCATAGTACAAAGGAAGTCGAAATGGGATCAAAACAGGTTCAGGAACCGGAGTCCAACTTACCTCAGAAACTGCCTACGCCAACTATTAAGAGCGAAAGCGGCATCTCTATTCCTGCTATACAGGGCAGTTATTGCTGGGGAGGCACCTGCGCTGATTACGCTAGTCTAAATTTTGAAGACAACACTCCGGTCCAAGTTCTTGCCGGTGAGGATTTATCCATAGACATGGGTATAGATATCCCCCCGGATGAGATAAGTATTTCTGAATATGTGGACAACCGCAATGCATACGTTACTTCTACGGATGGGACCTTCCAACTTCCCAAGGAACCAGGGACACATTATTATGGAGCATTTGTCCGCTGGTCTTCCCCTCAAGATTCACAGATCAGCCTGGGAGATACTTTTTTTACGTTTGTGGTTCGTGTCGTTGAGAAAAAATAGAATCAAACAGGGCCCCTCCAATACTGGAGAGGGCCCCGTCTACTCTTTATATTTCTTATTCATTTTTCTTAATTTTCATATTCCGTTTATATTTCGTTGTTGTACATCCTGCCTTTATCTATTGTTGCACTTTCTCGCGATCTTTCCCTTTATCGGATTCTCCCGCATTTTTGTTGGCAGCATCACGATCCTGCTGCATTTCTTCAACGGTTTTCACTTTGAGTCTTGCCGCCCCTTCATATTCCTTCGTTGGAATAAGGTCGCCAGCAGCAAGTCTTGCTTCTGCGGCTGCAATCGCATCCCCGTACTGCGGCAACCACTGGGCCTGTGCAACCAGCATCTCGTCGACCATTTGCCAGATTTCTTTTGGATTACATACGGCACCCACGAGCGGGTCCATCATGAACGCCTGACGAAGTAATTTATCATCTCCGTTGACCGCTGCTTCAACCGCAAGACGTTGCACGGAAATGCTCACATTACATACCGCAGCCGGTCCAAGTGGCAGATCGCCTACATGTGGCATGGAGATGCCGTTGCGATCCACATATCCCGGTGCTTCAATAATCGCATCATCCGGCAGGTTCGAGATTACTCCATGATTAACGGTATTGAAATGTCCTCGATAGACACGTCCCGTCTCCAGACCTTCAATAATGTACGAACCGTGCTCCTCGCCCCGTTTTTCCGGAATGAATTGCATCGGTTCATCCTTCATCCAGTTAGGAAAATCAGTCTCAAACCAGTTGCGCCCCTCGGTACATACCCGCAGATATCCACCCGTCTCTCCGTTGATCCAGTTGCCCAGGTCGATCCATTCGTTGATCTCTTCCGGACGTTTGCGGTACCACGGCACATATTCACTCAGATGACCATTCGATTCTGTACTGTAATATCCGAACCGGCGTAGCATATCGATCCGCACTTTCTCAGTACGGCTATACTCCGGATGTTTCTCGAAGGCTTCGAGCAGGTCACCTGTAAGGTCTTTACCTTCATGAGAAGCCTGAATATACCAGGTCTGATGGTTGATGCCGGCACAGACAATATCCACTTCGCTCTTTTTCAAGCCAAAAGCTTCCGCAATCTGATGATGACCATGCTGTACGCCATGACACAGTCCGATCGTCCGTACACCACCGTACTTGTTGCAAGCCCATGTCAGCATCGCCATCGGATTGGAATAGTTCAGGAGCAGCACGTCGGGTGCGCTCTGTTCACGAATATCCTTACAGATGTCCAGCATCTCGGCGATTCCCCGTTGTCCGTACATAATGCCGCCTGCACACAGCGTATCGCCGACACATTGGTCTACCCCATATTTCAGTGGAATATCTACATCCGTTGCAAATGCTTCCAGTCCCCCAACACGAATCGTACACAGTACATACTTCGCATCTTTCAATGCTTCTTTACGATCTGTTGTCGTCTGAATCTGAATATTCAATCCATTCTCACGGATATCCCGCTGACACAGCTCAGTCACCATGTCCAGATTGTGCTGGTTAATATCGCAGAACGCAATCTCGATGTTGTTAAACTCGGGTACCGTGAGCAAATCCCTTAACAATCCCCGTGTAAATCCGATACTTCCTGCCCCGATAAACGCCACTTTAAAAGACATCCCTATGTCCTCCCTTAATCCCAATCTTTCGCTTCGGTTAATGACTCTCTTCATGAAATCATTGTACCAACCGCATATAGGGAAGCGTTATCAAAATCATGACCTGTTCAAGATCTTGTTGTCAAAAATCCTAACTTTTACGCGCTAGCTCCAATAATCCAGTTGTATTCGAAATAACTGCAATCGGCTCATTCATCGGACGGGTACTGACTGACATGTCGTTCCATAGAGGAGCGAAATTCAACCGGCGTACGACCTGTATATTTTTTGAACAACATATGAAAATACTGACGACTGCCTACTCCAACATAGTCAGAGATTTCCGAAATCGGAATATTGGTCTGCTGAAGCAGCATCTTGGCCTTTTCCATTCGAAGCATCGTCAGGTAGTCGGTAGGTGTGCGCTGCGTGTGCTGACGAAAAATACGATGTAAATAGCCTGGATGCAGATTAACTGCCGCCGCAATATCCTTCATCTGAATGTTACGATCCATATTGTGATGCATGAATTCAATGGTTCGTTTGACGTACAGTTCCGCCTGATCTGGCGCACTCCGGCTCATTTCTCCGCGCAGACGTGCAACACGGACCAGCAACTGCACGAACAGCGTACGCACCAGCATACCCTGTTCCGGGGACGAGAGATTCCGGGCTTCGCGATGATGAGACCGTTCCTCTGGTGGAATAATCCTCATCGGTGCAGTCGAACTTTCTTGCTCCAGTAGACCACGTTGATCGAGTTCCAGCACCAGACTTTTCATAATATGGTACACCTCCTCCGGATCAGGCAATACCAGATATGGCGAAGCATTAGTAAGTAAAGCTTGGACTTCTTCCTCTTCCAGCGCAAGCTGGCGGATGGATAGCTGTCCGGGAGACGAGGTGGAGAAACCAAACTCCACATTGAGCATCCGGCAAGGGACACCATCTTCCACCAGCAAACGGTGCGGGACACCTGCGTCGAGCATAATGAACTGCCCTTTTTTCAAAACGGTCTGCTCCGAACTCCCATCCGACATCTGCACATCCACCCGGCACATTCCTGAAATAATATACATGATCTCCGTCGAATCATGATTGTGATAGGACATACGATAGTTGTCCCATTGCTTGTAATAGTACGCGTAGAAACGCGGCCCGCAATCCTCTGTTCGCAATGCCTCCTGATACAGGCTTCCTGTCCAGCGCTTTGTGATGCTCATGTCCATACCCCCATTTCTACACGATCAATCCTCACTTTTCTCCATTGTAGCAATTCTGTAGGTTGAATATAAACTGTCTTCGTTAAAACCATCATTGCATTAACTAATTATATAAATATATAATTAGTATGCTATCTAATCCTTTATGTAAACTGTCTATAATTAAGGAGGTTTCCACTCATGAGTACCACCTTTCATCTAGTGAGACATGGTCTCAAAGAACGACGAATCGGGGATGTCTCCCTCACTGCCGAAGGGGCTTTACAAGCCGAAGCCACAGCACTTCATTTTGCCAGAGCTATCTTTCCCGTTACTAAAATCCTTACCAGCCCACTTCAACGGGCCCGAGAAACTGCAAGTATGATTGCCCGCCACACCCGTCTTCATATAACCGAAGATCCTCGCCTGCGCGAACGTACCAATTGGGGCGATTGCCCGGATCAGTCATTCGAAGAATTCATTGCGATGTGGGATCGATGTACGTCTGAGCCAGATTACATTCCACCCGTGGGAGACTCGGCCAAACAGGCTGGTGAACGTCTGGCCTCCCTCCTAACCGAATTAGCTAATGAAGAGCCAGAGAACAGTAACATTATTGTGGTTACACATGGTGGACTCATTACTGATTTTCTGGTGCAAACCTTTACCGAGCGCGAGCTTAACGTCTGGCATTCCGATTTTATAGCTATGCAGAACCAATTGATCCCCGAGTGCTCCATTACCACATTGATCCATGATCAAGGTAACTACACCATTAAAGCGTTCGCTTCTACCGAGCATCTTAACTCCAACGATGTAAAAGAATGACGTAACATGGATGGCTGAGCAAACGCCAAGCTTTATCCGCAGATCCTTATGTGAAAAAAGCTCTGAAACCCCATGTGCGAGACACATTGGGATTCCAGAGCTTTTAAGGTTCAATACCTACGCTTAAAACTAACGACGCTGCGTTACGTTACAGGCTGATCTTGAGCACATGTTATGTTGCTATTTCTAGCTATCGCTCATCCGGCCTGCTTACTTTCCGCCCTTACCTGGCGTGTAAAACTTAGGCAGCGTTACTTTGGACCAGTCGATATCCGATGCCATGTAGAAGGACGGATAGGACGGCTGGTTGTATCCACTGTTCTGTCCGGCAATGCCCACACGATACATCGCATCATGCATCAGCGTGTACAATTTGCGGTCCGTTTTCTCGGTACTTAGATAGATACGAATCGCTGAACTGTCCGTGGTTCTCACCAACATCTCTTCCCGCCAATCCCCGAAGATATCAGCTACGAGAGAAGGTGTACCTTTGGTGTGATTGTTGGTCAATGTGCCTGTTGCCGTCAGCAACGTGCCACGACTCCAATCCTTGATGGTTGGTGTAACATCAATCGCACCATCCACGATCTGTGTCGTCATATCGGCAGCCCAACGGATATTCATATTCGTTCCCGGCATCTGATCACTGATTTTCTCACCCTTAGCTGTCCACAAACCGACAGCCCATGTCTCCAGTCCACGACGAGTCGGATCAACATCACCCACCATGCCGCGACCGGTATCTTTCCCTGTGTATCCACCGTAGATTACTTCTCCAGTCTTGGCATCTCGCAGGGAATAGCCATACGGCGCCCAAGGGCCACCCTCGTGAACCATGAAAATCTCAAGTCCCGGACGATCCGGGTCGATATCTGCCACATGAAGTGCGTCGCCATGCCCCAGACGGGCAACGGTTCCCGGTGCAGCACTCTCGGCAGGCATCAGGTCAGTGGAACTGTACAGCACGCTGCCGTCATGATCAATCGTAGCGGAGCCATAGATAATCTCCTGTTTGCCATCTCCATCCACATCCGCCACGCTGAAATAGTGCGCTCCCTGGGTTGTTATGGAGCCGTACTCTGGATCTGTACCATCTACGCCGTGTGGCCCGTCATTGAACGGGTTTTTCATAGGTGTCCAGCCACTGTCCACTTTCCATTCCTTTTTCAGCTTCTTGCCGTCCCAATTGTAGGCAACCATTGTCGAACGTGTGTAGTATCCGCGTGCAAAGATTGCAGACGGTTTCTTGCCATCCAGATACGCCACGCCTGCCAGGAAACGGTCCACCCGATTCCCGGGTTCAATCCGTGCCATGGCATAATCGCCCCACATCAGACCATCATCATGACGCTCAGGTTCATATGGAACGGTCTCCAGTTCCTTGCCTGATTTACCTTCAAATACCGTAATATACTCCGGTCCATCCACGATAAAACCTTCAAACTTGCGCAGCTCATTGCGGTTGCTGCGTTCTACCGCATATACATCAATGAAGTAGTCGGCCAGGCTCTCGGCATCTTGCTGAGATAATGGGTAGTTATATTTTTTTTCCATTCCAAAAGCCTCTTCCAGTGTCGCAGGCCAGTTGCCCTTCACAACCTCATCATGTTTATGCCAGTTCTTGAACATATCCACCACGTGGTCGTAGTAACCATCCGCACTTAAACGATAATCATCTTCGTTCGAATACCCTGCCTTGCGATCCTGCTTCGGAAGCGTGATATATTTCTCGGATGTCACTTTTCCTTTTTTGTTGTATTTAATAATCTTTGTGCCCGGAGCGGTCTTGAACATCATCTCAGCCTTGCCATCTCCGTCAAAATCGTAAACGAGCATCTGTGTATAATGAGCACCTGCACGGATGTTGACCCCAAGGTCGATCCGGTACAACAATTGTCCGTCCAGGGTGTAAGCATCAATATAGGTTTTACCGGTGTACCCTTTTTGCGATACGTCCTTGGCGTTGGAAGGGTCCCATTTGACGAAAAACTCATATTGGCCATCCCCATCCACATCACCCACGCTCATGTCATTGGCGGAATACGTATAAGCTTCTCCCGCAGGCGTCACGCCATCGGCGGGTTTTTGCAGTGGAATATCCACATACCCGTTCGCCCAAGGTTTGACGGATGCACTGCGTTTGCTCTCCTTGCCCTTCTTGTTCACCGCCGCCACTTCATAACGGGAAGAAGATTGGCCCGCGGCATCTACATAGTTGGTGCTGTCGGTGACGGTAGCGATCTTTTTGCCATCACGATAGACGTTAAAGTCCGTACCTGTCAGCCCTTTGTCGCTATACCCTGTTGCTTCGTCACCAAGCAATCTCCAACTGAGAAACACACCTTCAGATGTTGATGCAGCCACCAAACCCCGATCCAGATATTCCAGTTGAATCTCTTTCACGTGACTGCCCCCCTTATGTGATTGCAGGCTGGCCTCCGTCGCCCCACTACCGTTCGAAGCTTCTGCTCCGGTAATCCCCGCTGTTCCCCCAACAAGCAAAGCTACGCTGAGTGCCGAAGAGAGCACCTTGGCTGCAAGTGGCATACGAGCCTTCCTGCGACCGGATTGCATACCTGAAGCCGATCCCTTATGTACCGGCGCTGTTGTTTCTGAGTTCATCCACCTTCACGCTCCTTGAGACAGAATAGGTGACGCTTATACACATTGATGATGATTGGACGTTCGATAATCCACACAACCTTCTTCGAAAGAAGGTTTCAACCCACAATGATTACGCTTACAAAATTTAAAAAGAGAAATCAGCTTGCCCGACTACCAGAGTGCGGTCCCCCTTCCATTCTCTTTCCAATCCGAGCGAGGTGATCTCGCCCATCGGGTTCTATTATAGACATCCTGCTTGCCAGACCCTAGGCAAATATCCGTCCAAAACGATTAATAATCAGTGTTTTTAGGAGTCATTTGGGAAATAAGTACTTGCAGAATCGATTTCTTCCCCTCCACTATGTTCCTCAGTTGATCATGAACTTCAATCTAGAATGACTCTTGTAATGCATAGCAAAAAACCGCGATCCTCTAACACACTGAGGACCGCGGTTAAGACAGTTACAAGTAAAGTTTAAGGCTCAATACCCCATACCAGGTTTTCACCTTGGTAGAGTGTTACCTTATTCCAATCCTGGTAGGATGTTTTCGTTGGATCGAAAGAGTAGTCATTCGTCTCGTCCAAGTTGGACCAGTCTGTTTTGTACATGCGAAGCTGGATGTCTCCAGTCTGTCCACCAGCCTGAATGCTGCCAGCGCCAGATGTGAAGCTCAGCTCCACATACAAGTCTGTGAAGGTCCGCTGGATATTGGCTCCGCCAACTTGAGCGTAATCGATGGCAGAATCCATCGCAGCCGAGCCTTCTTTGGAGAAGTAATACCGGATTTTCAGATCACTCAGATTCACAGCAGTACTACCCAGATTTTTGATGTTGAAATACGGTTTGATCTGGCTATCTTGAGCATTGGTATCTCCAGCACGATATTGCACGACAAGATCACTCGTTGGTACAACGACACTTTGAGGTGTCGCGGAAGCTACAGCGGAATTGGCACTTTGCCCTGCTGTATTCACTGCACTTACCACATAATGATACGTCGTGCCGTTCGTCAGGGAAGTGTTGGTGTATGACGTACCGCTCACATTCGCCGCGATTGTTGTGAACGGACCTGTTGCACTCAGTGCGCGTTTCACATCATAACTTGTTGCACCTGTAGAAGCGGCCCACGTCAGGCTCACCTGCGCATTGCCTGCAGTTGCTGTGAGAGCAGTCGGTGCAGCTGGCGCCGTTACACCTGCAACAGGTGTAGCTGTTGCTGTTGCAGAGTTAACACTTTCACCTACTGCATTTGTTGCCGTTACCACATAATAATAGGTTGTACCATTGATCAGGCCGGTGTTGCTGTAAGATGTTCCACTCACGTTAGCTGCAATTGTTGTGAATGGACCTGATGCACTCAGTGCCCGCTTCACACTATAACTTGTAGCCCCTGTAGAAGCAGTCCACGTCAAGGAGACTTGAGCGTTACCGGCAGAAGCCGTCAATGCTGCTGGTGCTGCCGGAGCTGTTGTTCCCCCGGGAGGATTGCCTCCACCGTTACTGGCAGGCAGTACAGGGAATGCGTTTTTCACCAGTGCCACGAATTGATCATGGAACCAGTGGCCCGATACTGGGGCATTAGGCAATGCACCTGTTAATACACCATCCCGAGTTGTGAAGGTTGGATCACACATCCGGTCGAAACCTTTGCCTTCGTTATTCGGAATTTCGGAGCTGGAGCCATCAGATTCACCCGGAGGTTTCACCCATACATAAGCATCCAGATGCGCTGGTCCTGGTGCAGCCTTAGGTGCTTCACCAATACCTGCGCCACTGGCATTACACCAGTTCCCCCGATGCTCCCGGCGATCTACACGTCCAGAATTCACATAATCGTTGATGTTGCTACCCGTAGCAGATGCTGGACGGTCTACCCCGCCCCACCCATTCCGGCTAGTATCAATCAGGAAACCTGTGCTGCTTGGCCAGCCAGCTTGTACGAAATCAGCATACAGCGCAGCGGTGAAATCGGTTTCGTCAAAATAAGGATTCCACTCATAAAACTTGGCAGATTTAATCGGTTGTCCACCGATATTGAGATCCGGGTTAGACAGGTTCGGCTCCCCCAGTGGTGTGGTGTTCGCGGTATTCGTAATGAAGCCATCTGCACTGCTCAGACCCGCGGCTGTCCCTTGCACAACACTTGTATACAGCGCGACTGCTGCAGAACGGTTGTTATCCCACCCAAGCCAGCCGGAGTGGCCGATATCCAGATAGTTGTACACATTCGGAATGGCGTGCAGCTTGTCCAATGCATACTTCACACCCGCCTCATAGATACCTGTTGAGCTGGCTTGACCACAAGCTGGTGTACTCAGGTTGGTCACAAGGTTAGGCAGACTGTCCGGTTCAATGACGGCAATAATACGAATATCCTGATACTTCGGATCTGCAAAGATATCTGCAATGACATCAATATAATCTGTTTTATATGTCTGCAGTGCTGCCTGTGTTAGTGGAAGTTCACCATTCGATGCGAGTGCATGACAATCCCGTCCAGGCAAGTTATAGATAACAAATGAAGCCGTTATAGGCGTACCCGGTTTCTTTTGAGCGAGAACGGCATCCAGATGTTGCTCTACACTTTTGCGACCAGCGTTGTCCGTCCCGCCATAGATTGCAGCAATCCGGTCAACCCATACTGCGGTTGGGTACGATTTGACTGTCTCCATCTTGGCCTTCAACGATGCATCATTGGTCATCGCAATGGATGTATCCACGAGAGCTGAATAGTCC
Source organism: Paenibacillus sp. FSL R5-0623 (assembly GCF_037974265.1). NCBI lineage: Bacteria > Bacillati > Bacillota > Bacilli > Caryophanales > Paenibacillaceae > Paenibacillus > Paenibacillus sp. FSL R5-0623. The sequence continues at coordinate 1,136,158 of NZ_CP150233.1, read as the reverse complement.
TCGTTCAGATAAGCGGTTGCCCCTACAAATGGATTATCCACATGTGCTTCAGCGGCCTGAGTCAAGCCTGGAGACAGTCCAGGGAAAATCCCCGCAGCGAGCAGCGTTGCTGCAAGCATTTGTTTTACACCTTTGCGCAGGATCTTCTTACCTCTCGATTTGGTTTTCAATTTAGTCTTCATAGTTCCACCTTTCCTTTAGTTAGATTGGGTTGTACTCATGTCTGATCCTCTGTGTCATTATGATGCTTCGCACGAAGAGAACGTTCGGATGAGTTGGTTGTATCACCTCCAAAAGAAATGGTTGTATAACTGGAATCTTGAGCAAACAAATAGTGTGTGAGGGCGAATCATGTGAATGAGTATAATATGGTGGGTGTGGTTGTACGTGTGTTAGACATGAAGAAGTGTGAAAAAAGACTTGTGGGATGTCTGAATCTTAAATTAGGTAAGCGCTTTCTTAAATCAGTTAAAAAAAAGGTCTTCGCCTATCCATCTACAAACATGATGTTCGGTGTCACCTCCTTATGTTCTAATTATACGACATGTAAATATTACTGTAAATTGAATTATATAAATTTAATTATATTTTTTTCCATAATTCAGGCAGGAATCTGGACATCCCTTGCCCCTCACCTCAGCAAAGGCTCATCATGGCCATATGCCACAATGAACCTTGTGTTTTTCAAGGTCGAATCGACCGCTCGTCTAGCTAGTCATTACATATAATGCCTTCTTCATAGTTTCCTACGTCTACGGTAAAACGACAATGTCTCCCGGTTTTAACCCGCTAACCACTTCCGTCTTGTCCCCTGATTCCATTCCAGCCTGAATGGTCAGCGGCTCTGTCTGTCCGTTCCCTTTGTCTAACAGTACGTAAGGCTCGGTCTGATCCCGCATGATCGCGAGGCTGGACACTACCGTCACTTTATCCTTCCGCATTGTCTCGATATCGCCTTCCAGACTCACGCCTCCATACATTCTGGCGTCCGGCTTCAGATCAATGACCACGTCAAACTGTGAAGCTTGCTTGAGGTCCGTATCGGTACTCTTGCGGGCGAATTTGGATACCTTACTCACCTTTCCGGTGAATTGCAGGCCTTTCAGCGCTGTCATTCGCACCTTAACCGGCATTCCCACCTTGAGCCTGAACATTTCTTCCTCACCAACGATCGTCATAAATTTCAGTTTGCTGATGTTTGTAATGGATCCGATCAGCTGTCCTTCCGTCACCGCACGTGTCTTGCTATCCTCTTCATTCATCTGAAATATACCGGAAGCGGAAGCATATACAACAGACTTACTTATTACTGCCTGCTTTTTCTGTATCTCCTTCTCCTTGAGGACCAGCGCTTTTTGATTCAACTCATTCGTCAGGCGTTTACCTTCCCGATCTGCAAATGCCTTCTTGCGCTCCTCTTCCGTCACGCCAAGCGACTCGCTCATATTCGCCTGATCCAGGCTAACCTGATTCATCTTATTTTCCAGCTGGGCTTTCTCCAGATCACTCTGCAACTGTTCTACTTCCGTTTGCAACGTAGAAGTATCGAGGGTAAACAGGATATCGCCTTTGCTCACCTGCTCACCACTTTTCACGTTCCACTGCTTGATGTTGGAAGCATACGGAGCGAAGATATCCGTCTGATCGGTGTATACGGATTTTCCCTTCACCTGTATCGTTTGCGTCATCGTTTCCTGTGTCACATCAAAGGTAATCGGGGGCGGAATCTCTATAGGCGCCTCCGGTTTTGGCTTGTACTTTTCATACAACCAGTACCCTACACCTGCCAAAAGTACAACGGTGATGATGATTTTAATCCATTTCTTCATGTGCCCAATTTCCCTTTCGCTGATAAAATTACATTGATTTGATCACAGTTAATGCATTGGTCCGAGATGCGCTGATTGCCGGATATATACCCGATACAATGCCAACCAGAACAGCAAAAACGATGCCCAGTGGCAAAGCCGACTGCTGAATAACGACGGTCATCGGACCATTCATCTGATCTGCCATCTGACTCGCCAGCAGACTGTTCACCCCGCCGAGGGCAGCAAAGGCAATCCCCACACCAGCCACACCGCCCATTAATCCAAGCATCGCTGCTTCCGTAATAAACATCTGGCGGATCTGCCACAGATTCGCACCCAGCACCTTCATTACACCAATCTGCTTACGCCGTTGATGCGTAGACATAATCATTGCCACAATAATGGATAATGAGGCCAGCAGCATGATAAAACCACCGATGCCCAGTGCCGCTTTTTGGTACATCGCCAGTTGGCCTGCCATCGCTTCCTCCTGGAACAGATTGCTCTGTGTGTTTAACGTCAGCTTTTGGATCTGTTCTTCCACCTGAGATACATAGCGTTTATCCTCTACCTTGACCAAGGCCGAGTTAAGATGTTTGGCCGAACTATTGTCTGCCTGTTGCAATCCAAGCTCATCCTGCAATGCACGAGCTGTATCGAGTGGCAGATACACTTTTTTGTCACCTTGAGCAGTCATATCATCCATATTGGAGGGTTTCATTAGTTCTCCAGATACACGTATGGAGCCGCTCATTCTGGTTTTGCTTGCATTCACAAAGTCTTCATATCGAAATTGAACATGCTGCTGGACGAGCTGATCCTGCTTCGATGCGATCGCCATATACTCTTCCAAAAGCGCATTGTTATATGGATCAGCATTCAACTGCTCGAATAACTTCTGAGTTACTTTCGGGTCTACGAGTCCGAATGCGGTCCCATAACTGGTCACCGCCATACGACCATCTTCCGTACCACGCCCCTCAGCATACTTGTATCCAAACCCACCCAGGGTCTCGAGCTGTGTACCAATGACTTCAACATAGGTACTGCGACCATCTGGAAGCACCATTTCCAGCGAATCCAGCTTTAACATGGGAGCCACGGCAACCACATGGGGGAGCCTTTGGATAATCTGGATCTTTTCCAACGTCAACGCGCCCCGTTCAAACTTCGATGTCTGACCGCTCCCCTTGCCGTTCCCCGTACGAATGCCTTCATTGGGCGTAATCGTAATCTCATCCATCTTGTAATTGTCGTTTAATGTTCTCTCGCTATAGGTCTGTACGGACTGCCCCACGCTAAGTGCAATGATCATGGCGGCAGAGCCGATGGACAGCCCCATCATGCACAACAGGGTGACCATTTTTCTGCGAATGATCTGTCCCCAGGCCATACGTGCTACATCCCGTATTCTCACATTTCCTCTCCTTTTGCCTCAAACTTTCCTTACAGCTTCTTCGACCAGTATTCCATGTTGCAGGGTAAGAACGACCTGCATCTGCTCGGCGACCTCTGCTTCATGTGTCACAATGACAAAGGTTGTATTCATATCCCGGTTAAGCTGCTGCAAAATCGCAATGATCTCTTCCTCCGTCTCGGTATCCAAATTTCCCGTCGGCTCATCTGCAAAGATCACCGAGGGTTCGGTAATGAGCGAACGTGCAATACTGACACGTTGTTGTTGACCGCCCGACAACTGGGACGGGAATAAGCTTGCCTTTTCCCCAAGTCCAACCTGCTCCAACAGCTTTAATGCTTTTGCTTTGCGTTTCGAAGGGCTTACACCCATGAACACCAAGGGTAACTCTACATTTTCCCGGATCGTAAGATTGGACAGCAGCTCATAGGATTGAAAAATAAACCCGATATGATTGCGCCTGAACTCCGCCAGGCGATTTTCACTGAAACGTACAATATCTTGTCCAGCAATTAGAATCTTGCCCTGATCCGGTTTCATCAGCCCCGCCATCAGATTAAGCAGTGTAGACTTGCCTGAACCCGAACTGCCCAGCAGGGCCACCATCTTGCCTTCTCCAATCGTCAGGTTGATATCTTGAAGAACCGGCACGGTTCCCTGGCCATTGCGAAACGAGTGGGATAATTGTTCAACTTGAAGCATTGCTACATTTCTTCCTTTCTACTTGCTAAATATGTATGGATTCGCGTAGCTCATTCCCTTTTATTATAGGGTGGAGATGTATCGGGGCTGGCCGGAGTTGTATCCAACTTGTAAAATGTCATAACAAAAAGACCTTGTCCGCAGAGTAGCTATCGCCAGCTCCATCCAGACCCAAGGTCTAATATTCGTGTACCTTTTGCCGCTTACCAGGCTCTAAAACTAAAGCGGTACATCTCACTTTTATCCATCGTGCTGCCCACTGCAAATAGCTCATCGTCATTCCATTTCAGATTGATGAAGTTATCAATATTGCGGTAGATCACCGTATCCGACGAAAGCTTGCTGTCATTCAGGTAGGCAATATGCAACTCATTCTTCTGATTCTGATTATCCATCGGGTAAAAGTATGCGATTCGCGATTCCTCTGCATCCAGTTCGAAGTTCCAGATGGAACCTTTTAATATCAGATCATACTGCTCCTGTGCTGCACGATACCGATACAGCCCCTGTACCTTATTCATCGTTCCCTGGATGAGCATGTCACCACTTTTCAGTAACTTGAATTGTTGAATGTCTTCCATTGCAGCATATGCCTTCACTTCATGCTCGTCCTCAAGCGATACACGATAGATGGCATAATTGTCTTTTAGCATCACCAGCATATAAAACTGTTTCAGGTCTTCACTAACCTGCAAGACATCCATCACGATAAACGTATCATTCGAACCTTTCCCTTGTCTTGGTCCTGTGAACATGTCCATCAGCTCATCATATGTGTAGATGACTTGACTCGTCCCCTGGCTCAGATCTACTTGTTTGAATAAGAGATCATCCTGACCGATGTAGGATTCGTTCCCTACAAACACTCTATAATAGGAGTTGTCGTTCGGAAGCTTGCGACGTTCCCCGCTCTCAATCACATACTCATACGTCGTCTTCAGCGTCTGACCCGCCCGGTATTGGGAGTATATGATCTTCTTGTGGTCCGGGCTGATCGCTACACCGTAATCTGTATTACTCGCAATACTCTTCACTTCATTATCATCCAGATGCAGGAGAGACAACTGAAGTCTGGAATAGGAAGATTCCAGTTGATTTAATATAATCGTGTTCCGGTCTACCACTTCAAAATCAAAGATCGGAAAGTCATTTGGAATCTTGGTAGCTGACTCGATCTGAATTGTGCTGCTCGGTGGCGGCGCCAGACGGCTATTGAATTGCTCACCTGGCAAAATTACGGTTCTTGGTTTGAGGTTCGCGATACTGAACAGGCTGCCAATCCCGAAGATTCCGCTGACAAATGCAATTAACAGCCCTGACAACATCAATCTGTCGCGGTTTTTACGCCAAAATCCGGGATGTCTCATGTGTTCATTTCCCCCGGAAGACTGATATTTACTTGTGTCCCTTGACGCATGATACTCTTCATCTCCACTGTTCCTCCGTGACGTTCAACGATGTTCTTCACAATAGACAAGCCGAGCCCCGCGCTGCCTTTCTCCGCCCTATTGATCTCTTTATCCTGGTAAAAAGGTTCAAATACATGCTGAAGTGCCTCAGCACCAATACCCTCTCCCTGATCACGAATTACGATAGCTATGACATCAGCCAACCGGAAAGATTGCACCTCGATGATTGAATTCACATCACTGTACTTGATTGAGTTATCCAGAACGTTAAGGAAGACCTCCTTCAACTTATCCCGATCTCCCTGTAAATACTGATGTTCCTCCAGCTCATAATGGATGCCTATATTATACTTGCCCGCCTTAATCGACATGTCCTCACAAGCTTCACGAATGATGTCCGATACATCTATACGTTCAAATCGGTACGCCTGAATGACCGCAGACGAGACCGACACCTCCAGAATATCAGCAACCATCGTGTTGAGACGCTGGCTTTCCTTGATAATATAATTCATGCCTTTGTCAAAAAAGTCCTGATCGGTGAATCCGTTATCCCGCAAAATCTGGGCGTATCCCAGAATCGTCGTGAGCGGTGTCTTTAATTCATGCGTCACATTGTCAAAAAAGACTTTGCTTCGCGCCTGTACTTGTTTCACTTCGTCCCGCTCCCGCTCAATCACATCAATCTGCTCCCTTATCCGATCAATCATGACGGTGAAGCTTGAAGCCAGTTCACCGATCTCATCCTTGGTGGTAATCTGGATGTCTGCGTTCAGACTCCCTTGGGCCACTTCGGCAGAACGTTTTGTGAGTACACGGATGGGTTGTGTGATTTTCCGGGAAATAAAGATGGATGCGATAAATAAAAATACAAAAATAACCGCTGCGAACAGCTTGATCGTATTTTGAAAACGAAGGTTGCGTTTAAACAAGTCCGTATAATCCTTCTCCATCTGTACGATTCCAATCAATTGTTGATCCGTCTGGAGCGGGAAGGACAGACTGGCCGTGACCTGGCCTTTATCCACAACTGTGGTGTACGCGATTCGGGAGTGTTTGGCTTCTTCCATATCAGGATGGTCAGACCGCTTAGCCACGTTAACCTCGTTGCCCACCAATCCGTATGACGAGGCATCAGGACGAAATACTGTAATCTCCCCTCCAACGGCTGATCCAATCTGCTCCGCGAGCTCGCGACTTCCGGCTTCGAGCGAGTCTCTGCTCATGCGTTTGTTATGGATCAGGAAGTATTGATTCAGCGCGATGTCCAGATTTCGTTTGGATTGCACCATATCCTCATGCACTTCCCGGTACATATTCTCCTGAGCTACCTTATTGGATAGAATCAGCAGAACGGAGAATCCGATAAAGACAATGACCGAGAATAACACCACCATTTTGAACTGGATCGTCCACTTCATGTCTGTACCTGAATATTCAGCTTGTACCCCACACCGAATACCGTTTCAATCATCGAAATGCCTTGCACACCACTATCCAGTTTCTTGCGAATCCGTTGCACATGAATATCCACTGTTCGGGTATCCCCTGCAAAATCAAATCCCCATACCTTGTCCAGCAGTTCAGAACGTGTATGAACCTTACGATGATGGGTCACGAGAAATAACAACAGATCATATTCCTTATTCGTGAGTCCTGCCCGTTCCCCGTCTTTCCACACTTCCCGTTCATCCTTGCGAATCTCAATATGCTTGCCCAGCCTTACTACCTCATAGGACTGATTCTCCAGTGTCTCGCTGATGAGATCAATCCGGCGAAAGATCGCCCGAATGCGCGCAACCACCTCCCGGATATCAAAAGGTTTCGTGATATAATCATCCGCCCCAAGCTCCATGCCAAGTACCTTGTCCAGCATGTCCGACTTCGCAGTGATCATGATGACAGGTATCTTGGAGTTCACAGATAATTGTCTGCACACATCAAAACCGCTCATATCCGGCAGCATCAGATCCAGCAGGATCAGATCCGGCTTCGAATCCCGAAGCAGATCCAGGCCCTCTTTTCCCGTAGCTGCTTCCTTGATCTCAAATCCTTCCTTACGTAACGAATAGGACAAAATATCGCGAATGGACTCCTCGTCCTCAATAATTAAAATCTCTTTTTGTCTCATGATACTTTCGTAATCTCCCTGCTCTATGAATTTCCTTCATCTGCCTATATTTTGTATCCCAAGCCGTATGCTTGGATAGAGGGAAGCACGAAATGTTACAACTCCGATACAACTCTGAACCTTTTGGAAACAACCTCCCGATATACTTGGATCATAAGAGACTCATACCAGACCGGACCCATGCCTGATCTGTATCCAAGGGGGATTCACATCATATGAACAGCACACGAATTAATGAAGCTTATATCAACTATAAATCAGAAATCACGAGGTATCTATCCCATATCGTCAAACAACCGCAAGATGCAGAAGATTTGGCACAGGATTGTTTCATTCGATTAATGAACGTTACCGTGGATATCCCTGAAGATCGCATTCTCTATTATCTCAAACGCATTGCCCGTAACCTGGCGATGGACAGCTTCCGCAGGCGGACCCGTACACTCAGACGAGACAGCCGTCTGGAGGTACCTACCCACCACGTCGATACATCCCACCTTGAAATTAGCGAAGGTGTTCATGATCTTGTTTCCCATATTAACAACACCGAACATCGTAAAATATTAGAACTTCGCCTCATCCATGGATACTCCATTAAGGAAACGGCAGAGCTGGTGAATCGCAGTGAAGGTATGATTAAATCCTCTGTCTTCCATGCCGTCAATCGAATTCGGGCCAAAGTCATCTCATAAGAGATGGCTTTTTTAATGCCGAAATCAATATACGATGGTAGATTGGATAAATAAAGACAGGATCGAATTACCTATAGATATGTCAAAAGACCCAATTTTACAAATATCGAGTTAATTTTTACAAATTGTTATGACTATGTGAGATTTTCATGTGGTAGAATATGGACGAACTCATGAATCAACTAATATTTGGGAGGGATTTGGTTGGATAAATTAACAGGTATGCGAGGAGTATTTTTAAAATCACTCCTGGCATTGTCCATGGCTTTGCCACTTCAGATCGGATTATGGAACGGAGATGCATCGGTTCATGCGGAAGGACCGACAGACCCGGCACCGTTCATCCAGGCAAAGGTTGTGAACCAAAATGCAGGTAAAAAAGTATTGTTCGACAACTCTCACGGCCAAACGGCTGGAGCTGCAGACTGGGTCATTGATGGTGGTTTCTCCGACTTCGGGAATGCACTCGCGAATGATGGTTACGATGTCAAAGAACTTCGCAAGACAACTCCATTTACCTATGATGATCTGAAAGAGTATAACGTATTCGTTATTGCAGAGCCTCAAATTCCTTTCAAAACATCCGAACAAGCAGCACTGAAACAATATGTTGAAACGGGCGGCAGCATCTTCTTTGTTGGAGATCACTATAATGCCGACCGTAATAAAAACCGCTGGGATGGCTCTGAAGTCATCAACGGCTATCGTCGGGGAGCATTCGAAGATCCGGCCAAAGGTATGAGCACTGATGAGCGTAATTCTGAAGCGATGCAAAATGTAACCGGCTCGGACTGGTTGTCCGATAACTTCGGCGTACGTTTCCGCTATAACGCACTTGGCGATATCAACGCCAATATCGTTGTACCGGCAGATCAAGCCTTCGGCATCACAGAAGGGGTATCGGCTGTAGCCATGCACGCCGGTTCAACACTCGCAATCACTGATCCGGAAAAAGCAAAAGGCATTGTGTACCTGCCAAAAACCAATGCAAAATGGAATAACGCAGTGGACCAAGGCGTCTACAACGGTGGCGGGATCGAAGAAGGTCCTTACGTAGCCGTATCCAAGCTGGGTGCAGGTAAGGCTGCTTTCATCGGTGACTCCTCTCCAGTAGAAGATGCATCACCAAAATACTTGCGTGAAGAGACAGGCACACGCAAAACAACTTATGACGGTTTCAAAGAAGCCGATGATGCCGTGTTGCTCGTGAACACCGTGAACTGGCTTGCTACACAAGAGAACTACACAAGCCTGACTGAAGTGAACGGACTTGAACTGGACACAGCTACAGCTTTGTTGCCATTCGAAGAGCCGGCTGCTTCCACAGAACCACAGGCTGAACCTTGGTCCGCACCTGCTGCCGGATACAAGTGGTACGATCGTTCCACGTTCAAGGCTGGTTCTTACGGCGGCCCTGCATCCAGTGCAAATGCTGCCTACAGCTTCGTGAAACAGGATACTCTCCCAAATGCAGAAGACTTCCAGGTTCGTGTAGTTGTAGAGAACATGCCACCCAACACAACCGTATCCGGTTATAGTGCCGGTATCTATCTGACTGGTGGAACACAGGTCGCCATGATCCAGAATGAAAGTGGTACTTGGCCGACTTCGTACGGCTACAGCTCCACATTCAGTGTAACCTCGGACAGTAAAGGTCGCGCGATCAAAGATCTGAACGTACGCATCAAACCAGGTACAACTGGCGCTGCCAGCTTGCGTCTGCGTCTGAATGGTAGCAACCTGATCACTAATGCCGTGACCGTAGGTAATGTGCCAGCAGAACAGCTTCCAGAAGAAGAAGGACCGATTCCAGCAGCTATCACCGTTGCTGAAGCACGCACCAAAGCAGTTGGCACTACCGTAACAATTGAAGGTGTTGTGACGACAGAGCCGGGTGCATTTGGTGGACAAGCCTTCTATCTTCAAGATGAAACTGCTGGAATATACGTGTTCCAGCATACTAGCGGCTTCCATGCTGGTGACAAGGTGAAAGTAACGGCAGCAACAACCATCTATAACAGCGAGTTTGAGCTTACCGATATCGTTGCGATTGAGAAAACAGGTACAGCCTCCGTACCTGCTCCAATCGAAGTAACAGCAATTACAGATGCGAACCAGGGTCAACTGGTTCAATTGAAGGATGTAACAATCGAGAATATCATCAGTGCTACACCAGTTGGATCATTTGAATTCGACGCGGTAGCAGCAGACGGAACAAGCACGCATATCCGTGTAGACACCCGTACAGGTGTGACAGATACATCCTTCCCTTATGTTGCAGGGGACAAGATCAGTATCACAGGCATTTCCGCTATTTTCAAAGATGTATATCAATTGAAACCAAGAAGTTTGAATGATTTTGTACCTGCTGAAGAGCAAGGTGGCGGCGAAGTGCCTTCCACTCCAGCTGCAGGAGCACCGGGTAAACCGGTGCTTTCTTCTGATAATGGATATACCACTGGCCTGTTCGAAGGTTCGTATAACGTAAACATGAACCTCTGGTGGGGCGAAAATGGTTCCGAGTACAAACTGTATGAGAACGGCGTTCTAATCGATACACAGAAGTTGACTGCGGCTTCACCATCGGCTCAGTCCTCCAAAACAGCTATTACAGGTAAAGCCAACGGTACGTATACCTACGTAGCCGAGCTGACCAATGACAAAGGCACAACACGCAGTGACGTGCTGACAGTACAAGTAACCAATGCTGCTCCAGGCAAAGCTACGTTGTCCCAAAACAACTGGGATGGTGATGGCAACTACAACGTATCCATGAACCTCTGGTGGGGTACAAACGCAACTGAATACCGTCTCTATGAGAATGATGTATTGATTGATACACAAGCGTTGAACGCAGTAACACCAGCTTCTCAAAGTGCTACAACTGAATTGTCCGGTCGCGCTAACGGAACGTACACGTACCGTGCTGAGCTGATCAACGCCGCAGGCGTAACCAGCACCGAGACAATTACAGTTCAAGTGACCAAAGCGTTGCCTTTGGCTAGTTAAGTCTCAGCAAAGAAGCCTAACATTTCACCAAGCAACTAAAAAACCGAAACCAACATTGCCTGATTCACAGGGCAACATGGTTTCGGTTTTTTTTCATTCATTTCAAACGTTCAGGCTCATATCCATTTCTAACAAATAGAATGCTGTTCCATACAGCACAATAAGCGGCCACGGCGATAACACTAATGACAAAAATCAAGTTCATCTGTGTAAACGTATAACTGCTTCCCGTGAAAATGATCAGGATTGCACTGAGACCAATATTTTCTCTGTTATGTTTTTTAAACTTCTGAAAGATCATTCTGTACAGTAATAGGAGTACTATAAACCCAATCCATATATTTTGAAATAATTCCATAGGCACCCTTCCTTATCCCTGAATTCCCTTTATATAGAAACTTTATTCTTACATATAATTGAAACATAATTCAATCATTGTTATACATATTCTTTGAGCACTCTTATTCCTCAACGGTTAGGTGAGCAACAAAAAACGTTGTTTATTTGCAGACACAAAAAAAGACTATCCCTGCCAATATTCCGGCACCGAATAGCCCTCTCTTCTTACGCTATCAACTTATCTTAATTTATCATCTAATATATTCGTAGCGCCACATTAACTCTACACCAGTTTCTTACGAATATACCCCGAGATCAGGTCGATGATCGTGATCATCACGATAATACCCAGCAGGATTATACCTACTCGCGGCCAGTTCCGGGTGCTGAGTGCAAAGATCAGCGGTGTACCAATCCCCCCTGCTCCGATTACACCAAGTATGGTCGCGGAACGTACATTAATCTCGAAACGATACAATGTATAGTTCAGGAAGCCAGGCATAACCTGTGGCAGGATGGCAAACCACAACTGCTGCATACGATTGGCTCCGGAGGCAAGCAGCGCCTCGGATGGGCCGTAGTCGATATTTTCAACTTCATCTGCGTACAACTTGCCTAACATGCCGATGGAGTGCAACCCAAGGGCGAGTACCCCTGCGAATGATCCCGGGCCAACTGCCTTGATGAACATCAAAGCCATGATAATCTCAGGGAACGTACGGATGAAGCTGAGTACCATTTTACCTGCACCTGAGATGGAGCGATGTCCACTCATGTTGCGGGCAGACCAGAATGCAAACGGGATACAGAGTACTGCCGAGATTACAGTACCTAGTACGGAGATTGCCAACGTGTCCAACAATCCCCGTAGCAGGTCTTCTCCCTCAGGCAAATATACAAACTCCCAGTCCGGTGAGAAAATTCCGGCTACAATGGCTTTCATAATCTGAGCGGCAGTTTCCTTGAAACCAGTAAACGGTACACCAGCAAGGGCCCAGGCATACACAAGGATCAGCAGTAACACAATAACCCAGCGTAGCGGGTTCTTCCGTGGTTTTGGCCGAATGCGGCTTGTTTCATTTTTCATCATAGCAATTTCTCCCGCAGCTTAGTACTTACATAATCAATGACCAGAACGATGACGAGGGTAAACAGAATGATAACGCTAGTCTTGTCATACTCCAGGAATCCAAGTGTAGCCTCATAGTAGAGTCCAATCCCTCCGGCTCCGACCAATCCCAGAATGGCAGCAGCACGTATATTAATCTCGAAGGCATACAGCACATAGGATGTGAACTGGGCAGCCAGTTGCGGCACCACACCATACACAATCAGCTGAATTCGGTTCATACCGACAGCCGTCATCGCTTCCAGCGGCCCCTGATCAATGGTTTCTAGCGTCTCATACGTCAGCTTCGCAATCAGACCTACGGAGAACACAGCCAGTGCCAAGATTCCGGGAATAGGTCCCAGACCAAATACGGCAACGAACAAAGCAGCAAGCAGCAGATCCGGTACGGTCCGAATCAGGTTCAGCAGAAAGCGCGCCGGATAGTAGATCCAGCGACTTGGCATCAGATTACCGGCACAGATAATCGAGACTGGAATGGCAATAATGGCACCGATCGTTGTTCCAATCAAGGCCATTCGGATCGTCTCCAGCATGCCTTGCACGATATTATCAAAGTAACTCCACCGGGGTGGAAACATATCCTTTAACAATTTCCACATTTCAGGGAATCCCTGAAATAACTCTGTGAAGCCGGCATCGGTCTGCTTGGCACTCGCCCATAGAAGGAGCAGAATGATCACTAAGGTGAGCAGATGTTTTGTACGCCCAGGCGGTTTTGGGCGATTTACAACCTGAGCCGGGCTGGAACCAGGTTCCTTCCCCACTCCGCCTGAATTCTGAAGTGGAACGTTGGACTGCCCCTTCATACCACAACTTCTCCCTGCTCATGCACAGCCTGCTTGTCCAACAATTCGTCAGCCAGAATTGGTCTGCCGTAAATCTCTGCAAAGCGCTCATCCGTTGCCTCTTCCACCGGGCCGTCGAAGACCACCTCACCTGCTCGCAATCCGACAATACGGGTCGCATACTCTCTCGCCAGATCAATAAAGTGAAGGTTAACGATCGTAGTAATCCCAAGGTCTTGATTGATGCGTTTCAGGTCATCCATGACCTGTTTTGTTGTAAGCGGGTCAAGTGAAGCAACCGGTTCGTCGGCCAGAATGATTTTTGCTTCCTGTGCCAGTACACGGGCAATAGCGACACGCTGTTGTTGTCCACCAGACAACTGATCTGCACGGGAATAAGCTTTCTCCGAGATATTCACACGATCCAGCGCAGTGAATGCCAGTTCAATATCCTCTTTTGGAAAACGACCCAGAATGGTACGCATAGTGGAATGATATCCAACCCGTCCAGCGAGTACGTTACGTAGTACACTGGACCGTTTCACCAGATTGAAACTCTGGAAGATCATGCCGATGTCACGTCTGATCATGCGCAGCCGTTTGCCTTGTGCCTTCGTGATGGAACTTCCGTTAATCAGAATCTCGCCCTCACTAATGTCGTGCAGCCGGTTAATGGAGCGTAAGAGCGTTGATTTACCTGCACCGGACAGACCCACAACAGCAATGAATTCACCCTGCTCAAATTTCAGATTAATATTATCCAGGCCCTTGGTTCCGTTAGCGTAAGTTTTGGTAACGTTATGAAGCTCAATCATGACAATATCCTTCTTTCATTCATAATGATCAACCATACATGAGTCCTTGCTATAATGGCACAAGCCAGCGCAGCGTAGATCACGCTGAACTGGCCTGTCCATTGCTACGATTAAGCTGTTCCCATCCAAGAAAGCGACTACAAAGTGAACAGATCCCGAACTACTTTTGGATCAGAATTATTCACCTTTCACTTTTTCGCCATACTGACGAACGATCTCAAACTTGCTATCATCGGACTCTACATAACCTTCATGTGTATAGATTTCTTTGATGATCTGGTGTCCTTCAGTATCTTTACCGATATCGATGAAGGCTTGTTTGATCTTCGCAGTCCAATCTGCATTCATGTCTGTACGAACGGCAATGGTATCGTTAGGAATAGGCTCAGTGAACGCCAGTACACGTGTATCTTCAAATACAGTCGGATAGTCTTTAGCTACCGTGTTGCGGGCATCTTGGAAAATAGCTGCTGCATCAACATCACCGTTCAATACAGCGATAACACCTTGGTCATGACCTTTCAACGTTACAGGTGTTACATCTTTTAATGGATCAATGCCTCTGTCCAACAACAGACCTGCTGGCCATACATAACCTGCGGAAGACGTTACGTTTTGATAAGCAACCTTTTTACCTTTAAGTTCTTCGATGGATTGAATCGGCGAATCTTTTTTTACAATGAACATGGATTTATAAGAATCCGCCAACTCTTCGGTTGGAGCACCTGTCTCATCATTTACACCAAAACGTTGTGCTTGCAGAATAACTTGTGCAGCGCCTTTTTCTTTAGCCAGTACATAAGCTGTCGGAGGCAAGAAACCTACGTCTACTTTGTTGGAAGCCATTGCTTCAATAATTGTGTTGTAGTCGGTGGATACGCTGACTTTTACCGGAATGCCCAGTTTGTCACCAAGCAGCTTCTCCAGCGGTTTCGCTTTGGCTTCAAGCGTATCTGCGTTCTGGGAAGGAACAAATTGAACCGTCAATTCAGTTGGCACATAACCTTCGACAGCTTTCTCTGTCTCTGCCGTAGACGTGCCGGATGCATTGGAACTCGAATTATCCCCGTTAGCCGAACCTGTTGTACTACCGCTAGACCCACAAGCACTCAGAAACAGAACCAAAATCAACAATGGTAAAAATAAAGCAGACTTCTTCAAACGAACACCCTCCAAAGAGTTTCTATTTTTCAGTACTTATCTACTATAATTGCCAAACATTTGCGCGATGTGAAACGAAATTTGGAGTTTTGTAAAGTTTCCTGTCAGGCTGTCAGCGCGACTTGTATCTGTTAGAATAGGCTCATTATGGTTGAAGATATAGGAAGAACATCGGAGATAACAGCGTACACTTCGGTTTTCAGGCTATTCTTTCTTCTCCGTTTTATGATAATTCCATATATCTGAACTTATATATTAGAGGAGATTGTAAAAATGACATCCATAAACCATACGGCAAGCTTCGATATTCTGTATACCAGTGATCTGCACGGGGCGATCCGTCCCATTCATTACAATACCAATGCCTACCGCCCGGCCGGGCTTGCCTTGCTGGCTTCCCTGATTCGTAAGGAACGCGAACGTTCACCTGAACTGATGCTCGTGGATAATGGGGATCTGCTGCAAGGATCACCCTTGGCCTCTTATGCAGCTTCACAGGTTTCCAAAAACGAAGTGCATCCATTTATAACAGTACTGAATGAACTGGGTTATGATGCTGCGGTGATGGGAAATCACGAGTTTAACTATGGTCCGAATCTCTTGCACGGAGCGGTTGGCGCTTCCAATTTCCCATGGCTGTCAGCCAATATCGTAAAAGATGAGCAACCAGACGTACCTGCCCTCGGCCCTCCGTATCTAATCAAAACATTGTCTACGGGTGTCAAAATTGCCCTGTTGGGCGCAACTACGCATTACATTCCAAACTGGGAGCACCCGAAAAATATTGAGGGTTTACAGTTCCATGATGCCTTGGAGACCATTCGTACATGGGTTAGCTATATACGCGAGCATGAACAACCCGATGTCATGGTTGTGAGTTATCACGGCGGATTTGAGAGTGATCTGGAGACAGGAGAACCTGCTGAACGGTTAACTGGAGAAAATCAAGGCTATGCCATCTGTCTGGACATCGAAGGCATCGATGTGTTGCTTACCGGACATCAGCATCGTCAGCTTACAGCTGAAATTCACGGCGTAACCGTCATTCAGCCGGGATTCAGTGGAAATGGTGCGGGGCATGTAACCGTTCAGTTGGAACAATCATCGGGCGGGAAATGGCAGATTACCGATAAGAAGGCTCGGTTGTTACTTCTGGATGAACATAATGAGGTTGAACCTGATGCAACCGTCATGAAACTGACAGAAGAGCTGGAAACTGAGGCACAAGCATGGCTTGATCAACCCATTGGCGAGGTGGCTGGGGATTTATCCATCACTAATGCTACGGCTCTGCGACTCAAGGCACATCCATTCATTGCTTTTGTACATCAAGTGCAGATGGAAGCGACTGGAGCGCAGCTCTCCAATACCGCCATGCTGAGTGAAGAAGCTCGCGGTTTCGGGAGGCACATCACCGTTCGGGACGTGTTATCCAACTTCATTTATCCTAATACTCTGACGGTGCTGGAGTTGAGTGGTCAGGATATCCGGGAGGCGTTGGAACAAACGGCTCGTTACTTTGAAGTGAATGCTTCTGGCGAGGTCGCAGTCAATCCGGCTTATATGGAGCCCAAACCCCAACATTATAATTACGATATGTGGGCTGGCCTGGAGTACGAGTTGGATATCTCCCAACCTGTAGGCAGCCGAGTTGTGAAGTTGGAACGTGAAGGCAAACCAATGGACATGAATGGCACGTACTCTGTGGTGATGAACAGCTACCGTGCTGCTGGCGGTGGAGATTATGCAATGTATCCAGGCAAAAAGGTACTGCACGAAGGTGCCACGGACATGGCCGCACTGGTGGAGGATTATATTCGTAGACATCAACCATTAACGGTTGAACAGGCGAATAACTGGAAAGTTATTGGAAGTTAAATGAGAAAGAGCAGGTCCTGTGATCAGGATCTGCTCTTTTGTTTTCAACCTATTGCTTACTTGTTCTTATTGAACTACCCTGTCCCATCCCGTTATCCGATATATTGAAGGATTAGCTGATATAACGCTATTGAAAATCCTAAAATACTCGCTTTCATTTTAGATGGATGATTTCTTTCGCTGCGAATCAAATAAAAGAAAACCACTATAAATCCTAAAGGAATCCATAGCTCAAAGACACCTTTTGTTGTACTTTGAGAATAAATTGGAGTAATGAACGTACTAATCAAAAAGTAAAAGAAAACCGTAAAACGTCTTGTTTCTAACTGCTTGCTCCACCTTACTAAAAAGAAAATAATAATGATAGCGATAATCGTAATGTGTAACGGGGGGAGAAGAAGAGCAGCATTCCCAAATTCGAATTCCATTCCGCATGGCCCTCCTCTCTTTTAATGCATCACTTGACTGACTAAAGGCATACGTGTAAAAATTCATTCTCATGCTTCAAAACCGCTGGCAACCTTCCAAAGACGGACCCATTCCAATATTTCCTTATTTTAACACACAATCACAGTTCCATTTCCCAAGTTTATTCAATAAAATATGCAAAAAGAGCAGAAGTGAGGAGCATTGTGCCCTCATCCCTGCTCATTTTACATACCTACAAGTTTTTTTCTAATACATGTCACATATTATCCAAAATGACTACTGCGCCTTTTTACGCAGCTGACTGTAATAAAGCTCGCTGTAGAAACCGCCTTGTTCCAGCAACGCATCATGCGATCCTTGCTCCAGTAGATGCCCATCCTTCAGCACCAGAATTCGGTCGGCTTGACGGATCGTGTTCAGCCTATGGGCAATGACAAAGCTGGTTCGTCCCTGCATCAGACGTTGCAGCCCTTCCTGAATTTTGATCTCCGTGACGGTATCAATACTGCTGGTCGCCTCGTCCAGTACGAGTATCGATGGATCTGCCAGAATTGCCCGGGCAATGGCGAGTAATTGCTTCTGCCCCTGACTAATGCCGCTCCCGTCGGCCTGGAGCACTTTGTCGTATCCATCCTTCATTCGCACAATGAAGGAATGGGCATTTGCCAGCCGGGAGGCTGCTTCCACCTCTTCATCCGTTGCGTCGAGACGGCCAAATCGAATATTTTCCCGAATCGTACCCTGAAACAAAAATGAATCCTGTAGTACAAATGCCATATGGGACCGCAGATTCTCACGCCGAATGGTCGTCATATCGCGACCATCTACCGTTAATGTGCCACCTGTGGGATCATAGAAACGGGATAATAGCTGAATCAATGTTGTTTTCCCCGCTCCGGTCGGACCAACAAGGGCAATCATCTCACCCGGTTTGGCTTCAAAGCTGATGTCATGCAAAATGTTACGTCCTTCATCGTATCCAAAGGATACTTTGTCGAAGCGAACGGCTCCCTCTACCTTGTCCAGAGATACCGCTGCCCCTTCATCCTTTGCTTCCTCATCTTCGTCCAGCACCTCGAATACGCGCTCAGCCCCCGCAATCGCGGACAATAACGTGTTCCACTGGTTCGCCAGATCATTCAGCGGACGGGTGAATTGACGGGCATATTCCACAAAGATAATAATTACCCCAACCGTAACGGAACCCTGAATCGCCAGAATACCACCGATACCCGCAACAATCGCAAAGCTCAGGTTATTCAATCCATTCATCAGTTTCGGGATAAAACCAGAGATCGTCTGTGCCCAGAAACCGGAGATCCGGATGCGGGTATTTCGTTCCTCAAAACCACGAATCACCCGTTCCTCTTGCGAGAATGCCTTAATGATCCGCTGGCCGGATAACGTCTCTTCGATGTAACCGTTAAGTTCACCGAGATTGCGCTGCCGTTCCTTGAAGAGCGGTCCCGTTCTGCGCGTAATCCAACGCATGCCGATGGCCATCAGAGGCACAACGATAAAGGTAAGCAGGGTCAGTAGCGGACTGAGCCAGAGCATAACCCCAAACGTTCCGAGCAGTGTTAATACACTCGAGAAAATCTGGATCGCCGAGCTATTCAACGTACCGCTAACATTCTCGATATCATTGGTCACCCGACTCATAATCTCCCCCTGCTGGCGTTTACCGAAGAATGGAATCGGCAGTTTGTGCAGATGGGAGAACAGATCATACCGCATGCGGAACACGGTTTCCTGTGCAATTTCGATCATCCATATATTTTGTAACCAGGATGTAAGAGAGAACAAGATATACACTGCGGTTAATCCAATCAGAAACCGAGTCC
Organism: Paenibacillus sp. FSL R5-0623; assembly: GCF_037974265.1. Lineage (NCBI taxonomy): Bacteria > Bacillati > Bacillota > Bacilli > Caryophanales > Paenibacillaceae > Paenibacillus > Paenibacillus sp. FSL R5-0623. Next base: position 1,116,604 of record NZ_CP150233.1, on the reverse strand, counting down.
AGCTTGAGTCGGCTTCACCCGCGATGAAATCATCCACGGCCACCCCTACCATGTAAGGACCAAGCAAAGCAAGTGCGGAGCTGGCAAACACCATCAACAGTACCATGGACAGCTTAACCTTGCGACGTGCCAGATAGGTCCAGATACGACCTAATGTACCGGACCAGTTCTTCGCACGTGCCTTGGGTTTGCGGCCACCACCTGACCGTAACGTCTCAGGATCAATCGGTGGCGGTGGCTGACGGAAAGGCTCAATGAATGCTTTGAACATGCTGTGCACCCTCCCCGTATTGTGATTCATGGATCCGACGATACAGCTCTGACGATTCCATCAGGTCTTCATGTTTTCCTTGCCCAATGAGTTGTCCATCATCAAGCAGCAGAATCAGGTCCGCCGAAGTGGTCGAACTGATCTTCTGGGTGATGATAAACGTGGTACATGACAACTCTTCCAGCGCATCCAGCAGTCTGCCTTCTGTAGCCACATCCAGTGCACTTGTGCTATCGTCCAGAATCAGAATCCTTGGTCTACGTACCAGTGCTCGTGCAATGGAAAGTCGCTGCTTCTGTCCACCGGAGAGATTCACTCCCCGTTGACCCAGCAATGTATCATAACCGTTTGGTAAATTCTCAATCGTTTCATGGATCTGCGCGCGCTTCGCGGCTTCCACGATCTCATCCAAGGTAGCATCTTCCTGACCCCAGGCAATATTCTCCCGTATGGAACCGGTAAACAGGACAACCTCCTGAGGTACATAACCAATCGCACCACGCAGCATGGACAGATCCAGCTCTGATGCATCGGCACCATCAATTCGTACCTTTCCTTGATCCTCTGTGTATAATCGTGGAATGAGCTGTACGAGCGAAGATTTGCCTGAGCCAGTTGCTCCCATAATGGCAATGCGCTCCCCCGCTTTTGCCGTGAATGTGATGTTATCCAGTACTGTAATTTCACTATTCGGATAACTGAAGCCTACACTGCGGAATTCAACCGCTCCCTGCACAGCGCGCTGTTTCTTCGCCGGGTATACAGATTGCGGAAAATGCGAAGATTTCATAGATCCAGCAGATGGTGCAGACGCTGATACTGCCTTATTCTGTTCAGTCTCCGACGTGTCCTCCGTATTAAACACTTCATTCAATCGTTGCGCCGAAGCGCTTGCTCTGGAGAAAGTTACCAGAATCCATGACAACGCAGACATGGCACCAATTGTGCGAAGCAGGTAGTTAATGACGGCGACCACTTCACCCACAGTTGCATTACCGGAGGCAATGTCGACTCGTCCAAACCAAAGCACGGCGATGATACAAACGTTCATCATTAGCAGCATGAACGGCATTGTGGTCTCCGTCAGGCGCAGCGCGGAGATTGTGCCTTTCATCAACTTGCCGCTGAAACCGGCAAAGCGCTCAATCTCATGGCCCATCCGTACGAAAACACGGATCAGCCGAATGCCTGTCAGATTCTCCTGGATGACTCCATTGACGGCATCCAGTCTGCGCTGCACATTGCGGAACAGCAGCGCTGCCTTTTTGATCATCCACACCACAACAATGAGCAGTACAGGCACCATGACAACCAGCAGCAGACCCAACCTCGGGTTCACGATCACTGCCATAATCATGCTACCAATCACCACAAGGGGCACACGCGTCATGAAGCGCAGACTCATGAAGACGGTGTCCTGAACCTGGGTCACGTCCCCCGTTAATCGTGTAATCAGGGACGACGTCGCGAACCGGTTAAAGACGGCATAAGAGAACGTTTGCACTTTCTCATACAACTTCTCCCGCAGATCGTATCCGAACCCCAGACTTGCATGGGATGCAAAGAACGAACTCGCAATTCCGGCAGCAAAAGCCACAACAGCACTACCAACCAGCACACCGCCCCACAACCAGACAACAGAAAGGTCTCCCTGCTGAATCCCGTTATCGATGATCTTGGAGATCAGATAAGGCTGAGCCAGCTCCACCGCAAGCTCAATTAACATCATGACCAGGGCTGCAATCGCGGCAACTCGGTACTTCTTCAAGTAGTACAACAGCTTGATCATAAGCATTCCTCCGGCTTGAAGCACCCTAAACCGATAACACGTTCCAGCTCAGAGCCTCCATTAGACATGTTGTTTTCTCCACAGCGTCCAATATGTAATCATTTCTATGTACACATATGGTTATTATAGCGTATTTTACAATGCCGCTTCTATTCTTATTACCCTACTTTTCCCATTACAATAAACTTCTCTTCATTTTGGCAGTAAAAAAAGGAAGGTCTCCCTTCCCCACGCTAGTTAAGTGCTTACAGCTGATGTAGTTTTTCACTTAGATACTCCCGACGTTTCACCACATATTCGCGAATTCTTTCCGGTTCACCTGCAAATACATCCATGGGCCATTTCATGTAAGGATCTTTGTTGACATCTTCACGAATCTCATTGTGTAACCGATTCACCAAGGGCATAATTCGCTTCTCTGTAAAAGCATTCATCAGATGCTGGCGCAGCAGCTTTTTATATTGCTCACGAAAATGTCGGAAGGCCAACATTTTGCCCGTAAGTTTATTATACCCCTGGATACGAACAAGGCTGGCATCCACCTTCGCCCCGTAACAATTTCTTCCCCAGGTACCTTCATAATCCCATGGCAGGATACCATATTTTTTGGTTTTTGTTTTCTCATACCACGTGTAATTCTGATCAAATCCGTCAAAGTTGCCGGTAAGTACAGCCCCGCATAACCAGCGTAGATAGTTGTCCGTATCGATCCTTGACTGTAAAAAGCGAAACAGCTCCAGTCTGGACTTTGTGTTCAGTTGTTGAATAAACGTACGCAGCCTGGCCTTATCCACATCCTTGCCACGAATCAAACTGTATCCTGACAACAGGTTCGTACTCGTGTTTGTTGATGATGAGTTCGAGTTGATCGTAAACCCCGCATGATCATTGATCGCATAAAAGATACTTCGCACAGGTATTTTTCTTTGGAGAAAAAAGAAGGATTTCACCCCTTCGATCCGCAGGTATACCCCTAACAGCTCCCCATTAAGGTAGAGCACACAGTGCCGAGTCGCTGGGGCCGGTACACGTATCGACTCGAAGAAATGAAAAGACAGCGCATTTCGAAGCAGCGAGGGGTCATCATACTCCGCATTAAAATGATACGTCCGGCTGGATGTACGAATCTCAAATGACTTTTTGGGATAACCGCGTGTATGCCCTCCTCGATAACGAATCCGGATCGGGATCTGTTTGCCGTCCATCTGCATGGAGCCTTTAACCAGTTGTTCAGACCATATATCGGATGTCAGTTGTTGATACTCCTGCGCAGGCACAGCAATCCGGTAGACAGGTAAACCCATGTTCATCCGCCTTTCAATGACCTGTGATATTAGTCCGGTACGTACTTCCTGCATCCTATGCAGGAGCACAGCAGATCGAACGGGCATATGCACAGGATCATGCAAGCAAATACAAATGTAATATACTCAAATACGAACAAAATCAGGAATCTATCATCTATGAATATACAAAACTTTGTATAGATGATAGCCAATTTGATATACAAATGGTTTGTTGGCCAGACCCTCCAACGAGCATGCCACATATGATTAAACTACAGACAAACTTGAATGCAGATTGAGAGATTATCACAGCACCCGTCATTTTAGTTGATCTGAACTTATATTTTGGAAGGGGTAAATACAATGTCTATGAATGGTCAGGGAATACGAGGTTTGCTTGGGAGAGAAGTCAAAGTCAATCGGGGTCCGGAAGCAGTTCAAGGGAAATTAATAGATGTTCGTGGTGACTACATGGCTGTTAGCTGTAAAAAAGGATTTGTATATGTAAATGGATTAAATGTCAAAAGCATCACCGACACAGGTCGCTCCAGTGGCAGCTCGGCTCCAATGAACAATCCCATTCCTTCTAATTCCTTTTTGGAAGTCGTACAGGCACTGCGTTTCAGACGTGTACTGATTAATGAAGGCAGCCGGGATGAGGTGGAAGGAATCCTCGCTGAGGCTAACCAAAACCAGTTAATTATCACAACAGATCGTCAAGAAGTGGTTCGAATTCCGACATATCATGTCAAGTCGATATGCATTGTACGTGGCGGCAACAAATCTAGCGGAAATAAGTCCTGTGGGAAACCTTCTCACCCTGACAAATCCAGTGGACACAAGTGCTGTGAGAAACACCCTCACAAATCTACCGGACAAAAGTGCTGCGAGAAACATCCTCACAAATCTACCGGACACAAGTGCTGCGAGAAGCACCCTCATAAATCTACCAGACAAAAGTGCTGCGAGAAACATCCTCACAAATCTACCGGACACAAGTGCTGCGAGAAGCACCCTCATAAATCTACGGGTTATGTCTCAGGCCGGAGAAAGTAAGCCATGCCTGCAATGGCTAGTGATCTGCCAGTTTCAAAGGGAGAGTAACAGTGGGGCCCTTAAGGCGCCGCCAGAACTTCTCCCTCTGGGAGATCCCTGTAAAATAACATATGAAGATCGCCCTCCATATGACACATATAAATCAGGAGTATCTGCCTAACTTCGCAGAAATATAGTTATCTGCTTACATACTAAGCGGGATGTTCACTACCATCTTCTACGTCCACGGTCACCCCTGTTGTGATCATTCAACTCACCAAGACGATCGTATGTCTCTTTATATATCCGAATCACGGCCTGAACTTTGATAAAATCAGCATCTTCCGGTCCAAGTCCCTCCATAAACATTCTCTGAATGATCTGTTGGAAGAATTGCACTCTGGCCTCAATCTGTTCTTGCTCAAGCTTCAATACTTCCTCGAAGCTATGGTTCCCTATGTAATCCATCAACTCATCATCAGGACTGGAATAATCTGCGTTTCTTCGATCTGCAACCCATTCATCCGGTTCATTGGACTGGAGGTTAACACTGGTGCGCAGTTGAGATAAGATGATTTTCTCTTTAGCCAACATGACATGAAAATCTTTGTTACGGAGCAGCTCCGATACAATCAGACTGCACATTTCACGATTTTGGATCAGTATGCCGTCAAAAGGATGCAGTGTCCAATTCCCGTTCGCATAATACAGGTTAAAGTTAAAGAACTCACTGCCATATTTGTATTGAATATTAATCTTGGTCTCATCAATAATCTCAAATGAAAAGTCCAGCATGTTCAGCAAGCTCCTTTGCACAACCCCAGATTTTACCTCATTCTATCAAATAAATGAAACAAAGAGACGCACTCGGCGTCCCTCGTAGAAAATAAAACCATGTAGCACTCTCGATACGATATGCAGCGAGTCCTACTCTAATCCAGGAAAGAACCTAATGCACTGGAATCCGGTTTGTTTTTCTCCGGAATGGCAGCAGCCTTCGGCCCTTCCAGACCCAGTCGATCGCTCATTTTGGCGTTAAGTGTTGTCATCTTGTTGGTATAGTCATTACAGCTCTCGATGATCCGGCGATTGGACTGCTCGGACAGATCCAGCGCAGACATCAGATCACCCATCGCCTGATTGACTGCTTCAAGGGACATCGCCGGTTTGGACAACAGTTCATTCGTTTTCTCTGTTGTTGTCTTCAACAATCTGGCGTTCTCCTTGAATTGATCTTCAATTGTCTTATTCGTAGCTTCCACAGCAGAAATGACCTTCTCCTGATCATTAAGTGCCATCGCAATCATGGCCGAAACGGTGATCAGATTCGCTGTTTTATCAATGGCGTTATTCACTGAATCAATCAACTTGTCATTGTTATCATTAATGATGTCGGTAGCTGCAATCGCCTGATTGTACAGCATGATCATCTCTGTCATGGATTGGGTACGTGTTACCACTTTGCGCAACCCACGCTCCAGATGTGCTTTGCGATTCTCGTTCTCAGGCTTGGCGATCTCTGTTTCAAATAATGCTTTTAACTGATTACCAAAAGAGATTTTGGTCTGCAGATTGTAGATCTCCTGAATCGAAGAACGTTTCAGCTGACGCATGTTCACGATACTTTCTTCCAGGTTGTCCTTGCCGTCCCGCAACCCGTTAATGATGGCATCAATGTTTGTGCGAACGGATTGATAACGGTACACGTAGTTTTTCAGCGGGCTTTTACGTAACAACTTCCCGACAAAACTCACATTTTTGCTTTGCTGCAAACTCTCACATTCATCACGGAGCTTCAGGATCATGTTGGATACCTCTGCCCGGTTCCCGGACATCAGTTCATTGACTGGACGATCAAGCAGCTTGAGAGTCTGTCCTGCTCTCTCTTGTGTTTTCACGCCCAACTTGCCGATATCATCCATTAAGGTATCCAGGTGAGCCGGATCACTTTGGGACACTTTCTGAATAAGCTGTGTTGCTTCCTGGTTAATCCGTTGCTCATCTTCCTGCTTCAACTGAGCCCATTCCGTTGCCATGCCAATCCCTCCTATAATTCAGAGCTGTTATACCGTTGATGTATTAGTTCCGCTTTGTTCTGGAGCTCCATTAAGTCTTTATGTTCAATCGTTGATACAATATCCGATATCTTGGAATCTACGTCTCGAAGACCATTCAGCAGCATACGCCGATTATTGCGTTTCGCTTCTCCACTTAAACGCAAAAATGGATTAATAAAACCGTTCAGGTCTTTCAAAATCAGTCTGCGCACCGTATGGTTTATATCCCCGTTGTTCAGCTCCTGAAGAGAAGGAATCACACGCTGCAGACGGGCAAACAACGCCAATGATTTCTCCACGATCTCATTATCCAGCTCGTTCTTCTGACCTTCGGAGATGATCATATCCTCCAGAACTTCCAGGTATTCAATCACCGGATCAAATACAGGATCTGGTTCGGTCCGGGAAGGCTTCGCTTGTTCTGTACCCGCATGCTGTGCGGGAGTGGAACTCGGTTGGGGCTCTGCCAGAGAAGCTTCTCTTGCCCCTGTTGGCACTGCGCTTGGCGCTTGTCCACCATTCAAACGGGATGGTTCATTTCCGATATCTGTAATGGGTACAGGGGCTGATGACGAACCCTCGACCTGTGTACGTGGCGTGGAACGTGAAGGAATCAATCCTCCGACCACAGTTGCCAGTGCCGGAATTGCCCACGTGATGACATCCGGTAGAAAGGGACTCGTGATCGCCGCGAGACCATAACCGACCAATGCGCCTATACCTATCTTCGTTTTCCGTAACATTACTTGTCCTCCTGCCTTAACAACACATACAGTGCATATTCAAAAAGTCTGATTTTCAGTACCGAGAAGATGGAATGAAGATAGAAATGGAGTAGCGGAGCGTAGGAAAACTACGTGAGCAACCACAATGTTTCCAAAGGAAACATACTTCGTAAGCCTCCCGCTTATTTCGGCTGAATTTCATATTCGATGCTGATGATGCCGTAAGGCATTATTCGTAATCAAAAGGAGACTTTTTGAATAACCTCTCATCTGTATTGTAAAAAAACCATCCAGAAGGTGTCAATGTTGAGGGAAATTCTCAGCTAGACGTGGTGTACTCCGCTTACCTTCTGAACGTCGATTATAAATGGCTGTTCGATATGACTTCCCAGAAGACCAAACTTCGGATGAAGTGGTCCAATATCATGGCCAAGTGCAGACTTGACCGCCAGATACGGGAAGTTCACGCCCGACAGACAAGACATGTGCAACCCACCCGACATACGCGGATTGATCTCCAGCAGCTTCGGTGTATCCTTGCGATATTTCATCTGTATATTAAAATTATAAGGAATCCGATATACTTCTGCCACATTACGGGCAATTTCCAGTAATTCCTCATTTTCTTCGAGCAAGCGTAAACGTCCTCTTTCTTTTCTACGCGGAATAGCCGTTAATAGTTTCCCATTGCGATCCGAAAGACAATCAATACTGTATTCATATCCTTCCAGCACCTCCATCACCATGACATTGGGAAAGGACGGAGCAGAAGAGAATGCACGCAGGGCATCTTCATATGAAATCGAGTTAAGCGCATACCCGAACAACTCCTCCAACGGATCACGTTCATTGTTGATCACCCGGAATCCCATGCCGCCCTCACCATTACATGGTTTGAAGCATACATCGTGTCCACGTGCGCGCAGCGCCTCATAGGCTTGCTGGAATTGTGCAGCATTACTGACCGTGAAATAATCCGGAATCTCCATAATGCCTTTCTCACGCACTGATTCATAGAAGCGGTCTTTCTCCATCAATTGTTCCAGCAATTCCGTATCCGAGCATACGATAACCCGTGTACCGATCTCTTCGAACAAGGAGATATGTCTGCTGATGTCCAGCATGTTCCAGCGCGGAATAAAGACATCAATCTGATGACGACGGCAAAAGTCGAGGCAAAAATCAACATATTCCCGGCCCGTTACACGCGGTTCAACTTCTGCAACATCACAGCCCTGTAATGCCATGTGTCCCGGATCAGGATGAGTACCGTAGATCTCAAATTCCATGCCGTCCTCATTGTCCCGAATTGCATTCATATAATGATACGTTACAGAGAACCAACGGTTGAAGTAAATCTTCATTTTTTTCATTTATACGGTCTCCCTTATCTCGGCATGGTCTAGCTGAGTCTGTTGATCGTTGTGAATACGGTGAACGTAATCGAGAATCTCATCTGCTGCAAAAGCACCGAATTGTTCCGTAAATTGATACGGCACCAGCTCAGGTGCACGCTGTCTCTCCACATGTAATTCTCCGTGGGACGGAGCAATGGCATGCTGCGCAAAGTCCAGCAAACAGCGATCCAGCAAGGAATCACCCGAAGCAATCACAGTCACATCGCCAATGCGTTGCCTAATGTGCTCCACTGCAGCTCGTTTGTTCACGGCCGAAGGCACCAGATAGAGCTTCCGACCCTGGATCGAACTCTCCCATCCCAGCGTCTCTAACACCCGAATCTTGTCCGCAATACGCTCCATTGGAAGCTTGTCACGTTCGATCAACAGTGCATAGAACAGCTCATCACACAATCGCTGGTTAATCACCCATTCCGGGCTGAGTACGTCGTCAAATAAATCCAGGATCTCTTCAGGAGCAGCTGCCTGCTGACGAAGCAAAGAACGAATATGCTGGTTCCACTCATCGTCTACCTGACCGTCAACAATAATGTTGCCACCATTACTCGTCACCGCATATTTCGGAATACATTCGCTCTGAAAAATATGAATGCGTCGGTACTGCTCCACAGTACGTGTCGTCACAGGCATAAATACAATGTCTTGTGGCAAAGACTGCAAACGCTCCAGTGCATATGCTGACATAAAAGCGGACAACTTGCCGTTAATCCACTCTGCCGGAACAAGTCCCGGTGTATCTTCAGGAATACGGAGCGCACGACGGGAGTACACCAGCGTCTGGTCCAGATCACTTGCGTAGATCATCATTCTCCGCCACCTCCCAGGGATTGAATAATGCCGCAACAGGAATAGGTTAATCCCGGATATACCTCAACCGGCACATTTCTGTCTCTGGCGAGCATCATGATATGTTGCAAATCCGGATTATCCAATCGATCCACAAGAATCTTCCAAGGAACCCGGCGTAATAACACCCGGGTTGTTTCTCCAATTCCAGGTTTAATCAGATTGATGTTCGTAATACCAAAGGATTGCTGGATGGCCTCGATATCCTGCCAGCCTTTCCAGGTGATTTCCGAAGTACCGGTAGCATTGTCATCCGAGCGAATCTCCGCTTGGTTCATCACCTGTGGAAAATGCTGAGCGATGGTATCCACATATTGGTTCGACACATCGTCAGAGAACCATTCACGATACCATTTGGCTCCGTGAAAATCTGTCGTCCCAATCAGATCATCGCGAAGTACTGTACGGCTCACCAGTCCAGAGACGGTGGAATTCAGACAAGCGCTAGGAATGAGATAATCTTCTCTTGTCCCAAATGTGCCTGAGCATTGCCCCGGATCGGCCAACACGGCAAGATCATCATCGAGGTTTACGCCATAAGTCCGTTCCATTTGGTCACAGGATTCTTTCAGCACTTTGCGAATAGCCCCTTTGCCTGTCCAACCGTCTACAAATTGAATGTCAGTTTCCAGACCATGTTGCTGTAAAATATATAAAATTGCGTTCTCATCCATACCTTTGCCACGAATAATGGAAATGCTATAATGCGGAATCGTCACCTTGTATTTCAATTCAATATAACGCTTGATCAGGATGCCCACAGGTGTTCCCGCTCGAGCCAATGATACCAGCACAAGATTCAGGCCCCTGCGCTCTACGATCTTCTCAGCCACGATGGCGGTATGAAGTGCTATTCTTGCAGCGGATTGTTCCAGCGTCTGGTGAAACAGCTCGATGTATTCGGCTGTGGGCTGATATTCCACGGGCAGCATCTCCGAATAATGAACCCCGGATTGGATCGCCTGCTCCCGTTCACCCGTTCCCTTTTCCAGATCCACATGGCTGATATCCTTCAGTAGGAAAACAACGTCCGATGCAGCATAACTGCCCATCGGCTCGGGAGACCGAATCTCACGTTGTCTGATTAGCTCCAGTGTAGTTAAGTTCATTGCTCATTGTCCCCTGTCTTCTCTGGCAAGCCGCAATACACAATATGAATGTGACCGCATCCCAACTGCTCCAGTACCTTCACCATCGGTTCCATTCGCTCTTCGGACATCTGTCTCTCCAGCAGAACAAAAACCTCGTCATATTGTCCCGGGGCGATGTTGTAGATAAAGTTACGAACAGATGCGTCTTCCGGTGAGGCATATCCGGCACCACTACGAACAGCATATCCTGGAGCGGGATGTGTATGGATTGGACTGCGGGTAGTGGATTGATACCACACGCCTTCTCCCATCTCGGCAGCAACACGCATTGGAATGTACATGAACTCCCCTGTTCCCATCACCAACGTCCGTTCTCCCGTACGCTGCAACCGAAGTCGTTCTGCAATCCGGCTAACCTCCTGACGTAATACGCTATTATGACGGGATTGCATACCAAACCTGCCCGTATGCTGGACGTAGCTGGCTGTGCTACGTTTACCTTCACCATCCTCGGAAGTAGCGTGCAGCTGATCGAAGGCATCTGCAACGGTAGAGGTTTGAAGCGTTACGGCAGGACGGGATAACTGCTCATCTTGCTGTGTTGCTTCCAACTGTGGATTACCCACTACTTCAATACGGCCCTTCAACAGGCTTAACGGTGTAATAGTAATTTCAAGTTCAGCTTCCAGTTCGGCAAATCGAAGTTCGTCCGCTTCCGTACGCCAGTCTAGCAGCGAAGCAATCACATATTGCTTCCGGGGATATCTGGCCTGAATATCCCGAATGATATTCAACGTCGTTTTGCCCGTCGTAATCTCGTCGTCCACCAGAACAATCGGGCCCTCTCCTGCAAAGGCTTCATGATCCAGCGCATAACAACGATGAGCCATCGCGTGAGAATGTTCTTCTTCAAATTGAATATCTGGATTCATCGCTGGAACATATTCGCGAGTGGTGTGAATATAGGAAGCTTGATCAGCAAACATCTCGTACATGCTGTGACCCAGCGCTGTAGCGGTCTCGGCAAAACCAACAAAACGAATCGTTTCCGGTAAACTCAAGCTTTCTTGCAACAGCATGTTGTACACTTGCCGAGCTTGCTGGGGATCAATCAATCCTTCGACCATTTCCCGTTTCCACTTGGTGATCTGATCTTTGGTCTCTTCCGTCTCCTCAGTCAGGTGCTCATATAACAGAACAGCCAATGCCGCGCCGCTCAGAAGCGAGGTATACGGGTTAACCGGGATGTGCTTGCCCAGCAGTTTGCTTACAAACAGAAATGAACGTTTCTTATTGATTCGTGCAGCCATGGAAAATAGAGATTCTAGTGGAAGTTGCAGCGGGTTATGTGTAACCTGAACGTTCAGACTGAATTGATCAAGAATTGGGAACGTAGTTGTGTTGTTGCTCATGTTTGGGCAAGAGCCCGACAAAATGCTGCTGTTCATGTAACACCCCATATATTTGTGATCGGATTAGAATTCGATTCGCCCAGCTCAAGTGTGGTTTAATCTCATTCATTTTGTTATAGTAATTACTTTTGAACACACCCAGGCTACCGTCATTACGGGCGATGATGTCTTGGGCATCGGAATATTCTTCATGTGTAACAACGTACATCGCTTGTACGGGCTTAATATGAGAAGGATGAATGATCGTTTTGCCAACAATTCCATTTTCCTTGTCCATCATGACTTCACGCATCAATCCATCCATTGTGTTCGTAATATATTTCATTCTCAGATGCAGCCCTGATTTGCCCAGGGTTTCTTCGAATGGAGTCTGTCGTAATTGAGGTTTGAACACGCGCTCCCGCTGACTGAAATATTCCCAGACAGGACCTGAGATCACATACGGCTTGTCCATTCGCCCAAACAGATTGATAATATCCGAGATGCAGTCACGGATCGTGGCGATATCGTATATGGTCAATTCAGGACTTCGGCGTAGTCCAAACAAGCTGGAGAAATCGGTCGCACCAATGCGTACATTGAGCACATATTCAACATGTTCATCAAGGATGTTTCGAAGGCCCAGTAAGGTCTCCCAACGTGTCTCCCGATATATAATTGAAGCTGTTTCCAATATGGGCATTCCATAGAGAACGGGATAATGATCCGGTTTCCGTTGATTATACTTGCGGATCTGGTCAAAATAGGCTCTTCCATTGCCCACACAAAACTTGGGCAAAGCCACACCTGTCAGCATGGACACCAATTCTCCCAACGTATCAATCAGACGTTCCAACTGTTGTGGTGAACGTACACGAGCAAACAGAAGAGGCATTTGATCCTGACTCAGCATGCCTGTCTCCATATAAGTCATCAGTTGAGTTAGATGCTGTACCAGGCACTGCTCGGCAAACTCTACTTGGTCGTCACCTACAGCGTCCTCCAGATCAATAATAATGGTCGTCAGACCTTCATGCTTACCATTTATAATGTCGTCCGCGATATGTGCGCGCGTCGCGGGCATATATAAAGCAGCCCCAACAGCATATGCCAGTAGATCTTTGGAAGTCCGGTGATTGAACGAGACGGGTGAAGAGAAAAATAAAGTATCTTCTTCTTCCAGACTCAAAAAGTTAAAATATTTCAGGATTGTCTCCTCCTCGCACCTTTGGCAATAGCCAATCTGCAATAGTTGATTCCAGCTGTCGGGGCATAAAAACCAATCCCTCCTTAATCTGGAGGGATTGAATGAATAAATACGAATGATTATTTTCTTCCCGCAACCCACTGCATTCCCCAATCATGAGCCTCGTCCAACGCCTGATGCCCATTATAGAACTGCACGATTCGTTCAATACTGAATGTCTCATTGTTCACATTGCGTAACATCGCGATGCCACACATGCCAAGCGGGCTCCCATATTCATTCATTCGCACAATGATATCCGGGCCGTCCTTCTGCTGGATAGTTACCACACCGTCTACTTGAGACCAGTTGGCCACACCACCATAAATATAGGTAAATACCAAGATGCGCTCAATTTCCGAGATACGTGCACCATTAATCCGCAGATTTTCTCCCGTCTTAACAGATCCCGTCCGGTCATCCCCATCCAGTGCAATATAAGGGAAACGGTTCAGTGAACCAAACGTCTGTCCCAAGGCCTGAATCACATCTCGTGTACCATCCTTCATCTCGAACAGGCAGCCCAAGTCCAGATCCACACTCTTGCTGCGACCAAATAACCCTTTGCTGCCCTGTTGATTCCAGTTCAGGTTAATCAGGATTTCACCAAGTCCCCCCGCATTTTTCTTGAGGTTAATGGTGTCTCCCTTCTTCTTCAATTCAATTTTGCTGAAATTGATCGAATTCACAGGAGCAGGCGTAGGTTCTGGTGCCGGGGGTGGTGGAGTCGGTGCAGCTGTCGGGGGAACGGTTGATGTGGTTGGCGCAGCGTCTGATCCACCATCCACATCTACACCAAAGTTAGCGCAGAGTGCATTCAAACCACCTGCAAAACCCGACCCTATTGCATTGAACTTCCATTCTCCGTTATGGCGATACAATTCACCAATGACAATCGCGGTCTCCACTGTAAACCCGCTTCCCAGATCATATCTCATCACTTCCTGACCTGTAGCTGCATTGGCAAACCGTAGAAAACCATGCTGAACCTGTCCAAAATGATGGCGTCGTGCTTCACCGTCATGAATCGTCAGGCTGAAGGCGATTTTCTCAATTCGGGCAGGGATTTTGCCAAGATCAATGGAGAACTGTTTCTTCTCGCCACCAATCTGTCCACCATCCATATACGTGATGAACGAGGTAGAGGGCTGATTATAGAAGATAAAATCTTCATCTCCAGCCACTTTATTGTCTGAGCCCAGAAGGAATGCTGATGTGTCCAGCTCCACACCCGAGGCTGCCTCCCAACCAATGCCTACCGTTAGACGGGACAAGCCCGGATTGGTTTTGGTCAGATCACTCTTCTGGCCTTTCACGACAGAAATCGCCATAGCAGAATCACCTTTCTATGCCAAGTTATTGTGCATCCAGTCCGTAATTTTTGCATAAAGCAGATAATCCACCTGTGAAGCCGCTACCTACCGCCTGGAATTTCCAATCTGCACCTGCACGGTAAAACTCACAGAACACCACAGCTGTTTCTGTGGAATAGTCCTCTCCGAGGTCGAACCGAAGCACTTCCCGATCATTTGCAGCATCTACAACACGAACAAAAGCATTGGAGACTTGTCCAAAATTCTGCCCTCGTCCATCTCCATCATAGATGGTTACGGTAATACCAATCCGGTGAATGTGCGCAGGGATTTTACTGAAATCAACGACAACTTGCTCATCATCGCCGTCACCCTCACCCGTACGATTGTCACCGGTATGTGTCACTGAACCCGCACCGCCGCTTGGATTGTTGTAAAAAACAAAGTCATCCGTACCTTTGGCTTTTCCATCTTCGTACAACAAAAAAGCCGAAGCGTCCAGGTCAAAATCGACTCCACCACTATATTTGTTTGTGTCCCAACCTAAACCAACCACCACACGGGTAAGGCCTGGATTCGTCTTAGTCAGGTCAATACGTTGTCCTTTGGCAAGACTGATCGTCATTTGTTTTTCCACCTTTCCAAGATATGTGATTAAATGAAAAGGAGAACCGTCCAGGAGACGGTTCTTCCCATCCTGTAAGTCGTACTGTACGTCCTATTGCAAACCGTAATCGCGTGTCAATCCAACCAGTCCATCCTGGTAACCACTACCGATGGCACTGAACTTCCACTCGCCGCTATGACGATACAATTCACCTACAACTACACCCGTTTCAATGGAGAAGTCTTCTCCCAGGTCGAAACGAATCAGTTCTTCGCTGTTTGCTTCGTTGACGATTCGCACATAAGCACGGGAGACTTGTCCGAAGTTCTGGCTACGTTCTGTAGCTTCGTAGATCGTAATCGAGAATGCAATTTTCTCTACATTTGCGGGTACGTTAGGCAGGTCGATATTGATCTGCTCATCATCACCATCGCCATCTCCTGTACGGTTGTCACCGGTGTGAACAACAGAACCATTTTCATTTTGTGGATTGTTGAAGAAGATGAAGTTTTTCTCGCCTTCTACTTTACCGTTTGCATTGGTACAGAATACCGATACATCCAGGTCAAAGTCTTTTCCGCCATCATACTTATTGGTATCCCAGCCCAAACCTACTGTGATTTTTGTCAAACCTGGGTTCGTTTTAGTCAGATCGATTTTTTGACCTTTAGAGAGATTAATTGCCATCGTATGATCATCCTCGCTTATATATAAGTGTATTGTAGTTATCGTGACATATGAATATCAAGATTATTGTCGATTTCGGTTAAATCTTGTACTTAGGAGTACCTGCGAGCGAGTTCATTGATATGTACCGCATGGGAACCCTCTCCAATTGCCGAGAATTTCCATTCGCCTCCATGACGATACAATTCACCACAGATCAACGCTGTTGATCCTGTGTAGTTATCGGATAGATTGAACTTCACGAGCTCACTGGAATTTTTACCATCCAGAATACGAATATAAGCCTTCTCAATCATGCCAAAATCTTGCTTGCGATTGACACAATCGTAGATATTAACAACGATTAATACTTTATGAACATCAGCAGGAATACGGGACAGATCCATTTTGATCTGTTCGTCGTCACCGTCTCCCTGTCCTGTTAGATTGTCACCTGAATGGATAACCGAACGACATGCACTTTGCTTGTTGTGGAAGCAAACCAGGTTGGAGTCCTTGACCAACTTGCCTTCCTCATTCAACATGATCGCCGATGCATCACAATCGACATCCGCTTGTTTTTTTCTTCCGAAGAAACCTTTGGCAGTTACCGGGTCCCAACCGAGACCAGCAATCACCTCAGTAAGTCCTGCATTGCCTTTGGTTAAATCAATCTTCTGTCCTTTGACCAAATTAATGCTTGCCACTGATTTTCACCTCCCTTCATATGTAAAATAGCTACTTAGAGATTGAATTCACTCGGGTTCAGTCCAAGTACGATGCATATCTCGGTAACGACTCTTTTCTCCTGATCATCAAAGTTACCATCAGCTGAACCAATCGCACTGCATACACCCACAATAACGCGTCCTACATCCGGCTTGGCTTTGAATTTCCCAATGGCTTTCAGCGCTTCCTGCTTCCCGATCTCTGGAGAGAACTCAAAGTTCGCGACATAATGATTGAAGCGTGTAATCACTTCAGCCATATCAAATACCTTCAATTCCTGACTCAGGTTGATATAACCGGCCATCTTGTTCTTTTCCGCTTCGTCAATGGAACCATCTGCAAAAGCAACCAGTGCACAGCCTGCAACTACGGCATCCATAAAATCTTTATTTTTAAACTTTTTGACTTGCTCTTCAAGTCCTTGTTTTGTTGAATTTAACCAGCCTTTAAATGAACTCATACTCAACCTCCAATAGTTTCATACATGGTGTTCTTTCCACTTTTTCATGGTTTTCAGTAATTTTCATCCCTACATCATCATTGAATATAAGTTAAATTATTCCTTAACTATACTCTGAAATACGGCAATATTCTACATTTAAAAACAATTAATACCTTATGATACGCATCGTTCTGGATATGGTTTCATGCGAAATGCGAGAACTTTCTATTCACTTCATTTTCCAGTCAAATATTCCCCTATTTGAAGCCCAAACCTAAAAAGGCTCTGATCAGGGGATCAGAGCGCTTATTTCTACCAATACCAAAATTATAAATCGTATGAATGATTTGAATCCTTGAATTCACTCTGCTTTTTCAAAATCAGCCTGTTGTTGTTCATAGATCTCATAGAAGTCGTCCCAGACTAGTACATTATCCTTTTCCTTGCTCCACCAGTCTTTGTACCATGCTTCAATCTCCGGGCCACCGCCTTGTTCCCACTTCTGCTGTGCTTCCGTTGCAGCCTGTTCGATCGTATATTTGCTTCCGCCAATGATGGAACGGGTAAAAATATCGTTGATCGCTGTTGTCACATTGGTCAACTTCACCTGAAGCTCCTTGGGTAGCTGCGGCATATGTTCCGAATGGGTAACACCCTCTCCTACCGGAAGATCCGTCATGTATACCTCACGCGCTTCCTTAAATAGTCGAAGTCCTTCCTTCTGCGACGGGATCTCTTCGCTGAACAGCATTTCTGTGTACCCGCATTTGCCTTCCTCCAGACGGCTGTACAACATGGCGTAATCGCCTGCCCAGCTGATCTCCTGCTTGTATTTCTCCTGATCCGAGATGCGCGGACAGCCTTGATCGTTCAACGTATAATGCGTGTTTTCAAATCCATTTTTGAAGGTTCGGCCCGACTCTATTTTGGTCAGAAAATCGATATATTGCATAACTGCTTCCGGATTTTTGGCTCGCGCATTCACAGCTGCAGTCATCTGAACGGGGTTATTCCACACCATCGTGTGCTGTCCTACGGACGTGGTTGGCAGAGCGATGACCTTTAATTTGGCCTCAGGAACATTCTGCATCAATGTATCCAGTTCCTTCGCTGCAAACCCGGTATAATCCGAAGTCATGGCCGCGTACATACCGATTTTGCCGTTCAGGAAATCCTGCTTCGCCTTGGCCCCGTCCTTGTCGGTCAATAAGTCCTTATCGACCACACCTGCTTCATATAATGCACGTTTGAATGCCGTGGCTTCTTTCATGTTGTTGGGACCAACCACCATCTCCCCGTCCTCCACATTCACCCAGTTGGCGTTGTACATATAACGGAACAGACCCGCTGTATCGCCGAACTGGAATCCACCGATGCCGTATGTATCCTTAGCTCCGTTTCCATCGGGATCATTCTCCGTGAAGGCCTTGGCTACCGCCAGCATCTCTTCTTCATTGGTCGGTACCTCCAGATTCAACTTTTCCAGCCAGTCTTCCCGAATGAAAAAGCTCGTTAGTGGAAACACCTCGTTCATACGTCCCACTTCATAGAGCTTACCATCGCTTTTGATGCCGGCCTTCTTGAGCTGGGGATATTTCTCCATCAAGGCTTTGTATTCCACACTCGAGTTCTCGATCAACTCATCCAGCGGCATCAGCTGTTTCTGATTAAACAGTGTGTTACGGATGGGCGTACCGAATTCAAAAATGATATCCGGTGCACTGCCAGAAGCGAATAATACGTTAAGTTTCGACTGAGACTCCCAGCGGGGAACTGCTGTATATTTTACATTTGCCGGGCCATTCTCGTTAATCCACTTGGACCACATATTATCTTCGATCGTACCCATGCCGCTTGGGACCGCGCCCCGATCATAGATCGTTGACGTGATGTTCCCCCTGTTGCCTTCGCCTTCCGCCTGTTCGCTACCGTTACCTCCTGTACATCCCGCCAGCAAACCACCGATCAAGCCCAGAACGAGACACGACTTCATCCACGCCTTCATCGTTAACGCCATAGATAAGACCCTCTTTCTCTCCTGTAATATGAACCCATGCAGGTTAACCCACAGCCTGTTTTAACCTTTAATTGATCCAAGCATGACCCCTTTAACGAAGTACTTCTGCAAGAACGGATACACTGCCAAAATGGGTATGACCATCACAATGACAGCTGCTGCCCGGATGCCTTCCGGGGTCAGATTCGATATCATCGTTGGATCGGTAAAATCCTGTACATTCAGATTGGACATAATCATATTTTGGACGAGCACGGTCATGTTGTATTTGGACGTATCATTGATATAAATCATCACACTCATGAACGAATTCCAGTAACCCACGCCGTAAAAGAGAGCAATAGTCGCCAGCAAAGGTTTGGATAATGGCAACACGATTCGGAACAAAAGCCCCAGTTCACCACAACCATCGATGCGCGCAGCCTCGTCCACTTCCCCCGGCAGATTTTCAAAATAAGATCGCATAATCAGCATGTTGTACGTGCTCACCAGGCCCGGTAGCCAAAGCGCGCCGTAACTGTTCACAAGACCGAGATTTTGCACGACCAAATAAGTCGGGATGAGTCCACCGTTAAAAATCATCGTGAACACCATCGCCATCGTAAAGAAGCGCCGGTGATAAAAATGTCTACGTGACAGCGGATATGCCGCCATAATCGTCACCGCCATACTGAGCCCTGTACCGATCAATGTGATCTCCACACTGTTCCAGAATGCATTCAGAATCGGCGTTCCCGTAATTAGGCTGTGATAGGAGAACCAGGTGAAATCGACGGGCCATAACCCCACTTGACCTGAAACAACCGCTCTCGCATCACTAAATGACAAGGCAACAATGTTCAGTAAGGGCAGGATACAGCTGACGGCAACCAATGACAACAATACATAATTGATTAGATAAAAGACTTTTTCTCCTTTGGTTTTTCTCATGCTGTTCTCCCTCCCTACCACAAACCTTCGTTAAATCGACGCGCGATATAATTTGCACTAAAAATGAGGATAAATGCAACCAGGGATTCGAACAATCCCATCGCTGTTGTCAGGCTGAACTGTGCTCCCTGAAGACCGGTGCGGTAGATATAGGTACTGATTACATCCGCTATCTCATTGACATTGGAATTCTGAAGCATATACACCTGGTCGAATCCGACCTCCATCACCCGCCCCATCGACAGAATCAGCAGGAGAATAATGGTGGAGCGTATACCTGGAAGGGTGACATGCCAGATCTGACGCATTTTGCTGGCCCCATCCATCTGTGCAGCCTCGTATTGACTCGGATCAATGGTCGTTAGTGCCGCGAGAAAAATGATGGCATTGAAGCCCATGTCCTTCCAGATCCCTGAGCCAACAAACACCGCAACCCACGAACCCTTGTTGTACATGAACGGATAAGGTGCTCCCGTCCAGGCCTCGACCCAGCGGTTTACGATCCCATTTTCCAAAGAGAAAACCGTCATGATCATCATCGCAATGATGACCCAGGAAAAGAAGTGTGGCATATAGACCACCGTCTGCACCGTCCGCTTAAAGGCCATGTTTCGCACTTCATTCAGCATAATGGCCAGAATAATTGGAATGGGAAACCCGATAATGATGCTTAACAGACTGAGGAACAAGGTGTTGCGAATAATCTCCACCGTGCGCGGATCACTGAACAGCGTCTGAAAATGCTGAAAGCCTACCCATGGACTGTTCCACAGCCCATCATAGAAGTTGTAGTCCTTGAAGGCCATGACAAGCCCTCCGATGGGTGCATAACGAAAGGTAAGGTAGAACATAATCACCGGAACAAACATAAAGATTAACGGTATATTCATCTTGAATCGTCGAAGCCGCTGCTGCCGAATCCGATGCTTCATTTCACTATCCGGCGGTTGTAATCCAGACGGCGGACCTGCGGTCAGTTCCCCCTTCACATCCATCACTCCTCTCTGCTGTTGATGTACTATAGTTGTATTTTAGATAAAAATGTAAGCGTAAACATTTGTTATTTAACGATCCTTTTATAATTTTCTACGCAAAAATAACCCCACATGGTGGGGTTGAACTTGGAAACGAACAGATATTAAGAGGAGGCTTCTCTTTAATTGTGACCCTGCAGCAGTTCAAGGAGGATTGCTACCGGGCACTTCACTTGGCTACTTGCTTGCGGTATTCGCGGGGCGATACCCCCGTCATCTGTTTGAATACGGTTGTAAAATAACTGGAGTTATCGAACCCGGTCAGTTCCGCGATATCTGCCATGCTCTGCCGAGTGCTGTGCAGCAGCAGCTTCGCCTTATCAATTCGGCGCTTGCTGACATATTGACTGAAGCCTTGTCCTGTTTCTTTTTTGAACAAATGGCTCAAGTAGTTGGGTGTCACATGAACATGGGCAGCCACGGCCTGCAACGTGCATGTGCTGGAATAGTTCATTTCAATATACTGTATAACACGTGTAACGACATGATCCTGCTGTTCCTGAGTTAGCCGCATCAGCATATCCACCCACTCTTCGCTCTTGCATCTGGCCCAAGCGATGACTTCAGGTATGGTATGAATCCAGAGCAGTGGGTCTGGGGCAGTTGAGTCCATACCACCGGATTCCTGAGGCTGAAGCTGTTGTACCAGTAAGTCCATCATGACCTTCATAAGCATATGAATCTCCGCTTTGCCTTGTGACAAGCTCATCCCGGACGCTTCTTCCAGCAATATCTCGATCCGATTCATTATCGCTCCGAATTGATGATGGAGCACCAGTGAAGTCAGTTCCTCTCGCAGTCTCTCGGTACGGTCCACTTGGCTGTATTGTTCCCTGATCCGAATGTCGGACTGTTTTCGGCGATATCGTTCATGTGCCTTTTGCAACACCTGACATGCTTCATCAAGCGAGAAAGGCTTTAACAAAAATTCAATTGCCCCATACCGGATGGCACGCTGTGCATATTCGAACTCACGATAACCTGTCAAAATGATAATCATAATGTCCAGTCCACTCTCGTGTATGCGTTCGGCCAAATCTAGACCATCCATCACAGGCATGTTGATATCCGTAATGATCAGATCGGGTGTGCAGCTGTGTACAGCCTGTATCGCTTCTTCTCCATCGGCCGCTTCCCCGACGACCTCCCAACCGAGGGGGTTATTGCGAACCAGATGAATCAGACCCTGACGAAATAACGCTTCATCATCCACTACGAGCATACGTCCACTCAACAGAACCTACTCCTCTCAGTCACCTGAATTTCTCGGCATGAGTCCTCACCGATCTGATAAGGCAAACGAAGACGTACTAGCGTACCCTCTCCCACAGTCGACTCGATCTGTACACCGTAGGGTTCACCGTGAATCAACTCAATTCTTCGAAGTACACTCCGCATGCCAATGTGCTGACGTTCCTCATCCGCATGTGCCACTGGCGTCATAATGTGTTCAATGACCGATGCGTGCATGCCGCAGCCGTTATCTGAAATTTCAATGATGAGCAGATCCAGCTCTCCTTCATGCCCGTTTTGCCGCGAGCCACGAATTTCCAGATGGCGGTTGTTCCTTTTGTCCGAGAAGGCATGAACAAAAACATTCTCCACGATGGGCTGAAGCAACAGTCGGATCACCTGACAGTGAAGCAATTCAGCAGGAACGGCAATTTCAATCGACAAGGCTTCCTGATACCGGGCCTGCTGAATCTGCAGGTAGTGATCTATTTGCTTCATCTCATCCTGCACGGTCGTCAGTTGCTGCACGGGTTCCAGCGTATACTGCAGCATCTCGGACAAGGCAGTGACCAGGCGAGCCGATTTCTCATCACCAAGCATATAGAACTTCCAAAAAAACATGCTCAGCGTGTTATACAGAAAATGGGGATTCAGCTGGGCCTGAATAGCTTTGAGTTCAGCTTCTTTTTCACTGAGTTCCCGCTCGTACACTTCATGTATAAGCGTATCAATCCGGGAAGCCATTGCATTGAATCGTTCACCGATGAAACCGAGCTCATCCCGTGTCTCGATCCGTACCCGTGTATCGAACTGTCCATCACGCACTCTTTTCATCGCGTTGACTAGACTCGCAAGTGGACGTAACAGTCTGCCGCTAATTACGGTAATGATGAACCAGGAGCATAATATGCTGGCTACCGCAGAGAACACAGCAACTTTTACAATGATCTTCCCCTTGTTCTGAATCTGAGCGAGTGAGACCTTGCTGACCAGGGTGAAGCCCGCTTTGTCTGACGTTTGCTTCGTATACAATTGGGTTGTTCCCTGCTCGTCCCTGATCTCCGTCGCCCCTAGGCTTAGCTCGGTAAGTGGTGGTGGATCCGCATCCTGATTATGAAAGGCATAAAGAAGCTCACCATCTGCGTCAAACAAGTAGACAGCAACTTCCTCATTCAGTCGCAGATCTTTGAGATACGATTCGAACAACGAGGTGTTAAACAGAATTAACATGACGCCATAGGTCTCCAGATCAACAGACCGCATTAATCGTCCCGCCAGAATCCAATTGGATTGTTCCTCCTGCAAGAAGGCATCCGGCCCCAAACGATTCCAACCATATTCGCCGCCCGTTCCTTCCAGTCTATGAACCATCTCTGCCAGATAGGAAGGGTCCATCTGTTGAAATGAGCCGGCAAAGGCGCCGAGATTAAATATGTTTTCCTTCAGGTCATATATGCGGAGCCCCATGATCTCCGGTGCATCCAGCCTTACCTGATACAACTGATCATCCAGTTCATCTTCTAGCTTCATCTGATCATAGGACGAGATGCCAGAGGTCTGTGCTTTGATGGCATTTTTTACGGAGGGATTCAGTGTGATATAATCGGTGACTTTATACATGTCGTGTACCCTGGAATCTAGACGTGCAAGAATCTGCTCTGCGGTAAGACTATACTGGCGACTGACCTCTTCATTAAACAGGTCGATATGGATGCGATAGGTGATCAACCCTGTGATTCCGGAGATTAAGACCGTTGCGGTAGATAAAAACAAGATTAGCTTCGTTTTAAATTTAAAGCGTTTACAAAAGTTCATCCACCACATCTTTTACACACCTCACCTATATTCCGTACATCTCTTACTCCTAAAAACATATCATACACCTATTGGAAAAAACCAGAAAAACCCTGACCCCGCTTCAATCGGTAGTCAGAGTTTGAAGGCATGTGATCCAGACATGTTACCGGGATGTTCCAGATTAACTCTGGATCACGGCTTTTTTATTCCCCGTAAATCTCTTTGATCCGTTCTTCCTCATTGGTAGACAACAGAACATTAAGCAACCCCATGGCATTATTGGCATCGGTTCTCGTCGTCTTGTACATCTCGGCAAACGCCGCTTCATCCTGCTCCGGGTCCATCGCAGCAAGCTTGCCCCACGACGTGCGAGCTTTATCGTATAACGTACTCAACGTAATGTCACGCGGATGTTGTGCGACAGGCGCCATAGATTCAAATTTCGCGGTAATGCTGAAAAAATCTTTGGAGTCCTGGAACGTTGTACTGTTATAATCCTTATTTTTCATCGCATCTTCGGTAATTAGCAGGCCTTCACGCGCGATAAACAGTGTTTTCACCATGGCACGCTCCAGATTGGTTGCTTCTTCCCAAGTTATATAAGATTCGTCAGGTGCTTGTACGGTTGTAAAAAAAGGAAAGGCATCATCAATCAACCGCTGCGAATCAGAGTGAATTGGCACCCCTGCATTCATGTCCACAACGGCATCGCTGTAGTTGGCTACATTAATATTTTTTGAACCTTCCTCACTAACCCGACGTACTGGATGATCTGTAAGCGGGATACGGATATAACCGAGTTTATCGGCATACTGCTGCTTCAATTCTTCCAGTGTGGAGTCCTTTCCAATCTTGCCGTCGTCGGCTGAAGAAGATTCTTTTGCGGCTGAACCTGTCTCCTCACTCCCATTCGAACCGGTTGCTGCAGTTTCTGTTACGGCAGCATTCGAGCTGCTTGTTTCTGATGAAGCAACTTCTGTACCGGAAGCAGACTCCGGCGATGACGTCTCCTTCGCTCCGCCACCACAAGCTGTCAGAATCGCTGCCAAACCAAGCATAACTGTGAACGTCTTTATCGTATAATTCCATTTCATCGCATAATCTTCCCCTATCCTATGTATATTCCTGAGAGCCATTAACCTCTGCTCCAAGACTTGAACACTTACTTACAAAAATATCCTTTCATATAACATGCTTGATTCACACAATTGGACATGGTCTACATTCTATCATAAGTTAAAAATCGGTTGTATACGACGATATACCTGTGTCTTAAGCCTTTTACTACTCGCACATTAACTACCACCGCAACACAAAAACACTGCCGCCCGTATGGACAACAGTGTTCGTGAAGCATAATTATTTGATCCCTTTAGCCTTCTCCATATGCTCTGACCGAATCTGAGGATCGGTGGAATTGACCGATGATAACAGAGCGTAGATCGCCTGGATATCCTTCTCTTGAAATACGGTTTCGGGAACCTCTGTCTCAAGTCGTTCTGTCTTGCGCTGAATCGTTTCCACCAATTCATGATCGTAGATGATCAGTTCATCTGAATTCACATATCTCACAGCAGGATCAACACTGATGCGGCAACGGTTGGTGAAAGTCACCATGGAGACAAGGCGTACTCTTTTGTAGTCTCCGAGGTGTGCATGGATGGCTTCCACATGTGCACGATGCTGCATGAGTGGATTGTACATTTTGACCCGGCTGCTGCTGACCGACCAATTGGCCTCTCTTCGTCCGCCGCGAATCTCACCTGTCGTCAGATTTCGGGTTTCGATCACAAAGATTGCCCGAGGGCCGATCACGACATGATCAATCTGCGAATAACCGGAGCGTGACTTCGGATTGGTAACGAGCAGGTCGTTCAGCACTTTATATTGACTTGGAAGACCTATCAGCTGATCTGCTGTACTAGGCTCCTCAGGCTGACGTGTCCAATCCCCTTCCGCTTTTTTCTTGCGCTTACTACGGACCATACGCGGGGGAATGGTTGTCGTTGATGGTAACGCTGAAGCGGAGGCTGTAATCTGGTTCGCAAGTTCTGGTTGTGTCTTGAACAGAGACAGGATTTTCTTGAACATGGGCAAGCTCCGTTCTATTATAGTGTGGGTTACGGGTGACCATTACAGGAGGAATAACATCCTTTGACACATTCATTATGTAAACTTCTATTACTTATGTCGGATAAAGCGCGGTAAAAATAAAGGGGAAAACGATCAAAATCTCTCCATTATGCAAAGTACATATGAACATTTAACCAATTCCGTGACTTTAGACGCATAACCAAGCCGCAAAATTGAAAAAAACAGCGCAACCTTTCCTGGATAGAAAAAGAATACGCTGCTGTTCTCTTGGATGTTAAGCCTGAAGATAATAGGTGTAGAGTACCTGTGTACCTTTTTCATCCAGACCATTATTCGCTATTTCCTGATACAGGGATTCGGCCAGAGCCAGCCCGGGCGTTTTCATACCCATCGCTTTTGCAGACTCCAGTGCAATTCCCATGTCTTTGATAAAATGCTTCACATAGAATCCAGGCTCATAATCGCCTGCGATCATGCGCGGACCAAGATTGCTGAGCGACCAGCTTCCGGCTGCACCGGTAGCAATGCTCTTCAGCACGGTCTCCGCGTCCAGACCAGACGTCTTGGCATAGGCAAGTGCTTCGCATACGCCCATCATGCCAGAGGCAATGGCAATCTGGTTGCACATTTTGGTATGCTGCCCGGCTCCCGCCTTGCCTTGCAGCACAATGTTGGTGCCCATCTGCTCAAACAGCGGACGCACAGCTTCAAAGGCCTCCGAACTACCCCCAACCATAATGGACAGCTTGGCGTTCTGCGCTCCGATATCACCGCCCGACACAGGTGCGTCCAGTGCATGCAGTCCTTTGGCTTCCGCAGCTTCAAAGATTCGTGCAGCCAGTAACGGACTTGAGGTCGTCATATCAATCAGATATGAACCCGGTTTGGCATTGGCTACGAGCCCATCCTCACCGAGATAAATCTCCTCCACATCCTTCGGATACCCCACCATCGTGATGATTACATCACACGCGGCAGCCAGTTTGCCTGGTGTGTCATGCCATACGGCACCTTCCTTCACCAATGCTTCTGCTTTGGCAGCAGTTCGCGTGTACACATGCAGCGGATACCCTGCTCTCTGGATGTGCCCAGCCATGCTTTTACCCATCACGCCTGTACCAATAAAGCCAACTTTTGTCTCTCCAGGTGCCTTAGTCGTTATTGTCATCGTAGGTTTCCTCCCTATTTCTCTATGCTTCGCTCAGTGCTTGTCTTCGACATTGCTATATCTGTATGTTAAAGCTTTCTGCTGAGTCCGTCCATATCGGTTGCAGCTTTCTGTGAAAAAATCTGAAAAAGGAATCAACTTCCTGTATGCTGTACAACCTAACGGAAACTTCCTTCATTGGAAAGGAGGATTCGCATGAGTCGTGAAAAAGGTCAGATTACCATCTGGTTGTCCTTTTCCATCATTTTATTAAGTGCCGGATTGGTCTGCCATGTCTTGTCCATTCCAGGAATTCTCGAAGCAGCAGGCAGGGATGGATGGTTGTCTGTCGTGGCGGCTGGCCCTTTTTTCATGTTGTTTCTATGTATGATGTACATCATTATTCGGCGTGTACGTGGACAGCGATTAACAGATTGGATTACGCGAGAATTCGGTGCTGTTCCTTCATGGATCTTCCGGATCTCCGCTTCCATTCTACTGTTCACGCTTGGCACACATACGTTGTATGAGACAACTAACTGGACCGTGTCCACATATCTTCAATTCACGCCACCTTACGTTCTGGCTGGTGGCGGGGCACTGGTTGCCGCGTGGGCAGCGGCTAAAGGCATACGCTCCATTGCGATGACTTCCAGTCTGCTGCTGCCCTTTGTCATTTTGCTTGGTTATTTTGTAATGTCCGCCAATATGAAATATAAAGACTACAGTCTATTGTTCCCGATTATGGAGAACGGCATGGGGCCCGTCTGGCGGGGCATGATCTACTCTCTTGCCGGGCTTATGGAAATCTGGATTCTTATGTTGTTCCAGCATGAAATCAAAGGCAAAATTCGGTGGTGGTATATTCTGATCCTCGGCGTTTTCATGCTCAGTATGGCGATCGGACCCACGATCGGAGCCATCGTCGAATTCGGTCCCGAAGAAGCAGCCAAACAACGAAACAGTCCCTATGAGCAATGGAAACTTGTGAATATTGGAAAACTATTGCAACACGTTGATTTTCTGTCCATCTATCAGTGGCTAAGTGGTTCCTTCGCAAGGGTCGCCATATCCATGTATCTTATCGTGGATCTTCTGAATTTCCGCAGACCGAAGAAACGATATATCGCGATTCTCATCATTACCGTCATCATGAGCTTTATGGCGATGCAATGGTGGCGCATTGATTACGTGGACTATTACGTGGATCATATTCAGTTCCCGGTCATGCTGGCCTATGTCTCAATCGTTACCGTGATATTAACCATTGCTGCATTAATCCACAAAAAAGACAAGGAGGCTCCCGAACGTGCCGATCTCATCCCAACCCAAGAATGATCGTGAAGTTGAACCGTTCCGAATGAACGAGCATAACCTGAACACCTTTTTTGCCGGATCTGATGATGTCATCATCAATAGTCATATGTTCGGAGAACCTCCAATGCAACTCCTTATGACCTATTGCAGCGGTATGGTAGATAGTGAAGCAATCTACGATATTATTCTCCCGGAACTCAAACGAACATATGAAAATACACACTTTGTCCGTACATCCGACATTGAAAAGTGCATCAGCCTAGATTGGACCCGAATGGATCTGCAAGATCCGGCATTTGGAACTGAACTGATGTCTCTCCGTGTTTTTGAAGGCCATATGTTGATCTGTATTCCTTCCCTGCAAACCATGTGGAGTATTGATATATCTAACCTCCCTACTCGGACACCGGAGGAATCCACCACCGAAGTTTCGATCCGCGGGGCAAGAGATGGGTTCATTGAACCACTTGCCGTCAATGTTGCCTTGATACGCACCCGACTGCGTACGAACCAACTGGCCTGCAATATCGAACTGATCGGTTCACGTTCTGCAACCAAAGTGGCATTGATGTATATCAAGAATATCGCCAATCCGGATCTGATCGAAGACGTCCAGGATCGATTGCGTAAGATTGAGACCGAACGCATCTTGACCGCCAATGAACTGGAAGAATTGCTGTCACCTTCGAAAATTACTTTGTTTCCCGTCACCCATTATACGGGCAGGCCTGACTTTGCTGCAGAATGTCTCCTGAACGGACGTTTTATCCTCATTGTCGACGGCAATCCCAGCGCCATTATTGGGCCAGTCAATCTGTTTCTTCTGCTCAAATCACCGGAAGATGCCAGCTTTCCCTTCTTAGCTGTCAACGTAGGGCGGATGCTGCGCTTTCTTGGCCTGATGATCACCGTGTTCCTGCCCGGATTCTATATTGCGCTGACATCCTTTCATATGGATCAGATCCCCTTTCCACTAGTCGCGACGATCTCGGTTGGACGCATGGGACTTCCGATGGAATCGGGAATGGAGATGTTTCTCATTATGCTGCTGATGGAGCTGTTCCGTGAGGCAGGGGTACGTTTGCCAAGTGCCATCGGCCAGACATTAACTGTCGTTGGAGGTCTGATTATCGGAGATTCCGCCATTCGAGCCGGCATGGTCTCTCCACTCATGATTGTCATCATCGCAGTTACCGTCGTAGCTGGAGCAACCATTGTGAATCAGGTCATGACCAGTTCTGTGCTGATCCTGCGGTTCCTTTGTTTTGTCTTGGGAGCTTCCCTCGGTATCTATGGCTTCATCCTGTCGTTGATTCTGTTCCTCATCTACCTGACCGATCTCAAATCATTTGGCATTCCATATCTCACGCCGTTAACACCACTTCATTTCAAACAAGCGATAGCTTCATTATTCAAACTGCCAAAGGGGTTAGGTAAACGAAGACCCGTCTATCTTGAGACTCAAGAACCGCGTAAGAAAGGAAACGGACGATGAAACACTTGTTACAGCGATATCT
The DNA here is from genome assembly GCF_037974265.1 of Paenibacillus sp. FSL R5-0623. Taxonomy (NCBI): domain Bacteria; kingdom Bacillati; phylum Bacillota; class Bacilli; order Caryophanales; family Paenibacillaceae; genus Paenibacillus; species Paenibacillus sp. FSL R5-0623. The sequence goes on along the minus strand of NZ_CP150233.1, from coordinate 1,086,606 downwards.
GCTGGGTCTGTTAAGCCTATCGATGTGTGTGATGACGAGTGGATGCTGGAGTGCCTTTGAGATTCAACAGGTAGACTACGCCAAAGCCTTTGGGATTGATTATAAGGACGGCATGTATCATCTGTATGTACAAACGCTGGATTTTGCCAGTGTCGCCAAAAGTGAAAGTTCAACCAAAAGTGCAGATACACCGCCTGTATGGGTCGGACATGCCGAGGGGAAAACCATGAGTCTGGCGCTAAACGAACTGTTCCGTACGGCTCAATTACACATGGCTTGGGGGCATGTGACAGCCATCGTTATGGCCGAAGGTGTGCTGACTAGCAAACACATCAAAGATGTGTTCGACATGCTGGGACGGTTTCCAGAATCCCGTTATACAACCTGGGTGTATGGAACACGAGAGCCTCTGGAGAAAATCCTGAGTGCAACGTCCATCTATAATATGTCGCCACTGGACAGCATTCTTCACAATCCACTCCCCACGTACATGGAAGAATCGTTATACCCGCCTGTGCTTAGCTTCAAGCTCATTGCAACACATAATGATCCGGCTACAACAACGTATCTGCCGAGTCTTGCCTTGAACAATACCCAGTGGGCTGAGAATGAGAAGAAACATGATTTGTTTCTGGTGGAAGGGGCCTTTTTCGAGAAGACTGGCTATGACTTTGAATACTTTCCACGCAGTCAGCTTCCCGGTTATCATTGGTTAATCAAGGACATGCGGCGGGCTCCCTTGCTTGTGCAGAAGGATGGAACGATCTATGGAGCACTCAGTGTAGGATTACCAAAGATCAAAATTAAACCTGTCATTCAGGGTGAAGACGTTACGTTCAATATTGATGCCCAATACCTCACTGCCCTGTACGAATACCTGGTGCCCACCTCGTATGAAGAGATGATCCAGATTAGTGAAGTGAAATTGCGCGAGCAGATCATGCAGACCTATCGTCACGGCCTTGAGCGTGGTGTGGATATTTACGGTCTTCAGGAGAAGCTGTATCGTAAGAATCCGAAACTCTGGCGTAAGTTATCCAACAATGGCAGCAAGATGATGCTTACCGAAGACTCGATTCAAGATCTGAAAATCCATCTCACCATCCCGTATACAGGGAAATATAAACGGAAAGTATAGCAAGAACGCGAAACATCCCTTTGTCCGTCTGGAGCCGGATAAGGGATGTTTATGTAGATGGATGTCGTTCGTTTGTAGATCGGATCATGCGGATCTATGACTGCGAAGTTTCCATTCCATAAGCCAGCCTGCCAATATGGAGAAAGACAGGCCGAACAGCAGGATCGGAACGTTGTAAAACAGTGTGTTCGTATATTGATTCAGCCAACCAAAACGGTATACTGCCGAATTTGGATCATTCGTAAATCCATTAAGTTGCATGCGTAAGTCATCGATGATGCGTAACTCCAGAAAGACTGACAACACACACAGTAGGAGAGCAACCAAGGGTACAAAAGCATGCACCTTCCCTCCCCAGCGCTGACGCTGATCATATAACCACCATTTGGACAAAGTTGTCGTCCAGATACATAGAATCAGGAAGGTCAGAAGAGATGGGAATAACACCAGAAGTCCCAGGTTACCGTTACCAGACACGCCTCTACCAGGCTCATGCTGGAAGGTTAATCCACGTACAGCGCCGATCATAAGTATGTTCCAGATGAGGAAGATGAAGTATGGCTTGTTGATTCTTTTGATGCGACTCATATCTGCTTCCCCCTAATATAATCCATTACCCGCAACCGAGTAGTCAGGATTAAGGTCTGGGGAATGAGCACAAAGACAATATACATAAGTACAATTAGCCATAGATGTGCTTCAAAATGCTCTGCACCGAACGATGGTTTCGGACGTTCAATCCAATACCACCAACACGGGATGGCAATAAACCATGTCAATCCAGTCGAGAGGAACATGTCTTTTACATCGCTCCACAGAAAGCAGAACACCGCGACGAACAAAATAGGACCTGTCCAAGAATCCAATATCGGTCCCCAGCTCTGGAAGACAAAGATAATGGCAGGATATAGAAGATTGATGGTCCAGCGCCATATGTTATTAGTATAAAGATTCATAATGCTTCTCACCCCATACATACCGTTACGATCGTAACTTTAATTATTTGGGTCATTTTCTCCATTCTTATCACAAGATGAAGCATGATTTTGGATATTATAGCTCATACTACCTTCAGGAAAATTATCGAAGGAGTGACAGCATGAGGTTAAAAAGTATCATCGCCGTTGGAGCCATGTTAACTTGCTCAACTCTGTTATGGGGCTGTGGTAATGGCACTGCGAACAATGCTTCCCAGCAACAGAATGACACCGTTCGGTCGGAGAGCTGGAGCGATCCCAAACGACTGGAAGCTTCCCATCTTGAGGCGCTTGAGCGTATGGAGAAAGATCATATTCACCGAATGGTTTCACTTAGCGCAAGTACAGATGGAGACAAAGTGATGACCACACTTGAACGGTCGAGCCAAAAGTTGGAGGAAATGAGACCCCTCGCTGAGATGCTCCAGCACGAAGGGCATCCAGCACTATTACAGCGAATTCAGGACATGTCCGGTGACATCCAAGGTTCCAAATCCGTCATTGCTGAGATGAAAAATCTGCCTCAGGACGGTAAAATTAAGATTCAGTCTGAGAACTCCGATTCTTTGCATCACATCAGCAGCTTCCGCGATTACCACCAGTATATCCAGGGACAAGTGCAATCTTTAGACGGTAAGTCTACACAAATGTCCCACTAACCCTAAAGATAGTTCAGAGAATCGTTACAGTCGGAATACGATAATCCGATGGTTAACGATTCTTTTTATTAACTTCATATTGTTATCCCTCTACTACAGCTTCATTCCACCCACAACGATACCCAGATGAACATACTAAACAACAAGACTGGTGCAAGTGCTCCTGTGGCTAATATGATCCAAAGTGTTGCGGGCTTTATTCTTTGACAGTATGCATCGATCTTACGCATTCGATCTTTGCGCCACTTGGCCAATCTTAGCTGTTTAATCATCCGATTGAGCACTATTTGCCGCTGCTCGCCCTCTTCGAATTTATCGATCGAGCGCCGCAACTCCTCGTATAATTGAGTCTCTTCCTGCTCAGCCACTGTAGGTGTAATCATCTGATCCTTCCTCCCATGAGAACATTATTGAGATACAGCCTCTCACCTAATCGAACCATCATCACTACTTAAATAACACATTACGCCCCTTCAAAGTTTGGACTTTTATCAAAAATGAACAACCCAAAAAGCCCGGACATGGCCCGGACTTCGTTGAATCATGCTAGAACTATTTATCTGATGCTTTTTAGCCCGCGTTAGCGATTAATGCATTCAGACATACCGCACCCTGTGCACGCACATTAACAACAATAATCGGTGTATCCAACATGTCGTGCATCCATGACATATACTCTTCTACTTTTTCGTTCGGAAGGATCGTCAGAATAACTCCTGCGAATCCACCACCATGAATCCGACAAGCACCATCACCCAGGTTTTGCAGATAATTCTCGGTCAGTGCTAGCGCGATGCCAATCTCCTGTTCCTTCACAGCACCACTCTGATATACATTCTGCAGCCACTTCCATGACGAGTTACCAGACGCCGTAATCAGTTTCAAGAAATCAGCAAACCGTCCATCCCGCAACGCCTGTACCTGACCATCGACACGATTGTTTTCCTCCAGGAAATGAAGCGCACGCAGCACGGCACGATCCCCAGCAGCTTCACGAATCTTCTTAAGGTTGGCATAGATTGCGTCTGCTGTAATTTCCCGAACATACTCACTGCCCAGCGCCTGAGCAACCGCTCTCATCTCATATGGCACAGCAGCGTAATCTTCCGTCAGATCGGCGTGGTTACCACCTGTATTCACAATGACCAATGAGTAGCCATTTTGTTGGAAATCCCACTGAACAGGTTCAATGACAGGCTGTGCAGGGTTTTCAAAATCAATAGCAATGAGACCGCCGTACGCACAAGCCATCTGATCCAGCAGACCGGAAGGTTTGTTCCAATAATGATTCTCCGCATACTGACCGATTTTGGCCAAGGTTACAACATCCAGTGCTCCATCATTATAAAAGTGATTCAAAATCGTACAGATCAGCATCTCGAATGACGCCGATGAACTGAGTCCTGATGCCGAGAATACGTTACTGGAGATGTACGCTTGGAAGCCGCCAACCTGGTGTCCAAACTCTCCGAATCCCGCAGCCATACCGCGAATCAATGCTGTTGTGCCATCGTCTTCCGTATTTGGCGTCAGATCTGTGAGATCGATTACATATTTCTTGTCGTAGCCTTCCGAATAAAAAGTAATAACTGATTCTGCCGTTGGCGCAGCCACCGCAAGTGTATCCAGCGTAATGCTGCCCGCCAGCACTTTACCATGGTTATGATCCGTGTGATTGCCGCCAATCTCGCTGCGTCCTGCCGCGCTGAACAACTTGCTTCCTTCTTGCGGGCCAAAGTATTCTTCGAACGTTGCGTTCAGCTTCGTGTACCGTGCAGTCTGTTCCTCTACTTGTGATTGTCCATACATTTGGGCAAGCAACGCTTGGCCCTCTGTGGATTGGATCAGATTCAATGGTTGTGTCGTCATTAATAATCCTCCTATGGATGTGCAGCTTTTATTTTTGGGCTGTTGGTGAACATGGTTGTCGCATCTGTTTCATGCCTTATTCCTCTCCCATTATCTCAGCTTCACAGCGGAAAAGGTAGGGTAGAATTGAAAGTTTGTAAGCGTTTTGTGAAGTTATTTATTGTAAAAATAGGATTGAAATCCATTTTGCAATAACTTAAATTGTTATTAAGTGAAAACACATTATTTCCCATTCTTATTATAGCTATGCTTTACATCTTGTTGGTGGAGGGAATGATGAAAATCAAGTCGAACTATACCAAGTTATTCGGTGCATTTTCGCTTACTTTTTTGGGGGATGGACTTACGCTTGCTGCGGTTCCTTGGCTCATATCAACACTAACGAGCGATACGCTGTATGCCTCTGTCACGATGACGGCACTTCGTTTGCCCTGGCTGCTATTCAGTTTACCCGTGGGTGTTCTCATCGACCGATACTCACGGAAACATATGCTGGTTGGGGCAGGCTTTACACGAATGATCCTTCTGCTTGCTCTGACGTTATGCATCTGGGTAGGATGGGTGAGCATTCCGATTCTGGCTCTGTTCATGTTTGGAATTGGCCTTAGCCGAGTCGTATTCGACAGTACGGTGCAGACGATCATCCCTCAACTGGTAGATGAGAGTAAGTTGGAAAAAGCAAATGGGCAGTTCACCGCCGGACAGTTAATCACGAGTGATATTCTGGGCGTTGCTCTGGGAGGGTTTATCATAACCCTGCATATTGTTTTTCCTTTTGCCATTGACGCCGTAACGGCTGTTATTGCTCTGCTCTTTTTAATTTGTTTGAAGGGAAACTTCTATCCAGGGGATATGGAAACAACCAAGAAGGAAGTTCGTCCGATGAAAAATTGGAAACGAGAGATGTGGGCTGGTATTCGTTATGTCTATCATGATCGTTTTCTCCGCGGACTAGCCATTCTATCTGTCACCATTACGCTGATGTATTCAATCATCCTGGCTACTCAGATCTTCTTTGTACGAGATGTGCTTCAGTTGGATGCTTTTGCATTCGGTATTCTCATCTCCATTGCAACAATCGGTAGCATCGTGGGGAGCCAGGCTGTTGCTTATATGCGTAAGAGATGGAGTACAAAACAATTGATTATTTCCTCCATTCTGTGCATGGGAATCATCTACGGTGTGGTGGGTCTAACTACAAATGCGTATATGGTAGGTGGACTGTACTTCTGTGCTGCATTTTTCATTATTGTCTACAATGTTACCCGTTCCTCCATCCTGCAACGTTCCGTTCCTAATGAGATACTTGGCCGGGTCGGAGGTGTGTTTCGCTTTTTGTCCTTTGGCATTAGTGCCATCGGTACGCTTCTCGGCGGGCTATTGGTGCGAGTTAGTGAAACGACTTTTGATCGTGTATTCTCGCTCCAACTTCCTTATCTCTTGTTAAGCTTGATCTATATCCTGTCTGGTCTGATATTCACTATGAAGATGAAGAATCATTCAGAGAGCCAGCAGCGTGACATCAACGCTTGACTGTTACGTTAGGTCATACTTGATAATGATCTCAAGCTTACATGAAGGAGAGATTAAGGATGAAGATTACCGCTTTACGTTCAGATCAAATCTATGAAGAGATAATCCAGGCTGTACCCGATGAGAAATTGGAGTTATACCGCGAGCGAATGATGGGTCCATTCATGAACAAATGGAACATTCAACAGATCCCGTTTCGATCTCAAGAGCCTCACGGCTTCGATGTGATCATGATGAATAACTTTATGAATATCGCTCCCGCAGATATCACGACCGAGATTAACGAATCGTTAGCAGCGATTTCGTCTGAAGCATTTTGGCAACAGTGTCATGAAGCTGTTCGTAGGAGTCTATCGACCTTTACAGATCACGGGATTGAACTATCGGTCTCCGAATATTTATATACGATTTTATTAGGCGACAAGAATAGCCCTTCACTCAATATGAACGAAGGCATCAGCGGAGATGGTGGAATCCCGGGTTATATTATTGCGAACCTGATCCCCAATGGGTATACTCTACCTCGTATGCAATCGGTGTTGGCCCATGAGTGCAATCATAATGTGAGATATCAATATATCCAGTGGAGTCCACAGATTACGCTTGGGGAGGTGGTGGTTAGCGAGGGGTTGGCCGAGAGTTTTGCGACATCCCTGTATGGAGAAGAGTTGCTAGGCCCATGGGTAGCCAAAACTGAACTGGAGACTTTGAATAACGTTATCAAGCCAAAAATGAAAGACCAGCTGCATGTCACCGGTTTTGACCAGATCAATCCGTATCTATACGGCGATGAACTTGCAAGATTGCAAAACTTCACGCCAGTAGGTATGCCCTATGCGGCTGGCTATGCCTGCGGTTATCACTTAATCCAATATTATCTGAACAAAACAGGTACACCGATTACCGAAGCCACCATCACTCCGGCAAGTGTCATTCTTGCTGAAACAAAGGACTTTTGGAATGAAGACACCCTATTTAACCGTTAAAGATATCATTCAGATTACAGGCATCACCAAACGCGCATTACATTATTACGATAAAACGGATCTATTGAAACCGAGCAAAGTCGAGGACAATGGCTATCGGTATTACGATCAAGAGGCACTCGGGAATCTACAAATGATTCTCTTGTTCAAAGAAATGAATTTCCCATTGAAAGACATTGCGGCCATGATGCAACTTTCCAAAGAAGAACAAAAAGATATCCTAAGAGAGCACCGCAGCACACTCGTTCAACGCAAACAAAAGCTCGAAACCATCATCCATCAATTGGATGAGTATGTAGATGGGAAAGATATCTCTCATCTTCATCTGTTTGACGACTCTTCCATTCTGTCCATTCAAGAACAATATGAATCTGAAGCGAAGTTTGTATATGGAGATACCAAGAAATATCAGGAATTTGAAGCTAATGTGAGCGAGCTGTCTGCGGAAGAGCAAGAAAAAGCCTATCAGCAGTTCTCGGCCAACATGGAGCAGGTGTTTCGGGAATTGGCGAAACATCAGGATCGGTCCCCTGCTTCTAGTGAGGTGCAAGCGTTAGTACGTGAATGGAAGAGTTGTCTGGAGCAATTTATGAGCTGTGATGCTGAGATTCTGAGGTGTATCGCAGAAGCCTATACGACGGATCGCCGCTATGCGGGTTATTTTGATCAGTTTGGCGATGAGAATTTTTTGAGGTTTTTGTATCAAGCGATTATGGTTTTTATACAATCGGCATCGAACAGATAAGCTTTCGGGTGAAAAGAAGTACCCATACTTCGCCACAAACGTGTCTCAATTCGTGGATCAACCTCACAGAGCGCCCGTAGTCCTTCCGGCTGAGTGATATACAAATAATCTCCCGCGAGCATCCGCACCCCGGCCCCACTCTCCGCCGCCCGCTTTAAGTGCGGGGCCAGTAGTTTCACCCCGGACTGCATGATAAAGGACGTCATAATATAGATCCCGGATGCATGCTGCATCCGGGCAATCAGTTCGTCTGCCAAGTTATCTATAATGAGTTTAACGTTAAGCTTCGTCGACATCGATCAGATACACCCGTTGCTGGAATCCACCGCGCGCCTCGGCTTTGTCTGCCCGTAGCTTATCCAGCTGCCCCGCATTCGCACCATGCACCTCCGCCAGCGCCCGAATCACTTCGAGCATGTCTGCCAATTCTTCCAGCGCTTCCTGATCGCTTGCTGCTTTTACATACTCATCCGATTCTTCTTGCAGCTTCGTTCTTAACTCTTGCTTATACTCCTCCGGGTCCAGAATGCGTGTGCGGCTTTCCTTACCGCTGGATGTGATAATATGCCGAATCTTGTCCCGCACCAATTTGTTGTATGTAGGCATGTGGTATAACATCCTTTCACTGTTGATGTTTCCGAGCCTCGATCCATAATTTCCCTTTTTATATTATACAAGTTGCTATGGGGAGGGGAGGGAAGGGTTGATTTAATAGAAAATAATTAACAAACACACCAACGGGCACGCCGTCAACAATGCCGCTGTAAAACTAATCTGTGCCGCGACTCGTCCTCCGGTAAACTCTTGCCGTGAAAAGAACATCCAGATCGAGAGGTACGTAGCGCATAGTGGAAATGAAATCATCCCTCTAAACGTACTCGGTTCCATATACCCATGCATCATACTTTTACCGATTAGGATTAAAGTAACCAATTCCAATATAGATAATATTAAAAACGCGATAGCAATTACTCTTTTCAAAATGTACACCTACTTTCCAGATGCAAAGCAAGAGCATCCTTTGTATTCTCTGCATCATATATCCTTTATTTGGATGATGTCATCTTGTAAGCGTAACATAGATTACTCTAGCATTTAACCCTAAGAAGCCACTTAAAAAATAAATCTTACTCTGATGAATCCTTCATCAAACGTGCAGATAAATCATCTAATATCTCTTCCGTTCGTTGAATAAGCCTTTCAATGTTGTTTGGTTTTAGTGGCTGATCATATGGACAGTCCTCCAAAGATGACATATGTTGTATCGTGCCGACAAACAAGGCAATATCCAATCCGGGTTCAGTGTCAGTATGCACTAGAGGCAAAATTTCGTTCATGGTGAGTTCCTTGGGTGGATGCATTGAATGATACTTATGGATATAAAGCGCCTTAATCATGGAGGCTAGAACCCAATCACATAGAATCAGGCAGGCTTTAAACTGATTGTGATTACACATGATGACGGCAAGTTTCAAATGATACTTAGCATGTTGGTGATAGGCCTTTATTGTGGTACGTAGCATATGGTAAGCAGGAATATGTTTGGATCTAGGTTGTGTGGAGATATCATGGTCTTGCAAACGTGGGGTAAAATCTACTTGGTGATTACAATGTGCTCCAGTTATGGACCAATTTCTTGCCATTGTCATCCCTCCAAAGAGTTAATACCAGTATTATACAGCAATATAAATACTCAAAGATATAATTCTTGAAAATTATACGATCTAAATGGTCGTGTTTAGCCCCTATAATCTTGTCTACACTTTTACATATAGGGGGTGCATAGTTTGGAAGATAGAAAAATTTTAAAATTAGTCGGTGCACGAATTAAAGTTTTAAGGAAAGATAAGGGACTATCACAGGAGGCACTTGGAGAAAAAGGTGGATTCCATTTTACATACATTGGACAAGTTGAACGTGGAGAGAAGAACGTTTCTTTAATTAATCTTGGTAAAATTGCAGAGGCGTTGGATGTAAATGTTTCTCAACTTTTTGCTTATGTGAATGATGAAATTGAATTAACAGAGACGGATATCATGATTCAAGAAATAGTGGACATGTTGAGAGATGCATCTTTAGATAATATCCAATTATCTAGGAACATTCTAAAAGAGATACTAAAGAGTTACAGAACAAATTAGAAACAAGGCAAAGCAACCGTTTAACTGGGTTGCTTTGCCTTTGTTTTTACGTCATTTAGACATATTCAGATAGCTTTCGTTTTTCTACAAGTAGGGTAGCTGCTACATCCCCAAAATTCCACCCCATTTTTATTCTTATGTTTAACCATTACAGCACCACAACTACATTTGATTTCTATGTATTTTTTTGATGTTTAAAGTTAAAGTCCCAACTAGATAAAGTCATCCCAACTATCTACAGGTTCGTACTCAATATGAATTTGTTTAGTTCTATACAAACGGCTATTTACCCATGAAGCCTTCTCTTGATTAAATAAACAGTAATTTTTCCCATTTCCTAATGCACTACCGTATGCCAGACCTTCAAATTTAAGATGTTTTTTAACTCAGCAACATATTGAGTAGGTATATAATTAAAATATTTTGTTTCTTCTTCTACAGGCTTAGAGAGTTCCATGTTTACTATATTAGTTAATGAATAAAGCTGATATTGCTTAAAAAGTGTCTTGCCATAGAATGTATTGTTGTTAAATGAAGAGATACGGATATTATCTTCAATTTTCACAGTAGCAACGGAAACTTCTTTTCCTTTATAAGGTCTTACTTCTGCAATTGCAGTTTCTAAGTTTTCAGCTAAATATAGATAGGGGATCCCCTTTGGATTGATTCTTCCCTCAGAAGCCAAGTGTTTGGGAGGATTCATGATTTGGTCGCCTTCATATGGTGCACTACCATGCGCATTTACTGCCTTACCAAGTCTCGCACGAAAAAGGGTTTCTTCTCCGTTTAAATGCATTTCATTAGTTTGGAGTATTTCAATAAGAGACTCCTTTAAGTTAGCATCAATTCCGAAACCAAACCGATTACCATGTTTAATATTTTCTTTGAAGGTATTCCAATTGTTAATTATATCGCCCTCTAACTTGACGCTAAATTTCCCATCCAGCAATTCTCTACCTATGGATTCGCGAAATAATTTGTATATTAGTTCTTTCGCAGCTGTTGGTGATAAAGCTAAACTTAATAGGTCGATTTGTTTGGTAAAAAACCTTTCTAGTTCAAAGCCTGAATCATTCGCTCTAAATTTATGAGCAAAAATGAACATATTTTCATCAAAAAAGCTATCTTGAACATCAAGTGTTCGAACACCTTGAGATGTACAAAATGAACAGTTATCAATTATCCCTTTTTCTTGAATATGTTTTTTAAAGGGTTCATAGTTAAAACAATTTTCACAGCAAACTATCATCAAAATATTCCTCCTGCACAAGTAAATGGAATAACAACTAACAGGTTTATTATAACACATGAGTCAGCACTTCTCCCCTGCTCATCCAGTTGTAATTCGTTGTACTCTTCTTCCCCCAACGCCTTTCAGGGTAGCAATAATCTCATTACACGTTCGGATCTGCGCCAACACTGCCGTCTTATCTTCCGTCTGTTCCCGCACAATCTTGAGCGCTCGCCGGGTCACCTCCGCCAAATACGTGGACAGCAGCTTGCGTGCTTCCTCTGCATCCAGCTTCTCAGTCCCAATGTTATACACATCCGGGTCCAGCGCCGAAATCTCCTGCCTGGTGATGGTGTTATAAGCTGTTCATATATGCCTTGTTTCATGAATGTACCTCGTGTGGGTGTAGGATGGTTGTGGATATGTAAGTGATATCATTAGATTCATGGTATTGGTAAATATGGTCTCTACTCTATTATCGTCCAGCATGGGGAAAAATTCATTAGTTGTTTGTATATAAAAAAGAGCACTCTCTATTGCCTATGAACGGCAGGAGCACTCTTCTTCATCATTCGTACCTTGGATTCAAAGCATCTCTCCAAACGTCATCATCCACGAAATCAAACTTTTTTTCACTAAAATAAGCTTGGGTCTCTTGCTCCAGATCATTCAAGATTTGGGGCCAATCCTTCTCGTTAGTTTCCTTGGATTCAAAATCCCCAACAATGTTGAGCCATCGATGATTTAACTGCTGATACTCCTCGATCCTGGCTTTAAGTTCAGGTGTTACAGGATAACTGGTTATGTCCAGTCTCTCGAACGTCATTCGCATGCGGTGAAGTGTAGGTGGCATTACATCATCTTGACCTAGAACGTTTGTGAATAAAGATGCGGGTTTTACCAGCCAGTTAGCTTCTTCACTGAAATTCATCAAGTTATACTTATCTATAATCTGCGTCATATTTGTAAAGTTGTAATAGAGCTGGCTGGCTTGTTCTCCATCCTCAACCATCTCGTTAGTTATTTTCTCATTCTTAAGTATTTGGTCGAATAAAATATCATTATCTATAATCGCACTTTTCGTATCAATCATATCTTGTCATACATTCATCGTTAGATACTGTTCATACCATTCTTTTTTCTTTATAAAAGCTATAGGTTAGAACAAGTAATAATGCTAAGCCAATACAGCATCCAATCATTACAAATCGTTTCTTTAAAATCATAGCAATTTGTTCTCCTAGGTTTTTAATAGTAAGAAGCACCTCTACGTTTGTCTGGTAGAAGTGCTTTTATGCATTATTTATCTTGTAATTCAGTTGTGAGGTTTCGTTTAAAGGCTTTTGGGATCGATGTAGCACCAATTATCATTGTAGGAAGATTTTATCTTTTTCATATCTTCTAAGCTATAAAACCAATCTTCCTCAATCCATACCTTTGCATCAGGAGATGTCCCCATTATTTCAATACTCCTCGCCAATGTCTACTCCTCCTCACACTCTCATAATTCGTTGTAACTCCTAAAATATGATCCTTTACCCTATAAAAACAATTACGTCCTGTCTTTGAAATGCAAGTGGCAACTTTTCTCGAAGTCCCTCTATTCTTTCGACTATTTTATCCCTTTGCTCATCATTTAAATTCTTTACAGCCCATTCCTTCACCAGAAGTAGTTCCTCAATAATCATCGGCACATCTTCCCCTTCTACATCAACACCAGTTGAGAAGAGATCTATCCATTTTAAATCTAATACTTCAACAGCGGGTGTCCAGCAATCCTTAAAAAAAGATTCTGTTGCAACTGGAACAAAAAAACTCTTTTCAAAATCATTCTGTGGTTCAAGTATCACGGCACTGATAGACATTCCTTAATCCCCTCCAAAATTTGCACTAAATTTGTAATCCGGGAACTCTTTTTTTAATTTCTTTATGCTGTTATCGACAGATTGTCTCAATTCAGGTGTATCACCGTCTAGTCTAAAAATGAATTCTTTTATTCCCTTTATATCGTCTAGTGTGGGTATCTCCTGCGATCCATTAACAGTTGTCCTTGTTGAAGTAGCGTTCTCTAAAGCGAAAATACGGTTACTTGTTTTAGTAAAGATCTGTTTGTCTGCGAATTCTTGTGGGGTCTGTGCTGGTAACCCAGTTTTGGGATTAACCTTATTAAGACCTTGAGCAGATTTATCTTCATAAAATATACCTTTATTCAAATCAATTTCATCGAATTCTCCTAGGGACTCGCCCCTTTGATTGATAATTTCAACCTCTTTTGAACTGCTAATCTTGCTGCCTTTACTTGGCTCTCCATTAGCTTTCTCCGGCTTTCCTCCGCCCGACCCAATGTCGTCCTTCGAACGAAAAGCTCTGCCAAACAAAACATACGCCAGGGCCTGTCCTGTCATCGCTCCACCGTAATACCCTGCACCACTCTCATCGATCTGTTTCTTCTGCTCTTCTACAAATTGCTCTATATCAGACCTCGCTGTTCCCGTGCCCCAGGCGGTATCCCATGCAAACTGTATACCACGCCCAACGTCTACAACTTTGCCCACGGTCATGGCATATGCCACACTGCCTATTGTACTGAACGGGTTATCGAAGAACGCTTCTGCTGTCTGGCCCATTCCCGTCACTGTTTCTCCGATGAATTTGTTGATCAATCCAACAGTGAAGCTTGGTTCCAGTTCTTCTGGAATCCTCAAAACAGATTCACCTGAGCCATCAGTTGTCCTAAAATTTTTCGCTACATTGTGAAAATACTCCTGAATATCATTCAACCGTTTCAATGTAGTCGGAAACACTTCTTTTACCTGCATAAAATCCCAGAAGAAACGCTCTCCGGTCACACCCGACCAATCGGATTGCAACATATAGATGGATTTCTCCAGTTCCCAGACCATTCGCTCCAGTTCCTGTTTCTTCTGCTGGACCAATCGAGCTTTCTCGTCCAACACATCGGGATGTACCTGAATACGTTGCATCCTATCTTCACCGCCAACCTGACCATAGTTTATGTACCTAAATTTTAACAAGTGAGAGTGAGGATTGGAATCAAACGGAAGGATCATTTCCTTTGAGGTTATCCGGTAGTTCGGCAACATCCTTGGGTAACTATTTTTGCACATTAATGCATAGATGAATGCCTTTGAGTCGACTGGGTATCTTGTACCAAAAGAACGACTTCTATCACAGATAGAAGTCGCACAAGATAACGATACAGCATGATTACATCTTCTTTAAGACACTACGAATTGTACAACAACTGGAATCCCTTCATTCAGTGCATCTCCACCAGGAATCGTAATCGCGGTGGTTGTAACGGAGGAAGTATCTGCTGTTTGCATAATACCGTTAATATACAGATTGTAATAATTGAATGCACCTGGTAGTGCCGTAGCAGCTACACCCGCATCATTTGTAAAAGCTGTCGCAGCAATCGCAAACGTTGCTCCAGTCCCGGTTCCATCACCAATGGTTGCAGCAAATCTCAAACTGTTCTGAAATGGTGTCACAAGTGGCATGTTTCTCACCTCCTACCTGACATAGTATATGTGGTAGATTAGAGCGCAGTGAGGGCAAAGGAATCGGTATATTAAACCAATTTTAACCATTTATTATATTGGCTGTCATTGTAATTATCTCTATAGTGATAGGTGTCCCTGCAAAGATCACACCGTTTTGAGACGAAAAAAACAAACTCTCAGCACTTACATCGTATGAGTTTCCTTGTTGGACGATCCCGTTGATAAATAGATTGTTAAAACTGGTAAGTCCAACCCCGGCAAATTCGGTTATGCTACCGCCATCGTCATTCGTGAATGCTGTGGCAGGAATTATAACCGAGGTCGACAAATCCAGATCGGTGTCCGGAAAATAGAAGTACCGGTTTGCCGTAGGAATGATTTCAATTCCGGGTACGGTACCCGGCGGACCTTGCTCACCTGGGGGACCCGTTGGCCCTTGCGCTCCCGGAACTCCCGGTTGACCTGGCTCACCCTGAGGGCCTGCGGGACCCTGCGCTCCGGGAACTCCAGGTTGACCCGGCTCACCCTGAGGACCAACGGGACCCTGTGCTCCCGGAGCTCCCGGTTGGCCGGGCTCACCTTGAGGACCAGCCGGGCCTTGCGCTCCCGGAGCTCCCGGTTGGCCGGGCTCACCTTGAGGACCAGCCGGGCCTTGCGCTCCCGGAACTCCCAGTTGACCGGGTTCACCTTGAGGACCAGCCGGGCCTTGCGCTCCCGGAACTCCCGGTTGACCGGGTTCACCTTGAGGCCCTGCGGGACCTTGCGCCCCGGGAACCCCCGGTTGACCCGGCTCACCTTGAGGACATGCAGGGCCTTGCGCTCCCGGAAGCCCCGGTTGACCCGGCTCGCCGTGAGATCCGGCGGGGCCTTGGGCACCTGCTACACCTTGCGTTCCAGGGAGACTCACCGTCTCTGATTCATGTTGTCTCAACGGAGCGAGCGGGGGGCTGGGCTCACAACATACCGGGTTGCTGCCTCCCCCTCTCGGTAATGCAATGACTTTTTTGTCACGGGCCATTTTCTGTGATCTTAATGGACGCTTCAGTGAGCACCACTTTCTCCTATAAGATCTTCGGATAATATGGCATTTCTTTCGTTTTCTCAAGTGTTTGTTTCTGCATTTCCGCGTAGAACGACTGGGCCTTAATTTGTTGAGGGTGGCTTTCCTCTTGTTCAGATACTTCAAAATGGTCATCTCCTTAGGCCAAGGCACACAGTATATATGCCCTATACTATGTCCTTAGCACATTCGGAGAGTGTGCGAATAACTATGGGGGAAGCCCAATAAAAAAGAGAATGGTCCTACTATAGTTGTCCTTGTCTTGCCCATATGCCTTTTTTTCTAATTATGAAGGGAAGCTGAATACCCTTATGAAGCGGAGCTCAACTTCCTTTTTGCCGTCCAATAACTCCAGCCTTGGAATACTACAAACAACGCTACCGTTATGGTCAAACTCATCCCCATCTCCACCACTCGCTGCATATTTCCATTCAGGAAAACGCTTTCTCCCTGAGTTACCGCGGAACTGAACTGCTCTGAGGCGAAAAATACATAATAGAGACTAAACATCAGCATATGAACAAAGGTATACATGATGGAAAAGGCAAAAAGACAGCGGGGGATGGGATGATTACATTACAAATATTACCACACCACACAAGAGACAAATTCCGTGATAAACTAACGCTATGCTCCATTACAGCGCCGATGCGTTGCTTGATAATATTTTATATTGAAACTCGGAGGAATATGGATGAGAACGGCATTAACGAAATGGAACCGAATGAGTCTTATTAAACGAATTTTACTAGGAATTGTCTTGGGGGTTGTCTTGGCCCTGATCGTGCCCGGTGCAACAGGAATTGCACTTTTTGGTTCCTTATTTGTCTCAGCATTAAAGGCGGTTGCTCCAATCTTAGTGTTACTTTTGGTGATGGCCGCTATATCCAACCATCGAAAAGGTGTTCAAACCAATATGAAAAGGATTATCGTCCTTTACGTTATGAGTACCTTTCTGGCTGGGCTGCTCGCGGTTGCGGCAAGTTTCCTATTTCCGGTTACATTGACTTTGGTATCGGGCGTGCAAGAGTTGACCCCACCTGATGGCATTGTCGAGGTCCTGAAGAGCTTACTATTGAAGATGGTTGATAATCCGGTAAGTGCACTGATGAACGCTAACTATATTGGTATTCTGGCTTGGGCCTTGCTGCTAGGTGTTGCTCTCAAAAGCTCGAGTGATAACACCAAAAACCTGATTACTCAATTCTCGGAAGCTGTATCGAAGATTGTGAAATGGGTAATCCAGTTTGCACCGTTCGGAATTATGGGTCTTATTTTTGACTCCATTACAACAAGCGGACTTTCGTCTTTGTTGGGATACGGCAAATTACTTTCCGTTCTTGTTGGATGTATGGTGTTTACGGCGCTTGTTGTCAATCCGCTCATCGTGTATCTGAACATTCGTAAGAACCCGTACCCCCTCGTCTTGCAGTGCTTAAGAGAGAGCGGGATCACAGCATTCTTTACACGAAGTTCTGCGGCGAACATTCCAGTCAATATGAGATTATGTGAAAAGTTAGGATTGGACAAGGATACGTATTCGGTATCCATCCCGTTGGGCGCTACGATTAATATGGCGGGAGCAGCCGTTACCATATCGGTCTTATCCCTTGCAGCTGTTCATACGATGGGTATTCAAGTGGATTTTGGAACAGCGCTGATTCTCAGCGTGTTATCCGCTGTCGCTGCTACAGGTGCCTCGGGCGTGGCAGGTGGCTCTCTTTTGCTTATTCCTATGGCATGCAGCTTGTTCGGCATATCGAATGATATTGCGATGCAAGTCGTTGGTGTTGGCTTCATCATCGGAGTGTTGCAAGACTCTTTTGAAACGTCACTGAATTCATCCTCGGATGTCTTGTTTACCGCTACAGCAGAATACGCTAAGAAACGTAAAGAAGGTAAGAAAACAGCAGTTCAACTCTAAAACAACAGCAGTTGGCCTATCATATCCCCTCCTGGTTACAGTGGAAAAAGATCGCATGATGACATGCGATCAACACCGTAGACCCGAGGGGATTTCTTCATTACAACGCAAAATGGAACAATAACTTCTGCAACATTTTTTCTCCATAAAAGAAGGCATGAGCGCTCCGTTTTCTTGCATCAGCGTTACACATTATTAAAAAATCCCCTTCAAGTAACCACATGTTCTGAACGAACACCGTTTACTTGAAGGGGATTGATCTGTACTCTACTTCTCGAATCGGAACCAGCCGAAGTCAAACTGACTGCCTGGCAGGAAGATAAAGCTTACTTTCTGCTCACCTTTCACCTGCTCAAGCTCAAACACCCGTTCCTCATATCCACTTGACTGCGTGAATTCAACCAACTGATTGCTCTGTCCGTCCGCACCTGCGAAGCGAATATGAATCGTATTCTTATCAATCGGCGAATGACCATAAATAACAAGCTTCGACGTACCTTCTGCCGTAAAGTCCATGTTTTCAAACTCCAGTGACACATTGTTTCCGATGCCTTCAACACGGTCACCCTCAATTTTAAACGTATCTCCATAGAGATGATCACAGGATGCAGCCGCATTCTGCTCGAAGGCCCGACTCTGACGTTCGAAGGAGAACCCTTTAATATGAATCTTCTGCTTCAGCACAAAACAGATCGACGTAATTCCGCTAAGACGTTTGGACAATTGGTAGGTCTCTTCCTGGTACACATTCCAGATGGACTCTTTGTCATACACCACATCCGCGATCATCGTACTTCCTTCTTCATCCGGCATACCTTCCCAGATCTGAATGAAGTAGTCCTCCGTGGACAACGTAAAGATTGGAATGGTAATCGTATCGGAACCGTATGGCCCGAAGTCAATATTGCGGAAGCCCACGTGGGTTTCCCCATCCCGACTTGTGGCTACCCCACGTTCGTTGCCGTTACCAACTTCACCTTTAGTGTAATCGTACAGTCCGCCCGTGATGAAACCGTATGGATCTTTGTACGCTGTGCCGAGACCTTCCGCCTTGAACTCCAGCTGGGAGATCAGTTTCGTTTTATCCGTACCGTTGGTACTGGTTGCGCGAAGCCGGAACTCCCCGTCACCTATAGCCGATACCTTCACCGCATGTTGATGCTCACCGTTGTCGCCTGTTTCTGCTTGAACAGCTTCCACTTTGGCAATGTTGGACTCGATCCCCGCATCATTCACAACAGCCCACTCGATATCCCGGTAGGAAGTGTTCTCCGGGTACAAGTTGGCGGTTACGACCAGCTCCGGGTTAGATGGATCGAGCAACTGTCCTGCTTTACTGATGATCTCAATTTTCCGCAAAGGAATCTCCTGAGCATTCCCCGTGAGCACCGGACGTTCTTCATTGTTCATGAAGACAGGTTGTACTTCTTTCTCTTCATTATGTTCAGCCGCCACAACTAGAGATTCAAATTCAGCCGTAGCTCCTTCCAACCCTTCGGAAGAAACTTCAATCCGCACCGTTCCAGGTTCATTCGTCGCTCCGATAATGGCCATCAGTTTGCCGCTGAACAGTCTTCTGCTCAAACCTTTGTATGGATCGTAGTCCGTGCTGTCCCCGTTATCCAGACCCAGCAATCGTCCTGCACCAGTCACCTGAACTTGCACGCGATTATTCGCATTGTGCACGGGATTACCCGCTTCATCTTCTACATCAATTTCTACAAAAATGAGGTCTGTACCACTGGCTTGCAACTGCTCCCGATCCGCTTTCAGACGAATCTTCTTCGCATCCGTATAGGATCTTTGCACATCGGTTGCAATGATCTGCCCGTTCTCATCATAAGCGATCGCTTTCAGCTCGCCCTCTTCGTACGGCACTTTCCACCAGCCTGACAGCTGTGTTCCATTGGCATGATCGATATCGTACGTACCAATGGTTTTACCATTGAGTTGCAGCTCAATCTTCGGCGCGTTGCTGCACACGCGTACATCAATGATCTGACCCGGGCTGAAATCCCAATAAGGGAACAGGTGAACCATCGGACTTTTCTTATAATCCGTCCAAGCCGCTTGGTAGATGTAATAGGAGTCTTTCGGGAATGTTGCTGTATCCAGTTGTCCAAAATACGAATTCTTCGTATGATACGGTGTCGGTTCTCCGATATAATCGAATCCAGTCCACAGGAACTGACCCAGTGAATACGGCGTATCCCGCTCTGCCAAAATGCAGTATTCTGCCGACTTCGCACCCCAGCTCGTCGTACTGTTACCCAAAGCCGAGCACTGCTCATCATCATCTGCCAGAATCGGCTGTTCGAACGGGAAGTGATAGATGCCACGACTCTGCACCACAGAAGACGTTTCACTTCCATAGATGATCCAATCTGGATGTTCTTCATGATGTTTGTCGTAATATTTTTCCGCGTAGTTGTAACCTGCCAGCTTCACGATATCTGCGCATTTTTGTGCATTTTCCCATGGCATATAGTTGGAACCAATCGTCACGCCAGCATTACCTTTTGGATCAAACTCCAGCACATAATCCATCAGCATCCGAGTTACTTCCTGTCCACGCTCATCCGCATGGGTATCATAGATTTCATTCCCGATACTCCACATGATCAGACTGGCATGATTACGGTCGCGCTTCACCCAACTCTTCACATCGGTATGCACCCACTCCGGGAAAAATCTCGCATAATCGTATGGCGTTTTGGCACGTTCCCACATATCGAAGGCTTCAGACACAACCAGCATACCCATCTCATCCGCAAGTTCCATGAACTCTTTGGCAGGCATATTATGCGCGGTGCGGATGGCGTTAACACCCATTTCTTTGAGCAAAACGAATCTTCTGCGCAGTGCCGTCAGGTTAAACGCCGCTCCCAGCGCCCCAAGATCATGGTGTTCACACACGCCGTTCAGCTTCATCTTGACTCCGTTCAGGTGGAATCCTTCATTGGCATCCAGCTTAATATCCCTGAATCCAATGCGCTGTGATACCGACTCCACTGTCCGATGTTCCTGATCATCCGAGGTCAATCGCAGCTCCGTCACCAGTTCATACAGATGCGGTGCATCCGGGCTCCACAGGTTTGGATTCTCCACACTGATCTGTTGGCTATCTGCCGATGCGGCCGCATTCTCACCCGCCGAAACCGCAACATTCGCCTTCGTCGATGCCACCACCTGACCTTCATACAAGATCGTATGCACCAGCTCTGCTTGCTGATTCTGTTCCAGGTTCAGCTCCGTATCCACTTCCACCTGCCATCCATTCGGCTGCTGATTAATGGATACATAGATTCCATCCGTAACAATATGGTTGCGGTCTCTCGTCTTCAGCCACACATGGCGATAGATTCCGGCTCCGGAATACCATCTGCTGTTCGGGCTCTGATGCACTACTTTGACAAGTATTTCATTGTCGCCTTCCACCAGTGCATTCGTGATCTCATGTTCAAAAGCAGAATAGCCATACTTCCACTCCCCAACCAACTGCCCGTTCACATACACCGAAGAATCCATGTATACGCCATCAAAACAGAGCAAAAGCTGCTGCTCATCCTTCGTGTAATGGAAAGTCTTACGGTACCACCCAATGCTGTCCTCATACAGTTCAAGCGTATTATATATCAGCCAATCATGGGGAAGTTCCACAGGTTCATATACCAGACCCGCAGGTTCCGTAACATCCAGGTTACTTTTCGCAAATTGCCATCCATCATTAAAAAGTCTCTTCTGATTCATGGTAGATTCTCACTTTCTTGAAGTAAATTATGATTGCGGTTACAACAGTAGATGTCGATTTTTCCGAAAACCTTTTCGGTAATACACAAGTATGACTATAACACATAACCCGATTATACCATCAGTCTCTTTCCTGTACCTCCATTTCAGAAGATTTTTTAGCCAGATTAATGAACGTTTTATTCCCTTCTGACATTCGAACTCAATAACCACAAACCAAAAAGGCAACCCGTCTAACGGGTCACCTTCTATATCAATCCTTTAGCACGCCACTTCTTCTCTCTACACTCCTACACCAACCTTACTCTACTTCTATCCCTTGTAAAAAGGGTTCCACCCTATGCCTTTGCCCGATGGCATCGCGCCAGGCACCCCATCCGCTTCAAGCAGCGGACGGACAACTAACTTCACGGGCCACTCCCTGCTCTCGAATATCGCATGAGCGAGGGCGGCCCGATCAGATTCGGGAAGCTGCACATGTTGCAACGCTTCCTTCCAAGCCTGCTCCGTGATCTCCCATAACTTCGTTTCCGGGATGTGATACACCTCGCTCAATGCCTCCATGATCGCAGCCAGATTCACCTGCGTCCCCAGCGACTGCACATAGAAGATCAGCTTCTGAATTGTCTCGTTATACAGGCTGTTCGAGTAACCCGGCCGAATATGGTATGCAGGGTCTGCAATGCCATTCTTGTCCAGATAAGGCTGATGCAGACGCACCGAATCATGATCGCGGAACAATAGACCTTTTACCTTATTATTCCGTAACACCAGACAGCAGTTCTGACCATGAATCTCAGGCACAACGCCCACCTTGAACAGACGCATCACGATGTCATAAAACGTCGTAGCTATACTGGTATAGAAGTTGAGGACATCCGTGCTGCTCAGGTTATCCCCCAGAATCTCCGTCAATAGATGATGCCCATCCAGATTCACACCCAGTGCAGCCATTGGAATGACTTTGTAATCATCATCCAACAACTCAGAGGGATACACACGAATCTGTGCAGCCAGATGCCGGGGGTGATCATCGAACAGTCCCATGGATTCCGGCATGAAGCCCCACCAGTTCTGCTCTTCGCACATATACACCTTGTCCTTCAACGTCTCGTCACAGGCAATTGCCTGTCTTAACATCCGTTCTCCAGCAAGACCATTCAACAGTTTGACTACCGGAAGATAACGAGCAGCCCCCAGAGACAGCACACTAACCGGTAGCTTGAGCATTAGGGTGGATTCAGTTGATGGAGCCATCGAGCGCAGAGAGGATGTTGCCTGTACGTTGCCCACTTCTACATCCAATACGACAATGTTGCCCTCTTCAATCTCTCCCGTGAAGCGAGGCAGAATCACATGCTGCAATTGCCACGGATGAACAGGCATCGGCAGATATTTGTCCAACGTGATCCCTTTTTGGGCAAACTCGGCTTCCACTGCTCCGCGCTGAACATCGTCTAACACGTCCAAAATGGACAGTCCATCTCCACAACCTTGCTGCACGGCATCCAGCCGTATAGCCACCCAGCGCAGCGAAATCGCCTTCCCGAATTCAGCTGCATAGCGTGTTACATCTTCTGCTTTGAATCTCACTTTGGCTTTGGACGATGGGTGAAATGGACGATCCCGCAATGCCGCAACGCGCTCCCCCTTGATAAACCATTCATAAGCAGAAGCCGGGACGTTAGCGGACAGATACTGGACTTGTTCCCAGCCCAAAGCATACTGCTCCACAGCAATGTCCAGACTAGCAAGGAACTCCGCCACTCCGGGCTGCGCATAGGCCTCATCCGACAAAGCCTTCTGTAACACGGCACATCCAACCTCTGCCGGAGAATCAAGGAGAACCCAGCTTCCATCTGTTTTCTCCTCGTAGATCGGTGAACCCTGAACCCATTGAGTCCCCTGTCTTACTCCTGTTTCAACCAGACACAGCACGCCTTGAGTGTGCAATCTATAGCGAGAATCTACATTCTGATTGTGCTCTTCGCTGTCATATTCCTTGTACAATCGACGGAACGGTGCAGGTGCTGCGGCAAAATCAATGAATGGGTTATCCTCCAGTGGGAGTAATTGCTCCGACAAAAATGAATTCATCAGATCCGCCATAATCCGGCGTTCAGCAGCTTGCAGACTGGAACGTTTCATCAGTGTTGACATGATTATTGTCCTCCGTTAGATAATGGAATACCGGGTGCGGATGCCCCAGAAAATCATGATGCGAGATGGTCCAGCAATAAGCTCCAGACTTTTCAAACAAAACAATATCTCCCACGCGCAGCAGTGCTACCTCCGCAGCAGCATGCATGCGATCTTTGGGTGTGCATAGCTCACCTACGATATGGACTCGACGATCTCTTACCTCTGGACGGGCAAACGAGTGTTTCCAACGGTCCGTCTCCATAATTTGAAACGGATGGTTATGACCCCATGAAGCAGGCAGACGATTGTGATGCGTACCTCCCCTTAACACGGCAAAATACTGATCATGAGAAGTTTTGATATCCGTAACCTCTGCTGCGTAATACCCATGGTCTGCCACCAGCAGTCGACCCGATTCGAAATACAACTCTCCTCCACATGAGGCAAGGCGTTGTCTGGCTTCACTTTGTTCCAATAGGGCAGTGAATAAAGGCCAGTCAAATCCGGGGTTGCCATCATAGGTGACGCCGAATCCACCTCCTGCATTCACCACTTCCATAGGTAGATCATACTGCTGCTGCCACTGCTCCACCTTTTGCAAATACAGCTCGATCATCTCGGCATGCAGCCTGGCATCCATATTGTTGGACAAGGAATGGAAATGGAACCCGCTTAACCGAACCACACCCGCGCCTTCCACACGAATGAGTTCAATGGCTTCTTCCACTGCCTCTTCATCGATTCCAAAAGGACTCGGCCCACCGCCCATGACAATCTTCGTCCGAGGTAACGTACTGCTTCGCAGATTGATTCGGAGCAGAATGCGAACCTCCTGCGCTAGCTCCTGTTGTTTGTGTTTCGGCTCATTTTCTTGCTCATGTTCTTGATCCATCGCTCTCTCTTTCGCAATCCCAATGATGCGCCGCAGCTCCAGCAGACTCTCCACATGGATGTAACTCACGCCATGCTCAATCGCCAGCCTCAGTTCGCTCTCCTTTTTACCCGGACCACCAAACAGAATCGGAACCTCTCGACTTACAGCCCTTACCTTCAGCAGCTCTCCAATTGAAGCCACTTCAAAGCCCTTTACATATGGAAGCAACGCCTCAATGATTCGCGGATCAGGATTCGCCTTAATGGCGTAGAACAATTGTGTGTTCCCAGGCATGCTGCCCAACATCTGACGTACTTGTTCCTGAATGCCAGCCAGGTCGTAAACGTACGCACATACCGGTTCTTCCATCCCGCGTTGCAGTTCATCAATCGCATGCCATACACCAGGTTTCATATCTGCCCACCCGCATTCCTGTAGTCATTCCGTTTTTGGGCATACGCCCGAAACGCCGTATTCCGATCATCACCAAGCACGTATATATGTACTCCCCGCTCAACCCAGAGCGACATGTCATCCACGCCTCTCGTGACCGTTGCATAAGGTACTTCGCACTGTTGGGCAGTAGCATGCAATTCATGCAGTGCACGTCTCACATCCGAGTGCTCTGTCTGCCATGGCACACCGAGAGATTGCGACAGATCAGCCGCTCCTTCCAATACAAAACTCACCTGTGGGTGAGACAGAATCTGTGCACTTTGCCGCACGCCCTCCACACTTTCGATCATAGGGACAAGCATCACTTGTTCGTTCGCTTCTTCAATGTATCCGGTGAGCGGATATTTCCCGAATACACCAGGACGGCCACTATTCAAGCTGCGCATGCCAACCGGATGATAGTAGGCGTGACGAACCGCTACTTCCACTTGCTCCAGTTGCTCGACATGTGGAATGACAATGCCCTGTGCGCCACAGTCCAGCACTTTCAGAATCTCCGCTCGTTCCACTTTCGAGATCCGAACCAACGGGGTTAGGCCGACCAGTTCCGCAGCCCGAATTAACTCTTCTACCGATTCCATCGATGTTGCGGCATGTTCCAGATCAATAATGACAAAGTCATATTCTGCATGTCCGATCATCTCAATGATGACCGGGTGCGGGATCGATACAAAAAGGCCATAAACAGGCTGTTTGCGTGCAATCTTTTCCTTCAGCGTATTAATCCTCATTCGACGATTCCCTTTAATTCGGGTGTCCTCTTTGAATCAAGTACATCCTTTGATATCTTGAGCGGATTGCTCGCCTTGCGGAAATATAACTCCCCATCCCCATACAGACGGCGCTTGGTCATCTCTTCGATCAGTGCATCTTCGGCAAAAAGGTCAAATGCAGCGAATCGTGCTTCGTACTCCGGGTGCTGATTCTGATAATCTACAATTACACCTGCGCACAGCTGCCAGAAGGCTTCCTCCGACAGCCCGAACTTCTCCAAAGCCAGCGCGATATCCGTCATGCAGATAAAAAAGAACGCATCATACGTATAGTCACGGACTTCCGACACATCTCCTGCATAAATGAAGGAGTACCGATTGAACTTGCGATGAGTTTCCGGCTCGGGGTTCAGCTTCGGTGCCCGTTCCGGGTGCAACAGTTGATCCGGTACATAGCGAACACCATCATGCAGATCCTTGATAATCATTCGTTTCGGCAGATCGTCTTCCAGTACCAAAATGATATTCTGAGCATGTGATTCCAGCGCAATTCCGTGTGCATAGAGCAGATGGATAATCGGCAGTGTAACTGTGCGAACAAGGACCTCGCTCCACTTTTCCACACCATGTCGTTCTACAGCATCCTGGATAAACGGAACACCATCTGGCTGCACCAACATCAGCGCATTCAGCGGCCACGCCGTCTCGCCTTCCTTCAGATGAACCGATACATTCTCCCGCCAGATCGCACCGAGTGTGCCGTAGGCCCGTCCATACTGCGTTGCAGGCAACTGCTCATAACGGAACGATAGTCCCATGATTTCTTTCAAAATGCCAAACTGCGCCTGCTGCAACAGCTCATCATCACGAACGAGATTATCCAGCCAGTCGCTGATCAGCGGTGCGTTCTGGGTGGTATGCTGTGCCAGAATGCGTGTGCTCGACGTGTTGGTGATGCTGAGGGCCAGCTTGATGTAAGGGGCTTCCGGGTTCACCCGGTTCGACAGTGAACGGATCGACTGCTGCGCACGATAGGGCGAAGACGATGGACCAAGATACACGATGTCCCCATCCATCAGTTGACGGGCATATACCGACTCCAACTGATGCTCCCACTGCCACGGATGAACCGGAATAAACACATAGCGATCATCCGCGTCAGAACCTCTTATTTCCCCATCCACCTTGCTGCCTTTACCTCCAACGCTAGAGCCTATTAAGCTATCTTGAACAGCTGTTATTTCACCAACCTCGGCACTGCTCCCAAGCTGATCTGCACTCGCCGCATATGCGTTGACGTTCTCGCCCATGTCCGTAAGACCTTGTTGTTGCAGTATCTGTTGAAATCGCTGCATATCCTCTGCGGTCAGATGTTGCCCCACCAGTTTTTCAGAGCTATACCCCGCGGATACAGCGGTCTGAGCCAATTCTTTGTTCACAGCAACCCAGACTAATGAAACTTCCGTGTTAAATTCAGGGCCATAGGCCAGATTGTCTTTCAGAGAAAATCCCAGTCTCGACTTGTAACTCGGGTGGTACAGATGACCGTCGGTCATGTGACTTTCGAGCGCATCATAATACCGATCCTCCCTCGGAATGTTCATGTGCAATATCGCCCGGCACTGACTATCCTTTGCCATCGTTTCGAGAAGTTCCTGGATAAAAGCCGTCACATTTGCACCCTTCAACGAGTTCAGCACAATTTCCTCCAGAAACAGATCCAGATCGGTGCAAGGTATGCCTTCTCTTTGGATCGAACCCTTCTTCACCTTCACCCGGCCAAATGAAAACTTCCGTTCGGCTTCACACGTGTACGCCACAGGTTTCCCTGACGATGTAAGTCCTTCGGTTCGCCATTCGCTCCCACTTACCTGACTGTCCAGAATGCCTTCGAACCACATCGCCTCCAACGTCTGCCGCATGATCCGTTCCTGTACACCCACGTAGACTGCTTCTGTCCTGCCGCCTGCTTCAGCCCTGTATCCCACGACTCCCACGTACTTCACTCCCCATTCGTTTCATTACATTGCTCACCGGCACGTAGGCCGGGGTCTGGCTGATCCCTCTTAGACAACTCACCAAGTTTTGTTTGGCCAGAAAAGCATCCGTTGTCAGCAGATGTTGCACATATGCATTGCCCGTTCGTTCCAGTTCATCCACAAGTACCTCACGTACCTGCTTCCAGAAATGCTCCTCGGATACGTTCACATCTCGCGCCATTGCATGAATTAGAGAACCCAGATGATTAACGATAAAATAGTAAGAAGTCCGCGCCCAGGCTTTCTCTCGCGAATAAAATAATAAATCGGACGCAGCACGATCCTGCTCACTTATAAGTTCCTCATCCACACTGACCCCTTCCAGATCGCGGACGATAAAATCCACAGGCAACCCATCCTTTAAGGTCACAAGGGTATTCTGCAAATGGGCTTCAAAATGAATGCCTTTCTCACCCGCCGCCCGTACAATTGGCAGCAGAGAACATGCCAGATAACGATCCAGCCAACGCTCGGCAATGTCACGTCCACCACCCAGCATCGTCATCAACCTAGAACGCATCCCGGGAAGTGGTGCTTCAACCAGACTGGATAAGACATACGTATTCTCAACATCAAACTCAATGGGCCGATAAGCTATCGTAAACAGACTGGTTAACTCTTCATCTTCAAAAGTACAAGTCGCTACACCCGTCTCATACGCAATATGTGTGTTCGGTTCAGCACCGAAGCAGTCATGCTGCCTGACGTACTTGGAGGCATCCAGTGTTCTGCGCATCTGCTCAGCACTGTTGGTGCGAATCATGTTGGTGATCTGCATATTCAGTGACAGCTTGATATTGCAGTTCCATGCGGGAACATAAACCGTACGAACCGAAGAGGTTGGATAGACGGTAGGCCCCGTACTACCAAGCAGAATTAATTTTTCATCTCGAAGATAAGACTGTACCTCGGTCAACCGTGATATGTACGCATATTGCCATGGATGGACGGGCAGTAGCCCATACATTTCACTCTTTTCTTTTAAAACAGGCTCCACATGGCTCCGCAGGAGGTCATGCAAATCCATGGTTGCCTCGTCATCGGCCCATTCCTGTACATAGACATCCTGTCTCACGGCGATATAACAGAGTTGAAATGATGTCCGTAACTCCGGACTGTACTTCTGCACATCCTGCTCGCTGAAGCCTTTGGAGTTCTTCGGGAACGGGTGAAACGGATGACCATACAACAGTGACTGTTCAGATGTACAGTAGTCGTGGATGTCGAGACCAGCTGCTTGTTCGATATACAACGTAAGATTACCCACACTGTTATCTACCTTTTGTGCAAAATCTCTGGCATACGCAGCCTCTACGCGATTCGTATTCTCATCCAATGGATGTACAATATCCACCTCAAGTGAACGCTTCATTTCCATCACACTTTTCATCATTCCATGTTGATCCGCACTCGCTCCCTGTGCCCCATTCCCGCTTAGCTCAGATGTGATCCAGCGAACCAGGTCGCGATAATCCACCACTTTCCCGCCAGATTCCATACTGAGGTATTCATGCTCCCCCATGGCAGAATAATAAGACAAGCGCCCTGTCACCTTCACCCTACTAGCTTGAAAAGCAACAGTGTACGTCAGCATATTTGGACTGATCCAAATATCATTTTCCTTCTCTAACGCAAGCTCACGGATGTAACAGTTCAGCAGCAGCTTGCACGAATGTTCATGGGCCTGCTGCTCAGCCTCAGACCGGAGCTTGTTTTCCATCTCGAACAATGATGCCAACCTTCTTTCGGGTTATAAGTAAGACCAGGGGAAGTGTAAGCAGTATGGCGCAGCCAAGTCCGATACAGATCTCTTTGAGCACCCCCCATTTTGCCATCTCCAAGGACGTTCCTGCCCCGGCAAGCCATTGCCAACGCATATCGTAATACAGGGTCATGCCCATCACCGCAAACGAAGAAGCCAGACGCTCAATCGTGGTTGATAACACCGACCCTTCGTGCATGTCTTCGTCTGGTAATGCTTGCAGACCAATCGCAGAGATGCTCATGCCTGACAGACCAACGCCGACTCCCCGACAAGCCATGAGTATACCGATAATCCAGATCGATGCTCCCATCGGCAGAACTGCAAACGACAGGATCGATATGGACACCAACAATGTGCCCCATGCGATAAAATGTATGGACCGACCACGATCCAGCAAGCTGCCGCCAATCCACATGAATAGACTTGTACAGATCGACAAGGGAATAAACAATGCACCGGATAGGGCCGGTGACAGGTGGAAGACGTCCTGGAACAATAGTGGCAATGCAAATATCACGCCAAACATGACACAATCCTGAATCGTCGAGATCAGCACGGTCAGCGGAAATACAGCATTACGCCGCAGCAACTGGTATCGGATCAATGGTTCCTTGCGACCGTTCTCTGTCTGGATAAAACGAATGAGTAATACCACACCCAGTGCAATCAGCAGCCAAGGTACCCATACCACCACGACAGGACTCGCGTACAACTGTACCCCCAGACTAAGGGCACCTACCGCACAGATCAGCAGCATGACACTGGATGGATGCCATTTTTTCCTACGGGCAGGGATATAGGTCTGAATGACTCGACCGCACCCGATCAACGAGAATATAGCCAGTGGCACGTTAAGCCAGAACAACATTTCAAGCCGTCCATACTGAATGATGAAACCACCCAGTGTTGGTCCGGCAGCCGGAGCGAGCATAAGCAGCAAGCCCCACGCTCCGGTAATTCGCCCCCTTACCTCCGGTCCGTATACATCAAACAACAGCACAAGTGATAACGGAATCATCAGCCCCGCGGCAACCCCATGCATGAAACGAACCAGCAAGAGTACTTCAATAGAGTGATAAAACAACGCACCCGCCACCGAGAACAGTCCATAGATGCTGATGCCCAACATATACGTCTGCTTACGCCCCAGTCGGTCTACGATCAGGGAAGCCAGCGGCATTGTTAACGTCATAGCCAGCATGTATAAGGCAATGATCCATCCGCCTGCTGTCGTAGAGATCTGATAATATTGCACAAAATAAGGCAGCAGCAGGTTAAATGCACTGTTGGTCAGTACCAGCGAAAAGGCACCGATCAGAATCGCAAGTAATACTGCATGCCTCTTCATCAGGGAAAGCTTCACCATGCGGCTGTTGCTAAGGCAATCGCTTCAGCTACCGATTTCTCAAAGATCGCAAGGATTGCACCCGATTCTTGCTCTGTAATATTCAGCGGCGGCAGAAAACGAACAACAGCTGAATGACGCCCACCCAGTTCCACAATTACTCCATTCTTGAAACATTCACGCTGAATAGACTCAGCCAGCGCACCATTAGGCAGATAATGACCCAGACGATCCTTGCGTCCCATTGGATCAACTACCTCAACGCCAATCATCAGTCCTCTGCCTCGCACATCACCCATCTCTGCATACCGCTCTTTCATTACATTCAGTTGATTCATGAACTGCTCACTGCGTAGATGCACGTTGTTCAAAACATCCTGTTCCCGAATATAACGAAGTGTCGCAAGTCCCGCTGCCATGGCTAGTTGATTGCCACGGAACGTGCCTGTGTGTGCACCAGGTTGCCATTGATCAAACTCTTCCTTATAGATGACGACAGACATGGGCAGACTTCCGCCAACTGCTTTGGAGCAGATTATTACATCAGGTACAATCCCGGCATGTTCGAACGAAAACATTCGCCCTGTCCGTCCGATGCCTGTCTGCACTTCGTCGATGATAAGCGGAATGCTTCGCTCTGCCGTGATTCGGCGCAGCTCCCTCAGCCATTCGATATCTGCCGGAATGGCTCCACCTTCACCCTGCACCGTCTCCACAATGACCCCACACGGTGCCGCAATACCGCTCTCGCAATCATCGAGCAAGTTCTCGATATACTGTGCGCTCAACCGGGCCGTCATGCCTTCACCAACACCAAATGGGCAGCGGTATTCATAAGGAAACGGCAGGAAATGAACATCGGGTAGCAAGCTTTGCAGATGTTGTTTCTTGCTCAGGTTGCCACTCATCGACATGGTCGCTTGGGTTGAACCGTGATAACCTCCCTGAAAGGCAAGAATAGACTTGCCACCTGTAGCATGTTTGACCAGCTTAATGGCTGCTTCTACTGCATCGGCCCCCGTTGGACCACAGAACTGGATTTTGGCTTTATCTCGCATCTCTGCCGGAAGAATGGAGAACAGTTCTTGCATATATTCAAGCTTCAGCGGTGTTGCCAAATCCAGTGTATGAAGCGGAATCTGCTGATCCAGAACATCGCGAATGGCATTGACCACCGTGTCATGGTTATGCCCCAGTGCCAATGTTCCTGCACCAGCCAGGCAGTCGTAGAATACGCGGCCTTCCGTATCGGTAATCTTCACCCCATGGGCCTTGTTAATGACAAGTGGGAAATGTCTGGGGTACGATCTTGCATTGGACTCCTTCTCATTTTGCATCTTCAGATATTCCGTCTGCACCTCTACTGACATAGCCTTCTAACGCTCCTTATCATCGATTCAGGCTTAACTGCTGCCTGTGATTTCTTGTTCTGCATTTTGCATATCGCATGGTATTGATTCAAAATCAGGCAAGGCCCGAATTATAAATAAGGGTATCTGTTATCTGATATCCGTTATATATTGTCATCTATCCGTTGTTATAAGTTATATGACTTATATTCAAGTTGTTCCTGACACAAGTATTCCAGGTATAACCGAACCACATCACGAGTTGTCCCCCCATGGGGAAACACGTGGTGTGTCAGATCTGGCAAGGCGTTCACTTCCAGAATGCCCCCTTCTTCTCTGGAGATCAGCGTGCGGATATCACGACAACGAACATCAACCCCTGCTACATCAATCTGAAGAGTTTGGGCCGCCTGAACGATCATTCGCGCATTCACGGGATGAATGATCTCGGTACAATCCTTGTAGAATTCACTGATTTTTCCGGCGGCTGAGTTACGGAGATCATATAGCTCGATTTCTTCACCAGCGGCAGGAACTTCATCCAGGCTTGTGCCTTGTGCATGTAATACCTCCAACAATCGTTCCGTTTCTGCATCCACCTGGGGAAACGCTTCATACTCGCCAATGGACGTCATCTCGATTCGATCCTGATTCAACTGCTCGATTAATGCCCGAACGGTTGAAGTTCCGTCTCCCTCGACATAAACAGGTCGATACTGGTTCACAGCCGCCACTTCACCGTTAATGATCAGCACTCTGTAATCGATCCCGGTCACATATTGCTGTAACATAATGCTGCTGCCGTGGACACTCGCAAGATGAATGGCTGTCTCCAGTTCTTCTTCAGTACGCACATCCAGCGTCACGCCCATGCTGCTGCTCGCATCCAGCGGTTTCACTACAATGGAGCCGTATCTATTCAGAAAAGCTACTGCGTCGCTTCCCATCTCCGGGATCACGATAAACGATGGTACAGGCATTCCCTGTTCATGCAATAACATATTACATGCCTGCTTGTTCTTGGCGAGCAGTCCAGCGATTAACGGCAGACGATGAGATCTGGTTTTGTTAATGATGATCTCTTTGTCCCCTACAGACAGCTTCAGAAAATCTTCGCATCCCTCAAGAAGCGGCTCACAGGTAATGCCCATTTCTCTCGCTTTGCTTATAATGAGTCGGTTTTGCAGATTATGAATCCCTTTCGGAAACACTGAAAATCCTCCTCGATCGAATGAAGGTACTCGCTCCTATATAAGTTGAATTAAAGATTATTTACACCGACGCTACAATGACAGAACAACCTTCCAATCGCTGTTATCCCCAGATTTTTTGAATCCTTTTACAAAGGGGAAAATTTCGGGGATAGCGTATGCTTTCGATGCCAGCTTTCTTTCAGAAAGCTTGTAGGCGCAGAGTATGCTTTCGATGCAGTTTTCTTGCAGAAAGCTTGTAGCTCCGCTTTTTCAGGTTTTTTCTGTCCTCTCCGTTGCATGTAAATGATTAATTCAACTTATATTGCTCCTACGTTCATCAATATTTATTGTAGTATGATATTGATAATGATTATCAATATCATATAAAATCTATTTTATGGCAATTCGATCTTTGTTGTCAATAATAAACTTTTAAGGAAAAATAAGATTGATTTCAGGCTAGATTTATGCAGGTGTGGTTTTGTTACATCGAAGAACAGGTACAACAAGCTGCAAGCTCTGGATTGTATGAAACCAAGAGCTTGCCTGTTCCTGTTATCTTCATTAAACGCAGAAGTGTTGACGAGGTGGGTTGAAAAAAATAGCGATATCGCTTGAATCATCATTCGTCGAATCATTTATTGAAGTAATCAAGCCAACTGAGTGTAACGCTGCTCCCCATTCAGCCTCCTCCCTCTTCCATGTGGGATGCAGGTTGGTGTGCCAAACAGTGGATCAACCGCAATCTCACACTCCATCTGGAAGACCTTACGGACCATCTCCTGCGTAATGATGTCTTCCGGTTTACCTTCCGCGTAGATGGACTTGTTGTGAACAGCCACAATGTGATGCGCATACCGACATGCCAGATTCAGATCATGAAGTACCATGACAATCGTGCGTCCTTCCCGTTCGTTCAACTCAAACAGCAGATCAAGGATATCAATCTGATGTGTCATATCCAGATAGGTTGTAGGTTCATCCAGCAGCAGCGTTTCGGTGCCCTGCGCAAGTGTCATGGCAATCCAGGCACGCTGACGCTGTCCACCGGACAGTGCATCCACAGGCCGATCCGCGAGTTCTGTCAGATGTGTGGACTCCAGTGCCAGCTTGACCATACGCTCATCCTCTCGTGACCATTGCTTCAGCCACGTTTGATGTGGATAACGTCCTTGCTTCACCAGTTGGTTCACCGTCAGGCCCTCCGGAGCGGTGGGACCTTGCGGCAGGATGGACATGCGTCTTGAAATTTCCTTGGTCGGCAGCTTTGCAATCTCTTCGCCATCCAGCAGCACCGAACCGGAGCTGGATTTCAGCAACCGGGCCATCGTACGCAGCAGCGTAGATTTACCACAGCCGTTGCTGCCAATCAGGACGGTAATCTGTCCCTTGGGAATGGTCAGGTTCAAATTTTCAATAATGGGATCTGCTCCATAGGAGATCGTAAGCTCCTTGGCTTCCAGAATACTCACAGCTCTCTCCTCCTCAAAACTGATTTCGATTCTTGAACAACAAATACAGGAAAAATGGTGCACCTACGCCTGCGGTGAATACCCCTGCGGGAACATCTAACGGTAGAAAAGCTGTACGGGCAATCAGATCTGCCACAAATACAAGCAGAGCACCCACCAGTCCAGACACAATCAGCATACTGCCAAACATCCGTCCAACCAGCTTTCGGGCAATATGTGGAGCGATCAGGCCAACAAATCCAATGGTTCCGGCTACTGCAACGGCAATTCCCGCCAGCAATACACTACATAACAACAACGCCGAACGATGCCGTTGAACGGTAACACCCAATCCCGTAGCCAGATCATCTCCGAACTCCTGTGCATTCAGGCTGCGAGCGAACCAGATCGCCAGCGGTACAACGATCACGATAACCGGTAAAATCGTTTGGACATCGGTCCACGATGCTCCGTATACACTTCCTGTCAGCCAGATATAAGCTTGACCTGCCGTGTAGAACGGACTCAGGATCAGCATAAAGGTCGTCCCGGCCCCGGTAATGGCCGATACTCCAATCCCGATCAGCACCAGACGGATCGGACTGACTCCCTTTTTCCAGGCAAGCATGTAGATGATCAAAGCCGTCACAATTGCGCCAGCGATGGCGAACAATGGCAACAACTTGATACTTACCACTCCACCCAGCAACGTAACAAAACCTACAGCTGCAACGGCCGCGCCGCCGGTGATGCCGATGACATCCGGTGAGGCCAGCGGATTACGGATAATGCCTTGCAGAAGTGCGCCTGACATACCGAGGGCTGCTCCTACGAGCAGAGATAATAACACCCGTGGCAGTCTTAAGGTCAGCACGACGAAGTCATGCTCTCCTGCATTCAGACCAAATATCGTTCTGAGCACATCCAGCGGAGAGATAAAGTCACTGCCCACACTGGTACCAACAACCCCTGCCACCAGGAACAGGAGGATACACATGCCGATGACAACCAGTGATTTTCGTTCCATTTGCACCGAGATGGTGTCTTTTTTGTTGCGGAAAGTCAACAGCTTCCTCATATCTTCGTCACCCCCTTACGGGCAATGTACACGAAGAAGGGTCCGCCAATCAGTGCAGTCATGACACCAAGTGGAACTTCCTGCGGCATAATCACCAGCCTTGCCACCACATCCGCAGACAACAGCAGAATCGCTCCCCCTACAATAGAGTAAGGAACGAGCCAGCGGTAATCGTTGCCTACAAGTGCACGCATGATATGTGGGACAACCAGACCAACGAGCCCGATCGAACCGGCTACGGCAACCGAACCACCCGCCAGCAACACCGTAACAATTCCCATGAGCACCTTAATCAGAATTACATTCTGTCCCATGCCTTTGGCGATATCATCACCCGTCAAGAGCAGATTGATGGCTCTGCCCATGAACAGAGAGACAATGGCTGCGGCTGTCATGTACGGCAGAACAGGATATAACATATCCAACGTCCGACCACTTACTGAACCGGCAAGCCAGAACAGTACATCCTGCAATCCGGTTCCATCCAGCACCAGAATGGCCTGTGTGAACGAGGCAAACAATGCTGAGATAGCCGTACCCGCCAGTACAATTTTGATCGGTGTCAGGCCATCACGACCGAGGGAACCTAGCCCATATACAATTGCCGCCGCAACGGCAGCTCCGGCAAAACCAAACCACATCATGGTAGTGAGCGAAGATACGGACAATACCACAATAGCAATGACAATAAAAAAGATCGCACCTGCATTGATCCCGAATACACTTGGTGATGCCAGCGGGTTACGTGTCAATGCCTGCATCAGCCCACCCGCCACCGCCAAACTTGCTCCTACAACAGCAGCAATAACTGTACGTGGCAACCGTTCCGTCAGCAGAACCACATGTTCCACAGAACTCTCGTCATAGAAATGCAGTGCTTCCCATGCCATCTGAAACGTGATATGTGTACGTCCCAGAATCATACTGGCTAGGCAAGCAAGTAGAAGTAATATGAATAAACCAGCCAGTCCATAGATCTTGGCACTTGCCTTTGTAAAAAGGGGAAACATACTCTCACTCTTTCATCTGTAAAATGATAAAAGACCTGCCTGCCCATACACTTCGTTAACGAATGTCCTGGTGCATGGCAGGTCCTGCTCCTGTTAGTTAGTTCAGGTTGAACTGCTTATATAGATCGTCCAGCATCATGTTGGCCGATGTGTATCCACCTGCCATGTTCCAGGCCACTTCATCGACCTGAACCAGTTGGTTGTTCTTGACTGCATCAAGGTTTTTCCACAGTGGACTGCTGGTCCAATCATCATAATTTTTCTGAATGGCATCGGTTTCTGTGCCTGAATTGAAGTTAAAGATCATGTCTGCATTCATCTCCGGAATGTTCTCTTTGGAAGTCAATTCTACTCCCCATGTATCTGCATCATGTCCAGCAGGTCTGGTGAATCCAAGCTCGTTCAGAATTTTACCTGCATAACCCATGTAGAAAATACGAACCTGATCGGCCCTAAAGTTCGTAATGGTTGCTTCAATCGGCAGACGGTCACCCATTTTCTCTTTGAAATCTGCTACACGGCCATCCCAATCAGACAACAATTTATCCGATTGCTCAACCATATTCATCGCTTCCCCAACAGTTTTCACCGTTTCTTTCCAGTCAAAAAGCGTCTCCGTCACTACCGTTGGTGCGATCTGCGACAGTTGCTCATAGATCTCTTCATGTCTGATCTTCGTAGCAATAATCAAGTCGGGTTTCAACTTGTTGATCTCTTCTAGATTGGGCTGCGATTCCTGTCCTACTTGTGGAACTCCGTCCAGATCTGCTCTCAGATATTCATATACCGGCTGCTGAACCCATGATTCCACCACGCCTGTCGGTTTCACGCCAAGTGCAACAACGACATCATTCGCACCCTGGAACAGTGTCACGATCTTTTGCGGGGTTCCCTTGATTGTGGTTTCGCCCATGGCATGTTTGATCACTCGGGTCTGATCTTCAGTCGCACTGGCGGTTGTATCACTTTCATTATTGCTCTCATTGCTGCTTGCAGCTTGGCTGGACGTATTCGTTGTCTCGGCACTTCCACCCGAAGCACAACCAGCAAGTAGTGAAATCATCAGAATAAGTGCTGCATAAATGTATAACTTTTTCTTTACTTTATACATGAAATCCGTCTCCCCTTTTTTATCTAAATGATATTGAATCTCATTATCAATTGTATTGTAATGGAGATGAAATCATTATACAAGCATTTTATTTGGAAAAACTTCTCACTCCCTGTCGAACTCTTCAACTTCATAAAACAACATTAAATAAAGATATATTAACCCAACCAATACAATATATATGAATACAATACGCCTCCACATAAACCATATATGTATTTTTTTCTCTATAACTTAACATGCACATTTCTCTTCTTCCTTGTAGCTTCATCTAATACATGTCCTTTTGGATAGTGAATCATTATTCATTCATATGCGTTTAACTGATGAATCAACTGTAAAACAATTCCTGTAATTTCTTGTCGTACTATGTTAGATTATCCATTGGAATAAAATCACATCTATAGATAGGGGAATTTTTAACGTGAAAAAATCTTGGATTTTATCATTTATTATGAGTTTTGTATTGCTCGGCGGGGTGTTCGCACCTGCAGGGTCCTATGCCGCTGCTGCGGATGACTCAACCACTACATATTCGGAAGACGAATACTATGAAGAAGTTGACACGTCAGAACAAGAACCGATTCCTACAGTCGAAGAAGAAGATTTCCTCAACTACCTGGATGCATTGACTGATCCTGCCGTATACGAGAAGAAAGCCTTGAATGCAGTGGGTGGCAGCACGTACATCACATCTTCCAATCGCAAATCCTTCTATCTGAAACTAAATAATACAGCCATCCCTAACTACACCAAGTATGTCTCCATGCTGAAACAGATCAAACCTGAGAACGCTGAACTGAAAAAAATCCATGCCAAACTGATCAAAGGCAGCTACGCTCAGCTTGAAGGATATCAATTGTTCAAAAAGTCTGTTGCCAAAACGAAAGTAAACAGCAAGCTGCTTAAACAAGGTAATGACAAGATTGCATTAGGAATCAAAAGCATTCAACAATACCATGCTGAAATCAGAGCCTACGGCGAAAAACTCGGCTACCAAATGTAAAACAGCCACACATGTATAACGTCAGACTGTACTATTCTGGCGTTCACGTGTGAATGGAATCATCGTTTTATCCTTTTTAAGAATTTTTGAAATTCAAGGAAAAAAAGTGTTTTCTTTTGCTGAGTTAGTTCGTATAATAGCACTATAATCAAAAGGCTATGCTGCCGAAAGGTACAACCTCGTGAACAATTGAGGTTGTGCCTTTTTTGCGTTTAATGGCCGCTTTTATCTGAATTTCATCATCTGACGAGGAGTGATTTACATGATTCTTGAAGCCATTTACCACCGCCCCAAACTCAATTGGTCTTATGCTTATGACCGCTCGACTATGCACCTCCGACTTCGGTCCAAACGTGGGGATCTGGATGCGGTGATTGCCATTACCGGTGACAAATATGCCTGGGATCGGACGATCACACATATCCCTATGCACATCTTTGCCCGGGATGAAATGTTCGATTATTGGGAAGCCGAGACTTCACCTCCCTATCGCAGATTGCGGTATGGATTCCAACTGATTCAGGGAGAGGAATCGGTCTGGATGACGGAGCGCGGATTCGAGCAGGCGCTGCCTGATCATCCACTTGAATTCTTTGATTTTCCATTTATGAATCCAGTCGACATTTTTGAACCGCCTGCCTGGGTTAAGGACGCTGTGTTTTATCAGATTTTCCCTGAACGTTATGCCAATGGCGATCCATCCATCAGCCCCAAAAATGCAGAACCCTGGGGAGGAGAACCTACACCGGTGAACTTCTTCGGCGGTGATCTCCAAGGTGTGCTGGATCATCTGGATCATATAAGTCAGCTTGGCATCAATGCCATCTACTTCTGTCCGCTGTTCGAGGCCACGACGAATCACAAATACAATACAGGCGATTACATGAAAGTTGATCCTCACTTCGGAACCAATGAACAGTTCAAGGCGTTCGTGGACGCCTGTCATCAGCGCGGCATACGTGTCGTTCTGGATGCAGTATTCAATCATTCCGGCAGAGAGTTCCCTCCTTTTGTCGATGTCATGAAGAATGGAGCCTCTTCCCCCTACGCAGACTGGTTCTATATCAAGGACTGGCCGCCACGTGTGGAGGATGGCATACCGACTTATGACACTTTTGCCTTTGAACCGCTTATGCCGAAGCTAAATACAGAACACCCTGAGGTGAAGGCATATCTGCTGGAGGTAGGACGTTTCTGGATTGAAGAGATGGACATTGACGGCTGGAGGCTCGATGTAGCCAACGAGGTGGATCATCAGTTCTGGCGCGAATTCCGTCAGACGGTAAAAGCCATCAAGCCTGACGCCTATCTGCTCGGTGAGATCTGGCATGATTCGCTCATGTGGCTTCAGGGAGACCAGTTCGATGCCGTGATGAATTATCCGTTTACCAACTCGGTGTTGGACTACACGGTGCATGGCAAGCTCGATGGACTTGGATTCGCCAATGAGATCGGCAAACTGCTTGCAGCCTATTCACAGCCTGTAACGGAAGCCGCCTTCAATCTGCTTGGAAGTCATGATACACCCAGACTGCTGTCCTTGTGTGATGGAGATGAGCGCAAGATGAAGCTTGCCGTTACGTTACTACTAACGTATCCAGGTGTACCATGTATCTATTATGGAGACGAAGTGGGACTTGATGGCGGATATGATCCGGGTTGCCGCAAGTGTATGGAGTGGGATGAGACCAAGCAGAACCGCGGGCTTCTGGAATTCTTCACCCGTACGATTGCCCTGCGCAAACAGCACCCTGCCCTGCGCAGCACGGAACTGAAGATTGTATATGCAAAAGCCGGAGATCCCTGTCTTGCCATTGAACGATTGGATTCGAATTCGGGCGAGCGTATGCTTCTTGTGCTGAATGCGGGTGATGAGCCGTGTACCCTTGAACTCCCTTTGGCAGATCGTAACGTCTGGCGAAATCTGTTCACATCAAACACCGTGGAAGCTCGGCAAAATAAACTGACCCTCGATCTGGAAGCATACGGATTCTCCTTACTGCAAATGGAGGCCAAACAACCCGCGAAAGCCTGATATGAATACGGCTAACAAGGGAAAATAACTTCAAAGAGGCTGTCCCCTAGGTCATATTGACGACCGGGGAACAGCCTCTCCTGCATCTTATACGTCATATCCCAACGAACCCAGCACACGTTATTTTCTTCATTATACGCGGGTTAAATGCATAACGAATCAGAGAGACCTTATTGCGTCCAATAAGTCGATTTTCGCAAGCAGAAGCCGTATTTTTGACGCAATAACGTTACTGAGATTCGTTAGGTTTTACTTTTCTTGATTACCCCCTCAATACGATGTTTGAGGTTCGTTAGCGCTAGCGATTCAATTGAGATAAGACTCATTGATGGCAGCGACCTATTTCCCAGCCGAGGCGAAGGGTATCGAAGTCATCGGTTTTCGTATTTTCTTCATTCTTGAACTTACGAGGGCTTCCTGTGTAATTACGATTTTCTGCGGAATCTTGTATGAAGGCAGCTTGTCCTGACAATATTCCCAGATGGATCGCCGCAGATCGGTGAGAGTACATTCTGTAGCCAGCCGGATCGTCACCTTCACCCTCTGACCCGTGATACCACTCTGTTCTCCCGAAACTACGGCCGCTTCAATACATTCCATCTCTTCCAGAACACCCTCAACTTCGGCAGGATACACTTTCCGTCCCCCTACATTAATGATCTCGGAACGACGCCCTAGAATACGAATGTACCCCTGCTCCAGCACAGCTTCATCACCTGTTCGCAGCCACCCATCCTCTGTAAAGGGTGATGGAGCATTCAGATATCCAATCATCGCAGTTTCCGTATGAATCTGCAATTCTCCTTCCACCACCCGGTACTTGACCCCCTCGTCTTGAATGGAAAACAGCAACGAGCCTGGCTCTTTGGAGCGGGTTGGCAGAATGCCAAGTTCAGACATACCATAGGCTTGTATCGTCCTTAGTTGTGGAAATCTCCGGTTCCAGGCTGCCAGTACGGATTCAGGCATCACTTCCGATCCGTATGACACAACTTCAAGACTGGATAGATCATACCCCTCATCATTTCTACCCAGCAGCAACAGATTCATGAATGTTGGAGAGACCGGAAGAGCCTGCACACGAAACTTCTCAATCGTTCGGCACACTTCTTCGGGAGATCGATCCGCAATGATACACAGGCAGCCCCCACTGGACAGGGATTGCAGCATGGTATTCACACCACCGATATGATCAAACATCATGAATGGAATCGTTCGGAAAGGCCGAACTTGCCGCCGAAAACCATGTAACAGCCGATCTGCACGATGCACAGTCGCTTTACTCACTCCGGTTGATCCGGATGAAAAGAGTACCAATCCCCCTACGCCATCCTGTGCCAGCGAGGATAACAATACAGGAACCTCTCCAGATAATTCACACGTTTGCCGAATGCACAACTGGCCATCCTCAATGCCCAAACGCCATCTCACCTGTGCCAGCTGGATATATTCCTGTCGTTTGGCTTCAACCAGGTACCGATCCATGGGAAGCACGATACACCCTTGTCCGAGCAAAGCAACC
Source organism: Paenibacillus sp. FSL R5-0623 (assembly GCF_037974265.1). Taxonomy (NCBI): domain Bacteria; kingdom Bacillati; phylum Bacillota; class Bacilli; order Caryophanales; family Paenibacillaceae; genus Paenibacillus; species Paenibacillus sp. FSL R5-0623. The sequence continues at coordinate 1,043,977 of NZ_CP150233.1, read as the reverse complement.
AATGCTGCCGCTGCATAGGGGGAATAGTCTTCCTCCAGCGTTACAAGTTGCCCAGTCAGCCCTTCTGCTGTAATCCACTTACTCATGATGCCAACCTGTTCCAGCAGCCACCGATAGCTGTACTCCTGATCTTTCCAGATCAGTGCAGGATGCTCTCCCTGTTCCGCAAATCGTTCAAGCAAGAATTGGTTCACCATTGTGCATCCTCCTCGCGGTCAGGCGCCCATTGCTGTGCGAGATAATCAACAAGTGAACCTACAGTCTGATATGGGCTTTCCGGCATGGAAGCAGCAGCCATCTCGGCCAGTGCGGCTCCCATCCCCGTCCCCCATCGATCTTCGATTCCCTGCTCTACCACTGCAAGTAATGACACGAGTTCCAGCGAATCCAGTTGCCCACTTCGTCCATACAGTGGAGCGTTACCACCCTCACCAAGTGGAATCGATGTATTATGGTACGCGTTTAACTCCCGGCAACTATCCAATACGATACGGAGCAAATCCTCCCTGTGTTCTTGTCCAATCATCGACACAGCCTGACGTGGGAAGCAATCTGCCTGAGGTATGGACTGTCGAAGTGACTCATACCAGTGCCATTCATCGGTAACCAACATTTTAATTACACCTGTTAGCTGTACTTTCCACTGCTCACGCTGTTTTATTTGACTGACCTGAAGCATATTGTAGGCCTTCTCCCAACGTACGATAATTTCGCTAAATTCTCTTGCATATCGATCAAGGGGAGAACCGAGCCATAAGGCCGACTCTTGAAGCAAATCCCTGAGAAAATATCGGCTCCACCGCATATCAAACAGCAGACCGGATATCAGCATTTCATTGTCCTGCTCCCCTTCACTCGCCTCATGCAGTGCATGTAACAGTTGCAGCGATACCGCATGTCCAAAATAATAATTGCGCTCTCCTTGCGTAATCGTCCTGCCTGTCAGAAATTCTTCAATCTGTGTTGTCAGCGCCTGGGTCAACATCTCGCGATAACCCGCCGAGTCCAGTTTCACAGTCGCCCGAATGTCCATGGTGCCATACGTTCGAAGTTCTTCTTTGCGCTTGGCCTGAGCAAGCTCGGGTATACTTTGGTTACCTTTCCAGAAGTCATGAAAGGCCCTTTGAGCAACCTTTCCATAATACTTGGAGGGAACGGGATCATAGACGTGGACATGCTCATCTTCCATACCATATAAGGCAATCCAATGGTCTACCAGATGCAGTCGCGAGCCTTGCTTCACGTGTTTGCGAATGTACTCGGGATTCTGATAATCTTCACAATAAGGCAGGTGATAACTGGTTCCTGTAGCCAAAAAAAGCTCACCTTCGCTGATATGCTGCCGGATCAGCATCTTCCCCTCTTCGAAGCTTCCCAGCTCCCGCTGTCCATACATCTTCCAGATCGGTTCTACATAATCCAGTTTGTGAAAATAAGGCTTCACCAGTCCCTTATCCCCGCAGGAAGGAAGGCTGTACAACCGACTTGCCGCCAGCAGTGCCAGACTTGTGATGGATCCTTGTCGATGGAGCACTTCATGAATCAGAGGGAAATTGCAGGGATAATAATAGGGAATGTCCAGCACCGGAGCGAATGAGTGAATGATCATTTTTGGCCTCCTGTTCCCATTTTGGCAGACGTACTGCCCCATGACTGGATTTGGTAATGCACAGACATATCATCTGTTGCTCGAAATACCCGATTGGCAATAGATTTGCCATCCACATCGGTCTCGAAACGACGGAAACCGCGAGTAAATCGGAAGGAGAAACCACTATCTCGCGGGACTCGGTAACTACCTTCATATCGACCTTTACCAGAACGAACAAGTTTCATGCCCATGCCACCATATATCGTTTCCTCGGAGTCTTCCTCGGGAGCTACCTCTGCACGAACGCAGACCTCCACATGAGTGGACAATTCTGGAATGACAGAGTAGATGCGTGTAACAGACAGTTCCCCCACAGTCAGCGTGATGAATGCACTTCCAATACCGACCGGAATTAACGCTCCACTCGTATGCACCTGAAGTATATTCGGGTCACTCGAAGTATAATTCCCATGCAGCAGACTCTGAATCAACCCACTCTCATATTGAATCTGTGCATTGATACACACGGTCATTCCACCCTGTAGTCCGATGACATCCCTTCCAAGCAGTTTGAGCGAAGAGGGCTTACCCACGTGGCCGAACATGTATATTAACGGGAGATGAACACGCGCTCCCCAGTCACCTTCCTGATGACAGGCACCCTGCTGTTCCAGAAATGCCAATTCCTCACCCGATCTGACTCCCCGTTCAAGTAATTGATGAGCTACCCTTCTGACCTGGGAAGGAAGAAACAGACCTTCCGTATCTCCAATATCCATCCACATTCGAACGGCAGGTACTTCCTCTGGCAGACGGTACATGTTTTCTTCCAACAGTCCGCTATCCGATGTTTCGTCCAGCTGCACATCCACATAGAATGGTGACATCATGATCAGTTTTCCGAAAACATCCGGATTTCGCATCCCCATGTGCAATGTACAAAGCGCCGCGGCAGATGAACCTAACAGCCCGGTATTATGCTTGTCCGGCAACGTCCGATAACGATGATCAATGATCGGCTTGAGCTCATGAATGATGAAATGTTCATAGTCGATGCCTGAGCACCCCACACTCACGGCCTCTCTCTCAGGAGCGATGAAGTGGTAGAATTCGTTGTGCGTGACTGGACGAACATGCGTAATGCCGACAATAATCAGTGATTCAATCTGCCCGGAGGCAATAAGACCGTCTGCTGCCTGGTCCATATTCCATGTTTCATTGCATGGCCCGGATGGACCAAAAGCCCGCTGCCCCGCATGAACGTACAAAACCGGATAATGCCGAGCTGTCTGCTCATGGTAACCGGGCGGGAGGTACACATAAATGTTGCGGATATTGCCCAGCTGCGACGCCTGAATGTCTTCCAAACATTCGATGACAGAATGGGTACTCAACGATCATCAACCGCCTCTCTTCTCCCGATTCGACTGCATAATACAAACAACCCCGCCTCAGAAGAGACGGGGTTGTCCCAGAACACACGTAAGTGTCCCGGGATACATAGCCCTTATATTGTGAATCTGCGAATAGTTTAAATCCCCAGACATGCTTTTGTAAACATAAAAATAGAAAATAAATGCTCTCAAAAAAGTTATTGACATAAGATCCATTATTTCTTACGATAGCGTTGTGATCATAACTCGAGGGCCATGCTTTTAAACCAGAGCGGTTTAGGACAACCCCGGTAACTCCCGAAGGAGATGCCGGGGTTGTTGGCGTGTCAAAAGGAGGGAAGTCTTCAATCCACTGCGTAACATTCTGTTGTATTGAAAGCGCTATTATTCAAGATCCAGGTTGGTTGTTTATCTAAACTACTACATTCACGAGAAGGGTGGATTACTATGTTTCAAATGGCCAAACGCGTACTCCTCAGCACAACACTGACACTCAGTTTACTTGCAGGGGGCGCACTTCCCTATCTGCCTGCTTCAGCGATCCATGCCGATGCGGATACCGCGGTTACCAACAAGCAGAACTTTAGTACAGATGTTATCTATCAGATCTTTACAGACCGGTTCCTGGACGGCAATCCTTCCAACAATCCTACCGGAGCTGCCTACGATGCCACTTGTAGTAACCTGAAGCTGTATTGTGGCGGCGACTGGCAGGGTTTGATTAACAAAATCAACGATAACTATTTTAGCGATCTGGGCGTTACGGCATTATGGATCTCCCAACCGGTCGAAAATATCTTTGCCACGATCAACTACGGCGGCGTGATCAACACAGCGTATCATGGCTACTGGGCACGTGATTTCAAGAAGACCAATCCGTATTTCGGAACAATGGCTGACTTTCAAAATCTGATTACGACTGCTCATGCCAAAGGCATCAAGATCGTAATTGACTTTGCACCAAACCACACGTCTCCTGCCATGGAAACCGATACGTCCTTTGCTGAGAATGGCAAGTTATATGATAACGGTAATCTTGTTGGCGGATACACGAATGATACGAATGGATATTTCCATCACAACGGCGGCTCCGACTTTTCCTCCCTGGAGAATGGAATCTACAAAAACCTCTACGACCTCGCTGACCTGAATCACAACAACAATACCATTGACCAATATTTCAAAGATGCAATCAAGCTCTGGCTTGATATGGGCGTGGACGGCATTCGTGTAGATGCGGTGAAACATATGCCTCTCGGCTGGCAAAAGAGTTGGATGTCCTCCATCTATGCACATAAACCTGTATTCACCTTTGGTGAATGGTTCCTGGGATCTGCTGCATCCGATGCGGATAACACGGAATTTGCCAACGAATCCGGGATGAGCCTGCTTGATTTCCGCTTTAACTCTGCCGTACGTGATGTCTTCCGGGATAACACGTCCAATATGTATGCTCTGGATTCGATGATTACAGGCACAGCGGCAGATTACAATCAGGTGAATGATCAAGTTACGTTCATCGACAACCATGATATGGATCGGTTCAAAACAAGTGCCGTCAACAACCGTCGTCTGGAACAAGCGCTGGCCTTCACGCTGACTTCACGCGGCGTACCTGCCATCTATTATGGTACCGAGCAGTATCTGACGGGTAACGGGGACCCTGATAATCGGGCCAAAATGCCTTCCTTCTCCAAAACAACCACTGCCTTCAACGTGATCAGCAAGCTGGCCCCTCTGCGCAAATCCAATCCGGCGATTGCCTATGGCTCCACTCAGCAACGCTGGATCAATAATGATGTGTACGTCTATGAGCGCAAATTTGGCAAAAGTGTAGCTGTTGTTGCGGTGAACCGTAATCTCTCCACACCAGCAAGCATTGCGAATCTAAGCACTTCACTGCCAACAGGCAACTACACCGATGTATTGGGCGGTGTACTGAACGGTAATAACATCACTTCCACCAATGGCAACGTCTCTTCCTTCACACTGGCAGCCGGTGCAACAGCGGTATGGCAATATACAACGAGCGAGACAACACCAACGATCGGACATGTAGGTCCGGTGATGGGCAAACCGGGTAATGTCGTTACGATTAGCGGACGCGGATTCGGTTCCACCAAAGGCACGGTATACTTCGGTACATCAGCCGTTACCGGTGCAGCCATTACATCCTGGGAAGATACACAGATTAAAGTTACGATCCCAGCTGTTGCCGCAGGCAATTATGCTGTAAAAGTAGCTGCGAATGGCGTCAACAGCAATGCGTATAACAACTTCACCATCCTTACGGGTGATCAGGTCACTGTACGATTTGTCATTAACAATGCATCCACCACACTGGGTCAGAACATCTATCTGGCAGGTAACGTGGCAGAACTGGGCAACTGGAGTACGGGTACAACAGCTATTGGCCCTGCCTTCAATCAGGTTATCCACGCCTACCCAACTTGGTACTATGATGTGAGCGTGCCTGCCGGGAAACAACTGGAGTTCAAATTCTTCAAGAAAAATGGTGCAACCATTACGTGGGAAGGTGGTTCCAACCACACGTTCACCACACCAACCAGCGGTACAGCGACTGTAAATGTAAACTGGCAATAGGATATTCAGTCCACAAGGTAACCCGGAGTTACGCTAACGCAGCGTATGCTCCGGGTTTTGCTGTACCTAGCGAGCTTGCTTAGATTGCTTCTATCCTCTCTCTGTTGAATGTGTACATGTGGGTTCAATTCATATCATTTTGATGTATCACACATGTCATTGATAGGTTCGGATCGACTTCAATGTTGTAGCGGCCAGAATACCTGTCGCCAGCAGTAATATACCCACGCCTTGCAGCACAGAAGCTGCGCCCCATTGATCTGCCAATACGGAGACTACCATCAATCCCAGAATAGGCGCTGTACTGGTGATTGTTCCAACCACGCCATAGACCCTTCCTTGCAGCTCGTCCGGAACGGCTGTCCTCAGCATAATCTGGGTGAGCATCGTACAGCAGGCGAACATCGCACCTCCGCCCACGATGAACGGCAACGCCAAGATTGGTGAGGATACATTCGCCAAAAAAATATAAAGCGGTCCCAACACAATCAGACCGATAAACACCCATCTCCCTCTTCGCTTCAATCGCTTTCCCGAAGCAATCAACAATGCAGAGCCAATCATGTATCCGAGTGGAATACAGGTTTCGATTAATCCAAACTGTACCGGATTTGCCTCCCATACCTTGACCGCCATCACTTGAACCAGCATCATCGCAGACATGAAAAACAAAATCAGCACGGGATTGAGCAATACGATGGATCGAATCAGACGATTCCGATAAATGTAGCCAAACGAACTGCGCCACTCCTGAGCAAACGTGGTCTGCTGACTAACGGATCGCTGTACCTCAGGAAAGCGGCCCGCCATCAGCACACAGACTGCGGACAACAGAAAGGTTGCCCCTGTAATTAATATGGCAACGAATCCGCCAAATGCAGCAACAGCAACTCCCGCCGCCGCTAGTCCGCTGATTCGGGCAAGATTATCCACCATATGAATGGTTCCCGTCGCTTGTTGAATATGCTCCCTGCCCACCATACTTGCTACAGAGGCGTGGAATGCAGGGGCCTGAAACAGGCTTGAAAACATGGAGAGTGAGAGCAACAGAAGCACCACCGGAAACGGAGCATGCCAACCGAACAGGCTAATCGCAATCATTATAGCCATTACGCCCCGAAATACATCCGAGGCCAGCATCAGCTTCCTGCGATCCAATCGGTCTGCAACCGTACCCGCCACCGATCCAAACAGAAAGCTGACGGCCATATTGCAGATCTGTACGGCCGCCATGCTCTTTGCACTGCCTGTGGTCTGTAACACCCACAGGCTGATCGCAATCCCATTGAAGCAATCCCCGAAGACCGAGATCCCGTAGCCGTACAATATCCTCCGAAAGGTAACATTACGCCAAAGTGTTGGTGGAGCTATAGTATTATGCAATGCAGCTTGTCCATCTTGGTATCCCATAACCTCGGGCTCACTGGACGGGTTCATGCCCATATATCAGTTTCCTCCCTAATCATCATTCGAGCCCATGCAGAATCAGGCACTTCCGCTGCAGTGCCAGTCGATAAAGACATGACATCACGGAAGTGCCTGGTTAAAGTGCCGCAGGGATCGCGGCTGACTATGCTGTTATGGCACGGTATTACCCCTTCGAAGCTCCTGCCGTCAGACCCTGAACAAGGAATCGTTGCAGGAAAACGAACAGCAGTGTAATTGGAATCGCGATCAGTACCGCACCCGCAGCGAACATCGTAAAGTTACTGTCCTGATAACGGTTGACCAGATCCCACATACCCACCGCAAGCGTCCAGTTCTCCTTTGTCCGCAGCACCAGCCGGGCGAAGATAAAGTCCATCCAAGCACCCGTGAAGCTGGTCAGCGCCACATAAGTAAGCATCGGCTTGGATAAGGGCAGGATGATGCTGGTGAATACCCGCAGGTGACTCGCACCATCCATGCGCGCCGCTTCGTCCAGGCTGCGCGGGATGGTGTCAAAGAAACCTTTGACGATAAATCCGCCCAGTACCGCTCCTGATGAATACACCAGAATGAGCGCAGCGTGGGTGTCGAGCAATTTAATTTGCAGCAAAATGATATAGATGGCAATCATGCTCATGAAACTCGGGAACATGCCGAGGATTAGCATGGTGGAGAGAATCGTTTTACGTCCACGGAAGCGGAAGCGGGACAAGGCATACATCCCAAGTGTCACCATCAACGTGGAGAAGATCATTGTGAAAAAGGCAATTTTCAGCGTATTCATATACCATCTGCCGTACATAAAGGACGGGTTATTGAACAGCTCCCCGTAATGGGTCAACGTGAAAGCTTCCGGCCATAACCGTTCACTAAACAATGCCGCACCGGGTCTCAGGGAAGAGAGAAAGATCCAGAGTACCGGATAGATGGAGACAACGGCGATGATCAGCAACAGCACATAACTCAGGGCCAAACGCAGCGGATTATTACGTGTCTTCATTGAATCATGTCCTCCTCCTTGAATGATTTGGAGCGGCGGAAGTTCCAGATAGAGAATGAAGCGATAATAAGGAAGATGATAATGCCTACCGCTGAAGCCATGTTGAATTTGTTATTGTCGAGTGTGAGCTTGTAGAGCCAGGTCACCAGCAGGTCGGTTGCCCCTGCGTATTGATAGTCTCCCCGCAGTGGATTTCCATTGGTCAGCAGGAAGATGACGTTGAAGTTGTTGAAGTTTCCGGCGAACTGCATGATGAGTACCGGAGTTGTGGCAAAAAGAATGAACGGCATGGTAATGATCCTGAACTTCTGAAACGCAGATGCTCCGTCCACTTCGGCAGCCTCGTAAAGATCACGAGGGATGGCTGTCAATACACCCAGAATCAGTACCATACTGACCGGAATACCAATCCACATGTTGACAACAATGACGGTAACTTTAGCCCAGAACGGATCTGTCAGCCAAGGTAATCCCTCCAGCCCAAATGCTCTCATGTACGTATTGATCGGACCAAACTGACCATTGAACAGATTACGCATGAGCAGCAAGGAGATGATCTGTGGGATCGCATAAGGCAAAATAAAAATCGTCCGCCACAGCTTTTTGAAGCGTATGCCCCGCTGTTCAATCAACAGTGCCACAAGCACTCCGCCAAAATAGGTGGTGACTGTCGCCAGAATGGCCCAGATGACCGTCCAGGTCAGAACGCCGTAGAATGTCTGACTCCAGGATTTCAGCTGGATCAGATCACTGAACGTCTTGAAGCCTACCCAGTCCACGAGTTTGGCTGGCGGAATATGATCCGGGGCCGAATAGTTGGTAAACGCGATCGTGATCGTAAACAGGATGGGCATAACGGTGAAGAAAAGAATGCCCAATGCCGGGATGGACAGGAACAGATACGGAAAGTTTTTGTCCATCATGTTCCGAAGCGAAGCCGCTGCCCCCAGGGTCTGCTTGCCTTCCTCCCTCGCAAGTCCCGTGACATACGCATCCCGAATATTCAGAATGTAGATCAGGATAAACACAAAAAACACCAGTAATACGATAATGCCATCAAGCAGTAAAAAGATGGAATGGTCTCCCCTTTGAAGTACAGTGGACCCATTCACTTTGACAAAACGCTGTGTATTTTCCCCCAGTGTCCATATGCCCCACACGGCCTGTGACAGGCGAGGAAGCAGGTACGCAAGCCCTGCTCCCTCCAGTAACAGTAGACAAATCCCCTTAATCCATTGTCGATTGTACAGCTGTCCAAGACCTTGCAGTATGATGGAACATATGGCCGCTGTCATCCGATGCTGTCTTTCCGTGTTCGGTCCAACAGGCACCGGGACATGCTGCTGTTGCATTCGCTCTCTCCTCCCCGCCTATCGCTAACCTGTATGAATTGAACAATAGTGTACTTACACTGACCACTCCGATGACAGAATAAGCTTCCGATCGCTGTTATCCCCAGATTTTTTCGATCCCTTTTACCAAAGGGGAAAATCCGGGGATAAAGGCGAGCGTTTCACTTCTTCAGCTTCCTTCTGCCCTCTCCGTTTTTGTGTAAATATTAAGTTCAATCTATACAATTCTTATGCATATCTTCGCATTCGTCGTTCGTCCCTATTGGACGGTAGCAAGGCTCTCCTGGATCTGCTTCACAGCATTGTCCAGTGATGCCTTCACGTCCTTTTCGGTATCCCAGATATCCGTAATGGCCGACGTGATCGGTCCCCATACGCTGTCCATGGCAGGAAGCGAAGGCATTGGCGTAGAGTTGTTGAACTGTTCCAGGAACGCCTTATTGATCGGGTCCCCCTGCAACTTCGGATCAGCAGCTACGTTTTTGTTCGCAGGAAGTGTGCCGTTCAGGTCAAAGTTCTCCATCTGGGCCTCTTCATTGGAAAGGAACGCTGCCAAGAGCTTCGACGCATTCGGGTATTGTGTAAATGCATTCACATAATAGGCTTTAACACCTGAGAAGGAGGTCATCGGTTTGCCATCGATTGCCGGAAGCGGAGCAACGCCAAAATCAATACCTGCATTGCGATAATCGGCAATGGTCCACGGACCATTAATGTCCATAGCGAGTTTTCCGCTGGAGAATAATCCTTTTTTGATATCATAGTTCACGTCACCCATCTTGAGCGGCAGTACTTCCGACTTCAGCGTCTGCAAGAACTGTCCACCTTTCTGGGCTCCTTCGTTATTCAGACCGAGATCCGCGCTATCCATTCCGTTGTCTCCAAAAATATAACCGCCCTGCGAAGCCAAAAATGCATAGTTATAATAAAATTGCTGCAATTCCCACATCAGCGCATACTGATTGGACTTCACATTATTGAATGTCTTGGCGAAACTAATAATCTCATCAAAGTTTTTCGGAGCTTCCGGATAGAGTGCCTTGTTATAGAAAAGAGCGTAGGTCTCTACGCTGTACGGATAGCCGTACAGGATATCCTTGAACGTCACTGCCTTCAGCGCGTTGTCGCTGGTGTTCTCTACGGTTTCTGCTTCGAATATGTCATTGGGCAGAATAAGTCCCGCCTCTGAAGCGCTACCAATCTTATCATGCGGGAAAACAACCACATCTGCCGCCAGACCCGCTGGACCATCCGTCGTCAGCTTGGTTACCTGATCGGTTGGAGGTAATTCCTCCATTTTGACCGTTACCCCATATTTTTCTTCGAATTTTTTGACCCTTTGCTCAATAAAGCTGCTTTGATTTTTATCCTCCCAGATCACCAGAGTTGCCCCTTCTTCCGGTTGAAGGTTCTCGGCTGTCAGCTCTACAACTTCCTCCGGATTCTCACCTGCCGTTGTTGGAGATGGACTTCCGCCTCCAGCCCCGCACGCAGCCAGTGTAAAAGCCATCATGACGGACAATGTTGCCCCTTGCCATTTTCTCATGTAAAATGTCCCCTTCCCTCTGCTTGGTCCAACAAAGTTCGCGCTTTTCACCCTTTTGTCTGCGTATGTTGTCAGGTTCTGCACCCCATATCCCCTTTTGTACAAACGTTTGCTCAAATGGAAGACAAGATGACCTCTCCGTTCAATATGTAGGGGTAAACAAGTCAAGAAGTATGTAAATCCACTGATGTAAGCGCTACAATAACAATCACATCATACAATAACAAACTTTATTTGCACAAACGTTTGCACAAGCCATATTTGCTCAATTTTAACCATTTTCTTTCTTCTACCTACAGTAATTTCCTGTTTCCTTGTTCTGACTCTTTCTTCCTTAATTTTGCTTCATGAGTATCCCTTACTCGGCAGTTAGCAATTGATTTCTCGTATCCTTTGGATTACCATAGGAGAATATTTATACGATTGTTCAGAAGGGATTTTTTACATGATTACGATCAAGGATATTGCCAAATTGGCGGGTGTTTCCCCTTCTACAGTGTCACGGGTGATTTCCAACCATCCCAGAATCAGCACCAAGACATCTCTCAAAGTGAAGCAAATCATGAAAGAATTAAACTACCATCCCAACATCATCGCGAAGAGCCTGGTTTCCAAAACAACACATACCCTTGGCATTATGCTTCCGCGTCCTGCAGAAGAGTTGTTTCAGAATTACTTTTTCGGGGAACTGCTGCGAGGTATTATTACACATGCCACCCGTATGAATTATGAATTGCTGCTAACAACCGAAACATCATCAGACAATGAACTACATGCGATATCTCGCCTTGTTCATGGCCGTAGAGTGGATGGCATTCTACTGCTTGGGTCCAAACGAGACGATCCCATCATTTCTTTTTTGGAAGCGGAAAAGTTTCCTTTTGTGTTAATCGGTCGCAGTGAAGCTCATCCAAATGCCCCCATGGTGGATAACGATAATGTGCAGACCGCTTATGATGCGACTCATCATCTGATCGCTCAGGGCCATACTCGAATCGGATTTGTCAGCGGTCCTCCGGACATTACGTTATCGCATGATCGCATGTTAGGATACCAAAAAGCGCTTGCCCACGCCGGGCTGGATGCGGATAGTGACTGGATTGTGGAAGGCGAATTTCTGCAGGAGAGTGGATTTAGAGCGATGTCGCTGTTCATGTCCTTGCCGGACAGACCCACCGCAATTGTTGTCATCGATGACAATGTGGCCTTCGGGGTATTGAGAGCTCTTGCGGAGCTTCATTATCTGGTGCCTGAAGATATCAGTGTGGTCAGTTTTAACAATATTGCATTATCGGAACTGGCTTCTCCACCCCTAAGCTCTATCGACATCGGGACTTATCAGCTTGGTTATACAGCCGTTCAGGTACTGTTAAAAATTCTTAGTGGGGAACCACAGCTTCATAATCCGGTCATTATCCCCCATCGTCTGATCGTGCGCGAATCCTCACTCTTTTCCAAGCCAAAGCCACCCTTAGATTGATTCATTTCGAGTATTCGCGTAGTAATGCAAACGTTTGTCCTACACGGAATACGATGCTGTTATCCACCGTACGTAGGTGCATAGGTGCAAAAAAAGAAGCCGCATATACTCATGCGGCTTCCTTAATTCACACACTATTTCTGTACTCCATGCTCGACTGCACTTGAATGGATTAATAAGAGCTCCAGCCAGCATCTGCCGTAACGACAGTTCCGTTCACGAAGCTGGACTCGTCTGATCCAAGGAACAAAGCCACTTTGGCGATCTCTTCGCTCGTCCCAATGCGTGGGTTAATTGCCATCCCGAGCTGTTGCCGCCCTGCACCGAAATGGCTAATACCTGTCATGGAGGAGCTGATATTGGTTGCCACAGCGCCTGGAGCGATCGCATTACAGCGAATGCCTTGCTCAGCATACATGTACCCTGTATTTTTGGTGAAGCCCACAACCGCATGTTTGGACGCCGTATAGGCTGCCCCTGCACGTCCGCCATGTAGGCCCCCTGCCGAAGCAATGTTCACAATGATACCTTTTTGTTTTTCCAGGAAAATCGGCAATACTTTACGCGTTGTCCGCATCACACTGGTTGTGTTCACAGCGAACAATCTCTCCCACTTCTCATCCGTTACATCTGCTGCCGGCTCCATGCCATCCATAATTCCCGCATTGTTAACCAGAATATCTACTGTACCGTATGTGCTAACTGTGGTATCGATCAGACTTTGCACATCTTCTTCTTTGGCTACATTGGCCAGAACGACAATTGCTTCTCCGCCCTGTGCTTTAATATCATTAACTACCGCTTGTGCGGATTCTTCGTTAATATCCGATACGACGACTTTCGCGCCTTCTTGAGCATACAACGTGGCAATTGCTTTCCCCATACCTGAACCAGCACCTGTAACAACTGCAACTTTATCTTGAAGTTTCATTCCATGTATCCTCCTTTGTGTATTCGTTTACAATAAGTTAACAAACAAATGTTCATTAACTCTTATCCTTAGTATAATAAGTCATAGCGTTTTACTTCAATCAGTAAAAGCTTGCCCAGTTGTACGTTAAACAACACTTACAAGCCTGAATGTACTTTAACTAATAAAATGAACTCGCGAGGAGGAAAATAGATGTCTGAAACTCTGAATTCGATGGACCGAAGAATTAAAAAATCAAAAGCTGCACTGAAGGATGCACTCATCCACTTGATGCAAAAACATCCCTTTAAAGAAATTTCGATTACGGATATTGTGCAGCGAGCCGACCTGAATCGGGGAACTTTCTACAGACATTATCAGTACAAGGAAGACCTGTTCAATGAGATCATCAATGATGTGATTCAGGATCTGGTGACTTCTTTTCGTAAACCCTATCAGGATGAGGAAGAGTTCCAAGTCAATCTGATGCCCTCTTCGGCGATCACTATATTTGAGCATGTGCACCAACATGCACAATTCTACACATTGGTTGTGAAATCTGAGGCCTCCTCCAACTTCCAGCGTATGATCTGTGATGTTCTTCGGGATCTGGCCTTACAGGATCTGAACCACATCTTCCCGCAGCACATCAACCATGAAATATTGGCAAGCTACCAATCTCATGCGATATTCGGCATGATCATGGAGTGGATCAGACAAGATTTCAAGCACAGCCCCGCTTACATGGCCGAGGAGTTGTTCAAGATCATCCATTACAAGCCGGATAATGTCGTGTTGAGAAACTGAAATTCTGAATCGTCTCATTTTCCCTATAGCAGGATGATTTAGAGTGATTTTAAGAAAACTTCACCACCAAAATTATGTAAATGCATTCCTGTAATTTCTGGTATTTATATGTTAGGTTATCCAATGGACTACAAACAAAAGGAGGATGACATTACATTTGAAGAAGTCGTGGATTATATCATTGATTACCAGTTTTATTTTGCTTGGCGGAGTGCTTCTCTCTCCAGCCACTTCTGCTGATGCAGCCAAAGTAGCAACCTCTACATATTCAGATTTAGATCAGAGTTATGCAGAATTTAAAGAGTACACTAATCAGTTATTTGCTCTTGAAACTTATGAGGCCAAGGCCTTCACAGCTTTGGAAAGCATCGACACCCAAGTAACTTCAACCAATCGCAAGTCCATGTATCTTAAACTTACGAATACAGTGATCCCCAATTATACTAAATTGGTATCCAAGGCAAAACAAATCAAGCCTACCAACCCGCAAATCAAGAAAATCCACGCCACATTTGTTAAGGCAAGCTACACTCAGCTCGAAGGATACCTGTTGTACCAAAAGGCAGTATCCAAGAACAAAGTGAATTACACGTTACTAAAACAGGGTAATGCCAAAGTAAACACCGCTAGTGTTCTAATGGATCAATGCGAACAACAGTTATACGCTTATGCAAGAAGCTTGGGGTATGACAGTTAGTAATAATCTTCATAGAAGCCCAGAAAGCGCCCATTCCCCATGCTTAATGAGGAACGGTCGCTTTTTCTAATTATAGAAATAAAGATAACAATTTAATGCGTATTTATTTCTCTCTTTTCTGATTACAGCCCCAGCTTCTGCCCTTTCTCTAATCGCTGAATCTGCTGCTCGCCGGTATCCGCAAGTTCACGGAACTGGTTAATCGTCTCACGCATTCTTGGCAGAGCTTCCTGCTTATAAAGACTGATTGAATCGAGTGCTGACAACACATCGGTAAACGCCTGTTTCATCGTATCCACGGAGATGCTGGCTTCATACGCCTGCTTCTGAATGGCAATCCCCTGATCCTTGAGCATCTTGGATGTTCCGGCGATCAGATCGTTGGTTGTCTGGTTCAGCAATTCAATCTTCTGCAATACAATCTTCTGATTATACAAAGCACTCGCTACTGTAACGGCAATCTTCAATGCCGAGATCGTTACATTCTTTGCCCGGTCTACCCCTCGGATCAGTTCCTTGTTGTTGCGGATCACCACTTCGATCGCCATGATGCCCTGCTGGTTAACAACCAACATCTGCTGCAGATCCATGACCCGCTGACGGAGCGGGAACAATACTTCTTCCGTAATAAAACGAACTTTCTCGGGGTCTTCATTGCGGATCTTAGCCGCTTCAATCTGGCCATCGATGGATTCATCCATGAGTACACCAAGCTGGATTTCCTTTTGCAATCGTTTGGTAAGTTCCCGCAGGTTCTGCTGTTCAATCTCCAGCGTTGTATTATCGTTACGGAGGGTGGATCTGCCCTTATCCAAAGAGGTTACGATGTCAGCGATGACTGCGTCAGCCTTCTGGTATTTCAGGAAATAAGCGCGAAGCGGATTGAACAATTTCCCGAGGAAACCAGTCTTGGCAAAGTCGACCACGCTTGGGTCGAGATCCTTCAGTTGCATATGCAGCTCGGTCAAACCTTTGGCGACCTGACCGCCCTCGTCTCCCGTCTTGGACAGATGTCCAACGGAGACTTGAAGCAAAGCGTTTTTCTCAGAAGAGGATCTCATCGTGTTCATGCCAAAACCGTCAATGGATTGCAGAATTTCTTTGCGCTTCTCCAGGGATTCGAGATCCAGTGTCATGATCATCTCTACGTTGGCATTGGCCACTTGTTGAAGCTCCGCGACCTCGGCGGGCACGGGTTTCACCTCTTCTTCAATCACCTTCTGAATTTCCTTCTGGCTTGGTATTTCCATTGAAAATGACATCTACATTTCCCCCTTTAAATTTACATCTGGACGTTAAACAGGTTTCCGATCTTGTACACGACATCGTCGGTATCGGCATTGATGCTTGCTGCTTCGTTAATGCTGGAGATGCTCTCCAAAGCCTTGATGTCCGCGTTGTATCCAATCGTATAGATTGGTACTTTGTACGTCTCGACCAGATCCCGGATATCCTTGAGGGTATGACCTTCGTTGGTCTCTCCATCACTCAGGACAAAAATCAACGGCTTCACGTTTGGATTAGCAGCCATATAATCTTCCAGCATCTTCATTGCTACCACGATCCCGTCAAAGGTCGCTGTACCGCCGCCAGCTTGCAGACTATCAACTGTTCCGACAAACATGGACTGCTGGTTCGTATCATACTTGGCAATCGGCAGATTCACGGTTACCCCGCTGGAGTAAGAAACCAGGCCAATACTGTTCTCGGTGCCCAGGTACTTCTGACCTTTGCGCAAAGACTCCTTCAGTCGGTTAAGCGGTTCGCCGTCCATACTTCCGGACACGTCTGTCACGAACACAGCGGCAATCGGTTTGCTGCCATTCTTCTTCTCTTTCCATACTTTCTGTGCAGACAGCAACGTGCCGCCATCCACGGTAGCCAGTTCGGATTTGTAATCCTGTAGCCCGTTGAAACCAAACTCCTCCGCCGATTGTTGGTACTTCGCCTGGGTTACGAATTCCGCAAACTTTTGGATGATCTCCTGTTTGTTCTGCGGCAATTGTCCCAATGCATACAGCGGGCTGTCATGTCTCACGCCAAATGGTGTAAAGACGTATCCACTCTTCAGCTCAGCGGTATTCACATACGTCTGGTATTCGAGTACAAAGGCATCCAGTCTGCCTGATTGGGCAGCTTCCCGCATCTGAATCGTTGTCGACGCTGTAAACGGTACATTCGTCTGGAATTTTTCGAACCCTTCAATAGCCTTCTCGCCAAGCGGGTTGGCGTTGTCATACGTATTCAGTGCGGTCACCAGGAAATTCAGTCCTGTGGAGCTGGCAAATGGATCGGTATATCCCATCGCGAGTTCATTGTTGGCAATGGCTTCGGTTACGGTTTTTACATTAACGGAGCCATACGTATCAACCAGTGCATCATATTTGGCTTTGGAGATCACAATACCCGGAACATTCCCGACCAGTCGCTCGGATACCATCTCGGTCTTCACTCCACTGGCCTCAACCATTTCGCCCCACAGTTCATTGGAAGGTGTGAATGCATCCGGCATATACTTGCCCGACTTGATATAATCGGTAGCCGTACCGGAGGCAATGTTGCGAATTTTGACCGACACCTGTTTGCCACCAACGGTAATATTGGCTTTGTTGAACTCCTCACCCACCTCGGTTAACCAGCCGTCTACCCCGCTGCCCGACTTCTCTGTGGAAGAGAAGATTTCGACGTAATCATTTGTTGTATTCTCTACGGCAATTGCAAATTTGGAGATATCCGGCAGTGATTCTGCCACATCGACCGGGTCGAGATCAATCTGTCCTTTGACCGGTTCCGCCGTTGCTGGTGCAATGTCCGTATACAGTTTCCCCAGTTCCTTACCTGCATTCTCTGTGCTCACCTGTGTGGTCGACTTGCCAAAGTTCGACGTCAGTGTAATCCCTGCATAGACCAGACCAAATACAAGTACCAGCATTACAATCGATATGAAAAAAAACTTTCCCTTCTTGGCCATACGAGCAACCCCTCACTGTCTGTATAATTTGGTGTGCTTGATTAACTGATCAATCTCCTGCATACAAGGCATCTGTTCAATATCTCCGGCTTCAAAGCTGTCGAGGCGTGAAATCTCCAGTAACAACTGATCGAGCTTGAGCAAAATCTCTTCATTGGTGTGTAATGCATTTTTCACATAAGACAGATAATCGTTGTATACCTTGGTTTTTTCCTGAAAAAGCTTCTGGGGAAGTGTGGAGGATTTGGATTTCATCATGTTGGCATAGTCAGCTTCATCAAATACATTCAACCGGTTCAGCACACTGCGAATGTTCAGGTACAACAGCTTCTCCACTTCCAGTGTGACCGAAGCAAATTTCTTGTAGCTCAGTTCTCCTGGATCAAACCGTTGATGAAGCACATTCAGGAGGGTTTCTTTTTTCTTTTTCATTCGACTAAGTTGGGACAGCCCCAGCGTAATATCTTCTTCGAGCACTTTGATGCGTCTATAAAAAGATAAGGCTTCCACATAATCTTCATGCGTTTCAATATGCTTTACGGGCAGGACTACCGGTTGTCTGAACAGCAAGGTGTAACTCCCATATAAGAGTGCCATTGCACTACCGAACAGAAGGGTAACGGATAGCGCAGTTGTGAATGCACCCTCATCGAAGTTCAGCCCGATAAAGCCGGGTGAGAATGCCAAAACATTCACAGCCACAATACCGAGGATTAATCCCAACAATTTTATGTACTTGATCATGTTCAATCATCCGACCTCCTTTCATGTTATATATTGGTGCTTGATGTCGTAATTTTCCTGTTCAACTTATTCTTATTGTACATGATGTTAACGCTCTCAGGTGGATAACATTGGATATTGGGATACTCATAATATACGTGGTTTGGGCTTATCCCATTTCATATTTTCAGGGACAACGTAGAACCGATTTTGTAACCTCTGGAAATTGATCCGTTTATGTGGAACCATCGGTGGGAGAAAAAGAAAAGTTATCCGGTAATACGTGAAAATTTGGCGGGCGTGTCATTTTTCATACAGCTGTATCTATCTATTTATACTCAACTGTCACATTCGCTGATAGGTGATACGTAGTAAGGAGTGTAAGGGGGTGAAACTAAACCAATGGATTATTCATACATACATCAGATCGTTGTTGAGGTGCTAAAAGGGCGGACAGAGAAATTCGAGATCATTGTGCAACGATATGAAAAACCGATCTTTCGCTACTGTTATCACATGCTGGGACACCGCACAGAGGCTGAGGACAGTGGGCAAGAGGTATTTCTCAAAGCCTATCGCTCACTTGACAAGTTTAAACCCGACCTGTCCCTGGAAGCCTGGCTATACAAAATCGCCTATAACCAGTGCATTGATGTCATACGCAAACGAAAGCTAACAAGATACCTTCCCCTCTTCTACCGCAAAGATCAGGAGAATGCACATGTGGATCTGGCAATTGAAGCGAACTATTTCGATGAATATGTGCTGAAGGCGATGTCGAGATTATCCGCTGAGGAACGCAATCTGTTGATTCTAAGATGTGTGGAGGATAAAAGCTATGAGGAGATTAGTCAGATTCTTCATCGGAACAGTCCAAGTCTGCGGAAAAAATATGAGCGTACCGCAGCCAAATTCCGTACCTATTACGCACTGGCGAAAGGAGATGATCCCCGTGAAAACGGAGTACAACAACGATCAGGATCTGAGAGAACTTTTTCATAACACACCGAATTTCAAGACGGATCTGACGAGTAGCGTGATGCACAGGCTACAATCTGAATCCAAACCAAAAGAGAGATTCTACGTGAAATATAAAGTGAGTTTATTGGTGCTGGCTGGCATGCTGCTGACGGTATCGTCTGGTTTTGCAGCAGTGAAGTATCATTCATTGAAGAACAGTCATGGAGAGGTCGTCTATCAGGAAAAATCAATATCAGAGGCTCCTGCTATAGCCAATTATTCAGACGAAGAACGCAAGCGGATCAGCATAGCAAATCAGGCTTATGATAAGTTGGATAAAGGAACCGCCATGCTCATTTATGTCGCATCACACAACCCTGACCATCAATTGGATATGCGTTTTACCCCTTTTATTTTCCAAAATGCAGCAGACCTCCGTGAAAAGGTTAACAGCTCAGATATTAAGCTATTGGATAAAATCGAAGGGGATTACACGTTTGAATGGGCCGAAGCCTTCATGTCACCGATCACGGATTTGAAACCCCTGACCTCGGAAGAAGAGGCCGATATTGCAGAGAAACTACGCCAGAAAGCCCTGGCGTCCAATGCGGACTATGCAATGATGCCGATTGAATTCGCTGACGATTTCCGCCATATCCGCAGCTTTTACAAGCAGGGGGATAAAAAAATAGCGGTGACGACTGTAAATTACGGTGTAGGACATGGAACAGCTACCTCCTACTGGGACGATCAACTTGATCTGATCAAAGAAAAGTTTACCGTGAAGGGCACTGAAATGATCTTTACAAAGGACTCTGATGGCTCTCCTTCAGGAATAAACTGGGTGGACCAGGATGCAAAAACAGGTCAGACCTATGGATATACCGTCTCCGTGTGGGAGGGCCATGTCACGGAACAAGAGCTGCTTAACCTGGTGAAGATGTATCTTAATTAATGTTCAACTTCGTTAACGGTGATGTTTCCTCCAAAAGCATATCACAACAAAAGCTTGCCCCTCATCAATCGAGGGACAAGCTTTTGATCTGTTTATATATTAATGTCGTGCGAGCTTAACCTGAACAAATGCTGAAGCGGAACCTCCAGTTCAGGATACAACACGGATTGAATCGTTTCCTGCTCTGTATATAGATGACGGGTCTGGTAACTGCCATCCTCCAGCGTGTACACATGGACGGTTTGATTGCCGGGGTCAACAATCCAGTATTCGGTCACACCATATTTCTGATACAAGTTAAATTTTTCGTTAAAATCCTTTAACGCTGTCGAAGGCGATAACACCTCGATAATTAGAGAAGGTGCACCGTGACAGCCACTTTTGGATATCTGGTCTTTGGAGCACACCACCGATAGATCAGGCTGTACAACTTGATCTGGTAGGTCATATTGTTCATTTTCGCTAAAATACACATCAAAAGGGGCAACAAACACGAAACATTTCCGATTCTGAAAGAAAGTCCGCAAAGAGAAGTGCAGCTCACCCACAATAAACTGGTGCATGCCTCTTATTACGAAAAGATGGATTCCGGTTTACTTCGAGTGGTACGTACCTCTACAACTTTTCCGGCACAGCCATTGTCGCCCTTCGCCTGGAACATTACCGTAACGCTGTCTTTACCTGATGTAACCGCCTCAGGAATATCATAGGTCACATAGAACACGTCGCCAATTTTATTCATGTGAATTCGCTGCTCACCAATGAGTGTTCCATCCACGGTAATGGCGAATTGTCTGTCATATAACGCACCTTCCCGTTTAAACGCGGAATGATCTCCGCCCCAATAGGCCACACATAGATAATTGGTTGCTTCACGATCCACTGCCAGTTGGTAACTGAAGTAAGCCCCACTGACGCCAAAAGCCTCTCGCCACATATGCAGCTTTTTACGGCCATCTGTGGTTGAACCGTTGTGGTGCTCACCACGGCAGTTGCTATCCAGTTGATGTCCAATCTCATCCTGCTGACCATCCGCCTGAACCCTGTCGATCGTGATATCGTTCAACTCTTTCTCCAGCGCATCACCTTCATCGTTAAACGGCCAATAAACGGTATAAAATTCATGATGCACATCATAGAAAGGAATGAGCTTCACGGCTTCGCCCGTGGAAGTGACATCCTTACTAAGTTCAAAAGTTAACGTATCTGCATCCACAACCTTGATCCACTCTCGTACATCCTCCTGCTCTGTCCAGATCACAGGTACAGGTGCAGTCTTGGGATTCAGCGCTGTTTCGTCCACAATCGTATCCTCGGGAAGACCCTCGCTTCCTAGTGCACCAGCGAGTACTATTGGGCCGTACAGGAATGCCACCTTGTGGGCATCATCCCGGGAAGTGTACTGGCGGAGCGACATCGGCAGTGTGATTGTGATGACATCGCCCGTTGTCCATGTACGGTCGATGGAAAGATAGCCTGGTTCCATCCGTGTATACGGATTATCCGTATCCCCGTTGACGGTTGCCGTCATTGGCTGTTGCAGCCATGAGGGCACACGTAATCTTAGATGAGCCGAGGCGTTGCCTCCGGTGATCGTCAGGGTTACCTTTTCCGAATAAGGAAAGTCGGTTTCAAGCTTCAGGGATAATCCCTGTGACGCCCAATCCAATTGGGAAGCGATATACAGGTTGACGTACAGGTCCTGTTCATCCTCAAAATAGATCGCCTCGGCATATTTGCCCGGGTTCTCCATGCCTGATCCTGTGCAGCACCACCAGGCGGTGTCGTGAGTTCCATAGATTTTGTAGTGGCCTTGCAGCGTTGATGCAAAATACGTTTTGTTCCCCGTATCGGGGTCCTGCGTGCCGAGGATGTGATTATAGATGGCGTTTTCATAATAGTCCATGTAGGCACTATCGTGATTCCAGGCGAAGAGTTGCTTGGTAAGGTGCAACATGTTGTGAGTACAGCAGCTCTCTCCTGTTTTGATGCCAAGACTCTCCATACCCTTTGCTTCGTAATGCTCCGAAATGCTCGTCGCGCCAAAGACGTAGGAACGATGATGCACCGTGGTGTTCCAGAAAAACTCTGCCGCTGTCCGATAACTCTCATGAGTATGGTCCTGATTGTAGATTTCGGCTGCACCGATCACTTTGGGAATCTGAGTATTGGCGTGTTTGCCTTGAAGATCGTCCTGCATGTGTTCCAAGGGTCTCAGGATCAATTGATGGGTAAACTTATTGGCGATCTCAAGGTATAAGGCTTTGCCCGTGATCCCATACAAATGTGCAAAGACTTCATTCATGCCCCCATGCTCACTTTGAAGCATCGACTGCATCTGTTCTTCGGTCATCGGCAGCAGGCCCTCTACAGCCCAGTCCGCAAATCGCGTGACCACCTCAAGTGCCTGCTGATTCCCCGTTAGTTTATAAGCGTCAATTAGACCGCGGTAGATTTTGTGTACGCTGTACCAAGGCACCCAGTAATCCCCAATGTTGAAGCCACCAATATTTTCAGCTCGAAAAGCCATATGGAAAGGTTCTTCGGATAAACCTCCGATATAACCGCTGCCCGTTGTCTGTTGGATTCTCGCCAGTTCGGTAACCGCATAATCCAGTCTTTCTTTTAACGTGATATTCCCGGTTGCCTGATACGTCACAGCCAGGGCAGACAGATAATGTCCGAGGGAATGTCCACTGATGGTACGTGCCTCCCAACCCGCGTAACGCTCTTTTTGGGCCGGTAACCCATGTGCTTCGAAGCATGGAGCCAGGAATCGATCCATATCCAGCGATAACAGGTAACGCTCCCCCACCTCTTGTGATGTTTGGAACACACCATTTAACAGATCTACATGTTCCGGTCCCAGAAATCCTTTTTTCGTATCGATCATTACACTCACTCCTTCTCGGGATGTAATAGATATCCATTCATTCTTAAGGGGCAAAATCCGTGTTCTGTTCCATATGACTAATACTCATCAATCTACTGTAGAGCTTGAATATCCCCATACTATCAAATAAAATACAATTACATCAGACTCATAATCCAAGAAAAGGTGGATAAATCCGTCCTATGCAAAAGCCACTGGAACATTACCTGTGCGGCAAGTTCATATCCGAAGGCAACTGGAGCCACATGAGACGCAGCATGCCCGTTCACGAGATCATTTTGATGCTGGAAGGTGTGATGTACATCGCGGAAGAAGAGGAACAATATGTCGTTCGTGCCAACGATCTGTTGTTTCTGCGCGCCGGTCGAACCCATTACGGCTACCAGATCAGCGATGCCCCCGTCAGCTTCTACTGGGTTCACTATGATGCCATGTCGGCAGAATTCAACCAGTTTAGGACACACGCCACCATTCAGGTGCCTTCCATGGCCAATCAGTTATTCAAGCAATTGCTGCATGTGTCATCCTTCTCACCGGAGGAAGCCAACGCTGCTTTGTTATTGTTGTTCAGAGAACTGGAGCGGAATATAGAGGCGGATTATCGCCCGCACAATGCGATTGTGGACCATATCTGCAAGTGGGTCGATATTCATCTGCATACAAACATCACGGTGAGTCAGATTGCGGAAAATTTTAATTTTAACAAAGACTATATCTCCAAAATGGTGAAACGTGAGAAAGGTACTGGTCTCAAAACCTATATCCTCACAGAACGTATTCGCCGGGCAAAACAGTTGCTGCTCAACACCAATGCCAGTGTAAAAGAAATCTCCGGACAGTGCGGCTTCTCCGACTACAAGCTATTCCTGCGCATGTTCAAGCAATACGAAGGCAATACGCCAACCGAATATCGCAATCATCTGTATTCCACACAGCTCAATCGCTGATATGTTTTGATCTATAGAAATGATTGAGTTACCTATAGAATATTTGAATAAATCGGATTGAATCCGTTATGGTAAAATGCAAGAAAACTGTATTCCATACTTAACCCATAAGAGAAGGGGAATTATAAGATGACAACGGCTGCCGTTACGATTCATCCTGCCACAGAAGCAGACCATCCAGAGATTGTAGATATCCTTGTTGCAAGTTATGCCGAGTATCGGGAGACTTTTGAGCAAAATGAACGATGGGAGGCCTACCTAAAAGATATTCGAGAGTCTGTGGTTAATCCGTACCTGACGCAATTATGGATCGCGAAGATTGATGATCAGATTGTTGGTACAGTCCAATTATTTGAAACAGCACGCAAGGCTTATCCAAACTTTGAATTGCCAATCGATTATCCGTTTATTCGGCTGCTTGGTGTTGATCCAAAATGGAGAGGTCACGGGATTGCCAGAGTATTGCTGCAGCAATGCGTAGATTCTGCCAAAGAAATGGGCAAAAATACGGTGTATTTATATACGGGCGGTCAGATGGTCAATGCCATCCGTTTATATGAGCGTTTTGGATTTACAGAGGATAAGGAATTCAGCTCCGAGAGTAGCGAGGGCAAGGCGATCTGTTACCGTTATGATTCCTAGTGATAGTGTTGGGTAACAGCAACTCGCGAGCCGCGAGCGGAGAATGAAATGTAAAACAGACCGATCATCTTCATGAACGGTCTGTTTTACGTTTATAAATGTCAACTATATAAGTTGCACTAATCATTTACACGATAACGGTGAAGACAGAAAAAACCTGAAAAAGCGAAGCGTTCGCCTAAAAGCTTTCTGAAAGAAAGCTGCATCGGAAGCATACGCTATCCCCGGATTTTCCCTCGAGAAAAGGGTATGGAAAAAAATCTGGGGATAACAGCGATTGGAAGGTTATTCTGTCATCGTAGTGTCAGTGTAAATAAATTTTAGTTCAACTTATATAACATTTGAAATGTTACATCGCTATTGATTTTTTAGCCGCCAATCTCCACCAAAATCTTCGCATGGCTCTTGTCGCTCATCAACAGCTCAAGTCCTTCCTGCACGATGTCGTCCAGTTTGATTTTCTTGGTGATAACCTGTTTCACATCGAGCGACCCTTCAGCAATCAATGAAATCACTTCAGGGAAAATGTGGCGATATGCCAGCGTTGCCGTTAGATTCGCTTCTTTGACCAGAAGATCGAAGAAATTCACTTGAAGCGGATTGGGAATCGCAGCGATGACAACAACTTCTCCGCCTTTTTTGACAACCGCAATGGCGCTATCCATCGTTGGTTGCACACCGGCTGCTTCATAAGCCACATCAATGCCACCCGATTGTTGCAAGATCACCTCGGTTTCATTGACTTTGGCACTGTTCACGGGAATCGCTCCCAGCTTGGCTGCCAAGTCCAAACGTTCCTCAAATACATCAACTGCATAGATTTCAGAGGCTCCTGCTGCTTTGGCAGACAGAATGGTCAGTAGTCCAATTGGACCTGCTCCGTATACGGCTACTTTATTCCCCACTTTCAACTTGCTGTGACGAACCGCGTGAAAGGCTACGGCTGTAGGCTCTACGAGCGCGCCTTCTTCGAAAGATACGTTATCCGGTATGGGATGAACCATGTATGCTTCAACAACAACATACTCCGCAAAACCACCGTCACCATTCAGTCCAACAAATCCAAATTGAGTACATTGGTTATAGCGACCCTGGATACAGTACTCGCATTTTCCACAATGGTACAAGGGCTCTACCACGACTCGATCCCCTACACTGATACCGCTTACATTACTCCCCATTTCACTCACGGTTCCTGCAAATTCATGACCCAATGTCAGCGGTGCTTTCTGTCCTGAGAGCGGATGATTCTCACCTTCTTGAATGCCCACACCATGATGATAGGCATGTAAGTCACTGCCGCAGATCCCTGCATATTCCACTTTGATTTTGACCTGACCCGCTTGAGCGACCGGAACCTCCCGTTCTTCCACACGCACGTCTTTATGGGCATACCATACTGCTGCTTTCATGAAGTTCATCCCCTTTATATGATTGTCTATATAAGTTGAACTAGAAATGTTACACCTAATTACGCTGATTGCAGTACCATCTTTCGATCGCTCTTATCCCCAGATTTTCTTCATTCCCTTGATCCAAGGGAAAAATCCGGTGATAAAGGCGCACGCTCTGCTTCTTCAGATTGGTTCTGCACTCTGCGTTTCTGGTGTAAAAGTAAGGTTCTACTTATATAGTAAAGAACTATAAAGCTTGTCTATATATTATATCGCTGTTCATGTATTATTCATATTTATAGATACTAATGTTAACATTAGTTGTATTAATGCTAAACGGAGATGAACTCATGAATCTGGAACAGCTCGAATATGTCGTTGAAATTGCAAAAACGCAATCATTCTCCGCCGCCTCGGAGCATCTGCATGTTACACAATCGGCGATCAGCCAATCGGTTCATCGTCTGGAGAAAGAATTGGGTATCATCCTGTTCGAACGCTCGCGGCAGGGAACTCACCCCACTCCCGAAGGCAAACAATTCATTGCCAAGGCACTGGACATTTTACAGCGGATTGATGAATTGAAATCCCTGAACGCCGAAGCCTCCTCTCTTAGCGGAGAGCTTCATGTGGCTACTTTTCCAAGTGTCATGCCCTATCTTGTCCAGTCTGCTGCGGAAATGAAGCGTGAGCACCCGCAACTTAACATCTCCATTGAAGAGAAAGGGTCCATGGAAATTATCGAGGATATTCGCAATAACAAAACCCATCTGGGCTTTATCGCGATCTACGCCAAACAATTGCGGGAATTCGATGGACTTCACTTCAGTCCCATGTACTCGGGCAAGTTGGTAGTTGGTACTCATCACCTGTCTGAACTTGCCAAACACAGCCGCGTTACACCGGATCAATTAAAAGAACACAAACTGGCACTGTATCGAGATGGTTTCATCGAAGACTTCATCAAGGAATTCACCTTTGATCATGGACCTCTGTCCATTCTGTTCAAAACAAATAATTCAGAAGCCATCAACATGGTGTTAAAAAACGATATTGCCGCCACGATTGGTCACGACTTTTCCTTTCACCAAAATCCCTTATGGAAAGAAGGTCTGGTGAAGATGGTAGAGATCGCTGGAATCGATCAACCCAAGATGCAAATTGGCTTCGTACAGACGGAGTCCAAGGAGGCCGCCGTAGCCGCAGAACGATTCGCCCGACGCTTCAGACAGGCGATAGAGCTGGATCATTTAAAAGTTTAAATCTAAAAAAGTGCTCCACCCTTTGAATGAAGTTTGGGATGAACACCAACTTCTCCAAGAGCGGAACACTTTTTTTGCATTATATCGTTACACTGGTTAAACAACAAACCAAGCTCTTGTCTAACTACCTTTTGCGTTACTATTTCTACACCTTACTCAAACTATACTTTCACTTTACGTACGGCTTCACTCATCTCGTTCGTCTGCTGCTCCAGCATGGTGGAGGTCTGCGCCACCCTGTTGAACATGGCCGACTGTTCACGCATCAAGCGATAGATTTCATCCGAATGATCCGACACCCCGGCTGATATCTGCGAGATCGTATTGACGGAGGCAGCGGCCTCTTCCGATCCTGCCGAGATTTCCTCTGCAGCAGCGGAGACTTCCTGAATGCGACGGGTCACCAGTTGGAACGCATCAACCACATGGGCGAAAGCTTGCTCCGCTTCTGCGGTAATTGTAACCCCTTGTCCAATCTCGGTTGCAGTAACCCCCATCTGTGAGCCAATCTGTTGTGATTCTTGTTGAATACGAAGCAACAAGTCGGAGATCCGTTCCATGGATGTGCTTGAGGCCTCTGCAAGCTTCCGAACTTCATCCGCCACAACCGCAAAACCTTTGCCGTGTTCTCCTGCATGTGCTGCCTCTATGGATGCATTAAGCGCAAGCAGCTTGGTCTGACTCGCAAAATCACGAACCGTGTGCAGGGCACCACCAATTTCCTGGGAGTAATTGTTCAGCACCTGGACCATCGCTACAACCTCACTTGAGACATTTGAGATGCTCTCCATCTGTGTTTTCATCAGTGTCATGCTCTGTTTACCGGACTCCGCCGTAGAAAGCGCACTTGTTGCTGCATCCGATACAATCATCGAGGATTCGGAAATATCCGTTATGCCTTTTGCAATCTCTTCCATCGCATTCACACTATCGCTTGCACCCTGCTTCTGCGTATGTGCCCCTTGCCTAATCTGTTCGACAGATTGATCAACCGTCTTGCCCATCTCAAGCATCTCTTCGGTACTGCGATTAAATTCCTTCGTTGATTCCGATAAAATATCTGTGGTTACTGCTACGCCTTCAACCATGTTACTCACAATTTTATTCAAGTTCCCGGACATATGTATCATCGCTTGATATGTTGTTCCAATCTCATCTTGGCTGCGCAAACGATACGACGTCAGAATTCGATTAGCTTCTGCAAGCTCACCCTGTGCCATTTTTTCCACACTCGCCTTCAGCGGTTGAAGTGGCCGCAGTCCTCTTACGATAAACCACGTGACAACAGCAATGCCTATAAGTGTAATTAGTAGCAGTAAAGCATAGAAGGGAATACTCGATTTCATAATATCCGATTCAATGCTTCCGATCACCGATACCGCCGTATCGATACCAATTACACCTGTTACAGCGCCATTACTATCCAGCATGGGAGCGTAAGAGGAAATATAGTCGCCGTACTCCTCATTGTTAATAATTGAAGAACTGGCTGTTTGCCCCTGCAACAGCTTCTGAACAGCCTCCTGAGGGACATCCGTAACTTCATTAATCGGTGAGGCTTTATCTGCATCCTTCATGCCGTCCACCATAATAAGTGGCGTACCTTTGTCATCTATTTTGACGAAATACACATACATTGCACCAATGCTTACGCGAAAGTCATCCAGTTCATCACGAATCTTCAAGAATTCGTCATTCTCCTTGGGGTCCTTGGCAAACTCAGCATAAGATGCTGTATCCAGCTGATTCACATAACTCTGAGCAATCTGGATGTTGTAACTCGAAATGGCCTCCTGCGCAGCTAGTTTCATATTGGCCACCTGTAACAGCATGCTTCCCACGGCTATAATCGTAATGACCAGTGTGACTACTGCAACAATACGCACAACCAAACGTTTTCTAAAAAAACCAATCATCCGCTCCTCTTCCTCTCCCGTGAACCCAAGCCTTTTTGACTAGGCGCTACCCAAAAAACACATGCTTGAAGCACTATGTATGGGAAAATAGTAAACGAATATGTCGAATTAGGCAAGAAAATATTGGGTTTACATAAAAACGCTATCATGGCCGTGATAGCTTTGTTCATTGGAACTGCATTTAGGCTTTATCTCAGTTTGTTTGCCAAACAAAATCCGCGTCATTATAACTGACCATGCAGATATTAATTACAGGTTTCTTTCATAAGGAATTCATGAGTTATGTTTATTCAGTATTAGGAGTGTTGTGTAGGAAGGTTGATTGAATCAACACATGTACTATAATAATGGAAATTAAATGAGGGATGGTGTTTCTCAATTGAAAACTTTTTATTGTGATCTGGAAATTACCTTGGATGTCATTGGCGGAAAGTGGAGACCTCTTATTCTGTATTACTTATTAAAAGGTCCTAAACGGACCGGTGAATTGAAAAGGCTCATGCCAACCATTTCTCAGAAAATGTTAGTCCAGTCATTACGGGAGTTGGAGGGTGATAATCTGGTTATAAGAAAAATGTACAATCAGGTACCACCAAAAGTGGAATATTCAATATCAGAAATGGGTATGTCACTTGAACCCACTCTGCGAGCTCTTTGTGAATGGGGTAAGAATTATGCAGAGAAGACATTGAGCAAGGATGAATATCAGAGAATAAATGTAGAATAGAGTAATTTCAAAATCAATTTATGACCTGATTCATCACAATTATCACTTTTTGGTTACTATATAACCAAAAAGTACGTACTATTTTAAAAGCGCTACATGGTACATAATGAGCCTTGTAATATAAAGAAAATAAAAGAATTGAGGAGTGTGTAATGATGTCAACAACCAACAAACTAGTCGTTCTCAATATCCGTTTCAAAATTAAGCCCGGTAAGAAAGAAACTTTCCGTGACAATCTATTCGCGATGATTAGCAATTTCAAAAGTGAACCCACTTTTATTAATGCGATCGTCTCCGATGATCTTGATCATTCTGATGATCTGGTGGTCTATGAAATCTGGCAAGGAACAAGAGAAAGTTGGATTCAAAATGAACTCACTAAACCTTATCGTGCTGAGTATGAAGGTGCGCTTACCAACCTCATTGATGATAGAATCGTAAGCTGGCTTGAACCAGTCGGTGAATGGGGTAGTACACTGACGAATGTAAGACGGTAAGTTTTCAAGATGAGAATGTGAAACAAAATATTTTCATGTATTTA
This sequence comes from Paenibacillus sp. FSL R5-0623, assembly GCF_037974265.1. NCBI lineage: Bacteria > Bacillati > Bacillota > Bacilli > Caryophanales > Paenibacillaceae > Paenibacillus > Paenibacillus sp. FSL R5-0623. The sequence continues at coordinate 1,013,237 of NZ_CP150233.1, read as the reverse complement.
TAGACGTTCAAAGGAGTTGTAAATATGGGGAAAATACTTATTACTGGAGCAACAGGTAATCTCGGAAGCAGAACGCTAGAACTTCTTCTCAAAAAAGTTCCGTCAAATCAGGTCGCTATATTAGTCCGTAATCCGGAATCTGATAAAGTGGCAAGATTTATTAAAGAAGGTGTGGAAGCCCACCAGGGCGACTATTTTGATTATAACTCTCTTCTACAAGCTTTTGATGGTGTTGAAAAAGTGATGCTCATTTCCGCGGTAGCATTTACCGATCGCAATACACAACATTTCAACGTCATCGCTGCTGCAAAGCAGGCTGGGGTTAAGCAAGTGATCTTCACGTCGATCATACGAAAAGAAAATTCAAATCTAATTTTGCCCGAAGTAACGATGTCAGACTTATTTGCTGAACAAACGCTTAAAGCATCCGGATTAGACTATACAATCCTGCGGAATCCACCATATCTTGAAGTCATAAATTCGTTCTCTGGAGATGCACTTAAATTTGGAGGTGTGCGAGTACCAAAGGGTTCCGGTAAAGTATCCGCTGCATCTCTGGATGATTTGGCGGCAGCCAACGTAGCCGTTCTCACCGAAAACGGACACGAAAATAAGTCATATACTCTAAGTGGCAGTGAGGGAAGCTCTTTCGAAGACATTGCTGCAGCCCTATCGGAGATTAGTGAGATTAATGTCCCTTACGAGGCAATTAGCGAAAATGAATATATAGACACTATGGTAGCGAATGGCTTACCTGATCATATGACTGATTTCTTATTAGGTTGGATGCGGGCAATCAACACTGGAGAATTCTCGGAAACGTCTGGAGATCTTGAACGTCTGATTGGCCGAAAACCAATGTCATATAAGGAATTCTTTAAAATCAAATCTCCGTTTTCTAAAGTTGAAGATTGAAATCTGACATATTATGGCACTTAAACAAAAAGGGCGAAGCATAATCCAGTATCGCTTTGGTGAAATCGCCGCAAAGTACTCCGCCCCTTGGGAAAAGCTACCCAAAGATTAGATATACGTCTAATATGTAATAGGAATGTGTTAATGTTCATTCTAGCAATCGGTTCTGGTTATAGAACAAAATATATTCGTTCAAAGTGTATAAAATAGGGACTGCTGAAAGCAGTCCCTATTTTACTTATAAAGTTTTCTCATTAATTATGACTACCCATTTGTCCTCCTGAATCGAATCAGGGACCAGATAATCAGCAACGCAAGCACGGCAAGACAGATGCTAATGCTGAACCGATTACCTTCATCAAACACAAACATCACCGCAATCACACTAAGACATAGTACAACGACTCCGGTTATGTAAGGGAATCCCCATACTTTGAAGGTCGGTTGAACCGGATATCTCTTCCGCAGTTTCAACTGTGATGAGGCAATACATATCCACACAAGGATTACGACAAACCCCGGAACTGCGAGCAATACACGGAACAGTTGATCCTGCGCGAACAAACCAAGCAAGGAACCTCCGAGCAAAACTACTGAGCACACCAGAAGTGTGTTAACAGGGCTACCGTTGCGATTCGTCTGTGACAATGCCTTCGGAGCTTCCCCGCCCACTGCCATGGAGTGCATCATCCGGGATGCACCATAAATCCCTGAATTCGCAGCAGATAGAACTGCCGTCACCAAAATAAAGTTCATTATGTGTGCTGCTCCCGGCAAACCTGTAGAGGCAAGCACCTGTACAAACGGACTGCTCTCCGGCCCAATTTCATTCCATGGGATAAGACCACAGATGATGAGAATCGGCAAGGTGAAGAACAGAATAATTCTGAGCATGAAATTGCCCACGATTTTGGGCATAACTTTTTCTGCATTTTCCGTCTCGGTCAGGGTCAGACCAATCAGCTCCGATCCCCCGTAAGAGAACATAACCACAAGCAGTGCCGAGAAGATCGATGACCATCCGTTCGGGAAGAAGCCTCCTGTTTGCGTATAATTCTGCAGATATGGCGTGTTATCACTTGGGATAATACCAAAGATCAACCCTGCACCCAGGAAGATAAAAATAATGATCATGGCAATTTTGATCCCGGCCAGCCAAAACTCAAATTCCCCGAACACACCTACACTTAACAGATTAACGAGTATAATGAACGCCGCACAAGCCAGACTCAGCATCCACAGCGGTACTTCCGCGAACCAATACTGCAAAAAACTCCCGGCAGCAATCATCTCAATGACACATACCGATAACCACAGAAAGCAATACATCCATCCCATAACAAAGGATACTCGGCTACCAAATGCCTCCTGCACGAAGTCTTTCATATTTTTGTTCTTGTACACCGTAGCCATCTCCGCCATCGCGGCCATAACAACCAGCAGCAATAATCCGGCAAAAATGTACGTGACAATCACGCCCGGACCTGCGATTCCAATCGTCTCTGCGCTACCTTTGAAAATCCCTGTTCCAATGACACCACCCATAGCCATAAAACTGATGTGTCTTGGTTTAAGCTTCTTCTGTAATGTTCCTTCTGTCTGAGCCAATTCAAGTCCTCCTGATGTAAAAAACGTCTGTAATGTCTTGTTTTATAATTTTGAACAATCTCATAAACATAATGTCCAGTATACCCTATTGTCCATCAATCAGCCCAGAAGTTCCTTATGGCCAATTCATCCCAAACGTATAGGGACATAACCTATGTTTTATACCCCACAATCGCATGAAGCAATCTGTGTATAATCCAGGTGAGCAAAATGTACTCTGCCCCATAGATGAACCAAGCGTCCAGGTTGCCTCTCCATGTGGACAGATCACTCGCGATATACAATAAAGGCAGCATAAAAGAGATTATCATCGCTCCCCAAAGTCTAAACCATTTGGCAAAAAAACTGCACACTCCAAGCACTACAGCAATGATGGGACATAACACCAAGACAGCAAACAGCGGATTCATATGATCAAACCACCAGTAAACCATGCACGACTCCCTCCACATTATTTGTCACAAGGCCACGTTGCATTATTGAGTTTATTCTACTCTTTTTTCAACTTTTAAAATGTAAGATATGTTGCAAAATAAAAAAACCAGCATCCTGTAAAAAAACAGGATGCTGGTTTCTCATGTAGATCACTTTAGATTGTTTTTGTCATAAACGTGCTGTTCGGGTCCAATATATAATCTGCGAATGGTTCGCAATATTCGAATCCGAAGTCTTCGTACAACTTCCGTGCCGGGATAAACGAATCCATTGAGCCCGTCTCCAGACTGATTCGCTTATAACCACGGTCTGTGGCGACCTCCATAATATAAGCCAAAATTTTTCTCGCTACGCCTTTTCTCAGATGAGCCGAAGCGGTACGCATCGATTTCAACTCTGCATGCTCTGGATCAAGTTCTTTGATAGCCCCGCAGCCGAGCAAGTCGTCCCCTTCCCAAGCACACCAGAATGTAATTTCGGGTTTCTTGAGTCCATCCAGATTCAACGCATGAATGCTCTCTGGAGGCGAATCTGCTGCCATCCCTTGCAAGTGCTCCGCAATTAAAGCCTTAACTTGAACTCCACTCAAATCATCCACTTTAATCTCCAAAACGTACCACTCCTGCCGTCATTTTTATTGGTTTTATCACTGAATATATATCAATCCTTTCATCTTACTACCGTGTTAGGTTTTATGACAAGAGGTTGCTTATATCCTCTGAAATACGCTATTGTGATTCACCTGGAGTTTCCAGTATGATGAGGCTATCAGATGCCAAAGGGGCGAGGTCTATTGCGAAATATACATAGAGTTAAATGTGAAACCAAGGTGAAGCCATCTTAACCTATTTTAAAGGAGACCCCTATGACACTAACTACGGACAACCTATTTTATAGCAAACGATTAAAAATGACGCCACCACGTCCTGAAGATGTGGAGACCATGCTGCAATGGAACGAAGACCCGGAGTACCTTCGAAATGTAGATACCGACATTGCCATTCCCTATTCGGAGAAACAGTTGGAGGATGAGGGAGAAACAAAGAACAAGGAAGTGTACTTCAGACTGCGCACGCATGAAGAGGATACGCTGATTGGTTTTGTCGTCATTCATAGCATTGAATGGAATAACCGCTGCGGACAGCTTGCCATTGGCATCGGACTTGCCAAACATCGCAACAAGGGATATGGCACGGAAGCGTTGAATCTTATCTTGCGATATGCGTTCCATGAGATGAATCTGGACAGGGTTGGCCTCGATGTCATCGCCTACAATGCCAAAGCAATCCGTTCCTATGAGAAGGTTGGTTTTCAGTTGGAAGGTCGGGCACGCTCAGCTGTATATCGTGATGGTAAGCGTTATGACCGCTTGATGATGGGAATCCTAAGACCAGAATGGGAAACACACAATCAGATCCATATGGAGGGTGAACAAGTATGACCAAGAATGCAGAAGTTACTGCGTTTATTGAACAGATTCAGATCCCCTGGCAAATACAAGTCGCTGAACAATTGCGCCAGTTGGTGCATGATACCATCCCTGACGTACAAGAACGCGTGCAATACAAGAAACCTCATTTTCTAAAAAACGGAAAGTATGCTGCGGTCATCTCGCCATCCAAACAGGCCGTATCCTTCACCATCTTCCATGCAACCGGACTCGATCTGCCCGATGGGATATTCGAAGGCCCGGAAGAGCGCAAAACGATCAAGCTCAAGGAAAAAGATACACCAGATTATGAATGGCTGTCGGGACTGCTGAAGCAGGCATCTGCAGAATTGTAGGAAAATCTGACGATACATTAAAAAGGCATCCCATGAAGTTCAAGAACTTATGGGATGCCCCTTTTTGTTGTAGTCCACCATCAAGATTGCTGGTACGAAACGGCAGTTATTTGGCATGGCTCACATATGAACATGTAGTACATACCCTCACCATATTCCTCAACCTCGCCACAATCCAGTTGTGCGACAGCCTTCATTCTCGTGGAGCAGCGTGGACATGTTGGGTACTCCGCATCCTGAACCCATCCTGGATGGCCGCCGACCTGAGATAGCGAGGGTTCCATCGCCCACTCACTGGCATGGAATGCATGACGCGATGCATTCGCAATCCGAAACTGCTGGCCAACATCCGGTGCAAGTTTACCATAGTCGTCCGGGTCAATCTCGTCCATTCCCATAGGCATGACATTATGTGAACTCCATAACGGTTCCCCTGCTGCGTCCAGCTCCATGTAAACCACACCGTAACTGCCGCATATCACGCAAGTCTGTATCTGAAGTTGCTGGGCATGCCAAGACACGTCCTTCAGAGCGGGATGTTTAACATCCAGACTAATTAAGGTGGTTAACGCATTGCCACACCATGGACAGCCATTGTTGCTAGGGTTCAGCATCGAGAGTGAATTTCCGGTTAACTCCACGTTAGGTCCTTCATTCTCTTTTACTTTATAGAGTGAATAACTTGGGGTGGTGAATAATTCCCTGCGCTGCCCGTCTTTTGTAAGCTCCCAACCAGCTTCAGTGGTGTAATGCTCTGGCGCCACGTACAATTCACTCGCCCAAGATGGCGGAGTCTGTCTCCACTGCCGGAACTGCTGCACAACAACATCATCCCCGATATGGGCCAGCATGAGCAAAATATGATTCCGATTCTCATCATCGGTGTTCACCTGCTGCAAGAGACGATCACGAACCTCACCCGAGGCACTTTTATACAAAATGGCAGGATAATAGATCTCCTGTTCCAGCAGCTCAGGAATTTCAGCAGTCAACGATATATCATGGTAGCAGACCAGATATACCAGAATGTCTTTGCCCGTATCTTCATCTCCTGAATGAACCCGTTGCATCGCGTAATCCTTCATCTGATCTTGTTGCTCTACAGACAAAGATAGATATACCTGTTCCTCGGATTGTTCATAGGGTGTATAACGAATTAGTGGATCGCGAACCTGAGGTTTGTGCATGATTTTCAAAATTTCGACCGGGTCTGTGATACCTGCATACAATTTCACGTCACGTCGATTCGCTTCAATGTATCTCTGGCGCTCCTCGCGTTCCATCTCCTGTTTGCAAGGCATGCAATACCCACCTGTTCTGGCAGCCGTTGCTGGCAAAATGGTATTTGTACACCCTTCTCGTATACATGGAATTCGTTCTGTCATATTCCAACCTCCTTCAACTATTGGCAATGGAAAACACGCCACAATGTGACGTGCTTGTCCCTTACTCATATTTCAATGCCTACGTGTCTCATAAAGGACAATACGAATCAGTGATGTCCCAACTGGTCCTTGGTGAATTCGTAAAAGGCAAGCGCATCTTCACTGCTGGCAAAGCCTGCCTGAGCTATCTTTTCACTGCCGCCACCTTTGCCTTGGTAGGCTCCAAGATTGCCTTTGAAGAAAGGTCCACAAGCCCATTCAGGCGGCTGTCCGTTCTGTGCCAGAACCACTTTGGCCTCTGAGATACTGGCAAAGAGTACAAGCCCCTCATGGTCTGCCGTCAGCTTGGTAGCCAGGCTCTGCATATCCTTGAGCGATTTGTCTTCAAAGACCTGAGCAATCACCAGCCCTTGCCGAGCGGCCAGAAGTTCCTCCGCATAATAGGCATCGTTTGTTGTTTTCAATGCATTCAGCTCCGTTTGCAGCTGCTTTTGCTCCAGCTCCATTTTCTCAATTCGCTCCAATAATTCGTCCTTGCTGGTCTTTAATTTAACCATGATGCTATTGAGCACGTTTTGTGCAGCTGTGAATTCATTCAGCGCCCTTGTTCCACATTTGAAATAAATGCGGGTGCCACCCTTCACTTTTTCGGTTTTCAACAGTTTGATGATCCCAATCTCACCCGTCGCTGACACATGAGTTCCACCGCAGGCGTTATACTCCACACCCTCGATCTCGACGATGCGAATGTCCTCTGTTACCGTAGGCTGCTTCACCAGTGGCAATTGTGCAGCCTCTTCTGTTGTAACCCAGGACGTGTTGATGCGAGCGTTACGATAGATCTGACGATTCACTTCTTGTTCAATGGCGGTTAATTGATTCGCTCCCAGTTCAGCCGCAGCCACATCAATCGTGTCATACTCCGTACCAAGATGGAAGCTGAGGGTCATCGCTTCAGTAAGCTTTAGCGTGATTGCCGATAACAAATGCTGACCCGTATGCTGCTGCATATGATCGAATCTTCGCTCCCAGTCAATCTCACAATGTACCTCAGTCTCTTCAGGGACGCGTTCCAGCTTATGCCATACTTCACCATCTTCGATGTTCACATCCAGAACAGCGATGCCGCCAATTTGACCCAGATCACAAGGTTGTCCACCCCCATGCGGGTAAAAAGCAGTCTCCGCCAGCGTGACATACACGCCGTCTTCCTTGTCTACTCTGCCTGTAATCGTTGTATGCCACTCTCTTGTATAAGCAGAGTCATAATAGATTTTTTGCGTCATTGAATCATCCCGATCCCTTCTCGTTCAAATGGGTTTTCATAATCTCCAGATTACACTATCTGGAACCTTCAAGCCAATTTATGGCATGCAAAATCGCTTTCCATATCCAAAAGAACGCTCTGTAAGCGAAAATACCTTTTGAACAAGAAAGAAAATTTTGCAGGAGGATGCTCGGCATTGAATAAAAAAAAGCAGAGTGAATAATCACTCTACTTTCTGAAAACCATTTTAACAAACAACTTTTCATTAAATCTTGTAGCTAATAGATCGCTATCGGTCCATATGGACCATCGATAATTTCAATTTTCGTTTCAAAAATATCTGTTAAAATTTCGGGGTCCATCACTTCTTCTACGCTTCCAAAAGCGGCGATTTGTCCATCTTTCATCGCACATATTCGATCCGAATATTTGGCAGCAAAATTGATATCATGCATAACCGTCAGAATCGTTCTTCCAAATTCATTAGCAGCATATCTCAAATGCTCCATCATCCGAACAGAACGAGCAACATCCAGATTGTTCAGAGGCTCGTCCAAAAGTACATATTCCGTCTCCTGACACAAAACCATTGCGACATAAGCTCTTTGCCTCTGACCACCTGAAAGCTCATCTAAGTATCTATTTTCCAGATCAGTTAAGTCTAGAAAATCAATATATTTAGAGATTATAGCTTCATCCTCATCCGTTAATCTTCCCTTAGAATAAGGAAACCGTCCAAATCCAGCAAGTTGTCTAACGGTAAGCCTTGTGACAAAATGATTTTCTTGTCGTAAAACCGTTATAATCTTGGCCAAGTCTTTTGACTTGGTCGTGAAAACATCCATATTGGCAACCTTGATCTGACCTTCGTCCAAATCCAAAAGTCTTCCGATCATCAGAAGTGTCGTCGATTTCCCCGCACCGTTGGGTCCAATTAAAGAAGTAAGACCGGCTTTGGGTATATGAATATTCAAAGGGCCTATCTCTACCTCGGCTGCATAGGTTTTTTTGACATTATTGATCTGTATCATAAAGAACCCTTCCTTAAAATCACAATTAAAAATGTTAGTCCGCCAACCAATTCTATAATGATGGAAACAACACCTTGGGCATTGAAAACATGATTCATAACAAAGTATGCACCGGTTAAGATCACAAACCCTATCGCAAGAGCCATTGGGAAAACATATCTGTGATCATAGGTTTGCGCTGCCTGATAACTCAAAATCGCAACTAAAAATCCATAGAATGTAAGTGGTCCAACCAAAGCCGTCGAAATGGCCATCAAAATGGAAACCAGAACCAGCGTATAAATCACACTACTTTGATGTTTAGTTCCCAAGGAAGTTGAGACATCCTTACCCAGCGACAATACATTTAACCTCTTGGCATTAGCAAGCAGCAGAATTGCTGCAATGATGACGATAGGAATCGCAATCGGGAAATAGGCAGAATCCGCATTATTCACGGAAGCAAACATTCTTGCCTGCAAAATATCAAACTCGGACGGTGCAAGAAGTCTTCTCATAAACGAGGATACGGACCTCAGCCCGGTGCCAATGATAATGCCGACCAGAAGCAGAAGTTGTAAATTGCCGTATTTTCCGGAAAGCAGCCATCCATAAAGAATCAAACACATGATGACCATTGCAGCAACTTGATATAAAAAGGAATCAACACCGCTAAAATTCACAAATACCGTAGCACCAAGGAAAAATATAGTACTCGTATGAATGGTTGAATAAATAGCATCAAAACCTAAAAGGGACGGAGTTATAATTCTGTTATTCGTAATCGATTGAAAAGCAACCGTGGACAAACTTTGGCAGATTGCAGCGATCAGCATTGAAACCAGAGCAACTACCCTTCTTGTAACAACAGGTATGAATGAAGGCGAAGACACAGGGACCGGATTGTTATAAATCAGCAGCCCAACCGATGCAAAAACGCCCAGAACAATTAATGTTATCAGCAAAATCCAATAGCGCTTTTCTTCTTTTTTGGTACGGAAGGCTCTAGCTGATCTTTTTTTAGGACGACGACTAGAATCGATTTCGATACTCAGTGGATTTCTACTTGCTAAGTTGCTCATCTTACCCTCCTTGTTGACCGCCTTTGTCTTAACAAAATGACAATGAATACGACGGATCCCACTGTTCCAAGGATCATCGAGACAGGTATTTCAAAAGGCATAATAATGACACGAGACAGGATATCACACACAATGATGCTGCCCATCCCTAATAAGCACACCCATGGCAGATTGCTCCTGAGATCGTCACCCCTAAACATGGAGACAATATTGGGGACAATTAACCCTAGAAAAGGCAAGTTCCCAATGACCGCTGCAACGATTCCAACGGCTAGTGAAATAAGCGCAGTACCCAAAAGAATGATCCTGTCATAATTTACGCCAAGACTGGTAGCGACATCTTCCCCTAGTCCGGCTAATGTCAGCCGATCAGCAAAAACAAATATAAGAATAGTCACCAATACGATGAGCCATAAATATTCATACCTGCCAATTTGCACAGATGAGAAGGAGCCTGCAAACCAGCTTTCGATATTTTGAGTCATTTGGAACACAAGCCCAACGAAAGTTGAAAATGCAGAAATGACAGCTCCAAGCATCATCCCAATAATGGGGACAACCAAAGACGAACGGAGTTTAACTTTCTTTAGAAACATAAAAAAAATCATCGTTCCTATAAAAGAAAAAATGATTGCACCAGTCATTCTTAGCGTTAAGCTCGGGGCAGGAAAGACCAGATATATAAACATGATCCCCAGCCCTGACCATTCCATTGTTCCGGTGGTGGTAGGTTCCACCAAGCGATTCTGTGTAATAAGCTGCATGACCAGTCCTGCCATTGCCATTGCGGCACCGGTAAGCATTAATGCAACAGTTCTTGGGACACGAGTAATGAAGAACATCTCCATTCCATCCGCTTGTCCTCGTATGTCATAGACTCCAATAAGCAGTGATGTAATGCCTAAAATAATAGTGGCTATAATCGCAATGATAAAAGGTATGGTCCATAGCTTTTTGGGATTATGACGCTGGGGTTGAGAATTCTCAACCCCAGCTAATTTTGGTATTAAATTTTTCTGCACTGCAGCATACTCCTTTTTACTGTTTAGCTAAAGCTTTCGTAAGGTTGTTAATCAACTCCAAGAAAGTTTCGATGGATTCATTGGTGTACGTGTCGTTTGGAGCATAAACGATTTGTTTTTGAGTAATAGCAGTGGTGTTTTGCAGAGCAGGTGAATTATCAATAACGTCCTGAGCCGGAACGGCACCTTCTTCAGCAGATACAGCTGCATCCCGATCCAGTACGAAAATCCAATCTGGATTGCTTTGGGCGATCGCTTCAACAGAAATATCATCACCTTGATGATCAGAAGAAGATTTATCCACTTCTAGTGCTGGAACCCAGCCGAAAATGTCATACAATGGTCCCCACACGCGTCCAGTAAGAGGAGCCGAGAAACCAATGTTTCCACCAGATACGACAACACTCATAATTTTATCTTCACCGTTATAAGCGGCCTTAGCTTCTTCAATAGCTTTATCAAAATCAGCAATCAATTGAGTAGCTTCTTCTTGCTTTTCAAAAATTTTACCTAGATTGGTTGTTGCATCTTTAAGTCCATTAACAAAGTTTTCTCCAGGTGATGCTGTTTCTTCAAGCTCAATATTAAGGTCGATCACTGCTGCATTAGGTACTAATTTTTTGATGTCTTCATAGTAGCTAGCAAATCGTTGACCAACAATGACAAGGTCAGGCTGTATTGATGCCAATAGTTCAAGGTTTGGTTCGCGATGATTCCCAATATTTTGTACCGATTCATCCGCCACATATGGTGAATCCGCAGGCATTACATCCTTCGGCGCTGCTGCTAATTTGACGCCCCAAGTGGACAGAGTCTCAAATGTTCTGTTATCCAGAGCAACGACCTTCGTTGGATGTACAGGCACAGTTACCGTTCCATGAGCATCCGTAATTTCAACTGTTGTGGCTGGAGCTGTAGTAGCAGCATCGGAAGTTGTAGCCTCTGTATTCGCAGTATCCGTCGTAGCAGGTTCATTACTTGAACAAGCTGCCAACACCAAAGTTAAAGCTGCAACCATGATAAACATTAATTTTGAAGAAATAGACTTTCTCATTTAATTTATATCCCCCTAGATTTAGAAAATTTGGATTCCCACGCAGCGTAATGTGTTGGATAAACTCAGTATCATACCTCCTCAGACGTAAATTTAGAGAATAAACTTAACCCCTTTTCACTGTAGTGCTGAGTAACAAACAACAAATGATAGTGATTATCAATATCAATAGGTTATATTATAACAAGTTAGAAGGCATTTTCAACAACCTAATTATTTAAATTCATGGCGAAATTATGAACCAAATATTCCATTGTATGTATTTATATGCATAAAAATCGACATTTCAATACAAAAAAAGAAGCATCACTGTGTGATACTTCTTTTGCGGTAAGAACTCTTTATACATTTATATTTCTCATCGAAATGATCTAAATTTCCACCAATATTCTTACTTCATCGACTCAGATAATTCTGTGAAAATAACACCCAGCGCATACGCGCCAGCATCCGGGTAGCCCAGACTACGATCGCCGACGGCACCTGCACGTCCCATACGTGCCACGATGTCTTCGGTTTTCTTGGCACCTTCAACGGCTGCTGCTGCACCTTTGGCAAATGCGGTTTTGAAGTCATCGCCAGACTCCGCACTTTGTGTCCAGGAATCGGCACACGGAACGAGTGCATCGATCAAGGTTTTGTCACCCACAACGGCACCACGTCCGAAGGAACGCTCTCCAGTAGACTGAATCCCTTGCACAGCTGCATGGATCATCTCAGCAAATTCAGCAACGTTTAATTGCTGTTTATCCCCTACAGCTTTGCCAGCCGCACGGAATGCCGAACCCCAGATCGGGCCGGATGCGCCGCCACAATATTCCATGATGACCAAGGAACATGCATCAAGGAACGATCCGATGTCTTTTTTATCTTCGTTGATGATGTGATTCCATTCGCGTTTCAACTGGCGGAAGCCTTTTGCCACACTCATACCGAAATCGCCATCACCGGCATGGGAATCCAGTTCACAGAACGGTACCTCGTTCTTGATGATAATCTCACCCATTTTATCGATCAGATAGACGACATTGTCCAGTGAAAATTGATTGCCTTGGATGACAGCAGCTGATGCATCCGTCTCCACTTCGTAAGATACGGGAGCGTCTTCACCAACAACAGCTTCCAGCGCTTCGGAATACGCCACTTGTGCTGCTGGAGGGCCGGATACTTTAAATGCAGGTGTATCACTTTCCTTGAACAACAGCGTTTTTAGTTCCTCATCCAGTTTCAGGATCGTAACCGATGCACCCGCCATATCGATACTTGTCATGTAGTTGCCTACAAACGTAGTAGCGACCTTCAGACCTGCATGTCCAGCAAGCTCACGCTGCACGGAATTGTTGAGCAGGTACAGTTCTTGCAGTGGTGTTGCACCAAAACCATTCACGAGCACCGCAATCTCAGCAGAAGCATCAGTATCCAGCTTCATATCGGCAAGCAATGCTTCGACCATACGTCCTGCCAATTCATCAGCCGATACGATTTTCTCCCGGCGAATGCCTGGCTCACCATGAATCCCTACGCCGAATTCCATCTCATCTTCAGCAATTTCGAATGTAGGCGTGCCTTTAGCTGGCACGGTACAAGATGTGAATCCAAAACCAATACTGCGCACGTTCTGAGCTGCTTTCTCGGCAACGGATTTCACATCTGCCAGACTGCGGCCTTCCTCCGCTGCTGCTCCGGCAATTTTGTGAACCAGTACGGTACCGGCAACGCCGCGACGTCCAACGGTATACAAGCTGTCTTGTACAGCAATGTCATCCTCAACACGCACATACTGTACGTCGATGCCATCTTCTTCAGCCAGATGCGCTGCATTTTTGAAGTTCATCATGTCGCCGCTGTAGTTCTTGATGATCAGAAGTGTACCCTTGTTGCTGGCTGTTGCCTTGATCGCTTGATACACCTGGATTTGGGAAGGAGATGCGAATACATCTCCACATACCGCTGCATCAAGCATGCCTTTCCCTACATAACCAGCGTGAGCCGGTTCATGTCCACTGCCGCCACCACTGATCAGGCTGACTTTATCCGCCTGGATCTCTCTGCGTTTGATGACTTTATATTTTTTCAGAAATTCAAGCTCCGGGTGTGCAAGCGCAATCCCGTTACACATTTCCATAACAACATGTTCAGCTTGGTTAATAATTTTCTTCATTATTTGGCCTCCCGGCGTGCTGCTTTGTACTCACGGCCCATGCGGTCAGCCGCTGCAATGGCAGCAGCCACTTCAGGAACAGTGATTGGGAACGGCATAGCGTGAATGGATTCTTCCGGAATACAAGCGATCTCTGCCACTTTTAACAACTCTTCCTGACTAATCGTATCTACACCGATATCCGCCAAGCTGATCGGCAGTCCCACTTCGAGACAGAAGTCCATGACTTCATGCAGCTCTTCGGTTGGTGCATTTTCAAGCACGAGTTGTGCAATCGTACCGAAGGATACTTTTTCACCGTGGAAGAAATGATGTGTACCCTCCAGAACAGTCAAACCGTTGTGGATCGCATGTGCCGCAGCCAGACCGCCACTTTCGAATCCAAGACCAGACAAGAGAATGTTCGTTTCAATGATATTTTCCAGCGCTTGTGTCACGACGTTGCTGTCACTCGCCACTTTCGCTTTTGCACCGTCAGTCAGCAGCATTTCATAACACAGTTTTGCCAGTGCAAGTGCCGCATTGGTACCTACTGCTGATGGTGTGTATCCTTCACGGGAACCCATTGGCAGACTTGCGTTTACACGGGAATAGGATTTCGCTGTTGCTCTTGCTTCGAAGTATGTAGAGAGCGCATCTCCCATACCGGATACGAGGAAACGTGTTGGTGCATTGGCGATTACCGTTGTATCGACAAGAACCACACTCGGGCTTTGTTTGAAGTAAGCATAGTCATCAAAAGAACCATCCGGTGTGTACAACACAGCGGAGTGACTTGTCGGTGCGTCTGTTGCCGCAATCGTTGGGCAGATGATCAGTGCTTCGCCTTCTGCTACACATTTAGCTGCATCAATGGCTTTACCGCCACCAAGACCGATGGTAGAGTCACATCCTTTTTCCTTCGCGATCGCTTGCAGACGAGCAACTTCCTCACGGGAACATTCCCCTTTAAAACCGCTTTCAACAAATGTAATATTGAATTTCTCAGCTGTTGCATCAAGCTTTGCTTTGACACGCTGTACATCATCCGGATGTGCAATCAGCAGGGCAGATTCTCCGAAGGATTTAACAAAGTACCCCAGGTTCAACAATTCGTCTTCGCCTTGTACATATTTGGTTGGGCTGATAAATGCTTTTCTCATATTATTATATGCCTCCTAAGGATATGGAATGGTGTAGTAGATACATTAAATTTTAATTTCTTGCAATTGACCTTAATATAACGCATGAGCAGCTGGTTTACAGTGGACTTTGATAACAAATTATTATAATTTACAATCGTAATTTTTTGCTTTTTAGTGCAATCATGGTATGTTATTGTCATGAGATGGTTCAATTTTGACCTCCCATAATACATTACCCGTCATCATTACATCTTAATATGTACAACTTGCTAACTTTTAACGGCCTAAATTATGAATCAGGTTAGCTATGGAGGTCTCATCCAATGATTAAAGAATATCTGCATATCAATAAAATCCTGGATCTTAATAAATGGAAGCGTCTACAAGATTCTCTCGCAACAGTAACCAAACTGGCGATCCTCACCGTTGATTATAAAGGCATTCCCATAACCAGCCACAGCAGCTGTCAGGCTTTCTGCCAGAATGTGCGTAAAGACCCCGAGCTTCTACCCTACTGTCAAAAATGTGATTCACGTGGCGGTCTGGAAGCCGTTCGGTTGAATGAGCCCTATGTATATCTATGCCATTTCAATATCATTGATATCGCGATTCCAATTACGATTGATGGCAAATATATCGGCGCTGTCTTGGCAGGACAAGTGAAACTTGCCGATCCGGAAAAGGGTAGCGAGTTGGAGCAAATTGTCACGTCCAAAAACGTACCCATGCATGCAGCCAAGCTGGAGGAATTAAAGGACGAATACGCCCAGCTGCCTGTGATGACCTATGAAGAGATTGTGAAAATCTCCAACATGTTATCCCTGCTCTGCAACTACATTGTGGAAGAAGCACTCAACAAAAATCTGTTAGTTGAAATGTTCGAGAAAGCTTCAGGTAATCAGGAGACTCTAAACCTCTCCACCATTCTGCCCGGGTACTCCATTCGTAATATCGAGTCGATCAAAAAAGAGATGACCAATGCGATCGCAGATGCCTATCTCAAAAACAGCCCAAGTGATGCGGAAAGCTCCAGCCCGGTACTTCAGCCTGCTTTTGAATACATTCACAGTCACAAGAGTGAACAAGTTTCACTCAAACAAATGGCCGATCTATGCCACCTGAGTCCGAGTTATTTCAGCAGGCTGTTTGCCAAGGAAACGGGCGAGAACTTTACCACCTACCTGGCAAAACTCAAGATTAAGTGGGCCAAACAATTGCTGGAGGTCACCGACATGCCTGTCTCACAGATCAGTGATGAGCTGGGATTTAATGAATCGGGATATTTTATCAAAATATTCAAAAAGTTTGAGGAAATTACGCCTGCTCTCTATCGCAAATACATCCAGGAGAAAATGTAGATTCACTGATACTTTTTTCGTATCAAAGATGAGGTTAAAAGATATTTCACCTATTAATCTGCCATTGCTACAATGGAGTCCAGATGACTTAGGGAGGCGACATGAATGGAATATCGCAAATTAGGAAACAGTGGATTAACCGTCAGTGAGATTTCACTCGGCAACTGGATTACGCATGGAGCGCAAGTCGAGGATGGAATAGCAGAAGCTTGTGTTCAAGCCGCATTGGAGGCAGGTATTACCACATTTGATACCGCAGATGTGTACTCCAATACCAAGGCAGAATCCGTACTGGGACAGGCACTTAAGGATATACGAAGAGAAAGTATTGAACTATGCACCAAAGTCTGTCACCCAACCGGCACAGGTCATAATGACCGCGGACTTTCACGTAAACACATCATGGAAGCCTGCAATGGTTCATTACAACGGTTACAGACGGATTATATTGATGTCTATTACGCTCACCGTTATGATTACAATACTCCGCTGGAAGAGACGTTTCTGGCATTCTCCGATTTGGTGCGTCAGGGCAAAGTTCACTACATTGGTGTAAGTGAATGGAACGCAGATCAGATTGCACGAGGAGCCGCTTTGGCGCGGGAACTTCATGTCCCCTTCATTGCAAGTCAGCCCCAATATTCAATGTTATGGCGCGTGATTGAGCAAGAAGTGATACCTGCAAGCGACCAAGCAGGACTTGGACAGATTACATGGTCACCTCTGGCTCAGGGCATACTATCAGGCAAGTATGCGCCTAACGAAGCATTGCCCACCGGATCACGCGCAGCTGCTGAGGCAGGAGCACCCTTTTTCAATAAACTGGCTGGTCAGTGGTTACGTGAAGATGTTCTTACCGCTGTGCAACAACTTGTTCCACTCGCTAAAGAGATTGGTCTAACTCTTCCTCAACTCGCTGTTGCATGGGTTCTTCAGCATACGTATGTCAGTTCCGTCATAATCGGTGCATCCCGGCCGGAGCAGGTATTGGAAAATGTAAAAGCCTCCGGTGTGAAACTGGACCCTGCGATCATGACTCGTATTGATGAAATATTGAATCCATGGATTGAGCGTTATCCAAGCAAGACGGGATAGTTTCTTTTTTTACTACTCACAACATTCTAAATTGAACTAATCATTTACACGATAACGGAGAGGACAGAAAAAACCTGAAAAAGCGGAGCTAAAAGCTTTCTGCAAGAAAGCTACTTCGGAAGCATACACTTCGCCTTTATCACCAGATTTTCCCCTTGAGAAAAGGGATCGAAAAAATCTGGGGATAACAGCGATTGGAAGGTTGTTCTGTCATCGCAGTGTAAGTGTAAATAACCTTTAGTGCAACTCATATTCCCCCCTCAACAAAGTTCATAAAACGTGATACCACTTCCTGATTCATATCCGTCCGCCATGCCGTGTACAACGGTACGGAGGGCGGATTTTCTTCTAATGGAAGAAAGACTATCCCCTTCCGCTGGAACACATCCACCGAAGAAGGAACAATAGAAATGCCCATGCCCGCCGCAACGAGATTCACAATCGTATACATCTGGATCGCTTCCTGTGTAATTCGAGGGTCTACGCCATGCTCCCTGCAGTAATCCAAAACGAGACGATGGAACGGAGAACCCAGATGCCTTGGGAATAAAATAAAATCTTCATCCGCCAGTTCTCGAATTGAAACTTGAGTCTGAGAAGCCAACGGGTGATGATCTGGCAATACGGCAATCAACGTTTCCATCTGACAGGGGCGGAACGAGACATGACGAGTATCTTCCTTATATCGCAAAAATCCAATATGGATCTGTCCGTCTTCCAGTGCCTGCAATTGTTGGGACGAAGTCATCTCAAGCAGCGTCAATTCAATCTGCGGATACGCAGCGCGAAATTTCCTAAGAACATCCACCATAATGCTCCCCGAAGCCGAATCCACAAAGGCTATGGTTATATGCCCGAAGATGCCCTGATCTGCCTTTTGTGTAAGCTGAATGGATCGTTCGAGCTGGGCCATGATCAGTCTTGCCTGTTCCAGAAATACGGCACCTGCCGGGGTGAGACGAACCATTTTCCTCGTGCGCTCCAACAGCTTCACGCCAAGCTCTTCCTCCAGATTCTGAATTTGCTGGCTCAGCGGTGGTTGCGTCATGTTTAATTTTTCCGCTGCACGGTGGAAATGAAGTTCTTCTGCCACGGTGATAAAGTATCTTAACTTTCGAATATCCATAAGCCGATTGCGCATCCTTCCGTCTACCTTGTTAATTCATTTGTTCCTGAACCCAGATTGCCGACTCAGCCAGCATTGTCATTAATTCATTAAAATCCACAGCAATCTCCCGCAGAGGAGTTTCCCCTGCATCGTGAATCAACATCATTATCTTTCCTGAACTTTGATCCAGTATAGCCGTACTTCCTTCACCAAATCCACCAATCGGGAAAGGCTGGAGGTCAGCTGGCAGCTCGTATTCTTTCTCAACTTCACGGTATACTTCCAAAAAATCAGTATAAGCCCAGCTCAGTTCTTTCACCGAATACAAGGCAGGGTCGCCGAAGTTACATGCACCGAATTCAAGCAAAAGTGCACGATACGCTCCGGGCAGTCTCACATTATGCTTTTGCTCAAAATCCTCAATACTCTCTTGCCTCTCAGGAGTACACCCTTCTCCCATTGTTGTATCGTAAGCCTTCACCAAAAGATCACGAATCGGTTCCAATTCTATTGACGTCATTTGAACTCCCCCTTAAGGTACCTTTCCCCACTGACCAGCCGTTGTGAATTCAATAGTTCTCCTTGAAGCGCAACACCTTACCCAAACAAGAGTCGAGCATTAAAATCAACTTCTTATCTCACCTGTTTACGCAACTCTTGATCCAGCCATTCCAGTGCTGCACGCAGCTTGTCCTGAGGAACTTTCTCATAACGATCACCCGTAGACAGTTCAAAGGCACAGCTGTTTCCACTTGTTTTGTTCAGATATGAAGTCATTCCTATGCCATACTGCTGAGCCATTTGCACCAGAATTGGTTCAACTTCGGCCGCAGCGAGCGCAAAGTGCACATGGAACATATTGGATACCGGCACCTCGGGTAAGGTTTGTATTCCGTGACACGCATTCAGTAGGGAGGCGAGTTCTTGAGCCTGCTCGTAATACAGCTCCATTTTGCCAATCCGTTCATTGAAATAATACTGAGAACTCAGAATATACGGATACAGGCCAATCAGATCTCCGCCGTGCCGACGTTTCCATACTTTCGATTCTTGCATCACATCCGGATCACCCGCCAATATGGCCCCCGCAATACCTCCAATGCCTTTGTAAAAGGAAACATACACCGTATCAAACAGACTGCAAATCTCCGCAGGCGTCTTCTCATAATAAGGAGTGATCTCAAACAGGCGTGCCCCGTCCAGATGCAGCTTAATCCCGCGTTCACGGCAATAGGCCGAGATCGCTTCCAACTCTTCATACGCTGGCAATTGCCCACCAATCTCACGTTGTGGCAGTTCTAACAGCAGACAGGCAATGTCCTGATCAAGCGCTTGTACATCTTCCAAACGAATCAAACGATCCTTGTCCGCAAGTAAAATTGATTCAATCTGATGCAACTCTTTCAGTCCGTCTTCCTCATGGATTTCCAGATGACACAGAGGGTGATAAGCTACTCGTTTTACATCTTTGCGGTCACACCAGATCCGTAATGCAATCTGCTGCGCCATCGTTCCACTTGGGAAAAATACCGCGGATTCCTTCCCAAGAACGTCAGCCATCTGTTGCTGAAAATCTTCAATAATGGGGCCGTTGCCGTAGTGGTCACTGAACAACTCCCCATCAATCTGGTCCAATACGTTCTGAAGTACCTTCACTTGGCGACTGCCATGACCGCCCACAATAAAATCTACCTGATTAAAGGCATCAGCCAATGTTAACGTAGTATCCTCCAAAGTCATTCACTCCTTTATAGTGTTTGTTCATAAACGGACTTTATGAACAACCTCTTATAGTTCTGGTACTGTAATAATCTCAACCAAAGCGCTGAGCGCACTAGATATATGTTCACCACGGGGATACACAAATCCTACTTCCAACCGGCAATAAGGATCGGGCAAAGATAACACCGCGATCTCGCCTCTTAATTCTGCTTTGGTAACCGAAGAACGTGGTAGCAATGATACGCCGAGCCCGGCAGATACCCCATTCAGAATCGTGTCCAGTGTTCCATATTCCATGATGTTAAGCGTGTGGATACCCTGATCTTTCAAAAAGGATTCCGCCTGATCGCGATGAGTGCATCCGATCTCAAAAAACAACATCGGCCTGGACAATAACGTGTACATCTCATGTACTCCAGGTTCAGCGATCAACACCAATTCCTCGTCATACATCTTCATGTAGTTCAGCTCAGGATGATCAATCGGGCCATATATTAAGGCACCATGCAATTCATGTTGAATGACCTTCTGGTTCAGTTCATGGGTCCCACCCGTGACAAGCGAATGCTGTACTTCCGGGTAGCATGAAGTATATTCAGCCAAGAGCGGCGTCAGAAAAGTAGAAGCTGCTGTCTCTATGGCACCCAGACGAAGCATGCCAGCTGGTGGGTTACCCACTTGCGTGGCCTGCTCTGCTTCATGTAATAATTCCAATATTCTATCCGCATACCCAAGCAGGTTCTCGCCCGCTGGTGTGAGCGACATCCCCCGATTGGAACGATGAAATAGCGGTACTTGCAGTTGAGTCTCCAACTGCTTAATTCGTGTGGTTACATTGGACTGCACATAATTGAGTGCGAGTGCAGCTTTACTGATACTACCTTCGCGGGCAACCGCCTGAAATATTTTCAAATCACCTGCATCCATATCCTGATCACCTGCTCATCGTTATATCGGCATTCTGCATCATCCAATTCATGCAAAGTGCTTATCTATTATTTTTAATGATACTGACAATCATTTTTGTTCATTTTACGTGAATCTGCTCCGTCTGTACAATGAGGCTCAGTAGTGAAATCTAGCTAAACAGACAGGAGGAATATTGAACATGAAAGCTATTGTCCATTCAGCACAGAGCGGCCTTGCAGGTCTTCAATATACAGAGGCAATCTCTCGGGCACCAGAAGCCGGGGAAGTGCAGGTTCAATTAAAATCCGCTGGAATCAACCATCGGGATCTATTCATCATGGCAGGACGCGGAACCCAGGACACCCCGCTCATTCCCGGTTCCGATGGGGCAGGTATCATCGTAGCGATTGGCGAAAGCGTAAGCGGGTTCACAATAGGTGATGAAGTCATTATCCATCCTACGCTCGGTTGGGAATTTGCGAATAACGTGCCCATCGTGCCCGATATTGTTGGTAGTCCTACGGATGGAACGCTGGCTCAATATATAACGTTGCCTGCTGAAAATGCCCTCCCTAAGCCAGCACACCTATCCTGGGAGGAAGCAGGTGTGCTGTCCCTTTCAGCCCTGACGGCCTATCGCGCCTTATTCACTCGCGGTGTATTGAAGAAAGCTGAACATGTGCTCATTCCCGGTATTGGCGGTGGTGTAGCGACCTATGCCCTGCTCATGGCGGTTGCGGCTGGTGCCAAGGTGACCGTCACCTCCAGAAGTGAAGCCAAAAGAAATGAAGCTCTGTGTTTGGGTGCCACCCATGCACTGGGTAGTCATGCCGATTGGCGTATGCAGAACGATAAGAAACCTGTGGACATCATCTTGGATAGCATCGGACAAGCCATGTTCCCCAAATATTTTGATATAATCAGACCAGGTGGACGTATCGTAATGTATGGTGCAAGTTCGGGGGATGATCTGACCGTACCCATTCGTTCTATCTTCTTCCCGCAGATCAGTCTGATCGGCACCTCTATGGGCAGCCGTGAGGAGTTTATCCAGATGCTGCAATTCGTGGAGCAACATGACATACATCCTATAATTGATGGCGTATATCCGTTACAAGACGTAGCACAAGCATTCGAACGCATGGAAAAAGGCGAGCAATTTGGTAATCTGGCTATCCTTATGGAGTGACATCTATTTTGGAGATGGGCCTTCATGAATTGTTAAAAATTGATTTACGATAATGGGGTGAATCCATCTGACCCGTCTAGCTAAACGTATACTAATTGTTCTTGTTGCTATTATCATTGTGGCCCAAATTCCTATGATAAAAGAAACCTTAGCTCGCGGAGTTACTACGTTATATGTGAAGATAAAGTATCCCGAACATTCCTTTCAATTCCAAGACTTCAACTACGAGTCTCATTTCGGGAACTATATCATTTCATATACTGATCAAGACGAGCAAGGTATTAGTCTGATGCTTGAGCCCAAATTTTTTCCGGTGCTCATCACGTATGATCCATTGAATCAGCCCATGAAAGACTAGATGTTCACGCTATTCCGCCCAAGCCATAATATAACTCTGGAGGTGAAAGGGTAGGATATGTCTGAGATGTCTGATTTAAATCATAATAACAACAATGAACACCCTGATTTTAACGAAATCAGCGGTGAAGAAAAACTACAGATACTTCGTGATCTGATCGAACTAACCGATAATCACCTTACTCATCAAGTTCTCGCTATTGGAGTAGATACACATGAAGAGGATCTCATCCGTATCGAAGCATGACGAGCTTTAGGCATGGCAGGCTCCTCTGCTCTTCTGGGTGAAATCCTTCATGCTGCCGCGCAACTTGTTCGTGACTCAGAAGAAGATGAGGATGTACAGAATTACGTCTGCAAACGTTCGCTCTACTGCCCGTCACAGAAGCCGAGATCCAATTGGCTCAGGAAGTGCTGGAGGGACATGCCTACATATTAGTCAAAGGAGCGGCCTTTTCTATTCTTGTTGCACATCAACAAGTTAATGGTGCAACATCCGCGTTAGAATCGCTTCTTTAATGAGCGAATATGCAGAGCAATTTATGCGTGCCAAACTACAACGTTCTTATGCAGAAGAATCAGCACCACGTGAACGAACGCAGGAACACAAGATCGAGATCACAGATCCTGCATGTATCCTTATCTGGTTAAATAAAAAATCCTCCATGCTCACGTTGGGAGCATGGAGGATTTTTTATTGATCTGTTAAACTAAACGCCATTGTAGCAAATACAATTCTACGGCGTATGTTTACCCACGTACTGTAAAGTTCCTTGAGGGAACTCATTCCATTCACCGGTTAATGAGAACTGTTGTGAACCTGTATATATCCCGCGTTTTCGGATAAACGTCCCCCCAGCAGGCATGAATTGATCATGTGAAGTTGGATCACCTAACACATCTACAATTCGTCCATCCTTTTTGAGAACCAAAGCAACGACGTTATACTCATTCGGGTTATACAATTCCAATTCATCATTGTAATACTGGGCTGTAGTTATATCGAAAAAGTCGTAAAAAGTATAATTGATGTTTAAATAAGGTAACCCTGGAGTAACATCAAATATGTTTTTTGTTGTCACTTTCATTGTGGATGTCTTTTTCATCCACTGATGAACTTCCAATTGATACCCGGTTGCTTTATGTGACGGATCACCGTCACCTGTGTAATAAAGTTGAACAACACTGCGTCCATTCCCTGCATCTGCATACTGAGAGAAGAATAACTCTGACGTGCCCTGATTTTGCGAGTTTACCTGAACGACCACGGCCCTACCGTCATTCCCTATGATCCAGAATAATAATGCAGATACACTCAAAGGGATCTGGGAAGAATTAATCGTACCCGGTCCTGTAAACGTCGAATCTGGCGTACCGCTATATACTTTAAAACTCGTCTGACCAGGGAACCAATTGGACGTTGTAAGAGTCAGAGGATCTATGACACCGGACTTCGTGTTGATCTGCATGATCCCACCGTTAACCAGAGAAGCAGTACGAACGTTGAAGGTATAATCTACCTGTCCACCTTTTCCATCCTTTGCTGTTATGGTTAAAGGAGCAACTACATTCCCAGTCCCCGGCTTTAGTATGATCTGGCTACCATAAATGCTTGCATTCACTGCTTCGTCTGAGCTATTGCTTATCGTGAATTGCAACGCATCTCCATCGGGGTCACTGAATAGTTGACTCAGGTCAAACGTGCGCTCATTCGTTACATTAGGTGTCAAAACTTGTTCGTAAATGCTACTTACTACCTCAGGGGCCAAGTTAGGGCCAGCAGGCTCGCCTTGTATAGTCACGCCAAAGGATGCTTGTTCGCTACGCCCTTTCAGGTCATATACCGTTAACGTCACTGTCGTATTTCCTTCAGCAACAGGAGCAACAGCTATCTGTGAACCATTGGCAGAGACTGTCGCAATATTGGTATCTGCTGAGGAAGCATCCACCGTTAACGTAGCTGTATCAAAATTCATCAGGTACGATGTCAGCTCAAGATTCAGAGTTGACCAAGGCCATGTTACCGTTTGATCCGGAATTGAACTGATATTTCCAGATTCAAGAACTTCAACATCAATATAGGCTGTCGCCTCTTTTCCATACATATCTTTTGCTTTGATGTTAGCTTGAATTTTACCAACCTGTCTTGGATGAATAATCAGCTTGTTTTCTTGAATATCCACCGCTGCGATCAGGAGATTATTGAAATCAAGTGGTGTATGAAATTCTAATGTATCTCCATCGGGATCATTAAAATATTCCGAGAGATTAATGACCGCACCTTCCTTGCCTACAAACAACGTTTGAGCAGGTAGATTCTGAGTAAGCACCGGAGAAGCATTAGGCTTAGGATTAACCCTTATCTGAAATGCGGTTGAAATGGAACCACCTTTTCCATCCTTTACTGAATAATAGATGATGTATTCTCCAAATTCTAGAGCGGTAAAGCTCAGTACACCCGCTTCCTCCTCGACAATTAAATCAGGATTAGAGGAGTATGCACTGAATGTGAGCAGGTCACCATCCGGATCTGTATAATAATCATTTAAGTCCACCGAGGGGATAGGATCTGTGAGGAAACCGAGATATGCTTCAACCCATCCTGGTGAGTTTCCTACCGGATTATGATTTGGCACTAGTAGAATATCGATGTCAAAGAAATCCTCAGTGATTCCTCCTTTACCGTCATTCACTGTGTAAGATATCGTATACGTCCCATTTTGAAGTGATGTTAACTTCAGTTCACCCGCATTCTCCTCTACTGTTACCCCGTCTGGATTGGATGAAGTCGCTGTATACGTCAAAGGATCACCGTCTGGATCAGAATATATCTCGTTCAATTTCACTACAGGGATGTCATCCCCCAAGTATACCTCTATTTTCGATGGAGCTTCCCCGACAGGCGCACGATTGAGCGGTGGCAGAACAACAACTTTCATATCGAGTTCAATAATTCCCGTACTGCCATCATCTGCAATTTGCCCATCATCCACCTTGATTTTAAGTACAACTTCCCCCGCCTTTTTAGGCGTTAACCTCAATACAGATTCAGCATAGTTCGATTTCACAATTTCTGTGCCCACGATTTCCGGGGCACTGTTCGTTACACTGTATAGCAATTCCGATTCATATTTCTCATCATCCATAACATAGACCATGAGATCCACATCCTTGCTATCTGACTCAGCTATCAATTCCTGATCAGGAATTGGCGATGCAATAGGAGGTCTATTCACGTAGACTTCGAATGTGGATCTCAGCCTTTTACCACGACCATCATTGGAAGTCACCGTTATGGTAGCCGTGCCATCCCCCACGGGAACAATATCTAATTGCGATCCACTAAGGATAACCTTTGCAACGGCAGATTTGGATGAACTGACCGTATAAGTGACCAAGTCACCATCCGGATCAGTCACATAGTTGTTTAGGTTTAACGTTGCTCCCTGTCCATTCTGCGTATACTTGCGACTTTCAAATGGTTTCAGTAGTTCAGGAGCACGATTAGCAACAACAGGAGATGTTTCGCCTCCACTTCCCCCACTCGCTCCCCCTGACGAAGGAGATACCGTATTGGAAGATGCCGTTCCTGTAATTCCACTCACAACTGAAGACGTGACTCCGGCAGCCAAAGAAATATCTGAAACTTTCACATTCCCCGCCACATTAATCTGCGTGAAAGGGTTATTCACTTGAAGCTGCTGAATGGAGCCTGCTGCATTAATGTTGACAGCGCCTGTCCCATCCACATTGAGTTGCTGTAAAGTGACGTTACCGTTAAGTTGCAGAGACTTGGAAGTATTCACATGAACCGTTTCAATGGCTCCTTGTAGCTCCACTTTGCTTGCACCTTCGAGAATATTTAATAACGGGAGATTAGCCGTTTTCTCGATATCAATCATACTGTCTGATCTAACGTTAACTTCTTGAGTACGGGTATTCCCTGTTAGTGCCACATGTACATCGCTTTTATCTACACCCACGGTATTGAGAATGGAATTTTCAAATACAACCGTATTACTATCGCCGCCATAAACGAAGACAGACTGTGCCACATTGATATTTTTGGCATAAAAATCATGCTTCACCTCGGGGGCAATCGTCAGCTTGCTCTTGACTGTAAGTCCCTCCACTGAAACGAAGTCTGCCTTCGTGGTTAGATCCCCATGAATTACAACGTCTCCCCCATCCAATAGCAGATTGCCGCTAAATTCAGCTTCTCCTGGGTCCGCTTCTTGACCACCTGTTCTAATTTCCAACCCGTTAATTTCGGTGAGCGTATGATTTCGACTCTTAAACTGTATTCCAGCCTGAGCCAAAACAGCCTTATTACGATTATTCAGAAGACCTGCCACTTGTTCAGATATCTGATAAATAACTCCGTTGATCTGAATCTGCTTTCCTTCAATGGACTGAATGACAGACAAGCGGGTTTCCGGGAACATGGCCGACAGCAGCATGCCTATGGCTTCGCCCCGAACAAGCCCATGTTTAACATTATTCTCTCCCTGATATTCGCTTAGAAGTTGAGCCTTCTCAGCAGTTCGAATATATGGAGCAGCCCACGTACTCGCTCCTTTCCAGTCTGAAGGAAGGGAATCTCCCTGAACTTCTTGTTTAGCCAAAGCTGTGGCTCTTACCAGAACTGTCACCAGTTCCTGTCCAGTGATCTGGGCCTGTGGACGGAAACGCCCTGTTGCATCTCCTTGCAAAATCCCCGCCTTCTTGACCGCCTGAATGGAAGGCGCTGACCAGCTAGTAGATTTCACATCCGTAAAAGATGTTGTGAATGACTTGTCCAGCGTGAGACCCAGAGCTTGAGCAAGAACAACTGCCAGTTCCTGACGGGTGATTGGATCAGCTGCACGAACGTTTCCATCTGGATCTCCCTTGATGAATCCCATGGATACGGCCCTATTCATAACATCGTTTAACTTACTATTGTCATGATGAGCTGAGGGTATGCCAGACACAGACATAGCCTGTGCCTCTGACTTATCATGTTGTGCAGATACGGGTACAGTGTTGGAAAGAAGCAACGCAATCAAAGCGAGCTGCACAGTCCTTCTTATTTTTGGCATAGAGGTTCTCCTTCATGATGTGGGATATTTCAAAAATTAAGGAATGGAAGGTGAGGATGTGTAGTTACCCAGACCGTTGTAATAGTTCTCTCCTTGTTGGATCCACCGTGCCCCGTCATAATTTGCATCACCATGAACATTACCTGACGTTCTTGTTAAAGATTCCGCAGGCTTCAAGATGGCTGTATCCATAGGTTCTCCATCGCTAATCTGATAGAGTATCAAAGTGATGTCTTGGGGTTGATCAATATCAAAATTAAAGGACATATAATAGATCTCGTTCTCATTAATCGGGAAATCTGTAGAGTCATCGGCAATGACCATCGTTTTATAAGGTGCAATGATAGTTCCAGAAGCAAACGTAATCGGATCGTCTATATCACTACGTTTAATTTCAAAGTGACTGAGTTCAATTGGTTTGGACGTTGGATTATACAGTTCGATCGCCTGAGTATTGCCTTCTCCCCAGACCACCTCGGAAATAAACAGGCCCTTTCCTGCATTCGGGTCCTCCACCTTAACCGTAAATGTCGTCTCAACATCTTTACCAGCGTGATCAGTAGCCTTAACGGTAACGATTGCGGAACCAATAACGTTCTTGAGATCTAAAGTCAATATATCTCCTTGGACACTCACTTCTACCACAGCTGGATCAGAAGATTGTGCTGTATACGTTAGAATGTCGCCATCCATATCTGTGAACACATTAGTCAAATCAACTGTCTTACTCACGGTGCCCAGTTCAACTCCAACAGTTGGCAGTGTTTTCACCACTTCAGGAGCATGGTTGATTGGTGGTTGTGGAATGATGATTGGCGGTAAAGGTGGAAATGGTGGTGGAATTAAGACCGGTTTGACCACATAAATGAATGAAGCCGACACAGTTCCTCCTTTTCCATCTGCAGCTTTCACCGTAACCGTTGTTTGGCCTATAGCAGTGGCCATAATTTTCAATTTTGAACCCTGAATATCCGCAGTAGCGATGTTAGGATCGATCTCCGTAATCTCATAGCTCAGCTCATCCTCATCCGCATCAGCAAATACAGCACCGAGATTAATCTCTTGCATGCCCTCTCCGAGATATACCATCATGTCAGAAATGCTAGACTGAACAACAGGTAGTTGATTCTCGGGAGACGGAGGTACAATAACCGGCGGCTCAGGTTCTGGAGTTGGTGTCGGCGTGGGAGTCGGTGTAGGAGCTGGTGTTGAAGATCCTGAACCAGAATTGGAGTTGCTTGTCCCTGTATTGCTGGAAGGTGTGGTCAGTGGCGGTGCACTGCGAATGATCTGTGAGGTTACGCCGCCCTTTGGAAGAATAACTGTATTCGTTTTCACAGTTGTCGGTAATTGAATAATGGATTTCACACCTTTCAACACAACTTCCTTCCACGTCCCACTTCCAAGAACAGTGACTTTGTCAGTCGTATCTACGGTTACCGCATCGATATCACCATCGATCGTTATAGCACTTACGCCTGGTTTTAATACAACCTTGGACAAGGTATCAGCTTTCAGAGCAACGTGATTTGAAGAGACTGTAACCACACCCGGATAGGAGGTACCGACCAAATTCAATGTCACGTAATTTTGAAGTGTGCCTGCTTGGGTAATCTGGATTTCTGATAAGGCAGACAGGTTACGTGTACGTGCATCATAAGTAATTACTGCGTTCTGCAATGCTTCTTTATTCTCGTCATTCAAAATTCTTTGCATTTCCTGACTGATCACAAAAGGACGTCCATCCATATAGGCAACATCTCCGTCCAATGCAGTCAAAGAAGCTGTTTGTTCACCCGTCTGGAAAACATCTACGAGAACCTTCGCTATATCTTGTCGTTGTACCAGAGCTCTGGATTCAAATTTCCCCTCATTTGAATCCAATAGCCCCAATTTCAACGCAGTATGTACCTGTTCTTTAGCCCAGCCACTCACCGTGGATTCATCTGCAAGCATCTGTTGTTGTCCTCCTTTTGCTCCTTGTGTTCCTGTCACTCTTACCAAAATGGAAGCAAGCTCTTCCCGACGAATCGGATCGTTAGCACGGAAATTGCCTGTTGCATCTCCAGTCATCCATCCCTCATGACGAATTGCTTCAATATAAGGAGTCGCCCAATCTGAATGTTTAAGTTCAGTGTTGGAAGTCTTATCAATCTCTAATTGTGATGCTTTGGCCAGTAACACGGCCATTTCTCTTCGAGTCAAATGCTGTTCTGGGTGAAATGATCCATCTGGATAACCCGAAATTAATCCTTTCTCTACTGCCGCCTTTACGGCCTGAAGAGAGGTCGAGCGAATATCGGTCTGATCTGTAAATACCGACGATATGGAGTCTGTTGATTCTCCAGTTTGCTCTGCTGCGTTGACAAATTGAGTTCCCCACAACATGCCTACTACAAGTGAAGTCAGTAACACTTTCTTCCAATCCTGATTCATATTTGTTCCTCCCAATAAAACTCGTTTTCGGCACATAGCTTATCAAGATTCTCTGAACAATTTCTGAACAAAATAACTAGAAAAAATTCCAGATCAAAGGAGCTTATACAGAAGGAATCCACATTGATTTCGCTTAACATGGGAATACATTGTTCTATATAAATTTCGGGGTTTTGGCATAAGAAAAATATGCAAATAACTAATCAAAAAGTACAAATAATATAAACCAATATTATATGTGTTCATCCAAAATAACTTAAATTGGTTAAAGATATTCTTTTTCTGAAAAAGCGTGTTACTATCTCAAAAATCGTTATAATAAAAGGAACTTGGTGAGATTTGTAAGTTAATGCAATCATTCAACTTAGCTATTGGAGGAGAATTATGGAAACGGAAGCTTTACGCAACGTGGAACAACTAGCCCTGAAGAAACACAAGATTTACAAACAAAGTTTAATCAGGTACCTCGCACGCTCCATGCTGGCCAGTATGTTTATCGGATTCGGCGTCATCGTGGCGTTTAAGACAGGTAACTTCTTTTATATGGAGCAGTCCCCATTTACCTATCCGATGGCGGCAATTACATTTGGCGCGGCCATCATTCTGATCGCCTATGGCGGGGGTGATCTGTTCACGGGCAACACGTTTTATTACACGTATGCGGCGCTGCGTAAGAAACTGCGCTGGTTCGAAGTGATCAAACTGTGGATTGCGAGTTATAGTGGTAACCTGATGGGTGCAGCCGTGTTTGCCTTGTTAATCTACCTGACCGGATTGTTCGACTCGTCTCAGGTGAATGGTTTTCTGTTAAGCGTGGTGGAGCATAAGATGGAAGTTCCAACCATGCAGCTCTTTTTCCGGGGAATCCTGTGTAACTGGCTTGTATGTATGGCGTTTTTTGTCCCGATGTTCATGAAGGAGAATGGCGCCAAAATGTTTGCCATGATGCTCTTTGTGTTCTGCTTCTTCATCTCGGGATATGAGCACAGCATCGCCAATATGTGTACGTTCGCGATTGCACTTGTCCTGAATCACCCGGGGACGATCTCATTTGAAGGTGTGCTTCACAACCTGATTCCCGTGACCTTGGGTAATCTGGTGGGTGGTGTGCTGCTGATGGGCTTCATGTATTATGCGGTGAACAAACCGTTTCTGGATGAAGAGACACATTAATCTTTGGCGAAAAAAGATCCCCTTACAGCCCGGTCATTCGACCGTGGCTGATCGGTAAGGAGAATCCAAAACACCCCGGCAACCTTCCCATCTCAGGGAGAAGATTGCCGGGGTGTTTCTATTGGATCTCCAAATGCAACAGCGGAAATGGATTACCGGAACTATCCAATTCAGATCGCCCCATCTGTACAAATCCCATCTTTTCATAGAATCGGGCTGCCCCAGTATTCTGCTCATTAACATCCACCATGAGGTGACGGCCTTTGATTTTGAAGGTATGGTTTATTAGCAGACGTCCCACACCCTGTCCGTGTTGGCTCGGATCTACAAATAACATCTCGATAAAGTTATCATCCACACCAATAAAACCCACGGGTTGTTGCTCCGTATTCAGCACTTCCCAAACCTCGACTTGCCTTTGTTGCAACACATCACTCACCACTTTTTTGTAGAACTGAATGTGATGCTCTTCCAAAAACGTATGGGTTGCCCGCACAGCACTCTCCCAGATTCCAACCAACTTGTCATGATCCTGTTCCCGATATGTAGCGACTAACATGACCGACGTATGCTCCTTCTCTATTAAAAGTAAAAGGTTATGTAAAAGCCCGATCCTGGGATCCGACTTGTTTAATACATCAAATTTGAAATAACTCTACGTTTATTTTATCATGTTCATCATTCAATCTATACCCATAATTTCCAATCATGAGTCAACGTTCTCCCCTCGTTTTTGGCTTCCAACGGAAGGTTGCTGCCGATTGGGACGGCAGTATATATCGAAACGAATCTCCATCTATGAGTACATCAAAGGAAACTTCTGCCTCACCCGTGTTAGCTGCAACCAGCACCAACGTTCCATCCGGATTGCGGAAGGTTACGTTCTCGAGCTGGCCCTGTTCTTGCGTGGAATCAACTCTCACAGCTCCCAGACGTACATAACGGCTGATGTGACCCATAGCATAATACTCGACATTTCTCGTGATTTCATCACGCTCCGGGTCAATCGTCACAACCCCACGACAGTTCTCACAGCCGCCGTTCGTGGGTCCACCTTGCGGATCGAGTGCGATGTTCCAGAGCAGCACATTTTTCGCCCAGTTGCGAGGTGCACCAATGATGAGATTGGACATCTGCCAGCTCAGATTCTCGCCAAAATCAGGACTCCACTCCCCACCACTACATTCGGTAAAATAGATATTTTTGTCTGGAAAGCTTTCATGCACTTCCGACATGGCAGATGGATCACCTGCATAACAGTGGAAAGCAGATCCATCGATATAGGCAGCAGCCTGTTCATCACCAATCACCTTGCTGGTATATTCGACCGCCTGATCCCAGTTATGATCATACGCGATGATTCGCGTATCCAGTCCCGCGTCCTGTAGCGCAGGGCCTAGATAATCCCGGATGAACATGGTTTGTTCATCGGCGCCCATACTCATACTCGGATATTTATCCGAGGTGAACTCCGGTTCATTTTGCAACGTGATCCCGTAGATGGGAATGCCCTTTGTCTGATAAGCTTTGATATATTTCACAAAATATCTTGCGTACGCTTCGTATACCTGGGGATCGTTGTAATCCAGATACCAGCCGTTTGTGGTCTTCTCCCCATACTTCATCCAGGCCGGGGCCGTCCACGGGGTGCCCAGCACTTTAAGATCCGGTTTCAAACCAGCTACACGCTCCAGCATATTCACGACTTCCTGATCCTTTTCAATCGAAAAGTGTTCCATGTCATAATCCGTGCCGGACTCGATATCATCATAGGTATAACTCGAAGCCACGCCTGATTCATCTACCGAATAATCGGAGGCACCAATCGTATGACGCACCATATCCATGTTCAGTCCTTCCGTGGAGAACATCTCCTTGAGTAGTTGTTCTTGCTGCTCCTCTGGAAGCTGATTAATCAGATGTGCCGACGAACCCGTCATCGCTGCGCCAAATCCATCCATGGTCTGATACGTCTTGTCCGAGTCAATCTGTATGGTGAACGCCGACGAAGACGTGTCTGACTCCTGCGTTGAAGAAACTGAAGAACTTATGTCTGCATCATGGTGATCGGTAATTGGAATGGGCTTCTGTGGCGTAAGCAGATTTTGCTGATCTCCCGTGGTTAACCAGACTTCGGCCGTTCTCTGCTTATCCACAACCGGTGGCGGAGCGGATTGTTCACTTCGGTTGAAGATAAGCCCGATTCCGATTCCGATACAACAAACAGCTGCGATCAACAGGATCATCCATCGTTTGGGATATTCTCGCCAACCTATGTTTATCATGCTTCACTCTCCTTCCATTGTGGAAAAAGCCGCGACCATTCGGCCACGACTCATTTTCCTAATCTATATGAAGTAGAACAAACTGTATTTAACGCAAATAACTTCACTGGGAGAACAACCTTCCAATCTCCCGGATTGCAGTTTTATTTACCAGACTTGCTTCCGATATTCACACTGCCTGTCAGACGAATATCATCCGATGCACTGCCGACATATACTTGAACTTTACCCTTAGGCATTACCCATTCATGTGATGCTTCATCCCAATAGGACAGTGCGCTGCGATCCAGTTGAATATTGACCCGCTGCTGCTTGCCTGCTTTGAGATCAACCTTCGCCCAACCAGCAAGTTGTTTCTTCGGAGTCTCGACTTTGGTTGGCAGATTGCCAACATAGACCTGTACAACTTCTGCACCGGAAACTTTACCTGTGTTACGCAGATTCAGGGATACTTCTACGGTTTCCTTATCACCTTTGCCAGTGTTTTTCACATGCAGATTACGATAATTAAAATCGGTATACGACAGCCCGTGTCCAAAGGCAAACGCCGGTGTCATGCCTTCTTTGTCATATCCTTTATACCCTACAAAGATACCCTCGGAATAGTTGCCCACCCCGTTAACACCCGGGAATTGTTCCGCAGTGGATACCGGGGTCTGGGAATCATCTGATGGGAACGTCACCGGCAACTTACCGGATGGATTCACATCACCGAACAGCACACGTGCCACTGCATTACCTTGTTCCTGACCTGCGTACCAAGCTTGAACGATGGATGGCACTTCTTTTTGCCAGGAGTCCATTTCAACAGCGCGACCACTCATTTGCACCACAATCGTTTTTGGATTGGCTGCTGCTACCTTGCGGATCAGCTGCTCCTGGTTATTCGGCAGCTCCAGGTCGGAACGGTCGACGTAACCTTCACTGTCATACGTACGAGTTACCACGACGGCAACATCTGATTTTTTTGCCAGATCAACTGCTTTTTGCATCTTGATATCCACAGCGTCTTCTGGAGCTTCCCAGCCAAAACGAACCTGTGCACCCATATCATGATTAGTCTGTACCGGGAAATCCGTACGATACTCAATTCGAATATTGTGAGACTCACCTTCTTTGAATGTGATTTCTTTCATCGTTGTACTCAATGTTTCACCTTGATTGTCTACGAGTAACTTATCATCCACATACAGTTTCGCAGAACCTAGACTGGTCAGGGACAGTTTATATTCACCCGTTTGAGGTGCTGTGATCGCCCCTGTCCAACGAGCAGACATTTTGGCATTGAATTTCGTAGGTGTCACTGGAAGCTTGGAAGACTGTGCGTTAAAACCTTCATAGTTGTAGAATCCAAGATTCATGTTGACCTGATGATCTGTACGGACCAGAGATGGGTTACCCTCCATATCTTTATTCGTCCAGTATTCAGCACGCAGACCGTATTCCGCACGATCTGTACCATAGTCTCTTTCGCTTTCCTTAGCATCCGCTGGCGATAAAAGAGTAGAAGGTACGGCGGATGGTCCATTAAATGCATCTCCTGCGGAGATAGGATCGGTTCCGGCAGCATATTTTACATCCACACCGTTACCAGCACGGTTACGAATGCCTTGCAGCGGACTTACAGTATACGTCGGATTAACCAGACTGCTGCCTCCACCAGCAGCCGATGCGTTATCTGCATCCGGTCCGATGACAGCGATCGATTTCACATTTTTCTTGGACAGCGGCAGCACATTATCGTTGTTTTGCAAAAGAACCATGCTCTCTTCTGCAATTTCACGTGCCTGTTTGCCGTCTTTCTTGGCATTGATTTGTGTATTTGTTACCGGGTTATCAAACAGCCCTTTATCGAACATTTGAAGCAAGATGCGTCTAACCTTCTCATCAATGGTTTGCTCGCTGACTTCGCCATTGTTCACGGCTTCCAGCAATTTGCCTCCCCATTTGCCATACGGCTCTCCCGGTGTCTCCAGATCCAGACCCGCATTGGCGGATTTGGCCGTGCTGAAGTTTGCACCGTAGTCACTCATGACAAACCCTTCGAAGCCAAACTGATTCTTAAGGACATCTGTCAGCATCTCTTTGTTCTCACAAGCATATGTACCGTTCACCTGGTTAAATGAACACATAGCCGAACCAAGATCTGCTTTTTCGACCATGGCCTGAAACGGACGCGCATAGACTTCCTGAATGGCACGTTCACTCGCTGTAGCATTGGTCGTGAAACGTTCCGTCTCCTGGTTGTTCAGGATATAGTGTTTCGCTGTAGCGATAACCGGATTACTTTGAATCCCATTCACATACGCTGCACCCATACCGGAAGCCAGTAGCGGATCTTCCCCGAGAGATTCGAAGTTCCGGGAACCCCATGGTGTACGTGCAATATCCAGTCCAGGGCCGAGCACTACATTATGTGTTGTATCATGTGCTTCCTGACCGATCAGATCACCATATTTCTTAGCCAGATGGGTATCCCAGGAAGCCGCAAGCGCGATAGGTGCAGGCAATGCCGTGGACTTTTTGTCCTGCACATCCGGGTTAGCCACACGTACCCCTGCAGGTCCATCTGCCATCTGTAATGCCGGAATGCCAAGGCGCTCCAATCCATCATTATAGAAACCATAATAGTTATTGACTTTACCGGTTACGAATCCAACCTTCTCCTCCAGCGTCATCTCCTTGAGCAGCAGCTCGGTGCGTTCCTCCGCAGACAAGGATTTGTTCATCCAAGGACGATTGGCCCCAGATTCCGCCTCCGCGGCGAAGGCGTGTAGCGGCATAGCCGCAACCGCCACGATGATTAATAACATAAACCATCGTTTGAGGAAAATCAGATTGAGTCTTCTGTTCATGTTGTAAGTTCTCCTTCTCTCTTGGTCATTTTTCTTGTGCACATATTGAATACATGTATACAAGGGAATGCAAACTGGCTTGATCCAGTCTTTCAAGCATTCAGGTCGTCCTGCACATGGCTTCCGAAACTGCAGCCTGCAAGTAAGTCAGCAGATTTCGCTTCCTAACGATAGCCGACATGATCATGAATTACATCCCCTTAAATTTGGTAAATGACCGATTACAACAAGCCTAGTTCTTTGGAATCACCATTTTAAAAATTCAGATAACAAGAAAAGAAAACGAATTATTTACATTTCCGTAACTACTTTAGAACAGATTCTTAACTTTTAAAAACAGTCGGTTCGACCCACTCCCGATAAACCAATTAATTCAATTAATTATCAGATTAAGGAATATGTCGAAACACCTTGGGTCCTAAGTCTATTTGAAAACGGAACCAATCCGGTCCATTGAAATATCCAAAAATATAAAAGCAACTGAAGTCCCTTTTAACAGGTTCTTCAGCTGCCTTTATAGTTTAATAGGGCGGTTTAAATCTAGTTCGTTCATTTCTAATTCTGTAACTGTGCAAGAATCTGCGGGTCCTTGATCTTTTTGTCATCGGCGAGCAACATCACCTTGGACAGAATCTCAGCTGTTCTCGGATCTTCATCGAGGAATGGCAGGAAGATTCGCCCACGATGCTGACTGTGCACCGGTACGATATGAAGTGCACCTGTGGCTTGTTTGAACACATTACCACTCCCCAGATGAACAGCATACTCACCCAATTCACCATCAATTCGTGCGTAATTCCCGTCCAGACGTACATTGTCGATCTTCAGCAGACGCAACGACTCGTTCACAATGACATGGCGCATCTCGATTGTTGTCAGACTGGCTTCCGGATCTACGCCTCCTACATGTGCAACGCTGACCACCAGATCGATATCACGCATGACTTCGGAGAAGAACGTCAGCGGCACATCTTGCAGCGCTACCGGTTTGTAGCTCTTGCGATCGTAGAACTGTACCGTCTCCAAGGTAGGTGCCTCGGTATCTGCTGGTGAGAACCAATCTGCCATGGCATAGAGATTCGCGATTAGATTGTGCTCGTAGCTTACCTTCTGCAAACCCTCTTCATAACTGACTGTCCATTGGCGTCCTTTAAGCAGCGCCACTGCTTTTTTCGGTTGAATCTGATAACCGGCATAGCGGCGGGACACCGTGCCATTAGCCAATTCGTCCTCATTAGGAAGATATAGCTCACGGAATACCTGCTTGAACGGCTGACGCTCCTGACGGGTGAACAGATCCCGCTGGAACTCACTCCAGCTTCCGCTCTGATACAGATGAAGCGGATGAGCAATCAACAGTTGATCCTGTTCCGATAGTGCCTGGATCGTACCCTCCGGCCCTGGAGCAACCAAACCATTGGATGATACATCGAATCGTCCCGTCTTGTCACCTGAATGGAATATAAGCGTTCTTACCAGCGGATGTATAACCGGATTTTGCATCAGGCTGGCAATTTCCTCACGTGTAAAGGATGTTCCAGCAGTCATCGAACGTTCCAGTTCCTGCCTTGCCCGTCGATACTGATCCACCAGATCCGATTTTAGCTCTTTCAGTTCAGCGATATATCCATCCTTTTTGAACCGGGCAGGTACAGACCTTAGTGTCTTCCCTTTGCTAACGATAACCATCTCGGGTTGGCCTTCCTCATCGATGACCAATTGTGCTGTCGTGTCAGCATCCAATGCATGAGGTTCAAAGAAAGATTTCATCTCATCCAACTTACGTGCTTCCATGTCCCACATCAGCCGCGTAACATCGGCATAACCTGCATTACGA
Source organism: Paenibacillus sp. FSL R5-0623 (assembly GCF_037974265.1). Lineage (NCBI taxonomy): Bacteria > Bacillati > Bacillota > Bacilli > Caryophanales > Paenibacillaceae > Paenibacillus > Paenibacillus sp. FSL R5-0623. Next base: position 974,984 of record NZ_CP150233.1, on the reverse strand, counting down.
GCAAGATTGCCCAGTGCAATCTGTGATGCCACACCTTCACTGGCGCGGCGTTGTGCCCCAAATTGCTTGCTCTGCATCAGGAACTTCTGGATGAAGTCGTATCGCTCACGCAGATCCTGTTCACGATTTACAGCGAATGGAATCAAACTGTAGGTTAACAAATGATCCTTGTTTCGCTTGTCTGACACGGACTCACGCATATCGTCCAGTCGAAGCTTACCCAGTGCAGCATCTGCGAACAATTGGGATCTGCGGTGGTTAGATCCCCCGGAAATGTACTTGGCACAATCATATAACAGATTGAATCGTTCCTCTCCGACATCAGCATAGGCTTCTTCAAACCAAGTGATATCAAACGCACCTTCGTTAAAGTCCTGTGGTGAGATTGGAGAATAGTGGGCCACGATGGTTTCTTTCTCCGCAGTAAAGCGTTCATTAATATGAGCATGGAAGTACCAGGCTGCACTGCGTAGACCTTCCCATCCCAGATGTTTCGCAACAATCTCCATCCACTGTGGTGCGTACATGGCTGCTTCCAGCAATTTTTTCTCATTCACCGGATACTTCTGGAGCAACTCTCCAAGACGCTTCTCATCTTCTCCATCCCGTGGATGACAATTCTGAATCAGATAGCTGAACGTCTCTTTACGTGTTGTGTTGTCCCCATAGCTATAGATATATCCACGAACAAATGTATCCTGATCCATCGCAGAGACCAGATGTACCCAGTGTTCCATGCCTTCAATTCGATTCAGCTTCATGGCAAGTGTACTTACTTCTGTGGATAGTTCACCCCGAGTAAGCTCGATCTCCAGAATCCGGTTAACGACTGTATCTCGTAAGTGAATCAGCTTTGGATCACTTGCGATCCCTTCTGTACGAGTGGATGTTATGTCTCTAATAAACAACAGACGATTCGCACCGACCAGCAGCTGACGATATATCTCCTGTTCACCAATCAGATTCAACTGGTACGCACGCAGGAAATCTTCAAGTGACAGTAAAGACAGCGGCTGATTACTCTCTACAAGACTGGTGAACTGGTAAGCCGTCTGGAAGAACCGTCTGAAGCTGTTATCGTCATGGATTTTGCCCCGAACCACATCATTCCAAGGTCCAGTCAGAATATGAAGCATGCCTGACTCTTTCTCGAGTTGATCAGCAGGCATACTCGCGATGATAGAAGCCCAGGTTCTCTCAGCTATCTCAAACGTGTCGATTGGATCGCTATCCAGAAATGCCGCCGATATCAGCGCCACTACCTGATCCTTATACGTTAACGAATCCAGCATCTGCTGCAGCTTTTCGATGTCATCCAGAGGATAGATCTGTTCGGCAAACGACTTGCGCCAGCCTTCCAATAACGGAATCTTCTGCAATTCGTCATAGTCATACTGCTCACGGAAATAACTGTAATGATCACTCAATTTACCATTTAACTCCCGGAGCTGTATTGTCATGTATAGCTGCATCAGTTCCACACTGCTGAACCCGGCATGTTGAATATAGTTCTCCCATACGTCATGAAGCGGAAACTGTTCCATCTGCTTCATTTCATTCCGCTCTCCATATGGAACCTTGGAGCGAAGACTCGCTCCGACTAACAATGTGTCTTTATAGCCAGCGTAGTACTCCACTTCATACTCATAATCCCTGTGTTCATGCACTAATTCACCAAGTCCCTCCAGAAATGGTCTGGTCTTATCCAGAGAGAGTGTAAAGATATCCTTCGGATTATGGCCCTTGAGGTCACGCTTCTCATCCAGCAATGGCTCACGTCGCTTCGGATCGAATAAACCAAATCCATTAGAGGCTGTGTAACGACTCCCCTGATCGGTCAGCTTATCCAGTAGTTTCTGTTCCTTGGCAGTGGGTGTCTCAATCAGCTGCGCCAATGGCTGCAATGCCTCCTGCTGATCTATCCGTTCTGGATCTGCCGCAATCTCGGTCAGTAGTTCGAGCGCGCCCAGACGCTGCAATTCACTCTTGGCTTGCAAAAGTCGCTTCAGTGAGACCGTCAATTGGTCCACGGGTTGCAGTAACAGTACATGGATGACCTTCTGACGAAGTGAGCCCGTCTTGAGCTTCATCAACGCCTCCATCTGTTTCATCTCTTCAACCGTCAACGTGAGCAGCTTCGCCTTGGCGAGTGCACTCTCCCGATTACTGATGCTTTTATCAGACAAACTCTCAAACACAAATTGTCTTTGCACCTCATTCTCGGGATGCTGAACAAACTGGGACAGCAGTTCTCCGCGTAGTTCCGGGCTTAATCGGTCCTTGATTGCAATAACTTCACCAATCCATTCCGGGTCCATATCATAGGCGGCCAGATATAACATTTTCTTGACTACATCATCCGTATCAATCCGGTAGTGAACATACTCAAGTACACCCGATGGTCCACCTGACCCGCCTTTGGGAATGGCAGACAGCATCTGTTTGAACCGATCAAAGTCCTGACGCCGCAAGGCCTTATCTCCCAGAGCAGGCAATGGCCACACGTAGACGCTACGCTGATTCTCTCCATTCTCAAAACTCCAGTTGTACATATACATCGCATCATAGTTGGTCACAATCCAATGCATCAACTCGGTATCCTCCGCCTCCAGATAACGACGTGCAATGTCCAAACGAAGCTCTCTGTTCTGGCTGTTAGCCAGTACGTATTGGGCAACAATCTTCTGATATAACTGACCTTGATCCATAATCTCGATTATCTTGCTCTTCAATTCATACTCTTCAATGACCGCTGTCGCCCACAGACTGATAAAGAGTTTGTTGGCGTTTGCTTCCTGCTGCCAGGCCTCGCGTACTTCTGGTTGCACAAGCGCCTGATATGCTTGTTCAATCAACTGTGCGGCAATACGCTGGTTGGCTGCTTCTATGCCGATCCCCGTCCATACGGCGAGTGCTCTTACCACGGAACTGAAACGAATCAGGTTGTTGTCGATAATGATTTTTAATATGTAAATATAGGCTTCCAGTGTCCCTTCATCCATCCGCTCCACAATGCTTTGGCGCAGCCCTTCCTGCAACCTTGCTGCAACGAGCAGCTCACCCACCATCTGATAGGCATCCGCCTGATCGCTCATGAATATGCCTTTGATCATTTCATGAGTTAATAACGCCGTCTGATTGTCACCATAGATAATATCATGCAGCGCCTGCTTCATATCTCCGCCCTGATGATCCAGTTCATAAGCGATACAATCTGCCAGGACCCAACGGATCTCATGCAGATAATCCAGCTTGTACTCACGAAGTGACACATATTCTTCCAGGGAGAAATTTTTCATTTCCATTCGGAACAATCCCATCAGTTTGCGAATGACCTGTTCTACATGCTCCTCTGGATCGGATGTGCGAAAAGGCCGGCGTTCATAGTTGTTACTGTAAGGGAAACGAGTCGCACGCTCTACAATATAACGGAATCGTGCAACCAATGACTCGCTCGCCAGATGCTGGAGCACATCCAACAGTGGCTCGAATAATGGTTTCTGCGTTTCTACAGCCAGCCTTCCAAGCAGCTTATCAGTATTCAAAAACATCTTTTCGTCTCCACGCAAATACGTAGACCCGGCGATCTCCACAACATAGCCTGCCAGCTCAAGCTGTACCCCTGTCAACGACTTGGCTCTTTCCTGCAATCCATCTATATACACCTGTACTTGCTCTTCCTGATTCATCCTGTTCTCCTCCTTCATCGCTCTCTACCAAAGACGTCCCGCAAGCATTGTAAAACGGATAAACACCACGTTATCTCCGTCTTTTACAACAAGTGACTCATCCAGTTCCTGCAATTCTTCATCGTTGAGAAACACTTTGTACAACCCATCCTCATAGGCGGTTATCGCTGTCTCCATCGCAACATTCAGATCTGGAACACCCTCATTGTATACTGCGCCAAACCCGACTTTCCCCGCCGCTCCCTGCACCTCAATCTCATCCGGCATCAGGTAGGCGAGCAATTCTGTCTGTTGTTTCTTGTCCTGAAGAGCTTTTACTTGCAGAGTCACCATGTTCTCAATGAGCTGCCTTAACGTATGAGTTGTTTCCGGAAGTTCGGCAGCTTGCTTGGCAAGTACCGGCTTGCGTTTGCCCAGACTTTTTACCGTTATCCATACGTTCACTGTCTTGCCCCCTCTGTCCTGCCCTATTTGAAGAAGCTTCCATAAGCCCCGATATCTATACCACAATGCGGAATAACCTAAACTCGAAGTGACGATCTGTCTCTAAATAAAATATAAAATACGTACATATGTACCCCTAATGAACATCATAACTAAAATTCAATCCATATTCATGAGCCAATCCTCATGTTTACGTGGAACCACGGAACTATGGCCTACTTGCGTACATATACGCAAAAAAAGCCGCACAGTCTCATATAAATATGGACTGCGCAGCCGCTAAACTAATATTAGAGTAGCTTATGACGCCTGAGAAGCTTTAATAAATTGAAACCTGTATGAATCATCTAACCAAGCGCAAAGGTCGAATGGTTACAGCTGCTGTCTTGAACCCAGGCATCCGGCAGAACGGATCTAGCTCTGGTCTGGTGGCCCGATTCACATTCTGAATGCCACCCCAATGCATCGGCACGAACAAGGTATCCTCCCGAATCGAATCTTTGATGCGCGAACGAACCGTAAAGCTTCCGTACGTCGATTGAATCTCTACCCACTCTCCATCGTGAATACGATAACGGGCAGCGGTAGCTGGGTGAAGTTCAACAAAGTTCTCCAATTCACGAGCTGCCAGTGCCGGACTTCGATGTGTCTGCACCCCTGTAAGATAATGAGGCAGCACACGCCCATTGGTGAGAATTAGGGGGAATTTCGGCGATACATCATTCCATCCCGGGCTGGATTCAAATGTGAATGCTGCTTTGCCGTCCGGGTGAGCGAATCGTTCACCGAACAGTAGTCCTTCTCCCTGATCCTCCAGGGCAGAACACGGCCAGTACACCCCTTTCTCGTTACGCAAACGCTCATAGGAAATGCCATAGTAATCAGCAACTCCGCCACGACTCGCCACCCGAAGCTCATTAAAGATATCCTCAGCAGTGTCATATTCAAAATAAGAAGCTTTACCCAATTGTGCGGCAATCCGGCATAATATATCCCAATCATCGAGCGTTTCTCCCGGCGCAGGCCGCCCCTGTTCACGGAGCAGAACCCGCCCCTCCAGATTGGTCAGTGTACCTTCATTCTCCATATAAGACGTAACCGGCAGAACCAGATCAGCCATTCGCGCTGTCTCTGACAGAAACATGTCTGCCACGATCAGAAAATCCAGCTTGCGCAGACCTTCTTCCACCAAACGCACATTGGGATTGGATACGACCGGGTTGGAGCCCATCACGAGCAACGCCCGAATCTCCTGATCATGGACCTTCTCCATCATCTCGTAGGCGGACACCCCTTTGCCTGGCAAACTTGCAGGGTCCACACCCCAGACGGTTGCCACATAGGCACGATCAGCTTCATTTTCAATAGATCGATAGCCCGGCAGCTGGTCAGCCTTCTGCCCATGCTCCCGTCCGCCTTGCCCGTTCCCCTGACCTGTGATTGCACCATATCCACAGCCTTCTCGGCCGATTTTGCCAGTCGCGAGCACCAGGTTCAGAAAGTGCCTGACGGCCATATGTCCATCTGTCTGCTGCTCCACACCACGTGCTGTCATGATCATGCCTGTCTCTGCCTCACCATAGGCCATCGCTGCCTGACGAATCAGCGCCAGATCAACCCCGCACGTTTGTGCCGCCAGTTCGAGTTGCAAATCAGCCAACCCTTGTATCAATTGGTCGTAACCGTGCGTTCGTTCGCCTATAAAATGAGGGTCTACCAATCCGGCATCCATAATCACCTTCAACATGGCATCCGCTAGCAGAGCATCCATGCCGGGTTTCACCTGCAAGTGAAGGTCAGCAATGGCTGCGGTTGCCGTCTTGCGTGGATCAATAACAATAATGAAGGCTCCGTTCTCCTTCGCCTGATTAAAGTATGGCAGAAGGGTAGGTTGGCATTCTGCAATATTGGTACCTGCAAGTACAATGCAGCCTGCCTTGGGAATATCGGACAGACGGAACGTCAATCCACGATCCATCCCGAAGACTTTACTGCCAGCTGAAGCCGCAGCTGACATGCAGAACCGTCCATTATAGTCGATATATTTTGTCCCCAATGCAACTCTGGCGAACTTGCCGAGCAGATAGGCTGTTTCATTTGTCAAAGATCCGCCTCCGTAGACTCCGACCGTATCTGCTCCGTATGAATCTTTCAAGTCCTGAAACCGCTCTGCGATGGTCTGAATGGCCTCCTCCCAGGAACAGGATTCAAGCTCGCCATTGCGACGAATGAGCGGATGCATTAATCGTTGACCACTGAGCGCATGTTGATGAGCATTCATACCCTTCACACACAACCTGCCCTGGGAGGCTTCATTCGGAACACCCTGAACCGTATACTCACCACGACGCTGGCCCGCAACAGGTGCAGCCAATTCTTCAACAGTCATCTTGCACTGCACACTGCAATACGGACACTGGGTTTCCTTTACATAGAGCTTGGAGGCTGTTGGTTCTGAACTCACGGATAATCCCATCTTTCCATCCCCGCCTTTCATCTATATATCAGCTTGAAGTGTTGCCGCCAGTTCCTTCTGTAACTGGTCATCCAGCAGCGTTTCCCGAATGGACATTAATCCCAATCGTTCCGTCCATGCCCATAACGGCTCATCATACCAAGCGGTTTGGCGATACCATTGAAGGCAGGCTGATGCGAGTGCTGCCGCTTGTACCTCTGTTTCAGCCACCCCGAGCAAGCCACCTTGTTTGACCGGATGCTCTGCATGACCGCCTGCATAGATCTCCCACCCAGCTGGTGAAGCCAGCAGGCCGATATCCTGCACCAGTGCGCTCACCAACGAACCAGGCCCTGGTGCAACGCCCATATTCACCGGCGACGGCATCGCAGCGCCGATCCAACGTGTACGAAGTTGTGTAGCCAATCCCCTGGCATCCCTCGCATAGGATGACAACGGGATCTGATCATCCCAGCGCACCTGAATCTCTAAGTGACCTTCGACCTCATCGTCCCTTGAAAATTCAGCCTGATATCCATTCCGTTCTTTTATCCGATATTCCGTATTCATGATCTCTCTGTCATTGATCTTTCGATTGGATACCTTTAAGTAATAATGAATTACGGGGCGACATACCGAGCAACCATGTTCCGAACCCCAACCCAGCTTCTGCAAGATCAATGATATGTCTGGTAGCCCTACCTCCATAACAACGATGTCATCCAGCATTTCCTTTAGTTCTGCATGCCCAAGCTCCGTACAACTGCAGACTGGCAATGAAGCAGGTTTATCCGGTGTAGCCACTGTGCCACCGCCGCTTTTTTTCAGGTTATGCGTATGTTTCAACAGAGCAGCCACCATCGGGCGACAGCCACCGCATGAACCAGAAGCCTTCGTCTGTTCCTTCACCTGATCTGCCGTCTCGAGATCCTGTTCTTGAATAGCCTTCATAATGGCAGCCTTGGTCACATTGTTGCATGCACATACGGTCTCCTGAGCCGGTAATGCCGCAGCAGCCATCTCAGCAGGGTCCGGGGCGCCTTCACGCGGAGCCAATTCCGCCACATCTGCACCTCGTTGCACAAGTCCAAGCAATGCCGTTCCTTCGGTTGTATCTCCAAATAAAATGGCTCCACGCACTTTGCCAGCCTGCATCAGCACTTTTTTATATGTGCCTTGAATGCCATCCAGATGTTGAATTGCGGTCTGCATGCCTTCACCACTAATCTCGCCAGCCGAGAAAACATCAACTCCTGATACCTTCAGTTGTGAATAAGGAATTGAACCCTTATATTCAGAAGTTTCCTGGCCACAGAGCGTACGTGCGAGCACTTTTCCTTGCTCATATAAGGGGGCCACCAGCCCATAACTGATTCCCCGATGTTCGGCGCATTCTCCAACAGCGTAGATATCCGGTATACTGGTGCGCATATAATCATCCACCATGATTGCCCGATTCGTAGCGATTCCGCTTCGTCTGGCCAGGTCCACATTCGGCCGAATTCCAACAGCGACAATGACAACCTGAGCTTCAAGCTTGGAACCATCTGTGAATAGCAGCCCCTGGGCCTGTGATCGCCCGGTAATTTTCTGCGTATTTTTGGCCAAAAGAAAGGACATGCCCTGTCTTTCAAGTTCCTGTTGAAGCATCGCTGCAGCCTTCTGATCCAATTGCCGGTTCATAATGTAATGTGCGTTATGGACCACCACAGCTTCCATACCCAGATGCAACAACCCTCGCGCCGCCTCCAGCCCAAGCAATCCACCACCAATAACGGCGGCCTTGCGATATACTTTGGAATAATCAGACATGCGCGTACAATCATCAATCGTTCGAAAGGACATGACCCGCTCTTTATCCATTCCCGGAATCGGTGGGATAAACGGTGAAGACCCTGTCGCCAGAATCAGGACATCATAGGTTTCTTTTAGTCCGGATTCCGTCTCGATATATTTTCCACGGGTATCAATGCGGTGTACCGTTTCACCTGTACATAGCCGGATATGATGCTCGGCATACCAAGTCCAATCATTGATAATGATATCCTGTAACGAATGCTCACCCTGCAACACTTTCGATAACATGATCCGATTGTAGTTGGGACGGGGTTCATTGCCGTAGATTACAATCTCATACGTATCAGGCTCCAGTGCGATAATCTCTTCGACACACTTCACTCCAGCCATGCCATTCCCGATAATCACCAGTTTGCTTCTGCTCATGGGCTGCCCCCCTATCTCTCTCACTCCTGAAAATAAACAGAAAAATCCCTTCTCCATGATTCGGAAAAGGGCACCGTTGCCTCCGGAATCCACACGCCTTTGTGTGAATTCATATTAGATTCAGATTAAGGGAATCTCAACCTAATGTCAACTAAATTAACATTAAAAATGCCGATGATGATTAAAAAATGAATTATTTAAAGTTTCATGTAATTTTTGTTGACATATATATTTTCTCATGATTATAATTTGAATCAAAATCACAGTGCTGTGATCAACTCAGATGCGGGAACACAATGACGTGTACCGCCTGTCGGCAACGGGGCCGCAAATCGTTCAGATCTGGACGAATTGCGGCCTTTTTCTGCCTTAACAAGCACATAGACAAATTACGAAGATCTCAATTGGATGAGGAGCGATGATGGATGATGGAGAGCAAAAGTTTTTGGAAAAGCGGGCATAAGCCCACCCTATTCGGAGCGTTTATGTATTTTGACATCAGTTTTATGATATGGGGAATGTTGGGTCCACTCGCAGTTGTCATAGCATTGGACTATCCGATGACTCCGCTGGAAAAGGCCAATCTGGTCGCATTGCCTATCCTTGGTGGCTCCATCCTGCGGCTTGTGCTTGGCTTCATGTCTGATTATATAGGTCCGAAATTGACCGCACAGATTGGAATGCTCGTCACGCTGGTTCCTTTATTACTCGGCTGGTTATGGGTTGACTCCTTAAGCCAACTATACGTGGTAGCACTCTTGCTTGGTGTTGCAGGTGCCTCCTTTGCCGCTGCGCTACCTCTGGCGGGTCAATGGTATGGCAAAGAGCATCAGGGTCTGGCCATGGGTATTGCCGGGGCGGGTAACAGTGGAACCGTACTCGCGACATTGTTTGCCAATCGATTGGCTACACATTTTGGCAGCTGGGAAGTCGTGTTCGGACTTGCTATTATACCAATCGCTATTGTATTTATTCTCTTTTCTCTTTTTGCCAAGAATAGCCCTAACCGACCTGAACCCAAAAAATTGTCCCAATACGGAAGTCTGCTTAAACAAAAAGATGCCTGGGTATTCTGTGCCTTCTATTGTGTAACCTTTGGCGGCTTCGTTGGATTATGTAACTATCTCACCATCTTCTTCAATACCCAGTACGGGCTCTCTCCTGTTCGTGCCGCTGACATTACCACGTTCTGTGTGATCGCAGGTAGTTTCTTCCGGCCTGTCGGGGGTTATCTGGCGGACAAAATTGGCGGAACACGTATGCTGACTTTCCTGTACACAGGAGCCTGTATCATGCTAATTGGCGTATCCTTCATGCCACCTCTGCCTGTAGTGGTAGTCATGCTGTTCCTCGGTATGATGTGTCTGGGAGCCGGAAATGGCTCCGTGTTTCAACTGGTTCCGCAACGGTTCGGCAATGAGATTGGTCTGATGACAGGTATTGTAGGTGCCGCTGGCGGATTGGGCGGATATGCACTGCCGCTGATTCTTGGTCAACTGTACAGCAGCTATCAATCCTATACACCAGGTTTTGTCATTCTTAGCCTGATTGCGGCAGCTTCCCTCTTCCTTGTTCTCTTCATGCAATCCCGCTGGCGTGTAAGCTGGCTGAGCCGAAGCAACAAAGGCATGGCGGAATCGACGTCCCTCTCTTCGTAAGGCGTACAACCACACTGCCGTTAACCAATGGTACGGTGTATGTGGATGATCCCGAAGTCGAAGTAAGCAAAGAACAGCACAGCCCGATGGGGCTGCGCTGTTCTTTCTGCTTAAAGCTGCTTTTTTGCTTAAGATGAATACTTTTGAAGAACAATAACGGCATTATGGCCCCCGAATCCAAAGGAATTAGACATCCCAATCCGCAGCTCTGCTTTTCTTGCCTCGTTTGGTACATAATCCAAATCACATTCGGGGTCCCTCTGCTCCTGATTGATAGTTGGAGGAATGATACCATGCCGCAGGGTTTGAATAAGCGAGATCGCTTCCGCCCCGCCTGCTGCACCAAGCATATGTCCCGTCATGGACTTATTCGCTGTGACCGGAATATCATAGGCACCTGTCCCGAAAAGTTGTTTGATCGCTCTCGTCTCGGACAGGTCACCTGCCTCCGTACTGGTGGCATGAGCGTTAATCACATCAATGTCCTCAGGTCCAATCTGAGCCTCTCTCAGTGATGCTTTCATCGCCAGATATGCACCCCGTCCTTCCGGGTGGGTAGCTACCATATGATACGCATCTGAACTGGCACCATATCCAATCACTTCGGCAAGAATATTCGCCCCTCTTGCCAGTGCATGAGATAGTGACTCAACGATCAGAATTCCGGCGCCCTCCGCCATGACAAAACCGTCTCTCCCCGCATCAAATGGACGGCTTGCTGTTTGGAACGCTTCATTTCGTGTAGACAACGCTGTCGCATTACCGAAGCTTGCCAGTGACACTTCGGTTACAGCCGCTTCTGTCCCGCCAGCAATAATGACATCGGCTCCGCCATGACGAATTAACCGGAAAGCCTCTCCAATGGCTGTATTGCCAATGGAACAAGCGGTTACTGGCGACAATGTCGGTCCCCAGCAACCAAACCTCATGCTGACCATAGCTGCCGCCATATTGGATATCATCATGGGTACCAGTGTTGGGCTGACTCGCGCAGGTCCCCGATCGGACAGGACCTTGCCTTGTTCCATCAATGTTTGGATGCCGCCTATGCCTGAACCAATATATACACCTACCCGTTCACGGTCCAGTTCGTCCATCACAAGGCCTGATTGTGATACAGCCTGATCCGCAGCAGCAACAGCAAATTGAACGAATCGATCCATGCGCCTTGCTTCCTTGCGTCCAAAACGCTCTTCACCATCAAAATCACGGACCATGCCAGCGATTCTGGTTTTGTAAGAGGCTGTATCAAAATGCTCTATAGGAGATATACCTGATCTACCCTCAATCAATCCGTTCCAGAATGTATCTACATTATTTCCCAAAGGAGAGATAACTCCCATTCCCGTAATCACGACTCGTTCCATGTCCATTCCATCCTCCTTCAATGCTGTTGTCTACCTTACGCTTACGCTCTGCTACTAATAGTGCACTTTCGAATATCCTATTACAAGTTGTCAATTATAATAGTATAATGACTACCATGATAACGAGGATTGAAGGTGATGGATTGAACTACGATGTCAGGTTACAGGCATTGTCCACTTTTCTGAAAACACAGCGTTCCAAAATTTCTCCCGAATCGGTCGGTTTACCCACTGGAAGTCGGAGAAGAACGCCTGGGCTGAGGAGAGAAGAGGTTTCCCAACTGGCAGGAGTGAGTACAACATGGTATACCTGGCTTGAGCAAGGTCGGGATATTCAGGTATCCCATTCCGTGTTGGATAACATTGCTTCAGCACTAAGACTTACTGCAGATGAACGAAAATATCTGTTTTCGCTCGCTATGGACCATCACTCGGAGCTGCCCACGCCGGAAGAAGAACCGGTTCAACTTCACCCTTCCTTGCAGAAAATTTTGCAGGAACTTCATCACTGCCCTACCGTGATCTCGGATCGACGTTGTTACATCGTCGGCTGGAATGACGCAGCCCGCCATGTTTTTATGGACTTTGAACAGATTGCCCCCGAACAGCGGAATATGATCAGTCTGTTATTTGATCGCAAGGAATTTCGCAGGCTTGCGGTGAACTGGGAGGACTTTGTTAGCGGATTTCTGGCGATTTTCCGTGCCTATTATGGTCAGTATGTCGATGATGAGTGGTATAATTTATTTCTGGATGACATGATGAACAGACATCCTGATTTCCATACCCTTTGGAAACAAAGCAGCGTCAGCAGTGCTCCGGATGTCTTAATCGAATTCAGACATTCCAAAGCAGGCAAAATGTTGTTTGATCTGACTTCGTTGCAGGTTCAAGGCAGCTCCGATCTGCGTTGCAGTGTCTACACGCCGGCACCAGAGACCGCTACCGAGCGTAAACTGATGCGCCTGATCGAGCGTGAAGCAGATTCACATGTTGGCAAGCATTGACTCAGAATCTCTCAGGTCTTGCCCAATCATGTTAGAATTCTGACATCCTTTTGTTGCATATTTTAAATATCAGGGTATACATGATCAAGTATATTAAGCTAACCCATGGATCCTAGACCTTCTACACGAAGTCGATTCAGAAAGGAATATCATGACCAAAGTGCTTATCATTGAGGACGATAACATGTTAGGAGATACATTATCCCTGTATTTGCAAGGTGAGGGGTATGATGTTATCCGTGTCGCTAACGCAAGAGATGGTCTTCTACAACTTCAAGCGCGGCCTGATATCCTGCTTCTTGACCTGTTGCTCCCTGATTCGGAAGGCAACAATCCCTGTTCTCTCATGCGTCAGCATACAGCAATTCCCATCATCGTCATCTCTTCGTTAACCGAAGTCTCGGAGCGAATTCGATCATTAATAGATGGAGCTGATGATTATGTATGCAAGCCTTTCAGCATGCAGGAAGTGAAAGCACGTATTGAGGCTGTATTACGTCGTTACTCCATATTGAATAGCTCCATTGTCACTGTACAGGATTGCGGAATTTCTCTCGATTTGGCTCGGCGAGCCGTCCTGTTGAATAACCAGCGAGTGGAGATGACATTCTCCGAATTTGAGATCATGAAGCTATTTGTCCTCAATCCCGGCAAAGTCTACAGTCGTTATGCCTTGATTGAAGCCATTCGTGGTATTGATGCTTATATTAATGATCGCACCATCGATGTACACATTACCAAGCTTCGTAAAAAAATTGAAGAAAACCCGAAAAACCCCCAATATATTCAAACCATCTGGGGGGTCGGATATAAGTTCACACCTTAACACATCAGCTTCATTCATGTTACCAGGGTAGAGACCCAGTAATGATATCAATCTCTTTTTGTACCTTCTCCAAAACCGAACTCAGTTCCTCTTCTTCGAATAACGAACGGGACAAAAGCGATTCCAGTTGAAGAACCAGACGTAACAGATCCACTGCATGCAGATTGGCAGCTACGCCTCGGAGAGAATGAACGCTGCGGATCGCACCAGCAATCTGCTGCTGGCGAAGCTGAGCGGTCAGTTTGTTCTGAAACGAGTCATACTCCATCCTGAATTTCGTGAGCGCATATTGCAGAATATGTGGCTTGCCGTCCATTTGCCTGATCGCCTTATCTACATCAATTCCGCTAATCTTCCGCATACCTCTCAGATCAATCCATGTTGCCAATATGTCTGCCATCTGTTGTTCATGGATGGGTTTGGTCAGGATGACATTCATCCCAGCCTCCATACATCTCTCATGATCTATTTGTAGGGCATTTGCTGTTAGTGCGATTATGGGTGTACGATCATACTCCCTCATCTTGCGAATATGTCGCGTTGCTTCCACTCCATTCATGTCAGGCATGTACAGATCCATTAGAATCAATTCCCATACTTGTTCGTCTAACTTTCTCAGAACCTCTGTGCCACTGGCTGCCAGCGTCACTTGGAACCCCTTATGTTGCAGCATCGCCCGAATCGCCAGTTGATTAATCTCATGATCCTCAGCTATCAGGATATGTCCTTTCTGATCAAGCGAATAGGGATCGTCTCCTTCAGCCAACTGACTTTTGGCCAGCGGACCTTCGCCCTGAAGTGCAAGAATGACTTCGAATAATCCCAGACGTGTAATCGGTTTGACCATCATGATATCAGGGTGCACGGATCTCTTCTCAATCCACAGCGCATTTTCGCTAAATGCCCGTGTGTACCCCAACACCTGAATTTTCGTTCGATCCAAACGCTTCATAAAGTTGTCCCATAACGAACCATTGACTGTGTCCTCTATATCCATATCCAACATGATCAACATCGAACTTGTCCCTTCGGCTTCAGGAGTATACCCATAACTCTCCATCATATGGTTTAAGGAAGTATACAGCGTCGGATTCATCCCGAATGAATAGAGCAGCTGCTTCAGGTTTTCGCCCATCCGTTCATCATCTTCAATGATAACCACATCATTCGCACCATATAGGAGAGGGTGTGTCTGCAGGGAGAAACTCTCTTCTTCTTCCGAATCCGCAAGTTCAAATATCAAGTCGAATGAAAATAGACTGTACTCTCCAAGCACGCTGTCCACCCGCAAGTCTCCTCCCAATGAGCTTACCAGCAGGTAACAGATGACCAGCCCAAGTCCTGAGCCACCATATGTTCGATAAGTGGAAGGCTCCGCTTGCGTAAACGGGACAAAAATATGCTCCAGTTGTTCAGATGAAATTCCAATCCCCGTGTCTTCGATCTCAAAACGAACCTGAACTCGCTCCGCCTCCAATGAAATTACCTCTGCCTGCAAGATAACATATCCATGTTCTGTGAATTTAATCGCGTTACTGAGCAGATTTAATAACACCTGCTCAAGTCGAAAAGGATCACCAATTACCGTTAATGGCAGATCAGGGTCGGTCTTAAAGATGACTTCGATCTCCTTGTACCCGAGGGCCACACCGATCTGATCTGCCACACGCTTGAACACATCCTCTGGTGCAAAAGGTACTTTCTCCAAAATCAGTTTACCTGCCTCCATTTTCGAGAAATCAAGAATATCATTCACCAGAGTAAGCAGGGTTTGTGAGGACGCATTGATTTTACTCAAATAATCTAATTGTTGTGAGGTTAGATCTGTCCGTTGCAGCAACAACGAAAAGCTGATAATTCCGCTCAGTGGGGTACGAATCTCATGACTCATGAATGCAAGTAACTCACTCTTTGCCTGACTGGCTTTGTCAGCCTTGACACGTCGGTACTGATCCGAAATGTCATGAATAACTGCCTTGATTTTCTCGCACGAGTTAGGGGCCTTTACGGGGTAAAGGTGAACCCGAACATGCTGTTCTTTTCCTTTCCCAACAATGAGACTCAATTCCGTATCCTGAGGTACATTGTGGTGTAAAACTTTTTGAAAAGATAACACCCAGTTCGCCGACTGCTCAATGAATATCAATTCTTCAAGCTCTCGGCCCATGACTTCATGCCTATCGAGATCAAGAACATCCAGAAATTTCTGATTAACTGACACCACACATCTGTTGCCATCCAAACCGACAAACCAGTCTGTCGACACTCGTTCAAGTGTCCGGTAACGCTCCTCACTCTCTTGAATCCTTCGTTTAACTGCCCTGTGTTCTGTAATATCAAGTCCATACCCTATGACATACTTCACCATGCCTTCTTCTCGCAGCGGACGAAGCTTCACCAGTGAATAGTAACCTCCATGCTCAATCTCGTAAAAGAAAGACTCCCCTTTCCATGCCCGGTCGAACTGCTTCCGCAGGAACTCTATCTTCTCCTGAGGTAAAATGTTCAACGTACCTAACGTGTAATCTTGCTTCAAACTACTCATATCTAGTCCCAGTTGAGAGAGCATCTGCCCTTCAAGCAGAAGATATTCGAACTTCCCATTCTGTTTATGGATTTTGAACGTGAATCCGGGCTGCATACGAAGCATTTCGAGCATCTCCTGATCCCTTTGAATGACCAGGTACCTGTATCGATGATTTTGATTCAGATAGTACAGAAATAGGGAAACCGCCGAGAGGCAAATACACTGAAACAGCAAAATTATCACCATAATTGAAAGGGAAGGAGAATATGTCTTCACAACAATCGACTCATAAACAGTAATTAGCAGCAATGCTCCCAATGTCCATTTGAGTATAAATCCCCTAATATACTTAAAACTCAAACCTATTGCGAAAACAAATATCAGCTCTAACAATGCATACTGCCAGTTCTCAAACAAGGGGTTAATACCCATGTTAATCCTGAAAATCCACATACCTGCAAAAGTAGCAAATACGGAAATAAATCCACCAAAATAAGCGGCTAGCAGATAAACAATGGCTCTAAAATTCAACAGGGTCCCATCACTTAACACAATGGAGAAATAATATAACGCTGTACCCAACATGCTCAGTGCAATGCCGATAATCATTCGAGTCGTAATGGAAGATGTACGCGTGGTACTTGTTTGGTTCAGATAGTGATGAATCAGGAAAAGAAAGCTCAAAATCAGCGTAAAATTCAGTACAAGATCGCGTAGCAAATGGTCACCATCCAAATTACGAATTCAGGAATTCATGCACTCAATGAATATTGCCGGATTCACGGCCGCAGTTCCCCAGTATTCAAATCATAGTATGCCAAGCTCCCTTATTCAATCGACGATATTGACCATTTTTTAGAAAATTACTGATCCTTTCAGCTAACATACTCTTATCGCTAGATGACGTTTTTTCTCATGAAAGTTCATCATTAAATATACTGATATAAAAGAGAGAGTCATCCAAATGTACCGATGTTATGGTGACCTGAGCTTCCCATACTTCCTGATCAACCTTCATTAATTTGGCTACGCCGGACCAGGTCTGATTTCCTCTCCAGTGGGTATCCATTAGCAATCGGGCAGGCTGACCTATGGTGCTCTCCCGTGAGAATCCTGTTTTGGTTACATAAACGGAATTCACATCCAGAATCACACCCTCCTCATCTGTAATCATGACCGCATCCGTTAGCAGTAAGAAGGCTTTGAGTTCCAGTTGCATGGTTGTCCACTCCCTCTAATGAAACATGATGTGATGCTGTCCCTGTGTGATACCCTCTTCTACGATCCCTTTTTAATACTTAAACTGTCTAATCAGGCGCTGCAGCTCTTCAGCCATTGTAGACAAGCCCCGAGCCGAGGAAGAAATCTGCTCCATCGCTGCCAATTGCTCCTCTGAGGAAGCAGCCACTTCTTCGGAGGCCGCGGCGTTGCCTGAAGCAATACCTGCCAGTTCATTGGACACAGCAGATACTTCCTGTACACCTGCTGTGATCTCTTGCGACGTGGCAGCAATCTCTTCAATCTGAGGTGTCGTTTCCCGCATGCTATCCAGAATGCGTTCAAACTTCCGAATGGCCTCTGTTGAGATTTCCATACCCTCTCCAACCTCTGTGGTCACTATCTCCATCATGCGAACGGAAGCAGCCATATCTTCCTGTACCGCTGTGGTTAGCACGGTAATTTCATTGACGGATTGCCCTGATTGCTCTGCCAACTTGCGTACCTCCGCTGCTACAACGGCGAATCCATTCCCATGCGTACCTGCACGAGCTGCTTCAATGGATGCATTCAGCGCGAGCAGATTGGTCTGCTTGGCTATATTTCCGATTAACTCCGTGATCGCTGAAATTTGGTGTGATCGTTCATATAACGCCTGAATCAATTGGTTTGTCTGTTCTACCGTCTCTTGAATCGAGTGCATCTGACTCACCGTCTGCTTGACGGTGTTGCCGCCTTCTTCCGCTTGTACCGTTGTATGTTTCGCCAAATCAGCAACTTGTATGGAACGTTCGGCGATTCGTGTTATCCCAATTGTTATTTCATTCATGGCCTGATGGTTGTGGTCAATACCTTCGGTCTGTTTCTCCGCACCACTCGCAATTTCCTGAATGGCTCGCGCGACCTGCTCACTGGCCGCACTGGTTGATTCCGCACTCTGAGTCATCTCATCCGACGAGATGACAACCTGGCTTGTACTGTTTTCCACATTTTGGATCAGCACACGCAGATTGTGCTGCATTTTGCCAAAGGCATCACTCAGATCACCAATCTCATCATGGCTTGTGCTAGTAATCGTTTGGGTTAGATCCCCTTCACTCACCTGGATCGCCTGATCCTTCAACTGACGAATGGGTCTAATGATGGATCGCATCACAAGCCAGATAATCACAATACCAACAACGAGGCAGGAGACAATAACAATAATCATTCGTTTTAGAATTGGTGCTGCCGCATCGTCTACCTCAGAAGAGAACATGGTGCCAGCGACCTTCCATCCCGTGGATGCATTCGTTGCGTAATACATCACTTTATCCGTTTGATCAACGGTATAGTTGAAGTTGCCCGATTCATTCGCATACACCGGTTTCCAAAAATCCTCTGTTGCATCTGTTCCGGGTTCTACCGTGGGATGGTAGATATACTTTTCGCTGGCATCCAATAGAATCAGATATCCCTGTTCTCCCACGTTAATTCCACTAACCAAGGTACTGATATTCGACAGATTCAGATCCAGCTGGACTACACCAGATTGGCCATTCAATGCCTTGGCGATGGTGATGGTGATTTCGTTTGTCTCGGCAGAAATATAAGGGTCTGTAACAATGACCTGCTCTGGAGTACTCATCGCTTCTGTGTACCATGGTCTTGTTCGCGGATCGTAATCTTCAGGCATTTCCGCATCGGAGGACATCAGGTAGACACCGGCTTCTGTTCCCACTCCTATGGTGATGATGTCTTTGTTCTGTGCAGCGTACCCCTTCAATTCGTTCACAACCCGAACCTCTGCATCTTCTTGACGTAATTCCTCTGCGAGTGTATTCGCATAATATTCAATGTGGTCGCGCTTGGCATTAATCGAAAGATCAATGGTCGCACTGGCAAGGTTCACATTTTCCATTGCACTATGTAGAATTTGCTTCTCAACTTCATTCTTCGCACTGTTATAAGACAAGACTCCAATACTGAACGATGGAATGGCCAAGAAAGCAATAAAGGACACCACCAGTTTCGTTTTAAAGTTATTAAGGATCTTGTTGAACCAATTCGAATTGCTATTTTTGGGGGACAAATTTCTCTACCTCTTCCAGATTAATTTAGTTTTACTTGATTTACGTATAAGTTGAACTAGAGATTATTTACACTTGCCACTTCGACTTGTATAGCTCTCATAGATTGTAAACCATCTTTTAAAAAGACTAGGTCTCAATTCTTGTAAAAAAACACTTTTTACACTAAAAACTCGAACAAATCTCTTAGTTTATAGTTCTATGGCCACGTGGTTTATATAAAACGATATATTTTGACACATGTGTCAAATTAAAATAACTATTTTCAAAACAAATTATACGAAAAAACTATTAAATAAAGTATTCCGGGGATATGACCAAATTGTTAACTTTCTAAACAATTGTTAATAAGCACGCGAATGAAAAAAAAGATCCAAGCGTTATCGCTCAGATCTAAAGGTTATTTACATTGGACCAACGTATTCTCTATTTAAATGCCGGGATCACGATATCTGCATATTTCTCTTCGAAGAAGGCTTTGACCTCTGGACCCGCCATGCGTTTAGCCAGCTTCTGGATCGCTTCGGAGTCCTTATTATCCTCACGAGCAACCATGGTGATTGCAAAATGGGAATCATCCTTCTCGGTTAACAGCGCATCCTTCTTCGGTGTAAGACCGAGCGGACTCGCATATGCCGGTGTCATGGCGACCAGATCAGCATCATCCATCATACGAGCCAGCATCAACAAGTCCACTTCCTCAAACTTGAAGTTCTTTGTATTCTCGGTGATGTCTGCCTGTGTGGCGTTAAAACCTACGCCCTCTTTCAGCTTAATTAACCCGTTCTGCTCCAGCATCACAAGAGAGCGACCAATGTTGGAAGGATCGTTCGCAATTGCAATCGTTGCACCTTCTGGCAATTCCTCAATCGTTTTGTACTTTTTGGAGTAGCCGCCATAGATAGCATTATAGATAGGCTGTACAGCCACCAGATTGGCATTGTTCGCTTCATTATACTGGGTCATGTAAGGCACGTGTTGGAAGAAGTTTGCATCCACTTCCTTATTCGCGAGTGCCGTATTTGGTTGAACGTTATCTGACAGCACAACAACTTCCAGATTGACGCCATCTTCCTTCAATAGCGGTTTAACAATATCCAGTACATCTGTCATCGGTGGAATCAACGTGGCTACTTTCAGCGTAACTTCTTGTGCAGCTTGTGTATCTTCTTTTGTTCCTTCAGCCGCAGGTGTTTCTTCTTTTTTGCCACAAGCAGCTACAACCAGCATTACTGCAAGCAACATAAGCATCATTTTCACTTTCATTTCATGTCTACCCCTCATCGTATAATCTGTATTGGTTATTCGTAATAATGCACGGTCCAACCGTTCAGGATCTGCGATCCAGCCAGTGGGACAGTCTGCTACCTGTGAATTGGATCATCTGTACCAGGATAATCATAATGATGATCGTAAATACCATAATTTCCGTTTCGAAGCGCTGATAACCGTAGCGAATGGCAAAATCACCAACCCCGCCGCCACCTACAATACCCATCACCGTCGAGTAGGAGATGAAGCTAATCGTAGCTGTCGTGAGTCCCAGTACAAGACCAGATCGTGCCTCCACGTACAAGAATTTCACCACAAGTTGCATCGTCGATGCCCCCATGGAAGCAGCAGCTTCAACCACTCCCCGCGGTACATCCAGCAACGCTTGTTCCACCAGTCTGGCGTAGTAGGCAATGGCAATAACCGAGAGTGGCACGGTTGCAGCCAGCGTACCTATGGACGTTCCCACGACAATCCGTGTGAATGGAATCATGAATACAACGAGCAGTAAGAACGGAAACGAACGAACGATGTTGACGACACTACCGAGTACAAAGGACAGCGTTTGATTCTGATACCGTTGTCCTCTCCGGAATAAGTACAGCAGTGTACCCAAAGGTAACCCGATCAGAACAGCTGCCGCAATGGAGATGCCCACCATGACAAAAGTCTCTCCGATCGCCTGCCATATCTCGTGCTGATATTTCAGCACAGACTCAGGTAACCTCATGACTTGTCCTCCTGTTCTGCCTGACGGAACAAAGACGAACCTGCCATCCCGTATTCGTCACCCGCAAGCAAGGAGGTCAGCAGATCAGGCTGTGGAGCAGGGATACTGCTCACTTCCGCTTTAGACAACGTACGAACGAGTCGCCCATCCTTCATGACGGATATCCTGTGACATAGTCTGCGAGCCACTTCCATCTCATGTGTCACCACGACAATGGTCACGCCCAGCGTTTCATTGATATGTCGCAGCACATCCAGAATACCGTTCGTGGTCTGTGGATCAAGCGAAGAGGTCGGTTCATCACAGAGCAGCACATCCGGGCGACTGGCGAGCGCTCGTGCAATGGCCACACGCTGCTTCTGTCCACCACTAAGCTGTGCAGGATATTGATCTGCCTTGTCTTCCAGTCCAACAAACCGCAGTACCTCAAGTCCACGTTCAACTCGCTGCGTACGGGGCATACCCGCCAGCTCCAGCGGCATGCAGACATTGCCACTCACCGTTCGGTTACTGACCAGATTGAAGTGTTGAAAGATCATGCCAATGGATCTTCGTGCCTGACGCAGACTCTGTTCATTCATCTGGGTCAAGTGCTGCCCATTCACAACAACCTCACCTTCATCCGGCTTTTCCAATCCGTTGAGCATCCGCAGAAGCGTGGATTTGCCTGCGCCACTCGATCCGATGATGCCGTGAATTTCGCCTTCTCCCACTTCAAGCGACACCGAGCTTAATGCTTCGAATCCCTGATCTGCACGGGAACCGCGCTCGTTATAACGTTTGCTTACACCATATAATGAGATCATGGAGAGTCCTCCCGTGAATGATCATGCATGGTTCTTCAAGAACACATGAAGAAAGCCCGCACAGCCGATAACCGGAGCGCGAGCAATCCTGTTCATTTATAATAAATCAACATCCCTTACGAGACAAGCTTTAAGGTGAGATTGCCTCCTGAAGACGACTGGCTTCATATACACGAAAACGTCCGTTGGACGAACCCACATACACTTCATTGCCGATCCGGTTGATCATTCCATTCTTCGCATCCCGGTCCCGGTGCTCCGGGTTTCCCATCACAACGTCATGTACACGACCTAGCAATGCTCCATTATTTTTATTCAATACCAACCAGTTCTCGTCCATGGGCAGCAGCAACTGATCATCAATGACCAGATAACTTCCCTGATTCGTTGGATACTTTAGAGTGGCAATCGTATCTTTGGCATTCCAGCGCGTCTCCCCCGTATCATAATTCAAAGCCGCGGGGTACCCGTTCTTAATCACATACAACTGATCCTCTTCCACCAGCCCTCGTTCAATCTTGCCCTGGAGCGTCCAGCGTGTTTTGCCTGTCTTGGCATCGTACAGCGTGGTTGTAAAATCTGAGTACTCTCCGTAATCATCGCCGTTTTTGTTCTCACGGATCAACAGCATGCCATCGTTCAGCACCTCAAATCTCTGTCCTACCCGAGCAGGAAATTGCGCGAGCTTTTTCCCCGTGTTCAGATCAAGCAGCAGCCACTGATTATCTAGTGATAGCCATCTTTCAGCACTCGTGGTTGCAAATGGATCAAGACGCTCGATTCCATCAAAATATGGATTATTCACAAATTGTTCTATGGTGGATCGTTTGGCCTTCAAGCTCCATACGGTTCGCCCTGATTGCGGATCGGCTGCAATCAGCTTATTCTTTTCCCAATACAACACATAAGGGTCATCTGCACTCTTATTCAATAATTCATATCCCGTAGCCAGTTTTCGCGTCCACAATGTTTTTCCGTTTGCACTGTCCAGAACCGTCAACCAACTGTTGCTTGAGCTCTCAACAACCGGCCTATCCACAATCACAACGTTCTTCGCAGCGGTGATGCCATTTAGTCTAAAATTTTGCTTAGGGGTGTACGTCCACGTGACCTTTCCGTTCTTCAAGTTCAGATGACGAATACGATCCACGTATTTTTTCTTATCAGGGTCATAATCGGTGTAGATTGTAACGTATTGGCGTGCTGTATCCACCTCTGCCTGCTGTCTTCCAAAGCCTCCATTGATCCCCCATAATCTTTGGCCCGAATGTCGGTCAAGAGCATATATGGAGCCTTCGTAGTAATCCCCACTAAACCCACCGTCATCCCCTTTCATCAGGAGAACATCATCTGTAGCTGCTTGCAAAAAAGTGTAGTTAATATCCCCCTGGTTGGTCCATACCGGTTTCCAAGGGATTGTCGTTGGCAGTGTTGTGCCATAGATTTTTGTTGTGAACCCATATTCATCCGTCCGACTGATGTTCCAATCGGAAACAACAGCATTTCGATTATCCTGTGCTAAATTCCAGCGTGTTCTGACCAGTCTGCCATTCTTGTTGAATGTGACCAAAAATTGCCCATCTTCCCGCTCATATCTCCAGGTCTGTCCAATACTCATTGAATCACCCGTGTAATTTAGATTGCTTGAACTCTCTTTCCAATCCGGCTCGCCTAACCACCCAGCCACTTGTTTGGAGGTGGTTGCCTTATTCAGCTTAATATCTGTCAGATGGCGTATAACCGAAGTTGGCAGCGATGTATCCTGTTGGAACCAACCATCCGCCACATTCATCCGCTGTTCTATGGCCTGTGCCTTGATCCAGAAGAGTCCTGGCCGATACGTGAAGGATTCTTTATCCCAGACTCGTGGGGCAATGGAGACCCCATACCAGCCTTTCCACTTTGCAACAATAACAGCCTTATCTGTTAGCGATTTCTCATTAGACCAAGTTATAGAACTATCCGGAGCCAGATACAGCTTACTGCCTGATTGGAGCGTGAAGCTTTGGGGAGCTATTTCCGTCATGCTTCTGCTCTCCTTCAGTGCATACCAACTTGGCAACCAAAAGTTTCCATGATCGATTGACTTAAGCTGCACCCACTCGCCACGAACCGAGGCCAACGTATACTTTTCGTTTTTTGTTGTATAGTATTCAATCCCCAGCTGGTCAGCAGCCACACTGCCGTCCCTTCTGTTTTTGAACAGAGGGATGTCATTCATGAGCGTAACGGGTTCTCCTTGTTTGTAGGCCAACTGTGTTGATAAGACTTGAGAGCTTGCACCCAAGGCTTGTGGCGTTGTAGCCAAAGCTTGTCCTCCTCCAAGCACGACCATTTTGGAATCCAGCAGCATCCATCCCGTCAACAGCGCAGCTGATAATCCAGTCATGGTAATCCATTTGTACCCCGTTCTCTGCCAGTCAGGACCCGTCTTCACTCTCGTTCATCCCCATCCATTAGAAGTTATTTCCAATAGAGACGCAGTAAAAAGGAAAAAGTTAGCGTTTTCATCAATATATTTCTATCTATCTCCCAATATTACCTTACATCCACCATCGTAGCATGATAAGGAAAGGTAACCCCGATGTAATAAGCAGCTGTTAAGGTGAGCATATAATAAAATACAAACCACAGATCAGCTCGCGAATAGCCAATCTGAATGTAATACGTTCGGCTCGCGCCATCCGTAAATCCTTTCGCTTCCATCGCAACCGCCATTCGCTGTGCACGGCGAATGCTCTGTGCCAGCAGCGGAATAGCGTAACGCTTGAGTGTTCCATACACGTTCCAGCGAGAGCCACGTTGCTGTGTTCCACGAATACGAATAGCGTAACGGAGCGTCTGGAATTCATCCAGCATAATCGGGATCATGCGCATCGCGGCCAGAAAGCTATAGGCATATTTTGCGGGAAGCCGCCACTGCTGCATCAGGGAATAAAACAGCCGTACTGGCTTGGTCGTAAGACCAAAGAGTAACCCAGCCGCGGCCATAGTGAGCGAGCGAAAACCCAAGTGTAGACCGCGATAGAAACTCTCTTCGGTTATGTGGATCAATCCCCACTTATACCATGTGGTCTCGCCCTTACCAAACATCATCATGCCTGTGGACGTGGAGATAAAAACCAGAATGAATGGTGATGCATACAGTATCAATCTGTACCACGGATGACCTGTCCAGCACAGTAATAGCATCATCGCCACTGCAACGTTGGCCATTACATTCAGATTGTGAATGAGGATAACGATGACAAACATCATCGTCAGAATGATCATCTTTAATCCCGAATTGACGTTATGAAGCCAGGTTTCACGGTGAGGAAACGACAGTTGCATCAGTTAACCTCCCCTCATCTACCGTCCAGATTCGGGTGCAATATCTTTTTACAATTTCACGATCATGGGTAACCATAACAATAGCTGTTCCCTCTCTCCGCAATTGCTCCAGCTGTGCTAACATGGCAAACGTATTGCGGGCATCCTGTCCAAAAGTAGGTTCATCCAACAGCAGTATTCGCTGCTCTCTCACCAGTGCAGAGGCAACGCTCAAGCGTCGTTTCTGCCCCATCGATAATTGGTAGGGATGGCGCTCGGAGAGGTCTATTAGCCCAAATTGATTCAACATATGATCAGTCCTGACAAGTCTTTCTTCCGTTGAAATCCTGCCCCCCAGCAATGAGAATTCCACTTCTTCCGCAACCGTGTTGGTCACAAATTGAAACTCCGGGTTCTGAAATACAAACGCGATTCGATCTGCAAGCTGCTCCGTTTTGCCAGAAGGCTGACCGTCCACCTCATAATGACCTGTTGTTTTTAGGATATTCATCAGAGATAACAACAATGAACTCTTGCCAGCTCCATTAACTCCGACAATACCAATCCAGTCTCCATGCCATACTTTGGCCTGTTCTACCTGAATGAAGGGTGTTTTCCCACGCCATCCGGTGAACTGCTGCAAGTCCAGTGCAGGCTGATAGGCGGGTGATACAGGTGATAAGGATGAGACGTGAGATATGGGGGATATACCCGGTGTATCGGATAAACCAGACGATTGCTGTGCTTCCAAACTTGAGATGCCTTGGTCCACACACAATTGAAGCTCTCCAGAAGCACTTCTCTCTTCTTCCTTAGCTGCCTGCTCGTGCTCATCCCACACACCCGGATACCAGATTCCATAAGCCTTCAGCTTGCCCCGTTCATGCGTAAATACCTGCTGTGCTGGCCCATCCGCCACGATCTTTCCTTCAGGTGATAACACAATAATTCGGTCGACCATATCCACAATCTCGTTAATTTTGTGTTCAACGATGATGATCGTTTTGTCACTGACGATGCGTTTGACGGTATCCCACACCTGGGAAGTCCCCTCATCATCCAACAGTGCAGTGGGTTCATCCAAAAACAATACCTCCGGGTCCATGGCAAGCATCGAAGCAATCGCGAGACGCTGCTTCATCCCCTGAGACATGGACTGGATCAATACACGATTCTGTTCAAAGGATAATCCCACTTGTTTCAGATAATATTTAATCAGAGCAGGCATCTCTTCACGCGGAATATTTCGGTTTTCCAGCACAAATGCGATCTCTTCATCCGTAAAAGACATACAGAACTGGGTATCCGGATCTTGAAAGACCACTCCTGCTTTGGCGGGAACCTGAATATCATCACATTTCATCGGAATCTCAACCGAACGTGGTATCAGACCGCTCAAAATTTGCAATAACGTCGATTTACCGGAGCCACTCGGGCCAAGCAACAGCACTTTCTCTCCTTGACGCACAGAAAGAGACAAGCCTTGAAATACCAAGGCTTTCTCTCCCGGGAACTTGCATCTTAGATTCGTCACACTTACCGCTTGCGAATTCCCTTCCCCGTTCATCTAATCCAGCGCCTCATAATCCTGTTTGGATACCGGTCTGAGTGAACGTGTTACACCGGTCAGTTCCAATGCTTTGGCGAGATAATAAGCGAACACTCCTGCAATCAAGATGCTTCCGATGAAGCGGAATCCAATAAATAACGTATAATTCCAGGCCGAGAGTGAATCAATATACCCGTACTGGTAATCCAGCAAAAGCGAAGCCGCTGCGGCTCCTATGGCTGCAAGACAGGTGACAAACAGATTGGTTTTGCGATACAAAAATGCTGCGAAGAATATCTCGGCTCCCAATCCTTGCAACAGACCGTATACAAGTGTGGACATGCCCCATTCACTGCCCAAAAAAGCACTTACCGTTGAAGCCGCAACTTCGGCAAGAATAGCCACGCCTGGTTTACGAATGATAACAAAAGCAAACGTGCCCGCCATAAACCACATGCCGTAGATCATCTGCTCCGCATGAACGCCGAATGGTTTCATCAAGTCATATGTAGGTCCCCATATCTTGTAGATCACCCCAAACACCACTGCGATCACGATGGTTACCAGAATATCCGTTAGTTTCAATCGTTTGTTGCTTGCTGTTGCTGCCATGTTCTCTACGTCCTTCCTCTGTTCCCTGTGGGGGTTATAAAAATAAACGAAAAAGCCTCCCCGGTTCCGGGCAGGCCTTACGCACAGTGTACAATCCTCACAATGATGTATTGGATGGATGTCGAAAATACGGAATATCAACCATTCCCTCTCCCCTGGCAGATACACCACCACAGTTCAAAGAGGTCTGTTGTTCATCCACGTTCATTCCCACAATTCACCCTAACATATCGCAAATCTATGTTCTCTACGCTGGCATTACCCAGATCAGATGTACGGTCAGCGGCACAAGGCCACTCTCTCAGCCCAACTTCATTGAGCTCCCGGTTCACTTATTTCATTGCTTCTACTCTACATCAGATGGGTATTTGTGGCAATCCCTAGAAGAATCATCATGCTTCATTTGGGGTAAAAGGGAAGGAGACATGTGATGGTCCACTTTCCATAATATGCAACATTTAGGTTATGTAGTGCGTCTTAAACATTAGAAGGGAGATTGATAGTGATGAAAAAGTACAACTCTGCTTGGCAGCTTAAAACATGGAAAATGGTCCTTGCCGCTTCGATACTCACCGCAGGCACGGCACCTGCCTTGCTCTCATCCACTGTGGCGGAAGCCGCAGCAACCAAACCTAAACCGACAGCTTATATTAACAATGTTCAAGCTCAATATGATGTTGTCATACGGCAGGGTATTACGTACGTGGCATTGACGGAGCTTCAATTCCTCGGCAACTATACGTTTGGTTACAATAACAAAACAAAAGAGATCAGCATTAGCACAGGCAGTGATAAGTATGTTCTTACACCTAACAGCAAAACAATGAAGAAAAACGGTCAGAATGCGACATTATCCTCCGCGCCGATTCTGGTGAATGGTAAAGCGATGCTTCCGCTCCGTGCCATCGGTGAAGCTTTTGGTGCCAAGGTGCAGTGGAACCAGAAGGCCAAGGAAGCCTACATTTACACTACCGATGCTACGATTGTAAAAGAATATAACAGTTCCGATCTGACTGTGGCGCGTGAAGCCGCACTGCATCTGCCACGCTTCTCTGAACTGGGACAAGCACGTCTGGACATTCGCAACCCTTTGGGTCCGGTGGATTCATCCATTGAATACATTTTTGAACAAGGAAAAAAAGATCGTTTCTTCGTTGTTGAGGATAACGATCTGATCAGTTATTACATCCTTAAAAATGGAAGTGCCCTGCTACAATGGCAGGCCAACATCAGCAAAAATGCCGGAACCATCGGTGACCTGTTCTTTATTAAAACCAAAGCCGTTGCTGAAGCAGGGACTCGTCCTTCCGTAGCAGGTCAAACACTCGTATCATTCAAGTACTCTCGCATGCTTGAAGAAACCTCTTACGAGATCATGAACAAGTTGGGCTCCATTGATACCGGTTCTGTTGTCCCCGAGAAAGGCAAAGTCATCGTTGAAGTTCCGGGAGAGAAATAATTTGAGCATCCTCTATAAAACATTGCTCAGCAGAACTATACTATGACATCTGCATTACAAAAGAGCGTCCCTCAAAGTCAGTGTGGCAATGACCTTGAGACGCTCTTTTTGGCGTTATATTCCAAATTACTTCCAGTCACAAGCGGGGCTTAAACCTTTAACAACTCAAGCGATTCAATCTTCTGTTTAATATTGCGTGTTTCCGGACTGGCTCGTTTTCCCTGAAGCAAACCCCTTGAACAACGTTGGTACTTTGGAATAACGGGTATTCGTAATTTTGCCTTGTGATGTACTGCTGTCTGTACGCATAATCGAATCTTTCACATTGGAAATGTTGGAGTTATCCAGCGTCATGTTAACTGCAAAGGAAGTTCCACCATTTTGGCGAACCAGTTTGCCAATATCGTCTGCACGGAAATTTTTGATGTTAATTGTTCCAGCTGCATTCATCTGGAACACTTTATCATAAGCCTTATACGCTGCCCCACCGGTAATGTTAACCGTTCCGGCAGACTTCAATGTCAGTGCATCCTCACCCACATCCTGCCAGACCACATTCGATATATTACAGTTGCCATAACAGTGAACACCATCAGCAGCTGGTGATCCAATGTTTACATTTTTGAGCGTGGCCCCTGCCTCCAGGCGAAAGACTGGCTTCTGACCCTCTGCTTGAGATCCGTCGCCCAGTGTGGAAGGATTGGCTACAAATGTTTTTCCTTGACCGTCATAGGTCGTGCCCTTTGGAACAACAATCGTTGAATTAACAACTGTAGGCGCAGCAGCAACCGGAACTGCACCAAATATGGAAGCAACCAAACCAGCGGAAAGTAACAACGTCAACATTTTTTTCATAACTTTATTCCTCCCTTATTCTCTCGTTATTTGGTAATGTACAAGCCTGAGCTTGTCCTGGAAGTTCGTCAGAGGTGCACCTCTGTCCGACCTCAACCTAATCCTACCAAATAAGGAAGGTAACTAGAATAATCATTAGATCAGATATATCATGACAACGCATAATCCCTGTCATATCGGCATTTTTTGCATATCAGGTCCCTCAAACAATATGCTGATATCAACCTCAGGTATGCTCATTTGTAACGTATGTACCCCTCACTTGAATCCCCGATCACAAAGAAAGACCACTACATTTGTCTCCAAATGTGTGATCTTGAATGTCTTCTGGCTTCCTCATATAAGATATCAGGCTCCAAATCTCTGACGATAACCGCACTTTCGACACAACTCTTCCACAGCTTCCCGCTTGGAGAAGCCATATACCAGATTGTTCGCTCGCTCACCCTCAATAATCTCCGAGAATGACTTCTCGTGCACATTACCCAGGTTAATTACACCCTCGCCATCGAGACAGCATGGAACCACCGTTCCATCCACAAGCACAGCTGCCTGACTACGCAATGCATGGCAGAAGCCTTTGCCGTCATCTTCAGGTGCATCCAGACTTGGCCACTGGAACTCATGGTCCTGATTCAGGTATACATTCGGGGCAATTTTGACCCCGCTGCCTGGAACTACTTTTTCCTCAATACGGAAGTCCAGATTGAACTCACGTTCCAATACTTCAAGGGTCTCCCGATTTCGATTCATCTGAGCATTTGTGAAGTTATCCTGTGTCAGATTCCACAGCCGGAATGAGATGATGACATTGTGCTTAACGGCCTCGTGTACAAAGGACAAAATATGACGCAGGTAACCGTCACGGTCTGTTGAACCTTCATGCCCATCGAAGCTGTGCAGGGAGAAATTCATCTGCCGCAGCGCCGGTTTGCCAAGCAATTTATGCTGAGTCTTGGGCAACAGTGTACCATTCGTAGTAATGTTCACCTTGAGTCCCTTCTCATGTGCGGAATCGAGCAACAGATCTATTTTGGGATGCAACAAGGGTTCACCTTTGACATGTAGATAAATATGATTGGTGTGTGGTTTAACTTGTTCCAGTATATTGTTGAAGACTTCAGGGTCAATGAATCCTTTGGCACGCTGCGTCTGCGGACAGAAGCTGCAAGCCAGATTGCAGATACTCGTGATCTCAATATATACTTTTTTGAACGTTTTCAACTCGGGTCCCCATTCTGCCTAGGAGGGAGCAATCCCACCTGCATTTGTGATCCGGCCTATAAGGGCCATCCCTATTATATCGGGTTCATGAGCCGAGGTAAATTGTTCAGTTGTTAGGGTCTGACTCCAAGTTCATCTCAAGAATTCTATCATGCTGCCTCTTTACAGTTCATGTTCGAGTGATATATGCTGAACACACAACTGCATATCTTGAACTTTTGCACTAGGGGAGCCTTGCGGCTGAGACGAATATGACTATTCGGACCCTTTGAACCTGATCTGGATCATACCAGCGGAGGGAAGTGGAGCGGCCTTTTAGTAAGCGGAATTTTATCATGTATATGTGAAGATAAACTGCGGATCTAACTTACAGACCCACTCATTTCTCCGGAAATGGGTGGGTCTTTTTTGTTTCTTTTAGCAGAGTACAAGATGCGGTTGTTATTCCAGTAGTCTGACATCAAGGGGGTGAGGATCAGATGGATAACCATGTAACCATTCACAACCTAAGCTTTGCTTTTCCCGAAAAAAAGGATTCCCCCGTGCTCTCCAATGTGTCGCTTCAGGTTCAACAAGGAGAATTTGTCTCGCTCATCGGCTCCAGCGGATCAGGTAAAAGCACGCTCTTCAAGCTGCTCGCAGGCTTGCGTGAGCCAACCGTTGGCACCATCGATATAGCTGATGTACCGCAAGGACAACGGCTCGGACGAGTCGCTTATATGCCGCAGAAAGATCTGCTGTTATCCTGGCGAACCGTCATGGAAAACTGCACGCTGCCTGCCGAATTGGCACCAGGCCGACAGGACAAGGACAAGTTACGAGCCAACATCCTAGCTGGGTTGGCAAGGTTCGGCCTGTCGGGTTATGAACAGGCCTATCCAGATGAGTTATCCGGCGGCATGCGTCAACGGGTGGCACTGCTGCGTACCTTGCTTACAGGCGGGCAGCTCATGTTGCTGGATGAACCCTTCGGTGCACTCGACGCTTTAACCAAACGAGAAATGCATCGCTGGTTATTGGAGCTGTGGGAGGACTTTGGACAAACCGTGCTGTTCATTACACATGACATCGAAGAAGCCCTGCTGTTAAGTGACCGTATCATTCTGTTAACTCCAGGAGGGCAAGGTCAGCAGTTGCGGGAGATGACGGTTCCTTTACCACGCCCAAGGCATTCGGACATGATCTACGAACCAGTTCTCGTGCAGATGAGGAAACAACTGGAGGAACAATTACATGCAAAATGATAGAGCTGAGGTTAGCGTTTGGACGTGGTGTTCAAAGTGGCTCTCGAAGTGGTTTTCCCAATATGGTTTCTTTATTGTGCTCATGCTCTCTTTACTGGCGATCTGGGAAACGATTGTGCGTATGGGATGGGCTCCCTCCTTCATCATTCCTGCACCCACGGCCATCATAGGTTCACTGGTTGAGCACCGTCGTCTGCTGTTGACCATCCATCTGCCTGCTACCTTTATGGAGGTTGTTGTTGGTTTTGTCTTGTCCATAGTGACTGGAATTACGCTAGCAACAGGCATGCATATGAACCGATCAATTGAAAAGGCCTTGTATCCCTTCATCGTGATCAGTCAGACCATCCCGCTGATTGCCTTGTCTCCCGTGTTCATCCTGTGGTTTGGCTATACGTTGTGGAGCAAAGTCGCCGTGGTGTTCCTAATCGCGTTCTTCCCCATTGTGGTCAGTACCTACGATGGACTCCGCCAAGGCGATCCGGAGCAGCGTGAACTGCTGCTCACCATGGGCGCCAGCAAATGGGATATTTTTTGCAAACTCCAGGTTCCGCTGGCACTTCCCTCTTTTTTCTCGGGGTTAAAGATGTCCGTGGTGTACTGCGTGGTTGGGGCAACGATTGGCGAATGGCTTGGTGGCAGCAAAGGTCTCGGCTACTTCAGCCGTCGCATGTCCAGCAACATGAACACGGATGCGATGTTTGCCTCCATTTTGCTGTTATCCCTGCTGGGGATCGTTTTGTTTATACTGATTGCCTGGTTGGAGAAACGGTTTGGCATACGGCGTCATCGTCATGGAGGCAAAAGAAACGTTGGATAATACCTAGATAGAAATTAGATATAAATACAAATCAAAACGATGAAATGAGGAACTTCATTTATGAATAACAAAGGTATATACTCCCTGCTTCCCATCATGCTCATTAGCCTTTTGCTGTTCGTTAGCGGATGCAGCACCACGAATACCAGCAAAAATACGCCAACAACAGACTCTGCAACCCATGCACAACAAACAGACAAGTCTGCAGCCGAACCAGCATCAGACGCCAAAGATAAACTGTCCATCATGCTCGACTGGTACCCGAATGCAGTACACTCCTTCATCTATGTGGCACAGGAAAAAGGGTACTTCACAGACCAGAATCTGGATGTCGAAATTCAGATGCCTGCGGATACCAATGATTCAATCAAACTTGTTGCTGCCGGTAAAATTGATCTGGCTCTAAGCTACCAGCCACAAATTTTGCTCGCGCGTGGCGAGAACATTCCTGTACGATCCATTGGTGCTGTTGTTCGGCATCCACTTGTACATCTGTTAACCGAAGCAAATGGCAACGTGAGCTCACCCAAAGATCTTGAAGGAAAAACTGTCGGTTATTCTTCGATTCCGCTGTATGAAGCGATGGTGCGTACGATGATCAGCCACGATGGTGGAAACCCAGATAACATGAATCTGGTTGACGTTGGGTTCGATCTGATTCCTTCGCTGGCTTCCGGACAGGCGGATGCAATTATGGGTGGTTTTATTAACCATGAGCAATTGATTTTGGAGAAAGAAGGACATGCCATGAAATCGATTAACCCCGTCGATTATGGTGTGCCTGATTATTATGAACTGGTCCTGACTGCGAGTGAAGCTGGCATTGAAGCAAAAAAAGACCAACTTACCCGGTTCGTCAAAGCGATCCAGGAAGGACAGAAATATGTAACGGAGCATCCAGAAGAAGCCTTGAATATTCTGCTCGCTCATGAGAATGAAACGTCTCCGCTTGACCCGGAGATCGAAACCAAAAGCCTGGCTATTTTACTGCCACTCATGAATGAAGAAGGTCAACCGTTTGGTCGGCAGGAAATGGAGTCGTGGGAGAATGTACGTGCATGGCTCGTTGAAAAGGATTTGATTCCTGAATCGGTGAAAGCCGAGGATGCTTTTATTATTCTGCAAGGAGAGTAAGTAAAGGAGTGCAAGGTGAATGAAGGAAAAGTGACTGAACGCAAAGGGGATGAAAGCAAAGCTATATGCGCCTTAACATGTCTGGAATAGAGCATGGAGCGAGTTCTAACGAATCTGAGATACGCTATATCCGAATAAACAGCCGTTTACAGCTTTTTGGTCAAAGGATTCAGGAAAGCATACAAAACAAGGAGGAAATTATATGTCTTATCTGGAACGTGTTCGTACACAAAACCCGTTGGTACACAATATCACCAACCTTGTCGTGGCTCCCTTTACAGCCAATGGTCTGCTTGCACTTGGTGCGTCCCCTTTTATGGCCTATGCTCATGAGGAAGTTGCCGATGTCGCCAAGATGTCAGGTGCCGTGGTACTTAACATTGGTACACTCGATGACAAAGTCGTTCAGGCGATCCGATTGGCTGGTCAATCAGCTAATACGCATCACGTGCCTGTTGTGCTCGACCCTGTCGGTGCAGGTGCAACCGCCTATCGTACAGAAACCGTTCAGATGCTCGTTCGTGAGCTACGCCTCACAGTGCTGCGCGGCAATGTGGCGGAAGTCGCCAATGTCATTGGTGAGAGCTGGAATATCAAAGGTGTGGACGCAGGATCAGGTGAGGGTGACCGGATCGGCATTGCGGAGCGGGCAGCACATAAGCTCGGCTGTGTCGTGGTCATTACGGGGAAAGAAGATATCATTACTGATGGACAATCCACATTCCTCACGAGTAATGGTCATGCCCTGCTCACTCAGGTCACAGGTGCTGGCTGTCTGCTCAGTTCGGTGATTGGTGCTTTTACAGCCATAGCGGAATCAGGAGCCGATCTTATAGTCAGTGTTGTTGAAGCGCTCGCGTTTTATGGTGTAGCGGCTGAACTGGCGGCAGAGCGGACAGCTCATCAGGGGCCGGGCAGCTTCCAGATTGAATTGTTGAATCAACTGGCACAAGTAACAACAGATCTCCTGGCAGAACGCGCACAGATCCGTCAGATCCGTGGAGGTGCAGTATGAGCATTACTCAAGCGCTAACCATTGCAGGTTCTGATAACGGGGGCGGCGCAGGTATTCAGGCCGATCTGAAAACATTCCAAGAGCTTGGCGTATACGGCATGACCGTTATCACCGCTATTGCTGCCCAAAATACAACAGGTGTGCAAGGCGTTTTTCCCATCCCTTACGATGGCATTGCCCAGCAATTGGACTCGACCGGCGAAGACTTTCAACCAACCGCAACGAAGACCGGCATGTTATACAGTGCCGAGATTATTCGTCTAGTGGCTGAGAAATGGCAGCAATACCGTTGGTCAAATCTGGTCATCGACCCTGTGATGGTAGCCAAAGGTGGCGCCCCCCTTCTCCAGCAGGAAGCTGTACAGGCGTTGGTTACAGATCTGTTGCCCCATGCCCTGATCACAACACCTAATATACCGGAAGCGGAACTGCTTACCGGAATGTCCATCACGAATCTGAATCAGCGGGAAGAAGCCGCAAGACGGATTGTACATATGGGCTCAACGTATGCTTTGGTCAAAGGTGGTCATGATGAAGGAAGTGGCATGATCGTGGATGTGCTCTACGATGGACAGTCTTTTCATTATCTGGAGAATGTTCGTGTGGTAACACGTCATACACACGGAACAGGATGCACATACTCTGCTGCGATCACCGCAGAGTTAGCCAAGGGTTCACCTGTTCTGGCTGCCGTTACGACCGCGCGAGCATTCATTCAGGCAGCCATCGAAGATGAGCTGGGGATTGGGGCCGGACATGGGCCAACAAATCATTTTGCGTATCAGCGCAGACAGCGGGGTGAGCAGTGATGCGCCCTTGGGATGCAGATGCGGTACGACACGCGATGCAGGTGTATTTGGTGATGGGCAGCGTCAATACAACGCAAGACCCTGTGGAAGTGCTGCGCCAGGCCATTGCTGGCGGCATCACGCTGTTCCAGTTCCGCGAAAAGGGAACTGGCGCCCTGTTTGGCGAAGCTCGCATCACGCTTGCGATGCGGCTTCGCGAGGTGTGCAGCCAGCACGGGGTCCCGTTCATCGTGAACGATGATGTGGAGCTGGCTGTAGTGGTGGAGGCCGACGGCGTGCATGTCGGCCAGGAAGATGCGGACGCGGCGCTGGTACGCGCCCGCATTGGAGATGGGCGGATGCTTGGCGTATCCGCCCACTCTGTGGAAGAGGCGCGCCGTGCAGTGCAGGCGGGCGCCGACTATCTTGGCGTCGGGCCCATGTACCCGACGCGCTCCAAAGCGGATGCCCACGCTGTGCTGGGCCCCGCAGGGGTGGCGGAACTGAGCGCCGCAGGCATCGCAGTTCCGATTGTGGGTATCGGCGGCATTACGCCCGATACCACGGCCGCCGTGATGGCGGCTGGAGCCGACGGCGTAGCCGTCATCTCCGCCATCGCGGGCGCGGCCGACGTGCGCGCAGCGGCTGCGCAGTTCGCTGCGGCAGTGCGCGGGATGCAGGCGTAGCCCTGCTCTCCCTGCACTGCCAGCCCCGTGGGCTGCACCGCATACATGTGCAACCCACAACTGCTCACGCTCCTCTCCATAACAGAGGAGCCACAGAACACCGCTACGGCGCGACAGCAGTCTATGTCTTCGACTCAGAAGCGCATCCGCTCCCCTACAGTGACTGAATGATACAATAATTTCATCACATCTATTCACACCTATTCACATCTATTCACTTTTATTCACCAATCCATGATCAAGATGCAGCCTCCATGCTCGCATCTTGTTTTTTCATTTTCAACGGTTGACTCTCACGTAACGTGACACTGTACAATCGGTGTTGTAAGGAGGTTTTACACATGGCCATGAAGGTAAAAGAAGTTGCCGAACTTGCCTCGATCAGTGTGCGCACACTGCATCACTATGATGAGATCGGACTATTAACCCCGGACGAAGTGACTTCTGCCGGGTATCGATTATATTCAGATGCCAACCTGGAACGGTTGCAACAGATATTGTTTTTCAAGGAACTCGACTTCTCTCTGAAGGAGATCAAAAACATTATTACCAACCCCTCCTTCAATCCGGAAGAAGCACTTAATATGCATCGACTTATACTGCTGGAGAAGCGCCAACGCCTGGACCAGATGATTGCTACCATTGATAGAACGGTTTTACACGTGAGAGGAGAAATTAAAATGACACCCAAAGAACAATTCGAAGGATTTGATTTTAGCCAGAATCCGTATGAACAAGAAGCGCGGGAACGTTGGGGAGACCATGCCGTCGATCAAGCAAATCAGAAGCTGCACAGTAAATCAACCACAGATCAGAAGGCTCTATCCGATCAAATGAACGAAATCTACAAACATCTGGCTTCACTTCGTCACACAGAACCAGCATCTGCGGAGGCACAGGCTGGCATCAAAGAGTGGTACACCTGCCTAAACCAAATGGGAAGCTACTCGCCTGAAGCCTTCAGAGGACTTGGTCAGATGTACGTGGAAGATGAACGCTTCACGCGTAATATTGATCAGTTTGGCGATGGTTTGGCAGTATTTATGAGAGATGCTATGGCTGTATTTGCTGACCAAAACAAATAATATAGCCCTGTCTTCAACCACATACAGTATTATTCAACTCTCATTGCCGTCCAGATGTGGACTATAAACGATAGTATGGAAGTTAATCCTTTTCATGTAAAGGTAAAAATATTCTCGTCATCAGCTTTATTCACTGTAAATGACATGACCCTTCGGATATTTGAACTTACCTCCTGGGGTGACCATATCTTTCTTGTGATTAACCTTATTAACATGCTGGATATTATACTAGGGTTATGTGGTAAGTAATTTTAATCGATTCGTGTTGTTGCAAAAGTTATGAGCCGTATCCCACCTACTAGATGGTAAATACATAAAAGGGACGTACACCCTCAGGCGTATCGTCCCTTTTATGTATGCAAGTAACTCAGCCGCAATGTGAACAAGCCTAACTGCTGCTCACTCTGAGTACTTTATAAATATCTTTTAGTGTAGATGCTTTACTACGTTTTTCTTCTGCTCCCAGTCCTTCGATATAACCGTTTCACCAGAAGCTTAGGATGATGTGCATTAAGTTTCTTCTGTCAAACGTTCCTCATTTTGCTGCAGCGGTCCACTGTCTATCCGATTAAGCTCTTGGTGCGTGATCCGATGAAGATGCATCCGTAGCTAGACTGGTTCTCGCCATCCGGCCAGGAATCTGCCATGCAGACACAATTGCAAGCACGATGAATAACAAATCAATCGGTTGACTGAAATAGTCCTGGAAGGTTTCCACAAACGCACTGATCATCTCGCTATCAAACACGAGTTCCATCACGCCTACATCACCAAACAGTTCGGAAGTAAAATATACGACCGTTAGATATTTCCCCAGCAAAATGCCAACAAGCGCAAACAGTACGGCAATAATCTTATGTACCGTCGCAATTTGTTTATTGGAGAACAACACAACTGCGTAACCCGTGAGCACTCCAATCAAAATCGCAATTAATCCCACCTCATACTCGGTCATTGCAGCAATAGCTGCCCATACGATGCCTCCCAGAATGGCTGCAATTAAGCCACCAATGATCGGCATACCGATTTTAACTCCTTGTTTCTCTTCCACGTTGTCTTTCCCTCCTGAGTCATGCATATGCTTCTTTTCCAGAATTCACCTTTCCTATGAAACCACAAAATGTCCTATTATTCAACATTTTTCTACTTTTGGTGACCATGATTTATATAATAGAAAAGATATATTAAGCATCCATTTCCTTATTCATTCGAATATATCCTCTTAGTTTTGTCTACATTCATCTCATCATCATTCCTTTGGCACATAAAAAAAACATCCCTCCAACAGCATAATAGCCGTAGAAGGGATGTTATCCATATCTGTATCATAGATATAACCAATGTAACCCAGAAAAATCCATTGTAAAACTCGCTCTATCTTACCTTTGCACTTCCTTGGAAGGCTGAATGACAGCTGCAATCTGTGCCAAAATGGCATCCACCGATGCCGGATCATGCACATCATACTCATCAATGTTCAGACGTAGCACAGGGCAAGCCGTAAACTGATCAATCCACACGGAATAGCGCTCGTGCATGTGCTCCCAGTACGAACGATCCGTCTGAATCTCCATCTCACGTCCGCGTTCCGTAATTCGGTTTAAAATCGAAGGCAGACTGCCTTCCAGATAGATCAGCACGTCTGGATGTGGGAAATACGGTGTCATTACCATCGCTTCAAACAAACTGCTGTATGTCTCAAAATCTGTAGCAGACATGGTTCCTTGATCTGC
The DNA here is from genome assembly GCF_037974265.1 of Paenibacillus sp. FSL R5-0623. Lineage (NCBI taxonomy): Bacteria > Bacillati > Bacillota > Bacilli > Caryophanales > Paenibacillaceae > Paenibacillus > Paenibacillus sp. FSL R5-0623. Next base: position 935,177 of record NZ_CP150233.1, on the reverse strand, counting down.
ATGCATTTGTGCAAAAATGCCCGTATCTTCATAGATGGAACGATCCTGAACGAATCCCCCACCTAGTTCAAAAATCTTCTTCTGTTCCTTGAAGCGCTCTGCCAGGAAATAAATCTGCAGATGGAAGCTCCAACGCTCAAAGTCATGATAGAACTTCTCCAAATATGGATTATGATCCACTTGCTCCAAAGAAGTCTTGAAATCCAAACGCTGTGCAAGCGCAGCCGTTAACGTGGATTTACCCACCCCAACCGTACCTGCTACCGTAATTAATGCATTCGTTGGAATGCCATAGTTATTCATATGATATACTCCTTTACCTGATTAACAATCTGCCTGAAGTGCTCAGGATGTTTCACAAAATCGAGTTGCTCCGCATTGACTTTAATGATTACTGGTGGATTTGAGCTATTCGCCAGATAGTCCATGCCTGTTTTGTAATCAGCGATCAGTTGTTCCATATATGCCGGGTCCATATCCTGCTCAAATGAGCGTCCACGCTTGTTAATGCGGTACATCAACGTATCCAGTTCAGCTTCAATATAGAGCACCAGATTGGGCTTTGGCAGATCATCTGTTAACAGATGATAGATTTGACGATACTTATCCCGTTTCGTTCCCTTTAAGGTACGATCGGCAAAAATCATATTTTTATAGATATGATAGTCTGAAATGACTGGGGTATTCTGCTCTACATAATGAGCGCCCGTGTCTTCCAGTTGTTTAAACCGATTACACAGAAAAAACATTTCCAATTGGAAACTCCACTCGTCGATATCCTGATAAAAGGAAGCCAGAAATGGATTCTCTTCTACGATTTCTTTAACTAACGGAAGATTCAATTCATGGGAAAGCATCGTTGCCAGCGTTGTTTTCCCCGCTCCGATGGGACCTTCCACGGCAATAAACGGGGCTGATTTCATCGTGTTCACTGTTCCTCCTCGTACTTATGCGTGTTTCCGTTTTCTATATAGACCTCACCTATTGTATCACAGCTTTAAGGATTGGAATGCCAGTATTTTATGTATATAACAAGTCAAATCGGAACTTATGAATTACACTAAAATAAAAAAGACACACTCGATATCATCAAGTGTGTCTTCCTATTGCTTGGCGGCGTCCTACTCTCCCAGGACCCTGCGGTCCAAGTACCATCGGCGCTAGAGGGCTTAACGGTCGTGTTCGGGATGGGTACGTGTGGAACCCCTCCGCCATCGCCACCAAACGCGTAGCTTACATTTCAGAGTTGTTGTTCTCTGAAAACTAGATTCGAAACGAAACATGCGAATTATCACTTGCTATTGGATAAGCCCTCGACCGATTAGTACTGGTCAGCTCCATGCATTGCTGCACTTCCACCCCCAGCCTATCTACCTCGTCGTCTTCAAGGGGTCTTACATACTGGGAAATCTCATCTTGAGGGGGGCTTCACGCTTAGATGCTTTCAGCGTTTATCCCGTCCGTACATAGCTACCCAGCGGTGCTCCTGGCGGAACAACTGGTACACCAGCGGTACGTCCATCCCGGTCCTCTCGTACTAAGGACAGCTCCTCTCAAATTTCCTACGCCCACGACAGATAGGGACCGAACTGTCTCACGACGTTCTGAACCCAGCTCGCGTACCGCTTTAATGGGCGAACAGCCCAACCCTTGGGACCTACTTCAGCCCCAGGATGCGATGAGCCGACATCGAGGTGCCAAACCTCCCCGTCGATGTGGACTCTTGGGGGAGATAAGCCTGTTATCCCCAGGGTAGCTTTTATCCGTTGAGCGATGGCCCTTCCATGCGGTACCACCGGATCACTAAGCCCGACTTTCGTCCCTGCTCGACTTGTAGGTCTCGCAGTCAAGCTCCCTTATGCCTTTGCACTCTTCGAATGATTTCCAACCATTCTGAGGGAACCTTTGGGCGCCTCCGTTACTCTTTAGGAGGCGACCGCCCCAGTCAAACTGCCCACCTGACACTGTCCCCGCACCGGATTACGGTACCAGGTTAGAACCTAGATACGATCAGGGTGGTATCCCAACGTTGCCTCCACACAAGCTGGCGCTCATGCTTCAAAGGCTCCCACCTATCCTGTACAGATCGTACCCAAATTCAATATCAAGCTGCAGTAAAGCTCCATGGGGTCTTTCCGTCTTGTCGCGGGTAACCTGCATCTTCACAGGTATTAAAATTTCACCGGATCTCTCGTTGAGACAGCGCCCAAGTCGTTACGCCATTCGTGCGGGTCAGAATTTACCTGACAAGGAATTTCGCTACCTTAGGACCGTTATAGTTACGGCCGCCGTTTACTGGGGCTTCGGTTCACAGCTTCGGGATTACTCCCTAACCACTCCCCTTAACCTTCCAGCACCGGGCAGGCGTCAGCCCGTATACTTCGCCTTACGGCTTCGCACAGACCTGTGTTTTTGCTAAACAGTCGCTTGGGCCTTTTCACTGCGGCCCCCTCGTGCTATTCACACTACCGGGGCACCCCTTCTCCCGAAGTTACGGGGTCATTTTGCCGAGTTCCTTAACGAGAGTTCTTCCGCGCGCCTTAGAATACTCTTCTCGCCTACCTGTGTCGGTTTGCGGTACGGGCACCATCACCTGGCTAGAGGCTTTTCTTGGCAGTGTGAGATCATGACCTTCGCTACTATAATTTTCGCTCCCCATCACAGCTCAGCCTTACAATGTGCGGATTTGCCTACACATCAGCCTTACTGCTTAGACGGACATCCATCAGTCCGCGTCACTACCCTACTGCGTCCCCCCATTGCTCATAACGGCTTACGGTGGTACAGGAATTTCGACCTGTTGTCCTTCGACTACGCCTTTCGGCCTCGCCTTAGGTCCCGACTTACCCTGAGCGGACGAGCCTTCCTCAGGAACCCTTAGGCTTTCGGCGGATCAGATTCTCACTGATCTTTTCGTTACTCATACCGGCATTCTCACTTGTATAATGTCCAGCGCTCCTTACGGTACACCTTCAACCCTTATACAACGCTCCCCTACCCCTGATGCAAAGCATCAAGCCATAGCTTCGGTGGTGTGTTTAGCCCCGTTACATTTTCGGCGCAGAGTCACTCGACCAGTGAGCTATTACGCACTCTTTCAATGGTGGCTGCTTCTAAGCCAACATCCTGGTTGTCTGTGCAACTCCACATCCTTTCCCACTTAACACACACTTGGGGACCTTAGCTGATGGTCTGGGCTGTTTCCCTTTTGACAATGGATCTTAGCACTCACTGTCTGACTCCCGGAAGTAAGTCTATGGCATTCGGAGTTTGACTGAGCTTGGTAACCCTTGCGGGCCCCGCACCCAATCAGTGCTCTACCTCCACGACTCTGTTTTCCGAGGCTAGCCCTAAAGCTATTTCGGGGAGAACCAGCTATCTCCGAGTTCGATTGGAATTTCTCCGCTACCCCCACCTCATCCCCGCATTTTTCAACATGCGTGGGTTCGGGCCTCCAGTGCGTGTTACCGCACCTTCACCCTGGACAGGGGTAGATCACCCGGTTTCGGGTCTACGTCCACGTACTATATCGCCCTATTCAGACTCGCTTTCGCTGCGGCTCCGGCTCTTCACCTTAACCTTGCACGGGAACGTAACTCGCCGGTTCATTCTACAAAAGGCACGCCATCACCCCTAAAACGGGCTCTGACTTTTTGTAAGCACACGGTTTCAGGTTCTATTTCACTCCCCTTCCGGGGTGCTTTTCACCTTTCCCTCACGGTACTGCTTCACTATCGGTCGCTAGGAAGTATTTAGCCTTGGCAGATGGTCCTGCCGGATTCATACGGGGTTTCACGTGCCCCGCACTACTCGGGATCCGTCTCGGAGGGAACAGACTTTCAACTACAGGGCTTTTACCTTCTTTGGCGGGCCTTTCCAGACCTCTTCGCTTAACCGGTTCCTTTGTAACTCCATGTGAGACGTCCCACAACCCCAAAGAGCAAGCTCTCTGGTTTGGGCTTCTCCGCGTTCGCTCGCCGCTACTGACGGAATCACTATTGTTTTCTCTTCCTCAGGGTACTTAGATGTTTCAGTTCCCCTGGTATGCCTCACACTAACCTATGTATTCAGTTAGGTGTAACTGGAAATTACCCCAGCTGGGTTTCCCCATTCGGACACCCCCGGATCAAAGCTTGCTTACAGCTCCCCGAGGCAGTTTCGTTGTTCGCCACGTCCTTCATCGGCTCCTAGCGCCTAGGCATCCTCCGTGTGCTCTTAGTAGCTTAACCATTTTGTTCCGGTTTCGGTCGCTCGCTTCCCTTGTTTTGCTTGCGCAAAGCCAAAAGTCGCTCTCACCCGATACCATCACAAAAGCAATTTAACCACCTTTATACACTTGACTTGTTTGCACAAGTTTAGCTTAAAGGAATGTTCTAATTCGCGTTTGTTTCGTTTCGATATCTAGTTTTCAAAGAACAAGCTCCATGTAAAAGCAAGCTGTTTTGAGAGTTTGAGCTCTCAAAACCGAACAACGAGTGAGTAGTTTGTGCTCTTCATTTCATCCACACCGAAGTGACGGACCGAAATGAATCGCTGTTGCAGGTTCTAAGAACCTGCGTATTTGAATGTTTCCGTTGCAGGAAACGATTCTCCATAGAAAGGAGGTGATCCAGCCGCACCTTCCGATACGGCTACCTTGTTACGACTTCACCCCAATCATCTATCCCACCTTCGGCGGCTGGCTCCTTGCGGTTACCCCACCGACTTCGGGTGTTATAAACTCTCGTGGTGTGACGGGCGGTGTGTACAAGACCCGGGAACGTATTCACCGCGGCATGCTGATCCGCGATTACTAGCAATTCCGACTTCATGCAGGCGAGTTGCAGCCTGCAATCCGAACTGAGACCGGCTTTGTTGGGATTGGCTCCATCTCGCGATTTCGCAGCCCGTTGTACCGGCCATTGTAGTACGTGTGTAGCCCAGGTCATAAGGGGCATGATGATTTGACGTCATCCCCACCTTCCTCCGGTTTGTCACCGGCAGTCTATCTAGAGTGCCCACCCGAAGTGCTGGCAACTAAATATAAGGGTTGCGCTCGTTGCGGGACTTAACCCAACATCTCACGACACGAGCTGACGACAACCATGCACCACCTGTCTCCTCTGTCCCGAAGGAAAGGTACATCTCTGTACCGGTCAGAGGGATGTCAAGACCTGGTAAGGTTCTTCGCGTTGCTTCGAATTAAACCACATACTCCACTGCTTGTGCGGGTCCCCGTCAATTCCTTTGAGTTTCAGTCTTGCGACCGTACTCCCCAGGCGGAGTGCTTAATGTGTTAACTTCGGCACCAAGGGTATCGAAACCCCTAACACCTAGCACTCATCGTTTACGGCGTGGACTACCAGGGTATCTAATCCTGTTTGCTCCCCACGCTTTCGCGCCTCAGCGTCAGTTACAGCCCAGAGAGTCGCCTTCGCCACTGGTGTTCCTCCACATATCTACGCATTTCACCGCTACACGTGGAATTCCACTCTCCTCTTCTGCACTCAAGTCACCCAGTTTCCAGTGCGATCCGGGGTTGAGCCCCGGGATTAAACACCAGACTTAAATGACCGCCTGCGCGCGCTTTACGCCCAATAATTCCGGACAACGCTTGCCCCCTACGTATTACCGCGGCTGCTGGCACGTAGTTAGCCGGGGCTTTCTTCTCAGGTACCGTCACCTTGAGAGCAGTTACTCTCCCAAGCGTTCTTCCCTGGCAACAGAGCTTTACGATCCGAAAACCTTCATCACTCACGCGGCATTGCTCCGTCAGGCTTTCGCCCATTGCGGAAGATTCCCTACTGCTGCCTCCCGTAGGAGTCTGGGCCGTGTCTCAGTCCCAGTGTGGCCGATCACCCTCTCAGGTCGGCTACGCATCGTCGCCTTGGTGAGCCGTTACCCCACCAACTAGCTAATGCGCCGCAGGCCCATCCCCAAGTGACAGATTGCTCCGTCTTTCCAGTTTCCTTCAGGCGAAGAAAACAACTATTCGGTATTAGCTACCGTTTCCGGTAGTTGTCCCAAACTTGAGGGCAGGTTGCCTACGTGTTACTCACCCGTCCGCCGCTAAGTATCAAGGAAGCAAGCTTCCTATCAACTCCGCTCGACTTGCATGTATTAGGCATGCCGCCAGCGTTCGTCCTGAGCCAGGATCAAACTCTCCAATAAAGTATTGAAAAGAGCGATAAGCTCATTTTGAATCTGACGAGATTAAAAATCTCATTTGTGCTCCAGTCGATCCAAGCCAAGGCTTGTTTCAAACTTTCGCGTTCATTCTGCAAGCAGAATGTTTACTCACTCGTTGTTCAGTTTTCAAAGATCAAACTTGTTTCGTTACCGAATGTTGTTCTCTTCAGCAACTCTTATATAATATCATGTCCGAACCAACTTTGCAAGCTCTTTTTTTAAGTTTCTTTCGAAGCTTATTTTATTTGCTTACCGCACCGTGTATCTCGTGTTTTCTTGGCCGGATTAATAATATATCACGTATAGATATTAATTACAATACTTAATTTAATAAAATTCATTTACCACAAATCAACTACCTTTACTGTGTTGCTCTCCTCTATCCCAGTGTAAAGTTTATTATAGCTTAAATGACATTCTTTCCATTCATACATCGCAATACATGTCCAATTTATTTTAAACTTATTAGCCTAGATCTCCTCTCATATATTTTAGCTTCATTAATATGCTCAATTTAGGTTGTCCTTTTATCAAGGTCATGCAAGATTACTGGGGGCACTGTAAGTTACCACGAGTATAAGTAGAGGTATTATAAAAGATAAACAAAAAAAGTGATGCACGCATATAACTATACGTGAACCACTTTCTTGTGTGTTATTACATTATATATAGAAGGAAACTCTTAATGTTGTGCCTGTGCTGATGCTGGAGGCGTCATCGTCATTTGTCCATTACCTGCTTTTTGCATACCAACTCGCAGCAACGTAATTCCCCACGTAATAATCGAGATCAATAGAAGATGAACCATGTATCCCCCAACTGCTTCTCCACTATAGATCAAACGCATAAATCCCTGTACCCCATTGGAAGCGGGCAGAAAGTTTCCGATATAACGGTAGAATGGCGCCAGCATCTCGGCTGGAATTATATTTCCTGCTGTCATCAACTGGAGCGGAACCATCGCTACATTAAATAGAGGACCTGCATTGCCAAACAGGGCAAAACTCATTTGTGTAAAACAGATACAAGCCAGACTCACCAGCACATGATACAGATACAAAGCGCCGAAGGAGCTCGCAACATCCGTGAACTGAAGAGCTACTGTATCCACAATCAGAGGAACGATCACAGCTATACACAATAATAGCAATTGCCGTCCCCAGAAGATTTCCCATTTGGAATGGTTACGCTTCATGATATTCGACGTGATATTGAACTGAATATTCATGGTCATCGAAGCAATGTAGGTAATAAAGCCCAGAATCATAGGCAGCATCGATGTTGCAAAATCACTCACGCTGTTCGTTTTATTAATTTCAGCCTTCACAGGCCCTTCATTCATCTTCGCCATCGCTTGTCCAATAGCTGCACTCAGTTCATCGCTGTTTATACTATCGTTATTGAGTGTCACTTGAACTTTGGATTCCAGAATCCCTTGACCCATTTGCGCAGTCATTCCGGTCGCAGCATGTTCCACAATGGATTTGGCTACATCGGCATTTCCCTGATTAATATAAAAGGACAAGCTCGCCTCTGTACCTCCTTCAATCTGGTCAGTGAATCCTTCCGGAATAATAATAACCATCGCATAGTTACCTGCATTCATCTGTTGCTCAGCTTCCTCGGCAGAACCCAGTACATTGACATGGAAAGGCGCGAGCGTTTCAATCTGCTTCTGCACCTCAGTTCCCTGTGTCCCATCTTCGTTCACCAGAGCAACTTGAAGTTGATCCACTCTCTCCGTGGCTTGATGATAACCCGTCATCCAGATCACAACAAATAACAGCGGAACAACCAATGCAAAAACCAACCCTATTTTTGTCTGTGGCACTTTAAGAAAATCTTTGAAGCTTTTCATTCGTTCACGACTCCCATTAGTTAAAATTAAAATAATTGCACTACATATATATGCACATGCACATATTTGGTCAAAAAAATTTATTTCATCTTTTCATAGATGCGATTCATCACATTCAAGAATGCTTCGAGCTCTTCAGGGGAACATTCGGCGAGTGCCTCTTGCTCTTGCTGTTTTGCCTTTGGTGTCAGAATGTTATTCATCTCCATTCCTTCCGCTGTCAAACATAGCAAAACCGCTCTGCGGTCCTGTGGATCTTCTTCTCTTGTCACCAGACCTTTACGAATCAACTTGTCTATAATTTTGCCTACCGTTGTCTGGTCCCTCACTGTTAATTCAGCCAGTTTTTTCTGTGATATATGGCTTCCAGCCTTGCTCAATTCATTCAGAACTGCAAATTGTTCCGGCGTAATATCCTGTTCACTCAGATTTCTGGTTGTTGTTTTTTTATATGCCAGATACGTCCGTGACAGAATCAGTCCAAGTGGATTTTCATCCATATTAACAGGCATGCTGATGCTCCTTTCTCTATATAGTAGCACTACCATCTAATTTGCGTAAGATCTATATTATTACCATATTTACACTACTGTCAATTTAATTTTTTATCTTTTCAAGCAAAAAGAGACCCACCCGTTAGTCAGGCAGCTCTCTCCTCTGGCATCGTCAAGCCATACTTACTCGGGCTTGCCACTTGAAGTTTCGGTATCGTCCTTCTTCTTTGTACCTTTACTTTTATAAGGCTTCGGGGCACTTTTTGCCCGGTTAGCAGCGGCTTGCCAACGGTTCCAGCCTTTTTTACCTGTACCACGGCCGGTGCCGCCTTTTCCCTTTGCATTGCTCATGTTATCACTCCAATAATCCTGTATATGCTTAAAAATGACCGTCCTCGGTAACTTATTATGCAACCCAGCCCATCTAATTCACTTCCAGCATTTCTTATTATACCAAAAATCCACGTCTTTACGTCCATTTCCAGAAATCATTGTATTGTTATTCTGTTATGAAAGCGGTATAGTGGACATAATTGAAAGAGGAAGCTGCGTCTTCTTCGGGATTGTTACTGGTAAGCAGGCGATACCCAAACCAAGGCTGTCTATTAAGCCTTAGTTTGGGTTTTTTGTTATTATTACGACCAATTGAGGTGAAACACATATATGATCATCCGTCAGATTTTTAACAACAATGTCATCCGGGCTGAGAACCAGGTTGGTCACGAATTTGTTGTCATTGGCAACGGTCTTGGCTTCAAAAAGAAAAACGGACAGCCCGTGGATGAGGATAAAATCGAAAAAACCTTTGTGCTGAAATCGGATAAAATACCGCAAAAACTCATCGATCTGATTGGGGAAACATCGGTTGAATATTTGAAGTTAGCGGACGAAATTGTGGGTCATGCCAAACAGGAAATGGGCGATATTTTTAGCGATAATATCTATATATCATTGATCGATCATATTCAGTTTGCCATTACCCGGTACCGTAAATCCGTCGGGCTGAAGAATTCCCTTTTGTGGCAGATTAAGAAGTTTTACAAGAAGGAGTTTGGGATTGGCATGAACGCTGTAGAGCTGATTCAGGAACAATTCGGCATACAAATGGATGAACATGAGGCCAGCTTTATTGCCATGCATTTTGTAAACGCTCGTCAAGATGCTCAAGGCATGAAACAAACCGTTGAAATTACGGAAGTTATCGATGATATCTTCAACATTGTGACCAACCATTACCACATCACCCTGGATGAAAATTCATTTAATTATTCTCGGTTTATTACCCATCTTCAATATTTTGTGCAGCGAATGTTGAGTAATGAACAGGAGCAATTTGCTTCTGGAGATAACTTTCTGTATGAGCAGGTGAAGGACAAATATAGCAAGGCATTTGAATGCACGCAACGGATCAATCAGTACCTTGAGGACAAGTTTGAAAGTGCCATGTCCATTGATGAAAAGGTGTATTTGACGATCCATATTCAACGTGTCACTTCCCGTAACGAGCTGCTGGACGCGGAATAAAAAAAGCTTGCAAACGATTTCGGCGTCATATATAGTAGGTCTCACAACTTAACGACAAGGATTGTTACTGCTCAAGCAGGCGATACCTAAATGATTGGCAACAGGTCATCTTTCCGATGATCATAGCCATTCGTTTAGGTATTTTTTTGTTTTCAGGCAATCTTAACAACAAAGGAGAATGAACATGGATCATAAAAAAATGGGGGATGACATCGTTCGTCTCGTCGGCGGAGAAGCCAATATCAATGGTCTTGTCCACTGTGCGACCCGGCTGAGATTCGACCTGAAAGATTCGAAAAAGGCCGAACGCGAAACGCTTGAAAAACACGATGGTATTATTACCGTTGTTGAAAGCGGCGGCCAGTTCCAGGTGGTCATCGGTAGTAACGTGGCTCATGTATATGCGGAGATTATGAAAAACCGGGATTTCGGAGGAGATTCCTCTTCATCGGCTGAGTCTACAGGGGAAAAAACCTCGCTATTATCCAAAGTTTTTGAAATTATATCCGGAAGTTTCTCGCCATTAATCCCGGCTATGGCAGGATCAGGCATGCTAAAAGCTTTGCTGACTGTCCTGACCATGTTCGGATGGATGTCGGATACAAGTGACACATACTTGATTTTATCCGCTGCCGGCAACGCTGTATTTTATTTCTTGCCCATTTTCCTTGGCATCACACTGGGTATGAAGCTGAAAGCCAATCCTTATGTAGCAGGTGTAATTGGTGCCGCTCTGATGGAACCGAGCTTCACGGGGCTCATGGATAAAGGCTCGGATGTCTCATTCCTGGGTATACCGGTTGTCATGATGAATTATTCAGCCAGCGTATTCCCAATCTTCATATCCATTAGTATCTACGCTGTTCTGGATAAGTTACTCAAAAAAATCATTTTGAAAGACCTGCAATTGTTCCTTGTACCGATGATTGCTTTGATGATTATGGTTCCGCTGTCCGCAATGGCCTTCGGACCATTCGGCACCACAGTAGGTGACTGGATCTCCTCCGGCGTAACTTGGCTCATTGGTGTCAGCGGTATATTATCAGGGGTTGTACTGGGTGGATTCATGACCTTCATGGTTGTCTTTGGACTCCACTGGGGCTTCACTCCAATTACGATACAGAATATCGGGGTTGGCGGCGATCCGATTGAAGCCATGGCTGCTGCAGCTGTATTTGCACAAATCGGTGTAGCTTTCGGTATTTTCCTAAAAGCCAAAAAGAACAAAACCCTGCGCACTCTTGCTGGTTCAACCAGCCTTACAGGTTTACTTGCAGGAGTCACTGAACCAATTGTATACGGTTTGATCCTGCGTTATAAACGTGTGATTCCTATCGTGGTTATCGCAGGTGCGATCGGCGGTGCCATCAATGGTCACTTTGGTGTTAAAATGACTGCTTATGTGTTCCACAATATATTTGCCATTCCCGTCTATACACCAACGGTTGTCTACGTAATTGCGATTGCCTGCTCCTTTGCGGTAGCAGCAGTACTAACGGTGATGTTTGGTTATGAAAGCAAAACGAAAGACACAGCTTCCGAGAAAAATGAATCTGTCTCCAGCACATCGGCTGAAAGTACACCAGCAGAACTTCCTGTCGTACCTGAAACTAAAACAACGGAGATCAAGAAAGAACTAATTTATAGCCCACTTACAGGCAAAGCCGTAGCACTGAGTACCATTAACGACCCAGCCTTTTCAACTGGTGCTATGGGCAAAGGTTTGGCGATTGTCCCTGAGATTGGTGAAGTTGTCGCTCCGGTAGACGGTGTTGTCACCTCCCTCTTCCCGACTGGACATGCCATTGGATTAACCACCAACGCAGGAACGGAAATTCTGATTCATATTGGCATCAACACAGTAGCACTGAAAGGAAAACACTTCTCTCCTGTCGTTCAGGAAGGTGATATTGTCAGACAGGGCGATCTGTTGATCCAGTTTGACATCGATAAGATCATGGAAGCCGGATACGAAACCGTAACCCCTGTCATGGTTACTCTTACGCAGCAAGAAGTGGATGTGTTCGAAACAACTCAAGAACAGGTACAGAAAAATGATGTCCTGCTGACTCTCGTTGTCTGACCCAACCTATAACATATGAATTCAATTAGGAGGAACTAACCATGAAACATACTCAACTGAAACCATTCCCTAAAGATTTCTTCTGGGGAGGTTCAACCTCTGCCTATCAGATTGAGGGAGCCTGGAATGAAGATGGTAAAGGCCCTTCTGTTATCGACATGGGCAACCATGTGGAAGGTGTGACCGACTTCAAGGTAACCAGTGATCACTATCATATGTACAAAGAAGATGTGGCGTTGCTGGCTGAAATGGGCTTCAAAGCCTACCGTTTCTCGATCGCATGGACACGCATTTACCCGCAAGGAGCAGGTGAAGTGAATCCCAAGGGGCTCGCCTTTTACGATTCTCTCATTAATGAGTTAATTAAATACGGTATTGAACCCATTGTGACCATGTATCATTTCGATCTTCCTTATGCGCTTGAAGAAAACGGGGGCTGGTCCAACCGTACAACGATTGATGCTTTTGAACAATATGCCAAGACCCTTTATGAGAACTACGGAGATCGGGTCAAATATTGGCTAACCATCAACGAACAAAATATGCTGATCCTGCATCCCGGCTCTCTGGGTACACTGGATACAACACTTGTTGATCCGCAAAAAACACTGTATCAGCAAAATCACCACATGTTGGTTGCTCAAGCCAAAGCCATGGTCCTGTGTCATGAAATGCTGCCTGAAGCCAAGATTGGCCCAGCTCCTAATATCGGTGTAATTTACCCGGCTAGTTCCAAACCAGAAGACACACTCGCGGCTGATAACTATGCTGCCATTCGTAACTGGCTCTATCTCGATATGGCGGTATATGGACGTTATAATCATATTGCCTGGAGTTATCTCGAAGAGAAAGGATATACGCCCATCATTGAAGACGGAGATATGGACATCCTGGCTCAAGGGAACCCTGACTTTATTGCGTTTAATTACTACACTTCCCAGACGGTTGGTGAAAGTCTGAACGATGGTAATGACTTCTCCCATACAGGAGATCAGCATGAAATCGTAGGTGAACCGGGCGCATATAGAGGATCTGTGAATCCCTATCTGCAAAAAACAGAGTTTGGCTGGGAAATTGATCCGGTGGGCTTCCGCTCTACCCTTCGCCAGATCTACTCCCGTTATCATCTGCCATTAATTGTTACGGAAAACGGTCTGGGTGCCTTCGATAAATTGGAGGAAGGTGACGTGGTTAACGATCCATATCGTATTGAATTCTTCAATAAACATATCGAACAGATTCAACTGGCGATTACGGACGGCGTGGATGTGTTTGGCTTCTGCCCTTGGTCTGCGATCGATCTGGTGAGTACACATCAAGGGTCAAGCAAACGTTATGGATTCATCTATGTGGATCGTGAGGAATTCGTTATCAAGGAACTGAGACGTATCCGCAAACAGAGTTTCCACTGGTATCAAAAACTGATTGAAACGAATGGAAAAGTCCGTTAATTCCATAATCCTTTAATATCATAGTAAACAAACAGTCGACTACACGTTAGGTGTGATCGACTGTTTTTTTGTGTTAATGCACGTCTTTTCCAATTATAAAATTACATTTCAGCCTTCGGTTGCTTTACCGCTTTGGCCCCTCTGAGTACCCGTAGAGATAACAGGAAACAGATCGCCAAAACGGCTGCTGCCGAAACATAAGGATAGTTAATATTCACATCGAACAGTGCTCCAGCTACGATTGGACCTGCGATATTCCCCAAACTGGTGTAGGCCGAGTTCAGTCCGGCCACAAAGCCCTGTTGTTCTTGTGCCAGTTTGGACATCTGTGTACTGATCGCCGGACGTAAAATATCCATACCCAGAAAGACGATAAACGTTACGACGAGAATCATCCAGTACGTATGCACAAACAAGGTCAACAGTACAAATACGGCTACAAATAACAGACATACTGAAATGACCATCTTTTCACCAAATCGATTGAGCAACCAACCGATCAGGGATACTTGCACAACCGCACCCGCGATGGAACCAAATGTAATGATAAATGCGATGTCTTTAGTCGTGAAGCCAAACTTGTGATCCACAAATAATGAAAATACCGTCTCATAGTTCGCCAGACCAAATGCCATAACAAACACAATGATCAAGCTGAAAAAGTATGGCTCACGGTACGAATTCAACAATTGGGCTACCATACCCGGAGCTTTAACTTTCGCTGCGCCAGCGACAGGTTTACTTTGCTCTCCTGTGCTTCGTGCCGATTCAGGCAAGATAATCATTGTAATGATCGCTGCCAATAAACCGGCAACCCCTGCGGCGTAGAACGGAATTCGAATGCCAAAGTCCGCAATGTATCCACCAATTCCCGGACCGATGATAAATCCGGTTGTAATCGCTGCATTAATCAATCCCATACCTTTGCCGCGTTCTTCCTCTGTTGTAATATCTGCGGTGTAAGCCATAACCGCCGGGAAGATCATCGCCGCACCAATACCACCAAGCATCCGGGCAGCGAAGAGCAAGGCTGGTGCATTGACAGCACCAAACATAAACTCCGATACGGCAAAAATCAGCATGCCGCCAACGATAATTTTTTTACGTCCCCACGTATCCGACCAACGACCCGCAAGCGGGGAGAACAGAAACTGGGTGAAGGAAAATGCTGCTACCAGCAATCCAACCGTGAATCCGGTGATATGCAGTAGATCCATATACGCAGGCATGATCGGCACAACCAGACCAATACCTGTAAAAACGAGAAAAATATTAAACATTAACAGCAGCAGTGCGCCCCTGTTCCGTGTTAGTAATGCCATGATTCCATCCTCCGTAATTGTCAAAATGTTGCTTAAGCTTTATCTTTTGCAATCCCATGTAAGAATACACTGGCAGCCTGTCGGTATAACGCAAGAGCCTGATCAGGCTCCATCCCCCGTGACATCTGACTAAGACCAATAATGGTACTTTCCAAAATCAGTGCGAGATGATCTACATTGTCTGCTTTGAACTCACCGCTCTCAATGCCTTGTTCTATCATTTGTTTATTAAATTGAATATGCCGCTCAAACATTAAGGAGATCCGCTCCTCAATATCATTTTCTTTCTTTTCCCCTGTGAAGAACTCATCAGCTGCCTTCGTCAGCGGGTGATTCATATCGTCCAGAACTAATTGTTCCGCCAAACCATAAATCTTCTCCGTGGAGGTGCGATAGAGATGTTCTTTGGCCGCCCAATTCTCTTCCCACTCCCGGTCCCACTCATCGATTAGATAAAGGAACAGGCCTTCTTTACTTTTAAAATGGTAATATATATTGCCTTTGCTACTGCCCGTCGCAGCTACAATATCCTCAATAGACGTTGCTTTATAACCTTTTTGTACAAAAAGGGCTTTCGAAGCATCCGCAAGTTTTTTCTTGGTCTGCTCGGTTTGAAGTTGCTTTTTATTCATATTCATTCCATTTCACTCCGTCCCATGCATACTGAACATTCGTTCTGTATTTTAACAGATGCACCCAATATAAGCAATGAAAAAGGTACGCCTGACAAAAAAAGAACCTTCCTATTAATCTAGGAAGGCTCTAGTTATTTTCATTTTATTACTCCGAAGGAAAAGCACTTAGATCCATATAGGAAACTTCCCACAGGTGATCATCCGGATCTTGAAAACTCCATCCATACATGAATCCGTGATCCTGCGGTTCGTTGTATGGTTTCGCGCCTGCATCGAGGGCAGCTTGTACAATTACATCTACCTGCTCTCGGCTATCTACAGACAGGGCAACGATGACTTCGGTTGTATCGGCAGCATTGGAGATTTTTTTCGAGATGAAGGATTGGAAACGTTCCTCCACCAGAAGCATGGCGTAAATATTTTCCCCGATGATCATACAAGTAGCAGACTCGTCCGTAAAATTGGCGTCAAACTCAAATCCCACCTTGGTAAAAAACTCAACGGATTTCTTCAAATCTTGAACAGGTAAATTGACAAAAATCTGCTTAGCACGAATAGCCACCCTGGATCACCTCGAACTCATAGAATAGATTCCACCTCAAAATAACACCTCGCGTATACGCTGTCAATTGAATATAATTAATGATATTCCAACTTGTGAGGTGACATGGATGTTGCTCCGAATGGTTCGAAGTAATTAGTCGTCGGGCTGGGTCAAAACGCGTACCAGCTATCAAGGGATACGTCTGTCCAATTTGATCCTATTCGACCATATACACAAGAACGATTTGGCACAACTCACTTGTCCTGTTCAAACAAACTCACATTGGAGGAATATGAAAATGAAAAATAAAATAGATTACGCTGACTTTTATGAACGCGTAGGCCGGACGAATGGCTGGAACTTCAGCTCCATGAACGTTGTCTCTGAGAAAATCGGATGGAACTTCTAAGAGGAAGTTGTTCGCCATACGCGTTCGTCGGATCTATTGCTGGATATTGGAACAGGTGGTGGAGAAGTCCTTCTGTCCATTGCGGAAGAAGCTTTATTGCTAGTTGGAAATGATCTCGCTCAAGGAATGATTGAGACCGCACAGTATAATCTTCAGGCTACGGGCGGTCATTCCAATGTACGCTTTCTTCATATGGACGCAGAAAAACTGAATTTTCCAGATCACTTCTTTAATGTGATATCCTCCAGACACTCCGGATTCTCTGCTTCAGAAGTATTCAGGGTTCTTACTCAGGGAGGGGTATTTCTAACCCAGCAGGTCAGCGAACATGATAAATTCAACATTTCAGAAGCTTTTGGCCGTGGACAGAGCCGTGGCATTCAACCTGGCACATTGATGGAACGATACAAGCATGAACTTCAAACAGCAGGTTTCCATGACATTCAGGCCCGTGAATATAATGTAGTGGAGCATTACGCTACACCCGAAGATTTGATGTTTCTCCTAACCCATGCACCCATCATTCCTGATTTCGGAAAGGTAGACACTGACTTCGAGCGATTCCAGCAGTTTGTGAATGAACATCACGACGAGAAGGGCATTCGTACTAACTCGGCACGCTTTATGATTACTGCAAGGAAATAATGGCGAACCTTATCCTAAATCTATTGGAGGAAACACAATGTCAAATCAAGTTGAAATCTCTTATCGTTTCAATGCTCCACGTGAACTTGTGTTTAAGGCATTTACCGAATCAGAACATCTGCAGAACTGGTGGGGCCCAAAAGGTTGGACATTTACTGTTGCTAAATCAGATTTTCGTTCTGGCGGTGTCTTTCATTATAACCAGAAACCTGATGATGGCGACACTATGTGGGTTAAATTTGTGTACAGTGAGATTATTTCTTCAGAGAAAATTGTGTACACCAGTTTCTTTTCTGATGAGAAAGGTGATACTGTCCGTGCTCCCTTTGACGAAAGCTGGCCTATGAAAACTCTGAATACTGTGCTGTTCAGCGAGTACGAAGGGGCAACAACCATTAAAATGATTGTTACACCTGTATCTCCAACTGAGGAAGAAAATCAAGCTTTTGAGGCTTCAAAAGAGATGGTACACACCGGGTTTACTGGAACATTCCATCAATTAACCGAATACCTATCAAAGATATAAACCGTTTGATATAGCCTCAGACAAAAAAACACCGTCACCGGTGTTTTTTTGTTATTTACAACTTCACTTTGTTTCTTCACACACTTTATTCGTCTGCAAAGTTTACTTTATCCGCAATCTCCAACTTTTCCAAAAAAGGCTTCAATTTATCCACGACATAATGGCTTCCGCCTCGGCCGTTCACCTCTTCAATTACAGCGGATAACAGGAAGGTCGGAGAGTCGGTATCAAATACTACGAAAAATCCGTTTTCCTGCCCCTTCTCTCCCTTCTTTGCTTTCAGTTCCGCTGTTCCCGTCTTGCCCGCGAGTCCTCCAGGAATTGAATTCAAGGTGTGGGCCGTACCGCCCTGCCGGGAAACAACTTCTCCCAAAGCATCCTTAACCGTATTTGCGGCTTCCGGAGTAATGATTACGTCAGGGTCAGTGCTTTCTTTTCCCTCGATCAGAACAGGTTTCACTAGTTTCCCTTCATTAATAAAAGGTGTAAATGACGACGCCAGATGAATCGGGGACATCAACATTTCCCCTTGCCCGTAGGACGTATCAGCGAGTAACACCTCAGACGACAGATCCAGATGTGCTTCATTGGCATATTGGCTTGGCTTCAAATACAGTTCATTCAGTCCAAAGTTATCGCCAAAACCAAATTTCTGGATCCCATCAATAAACTTGGCGCTGCCCATCTCGATCGCTTCCATGGCAAAGTAAATATTATCCGAGTATACCAGTGCATCGACCATGTTAACCGGAGATAAACTCTTCACACGCTTGACATAATAACCGCCCCAACTATCGTCTTTACGCCATTGCAAGCCAGAGATATCATGGGTTTTGTCCGCTGTGGTCACCTTCTCCATCAGTCCTGCTGCGGCTGTAATCGCTTTGAAGGTTGATCCAGGTGCGTATCGGGTAGTGACTCTGTTGATAAAGGGAAGCTTCTCATTCGCCGAATAAGCATCCCACTCTGCCTGTGTAAGTCCTGTAACCATCTTGTTTGGGTTATAGGAAGGCGCACTGACCAACGCCAGCAGGTTGCCGTCCGTTGGATTCATCAGAACCATTGCACCGGCGTCTCCACCACTGGATAATGTCTGATACAATTTCTTTTGCTGTTTGGAGCTAATCGTCAGCTGAACATTCTGTCCATCTACAGCATCCTTGCGAATAAGCTCAGAAAGGGAGTTACCGGATTCATCTGTGATTTCGATCAGACCACCACGTTCACCACGCAACTGCTTTTCCATGGACTGCTCCAAACCCGCTTTGCCAATCCAATCTTCTGCGCGATAATACCCTTCCGTATCCTTATCCAGATCTTCCTTGGTGGCTTTGCGCACGTATCCAATCAGGTGTGCAGCCGCATTGCCGAGTGGATAATAGCGGATTTCCTTGCTTTGCATCGTAACCCCGCTTAAAGATTCTGGTACGTCAAACTCCTCCGTTGAACCAATCGGGACAAAATACTCCGGCTTCACCCATGTCTGCGCAAGCGCCTTATGAATGGCATCTTCCGAAACCTGATAATGGCTCGCGATTCGGGCAATCATCTGGTCCGGATTATCACCAAGTTTCTCAGGTACAATGCCCCATTCATTCATCGTGCCCTTGGTAGCGAGCGGCAAACCATCACGATCCACAATGTCTCCACGATCCGGGAACAGTGTCCTCACTCGTACCTTACTGCCCTTAACCATGTCATTCAGGATCAGTGAAGGCTGCCAGTTAATTTTCCAGTTTTTCCCGCCGTCCTCAAGCTCGTGCCGGACTAGTTTTAATGTATGCGTCTCACTGACTTCACCCAAAAAAGTTGTCAGTTGCAGGTTGTAATCCACCTCATACGTATCCGGGTTTTGTTTCTCTGCATCGGTCTTACTGCCATCGGAAGCCGTTTCGGCAACATCAACAGGTTTAACCTCCGCCTTGACGGTGGATACTTCCATACCCGAATAGATCGCATTGTATTTCTCAACAAATTGTTCCTTATTCATGCCCGACTCTTCCAGCGAAGCAGACGTCATCAAGCTGTACAACTGGTCAAATTCTTTTTTTTGCAGATGCTCTATGTACTGATTCACGGTAGTCTGGGGTTTGGCCTCTGCTTCTTTGTTGTTCTGCATATATAGATACATTCCGATTCCACCTGCAAACAAGATGGGTAGCAGTCCGTATATTAATTTACGTTTGGATTTCATGGTTACATCACCTCTAATATACACTATAGATTTCCAGAGCCATTTAAACAATGAAACAAATCTGACGAATTTATCATTAAAAATAGCCGAAAGCTCACATAATATGTTTAAATAAGGAGAGTGAGATTACATACTAAAGCTTTTTTGCTATGCAAAAGGCTGAAAAGGAGCCCGATGATGGAAATCAGCTATTTTTTACTCCCCAAAGCCGAAGTGGCCTATATCAAGTCTACCGCTTCCATGAAAGATGCTATTGAGCAATTGGAATCGCAACACTACACCGCCATTCCCGTGATTGACCAGGATGGAAAATATGTTGCTACCCTGTCCGAAGGCGATTTGTTATGGAAAATGCGAAATACACCCGGATTGACTTTTGATACGATGGATCAGGTTCAGGTCCATGAGATTAACAATCGGGTATATAATGAATGTGTATTCATTGAGGCTGAAATGGAGGATATGCTGACACTTGCAGCAGACCAAAATTTTGTGCCCGTGGTGGATGTCGATCGTGTCTTCCTCGGTATTATCCGTCGTAAGGATATTATTGAATACTATACGCGCAACATTTCGGATTAGATGAAGTGGAACATCCTGTAATAAGTAATAAACGAATATTCAACTCGAAAGGGTACTCCTGTGGTCATGTTTGGCCAAACCGGGGTACCTTTTTGTTTCATGGTATGGTCGGAATCACTCTAGGTACGCTTGGCGCGCTCTTCCTTATAATAGTTCAACACGTCCCTTGGGCTTCCCTGGAATGCCCGCTCTTTGCCGAACTCATACGCCTGATGCAAATACGAATACGCCTCGTCATGCTGTTCAAGTCTCATGAAGATCATGCCCAGATCCATCAATGGACTCGTATTTCTATCCGAACTCCGCGTACTTAACGATATCTCAGCCCACGGCTTCGCCAGTCCATACTGCTTCAGATCGATATGTGCATTCGCATGGCAGGATGCGATCCAGCTTGCAATCTCCCATTCCATCTTGGGCTCGGGCAACATGCCCCATGCCTGATCATAATAGATAAGTGCTTGTTCATGTTGTTGCGTCTCATCCAGCACATTACCGGCTTCTACCGTTTCTACAATTTGTCGCTCCAGTTCGGCATGTTCCGGTGTTAGATCTTTCATTGCACCGTCTCCTCCTCCAGGACGAAATACCACTCCAGAAAAGCATTGAAATCAGCCCACTGCGGCTCACTCTCGCCATTAAGAAACCGTTCGATGGACTCCCCCAGTTCCACCAGCACCACTTCTCCTGTCTGACGGTTGTAGAAAAACCCACCTTCTCCTTCAAAACTATCCATTGGAATATACGCCTCGGGAAGTCCCAGTGTAAGCTGTGCTACATTCATGTCTTCCATATATACGGTGTTCTCCATAAACCAGCAGATCTGATACAACTCCTGATGCCTGCTGTAGAAAGTTGGTCCATCCTCTGCATGTAGATAAAATTGTGCAAAATCCGATTGAAAATCGATCTCCAGCTTTTGCAATGCTTCTTCGTAGGCTGCTGGAACATCTTCATGCCACCAGCCTTGCTCCTGGCAATGATCAATCACTTTATTGGATAACATCGTAGACCTCCTAATTCAATTTTGCTCACACAGATTTTACAGGTATCCAGACTTGGGGAGGTGTGCCATCACCTTTGTACACTTCAAGTTCTGGAATCCCTGCATGCTGATATGAAGTGGAAGGAAACCACTCTGTCATAATATAGTGCCACAACCGTTGTATCGCTTCCGGCTCTAGTTCATCAGCTTCAAATACGACCCAATGGGACGCAGGAAGTTCGATGGACACCAAACCTTCAGGCACTTCACCTGAGTAAGAGGTAGCAATCCAGTACTCCATTTGATTATCCTTCAGCTCTCTCTGATCTACACAGATGCCCACCAGACCGGGAATAGCTTCGTTATTGAACCCGTTTAAACGTTCCTCAATGCGGTCTGCCAAAGCATCCTGCCACATCTTTGGGATTTCTCTTAAATTCTTACCATCCACACAAGAAAACGTTCGTTTGATGCCCACAAAGGTAAGAGACTGTTGTTCGATCACATGTTCATTCACATTCATTAGATGGACTCCTCTCGAGAGCTATATGGGGCACGGTTCTCCATGACCCATTCATGAAAATATTGGTGGGCGCTGCTGGCATCCGGAGCCGTAAAAAGATACGTTCCCTCTACCTCTCGGCGACTCAGCCTGGAATCCACAAGATCCCGATCCTCTTCTTCGTTCAAGACAATTCGATACGTCCCGTCTTCCTCTCGAAAGGCAAGGGCGTGTACATTCGTATGTTGTTTATAGTAGCCCAGCTGCAGAACGGCTGGTTGCTCTTCTGCCATTTTGCCTTTGAAGGCTGGATTGGGGAACTCCTCATCGAAACTGGCTTCATCTGGTGCGATACCTTTATAGAAACCGTTAACTACATTGCCTAGCAGATTCACAATCTGATGTGCGTAGACATATGGAAACAGTTTAATCTCATACACATCACGATCCGAATGACTGTAACCACCCTTATTTTAATACTTATTTCTTAAGATATCATTTTAGCCTCTGAATTCGAAAATAAGAAATCACTCTTTTGTAGTTAGAACCAAATATTAAGTATAACTACAAAAGACTAAATTCAATGATATAATCAAATAGGGAAATCCACAAAAGTTCTTAAGGCTTGTTCCCTATTAGAAATTTCATACTCTATAAAAAAACTAAAAAGTGAAAATATAAACCTTGAATATTAAAGATACAAGGAAATCATAAGAATGTTAGGAGGATATCTACATATATGGAATCAGTAAAAAAATACGCTAAAATTAACATTTATTCAGAAATCGAAAAAAAAATCAATACGCTAAACAAAACAAGAATCAATAGGATTAAGATGAGTAGTCGACTTAAAGAGTACAGTAGCAAGTGGAAATCCATTTTTTTTATTTTCAACATTGAAGCAATTGTGTTTGTTCTTTTATCTATAAGTGGTAAAAATATATCTGAGAGATTTAACGACCCACTATTCGGTTTAATCTCTGGGGTTTTTTCACTTTATGTTATACTAATCCAGTATTATATTAATGAATTAAATTACAATGAAAGAGCACTGAAAATTCATTATCATCAATTAGATATTGAAGATTTGACTTTAAGACTCAAGGAATTATTGACGAAATACAATAGCCAACAAATTAAACTTGAAGAAAGAGAAATTATTAATGAATATAAAACTATCATGCATGAATATCAAACCGTTCTAAAGAACAATGAAAATCACGATGCTATCGATAATCTTATAAGAATAAGTGAAGAGCTTAATCTACAAGTAAAAGTAAAAGATCACTCGATAGACAATTTAATTTTAGTCTCTAACAAGTTTTTATTACTTTTCACACCATTATTTATTCTATACAGCATTTTCTCATAAGAATAAACTCCCCTCTTTTTAATCTGGGGAGTTTATTACTTTATACTATATTGTACTGCAAACTTAGCCATTTCAAATAATATGGGTCTGTTATTAGATGCTTAATCTTTCGTTGAACTTCAACATCTTCTCTTATTGTTTTAGAATTCAGTACGGAACACAACACTAAAAACTTATTCAAAGGGTATGGTTTCTGTACTTTTTCTGGAAAGAGATAATAAGATAATTTATTATCTAACTTCTCAATATTAGAAAATAACAATATCTGATTCGCCAATGTAACGGTATTAATAACACCAGAGGTTATTTGGTTTTGAAGGATTTCTCCCACGTCCTTATTTTTGAAATTCAATAATCTAGACAAAATTGCGGTAACCTGCCTACGTAAAAAAGAATCTGTCTGCCATTTATTCTTATATTTCATGATAAACGCTAATAAATCCTTAGGAGAACTATATTTTGATTCAAACCATAATATACAGTAAAAATCAGTTGAATTCCCCCTACTAAACGAGAAATTAGTGATAAAATCTCTAAAAGTATTTAAGAATTTATTAGCTCCTTTTTGCTTAATAGGAATCTCCCACTGAGAAACTAATAAGCAAAGTTGATATAAAGAACGATCATCAAATATATCAATTGTTTTAATTATGTCTAGTACATTTTTTGAACTTCGCTTACTATATCCTATAATTGATAAGTAAGTAATTAAATTGGCTCTGAGCGTGGGGAAATTCACATAAATTGAAGGCAACTTTCTCATTAGTTCCCCATGTTCAAATTTCCCATATAATGTTATGTATCGCTTGGAAATTTTATCCCAATATTTCGCACTAGTATCCTTAAAGTGTTTGTTGAATCTTTTATCCAAGTTCCTACAGACATCTTCGTAATTCGGATCGGTTTTTTTTGTCATCTCGACGCTATCTATATATCTATTAGCTTCTATTTGAAATTGATGATAAGCTTCTTTTTCATTATATATGTTTGTTTTGGAAAGATTAAGAGCTAGACCGCGGCTCTTCAACATGTCAGAAATTACACTAATTGTCTCAATTCCAACCTTTTTCGAATCAACTCCAATGATAATATCATCCATCCATCTAGTAAAACTGTTATTAGTGTTTTTCATGATTACCGCGTCAATTTCAAATAAAAATGAATGTGCTAGAAGCCTTACTCCCTCTATGTTTGTCGTTGGAAGTCCTCGCGCAGCATAAGGTAAATAATCTGGTTTCCATGAAATTTCCTCAATTATTCTAAAAATAAGGTCGATGACTACCTCATCGATTTTAGAATAACTAGAAAACACTTTTCGCAGCTCATTTATATTAAGACTATCGTAATAGTTAGATAAATCAGTAACTACTATGAGTTCCTTTTCTTCATTAAATTTATAGATCATTCTTTGCATCTTTTTCCATTGTTTTCTCCAGTTAAAATTATAGTCATCAGACTCATGAGGTTTAGGAACTCCATGTTTATCTCTAGAGTAAAAAGAGTTTTTGGAGGGCTGATTAGAAAGAATCTCTTCACTTATCTTTTCCACCAAAACTTGGAATACTAATGCATCTGTTGGTTGTGGAGTAACCAAATGCCTACACACACCTAATTTCTTTTCAATTCTATAAATCATAGGTTGAGAGACTTTGTAATTCCCACTAAGAATCTCACTTCTGATAGCACCAGCTCTCTCTTCAATATTGTAGTTAAAATCATAATGATCATATAGATCTTTGAGATCTGAATTACGTAATTGATCCCTTACAATTTCTCTCCAAATTCGAACTATATCTTTTTTTGTGAAAATATTTACAAGAACGTTTTTTCTAAGTTGATTGAATCTCTCCGTCTGCATAACGTAATCCCCCCTCTTAGTTATTATCGATAACAAATATTTCAATGCTCAAATTCTATTGTATTTCCATGACCTGTACCCTTTGTTCATTATACTCCAAACAATTACTTGTTGCTTCATAATACAATCTTCATATTATTCTACAGGAACTCGTACCTTAACTCACATTCACTGTAAACTATTTCAATCTCAATCCCAACCATGAGAAAAAACTCAACCACCGTCGTTGCTGGCAGATAGATTTATAAGAGTTCATCCCCGTCCTTCATTTCCTTATTCTGGTGCAACTTTATTGTTACTCGTTCGTCTAACTACTGATTAAATCTAAAGGAGATGACTATGCGAATAACTTGCAGCCCCGGTTTCCCAGGAAGCATGATTGGATCGATTGATCTTCAGCCATCGAAGTATTACAGCGCACCTTCCATGAACAGCCAAATTACAGATCATGTTGATCCTGAACTCATTACCATTCCCTATGTGGATGATCCGGAATTCGGATTACACTTTGACAACATGAAGGTTATGAACGGAACTTATAAAGATGAAATGCATGTGAGCTATGATGTCGAATTTACGATTGATGTAGATAAAAAAGGTTATATTACGCAATTCGAGCATACGTTCCAGCTGGAACGTTATCTGGATCTGGTTCGCACACAGTCCTATAAAGTAATCAAGACAAACTGGCGCGGACAAACATTTCACGTGATGACGTACAGTTACCTGGAGGAAGTCATTCATCCGAAAAATGTTCTTTTTAAATGTAACCTCGCAGAAGACGTTTTTGTGGTAGCTGAACTTGTCTCCAATCGCTCAGATGAAAGTGCAACTGAGCACGGTATCAGGGATCTGCATTTACGTGCATTAATCTCGGCACGAGATGATCTGTACCCATTAGATTATATGTGTGAGCCTGATTTCGACCTGAGTCTCGACTAAAAAGTAGATACATATGTAGAAAGAGCATAAGCTGTCCCCAATCAGCGGGGTGGCCTGTGCTCTTTTTTTAACAAATGAACCACCAACTCCCTAATTAAAATATCCTCCTTCACATGCTCGGCCTTATGCTCTCATGCCTGGCTCTAAGCAAAACCAGCTGTAATGTCGATGAATATACCATAATGCTGAACATGCATATGTTCTTCGTACGTTCAGATATGAGAGGGGTTGGAAACATGGTTTACCGGAAAAATAAAATGCATTCACTGTTCACCCTGACCTTGGCAGGGCTGCTGTTTCTGTTATGGGGTGCTCAAGCGGCACATGCGGAACAGGTCGACAGTTTGTTGCCTGAGCGAAGTCAGCAGGAGATTGTACAGAAGTGGAATCAGTGGATGAATGGCAATGATACATCTCCCCTGTATACAAAGACACCTTCGACAATTGCTCCCTACTCTGCTGGTGTGGTAAGTGATGCCTATCTGGAGCAGGGGCTGAACGCAGCCAACTTTTATCGTTTTATAACGGGTCTACAGGGCGATCTTGTTCTTGATCCGACATTGAATCGCCAAGCCCAGCATGGGGCTGTTGTGGTCTCTACAGGTGGATACTTGTCCCATTATCCGAAACAACCAGGAGATATGCCAAAGGATTTCTTTGATACCGGTTTAAAGTCTGCCAGCAGCTCCAATCTGTATGTTACCAGCAGTGCCAAGGATAACGTCCTGACAAAAAGCATTCAGGCCTACATGAATGATTCGGATGCCTCCAATATTGATCGACTCGGTCATCGGCGCTGGATTTTGAGTCCACAACTGCAACGAATCGGATTTGGACTCGCCACTCGTAGTGAAGCAGGCAAGACATATGATCAGTACTATAGTGCCATGCAGGTATTTGATAAAAGCAGAACGGGGGGAACTTCGTTCAACTACAGCCTGTTTCCGAATCAGGGAGCTTTTCCAATCGAAGCCTTTGGTAGTACACAGGCCTGGTCTGTTCAACTGAATACAGATGTATTCGCGAAGCCATCACTGTCTGAGGTACAGGTCGAGATGACTCGGACTTCCGATCAACGTACGTGGACCTTTAATGCCAAGAACCAGAACAGTGGCTTTCCAACCGGTTATTACAACGTGGACCCTGCGGACAAACAATGGTTTAATCAAGCCTATTTCAATGTAGAGACAGGTGGATATGGGTATGGGTACGCCATCATCTTCCGTCCCGACGATGTGCAATTGTTAAAGAACGGCGATACGTTCAACATTCAAATTACAGGTCTGCAAAAGAAAAACGGTACAGCTGCGGAAATCTCATACTCCACACGTTTCTTCCATGTTGACGGTGTTCAAGATACAACACTTACCCGTATAACGCCAGAACAACCAAACCTGAAAGTCCGAGCAGGAGAACAGATTGATCTGCCTTCGATCACTGCCGTGAATGATAACGGAACATCCTATGTTCCACAGTCTAACGTTTCGTTCACCACTACGTCAGATCGCATTGCGATCAAGGATGGAAAAATCATTGGACTTCAGGCTGGTAAAGCCGAAATTCGGGTTCGTTTTGAAGGGAAAGAAGTGGTTGTCTCTGTTACGGTAACGGGAATCCCCCAATTAAGTGATATCCGCACACATTGGGCGAAAGATGCCATTCAATGGGCCGTTCAACAGGAGATGGTCAGTGGATACGAGGATGGAACGTTCAAACCCAACAATCAGGTGAGTGAAGCCGAATTCCTCTCTATGTTGTTCAAGCTGTATGCGAATTCCCATGTCATTCAGAGCATCGATGCTGCAGAGGGACAAGCTATTAAAGGAAACATCTGGAGTGATCGTTACTACACCTATGCTTCCGCGTTGAATCTGAAACTGGATGCCAGCAAACAGAATCCGAAGCTGCGCAATCATGCCTTGAACCGAATAGAAGTAGCCGTAATCGTGGCGGGGCTTGGCGGTAAAAATTATACCCAGGATGAAGATGCCATCCGGTATCTACTGAACATGGGATACTCTTCCGGCAAAACTGCAGCTACGGTGCAAGGTTATGCGGGACAAGAATCCTTGACCCGGGCTGAGGCTGTTGTTTTTCTCCAGAACCTGAAGGAAAAAGGCTTCGAACTATGGAGCAGACCGAAGAATTCTACTGAAGCTACCGAGAATGAAAAGAACGGCGGACTACCGGACCAGACCATGAAAGCAGTATATTCTGCCGATCACACGCTGGTCCTTCAAGGTACGTTCCCGGCGTATGCCAACCAGACGATGCCAATTAAAATCCATGGTCCTTCGCCTGCTGCAGAGCATATCCAAACCCAGCAGGTTACAACAGATGCCTATGGCAATTTCAAACTAACGGTAAGTAACCTTGATGCGAAGGAACTTAACCTCTATGTGGACGTGCGCGAAGATTATGCCTACTGGATCAGTGTAGAGGCGGGGCGTACTGCGATAAGTGATTATACCGAGTAACATGTAAAAACCAGCTTAGGAATTCTACATTGAATTCCCAAGCTGGTTTGTTTGTTATGAGGACTGATTCTGGTATGAGTCATGACATACGTTCAATATTAAGTGTTCAAAGTATTGGTGGATATAACTTTTTATGTGTAGACTTTAAATTGGATGACCAAATTGCTCTGCCTTTTCTGTCATCTTCCTCTCCAACCTCGCTCTTAGTCCGCTCATCCACTCTGGCTCATGTGACCACTGTTCTGCAACAGATCGAAGCATACGCACATAGCCGTACAAGTTGGCAAAACGGCGACAAGCGGGGAACATACCCTCCAGATCATAACGTTCTCCCGCCTTGGACCAATACCCGTTCAGGAACAATTGTTTCTTCTGCTCCCATTGTTCAGGCTCGATCTCCTCACGTAAACTATCCAGACTCTGTTCCACGTCCATTGCGTACCAGTGATACATTGAGTCATCAAAATCAATAGCATAACAAGACTGGCTACCTTCGTCATAGAAGACATTGTCCGGTTCAAAATCATAGTGGATGAGTCCGAAATTCTGCTGGGTCATCGGCCAAGTCGCAAAAGTTGTTCGGAGAAACTCCACCTCGTTCAGAGCTGCTGTCTCTGTTGGAAACTCCTTCAGGTTCTCCTGCATCCAATTCAATACATCCGCATAGGTCCAGCGTCGCTTCTTCTCCTGCTCAGGCGTGAACCTGCGCGATAAATGATGGAGCTCACCCAACGCCTGACCATAGCTGTACAGGATGGTGTCATTCAAATCAATGCTTCCTAACTGCGATCCGGGTACTCGCTTGAATACGGAAGCATAGTACACTCCCCATGGGGTGTAAGCCTCTATGAGTTCTGTCCCTGAATGGGAAGGTACCACCTCCATGGCTCCATACTGATTCGTTCCAAGATAACGGAGGAAATCTAATTCCGCGCTAAGGTTGTTTTGATCTTTCTCCTCTACCAAGGCAAATCGAAGTAATCTCACTTCTCCCTGATCTCTGAACGGATACACGGCATTGGAGGATATACGGTAATACTGAAACATATCCAACGACTCAGGATCATAGTTCCAATTCTTCAGGATCATCTCGGCAAGGTCATTATTTTGAAATAAATATTTTAATTTTAACATGGGTATTTCTCCTTTTTGATCGTTTTAGGTGCATTGCTTTTAACCACCGAATGCCTATTTTTGCGCGCAAAAAGCCGCAGGCTATGCCTGCGGCTTCAAAAAAATTCTGAGTGTATGAGAAATTTGCACAAGCAAATAAACCTCGCATACGCCAGAAAAAATGAGCAGTTATATCCCTATATATCGGCAGATCTCAGATCGACTGGGAAACTGGATGTGTTCCACCCTGCATCTGATGGTCTACCGGAATTATTCAGTTCGTTCTTACCTTCATTGTAGTGATAGAACATACCATCTTAGACCGTCGTTTCATGACGCTCACTCCCTTCAAAAACAACTGTTTCCATAATAACCCATAGATTAAATGTAAGCAATTACAAAATGACGATAATCCCATCATCTTTTACTGGACAACCATCACCCGTTCGATCGTCTCAGTGTTGTCCTTATACCACACCATCACGATGTTTTCTTTTTGAAGATCAGACACTTGAATGGACGAATTCGCACGTGGGCTGGAATTGCCAGAGCTCGGTGTTCCCATGCCTTCAGTGATAGTAACATCATCAGTTATATTCAATCTCATCTCCATTCCGGTATCCTTCCATTCCATGCTTGGGGATGAGCTGTCCTGCACCTCAAGTAATGCCAGCGTAATCGTGTTTCCATTCACGGAGATGACTCTACCCGTAATGTCGGCATTCATCATCCCTTGCGTCATGCCCGGACTGCCTGCTCGATCATTCATGCCCGCGGTGCCTCTTCCACCTCTCGATGGTCCTCCGTTCATCCCCTGGCCACCGCCATTCGGCATGCCGCCACCGTCCATGCCTTGCACAGAACTGGTCTTAGTAATATTCTGGGCAGTTATCACATCACAGCCCGTAAGCATAACCGAGCACCCCAGCAAAAGGAGTATTGTAACCGAAGTGAAATATTTATTTTTTCGCATATAATCACCTTTTTCTCAGGGAATATCTCTCCAAGGTACCTTTACGGTGGAGTATGAAATCATACGTATCTTTGAATCCTATATAGGACAGCACAACCAACAGCGGATATACAGGGTAGATGTATCTGGACTTAATCTCCCAGAGAATATAAAATCCGATGAATCCGAGAATGACCAGGATTAAGGAGACTTCATCATACCGTTTATGACGAATTCCACCGAACAACCGGATGGAAATAAAACAGTACATCAAGAAATTCATCACATATACGATCCAGAGCAAACCTGTCCGATAAGCCGAATCCCCTTGCAACAGTTCTGTTATCGCATTGGTATAACTATAGGAGCCTGCGATTCCGCCTACCCTTCCTCTTCCTGCACTCAAGGAACTTTCATTGCCAATTCCGTAGCGGTCCATCTGGTACGTCCCTTCGGTCCAGGTCCATATAATCTTTTTGTAATACGTCTGTACCAAATCACTCGCACTTGCTTCAGACAGCTTGTTGCCAATCTCTTGTTTAAATAAGGCTGTGCTCTCAGCCTTACTGTAGTTGGCCTGTCTCTGATAGATCTGATAACTCTCCATATTGTCCCAGAAGCCAAAACGCTCCAGATTAATCCCCATATTCAGCCACATATAGACTGGTGCAGCATTCTCTCCGACAGGTTCGCTCACAGCACCGGAGGATTGAAGAACCGCATTCTGAGTCCAGGTTGGTACATTAAACAACATAGCCAGCGTACCGATGGAAATGACAACTTTCTTCGCTCCAATGCTCCGCATATTCAGCAGAATATATATGATGGCAGCGATTAGCACGATCACGCCAATGCTTCGAAAGTAATTGCCCAACGCGAGAAAAACGGCGGCAATGACGATTGTTTTCCAAGACTTTTCACGTACAAAACGAATGATGAAGTATAAACAAGATGTCAGAAAAGCTGTGGCAATCACATCGTTATAGATCAGGTTGTTCAGGAACAGGGAAGGCAGGTACGTTGCTGCAAAGATCAACACACCGTAATCACGTTCCGTGGATCTGTCATTCACTTGTTTATAAATAAGATAAATCATGAACGTTGTTAACGTTGAAAACAAAATATTAAATAGTTTGATGACCAGATAGTTGTCTGGAAACAGGTACAGCAATGTCTTCAGGTACAACACGATCGAGTAATTAAACGGGAACATGTGCAGATAACCACCCGCTTCAAACGTGGAGTAGTCTTGGTCATACAGCATGTTTATGGCGAGTGAGAGAACGGTCTGTGAATCATCGGTGGGCACTCTCGGAAATACAAAAATGACGATGATCTGAATGACCAGAGAACATAACAGCACAATCGGAATAACTACCTTCGGGCTGTATTTGTTCAGTTTCAGACACAGAACATATAACCCGACACCTGAACCCAGAAGCAAAAGAATGACCGGGAGAAAAACACTCCACTGCTGCATGCTCAGAATGGGATTGTCCCCATACAAAGCGTAGTTGTACTGCGCCCGAACCAACAAGGACGAAACAATAAACACCGCAACAAACACGAGCAGAATGAGATAAAACGATTTTTGCAGCATCTTAGACATACCAAAACTCCTTTTCGAATACAGGATTCCGTGAGTATTATAAAGGCTCTGGCTGAAAAATCGCTGAAAGGGAGTAACGCTTGCAGTCGATGCAGCTCAGTATGTGTATACAAACAGAAAAAGACCGTCCCTTCGATAAGGTAACGGTCTATATGTCCAATTTTTTAAAAGTATAGGGCCTTAGCTAATTGTTGAAGATCACTTCTCGTCCTTAATAAACTCAATGATATCCTGGATCTCACAATCCAAAGCTTCACATATTCGATTCAGCGTATCGAACTTCACACCATCGGTTTCTTCATTATATAATTTGGCAATCCCATTTCTATGTAATCCGGTTAGTCGGGATAAATCAGCAATATTAATTCTTTTCTCACCCATAATACGAGATAAATGAACCTTGATCATACGAATTCTCCTCCAAACTAAAATGCACACTGTGATGTTGACAAAGCACACTACAAATTGTATATTCAAATAAACATAATGCACACTGTAATGTTCGAATGGAAACTTAATATCTACAAATACTCAAAAAGAGGTGTACATAGTGAAAGAATCCTTGGAATCTTTAGCAGAACCGTTAATCCGAACGCGCTTAGAGTTATTATACAACAATTTGTCTCAAACGCAGCCTGATTATACCCAACTATCTAAAGAATCTGATCAATACTTTCAGAATATTCGCCAAGCTTTACCGGAGCAACTGAATCAAATCCTTTTTCTATATGAAGATACTCAACTCTCTATGCAAACACTTCTGGAAAGAGAGATTTATTTACAAGGGTTTCGGGATGCCCTTCAGCTAATGAACGAGTTACATATAAACAGCTTCTAACAACTTGGCTTCTTACAAAATATGCTATAATCAACAAAGCAATAGAATAGGCTTAAAAGGGTCGGTCGGCTACCTTGCCACGAAGGGAGGAATGCCTTGTGACAGTATTTGAAGCAATTATGTTGATGCTTACCTTTGGTTTGCTCATCGTTGCTATTCTGTCCAATACACACAAATAGACCGCCCCCCTCGCAAAAGGATGCGGTCTATTGTTGATCATCTTTCTAAGCGAAGCCCACCGCCCTTAAAAGCGGCTATTGCTCGGAGGAGTCGTGTTACCAGCACGGCTCTCTTTTCATTTTACGTCTACTCTGCTCTTATTATACCATACTCAAATCTCAGGCGTCACATGTAAACCACGCTAGATACGATACATTTCTTTATACTCATCCACATATAAAACTTCAATACAATTCGACCAATTCAGAATCGAACCGACAAAATCCTGAATGTCCAGACCCGGCATCTCATACGTCTCCGCTGTGTTCACCGAACCTGTTGCGTCCTCAATCAAGGTTACCTTAAACCCTTCGTGTTCCGCTGTAATTGCCGTAAACAGACAACAATATTCCATGTTGAATCCAACAATAAATACATGTTCTACTTGATGCTCTTGTAGCCAAGTTCTTAGCTCCGGATTGCTGAAGGCACTTGGTTTGCTTTTCTCCATAACGGGATACTGACCCGTACCCATTATAATAATTTCCAGGTTCGCAGTATTTTTATAGAACAGTGAAGAGCCCTCCTGATCGTAATCTACATGTTTCATGTATATGATTGGCTCATGTTGCTGTTCAAAATCAGCGATAACCGCTTCAATCTTGCCCAACTGAACTGTGAAATCCTTCAATGATGTAATACCATACTGCACATCCAACACGATTAGTGCTTTGTTCATCTGTACTTCCCCTTCAGTAGACTAACAGGTTTTTACCATTTATCACTTCTTCTGCTTCTTCTCCCGAGCTTTTTCCACATTTTCTTTCACCCGAAATTCCACAATCCGGCGGATCAGCTCCTCCGGCAATGGCTGGTCCAGCGGAAACTGGACAGATCCCTTAGCCCCTTTGTACTTGGAGAGTTCCTCCTTAAACGCCAGAATTCCACTCGGAGCAGGGTAAAATCCAATATGATGCTGGTATGCGGCGAAATGAACCAAATTCCCATGCTGTGCATACGTCGGCATCTTGTAACTGATCTTCTCTTCGGCGTGTGGAGCCGAATCCCGAATAATCTGTCTTAACGCCTGCAATCTCACCTGTACATCGGGCGCAAACTCCGAGATATACTCATCTACCAACATAGAATAATGGTTACTCTCAGCCATCTGGGGCTCCTTCCACCACGGGGACTGCTACTGATTCGTGGTACGGGTATATTTGCTTATATTGTACTCTAAATGGACAAGCAGAACAGCTACTTCTCTGTGAATTAAAATGTTGAATTTGATTTTTTAGATGTATAGGTTATATAATACGTTTAAACAATTAAACATTATAACGGAGTGAGCCATGACCGATTCAGTGGGTAACCAAAAAGTAATTGATATTTTCGAGAATCTAAGTCCTTATCTTCAAGGTTTGGGAGATCCCGTTCGCCAGCGAATCATATCGCTGCTCATTGATCAAGAGAGCATGAACGTATCGCAGATTGCAGAGCATGTCCCCATGTCACGCCCTACGGTCTCTCATCACTTGAAAATATTGCGTCAATCCGGACTGTTATCGGTTCAGAAAAAAGGTACGGAGATGTATTACAAGCTGGAATTCAACGATGCGATCGAATTACTCAAACAGCTCGTTCATCTCGTAGAAGTGGAATGTCAGAGCTAGCGCATATCGCGCTGGTGAACTGCATTCCTTTTCTTCACTCTATTATGTTTAAAAGTTTAAACATATAAGTACATAAACACATCAACGGAGGTTTATCGAATGATTAGAAAAAGAGTTCTTATCGCTGGAGGCTATGGTGCTGTAGGTGCACAGCTTGCACGCATTTTGCATGACAGGCATCCTGATCTGGAATTGGTACTGGGAGGTCGTTCTGCGGGTAAAGCAGCACCTTTTCCTTCCAATCGTGTCCACACGGTTGTTGTTGATACCCATGCAGACGATCCACTGATTCACGCAGGAGAGAATATATCGTTAATCATTAATGCAGTGAACGATCTGGATGATCGGCTACTGGTATCGGCAGTCCGGAGAAAAATTCCACTTATCGATGTAACACGCTGGACTGAGGTGTTCAATCAAGCGACCCGTACAGTAGAGCAGGAGGAACTTCATGCCCCTGTAGTGCTGTCCTCTGGATGGATGGCGGGAACAGCTTCCCTCTTTGCCATGATACTATCTAACTCGCTGCAACATGTCGAAGTAAACATTCATGCCTTGTACTCGCTGCGAGATAAGGCTGGGCCTGACTCAGCGGCCTTTATGGATCGAATGAGTATTCCTTTTCAGGTGACCGAATCCAACACCAACCGGCTTGTCTATCCCATGACAGATCCGATTAAAGTACATTTTCCGAACGGGTACACAACCCCATGTTACAGATTGGATACACCCGATCACGTCACTTTGCCTCATACCAGCCATATCGATTCCGCCAGCTTCCGCATTTCATTTGATAGTAAAGTATCTACCTATGCACTCGCCGGATTGGTCAAAACCGGAGTATGGAAGATGATCAGTGGTGAACGTTTCCAGCCATTCCGGCGGAAATTGCTCTATAATCCGGGAACCGGGAGTGCACATCATCTGGTCATTCAACTGAAAGGACTGGATGCAAAAGGAAACGAGGTTAAACGAACGATGACGGTCTCTGACCCACTCGGTCAAACTCATATGACCGCACTCGGCGCTGCGGTACAGGCCGAAAAGATACTGATGATGCCAGCGGATGAGCCTATGGCTCCAGGCGTCTATTATCCTGAGCATCTGTTCGATGATCGAATGGACATGGATGCAGTTACTCATTTTTTCAAACAATACGGCGTTCAAGTAACCCACTCCTGATCCAGACATAACAAAAAATCCGCGAAGCCGCTCACTGCAAACAGTGGGACCTTCGCGGATTTTACGAATAATAATGGAGAATTGTATCGTATCAAGTACAAGCTTGAGTCTGGAATTACAACGTCATGGCTCGACCATTGCGCATTAGATAATCTTCTTTTATTTTGTAATCCGGCATGATACTGCCGATCCGCCGCCAGAAAGAGCGATCATGATTCATGTGGTGAATATGGCAAAGTTCATGAATGATGACATAATCCATCACTTCCAGTGGCGCC
The DNA here is from genome assembly GCF_037974265.1 of Paenibacillus sp. FSL R5-0623. NCBI lineage: Bacteria > Bacillati > Bacillota > Bacilli > Caryophanales > Paenibacillaceae > Paenibacillus > Paenibacillus sp. FSL R5-0623. The sequence goes on along the minus strand of NZ_CP150233.1, from coordinate 898,802 downwards.
ATCGCCAGGCGATAATTGAACGTAAGTTTTTTGTCCCAGCTGCAACTGCCCCACTTGGTGGGAGAATCTACGATCTCTACTGACTTCGGCTTCACCTTCAACTCCTGCTGATAACGTCCGATGCGCTCCCCAATCATGCGTTTACACTCGGCAAAATAAAACTTCTTCAGATTCGCTCGTAGCTCTTCTTCTGTCAGACCCTCTACAGGAATTAATTCATGCAGTGCATGCTCCTTGCCAAAAAGCAAAAACTTCCCCTTGCCCTCATCTTCGTATTCCTTGGCTTGAGGACCGTCAAGCGCCCGCTGCATGAGAGCGGATTTCTTCAAAATCACATCCCCGTGCTGCTCCACAAGTTGCCGGATCATGTCTTCACTGGTACCATTGGGTGCTTTGATTGTTACCATATAAGGCAAGTCCATCGTGATGGAAACTTTCTTCCGTTTGCCGTATTCAATATGACAGTTAATGCTGTGATTATTTAATTCTATAGTTAACATAATGCGCTCCGCTTCTGAAGTTATTCAATCAAATCAAATTGTATACTATCTCCTGCTATAATGCATACTGTTCGGCGATATATATATCCCTATTGTATTTTTATACATTAATATGTATTATTATTTAATCATAAAATCGGAGGTTTTGATATGACGTATACCATAGATTCAGAACACAAAATCATTGAAGAACTATCGCTTAACCACTGGCAACCCTTGTCTACCTTACTATATGACGGCTGGGTACTGCGTTTTGCCAAAGGATATACCAAACGTGCCAACTCCATTCAACCGATCCACTACTCCACTCTGGATGTGCATGAAAAGATAGAGGAATGTGAGCGCATCTATGCTTCCAATCAGTTAAATACCATATTTAAAATCACGCCGTTTATTCAGCCGGATCATCTCGATCAACTTTTGCAAGACAAAGGGTATGCTGTAGTGGATCTCACCCACCTCCAGACTCGAAGTCTGGAACATATCAAAGAGCCTGAGCACCATGCTGTACAGATTGACGAGCAGTTGACCGCAACGTGGCTGGATCATTTTTGCAGGCTAAATCAGGTGAATGATCTGCAACGGGAAACGACCAAATTAATGTTGGACAATATCCGGACAAAGGTAGGTTTCATTTCGCTGTTGATCGACGGGCAAGTCGTCGCTTGTGGGTTCGGTGTAATTGAACGTGGCTACATTGGATTATATGACATCATTACAGACGCTAACTTCCGAAATCGTGGGCTTGCTGAACAGATGATCCTTCATCTTCTCCATTGGGCAAAAAGACAGGGCGCTACTTCCAGTTACCTGCAAGTGGTTGCGAATAATGCACCTGCCTTGAAGCTTTACGCCAAGCTGGGTTATTCCGAGATTTATAGCTATTGGTACCGAGTCAAAGAATCGAGCGAGTCCTGATCAAGCTGAAAGCAAAAACTGCCCTCCTTCTATGAAGGAAAGACAGTTTTTAATTTGCTTCGTGGTTGTTCAGAACTCTTCACATCGTTCAGCATTACTCCTTGCGCTTTTCTACAATGGCAGCTTCACCAGCACCTCATATTTCACGCCGGCTTGTATGTTCTTGATGATGTCGCCTGCAATTCGTTGACCGTCAACATGCACTTCAATCGTCTGGACAGTTGCATCCTTCTTCATGTTTACATGCAGCTCAGCTCCGCGGAACAACCTCGTAACCGATGCCTCGTTCCAATCTTCTGGCAACTGCGGACGAACTTGAAGCCCTTGCGTGTGACCTTGCAGACCAAACAATCCGTCGATCACACAACGATACACCCAAGGCACCGTGCCGGTGTTGAACAGATGGCTAGAGCGCCCAGCTGTACGTGGGAATTGATGATAGGCTCCGCGATAATAATTCGGGATAAATACGGGTAGCTGACCCCGCTGGAGAATATCCTCGCCATCAGGGCCCGGAATCATTTTACGCAGCAGACGATACGCCTTCTCCTTCTCGCCCACCAGATACAACGCATAAATGTAGAAAGCCGCTGCATGATTGTAGACTGCACCGTTCTCCGCACTTCCCGGATGTTTCTGCGTAACACGGCCTACATCCTCCCGCATGGCTGTAAAGGACGGCGCAAGCTTTTCGACACCATACGGCGTCTCCAAATGCTCCTCTACGGCACGAATTAACTTCTCCTGTTTCTCCTGATCTGCAGCACCGCTCATAAGTGCCCAGCTCTGAGGATTGATATAGATGCGTCCTTCCACGTCTTGGCTTACGCCAAACACGACGTTATCATCCGTAATTCCGCGCGCATACCAGTCCCCATCCCACAGATACTCATTGGCTACCGCATTGGTCTGATTGGCTTCCTGACGGAATTCCGCTGCAACCTCGGCATGCCCCGCCTGTTCACCAATATCTGCCCACACATTGAACGCATATGCCGTCGCAATGGTCAGCCAGCCGGATACGCCTTTGCCTTTGTATCCCACCATGTTCATCGGATCACACCAGTCACCCTGATTGATATAGTTCAACCCGCGCGCATCACGCTCATGGATCAACCAGCGCATTGCAAGATTCATATGCTCCAGTACGGAAACCTTTTGTTCGCTGTCTGTAAAAGCAACCTGTTCCTCCAAAATGCTATAGTCATTCGTTTCATCCAAATAGGTCTTCATACAGACCGGAAGCCAGATGCAGTGATCGGTATGAGGAACCTGGTTAATATATTTCAATTCTGCGTCCGGGTGCAAAATAATGCCGTCTGGCATCGCGCCGCTTATATGCTGTTGAGACAAAGCGGTCAAGAACGCAACCCGCGCAATCTGCGGCTGAATATAACTCATACCCATGTTGTCCTGCAAATAATTCCGCGTCTGCGGATCAGTTGTCAGACGATTCGTTTTGCCATGATAGTACATCTGGCGAGGCAGCCAGTGATTCACGACATTATCTAACCAGCTGTCCGGTGTCTCAATCTGGATGTTCCCTTTCCCTTCCGCAATATACTCAGCATACTCCTGCTCGGCTGCGGTGAAACCATCCTGTCCTTCCTCATTCTGCTTCACAAAATAATGCTGACGAATGCCCTCAATCTCTGTCTCATCATGAGCCGGACCAAAAATAAATCGATATGCCTGCTCAGCTCCCGCTTCCAACTCTACTCTGTATTGCAATACAGCCACAGGTGTCTCATAGCGTGCATCTCCACCAGCCAGTGTCTCTGACTGAATAGCCGAAGGATTATGTAGTCCGCCTTCGCCTTCAAAAGTCTCATGATTCACTTCCCACGCGGTCGGCTGGTGATCTGCAAGCAGATAGGTTTTGTCGCTGTAGTTTTTGATTTTGCTATAATCCTGATACTTCTGATACGGCGTAATCGCCGAGCAGACAATGCCCTGCAAATCTTCCACATATGAGCCGGACTGGTTCATCCATGACATATAGCCAACCGTATAATACGGGTAGATACTAAGCTTGCGTTTTCTCGAAGACAGATTGGTTACCTTCACACGCCACAGCTCCATGACATCTTCCTTCGGCAGACGCAGGGACATCTCGATGCAAATTTCGTCTTGGACGACTTTCCAGTGAATATCGTGTTTACCGACAGCGAACGTATAGCTATCCGCCTGCTTGCGAACGGGTTCATACGGGGCGGAGAAGATTTCGCCACTTACTTCATCTTTAATATAGACAAACCGTCCCGGATGGTGGGCATAATATGGCTGCTCCGGCTGCATAAACGTCTTCGCTTCCAGGTTGGGCGCATACGAGTATTTGGCAGGTTCGGGCTGCATGAATTGGGCCACCGCGTATCCCCTGCAATTCACATGAATCATCATCTTTTCATTCCAAAGGAATCCGGATGCCTTCGGTAAACTTGTCGGGCTTGTTAATTCAACATATTGATTATCTTCCGTTGCTTTAATCATCACTGAACCTCACTTTCAGATAATAGAGTCAAAAGACAGAAAACGTTTTAGGTAACTTGTATACAACTTTGTCCATTATAACACGGGAACGCTTACAAAGAACTGAAAACTAAAAAAGAGCTGAGAAACTCAGCTCCGATTACGTTCCAATTGTTTTTCGATGCCCAACCTGTCGATCTGTATCCAATACTCCGCAATTTGTTCGTTTTCTACTCGGTATACCGCACTGGCAATTTCAATCACCGGGAGGTTCGTTGGGCTGTATCCGTCCACTTCGCCAATATGGGTACCCGTTTGTCTCCAGCGCACATAAACTTTATCACCTTGCGTCAGCAACTCCAGAATTTCGAGTGAAAATTCCCCGTAAGCTTCGATCATTTCTCGCACATGATCTGCATAATCGGAAGGTGTTCGGGTCACCGTGACCTCTTCTTCAGATATCACTTGATAGGCCATTACCTGTTCCGCCATCACTTTGCTTGCATAATCAGGATTTCGGCCTGATCGGACCTCTTCAAAAAAGGTTCTGACAATCTTTTCTGCTGTCATACCCACCCAAGCCTCCTCAGATTATTCTGTTATATATATAAATATGTAGTAACTCTTGTATTTTAACATGATCCCCTCGCTACAGAATTACAACTGTTCTATTGTTCTACAGGACTTAAAACCTATCCTCTCACCTATACCACGCTAGGCAGTTATGCCATTCTGGACCCGAAACCAGAGCAGAAGTAACTTAGTTACACAGGAACCCCCTTTGCTTTCTAACAAGCAAAGGGGATTTTTTGTCTATTATTAGATGACTTCAAGCCATTGATTTAACCTGTTGCAATCTGGTAATAAAAGAAGAAATAAATGCTTTTTCTTTCATGAGATTCTGTTGCAACCTCTCACTTATTTTACTAAGTGTCCTTGCATCACGCGTTATATTATATTTCAGAACTATATTTCTCAATTTAAAGTAGTCCTGTTTCAGAATAGTGCTTAATTCCATGAAGGTTGCATCTCGATCAATGATTGATTTCTCCATTAAGTAAGATAATCGTAACTCCATAAGTAGCTTATGTTCATACAAGAGATGAAAGACTCGTGAATCCAATGCTTCTCCAACTAGGGCTGCCTGCTCAATGTCGGTAAAGATGCGTTGAATGGCTTGCATTCCAAAATCGTATTTCTGATCTCTCACTAAGTCATATGTCTCGCTTGAGTTAAGATAGTTTTCCATCGCCGTTATCATCTGCTCCACATGAATTGCATAATTGATATTCTGGATAGGCTTAAGAAATCTCACTTCTGTCCAAAAACTGTATTCATTAGACATGGCCCAGTAGCCTTTCTCAAGTTCATCCAGACTACATACAGTTTGTATGAATTTACCATCATCTAGATTATCAGCAATGTATATCAAATTTTGATCCAGGTCATACCCGTACACCAATAATTCATGCATGAGATGTTCTTTTTGATAATAGTCTGTACACGCAATGTAGTATCGATCTGCATAAATATATAGATAATATCCCATATCTATCGCTTCTGTAATCACTTGCTTAAGTGATGTTCCCCATTTGCTGATCACAATTTCTTGTGGCAGGTTGTAAAAGGAAATTCCCGGACAGGTACTTAGCAGAAACTGATGAGAATCAAACGAAAAAATTCCCCATTCATGTGCATACCTGATTTGTATAAAGTTATTGAAAATCCATGGCCATAAATCTTCGTTCATAACGGATGTTAATGTCCCATATGATGTGTACGTGCTTATGACAGGGTCACCTAGTTTAAGTACATTCTTGGCCATTACAGAATTCCTCCTTCGATTCCTAGGCATAATATATTGATCTGAACAGATTCATTGTATAAGCAACGCACTCTCAGAGCTGGGAGCGAAGAACATGTTCTTGAATATATTACCATGTACCTTTCCGGTTTTATATAAGAACGCTTTCATATATAAAAATATTTTATTTCTCTCATCTTAACGACAAAAAAGAGGATACCGCCCCCAATATGGAGACCGTATCCTCTGATACCCTGATCGGATTACCTAAGACTATCTACGGACTAACCGTTCCGCCATTTGCATTCAGTGTCTCACCGCTCACATAGCTGGATTCCTGGCTTGCCAGGAACACAAATGCCGGAGCCATCTCGGCAGGTTGTCCTGCACGACCCAAAGGTGTATTGGAGCCGAAATCAGCAAGCTTCTCGACTGGTTGTCCACCCACGACTTGGAGTGGTGTCCATACCGGTCCTGGTGCAACAACGTTGACACGTATCCCTTTGCTACCCACCTGTTGGGCCAGCGCTTTGCTAAACGTGTTAATGGATGCCTTCGTTGTTGCATAATCCAGCAGGATTGGCGAAGGTTTGTACGCCTGAATCGATGATGTGTTGATAATGGAGCTGCCCGGCTTCATGTGTTTCACAGCTGCTTTGCAGAGCCAGAACATGGAATAAACATTTGTTTTGAACGTTGCATCGAATTGCTCGGTAGTCAGATCCGCAATCTGCTCCACAAACTGCTGTTTACCTGCCACGTTAGCTAGGATATCAATCCCGCCAAGCTCTTTTACCGCAGACTCAATGAGTTCTTCACAGTATTTCTCATCCTTCAGGTCACCTGGCATCGTAATTGCTTTACGCCCAGCTTCCTCAATCAGCTTCACAACTTCCTGCGCATCTGCTTCCTCTTCCGGCAGATAGGCCAGAACAACATCTGCACCTTCACGGGCAAACGCAATCGCTGCCGCCCGGCCAATTCCGCTGTCGGCTCCGGTCACAACTGCTTTGCGTCCTGTTAATCGTCCGCTGCCTTTATAACTTTTCTCACCCGCATCGGGAACAGGGGTCATCTCACGCTGGAGCCCCGGCTCATCCTGCTGCTGTTTCCATTCCGGTGTAGCCTTCGGATATTGGGTCGTTGGATCTTGCATGGTGTGCTGGTCTTGATTAGCCATGTTCAATTTCCTCCTTGGTTATTTACACGATACCCATCGTATAAACGTATTTTTTATTTGTTGTGAATTTAATTTGCGTAAAAGTTGCACTCTTTCCTTTGTAACCGAGATGGGTGGAATTTAAACTGGACCTGCTACATTTCCTTGGCAACTATTCCGGTATTGAACCTCCAGTGACTGGAGATTGTATACTAGAACATGAGGTGATCTCGTTGAACCCAAATAAAGAACCCTATTCCATCGGTGAAGCAGCCAAACTGATCGGCTCCACGGTGAAAACGATCCGGTATTACGATGAGATTGAACTGTTACAACCCTCCAGTCATACGGAAGGTGGGCATCGACTCTATACAACGCAAGACCTGTGGCAACTCGAACTCATTACAACACTTCGTTATTTGAATTTCAGCATACCGGATATTCGAAAACTCATGTCCGGTGAACTGGCGGTAACACAAGCGTTGGATCTGCAGATTGAAGCCTTGGAAACCCAGATCGGCACGTTGAATTCCATGCTCTCCATTTTGCAGCAGGCGAAGCAGCATGAAGAAGACACTTCACTGCATTCGGAACAGTCTCTTACCTACATCTCCAGTCTGGTAGAATCCCTGACGGCCAATGCGAGCAGACGAAAACAATTTGTTGCTGCCAAAGTGGATGAATCCCATCTGCTGGACAGCATTCCGCAGGATTGGAGAGTGTCGTTTCTGCACTTTTTCGATAAATATATGATGAAAGATACCAAACTGACGGCTCAGCAAACACTGGCCTGGAAGGAAACTCAGGAACTGATCAATGATCCGGCCTATTGGGCCGATCTGGCTCGGCTGGAGGTTCCGTTCTTCATTATGGCGAACCAGCCACAAGTCGAAGCGAACGTCTGGGTGAAAAAAATGGAGGCTATTCGCATTCGCACTACCGAAGCGCTGGACAAACGTTGGGCAATCGATAGCCCTGCTGTGCAAAGCATGGTGTGGGACTTTGTGTTGATGTATGCAAGTGTCGAGCATGCCGAAACACCTGAAGTATTTTTCAGCAAACAGGCCCGATATATGCTGGACTCCGTGACCGATCGCATTCTACGTTTTAACAAGCGGTGCAAGGTGATCAATCCCGAATGGAGCCAGATTGTAGATGGCATTAACCTGTTGCATGAGGGCATGCGGTTACGCTTAAAACAAATGGAAGAAGACTGAGCTTCAGTCTCCTTCCATTTTTACGTTTAGCCTTTTTTTAACGAATAGGATTCATGTTCTCCCACTTCCGTGTCCAAATGAAGCGATTGCCCTTTCAAGTAGTGGTTGAAGAAATCAATCGTTGTATCGTTGACCAACTGTTGTGTCCCCCTCGAATCTACACCCTGCGTCCATTCGAGCAGTGGAGAGATCAGGTAGAGGTCGGAGAAACTCAGATGTTTGGTGTTGGTCAGCTCCATCCAGAAGTTCCCTCCAGCGGTTACCGGCTCATAGCGCTCGTACACTTCCTCGTAATATTTCTCGGCTTCCGGACGGGTCGTGCCCATCGCAGCAATTTCCTCGTCACTCATCACACTTGTACCTGCAACGGTTGAGTCTGCACTCATCATCAGGAACGGCTTGCCCACGCCTTCCGCAGGGATACGTTTCTCGCCAAACAATACACCGTCCATATTCATGCCTGCTTTCACACGTGGATCATCCATTAACATCTGTACTGTCGTTGCTCCACCAAATGAATGCCCAAACATGCCGATATTGTCCAGATCCATACGTCCTGTAAAGCGTCCGCTCGGATCTCCCGTACCCAACTTCTCTACCTCATCCAGTACAAACTGTGCATCCTGCACCCATGTCTCATTCAACTTGTCCATGTAACTGAATTGCAGCTGTTCAAAGCCTTCTTTTCCTTCCGATTCAAACTGCGCCACACGTCCATCCGGGAATACAGACACCAGACTGCTATACGTGTGATTGATACCTACGACAATGTAACCTTGACTGACCAGCTGCTCGACCTGGAACGTATTCTGATTTTCATACCCATGCAGACCATGAGAGAAAAGAACAACCGGATACTTGGCTTCGGCATCAGACAACTGAGCTTCCTGTATCGCATGTGTTCTAACCTGACTCAGACTGGAAAATAAAAGCTTTGGCAGTTTCAGCACTTCATTGAAGGCTGTCCCGTAGATCTCCGGTTTATTAACATAAGGGGCTGTTGCGTCCTCTACATCTGGATTCGTTGGATACCAGAACTGTACCATCAGCTCCCGTTGATCACCAGCTGTTCTCGTCAGAAGTTCCTCCCGACTGCTATCTGTCCAGTCGTAGGATACCGTTCCGATTCCATAAGGACCTGCTGGCTTGGCAAACGAAAATACCGGAAACAGCAGTGGCAAGCCAATACTCACAATAGCGTATAGCAACACCAGGAGAGACGTTGCGATGATTCGAACACGCCCGAATTTGCCCGCCACAGGTGATGTGGAAGTGGATACCTCCGAACGTTTACTATTCAGTGAGGTTACACCTGACTGTTGCTGACGTCTTGCCTTTGTAAATAACACAACCATTGGAACCAACGTGAGCAGATACGCCGGAATCATCGGCCAACGAAGTCCTTCGACTAAACCATGGATGATCAACAGCACACCTGAAATGACGAATCCACCCCATACCATTTTTCGAAAATGTTGAATCTGTCTCCCGATCCCGATTACCCCCACGAATATAAGCAGGTTGAAAATAAGATAAATCCATTCTACTGTTCTCATAAGATGTATGCCCCCTTGTCTGCCTCCAATCTTAAAACCTCTAGTTACAGGAGATTCAAGCATGATTTTTGCGGATAAAAAAATGCACTCCTGAATGACACTGAATCACCCGCAGGTTCTCCATTGTATTCAAGGAATGCACGTATAGTATTACGTTATAAGTTGATTTTTGAATATTAGACTAGCGATCGTCGCCGCCATCTCGTTGCCCCAACGCTTTCTGAATCGGAACTGGCTGAACGCCAGCGCGAACCATGGAACCATACCCGGAAGAACACTTGCACTGTAGACCTCGTTCTAAGGGTACAGAGTTACGATAACAAATATGGCACCAACGTAGAAAATAAGAATACGCCACACGATATTTTTGATCGCTTTACGCAAGGTGTATTTCGGATTCTCCGCTTCGCCTGCTGTAATACCAACCATCTCTACCCCTTGAACGCAGCCGTTACGATATACAGTGCAAAGAGGAAACCTTTGATCCCTCCAGGGAAGGATCCGCCATGGCTAAACAGATTCGACAGCCCGATTGGCTGTCCTCCGTTCCCCCAACCGAAGAAGATCAGACCTGTTCCGATTACGATCATCACCACAATAGCCGTCACTTTGATCATCGCAAACCAGAATTCAAATTCTCCATAGAACTTCACCGCCGCCAGATTTGCCGCCGCAATGATGAGCACCCCAGGAAGTGCAGGCAGCCACTGCGGAATATCCGGGAACCAATACCCCACATAGATGCCAATCGCGGTAACTTCCGCCATACCCACCGTAACCCACAGAAACCAGTAGCTCCAGGCTGTCAGGAATCCGGCAAGCGGACTAATATATTTGTGAGCAAATGTTGCAAACGAACCCGTGACCGGCTCCTGAATCAATATTTCCCCCATTATGCGCATGACAAAAAAGATAACGATACCCGCCAATAAATAAGCCAGCAGCACGGATGGACCTGCCCATTTGATCGTACTCGCCGATCACATGAACAAACCAACGCCGATTGTACCTCCGAGTGCAATCAGCTCTACATGGCGGGTCTTTAGCCCTCTAGATAGTTGCTTTGATTCCAAACGATTCTCCCCATTTTACACTCACATTAACGCAATGCAGAATTAATTCACCAAGTTGTACGAGATGTGCCGCAGAAATACAACAAGGAATATGAGGAAACGCAAGCAAAACAGAATTTCCACATAAAAAAGGAGGCCTCCTCCTCATGCCCGTCACCTGACATGATTAGGATAACCCCCGATGATTTTTGCAATCAGATTAATCCTGATTTTTGGAGAAGTCGCTCAACAATTGTAGCCACCTCAGCCCTTGTAATATGTGCCTTGGGTGCGAGCTTACTATCACTTCTACCTGAGAAAATACCCGCTTGTATGCTTTCAGCTATACCCTTGTTTGCCCATACAGACGAGTCTGATATATCGATATACTTTTGAAGCTCGGTTGATCCGGATTGAACGGGAAGTTTTTCTTTTAGCCCTGTAATGCCCATGGCTCTTGCAATAATATTCATGGCCTGATCTCGTGTGATTTTGTCGTCAGGACGGAACGTTCCATCTCTGAAGCCATCTAGTAATTGATATTCATAGGCCGTATTGATTGCGCGACTGTACCATGCATCGGCAGCTACATCAGAGAATACGTTCTTGGATGAATCCAATTTCAATCCCAAGCCACGAACCAATACCACTGCAAATTCAGCCCGGGTAATATCTCGTTCTGGGGTGAACATACCTTCGCCTGTCCCTTTCATCACCATGCGAGAACCCATATCATTCACTTCGGCTTTAGCCCAGTGAGTTTGCATATCCTGGAATTCGATCGGATTCCATACAATGGAGTACGTACTGTTGGATAGACTGTTCACCTTGGCATAATAATTCGCATCATTAACAATGACTTGAGTCGGTACGTGACGAACTGATCCATCCGTGTCGATGACTATACCTGTCGTTATTCGGTTGGGATCTACTCCCTCAGGAATTGCAATCGTTCGTTCAACATACGCGTTGAAATTAGAAATGTTAATCGTCTGGTTACCGTAAATACCGCGCAATTCAAAATTATGCGATGGGGCAACCAGTGTAAACCTGTTTTTTTCAGCTGTATCTGCTACTACCCTCAGTATCTCTGATCCAGGAGCCGAAATCTCAATCTGAATCTGAATATCTTTGAGATTAATCGACTGCCCCAGTTGATTGGACAACGCTTGGATATTGATTTGTTGAGAAGGTAATGTGTAGGTCGCAGAAGGCGTTTGAATTTTCAGAGTTGCGTTTTTATCCTCCATGTTCTTGATCATCTGACCATTAAGTTCCCCAATGACAACATCAGATTGTGTATTTAGCAGAATGGTGACCGTAGCCCCATTTCCTTCTGCGGAGAGCTTTTCATCCAGTTTCACGGAATCTACCGTTACTGTGGTTACACTTTGACTATTTCGCTCACTTGAAGTTGCTGATCCTATGTTTTCCACTTTCCCGTTGACCATTACATCCACACCTGAATTTCCTGGGTTCGGAACTTGAGTTCCTGATGTAGGTGGCTGACTCGGAGTCGTATTGCCTCCACTACCACCAGTACTTCCTCCTCCTCCGCCACCGGTATTGCCGCCATTACCTGTTGGTGCCAACGGGATGATCGTATTGGATAGTAACGAAGACTCACTACCTCCTGCTTGGTTCTTTGCTTTCACTGTAAACGTATAGCTCGTTCCGTTGGTTAATCCCGTGATGATTATTGGGCTACGTGTTCCAGTCACGACTCTATTATCTGGTAGAACATTCACCTCATATGCCGTTACGGCACTTCCTCCATTGTCTGCTGGAGGATTAAAGCTAAGGGTAGCCTGTCCGTTACCAGCGACTGCTATTACGGATGATGGTGCTTCTGGAACCGTTAATGGAGTTGCACTTGCCACATTAGACTCCGCACTCAAGCCACCCAATCCGCCTGCTTTCACCATAAAGAAATAAGTGGTTCCATTAATCAGATTTTCCACACGATAATTCCCATCCGTCACGGTGGTGATGGCGTTACTGCTAAATTGACCGGATACTGTTGATAAATAAACTTCGTAATATGTCGCTCCCGGCACGTTACTCCAAGTCAGCTGAGCCTGACGATCTCCAGGGGTTACTACCAAATCCTGAGGATTGGCCGGCACATTTGGCAAGTTGATCGCTTGAACAACTTGGAATGTCTGGTCCAGCATATTGTCCGCAGATATAAGAACCGTCGCAGTATAAGTGCTTGCTGGCAAACCATCCTTAACCGTTACCGTGAAGCTGGTTTCAGCCCCTGGGTTAAGGGTAGACACTGTAGGTTGTGTTACTTCAAAATCCGACCCGCTCGCCCCACCAGATGTTACCTCCAAGTTAGTCAATGTACCCGTACCGATATTTTTCACGGTAATGGTTAATGTTTCTTGACTACCCGAGGCATAGCCCTGAATCAATGCTGCTGGGGTTTGATCCGAAATATTCTCAATGATATACGTTAGTGCTGGTTGAATGGCAACTACAGCAACATTGCTCGTCGTCGTTGCGGTCTTCGTCCCATTTACGCCATTGTTGGTGTTGGTCACGACCGCATAATAGTAGATCGTTCCCGCACTTGTGGTTGGCACTGCATATGTTGAGCCTGTTGCCGCATTGATTGGCGTGCCGCCCGTGGTGCTGTTAGTTTCGTTGCTATACCATTGATAGCTTAACGTTCCTCCATCACTGACCGTAGCGCTTACACTCAGTGTTGGACTATTTGCTCCCTCGTCAACTGTGGCACCCGTTGGCTGTGTGTTAATCGTTGGCGTTACTGCATGAACCAGCGCATTCACGGTGACTTGTGCCGCATTACTCGTAGCGGTTGCGGTCTTCGTTCCATTTACACCATTGTTGGTGTTAGTCACGATCGCGTAATAGTAGGTCGTTCCTGCATTCGTGGTTTGCACTGCATACGTTGAGCTTGTTGCCCCATTAATCAACGTACCACCCGTGGTGCTGTTGGTAGCGTTGCTATACCATTGGTAGCTTAGCGTTCCTCCATCACTGACCGTAGCGCCTATACTCAGCGTTGGACTGTTGGCTCCCTTGTCAACTGTGGCACCCGCTGGTTGTGTGTTAATCGTTGGGGCTGAAGCAGAAACGATGGCATCATCAAGCACAATATCATTAATACCATGCCAACTACCTTTATCAGTTGAATATAAAAGAATCATATCCACATTATCGAAGTCTTCATTTAATAAAACATGTTTAGAGTGATAATCTGCAATTACTTCGTCATTTTGAAATGAATGGGTAGCAACCAACGCGCCATCCCGATACCCTTCAACTTTAATATTTATTGGTCCTTCACCCCAGTTTGAATAGAAGAATCCGTTAATTTGAAACTCAGATGCATCACTCGTTCTAATCCCCATTCCTTTCCAACCATAATTAATGTCTGTTTCATAAGTAGTCAGAAAAGGAAACCAACCATCTACCTCTGTATTTGCATAGATGAGAGTTCCAGGCATCATTGTTCCACTAACATCACTAATATTGTAAAATTGAAAAACCTTTTCAGGGATATTTATTGAGCCACCATCGCCATCTTCAGCAATTCCATCAGCCCAGACACTACTATCAGTTGTAGAAAACGTTACTGTTGTTTGGGCCGCTGCTGATGCAGTTCCCAACCATTGACTCCCGATAAATCCATTGGCTACAACTAATGTAAGGCATAAAAAAATGATTGAAACTCTCTTGTACATGATCACTGAACTGTTAATGGTCATCAGTTCCTTCCTCATTCTGGAGTGAGCTACTGTCTAAGCAACGCTTATTTGATCAGCCTCCCATGATTCAAAATACCTATCAATTGACATTATTCGACACTTCACACTAAAATCCTTTAGCACATTAAACAATGAAAATATTTTTTTTTTGAAACAGCCTCTAAAACTACGATCAACCATTCATTAATTCTCCCCCGAAATTTTCTCTGACAATAGGTATGCCTGAAACCATCAAAGGGCTATTTCGTATTATTATCTTGATCATATTACCTTGAAAAATGGGAGACTTTACATGCCTGACTTTTTACTGGTTTTATTTTTGTTTAACCTGTCTCTCTTTCTGCTTCACGAAATGGATGCCATCCGGCGGTCCGAGTGGAAATTGTTCATGGTGTTAAAAGATATGGAAGATGATAAGGCCTATAGGTATTTCACTTGGATTCACCTGCCAATGTATACCATCATCCTCTCTATGCTTTTTAGCTCGTATCAAAACATTACATTTTGGGTGCTGGATATCTTTTTCATCATACATACCGTATTACACTTCTTTTTCGAAAAGCATCCTCGAAATGAATTTAAAAACGGGTTCTCCAGATCATTGATCTATCCTATGGGAATAATCGCTTTAATTCATTTGATATTCCTAATTATCTAATCTGTTTACACCGACAGAATGAAGGAAGCTGGAAGGGTATTGTTGAATAACAGTGAATATGGAGGTGTGCCTATGCAGCAGCATCATGCAGAACGAGTTGAATTATTTGTTTCCAACACCCAGATCATCAAGAAGTCGTTCAAATGGCAACATGCAATGATGCAACGTCTGGTTGCCCTGCTCTATGCAGCGGAGAATAAAACAGCGGATGGGGAAGCTATTCTTCAAAGCCATGAGTTGATTAAGCAAAACACAAAACTCTTCTCTGCATTCAGAGGTAATTCGGCCATTAGCATTGCTGCCATGCTCTCCCTTACAACGGATGAAGAGACGAGACTGGCAGAAACCTTGCATGTCTATGACTTGATGAAAGAGATCAAATTCCGCAACTCTGATTATCTGGTTATTGCCGCCTATCAGATCGCTACTCAGACATCACCTGACCAGTTTCAACCTACGGTGGAGCGGGCCAAATTATTTTATGACGGCATGAAAGCAGAGCATCGTTTCCTCACTGGACAGGATGACTACATTTTCGCTGCCATGTTAGCCCTTTCCGATCTCAACGTGGATACTGGTGTGGCACGTATGGAACAAC
Organism: Paenibacillus sp. FSL R5-0623; assembly: GCF_037974265.1. Taxonomy (NCBI): domain Bacteria; kingdom Bacillati; phylum Bacillota; class Bacilli; order Caryophanales; family Paenibacillaceae; genus Paenibacillus; species Paenibacillus sp. FSL R5-0623. Next base: position 883,134 of record NZ_CP150233.1, on the reverse strand, counting down.
TTTATGGCGAATTAAAACCGGAGTTCTCTTCCAGAAACAGTGTGCAGGCGTTAACACAGGTACTGGTTCTTGGAGATGATCCCCCCGATGCAGGTGCTCGTGTGATTGCTTTAAATGAAGCTTTTCGCAAAAGGAATCTTCGAATGGACAAAACGTATACGTTAGCCTCTCTCGGAATACTTTCTCTACTGCCTTCGGACAGAGACTCATTAGTGGAGGATGTCGCGGAAACAAATGACTGGTTACGGACTCAAAAAGGCTTCGGTGCCTGGTCAATCGACAAACAGGAGTTGCTCCTGTTCTCGTCTGCTCTGGTAGCCATTCAACATGTGGAGAATCTGCGGAACGGTGTGCTTACGACAGCAATCTCAACCAGTATCACAAATATTATCATCGCTCAACAAGCAGCCATGGCCGCAACTGCCGCAGCATCGGCTGCTGCCGCTTCTTCATCATCCAACTAATAAGTGCCCCTGTTACCTTCAATATAAGATGAAAAAGACCCTCCCGAGTTCAAGTTGACTCGGAAGGGTCTTAAAACATTCAAACCTACACCTAAAATAATGTTCATCATTCGCTAGGATATAATCCCCGTATCCCGGAATTCTTCCACGAAACTATCCAGCCAATCCGAACCATAGTCCAGCGCACCCGTATCACTCTCAATAAAAGCAACATCTAGTCCCATCACCCAGAATCGGCGAGCAACAATAAAGAGATCAACCGCCTGCTCATCTTCGGCAGAGAAACTTCTGACTGAACGATATCCTGCCATGAGCGCATCCCATAATGCTGCTTTTCGCTCATCAGACTGTCTTTTACGAACTTTCACTTGAGCTAAATCATAGGCACGCCAGCCTTTGGCTGCCCACTCGAAGTCATAATGGATGAACTGATGTTCCTGTTGAAACACATTGTTATTCCCATGCATATCGCCATGGCACAGACCAAAGTCCAGGTCTTGTCTGGATGTGGCAACGATGCGTTCTTTTAACGTTGTGGCAAACGTATGGAGAAATGCTGCTGCTTCATTGTTCTCACCGATATAGTGGATAATTCGCTCAAGGGGTTCGTCAATAAGTAACTTCAGATCCAGCTCATATCGTGGTAGCTCCATGTTCACCTGATCCATAGCTTCATGCAATTCAGCGGCAGATTGGCCAAAGGCGTAACAAGACTCCTCATCTTCCAGGTTGTTCTCCGTACCCTCAATATACTGAAACATTACAGCAACCCGTTTGCCTTCCGCAGCCTCCAACACCGTATATCCCGTATGATCTTTCTTCTCGATGTATTCTCCAATGTCGGTATGTTCCGCAGAACCTAGAACGTTCTTCAGTTGAGACAATAACGAAAGTTCATACTGAACATCTGCCTCCGTGATTTCAGTGCGGTAGATACGGAGAATGTACATGCCACTGGACGTACGAACCCGGTAAGTATCATTTAATCCTTTAAGCCAAAACAAACATTCTTCCCATGTTCCAATGTCATATTGATTACTCAATGCAGACTCCAGGTACCTGGGGTTAAGCACTGAACGTAAAGCAGTCGGTTGAATGGACATATGGTTGCTCCTTCGGTTTAATATGATTATTTCTCATCTGATGAACGATGTAATCCTTTCACCTATCAACCTATAACATAGTATATTTTTCGTTTATTTTCCAGAATATATATTTTGATAAACAAATACTCTTTAGACTCCTATAGCTCCATCTCTCTCATCAGCAGGTTAGATAGGGCTATTTGCATTGACTCGCTTTCCAGGTTTCAGCAGGTTATTACACTCTGGGTCGGTGCCAGCACTCGACAATGCAGCACATTCACGAAAGGCAAAATGTTTGCAACCCCTACATTTCTGAACATCCAGATGTAATAATGCATAATTGATGGCTTCACCCGTGTGCTCAAACATATGATCCGAACCAATCCGTTCAATCAAACCTGTTCTCTTCAGCATTTCCAGCGGTTGCGCCTGAATGCCTGAAAGTAAAACCCTGCCCCCGGATCTCTCCATATGTTTGACAACACGGGCCAGATTGGATTCACCTGTCGTATCCATAAAAGGCACCTTGCCCATGCGCAACAGCAGAGTGCCTGGGCGCCGATGAATCGAATCCATGACCGCCTTCTCGAACATATCCGCTGCGCCGAAAAACAGTGGCCCTTCAATTGTATACAGGCTTATTTGCGGACAGTCATGTCCTTCCCGAACCATGTGGGCCATGACTTTCTCATGTTTATGATCGGGATCGGGTAGTACTTTGGCAACTTTCAACATCTCACTCATCCGTTTAACGAATAAAAGGACAGCAAGAATCAACCCAACCTCTACAGCCGTTGTTAAACTTGTAAATACGGTCAGCAAAAAGGTAATAAGCAGAACGAGCGAATCACTCGTTTTGGTTTTCATGACATGTATGAAGGATCTTCGTTCACTCATATTCCAGGCAACCAACATGAGAACGGGAGCCATACTGGCAAGAGGAATGTGGGATGCATATGGCGCAAAGAGAACAAGTACCAGCAAAACCACCACACCGTGAATCACGCCAGACCATGGCGATACTGCGCCGGATTTGATATTGGTTGCTGTGCGTGCAATCGCTCCTGTTGCAGGAATACCACCAAACAACGGCGTCACCATATTAGCAATCCCTTGCCCAATCAACTCTCGATTGCTGTTATGCCGACTTCCGGTCATGCCATCTGCAACAACTGCGGATAGCAGCGATTCAATTCCACCCAGCATGGCGATGACAAAAGCGGGTTGCAGCAAGTTCACGATACGCTCCCAAGTGATCTCAGGCACATGAAACTGAGGCAAGGAGTTAGGTATATTGCCAAAGGACGAACCGATCGTAGCCACCTGCCCTTCAAAAAAAAACGCTGCGACTACCGTCGAAAGAACTAGCCCCACCAGTGATGCAGGCACCTTTGGTGCAAACCTGGGCACAAGCAGAAGAACAGCCAGACAGATTCCAGCTGTAAGCACACTGTATATATTAATCGTCGAGATATGCATCCCGATTTCTTTCATATTGGACCAGAAATCCTCGTGTTTCTCGATGCCTCGAAGTCCCAGAAAGTTCGTAATTTGTCCGCTAAAAATAATGACGGCGATCCCGGCCGTAAAACCGATAGTCACCGGCTTTGGAATAAACTTAATTAATGCCCCGAGCTTGAATACGCCCATTAGTACAAGCATCAAACCGGCCATCATTCCGGCGATCAGCAGATTCTCATATCCATACTGCATCACAATGGCAAAAAGGATCGGAATGAATGCCCCCGTTGGCCCGCCAATCTGGAACTTGGACCCACCCAGCAAGGAAATGAGAATCCCTGCGATTACTGTGGTATACAATCCATACTCCGGTTTGACTCCGGAAGCGATGGCAAAGGCCATACCGAGTGGAATCGCAATGATACCTACAATCAGTCCTGATAACAGATCCTTGCGAAAAGCGGCAGCATTGTACCCTGCATATCTCCCCATCCATTTCATGTACAAAAACCTTCTTTTCTTCATATATTTGAATATTTGAATATATTTAAAAGACTACTCCCCTGCATACGTCCTGTCAATCGGATTACGCACAACCCCAGCAGGAACCTAACACAAAAAAACAAGAACCTCCGGCGATTATACCCCGTTGCTCTTGTTTATTGTGTCAGGACTCTTTACGAATATCTTCCAGCATGGAAATGGCATCAACCAGATGATTGTCAAAAATCTGTTTGGTGACTGCGAGCAGGTCCTTAATCAGCGGATCACGCAGTGAATAGGTGACGGTTGTCCCTTCTTTGATTCCCTGGACAACGTTTTTGCTGCGCAATACAGCCAGTTGCTGTGAAACGGCAGAGCCTTCCGATCCCAGAATGCTTTGCAGTTCATTCACGTTTTTGGCTCCTTCACTCAGCAGCTCCAGAATCTGAATCCGCATCGGGTGTGCCAACGCTTTGAAAAAATCCGCTTTAAACTGTTGTATGCTCTGATTCATACGCTATGCCCCTTCAATCGAACTTTTGAAGATGCAAATATCATAACATAGAACGGGTACCATGCTTTACTCTAACCATAACGGTTTGATGGAAAAATTAAGATTGACCTTGAAGTACACTTCAACCTTTATACTTTACTTATAGTCTCCACAGATCGTATATCTGAACTCCATCAGGAAGGGTGATTCCTCAATGAACATGTATATCCATAATCACAAACGCTCGTTGACGAGCTTTCTATTCGAGAAATATATCGGAACGTTAGATACCAAGAAAACTTTTTCAACACGCGAGCTTACCCGCAAACACCTGGATCATATGGGCTTGGAAAACATTAAACCTTATATCTTGGGTAAAACAAAACTGTCATCTTCCATCAAAGAGCGCTCCCATGAAGACATGCAGGTGTTCACCTTAAACGATCAGCATTCCCGTGAACAGAGGGTCATTCTCTACATTCATGGCGGGGCGCATACACACCAGCCGCTGTCTTTACACTGGAAATTCATGGACCGCATGGCTCAGGCTCTGAATGCCAAAGTTGTTGCTCCCATCTATCCAAAGGTTCCGCATTTTAATTATCAGCACACGTATCCGAAACTGCTCAATCTATACCGGGATCTGCTTGCCTCCGTGGACGACCCGGCACAACTCACCATTATGGGGGATTCCGCAGGCGGGAACATATCCCTGGCCTTGGCCCATTATCTGAAGATGCATGATCTCCCGCAGCCCAAAGATATCATCTTGTTATCACCTTGTGTGGATATGGTGCTGGACAATCCGGTCATATTTGATTACGAGACCCGCGACCCTATGCTCGCTGTGGAAGGGTATGATGTCATCCGGCGGATCTGGGCAGCTGACAAACCATTGAACGATCCGTTAATCAGTCCAATCTACGGAGATTTCGCCGGTCTGGGCAAAATCAGCATCTTTATCGGGACTCACGAGGGCTTGTTTCCTGATAATATGAAGCTCGACAAGCTGCTGACGGATCAAAGAATCGATCACCAAACGTACGTTTACCCCAAAATGAACCATGTCTTCGTCCTCTATCCGATTCCGGAAGCCAGGGATGCTCAGCGTAAAATAGTTAACATCATTAAAGACTCAACATATGAAACTAATCAATAAGCTGTAAACGCCTCCCCCGTACTCCTTTGGCAAAAAGAACGAAAAAAAGCTCAATCCCTGGACTACCGCCACCGGATTGAGCTTTCTTGCTGTTATTCTGTCATCTAAATATTAATTATATGAACCATATTCAAACCAGTCAAAGTCCGCTACCTGATCGGAAGAAGTACCGTTGCTGCTGCTAAACATTCCGATACAACAGCCAACAAAGCCGCCGGCTACTTCGGTGCTCAGGCTACTTGTATCCACCTGTTCCGCCACCAGATGATACTGACTTCCATCCGTGCTGTAATAGAAGTTTAGTTGCTGACCTGTCGCAGCCAGTTTGATATACACTCGTGATACATCACCCTCCAGCGCGATTTGCGCAATATGGCTATCCTGACCATCTATAACGGTCACCACACGCAGCACCTGCTGATTCTCGGCCAGAGCACGCTCAATCCGTACGTGATACTGATCGTTCTGAATGACGACAAGACCAGCCGTTTCGTTGGCATTCCCGGGCACAAATTCCATCGCTGTAGCTGCGACATAATCCATATGCCTTTGACGCAGACATACAAAGCTGGAATTTTCTTTTCCCTTCAATGTTTGCGGTTTCAGTTTCAGCCGCAAGTATCCTTTTCGTTCGGTTAATGAATACAGGTCTTCCTGTGGATTACGCAGAAACATCCATTGCAAGCCCAGTTTATCACTGTCAAAATGGTCAAAACGCAGTTGCGGCTCTACTGGAACAGGCTTCAAATCCAACGAGCCCTGCTCCTCCAGGATGCCGCGGCCCTCATTGACAACAGGCCATCCGTCCTCCCAAACGACAGAAGCAAGGAACGTCTCTCGCCCCAGATTGCTATAGCTCCCTCCATATGGACGCGAAGCAAGCATGACCATGAACCATTGACCGTTCGCAGCCTGCACCAAGTCGGCATGTCCTACATTAACAACAGGGTAACGTTTACCCAAATGGCGATGTGTAATGATTGGATTATTCGGATTCCCGACGTATCCTTCGGTCAAACTTTTGCTACGAGCAATGGTCACGGCATGGTTGGGCCCTGTGCCTCCCTCTGCAATCAATAAATAGTAATACTCATCGATCTTATACAGATGCGGGCCTTCCGGCCAGATGACATCCACCATCGCCCCGCGCCACAGAACGTAGCTGTCTCCCACCAGCTTCATACTGCCCAGATCAAGCTCTCTCAGCCAAACTTCCCAATTGCCATTATAACGAACTCCCTCAGAGCAAGGGCGTGTACCAAGGTAATACGCTTTGCCATCATCGAAGAAAATCGTAGGGTCTATGCCTTCTGCGCCTTCAATAAAATAAGGATCAGACCATGGCCCAGCCGGGTCGGTAGCGGTTACAACAAAATTGCCGCCATGTGATACATTGGTTGTAATCATATAGAAGGTGCCTTCATGATACCGAAGCGTTGGAGCGAATATCCCCTGTGAATGGCCTGCTCCCTGAAGATTTAATTGCGAAGGGCGGTCCAGCACATTGCCAATCTGTTTCCAATTCACTAGATCACGGCTCTGAAAGATCGGAACGCCAGGAAAATAGGCAAATGTGGATGTCACCAGATAAAAATCTTCACCCACCCGGCATACGGATGGATCTGGATAAAACCCGGGCATAATCGGATTGTTAAACGTGCATTGTTCGCTTTGATTTGCATTTTTCATTCTTTTACCCCTCCAATGGTTAGTCCAGTCACAAAGTATTTTTGCAAGAACGGATACAGTAAAACAATCGGCATTGCCGTCACAACCGTGATTGCTGCCCGAATGGATACAGGCGTCACCATGTTGGTTACATTTTTGAATGAATCCACGTTGACGGTTCCCCCCTGTGAGGTCGCAGAGGATAACAATTTCATCAGTTCATACTGCAAGGTGGTCAAATTCCGATTTCCTGCCGTGTACAACATGGAGTCAAACCAGGAGTTCCACTGACCTACAGCAATAAACAGTGCAACCGTAGCCAGAACCGGCTTGGATAACGGAAGCACGATACGCATGAAAATCCGAAAATCTCCGGCTCCATCCATCTTCGCGGATTCAATCAATCCCTCAGACAGTCCCTGAATGTAGGTACGAATGACGATCATGTTGAATACCCCGATCAACCCGGGAATAATGTATACCCAGAAGCTGTTCAGCAGCCCCACTTGTTTGATCAGCATGTATCCCGGAATTAAGCCGCCGCTGAAATACATCGTCATGACAAACAGCGTTGTGACCAATTTGTTAAACATATACTCCTTGCGGCTCAGCACATAGGCCAGCATGGCTGTACAGAACAGCTGTACAACCGTTCCCACCACGGTTCTGGCGACCGAAACAAATGCAGCTTGCGTCAGATTCGGATTCTGGAATACGGAAACGTAATTTTGTAGCGTCCATTCCCTCGGCCAGAGATAGATCCCCCCACGGATCGTATCCAGCCCGTTATTGAAAGATACGGCAATGGTGTTTAAAAAAGGATATAACGTAACAACCATGACAAGCAACATAAATATGCCATTGGTGATAGAAAAAATAGAGTCTCCCAAGCTTCGGTTTCTACTAAATCGTTTCACAGCTCTGCCCCCTTATCATATCAATCGCTCTTCACCAAGAGACTTGGCAATCCCGTTGGCGATAAATATGAGCACCAGACTGACCACACTTTTGAAAATGCCTGCTGCGGTGGCAAGTGAGTAGTTGCCGAGATTAATCCCGTATTTCAAAACAAAAATGTCGATCGTCTCGGATACATCCTGCACAAGTCCGTTCCCCAGCAAGTATTGAATCTCAAAACCCGCGTTCAGTACGTTACCAACGTTGATGATAAGCAGGATAATAATCGTTGGTTTGATGCTTGGAAGTGTGACATTGAACATTTTACGAAACCGTCCGGCTCCGTCGATGGAAGCTGCCTCGTACAAGCTCGGATTAATCGACGCCATGGCCGCCAGATAAATAATCGTGCCCCAGCCAATTTCCTTCCACATGCTGGACAGACCTACAATCCCCCAGAAGTACTTTGGTTCGGCAAAAAAATTGATCGGTGCATCAATCAGGCCCAATTTCGTCAACAGCACATTCACTATTCCTGTTTCCGTTGACAATACATTCGCAACGATACCTGTTACGATGATCCACGACAGGAAATGTGGAAGGTAGGAAACCGTCTGTACCACGCGTTTGAACAATACCATTCGCAGTTCATTCAATAAGAGCGCCAGGCCAATCGAGCCGACAAATCCCAGAAACAGACTGATCAGGCTCATCGCCAGCGTATTGCGAATAACACGTAAAAATGTAGGGTCCGTGAATAACGTTCGGAAATGTTCCACTCCAACCCAATCCTGCTCCATAAAACCAATGCCCGGTCTATAATTCTGAAACGCCATCAACCAGCCCCATAATGGTCCATACGCAAAAATAGCGATAAACGCAATAAACGGAAATGACATCCACATTAATTGTCGCTGACTTTTCATTCTGGACAGGTTGTACCCGATCCAGCTTGTTCCCGCTGGGATATGGCTGGTTTTTAACGAAGGCTGCAACTCCTTTTTGGCCATGTTTTTTCTCTCCTTGCTTACGAGTTTATCTATATCACCCAGTCTGGGTGAATCGATTCCATTCCTATCCAATCTCCCAATCTAGCGTGTAAGAAAGGCTACGGGGTTCCCCATAGCCCTTCTGTGTGACAGGCCTTTATCCCCACAGTTCCATACGTCTGCTGACTTCTTCCGTCAGCGCATCTTCATACGCTTTAATATCTGCACTTTCCTTGAGCGTGGCTTGATATTCTTCCCAAGCCTTATCAAATTCGGCTGGTGAAGTCATAATCACTTTGGGCAGCCATTTGCGTTTTACATCATCCATTTTCTGTCTGGCTATGGTCTCCGGTTTATTCGGTTCAAAATTATAGGTATAGATTGGGAACCACGGTTCATTTTCCTCCGCAGGCTCAAGGAAGTCGGTAAACTTCGTATATCCGTAAGCCTTCAGCACTTTTTTGTCGATGTCATTCAATGTGGCAAGGTACTCCTCCGGCTGCTCCTTAGGGTCAAGGGCATTCTTCCCGTCAGCGGTCATGCCTTCATGATGCGGGAAATAGACCAACGGGCTTCCCGTGTTTGCCAGCACCCAGTCCGGATCTTTGGAATTCGCACGTTGCTCTTCATTCCTGGAGAACACGCCTTTGTCATCGACTTGGTAATCCACGCCTTCCTGTCCCCAGGTTCTCAATACCTCCATCTCAGGGTCCAGCAAATCATTAATATATTGAAGTGCTCCCTCGATATCCTCGCAGCTCTTTGTAATGGCCAGGCCACCATTCACGTTAAGGATTGGATTGTTCTGATAGCGCCCTTTAACATCCTCGGAGAGTGTAATGGACAACGGTACATAGGTTTTGTCGTACAATTTTTGCTTCACGAGTGATGCCTCGGCGTCAAGGAACTGCCATCCTTGATCCACCATACCCAGCACACGTCCGGTTGAAATTTTGGAGATATATTGATCATAGTTTGCTGTAAAGGTTTCGTTATCGACCAGGCCTTGATGATATACCTCATTGATCTTCTTGAAATATGCCTTCGCTTCAGGAATGGTATTATAGTTTTTGGCCGTCAGCGTTTCTTTATCAACGATGGCTGCGCCTTCGTTCGGATAACCAGCCATGAAGAGCGGAGGGTTCTCCAGTGCGAAATAACGCCAGTCATAGGAGATAATTTCAAATCCAATGGTTGGCTGACCATCAACGGTCGGGTGAGCTGCTTTATACCGTTCAATCAAGTCGAAGTATTGGTCAAGCGTTTTGATTGTCGGATAATTATCCCACTCCAGTACGGCCTTCTGAATCCAGAATGCTTCTCCATCATGGGTTACTTTCATCGATTTCTCTTGTATATTGCCGAATTGAGGAATGAAGTAGATATGTCCATCCGTCGTATTTTTCATCTTCTTCCAGTCTTCGCCCAGGTAATTTTTGATGTTGGGATATTTATCGATGTAATCCTCAAGAGGTACTAACGCCCCTGCTGCTACCAGTTGCTGAGTACCATCACTCCCATCGATAAAGTCGGGATATTCGCCGCCTGCAATGAGTACACCAATCCGCTCTTTGGCTGTTTGGCCCGTAAGCCAGTCCATCGTGACTCTGACGCCTGTTTTCTCCTCAATAGCCTTTACCACCCGATTATCGTCAGGCGCAATTTTTCCCGGTACGGCAAAAAATGCGGAAAATTGTTTCAATTCCCTTCCATCTGCTGTCTTTTCCCCTTTCGAGGACGATCCCGGTGTACATCCAGTGAGTGCGATGACCAGTATTAAAGCGAGCAGAGCACTATACTTGATTCTTTTTCTAACATCCTTTTTCATCATGACCCCTCCATCGATTATATTGACAGAAGCTTTTTGGAAAGCGCTTTCCAAAGGCTGACTTAAAATTATCATGCTTCCATGCCCCTCTCAACGGGATAAACTATAGATGGAATCCCACTAATTCCAGCATCTGCGAAAAAAAATATCCCGCCGCTCCGTAAAGGAGTGCAGGATGTTAATCAAGAGAGTACGCAGCATGGGCACTTTTACGATATTGTGCAGGAGTCTCCCCCATGAGTTTCTCGAACCGGCTAATAAAGTAATCGGAATCCCGATATCCCACCATTGTTGCGATTTCGTATACTCTTTGATCTGTTCTGCGCAACAGCCGGGCGGCTTCTTCAACACGCAATTGATTCAAATAATCACTGAAGCTGATCGAGAAATGCTTTTTGAAAATCTGACCCAGATATGCGCTATTCATGTAAAACTGCTCCCCCAGCAATTTTAGGCTGATATTTTCTCTGTAATGCTCGTGAATGAAGGCCTCAATTTTGGCTAATACGCCCATCGCATTCGACTTTTGCTGCTCCTTCAGTTTCTCTGCGCACATGAGTGAGAATTCGCATAAATGTTCAATGTTTTCCTCCATGGATAACATCGCGTAGTTCACCTTCAGAAAAGTCGATTCCATCAGCCCGGAATCTGGAGTAACCGTATCGTTATTCACGAGATCCAGCAAAGTGTATGCCAAATAATGCAAGTGGATGCGGACAATACCAGGCTCGATTCGCTCATCCAAAAAAAATTGAAAAATGGCCTTTGCATGACTGTGTAACTCATCCGTCTGCTGTTCCTCAATAGACTTGACTAGCCCATCAAACAATTGTTTTTCGAACTGTCCCGGCCGATTAACAAATAAGGTTGTATCCATAAGTTCGAAGTAATAAATGGGCCTGCAAGTGGTGAAGAAACGTAAGCTTTTCATTATGCCGCAGGATTGATAAGACTCGTGCAGCGCCTCCAACTCATGTACTTCCTTCCCGACATAACAAGCAATAGCTGCCTCTTGACCATGGCTCAGATCGGCATGTAATCGGGTCAAATATTGCTCCAAGGTCACTGCCTCACGGTTCACCATCAGGTCCGTAAGCATGAGCAGAACCGCATTTTTATCACCTGTGAACGGCTTCAAAATTTGTCCTGGAAAGGGCTTGCCCACCCATGCCTCAACCCGAGCGCACCAATCCGTTCCCTGTTCTGGACCGGATTCCGCCTCAATCAGGATGCAACGCAGTATGCCCGCATCTTGATAGTGGGGCTGCAGACTCATAACAGCATCCTCCTCAGCCACCCCAAGCAAGATCGACTGCATATGCTGAGCCATAATAATCCGATCTTTTTTTTGCTGATATCGTTTCTCTTCCTCCCGCGCATTAAATGCGACCCTGAACTCCTCAAGCACCTGAACGAGTTCGGTCTTCACAATAGGCTTGAGAATATAGTCATCCACCTGGTATTTAATTGCCTGCTTGGCATATCCAAACTCATAGAATCCACTGAGAAGAATCAGCTTGATGTCACCGCTATATTGCTCGTACAAGGTTTTGGCAAGCTGCAATCCGTCCATTTCCGGCATCTTAATGTCGGAAATCACCAGATCAGGCTGCATAGCGCGTATGCACTCCAATGCCTGCATGCCATTGGAAGCCTGACCGCAAATCTGAAACCCGTAAGACTCCCAATCAATTAACAATAGAAGTCCTTGGCGAATAAATGGCTCATCGTCCACAATCAGCACGTTGATCATATCCTCGCTCCTTATTCTTGAGATGCCTGCATAAGAGGAATTCGAATGCCAATCGTTGTTCCCTTCCCCTTTTCACTGAATATGTGCACTTTAACGAAATCATCAAAATACATCCGCAGCCGAATATATGCATTCATCATACCAATGCTGCTAAGCTCGCTCATCCGATCCATACTCGGGTCTTGCATCATTTTGCGGAGCGAGGCCAGCTTGTCCTGATCCATACCGACTCCGGTATCTCGAATGGAAATGTACAGTTCATTACTTCGAATTTCGAATAAAACCTCCACGACCCCATCATTCGACGTCCCCTCAATGCCATGGATACAAGCATTCTCCACAAAGGTGAGAACGGTTAGCTTGGGTATCATCATGGCAGCAATGGATTCGTCAGTGATCCGGATTGCAAATTGCAGCTTTTCGCCAAAGCGATACTGCTGGATACTCAGATAACTCTCCACAAAATTGATTTCCTCTGCAATTGTAATCAGATCGTCGCCCCAATTGATCGTCTGACGTAACAGCAGTGCCAGTTTATGAATGACATCGGAGGTTTCAAGCTCGTCCTTGATCAAGCTCCTCATACGGATCGTTTCAAGCGTGTTGAACATGAAATGGGGATTCACCTGACTCTGAAGGGCTTTCAGCTCCGCCTGTTTTTTGGAGAGCTCAAGGGCTTGCCGCTCCACCTGACCCTTAAACACAATCTCAATCAGGTTCTTGATCTTGATGACCATCATGTTATAACTATGAGTCAGGCTGCCGATCTCGTCCTTGCCCACAGGTCCCGATATCACTTCAAATTTCTCATGCTTCACTTGATCCAGGTGCTTCGCTATCCGATCCACTCTGATGACCAGTGATCTGGATATTAACCAGATCAGCAGTGTGGGCACCAACAGATTAAGAATGATCAGCAAAGTCAAATTAAGCTTGGAATTAACAATCTCCGACAGAACGTCCAATTTCTCCGTACTGACGACAATCTGCCAATCCTCGGATACAACGGGAATCGATTGCATGGATTGAACAGGATCAATTGGACTGTTCGTAATCAGATTAAATGGCTTGCGCGTCTGATTCATTTTTGAATCGTTCGAGAAAATGACCCTGCCATCCGAAACGACATACACCTTCCCATTTGCTCCCTCATTTTTAAGCGATTTGTTGATGAAAGCGTAGTCCAGATCAACCTTTAACACCTTTTCAACCTGCTGCTCCCCAAAGTAATCCAGCTTACGAATAATGCTTACTTTGCGTCCTCCCTGACTTTGCGACATCTCCGCCTGCTGTTTGTCAAAGTACGAATAGATCATGATATGGTCACTCGTGTTCATCAGCGCCTGATACCAATCACTTTTCTTCACCTCATCATCCAGCTTAATAAAGTTTCCTCCATTGACGAAGGTATCATTGCCAACATAAAACGTAATTTGATTCACCTGCTGGTAACTGTAATAGTACCTGACCAGATTGTTGTTGCTAAGCATATCATAGTAGGCAGAGTAATAGTCTTCCTGATCGCGATAATTGAACTCCATGAACCGGTTCAGCGTTCCATCGGTATAGAGAAAATTGGACACATACAGGCTATTGTCTATACTGTTCCGCAGGTTGAACTTGATCCTTTGCTGCATTTCATTGAATCGGCTATGCTCCTTCTCTTCAATGTTACCTTTGATGCTTTGGTAAAACACGGTATTTGTGACCAGGACCGGGACCAGCACACAAAAAATGAACAATATGTACAACTTGGTTTTGAGACTCCAATCATCCAGAAACTGAATACGCTTACAGTATGTCTTTCGGCTCATGTTATGTCTTTGTCTCCTCTAACCATGTCATATATCAACATTATTATAACGAGTACAGGATGGGTTGGATACTGCAATCCAGGATTTCCGGGAAGCCTTTAATCAACCTCCCGTTCAACTGGCCCAACAAGACAGACACTAACACCCCACATATTTTCGTATGAACCCGATCTGATCTTAATTCGAAACGGGTATCACGTTATAATTTCAAGAGCATTTCGTACTGGCCCACATGATATGCAAAACCTGATTTGACCAGGAGGAAATCTTCCATCGGTTTCAGATGAGACTCCACATTGAGGACACTGATTCTAGGCGATTCTGTGCGTTGGACCATCTCTGTCAGGATGCTGCTTGCAATACCTTTGCCCCGGTAATTTTGGTTTACTGCAAGCTGTGGAACATCACCTGTTTTTTGATCTATAATGCCATAACCAACAATGCTGTGATCCTGACGTGCAACCACATAGATAAAAGCCTCCGGTACAGCGTAGATGGAATCAATTGAATTTTGCCAGGAGGGCTCCACATCCCAAAATTCCTTAAACTGCTCCACATCGATTCTCTCCACACATTCCACCGTACAGGTCGTTTGCGGTATGAATTTATCTTTTTGCAACTGGAAACATGAAAATTCCCTTTGGATTTTGAAGTTTTGTTTACTGTACAGCTGAACTGCAGATTCGTTGGATTGGATGACTTCCAGCAAATATTGCTCTACATTTTTTTCTTTTAACAGCTTTTGAATATTCAAGAGCAGATCGCTTGTAATGCCCTGCCGTCTGCAATCTTCTACAACGCCTGTCCCCAGGTCATATGCAGTTGTCTTTCCCTTCCAGCTTCGAAGTCCATTGATAACAAATCCGACCATTCTCTCATCCTTAAAGGCTCCCATAGAGATTTCGGGGTGATACCCCCTTCGTTGGAGCATCTGTTGAAACCTCCAAAAAGGCAAATCCATTTTAACCTGGTAGTCGGAGAACGCATCCACAAACGCCTCGTGAAGTGTTGCCATGCTTATTTGGTCCAACAATTTATAACTGTACATTAGGGCATTCTCTCCTTTAAAAAGATCAAAACAATAATATATTAGGGCTCATGATCCCTATCCTTATTTAAATATTCTACTAAATAGTGTTAACACTATACAGTATGATCCGTAATATAAAATCTGCTTCCTTCAGAGTTTTCAGACACGCCCGAATAACTAAAATAGACCGCTCCTGGTTAAGGAATACGGTCTATAGAATCATTATTCTATGGGGATACCGATTTTGTTAAACCAATTTTGGTGATCACCGTATCGTACGGGTCCAATTCCACGGTCTGTTTTCCATGCTCTGTATTGATCGTCGTGGACTGAACCTGATCGCTATTATTGATCACAACCAATATGTTGCTCTCAGGGTAGTAAGCGCACTCGGTATACAAGTTATCCGTGATGTACTTTGTTTCATCGAATTCATTGCCCGCAAATCGAATCAAATTCAGAAGTAGTCTTGTATTTTCCCAGCTGAATTCGAAGGAAGGCAGGTAGATCCCTTTTCCTTTTCCAAAAGCATGTGTGGACAGTGTGATCCGACCATCCGTTTCACTCACTACAGCTGCTGATCCATCAGTCAGATAAATGTTATCTTTCGGAAGTATGCTGGCCCCCTCAGGCACCAAACCATACTCATCATTAACCTCATACGACCATTTTCCATGAACAACTCTGGCGCCTGTATCCTCATCCACCCCAAGCACATGAGCCATTCTGAAAAAGCTGTCGTACCCGTCCATTGCCGAAGGCTGGTTAATGCCAATAAAGGTACCACCCTCATGCACCCACTGGGTCAGAATGTCTACACATTGGTGGTCTTTCCAGTGCACTCCACCACTCCAGGCAGAACCAGCGGAACCGGCATTAATGACAACATCCACATCCTTCAATACACCCTGACGAATATCCTCAAAATCAATAAACTGCACGTCAACAGGCAACCCGGCTAATGCCTCATTCACATGAATCAGATCATGCATATGCGTTTCATGAAAATGACCGGACAAGGTCCACGATCTTAACTTGCCCCAGCTATGCAGCACGGCTACCTTTGTCTTGATCTGATATGGTTTCCCAGCCTGATGCAGCTCTTTCATTTCCCTGAATTCATGGGCAATCTTCTCGATATAATCCACAAAGTCCGGGTAAGGCTCAACCAGATGCAAATATCCACCCAGTCCAATCCGGTCAATCGACTCACGCAGCAGCGCACGCCGGATATTAATCCAATATTTCTTCGCATCCAGGGTAGGGTCTCCGCCCTCCTTGAAGGTAGGAAGCCCACCTAAGCCAACTGGGAACAAGTAGGGATGCAAGCGAATCTCATGGGTATCAGCCTTAACGCCTGAGCACATTCTTGCCTCATAACCGGAGAACACACATTTGATCATGCCGTCGAATCCAAATTCCTCAAAGCGATCACTATACGGCTCCATGCCCACCCAGCTGTCATCATAGAAGACATACGCCAGCTTGTCATGTTTGTGCACAATATCAATTAATTTCTTACCGAATTCAATGACAAAATCATTGATAAATGCCATCCAGTCCAGTTTGCGCTGATCCGCAGGCATATGAGTGACCTGATATTTACCGCCATTTACAAAGTCCTCGGCGGAGAGTGAGTACCCATATTTTTGAGCAAACAGATCCAGTGCTCTCGAACTTACCGTGAAATCGTATGAACCCCAATCCGAGAACAGATGGCGATTCCGCTCATCACTGCCCCAGATCCAGGCGAAGTTATAAAATAGGGACGTAAAACGTACAACCGTTGTTTCCGGGTGGTCTTGGCACCACTTTTCCATCCAATCCAGCAGATAGGTTTGTGTGTCTGTATAGATCGGGTCAATCTGCATCAGGTGCTCTTTGTCCCAATTATTCGTCGTGTGATTGTACATGGAAATCTCTTCCCAGATCCGATAGACCATGAAACTCACCGTGTATTTATGCCAAGGAGCAACGCCGGTAATGACAACATTGCCAGATTCCCTTTCATAATTCCACTGTCCTCTAGGTACCTCTTCCCCAGTCGTTCGGTCGTACACCTGCCAATACTTAAACGCCTCTTTGGAATCATTCACCCTGAATTGTTCAGAGAAGAAGTCCTCCATCAGATAGATGGATACATAATCTTGGACAGCGACCTTGGGATTGGTAACGAGAAAACATTGCTGCAGTTTATCCAGATTGTGGGATGCCCACTCATTATGATCCCGAATAATGCAAATGGTTGAATAGATGCCGTATCCGGCATTGATAATCTCATCGGACAACTTTGTACCGTCACTGTCACGGATCACATCGGCACCCCAGCGATCGGCAAGTTCCAGCGTCAGTGCCTCATATCCGGATTCTCCCGGTAGTGTAAAGGAGCCTTTGGTTAATTTGGACAATTGGGTTCCCTCCCTATCTCAACATATCGGACAGAAAAGCGAGTGCCAGGCCCTGACCCCAGCCCTGAATCCAGTCTTTTGGAATATTGCGATAGCCATCCCGATCCTTCATCACTGCCGTACCACCAGATACACCAAGCACGCGTCCATCTTCGCTAATGTTGTTCAAGATGCCTTCCAGTGCCTTTTGCACGTATTTGGTATGCAGTGGATTGCCGTTATTGATCATGGCTGCTGCAATACCCGCGGAGGCTGACACCTCTTCATACGATTCTTCGTCATCCAAAACCGTACGCCACAAGCCATTCTCGGTCTGTACCAGCTTGAGAGCCGCCAACTGATCGCGAAGTGCACACTCTACATCCATACACTGCGGATACAGATACCAGTCTTTCAGTTGCGGTTTCACTTGAGACATTGTATAGGCTCCCCAAGCGTTTGCTCTTCCCCAGTAAAATCCGGACATGTGGTCCTTGTTGATATTGTTATAACCGTGATACCACAGACTGCTGCTCGGATCTTGCAGGTATTTGATATGCCAGTAGTACTGATTCAGCGCATCCTGAATCATGGCTTCGTCTTTTAATTTGCTACCTACGCGGAGCAGGAAAAATGCCGCCATAAACAGGGTGTCCGCCCAAGCCTGTTCCGGAAAATCATTGGAAACGGATACCGTATGCTGGAGCACATTGTCGCCAAAGCGAAGTGCATGATTCTGGAGATAATCGACTTTGCTGAGGACAATATCCCAATATTTCTGATCCCCGGTTTCTTCATATAAAGTGATGAGCACATGACCCATGGCACATGTATTTACCGTCCAACTTGGCAGACCCAGCTCGATATATTCGTCTGCCCATTTCACCAGCCTGTCCAGAATCTCTTGGTTGCCTGTCGTTCGATAGGCTCTGGATACACCATAATAAGCCACTCCACCGGGCCAATCCCATGTCAGATCCATATCCAGTGTTTTCTTGGTAACGTTCTCTATTACGTGTAGAATCTGTTCCCTGTCATATTTCACTTGAAGCATTGTTATTCCCCTCTCCCTGCGCACACGCCCCCAAGTGCGCCCTGAGAGGTGTCCGTCCATTTTTGTAAACGCTTTACTTATTCCATTGTACGCAGTAAAATAGTCTCAATCTAAGCATATTCATAACAAAACTGCGCAATTTCAATCATTTATACATAGGAGTCCTCGAAAATGCCCAAACCGAAGAAACCTGTCATTGAATATCGTCACTACAGCCTGCCCATTGATTTTCCTGTCCTGTTACTCAGCGGAGACCGCTGGAGAATATCCGATATCAAGAGTGAGCATCTTCATTTCCATAACCACATGGAGATTGGCATCTGTTATTCAGATGAAGGAATCATGGAGATTAAGGGAGAATCTGTGCCTTTTCGGGCAGGCGACGTCACGTTCATTCCCCGCTATCTTCCGCATACCACATATAGTTCACCTAATAACGCCAGCCTGTGGGCTTATATCTTTTTTTCACCGGAAGAACTCTTCCGTCATTCGCTCAAAACAGCACAAACTCACATTGAACCGAATCTGTGGGCGATTCAGGGAACGAATTGTATTCTGAATAAGGAACAGTATCCCAAAATTCACATGCTCGCAACATCAGTGGTAGAAGAGATAAAGCAGCAGTCTCCCTATTATCGGGAGAGCGCGTACGGCTTGTTGATGTCTCTATATATCGAACTGCTTCGAATTCATGCGAGCAGCGAGCGCTTGTCATCTCAGGATCAGGAACGGGAACGAGACCTCCAAGGGGACTTGGTCATCTCACCCGTGCTGGAGTTTATCACCAAAAATTACATGATGCCCGTGACCATCGATTATCTCGCTGATCTGTGTCATCTGAGTACAACGCATTTTCGCCGCAAGTTCCATGAAATTATGGGAACCACACCGCTTGATTTTCTGAACAGTACCCGGATTGAAGAGGCATGCAAACGATTAAAAAGCACCGAGGCGTCCATTCTGTCCATCTCCGAGCAAGTTGGCTTCCGATCCATCTCCAGCTTTAACCGCTGCTTCGCTAAACTGATGGGAGAATCACCCAAAGCCTGGCGCAAAGGGGCTCATACAGAAGCACAGTCTGCCAAAGCGTCGATATTGGAATTCACGGGGTGGGTATGAATTTACGTGCAATGGGTCATAACCCTACTCATAAAAAAAGGTACAAAAAAGCCCGAAAGTCGTGATGGATTGCACCCCCTAGAATTTCATCGGTTAAACCCAGGGGGGGTTCCAATGTCTATTCTAAGGGGGCAATCCACCTTAGGCTTGGGCTTTTTTTAAAAATAGATGGCCGTTCCACGCGACCCTTATACTGATACTTATTTATTAATCACAGATCGTCTAAAGCGTCTCCGTATTAAGCGTAAAGCCTTCAATCACAACATCTTCGTCCACTTCAATCATGATGCAACGTCTGCCTTGGTAGTTCACCTGTTTCACATATCTCAGGTCTTGCGGACTAACTGAAATCGTAGCAACCTTTGTCTCGATCTTAATGGACTTTGACGTAAACTTCGGCATAACACTGGTTGCCTTCATCTCATAGTTCTTGTTATCAACGATCGTTTCGAAGGCACGTTCTACTTTCTCCGTTGTCAGATCCTCTATACCGCTTGCGGTCAGTACACGTTCCAGATCTTTATAATCCAGCTTCGGAGGTTCTTCCTCATGGGACTCTTCGTTAATTTCAATGACTCGGTTAATCTCCTCATATACATGTGCAATGGTGGCTGAATCAAGCTGTTCACCAGCCACTTCCTTGACGATATCTTCGAAGATCGCCCGTTCTTCCAGTGCGGTTACGGATCTTTCTCCATTCAAAACATTTTCAACAAAATGCGGGTCCGGGAAATTGGATTTCCCTGTACAATACAGAACACGATTCACATCGGAGTAGTTGTCCGTCACGCTAGGGTACAAGAATCCTTGCTCTGGCGTGCTTAATTTGATAATCGGATCGACAATAATGTTGTATTTGAATTCTCTCTCCACGTAATCAAACAAGAGCGTTTTCCGCTGCTTCTCCGTGGAATTCACGCTGCACAGAATGAACGGATGGGCGAACACCTCATTCTTCTCACTCTCTTCCGTCGCTTCGTTTCTAGCCTTGGTCGGCAGATAATACTGTCCACGCACAAACGTAGCTACCATGTCCCGCTCAAACTTCGTATCCACCAACATTCGATCCACGAGCAGCAGCATCAGATCCTGCCATTCATCCGGATCACCTGTTACCAGAGCCTGGTGAAGCAGTACCTGTGCCGGGTCCTCCGCCGCTTCCTGGAACTTCAATTCAAACAACTTCTGATCCAAATCACCTGTCAGCAATTTTTTGAAATTGCCCATGTACAGCTCCTGCTTCTCTCTGTCCACCAGTTCGAACGGATGACGCTCCCAGTGATAGACCTCGTTGGTTTCCTTCGTAATATACACGTTGAGAATATCGTAAATATTCAGTAGATCGTGATCGAGTTTAAACTGCTTGCGTATATGCGCGACTTCTTTTTTATTCATATTGGATTCGGCAACTCCTTAGATATGTTTCTGGCTTTATTAGTATAAAGGATCGACAGAAAATTTGTTGACTAAGTTGTAGCTTGACGGTTACTAGATTTCAGTTACCCAAGTACGTGATATTCACAACAACACAAAAAGGGAGACACTCTCTACGTTCATACGAGCACCTCCTGCATGTGTTACATCTCCTGATGTTCTAGTCTATTACATTACAGTGATTCCCATTAACATCTTACATATTTACGCTTGAAGCCCGTCCGCCCTTTTTCCACGGCCTTTTGGATATTCTCAGAGGCATTCAGCAGCTTGCTCTTGGGCATGTCCTTGTTCACTTCGACAGGTCCCACAGCCTGGGCTGTCTCCACTGCCTGATCGTGCAACGGTTGATAGGATGTTGCAACGGTATACAGGAAGTTGTTCATCGAATATTTCGTTCGTTCCGGAGATTCGTGAATGGTGTTTTTCACCTGTTCCAGCTTCTCCATCAGTTTATTCTCCGAAAACTCAGCATCCTTTCGACTGCCGAGCAACCAACAGTAACAGCTCCATCCTGCTGACATTTTCAATTCATCTCCGCTAGCGATCCACTTATCCGAAACTTCTTGAGCAATATCCGTCTCCGCCAGCGTAACGGCAACGATGAAGTCAGAGATCATGTAAAAATAAGCAGCGTCAATCCAACGGTCGAAATCATCTTCTGTCATCGCTTGAGGATCGGCTATCACGCCTGCAAAGTACATCGCATCATAATTCCCCGTTGCATATAGTTGCTCTGCCAAAGGTTGATCCTTTTTGATCCGCTTCGCCATTGGTTTCATCGCCCCGGTTGCCACGCCAAATAACGGTTCATGCGCACCATTGGAGATATAGATTTTTTTCGTTCGTTCTTTGCCCAGCGCCTCTAACTCTTGCATCACTTCATCTAGATTCATTTGGCAACACTCCAATCCTATAAATTTTATATCTGATCATATCAAACAGACACTTATGTTTAACGAAAAACCGATGGAAAATCGCATATTATCCAATTGGAACCATTCTGCCATATGCATAATCATTCCGGCGAGATTATTACCTTTCGTATGAGGGATTCGTCATTGGGTTATTTTTCCTGAAAAACTGAATACTATTCAAATTTCCCTGTTGCTCTGACAACCTGTTCGAGCATTATCATCGATCATAACATCTATACCACTGTTTCGCACAGCTCCCTGAAAAGATAGATATAACTTCTTCGCAGACAGGCATTTTTCCTTTCTTATGCTTCTACCAGCAACTTCTGAATACCTGCCTAGAGCCTCATTGGAAGAGCTAATTCCACCAGCACAAGCAGAGCAACATATCTCCATGTCCAAGCAACGTTAAGCTATGGCAGGATACGTCGCTCATCGTTTATGTTCAGTTTAGTGTTGTTAACAAAACCGAGATGAGAAAGGATGCGAGAGCATGAGCAACAATCAAGTGTTAGGCTTTGCCCCTGCCCTGGGCTGGAATTCGTGGAATACCTTTACGTGGGATATTAACGAACAATTAATTCGGGATGTCGCTGATGTGTTTGTATCGGAAGGTTATCTAGCCGCTGGTTACGAGTATATTGTCATTGATGATTGCTGGAGCCTGAAGGAACGTGATGCGAGCGGTAATCTGGTGGCTGACCCGGATAAATTCCCGAGTGGAATGAGAGCGCTTTCTGATTATATCCATAGCAAAGGACTAAAGTTCGGCATGTATTCATGCGTAGGTACGCATACATGTGCCGGGTATCCAGGCAGCTTTGAGCATGAATTCCAGGATGCTGCCCTTTTTGCCGAATGGGGCGTTGATTATTTGAAGTATGATTACTGCTTCAAGCCGCGCCATATCTCAGGAGAGCTGCTGTACAAACGGATGAGCCTTGCGCTCAAAAACTGCGGACGCGATATCCTGTTCTCCGCCTGCAACTGGGGAGCCGACGACGTATACGATTGGATTCGGGAATCGGGCGCTCATATGTACCGCTCCACCGGCGATATCCGCGACAATTGGGATTCAGTGAAGGAACTTGCCCTGTCTCAATTGGGAAAACAAAGCTACACCGGCTCCTTCTGCCATAACGACATGGATATGCTGATTGTTGGTATGTACGGTGGAAGCAACAATGATTATATTGGCAGCATCGGCGGATGCAACGACATCGAATATAAAACCCACTTCTCTCTCTGGTCCATGATGGGTTCACCATTAATGATCGGATGTGACGTGCGCAAGGCTAACCAGATCACAAAAGATATTCTCCTGAATCCTGATCTGATCGCTATCAATCAGGATGTAGAAGCACGCGGAGCTTACCGCATTAAACCAGAACCACAATGGTTTCATACAGACGATGTATTTATGCTGGTGAAAGTACTCACAGATGGTGATCTGGCTATTGGCTTCTTCAACCTGAGCGACAGCCAGCGGGAATTGTCTTTGCAATTTTGGGATATGGGTCTGCCTTACGCTGCCGGTTATGCGCTGTCCCTGTATGACTGCTGGGAACATAAAGAGCTTGGCGTGTTCCGTGAACGCTTCGCTCCCGTTGTCGCAGCACATGATTGTTTAGTTGTGCGTGCCAAACTGGTGAAATAGATGGCTCAACATCGCCTGTGCACCTCCTGTCAGGTTCCACTCTCTTCAGACGATGTGGGCATCTACCTCAAATTGATCTCACGCTCTGCCCAGCAATTTCTGTGCATCGATTGTATAGGAGTGAAGCTGAACTGTGGACGCGAGCCTATTGAGAAGCTGATCCGTTATTTCCGAGAGTCCGGGAACTGCGCCCTGTTCCGTTAACGTTATGCCTTCGTCCGGTGCAGCATCATGTACGCTGTTGGCGTGTGTGAAGTTGCTTTCTTGAATACTTTGGAAAAATATAACGGGTCATTGTAGCCGACAGAATAGGCTACCGATTGAATCGGCAGGCCCGACGTTTTCAACAGTTCACAGGCGCGCTCGATTCGGCAGGATGTAATATACTCCAGAACAGACTTGCCGGTTGCTGCCTTAAACAGACGAAACAAATAACTGCGCTCCAGATTAACTGCCTTTACGATCTCCGTGACGGTCAGTATCGGCTTCCAGTAGTTCTGCTCGATGTACTTTCTCGCCAGCCAGACATAATCCTTGGCGTCCACCTGCGGCTCCTTCGGATAATATTCCATATAGTAGGAAAGCAGCAGACGCAAACGGGCATCCGCCCGCAGTAATTCATAGGATGATGCACCCGCGTTCCAGGCAAGGTGAAAAAAAGGCTGCAGTGTCTCCGGCGAGACCGACACCACGGGTTGTACCTCTGAGAGCTGTGTCAGCCCCAGCAACCGCCCGGCATCCTCACCGCTAAACTCCACCCAGACATACTCCCATGGATCTTGCGGGTCTGGATAATAATAAATCTCTTTTTGCGGAAATATGATAAAGCTTTCCCCCGTAACTAGCCGAAAAACGCGGCCGCCCGTCTCCAGCGTCCCTTGGCCGCGGATAATATAGTGCAGCGCATAAACGTCACGCACGCCTGGCCCCCATTGGTGAGGGTTGGCTGGCTTGTGACCACCGCTGATAAAATACAAATTACTGGCTCTACTGCTCTCTTGCCAAATTGGATTCAACCTTGATTCCCCCTTTCTAATGCCACGTTGATAAGATGTTCGGTAACGCTTACACGCTAAATCCAGAGAGGAGAATGTTGTATGCTTAGAATGGTTACGGTAGAACATGGACAAGTGCAAGGACTGCCCGCGGCGGACCCGCGGATTACCAGCTTCAAGGGAATTCCTTTTGCCGCACCTCCTGTAGGTGAAAACCGCTGGCGAGCTCCGCAGCCGCTGGCGAACTGGGAAGGTGTACTACAAGCATTTGATTTTGCCCCCATCTCCATGCAAGCCCCAACAGTCATCGATGATAACAATATCTATACCCGCGAATGGGCCGTTGATCCCGACCTGCCCATGAACGAGGATTGTCTGTATCTGAATGTCTGGACACCAGCCAAACGCGCGGATGAGAAGCTACCTGTTTTTGTCTGGTATTTTGGCGGGGGCCTGCAAGTCGGCCATACAGCCGAAATGGAATTTGATGGCGAGCGAATCGCTCGTAGAGGTATTGTCGTTGTAACGATTAATTATCGGCTGAATGCCTTCGGCTTCCTGTGCCATCCTGAGATTAGTGCCGAATCCCCCCATGCACCCGCCAACTTTGGTCATCTTGATCAGCAAGCAGGTACCCAGTGGGTCAAACGCAACATTGCCGCCTTTGGCGGTGATCCAGACCAGATCACCATCGGCGGACAGTCGGCAGGCGGAGGAAGTGTGCTCAGCCAGATGACCTCTACGCAAAATAAAGGCTTGTTCCAGCGAGCCGTCATCATGAGCGGTATAGCTACCGAGTTGTACCCGAAGGTCCGCGTGCCTTCTGTCCGTTCCACACTAAAGGATGCAGAGCAAGCAGGGGTGGAGTTTTTCGGCTTCCTGGGCGTATCTTCCCTGGCTGAGGCGAGACAACTGGATGCTGAACATCTCCGTGACAAAGCACTCGAATACAAAAGCTTCTGGGGAACCGTCATCGACGAACAATTCTGTGTAGGCGATCCGTTTACTCGTTTTGTTCAGCAGGAGCGCGAGGCGATACCCGTAATGCTGGGGCATACATCTTCCGAATTTTGGACCCGTCCCGCCGCAGCCAATCTGGAAGAACTGAAGCAGATGGCTGTGGAGCTATTTGGCGAGGAGGCCCCTGCCTTTTTGCAGCTATGTGAGGCTGATACCGGCCAAATCGAACATGCTCTGCAACAAGCATCGGTCCGCATGATCCAACATGCCATTCTGCTCGCCATCCGTGCGAACAGCGGTCATCCGTCTGAAACGCCTCTCTACTATTATAACTTCGACGCCGAGATTCCGGGTTGGGATCAGCCGGGCACTTTTCACTCCGTCGATCTGTGGTTCTTCTTCGAAACACTTGCCAAATGCTGGCGGCCTTTCACAGGCAAGCATTATGATCTGGCTCGCCAGATGTGTAATTATTTATCCAACTTTATTGCTACAGGTGATCCAAACGGTCCGGACTCCACCGGAAAGCTGATGCCTCATTGGACTCCTTGTACTACGAAACAGCCGTATCTCATGGAATTTGGCGATCAGGCTCAATTACAGCAGGCTGAGTCCGGACCAATGCTCGCGTTTCTAATTGAACAATATTTCAAGAAACAAAATGCACCTGTTGTTTAAAACATGAAGCTTGCCCTCTCACGATATATGTAAGAGCCATGCTGTCGCATGGCTATTTTGTATAGTGTGAATGGTAAAGCGATGTTCATTCGCCCATGCCTATTAGCAAGATACTCCAATACAGAAGCCTAAGCTAACAAAATTAGACAGCCAGAGAAATCCCACGGAAGACCATCAACATCATTCCAAGAGATTCGTTTTTGTTGCTCGCGATAATGATAACGTCTCTCTCCCCTCCATTATATATGAGTCTGTGTTGGTTTATTGATGATGACAGGTAGCGTAATCTGTAGTGAAAAGATATCTTTTTCCTGTGACACCGTCAACGTCCCGTTGTGCTGCTGAATCATTTTCTGACAACTAACGAGCCCGATTTCGTTGCTATCATTCTTTTTGCCAACACGTTTAATCTTATTCTTCACCTCAAGAATGACCCATTGTTGCTTCAAAGAAATCTGGATATGAACGGGATGCACTGGATCGGCGTATTTTCGAATATTTGAAAATATGTTATCCATTACGCGACGCATGGCGACCAGATTGATTTCCAGCAAAAACTCCTCATGATGTGCATCTGTCTGAACCTGCACATCTATATCATCCAAAACCACTAATTGCTCATCTATGAGTTGATCGATAAGCGCTCTGCCCTCATACATCTCAAATTCTACTTCCTCTTCTTCAGCGGCCGAGGATACCGTAAAATATTCGAATAGTTTGTCCGACAGCACTTTGATCTGATAGGCCTTCTCCCGGCTATTATGAATATACTGCAACAGATCTTCATGTGTCTTATATTTGTTAAGCTCTATGATATCCATATATCCTAATAGAATCGTGAGTGGTGTTCGCAAATCATGGGAAATCGCCGTGATCAATTCACGGTTGGCCATCCTGACCCTCTCCTCGCTGTCCAGCCGTTCCACAAATGATTTCCTCATCTCATCAATACTCTGGGCCAGAGATGACAGTTCATCCTTTCCCGATATCGTAATCGAATAATCCAAATTTCCACCTTCGAGTATTTTGATCTCTTGTTCAAGCACGCCAATATAAGATGTTTTCTTATTAATCATAAGTAGAAAGGAAACAATGAACACAATGGCCGCTATGAAAACACCAATAATCAGAATGAGGTTGTAATATTGATACTCATAAAAGCTAACCAAGTATATCTGGGCATCCTGATCCGCAAAATGGATAGTGGTGATGGGTATTTTTGATGGCACGAATTGAGTTAACAACTCTTCATTAATGGCAGGATCAACTTCCGTGTTGGAGGAAAATATCAATTTGTCTTTTGCAAAAATATACAGATTTAAGTAGCGCTCATGACTTATCCAAGCAGACAATTGTTCATGATCACGGGTTGACACGTTCTGGTTATTCACAAATGCTTCGAATCGATCCAGCGCATCTTGCTGCCTGTTCTCTACAAAAGTGGATTTACTTAAATAACTATCCAATACAGTCTCGCCAACAACTTGTAAAATAACGAGTGCACTTATGGAAATGACCAAAGAAATGACAACCGCCAGAACCAGTTTAATCTTCAGCTTTTTTCCGATGAATAATCTATTCAATTTTATACCCCTTCCCCCAAACGGTCTTCACATATTTAGGGTTCTGCGGGTCATCCTCCAGTTTGCCTCTCAAGTTACGAATATGAACCATGACCGTGTTATTACACGTATAAAAGTAGGGTTGCCCCCAAACACTCTCATATATATTTTCTGCCGAGAATACCTTTCGTCGCTTCTTAGCCAACAGCAGCAAAATCTGGTATTCAATTTCAGTTAGAGCAATCTCCTTCTCCCCAACAAACACGGCTTTTGAATCCTGATGGACGGTAAGATCCTTAACGATAATTTGGTCCTTTTCTTCGGTCTTCTCCTTGCCCCGATATATATAATATCTCCGCAGTAAAGCCTTCACCCGCGAAACAAGTTCTGTATAGGAAAAGGGTTTGGACAAAAAGTCATCACTGCCTGAGGAAAAGGCCAATTGTTTGTCAGAATCCTGCGTTTTCGCTGTGAGAAACAGGATCGGTGCGCTTGTTTTTTCACGAATCTCCAGACACGCCTTCAGCCCCGATTTATTGGGCATCATCATATCCAAAATAATGAGATCCGTCTCTTCGTTCACTTTATCAATCGCATCTTGACCATCTATCGCTTCAATCACTTCATAATTCTCACTCTCTAACAAAATCCTTACAATTTCACGAATTTCACTGTTATCATCAGCAATTAGAATTTTCTTGCTCATCTGATCCCTCCGTCTAATTTCAGTATAATATGCGCTATTAGCGACTACCAGCAAATACAATCGACTTAAGAATTCTTCAGAAGTTATGTAGGTATCTCTTAATAATTTCGTCTTATACTGTAAATATGTAGAAGTTATTAGACAAAGGGGTCGTCAGGAATGCCACAAACTTCGAAAAAAGTAATGATTAACATATTGTTGGGTCTGTTCATCATGTTGTCCATTGGTCTACTGGTGTATTATTCTCCTGCCCTTATTAAAATCATGTCTTCCATGGACAACTTCAGAGCGTATATTCATTCAACAGGCCATTGGGGTCCGGTCATGTTTATTTTATTCCAGATTCTTCAGATCGTGGTTGCACCTATTCCAGGAGAAGTGGTACAGATTGCAGGCGGTTATATCTATGGGGTTACAATTGGGTCCTTGTATACTACAATAGGCTTGATTATAGGCTCAGCGATCGCCTTTTATTTCACCCGTTACATCGGTCGCGCCTATATTTCACGGCTAATGCAAAAGAAAAATAATAAGTGGATGTCGTTAATTCATGATGAGAAGAAGTTCTCCGCTTTTTTATTCATCTTTTTCGTGATTCCCGGCTTGCCCAAAGACATGCTTGTATTTGTCGCCGCACTTACATCGATTAGTTCGTTTAGGTTCTTCACGATCCTTATCGTCGGTCGTCTGCCGTGGATCATCGCATCTACCGTTATAGGGTCCACAATTCATATGCAACAATACACAATCGCCATTATTATTTCTGTTATCGCTGTAATTGGGTTTGTACTCGGTTATATCTATAGGGAGAAATTGGTGGGATTGTTCTCCTGGTCAGACAGTACCAAAGCCAAACCCAAGGCTATACCCAGTTATAGTACGAATAGGGAGTCTCGTAAAATAAAAAGAGATACAACATGAACATAACCAATCTATTGATATGAAAACCGGAGGTATATCATCTTATGCAAATACTTAAAACCAATCGATTAATCCTGAGAAATTTCACCGTAACGGACGCAGCTGGACTGTTGGAATACACAGCAAATCCCAGAGTAAATTGTTTTATGGATCAACGAATTTCAACATTGGAAGATGCGGCGGCAGAGGTCGCAAAAAGAAGCAGTGACGATTCCCACATCGCGGTTTGCCTGAAAGACAGTAACGAGTTGATCGGTGAGCTGTTTGGTATGAGGGAAGATCGGGATTCCGATACGGATAAGGATTCGAATTCAGATACGTATAGTATTGGTTGGAATTTTAATGGCAGATATGAAGGGAAAGGGTACGCCAGTGAGAGCGCCAATGCTTTCATCGAAGATCTCTTTATGGAACAGGGAATAAGAAGATTGTACGCTTATGTCGAGGATGATAACTTCCGTTCTCAGAAACTGTGTGAAAAGCTGGGCATGCGCCGGGAAGGTCTTTTCTTGGAGTTCGTTTCATTTGTCAAAAATGAGGACGGCACACCGAAATACGAGAATACATATCAGTATGCTTTGTTGAAAAAGGAATGGCTGGCACAGCGTGAATCTCAGAAATAAAGAATGACAAGCCCCATCATTAGTTAAAAAAGTTATAGAAATGAGAACGTACCCATGTGTAGGTTCCACACAAATACGGCGGCTTCTCCCTGGATAGATTCCAGAGGAAAAGTCGCCGTTTTATTATCGTGCATAACACTATTGATCGAGCAATGTGTTTATAAGGTCACAATACATTCAGCTTGAATCCTAGACGGTGCTGCCCCAATATTGCTTTGCAATCTTCTGCCCTTGATCAATCTTCGCCCATTGCTGAGCTTCGCTTAATTCGTTACCGCCATCACAAGATGCAAAGCCGCATTGGTGAGACAGCAACAGCCGATCCTTATCGATGATTTTGGATGCTTCGTCCAGCAACCGGACAACACGTGCTTCATCATCGAGTGTACTCGTTTTGGATGACAACAGACCCAGTACAATTTCCGTTTCAGGTCTGTCTTTGAACACTTCCAACGCTTCAATTGAACCCGCACGATCATCATCCCACTCCAGGAAGAAACGATCATACTTCAATTGCTTCAGGAACAGATTCGCAATTTTGGCATACGATCCACCACCCATGTTGCGGGAATCATAATTGCCGCGGCAGTTATGTGTCCACATTTTCAAGCCCAGGCTATGACCGTAGTCAATCACGGTATTATTAATATCAATGAATTCGGTAGCGAGACCCTTTACTTCATCTTGATTAATATTTTCCCCTGTAAACGGAGAGTTCGGGTTGTCGTCTGCAAACAGTTCCCACAAGCAATCATCGAATTGCAGAATTTTTCCGCCCACTGCAGCGAATTCCTCCACGAATTCCTTATACGCGATCACAAGACCCTCTTTGAGTTCCTGTATGTTTTGATATACAGCATCCGTTCCACCAATGTTATCCGACCAGGAAAGCTCACCGAAAATATGGGAAGGAGACGGTACACAAAGTTTCGTTTGTTGCTCGCCAGCCGTGTCTTGCAGTTGTTGGAACAGTTGAATGAAATGATGGTTCTTTCCGCTCAATTTATCAATAATGCGCAGTCCAATATCTTTGCGTGTTTCATATTTCGAAGTTCCGTCCACATCTCTGAAAAAATAGCCGTGATCCGCGATGTAACGCTTCACTCCGCCAAATCCCCATACAAAGTCCAGATGCCACATCGATTTGGAAAATTCGCCATCGGTAACAACGGACAAGTTATGTTCGATTTCCTTAGCGACAACTTGTTTGATAGCTTCCGTCTCGCACTTCTCATATCCTTCGTAGTTTTCATAGAACGGATATTGGATATCATCATTATGTTCAATTTGCGTTTTATATTTCAGCAGCTCATCCGGCCGCAATAAACTTCCTACGATCTGGAACTTATCAGTCATGTAAAAAACCCCCTCGTTGTATAGGATGATCATATCACGCTGAGGGCAGTTAGAAGGGATACTTAAAAACCATAACTGGTTATAGTAAAAAGCTATATCCACTTGTTAGGCAGTTTTCAGTGAAACCGTCACCGACACAGTGTACCTCTATCCGTGAACGTTATTAAATTTCACACCGTACGACGACGCAGTTCATAAAAATATTGTACCGCTGGATGCTTTAATTTGACCTGCTCCGACATGTTTAGAATTCGCTTTTTGCCAACTCGTCTGTCCATTAAAGCCAGAATATTAAACAAGATATCCTTGCTCTCCAGATTATCCTCTATAGAAGTCGATAAATACGTCGTAGCTGCAACAGTAAAATTTGATTTACTGAGTGCGGTCTGAGCCAACAAAAGCTCTTTGGCATGTACGGAGATTTTTCTACTTCTTGCCATGACATGAAGACGATCCTCGGGAATGGGTCCTTTGGAATCTTTTCGAATAACTTCAATCTCTTCATCGCTCACAGGAATCATGATCTCCGGGTCGCTCTTGATCTCCTGTTCTGTCTGATACCATCGGATTGGGGTTGTTGTATCGCTCATGTTGAGTACATTCTTTTTATCTACAGTAATATAACAATTGCCTGATTTATCAGGTGAATAGCTATAGCTGGTAGCACGGTACTCCACCCTTCCAACTAACGCGGGACTAAGAAAACTCTCCAGTTGTTGCTTCAATTTGCTCCAGGACATAAATCCTCCTATTATCAAAAGCCTACCGCACGAATTGCGGCGATCATTTCAAATATCTTTTCTCAACCAATCCTCAATATCAACATTCATCTAAATTATAACATAGCAAACCAAATGGATGATGGAAGAAACCCAGTTATTGGTTTTGAAATCCCCTATGTGATAAAATTGCAGAAAATTATCTACTTACTATTAAATCGTCATAGCCTACCATTGGAACATACGTTGTTATTCACAAAGGAGAGGAAGAGTGTAATGGCTACGAAGAAAGCAACCTTACCTGCTCATATGGAAAAACTCGTTAAAGATAATGATATCGCTACCGTAAAAGAAATTTTTGAGCAATGCGAATGGGATGCCCGCGGGGGCTACAGCAAAGGTACGACCCTCAGCTTTCGTCAAATATCGGATGAATTGGTTCGTTGGCTGGTAGAGCAAGGGGCAGATATCAACGCACGGGACAAATATCAACGCACGCCATTACACGCCCACGCTGCACACTGGTCAGGAAATGTACCCCAGTTCCTTGAATTAGGTGCGGATCTGGACGCTGTGGATTACCAAAATGAAACACCGTTACATGCAGCAGTCAGTGGGTATAGAACCAAAGTGGTTCAAGAGTTGGTAAACCAAGGCGCTACTATTAACGTAGAAAATAAACAGGGAAATACGCCATTAGCTAAGGGGTTAGCCAATTGCAGGAATAGCGATATAGTCAGTCTGGCAGAGATTGCCGCAATTCTGCTGGATGCCGGAGCATCGGTCACCCCGGATATGAAAGAATCGGTGAAGCGGATCGGTAAGGATTTTGAATTCGTCCGTGAGAAGTTTAATAAGGACAAGGTCGATGAAGTTTCAGACGCGCTGAACAAACTGTACCCGTTATTTGATGTTGAGCCGGTAGCGAATCGGATCATGCACGATGGGACTACCCCCATTCAGGTAAAGGCAACCACTTGGACCAAACAGCACCAAGAGCTGTGGGAATATCTCATTCCGGCCCAAGGCTACGCTCAAACGGTGCAGGGAGAGGTCATTCGCATCACAGGACGTGTGTCCCATGAAGTATTGGATAATGGCGGTGGAAACTGGGATGCGGAGTATCGCAAGATGCTGGATGCACTGGTTCGTCACCTGGGCTCTGGTACGCCACTCGCTCCCGCACTTCTCCAAGAGGCAGCAGACTTGGTCAGCAGACTTCACAATGGATACGATTTTGATGCGCCTGCCAGATTATCCGAGTTGGCTGTGTTATGGGTGCTTGCCAATCCTCAGCCAATCGCTATAGAGAAGCCAGAGTATACGCGTTAAACAGCAAAGCAAAAAAAAGAAGCGGAAAAGTTACCGCTTCTTTTTTTTCTATTAAATCTACCTGAATCATACTTCGTATCCATGATTACGGCTTACTCTACTCCACCTGTTCATTAATTTCAAACTCATTGAGCAATTCGCGTACTTTAGAAGTGGTTTTGGCGTTCATCAAGCTGTTTCTCAGCTCACTAGCACCGCGGAAGCCACGAACATAGATTTTGAAAAACCGGGCCAGCGGGCTGAACGAACGCGTTTCAAGCTCGGAATATTGATCATGGAGATCCAAATGCAGCCGTAGCAGATCAAGCAATTCCGTGCTGCTGTGTTCCTTCGGCTCCTTCTCAAAAGCAAACGGATTCTGGAAGATACCGCGTCCAATCATAATACCATCCACACCATATTGCTCCACGAGTCTCAGGCCTGTTTCACGGTCAGGAATATCCCCATTAATCGTCAGCAATGTATTAGGAGCTATCTCATCACGAAGTTTTTTAATCTCCGGAATCAGTTCCCAGTGAGCGTCTACTTTGCTCATTTCTTCTCTCGTCCGCAAGTGAATGGACAGATTCACGATGTCTTGCTGCAAAATATGAGTTAACCAGTCGCGCCATTCATCGACCTCAGTAAATCCAAGACGTGTTTTCACACTGACCGGCAGCCCCCCGGCTTTCGCCGCCTGAATAATCTCCGCCGCAAGGGCTGGCCGGCAGATCAATCCGCTTCCTTTTCCATTCTCGGCTACATTCGCTACCGGACAACCCATATTGATATCGATGCCTTTAAATCCTTCTTTCGCCATACCGATACTCATCTCACGAAAGAATTCCGGTTTATCTCCCCAGATATGAGCCACAATCGGCTGTTCGTCCGCTGTAAAAGTCAGACGCCCTCGCACACTATGGTGCCCCTCCGGGTGACAATAACTCTCTGTATTCGCAAACTCCGTAAAAAACACATCCGGTCTGCCCGCTTCACCTACGACATGCCGAAACACAACATCCGTCACATCTTCCATGGGTGCCAGTATAAAAAATGGTCGTGGCAATTCACGCCAAAAGTTTTCCTTTGTCATCTCAAAAGCTCCTCTATACATTCCAGGACAGTCTCTGTCCTCATTAATAGTTAAAATAGTAAAACTCGTAACTCATACATCTGCTTGCTATCATTTACATGATCATTCGCAGTTTCGTTGCAATTCACATTATGGTGTCCTAGCTTCTTCTTCACTTATACCATGCAAATGTAACTTTGTTCAAACAACAGTATCTGTTATTACTCCCATTGGATCTTCAAATTATTGAAAGTTCGATGATCTCGAAATTGCCCTTTCCCGATTTTATCACGTCTTTATTAGATTTTCAGCCCGATTGCTCTTGCCGAACTGGAAAAGCTCCTCTAAAATGAAGCTCGGCAGGTATTTAACCTGCAGATCGTCATTTGGAGGAGGCATGACTTAATATGGAAATCTCACTGGATATAATTAAAGATAAAGTCGAATGCTTGCAGGCTTATGACTTTCATGAACTGGCGCGAGTGATTGAAGAACGAATTGAAATCAATAAAGCGCTGATGCTGCGTGTGAAGCAAGTCCAACATCAAGTAACATTTGATCCTATTCGCACCAAAATGTTATATAGTGCAGTCGTGCATTTTGCCGTAGATTGAATTGATTAAGGATATAAGAATATGCGATTGCGGAAAAAGATAATCGGCAGGTTATCCAGAAGATAACTTGCCAGCCAAAGCAAGATGTAACTAACCAGTTCACCCTGCAACCTGCTCTTAAAAAAGTAAACGATTGTTTCATCCATCCTGATCTATCTATACACTACACCTTAGGCTTCAAATGTTTAATTACAGATACGCACAAAATGGTCATCCCTACACCAAAGCCTGATATGGATAATGGACCAAGTAGAAATCGCATGACTTCGCTCTGAACTACAAAACTTGCGAGCATAACAACCATACAGATTACCGTGAAAATCCCCACAGTTAACGTGCCTATAACATCATTCAATGAATGATGTTGCTCACGAGCAATCGTAATTTTATTTTCCTTCAGAATAGGCAGCTCCAATAATCTAGGAATGTAGTCCGTAATCTGGTCCTTGACCTTGCTTATGCGCTCTTTAACCATCTGCCCTTTATCCATATGGCTGGCGTAGGACTGGCTTGCTGCAGATAAAGAGTAGGTATCATCTACAGATGACAACGTACCATCCAGCGTAATGATAGCTCTGAATGCACCAGCAATGGTCGGTTTTAAGGACATCCCCATATCCGTGATCAGGGTCATCATACGTTTCATCATGACACTTGTCGGGTCTGGTGAGAAAGATACTTCTGCTAACAAACGGTTAAGGCGTTGTTCAATCAGTTTTTGATCCAGTAAATCTCCTTCCTTACAGACTCGCGTTAAGCCATGCGCCATCTCTTTCGTATCTTTAGTGCTGTAACCCATCAGGAAGCTTAACATGCCTTCTCGTTCCTCATCCGTTAGATATCCCACTGAACCAAAGTCGATCAAAGCAACTTCTCCATCAGAAGTAAGCATGAGGTTGCCAGGATGGGGGTCCGCATGAAAGATACCAATCATCAGAATTTGATCCAAAAATGCGTGCATCACCCTCACTGACACGTCGTTTGTCACCGCTTTTGTGAAGCTGGTTCCTTCGATATATTCCATGGTGAGCACCTGTTTCGTTGAGAACTCGGCGTAGATTTTAGGAACACGGATCTGAATATCATGTTCCTGGAAGGCTTTTCGCAACAGATTCGTATTTAAGGCCTCGATATCAAAATCGGTTTCTTCAAGCAAATTCTGTTTGAATCCTTCGGCTAACTGGATTAACCCAAGTCTCTTGATTTTGATAGAGCGTTCGGACAGCCATGTGACAAACTGGATCAAAATATCCAAATCCACTGTCATCTTCTGCTTCACGTCAGGTCTTAGAATTTTAACAACAACCTTCTCGCCCGTTAACTTTAGCTTTGCCAGATGAACCTGTCCGATCGAAGCCGCAGCAATCGGCTCCATCCCAAAGGATTCATAGGTTTCATCCATATTTCCGATTCTAGTGTCAATGATTGTTTTCAGTTCATCTTGGCTCAGCGGTTTAACCTGATCATGCAGACTGGAGAACGCTTGAATATAGTTCGCAGGCAGCATGTCCTTTTTGGTCGATAACACTTGAG
The DNA here is from genome assembly GCF_037974265.1 of Paenibacillus sp. FSL R5-0623. NCBI lineage: Bacteria > Bacillati > Bacillota > Bacilli > Caryophanales > Paenibacillaceae > Paenibacillus > Paenibacillus sp. FSL R5-0623. The sequence goes on along the minus strand of NZ_CP150233.1, from coordinate 846,392 downwards.
CAAACTTAACAAACACGCCGCCCATGTTATCCAGAACCTCAGCAATCGCAAAGGGTAGCTTGGCATGATCCTGCTGAATCAAATGAGTCAAACCTTTACGTGAAATAATCCAGAACAAACGCATCATCCGTCTGAAAGCACGAACCTTATTCCAGATATAGAGGAACGGATTGGCGGCTTGCAACATTTTAAAATTGAACAGGCTTAGGAGCATGTAGATATAACACGCAATAAACACAACTAATAAAGGGTAGTACATAAACATAACTCTAAGAATCTCGGCATCTGGTGGAGCTGTGGTTTGATTGAAGTATGTAAACGAGAGCACCAGTGTTACTATGGACGTACTGAATAATACCGCCAAGATTAGCCTAAGCTGATTGCTTTTTAAAGTGCTGATATTTCCGATTATAAAATAAACCAAAAACGACGCCACTAAAATACCGCTTAGGTAAAATTGCTCCAGAGCCTGAAGCAGCGTACTCACTACCAGCGAACTGACTAACGAGATTAGAACTTTATGTTTTCTGTTGAAGAACGAAGTCAGCAACATGAATACAACAAAGCACACAAGCATTGTAATAAAAAAGAACATCTTACATCCCACCTGTTATGTAATGGTATCGTTTGATTTTCCTCTCCTCAATATAACATACTCACCCTCGCGTTCAATAAACATAAATAAACCGTCCCGGTAAAGGCAGCAGTTCGCTTGATGATGTCTAATGCCTCCCCTCTGCCCTACTTAAAGAAGATCAAAAAGGAGCTGGATTCCCTACTCCTTCGCTATGTGAAACTTCTTTCTCTCATCAAACGTAAATTCACAAGGTATAATGAAGTCAGATCACCGTTCAGCATGATCTTATGAACATCATAATGAAATGAAGGAGAGGACATTCGTGGCGTTTATCCCGTTAAACTGTCCCAATTGCAATGGAAGAATTGAATACAAGGAGGATGAAGTTTTAAAGTGTCCCTATTGTGAAACAGAGCTTTTATTGAAGCAAAATCATGTCTATTACGTAGACCAGACCATTAATCATTACCACGGGACAGTTCCTGAGGCGACGCCGAAGCTGTCCGTCTCCGTCTCCATCCCCCTAAGGCTGTTATTGGTCCTGCTGCTTGTCATATCAGGCGCCATCGGTACATATTTTTATTATAGCAACAGCTCCACCTATTCAAAAACAGAAGCCAATCTGCCTGTACGAAAGATGCCCGAAAGCGAGGTTCTTCTTTCCTTTTTGCGAGATATCTTCGATAAAGGATCTGCCCTGCCGACAGAGGAGGAATTGGCTCGTCTTCGCTATTTAACTGTAGAGCATTCGGAGAATGATCAGTGGACGTTTACATATAGCCTCTCCGATCCCTTCAGCGATGAACAGGCCGAGAAAATCACTTATGTTACTCAGGACAAGAAACTGAATGGCCAGGAGATCAATCAGCGAGATTTTGAAGCCTTTACGGGACTGACGGCATTGGACCTGACGAACACCTATGAAATCGCCCAGACGGATCAAACCACTTTGGCCCATATGTCCGGATTAAAAAGTTATGGAGGCGCTTTTAACGAATCCTTCAGTACATTTTCGGGCTACTTTGGAGACAAGACTAAAATTACGGAGCTTTCCACTCAGCTTCGCAGCAATCAGGAATTGGCCATGCTGCTGGAGTTTCCTAATCTGAGCTCGTTATCCATTACCTATGTGGATGAATCCGTAACGGATTTCTTTCTGTTGAACAAGCTGCCGCTCAAGTCCCTGTCGCTCACCTTTGTCGATGAACTGGGATGGTTGTCCTCCATGACCGGGCTTTCATCCTTATCCATACATTACAGTGAAACCACAGACCTGCAGCCGCTGTACGCCTTGACCCAGCTTCAGGAGCTTCAGCTATCCTTTTTAACGAATGTAAAGTCCATCGACTTTGTACAAAATATGCCTGCTCTACAAACACTTGATCTCGAAAACGTAAACTTCTCAAGCCTGGAGCCCTTGGCCGACAAGGCCTCCATTACTACACTACGTCTGGCTTCTCTAAGTCAGCTTAGTTCGGTAAAGGTCATAAACAGTCTGCCCTCTCTGCGGGAATTAACGTTGTCCGGTTACTACGAGAAAGCAGAAGCGCTGACATTGCCTAATGTGGGGCGAGTGGAAATTCCAAGCTCCTTTCTCACTGGGCTAAAGGCCCCGGCTACAACCAGTCTGACGCTCCGTGGCGGAAGCGGGGAATTGAACTTGGTTGCGCTGGGGAAATTCCCAAAACTGGAGCAACTCTCCCTCTGGGAGATCGATGAAATTACACGTCTTGGCGCCCTGGACGGTTTGCCCAGCCTAGAGACTCTAAACATTTACGACTCGTCACTATATAAGGAGAGCGATGCTTTATTTCGTTTAAAGCAGGTCAAATCTCTGATGTGCTCCGAGTGTAGGTTGAACTTTGAACAAAAAACGGCTGCGGAAAACAGCGTGCTTGAACATTTGACCTTAGAGCAGCCATATTTCAGCATAAATAACAACTCTGTCAATGAAGTTGACCAAATGATGCCTTACTTTGCCAACATGTCGGCTCTACGTTCCTTTACTCTGCAAGATAACAATCTGGCTTCTCTCGAATTTATGAGTAACTGGCAGGCCATAGAAGAGCTTCATCTCGAGAACAATGCCATTTCCAATATCGAGAGCCTAAGCCAGCTTCCTAATCTGCAAAAGGTATATCTATCCGGTAATTCCGTACAAAACAAATCCGTGCTTGGTACGGATGTGCATGTGTATTAATTACCGCTTGGGATGATGGAGTGAGGAGTTTTAGACTACTATAGTTATTGAAGTAAAGAGGAGCAAATGCTCCTCTTTACTGTTTTCCGCTAGAATATCTGTATGATCTGTTTGTAGGCACTCCAGAAAAGGCTCTTGCAAAAATAATTAGGCAAGCGACCCTCGTATCAGGGATTCTGTTACAGTCAAGCCCTCATTCTCCTTCTCCTCGTCCCTTTACTTTTTATTCAGATCAGAGCGCTTCAAATTGACCGCGCCAAAGATATGATACGGTGTTATCCCCTTTGCAAATAGGCTATCGATCAGCTTGACCAATTCTTCTGACGATAGGTCTTTGTCGTTGCGTATCCAAAGACGAAACATAGATATTAATGTTGATATGTAAAACTCAATGATATATGGTGCCAAGACATCATCTGTTGGAAAATCCACAATCAATCTCTCAAAGGGAATTTCTCTTTTCAAGCGTTCCACAAAATGAACAGAACCATAGTCGCCCAAGAGGGCTTTCAGAACTGAAATGTCCTCTGCATTTTCCAAGCATTGAAGTGCATCCTGGAACGTATGTGTAGAAAACTCTCTGCCTGCCATCTCCTCGTTAATGGATTTCAAAACACGCTCTTCAACGCAGTCCAACAACGCATAGATATCTGTAAAGTATTGATAAAATGTACTCCGATTATATCCTGATTGGTTAGCGATCTCTTGTATGGATATTTTTTCGATGGGTTTTCGACTATATAAATCACAGAATACATTTATAAATGTCTGCCTTGTTTTGTCCGTAATTTCAGGTTGCTTTTTCATTATTTGCCTCCGTCTGCTGTTCGATCAATTATACGACAGATATTAAAAATCTGATGGTTGATGATCGTAAAGTGAATCAATACAATAACATTATACAACACGTTGTTGGATCATCAACAAGGATTGAATTTTTTTTTCAGGAGGTAATATGAGAATTTTATTCTTTGGTAGAGGTGTCATATCGACCCAGTATGCTTGGGCTTTTGAAAAGGCAGGGCATACCGTTGAGTTTTACGTTAGAAAAGGGAGAAAAGAAACCCTCGGAAGTCATATAGCGCTTGAAATGTGGGACGCACGAAGCGGGAAACAGTTAATCCAAGAAAGCTGGAACATCAAACTGCATGAGGAGATAAGCCCAAATTACGATCTCATTATTGCAAGTGTCAACACGAAGCAACTTCCCGAAGCAGCACAATTACTATCGACTACCGCGGGTAACACCCCTATCCTAATATTCAATAATATTTGGCAGGATTTAAAATCATCGATCTTGCCCTTGTCTATGAACAATGTTGTCTTTGGGTTCCCAGGAGCAGGAGGCGGCATTGAGGACAATAAGCTTAGGGGCGGCTTTTTAAAAACGATATTTCTGGAAAAACCACGGGTAGGCACGGAACAGATAAACAACAAGGTCAAAGAACTATTTGAAAGCGCCCATTTTAAAATCAATTGGACAAAAGATATGCAAAGCTGGCTATGGAATCATTTTGCCATGAATGCGGCGATGGAGACCGAGGTGTTAAAACGAGGAAGTTTCCCAGCCGTCTTGAATCATAGTGACTCATTCGCAAATGTCGGTAAGAGTATGCGGGAAATGACCCCTATACTTAAAGCAAGAGGCGCAAAGATGGACGCGATCACTCTACTGTTGACCAAGATTCCAACAGTACTTCTCGGCACGCTGTTTAACAAGGTTATTTTTGCAAAGGGCAGCTTACCACGACTTTTCATTGAATACAACAATAGTAAAGCCGGTTTTGCGGTACTTGAAGTTGTGAGAGAAGCAAAAAAGTTAGGCATACCTTTACCACGTCTTACTGTGGCATTAGAAAACACTGAACAACACAAAGCTATTAAAAACTGATAAACTGAATGCCTTTCGCTGAATGAATGACTTCGGTTAAAACAATTATAGCCCGAGCTTTAGAAGCCTCGGGCAAATTAGCTATATTAAAACAGGTAAATGTAGCTTCAAAACACTACACCCTAACCAACATCGCTACACTCTCCACATGTACTGTATGCGGGAACATATCCACTGGCGTTACCTCAACCGTTCGATATCCGCCATCCTCCAGCACACGAAGATCACGTGCCAGCGTACTCGGATTACAGCTCACATACACCACGCGCTCTGGCTTCATCTCCAGGATCGTCTCCAGCAAACGTGGATCGCAGCCCTTACGCGGTGGATCGACAACAATTACGTCTGCTTCGATACCTTGTTCTTTCCAGCGCGGAATAACGTCCTCGGATGCGCCAACTTCGAATTTCACGTTTTTCATCTCGTTCAAGAGCGCATTGCTGCGAGCATCCTCAATTGCTTCGGGCACGATCTCAACACCATACACCTGATCCGCATGTTGCGCGAGGAAAAGAGAGATCGTACCGATGCCGCAATAGGCATCAATTACGGTTTCTTTGCCGCTCAGTCCTGCGTACTCTACAGTTTTGCCATACAGTACTTCCGTCTGCACCGGATTCACCTGATAGAACGAACGAGCCGAGATCGCAAACTGAACATCACCGATATAATCATAGATCACATCACGGCCCCACAGGACGCGGGTCTCATCGCCAAAGATAACGTTGGTCTGCTTCTTGTTCACATTCTGGCATATGCTCGCCACATGTGGAATCGCTTCACGGATACTGCCAATCCATTCGTCCTTGTGCGGAATGTCTCGTCCATTGGTGACCAGAACAAGCATCATCTCGCCCGTGCGGAATGCTTTTTTTACGACCACATGGCGCAGCAGACCGCGACCTGTCTCTTCGTTATATGCGCTAATTCCAAAGTGACTGCCGATCTCCTTCACCTTCGCAACCACTTCGTCATTGTGCTCATGCTGAATGAGACAGCTCTCCATATCGATGATCCGGTGACTTCCTTTGGCGTAAAAACCACCTACCAGACCACCCTCGGTAACGCCAATTGGCACCTGTGCTTTATTCCGATAGCGCCACGGCTCGTCCATACCCATCGTAGGCAGTACGCGAATGCCTTGCTCCGTATCTTCTGCATCCTCCACCATCACGTTCAACTTGCCAATCCGCTGCAAATTATCGACTACCAACTGGCGTTTCCACGCAAGCTGTCCGGCATAACTCATATGCTGAATCTGGCAGCCGCCGCACTGATCGTAGATCGGGCAAGGCGCGGACACTCGATCCGGGCTTGCTTTCACGATCTCCAGCAGTTTGGCGTAGCCATACTGCTTCTTGGTTTTCATCACGCGCACACGCACGGTTTCACCTGGAAGCGCACCCTGTACAAAGAGCGTGTATCCATTCGCGCGACCTACACCCTCACCGTCATGATTCATGCCAATGATGTCGATGACGGTCTCTTCATTTTTGCTAACGGGCAGACCTTCGATTGGTGCGGATTCACGCGCTCTCCCCTTTGGACGAACGGCAGAAAGAGATGCGCCTTGTGGCCGCACCTCTTTTCCCTGCTGACGTGTAGATGGACGAGATGATTGACTTGGCTGACGGGACGCTGAAGCGTTCCCTTGCCCCTGAGAGGCAGCCGAATTCCGGCGGTTTTTTCCACGACCGCTGCGGTTCGTATTAGACAACGTACATTCACTTCTTTCTTTTTAGTATTTAACGATACAACATCAGATGATGACGCAAATTCGTAAACGTAGCTGGCAATGTGCCGCCCAACTCTCCATCGAGGTTCAGCTGCACATATCCCGGGGACGTAACTTCCATATGACTCGTCTGGAAATGAACCACTTTCTTGTCGTTCAGATGCTCCCCACGCAGCGCGAGCGTTACGAGGCGGATCATATCGGCCAGATTACACTTGCGGACACCGATCACATCGAACAGACCATCATCAATGGTTGCACCTGGAGCCAACTTCTCAAATCCCCCGACCGAATTGGTATTGGCGATGAGGAATAACATGAATTCATCATGGATTTCTTCCTGACCGTCGGCGCGAATAATCAGCTCCTGTGGAGACAGACTCGCCATTTTCTCAATACCCTTCATATAATAGGCCAGTTGCCCAATCATCGTTTTCAGACGACTCGGTACTTCATAGGTCAGTTCAGTCAGTGATCCACCGCCGGCGATGTTGATAAAATATTTATCATTCGCTTTGCCCAGATCGAGCGGACGAAGCTGCTGGTTAATGACCAGATCCACGTAATCTTCCCATTGTCTCGGAATGCCGAGTGCACGTGCAAAATCATTCGTTGTTCCCAAAGGAAACACACCCAGCGGAGGACGATTCTCCCGCTCAGCCATACCATTGATAACTTCATACAACGTGCCATCTCCACCAGCAGCAATAATCATGTCATAGCCGCGTTCAATCGCGAGTTCCGCTTCCCGGGTTGCGTCACCTTCGCCCGTTGTTGCGTGACATGAAGCTTCAATACCACCTTGATCCAAACGCTGCAAAATATCAGCCAGACGTTTCTTCATTTCTTCCCGGCCTGAGGTCGGATTATATATTAAGCGAGCTTTTTTCATCTCATACGCCACCTATTCCACATTATCCATGAGTCTAAACGACCTCATATTCTTACGTTGCACGAGTCCACAGAAGGGTATATTTTTTACATATAAATGATCTTCCGTTCATACTGCTCTAATCTTTCGTCTTACCTATATCTATGCATCAGGAATTCCGTCTCATTCCAAAGCCTTTAACTCCTATCATATCATCAAATGTAAAGATGTCCTAGCCTGTAATCCATAAGTATATTTTTTCATATAGGTACCCATTAATCCATCCATTACCCAATAAACCTCACGCACCACTCTGAATCTTCCCCACTACCTTTTATGTAAAATAGTCTCATTAATCAACCATTCTGCCCGCTTGGACAGGAATTAGTCTTCGATTTCGATGATCTTCATATGATTATGACATAGATATGCTACAAATTTACAAATCTTAAGATGAAAAGATAAATAACATAAACCTTTTTCCAATATAGTTTTAGTGCACCCTCGACTTAGCACCAAATCATACCCTTGAAGGAGAAGTGTAAATGAAAAAAATCGTGTTAATGCTCTTGGTTTCGCTTATGGCCTGTATTCCTTGGGTCACTGTTATTGAAGCGGCAGAAATTAATCATGATCAGGTAGTCGGATTCCAGGAAGTTACGCCTTTGACCGTAACACAACAAGCAGCCAAGCGTTTTCAGCCTTTTCTAAAAGTCTATCATGGATGTGTGCCTTTTCCCGCAGTGGATCAACAGGGCAATACCAGTGCTGGCTTGAATACGTCCGGGTCATCGAATGGGAACTGTAGCTCAAGTACAGGCCAGATCTACTCCCGCTCCGCATGGCACAATGGGGTGTGGGCTATCATGTATTCGTGGTATTTCCCGAAAGACTCTCCTTCCTCTGGACTCGGCCATCGTCATGATTGGGAAGGAATCGTCGTGTGGGTCGATAATCCGGCAGCAGCCAATTCCAAAATCCTCTCTATCGCATATTCCGGTCACGGACAGTTCACCAACGTCACTCCGAGCAATAACAATACACAAGGTAATCATCCGTTGATTTCCTATAATAGTACCTGGCCACTTAACCATGAGCTTGGCGTTACTAATGCTGTGGGTGGAACTCAGCCTTTAATCGGATGGGACGATCTGACTTCTGCGGCACGGAATGCACTCAACACCACGGACTTTGGCAGTGCCAACGTACCTATGAACGATAACAATTTCACGAACAATTTGAACAAGGCCTGGTTTAGATAAAAAAGAAAATCCTCTTCGAGTGAACAGTTCACTTGAGGGGGATTTCATTATAATGCGATCGTATTCCGATCGCCATATAGGTCCAGCTAAAAGCTTGCCGCCAGAAAGCTCTCTGAACATGACTCGTCTTTATCCTTACTCGAAGAATAAGTTATTCTGTCATCGTATCGCTCTTCAGCCAACCCTCAAAATCCGATTTTTCTGCCTGCACGCAGCTGTTTATACCAGAAATAGACGGTGCAGCCTACACAATAACCCAGCAGGGCCGCACTTGCAGCCGCGAGAAGCATGACGGAGAATACATACCCTGCGCCTACCCAGCCAAGCGAGAACGAGATGAATGCCAGAGACAGGAAGAGCACGGCCAGAATATTGTTGAATCGCTGCAGCTCCACCGCCTGCGTCTCTGTACCTTTACCAGTCAACACAGCTTTCCCAATTTGCACAAACAGATTAAGTTTGCCACTGGAAGCCAGACCAACCACCTGAATGGTCCACAGCAAGCCCAGAACTACCAGCGGATTGAACACAAACGAGAGTAAAACAAATAATACAATACCGACCTGATTCGCTTTCACATAGCGCATGGGCATTTCCCGCATCCACATATCACCTTATCCCCATTCTATTAGTCGGTTTTATTGTAGTCGGTATTGGGTTAATGAGCAACACTTCATTTAAGGATAGTAAAATCTCTTTTCAGCACGTCCCAATGGGGAGTCGGGATGCCTGTTGTCTTTTTCCAATCGGTAAATGCATTATTTAACGCCTCAATCTCTCCAAAAGAACCCGCGACCAGCTTATGAACCGGAAGCATGCTATAGATCTTCAACAGAAGGTACAACATCCGTTGATGCTTGCGTATCATTTTAGCCTGAATCTCCGGTATAATCGTTATGCCCATAGCCTCAAGTACGCTGAAGCCCTCATCCATCGCCCTAATCATATGTTGGATTTGCTTTCTGTTCCCGTCCAACTTGATCAATTCGCGCTTCTCATTAAAACTCACCGCATTAAGCATCAGAATGGGGATGATATGACTTTTCAGCCAGGCATCAATATCGCTCAGAACATTTAACTTGTATTTCACATGTCGGAAAGCTTGATCCAGCAAAGGTTTAAAGCCTATCTCTCCGTCCAGACTGCCGATTACCATTTGTCCGCTACCTCCACCGATCGATAACATTCGGTCCTTTTCCCTCTTCCCTCCACTCACATGGAATCCAAACGCGACCCGTTTTGCTACCCTGCTGTTTTCCTCCAAAAAGTTTTGCATGCTTCGCGCATCTGCGTTGTTTCCCACAATCACAATATTGCTGCTCTGATTGTCTGCCAGAATAGGTAACACAGAAGGAAAATCATTATATTTCATGACAACAAAAATCAGATCATATTGATCATCCACTTCCAACGTTCTGGCTACCCGAACCTGATCAACTGTCGTTTTGAATTGAAAAACATGCCGGATGACGATTCCATCCTTCTCCAGCTCCTCTGCCCGCTTCCCTCTAGCCAGAATGGTGACTTCATTGCCGCCGCGCACCAGAACGTGTGCCAGTTGACTGCCCAAAACCCCAGCCCCATACACTAATATCTTCATTGGTTATCCCTCAATTTCATATTTTATAAATAATCGTTGTTTTATCAACATCTGTTGATAAAATAAGAGTAACAAAGCGCCTACTGTGCTTCAATCGTTAAAATATCCGTTTTTGTTGAATAATCAACGAATGATTCCTTATTGTTGAAAACCATCATAGGAGGGGCCATGGACAGACGAGTACTCAAGACACGAAAGGCGATAATTGAAGCTTTTGTGGGGTTACTGGAGGAACAGGAATTCGAGCAAATTACGATAAACGATATTGCTGATCGGGCTAATGTAAACCGAGGAACCATCTATTTGCATTACGCTGACAAGTTCGACCTGTTGGATCAATGCATTGAGACCTATTTGCAGCAGTTGTTGGATGCCTGCATGATCGAAAGCTCTACTACAACACCCGTTACGGCCAAGGATGCGCTTCTCAGAACTTTCTGTTATCTGGAACAACATGCCTCTACCTATACCACACTTCTAACCAAAAAAGGTATTCCGGCATTCCGTAGTAAGTTGATGACATTGTTGGTCCAGGGAGTGGAGGAACAGATGGATGCCTGTGGCATCCAGGAAGGTATGAAAAAAGAGATCACCATACAGTTTCTTGCTTCCGCTGCAGTTGGTCTTCTGGAGTGGTGGATTATGAATTCCATGCCTTATCCGGCTGAGGAGATCGTTGACCAATTAATAAGTTTACTGGAGCTACATCTGCAATTGCACGCACCCATTAATGGATAACCCAATCCTCGTTCAAGTGATCTACAACAAACAAAAACCACGTCCTTCGACGTGGTTTAATTGTTTATGAAGCTATGGAGTTCATATCAAATGATGCGACATTACTGCTAGCGATGTGATCACATACCTATGCCAAAGCGATCACTTCATGAAGAAGCTTTAACCTCATTACATCTCTCCAGCAAAATCTGGATCTGATGCTCCAGCCACTGCCCGAGCAATGGATGTGGCAACAGTGTCTCACCGCTGTACACATAGTTCAGTTCCTGCAGCCGATCCGGGATAACGTTCCTCGTGAAATAACCGGCACTCAAAAACAGCGGCGCCACAATGACTCGGTTCCCCCGCTCTTCGCTCCAGTACTTCACTTTGTCGTACACACTCTCCGGATTCAGCAATGCATAATCCGTATGGGCTACACCACTAACTTCCTGCACACGCTCTGCAAGGGAAGAAATTCCGGCTTCCCAACGCTCGCGAAAGCCATCATGAATACTCCCATGGCCTACCAGCAGGATCGTTTCCTCCTCCGGTTGCTGCGACAGTAATCGGACTTTGTCCCACACCATCACGGCAATATCCGGATCGTTATCCACCGGATAACCGAAGTGAACCCGAGCCTTCACATCGAACGGTTCCAGATCCGTTTCGCGATCAGGTGTTTCCTTTGCACCAATGGCATATTCAATTTCATCCACATGTGTACTCCCGGACGAAACAAATAGAGGTACGACCAGAATATCGGTTACGCCTTGTGCTTCCAGTCGGTCGATACCGTCCTGGATCAGGCGTCCTTCCACAAGTTCAAGAAAACCGGCTTCAACCGGTAATGGAACAGGCAGATTCAACCGGGAGATCGCGTCATCGACGGATTCCACCCAGGTCTGCTCCTGTGAACCGTGACTGATGATGAGTACACCCGGCTTCTTCATATTAGCGTCCCAGGCGTTCCAGCGTCATTTTATAACCATCATTGCCGTAATTCAGGCAGCGTTTCACACGTGAAATTGTAGCTGTACTCGCACCTGTCTCTGCTTCAATCTGGTTATACGTATTGCCTTTACCCAACATACGAGCCACTTCCAGACGCTGGGACATGGATTGGATCTCGTTAACTGTGCAGAGGTCATCAAAGAAAACATAACACTCTTCAATATCTTTTAGCGTCAAAATAGCCTCGAATAGTTGTTCAATGCTTTTATCATTTAGCTTTTTCAGCTGCATTTCATCATCATCCCCTAGCGGTTACTGTGTACCTACATTGTACTCACCCTGAGTTGGTATTTCAAGCGTTACCGATTTCACGCACTACAGAATAAAAATACATGTTACCGCTTACAAAAGGTACTATTGTCCTCCCCTCGCGTACATCGGGCGAAATTACCGCGCTTTTCCCCAGTTTTCACCTGTATATATCCGATTACTTATGTAGGATTTCTTTCCTCCTAAATGTGACAATTTTGTGTCTAAAATGCATTTTACCCTTCGTGAACCTGCCATCTTACATGCGCCCAAATCCGCAAATATCCCGTTTTCCGGGATACCCGCCTACGCCGTCTCTCCGCGAATGACATACAGTATAACAAAAGGGAGTTCCACAAGGGTCTATGATGTACATCTGTCATGCAACTCATGGAACGCAATTCCGAAATCCAACATAGAAGGAACGTGATCGTTCATGCCACAGCATTATTATCACCGCCAGCCAGCACCAAGGCAACGTCCGTCTTCTCATGCTCATCGGCAGGCACATACTTCTGCCTATATGCCGCCCGGTGTGATTCCGCGGTCTTTAAATGAAACTCAGATTCAACCGATGTACCCTGGCGTAGAGCCCCATTACCCGGGCTTCGGTGAAGTCGAAGCATCTGCAGTCGTACCCTATGGGCAAGGTGTAGCTGGCGGGAACTTTTATGGAGGTGGAGCTCAGGTGGTTCCCCCTGCTCCGGTACCGGCGCCTGCTACTGGCAGTTCCGGCTTTTCATTAGCCAACATCGGTGAGTTAAAAGGAATGATTGACCGCTTCGGCGGCATTGATGGGATCATGAGTGGAATAGGCAAAATGCAGAAGGTCGTCGGTGGGATCCAGCAGATGGCTCCGATGATGAAACTTGTTATGGGCATTCTGCCTTTTGGAAAAGGAAAATCGAATAACAGCGCAGCTGATGCAGACTATGAAGAATATACGCCACCCCGGAAACGTAAAAACAAACGTCGGAACAAAACAACGAATGCTACACGTCGCCGCAATACAACTCCAGTCCGCCGCAAATCCAATTCCACGAAGCGTCGTCCCAAAAGTCGCAAAGGTTAAGAAGATTCAGGCACCCCCTTACAGAAGGCGGGTGCCTTAACAACGTTCATCCGTATACAAATAAATTTTAGGAACTTACGTTCTTATTTCTGTAATTTGAGGTATACTGGATAGTAACTAAAGGAGGCGGACCATGGAACTTATCAAAGACAAATACACTCCCGCATTAATCGATCGGACCGGCGAACTGTTGCGTCAATTCTACCCAAAGCTGGATACACAGCAATTTCATGAATTGGTTTTCGCTGAAGGCTGGGGACAGTTGGAATTCAAAGCGCGCATTCGCAGAATCACATTGGCTTTGACCCAGGTACTGCCTGACAATTATGAGGAAGCATTACATATTATCGAACAAGCCGCCCCTACGATGAGAGGTGTTGAATATCTATTTGTACCGGATTTTATCGAAGTGAACGGACTTGACCCAGAGGATTACGAGTTATCCATGAAGTATCTGACCGTCTTCACACCTTATTCCAGCTCGGAGTTCGCGGTACGCCCGTTTATTGAACATTATCCAATCCAAACGATGAAACATATGATGGCGTGGGCAGAGAGCAACAACGAACATATCCGCAGACTTGCCAGTGAGGGCAGTCGGCCACGTTTGCCATGGGGTGCCAAACTCCAGAACTTTATCACTGATCCAACACCTGTACTTCCGATTCTGCATGCATTGAAACAGGACGAGTCCCTCTATGTTCGCAAAAGTGTCGCCAATCATCTGAATGACATCTCCAAGGACCACCCTGAACTAGTTATGGATCTGGCCACGACCTGGTATGGACAACATGTACACACAGACTGGATTGTCCGGCATGCCAGCAGGTCATTACTGAAGAAAGGACATAGCAAAGCACTAAGTCTTTTTGGTTATAATGAGCAGGATTCGATTCACATTGAGCAGCTTCAGCTTGTCCAGGATTCGATTAGCATTGGCGAGGATCTCCATTTTTCGTTTGATGTCGTTAATGAGAGCAGCGAGTCCCAGATGCTGCGAATTGAATATGAGATGGGTTATATGAAGGCAAACGGCAAGCAGGCCCCCAAACGGTTCAAATGCTCCGATAAAATGTACCCGACAGGCAGAACCAAGGTAGCCACCAAACAATCGTTTAAAATCATTACAACAAGAAAATATTATGCCGGTCTGCATACGCTTACCATTCTTGTGAATGGCAAAGAAGCAGCTACAACTTCTTTTGTTCTTGAAATGGAGTAAAAGGAAGTCATCATAAGTTATACACAGCTTATTGCAACGGAATAGTTATTCACATGTGGATAGAATACTTTCAATACCTCTAGTACTTCTATAGAAGAATCAGAAAGGCCACCTGGCAATCATCTTCCGACAGGTTATTCCATTCCTGCCTGAGATCCTTGTCCAGTGGCCCTTTTCATATGCAAACAACGTTGCTTCAGCTACGCAATCTTCTTCTGATGATCTGCTCGCAATACCGTGCGCTTATCACCGAAAGATGGAACTGCATACGGAGCAGTAAGGCGTACGATTCTCACTTAAACCAGCCCCGTTTTACAAACCAGGCCACCATGCTCCCGCCAAGCACAAACATTAACAGCAGCACCGCACCATAACCAAACTTCCATTGCAGCTCAGGCATATAGGCAAAGTTCATGCCATAAATACCTGCGATCAGTGTGAGCGGCATAAATACGGTCGTAATCACCGTGAGTGTCTTCATGATCTGATTCATCCGGTTGGAGTTCAGGGAAATATAACTGTCGCGCAGGTCAGCGGTCATCTCCCGATCGGCTTCAATCATATCCGTCAGCTTCAATAAATGGTCATAGATATCGGTAAAATAAGCCGTATGTTCACCTGTTCGCTGCACATGCTGGGAGTTCACCACCCGATAGAGCAGATCCCGCATCGGTACTACGGTTCTTCTAAGCTTCAGCAATCGAGTCCGCAGATCAAACACCTGGTTCATCAAATCTTCAACCGATTCTTGTCCCCCCCGGTTCTCCAGTTCAGCCAGTTCATCCTCAATTGCAAATAGAGACGGAAAATAATGATCGACCAGCTTGTCCATCACCGTATAGGCTGCTGCCACCGGACCTCGCGCCCAGATGGTTCGTTCATGTGCATGGTGCAACAAGCGTTCCCACGCTTCATCCACTTCCTCCAATACGCCATGATGAAAAGACACCAGGAAGTTTGATCCGAGAAACAAGTCAACCTCCTCGGCTTCCAGTGTGGACGGGTTCAGTGCATGCAGCACAAGAAACTGCAGATTATCATAATAATCGAGCTTGGGCCGTTGCAATACATGCAAACAGTCCTCTATGGCTAATGGATGAAAATGAAAATATGTATCCAACAAACGGCTTTCCTCTTCCGTTGGCTGGTTAAAATCGGCCCATACCCAGGCGTAATCGTTCAGATCCAGCTGTGTAAGTGGTACGTTAACGGAGACTTGATGTTCTCGTGTAATGGCGAGTGTACGAATCATAAATCAGATCACATCCTTGTCCTGTATCTTTACGTTATTGTACACAGGTACCTTCAAACTCGACAACAAAAAAAGCCAACCCTGTTGGCTTCTCTCATTTCCCTATCCACAGTTCCCTGTATCCACAGGAATATCTTCTTTTGGTTTATCATTCCACGGATGGCTATCCACATATCCAGCCTGTCCACACGTTCATGCACAGGCGTCTCTTGATTTTGGTTGTATAATTGTCCACATATCCCGATATTCACACAGTTATGAACAGATTGTCTGGTAACCCCGAATTTATTTGGGATAACTTCTCTTTTTAGAAAATAATCCAGTACAATAATCCTGCCAGTGCCCCAGTAATCGGAATCGTAATGAACCACGTAATAATAATACGTCCAGCAAGTCCCCATTTCACAGCAGAGAAACGTTTCGCGGAGCCCACACCCAGAATAGCTGATGTGATCGCGTGCGTTGTACTAACTGGAAGGTGAAGCAACGTTGCTGTGAAAATAACGGATGCAGCTGACAGATCCGCGGCAAAACCGTTAATCGGTTCAATTTTAAAGATTTTGGTACCCATCGTTTTGATGATTTTCCAACCACCAATGGATGTACCCAGTGCCATCGCAGTTGCTGCTGAGATTTTAACCCACAGCGGAACATCCAGGTTATCCTGCACACCTGCTGCAACCAAAGCAAACGTAATAATCCCCATCGCTTTCTGTGCATCATTCGTACCATGAGTGAATGCTTGGAGTGCTGCCGTGAAAATCTGTACCGTACGGAAACCTTTGTTCACGTTATGCGGACTGCGTTTGGCGAAAATATATTTGAGAATCGTCATGACCACATAACCTATCGCAAATGCAATCAGAGGTGATAATAGCAAACCTCCGACGATATCAATGAATCCGCTCCATTTCACTTTATCAGATCCTGCGCCAACGAGTACGGCACCTGCAAGGGCTCCAATAAGTGCATGTGAGGATGAGGACGGAATACCGAACCACCATGTAACCAGGTTCCAGATAATCGCTGATATCAAGGTGACTATGACGACCTCTATCCCGTTATCCAGCGTGGTGGGGTCGGTCACACTCCCCCCAATCGTCTTCGCAACACCTGTGAACATCATCGCACCGACAAAGTTCATCACCGCTGCCATAAGAATAGCTCGACGTGGCGTCAGCGCTCGGGTTGAGACCGAAGTTGCAATGGCATTGGCCGTGTCGTGAAAACCGTTGATGAAGTCAAACGCCAGTGCAAGGAAGACGACTATACCTAATACCCAAATCGTTGTTTCCATTATTCTCTGGCTCCTTAAGAATTACGCATAATGATGGATTCAAGCACATTCGCTACGTCTTCACAAGCATCCGTTGTTGTCTCAAGACGCTCATAAATTTCCTTACGCTTGATCAGTTCAATCGGATCAGACACGGTAGCGAAGAGATGTTTGATACACATGCGCAGCACTTCGTCGCCCTGGTTTTCCAGATCATTCAAACGAATGGTGTACTCACGAATAGCCAGCAATTTTTTCTGGGACAGCAGATGGATCGCCTTCTGAATTTCGTAAGCTGATTGGCGCAAAATTTCAGAGAACTGAACGATAAATTCATCCGGTTCAGTCAATTGGTACATATAGAAACGGGAAGCCGTTGCTTCGAGTCCGTCCAATACGTCATCAAGTGTTGTTGTCAGCTCCATGATGTCATCGCGTTCGATCGGCGTGATAAATGTTTTGTTGAGTTCTGTAATAATCGTATGCACGAAATCATCACATTTCGACTCGTACTTCTTCATTTCATTAGCGAAAAGAGTCACATCCTGAAGGTTGGACACATGCTGGGAGAAATAATCCGCCGCTTGAACAACCGTATCTGCCATGTTCTCCAGTGTCTCAAAAAATATATCCTTCTTCTTCTTAAGCTTCATAGCTCTATCCCCTTTACGAGAAAAATTGCTGATAACCGATGAAACATGAAATGACAACCTTTGATATCTTATCATATTTGTTTCATGGTTTGTACAAAAGGTGTGATCCTTTTTTATATTCTTATCACATTAATCTGAAATGAATCTTAATTATTTGGAATAATGGTAAATTCAAGTCAAGATTTTACACTGCGTTTACAATTCGACATCAAAATACAGAATCGACACGATTCTACTTTTCACGATAAGGTAAATTATAATGCCTTTTTCACGACAAAATGGATACATGTTTCATTGTTTTCTTTCATTACATTCTTTTATTGCACAGCCAGCTTCACATGACTGGAAAATTCCGGTTGATTGGGAACAATGCTGATAAAGGTTTTGCCAGGCACAAGAGCAGCTTCACTGCCACCCTGAACAAACCGTATAATATCCCCCTGCTTCTTCACCCACTGCCCACGAATCATCTTGCCCTTCTGAAACAGCATGGCTTCCCCGCCCTGTTCCAAATTAACGGACAACCGACCCACACTATCGAGCACCTTGTGATCTGCACCTGCCACAATAATGTTCGCTGCGCCAAGTTGAGTACCATTATCCAGATCCTGATCTGCCTTGCCATTCACCATTCTCATATATCGTCCGCTAACTTCATCATAATCATACGTCACCCGGTAACTATCCAATAAATAATGGATATCAAATTGCTTGACTGCCTCTCCTGCGGATGTCGCGCCTTCTTCGTTATAGATGTATACGGGAGACTTGAAATCATGGCTATAACCCTTGATATCTGACCCTTCTCTCAGCTTGTCCGCTGAAGTATACAGATTATGTGGGGCTTTACGATCAGAAGAACGCCAGAAGTAAGGTCCACCATTCGAGATTTCATCCATATGCTGTTTCTGCTGCCTTTGCAAAATGGAATACGCCTCCGGACTGCCTCCAGCGTGAACAAGTACCCCATCATAACTCTCGCCCAGCTCAATCAGATATGGACGTATACTGCGGACAGGTCCAACCGTCTCCGCACCGCCTTCACTCTGGAAGATGGCTATGAAACGGGTAATGCCTCCCTCAGCGAGGACTTCAAGAATGATATCGGCTGAACTAAGACCCGATTGGGGCCGAGCTGCTGGTGCATTATTAATCATTACGGCGAGAGGTCGACGCGTAATCGCTTCATCTACAGGCAGACCCGTCAGAGGTGCTGTATAAAGAGACGTGTTGGATTCCTCCACGTTCTGTTCTTCTTGTACAGGTGCAGGTGTCGGTTCTGGCTGAAGTGGCATCTGGGTCGCCTCCTGGTTTTGGCAGGCAACAAGACTCAATGAGAGAATAAAGAGAGATGCAGCCGATGCTGCTTTGTTCCATTTAAAAAGTTTCAATATAGGACCTCCTGAACGATATGGTCTGGTTCTAAGTTGTGATATATGTCTCATGTAGGCAACCATTTCACGTATTTCTTTCCATTTAATCACACCCCATCCGATTTGTCTGCGCCCAGAAGGCCTTGATACAGCTTGTAATTCATATTTGAAACAGCATATCGCGAGAAAAATATGTCCTAAATGTGAACTCCTCAAACCTTACTTAAAATTTGAACTAGATTGTGATTTTAATCACAAACAAAACGACTTTTGAACTATACAATAAAGACATCAAAGGTGATCACTTAGAAAAAGAAAAAAACAACACACACTAAATTCCATGAAGGAGTGGTTCATATGTTCAGCACAAACCAATGGCTTAGAGAAAACAAAGTAGCAATGTGGATTTTGACAGTACTTCGGGTGTATATCGGTTATGATTGGATGACTCACGGATGGAGCAAATTGACTGGCGGATTCCAAGCTGGCGGGTTCCTGGCCGGTGCGGTAGAAAAAGCAACAGGTGATCACCCGGCTGTCCAAGCTTGGTGGGCAACGTTCCTTGAGAAATTCGCAGTACCAAACGCAGGACTCTTCGACTTCGTTATCCCATTGGGTGAATTCCTTGTAGGTTTGGGTCTCATCCTCGGTTGCTTCACTACACTAGCAGCACTGATGGCTATGGTCATGAACTTCGCGTTCCTCTTCTCGGGAACAGTAAGCACGAATGCTCAACTGGTTGTAATGGAAATCTTCCTTGTTGTTGCTGGTGCAAATGCAGGTAAAATTGGTTTGGATCACTGGGTAATGCCTTACCTTCGCGGATTGATCACTCGTAACAAAGGCAATCATCCTAAAGACACACCAACAATTAGCCCAACGCAAAAAACAGCTTAAGCAATCATTCATAGCATTCTCGGCCCTGCTCCCAATCCCCCTGGAGAGCAGGGCTTTTTACTTTTTAGAATCAGCCCGAATGCCTCTGACTTGCCCATCCACAGAAAATCGTATTATGATGAAATAAAGTTGAACTTCAAAGGAGTACACGATATGCCGACCCAGCGACGTCTTGACACCGATGCGGACTTCCAGGAAGCCATGAATATGAAGTATAAGGTTCGAGTTTTTAAAGATAATCACCAGATTGACTCTGGTGGCATCATTATCCGTTTTGACAGCAACACCGTAGTGGTACAATCCAGTGTCAGTGAGCTCGCTTATCATTCACGCACAGAATGTGAATTGTTCGAAATCCGCAAATAAAGATCTATTGCATGAATAAGTCCTCGTATTGAAAAAAGGTTACTGTAGCCCATTAAGGGTGTACAGTAACCTTCTTTTGTTTATATATCGTAATTGTATGCAATTAATACACGTTATCTGTACGAAACTGGCTCAAACACCATAATCAGGCTGTTGTTTGTTCCAAGTTACACGCCGTCTCCAAACTGCCAGCAGTTCAAACTGAGCGTTCCATAAGGGTAAGACTGAAATAGACGCTTCGCTGATCGGGACATATCCGCTGTACCCATGGCGTAGAACAAAGGTGCAATGTGTTCTGTACCATACGACGGAACTGCCGTGCGTGCATGAGGGGATTTTTTCTCATATTGAAACAGTTCTCTTGTGTTCCACTGCTGCAAGCGCTCCCCGATCCAGTTATCAAATTCCACCGCCCACTCTTGCGGTTCATCCGTATTGCCCAGCAATCGCAAATTGTGAACCGTTCCACCGCTGCCAATGATTAACACATCATCATGACGCAGCTGTTCCAGCATTCGGCCAATATCATACTGTTCCTGCGGCGTACGCAGCGAGTCTACAGATACAGCAATCACAGGAATGTTAGCCTCGGGATACATGTGGAGCAACGGTACCCATACGCCATGATCCAGCCCTCGGCCTCGAATCGGCTGATGTGCCAGATTACTGCGGGTGAACAAAGCACATATCTCGTTTGCTAAATCTGGCTGCCCAGATGCAGGGTATTCCATCGTATACATCATAGAAGGAAATCCGTAAAAATCATGCAAGGTCTGATGTGTATCATCCATCGTCACGGACGCTTCAGGACAATCCCAATGCGCCGTAAATACGACAATGGCTTTCGGAGCCGGCAGCCTGTCTCCAAGCTGGTTCAAGAAGTGAGTGTAGTCATTGCTCTCCACCGCCAGAGCGGGAGAACCATGCGCAATGAAAAGTGCGGGTAATGTCATTGCTGCCAACCTCCAGACACGGATAGAATGCTTACTCCTCTATTTTACCCTTAAGAAGGCGCTTTTCCAAGCTGACATCCCCAAACAGTTGTAATCCTGCCACTTATATCATCCAGTGCTGCCAATCCTGCTCGATCTTCTGACGTTCGCCCAGCCACTCTCTGGTACGCGTAATTAGCTGCTCCCGCTCTTTACCTGAAGAGAAGGTGTGATCGCCCTGGAAGATGATCTCCTTGTCACAGCGGCCCTCTTGGCGCATCCAGAATACCTTTTGATACAGGAATGCGTAGTCTACAGGAATAATCTCATCTGATGTACCATGCACAACGAGAACATCACCGCTAAACTTAACTGCTTCCTGGAATGGCTGTTGTTCAGCAAGAGACTCGAAGAATGTCGGTGTGAACTTGTATCCAAGATAATCAGCCGCACCCAGTTTCACGCCTTCATCGTATACTTCCCGTCCCGTAATCTTCACGATATCATTGAATGGATAACCCACGGAGGACCACATAACCAGGTTTTTGACACGTTTGTCACGTACAGCAGTTAGCAATGCAACGGCACCACCCAGACTATGACCAATCAGCGTAACACGCGTAGGATCTACATCACTGCAATTCACCGCGTAATCCAGCACCGAACGGGTCTGCAGCACCATGGACTCCAGTCCCTCCGCTCCGTACTCCCCACTGCTCTCTCCGCAACCGACATAATCGAAACGCAGGACCAGATAACCGTCTTCAGCCAGCTCCCGTGCAGTCTTCACAAACAAACGATCCACGCCGATTCGGCTACCAACGAAGCCGTGGCAGATGACCGCCAGAGGGACTCGCTGTTGACTCTTCTCCTCCTTGATATCTTTCACAACCGGATAATGAATCGTGGCTGTTAATTCTTCCTGTCCATGACGGATACTGATCTGACGTTCCATACCGATTTCCCCTTTCCACGCTTAGCCTGTTGAGCTTTATTTATTAAATATATATAATCCGATAAGTTTAGTGTGTATTAAGATGTTATTCATATATTATCATCCCGTAACCTTCAAGTCAACGTAAGTAAAAACCTTTCTACGTCGACTACCAATCTACATTTTATCGGATAATAAGCACAAAAAAATGAGCCACGCTGATAACAGCTGGCCCGGATATCATTTGAAATTCTAACAAGTGTTGCAGGATCGTTATTCGTAGCTTCTACGGAACATCTCGTGGGTCTCCACCCGCCCATTCCACTCATGCTCATGATCCGAATCACTATTGTCCCAGAAACTTCTTCCCTTCAAATTGCCATCTGTCAGTTCTTCTGCATACTCCGTATCCTCCAGGTTCTCTTCAAAGGATACAACTTCGTCCACGACTCCACGGGAGTTGCTGTTCAGTAGCAGCTTCCGCGTCAATTCTGTTTGTTTATCCATAACAAGCACACTCCAATCTTGAATTTCTGTTGGAAATGCTACTATTGTGATGGAATCGGCTGCTCTTTATGCATCCTTCACACAATCGTTAGATCTGGGAGGCGTGAGGGTATTTTTTTACATGAACGGGGGAAAATAAACGAACAAACATAGGCAGCATATGCCTCGGAATCCTTCTACCGAAAGGAATGAGTTCATGGAACATCTACTGGAATGGATTCAACATCACGGTAAACTGGTGCTGTTATGCACCTGTGTTATACTGGCCTGTGTATGGATATGGGTCCACCATGAGCAGCTTTTTTATAAGGAATGACTTTGCGAAACGAGAGCCCTTCCCGTATACTAAAATACCGTCAGGGTCTTCAGACCATTGGAAGATCAGAACGTGTGTAGACAGGGGGAGCAATCATTGGGGATTTCCTATAAGAAGCTTAAAGAAATACAGAATCGGCAAATAACTGAGATGAGTCGAATGACACCTGAACATGTGAAATTGTATGACGAGATCAGCACAATTGCGCGTCATGCGCCAGCGGACGAGAGAACACAGGAAGAATGGATACTCTCCGCAGGAAAAGCGATCGTACAGGCTCAGCGGGATAACAAATCCGCTCGCGAGTTATACGGACCTGATCTGGAACAAGACATCCATGCACAGCTCGGGATTACAAATACAGCACCGGAGAAGACGGCTGCCGTTGAGCTGGGTAAATCCAGCCCAACCCGTGGTAATAGTCCAACAGCTTCATTGAAAAAGAATGCCAACGCTGTAGAACCACAGCCAACTGAGAATCCAGAGCCTGTGAAACGGACACCAATGTGGTATGCCATGATCGCTTGGGCGGCTTTGTCTTTTGTCATGTTGATTCAAGGATGTGTGGGATTGTTCGTGGGTTGGACTGGCGGAGATACGGAGCCTTTCCAACACATCAGTTTGTTCTCTCTGATCGTTGCGGCAGTTGGCGGGATCGCATTGGTGGAGATGCTTCGCCGCCTTGCTGAGCGACCCGACGATGAAGGAGCGGACAAGAACACCGTACCTAAGGTTAACCTTAAGGGAATCATCATCTACATCGTCATCGTGGTCCTTGTTCTATTTGTAGGGTATCCATTGCGTGATAAACTGCCGGTATTTGTACTGGCTCCGTGGGTGAGTGCGGTAATCGGAGTTGTGGGACTTGCAACGTTACGTCCGTTCTTCGGACAAAAGAAAAATGCATAACACGTTATATAAGTGAGAGGCTTCACGAATTTGTGAGGTCTTTTTCCATTTGGAGCTGATTCCGATGTTTGATTCCTTTACCCGGTGTCTCTCCAAACTCCCGCTTGAACATCCGGATAAAATAGTTCACTTCCATCCCTACGTTCTCTGCCGCCTCTCGTACACTCGCTCGTGGATGCTTGTCCAGCCAGTCCGAAGCCTTCTGCAAACGTAATCGTTGCATATATTGATGTCCTGTCACGCCATAATGCTGGTGAAATAATCGATTGAGATGCTGCACTGAATAACCCACTGCGTCAGCAACATGCTTCAATAACAGGTCATCCTGGTAGTGCGTATGCATCAATGCTACTGCTCGGATGAGTGCATCCTTGCTCGGATCGGTCTCCCGATTAGAGTGTTTTACAGTGCCATCCTGTGCCCTGGATGATCCAATACCTACGCTAGCAACATCAGATGGAATTTTCGATTGTGCTAGATCCAAAATGAGCTGATAGATGAGAGCTGATGTGTTCCACATCTCCGTTGCTCCTTGATCCAGCCCATGCCAGAGATTAGTCATGCGTGACCAGATGATTTCAAAACCGGAGATATGGTAAGGCTCGTTCTGAATCAAACCCGCGCATTGTAGCACCGATCCAGCCGATGCACCGCCAATACCGATATAACCCAGTTCTCCTTTGGATTTGGAATGAGGCACATACTCATGCGCAACCTCGGGTTCCATGATAAATAACTGCCCTGCTCCCATCGTCCATGCCCCTTTATCCGGAAGCCTGAACTGCCCTTCACCACCATGTGACAAAAACAACTGATACACCGGAAATCCATCCGGTCTATGCAGAACTTTCTCTTCCTGCGTGCCTACACAATACAGGTACAGCGGCAACCTGGAATCCGGCAGGCCCGTCAAACGAAATGCAAGCATTCCATCATTCCTTTCGGCTCATAGGCTTTACATAAGGTAAACTAATGATATTTACACTGGCCACTCCGTTTCATGTAAATGTTTAGTTCAATCTATATAGCCAACTTCCCTTTATTATCCATTATTTGTTCCCGATGTAACAATGGTCTTAGGAACCTTTTTGACGACAAGATTTTCAATATGGTAATAAAAAAACTCCCCTTCTCTATTGGAAAGGGAGTTAACATGTTACTTTACTGAAAATAGATTGCGC
Source organism: Paenibacillus sp. FSL R5-0623 (assembly GCF_037974265.1). Lineage (NCBI taxonomy): Bacteria > Bacillati > Bacillota > Bacilli > Caryophanales > Paenibacillaceae > Paenibacillus > Paenibacillus sp. FSL R5-0623. The sequence continues at coordinate 821,386 of NZ_CP150233.1, read as the reverse complement.
TTCTCTGAGTGGCCGTTCCGGTCACGGATCGTTCTTGCGATCGCTGTTGTCTCCAAATTTCTTGATTAACCTGTAAAAGGTAGTAATTCGGAGACAAAGGCGAACGCTGACGCTTCTTCAGAATCGATTCCGTGCCCTTCACTACCTCTGTCACTCATCCAGATTATGCATCCAAGTATTAAAATTCGTTTGTTTTATGAGGTATCTCAAGCTGATACTTAAATACCACTACCACCAGAGGCACTTGCATCGGTATCCTGATTAGAGGGATGTACCTGTATTGTCGGCTCCCTGATCAGTACCAGAAGAAGATGGCGGAATGGTCAAAGTCCCTTCAGAAGTGACGGATGTATTTAACGATGTATCACTCGCCACTGCGACTACCAAAACCCGGTATTTTCCTGCTCCAAAATCTACATTATCTGAATCCTTAGCTGTAATACCCACTGTTGCTGTCCATGGAGCAGTACCCGTACTTACTGTGGCTAGAACTGTACCAGAAGTACCTGTACCGCCCCCTTCTTTAACAATGTACACATCGTAACGAGCAATGCCTGCCTCATTAGTCGGCTTAGTGAAACTTACATTGATTGAATTATCAGTTACTGCTGCATTTACACCCGTTACCTTCTCAACAGGCGTTGGTGCCTGTTTCTTTGCGTTGATTGTAAAAACAGGGGAAGATGCCAAATTGGATTCCCGCTTACTATCTGATGATTCCGATAGTATATACACCTTGTATGAAACTCCTGCTTTGATATCAACGCCATTACTGTCCTTCAATGAAAGCGGCAAGTCTGTAGGACTAGTATTAACAACTGTTGCAAAACTTGAATTTGCAGTTGTTTTGGCCGCATTCAGATCAAATGCCGTTGAGGCAGGTACAATCATTAGCACATACCGCTTAATGCCAGTATCGGTACTAGGCTTCGTAAATGTAACTGTTACATCAGTTACATTGCCTGAGGCTTGCGATGCATCTTTAACAGTCGCTTCTAATTTGCTCACCGCTGCTACAGTGGCATTCGAAGATAATGTGATTGCGACGGAAGGCGATGACAATGCATTCGCCAGAGAAGCATTGTTATTCACGGCCATTACATATACTTGGTAGGCCACATCATTAAGAATTGGCTCGTTATTCACTGTTCTCGAAGTACTTGTAAAATTAACAGTCTGATTAGCTCCCGTTTTACTGACGGTTCTGTAATACGCGCTGTTCACACCATTCGCTATGTTCAGATTAAACGTGCTACCCGCCTTCAATACAAACAATCGATATTCTCTTACATTTGTCTCATCTGCGGATTTATTAAACGTCACACGCAGATCACTACCATTTCCAGCATCCCCAATATCAGATGGCATCACACTGCTCGGAGCGGTCACAGCCGCGTTTGCCGACAGCGTAATTTGGGAAGAGTAACCAGACAAAGCATTTTGACTGGAGTTTCCGTTGTTATTCACCGACAGCACGAATACCCGATAAGCAACGTTATTGGTAATGGTATAACCATTCGTATCTACCGCATAGTTTGGAAGCGTAACTGACAAGTTACCACCCGTTTTGTTCACCTGCGTATAGTTGTTCGACGCATTCGCAGCGCTCAGCGTGAAGCTGCCCACATTAGCGGAACGAACTACATATACTCGGTAGGCAGAGATTCTGGATTCATCCGCAGCTTTGTTGAAAGAAACCCGCAGATCACGCCCATCAGCGTAGTCACTGATATCCGCAACAGCCAGGTTGCTAATAACTCCCGCGTTACCGTTCGTTGTCAGTCTCAGCACAGTAGAGGAAGCTGACAGCGCATTGGTGTATCCATTTTGCTGATTGCCCACCGCCATCACAAAGATGCGATAATCTTGCAGATTCGTTACGTTATAACCACTTGTGTCCTTCATGGATGAAGGCAAAGTCGTTGTAATGTTGTTACCTGTTTTGTTCACCGTATAGTACAGACTGGAGGACAGGTTACTCGCCGTTGTCAGATTGAAGCTGCTGGCAACCGAGTTGCGCACCACAAAGACACGATAATTCGCCACCTTGGACTCATCCGATGAACGGTTGAAACTCACCTGAATATCACGACCATCTCCATAATCCGAGTTATCCTTCACCTGCGTAATTACCGGAGATGTTGCTGTGTTCACGGACAACGTAAGTGAAGATGATGCTGCGGACAGCTTGCTGTCTGTTGTTGTATTAGTGCTTACCGACAAGATGTAAACTACATATGCTGTACCGCTTTTGATCAATTCGCCGGACGTATCCCGTGTCGAAGAAGTGAGCTGGCTTTTCACTGCGGTACTGTTTCCTTTGTATATGATCGTGGAGTTTGCACTGGACACTTTGTTCGCTGCAGCCAGATTGAACGCAGAAGAGTCCTTCGCTTTAACAACAAAAGCACGATAATACGTAATGTTCGATGTTGTGCTCGGCTGCGTGAAGTTAATCTCCAGATCGCGGCCATCGCCATAGTCACTAATATCTGCAGCACGCAGACTTGTAACCGCTTGTACTGTGGATTTCACATTATTGAGCTTCAAGGCTTGGGAAGACCAGTTCAATGCATTTTTATAATTATTGCTGCTGTTACCAACAGTCAGTACATACAGACGATACGTTTCATTGCTGTTAAGCAGATCCCCGTTTACGTCACGCGTCTGTGCATTAAGTGTCAGTTTCGGGTTGCTGCCATTTGGTGTAACAGATGTATAGTTCGCAGAAGGCACGGCAGTTGCTGAGGACTCCGTAAAGCTATTCACATCGCGTGTTTTCACCAGCATAATCCGGTAAGCAGATACCGCCTTCTCTGAAGTTGGACGTGTGAAGCTCACGGTCAGGTCACGACCATCTCCGTTACTTCCGGATACCGAACCGTAGATGTTCCATGCAGCATATTGTGTCTCATCCACTGGAGGCGTTGCCGTTGTCTTGATGTCTACACGTTGATTACGTGAGTTCCAGAACACTTTCTCTCCAAAAGCTTCACTGACAAAACGAATTGGAACCATCGTGTTGCCCTTAATTGTGTTCGCAGGTACATCCAGCGAGATCGCTTCCCCGTTGATGTATGCCGTTTTGGAACCAAGTGTCAATTTAACTTCCTGATCGTCGCGAGTTGCAACAATCGTTTTGGTTCTGTTCGTGTAAGATACCTTCGCGTCCAATCCTTCAAAAATGGAACGAAGCGGAACGAGTACCCGTCCACCTTTCATCACAGGTGCCTGAGCAGATGATAACTCTGCATCATTAATATATATACTGATCCTCGCGGCTGCATCCATGACCGACGTTGGAAGTGCGGACATCAGCATGGCTGATACAGCCAGCGCTGACATTACCTTCTTCACTTGTTTTCCTCCCGCTTTCCTCATATCCCATATCCCCATTCTCGCATTTAGTTAACATCGAAATAGATTCGCTGTTCTTTTCATTAATTCCTGTATTTACCTATGCACAACTAAGACGTTCCGATCAGCTCAAAAGTTTCCAGTTGTACAAAAATTATTTTCGCAGAAATCTTCCTCTATCTTCCACCCTCCAAAAGTTAAAAATAACAGAAGAATTTGTCACCATTCCGCAACCACATCCTGCACCAATTGGGTTAATGTATAGTAACTAGTGAACAGCACCTATCATTTTCTCAACTACGGGAGGTTCATATTATGACACCATCGTTCCAATCTGCCAAACGTAAGGGCATGCGCACCTTCATTACAGCCACCGCCATACTCATGCTGCTCCAAACAGCTGTCGGTCCATTATCCGGAGTTGCTGCTGCCGCATCTTCCAGTACAGATACCAAAGTCACAACTGCCAGTTCAACAACGATATATAAAACATTTCAGTCCATGCTCTACAAAAAGAACGGCTTGCCTGCCGCGGATACTTATCTCGAATCTCATATCAATCAAGTCACCACTCATCATGCAACCCTGATGGTCTTACAGCTGGAGAATGCCCGCAACAAGGCGTTAACAGCCATGACGGACCGCCTGCTCGTACCTAATGTTCAGGACAAGATGATCAAGGCCTACAAGTGGAATGACAGCTTCACCCAGCTCATGTCGCGCACCAAAGACACCCATCTGCGTGCACTACTTCAACAGGCACGGGATAGCGGCTATCGACTAGTCATGCTGGAAGGTTCCCTCTACCCGATCATGAATTATATGGCTTTTCAGAAATATATCTCTTACGTGAAACCAGACATCAAACAATACATTAATATCATGGCAGTCGAAACCAGCAACCTTGCCGCCGATGATGGTGCACTCGTCATTGGCTATCAGGAGATACTCAATCGCGCTATGAATCAGGAACGATTCCTGAACGAATATCCGAAGTCCAATCGGGTACAACAGGTGAAGAACCTGATGAATAACTATACCTTGTATACGTTTTATGGCCTGAATAATACGCCTTTATTTGACTATGAAACGAACAAAATGACTGTCAATGCCCAGAAAGGTTACAAAGCTGTCTTACAACGTAACTCATCCGAAGACAGTGCCTTCCTGACGAAACTCGAAAAGTTCATGGACATCGTAACCGAAGCCAAATTCGAGAAAACCGCTGTTGTCGAAAAATGGCTGGAACAGAATGTGCCGGTCAGCGACTATGCGAATTATTGAGTTAATCCGCTCCCATGGTTAATATCCTGACCAAGCCAAAACTCGGGCTAAATTCCAACATATCACCATGCCAAAAACCGCCACAGGATTCGCCCCTGTGGCGGTTTCTTCATTGTTTCTATAGTCAAAACTGACTTAACCCGTCAGCGCCTGTGCTATTGAATCGGTTTGACCATATGATTATACTCGTGTCCAGCGATGACAATCACATCGTCTTTGACATATCCCTGCCGTTCGTACAGCATTAGCGCACGGCCGTTGTCTCGTTCTACAATTAGGGATACCTGTGAGTGACCCAGATCTCTGCCCTGCTGCTCAAAAGCAGCCATCAGTGCCCGGCCGATGCCCTGCCCCTGATAAGCTTCACTTACCGAGAGAGTATCCAGATAATACTCCCCCGGACGGGTTTCTTTAACCAATGCATACTTCTCTTCCTGGCTTCGTCCAGGTCGATCCAGAATCGGCTGGTCCAGACGATCTGCTTCTCCGCCATCATAGGCTACCAGAATCCCCGCAATCAGCCCATCCTGCTCCATCACTGTCACATGACGATAGCTAATCCGGTTGTCTTCCTGTACATAGAACGCCTGCAAAATATGCATCGCCTTCTCATGATCCGCCTCACCCGCCAGCGAATAAGCAATGTCCCCGATCGCCTGATACAGTAACGGAATGACCTGATCTGCATCTTCTATGCGCGCAGGTCTGATCAGAGGAGATGTTTCTTGGTGATCTGACTGCATACTGGAATGTTTCATCATATTAACATGTTGAACAGATTTAGATTTTTGTTCAGTTCGGTATAGGCGATACCTTTGCGGTTCATACGTTCAATTAAGGGATGATAATCTTCCTTGTACATCAGCTCGATGCCCACCAAGGCAGGGCCATTTTCCTTATCATGCTTTTTCGTATATTCAAACCGGGTGATATCATCATTCTTCCCTAGAACTTCCTCCAGGAATTCACGTAAAGCTCCTGCACGCTGCGGGAAATTAACCATGAAATAATACTTCAGACCTTCATAGATCAGGGAACGTTCCTTGATCTCCTGCATCCGGTCGATATCGTTGTTCCCGCCGCTAATCACGCAGACCACCGTCTTGCCCACAATTTGCTCACGATATTGCTCAAGCGCCGCAACAGCCAAGGAACCGGCAGGCTCGACAACAATCGCATTTTCATTATATAGCTCCAGAATAGTTGTGCAGGCTTTGCCTTCTGGCACTTTCACAATGTCATCAAGTATACTACTGCAGATATCAAAGGTGAGATCGCCAACCCGTTTCACCGCTGCGCCATCCACGAATTTATCTATATCATCCAGCGTCACAACCTGTTTGCGGAACATCGCCTCACTCATGGAAGCTGCCCCAAGTGGCTCAACTCCAATGATGCGTGTCTCCGGACTTACGGTCTTCATATAGGTACCCACGCCGGCTGCCAACCCTCCGCCACCAATCGTCACGAAAACATAGTCGGCATTCTCATCGAGACTTTCCATGATTTCCATCGCTACCGTACCATTACCTGCAATAATCTTGGGTTGATCAAAAGGATGGATGAACGTCATGCCCTGTTCGTCACATGCACGCATCGCTTCTGCATAAGCATCATCATACGTATCCCCGATGAGCACCACTTCAACGTTACTGCCACCAAAGCGTCTGACCTGCTTCACCTTCTGGTTCGGCGTTGTACTCGGCATGAAGATTTTGCCGTTAATTCCAAGGGCATTACAGCTAAATGCGACACCTTGAGCATGGTTGCCTGCACTCGCACAGACAATACCCTTCTCCATCTCGGCTGGTGTCAGACTGCGAATCATATTATAGGCGCCCCGGATTTTGAACGAGCGCACCACTTGAAGGTCTTCCCTTTTCAGATACACATTACAGTTATATTTGGCCGACAATACAGCATCCCGCTGTAACGGCGTTCTTACAATGACCTCACGCAGCACATGATGTGCGCGTACGATATCTTCCATGCCAACACTGGCACGACCGGGACTTGTGGTTCCCGTTGGTTCTTGTTCAACTGGTTTCATGTTGTCTCCACACTCCGCTTTTATGGTCTATATAAGTTGAACTAAAGTTTATTTACACTGACACTACGATGACAGAATAACCCTCCAATCGCTGTTATCCCCAGATTTTTTCGATTCCCTTTTCTCAAGGGAAAAATCCGGTGATAAAGGCGAACGCTTCGCTTTTTCAGGTTCTTTCTGTCCTCTCCGTTATCGTGTAAATCATTAATTCAACTTATCTAGCAATGTCGCGCACTGCTTTTCTTTGTATTGTATCACTTTTGTTCTGTTCTTGCGCCTGAGCTCTCATCATTTATCATTCGTACAATTTCATTAATAATGACCTGAGGGTCTGTATACATAACCATATGTCCCGATTGATCGGCCCCAATCCATCTCGCATTGGATAGCTGGCTCACCGTCTGGCGATGCGCCATGATAAGGACGGGTCTGATTTTGGCCTCCCCTTTGCCCGGTTTTGTACCCGAGATCACGCTAACTTCCAGATCACCCAGAGCCGGAGGATGTTTCAGTAGCGCTGCCATGTCATCCAGAAATGTTTTACCTTCCGCAAGCATCGTGCTGGCTGCCTGTACAGTGAAATCCTCCTTGAGGTGATCCGCTACCACATCGTCAGGCTGAATACTTCCAGCTTTGCTGCCAAGTTTCTTATATAAGCCAGTCCGCGCCATGATTGGAATGAGGAATCCGTTAATGGCAAAGCTCTTTTTAGTAAGCTTGGAAAAATACATTTCGCAATGCTCGTCTGATGGATCTACCAGGATAATGCCACGTAATCGAGATATATGTGTAGCTGCCGCAGCCCGTACAATCGGACCGCCCCAGCTATGTCCAACCAGAATGAATGGGCCCGGGCCCAGAGCTGTCAGCAGTTCTCCAAGATCCCCTGCAATGCGTTCAAGGCTGCGGGGAGCCGAGTCGACATCACTTCGTCCTGCCCCTGCCCTGTCATACACGACTGCACGTGCATGCTCAGCAATGGCTGGTGCAACCAGTCCCCAGTTTGATCTGGAGGCGCCCATACCGGACTCAAACACCACCGTCAGGTCTCCTGTCCCCTTGGACATATAATGTAGTTTGCGACCATCACGGGTCTGAACAAACGCACTTGAACCAAACGTATGTGAGCTAGGGTTAGGATTCATGTTCCCTCCTGATTACGTGCATAGTCATCTTTCACCGAATCTAATTGAAAATGATTATCAATTACTTCATTATAGAATAATCCATGCTTTACGACAACCATGTTGCTTCAGCAAGATACATCCGTTCTGTCGCTTCTGTCACGTTTCAAGGATCCTTCCCCGCCCCACCGTTCTGCTGAGCCTCCCTTTTCCTTATGAAAAAGAAAACCCGATCCATAATCGGATCGGGTAACTGTCCCAACCACTATGCGGCTGGACATCATATATAAAAATATAAAAAAACAGCCCGATTTCAATTTCCATCAGGGCTGTTTTTAACTGCTTTAGCTTCACGATACCTAGGATTAAACATATCGCTCATTTAATAAGGAAACAACAATTTATGCCTGTGTCTTAAACCAAGTTGCCGCAGCTTCTGCTTCGGTACGCGTCAACTGATGACCCTGACGCTCCCAATGTGTGTTTACATTGGCACCTGCACCGCTCAGCAACGAAGCAAGTTCCTCCGTCTCACGTCTTAGTACAATCGGATCGTTCTCGCCCGCACCAATGAACACAGGCAGACCTTTCAGATCCGGCAGTTCCAGTCCGCGCAGCGGTACCATCGGGTGATGCAGAATTGCACCTTTGAATACATCTGCTTGATGGAAGATCAGGCTTGCCGCAATGTTGGCACCGTTAGAGTAACCCAGTGCATACACGTTGGACCGATCAAAACCGTATTCCACCGCAGCTGCATCGACAAAAGATCCCAGCTCTGCCGTACGGGCAATCAGATCTTCTTCATCAAAAATGCCTTCGGCCAGCCGGCGGAAGAAACGGGGCATCCCGTTCTCCGATACATTACCCCGCACCCCAAGTATGCCAGCTCCTGGTGCGATCATCTCCGCCAGACCGATCAGATCGTTCTCGGTTCCGCCTGTGCCATGAAGCAACAGGATTGTTGGCGCATCCGGTTGAGCACCTGCTTTATAGATATGTTTCATTGTATTGGTTGTGGTCATGATTTTGACTCTCCTTTCCATTCACGTACTTCAATTCGTGGCAACAATTGTTCAATCTGCTCACGCTGTGTTTCATACCATTCAGGCAACATCAGTCTCTCACCCATGCTCTCTGCTGGTTCATCCCGTGCAAATCCCGGAGGATCCGTAGCCAGTTCGAACAGTATACCACCCGGCTCCCGGAAATACACAGCGTTGAAGTATTGACGGTCAATGACTGGCGTTGGATGATACCCGGTTTGTTCAAGATCCTGCTGGATTTGTTCATGCTCCACGTAATCTTTGGCACGCCATGCAATATGGTGGACCGTTCCGGCTCCACCAATCCCGCGCTGGATGCCTGTGGACTGAATATCGATGATCTGACCGATATCGCCGCTTGCCTGAAGACGAAGGAGTCCGTTCTCTTCACCGACTTGCTCCAGACCCAGTTTGCTCACCAAGACGTCCATGGTTTTCTCAGGAACGTGGCTGAACAATACAGCTCCGCCAAATCCTTTGATGGCATGCTCCGGTGTCACACCGTTGAAACTCCAGTTGCTTGGCTGACCGCCTTCACGCTCAACCAGTTCAAGCAGCAGACCGCCTTTGTCGAAGAAACGAATGTACTGCTCACCAAATCTGGTTTTATTTTCATATGGAATATCGAAGGAAGCAAGACGTTCTTTCCAGAAAGGCAGGCTTCCTACAGGAACCGCATATACGGTAACTCCAGTCTGACCGGAACCAATGACACCTCTTCTTGAATTTTGCTGTGGGAAAAAGGTAATGATTGTGCCCGGTGCACCCTGTTCATTCCCGTAATACAAGTGATACACGTCTGGTGCATCAAAGTTAATTGTTTTTTTCACCAGTCTGAGCGCCAACACACCTGCATAAAAATCAACGTTTTTCTGCGCATCGTCAACAAAAGCGGTAATATGATGAATTCCTGTAGTTCTGAACATAATCTCCACTCCCTTGGTTTTAGTTGTATCATAGGTTGTTTTTGCTTCTTTTATTTATTGCTTTTCGTTATTTATCTTTAAATTAAGATTCTTTAAATTTATATTAATCCATTGGACCTCAATATGCAAGCTTTTATTTTAAAGTTAAGATTTAATACAAAAAGCAGGCCCCGATCGCTCCGGGAACCTGCTTAGCATTTATAACGATTGATTAGGTTGCTTCGTATTCCTGTATCACTTTTGTATTACTGCTTCTTAGACCAGTTTCATTCTTTTTGGTGGATTCACCAAATCTTTATGCTCGTATTCATCCTTGATATCTCCGACAATCTCTTCAAGGATATCCTCCATCGTAACCATACCTACCGTAGCACCTGCCTCGTTTTTAACGGTTGCAATGTGTACACGGCTTTGCTGCATCTGGATCAGTACATCCTTGATTGGAGAACGCTCGGAGAAACTCGGTGTATTGTGAACAAATGTCTCCATATTGAAGTCTCTGCCCGCAGCCACACTCGTCAGCATTTCTTTCGTATTAATAAAGCCAACAAAATGAGCCTGATCCCCATTCGCAATAACAGGGTATCGCGTGTATTCATGTCGATTCAGCGTCTCAATGATCTGATCAAGCGGCATTTCCTTATTCAACGTAACAATTTTATCTCGTGGAATCATGATCTCCTGAAGCAGACGCTCATCAAAAGCAAAAATGTTTTTGAGATAGTCCAGCTCCGTCTGATTGATCTCGCCACTCTCATAACTCTTTGCCATAATCAGTTTCAGCTCTTCCTCCGAGTGAACGGTATCATGCCCGGCAGGTTTTACACCAAATATGCCAAGCAACAGACGAGCAGCTCCATTTAATGCATAAATGAACGGATTCATGATTTTACCGAACCAGTACAGTGGTGGTGCCAACAACAACGTCATTCTCTCTGCAAACTGGATCGCCAGGGTTTTTGGTGCCAATTCACCAATAACCACGTGCAGGAACGTAATGATCGCCAGAGCGATACCGTAGGATAGAACGGTAGACAATGCCGCCGGCACTTCCATGCGCTCAAACAGCGGATGCAGCATTTTCTCAACGGTAGGTTCACCCAAGGCTCCCAATACCAGCGCCGTGATGGTAATCCCCAATTGACATGCCGACAGATAATAATCCAGGTTGTGCGCCACTTTTTTGGCCAGTACTGCCTTTTTGTTCCCTTCCGAGATCAATTGATCGATTCGGGACATCCGTACTTTAAGAATTGCAAATTCGGCTCCAACGAAAAAGGCTGTCAGACCTATAAATACGGCTACTAAAAATAAATTCAAGGCTATTATTCCGTCCAATGATTTCCCTCAGGTTGAGGGATTCACCTCCATTAAATTTTTAAATAAGGTTGCACGAGTGACGTTCCGGTGACGGCTCGTTCTTCCGATCGCCATTGCCTCCAAATTTTCCTGATTATTGTTTTCAAAGGTTTAAAATTGGTTTGCAAACGCGAACGCTACGCTTCTTCAGAATCGATTCCGTCCCCTACACTGTTACGTTGCCAAAACGTTTTAAATTCTGAGGTCAGTAGCCAAATAGGCAGTCAAACCCTAGATTACAGTCAGATCGAACCAACCAAGATCACGCCAGATCGCTTGTAGCTTCCTCAACCTGCGCGCCGCTCACTCGTTCCAGAAGAACTTGTTTGATGTGATAATTTTCGGTATCAACAACGGTCCAGACATAATCGCCGTGTTCTACCGTGTCGCCTTTTTCCACACCTACACCCTTCTGGTATTGAATCCATCCGGCCACGGTATCCATCTCTTCATTTCCTTCAAAACTAAGCCCGAACTGCCGCTCCAGTTCATCCAAAAGTACCCGGCCATTAATGAGATATTGATTCTCTCCGGTCTCTTGGATATCCGCTACCTCATCAGCATCGAATTCATCACGAATCTCACCGACCAGTTCCTCCAGAATATCCTCCATCGTAATGATTCCCGAGGTGCCGCCGTATTCATCCACGACTACAGCCATGTGTACACGTTCCTGCTGCATTTTAATCATCGCATCCTGGATACTTGTAACTTCGGAAACAAATGGGATCTCACGAACGAACTCGCTTAGCTGATATGATCTTGCGGCTACCATGTCAGGCAAAATCTTTTTCACATTCACAACGCCGATAATGCGGTCTTTGTCCCCATCCTCGATGACAGGGTAACGTGAGTAGTTATGTTCATCCAATATAGGAATAATATCGTCATAGGTCATATCCTGACTTAATGTCACCAGTTCCGTGCGCGGGACCATGATGTCTTTGGCATCACGTTCATCGAACACAAATACATTTTCCAGATATGAAAGCTTGGTCTTGTTGTTCTCGTCACCTTCATAACTCTGGTTCATAATGATTCTGATCTCGTCCTCCGAGTAGGCTTGATCATGTTCGGCAGGCTTCACACCGAATCCCCGCAGAAGAACACGGGAGGCTCCATTAAGCGCCCAGATGAATGGGTACATGACTTTACCAAACCAGTATAGCGATGGGGAGAGCATCAACGTCAGTTTTTCAGAAAACTGAATCGCCAGCGTTTTGGGTGCCATCTCACCAATAACCACGTGCAAGAACGTAACGAGTATAAAGGCGATCGCATAAGAAGCAATCGACGAGATTGAAGCAGGTATGTCTAAATAATTGAATACCGGATATAACAATCTCTCAACCGTCGGTTTTCCGAGTGCACCCAGTCCCAGTGCGGTGACCGTAATACCGAGCTGACAGGCTGACAGATAATAATCCAGGTCCGAGACAACTTTTTTGGCGAGTACAGCCTTTTTATTGCCTTCCGCGACCAGTTGATCCACTCTTGATGTACGAATTTTGACTACAGCAAATTCAGATGCTACGAAAAATGCAGTCAATGCAATCAAGATAATAAGTAATGCGATATTCAATATGGTAATTATGTCCAATGATTTCCCCGGTTCTCAGGGATTCACCTCCAGAGATAGTTACAGCGTGATCCGTTAACTACGTTAACCATTCATCCGCTGTTTGTCGTTCATCATGGCGTATGCCTTATATGAAATCGAATAATGATCATATTTGTATATGTCATACGGTTTGACCTTGTAAAATACAAAACAGGAATTCAAGATGAAGTCAATGACTTGCAGAAACTTCTTCATTCAAATCGGGTTACCCCTCATGCTGTCAATTGTTCCTCGCTTAACTCCACCTAGATTCGCCATTTGGACAATTTACAATATCGCCTACCCAATAGATATCCACCTCCCCTCATACGCATTCCTGTTTCCGAAAAGTATACCATGATTCCAGCACAACCATCCAGTTGCACGTTATGGTTTGGCACAAGCTTACAGTTTAATGTTCACAAATTAGTCTCTATGTATGTTACGTGCTCTATATAATATGATTGATATTACCTCGTAATGTGATAATCTTCACATGTTTAGTATAATCCAATTTATAAAAATACTACCCCTTACTTTAGGGCATTAAACATGCCTGAACTCCCTGATTTTAATCCCGTTTTGCATCTTACCCATATTCTCTCTCGTATGGACAAGTCCGGCCATTTGCACAAGATACATCTATATACGTAGCAAAGAGCCCGCAGGATGCAACAACCTTACGGCGCACATCTTTACGGGCTCTTAATATTCATTCTACACCAGTGCTTTGGTAGCAATATCCGTTCGCTGATGTTTGCCATCAAAATGGATACATTCCGCCTGTGCGTAGGCTTTGTTTCTAGCTTCTGCAATATCCGCGCCAAGGCCAACTACGCCCAGGATCCGTCCACCATTCGTGACCCAGTCTCCTGCTTCACTACGCGCTGTACCTGCGTGGAATACCACGGCATCTTGCACTTGATCGAGACCTTCAATGACTACGCCTTTGGCATAAGGACCCGGATAACCTCCTGAAGCAAGCACCACACATACTGCGGCTTCATCGCTCCATTCAATTTCAATGTCTGCCAGCTTGCCATGAACGGTTGCCCAGAAGATATCGAACAGGTCACTCTTCAATCGTGGCAAAACAACCTGTGTCTCGGGATCACCGAAACGTGCGTTGAACTCAATCGTTTTAGGTTTACCATCTGGTGAAATCATCAGCCCGGCGAACAACACGCCTTGGAACGGACGCCCTTCGGATACCATGGCCTTGGCTGTTGGTTTGATGATTGTCTCTACGGCTTCTTCAATAATGGATGCAGGAATGTGTGGCAAAGGTGAATATGTACCCATACCGCCTGTGTTTGGCCCCTGATCATTATCGAATACAGGTTTGTGATCCTGTGCTGCCGCCATTGGACGAACCGTCTCCCCATCGACAAAAGCCAGAATCGACATTTCCTGTCCTGCGAGGAATTCCTCGATAATCACTTTGGCTCCTGCTTCACCAAATACTTTGTCCACCATAATACTGCGAAGTGCCTGATCAGCCTCTTCACGCGAATAAGCTACCGTCACACCTTTGCCCGCTGCCAAACCATCTGCCTTGATGACAACCGGGATTGATTGCTCATTCAGGTATGCTTGAGCCTGTTCGTAGTTGTCGAATTTCTCATAGGCTGCGGTTGGAATGTTGTATTTGTGCAGCAGATCCTTCATGAACGTTTTACTTCCCTCGATCTCTGCTGCACTACGACGGGGTCCGAATACCGGAATACCTGTCACGTCAAATGCATCCACGATCCCATCGGCAAGCGGATCATCCGGACCAATAACCACCAGACCCACTTTAAGCTCTACAGCAAGAGCCGTCAGTTTATCGAATTCATTTACCGCAATGGCATGACACTCAGCGAGCTGAGCAATGCCTGCATTTCCCGGTGCACAGTGAATCTTGTCTACCTTTGGACTCTTTGCCAGCGCCCAGATGATGGCATGCTCCCGGCCACCGCCGCCTACTACCAGAATATCCATTCGTTCTGTTCCCCCTCCGTGCATAACTGGATTTATTACGCTAATGCGTGTTGAAAAACCTAAAAAAGAGGGGGTGTACCATAAGTCATAAGTATGACTGGCGACACCCCTTATTTAAACCTTTTTCGTTCTAGTGTTTGAAGTGACGAACGCCTGTGAAGACCATGGCAATTCCGTATTCATTGGCTACTTTGATGGATTCTTCGTCTTTGATCGAACCACCCGGTTGGATCACTGCTGTAATTCCGGCTTTTGCTGCCAGTTCCAGCGTATCACCCATTGGGAAGAACGCATCAGATGCCAGAATAGCACCTTTTGCTTGCTCGCCCGCTTGCTCAATCGCAATTTTGGCTGCACCCACACGATTCATCTGTCCAGCGCCCACACCCACCGTCATGTCATTCGCAGCAAGTACAATCGCGTTGGATTTCACGTGTTTAACTACTTTCCAGCCAAACAACAGCTGTTTCAGTTCTTCTTCCGATGGCGCACGATCCGTTACCACGTTCAGTTCGCTCGCTTCGATGGAGTGTACATCGGACTGTTGCACGATCATACCACCGTCGATGGACGTTACCACGAATTGGCTCTCCCGTTTACGAGCAGCATTCAACTCACCCGTTTTGAGTAAACGAATGTTTTTCTTCTTCGTCAGGATATCGAGAGCTTCTTGTGTAAAGTCAGGAGCAAGTACGATTTCCAGGAAAATCTCGCTCAATTTGCCTGCTGTATCGCTGTCGATAATGCGGTTTGCTGCCACGATTCCACCAAAGATAGACGTTGGATCTGCAGCATATGCCTTGCTGTAAGCTTCATAGATACTTGCGCCAATACCTACGCCGCATGGGTTCATATGTTTAACCGCGACAACGGCTGGTTCTTCAAACTCTTTGACAATCTGCAATGCTGCGTTCGCATCGTTGATGTTATTGTAAGACAATTCTTTGCCATGCAATTGCTCGGCTGTTGTCAACGTATCTTGTGCAGCCAGCGGTTTGCGGTAAAATGCCGCCTGCTGGTGTGGATTTTCGCCATAACGCAAATCCTGGAGTTTTTCGTAAGTAACCGTTAGACGCTCTGGCAGTGGATCACCGTTCAGGTTGGAGAGATAGTCAGAAATAACTGCATCGTAAGCCGCTGTATGGCGGAACACTTTTGCCGCAAGCCGTTTGCGTGTTTCGAGTGTGGTATCTCCATTGCTGCGCACTTCTTCAAGCACCTTGCCGTAATCTCCTGTGTCCACAACGACACTAACAAAAGCATGGTTTTTGGCAGCAGAACGAAGCATGGTTGGACCACCGATATCGATGTTCTCAATCGCGTCTTCGTACGTAACATCCGGTTTGGCAATGGTATCTTGGAAGGGGTACAGGTTTACGACAACGAGGTCGATATAATCCAGTCCGTTCTCTTCCATCTGACGCTTATGCTCTTCGCTATCACGAACAGCCAACAACCCACCATGCACTGCTGGATGTAATGTTTTGACACGTCCGTCCATGATTTCAGGAAATCCGGTCACATCCGAAATTCCGATGACAGGTACGCCTTCCTTCGACAACAGGCTGCTTGTACCTCCTGTCGAAATAATCTCCACACCCATTTGCGACAGCTCGCGGCAAAAGTCCACGATGCCTGTTTTATCCCATACGCTGACCAGCGCTCTTTTGATACTCACAATATGCTCCTCCTTTAATATCCCATGGCTTCGCGTTTCCTGACGAAACACAGCCGATTTATTTCCCGAGAAATATCACAAAATGCGTACCAATATTCGACTTCTGTTATACAGTTGATAAATGGATTTTCACACTAAAACACTACGAGTCCAGAATAATCTTCCGATCACTGTTATTCCAAGATTTTCTAAACAATTTCTCAATGTTAAAAATCCAGTGATAAAGGCAAAGCGTATGCTTCCGATGCAGCTTTCTTTCAGAAAGCTTTTAGCTTCGCTTTTTCAGGTTTTTTCTGTCCGCTCCGTTAATGTGTAAAAAAATTCAACTTATATCAAACCGGTTTCTGTACTGTAACGTGACGTCCGTCTAACTGAACCAGACCTTGCGCGAACCAGGAAACAACTTCGGGGTATAACTGCTGTTCGGCCGCATGAATGGAACGGCTGATGGTTTCAGGGGTATCTTCTGGCAAAATGGGAACCGGATGCTGGGCAATAATCGGTCCGGTATCCATGCCTCCGTCTACAAAATGCACGGTCACACCCGTAACTTTCACGCCATATTCGAGAGCCTGTCCAATTGCATCCTTGCCTGCAAATGCCGGTAGCAAGGACGGATGAATGTTAATCAACCGCCCTGCGTAATGGTCCACCACAACAGAAGTCAGCAATCTCATATACCCCGCAAGAACGACCAAATCGATCTTTTTGGATTCAAGCACTTCCACGATCTCTGCCTCATAGGCTTCACGGGAAGCATAATTTTTCGGAGTAAACAGATGACAGTCCACGCCTGCGTCCTGTGCCCGCTGCACAACACGTGCAGACGGTTTATCACACACGAGCAGATCTACGGATGCATTCAGCCCACCGTTCCGTACTGCATCGACCAATGACTGAAAGTTAGTCCCTTCACCCGAGGCAAATACAGCTATGCGGTAGTTCGCCATTAAACATCCGCTCCCGTGAAGGTTACTCGCGCATCTCCTTCGGTAACACGGCCAATGATGTACGCCTCTTCACCTGATGCTTTCAATTGTTGCAGTGCTTCCGTTGCATCTGCTTCATTAACGACCAGTACAAGCCCAACACCCATGTTAAATGTGGTGAACATGTCACGGTTCGAGACAGCACCCTTTTCCTGTAACAGGTTGAAGATCGGCAGGATCGGCCAAGAACCGTAGTCAATATCCACATTCACGTTGCTAGGCAACATACGTGGGATATTCTCGATGAAGCCGCCACCTGTAATGTGTGCCATGCCTTTTACTTTGACCTTTTCCAGCAGGGACAACAGAGGTTTAACATAGATCTTTGTAGGTTCTAGCAGAGAATCACCCAGCTTACCGCCCAGTTCCGCTACTTCATCATGCAGATCAAGTCCTGCATCTTCCAACAAAAGTCTGCGTACCAACGAGAATCCGTTACTATGCACACCGCTTGAAGCAAGTCCAATCACTGTGTCGCCAGGGACGATGGTTGTACCGTTGATGATCTTTGCTTTGTCCACGATGCCCACCGTGAATCCGGCAATATCGTATTCGCCTTCACTGTACATGCCCGGCATCTCTGCCGTCTCGCCACCGATCAGCGCACAACCCGATTGATGACAGCCTTCAGCGATACCCGCAACAATAGCTTCGATCTTCTCAGGAATGACTTTGTCACATGCCAGATAGTCAAGGAAGAAAAGTGGTTCTGCACCCTGTACCACAATGTCGTTCACACACATCGCTACCGCGTCGATTCCGATGGTATCGTGACGGTCCATGGCAAATGCAATTTTCAGCTTGGTGCCTACACCATCCGTACCGGATACAAGCACCGGCTCATCGTATTTATCTTTGTTCAAACCGAACAGGGCACCGAATCCACCCAGATCCGTCATCACTTCCGGACGGAAGGTACGCTTCACGTGTTTTTTCATCCGTTCAACCGCTTCATTACCTGCCGCGATATCAACGCCGGCCTTTTTATATGCTTCAGACAAGTGGAATCATCTCCTTTTTTTTCGCCCCACCTAAATCCTCCCGCCCGGGAGGACCCCATAGGACCTTGGCAGGCCCTCTGGACACCCGCCAAAAAAAGCGGTGCAGAGGTGGCTGGTGTGATCTTGCTATGGTTGATTCGTGCGTGATCTCGCGGGATTGTTCGCCGATTCCGTTGGCTGCAAGCCATCGGTCGGCGAACCTCGCTCAGCTACGCTGCGGGGCAAGCCCGCTGGGCAGCTGCTTCGCCTGGCTGCCTGGCCCCTGTTGCTCCGCAAGGCGGGGCTTTACAACTAACAGCTGCAGCCGAATTTTTCTTCGCCACCAAAGTCGAGGCGGGTTGGGTAATCATGATCAAAACATGCGAGACAAAGCCCGCCCTTGGGATCATCCTGATTATCTCCCTGTATTGATGCAATCAGTCCATCGGGACTAAGGAACTCCAGGGAGTCCGCATTAATTTCACGACAAATTTCTTCCACCGACAACTGTGAAGCAATTAATTCACGGCTGTCAGGCGTATCAATACCGTAGAAACATGGGTTTTTGAAAGGTGGTGATGTAATTCGCACATGGACCTCGGTAGCTCCTGCATCACGCAGCATGTTCACGATCCGACGGGAGGTTGTTCCCCGTACGATGGAGTCATCAATCATGACCACACGTTTGCCTTCCACAACGCGACGTACAGCGCTCAGCTTCATCTTCACACCCTGCTCCCGCAGTTCCTGGCTTGGCTGGATAAACGTACGTCCGGTGTATTTGTTCTTGATCATACCCATCTCATACGGAATACCTGTCTGTTCAGCGTATCCAATTGCTGCCGAGATGCTGGAATCTGGTACCCCCGTAACCAAGTCCGCATCCACAAACGACTCAATCGCCATCCGGCTTCCCATCCGTTTACGGGCCGCATGCTGGTTCGTACCATTCATATCACTATCCGGACGAGCAAAATATATATATTCCATCGCGCACAGCGCCTTGCGGTGTTTATGATGATCGAAGCGATCTTCATGTAGACCATCCGCATCCAGCACAAGCAGTTCACCCGGCTCGATATCACGAATCAACTCTGCGCCGATTGTTTCCAGTGCACAGGTCTCGGATGCAAACAGATACGCATCTCCCAGCTTCCCCATCGTCAGCGGACGAAGTCCGTG
The DNA here is from genome assembly GCF_037974265.1 of Paenibacillus sp. FSL R5-0623. Taxonomy (NCBI): domain Bacteria; kingdom Bacillati; phylum Bacillota; class Bacilli; order Caryophanales; family Paenibacillaceae; genus Paenibacillus; species Paenibacillus sp. FSL R5-0623. Next base: position 801,828 of record NZ_CP150233.1, on the reverse strand, counting down.
CGGATCGGAAGCCACGAGCAGCTTGTCATTGGTCATGATCAGAAATGCATAACCACCCACAATGCGCTGGAACGCCTCTTTTGCCGCTTCCACAAGCCCTTTGGAGGATCGTGCAATCAGATGCGCAATGACCTCGGTATCACTCGTTGTTTGGAAAATGGACCCGCTCTGCTCCAGCTCACGCCGAATCGTTGGTGCATTCACAATATTTCCGTTGGTTGCTACTGCCAAATCGCCATCACGGTATTTGAATACCAATGGCTGTGCGTTCGTCAGTTTACTGTCACCACTTGTTGAATAACGGACATGTCCAATGGAAATATCCCCGGTCAACGTCTGCATTAGGTCTTTGGTGAACACTTCCTTCACCAGGCCCATACCGCGATGATAGTTAAACTGGCTGCCATCACTCACACACATGCCTGCACTTTCTTCGCCCCGATGTTGCAGTGCATGCAGTCCATAATAAGAGAGCGAAGCCGCGTCAGGGTGTCTGAACACCCCGAACACGCCGCATTCTTCTTTCAATTTGTCGAGTCCTTCCTTGCCGGACCCTTCATTATAATAATCGCCTGTCCACAATGGTCCTGTCGTCAGTTCATGAGACATGGAATCGCATCCTCCCAGACCTGAGCCAAACCTCCTACAGGTTCGCTCACGGCTGATGTTCCGTTCAATTCAATCGTCAAGTTACTTCCTTCTACACATCCAATCACAGCTACAGGTACACCGCGCTCACGTACAAATGCTTCAAGTTTACCCGCTTGCTCTGGCGTAGCCGACAACAAGATACGGGATTGGCTCTCACTGAACAGGGCGTGATCTGCACGCAATGCAGTCTCCACATTCACCTGTGCTCCTACGTTACCGCTGATACAAGACTCTGCGAGTGCAACAGCCAAGCCACCTTCAGACAAGTCATGTGCAGAGCGAACGAGACCGGATTGAATAGCTTCCAGGACCGTGCTGAGCAACGCTTTTTCCGTTTGCAAGTTCAGTTCTGGTGGACGACCTTCCGTCTGACCATGAACCGCGTATTGCAGTTCGCTGCCACCCAGTTCAGCTTTTGTTTCACCGAGGAGGATGATAACATCACCTTCGGATTTGAATGCTTGTGTCGTGATATGATCCGTATCATGAACGAGACCTACCATACCGACAACTGGCGTTGGATAGATGGAGCCTTTGGCGTTTTCGTTATATAGACTTACGTTACCACCGATAACCGGCGTATCCAGCACACGACAAGCTTCCGCCATACCGTCTACCGCTTTCTCCATTTGCCAGAAAATATCCGGCTTCTCCGGGTTACCAAAGTTCAGGTTGTCCGTAATCGCCAGCGGCTCAGCACCGGAACATACAATGTTACGCGCTGCTTCACTTACGGCAATCCGTCCACCAACTTCTGGATCAAGGTACACATAACGTCCATTACAGTCCGTTGTCATCGCGAGACCTTTGCGTGTGCCACGAATCGTAACTACGGCTGCATCCGAACCCGGACGAACGGCAGTGCTTGTACGCACCATGTAGTCGTATTGGTCATACACCCATTTTTTACTTGCTACTGTTGGTGAAGCCAGCACTTGTTTCAACGCTCCGCCGAGATCCGACACTTCGTCGTAACGAAGCGTGTCGATGGAAGCACTTTGCTCGTAGTAGGCAGGTACAGAAGAAGGTTTGTCATACACTGGGCATTCGTCAACCAAAGCCGTTACCGGCATATCTCCGACCACTTCGCCGTGGTGGATCAATTTCAGACGACCATCATCCGTTACTTTACCAACTTTGGCACAGATTACGCCCCAACGTTCAAAGATTTCCATCGCCTGCGCCTCATCCTTCGGCTCAACAACGAACAACATCCGTTCTTGGGACTCGGACAACATCATCTCGTAAGGCGTCATGCCTTCTTCACGCTGTGGCACCTGATCCAGATACAGTTCCAGACCGTTACCCGCTTTACTTGCCATCTCTGCACTCGAACATGTCAGACCCGCAGCACCCATATCCTGAATACCGAGCACGATACCCGTGTCGATCAATTCCAGACATGATTCCATGACGAGTTTTTCCATAAACGGGTCACCGACCTGAACCGCTGTCCGTTGGGACTCGGATTCTTCCGTCAGTTCAACCGATGCAAAGGTTGCTCCATGAATACCATCCCGGCCTGTTGGCGGGCCCACATAGTAAACCGGGTTACCTACACCTTTAGCTACACCGCGCTGAATCTTGTCATGATCAATCAGACCCACACACATGGCGTTAACCAGCGGATTGCCTTCATAGCTCTCATCAAACATCACTTCGCCGCCAACGGTAGGAATACCGATACAGTTACCGTATCCAGCAATACCCGCTACCACATGTTCGAACAAATATTTAACGCGATCACTCTCCAGCTTGCCGAAACGAAGGGAGTTCAGTATTGCTACCGGTCTTGCACCCATGGAGAAAATATCACGGATAATGCCGCCCACACCTGTTGCCGCACCTTGATAAGGCTCAACCGCGGAAGGATGGTTATGGCTTTCAATTTTGAATACAACGGCCTGGTTATCACCGATATCCACGATACCGGCACCTTCACCAGGTCCCATCAGGACACGTGGTCCAGTGGTTGGGAAACGGCGCAGCAATGGCTTGGAGTTTTTATAAGCACAGTGCTCGGACCACATTACACTGAACACACCAATTTCCGTGTAGTTTGGCTTGCGCCCCATGAACTCACAGATCAGCTCATACTCGCTGTCAGATACGCCCATTTGTGCGTAAAGTTTATGTTCTGCGACCTGTTCTGCTGTTGGTTCCTTAGCGGATAGCTGCTGCGTCATGCCGATCCCTCCATGCTTTCAAAATAGATGTAAACATACGTTTGCCGTCTTCCGAACCAAACAGTGAGTCCACTGCACGCTCTGGATGCGGCATCATGCCGACCACGTTTCCAGCCTCGTTACAGACTCCTGCAATATCACCCAGGGAACCGTTCGGGTTGGTCCCGTAAGTAAATACGATCTGGTTGTTCGCTTGCAGACTCGCGAGTGTCTCCTCGTCGCAATAATAGTTTCCTTCACCGTGAGCAATCGGGATGATAATCTCTTCGCCGGGTACATAGTCACGTGTAAATGGTGTATCTGCGTTTGCCACTTTCAATACCGTATCGTGACAACGGAATTTCAGGGAAGTGTTACGGATCAATGCACCTGGAAGCAATCCCGCTTCTGTCAGGATCTGGAACCCGTTGCAAATACCCAAAATATATTTACCTTGTTCAGCAGCTTTCGCTACCTCGTTCATTACCGGTGCAAAGCGGGAAATCGCTCCGCAGCGCAAGTAGTCACCATAAGAGAAACCACCCGGAACTAAAATACAATCATAAGCCGAAAGATCTGTAGCCGTGTGCCATACATAATCAACCTCTTGCCCAATGGCATCTTCCACTGCCTTGTAACAGTCGATGTCGCAGTTGGAGCCAGGGAACACAAGAACTGCAAATTTCATGAGATTAACCCTCCAATTCGTAGCGGTAATCTTCAACAACGGTGTTGGCCAGCAGCTTTTCACACATGACTTTCAATCGTTTCTCCGCTTCCGCACGATCTGTTGTATCCAGGTTCAGTTCCATGACTTTACCGATCCGTACACTTTCCACTTCGTTGAATCCCATGGAATGCAGGGCTCCTTGAACAGCTACGCCTTGCGGGTCGAGTACGCTTTGCTTAATAGTGACATATACGGTTGCTTTGATCATGATCCTTATGTTCCTCCTCAGTAATGAACGGGATAAATGCTTTACGCTGTTAAAAAAGGTGACTTGGGGCGCTTGCTCCGGGGCGGATTGTTCTTCCGGTCGCTTGTTGTCCCCAGGTTTTTTGTATTGTTTTGGCCCGCTGTGCGGTCAAAACCCGGGGACAAAGGCGAACGCTATCGCTCCTTTAAGAACAATTCCGCCCCTCCGCTAGTCCATGCGACGTTTTTTAAAGGCCTAAACCTTTACGTTGCACGGTGGGTAATGGTCTAGCCTGACCATTCCTTCAAAACAGTGAATGGTGAATGGTCTTTAAGTTACTTTAGTAATTAGTGAATTTAATTCTCTTAATTTCTCAGGCTTTCCCTACCTGTGGGAAGCCACCGCTCTTCATTGCCTCACCCACCAGTTTGAACACTGGCGGAGGGAAAGTTTTGAGCAAGAGAAACGAAGTGCTCGCCTTTGCAACCGGAATGTTTCCTTTTGAAAAAAGGATTCCAATCAAAACATTCCGGGGGCAACAGCGATCGAAAGCCAAACTTTCCCATAGCTCTCGCTCAAACGTTATTATTTTGTTAAACGGTTATAAATATCGACGTATCTTGCGGTTGTTGCTTCAACTACCTCTTGTGGGAGTGGATCAGGTTTACTGTTCTTGTCCCAATCGGTTCCTGCGAGATAGGTGCGCACTGGCTCTTTATCCATGCTGTCGATCTCGATGTCGAGTTCATAATTCTCTTTGGCCCAGAAGCGTGAAGCATCTGGGGTGAAGATTTCGTCAATCAGGATGACCTTGCCATCCACGATGCCAAACTCGAATTTGCAGTCTGCAAGAATGATGCCACGTTGATCACAGTAATCGCGGGCGAATTCATACAGGCGCAAGCTTTTTTCCTGAAGCTCCATTGCAAGTCCGTCTCCCACCAGTTCTTTCATGCGATCCATTGGGATGTCCTCATCGTGACCAACATCGTTTTTGGCTGCCGGTGTGAAAATGGGAACTTCAAGCTTGGCGTTTTTGCGAAGTCCATCAGGCAGTTTAATGCCATTCACTTCACCACTCGTCTCGTATTGTCTCCATCCCCCACCAGTGATGTATCCACGCACGACACATTCAATATCAATGCGTTCTGCTTTGCGGGTTACCATGATGCGGTCTTTGAGCAATTCAGGGTCTGTGATGAGGTCACCCAGTTGATTCACATCGGTATGAACCACATGATTCTCCATCATGTCACCCGTCAGTTCGAACCAGAAGCTGCTGAGTTTATTCAGTACGTTTCCTTTCTCGGGAACTGCTGGGTCCAGCACGTAATCAAATGCCGAGATTCGGTCGGTAACCACGATTAGAAAATGTTCACCCAAATCGTACAATTCACGTACTTTTCCTTTATATAACAGAGGTGCTTTAACGAGATCTGCCGCAGTGGACAGTGCCATGGGCTCACCTTCTTTCAGGAGATGTAAAGTATACGTCCAATTCCCCTCTTCACGCGGGGCCACTACGAATGCAGAACAACCTTCCGATCGCTGTTACCCCCAGATTTTTTGATTCCACTTTTGCAAAGTGAAAATCCGGGGATAAAGGCGAGCGCTTTGCTTCTTCAGGTTTTTCCTGCCTTCTCCGTTCCAGCGTGAACACATAATCAACCTATACTTTTAGGGAGTAAAACTTGTTCTAAATTTGATAAAGGCGCAGCGTATGCTTCCGAAGTAGCTTTCTTTCAGAAAGCTTTTAGCTTCGCTTCTTCAGCTTATTTCTGTCTCTGCGTTCCCTGCAAAACCATCATTCTGCGCTATAGCCTTATGGGAGTTATATATTAGTCGTTTAAGCCCAGCTTTTTGAAGATGGTGTCTACGTGCTTCAGGTGCCATGATGGGTTGAATGCATCTGCGATTTCTTCTTCGTTCAGCACTTCCGTGATTTCCGGTGTGGATTTCACGATATCCTGGAACTGGCGTTGTTCTTCCCATGCTTGCATCGCACGTGGTTGAACGGTATCGTACGCTTGCTCACGGCTGAATCCTTTGTCGATCAGCTTTGTCATGATGCGACCGGAGAATGGTACTCCATAGGTGCGCTCCATGTTGCGTTTCATGTTTTCAGGGAATACTGTCAGGTTCTTCACAATGTTACCAAAACGGTTCAGCATGTAGTTCAGCAGCATCGTTGCATCCGGCAGAATGATACGTTCTACGGAAGAATGTGAGATGTCGCGCTCATGCCAGAGCGTTACGTTCTCGTATGCCGATACCATATGTCCGCGAATGACGCGGGACAGACCAGAGATGTTTTCGCTACCAATTGGGTTACGCTTGTGCGGCATCGCGGAAGATCCTTTTTGACCTTTAGCAAAAGCTTCTTCCACTTCACGGAACTCACTCTTCTGCAGCGCACGTACCTCTGTAGCAAACTTGTCCAAGGACGTTGCGATCAACGCCAGTGTAGCCATATACTCCGCATGACGGTCACGTTGCAATGTTTGAGTTGAGATCGGCGCAGGTTTCGTGCCCAGCTTCTCGCAGACAAACTCTTCGACAAACGGATCAATGTTCGCGTACGTTCCTACTGCGCCTGAGATTTTGCCGTATTGTACATTATCTGCTGCATGACGGAAACGTTCCAGGTTCCGTTTCATTTCTTCATGCCACAACGCCATTTTCAGTCCAAATGTTGTTGGCTCTGCATGTACCCCGTGTGTACGTCCCATCATTGGCGTGTGCTGATAAGCCAGTGCTTTTTCACGCAGAATTTCAATGAAATTCACGATATCCTTTTCCAGAATCTCATTCGCTTGACGCAGTACATAACCCAGAGCCGTATCCACGACATCTGTGGAAGTCAGTCCGTAGTGCACCCATTTCCGCTCCGCACCCAGACTTTCAGATACCGTACGTGTAAATGCGATAACGTCATGACGTGTTTCCTTTTCAATCTCATAGATGCGATCGATGTCAAAAGATGCGTTCTGACGAAGCAATGCTGCTTCTTCCTTAGGGATAACACCCAGTTCAGCCCACGCCTCACATGCACAAATTTCAACTTCCAGCCACGATTGGAATTTGTTCTCTTCGGTCCAGATGGCTCTCATTTCGGGTCTGCTATAACGTTCAATCATGAATTTGTATTCCTCCAGAGGTTAATTTGTTCAATCCATTGCAATCCTTCTTCAACATCCTGACAGAGCAGATTCACATGCCCCATCTTCCGTCCTGTTTTTGCTTCGGTTTTACCATATATGTGAAGCTTGGGAATCACACCGAGTTCTATCGCCTCTGCATCAGGTTGCCCTGTTCTGGCGATAATGCCTTCCAGATGTTCTCCAAGCACATTGACCATAACAACCGGACTCAATAACGAAGTGTCCCCGAGTGGTAATCCGCAGATCGCACGGATATGTTGTTCGAACTGAGAAGTCGCACAAGCTTCCATCGTATAGTGACCAGAATTATGCGGTCTTGGTGCCAGTTCGTTGACGTACAGTCTTCCATCCGCCGCTACAAACAGTTCCACAGCCAGCAGCCCAACAGCCTTCATTGATTCTGCCACCGCTGCTGCCAGCTTTTGCGCTTCAATCTGGATGTCTGTGGCAACTCTAGCCGGCACAATTGAAGCATGCAAAATGTTGTTCACATGAATGTTCTCCGCTGGCGGGAACGTTTTGATCTCCCCATTTGTACTACGCGCTACAACGACCGAAATCTCACATTCAAACTTGATGAATTGTTCCAACAGCAGTTCCGCACCAGTAGCTGCAAGTTCTTCGTATGCCGCAACAGCCTGACTTGCTTCCCGGATGACCCGTTGACCTTTGCCATCGTAGCCTCCAGTCACCGTCTTCAGTACACATGGCACTCCAAGTTCGCTAACAGCAGCAAGCATCGTATCCGCACTTGTGATCTCACGATAAGGCGCGACTCTTACTCCAGCGGCTTCGATCGCACGTTTTTCACGCAAACGATGTTGTGTGGTGTACAGTAACGCACTTCCTTGTGGAACGTAAGACTCACGCTCGAGCAGCCCAGCGACTTCTGCATCCACATTTTCGAATTCATACGTAATGACATCGCATTGCCGAGCCAGTTCAAGTGCAGCTTTGGCATCGTCATATCTTGCTTCAATCTGACGAGCAACTTGACCACAAGGTGCATCCGCAGCGGGATCAAGAGTAACGAATCGATACCCCATTGCCGTTCCTGCGAGCGTCATCATACGTCCGAGCTGTCCGCCTCCAAGAATGCCGATGGTTGTTTTCCCGGGCAGCAGGACTTTTTTCAGCTCTTCTGCTATACCGGATTGCTTCCCTGTGCTACTCATAGTTCTTCACTACTTTCGAGTACTTCTTGTTTGATGCGCTCTCTGCGAGCTTCAGAGCGACGTTGGACATCCGGGTCAAATGCACCGATCATTTGAGCTGCCAGCAATCCTGCATTCGTTGCCCCTGCCTTGCCAATCGCCACAGTTGCAACGGGAATACCACCAGGCATCTGAACAATGGACAACAAGGAATCGAGACCGTTCAATGCTTTGGACTGAACCGGAACGCCAATGACCGGAAGCATCGTTTTGGCTGCTACCATACCTGGTAGGTGTGCTGCCCCGCCTGCGCCTGCAATGATCACCTTGATTCCCCGATCAATCGCCTGCTCTGCGTATTCAAACATCAGATCCGGTGTACGATGGGCGGAGACCACCTTTTTCTCATACCCAATCTCCAGCTCGTCCAGCACCTCGCACGCATGTTTCATCGTTTCCCAATCCGACTTGCTGCCCATAATTACAGCGACTTGCAGTGACATGAATACATCCAACTCCCGTCTGAGCTTTTTTGATTACATCTGACTATTAGTGACTCTTATTTCGTGTGAAATGAAAAAATCCGCTACCCGCGAAAACATCACATTTTCTCCGGACACCGGACTCCAAGAAATACGTATCCCTCATTTGGGCATGCCAAAAGGGGCTTGCTGTCCGCATCTGGTTGCATGCGACTCTCAGCCGTATCTCCTCGTAGTCCGGAAATTTACGGTTCCCGGGTAGATACTTCCGGGCCCTATTCCCGGCGTTATACGAGCAAATATCTATCAAACTATCTTCGTTCATTTTTGTAATCTCTTATTACATATTTCGTTCCTACTCGACCTTATTCTTACCTGATCGACACATCTAACATTCTAACAATCCCCTACAGCTAATGTCAACTTAAAGACGAACATTTAACATATTGACAAATATAATGTTCGGGAATTGCTTCTTTAAATTCGCTTAACCATCCATTTCATCCCATAAAAGAAAGCCGGCTCCTCTTCAATCTCTCGAAGACAACCGGCTTCCTGTTTTTCAGTGCGTACACACTTCATCCATTATTATTTTACGACCAGTACTGGAACCTGCGCATGCTGCACCACATTGTGACTGACACTACCCAGGACAAATTCCCGAATACCACCCAGTCCGCGGCTACCAATAATAATGATATCAGAATCATTTTCTTTGGCAAAATCAAGTAACACTTCCGCAGCAGCCCCTTGAATCAGGTCCACATTGGCTGTTACACCAGCAGCCTGAATTCGTTCTTTCGCTTCATCTGTCGTCTGTACTGCCAGATTGTAGTAGTCATTATTAAGTGAAGGTGGCAGTGGAGCCAACCCCTCACCGATGAATACACGCGGGAAATCAAAAGCATGAATGACATCCAGTACTGCATTCGGGGACACTTTCGCTAGCTCAATCGCACGATCAAGTGCTTTATTTGAAGCTTTGGAACCATCATAAGCCACCAATATTTTGGAAAATAACATGTGAATCCCGTCCCTTCCTTTATATGTAGAGCACGCGAAGCAAGCTTCGGTCTGACATGTAATAAACTAACAGTTAAATAACAGAACCATGTAACTCCTTAAACGTTCCAGAGCCACAATGAACCATTTATACGAATGAATTTACATATGAGACCACAGTATGAAAGGTTACGCATGTGTTCATTGAATAAAGTAACCGTAGATTACCGCATTCAAGAATAACAACAATGGAATACCAATGGTGAAGCTGGGATGTTTAGTTTTATGTCTTTTCCGATACATCGCGATCCAGACTCCCAGAGCTCCGCCTATAAATGCAAGCAAGAATAACGTCCGTTCAGGTGTACGGTCACGACGCTGTTGTGCACGCCTCTTATCATCGGACATCACCAGATAACCAACTACATTAATAAATAAAAACCACAATATAAGTCCGGTTTGCATATAATTCTAGCGATCCCCCTGTCCCGGGACATCTCCCTGTCTCCATTATAGTCCTCATTCGAGACATGTTCAACGCACCGGGTAGGGAACCGGAAATTGGTGTATAAACGCTAACTCACTCTGACCTAGGACTCCTGCTTGGGAATACCATTCAGACTTGGTACTCTTTTGGCTGCTTTGGCTGGACGAACAGCGATGTTTTCTTCCCGAATGCTATCTTTGTTCTGCTGGTTATGGATCTTTTCGGGTTTATTATGCGGCATATGGGTATCACCTCCTTGGCTTACGTTGCCTGAAAACAGAGGATCTTATACCGCATCACATGTATGATTAGGGATACGCGCAGCAATCCCTCTCCATAACGTCAGTTATTCGCAACTAGCATTACATGCGTGATGCGATCTGCGCTAACTCAGAGCTTGCTCTACTCTCCCTTTTTCTCCATAGCCGCCTTCAGCAGATCTCCAAGGTTAGACCCAATGGACTCCTGCTTCGCATATTGTTTCACCAGCTTTTGCTGATCGCGTTTGTTCACATGCTGTTTATCCTTATCCAACGTTTCTGTAATACCACAAGGTAGACATTGTACGTATAACCCCGCCTTACCTTCTTTGATTTCCATCTTTTTGTGGCACTGCGCACAACGACGATTGGACAATCTTTTTTCTGCCGAACGACGATACCCACAGTCCTCGGTAGGACATACAAGAAACTTGCCGCGCTTGCCTTTCTTCTCCAACAACCGTGCGTTACAGTCCGGACAATGGCTATTGGACACATTATGCGGCTTGTACTCCGCTTTGCTGCCTTTTACCGTAGACACCAGCTCTTTTGCCATGGATCGGATACTATCCAGAAATGGTCCTGGTTTCCCTTGCCCACGAGCGATGCGTTCCAGCTCAGCTTCCCAGCGAGCAGTCAGATCCGGTGTACGAAGCTGCGGAGCAGCCAGTTCAATCAACTGTTTACCTTTGCCAGTCGGGTGCATGCTGTTACCTTGACGATCTATTGTATCGGAACTGACCAGCTTCTCAATAATATCCGCACGTGTAGCCGGAGTGCCGAGTCCATGCTTTTCCATCTGGGAAAGCAAAGCGGCTTCGGTATACCGTTTGGGCGGCATCGTCCGTCCACTTTTGATATGGCAACGCTGAACCATCACGGACTGTCCTTGCTGTACATCTGGCAAAAGCGCACGCTCATGGTCTGCTGCATCATCAGCACGGTCATCGTCATCATCGCTGTAATCACCGCCGTATACTTCACGCCATCCACTCTCTTTCACTGTTGTTCCTTTGACATGGAAGGAATCATTCCCCACCTGGACCGTGATCGCAACCGAATCGTACTTCGCTGCCGGATAGAACAGGCTGATAAATCGACGCACGATCAGATCGTACAATTTGCGTTCCTCCGGATTCAGTTGATTCAGAAGCACCGTCTGCTCCGTGGGGATAATCGCATGGTGATCCGTAACTTTGCTGTCATCCACAATACGTTTGGTGATATTCAGATTTTTGCGCAGCAAAGGACGTGCCAAAGACGCATAAGGTCCGATGGCTACACTATCCAACCGTTCTTTCAACGTAGCTGTCATGTCCGAAGTCAGGTATCGACTGTCTGTACGCGGATATGTCACAAGCTTGTGCTGTTCGTAGAGACGTTGCAGGACATTCGATGTTTGCTTTGCAGATAAACCATATTTCCGGTTGGCATCCCGTTGCAGTTCCGTCAGATCATATGCCAGTGGATGTGGCTCTACTTTCTCGCTTTTCTTCACTTGGGCAATCGTGCCATTGCGCCCATCTACCCGCTTCTTCAATTCTTGCATTTCCTGAGGGTCGAAAATTCGTGAATCTCCTCCAGCTGCCCGCCACACAGCCTGAAAACCTCCCAAATCTGCCGTTAACGTTTCATACTCCTGCGAGCGGAAACCATTAATTTCATTTTCCCTGTCCATAATCATGCCTAATGTCGGGGTTTGTACCCGTCCAGCTGATAACTGCGCATTGAAACGAACGGTTAGTGCACGGGTCACGTTAAGTCCAATCATCCAGTCGGCTTCCGCACGGCAACGTGCAGATTCATAGAGACGGTCGAACTGACCGCCTGGCTTCAGCGAAGCAAATCCGTCTTTGATCGCCTTATCTGTCTGGGATGAGATCCACAGGCGTTTAAAAGGTTTTTTCCACCCCGCCATCTGCATGATCCAACGGGCCAGCAATTCTCCCTCCCGTGCTGCATCCGTGGCAATGACCAGCTCACCTACATCCTGACGTTTCATCAGCTGCTGCACCGCTTTATATTGATGGTTGGTCTCTTTAAGTACTTTCAATTTCGTACGATCTGGCAGAATGGGCAGGTCCTCCAGATTCCATGTTGCATACTTCTTGTCGTAATCCTCCGGTTCAGCTAATCCAACCAGATGTCCAAGCGCCCAGGTAACGATATATTTCGGGCCTTCCATATAACTTTTATGTTTATCACGCGCACCCATAACTCTGGCTATTTCGCGTGCTACAGATGGTTTTTCTGCGAGTACCAATGTCTTCACTTCATATCTCTTCCTCTCTGGTAGAACGTTATGTCTCTTTTATTCCTATCTTTTCATTATATCATTTCACGGTAAAGGTATGCTCTGTCATCTCTACTTCCTAACCTACTCGCATTCTGTAACCTCATATTTAATCAACATATCAAACCTATGTTATATTTATTAACATTAAAATATGTAATAGTTTTTCTGAGTACATGTAAACAGAAGAATGAATAAGTATTAACACTGTAAAGTATTGATGTATACGTTTTTTTGGATAAATACAAACCTTGTAAGATTACCTAACATAACTATACAATGTGTCAAAAGCATAGAAACAGAATCGCTGCTACACACATCAATGAGACACAGGAAGGGAGCGTGGATGCATGACTTATCATGGATCTGTATTGAAAAAAAGTGGGGCTTTGTTACTGGCAGGTGCTGTTGTTGCCACAACTTGGGGAGGAACGTTGCCTTCGGCATCAGCCGCAACGGCAACGCCTACGAGTAAAACAACAGTAGCAGCTGTATCCAAAGGAAAAGCGCCAGCTACCCCGGCAGCATTTGTTCAGGCTATGGAAGATGCGGCTACACTTGCAGGTGTTCCTTTTACCATGGACAAGCTCTCCGGCACAACCGTACAACGTAAAGATGCTGCGGTTGCCTTGCAACAATGGCTCAAGCTGGATTCGACTACCGAATCATTCAAGGATGTCCCGGATGAAGCTATGTTCGCAGGTGCTGTCGGTGCATTGAACACTTCGGGATTGATGAAAGGTTATACTGAATCACTCTTCCTTCCAAACGCTGTACTTACGGAGAATGACCTCTCCATATTGAAAGACCGCATTTATAACTACATAAAACCATTTGTCCTGGAGGAAGCAACCATTATGGATCTCCAGGCCGCAATGACGCAAGGAAAACTGACATCAAAAGAACTGGTTCAGAAATATCTGGACCGTATTGAAAAATACGATGATCAAGGTGTAAGCATCAACGCGGTCTTAACACTGAACCCGGATGCGCTCCAAATTGCGGAGCAATTGGATGAAGAACGTGCAGCTCAAGGTGCCCGCGGACCTCTGCATGGCGTTCCGATTCTGGTGAAAGATAATTTCGATACCAATGACATGCCAACAACTGCTGGCTGTATCTGTCTGAAAGATTCCATTCCTGCTCACGATGCTGAACAAGTGAAGAAGCTCAAAGCTGCTGGCGCCATTATTTTGGGCAAAACAAACCTGCATGAATTCGCATTTGGTATCACGACATCCAGCTCATTGGGTGGACAAACACTGAACCCTTACGCCCTGGACCATTATCCAGGTGGCTCAAGCGGTGGAACAGGTGCAGCCATTGCATCTAACTTTGCAGCAGCCGGCATGGGTACAGACACTGGTGGTTCGATCCGTATCCCATCCAGCTTCAACAGCCTTGTGGGTATCCGCCCAACCATCGGACTGTCCAGTCGTGAAGGCATTATCCCATTGGCTTTGACACAGGATGTAGGTGGACCTATGGCTCGTACGGTTAGTGACGCTGCAATCATGTTGGATGCTACAGCCGGATATGACAAAAAAGATGTTGCTACAGCTTACGCGGTAGGAAAAATCCCTTCCAGCTATACAGACTTCTTGGATGTAAACGGACTGAAAGGTGCACGTATCGGTGTGGCCACAGAACTTATCCCAAGTACCAAAGCTGAAGAAAAAGCCGTTGCTGACGTGATCAACATGGCTGTGGAAGAATTGAAGTCACTGGGTGCTACCGCAGTTCCCATTTCCATCCCGAACTTGACTGAGATCAACAAATACCCAAGTCTCAGCGGATATGAATTCAAGTTCCAACTGAATGACTATCTGGACTCATTGGGCGCAGATGCTCCATATCACAGTCTGTCCGAGATCATCGCTTCCGGAGAGTTCGACAAGTCTCAGGAGCAATCCATGAAAACTCGGGATGCACGCCAAACATTGGAGACTACAGAGTACAAGGACATCGTCCTGAAACGTACCCAAGTGACACGTGAGTCCCTGCTGAAAGTTATGGCAGATAATAATCTGGATGCCATCATCTATCCTACGTCCACACAAGCCGCTGGTGTTATTGGCGAAGGACAAAACTCCGGTGGTAACAACCGATTGAGTCCTTTCTCCGGCTTCCCGGCGATTACTGTACCTGCTGGTTTCACAACAGAAGGTCTGCCAGTAGGCATGGAGTTCTTGGGTCGTGCCTTTGATGAAGGTACCTTGATCAAGCTTGCTTACAGCTACGAACAAGGGACTCATCACCGCCAAGCGCCTAAGCTTACGCCGTAAAATATTTATGGGATTAAGCAATTCCAGTTAACACAAAAAATAATTGCAATCCTATCACTTTTTTTGGAACGAGTTAACCCACTAAAGAGACCACCTTCTTCATGACTGCATGAAGTTTGGGTGGTCTCTTTTATGTTCTCTATTTATTTTTGTGTTGCATACCGTCGGATGTTACTCATTCCTGAACCCTGTCCGGCACGCCCCATTTCAGCACCAGACCTGCGTACGTCAGACCACCGCCAAAGCCAAATAGAGCTACACTCTGTCCTTCTTTCAATTTACCTTCATCCACTGCAAGCTGTAAAGCTAGCGGAATGGAAGCGGCAGATGTGTTCCCCCGATACTCGACACTGGTTAAAGTACGTTCCAAAGGAACCGGACCACGTTCACAAACAGCTTCAATCATTCTCATGTTGGCACTATGCGGGACAAACCAGTCAATCTGGTCAGGGTTTAATTCAGCTTTCGTTATAAGTTTACCCACTTGCTCTGGAATCGTCCGTACAGCCCACTTATAAATCTCTCGCCCATTCTGAACTAAACAACCTTCGCCCTGTAAAGGCACACCATTCATCTCCGAAGACAAGCCACTCTTATAGAGATGTACACCGCCTTCTCCATGAGTACCTGATATGGCTGCCATAAAGTCACCTTCAGCACCCGATGATCTCTCCACCAAGAAGGCCCCCGCTCCATCACCAAATAGTACACAAGTCGTGCGATCTGTGTAATCCGTAATTTTGGATAATGTCTCTGCTCCAATAACCAGTACTTTGCGGTACATTCCACTGGTCACCAGACTGTCGGCTAGCTGTAGTCCGTAGGTAAAACCTGCGCATGCAGCATTTAAATCCAGTACGCCCGTGTGTGGGATCTTAAGATTAGCCTGTACTCTGGATGCCGTACTTGGGAAGGCATATTCAGGTGTACTTGTAGCCACAAGGATCATATCCACATCTTCAACACTTACATCATAACGACGTATCATATCTTCTACAGCCTTCGTAGCCAGGTCAGATACAAATTGATCTTCAGCTGCAATTCGCCGTTCCCTCATGCCTGTACGTTGCACAATCCATTCGTCACTTGTCTCGACTAATTTCTCCAGATCAGCATTCGTTAATATTCGATCCGGTACATATGTCCCCATTGCCGTGATGGTTGCCTTTGATTGATGAATCATACCGGTAGTCACCTCACTTGTTTTTTATCATTATAGCACTAAGTCTTAGTACTTGGTACTAATTTTAAAAAATATTTATTACGTTTCTTTCGTCAGTTGTTTATTGTAAGTGATCGCTTCATCCTATTACCCAGAGTAATACAAACTATGGCATGCATTTTTGATGAAGAATTGTGGATATCCACTGACTAACATGAAGAATGCCTTAATTAAATGCGTTTTTTATAGACAGCTCATTCCAATAGGAGGAAAATAAACAGATTGCCCTACATTACTACAGAATAGAGATGATCTATACCCATGAAAAAAGAATTAACTATCCTTTCCATTTCCGGAAGCCTGCGCAATCAGTCCTCCAATACGTTACTAATGCACGCCATGATTAAGCTCGCTCACACTAACCTTAAGTTTGAAGTATACGATGGATTAAATGATCTACCGCATTTTAACCCTGACCTCGATATCGAGGAGGGCCCTGTATCCGTACAGAACTTGAGAGTCCAACTTAAGCATTCGGACGGTGTCCTTATCTGCACGCCAGAGTATGGAAATGGCGTTCCTGGGGTCTTAAAAAACGCACTAGATTGGGTTGTATCTTCTGGAGAATGGCTCAATAAACCCACCATTGCCATCGCTGCTTCCCCAAGTCCCATGGGAGGTGACAAAGCCCATGCTTCCTTGTTGCTTACACTAAACATGATCAATGCACAAGTTCTACAGGAAGGTTGCTTAATCATTCCTCATATTACATTGAAAATGAACAAACAAGGAGTCATCATTGATTCGGAAAGCCGGCGTGCATTGCAGAACTCCCTTACAATCCTTGAGGAAGCTTGCAACCAAATAAAAGGCTAGAGAGATGTTGTACTTAAATCGATGATAGAGAGACGAACAATTATTTAACATTCTCATAAATATTGAAATAAAAAAACAGCCTTGGTAAATAACCAAGGCTGTTAAGGTTTATATAAGTATTTAGGATTAAAATAAAAAAGACACACTCGAAATCATTCAAGTGTGTCTTTCTATTGCTTGGCGGCCTCCTACTCTCCCAGGACCCTGCGGTCCAAGTACCATCGGCGCTAGAGGGCTTAACGGTCGTGTTCGGGATGGGTACGTGTGGAACCCCTCCGCCATCGCCACCAAACGCGTAGCTTACATTTCAGAGTTGTTCTCTGAAAACTAGATTCGAAACGAAACATGCGAATTATCACTTGCTAATTGGATAAGCCCTCGACCGATTAGTACTGGTCAGCTCCATGCATTGCTGCACTTCCACCCCCAGCCTATCTACCTCGTCGTCTTCAAGGGGTCTTACATACTGGGAAATCTCATCTTGAGGGGGGCTTCACGCTTAGATGCTTTCAGCGTTTATCCCGTCCGTACATAGCTACCCAGCGGTGCTCCTGGCGGAACAACTGGTACACCAGCGGTACGTCCATCCCGGTCCTCTCGTACTAAGGACAGCTCCTCTCAAATTTCCTACGCCCACGACAGATAGGGACCGAACTGTCTCACGACGTTCTGAACCCAGCTCGCGTACCGCTTTAATGGGCGAACAGCCCAACCCTTGGGACCTACTTCAGCCCCAGGATGCGATGAGCCGACATCGAGGTGCCAAACCTCCCCGTCGATGTGGACTCTTGGGGGAGATAAGCCTGTTATCCCCAGGGTAGCTTTTATCCGTTGAGCGATGGCCCTTCCATGCGGTACCACCGGATCACTAAGCCCGACTTTCGTCCCTGCTCGACTTGTAGGTCTCGCAGTCAAGCTCCCTTATGCCTTTGCACTCTTCGAATGATTTCCAACCATTCTGAGGGAACCTTTGGGCGCCTCCGTTACTCTTTAGGAGGCGACCGCCCCAGTCAAACTGCCCACCTGACACTGTCCCCGCACCGGATTACGGTACCAGGTTAGAACCTAGATACGATCAGGGTGGTATCCCAACGTTGCCTCCACACAAGCTGGCGCTCATGCTTCAAAGGCTCCCACCTATCCTGTACAGATCGTACCCAAATTCAATATCAAGCTGCAGTAAAGCTCCATGGGGTCTTTCCGTCTTGTCGCGGGTAACCTGCATCTTCACAGGTATTAAAATTTCACCGGATCTCTCGTTGAGACAGCGCCCAAGTCGTTACGCCATTCGTGCGGGTCAGAATTTACCTGACAAGGAATTTCGCTACCTTAGGACCGTTATAGTTACGGCCGCCGTTTACTGGGGCTTCGGTTCACAGCTTCGGGATTACTCCCTAACCACTCCCCTTAACCTTCCAGCACCGGGCAGGCGTCAGCCCGTATACTTCGCCTTACGGCTTCGCACAGACCTGTGTTTTTGCTAAACAGTCGCTTGGGCCTTTTCACTGCGGCCCCCTCGTGCTATTCACACTACCGGGGCACCCCTTCTCCCGAAGTTACGGGGTCATTTTGCCGAGTTCCTTAACGAGAGTTCTTCCGCGCGCCTTAGAATACTCTTCTCGCCTACCTGTGTCGGTTTGCGGTACGGGCACCATCACCTGGCTAGAGGCTTTTCTTGGCAGTGTGAGATCATGACCTTCGCTACTATAATTTTCGCTCCCCATCACAGCTCAGCCTTACAATGTGCGGATTTGCCTACACATCAGCCTTACTGCTTAGACGGACATCCATCAGTCCGCGTCACTACCCTACTGCGTCCCCCCATTGCTCATAACGGCTTACGGTGGTACAGGAATTTCGACCTGTTGTCCTTCGACTACGCCTTTCGGCCTCGCCTTAGGTCCCGACTTACCCTGAGCGGACGAGCCTTCCTCAGGAACCCTTAGGCTTTCGGCGGATCAGATTCTCACTGATCTTTTCGTTACTCATACCGGCATTCTCACTTGTATAATGTCCAGCGCTCCTTACGGTACACCTTCAACCCTTATACAACGCTCCCCTACCCCTGATGCAAAGCATCAAGCCATAGCTTCGGTGGTGTGTTTAGCCCCGTTACATTTTCGGCGCAGAGTCACTCGACCAGTGAGCTATTACGCACTCTTTCAATGGTGGCTGCTTCTAAGCCAACATCCTGGTTGTCTGTGCAACTCCACATCCTTTCCCACTTAACACACACTTGGGGACCTTAGCTGATGGTCTGGGCTGTTTCCCTTTTGACAATGGATCTTAGCACTCACTGTCTGACTCCCGGAAGTAAGTCTATGGCATTCGGAGTTTGACTGAGCTTGGTAACCCTTGCGGGCCCCGCACCCAATCAGTGCTCTACCTCCACGACTCTGTTTTCCGAGGCTAGCCCTAAAGCTATTTCGGGGAGAACCAGCTATCTCCGAGTTCGATTGGAATTTCTCCGCTACCCCCACCTCATCCCCGCATTTTTCAACATGCGTGGGTTCGGGCCTCCAGTGCGTGTTACCGCACCTTCACCCTGGACAGGGGTAGATCACCCGGTTTCGGGTCTACGTCCACGTACTATGTCGCCCTATTCAGACTCGCTTTCGCTGCGGCTCCGGCTCTTCACCTTAACCTTGCACGGGAACGTAACTCGCCGGTTCATTCTACAAAAGGCACGCCATCACCCCTAAAACGGGCTCTGACTTTTTGTAAGCACACGGTTTCAGGTTCTATTTCACTCCCCTTCCGGGGTGCTTTTCACCTTTCCCTCACGGTACTGCTTCACTATCGGTCGCTAGGAAGTATTTAGCCTTGGCAGATGGTCCTGCCGGATTCATACGGGGTTTCACGTGCCCCGCACTACTCGGGATCCGTCTCGGAGGGAACAGACTTTCAACTACAGGGCTTTTACCTTCTTTGGCGGGCCTTTCCAGACCTCTTCGCTTAACCGGTTCCTTTGTAACTCCATGTGAGACGTCCCACAACCCCAAAGAGCAAGCTCTCTGGTTTGGGCTTCTCCGCGTTCGCTCGCCGCTACTGACGGAATCACTATTGTTTTCTCTTCCTCAGGGTACTTAGATGTTTCAGTTCCCCTGGTATGCCTCACACTAACCTATGTATTCAGTTAGGTGTAACTGGAAATTACCCCAGCTGGGTTTCCCCATTCGGACACCCCCGGATCAAAGCTTGCTTACAGCTCCCCGAGGCAGTTTCGTTGTTCGCCACGTCCTTCATCGGCTCCTAGCGCCTAGGCATCCTCCGTGTGCTCTTAGTAGCTTAACCATTGCGCTCGTGTTCGAGCTGTCGCTCCGCTTGGTTTGGACTACGTCCAAATCCAAAAGTCGCTCCATTTCGATCACTCGCTCCAGCAATCTACCGTTTTTATTGAAACTTGTTTAACACAAGTTCAGCTAAAAAGGAATGTTCTAATTCGCGTTTGTTTCGTTTCGATATCTAGTTTTCAAAGAACAAGCTCCATGCAAAAGCAAGCTGTTTTGAGAGTTTGAGCTCTCAAAACCGAACAACGAGTGAGTAGTTTGTGCTCTTCATTTCATCCACACCGAAGTGACGGACCGAAATGAATCGCTGTTGCAGGTTCTAAGAACCTGCGTATTTGAATGTTTCCGTTGCAGGAAACGATTCTCCATAGAAAGGAGGTGATCCAGCCGCACCTTCCGATACGGCTACCTTGTTACGACTTCACCCCAATCATCTATCCCACCTTCGGCGGCTGGCTCCTTGCGGTTACCCCACCGACTTCGGGTGTTATAAACTCTCGTGGTGTGACGGGCGGTGTGTACAAGACCCGGGAACGTATTCACCGCGGCATGCTGATCCGCGATTACTAGCAATTCCGACTTCATGCAGGCGAGTTGCAGCCTGCAATCCGAACTGAGACCGGCTTTGTTGGGATTGGCTCCATCTCGCGATTTCGCAGCCCGTTGTACCGGCCATTGTAGTACGTGTGTAGCCCAGGTCATAAGGGGCATGATGATTTGACGTCATCCCCACCTTCCTCCGGTTTGTCACCGGCAGTCTATCTAGAGTGCCCACCCGAAGTGCTGGCAACTAAATATAAGGGTTGCGCTCGTTGCGGGACTTAACCCAACATCTCACGACACGAGCTGACGACAACCATGCACCACCTGTCTCCTCTGTCCCGAAGGAAAGGTACATCTCTGTACCGGTCAGAGGGATGTCAAGACCTGGTAAGGTTCTTCGCGTTGCTTCGAATTAAACCACATACTCCACTGCTTGTGCGGGTCCCCGTCAATTCCTTTGAGTTTCAGTCTTGCGACCGTACTCCCCAGGCGGAGTGCTTAATGTGTTAACTTCGGCACCAAGGGTATCGAAACCCCTAACACCTAGCACTCATCGTTTACGGCGTGGACTACCAGGGTATCTAATCCTGTTTGCTCCCCACGCTTTCGCGCCTCAGCGTCAGTTACAGCCCAGAGAGTCGCCTTCGCCACTGGTGTTCCTCCACATATCTACGCATTTCACCGCTACACGTGGAATTCCACTCTCCTCTTCTGCACTCAAGTCACCCAGTTTCCAGTGCGATCCGGGGTTGAGCCCCGGGATTAAACACCAGACTTAAATGACCGCCTGCGCGCGCTTTACGCCCAATAATTCCGGACAACGCTTGCCCCCTACGTATTACCGCGGCTGCTGGCACGTAGTTAGCCGGGGCTTTCTTCTCAGGTACCGTCACCTTGAGAGCAGTTACTCTCCCAAGCGTTCTTCCCTGGCAACAGAGCTTTACGATCCGAAAACCTTCATCACTCACGCGGCATTGCTCCGTCAGGCTTTCGCCCATTGCGGAAGATTCCCTACTGCTGCCTCCCGTAGGAGTCTGGGCCGTGTCTCAGTCCCAGTGTGGCCGATCACCCTCTCAGGTCGGCTACGCATCGTCGCCTTGGTGAGCCGTTACCCCACCAACTAGCTAATGCGCCGCAGGCCCATCCCCAAGTGACAGATTGCTCCGTCTTTCCAGTTTCCTTCAGGCGAAGAAAACAACTATTCGGTATTAGCTACCGTTTCCGGTAGTTGTCCCAAACTTGAGGGCAGGTTGCCTACGTGTTACTCACCCGTCCGCCGCTAAGTATCAAGGAAGCAAGCTTCCTATCAACTCCGCTCGACTTGCATGTATTAGGCATGCCGCCAGCGTTCGTCCTGAGCCAGGATCAAACTCTCCAATAAAGTATTGAAAAGAGCGATAAGCTCATTTTGAATCTGACGAGATTAAAAATCTCATTTGTGCTCCAGTCGATCCAAGCCAAGGCTTGTCTCAAACTTTCGCGTTCATTCTGCAAGCAGAATGTTTACTCACTCGTTGTTCAGTTTTCAAAGATCAAACTTGTTTCGTTACCGAATGTCGTTCTCTTCAGCAACTCTTATATAATATCATGTCCGAACCAACTTTGCAAGCTCTTTTTTTAAGTTTCTTTCGAAGCTTATTTCATTCGCTTGCCGCACCGTGTATCTTGTGTTTTCTTGGCCGGAATTAGAATATACCATGTACAGTTATGGAACGCAAGTCTTTTTTTGATAAACATTAAATTCTAATAAAATGAGTACCCTGTAGACCTTTTAACAAGTATCGCCTTATAGTCTGCTGAATGATACATCTGCGCACTACCTTTAATGAACCCGAGTAATTAACTTACATAAGCAAAAGGTTTCCCGCATGAACCCTAATCCAAGTATAGAGATACTCATGTTGTATACAGTACAGACTCAACACGTTATAGAACTTATAAACCGAGATTTCTTCGGATAAACAACCAGCAGAGCATAGAGCATTATATCGTTCCTTCTATATAGAAGGAAAACATTTTTGAAATTCATTTTGCTCAAGAAAGGAAAACAAAAAAAAGCGAAAGCTCCGGGTTTAGATCCCGTGGCTTCCGCTTCTTTCATATATAAGATAACCAACCTATCTCGGTACGGTATTCTTCATTAAAACTAATGTAAAGCTTACTCCCCGCCAATAAATACGTATCGGCAGACTACGATGAGCGCCAAGATCCACATAAGCCAGTGAATTTTCACTTTACGCTCTGTAACCAAGTTACTGAACACCGCCAGAATCACATAAGATACGATACCTGCGGAGATCCCGTTTGCGATTCCACCTGTGAAAGGCATCAATACAATGGTAAGGAACGCAGGGAAAGCTTGCAGGAAATCATCCCACTCAATGCTGCGCACTTGACTCATCATAAGCACACCCACGATGATCAATGCCGGAGCCGTCGCTGCGGATGGAACAACAAGCGCAAGCGGTGCGATAAACAGGGCCAAAATGAACAACAAACCTGTCGTTACCGAAGTCAGTCCTGTACGCCCACCCGCCTCAACACCTGAAGCACTTTCAACGTATGCTGTAATGGTACTTGTACCCAGTGCAGCACCTGCGCTGACACCAACTGCATCGACGAGCATCGCTTTACCGATTGTTTTCTCGCCTTTTTTCTTATCCTTCATAATCCCCATCCGTGTTGCAGTACCTACCATCGTACCAAACGTGTCGAATAGTTCAACGAAGGTAAAGATGAAGATGATCTCAAACAATCCGAGACTAATGGCACCTTTCAAATCCAGCTGTCCAACCGCCAAATCACTGAAGTTAGGTAACCAGCTTGCGCCCGAAAGACCGCTCAGATTCGTAACTCCCATCGGAATACCAATCAGCGTTGTTGCTACGATCCCGATCAGCAGAGCGCCTTTGACACGCATAACCATCAGTATAGCAATAAGGAGCAAACCAATCAGAGCCAGCAATGCATCGTGATGTGTTATAAAGTTACCCAATGACAGGTTAAAACTGCTACCTGGAATCGGCTGACTCAGATCTGCGTCTGGTGCAACATTAACTGTTACAGCCACGAGATTAGCAAGTTTGAAACCAATAATGGTAATAAAGAGACCGATACCAACCGTAATGGCCATTTTGATCGACTGCGGAACTGCTACAAGCAGCATTTGCCGAATCTTTGTCACGGTCAAAATAATGAACACGATACCGGAAAGGAATACCGCTCCGAGAGCAGCCTGCCAAGTAATCGCTCCATTCGAGCTTAGAACGACAGTCATGAAGTACGCATTCAATCCCATACCTGGTGCAAGTGCGATCGGAATATTCACGAACAATCCCATAATAATAGTCATTAATCCGGCGCCGACGGCTGTTGCAAAGAATACTGCATTATCCGACATACCCGCTCCGGCTTGTCCCAAGAACAACGTATTTACAAAAAGAATGTAAGCCATTGTCATAAACGTAGTGAGACCCGCAACAATCTCCGTTCTAACGTTTGTTCCGTTTTCTTTTAATTTAAAGAAACGATCCATAATTACTAACTCCCCCTTAGAGATGTTGAAGCCATATTGAAAAACGACAAATGACCCTGATGAAGATTCTTCACCCAGGGTTCAGCTGACAAGGAGTGGCACGATGCCTTTACTAAGAACAAAAAAAATTCTAATGTGCGTGATGTCCCCGCAATCATGTAGAATTCATGTGCTTAGCCTTCTCCTCTTCGTAGCCAGATCATTAGGGTGATCTCGTAGAGACTCCCGGGCCAATCCCCAGGATTATACGAATAAGTATGCGCTATTTGTTTGTTTCCCATCACTATTTTAGGAGGGCAGTATGTTTTTGTCAATGAGAAAAACGAATATTAATATCACCCTTGTATAATATCGTTCGTATTATTTAACAGATTGAACCAGTTCAGCGGTTTACAACCCAATTGAATACGCTTTTTTCGGTGTAATCTCAATGGGATATGTCCATTCTTTCAGACTAAAAGTTCCGCAGGATAACATAATAAGCTAGCCTGATCAAAGGGCGAGAAGCGCTCTAATCAGGCTAGCTTATGTTTCTGATGCGTATTAGCAATTAGGTGAATAATGATATAGGAGTAACGATATCTCGTATTCCGAAGGCATATACTCATTAGGTATATGGAGCAATTTGCGACATGTTCCGGAGCATTTTTTTACCGGATCAGTCCTATGTTAATTATATCTCTGTCTGCGGAGTATCCTGTATATCTTGTTGTTCCTGATTTGTGTTCGTTGTTGTGTCAGAGGATAACTCCTGGTTGCTGGTCTGATCGGAAGAAGCATCCGCTGCCTCTAAGTTCACAAATGGTAATTCTCCCGAACCGGAGGCAAGGTCTTGCATTTCTGAACCGTATCCTGCCAGCATCACCATCAGAAACGCACTTCCAATGCCCATCTTCCATTTGCTCATATAGTCGGTTTTACGCATACATTCAATCTCCTTTCAGTAGCCATATAGCTCTTAGTATATACCTATTGTACAGGCCCGACCTGAAAGGATCATGAAGTGAACTTTAAAATGGGATGAATTTTGAGAGTTTATTATTTGTAAAAAAGTATCCAAACAAAAATTTGATCAAAATATTCTTTATATAAAAAAAACGCCCTTTTATTTGCGAAATACCGCAGATAAAAGAGCGATTTTTTATAATCTATCATTAAGAGTCTATACCCTATTCCCACTCGATCGTTGCAGGTGGTTTGGATGTTACGTCATACACGATACGGTTAACGTTATCGACTTCGTTAACGATCCGTACGGAGATTTTCTCCAGCACATCCCAAGGGATACGTGCCCAGTCAGCTGTCATACCGTCGATGGATGTTACAGCACGAATACCTACGGTGTAGGAATACGTACGCGCATCACCCATAACACCAACACTCTTCATGTTCGGCAGGGCTGTGAAGTATTGCCAGATCTCACGATCAAGGCCGGCTTTGATAATTTCTTCACGCAGAATGTAATCCGAATCACGAACAATTTTGAGCTTGTCCTCTGTTACTTCGCCAAGCACACGAATCGCGAGACCCGGACCTGGGAAAGGCTGACGCCATACGATAGCTTCAGGCAGACCGCACTCTTCGCCGACTTTACGCACTTCGTCTTTGAACAGGGCACTCAGTGGCTCAATCAGTTTAAAGTTCATGTCTTCAGGCAAGCCACCCACGTTGTGGTGGGATTTGATGGTCTGTGCAGTTGCTGTACCACTTTCCACGATATCTGTGTACAGTGTACCTTGCGCCAGGAATTCAAAATCATCAAATTGCTTGGATTCTTCATCAAATACGTAAATAAACTCGTTACCGATGATTTTACGTTTTTGTTCCGGATCATCCACGCCTGCCAGTTTGGATAGGAAGCGCTCCTGTGCATCAATTTTGACAACCTTCATGTCAAATTTGCCGACAAACGTCTCCATTACGCTTTCTGCTTCGCCTTTGCGCAGCAGACCATGGTCGATAAACATACATGTCAGTTGGTCGCCAATGGCTTTGTGTAGCAGTGCAGCAACAACAGAAGAATCCACGCCACCGCTCAGTGCACACAGGACTTTACCATCGCCCACTTTTTCACGAATATCTTTGATCGTATCTTCAATGAAAGTCTCCATGCTCCAGTTGCCTTCGCAACCACAGATTTCGAACAGGAAGTTACGAATCATATCGTTACCACGAACAGAGTGACGTACTTCCGGGTGGAACTGAACAGCATACAATTTGCGCTCGTCGTTACTCATTGCAGCGATTGGTGCACTTTCCGTGCCTGCATCCAGTTTGAAACCCGGAGGAAGTGTAACCACGTGGTCACCGTGACTCATCCATACTGTGTGCTCACCGTCGATACCTTGTGCAAGAGCAGCACCTGCTGCGAACTCGATGTCGGCTTTACCGTACTCACGCTTCTCGGAACGTTCTACTTTACCTTCGAGCTGTTGGGCCATAAGCTGCATCCCGTAACAGATTCCGAAGATGGGAAGTCCAAGATCATAGATAGCCGGGTCCACATGTGGTGCATTTTCTGCGTACACACTGGATGGTCCGCCAGAGAAGATGATTCCTCGTGGTGACATTTCTGCGATCTTCTCTGCCGGTGTGTTATACGGCAAAAGCTCGCTGTATACGCCGAGATCCCGAATTCTTCTGGCGATTAACTGGTTGTATTGGCCCCCAAAGTCAAGGACAACCACAATTTCATTTGGTTTATTCATTACCGTGCCTCCCTCAATTCAATGAAACTAATTATACGCAACGACAAAACATACCGTCAAGGAAAGGCGAAACTCCTTTTTTCGACATCTCAAAATAGGGTTACCAATTGCCTCTAAATCTGAAATTTCGAATAGAAAGCTTGGCAGCAAGATGATGGGTCAAGTGTATGATCGTGGAAAGACGCCTCGTTCTCAGCATAGCGAGAAAGGCGTCTTTTGTATGGCTTGCAACGATAAATCAAACGTTGCATTTACAAACAGTGCGTCAGCCAATGGTGATCTTCATCTGCCCACAAATCGCCAAGCTCTATTGGAAAGCGATAGCGTTTGTTACCGCAGGTGCTTGGCATCTTTGGTGTAACGTTGTAACATCCTTGTGTTACAACGCCTGCAACCGCCGGGCCAGACGAAGTGCCCGGCGCAGGAAGTCCAGACTGTCCGCGCGCAGCGGACGGTCTGGCCCGTACAGCAGCCGTTCCCAGTCGGCTGCAAACCGCGCGATGTCCGCGCCGTCCGCGCCTGCGGCCAAAGCCGGTGACGCTGCATATTCACGCAGCGTCATACCCGGCGGCCGCGGGCCGTACTGGCGCGCGAGCGCGGCCCAGACCGGAGCGGCGGCACGCAGCAGCCGCTCACGGTCCGGAAAGCTGCTGCGCGGCCACGCCAGCAGCAGCCCTATCCGCAGCGCGGGGCGTAGCCGCCGCATGCAGACCAGAGCAGCGGCGCCCAGCAGGGCCGTTGCCACAAGGGCTGCCGCGAGCCATGGCTCCGCGGCAATGGCCCGTGCGCGGGCGAGCAGCCATGCGCCCGCGTTAGCCAATCCGCCGCTCATATACGGCGGATTCTCCGCAACAGGCTGCGGCCCGGCGAGTGCTGCGACACCTTCGCCCACGCCTTGCGCCATGGTGAAGCCCGGCGTGGCCTCAAACGGCATCCAACCTGCACCTGGGAAATATACCTCTACCCAGGAATGTGCATCTCCCTGTGAAATCACATACTGACTTGGCTCATCCGGGTCAGCAACTCCGGGGCCAAAACCTTTAACCCAGCGTGCGGGGATGCCCTCTGCACGCAACAACACAATCATAGCTGTAGAGAAATGATTGCAATACCCCTGCCGGGTGACGAATAGAAAATCATCCACAAAATCGGTTCCTCGCGGTGGCATACGGGTATCCAACGTATACTCGGCATGAGCAGCCAGATAAGTCTTTACAGCTTGCACAGCGTCATACCGGGTCTCACTGCCATGAATGATTTCCTTGGCGAGCGTCTGCACTCGACCAGGGAGTGATGTAGGCAATTGCAGATAGTCCCTCCGAATGGCTGCCGGATCTTTCCCTTTATTTGTGTCCTCAAGAAGACGTAACTGTTCAGGTGTTGCGACAGGAACCATGACGTCTGCCGAATAATGTTTAACCATCTTATCGTTTCCGGAGCCTGCGAGCCACAATGTTGCCGAATCGCGATTAGACAGCAAAGAAAACATATTTTCCTGATTATCCTTGTTCTTATCCTGGAACGATACGTTGACCGGTATGCCCCCGGTAAAGAGTGGATTTGGTCCTTTCCACTCTCTCTGCATCGTAACGGTTTGGCGAATGCGACTCCAATAGGTTGGATTCTCCCAACCATCAGCACGCAGCATTCCGGATGGACTTGCCGTTTCGAAGCTTTGACCCGGGTCACTCCAAGTACTACCGTTATAATATGAACGGGTCTCCCCTCGCCAATACGTCACTTTCGGACTCTTCGCTACAAAAAAGATGGAATTCCCCTGCACCAACGGTGCTCCCATAGGCGCGTCCGCTGTGCTATATCCCGTGACTGCCGTTGCAGCAGGGATACTACTGTGCTGTGTATAACCTGCCCAGCGAGCTAGGCGTTCACCCATCTGCTCCAAAGATATGCGTTCCGGTTGAGGAATGGAAGCAAACTGGCCAGGTAACGCAGAGAGAAGCACCATACCTGCGGAAGCAACGATAGTTACTGCACTCCAACGACCATAGGGGCTGCCTCGATAACTTGGAGTCGTGACTCCTCCATTGAGACGTAATAGCTGGAGCAGAGCCTGAATAAGAAAAGTCCATAGGACAGACCGTATTACAGAAGCATACACATCCAGCCCCGCAAAGGATTCAAGCAAAAGCAAATAGAGCAGCGTTGCACTGCCAAACAGCATAACGCTTCGACGTAACAATACGAGGGATTGCACAGAAGCCATGAGCATACTCCAGCCGCACATCATGAACAAACCTCTCGTTTCTGTACTAATCGAGTGAAATCGCCAGTTATTTATAAAAGTGTCCATATCCGCTGAAAATATCCCCGGATAAGCGACCGCCCAACGGACAGGATCACTTCCTCCGTACATCAGACATAAAGCAACGAGTGCAATGAATAATCGGATCAGCACTCCGGTGATCCATCCTGTACGAATTAACCCCGCGAGCAACAACGCTCCCGTTAATCCCGCCATTACGGACAAGAACCGTTCACTGCCCTGCTGACCTGATGATGTAACCGGATATATCCACTCCAGAGACAGTATAAGTAAAATGGCCGAAATAAAAATTTTGTACAGGACAGGTACGCTAACATATCCCTCATCCTTTATGTCCGTCACAGAATTCTGGTTCACAGCTTTATTACCATTACGCTCCCACATCCGTTACCTCCACCTTTCCCAATGAAGATAACGCAACGTCTGTAACCGCATGGATCGGCACCCCGCTGTGACGAAGCTGCTCCATACTTAAGCTGTCATATCCCACTCCATTCATCCATCTATCCGTTGATTCCAAATGGTTCTGGTTCGCTTCAGTTAATTGCACCTCTACACGATAACCCGACCCGATTGCGGTTATAATCCATTCGGCCAGAACCTGATCCATCTTACCTGTGAGAACCACAATTCGCGACCCATTCGTCAGTCCATCCAGCATCTCCGTTCGAAGCGAAACAGAGCCTGATTGTGCTTTGGATATTTGCGCCCCCGCTAACTTGTCTAGTCCATGATTCTCATCATCTGCATGGATCGGCCCATGTTGCCAATGATCTTGTGCTTCATAGCTCTTATCACCGCCTTCCATCCACAGATGATAAGGAATGTCATCCTGCTCAGCGGTATGAATCCAGCGGGCAGCTGCACAAACCACTCGTTCAAAAGCAGGTGTATCCATGTTCTCCCGTTGTTTTACGTCATAACCCGACGCGCCTTCATACACAAGGATGCCAAGCGAAGCTAGATCCGTGGTATCAGGCAGAAAGGTCTGAAGTTTTCCCGTTTTGGCTGTACTTTTCCAATGGACACGTCCCAGTGGGTCACCCTGCTGATATTCACGGAACTCAGGGCTACGGTTTCCCTGGCTATTTCTTCGCTCAGACAGAGTCCCTTCGATCATCGCTGCGAATTCTATCGAATCACCCTTCCCCCAAGCCGTTGCTTGAGGAACAACAATCAGGGGTGTACCTCCTTCGGTCTCTGCGGAGAGGGTATTCCAGCCAAACATATCACCCCAGTACAATCTGCCCGTATCCCATCTGTAGACTCCTCTGCGTATCCCGGAACATTCATATTGATAGGAAAATTGTCGCCGTGTTCCCGGGAAAATCAATTTGTGATGAACACCTGCAGGTGTGTTCTCACACAGAACGATCCATAACAATGGAATACGGCAATTGAATTCCAGTTCGACCAGAACCCGTACCTGCTCGCCTGCCTCAATCCGGTTCGTGTGTATTTTCCGACGGATGTGAATACGCCGTGGTCTGAACCAATGGAGAAGCAGACCTCCTGTGAACATCAAGAAAGTTATAACGGATAGAAACAACGCCGCTTTGCCCCCATGCCACTGATACAAGGAAGCAAAAGCCACCACCAAGACAGCACTCACAATCCGTTGTCCGAGCGCAGTCATTGCCTCCGTCCCCTTCCCTGTGATGCCATTTGTACTGGAACCGGGACCGATGACAATGCTTCCTCAATGACTTGTACTTGTCCCCAAACCTCCGCTCTGTTCTGGGCCTTCAATTGAATACGGTGGGAAAGGACAGGCACAGCTACCTCTTTCACATCATCCGGAATGACATAACTGCGTCCTTGAAGATAGGCGAATGACTGCGCCGCAGCCATCCAGGCCAGTGTTCCACGCGGGCTGATGCCCAGTCTGACCGCCGGAAGGCTGCGAGAGGCTACAGCAACGGCCACCAGATACTGTTTGACGACCGGATCAACATGTACCTGTTTGACTTCACGCTGCATTGCTACGACCTCTTCAGCAAGCAGGACAGGGCGAAGTTCATCAAGCGCTTCTCTACCTTGCATGCGGGTTAACAATTCCAATTCCTGTTCCGGATCGGGATAACCCAGTCCAATTCTCATGATAAATCGATCCAGCTGCGCTTCAGGCAGTCGGTACGTACCCTCAAACTGTAACGGATTCTGTGTCGCCAGCAGAAAAAACGGGCGTGGCAAGGCATAGGTTGTGCCATCAACCGTAATACGTCGTTCCTCCATTGCCTCCAGCAGGGCAGACTGAGTGCGTGGTGAAGCGCGATTTATTTCATCAGCCAGGACAACGTTGGACATGACAGGTCCGGGCCGAAACTTGAATTCAGCTGTATGTGGATGATAGATTGACGTGCCCGTAACATCTGCCGGCATGACATCGGACGTGAATTGAATCCGGCCCATCGAGCAGTCCAGTGCAGAAGCAACGGCACGAACCAGCATCGTTTTCCCGGTACCCGGCACATCTTCCAGAAGTACATGCCCCCCACTGAGCATTGCAGTGAGGACATAACGAATCTCTGTTTTTTTGCCAATAATCACACTCTCAACACGCTTCATGACCCTGTTTAACAATTCAACAGCATGTTCATGTTCCATTCTTATATAAGACATTTCTCCTGATCTCCTTCCGTTCATAAGCATTCCTGAACCATAGTAATCTATGATTCAGTGTTGCCCGGAAGTAGAGAGAATAGTCCTGCAAGAATGACTTTCTTTAGATCATTTTATACTTAAATATGCTGTTCATTGCCGAAATGGATCTGGAAGTGCCCGCCTTTACCGTCCACTCTGCTTCATTACTGGTTAAGGAATTCACCCTCAACCCCATCTGCTCCAGTAACTCACGTAACGGAACCCAGATGGTTCCACCCTGACTCTGTACTGCTTCCGTTTCAATTTTCCCTGTTGTTGTCAGTGTTCCGCTCACACTGTCTGCATGAATCGTTCTTTCCTTCCATACTGCTATGGCTGTCCTTGTTTCAGAGTCCCAGCGAGTACTGCCCCCGAATTTTTTCATGAAAGTACGCAAAGGCACCATGATTCGCTGACCCTCCATGCGGAACTCACCCGGTTGCAAGGTAGCCGCAGCCAATCCCACCTCTACCTTCAGCTTCTTGTTTGCAAGCCATAACGTCGCGTTCGCTTCTACATGTTCTGCGATCCAGGCCTTTCCTGGCGCCTTGCGGGCCTTATACTTACCATCTGGATGTACACGGAATTGAACTGGTTTATCCGTACTCTTTATGGTGTCAAAACGATATCCATGATCACGATAATATTTGATAATACCCGGGAGCGCCTTTACCGTTTCCGCATGTGCACCACCGTCATGCATCAGGACAATGACCGAACGTGCTCCCGCAGGTACTTTGGTCGAATTGCTGAGGATCTCTTTGGCCGGAACACCTTTACGTTTGGAATCCCCACTATCGACGTTCCAGTCCATGACGGTGTACCCGCCCAATTGGAGCAAATCAAAATAACTCTGGTCAAAATGCCCATAGGTACCACCTGGTGCTCGCACCAGATTCGGACGGAAACCGGTTATACGCTCCAGCACTTCCTCTGTCTGCTTAATCTGTTTCCAGAACACTTTAAAATCACTATACAGCTGTTCGTATTGATGATTAAATGTATGATTGCCCAAAGCATGTCCATCCTCCACAAGCCCCCGGATTAACTCCGGATAACGCTCTGCCTGCTCACCAAGCACAAAAAATGTAGCCAAAACCTTCTCCTTACGCAAAATATCCAATACTTCACGGGTATGGTTACCCGGTCCATCATCAAAACTCAGATAGACTACCTTGTCTTGAGTATTCTTATCTTCCGAGATTGGATCACCTGAGCCGGAAGCAGAAGATGCATAAGCCGTGCCTGCATATACAGTAAATGCACATAACAATATCGCAATTCGCACGAGAATGACAGACCATTGTCCAGATAAAAACATATGTATGGTTGTTGCAGAGTTTCCCCCTATTTCCTTGATTCTGAATTCCGGTCTCTGTACCATTTACGAATCGACCTCCACCGTCTCTAGTAATTTGCTGATAGACTTCAGCAGATTTGTTAGAATTATATGGAGACTACATGGAAAAAAGACGTGATTTTGTTTAATATTTTTTCACAATTTGCTATGTAGCCTGATTGATTCTTCGCTTCAGATTAGGTAGCATAATGAACAGGCAGAACACATTAAAACACCTTGGAGAGTATTCTTGCTCCCACCCCGTATTCAGGAGAGTGAAATCTATTGGAATTGCTTGAGAAGATCCAACATCTGTTTGGGTCCTACGGATACAGCGTATTGTTTTTTGGCTTGTTGCTTGAATTCATCGCACTTCCCTTTCCTGGTGAAACAACGATGGCTTACGCAGGGTTTCTCTCCTACAAGGGGCATCTCGACTTTGGAATCCTCACCATACTGGCTTTTCTGGGAACAACGATTGGCATGACAATCACTTATTTTATTGGAGCCAAAGCAGGACTGCCCTTTATAACAAGATACGGAAAATGGTTTCTGCTGAAGCAGGACAAGCTCGATAAAACGCAAAAGTGGTTCGCCAAGTATGGTAATGCCTTAATCTTCATCGGTTATTTCATTCCGGGAGTAAGGCATTTCACTGGGTATTTTGCGGGCATAGCCGCTGTTCCCTTTCGCAAATTTGCTCTCTACGCCTATTCAGGCGCACTGTTCTGGGTTGTACTGTTTCTGGGCATTGGCAAAATATTTGGCCCCCAGTGGAATGCCGTATTCCATCTGGCTCATCAATATGCAGCATATATCGTGGGAGGAATCGGCCTATTGCTTATCGCAGCCGTGCTCTATCGTTACCGCAAAGCATGGACAGCTAGATCCACCGTATCCAAGCCAGCCCCTGTTCGACAAAGACAAAAGTAAATTCTAACGAACGTCTATCTATAATAAGCAGGCAAGGAGTTGCGAATAATCGCGACTCCTTTTTTTGCGTTACCCTACGAAACGGAGAAAGCTTCATTCTTCTTTGTGATAATCCGAATTCATCCAGGTCATACTAACTTGCAAATATAGGATGTATAAGGAGGATACATGATGAGTGCATCGGTACAGGACGGTCAAGATCTGAAGAGAATCTCTCCAGATCTGAATGAAAATACAACGTACTGCAAGCAAGTCATGGGACACAGTAATGACTTGATGATCCGTCCTCTGCAATGTTTGCATAAATGGCCTGCCGTCATGCTGTACATTGATGGAATGGTCGATGTACAAATTCTAAATCACTCCATCATGGAATCCTTATTGCATAAGCGTGATCTTCCTGATTTTTCAGCAGATCATGAACATCTGAGTTACCTCCAAAATGATGTTCTGATCGCAAGTGATGTCCTGCTCGTCAATGATATGGATGAAGTGCTGAATGCTCTGTTGTCGGGATCAGCGATCTTACTACTGGAAGGATCTGTACGAGGATTGAAAATTGGCGCAGCAGGCTGGGAAGATCGATCCGTTGGAGAGCCTGTATCCCAAACCGTCGTTCGTGGACCGATGGAAGGTTTTAATGAGAATCTGCGTACCAACACTTCATTAATTCGCAAACGAATCCGAGATCCTCATCTCTGGATCGAAGAAAGAGAGATCGGTCGAGTTACCAAGACCCGGGTTGCTGTACTATATCTGGAACATGTCGTGGATCAGGAGATTGTGCAGGAACTAAGGCGAAGACTGGATGAGATTGATATCGATAGCATTCTAGAGGGAGGATACATCGAAGAGCTGGTTCAGGATAAGACAAGGACCATTTTCCCAACCGTATATAATAGCGAACGACCCGATACCGTGTCCGCGGCGCTACTGGAAGGCCGGGTTGCAATCATTGTCGACGGGACACCCTTTGTTTTAGTTGTTCCCGCCCTGTTTGTTCATTTCTTTCAGTCACCTGAGGATTATTATCAGCGAGCTGATATCAGTACACTGATTCGATTGATCCGATATCTGGCTTTTTTTATCGCGTTGCTCTCTCCATCCTTTTATATTGCCATTACCACTTTCCACCAGGAGATGCTTCCTACCAACCTTCTAATCAGTTTGGCAGCTCAGCGAGAAGGCGTTCCTTTCCCCGCCTTTATTGAAGCCCTGCTGATGGAGCTAACTTATGAAATTTTGCGAGAAGCGGGCATTCGGATACCAAAGACGGTCGGTCAGGCTGTGTCCATTGTGGGTACGCTTGTTATTGGTCAAGCCGCGGTGGATGCTGGGGTTGTATCTGCTGCAATGGTCATCATCGTATCCATCACTGCGATATCCAGTTATGTCATTCCTGAAAATGGGCTTTCCATCTCGGTACGCATGTTGCGGTTCGTTCTGATGATCTTGGCCGCTGCCTTCGGATTTTACGGCATCCTGATTGTATTGTTAATTACCATAACGCATCTTTGCAGCTTGCGTTCTTTCGGGGTACCTTATATGTCCCCTTTTGCACCCTTTATTCAGAAGGATCTCAAAGACACGATCTTTCGTGTACCCTGGTCTCGTATGAAGACTCGTCCACTCTCTACCAGCACAACAAATGAAGTTAGACAATCCACCAAAAAAACGAAGCGGTAATTCGGTAAGGAGCGCACACCATGCATAGATGCTTACGCTTAATATTATCCTGTGTCATTCTGCTTCCTCTCCTTACCGGATGCTGGGATCGGCAGGAATTGAATGAACTTGGCATTATGCTGGGTCTCGGCGTGGACAAAGATGGAGATCTGATCAAAGTAAGTGCTCAGGTCGTTGTTCCGAATGAGGTATCTTCCAAAGCAGGGGGAGGGAAAGGGACACCCGTTACACAGTACGAAGCGTCGGCTACAACCTTGTTTGAAGCCATTCAAAAATTAACGGAGACAAGCCCGCGCAGAATCTTCCTTGCACATATCCGGGTTCTGGTATTTGGTGAAGAATATGCACGTAAAAACGGAATATATGATGTTATTGAGGCGTTAATGCGCGAACCTACAGCAAGACCTGATTATTACGTCTTGGTTGCTAAGAATACTACTGCTTCCCAACTGCTTGACGTACTTACACCTTTAGATAATACTCCAGCTGAAAAAATGTATAATTCTCTCGATATATCTTCTAAGACCTGGTCTCCCACTACCACGGTCACCGGGGATGAATTACTGGAGTTCATGATATCGCCTGGCATCCAGCCCGTCATTACAGGTGTAGAGATCCTTGGTCCCAAAGGTCAAAGCGGGAATAAAGAGAATATATCGACCATTCGCTCACCAGCTCGCCTCAATACGACGGGACTGAGCGTGTTCAAGAAAGACAAGCTGATTGGTTGGTTAACGGAGGATGAATCCAAAGGCTACAATTATATCCGTGACAATGTAGAATCAACGGTCAACCATATGCCTTGTCGCAAGCAAGGCAACGTGACGTTTAAGGCGCTCCGTACAACAACGAAAAGAAAAGCAGAAATCGTAAATGATAAGCCCGTAATCCACATCGATGTCAAGAATGTCTCCTCCATCGGTGCAGTTGAATGCGGGATCAAGATTGGTTCGATGAAAGTTCTCAAAGAACTTGAAGCCGATAGTGAAGAACGATTAATTGAACTGATGCAGAACTCTGTCAATTCAGTAAAACGCAAATTCCATGTCGATATATTTGGTTTTGGACAGGAAGTGTACCATGCAGATCCCAAGTTCTTCAAGAAGATAGAAAATGAGTGGGATAAACATTTTGAAGAACTGGATATCAAGTACAAAACCAATGTGCAGATTAAACGTGTCGGTACACTGGATGATTCATTCAGAAACGAAGTAAAGTAAAGGAGTGAGAGAAGCTTGCTGATTACACTTGCGGTTATTGTCGTAGCAGCCATTATTGGCTGGATTGATCTGCCTGGTCTCATTCACCGGAAAGAGTGGCGAGAAACAGCCGTATACAGTGTAATGCTTCTCACCGCTACGGTGTTCGGCGTTATAGCTTCCAATCTATGGGAAATCCCTAGCCCACTTTATATCATCATGTGGATCTACGACCCTGTGAACCACATATTAGCACGATTGACTGGAACTTAGGAGATAAGGGAGGGGTATATCATGCTTGAAAAGGGAAGGATCGGAACAAGACAATTATCCACCCTAACATTTATGTTAGTGGTTGGAGACATGATGTTGATCTACCCTTCCGTTATCACGTCCTATGCCAAGCAAGATGCCTGGATATGTGCTCTTATCGGTGTTCCACTCGGAATGGCTCTCATGGCCCTGATTATGAAATTGGGAAGTATGCATCCAGGGGAGAATCTGGTACAGATTACCCGAAGTATTTTGGGCTTTTGGCCGGGTACCTTTTTGTCCTGCTTCTACTTGTTTTTCTTCCTGATTGGTACATCTACACATACTCGGGAAGTTGGCGATTTCATGACTTCCCAGATCTTACAGTATACTCCTATACGTGTCATCATTCTTATGTTTGTTATTGCTATAGGATGGGGTGTATACCATGGCCTGGAGACGATCGCAAGAACCAGTGAACTCCTGATACCAATCGTCATTCTTTTCACAATGGTACTCGCCATCTGTCTACTTCCACAGGTTGAAACCAGTAATCTGGAGCCAGTAGCAGACACGGGTGTTGTCTCCTTTGCGCAGGGCATTCTGGTGAGTATCATTTATCCCGTCGGCGAAACCATCCCCATTTTGATGGTCCTGCCCTACGTCGCAAACAGTGCCCACCGTTTGCGTGACATTATCTTTTCAGCAGGGCTCGGCAATCTAATCCTTGCTATTCTGGTTACCATATCCATGCTCGTTCTCGGCCCTTTCCTTACCCAACATAATATATACACTTCGTTTGTCTTGTCTCAGAAGATTAGCATTGGCGGATTTTTCGAACGCATCGAGGTCATTATGGCTTGCTCCTGGCTCATTGCTACCTACTTCAAAGCGATAATCTACTTATATGCCTTTATTGTTGGATGCGCAGAACTGTTCAAACTTAAGCATTTCAAAATGCTCATTCTACCATCGACACTGCTCGTTTATGGCATGGCCAATCTCGTCGCGCCCAGTCTGACATTTATTATCATCACCATCGTTCCGTACTGGGTAGATTGGGACACCACGTTAGGTATCATTCTTCCGGGTATGCTGGTTCTAATACAGTTAGTGAAGTCCCGAAGAAAATCCAAATCGCCACCTCAATCAGCCACTGAAGGATAATTCTGAGGAGTAATGTAACCATGGGAAGGAGCAGAAGGACATGTTGATGAAGGAAAAACTCACAATTCGGCAGTTCACCCTGCTCACCTTCCTGGTTATGATTGGAGATATGGTTCTGATCTACCCTTCAGTCGTTACTGCAGTAGGCAAACAGGACGCATGGTTCTGTTCTCTCATTGGTCTGCCGATCGGTCTTGGCATCATGTGGGTTCTATATAAATTGCATCGAACACATCCACAGTTGTCGCTTTTTGAAATATGTAACAAGTTACTCGGGGCCTGGGTTGGTTCTGTGCTTTCAGTTGCCTATCTATTTTATTTCGCGATAGGTGCAGCCATATGTGTCCGTGAGGTCGGTGACTTCATGACGACCCAGATCTATCTACAGACCCCGATCCGGGTCATTATTCTAATGATCATTTGCTCCTTGGCCTGGGGGCTCATCCATGGTTTTCGTACGATAGGATTAAGCTCCGAGCTGTTAACCCCCATCGTTGTGGTGTTTATAGCTTTTCTCTTCCTTGGGCTTCTTCCTCAAGCCAAGAGCGCTAATCTTCAGCCTTACTTTGATATTCCCTGGATACATTTGGTAGACTCTGTCATCCGCGGAGCATTTACTTCCTTTGGTGAACTTATTGTTCTTTCCGTATTCCTCCCCTACGTGAACCCAGGGCCTCATCTCAAACGGGATTTCTTGTTGGCTACGTTCTTTGGGGGATTACTATTAAGCTTGTTATTGCTGATCTCACTCATGGTGATGGGACCTACTCTGACGCAGCACAGTATCTATATCTCATATGCTCTTTCACAGAAAATTAATATCGGTAATTTCTTCGAACGAATTGAAGCCTTTATGGCTATTGCCTGGTTGATCTCTACCTATTTCAAAAGTCTGCTGTATCTATTTGCTTTTGTGCTGGGAACAGCACAATTATTTCGATTAAAGACGTACAAGCCTCTCATCCTGCCTTCTTCCCTGCTTTTATTTGCCCTGGGTGTTCTGATTGCTCCAAATGTTATTTTCTATACGGATACGATCATGCCCGTGTGGGTAGACTGGGATATCACCGTAAGCTTCATCATTCCCTTGTTTCTTTTGTTGGTATATCGCATTCGTTCACGCAAGCATAAGCAACAGTTATAAAGGACTGGAAATCCGCATATGCAAAAGGCTGTGTTCACGGCAAATTCCGCGAACACAGCCTTTATATTGTTAATTATATGTTGCCGGAGCATCTTATATGGACTTCAGCGCCTCAAGTGCTGCCTCGATATGTCCTTTGACCCGAACCTTGGACCAGTCCTTGAACAATTTCCCCTCTTCATCAATTAGAAAAGTGGAGCGAACCATCCCCATGTACTCCTTGCCATACATTTTCTTCAGCTGCCATACACCGTATTGCTCGGCTACAACATGCTCTTCATCCGATAACAAGGTAAACGGCAGTCCATATTTGGCAATAAACTTGTCATGTTGTTTCATCGGATCGGTGCTGATCCCGAGAATGACCGTGTTCAGTCCCTCAAATTCAGCATGTCGATCCCGGAAGTCACAAGCCTGTTGCGTACAGGACGAAGTCATATCCTTAGGGTAAAAATAAAGCAGCACCCGCTGTCCACGGTAATCCGAAAGCTTTACCGATTCTCCCGTACTGGACGGAAGCTCAAAATCCGGTGCCAATTCGCCTACTTTTAACGTCATGTCAGTTCCTCCCTAATCTCCCCCATGAATTGTTATAGGGCGTTATTATGAACCTGCTCCGCGATACCGCTTCACGCCAAAATTCCACAAAAGCAAGCCCATGGAGCCAAACACCAATCCCATCACAGGTGTAAGCAGCGCCATGCGATGCATCTCGGACCTTTCCAGGAACAAGGCTGCGGGATAGATCCCCACGAAGGCAAACGGAATGATCCAGGTTAACAGCACCTGAATGGCACGGTTATAGATTGTTACCGGGTAGCGTCCATATCCTTGAATGTTATACATCAACGGCAGGATACCTGTTGGCGCGTCCGAATAAAAGGATAGTGAAGTCAATGTGGTGTAGATGCCCGCATAGATCATGACTGAGCTGAGTGCCAATATAATTAAGGCAGGGATATGCCACCACTCCAGCATCAGGCCCATCTCCGCTCCGCTGAAGATCATGATGATCAAGCCGATAAACGAGCCCACGAGTGCAGGCGGGTCTACATTTTCAAGCAATATCTGGAACAGGTTATGTGCAGGACGTGTCAGGATCCGATCCATCTCACCTTTGACGATGTACCGCTCACTGAATCCCCACAGATTGATAAAACAACTGAAGATGCCATAGGGCACCATAAAATATCCATAAACAAAGAGTACTTCACTCTCACTCCAGCCGCCCAGGTTATCCGTGTGACGGAAGACCACAAAGATAAAGATCAGGTTGGTTGCCTGGAACAGCAGATCCGATAGGATCTCCACCCAGAAATCAGCACGGTACGTGAGTCGTGTTTTCATGTAATTTTTCAAATATTCCCAGATCAGACCCATATAGTACATATCTGTTATCCCCCTTGCACGAACAGACGCTTGCGCGCCTTACGCCAGATCAATACCATCGGAAGCAGCAGTACGGCAAACCAGAACACCTGAATACCGAGTACACTCCAGATGGCGGTACCTTCCACTCTTCCAGTGAACACAGAACCGGGCAGATACGTAATGGCCTGAAAAGGCAATACTTTCATCACCGCAGACATCCAGCCTGGATACAGGCTGATCGGGATGATTAGACCGGAGAACAAATCCACCACGACGCGTTTCATACGCATCATGCCTTCATTGTTTTCCACAAAGAATGCCGCCAGTCCCGTTATCACATTAATCTGGGAATTAATGAGGAAACTGAAGAACAGCATGACGAGAAAGCCAATCCACGCCGATGGCGCCGTAGGCAATTCAACCGGGAACAGCAGAATGGCGATGAGCATCCCTGGAATCATGAGCAGCAGGAAGCGGAAAATGCCTTCACCAAGCCCTTGCATCATTTTGACCATAACGTAATTGATCGGCCTGATGAATTGAATCGCAATGGAGCCATCCCGTATATCTGCGGCAATCTCCCGGTCCAGGTTGTTAAAGTAAAAGGCACGTGCCATCCAGGATACAGCGATGTAAGTGGTCATCTGCGCTGCCGTGAAGCCGCCGAGTTCACCACTGCTACCGTAAATGGCTTGCCAGGTAAAGTAATACACGCCGATATTCAGCGTATATATCAAAATGCCGGAGTAATAATTCACCCGGTATGCCAGCATCGTTAGAAAACGGATGCGCATAAAATCAATAAATGCACTATTCATCTCAGGATACACCCACCGCTTCTTTCCCTGCTCCCACAATCTCGGGACGCTCGG
Source organism: Paenibacillus sp. FSL R5-0623 (assembly GCF_037974265.1). Taxonomy (NCBI): domain Bacteria; kingdom Bacillati; phylum Bacillota; class Bacilli; order Caryophanales; family Paenibacillaceae; genus Paenibacillus; species Paenibacillus sp. FSL R5-0623. The sequence continues at coordinate 759,967 of NZ_CP150233.1, read as the reverse complement.
CGGAACCGGATTGGTAAATACTCCGCACAATCTCATCCGTATTGATCTCGATAATCTGAATATCGGTAATATCAGCCTGTCCAACGACACGTCCGAGTACATCCGAAACATTCAGTTCCAGCGGAATCCATACAGATGCGGACAATTCATTCTCTACCGTCCAACGCACAGGCAAAGCAACAGTCCATTCTTGCATCTGAGCTATGTTGTGAGCCGAGCCAAACTTGAAGCGGATCTCCCGCTCCTTACCCCACTGGGACTTGAGATGATCCAGACCTCCATCATAGATGATGTTGCCTGCATCAAGCATGATCACCCGGGAACACAGGGCCTCAATGTCCTGCAAATCGTGGGTTGTGAGCAGAATGGTTGTTCCATGCTCTTTGTTCATGTCTTTCAAGAAATCCCGAATTTCCGACTTCACGACAATATCCAAGCCAATGGTTGGCTCGTCCAGGAAAACAATACTCGGGTTGTGCAACAAGGCTGCCACTAACTCGCAGCGCATACGCTGACCAAGACTGAGCTTCCGCACCGGACGGCTTAGCAGGTCCTGAAGCTGTAATCGTTCAACCAGTTCATCCAGCCGTTTGCGGAAATCGACCTCTCCGACACGATATACTTTGCGCAATAAATGGAAGGATTCGATAACGCCAATATCCCACCACAATTGGCTGCGCTGACCAAAAACAACACCAATATTCTGTACAAACTTCTCCCGTTCCTGATACGGAACATATCCACCAACCGATATTTGCCCTGAAGTAGGCACCAAAATGCCGGTCAACATCTTGATCGTTGTTGATTTACCGGCACCGTTCTCCCCAATATATCCGCATATTTCGCCTTGCGGAATCTGAAATGAAATATCATTTACAGCCAATACCTCTTGGTATTGACGTGCAAACAGGTCCTGGAACGCGCCCTTCAGCCCACCTCGGCTTTTCTGGACGCTAAACGACTTGCGCAAATCTTTGACATCAATCGCCAGCATGATTATACCTCACTTGGATTTTGTTGAAATTGCTTGTAGCCCAAAAAGAAATTATAATGGTATCAGTCAAAATTCAGCAAGCTTTAAAAATAGTCTGGAGCCGCGTCCTGTGCCTGATGACGATGGAGACGTGAGCGGAAAGCTTCGGCTAGATTATAACAGAAACAACTTTGGACTTATTTTATATTTTATCTCAAATACAAAGGAGAGCTAGCATGACCAGAAAGACGAAGAGAACCATCTGGATTTCTCTTGCCGCCTTCGTGTTAATTATTGGAGGAGCAGCGGCATATTATTTCGGTTCTATTCTCAATCAGTTGGACGGTTTGGCAAAAGACGGTGACGAATCACCATTCGCAGGTATCGAAAATGTGGAGAAAGTAAATACTCCTGACCCACCCAAATGGGAAGGCACAGAAACGGTAAATATTCTCGTTATGGGTGTCGATGCGCGTGGATTGAAAAAAGGTGAAGTTCCCCGCTCCGACAGCATGATGGTTGTATCGCTCGACCCACTCACCAAAAAAATTAATCTGTTCTCCATTCTACGTGACACTTACGTCAATATTGACGGATATGGCAAGGAGCGGATCAACACCGCTATCACCCATGGTCCTAATGCAGCGATGCAAGCTGCCGGCGACCTGCTCGGTATTCCTGTACAGTATTATGTGTATACGGATTTCCAGGGATTCATCAAATTGGTGGATGCCGTTGGCGGTGTTGATTTTGATGTGGAGAAAGACATGCACTATACAAGTAAAGCAGACAATAACGAATACGATATTGATCTCAAAAAAGGGTATCAGCATCTGGATGGCGAGACAGCGCTCATGTACGTTCGTTTCCGTCATGATGCGATGTCGGATTTCGCTCGTTCCGAGCGTCAGCGTGAATTGCTGAAAGCTGTAACAGCTAAAATGCAGTCAACCACTACCATTGCCAAACTGCCTGCCATTCTGGAACAGGTTAATCCTTACGTAGATACGAATCTGACACTCTCCGACATGTGGAAGCTGGGTGGACTCGGATACCAGAGCAGCATGAATGGCAGTGAGCAGATTCCGCCAATGAACCTGCTAAAAGAAGAACGTACAGCAGGTGGTGCGCAAGTATTGACGGTTACCAATGAAGAGAAATTGAAGCAGCATATTCAGGATATTATTCACCCGCCTGCTACAACGGATGATAGTACAACCAGCACCGAAGATAAAACAGCCAGTGGTGACGATCAGAAGTCAGAGCAACCGGCTCAGTAATCTAAACATGCAGAGGGCAGCCATTACGCTGCCCTCTCGTTGTGCCCGGCTATACTATTATGAGAAAATCATCATATCTTTCTGTGGCTTGTTTCTTTATCATATTTTGAATGACGAAAGGAAGTTATCTTATGAATACATCACGTTCCCGATCCGAACTTCTATACGCAGAAGCACTTGAACATATTGTAGGAGGTGTTAACAGCCCTTCACGCTCGTTCAAAGCCGTTGGTGGCGGTGCACCTGTATTTATGAAAAAAGCCCAAGGGGCCCACTTCTGGGATGTCGATGACAACCGTTATATCGATTATCTGGCCGCTTACGGTCCGATTGTTACAGGACATGCCCACCCTCACATTACGCAGGCCATTACAGAAGCGGCAGCAAATGGAGTACTGTATGGTACCCCAACAGAGCTGGAGATTAAGCTCGCCAAAATGCTGAAGGAAGCTATTCCTTCCATGGATAAAGTGCGTTTTGTAAACTCCGGTACAGAGGCTGTCATGACCACAATTCGGGTAGCTCGTGCCTACACTAAACGCAACAAGATTGTAAAATTCGCCGGATGTTACCACGGTCACTCGGATCTGGTGCTTGTGGCTGCCGGTTCTGGCCCTTCTACGCTGGGTATCCCGGATAGTGCAGGCATTCCAACCAGTATTGCGCAAGAGGTCATCACCGTGCCTTACAATGATCTGGACAGCCTCAAAGCTGCACTGGAGCGTTGGGGTGACGATGTTGCCGCGGTCATGGTTGAACCGATCGTGGGTAACTTTGGTATGGTTATGCCGGAGCCTGGCTTCCTGGAAGGCCTCTGTGCCATGACACGTGCTAACGGCTCACTGGTTATCTATGACGAGGTCATAACGGCTTTCCGTTTCCATTACGGTTCTACTCAGACGTATGCCGGACTCGATAATCATGCGGAGATTGAACCCGATCTGACGGCTCTTGGTAAAATTATTGGCGGCGGCCTGCCAATCGGTGCTTACGGCGGCCGTAAACACGTTATGGAGCAGGTTGCCCCACTAGGCCCTGCTTATCAGGCGGGAACGATGGCTGGTAACCCTGCATCCATCTCGGCTGGTATCGCATGTCTGGAGGTCCTGCAAGGTGCGGGTGTGTATGAAGAGATGGAACGTCTTGCTATCGACCTGACAGCAGGTCTGCAAGCTTCTGCTGACCGTCACGGGATTGCACTGACGATCAACCGGATTCGCGGTGCATTCTCCACCCATTTCTGTAATCATCCGGTGACGAACTACGATCATGCTCAAGACACGGATGGAGAGCTGTTTGCTTCCTTCTTCCGTCACATGCTGAACCGTGGCATTAACCTGGCTCCATCCAAATATGAGGCCTGGTTCCTGACCACGGCTCATACAGACGAGGATGTTCAAGCTACATTGGAAGCCGCAGAAGCTTCCTTCAAGGCGATGGCTCAGGAATAAATTAGATTATTTCCATCTACCATATAGCGTACAAGCTGTATGGTAGATGGATAACAATTCATGGAAAAGGCGTCCAACAAGTGATCAACTTGTGTGGACGCCTTTTGTTATCTACCGACAATATTCCGATTCTTTAAGTTATTTCTGCCTGATCTGAAGTTTCAAAATTTCCTCCCGGATCTTCTGTATCCCTTCCTCGATTCGCTGCTTCGGCACATTGGAGATGTTCAATCGCAGCATTTGATCCTGATGCACCTGATAGGTTCCCTCCGGATAATACCGTTCTGTCGTATCAACGATGACTCCGCGCTTTTGAAGCCGGGACAGCAGAACACGAAGCGGCATATCACCCGCCAAAGGTAATACGGTATGCTCCCCTCCTGTTCGAGGAGCGTCCATAAATGGAGCAAAGTCTGGATATGTGTCCAATTGCTCATGCACCGTGTCCATCCGGGCAGCATAGCGGTTACGAATCACTTTCCTGTGATGAGCAAACATTCCGCTGTGGACATAGATCTCCAGAGCAGCTTGAGACAGAACGGAAGTGTCGATATCGAGCATTTTTTTGTAAGCCCCAAAAGATTGAATTAGTGGTGAGGGCAGAACAGCTACACCAATGCGGAGACCTGGAAACAAAATTTTGGAGTAACTCTTCAGATAGATGACCCGGCCTTCGGTATCATAGGACCATAGCGGGTCCTGTTTCGTATTGTCCTCCAGATCAGCCAGATAATCGTCCTCCACCAGATAAACATCGTACCGCTGTGCAAGCCGGATCAGTTTCTTTTTCTCAGCAGCAGTCAACGATGTGCCAATCGGATTGTGAAAGCGCGGCATGACATAGAAAAACTTGATATCTTCCTCAGCGAAATGACGTTCAAGCGATGCCCAGTCCAGCCCATCAAGGGCACGCCTCACACCGGCAATCGGCACATTCAATCCACTCAGTAGCGAGGGCATATTGTGATAGGTCGGTAGTTCAAGCAATACTTTTCTCTTTCCATTGGGAAAAGGCATCAATGCAAGTACAGCCAGTGCCTGTTGCACACCTGATGTGATAAAGAACTGCTCTGTTCTCGCAAACACCTGATAATCCGCAAACTGCTTCTGCAACAGCATGATAAGCGAAGGTAATCCCTGATCCGTGCCATACATAAATAACTCTGCCTGTTTCTTCTCCATCGCCTGATCCACACAATGACGAAAGTCTGCATAAGGGAACACCCTTGGATCGGGAGCAGCTGAAGCAAAGTCCAACGCTCCCTGCCAGTCCATGTCCTGAGCACCTGTCCCGTTCTGTACGGCATAATAACCGGATTGAGGTATGGCATACACCAAATGCCGCTGTTCCAGCCACTCATATGCACGAATTGCTGTGCTTACACTGCATTGATATTGTTCTGCTACAACTCGAACGGCTGGAAGACGGATGCCCTTATCTGCCCACTGGCGACGATCCTGCTGCAGCATCTGTTCCTGGATCCAATGCTTTAATGCTTCGGCAATCACTTCGTATTTTCTCACTGCACCCATCCCCCCACAACTGTACCGTTACAGTTTACCCTTTTATCTATTGTAGCACGATGCACCTGGCAGTATATTGAATAAGGCCAGCACGTGCCTCGGACCTGACATAATTCAGGATAACGAAAGATAAAGCGCTATGACTACTGTATTGGAGGAGCATTCATGAACACAACACACACTCGGGGATACGCTTATATCGCAGCTGTATTGTACGCAGCTATAATTGGTCTATCTTTTTTATTTGTTAAAATGACCGTCACTGTTGCACATCCCATTGATGTGCTTGCCCACCGATTCGCGCTGTCGCTGATCGTTGTCAGCATTCCTGTCATTCTGGGTTGGATCAAAATACGACTTAGCCTTCGTGATCTGTGGAAAATTATTCCACTAGGGCTGTTATCTCCTGTCTTATTCTTTGCCTTTCAAGCCTTTGGACTTGTCTCTTCCAACTCATCGGAAGCGGGTATTATTCAGGCCATGGCCCCTGTATTCACACTTGTTCTCGCTTCAGTCTTCCTGAAAGAACGCACATCCACGATGCAGAAGCTGTTCCTGCTTCTATCTGTTGCAGGAGTGGTCTTTATTTTCATCATGCAAGGAAGCGGCATGTCTATAGGTAACCTGAAGGGCATTGCATTATTGCTGCTATCCACAGTCTGTTTTGCAGGGTATGGTGTGCTTGCAAGACCATTAACCCAGAAGTACAAACCAATGGAATTAACCTGGGTCACACTGATGGTTGGCTGTATCGTATTTAACGCAGCTTCCCTGATCCGGCATGCGTCCAGCGGTTCCATGATGGACTACATCAAACCACTTGGAGATACATCCTATCTGGGTGCACTCGCCTATCTAGCGATCCTCTCCACCATGGTCTCCACCCTGCTCGCGAGCTATGCTTTGACTCATCTGGAGGCTTCGCAAATGAGTGTATTCAGCAATCTGTCCACGCTTATCTCCATCGTAGGAGGTGCATGGATATTACATGAACCAGTAGGTAGCTACCACTATATTGGTGCATTGTTGATTATCGCCGGTGTGCTTGGCACCAATATGAGCGGTCGCAAACAGAGGCTGATCAGTCGGATCAAAGCGTGAAAGAGATTCTTGTCGAAGGGACTCGTGAGGCCAGGAAGATCGCCCGGGAAACGATGCTAGAGATACGAGAAGCCATGGGCACTCGTTATTTCGACTGACGGTATGAAGCGCTCCATTCACGTTAACACTGCTGAGGACAGTCTATTGAAAAAAGGGGACTCCTCAGCATGAAACGAACACAGCCTTCATTTTTACAAGCTATGATGTTGATCATGTTATCCGTTGGCTTGATCAGCCATGTTCTGATTATTCCTGCCCTTTTGGCTGCGGCCAAAAGGGATTCTTGGATTTCCGTCCTATTATCAACCGGACCATTTCTCGTATTTGCGCTAATGCTCGCCTATGTCTCTCGCTTCCTCCAGCATCAAACCCTGCATGAATGGCTATCATCCCGTCTCGGCAACACCATTGGCCTGTTCTTTCGAGTTGGAAACAGTCTTTTTTTTCTGAGCGTAATTTATTTCACCCTACACGATACAACGACTTGGGCCAAAACAAACTACCTGACAGAGACACCTGTTTTGGTAACCAGTATTGCATTGATGTCCCTCTGTGCTTACGCTGCGTATAAAGGTATTCGCTCACTTGCTTTTACAGCAGGATTGATCCTGCCACTGGTGGTGTTATTAGGGTTCTATGTCTCTATCGTGAATACTCAATACAAGAATTACAGCCGTCTGCTTCCCGTTCTTGAACACGGATGGCATCCTGTACTTAATGGCATGGTATACAGTCTTGCAGGCATGTTTGAACTGCTGTTCATCTGGTACATCCAACCCCACCTCACCAAACGTATACGTGTATGGCAGTACCTCATGCTGGCACTCATTATTGTGGGGCTGACTGTCGGCCCACTCATTGGGGCCATTGTGGAATTTGATCCTTTTGAAGCTGCCAAAATGCGATATCCCGCCTTTGAAGAATGGAGAATTGCCTCGTTGGGCAAATATATCGCCCAAACCGACTTTTTCTCCATCTATCAATGGCTCGCCGGATCGTTTACCCGAATTAGTCTCGCCATGTATATTGTAGTAGAAATATGGAATATTAAGAACGCCACCAGAAGGCTCATCAGTTGTATCTCTTTAGGCGTTTTCTTTATTCTTGTCATGTTGTACCCTCTGGATGATATGACCTTCGAAAAACTTCTGGTCGAATACATATTCCCGTTCAATCTCGTGTATCTGAGCGGACTTGCGATTATAGCAACGACGGTTGCCTTTATCCATTCACGTCATCAGAGGAGGAAACATCATGGAGCATCAGAAGATTGACACCACGTCCCATGAAACACTGCTGGCCTCATTACAAGATCAATTTGATCCGTGCGCCGATGTCGTTCTTCAAACTTTTCCAGCCAAAGGTGAAAACGGCCTGCAAGTGATTGCACTATATTGCGAAGGCTTAGTCGATGCAAAACAAATCAATCAGTTTATTATCCCTCGTCTTGAACAGCATTCCATGCATTTGGAAGAGACACATCCCAAAGAAATGAAACTAGCCATGAATCCGGTAGAAGATTTAAATGACACCGACAATCTGAATTTATTAATTTTTAGCGGACAACTGCTACTGATTTTCGGGAATGGAGACCACGCGTGCAGTCTGGATATCGCAAGCATTCCAGGTCGAAGCCCGGAAGAGTCTGCCTTGGAGTCATCAGTAAAAGGGCCACGCGACGGATTTACAGAAGAACTATCCGTAAATATTGCCCTTATCCGTAAACGAATGAAAACCTCTTCGATGTGTTATGAAAAGTATGTAAAAGGCGGACGTACACAGACGGCCATTGGCCTATTGTATATTAAAGATGTTATTAATCCTGATATCCTGAAAGAAGCCCGGAGTAACCTTGATCAGATTGAGATCGATGGCATTATCGGCAGCTCCGTTATGGAACGGGCTGTTATGGGTGGTGTTCGCAGTATATTTCCACTTACGGATAACACGGAACGGCCAGATTTTGTGGTTGATTCCTTGCTAAATGGACGTTTTGCTGTTTTGATTGAAGGTTCGCCGGTAGCTATCATCGCCCCAACCACCCTGTTTAATCAGTTGAAGTCCCCGGAGGATGAGAGCACACCATTCTTCATCGTTACCCTTGAGCGAATTTTGCGAATTTCCGGGCTATTGATCGCCTGTTTCTTTCCCGCTTTCTATATCGGCCTGACCAGCTTCAATGTGGAACAGATTCCTCTGCCTCTTCTCGCAACTATTACCGGAACACGTATGGGCTTACCCCTGCCGGTAACATTGGAGGCATTCCTGATGATCTTCATGTTCGAACTGTTTAATGAAGCCGGCCGCAGACTCCCACGCGCCTTGGGACAGACGGTCAGCGTAGTTGGTGGACTGATTATCGGTGATGCGGCCATCCGTGCAGGAATAACGTCTCCTACCATTATTGTAACGGTAGCGATCTCTGTTATCTCCAGCTATATACTGGTGAATAATGTTCTGAGTGGTGCGACAGCTCATATCCGCATCGCAATGCTTGCCATATCCTCCATACTTGGACTATTTGGTTTTATGATTGGATTATTTGCTCTACTGGTCCACATCGTATCACTGGAGTGTTATGGTGTATCCTATCTGGCCCCTGTGTCTCCCTACATTCCCGAAGACTTCACCCAAGCCGTATCCATGCATTCCTCGATGAAACGAACCAAGCGCCCAGCCGCACTTCATACCCAGGACTCCACCCGTCGGAGAAAACGTCCTTGACAAGATGGGCATCCTTGAGCGGTCTAATTGTATGTTGCTTGATCCTGCTAACGGGGTGCTGGGACTCCAAAGAGGTACAGAGCATTAACTTTATTACGGCGGTAGGGATAGACTATAAGGATGATCGATATATTACTTACGCTCAACTGATTGATTTCTCAAGTATTGCTAAACAGGAAGCACCAACTTCTCGGGAGGCAAAGGATATCTGGATTGGGCGGGGAGAAGGCACAACACTCAGTATGGCTATTAATGATCTATATGAGACTTCACAACAGCAAACACTGTGGACCCATGTCAAAGCCATTGTTTTATCCAAAAATGTGCTGAACGGACGACTCGAAGATACTTTTAATACACTGTTGCATTCCGGTCAGTTGAGATATACACCATGGATCTACGCTACAGAGCAGGACATTCCTGAAGTGCTCTCTCCTTCGGTCTTGCTGAATCAATCCGCCCAGACGATCGAGATATTTGAGCCTATGAGGTTATACAAACAGCATTCCGGTTACGAACCTATCCGGCTCCATCAGCTTCTCGATGGATTACGGGAACCGGCTTCCGTCGTTCTTTTACCTTCGGTTTCAACAAGGAATGAGACCTGGTTCAACGGCGATAAGACGCCACCCCTTGTTAAAATGGATGGATTTTATGTCATTTCCAAAAGCAAAAGTCAGGGGAGAGTTGGGGGAGCAGAAGCAGATGGTACACGATACGTAAATTATGAGCGAGTACATCAGTACCCACTATACGTATATGGGAATGGTGGGAAAACTCCTGATTTAACCTTGTTGCTTCATCATCCCAAGACAAAAATCAAGGCGAGGAAACAAGGAGATGGCGTCACATTTGATCTGGTTACCTCGGCCAGAGGCACCATCACTGAAGATCATGGGGCTCCTCGGTCTCCAGATGCCATGGAACAAGAAGCCGAGAAACAAATCGAATCCCAAATCCGAGATACGTTCGAAAAAAACAAGTCGCGCATGATTGATTCCTATGGTCTTGTGGAACACTTATATCGCCACAACCTTCCCTTATGGAAACAGGAAGTCGATAACCGGGCGGATCCACTCAAACGTTTTAAACTCGGTAAAGTGGAGGTCCACGTGGATATCCTGAATGCGAGCACGTATAAATACAGCGAATAAATGAAAAAATAGAAGCCCCGTACCTGCATTGAATGCAAGGTTACGGGGCTTCTTGCCATCTCCAACTATGCTGTCGATTAGGGAAGTTATCCTAATGGATACGCCATGACACTCATCAAAGCCAATTCAGGCTGGGTCGTGTCCAAACGGCTGTACTGGACGATAACGGGGATGTTGCTCGAAACCGTAATCGCATAAGGCACGCCCGGCGGAATAGACTGCTCCCTGGATCGTAGCGATGCAGTCCGAATATGCTTCGTCCTTCTTGCTGGCACTTCAGCGACCATACCTTCGAGTGGTTCTCTGTCTTCAAAATAAATCGTGATGTGCAGCTCCGCATCCGCGGCACTGGTGTTCAGTACACAGATGCTCTCATGACTCTCCAATGTGCCCCGGCTCTCCGGGGGAATGTAACCATCCGGAATGACCCAGTAGGTGTGACCTGTAGCTGCTGAAACATTCTTCCGGGCAGATGTGCCTAATTCTGTCTGGTCAGGTGTCATTGAAATACCTCCTCCTTTTTTTTGCGAATGCAATATAGGTTAAAAATCCGTGGGCTCGCGGGGCAGTCGCTTCGGCGGGCGGATCGGGCTACAGGCCGCTGTTGGCTCGGGATTTCTTCTATTCCCCCTCAGCAGGGGAAATCCCGCTCCAAAGGCGGACGCTTCGCTCCCTCTACCCGATTCCGTCCTCCTCCGCTGCTACGCTCGCCTGTTTTTTAAAAGGTTATTGCCTTCGCTCTTCGCTGGGCAACTTTTGCTGGCTCGTTACTTCGTTTAACTCGCTACAGCTTTTAAACCCTGAATAGCTCGCAGGGCAGTCGCTTCGACGGGCGGATCGGGCTGTGGGCCGCTGTTGGCTCGGGATTTCCATTCATTCCCCCTCAGCAGGGGAAATCCCGCTCCAAAGGCGGACGCTTCGCTCCCTCTACCCGATTCCGCCCTCCTCCGCTGCTACGCTCGCCTGTTTTTTAAAGATTATTGCCTTCGCTCTTCGCTGGGCAACTTTGTTTCGCTCGTTATTTCGTTTAACTCGCTTCGAGTAAATACAGACGCACAGGACTTAAAATTCTGCGGTAGCTTATCTCCTAGGGCAATAAAATTAGATCCTCTACTGATACTTTCTACCGCAGATACATCTGCAACGGTTGCAATTGCAACTCGCGGATGGCTTCTGCCACCTGCTGGGCAAGGCGGCGGGCGCCGCGTTCCTGAAAATGCGTGTTATCCTCCACGCCTGAGGGGAAGTTCACATACTCGCCTGGCAGTACCCACATAAAGTCATCCTTAGTGCCTTCAACACCCGCTTGCTCGAACAGAAGACGGCTGCGCTCAGCCAGATCGATCAGCGGAACATCTTCCTCTTCCGCCAGCTCACGAACGGCGATGATATAATCGCCGTGCGTATCGGTCAATGTGCCATCATCCGCAAAATAGCGACGATGCACCGGGGTGATGAGCACCGGACGAGCCTTGGCTTCGCGTGCAGCGTCGATATACTTTTTCAAATATTCCTTATATGTTGTGAATGGGTCCGTCCCACGTTCAGGGTCCGGCTTCTCATCGTTATGTCCAAATTGAATAAATAAAAAATCCTCTGGCTTCATTCGCTCCAGAATGGCGCTTAATCTGCCTTCATTAATAAAGCTGCGAGAACTGCGCCCTGACTGGGCGTGATTATCCACTGCCACATCATGTTTGAACTGTGCTGGCAATAACTGGCCCCAACCGCAATACGGATATCCGCTTTCCGGCTGATCTGTTACGGTTGAATCCCCCGCAAGAAATACGGTCATGGTCTGATTCGCAAGAGTAATCTCTAACGCATTGATTCTCGGTGCAGGACCGGAGAATGACAGACGAAGTCTGCCGCCGCGAACAACAACCGAGAATCTTACCTCTGCGCATTGTCCAGGAAGTGTGCGAATGGTTGGCAGTACAAGCCTGCCTTCACCAGCTTTCACGCGGGTCACTGTCTCAGCCAATTCATCCCCTGCAACAAGTAATACTTGGTAAGTTCCGTCGGGAACATCCACGATGAACGATGCTTTGAGCGGAATACAGAAGCCTGAACGCAATCGGGCAGACATGGTTGTCTGCCCCGGATTGATATGATGTTGTTTTGTGGGATCCGACACATCGTCATCACGAATGCGTTGTTTCTCATACACCAGAGATCCTGCCTCGAATCCGTATCCTCCGCGTTCCTCATATGCGGTTGTTGCAGTTACTTTCAGATAATCCCCTGTCTCATCTGCTCTTCCCGAGTCTGGTCCAAAGTTAAACTTCCAGCTGGTCACGGACACTGCCTGGCCCTCTGCCGCTGCCTCCATGGCAACGGCCTGACTACCCTGAGCTTTATTCAAAAGCGATACCCTCCTTGGTTAACTTTTGTAAACGTTCATTCGGGCGAAGATACGAAGATACAGTAATCTGGCTTATCCTTTCAATCCGCTGGTGCTCATCCCTTGAACAATTTGTTTCTGGAAGATGAAGAACACAGCTACAACCGGAACCAGACTGACGATGGACATCGCAAACATTGCGCCCCAGTTGGAAGCAGATTCGCTATCGAGGAACATTTTCAGCGCCATCGACACAGTGTATTTATCAGGCGAGTTCAGGTACAATACCGGGCCAAGCAGATCCTCCCATCTCCAGTAGAAGGAGAAGATGGCTGCAGTCGCCAGAGAAGACTTGATGAGCGGCATAATAATCTGGATATACAGTCTGAATTTGTTACATCCATCGATGGTTGCAGCCTCATCCAGCTCCTTCGGAATCGTTCGAATGAACTGTACCATCAGGAAGATGAAAAACGGCATTCCGAAGAATGTAGGGACAACGATTGGAAGAATTGTATTCAGCCAGCCGAGCTTCGTGAAGATAATGTACTGAGGAACCAATACCACGTCATGTGGCAACATCAGTGTTAACATCATCAAGGAGAACCAGAATGTACGTCCCTTGAAGTTAAGTCTGGCAAAACCGAAAGCGATCAGCGATGACGATATCACAGCACCGATGGTAGATATCACTACGATTACAAGTGAGTTGGTGATGTAATCCATAAATGGTCTTCCAGCTGTGCCTTTCCAGCCATCCACATAGTTGCTCCAGATCCACTCCGCAGGAAACAGGGTATCCGCTGTGACAAAGATCGTACGGCTTTCCTTGAATGAACTGAATAGCATCCATAGGACCGGATAGAGCATCAGGAGGGCAAGAGCTGCAACGAACAGGTGATAAACGGGCCACTTTACATTTCTCCAAACCATCGTTACTTCCCTCCTTCAGATTCGTAGAACACCCAGTACTTGGATGTCAGGAAGACAGCTACCGTGAGTATACCGATCATGATGAGCATGATCCAGGCCATTGCCGAAGCATAACCCATGTTGTTAAACATAAACGCCTGACGGAACAGATACAGGGAGTACAGCATCGTACCGTCCATTGGACCGCCTTCGCCTTTGGAGATAATATAGGCAGGTACAAACGTCATGAATGCTCCAATCGTCTGCATAATCATATTGAACAGGACGATCGGGCTAAGCAGTGGCAAGGTGATGCTGAAAAATTTCCGTATAGGATTCGCGCCATCCACACCTGCTGCCTCGTACATCTCAGTAGGGATATTTTTGAGACCAGCCAGGAAGATCAGCATGGACGAACCAAACTGCCACACAGACAGTGAGATGAGCATAACCAGGGACGCATTCGGGTCACCAAACCAGCTTATAGGCCCGATCCCGATTGCCGTAAGAGCACTGTTGATAACACCCTCATTACTGAAGAGGTTACGCCACATAATGGATACGGCCACACTACCACCGATTATGGATGGCAGGTAATACAGCGTCCGGTACGTTCCAATCATACGAGAGCCAGTGTTTAGGACCATCGCTACGAAGAGGGCAAAGATCAACCTTAACGGTACCCCAATGAATACATACAGAAACGTCACTTTGACCGAGTTCCAATATTTCGGGTCATCAAAAAACATTTTGGTGTAGTTATCAAGCCCAATCCACCGTGGAGAAGTGAACAAGTTATAACTCGTGAACGACATATATAAGGACACAAACATGGGGATGAGTGTGAAGCCCAGGAATCCAATAATAAACGGGCTTATGAACGCATATCCAGTTAAGTTTCTACGTAACGACGAATACTGCCTCAATGGAACGAACCTCCTTCATGGATCAGCTTGCTCCCTCATCCTTGCTTCGGGTTATCTGGACGGGGAAAGGCCCTCGCATTCGCGAGTAGCCCCATTCCCGACCATCCCTGAAGTGGGACGAGCAAGCCATCATTCAATTCAACTGTTATTTATTGTTCGCAAGTACAGATTCGGCGTTCTTGCGGAATGTTTCTGCTGCCTGTTCAGGTGTAATTTTGCCAAAGTTCAACTCTTCAGCCACATCTGCCAGAGCAGAGATTACTTCAGGTGAACCAACCGGTGGCGGAGAACTCATTGGTGAAGCCTTTGGCTCCATGGCTGCTACGAATTCAAAGACCTGTTTTGTTGCGTCACTCAGCTCAGGTGCGATGGCTTCTTTGATTGCTCCTGAAATTGGCACACCGCGCTCACCTTTGATCAGTTTGTTCGCTTCCACGTCATTCACCCAGAAATCAATGAATTTAGCCGCTTCTTCCTTCACTTTGGAGTTGGACGTTACACCCCAATACATACTTGGTTGCATATATAGTCCTTTTTCCATATCCGGTCCTGGCATTGGAGCGATTTCGAGTGGACGGTTCGCCACCTGTTGCAAGGCTACGAACTGGTTGGACCATTGCCATACGCCAATTCCCTTTTCCTTCACGAGATCTGATTCCTCAATAATGCCTTTGGTTTGGTTGGCTACATCCGGCGTAGGTGCTGCACCCTGCTCGATCATGCGGCGCATAAGTCCGAAGAACTCCACAAACAATTGGTCATCATCATAACCAAGGCCAGTTCCTTCTGCATTGTAAAGCGAATGTCCTTTGGTACGCAGGAAGTAATGGAAGAAGATATCAGGAGCTACCCCTCCATCCAAATACAGGCCTTTCTCTGCGGCTTGTTTACCCAGTGCTTCGTATGATTCCCATGTCATATTTTCAGGCATAGCTTCTGCTCCCGCTTTTTGAAGCAAAGCAGGGTCATATTGGAAGCCCAGAACATTAACACCGGCAGGTACGCCGTATTGTTTACCGTTAATTACACCTGTGCTAATAACGTTCTCGGACACATCGTCCACTTTGATCTGATTGCCCAGATAAGGCGCTAGATCCTCAAGCTGACCATTCTGTGCATATTGGCTGATGTAGGAAATATCCATCTGAACGATGTCAGGCAACTGATTTGCAGCTGCTTGTGGTGCGAGCTTTTTCCAGTAGTCATCAAATGAAGCATATTCCACGTCGATTTTGACATTCGGGTTTTTCGATTTGTACAGGTCGATGACCTTCTGTGTATATTCATGCCGTGCATCCGAGCCCCACCAAGCGATCCGCAGGGTAACTGAGTCATCTCCAGATGCTCCTTCAGTTCCTCCACCTGAGCTACATGCCGCTGTAAACACGAGCAAAGCAGCCATCATCAGGAATATTGCCTTTTTCACCATGCCAATCTCCCCTTTTATGTTGATATGGTTGTGTGAACGAGTTATCCTTTTATTTCTGATAACGCTTTCACAAACTTGTTAATGTCATTTTCGCAAATGTACGACCATAGTTGAATACACAAAACCGTCTTGTTGGTTCAAAAAACAGAGGAGGACAACAGCCTCCTCTCGGCGCTGTTCGTCCTCCCCAGACATGAATTACATGATTGGTAGTCCATTGTTATATGCCGATCCTGCGGAATTCCGTAGGTGTCATACCAGTCCACTTTTTGAACACCTGACTGAAATATTGTGAATTCCCGCCGAATCCGAACAATTCAGCAAGCTCGAATACTTTCACATCCCCGCCTCTGCGAATATGGTCACATGCGCGTTCAATACGCAGACGATTCACGTAGTTGGAGAAGTTCTCGCCTGTGACTTTTTTGAAAATCTTGCCCAGATAATCCGGATTCATATACAACATCTGATGGGCGACTCCATTAAGCGAGAGATCTGCCTCTCCAAAATGACGATCCACGATATCCATCATCTTCTCCACGGCAGAAGACTGGCGACTGATATGGTTTTTGTAATAACCGGAAGTTAATCGGGCTGCACTGCTTGCAACAAAAGACTTCAAACCAGATAACGTATCGATATGCGGCAGTTCTGCCATACGCTGGGTGAATTCCGTTGCCTCCTCAGGTGGACAGACATGAACCATCGCCGAGTACAGCTGCACTACGTAAGAGCGAGTCACTTCAATTTCCAGCTGCTGACGTGATAATAGATCAAACAGACGATCCACCTCTACCGCTGTTTCCTCGGTATTGCCCGATTTGATCAACTGACACAGTTGCTCCGCATCCTGCTCTACGTGCACGCCGTCGCATTCTCCCGCCAGTACCAAATCATTCTTCGTGATCAGCTTGCCTTCACCGATAAAAAAGCGATGGTTCAGATACTGCAATGCCTCACGAAACAACCGCCGGGACTGAATCATTCGATCTGCTTCACTCAGCGCAGCGGTCACTTCCAATTTATATAGTCTGGTGAATGCAGCACGAACCTCTTCAATACTTTCTTTCAGTCCGGCCGGATCAGCTGAATCCGCGAGCAGAATGAGGAGTTTGCCTTCAATGGTCGTGCTTAACAGGACATGCGGGAGCAGGTCACTGGCAATGTTTTTGATCGCAAATAAATGACTGTAATCATGTTCATCTACAATTCGGAACAGCAGTAACCGAACTGCGTTCTCTTCAAGCTCCAGATCAAACAGCTCCTGATAATACTCCAGATCAACCGGCCCATAGGTTCGGTTGGTCATGAACTCCAGCAGAAATTGCTCCTTCACATGTGGAAGGACACGCTGCAATCGCTGTTTCATCTCACCCGCAACATGCTCCTTCACCTGGGCATCCTGATGCTCCTGCAACAATTCAATTAACGCATCATGGATCTGATTCTCATTGCAGGGTTTGAGCAAATAATGCTTCACACCATATTGCATCGCTCTGCGGGCATATTCGAACTCCTTGTAGCCGGATAACATAATGAAACGTACTCCCGGGTATGCTTCGGATGCCTTCTCTATGAGTCCGAGACCATCCAGACCTGGCATGGAAATATCCGTAATAATAATATCGGGTCTCGACTGCCCAATTTTGTCCAATGCTTCGATCCCGTTCCTCGCCGTACCCACCAATTCCGTACCTGCTGCGGCCCAATCGACCACTTGGGAAATCCCCTCCAGAATGACACGTTCGTCATCTACGAGCATCACTTTGTACATCGTCATCGTCCTCTCTGATCCAAGGTATGCTGATCGATACTACAGTTCCTGATCCGGGCTTGCTGCTCATCACCATTCCACCTTCATCGCCGAAGGTCAGCCTGATTCGTTCCTGGATGTTAGATAACCCAATGCCCTGTCCTCTTGTCTGAATACGTCCTTCGTGTAGTTGTTCCAGAAATTCCGGTGTCATCCCCGGACCGTCGTCCTCGACTTCAATAATCACCTTATCTCCCTCTGCTCTCGCCCGGATCCGAATCCGGCAAGGGTCAATGCTTGGTTCGAGTGCATAGTGTATGGCGTTCTCCACCAAAGGCTGTAATGTTAACTTCGGTATCCGCGCCGTTCCTACCTCTGGGGCAATTTCCATGTCGAAATCCAGTCTTTCCTCAAAACGTGTGCGTTGAATCGTCACGTAACTGCGGACAATGTCCAGCTCTCTTTCCAGCGTGATCCACTTCTCGGACATATTCACAGAGCTACGCAGCAGAAATCCGAGAGCCTCAACCATTTCCGAGATCTGTCGTTGCTTCTGTACTTTAGCCAGCCAGTTAATGGATTCAAGCGTGTTGTATAGAAAATGTGGATTAATCTGCGCCTGAAGCGCTTTCAACTCAGTCTCACGAATCACCAATTGCTTGGCATAATTCTCATCAATCAATTCACGTATTCGTTGAAGCATCATCTTGAATGTGCGATGCAGCAGCCCAACCTCATTCTGTGGAGATATCGGAACATTGCCAAGGGCTGCCTCCTCCAGCTTATCCAGATCACCTTTTTCGATATTACGCATCTTTTTGATCAACTGCGCAATCGGATGGGTAATACTGCGAGAGAATCTCGCTCCAATGATAAGCGCCGCCAGAAAGATCATGATGAAGATCACCGTGACCAACTGTTTGACAAACTGGATCTGTTTAAACATCTGGTCAAACGGGGTTGTGTACAGATAGGTCCAATCCGTATAGGAAGAATGCGCACGAGCTACAAAGTGTCTCCCATGCTCAAACATGGCAATTCCGTAGGGCTGGGTGCGCTTCAGTTCAGACTCAATCTCGGCTTCACTGACAGCTGATTCTGTTGGATAGATCACTTCTTTTCCATCCGTAATGAGTAATTGGGAGTCCTCAGCCGGTTCTTGCATCTGGTCCTGTACAATTCGGTCCAGCCGGACGCGGATGATCAGTGTGCCGAGTTCCTCCAATGTAAAAGCTCCGCCAATAAAGGATTTCACCTGTCGGACCGACAAAAGCCTGGACTGTTTATCCCCACTGGTATGCCAGGCATTGGAGCCCGAGTATTGCTGTCCCAGTGCAACCAGTTCCTTTTGCTTCGACTCCGAAATTCCCTCCCGATTGCCTGCGGCCATAACGTTATTATCATTATCGATAAATAGCATGGAATAGACGTATTTTTCGGAACCGGCATAAGCGACTAACCTGTTGGTAATTTTTTTACGTAACCCATTTTTCTCGTAACCCGTTTCGGCCTTTTTCAGTTGGAGCAGATATTGCTGAAGCGGCTCGTCCGACATTACCTTGAAGGAAAGATTAGAAATTTCACGAAGTTGATTCTCAATACCTACCGAAGACATATTGAGGACCTGCGAGGATTTCTCATAGATCTGACGGTCATAGATACTGAACACATATCGCAGTACGGACGCATAAAACGTAAAGCTGATCAACATCAAAAGTCCGATGAGAAGAATCGTTTTGTGATGAATCGGTAGTGTTGTGAAAGCGTTCTTAATTTTGTTCATCCTAAGCGCTCCTTTGGCTTGCGAAGGGTGCTGTCATACGATGCGTTAGTGGTTTTATTGTAAGTTATTTTCATATTTACACATCCATTGGTCATCTGACAAGATATATTTATGCAACATTTCAGGTCATTAGAGAAGGTATACATCTGTGTCAGCAACGCAAAAAGAACACAAAACGGCCAGAATACCTTGAACAGATCAAGGCATTCTGGCCGTTAAATAACATCATGTTAAAGCATGAAATACAATTTACGGATTAACAAAAACAGTTTTCAGCTTCGCTACATATTGCACATCAAAGCCAAGACCTTCAGCCACCATGGCAAGTGGTACATATGTTTTGGACTCTTTGCCTACCTTGTTCAGGAATGCAGGTGTATCCACAGTAACTGATGCTCCATTTACCTTCACAGCATTGGCACCAATCTTCACAGCAACCTTTCGGTCTCCATATGTAATGGTTGCGGTTGAAGTTTTGTTATCCCACACCGTAGTAGCACCTACAGCGTTTACGATGTCTTGAATCGCCACAAAGTTTTTGCCGTTACGGATAATCGGTTTGTACGGTGTATTTAGTGTTTTGCCACTCACGATAATATTCATTGGTTCACCTGTGGCAGGTGCAGTCAACTTGGTGTAATCTCCCCAAATCGTTTTGGCAAATACTTCAGCAATGGCCGCATATCCAAATTGGTTCGGGTGGAAATCACGATCTTTGATCATATGCGTCATCGTGCCTTCACCACCAACAAACTCCTTGGCGACGTGGGCGACTTTGACATCGGTACCCTGAGCAGTGAATTGTGCTGCAATGCCATCAATGGTCTGTGTGAAACCTTGGGATGCCTCCATCAGTTTGGCATACAATGCCTTGCCTGCTACTTCTGGCATCGGTTGATACTGGTCGGCGATGACAATTGTAGCTGTCGGATTGATTTCATGGATATCATTAATCGTTGCACTAACATTGGCTGTATAGGTTGCGAGTAATTCTTTTACCTTCGCTTGCAGTTCCTGATCACTCAGTTTGTCTGCTGTACCGAGAAGCTCCGATACATCATTTCCTCCAATGGTAATTGCAACCAGATTGGCCTGTGCTACACTCTCACGGATCGAAGCAGCATTGGCTCCGATTTGTCCCGCTCTTGGATCAGGAAGACTTGGTTGAATCGCTTCAGAAGTCAGCGTTTTGCCATCCTTAATTGCAGTAGTGAAGTTTTTCAGGCCACTGGTTTTCAAACCGGCAATCCCGTAGTTGTCCACCTGTGTACGTCCATGCAGCAAACCTTGCTCATGCAAACGTTCTACATAACCATAAGGCAATTCTTTTGTGTTGGGCTCATAACCTACCGTTATGGAATCTCCCAATGTGACGATACGGAACTCCTTGGTTACGGCTACTGCATCTTTCTTCGCAGTCAGCGAAGCCTCGTTTGTACCTGCTGGCAATACACCGGTTTTGGTGTCAGCCGCGTGTGCAGGCAGTGCAGAAGATGTGAAGAGCAGCATTCCTGCCAACATGCTTGCCGTTAAACCGGCAGCTGTATTTTCCCATATACGTTTACGCTTCATTCAAGGTAACACTCCTTCTCGCGAATCTATAATTACACTATTTTATAGTACATTGGTCATTCCAATGACATCAGTTGATGTTACTCTATTCTATCATTTTAAAGTAGTTGTTGTCCTCTCTACTAAGAGCACACATGAAATAACAGACTCCCTGGAGGGGAGCCTGTTACTGGTTAAGCTCAGCTATGAACTTCAGTGATTCGTTAAGATTGCGGCTTATTCGAATCTTCAGCGATCGAATGACCCTTGTCGCTCTCCGGTTTGTTCCCGGTAGCTCGCTCCAGATACCGATCATAACGATCATCCACTTCGCGTGCCATCTTCCGATACTTTAACGTTTCCTCGACAATTGGATCACGTTCCGTCTGGATTCGCACTTCATATTTGGGAGGAATCAGCTGGCGTTCACGCTGATCGGTGTCGCCGGACTCTTCCATGTCCCCTTCCGTCAGCATATCACTGAGCCGTCGTTCCAGTTCTTTGGATTCATCCATTGTTCTCGCTCCTTTAATTAAAGTCATACATGCGTTAACCATACTATTGGACGTCCACTTCGCTTCTTCAGATGCTTTCTGTCCCGTCCGTTAATGTACAATTAAAGGTAATTAAAGCATGGATGAGTTGAATAAACTCACTCCAGACCGGTTGCTTTCGCTTCCTTCAGTACATCCGTCAGTGCATCATGGATTTTGCCATTGCTGGCAACGACATGGTTCACAGACAGTTGGTAAGGCGTTCCGATGGTATCCGTCACCTTGCCACCTGATTCTTCAACCAGCAGCGCACCTGCGGCAATATCCCACGGTTTCAATCCAACTTCGGTGTAAGCGCTGAGACGTCCGGCGGCAACGTAAGCCAGAT
The DNA here is from genome assembly GCF_037974265.1 of Paenibacillus sp. FSL R5-0623. Classification (NCBI taxonomy): domain Bacteria; kingdom Bacillati; phylum Bacillota; class Bacilli; order Caryophanales; family Paenibacillaceae; genus Paenibacillus; species Paenibacillus sp. FSL R5-0623. The sequence goes on along the minus strand of NZ_CP150233.1, from coordinate 738,180 downwards.
GCAGGGCGGCTGATCCACCAGCACGCAAGTTACGAACTTGCGGAGCAAGCGCCTGCACAGCGGCCATATTCAGTGGCAACGCAAAGGTTGTGTCTGCCGGGAATCCAACCGCAATCAGGCTCTGAGCCAGTTCCTGTTCACCAGATACAAGCATCCGGTTTCCGTGAACATATGCTCCTTTCCCTTTTTCCGCAACAAACATCTCATCACGGGAAGGATCGTAGATCACGCCGACAATGACTTCACCATTGTGAGCCAATGCGATGGACACCGAATAAAACGGGAATCCGTGTACAAAGTTCGTCGTTCCATCCACAGGATCAACAATCCACAGAAATTCTTCTTCCTCAGCCTCTTTCAGTGCTTTTGCCGAAGCTTCCGGTCCCGGTTCGACGCCTTCTTCACCCAGAATGGCATGGTGGGGAAAATGTGTGAGAATCAGGCGGCGGATCATCTGCTCCGCTCCTTTATCCACTTCGGTCACCAGATCTTGGGGTGAATATTTGGTGCCAAGTTCAGCTACCGTCCCAAGACGGCTTTTGATCCATTCACCAGCTTTGGAAGCTGCATTAATGGCAACGGCAGTATAGCTTTTGCTTGTCACGACATAAGGTGTCTTTTCCTTCTCATTCAAAGCGTTCACTCTACTTTCTATATCAATCTACGAAAAGTTGAAATACTTGTTAAAAGTATACGCCCCACAGGTCGTAAAGTTTCTCGTTGCCCAGGCCCCTTTTGGCACTACGGATGAATGATGACGGTAGACTCGTCCACCCACTCCACACCCTCTTCGTGATAGAATGCCAGCTTCTGCATCAGTTGTACAAGTGCCTCATCTTTGCGTTTAGCCTCGATCATCACGTCAAGCCTTGGGGTATCTGCTGCGATATGACGCAAGAAGTCGAGCACCGGCTCTACCTCTACACCATCGGCGTGACCTCGCAGATCCTTCTCACTCTTTGGACTGGAGACATGGATTTTGGGTGGCAATGGCTGATCAGCCGGTGAATCTGCCTGGGCAAGCGGCGACTGCCAAGTCTTTAGAATATCAGGCCACAGATCCCATGCCTGTTCTCCTTCGTTGTTCACCCAATGGTGATGGATATCCAGTACCATGGGCAATCCCAAGCGCTGGCACACGGCTAGTGTCTCAGGCGCATTGAACGTTTTGTCATCATTTTCGAGTGTGAGCCGCTCCTGAATGTCCCGATCCAGCTTCAAAAAGTTTTCTTCAAAACGAAGCGCCGCCGAAGGCTTGTCCCCGTATGCACCACCAATATGTATATTGTTCTTGGCAGTGGCATTCAGCCCCATGGCATCCAGCATCCGAACATGATGACGAAGGTCGCGAATCGAGTTGTGCAGAACTTGCTCGCGGGGGGTACTAAGTACGGTAAAATGATCCGGATGAAAGGACACACGCATATGGTTTTCCTTCACAAAATCACCAATGGCCGCAAAGTCCTGCTTCAGTACCGGGAACGGGTCCCAGTCATTCAGGTCCTCGTGTGTTGCCAATGGAATCAATTTGGAAGAGAAGCGATATACATGAATATGGCTACCCTTGTTGTGCCTGAGCAAACGTAATGTATTGTGCAGGTTCTCGGCTGCAATCCGTTCGAGCTTGCGGATCGCTGCTTCCCTGTCATCGATTTTGTTAAAACTCGACATGGTCATGGTCCGGGAAGGCGAGGCGTTCTCTATAAGCACGGACATTGCCACGTAACCAAAGCGTACGAGCATGAATCTCTTCCTCTCTATTAGGGCGGGAAACCCGCACGGCATATTCAGCCATCAGGATGTACCGTCACTGTATATAACCAAGTTTTACCCTAAAAGAGTGACCATAATCGTATTCTGACAAATCAGTCTATCCGACCCGCACTTACAGTCAACAACTACTCCTGTGCTTGCTCTCCAAAGAACATCTCATCCGCAAGGGCAGTCTGAATGCGTGATTCTTCCTCAGTCAATTTGCGGATGAGTTGCATCTCCACCTCGGTTACCTCTTGCCCCTGGAAGTTGATCTCCGCAATGGAAACCACGATCTTGACGATGGCTACAGCCACGTTATCCGGTGTGTATGCAATCACTTTCTGGCCGGTAGGAAATACCCGGAAGCCCTGTTTGACCATTTTGCCGCGTCCGTATTCAAGCAGTTCGAACAGCTCCTGCTCATTCTTGAACTTGCATACGGAATTGAATTCAGTCTGAAATCCCATGCATATCCCTCCTGATCTTGTGGTCGCAGGCTACGCCTGTACGCCGTTCTCGTAATTCAGTGCCTGCTTGCGGTTGTAACGCTCCAGTGCCAGCTCAATCATGCGATCCAGCAGTTCGGCATACGATACACCTGTCTCACGCCAAAGAAGTGGATACATGCTGTATGGTGTGAAACCAGGCATGGTGTTGACTTCATTAATAAGCAAGGCGCCGTCATTTTTCCGAATGAAGAAGTCCGCACGTGAAATGCCGTTACCTTCAATCGCACGGAACGCCTGCAAAGCTGCCTCGCGAATGCGATCTGCGGCCTCTGGGTCCAGTGGAGCTGGAATCAGCATCTGTGATTGACCATCAATATACTTGGCTGCATAGTCATAATACTCACCGGAGGATACGATCTCACCTGGAACGGAAGCCATGGGCTCGTCATTGCCGAGGACGCTGACCTCAACTTCGCGGGCTTCAACGAACTCCTCAATGACAACCTTCGTATCATACCGAAGTGCGAACTCGACAGCTGTCTTCAGTTCATCGCGGTTACGTGCTTTGGAGATGCCTACACTGGAGCCCAGATTCGCCGGTTTGATAAAACATGGATACCCCAGCTGATCTTCGACCTGTACGATCATTTCGTGCTCTGTCTGCTTCCATTGTGTCGCGTTAAAATACGTAAAAGCACATTGGTCAATGCCGGCCTGTGCAAACAGCTTTTTCATGACCACTTTGTCCATGCCGCCAGCTGAAGCCAGTACACCTGCACCTACATATGGCATATCCGCCATCTCGAACATGCCCTGAATGGTGCCATCCTCTCCAAACGTACCATGCAGCAGAGGGAACATCACGTCCAGCGCTTCCGCCCCGCCATACAAACGGCCAAACAGGGCGTTCAGCGCATCCTGCGTTCCACCCGCCGATTGCTCCAGCTTCAAATCTTCAATCTGCGCGAACGGCGCATGCATGACAGGTCCTTTTTTCCACGTACCCTGCTTGGAGATATAAAAAGGAACCAGTTCATACTTTTCATAATCAAATGCGTTTGTTACAGCAAACGCCGTTTGCAGCGATACCTCATGCTCGCCCGATTTTCCGCCGTACACGACGCCTACTTTTAATTTATCCATACTCATGTGTACCCTCCGATTATCTGTGCCTGATGCTGTCATGTTTGCATGCTCAGCACCCTTGTTATTCTGCTTGCATTATCTGGTCTTATTTTACACGGAACTGGATGTCTGCGTCACCGCATCCCGAAAATCTTTCGTCATCAAAACTCATCTGCAATATGAAAAAGCCGGTATACCGTCCGCTCCGTCCAAGCGTAAGAATCCCGGTAATCCCAAAAGCGGTGACGGCTGCTAACCGTATGTGCGTTAACCAGCGGCATACCGCCCGCATCAAACGCGGTCACAACGGTGCTGTGCTGAAATCGTCCATCTCCATCCCAATCGTAGAGAATAACATCGCCGAGCATCAGCTGCTCAGGACGCTCCACTTCTGTCGCGGTCAGACCCCAGCTGCTGCCTGATAAATAACGCTCCAGACTGTTAGAAACTGCCCAACTGTAACTCCACATTTCGGAGCCGTTCACATACCCTTTATACCACCAGCCGGCTTCTCTTCTACCAGTATAGTGGATGGGTGCGCCCCCTGCAAAGAGACATTGGGACACGTAATTGGTACAATCCACATCAAATTCCTCAAATGCCGGATTCCCCGCATTCCACCACCGATCTGCATAGGCAACCGCCAGATCTCTGCGATATGACTGTTGACGTGAGCTTCTTCCTTGACCCAGCACTTCCCGATTCAACAGCGGCCGATTCATCGCCTGTACAAAATCAGCTTGTTGAAACGGACGTCCTTCCCCAGCAGGGCGACGCTCCGGCACTTCTCGCTCGACCCGTCCAATGATCCATCCACCACTCTGCCGCAGAAAGGTTAACCGCTCCCGCTCAATCCGGTCCTCCCGGTGGGTGATCCCGCTCTTCTCGTAGAACAGCCTGCTGTACAATTGTACATCCACCACCGCTTCTTCCTGTCCATCCATAAGCGTGCGCACAAGCTTGGCGCTGGTCTCGCTGCGAAGAGGCACGGCGCGCCGCTTACGATACCATTCGTCCAGCCTTGCCATACGCTCTCCCCGTTCCACCACGAAGTCAGGATCGGTAACAATCCGTTCGCTGGTCTGTGGACGGTAGTCGATCTCACAGCGATTGTACTGGTTCACGTAAGTATATAAGGCACTCTTCCATTCCCGTTCCAAGCCTATGTCCCCCTTTGGCATGAGTTCTGTCTGGAATATTTCATTGCATATATAAACTCCTACTATTCATATGAAAGGGTCTTCGGTTGTATGTACACGGCTCAGGAGGGAGATCCGAAATTCGGCAAATACAGGTACACGAGATATCTTATTCCTGCTCACTTCACGAAAACGCCTTCATCGGTCCAAAAGCTTGCTTGATCAGGCAAAAAGACCTTTACGTACGGAGGTGAAAACGGTATACTTAAAACTAAAGTTATGATTATGAAATTACGTTTCATCTGATGAAACTAACACACAAGAACACGGAACGATGAAGGCCTGTTCTTCACCTAAATGAACGTTTTCTTCATCTCACCGACACATCCCAAGGAGGTACATGTATGTCAGCAAAGAATCATTTCTCCGCAGCTCGCAGTCTTGAGGTTGGAGGCAAGTCTTACCGCTACTACAGTCTCGATGCTCTTCAGGAAAACGGCCACGGCGATCTTTCCAGGCTCCCTTTCTCCATTAAAGTGTTGCTTGAAGCAGCAATTCGTCAATTCGACGGACGTGCCATCACCGAAGAACACGTAAAACAACTGACCGGCTGGGCAGATGGCCGTGACAATAACAAGGAAATTCCATTCATCCCTGCACGTATTGTTCTGCAGGATTTCACCGGTGTACCGGTTGTCGTTGACCTCGCTGCAATGCGTGATACTGTAAAAAAAGCAGGCGGCGATCCAAAACAGATCAACCCGCTCGTACCTGTCGATCTCGTTATCGACCACTCCGTTATGGTTGATGCTTTTGGTACCAACGATGCACTTGATTACAATATCAAAGTCGAGTTTGAGCGTAATGAAGAGCGTTACCGCTTCTTGCGTTGGGCCCAAACGGCATTCAACAACTTCCGTGCCGTTCCACCATCCACAGGGATCGTTCACCAGGTTAACCTGGAGTATCTGGCTTCCGTGGCAGCAACAAAAACCGTTGACGGCGAAACTGTTGTTTTCCCAGATTCCCTCGTAGGTACAGACTCCCACACCACCATGATCAACGGACTTGGCGTTGTTGGTTGGGGTGTTGGTGGAATCGAGGCCGAAGCAGGCATGCTGGGCCAACCGCTTTATTTTGTAACACCGGACGTTATTGGTTTCAAACTGACAGGCAGCCTGAGTGAAGGCGCAACAGCAACGGATCTGGCACTGACCGTTACCCAATTGCTTCGTAAAAAAGGCGTTGTTGGTAAATTCGTTGAGTTCTACGGACCAGGTCTTGCCAACATCGGTCTGGCTGACCGTGCAACAGTAGCCAACATGGCACCAGAATATGGCGCAACGATCGGCTTCTTCCCTGTTGATAGTGAAACATTGAACTATCTGCGTAACACTGGCCGTCCTGACGAGCAGGTAGAATTGGTTGAAGCTTATTACAAAGCTCAAGGCATGTTCCGTACTTCCAGCACCGTTGATCCTGAATTCACAGATGTGATTGAACTGGATCTCGGCTCTGTTGTACCAAGTCTTGCCGGACCAAAACGTCCACAGGATCGCATCGAGCTGACACAAATGAAAGAAAGCTTCAACAGCATCATTCGCACACCTGTAGATAAAGGCGGCTACGGTCTGAGCGATGAGAAAATCGAGCAATCCGTACCTGTGAAGCATCCGGACGGTTCCAACAGTGAACTGAAGGCAGGCGCTGTTGTGATCGCGGCGATCACAAGTTGTACGAACACTTCGAATCCAAGTGTTATGGTTGGAGCGGGACTACTGGCGAAAAAAGCAGTTGAACGCGGCCTGACCAAACCAGGATATGTGAAAAGCAGTCTGACACCAGGTTCCCTTGTGGTTACCGAGTACCTGGAAAAAGCAGGTCTGATCACGTATCTCGACAAACTCGGATTCAACGTTGCGGGCTACGGTTGTGCAACATGTATCGGTAACTCCGGTCCACTGCCGGACGAAGTAAGCGAAGCTATTGCTGAGAACGATATGACCGTAGCGGCTGTATTGTCCGGTAACCGTAACTTCGAAGGCCGTGTACATGCACAGGTTAAAGCCAACTACCTGGCATCACCACCACTCGTTGTGGCATATGCACTTGCGGGTACCGTAAATATTGACTTTGAAACCGATCCAATCGGTTATGATACGAACAATGAGCCTGTATTCCTGAAAGACCTCTGGCCTACATCCGAGGAAATCAAGGATACCATCGCAAGTTCCCTGAACGCTCAGATGTTCCGCAACAAGTACGAGAATGTATTTACAGCCAATGAGCGTTGGAATTCAATTTCTGTACCGGAAGGCGAATTGTACGAGTGGGACCCGAACTCCACGTACATTCAGAACCCTCCATTCTTCCAAGAGCTTGGTGACAAGTTGAACGATATCGCAGATATCCGTTCTGCACGTGTTATGGCATTGCTTGCGGATTCCGTAACAACGGATCACATCTCGCCAGCAGGTAATATTGCACCTTCCAGCCCGGCTGGATTGTACCTGAAAGAACATGGCGTAGAGCGCAAAGACTTCAACTCCTACGGTTCACGCCGTGGTAACCATGAAGTCATGATGCGTGGTACATTTGCCAACATTCGTATTCGTAACCAGGTGGCTCCGGGCACCGAGGGCGGCATCACGAAGTACCTGCCAACGGACGAAGAAATGTCCATCTACGATGCTTCCATGAAGTATCAGGATGAAGGACAGAACCTGATCGTTATTGCTGGTAAAGAGTATGGTACAGGAAGCTCCCGTGACTGGGCGGCAAAAGGAACATTCTTGCTCGGCGTCAAAGCCGTTATCGCAGAAAGCTTCGAGCGGATTCACCGTAGTAACCTGGTCGGCATGGGCGTAATGCCATTGCAATTCCAGGAAGGTCACGGCTGGTCCAGTCTCGGCCTGAACGGACGTGAAACGTATGACATTACTGGCCTCAGCAATGATGTGAAGCCAGGACAAGAGTTGAAAGTTACCGTAACTCGTGAAGACGGTACACAGTTCGACTTCCCTGTTATCGCTCGTCTGGACAGCATGGTTGACGTGGATTACTACCATAACGGCGGTATCCTGCAAACTGTATTGCGTCAAATGATGAAAAAAGCTTAATGATATAAATCATTAATGTGATGAAGTTATACAAAAAAGCTCCCTGCCACGTGCAATCAGCACGTGGCGGGGAGCTTTTTGGCTTTGTTTTTTATAATCGGGATACGTTTAAAATCAATCTTCAAGGCCAATTACCTTTTAATGCCCAATGTGATGTGAGGCTTGATCTAACAGTTGAATCGTACCCATGATCAGAAACAGACATGACAGAGCAATTAACGAGCCGCCAACCCATCTCGACATGATCACTCGCTCCGCAATCTGTTTTTCCGAAGCATCCGTTACCTTGTGTGGATACAAGAGAAACATTAGCCCTGCGCTAATGAACAGTACAGCCATTATAATCAAGTTCTTCTCCTCCTTACACGTGACTTTCCTTAGAATTTAACTTTTTCGTCGTCACGCGGGATTTTCCTCCCGACAACACCTTTTTCAGACCCATAGCCATAGTGAAAACAATATATCCAATGAAGCCGCCTAGTGTATTAAGCATCAGATCATCCACATCAAATATGCCCATACCAGTCACTAACTGTGTCACTTCATAGCCCAGACTGAGCAGCAGAGACAGCAAGATTACCTTTACTCCAGAGAATAACTTGTTGCCCGTCAACACAGGGATGAAGATGCCCAGAGGGATAAAGGCCAGTATATTGCCTACCAGATGGATTGCGGTGCCCGGACGATGTAACGACAGACTGTTCCAGTCTCGTGAGATTTCCTGAAAAGGTATCAGGTTGACGGTTCGCGTATGGATCAGATCCGGTTGTTGCAAGAACGCCATCAGTCGAACCTTCACGATGCCAAAATCGACCGGGCTTCCTTTGAACAGGATCAGCTTAGTCAGCAGATATAAATAGATAATGAAAACGGCAATCCAAAGGATATAATGTTTGCTTTTCTTCTGGTTGTTGTGCTTCATGTTGTTTCGCCTCCCTTGTGTTGCCCTGTTATTTCTTTACGGTGACGATGACGCCATCCATGTTATCACCCGATATTTCAGTCTGGCCTTGCTCTGGTATGTAAACGGTTGTGTCTCGGATGGCTCGATAATAGCGGATGTGATACTCCTCTTCCTCTACTTCCACAGTAATGTTCTCTTTCTCTTTAAGCATATCGAGATACTCTTCCAGCACCAGATTATTCTTATACATGACAGCACTGTGCGGCAGCCCTACATATCGAAAGTGCCATGGTTCATACTGAATACCGGTGATGCGCACTTTATCCTTTGGGTAACGTAAAATAAATCCGTATTTCCATGCATTCTTCTCCAGCCATGCACCCTCTGGTGCTTCATTCATCGCAGCCAAGCTCGAGCCAATATCCAGCGATAAACCAAGATTGTGCTCACTGTGACCCGCAGGAAGTGCATAGTCTGAACCCTTTTCCTGATATAGCTCGTCCTGCTTCGTAAAGTCCCTGTACCCGCTGCTGACGAGAAAATATCTGACTCCCTCTTCGCCTGCTGCTTCCACCATCTTCTGAAACTCCTGCGCCACCTGCCGGGATAACATGATTTTCTGATCCATGATTCCATATCCACGAAGCAGCTCATCTTCATCCGCTATATATACAATATCGGATTTAACCCCTTCCGCGCCAATGGGGTATTGCTTATTAACCAGTAACAAGTTCCCCTTATGTACCTGATCCTGAATATTTCCCGTGACGGATACCGTATAACCTGCGGGATTTTCACGCGTATTCTGAATCTCGATGGGCAATTCATCCTTCTGCTGAATCCATCCCGGTGATTGCGTAACGATATATCCGATCAAAACGATACATATCAAAAAGCCCCACTTTTTCATACTTGTTCCTCCTTTTACCTCATACATCAAGGATAGACAACACAAGTTAAAGAAAAAGCAGGGCAATTTTAAAGTTTTTCTTAAATTTGACGTTAGACCTCATTGAAATACGGGCAAACGAACTTCAAATTGCGTCCGTACCACATCGCTCTGGGCCGAGATTGTACCGTCATGCTGTTCCACTATATTGCGTGCAATAAATAGGCCGAGGCCTGTCCCCCCCTCCTGGGGGGTCCGAGCGCGATCTCCGGTGTAATACATATCGAAGATATGCGGCAATTCCTCTGCGCGAATATGTCCACCATAGTTAACCACCTGAATGATAACCTGTTCTGCATCCTGATATCCATTAATATCTACGTACATGCCATCCTTGCCATGCCGTGCAGCGTTAATTAGCAGATTCTCGAACACACGAGCCAGCAGCTCGCCATCACCGGAGACCGTAAGGTCAGTGTCTATTTTTAGACGGGCGACTAGTTGGTTCTTTTCAAATACAGGATAGAGCTCTTCGTTCATCTGCTTCAGCAGTTCGCTAAGATCCAGCCGTGTCTTGTTTATAGGCAGCATGCCATAATTCATGCGGGTAATTTCGAACAAATCATCAATCAGCTTCTCCAGACGCTGTGATTTGGTGAATGCAATCGACGTAAAGTGCCGTACCTGCTCCTCCGTTAGCTGATCATCCTTCATGAGCAGATCCAAATATCCAAGCACAGACGTCAGCGGTGTTCGCAGGTCATGCGCCAGATTGACAACAAGCTGGTCCTTACTATTTTCAGCAAAATCCCCTCGTTCCACCGCTTCCCTTAACTTCTCACTTGCCAGGTTCACATCCTCTGCAATCGTACCTAACTCGTCTTTCGAGGAGATCTGCACACGATGCTGAAAGTCGCCATTGGCCAAATGTCGGATTCCTGTAGAAATGTCCTTGAAATACGTCGCGTAAGGCTTGGTAAACCAGAAGAAAAACAGAATGGCCAGTGGGATAAATAAAATCAGGAAGAAATAAATATCTCCGATACTTTTCATAAAATGACGATATTCAGCGAGCTGATCTTCTGCACGGACACCCGAATAATAGGCTTGCATAAGCTTATAAATCCCATAGGTGATTGCGCCAGAGGCAAGCATGCTTAACCCTAACAACATAATCATGGTTGTGCGAAAACTTCTTCGTTTAGTCATTAAACGTGTACCCCACACCCCAGATCGTTTTGATAAACTTGTTCTTGTTCACATCTTCCCCCAGCTTTTTGCGCAGGGTCCTAATATGGACCATCACGGTATTCCCACTCTCGTAATAGGCTTCTCCCCACACCTGTTCAAAAATGCTTTCTGCACTGAACACCTGCTTGGGGTGGCTCGCGAGCAGATACAAAATGTCGAACTCCTTCGGTGTTAGTTCCACTGGTTTGCCGTAGAGTGTAACGCGATGTTGATCTGGCGTGATGATGAGCCCACCCTTCTCCAGAATGGACCTCTGAACAGGCACAGACTGGCTGAATTGCAGAGAACGACGCAACTGGGAGTTAACCCGGGCAACAAGCTCCATCGGATTGAACGGTTTGGTCATATAATCGTCCGCGCCCATCACAAGTCCCGTAATTTTGTCCATATCTGACGTTTTGGCACTCAGGAAAATGATCGGTAAATGATGCTGCTCCCGAATTTTGCGGGTCACCTCATACCCATCCATGCCAGGCATCATAATGTCCAGAATCGCCAAATCTATCGCTTGGGTCTGAACAGCTTGAACCGCCGCCTTCCCGTCAAAGGCCTTGATGATGTGATATCCTTCTTTTTGTAAATGTAAAGCAACCAGATCAGCGATCTCAACTTCATCGTCTGCGATCAGAATCGTAATTCGCTTCATTGCTTATTCCACTCCTATGTGTGATGCTGGGCATTATAACATATTTGAATCCAACAGATAAACCAATGAAAGGAATCCATACATATGAAACTGGAGCGTTTGTTAGCCATCGTAGTGCTGCTAATCAATCGTGGACGGGTACAAGCCAAAGACTTGGCAGATATGTTCGAAGTATCGATCCGGACCATCTACCGAGACATCGATACATTGGGTCAAGCAGGTATCCCAGTGGTGACGTATCAGGGAGCAAGCGGCGGGATTGGTCTGGCAGAGGGTTACCGTCTGGATCGAAACGTATTAACAGACAAGGACCTCGCTTCCATCGTCACTGCACTGCGCAGTGTATCCACTTCCCATGCCAATGCGGCGCGTGAGCTTCTGGTCGAAAAACTCAGCAGTATCGTACCTGAATCCAAAAATGATGATTTTCAGGCCAATACCAATCGATTCATCGTGGATTATTCAACCTGGACGCATCCCGAAGCGCTGAAAATCAAGCTTGAACTTATCGAACAGGGTATGGATCAATTACGACCCGTAACCTTTACCTACTGCAGTGCGGAAGGTATCCAGACTCACCGAACTGCCGACCCTCATACCATCGTACTCAAGAAACATTCCTGGTATCTGTATGCTTTTTGCCACGAGCGGAATCAATTTCGCATGTTCAAGCTTGTGCGTATGCAAGATGTCACGCTTGCTAATGAGCACTTCAAGCGTAAAGTCATCAACCCACAGGACAGACCCTGGCAACAGGAATGGAGCCATCCGGACAATCAAGCTAGGTTAACCTTGAAATTCCATGCTCGCGTCCGTCATATTGCGGAAGAATGGTTTGGGATCGAGAACGTCATGCCTGATGGGACTGGGTATTATATTAGCCAAGTTGCTTTTCCCGAGGATAACTGGTTATATGGGTTCATTCTGGGCTTCGGCGCGGACATTGAAGTATTGGAACCGCAGCATATTCGAGACGAGATCTGCCGCATCGCGGAGCAAATTGTACAAAATTATATCCCCCCGACTCAAACCTGACAGACAGCTGTCCAGTTCCTCCCCGTATACTTCAGATATATTCAATGTGTACATATACAAGGAGGAACCAATCATGAACGTTACTGTATGTCAAAGCTGCGGCATGCCGCTCACAGCACCTGCCCACTTCGGAACGGAAGCAGATGGAAGCACAACCCGTGAGTACTGTATTTATTGTTACAAAGAGGGTAAGTTCGAGCAGCCCGGTATTTCACTCGAAGGCATGACGGAGATGTGCACTGCCATTCTGAAGGACGAGGGCATGGATGAGGAATCCGCTCGTTCGATGCTGCGTAACCAGCTTCCTTTTTTGAAGCGTTGGCGCACGAATACAACGGATCAACATGCAGAATCTCTCGCTGAAAACTCTACTGCTTCTGCTAATCCTGGTCAGGCAACAACAGATCATTCGTTCTCTGCCCAGCCCGTTCGTTATGTCACGCTCCCAGGCAAACGTCTTGCCGGCGTATCCGCCCGCACAACCAACGCCATTGAGATCAGTGGCAAAGGCTGTATTCAGGGACTCTGGAACAATTATTTTGCCTCAGAGCACCTCCCTGCACCTGAAGTTGTTCGCTATGGCTGTTACACGGATTACACCGATGGCATAACCGGAGAATACACCATACTGGTAGGGCATGAGGTCAGTCCGAACGAATCATTGCCTGAAGGATTGGATGACATTCTACTCCCTCCTGCAACTTACGCCGTATTCACTTCCAGAAAAGGACCGATGGCAGAGGTTGTTGGCGAAGCTTGGGGAGCCGTGTGGGCATGGGACAAACAAAGCGATCGTACGTTCACCGGGGATTTTGAATTGTATGATGAACGCAGCCTGAATCCCGAAAGTGTACAAGTAGATATATACATCGCTGTTCATCAAAATAGATAAAACCAACACAATGCCACCTCAGACAGGATCAAAGTTTCCTCGCATCCTTCTTCATATTACGCAAGCTGCCGGGTTCGCTCGGCAGTTTTTTGTTATATCCGGAACTACGTAACCACCTAAACAACCCGACCATGGTACCAAGTTAGTTAGCATGCTTTGCATCATTTAACCAGATAATATGCCTCATATGTCGGTACCATTGACTTCCTTAGAATTGGGACTATTCACATAACAACCGATTCGATCCTCCCATATCAAACCTCTCATATCAGGTTCTTTACTCCTGAATTTCCCTAAAACCGTTTACATCTCCTTAAAACCGGGTAAAATCACTACAATCCAATTGGATTTATATTCTAAAGTCATTTATTTCGTCTAACAAGTCATATGTACCTATATGTGCACCTGGCAACATAACCAGTCGAAATACATAATTTTAAAAAAATGCATTAAAGGAGGAACCAAGATGATCCGCATGCCTATTCAGCAAATGATCCCGTACCACCACCAATATCCGCGCAACACGGCGACCACTGCTCCTAAAAAGGAGAATGAGAACACTCAAGGTCTATCCTTTCATGAAATTCTGCAGCAAAAAATGGCGAAGAAGAGCGCTTCTCCTTCCCTTCGATAAAATGGACACCAGAACCAATTAGTACGGTTATCAACCGTCTTTCCGCAGTTTGGCGGAAGGGCGGTTATTGGCGTTGAGTAACAAACAACTGTACAGTCCTCAGGTGTGTTTCTATAATGGTTTAAATATCTACAAGATCCATGACATATACGAACTGTAAAAGGGGACTTAGCACATGATCACCATTGGTTGTTTTCACGCTCATTATTCCAACATCGCCTTAATCGAAGAAACGCTTGCTCCTTATGAAGTTGAATTGGTCCATTACGTCGATCCAGGTCTGGATCGTCTTAAACATGACGCTGACTTTAACGAGGTCGTCATTCACGAGAAAGTAGCCCAGACGCTCCAATGGATCGCCGAATGTCATGCCGATGCCATTCTGGTCACGTGTACCCTCTTTGCGACAGTACTGGAGCAGGAAGCGACACAGGTCCCTGTGCCTGTGATCGGCATAGATGATCCGTTATTGCAGGAGATACGGCGAGTACCAGGAGATTACATAATCGCATTCACCAACCCGGCAACGATTGAAGGAACGATGGCACGGGTGAATCAGGCATTACAGCAAGAGGATGAGAATGTGCAACTACACGTTGCCAAGACATCTCAGACAGATGCCGTGTGCATCCCTGGGACATTTGAGTTGATTATGCGTGGAGATCAGCAAGGGTATCTCGAAGCGGTACGTGAAGGCTTACAGCAGATTGCTAAGCGGCATCCGGGTAAAACGGTAGTGGCAGCCCAACTCTCTATGGCTCCAGCAGCTGCACAGGTTACAATAGATCGCGGTATTCCGATCCATAGTCCGTTGGCATTGCTTGCGGCATATTTGGAGAAGAATTTGGGTGTGGCTCGATAGTAGTAGCGGATTTGAAGTGAAATATTACAATCACTAAAAACATGTGAAAACTACTATATTGACTTCTTTTGCAAAATAAAAATGCTCTCGAACAAGAGCATTTCAAATGGTATAATCACTTTGTACAGCCAATTTGTGGTGGGAAATAGGTTTGCCTCCAGTGGGAGGTGATCCTATGAACTTCTCTTTTAACGACGTAATCGTGTTCGCGATGTTAATTATTGCGCTCCTGACATACATCGATCGTAAAAAGAAGTGACCCGCCACAGGTTGACGGCCTGACGGGTCACTTCATCTGAACTTGCTGCACTCGGAGGAATACCCACCGCAAATGCTGTGCAGGAGTAGCCATTGGCCTGGCTACTCTTATTGGTGTTTACCTACATTCATTTTATTAAACATCTGCTAGACAATCAACCATAATGCTGATAAAAAGTATCAGGAAGCTGATCAATAAGATGAAAAAGACGACATGATAGCAGTATTCTCACCTGCAAATGATGTCAGACTGCCCAGCTTGCGCTGTATCGGCGCCTAGGAACGTGTCCGATATTCCTCGGCCTTTTCCTGCATCCCGGCAGCTACAGCCTCATTCTCGGACAATCCTTTATCCGCGGCAAAGGCCCGAATGTCCTGCGTGATGCGCATGCTACAGAACTTCGGTCCGCACATCGAGCAGAAATGAGCTTCTTTGGCCCCTTCTGCTGGCAGCGTCTCATCATGGTAGGACAGCGCACGTTCAGGGTCCAGTGACAGGTTAAACTGGTCACGCCAACGGAACTCGAAACGTGCCTTGGACAATGCATCATCGCGGCGTTGAGCACGCGGATGGCCTTTCGCCAGATCGGCAGCGTGGGCCGCGATCTTGTAGGCGATGACGCCTTCCCGCACATCATCCTTGTTGGGCAGGCCCAAATGTTCTTTTGGCGTAACATAACAGAGCATGGACGTGCCGAACCAGCCAATCATGGCCGCACCAATGGCGGATGTGATGTGATCGTATCCCGGGGCAATGTCGGTCGTCAGCGGCCCCAGCGTATAGAACGGTGCCTCTTTACATATCTCCATCTGCATATCCACATTCTCCTTGATCTTGTGCATCGGCACATGCCCCGGACCTTCGATCATCACCTGCACATCATGCTTCCACGCAATCTGCGTCAGTTCCCCCAGCGTAGCCAGTTCCGCCATCTGAGCTTCGTCATTGGCATCGTAGATACTACCTGGACGGAGTCCATCTCCCAGCGAAAACGCCACATCATACCTTTTCATAATCTCGCAGATTTCTTCAAAATGAGTGTACAAAAAATTCTCCTGATGATGCGCAAGGCACCATGCTGCCATAATGGACCCACCGCGAGACACAATGCCTGTCATCCGCTTGGCCGTCATCGGGATATAACGCAGCAGTACACCTGCATGAATCGTAAAGTAGTCCACACCCTGCTCTGCCTGCTCAATGAGTGTGTCACGGTATAACTCCCAGGTCAGCGCTTCCGCTTCGCCATTCACCTTCTCCAGCGCCTGATACAGCGGCACCGTACCAATCGGCACAGGTGAATTGCGGATAATCCATTCCCGGGTGGTATGAATGTTTTTGCCTGTGGACAGATCCATTACGGTATCCGATCCCCAGCGTACCGCCCAGGTCATCTTCTCAACCTCTTCCTCGATGGAAGAAGATACAGCAGAGTTGCCAATGTTGGCATTGATCTTCACATGAAAATGGCGACCGATCAACATCGGCTCACTCTCCGGGTGATTGATGTTAGACGGCAGGATGGCCCGTCCACTCGCCAGCTCCTGCCTTACAAATTCCGGCTCCACACCTTCACGAATGGCAGCGAATTCCATCTCTGCCGTAATGACTCCCTGTCTCGCGTAGTGCATCTGGGTCACACAGCGTCCTGGCTGTGCCCGCAAGGGTTTGCCACGTAATCCGGGATACTCTTCGGCACCGGCTCTCTTCCCTCCGGGCTTCAGTCCGTTATCCTCCGGTTTAACCGTACGGCCCTGGTAAGCCTCGACATCGCCACGCTCTGTGATCCAGAGGGTACGCAGGGCTGGCAGACCTGCACGGATATCGGCGTGAAATCCGGGATCGGTCATAGGGCCGCTCGTATCGTAGACACGCAGCGGTTCGTTATGCTCCACCCCTTGGGGAGTATTCGTGTCATGAAGGGCTATCTCACGTTCCGGTACTGCAATGTCCGGCCGTGAGCCCTGAATGTAGACTTTGCGGCTGCCCGGAAAGGGCTGAACCCGTCCGGCCGCGCTTGTTTCCTTTTCCACCTGCTGACCGTTATGTTGCTGTTCCATCGCTTGTTGTCCCGTTTGATTTTCTGTACTCATGTCACTTGTCTCCTCCTCATTGTTCGTTCGCTTGTTTTTGGGTTGGCATCATCATTAGCTCGCTTACGTACCTGTCCCAAATCATGCGCAATGCAGAGAAGAAAGAGCGATCCTACACCAGACCAGGGGAGACATTATTTATGTACAGTTCACAACAGACCGAAGGCTGCCGCAGATCATGGATCTATGGTGACTTCCCTCCTCATCCAAGCCCACTTTCGCAGGTTATTGAAAAAGAAGCCCATAGAATCCTCGCTATATCGCCTGTTCACTGTATATAAAAAAGCCGGTCCCCGAAGGAACCGACTTTTAATGTCCATCACCAATAATGCACCTTTATGCAGCTCCTTAACGGAGCCCTACAAGGGTCACATCATGTGGTGGTTGTGGTCATATCGCCGATTACTTCCCTACGCTGGTATGATCCAGATCAGGTGCAAAGGGTCCGGAATCTCATGCGATTCCGTCTCAGTCCGGACAATTCGGACTCCCCCAGTAACGTTAACAAGTTGCGGCATACACATGCCGCAGTTCATATTCAATGAAGCTGGCCCCGATGGGCCGTCCATTACAGAGTAGCGCAACCGGAACATAAAAACAACCTTTATATTCCAGATTACTAACTTAATTGGTGACAGACCTTACATCGACATCAGGATAACATGAGCCCCATCTGCGTAGCAGCTTCCTTTAGCACAGGTGCGTATTCGTGCAAAGTCTCTTGCGAGAGTCGACTGACAGGCCCTGAGACCGAGAGGGCAGCTGCAATATTGCCTCTGCGATCCATAATCGGTACCGATACCGCGGCAGCTCCCGGCTCACGTTCCTCATAACTCGTCGCATATCCGTTATCCCGAATGTCTACCATTTGCGCCAAATACACCGCTGGATCGATAAATACCGGCCATTCAGGACCATTCATCAATTCTTCACGATCCTCGTCCGTGGCAAACGCCATCAAAACTTTGCTGGAAGCGCCCACAGACAGCGGGAGTCTAACACCAACGGGAGCAACTCGGCGAATCGCCTGATCACTTTGCACAGCCTGAATCCGAATCCGTTCACTGCCATCACGCAGGTACAGACTCACGGTCTCCCCCAATCGATCCCTCAGTCGCTCCATCGCAGGCAGCAGCAGAATAGCGGGATCATCACTGCGGGACATATGAGCTGACAGCTCCCAGATTCGGATGCCAAGGCGGTACTTCTCTGTTGCTGCATCGCGGATTACGAACCCTCGATCCTCCAGCGTAGCCATCAAACGGTGCACTGTACTTTTGTGCAGGCCGATCTGGCTGGCGATTTCGGTGAGTCCCAGATCACTTCGTGTGGTAAAACATAATAATATATCCAGCGCCCGTTCCACAGCCCGGACGGTTAACTTGCGATCTTCCATGGCATAATGCCCTCCTCATGTTTCATCACATGAAACTTGGTTACATAAATTATATGAGAAACGGTCTCATCTGTAAACCAAAAAGAGCCAAAATCGAAATAAGCCAACATGTAAATTTTTCCTTTTTATAAGACTTAATCCCCTGTAATTTACACACTAAGGTAATGTTACCCATATATCTTAAGAACTATATAACAATTGCGTAACAAATGCCCTCAATCAATTGACTTTGACTATACGGGAACATACGATAAAGATATATTACATTAAGATATCGCTCTGAAGCAGGCTCTGAAATCGACGCAATTCTCTTTTCATGTCGTTGTTATCTTCAACTGAACTTCAAAGGAGGGGCATTCATGTATCCAACATCCCAGAGCGAAGCCCCGCTGCAAACAAAAGTGTCCGATCTGCCCTCTTCCCTATCACCGAGGCTGATTCGGTTCAAACATATTATCGTAGCGTTGCTGCTCTCCGTTGTATTTTTTCTACTGTTTTGTTTTATTGCACTGCATGGTTACATCGCATGGGTATTATCCAATCCAACGGTAGCACCGGTCTTCTCCAATCCAATGCAGGCCAAGAACATGAAGTACGAAGACATCACGTTCCCGGCAGCAGATGGCAGCCGGACGATGCAGGGATGGTATATACCTGCTGACAATGCTGCAAGCAAAACGATTATTTTTAGTCACGGCTATGGTGCCAATCGTGAAGAAACATGGGTACCCATGTATGACCTGGCACACTATGCCCATCAACTTGGGTTCAACGTGGTCATGTTCGATTATGGCTTCGCCTCACAGGTGAACAAAGCCGTAGCCACAGGTGGCAAAGCTGAGTCACAGCAATTGCTGGGTGCCATCCAGTTCGCCAAGCAGCGAGGTGCGCAGGAACTGGTTGTCTGGGGTTTCTCCATGGGTGCCGGTACGGCGCTTCAAACCGGACTGATTACCCAGGAAGTGGATGCGATGATTCTTGACAGTACGTTCCTGCTTGAGCCTGATACGCTGTACCACAACATTCATAACCAGATCGATCTCCCGCGTCAGCCTACACTCGAGATCATGAATCTGTTATTCCCTGTTCTGAATGGTACCGGATTACAACAGATTCCATACCAGGAAGTGAAAAAGGAAGATTATCCGTTCCCGATTTTCTTCATCCATGGCACAGAGGACGAGAAGGCGCCTTATCCAATTGCGGAGCAACTCGCCGCCAACCAGACCAATCCATACTCCGATGAATGGATTGTCCAGGATGCGCATCATGAGTTGATCTTCCGGGAGCATCCAAAGGAATATCTGCGCCGTGTCTCAACTTTCCTGAGTCATGTAACGAAAACAAGCAGTGACGATGTGCAAAACACAAATAGTGGAGAATAACCAAATTCCAATCATTCGAATTTTTTTCCAGAGCCCTCAGGGCTCTTTTTTTGCACTCATAGGACAACAAGCTCGCGGAATATACTCTTGGGACGCATGAACAGACGGTCTGCATGTAATGAATTCCATCTGAAGGAGGTTCAAAATAAAGATGAACTGGTATGGATATGGTCACCTGCTGCCTCTGCGGACATTGGAGGAAATCCGTTTCTGGAAAGAGCAGGAGAAAGAACATACACTCGTCATTCGTGCCCTGGTTCCTGATCTGGAGCCCCCATACGTCAAGCTACTGGAGGAATGGGAGGTTACCTTTGCAAACAGTGAGCGAGTAGCCAATCAGCTTTTAAAACAACTATTGCCTGGAACCCATCCGCCTGCTCCCTACATGGTTCGTTGTATCGATCAACTTGTGTTGGCAGCTCGGCAGCAATCGAGAGAGTTCATCAAACAGCTATACGTTCTTTTGGAGCAAAGTGCTGCTGTGCAAGCTGTTCCGCTTGCCAAAGTACTCATTCTGCATTTTATCCGCGAGTCGGAGTATTTCCTGGGCGTATTGGATACGCTTGGCCAACCTGTCATCTTGCACGAAACGGATTCGGAGCCATCACTTTTTCTGGAAAATGCGCTGCATACGTCAGGGCCAGGAAGCATCCATCGCCAAGCTTCAGAAGCTCCAACTTCTCCAGAGGGGAATGTAAATGCGCCTGCCGCATCAGCTCAGATCCAATCCGCAACCGTTCAACCGCCTTCTACCGGAACAACACAAGCCACACCCAGCTCTACAGCACCTCCTGTAAAAGAAAAGCCAGTTCCCATTGGAGGACACACACTGCCTCCCCTTCCCTATGCGTACAATGCGCTGGAGCCACATATTGATGAGCTGACGATGCGTATCCATCATGACAAACACCATCAATCTTATGTGGACGGACTAAATGTAGCAGAGAAGAAGCTGGCGGAATCGCGAAAAAAGAATAACTTTGAACTCATCAAACATTGGGAACGTGAACTCGCCTTCAACGGGGCAGGCCACTACCTGCATACGATCTTCTGGACAACTATGAATCCTGCTGGCGGCGGCAAACCTTCCGGTATGCTGGCAGAGCAGATCAAGCGGGATTTCGGAAGTTATGAAGCGTTTAAGAATCAATTCACGGAAGCTGCGAACAAGGTGGAGGGCAGTGGCTGGGCGATGCTTGTCTGGAGCCCGAGAGCACATCGTTTGGAGATTTTGCAGGCGGAAAAACACCAGAACCTGTCCCAGTCCGATATCGTCCCTCTCCTGCCCCTGGATGTGTGGGAACATGCCTACTATCTGAAACATCAGAATGAACGCAAGAAATATATCGAGGATTGGTGGAACGTTGTCTACTGGCCCGCTGTGGCTGAGCGTTACGAAACGGCACGCAAGTTGTTGTGGCCGCCTTATTAAACTTGGGGTTAGATGGTTTAGAGAAAAAAGAGATATCTCCAGCCGAATGACTGAAAGATATCTCTTTTGGTGTATACAAAAAAGCAAGCCTCCTGTAAAAGAGACTTGCTTGTATTTTGAGAGACTTCCTATTTCTAAGTGTTCACTTAAGAAGCGCAGCCCTCGCACGCCACATAGTTGTCGCCAACCTGTTTGCTAATGGAGATCAGATCGCCCAGCTTGATATCAGACTCATCTGTAAACTCCAGATCGGCTATACGTGCAACGATCAGTGCAGCAGCCTCTTCCTTGCTTGTTGCCATTTGGCTGAACTCGGATTTTTCGCCTGTTGATACAACCTCATATAAATACGTATATCTCAATGTGTCCATCCTAACACTCTCCTTCCGAAATCACATCATATCATCTCTATTAACCAATTCCAAGCCCTAGTAAAAAGTGTTAATCGTAGCGCAGCTTCATCTGCTCAGCTGTCAGGCGTATTTCTTCAGAGCCAACGCTAAGCACCCTGCTGGTCTCCGCCTGTGGATAGCGATCGCGCAGTGTTCGAACCAAAGCCGCCGTATATGCCGCCGCTGAAGGTACACCTGCCAATTCTTTCAGACTTGCCATCGTGCCAGGCTGAACATCGGGATATCCTTCACTCGCCCCACCTGCTGCATGCTGATAGAATTGTCGCACATCTGCTGCCAATTGATCACCCTGACCGTCCACGATGATAAAAGCAGTAATAATATACGCCTTTGCCTGTCTGCGCTGGGCAATACCACAGAATTTCAATCCACCTACACTGACATCATAATCTCCCGGGCAAAAAGCACCCTGAACCTCACCAGTTTGCGCCTGACTCGACCACGGCGTTAGCGACTCGGCAATAATGGAAGCCATTTCCCGGAAATCATCATGAATATTGATGGCATGTCCGGGATTAGGCAGAATCAGTGACACATTAACTACCCCTGGGTTCAAGGGTACTGCCGCTCCACCGGAAGGCCGAACACAGACCGCTGTCCCTTGGCTTCTAATCTGTTCCATCGCTTCTACAGCCTGTGGCAACCTGCGGTCACGCAGACCTGCTACAAAGGCATCTGGGTGTCTCCATATATGTGCAACAGGTAGATGCCCTGCCTCAACCCGCCTGCACATAACTTCTTCCCAAGCAAAAGCTTCGAGTACACTACTACCTTGTCGCATGAGTGGTGTCTCCCAGATTTGCAGACGCAATGAAGCCTGTTGATCTGCCTGTAGTCCCTTTTCCGGCTGAACCGGTTGATCTGAATGGGAAGGTACACTCATCGTTCCATTACCTCCGGCTTAACGAATTCATATGTATCCAGTATATAGGAATGACAACGCATATATAAATAAGCCGGTTCCCAGGGAACACGGCTTATTTATATCACATCCTATGGCTTAGAAACTGCTGCTTCCAAAACCAAAGGAACTTACACATCCGGCTTGTCCAACGAGTGGACATACCTGATCTTAATCTTTTACCAAAGACAAGAACTCCGCACGTTGTGCCGGATTCTCACGGAAAGAACCACGTACAGCAGACGTTACCGTCTTGCTTCCCGGTTTCTTCACGCCGCGGGAACACATGCACAAGTGCTCGCCTTCCACAACGACCATAACTCCATGAGGTTCAACGGCCTCTGTCAGAATGTCAGCGATCTGTGACGTAATACGTTCCTGAACTTGCAGGCGACGTGTTACGGCTTCCACCAGACGAGCCATTTTGCTCAGACCAACGATCTTGCCGCTTGGTACATATCCAATGTGCACCTTGCCGAAGAACGGCGCCATATGATGCTCACATTGACTGTAGTAGACAATATCCTTGACGATAACCAGTTCTTCGTGATTCTCGTCAAACGTGACACCGAGCACATCGCGCGGGTCTACTTCATATCCACCAAAAATTTCTTCATACATTCGGGTCACACGTGCAGGCGTTTCAAGCAGCCCCTCACGTGTACTATCTTCTCCGATCAATTTCAGGATCTGCTCTACATGATACTCGATCTTTTCCCGATTGTCGGATACTTTTGAATTCAAATAATCTTTAACGCCAGCCACTGCCAAACGCCTCCTTTCGAACCACTACTGTAAGAGGTTGTTCAAAAGTACAACCCAACTTTTTGAACACGCACTTTTAAGCAGTTATTCCCTGCTATTATTTTCGGCGGCCCGAACTTTTACGCGCAGGATGCTGTTGCGGCTGAGGCATTTTTGCTCCTGGCTGCTGATTCTTCATCATCTGCTGGGCACGCTGCATTTGCTTGCCATTCAGGTTGTAGCCCATTTGCTTCGCCATTTTCTGAAGCATGTCCGGATTGCTTTGCATTTTCTCAAGTTGTTTACGCAAGTAGAACACCCCGATGAAAAATCCCCCGACCAGACCAACAATCAATGTAATAATCGGTATAACAATATCCATCTCTTAGACACCTCTGTATGCATTCTAAAAAGCCTGATAATCCGTGTCACTTCATGTTGTTCCACACATATGTTGCAAGCCTGACACAGACCGGATTTCCTGAAAGTATCATAGCATTTCCGCACGCCTTGAGCAAACGGATTTTCCAGTTGAACCGCACACAAGCTACGTCATGACAGCTTCAATGAAAACGGTTGTATGCTGAGCCAGATCGATTTCAACCACATCCAGAGAATAACGCGTACTTCCGCGCGCCACCCTGATTACAGGTCTGCCGGGCAATCCCCGATGTTGACGCACAATGACTCCAGTCTCTTTGGTGGACAGTCGCACCGCTGTGCCATTGGGATACACGGATACACTCTTGTTGAACTCAATCAGAATATCCCGATCCAGTTTTGTACCAGACAATGCCATCATCTCTTCACAGGCCTCATGTGGCATCAAACTGTCCTTGGATAAACCATTAATGAGATTATCATAGATATTAGCCACACTAACGATTCTCGCAAACAGATGGATGTCACTTCCCTTGATCCCTCTCGGCATGCCTGTACCATCTACATGCTCATGATGCTGCAGGGCTGTATGGGCGACCAACAGACTAAACTCCCGTTTGTTCTTAATCACTTCGAATCCACGCCATGTATGGTGCAGCGAAGAATTTGCCGCAGAGCCACTGCCAGGAGGTTCCCCCACTTTGCCAATATCATGCAATAATGCCCCCACAGCAAGGTCCTTCAGTTGATTATAATTGAGTCCCATATTCAGTCCGATGACCGAAGACAACAAACATACATTCATCGCATGAACATACTGTGCATTGTCTTTGGTACGAATATCGGTGAGCTGCACAAGCATTTCACGCCCGTTCAGTACATCATTCAGCAACTTCTCTATACTGAGGGCAACTTTCCTCGGACTCCAGTCTTTCCCGGATCGAATGGATTCGAGTGTGACACTCATTTCGTTAATTATTGCCCGTTTCGTGGTTTCATCCAGAATGTCTTCTGCATCCACATCTTTATACGCTTCATCCTGGATGTATAACATGGTCACGCCAATACGCTTCAGCGTATTGACCATGTATACGGTGAGCTGGACTCCGGCAGACAGCAATACCGTGCCGTTACTGGAATATACCGTCTTGCCCAGAAGCTCCCCCGCTTCCACGCTCTCCACGTTTACATACTTCATGAACGTCCCCCGCTCTTACGATAGCTGCTCCAATGCGAGCAATTGCTCCTTGGTTTGCAGACCGCCTACATAACCCACCAGGGTACCGTCTTTACCACTGATACGGTGACAGGGAATAATAATCGGAATCGGATTCTTGCTGATGGCGTCCAGAACTGCACGAACAGCCTTGGGTCTGCCGATGATTTCCGCAACCTGTTGGTGTGATGAGGCCTCTCCATAAGATATATCGGACAGAACCTGCCATACTTGTAGCTGGAATGGTGTTCCAAGCCGATCAAGCTGCAGGTCGAACGTTTTTCTCTCCCCTGCAAAATACTCCTGTAACTGCTTTGCAGCTTCACTGAGCTTCTCTTCATTCTTCTCATATCGATACTCGCCAATCCAGATGCGGGCCCATTGTTGCAGATGAGCTTCGCGCACGTGGAAGGCGCCAAAATCAATGTGACACAGTCCTTCATCCGTCGCGCATAACGTAAGAGTACCAATCGGTGTCAGTATCTCATCGTAGTATACGGGCTTGCCATGAAGACCCGTAACGGCTGAAGGTTTCCACGCTGCGGCTTCCGGTGTGACAGGTTGTGCAGACTGCTCATTACCCGGTTCAATCCCAGCTTCCATTTTCAAATCCTGTTGTAACGCTCGTAAGGCATTGTTCTCGTTGTTCTGTTCCTCTGGCTGCTTCTCACTCACTTGCCCAGCCTGTGGCTGTTTGGGTAAGGTCTCGGACGAACTCAGTCGCTCCTCGGCCTTCTGCAGCATGCTTAGTACGTTCCCATCTTGTTCGTTAGCGGCAGCTTCCCCAATTGCTCTCATGGCGTCTTCTCCTCCAATTCTGCTTAACGCCCAAGCTGCGGTTCCCCGCAACTCGGGGCGCGGATCACGTTTTAGTACTTCTGTAAGTTTGGGTACAGCACTTTTGTCTTTGAAATTGCCCAGGGCAATAACGGCGTTGCGTTGAATCGGCTTCTTGCCCCGCCAAGCGGCGGAACTCTGACCGAAACGTTCCTTGAATTCCCGGTTACCAATGTCCAGTAGCGGCAACAGGAGTGGCTTCACAATCTCCGGATCGGGATGAAACTCGGGATGGTGATCCCAGTTCTTGCCCCGGTTCTTCGGACAGACAATCTGACACGTGTCACAACCGTACAGACGGTTGCCTATTTTCAGCATAAATTCTTCATCCACGAACCCTTTTGTCTGGGTTACAAAAGAAATACAACGCTGTGAATTCAACTGCCCCGGCCCCACCAATGCTCCTGTAGGACAGGCATCAATACATTTTGTACATTCGCCGCAGTCTTCGGTCACAGGTGTGTCTGGTTGAAAAGGAATATTCGTTACCAGTTCTCCGAGAAAAATCCATGAACCGAATTTGGGCGATATAATGGCACAGTTTTTGGCGCTAAAACCAATTCCCGCACGCTGGGACACCGCACGATCCACCAGTGCTCCCGTGTCTACCATGCTTTCGATCATGGCCTCAGGTACACGTTCACGTATAAAATTTACCAGCTTGTCCATCGCTGCACGCAGGACCTGATGATAATCCTGACCCCAAGCCGAACGGGCAAAAATGCCCCGATATGCACCAGGCTCCGATTTCGGCGGATTCACCATTTTGGATGGGTATGCCACGGCTATTGCAATAAGTGAAGCGGGCTCGCCATCTTTTAAGGCAGGGTGCACCCTTTTTTCAATATCCGGCTCTTCAAAACCTGAAGCATACCCCTTATCCCGCGACTGCTCCAGCAGCGACTTCAGGGAAACAAAGGGATCAGCCGAAGCAAAACCGATATCATCAATGCCCAGTCCGGGGCCAGCTGCCTTGATCTCCTGTTTTAACTTCTCCCATACGGAGGCATCCTGTGCTGCCCCGGTCTGTACGCTCGTCATTCCTCTTCCCTCTCTTCTTCCGACACTTATTCCGTAAATAGTGAACGCCCGCCTCACGGTAAGAGGACAGGCGTTAATTTCTATATATGCCTTACATACTTGAATTCAAACGGAACGAGTCTATATGGTTTAACGCAAAATGCAGTCTGAAGTTGTTGTCCTGTCAGCATTTTACAATTTCTTCAATTCAGAAAACGGCCAGAAAATAAATTCAGCCTTGCCTACAATCTGATCGGATGTAATACTGCCAAACACTCGGCTATCCTTACTTTTGCCTTCATGACGATTATCCCCCATCACGAAGAAATGATCCGGCTCCAGTGTGATTGGGCCAAAATCCGGGTCCTGCACCTCAATATCGGTGTACGTTTCCGCTTGTTGCTCGCCGTTCACATATAGATGGTGATCCCTAACTTCAATTGTATCTCCCGGAAGTCCAACGATCCGTTTCACCAGAAAATCTTTCTTCTCTACACCTTCACTTGGATCACGAAGTACGATCACATCTGATCGGGAAGGAGTACCCAGATGGTATACAATTTTGTTGACGAAAAGGCGATCTCGCTCAACCAGTGTCGGCTGCATGGACTGTCCCTTGACCATCGACAGATTGAACACAAACAGGTTCAGCAGCATCATGATTACAAAAGCAACAACAATCGTTTTGACCCAGTCCCACAGCTCGACAGCCCAGGATTTCCCCGGTTGTTCAGGCTTTGACGGTTCATTTCGTTGCTCGGAAGTCACATGTTCCATTGAATGATTATTGGAATTCAAAGGGACACCTCATTTATTAAATAGTTGAATTAAACTTGTAACCTGGTGACCATACTCCCTTTCAGTCTACTTCATTTGGGAGAGTGAAACAATTGGTTATGAGCACCAATACCTTCGTTATCGTGAATACAGCCGGGATAGTCAAGGTGATTTAAATAGAATTCAGAGACTCCGAAGCATGTTCATAAAATGAGGAAACCAGAGGAATATGATGTGAAGAACACTCATATAAATAGAAAGGCACATCCCTCACGTTCTTACACGTTAAAGAGATATGCCTAATATGAAATGAAAATCTTTTTTTTATTTCTTTTTAAACATGCAAACTAAGCTTTGGACAAAATACTAAGAGTCTGGAAAGCGCTCATAATCTGATTGGCACCGTAACCCATTGCTTCATATAGAGGCATGGCTACTTTGTTGTGCTCATCACCCGCCACCCATACTTGGCTGACTTTACGCTGCTGGAACCGCTGTTCCATAGCCTCAACAAGTGTTTTGCCGACTCCACGGCGACGATAGTCTGGATGAACCGCAATACGGTAGATACAACCCTGGTTGTGATCAATCGTACCGATCAAAGCGCCTACGAGGTCTCCCTCTTCTTCCGCAACCATGATCAGGTCAGAATCCCATGACAATTGACGGGCAAACGGGCCCATCGTGTTCTCATAACACTCTTCCGATAGTGCAACCTGGAGAAGCTCCGTCATCTGGCTTGCATCACTCAACTGAAAGGAACGAACGTGCATGTCTTAAATCTCCCTTTTCGTTAGCTTAGATGAGGTTTTTTATAAAAAGGGAATCCCTTTTTACCAAAAACCCAATGTTCATATAATGACAAAAAACGAGAAAATACCGCTTCTTCGTCAATTAAACCATACTTTTCTCCATAAAACACGCATTTTCTTTTGAAAGCGCTTAATTGTAACCGTTTACATACGAATATTAAACTTTACATCCATTTTAACGCCTGAAAACACATAAATAGTTGCATAAAGGGTAAAATATGTTTGTTATCTCTGGCCCATCATTAGATCAACGCCTCGGGGGACTTAATAAACAAAAATGTTGCTTAATTAGCCCGAATGCGGTTTAATAATAGTGGCAAGGGTATTATTACATATGTACCTGTTTTCAAAAAAACCTAAAATCTCAGGAGGTATTTCATTATGGCTTTTCAATTACCGGCACTTCCTTACGCTAACGACGCACTGGAACCACATATCGATGCACAAACGATGGAAATCCACCACGATCGCCATCACAATACTTATGTAACCAACTTGAACGCAGCTCTGGAAAGTGCTCCTGAACTGCAAGAAAAAAGTTTGGAAGATCTGATTGCTAACCTTGACAGCGTACCTGAAGGCATCCGCACAGCGGTTCGCAACAATGGTGGTGGACATGCTAACCACAGCCTGTTCTGGGAAATCATCGGACCTAACGGCGGCGGCGCTCCTACAGGCGATATCGCAGCAGCAATCGATAGCGAACTGGGTGGCTTTGACAAATTCAAAGAAGATTTCGCTAAAGCAGCTACAACTCGTTTCGGTTCCGGCTGGGCTTGGCTCGTAGTTGGCAAAGATGGCAAGTTGTCCATCACTAGCACACCTAACCAAGACAGCCCTCTCTTCGAAGGCCTGACTCCGGTTCTGGGTCTGGATGTATGGGAGCACGCTTACTACCTGAAATATCAAAACAAACGTCCTGATTATATCGGTGCTTTCTGGAATGTAATCAACTGGGATGAAGTGAACAAACGCTACGCTTCTGCAAAATAAGACTGTTAGTATGGACAGTTAACATAAAAGAGAGCCTGATTCGGTCGTTATGACCGTGATCAGGCTCTCTTTTTTGCTATCGCTATAGTTATAGTTAAAGGGTGTTTTGTTTCTAACGAACCCAGGACACGCTATTGCTCCATATTTTATCGTATCGCGAACATAACGAATCTCAGAGTAGCTATTTCCCCAAATACGGGCTTTGATGCGGAAACTTGGGTTGATTTGGCTATGATAACGTCACTCAGGTTCGTTAGCTCCCCCATTTAATCATTCACTTGATCATAAGCTCCCGCAAAATAACTGCTGATCAGCTTCAGAAATATATTCGGGAATGCCATCTTGTCCATATCTTCCGGACTGATCCAGCGGTAGGTCAAGCCATCGCCTTTACCTGTCAGTGTCGTAGTACTCAGTGCTAGGTCACTAACGTCAGATGATGACATCAACCTCTCTCCATCGTTAAGCGATGTTGAGAGGTTCTGCGCATGAGGCGTGCCTGGCACCGATGAATGCGTTGTGTCTGACTCAGGAGACACAGCTGCTGATGAGG
Organism: Paenibacillus sp. FSL R5-0623; assembly: GCF_037974265.1. Classification (NCBI taxonomy): domain Bacteria; kingdom Bacillati; phylum Bacillota; class Bacilli; order Caryophanales; family Paenibacillaceae; genus Paenibacillus; species Paenibacillus sp. FSL R5-0623. Next base: position 708,268 of record NZ_CP150233.1, on the reverse strand, counting down.
CTGTGCCCTCCCTTGTTGCCGCCTGTGCATCGTAGGCGGCTCTGGCTTCCGCTGCGATCAGCGGAAGCTCACTGCTCTGGTCCTGCTCGGTACACTTGTACACCTGCAGGCTCCAGACAATGTGGCTGAACACATGCTCCGCATGGGTAGCCAGCCCTTCCGGGCGAGCAGCGAAGCCTTCCGCCCACAGACTGCCGGCCAGCAATGCCATGGCCGGCTCATCCGCCAGCGGCGCCGCCTTCTTGCTGGCTGCGGCGGGCGCCGCGAGCACATGCGGCAGCTCCCACATGCGGGCCAATAGGCCCGTGTCTGGGCGCTGGCGCACAAGCACTTGGCCGCGATGAGCACCGTGGCCCTCCACAATCGCGACCAGCCGCTGCTCAGGGCGCGGCGGCTTCGCCTTGGTCTTGACCGGCAGTGTAAGCTCTCTTCCGGCGATGCGGCCGGAACATTGCTCCATGACCGGGCAAGTCAGGCAGTGCGGCGCTTTGGGTGTACACACCAACGCGCCAAGCTCCATCAGCGCCTGATTGAAATCACGCGCTCGCCCTTCCGGAATGAGCTCTCCTGCGAGCTCTTCCATCAACACCCGGGTGCTGCCCTTCATAATGTCCTCATCGATGAGGAAGTATCGGGACAGTACCCGCATGACATTGCCATCTACCGCAGGCTGCGGCTGGTTGAAGGCAATGCTGAGTATGGCCCCGGCAGTATACGGGCCCACCCCTTTTAATGCAAAGACAGCCTGCTTGTCCTGCGGCATCTCGCCTCCGTGCAGCTCCATGACTTGTCTCGCGGCGGCCTGAAGATTACGTGCACGGGAGTAATAACCGAGTCCCTCCCAATTTTTCAACACATCCTCTTCGGGTGCTTCCGCCAACGCCTGCACGGTCGGGAAATTCCCGATAAAACGATTAAAATACGGAATTACCGTATCAACCCGAGTCTGCTGAAGCATAATCTCCGATACCCATGTGAAATACGGATTGTTGTGGCGACGCCACGGCAAATCCCGTCGGTTGATCATATACCAGTCCAGCAAATTCACGCTGAAATGTTGTTTCTGTTCCTGTAAACCCATATTTCCGTCCTCTCCTATTGCCAAGCTAACTACTTTTCCATCTGCTCCACGATTGCAAAGGCCGCTGCCAATTCCGTCTGATGCGTAATACTCAAATGAATGTCATATTGCTTATCATATGGCAGTTGCAGACGTTCCCAGGCTTGACTGGACAACGAGGCCACTGGACGTCCTGTCCCATCCGGCAGCACCTCAATGTCAGTGAAACCCATAACGCCACCAATACCGCAGCCAAATGCCTTGGACACCGCTTCTTTCGCTGCAAATCGACCGGATACAAACTCCGTCATCCGCTTTCCCCGTTGAGCCGCGATCTCCCGCTCTGCTGGTGTTAAAATTCGTTTCAGAAAAGCTTCCGCATGGCGACCGGACAATAGCTTGCGCATACGTCCAATCTCCAGCACATCATTACCTATGCCATATATCATCAACGCTTCACCCGCTTAATATTTTATACTGTAAGAGGTTATTCAAAAAGTCCCATCTTCTTGGTACTGAAAACCGCTCTTTTTGAACATGCATTGTAAAAGATCTCCATTCAATCACATGATCCGTAACTCTCCGAACACGTATTCTATTGTAGCAGGAGGGGCGCACAGAAGCGAGTACCTATCCGCATTACCATATATGCTAAAATATGAATCAGGAATCGTCTGAAATTCTTAGGAGGTCTGAATCATGCCCATAACTTTTGAATTGCCCACTGACGTAGATGCGATCATTCGCGGAGACTTTTTTCCTGCACAACAATCCGCTCAAGGTGTCATCATTCTGTCTCACGGATACAAAGGCTTCAAAGACTGGGGCATGTTCCCCTATGCAGCTTCACAGCTAAGCCAGACGCATCATGTGCTGACCTTTAATTTCTCTCACAACGGTATCGGCGAATATCTGGAGCAATTCTCAGAACTTGAAAAGTTCGCAGTGAATACCTACAGCCGGGAGCTTGCCGATCTGGCCCTGGTACTGGAGCATGTAGCTACACAACCTGAACTCACAGGACTTCCTGTATACCTGGTTGGTCATAGCCGCGGTGCGGGCGTAAGTCTCGTCTATGCACTGGATCATCCCGAGCAGGTGGCAGGTGTCATCTCCTGGAATGGTATAACCAACCTGGATCTTTTTACAGCGGAGCAAAAAGAAGAAATGCGCACACATGGCCGGAGCCATGTCGTTAACGGACGTACAGGCCAACAGATGCCACTGGACGTATCTATCCTGGAAGACCTGGACAAGCATAGCGAACGTTACGCTATCATTGACCGCTTGGCTTCTTCCTCTGTGCGCGTAGCACTGATTCAGGGAACAGCAGATGGTCAACGTCTGAGAGACGGTTCTGCCGCGCTGGTTCAAGCCCGTCCTGATATCCCCTGGCACCAGATTCCTGATGGGAATCATACCTTTAATACCGTACATCCATTTAACGAAACCACTCCGCAACTGGAGCAAGCCATCACCCTAACCCTGCAACAGATCAAAGACTGGAATAGCTAACTCATCTTTAAGATAGTAATCACCTGGATTTTTGCGGTTTCTCGTTCCACATAACAAAAAGAGTCACTGCGTGAGCAGTGACTCTTTTTGCATTCCCTAAAAGGGAGTTATTTCAATGTTGGTGTTAACAGCTTATAACCAGCATGCTTATCCATCCACATTAGATACCAGGAATGGCATTGCGTTTGTGATGTGTGCGTTTATAGAACGCTTCGAGGCGCTCTTGTGCAGCCGGATCGATCTGTTTGCCTTCGAGATAGTCACTGTTCGCTTCATACGAAATTCCCAGCTCATCTTCGTCCGTCTGACCTTCCCACAGTCCTGCCGATGGTGCTTTGTCCAAAATAGCCTGTGGCACATTCAGATATGCTGCCAGCTGGCGTACCTGACGTTTGTTCAGAGTGCTCAGTGGTGTGATATCCACAGCACCGTCGCCCCATTTGGTATAGAAACCCGTGATGGCTTCGGACGCATGATCCGTACCTACAACGAGCAGGTTCTCTTCAAACGAAAGCGCGTATTGCATAACCATACGAGTTCTCGCCTTGACATTACCTTTGCCTTGGTGAGTCATATGGCGTGGGCTTCCCAAGGATTTGAAACCTTGCTCCACTTCCAGCGCAATCTCGTTCACTGCATCTTCGATATTGGTTTCCACGACATGCTTCAGATCGTATGCTTTGGCTACAGCGTAGCTGTGGTCGATATCGGATTGTTCACCATAAGGTTGGAACACACCAAGCGTTTTGTACTCTTGGTTGTTCTCTTGCGTAAGCTCGTCCGTCGCTTTTTTGCAAAGCGCCGTAGCCACTGCACTGTCAATACCGCCGCTGATCGCAATCAGCAAACCCTTGGCACCCGCATTTTTCACATACGTCTTCAGAAAATCAACACGCTTGCGTACTTCCTCTTCTTCATTAATGCTTGGTTTAACCTTCAATTCAGCGATGATCTGTTGTTGCAAACTCATCGTTCACACACCCCGTTTCTAAATGAATGAAATTTGATGTCCAGCTTGAAAGGTCCGAATGGTTCAATAACCTTATCTATCCAAAATGAAACGCCCCGGCATCGGTGATCCGAAGGGCGGGGCGTTCTATTGGAGCGAATTAACGGCAGTAACGATCAAATGCACTTTTGAGATCAGCCGCAATATCCTCTGCAGAACGGTCTTCCACTTGATGACGCTCGATAAAGTGAACGAGTTCGCCGTCTTTCATCAGAGCGATGGACGGTGAAGATGGAGGATACGGTGCAAAGAATTCACGTGCTTTTGCAGTTGCTTCTTTGTCCTGACCAGCAAATACAGTGTACAGGTGATCCGGTGTAATATCGTGCTGCAGTGCTTGGGACACACCTGGACGACATTGACCTGCGGCACATCCGCATACAGAGTTAATGACAACCAGCGCTGTTCCTTTTGCATCAGGAAGACTTGCTTCCACTTCTTCAGGAGTACGCAGCTCCTGGATTCCTAGACGAGTTAAATCATCCCGCATCGGTTGAACCATATCTTTCATGTATTGATCAAATGACATCGACATTCGGTTTCACTCCTTATAAATGGTTGTTCTATGATCTCGATAAAATTAAAGGCCAATAAACTCTCCAAAACAACGTTACATTCATATCGAACATTATGGATGTAATGATGTGCTATTCCTATTATACATCCATAAGCAATGAAAGCAAGATTCAGAAACCGCCTGCGGAAAGGCTTCTTCCATAATATTATGTCTCAATGTCTGGCAAAATATGCTGAATGACCTAACGTTCAAATGCCACTTTGAAGGTCGTGCCCTGTCCTTCCTCCGATTCCACAGTAATGGTTCCATTATGTCGTTCCACAATACTTAGGCACATGGACAATCCAAGTCCGGTTCCCTTGGCTTTTGTGGTATAGAAAGGTTCAAACAGCTTTTCCTTCTTCACTCTGGGTAGACCAGGCCCTGTGTCACGTACACACAGTTCCACTTTGTCATCGACTATCCGCGTCTCCAGCGTAAGCACGCCCTTCTCATTCATGGCTTCCATCCCGTTACGGGCCAGATTGAGTACCACCTGTTTGATTTCCTTTGGATTGAGGTGCAACTTCGGTACATTATGGTCCAGCATGAGTTCAATACTCTGACCACGCAGGTTCGCATCGGCCCACAACAATGGACTGAGTTCATGAATGATATCATGCAGCTGGGATTCCTCTTTTTCCGCAATCCGATCCTGGGCCAGCGATAGAAAATCATTAATGATACTATTCGCCCGGTCCAGCTCTTCCAGAACGATCCGGTAATAGTGATCGAGGGAATCAGGACTCTTTTCCTGCATGAGTTGAAGAAAACCACGCACAACCGCCATTGGATTACGCACTTCATGCGTAATGCTTGCAGCCATCTGCCCCACCAGACTGAGACGATCCACATTATCCAGTTCACTTCGCAACATCTCAAGCTCCGTGATATCCTGAATGATCAGCATGGCTCCTGTAACTTCACTCGCAGACTCTGTTGAAAAGGCATAAATCGGTACGGTTCGGGACTGAAATACGTGTGCACCGTAACGAACGGTCAACCCACTAATCTCACCATGAACGATGGCTCTGCGAATGCTTTTATCCATCTTGTCCGCCTGACCTTGTTCAACAAATTGACTGGCAGGCTGTCCAATGAGATCAGGCGTGGACGTACATGGCAGCTGCTCCCTTGCGGTTTGCTCCATCATCTCATTGACAAATATCACTGTGCCTTGTTTATCTACGGTGGCAATGGAGAGAGGCACTGCGTTCAGAATCTGATGAAGTTTCTCCGTTTCGGCTATGTATCGATGGTGGACTTCCGAGAGATGCTGCTCCAGCCCGCGATAGTGCTTCATCCGTTCCAGCCATAGCAGACTCAGACTACCCGCAACAATGGCTCCAGTGGTATACCCAAGTGCTGTAAGTATTATGTAGGTCGCAGAGTACGTGGATTCATTCTGGAGGGATGCGATCCATAACAAACTCGTTACAACCAGTTCCATTGTAATCAGGATGATGAGGATCGTCATTTTGTGCGAAGGTGTATTATGCTTGAATCGTTTGGCAGACAACCATACAATAGGATAGAGAAGAATGCCCGTATGAAGGAGAAATCCGTACAGATCATAGGAATGCGCAAAAAGGAAATAGAAGAGAATATGTAGTATGGACAGCGTTAAGCCTATAACGGACTTACAATACAAAATAACAAGTATTACAGGTACGATGCTTAGTGATATGGGTACAGCCCCTGGACTCCCGTGAAGCGCGAACAGCAAACACAATAGCGTGCTCACGACACTCGTCACAGCAAAAACGGTCTGCAACATTCCGGCCTGTTCCAACTTGGCCACAGCCCGCTTGGAGAGCCCCAGATGGAATAAGGGAATCAGGTATACCGCCGACCCCGCCAGCAGTACTTGTAAAAGAATGTCCTTTAACGCAACCACAATGCCATCTCCTCCTCTGCCTGCACATTCCCTCATGTATTTCTGATTAAAACATAGGCGACAGTATATTACAATATATCCCTTGAGACTCCATAATAGAACTACTCATAACTCCATTATATTTCAGAAAAAGCCAGGAGTAGACACATTTTACGTAAAACAGACAAAATCAATGAAAAAAGAGGGTAATAACATATGTATGATGTCATTGTAATTGGTGGCGGATCTGCGGGTCTGATGGCTTGCGTAGCTGCTGCCGAGCATGGAGCCTCCGTGCTTCTGCTGGATAAAGGAGATCAACTGGGTCGTAAACTTGGCATCTCTGGCGGAGGTCGATGCAATGTAACCAATGCCAAGGAAACGGATGAACTCATCCGACATATTCCGGGTAATGGACGCTTTTTATATAGTTCGTTTCAGAATCTGGACAACCAGGGAATCATGCGTTTCTTCGAAAATCTCGGAATTGCCCTGAAAGAAGAAGACAACGGCAGAATGTTCCCTGTAACCGATAAAGCGAAAACAGTCGTGGATGCGCTGGTAGGAAAGATTGTTTCCCTCGGCGTTGAGATTCGCACCAAAGAACCGGTCAAGGAAATTATTCAGAACGGTCAGCAGGTACAGGGTGTTAAATTGATATCCGGTAAAACCATTCTTGGGCGCTCTGTCATCATCGCTACCGGCGGCAAATCCGTACCCCAAACCGGATCAACCGGAGACGGTTATCCTTGGGCTGAGGCTGCGGGTCACACCATTACAGAGTTATATCCAACCGAAGTGCCCATTGTGTCTGGGGAGAGTTGGATTCAATCCAAAGAACTGCAAGGTTTGTCTTTGAGGGATATCGCTCTATCCGTAGTGGATGCCAAAGGAAAAACGGTCATCTCCCATCGCGGGGATATGATCTTCACGCATTTTGGAGTATCCGGACCCGTCGCACTGCGTTGCAGCCAATTTATCCGCAAGGTTCAGATGAAGTCTGGAAACCCACAGGTCATTATGAGCATTGATCTGTTCCCGGAGCTGTCCTTGGGTGCATTGGAAGCACAGGTGCAACAGGTATTGGAACAAGAGTCCCGCAAGGCTGTCAAAAACATTTTAAAAACATGGGTTCCTGAGCGCATGATTCCCTTAATGATGAAACGGGCAGAGATCAGCGATGACCTTACGTTCCACCATTTTCCCAAAGGTATGTTAAGCACCTTGTGCGGGCTAATGAAAGCTTTTACCTTCCGAGCAGACGGAACGAGATCGCTCAAAGAAGCCTTTGTTACTGGGGGAGGAATCCACTTAAAGGAGATATACCCAAAAACAATGGAATCCAAGCTGCTGCCTGGACTATTCTTCTGCGGTGAAGTTTTGGATATTCACGGCTACACCGGAGGGTATAATATCACCGCTGCTTTCTCCACGGGATATACGGCTGGCATGCATGCGGCTGAATATAAACACGCTAAACTATAATAGAGGTTGTTCAAAAAGTTCGCTTTTGATTACGAATCATGCCTAGTGGCATCATCAGCGAGAATTGCTTCAGATGCCAAAACCCCCGATATCCACTATCTGTGGACGATCGGGGGTTTTGGGTATTGTTCCATTTTAGAAAAATTGGCTCGAACTGCTCTTAGCTTGTGATGCTTCTATGCTTTCACACTGCCTGAAAATCCATCAGCCGAATCATCGTATGTCGGGTCATCGCTATAGTTATGTCTGCCTTGCTCCGTCTGACTTCCCTGGGTTCCGTTCGCATAACCCTCATTCCAGTCTTCATTCACAAGATGAGCCGGAATTGATATATTCTGAAACTGATCCAGCTCTTCCGTTTGCGCGGCAAATACGGCACTTCCTCCATGGGATTGTACAATCTCTACGGCAGACTGAGGATCTTGGCGATCTGTGGGGATGTACAGTTCCAGCGGGCCGGATTGATACGGCTTATATCCCAATTCCTCCAAGGTTGCCCTGGCGGCATTCAACGCTGAATCGTCTGAAAAGTGCACCTGTAGTTCGCTATTATCCATCATCGTTTCTTCCTCCTTGCTACAGCTAATCTCTCATCATCCATAGATGAGATTATTCTTCTATAGCATGGTCAGTTATAGCGCGTGATATGCTCTGACTTAGAAAGTAATTCCTTTAGGCCCTGGTCAGCCGAACCCATCCGGCAATAGATAACACACAGAGTCCAAAGGCCACCGCACCTACAGCTGTCAGAATACCGACCATCCAGCCGAGCCAGGCCAATCCCAGCGTGAATCCCATAAGAATACCAATCGGGACAAACAACATCCGAACCATCATTGAACCTGCAAGATGCAGCGCCTCCGAGTCATATGTTATAAGCTGAACATAGTCGGACGTGGCAAAAACATCCCAGGAACGATAAAACATCACCGTCAACATGATGATTAATAACGCACACACAATGACATTGACCGGAAAAGGTGGTAATGCAACTGCTGCGATGGATAGTCCGCCAAGCTGCAGATATAATTTCATCGTGGCCGAGTTCCTGAAAAATGCCTTGAATGCAATCTCCGCTGTCCGATTCGCAATGGAACGATTGCGTAACAGTTTACGCGGTTTGCGGAAGATGATGGACCGTGTTCGTGGGGCTTTCGGCTTGCTCACCGCCCGGCTTAACATTAGAGCTGTAAGCTGCAGCCTGCTCCGCAGATCCTCCCGCACATCACCTTCAAACGTTCCCTTCATCAATAGCCTCATCTGTCCAACTGTAATTAGAAGAAGCATGATAATTACGATTCCAAAGCTGATTTTCCACGTCTGTCCATACATCCATGATTTCGCATGAATGGTCATGTAACCTATGCCAATGACGAGAGGGATCATCTGAATCCAGCGCCGCCATCCTGTATGTCGAACCTTCGTCATATGTAGTGTTATGGCTTGGAATGAAGCTACTGCACCAAACCAGACAGCCATAAGTGCAATCTGGAGATTCGACATCTCATAGACACGGGACCACAGGGGTGCGGTCAGCGCTGTAATCAGGATCATTTTGCCCAGATGTTGCAGACAGGATCGGTAGAGCCCATGCCTCATTAACGTTCGTATCCATAACGGCCTTGATTTCAGAAACAATACATCCGCTTCCTCCACAAATATCAACACACCACCGGTAAGCATAACCACGTCGATCAGCCCAGTCAGTACGGGGAGCGGTAATCCTGTGGCCCATGCAGGCAGCGGTTTGGTCCACAGACTCGTGTACCATCCAATCAGATAGAGCACACCGGGAACAAGCAGGTATACCCACACTGTCCAATCCACGACGAGTCTGAGATTTTTCATCTGTTCCTTGAAATGTTCTTTGCGTCTTCGTCTGTATAAACGAAGTGGGGTATAACGCTGGGAAGTCTCCATTCTCTCTCACCCTCTCTCTATCTAAGACGTCAGTACATCGAAACAGTCAAACAAAGAAGCTTCCGGCAATCCTGCCGCTTCACGAATCTCATCCAATGTTCCCTCGGCAGCCGATCTGCCCGAAGCAATCAGAATAAACCGATCGCAGATTCGTTCAGCGGTATCCAGTACATGCGTAGACATGAGCACACCCGCGCCGCGGCGACGTTCATCATCCAGTAATTTTAGGAAATCCTTGGTTGCACGAGGGTCCAGTCCGATGAAAGGCTCGTCCACAATATAGATATCAGGTGAAGACAGAAATCCGATCATCAGCATCATTTTCTGCCGCATGCCCTTTGAAAAACTGGCTGGAAGGTCATTCCGAACATGGTCCATACCGAAACGAACCAACAGTTCCTCCGCTCGGGCAACAAAAGCTTCTTCCTCCATTTCATACGCCGCTGCAGCCAGATCAAGATGTTCCCATAAAGTCATATATTCATAAAAAACCGGTTGCTCCGGGATATAGGCATAACGACCATCTCCCCCAATCGTCACTTCATAGTTCGCATGTTCCAGCAGACCAAGAAGCGTTTTGATTGTGGTACTTTTGCCCGCACCATTTGGTCCGATAATACCTACCAGTTCTCCTCGCGCCACATTCATTCGAATATTACGGATGGTCGATTGTCCCGGCTCGTATCCTGCCTCTGTAATATGTACGTCCAATATGGACTCCTGTACTTCCGCACTGTTATATTCCGTTCCCATATCATTCACTCCCTGTTCTAATCAGGCGTTTATTTCATTCTTTAGTTTTATTGTAATCGAGTTACGGGCTGTTTGTTTGATCATTCTGAGCATTTTGAAGTACAAACCATGTTATAATGTTATTACATACTAACATTAATACATACAAATGTATTACTTTCATAAGTTGGATCATACTATAGGAGGAATATATCATGAATGGTGGGGCTCAGATGAAAGAAGAGCATTCCAAAAGAAAAATTCTTTCTCGCAAAATAGGCAAAATGGGAAACAGCTTGGGCATTAGCTTGCCCAAGGTTTTAATTGATAAGCTCCATGTTTCTCAGGGCGATGAGATTGAATTTATTGAAAACAGTCAGGGAGAAATTGTACTAAAAAAGGTTAAACAAATGAAAATACCCGAAAATGTAAGACCCGAAGTACTGGAAGCTTTCTTCGACGTTTTCGAAGAAGATGAGGATATCCTTAATGATTTAAGGGATCGTTAAGATGACCATATTCCTTACCATTGAAGAAGTAGTAGCCGCTCACCATTTTATGATGAAGAAGATGAATGATACAGCACAAGCTGGGGTTAAGGATTCTGCTTTGTTGGATTCTGCGATAAATAGACCTCTCCAAAGTTTGTTTGGAGAGGATGCCTACCCTTCCATATTTGATAAAGCTACTGCCTTATTAGAGTCATTGGTTAAAAACCACTGTTTCTATAACGGAAATAAACGTACAGCTTATCTTGTAACCAAGTCCTTTCTGCGAGTGAATGGCTACCATTTGCAGATGGAACGTAAATATGCAGTTGAATTTATGGTCAAGATTGCCGAAGGCGAGTATACATTTGAAAAGATAGTACGCTTATTAGAAGAACATTCAGAAGAACGCTAGCTCATAAAATGTAAAAAAGAAGCAGGGGTTCCGGATCCCCTGCTTCTTCATATTACAATGAAAATCTCATATTACCGATTTGTCTCCACCACAGAAGTAGTTTCACTCTCTGCATCTGCATTCACATTCAGATCCAGATCCAAAGCGCCACGGCTTTCGTTCGCATAGCTGCTGTTCACGTTACGCTCACGGTCATTCACGCTGTTATTGCGTTCGGATTGAGCCATTGTTGCACTCTCTCCTTCTGCTTTGGCGTTCAGACCCAGATCCAGTGCGCCAGGACTTTCGCTCGCGTAGCTACTGTTCGTGTTACGCTCACTGTCTTTCACGCTGTTAGTACGTTCGGATTGAGCCATCGTTTCACTCTCTCCTTCTGCATTCACGTTCAGACCCACATCCAGTGCGCCGCGGCTTTCGCTCGCGTAGCTACTGTTCGTGTTACGCTCACTGTCTTTCACGCTGTTAGTACGTTCGGATTGAGCCATTGTTGCACTCTCTCCTTCTGCTTTGGCGTTCAGACCCAGATCCAGTGCGCCGCGGCTTTCGCTCGCGTAGCTACTGTTCACGTTACGCTCACTGTCTTTCACGCTGTTAGTACGTTCGGATTGAGCCATTGTTGCACTCTCTCCTTCCGCTTTGGCGTTCAGACCCAGATCCAGTGCGCCGCGGCTTTCGCTCGCGTAGCTACTGCTCGTGTTACGTTCACCGTCTTTCACGCTGTTGTTGCGTTCGGATTGAGCCATCGTTGCACTCTCTCCTTCTGCTTTCGCGTTCAGACCCAGATCCAGTACGCCGCGACTTTCACTCGCATAGCTGCTATTTACGTTACGCTCGCTGTCTTTCACGCTGTTAGTGCGTTCGGATTGAGCCATTGTTGCACTCTCTCCTTCCGCTTTCGCGTTCAGACCCAGATCCAGTACGCCACGACTTTCACTCGCATAGCTGCTGTTTACGTTCCGATCATCGCCGCCTCTTGAATAGTCGCTCATCGTTGTACCTTCTCCCGACACATTGGCATTGAGGCCAAGGCCCAGCTTGCCAGAACTGCTATGCTCAACTGTGTGCTCGGAAGAACGATCATTGTAACGGTTCATACTCTCGGAAGATAAGCCGGCATTAAGGCCAAGATCCAGATTTAATGCTCCGCTTGCACTGGATGAACCTCCGTAGCTCCCATGGCTACCGTAACCTGTGTCACGGTGTCCTGACAGAAGAGATCCCAGCTCCAGGCGCAAACCTGCATTCAGATCCAGATTGCCACTGCTGTTATTGCTATAGCTATCTGCGTAAGTTGCCTGCGAAGCTCCCAGCAATCCAGCTACCAACGTACCCGACAATACCGACAATTTTACCCAACGATTCACTTTTTTCATGATGATATACACTCCTTCTCAATTTTGGTTGAATTAACGCCATTGTTGTCTAAGAGAAAGAGGTATATTGCGGCGGCCGCCCAGGCGGTGCCTGTGACCATTGACTGAACCCATCGAGCCGTTCCATTCGGAAGGCATAATCGTAATCTGGGGTAACCAGACCCGTTGTTGCTCCCGGAAGTGCAGCGGCTGGTGCGATTGCTCCACCTCCAGTTACACCGGACGAACCGGAGCTTGTCCCTGCTGAAGCATTAGCTGCGCCGGGAGAATTTGCTGCAACAGACCAACTGGTTGGTCGTTCTGTGCGAGGCTGCAATGGAGATGTTGCATCAGCATCATCTTGTTTCAGATCGGCTTCCTGGTTACTCTGCACTTGTTCAGTGACAGCTGATTCAGCAGATGTCTGATCTACGAGGAATAACTCGTTATCTGACAAACCTGCATTAACATCGGAATCCTTCTTCAGATCGGTTCCTTCCACAGGCAATGCCTGCGGGACAGCAGGTTGTTCTGGACGTACTTCTGGTTCCGTGGTGACCTCCACCACTTTGCCCGTAACCTGTACTGCGTCCTGTCCTTCCTCAGTGTTCTGTGGTGAAACAGGATCTGCGAGTGCACTCGTATTGGAAGTTTCAACATTCGGTGTTGTGACAACCGTCGACTTTTCCGGAGTGACTACAGGCGGTTCCGGCTTCACACTTGGAATCTCCACCTTTTCCTGATCAGGATTAAGTTCAGCGGATACGTCTGCAACTGGAACTTCTGCTCTCACAGAAGGAAGCTGGACATTTCCCTTACTCAGATCCACTCGGGATGAAGAGATATTGATGGAAGTAACCTCAGGCACATCCACCTTCACGGAAGGTAATTCAACCTTGCCCTGCCGAAGGTCTGTTTTCACAGCAGACGTCTCTGCCTTGATCACCTCGGGTACCTCTGCGGTAACGCCAGGCAAGGAAGCAGTACCTTCGTTGAGGTTCACCTGACTGCTTGATACATTGGCTCTGATCACCGGTGTATCCGCCTGTACAGACGGCAGTTCGACGGTTCCCTTCTTCGCATCAATCCCAATCTCTGATGTTCCGGCCGATCCAAGCGGCGTATCTACGTTCAGCTCAGATACACTCAGCTTACCTGTCGATTCATTCGCTTTGATCGATGGAACTTCAACATCCAGTAGTGGTGTGGATACCGATACCGACGGAGTCAGATTCAACCCGCCATCCGAATCACGTGAAAACAAATTCAGCGACAATCCGCTGGACGGTTTTTCAGAAGATACTTGAGCCTCTTCTGCGTATACATGTGACGATCCAAACTCCAGCATCAAAGTCCCGGCGAGTATAACCAGTGGGATGCTTCCCAGACGTACTATAGATTTTGGTAACTTTACATTCAAGTTGCTTCACCCCCTTTCCGCTAATGCGTTGGTGGGACAAGGGATATGAGTTTTCCCCTAGGAATAATTAGAATACAGGGATTTCTGCCTGTTCCTCATTAAACGTGAAGGCGTTTACTCAAACGCTTTTTAATCAAAAACTTAAAATTTGAAGTAAATTCAAACCTTCATTTCAACTGTTCTAACCTGAGCAGATCCGGCCTGTTTTTAGTCGCCTGCAATCATTGTTTTGGCTGCAATGGAACCATTCAGATCGGCTTTTTCCCCATTACGTTTCATCAAATAAATCAAACCAAGCAGGGTCATCAAAATGCCTGAACAGACAAAAGCCGGCACTACACCAAATGAGGTGACCATAAATCCGCCTACCACCGGGCCCATAATATTACTGGCAGTCATCACGCTACCTACCGTTCCAAATACCCTGCCTGTCATCGCCTCAGGTGTCTGTTCCTGCAACAGGATCTGAAAGGGTACAATCGCAAACCCAATTCCGACACCTGCCAGGGTAAAAAGGGATACTAACAACAGATTGGCACCTAGCCCGGCATGCGGCCAAACCCCAACAATAACTCCGGCTCCGCCGATAACCAGACCCATGAGTATGGTACCCAGACCCATTTTCAAAATATGCCCTGCATGCTTCCACTTCCGTACACTCATCGCTGCAATTAATGTACCTACACCACTTGCTGCCACGCACCATCCCAGTAGATCACTTGAAATTCCTGGAAGTTGTCTGAATAACACCACAGTCTGTGAATCGGCAAATTGCAGAAAAAGTATGGCTGAAGCAAGCAAAATCAGAGACGCTCCTACGTGAGGGAGAGATGCAAGCATGCGAATGCCCTCCTGTGTTTCCTTCCAAAAAGAGCCTTTTGAGCGGTTACGAACACCCCCAGCTGTCTCTTCATTTATTTCTGTTACGTTATGAATTGCAGATTGGATCACCCGAGTTCCAGGAATCCACAATAAAATGATGCCGGAGATCAAAAAAGACGCTGAATCGATAACAAAACACCAGGTGATGCCAAAAGCGGCTACCAGCAGTCCACCAAGCGCTGGACCAATAATTTTGGACATCTGTTCAATGATCGAGCTGATGGATACAGCTTGCGCAAGTTGTTCGTGAGGTACAATCTCCTTCAGCTTTCCGTTTTTGGCCGGAGAGAACATGACATCGAACAGGGATTTGAGGACCAGCAGTATGTAGATGTGCCAGATCTGGTCAGCAAAAATTAACGCACCCACGATGATGATCCGTGCACCATCGGCTACAATCATCAGCCATTTTCGGTTCAGGCGATCTGCAAGTGTGCCTGCAAATGGCCCTGTCAACAGAATGGGTATTGCTGCGGAAAGTGTGACAAATGTGATCTCCCATGGCGTTGCATTCCAGTGGATACCCACGAGGGTCAGGATTGCGAGCAGATGCAGCCAATCACCCAGATTGGAAATGGCCTGTGCCACCATCAATGTTACAAAAGATCGGTTATTCTTCAGCGGTCGTTGTCCTTCAAACGTTAAATCACTTGTCATCCTTCTTCTCCTCCATTATCTTCCAATTCATAGTATGAACTCATTATATAGAGCAGCCCTTGACTCGACCTCCTGCCAGAGGCGGAGAAAAAGCGACATCTGAAGGATGATTTTTTAGCATGATGAATGATCAAATTTTAAATGCTAAAAATGCAAATCTTGTGACATATCGCATGTTTTTCGTAGAAATAGAAGTTTACAATTAAACCATGGCGACAACCTGAATCGTCAAACATAACTAACCAACTTATATAAGTTGAAATACTCTTTTACATGAACAGCATAACGGAGAGAACCCCTCTTCATCATTTCAACTTATAACTAATCTGAAAAGGCGGGATCAGCATGCTGGAATTACAAGAAATCGGAACCGAACGTTCACTTCATCTGTACCGCACCTTGGCCCAGACATTCAAAAGCGTGAATGAACACGCTGTATCCGGAAGCAAAGTGCATGGCTTCAACCCCACCGCATACGGGGTGCTCGAAGTGTTATATATGAAAGGAGCTCAGCCGATTCAACAGGTTGGCGCACAACTTCTGCTGCAAAGTGGTAATGTGACCTATGTGATCGATAAGCTGGAGCAAAAAGGATTGTTACACCGCAAACATTGTCCGCAAGACAGACGTATCATCTTTGTGGAATTGACCGAAGAAGGACAGCGCACCATGGATGATATCTATCCAGGCTATGCGTTGAAGATTGATCGGGCTGTAAGTGGACTAAGTGAGGAAGACAAGGAATTGCTGTCCGAACTCTTGGGAAGGCTTGCACATTCCGCAGACCGTTTATCAGCAAGCAGCTAGAGCGTATCCTTAAACCTGCCGAAAGCCATAGCGTAACTGAATGTTCTGGAGCAGATATGAAGCGGGAGCGCTAACGAACCTGTGACGTCTTATTCAGGGGTTTAAAGTACTCGCAGCATTTTAAAGAATCTGACAAACGCTATCTTTGAATAAACAGCCTTCTACAACGTGTTTTCAGGTGATTTCGGGAAATAACGTGTCTCATGTTCCTTACAATTTAAAAAGAGGAGCAGAAGGTCAAATAAGATATCACTTGCCTGAGTTGGAAGCTGCACTCTAGTCCACTGCACATGTGCCAACAAAAATAACCGGATTTGCCTGACATCGGCGAATCCGGTTTTTCGTATACATCCACTTTTACTTTGAGCCTTGTGGCTGCGGTGGAGCATCTGCATCTTCGGGTACAATTAAACGTTTGCGTAGAGCAAGCGTCGTTACCCACGAGACCAGTGCAATGACAAACATAATCACAAACAGGGAATGCAAGCTTCCTTCCAGCACGTTACGCAGTAGCGCCCATTTATCATCAGATAGCGCTGCATCCGTATGCGGTGCTAACAGTTCATTCAGATCATTCTCCGATATTCCAGCCTCAGCCAGATTCTGTTCATTCGATAACGTGGAGATCCGATAGTTCAACCAGGTACCAAAAGCCGCTGCACCAATCGTCTGTCCCAATGTACGCATGAACGTATGCAGTGCGGTAGAGGAGCCACGCTCCTTATACCCTACAGAAGACTGCGCAATAATGGTGAAGATCGTGAACGCAAATCCGAAGCCGAGACCATAAATAAAGGTCAATATAAATAGCACAGCCTGCGGGGATGTCCCGCCCACCAGAAAGAGTCCACCCGACCCAATCGCAATTCCGGTTAATCCAATCAATGCGGTCATACGTGATCCAATCTTCATCAACAGGCGGCCTGCCAACACACTACCAATGAGCCAACCCACTGACATCGGCGCGAGCAGCAACCCGGATTCCGTCGCATTACCTCCCCGAACCCCCTGCACCCAGAGCGGCAAATAACTGGTCAGGCCGATCATCAAAGTACTGGTCAGCAGTCCGGCGATATTCGCCACACGGATGTCCCGAATTCGGAACAAATGTAGTGGAACCATAGGGGCCTGAGCTCTTTTTTCCACCACGAAAAATAAAATGATAAACAGAGCGGCGACCACACTCAGCACAACAATCAACGGAGAACTCCAGGCATAATACTGCCCACCCGCCGACAGGACGAATAACAATGCAGTAATGCCCACCGTGAAGGTCAGTGCACCGACATAGTCAATTTTGGCCGTACGCGGCGAGATATCTTCCTTCAGATAACGAAATACAAACCACATCGCAAGCAGACCAAACGGCACATTAAAACCAAAGATCCACTGCCAGCCCAGATTATCAACAAAATAACCGCCAAGCAGCGGTCCAGCCAGAGAGGAAATACCCCACACGGAGCTAATCCAGCCCTGGATTTTGCCACGTTCTTCAATGGCGTAGATGTCCCCGATAATCGTAAATGTAACAGGAACTACCGCACCCGCACCGATCCCTTGTATTGCACGAAAAATAATCAACTGCTCCATGTTCTGCGACAGGCAGCACAAAAGTGAACCCAGTAAAAATAAGGCACAGCCAATCAGAAATACAGGCTTTCGTCCATACAAGTCACTGATTTTGCCAAAAATGGGCGTACTCACAGCCATCGTCAACAGATATGCGGTGAAAATCCAGCTCAGCAGCTGTACACTCCCCAGCTCACTGACAATGGTCGGCCCTGCCGGACCAATTACGGTGCCTTCAATCGCTGACAGAAATGTCGCGAGCAACAGCCCCGTCAAGATGAAACTGCGCTTCAAACCTCCAGTTGCATTCACACAAACCCTTCTCTCTTCGTTTCTCTATATAATTGGTACGTTAATTTACACATCTACTACGAACCAGAACAAGCTTCCGATCGCTGTTATCCCCAGATTTTTTCTTCTCCTCTCTAAAGGAGAAATCCGGTGATAGCGTATGCTTCCGATGTAGCTTTCTTTCAGAAAGCTTTAAAGGCGAACGCTTCGCTTCTCCAGCTTTGTTCTGTTTCTTCGTTTACGTGTAATTTAAAAGCAATTATCTATTGTCTCTTTTATTTGCCTTTCTTACGAAGGAACTCATCATACAGCATCGAATACATCACCATATCCTTGTATCCGGTGGACGTATGTTGCACCTGTCGTAGCAACCCTTCTCGCGTGAAGCCACGGTTTGTCAAGAACTCGCCGGAAGCCAGATTACGCGGATCAACCAGCGCTTCAATTCGATTAAGACCCATGGTCTCATACCCGAAGGGCAGCAATGCCGAGAAAGCCTCTGTCATATAACCGTGGCGCCAATAGTCACGTCCTAGCTCATAACCGATCTCACCCCGGAATGCGCCTTCAAGCTGCCATGTGTTAAAGCCACAGCTACCAATGAGCTTGCCTGTTTCTTTGAGTTCGATCCCCCACCGGATCGCATCCTCTTCTCCTGCCATTTGGTTGAGCAGTCCAATCATGTCTGCCGCTTCGCTTGTCCCAATCATGGGCGCAAGATTCATGTAACGGGTCACCTCCCGATCTGACCAGCATGCGAACATCTGGGCCGCATCCCGGCGACGCATTTTACGCAGACGAAGCCGCGCAGTCTCCATTTCGGGAATTCTTCCTTTGCATTTATACATATAAAGACACTCCGATCCGATCTATCTCCGCAGACCATAATATTCACTAGTCATCTAATCATAACCTGCGCCGAATGGCAACTATTCAGTCATGGACACATGTCAAAAAACCGGGCCAATTTCGCTCCCGGTCTTGTTGTACGTATGGAACAATTCAAAGTTTGAGTGAATTACGGAATCATGGCTTGTCCAATGAATTTTAAGCTTTGGACGTTTTCTTGCCCTTCCCCAGTAATTCATCGCTAACCCGGCCAAACACAGCCGTGATTTCCTTGAATTCTTCGATGCCAGTCCCGGTTAGGCTCCATTGGTCCCCGTGGGCGGTCAGGAAATTCTCCTGTGTCAGGTGTTCAAGCTCCTGCTTGATCTCCCGCTCTCCAACGCGATATCCCCGTTCTTCCAATAGGGGCAGTGCCTCGCTAACGTTCAAATCCTGATTTTGCGCGAAATATAGTAGATGAATCCGTACAAAAAGATTCTGTACCTCTGCATGCATAAGCCAAGCTCCTTCCCGGGTTATAGCCCTCCGTGGTTGCTAAGTAATTACCCCACGCAAGAAGCTGAGAAACAGGAGGATTCTTCAGGTATTCCCTTCCCTTTCCGAAATCCTCCGCTTGACTAACCGCATCCTCTGCACTATCTTGAAAATAAGTACCATTTTGCTCGGGAGGGTGATTTACCATGTTTCAAGCTGTTTCCTATGAAGGAACACGAAGTGAGCAGCACACCGCCGTCCTGGGACAGTTAAGTGCTCTGATCCGCGATGAACCTAGTGCGATTGCCAATCTGGCAAACGCTGCTGCGCTGCTCAATGTATTTATGACCGACACCAATTGGGTCGGCTTCTATCTGTATGATGGAAAAGAACTGGTCCTCGGGCCATTCCAAGGACTGCCTGCCTGTATCCGAATTCCACTGGGACGTGGTGTATGCGGCACATCTGCTGCGGAAAAGCGTACCCTGGTCGTTGATGATGTTCATGCCTTCCCAGGCCACATTGCCTGTGATGCAGCATCGAACAGTGAGATTGTCGTACCGATTATCAAAAACGGCGAACTGTACGGGGTGCTGGATATCGACAGCCCGATCAAAAATCGTTTTGACGACGAAGACCGCGTCTTCCTGGAGAAAGCCGTAAGCCTGCTCACAGAGCAGTTGGAAGCAACCATACCCCTTTAGGAAATGATGAACAAGAGGATCGGAGTCTCATCACACACGATGATGAAGAACCCGTAATAACAAAGAGCGCAGTCCTCTCAGAGGTCTGCGCTCTTTGTTATCCTTTATGATTCACACCCATGTTCTTGCTCGCCCATGTTACTTTATGCATCTAGGATAAATCATGTTCCGCTTTAATCATCATCCCATCCCGCAGGAATTCAGCCAATTTCGGGTGATAACCATCGTACATCTGACGGAAATTTTTATGCTCTACATACAGATTGGCCAAATCCCGATAGATCTCAGCGGTGGGTGTATAATAACCTTTGATCCATTCAAGATGCCTGCCAATAATCCGTTGTACTTTTGCACTACCGGGTTCCAATCCATCCTCAATGGCCTGTTGCAAGTCCAGATGAACCTGGTCAATTCTCGCCTGGGAATCCAGATAATCTTCTTTTGACTTCAACTCCTGATTTTCAGGCAATGTGGATGTATTGGAAGATTGGATGTCAGACCTCTGAGTACCTTCTGTCTGCACATGGTTCATATCATTAGTGACTACAGGGTCAGAACCCGATTCATTCAGCAACTGGTGACGTCCCTTATTTACAAAACCGATATACAGCTCATGTTCATCAAGTTCCTGTTCACCTTGCAAATGAGAGATCGTTTTGTCCAGTGTCTGAATCAATCCATGCAGACGGAGTGCCTTCTCCAGCATGTCAATCCGATGCTGCTTCATGATGCGTATGACATCCTGAGGATGATCCCGGAGCATCGGTCCAATCTCATTCTCCTTCATACCAACTTCCTTACAGAAAAGGATTTGCTGGAGTCTCAGCAATTCCTGCTTTTCATAATAGATGTCCTCTTCTACATCCCCAAAGGCCGGATTCAGAAGACCTGTCTCTGCATACTGGCTCAGTTCGTTCAGACTTACGCCTGACATTCCCGATACGTCCACCATGGAATACGCCATTTGAATACACCTCCTGCCTGTCCTGCAACTCCAGAGTTCAGGCTTAATTCATACTGCATTTTATTTGAATAGTGAGAGAATATAAGACTTTCGGCAATGCTGTACCGCTTCATTCCGCTCGTGCTCTGGATGGATGGGTACATCATGCTTCGGTGATATGAGCGGCGTTTAGTCAGTTATGTTGCGGTATGTTAACTATGTTATACCCGTCTCATCAGATGTGAACCCGCAGTCAGTGAAGAATCCACATGTATTTTTGAAACTTTTTCCATGATCTTCATATAAAAAAACTGTGCCATTATTCTGGCACAGGAGGTGTGTGGTTATGTTTTCATTGGCATACGGTATATTGAGTAAAGAATGGAAGAAAATCACCCTTTGTTAAACATAACAAACTTCAATTCCGTCATTTCCTCTACAGCATATTTTACGCCTTCACGCCCAATCCCACTTTGTTTCACCCCGCCATAGGGCATGTGATCCACTCGGAACGTCGGAATATCGTTAATCATGACTCCGCCTGCTTCGATCTGATCGACAGCATGGAGGGCGGTATGGATATCGTTTGTAAATACGCCTGCCTGAAGCCCGTATATCGAATCGTTAACATGTTCAATACCCTCTTCAACGGAATCTACCGTATTGATCACAACGATGGGTGCAAACACTTCTTGACAGGATACCTTGGCATCACGCGGAACGTTAATCAGTACCGTTGGACGCAGAATGCCTCCTTCAGCTTGACCGCCTGCTACCACCTCAGCTCCTGCCTGTTTGGCTTCTTCAATCCAATTGAGTGTACGCTGTACATCCTTGGAGGTAATCAGCGCAGAGACCACCGTATCCGGGCTCAGCGGGTCTCCGACCACCACTTGTTTGGCCGCTTCAGCGAAACGTCGGATGAATTCTTCCGAGATGTCACGATGTACGTAGATTCGCTGTAGCGAGATACATACCTGTCCCTGATACGTGAAAGCACCGGTCACACATCGAGGAACCACTTTGTCCAGGTCTGCGTCCTTATCCACGATCACCGCTGCATTTGACCCAAGCTCCAGTGTCACGCGTTTGAGTCCTGCTTTGCTACGAATGCTCGTGCCTACCGCTGGACTGCCTGTAAACGTAATATGAGCAACACGGGGGTGCTCCACAAGCACATCACCAATGGTTTTGCCATCACCGCTCACCACGTTCAATGCACCATCCGGCAATCCGGCTTCCTGAAGCAGATTAGCGATGTAGTAGGATGACAGAGGCGTCTGCTCCGCAGGTTTGAGAACAATCGTATTGCCTGCTGCCAGCGCTGGGCCTACCTTGTGGGCTACCAGATTCATTGGAAAATTAAACGGTGTAATCGCACCGATGACACCTAGAGGTTGCCGCATCGTATATCCGATACGTCCTTCCCCACCTTTGGCTGCATCCATCGGAACCGTCTCTCCGGTCAGTCGCTTGGCTTCTTCAGCGGCAAAACGATACGTTTCCACCGTCCGGTCAACCTCTGCCAGTGCTGCGGTAATTGGCTTTGCCGCTTCAAGCGTAATGATTCGCGCTGCTTCTTCTTTGCGTTCTTCAAGCATGGAGGACAACTTGTACAGAATATCTGCACGCTGATGTGCAGGCATCTGGCGCATTGCCTTCCCGGCTTGAACCGCAGCTGCAACAGCAGCCTCCGCTTCCTCTGCCGAAGCCGAAGAGACTTCTGCCAGCGTTTCCCCGGAGTATGGTGCTTGAAGTGTTTTATAATCTACGGATTCGGTCGGTTTGCCCCCGATAAACAGATGTTGTTTTTTCATATGCTGCATCCTCCATCCTTTTAGAGCCTATTGAACTTAATCTATTTATACACTATTTCAGTGCCATTAACCCACTACGGTATTCGGCAATCATAGCTTGTAACGTACCTGATGAGCCATTGTCGCGATCTTGAGCTATTGCATTATAAAGGAATTCACAACCTATTTAACCGTCAGGACGGGGCACTCTGCATGTTTTAACACGCCATGGCTGACACTGCCTACGATCATCTCTGCGAGCATGCCTTTCCCGCCTGTACCCATCACGATCATTCCACAATCTCGTTCGCGCGCCACACGGCAGATCTCATTAACGGGATCGCCCGCAATTAGCAATGTCTCATATGGAACGTCCCGCCCAGACAACTGTCTGGTCACTGGCTCTA
This sequence comes from Paenibacillus sp. FSL R5-0623, assembly GCF_037974265.1. Classification (NCBI taxonomy): domain Bacteria; kingdom Bacillati; phylum Bacillota; class Bacilli; order Caryophanales; family Paenibacillaceae; genus Paenibacillus; species Paenibacillus sp. FSL R5-0623. Next base: position 685,061 of record NZ_CP150233.1, on the reverse strand, counting down.
TGATATGCTGCCCTTCTTCGGCAATCCGAGCTTCCAGATCAACACCCAATGCAGGTTCATTGATAGAGATAGCCGGATTAACATGCACGATCAACAGACTTGGGGGTTGTTTCATATCTTCAGCCAGAATCAGTGCTTGCTCCAAAGCTTTGTGCGCATGATCCGAACCATCAACAGCAACCAATATATGTTTCAGCATTGCAATTCCTCCTGTGAATTAATGAGATGTAATGGCAGAATCGATATCCCGCAGATGATGACGGCGTACCAGCAGTACCACGACACCAATCAGAACCATTAATGCGCCAAAATAAAACGGCGTTTCCGGCAGGAACCACTCCGACAATTTACCAGCAAGCCATGGAGCAAGTGCACCACCCAGGAAACGAACGAAGCTGTATGCAGCAGAAGCAACAGAACGCTCCACAGGTGCAGCTTCCATAACAGCCGTTGTAATCAATGTGTTGTTAATGCCAAGGAAAATCCCGGCTACAATAACTGCAACAATAACGGTAGTTGGTGAACCCATCACCGTACCTACTGCCATAACAACCAGATCAATCGCGAACAATGTAAGCATGACACTCATGGACGGAACCGATCCGAATCGGCGTTGTAATCTTGGTGCGACGAATACAGACGTAATCGCCAGCATCAGTCCCCAGCCAAAGAATACATAACCCAAGCCGTGCTCATCCAGATTCATGACATATGGTGAATAAGCCATCAAGGTAAAGAAACCAAAGTTATACAGGAAGGCGGTAATCGCCAATGTTTTCAATGAAGGATAACTTAATGCTTTGAATGGATCGGACAAAGAACTGCGTGTTTTCGGTTTGGCCATCTTGGGCAACATAAATGTAATGCTGATAAAGGCAATCGCCATTAGGACAGCCACCCCATAGAACGGACCACGCCAAGAGATGGAACCCAGCTCACCACCAAGCAACGGTCCAACCGCAATCCCGAGACCTAGCGCTGCTTCGTACAAAATAATCGCTTTGGCTGTCCCCGACGTGGACAGTCCCACAATGGCGGATAACGCCGTTGCGATGAATAAGGCATTACCCAGTCCCCAACCGCCACGGTAACCGACCAGTGCACCTACCGTGTCTGAGGTACCGCCAAGGAACGAGAAGATAATAATCAGCAATATCCCGCTGAGCAACGTCCACTTCACACCAATGCGGCTGGATACCACACCTGTAATCAGCATCGCTACCCCGGTTACAGCGTTATAACTGGTAAATAGCAGTGACACTTGGCTTTTCGATGCATGCAGCTGATCTGCAATTGCGGGCAGAATCGGGTCAACCAGACCCAGACCCATAAAGGATATGATACATGCAAAGGCAACCGCCCATACCGCTCGCGGCTGAGATAACAGGCCCCCACGTGATGACGGCAATTCGTCCGGTAATGATGGCTCTCTTTTCATACGTAATTCCTCCTGTGAATAATTTATGTGGTGAAACTTTTTATTTGAAAATAGCAGTGAAAACGATGAAAATATTGCGTTCATTTTCATGAATAGAGGTAACAAAACGGCACAAATGACACCGAAACTCCGGTGTTTGTACAGGATCGCCACAGGTACTATGGTGCTCACTCCATGTAGCGATTATGTGTATACAGTTTTGTTTATTAAATATTGGATGCTAATCGGTTTAGCCGTCTTCATCATTCTGCGGATCATGTGCCTGCAACCTCTGAATACCGCTCCGAACGCGTTCACGCAGTTCTTCCAGTTCAGTCTGTACGGCATGTATGCTCTGCAATTTCTGCTCAATCAGTTGTAACTGACCATCCAGCGTTGTTTCCATCGCGGTGAGCTTCTCAATCCGTTCTCTCACTTCGGTCGTCTGCTGGTAGTCAAAACGTTGTTCGTTCAAGGCATCTGCCGTTGCCACATAGGTATGTAGCTCCTGAAGGGAGAATCCAAGTACCTCTTTGGCGCGAACCACCTTCTTCAGATAATCGATATCCTCCCGAGTGTACAACCGCGTTCCGCCATCTGTCCGCTGAGGTGAAGGCATGACACCAATCTCTTCATAATACCGAATGGTTCGCTTGGTCAAACCGCATTCCTTGGCTACGTCGTCGATTTTATATAAACTCATTTCCCTCACCTCTTCCATATGTCTATAATATTATGTACATAATTATATATAATATTAACGTTAACGTCAACGTTAGATTTCGGATATGATGTCTTAGCAAGTTTAACATCCTCTACAATTTTCTATTTCAACAAAAAAAGACCCGCTTCACACGCAGATCTTCCTCTGTACACTATTCATTCTCTTTACCTTAAACGTTCTGCTCATTCTGTTGCTGTTGAGCACGCTGCATTTGCTTCAATCGGCCTTCAACTCTGGTAAACAGTCTGAACGTGTAGAATCCTGTAGCCACCAGACTCAGCACCAACGCTCGTACATCTGTAAGCCAGAAACCGATAATGCCAAATATCGTAATGATCACACCAAATTGCATCATCAGATTGGCGCTATAACTTTGCGCTTCGTCCCACAACTCGGGATTACTCATTGCGCGCGGAGTCCGATACCCATATATCCCGTTAATCATTTTCGGTGGTTTTTTGAACACCATGAACCCCAGAATGAAATAGCATACTCCAATGATGATCCCAACTATTGCTCCTGTCAAAACGTTCTCCCCTTCACTGTTGTCTTCCATAGACCTGCTTACACTGACACTCCAATGACAGAATAACCAGCTTCGCTTCTTCAGGTTATCTCTGTCCTCTCCGTTCTCGTGTAAATGTCTAGTTAGACTTATCTACATAAAAATATAAAAACGGCTCTACGTATATACGAAGAGCCGCCTGGATCGTTTCGTAAACTTAGATATTCTTCACTCGAAGTACACGCATGGCGTTCAGTACAGCCAGCACTGTGACACCCACATCGGAGAATACCGCTTCCCACATGGTAGCTATGCCGAACACACCGAGTAGCAGGAAGATCGCTTTAACCCCCAAAGCAAACGCGATATTTTGCCATACAATCATTCGTGTACGCTTTGCAATGCGGATTGCACTCGCTAGTTTCGACGGTTCATCGGTCATGATGACCACATCTGCCGCTTCAATCGCAGCATCTGAACCAAGTCCACCCATGGCCACGCCCACATCGGCGCGCGCCAGTACAGGTGTATCGTTGATGCCGTCACCGACAAACACCATTTTTTCCTTCGGAGATTTGGCAGCGTCCAGTTGCTCCAGTCGTTCGACTTTATCCTGTGGCAACAATTCAGCGTAGACCTCATCCACACCAAGCTCGCGGCCAACCGCTTCACCTACGGCTTTGGCATCACCTGTCAGCATGACCGTTTTGCGAATGCCAAGCTTCTTCAGCGCCTGAATGGCCGCGGCTGCGTCATCCTTCACTTCATCGGCAATGATCAGATGACCAACATACGTGCCAGCTTCAGCCACGTGGACAATCGTTCCTGTCGACTCTGGTGTGGTATAGGATATACCTGCCTGCACCATTAATTTGGCGTTGCCTGCAAGCACTTCCCGACCATCCACACTTACCTTGATCCCGTGTCCAGCAACTTCATCATAACCTTCCACACCTTGCGTGGGAATGGCTTTGGCCCAAGCTGCACGAATGGATTCGGCAATCGGATGATTGGAATTGGCTTCCGCTATGGCTGCCAGCTTCATCAGTTCATCTTCCGTACGTCCAACTTCGGGACGAATGGCTGTTACTTTGAATACACCTTTGGTTAGTGTACCCGTTTTATCAAAAACAACAACTTTCACATCGTTCAACGCTTCAAGGTAGTTACTACCTTTGACGAGAATACCGTTACGTGAAGCTGCTCCGATGCCGCCAAAGAATCCAAGTGGAATAGAGACCACCAGCGCACAAGGACATGAGATAACCAGGAAGACCAATGCACGATAGATCCAATCGGCAAATGTTGCACCACTAAGTATTAACGGCGGAACAAATGCAATCACGGCTGCAAGGATAACAACAACTGGTGTGTAATATCGGGCGAATTTACTAATAAAATGTTCTGTTTTCGCTTTCCGGCTGCTCGCGTTCTGCACCAGGTCCAAAATTTTGGATACCGTTGATTCACCAAACGTTTTGGTAACTTCAATCGTCAACATACCATTTTTGTTCACAAATCCACTCAGTACATCACTTCCGGGCTCCAGCTCACGAGGTACCGATTCACCTGTCAGAGCAGAAGTGTCCACCATGGAACGCCCAGCTCTAACGATACCATCCAGCGGTACTCGCTCTCCTGCTTTCACGACAATACGATCACCAATCCTTACGTCTTCCGGAGATACACGTTGGGTTTCGTCACCCGAACCCGTCAGGATATTCGCGTAGTCCGGGCGAATGTCCATCAGTGACTGAATCGACTTGCGTGACCGATTAACCGCCATGCCCTGAAACAGCTCCCCGAGCTGATAAAAGAGCATGACCGCTACCCCTTCGGGATATTCTCCAATCGCAAAGGCACCCAAGGTAGCGACGGACATCAGGAAGTATTCATCGAACACCTGACCGCGGATGATGTTTTTGGACGCCTGGAGCACGATATCTCCCCCGGCGATCAGATAAGCGAGCGCATATAAAGTAAACTGTGCCCAGCCCTCCAGCGGCGACCAGATTGCGGCTGCGAGCAACACAGAACCTGCAGCAAGACGAGCAAGCAACACTTTTGTCTGTCCTGCACCATGTTCATGCGAGTGGCCTGCATGGGCATCATCATGGGTATGGCTGTGATCATGTCCAGCATGACTTCCGTGCTCATGCACATGACCATGTGTGTGTTCCTCTGAATCTGAGTGATCATGAGTATGCGAGTGTTTGCCATGTGAATGTGAATGTCCATGATCATGTCCGGTATGGTCATGACTGTGATTATGCGCACCAGCTGCACTCCCTGTATGGGATTGCACATGTCCATTCACGTGTTTTCCTTTTTCCGAAACGCGAATATGCGGCTCCAGCCGAAGCACTTTGCGTTTTGCTTCTTCCACTACCTGTTCATCCATGTCGGAAGTGGTGTGTAACGATAATGTCTTGGTAACAAAATTGACAGAGCATTCGTTAATGCCCTTAATTTTTTTGACGCCATTCTCGATTTTTAATGCGCAGTTCGCACAATCCAGTCCATCAAGCAGCAGTTCCCTTTTCACCTGTTCCTGTCCGGTTCCCATGTGAATTCTCCCCTTTGCAGTACAAAAACGATGTTATATTTCAATTGTGTTCAATATATGAGCACTCATTCATATGTTTGGTTACCCCTATTATATGCACGCCTAAACATGAGTGTCAACAATCATTGTTGATTTTCCATACAGATTATGCTAATAGTAATCATTTCGCTTTAGGCGGGTTTTGGATATAATAGAGCTATAGTTGTTAACATAGGCGGTGATAGGAAATGGAACAACCGGTTAAAGCACCAAGCGAATGTGATGCAGCCTGCTCAGGTACTGAAGCCGACGTGCAGACGATTCGCACTTCACTCATAGATCGGGAGACCTCTTCCGAGATGGCAGATTGGTTCAAGGCATTCAGCGACCCCACACGTCTACGTATTATTGATGCGCTGTTACAGAAGGAATTATGTGTTCATGACCTGACGGTTCTGCTCGACATGGGACAGTCGGCCATTTCACATCAGCTGCGTTCTCTCCGCAATATGCGGATCGTCAAGCGGCGCAAGGAAGGCAAGACGGTGTACTACTCTCTGGATGATACTCATATTGAGCAGATTTTCCTGCAAACGCTCCAGCATATTAAACACAGCTAGGCAGCAGCCAAGCTTGTTCATGAAGAAGAACCCCCGCCTCTCGGCTATTTGCCGATGGACGGGGGTTCTTCTTGGTAAGGGTACCGTTTTGTACAAAATAAAAAGTGACTAAATCTTCTGATTAACTATCCATTGGAACTTGCCACTTTGGTTATAAAAGATTGTTCTTGTTTGGATCGTAAAGGCCCGATCTGTCCTTGAACCAGTTGAAGATATGCGATACACATACTTTCAGCACCGCGTATCCTGGAACAGCGAGCAGAATGCCCACGACTCCAAACAGATTACCCGAAGTCAGAATGACAAAGATAATCGTGATAGGATGGATTTTCAGCGTTTTACCCATGATCTGTGGTGAGATGAATTTACCTTCAATTAACTGTACGATCGTCCATACGGCAACCATTTTCAGCAGCATCACCGGGGAAGTGACGAGTGCCACGATCAATGCTGGTGTAATCGCAATTGCAGGTCCCAGATACGGAACAACACTCGTGAATGAGGCGATAATTGCAAGAATCAGTGCATAATCCAGACCAATGACCATATAACCGATGTAGAGCAGAATACCGATGCAGAAGCTGACGATAATCTGTCCACGAATGAATGAACTGATCTGGTGATTGATATCTTCCAGCACATGCATTGCGCCCGTACGGCTCTTGATCGGCAGGAAAGACAGAATTTTCGCTGGCAGCTTCTTGCCGTCTTTCAGCAGATAGAACAGAATGAACGGAACCGTTACGATGGACAGCACGGTCTCCGTGAAAGCTCCGAGGAATCCGCCCAATTTGGTCCAGGTCGAGTTCAGAATTTCAGTAGCCTTTTGGGAGATTGTTCCCCACCAGTCCTGCGAATTCAGATTCACCGTCTCCTGGAACTGACCGAACAATTTACTGCCCGTAAGCTCCTCAAACTGCTGTTTTACCGTCTCACTGTACGTTGGAAAGTTTTCAATTAGTCCTACAATCTGGTTACGCACAACTGGAATGACTGCCAGCACAACGACCGTCAGAATGCCTCCAATCGCAAGATACAGGATCAGAATGGACCAGCCACGCTTAATCTTCCACCTCTCCATCACATCCACAATCGGATTCAGCAGATAATAGAGTATGCCTGACAGAATAATAGGTAACACAATGGTTTTGATGAGTACCGCGAGCGGATGAAGAACAAAAGATACTTTGGTCAGAACCATCACGTTCAGTCCCACCAACAGCAGAATCAGTAGAAACAGGACAAACTTGTTGTTAAGAAAAAATCGCTTGAACCGCTCCGGCCAAACGCGGGGTTGCTCAGGTTGCTCCATAGGCGTGTCGTCCTCTCTTATGACCCTTAATCAAAACTAAACTATAAAGCTAAATAAATGCCCACACACGAAAAAAATACCTTGTACAAGCCAACATATGTATAACACTCTGGATTTATACGTATGGTGCTGTTTAACCGTTTCAAATTAAACCGGTAAAGTCATTTTACCCCAAAATGAATCTTCTGCCCCACACGAATCATTTGCAAATTCTCCCTATTCAAAAACGGCTCGCCTCACTGGGAGACGAACCGTAAATTTATAGCTATACCCTACGATTAAGCCAGCTTTAACGCTGAAAATGGAGATTAAGCTTTTCCCGCCAATTGTGCAATTAATTCATAGGAATGCAGACGTGCCTTATGATCATAGATCATCGACGTAATAATCAGCTCATCTGCCTGCGTCTGCCGAATGAAGGATTCCAGCTGTCCACGTACCGTTTCTGGAGAACCGTTAACAGCTGCTTTCAGCGTCTGCTCAACACCAGCCTTCTCGCGGTCCGTCCATTTGCCTTCCATCTCTGCCGGAGGCTGTACCAATCCAGTTGTGCCACGAATAATGTTCAGGAATTGCTGTTGCATCGTTGTACCCAGCCATGCTGCTTCCTCGTCTGTATCCGCAACAACTGCGTTAACACCAACAATCACATGTGGCTCCTTCAAGCTATCAGATGGTTGGAAGTTGTTTCGATACGTCTCTAGTGCAATACGGGTGTAATCGGGCGAGAAGTGGCTGGCAAAAGCAAACGGTAATCCCAGCTGACCTGCCAGACGTGCACTGAAATCACTGGACCCCAAGAGGTAAATTGGAATATTCAATCCTTCTCCAGGAACTGCGCGAACAGGTGCATGATAAGACGTCGCCGAAGCATCAAAGTATGCTCTAAGCTCTGCCAACAACTCAGGGAAATCTTCCCCACTGTTCAGATCTTTGCGTAGTGCAAGCGATGTACGGCGGTCACTACCTGGTGCGCGACCCAGTCCCAGGTCAATTCTGCCAGGATACAAGGATTCCAATGTGCCGAACTGCTCAGCGATGACAAGCGGTGCATGGTTAGGCAACATGATGCCTCCTGAACCCAAACGAATCGTTTTGGTTCCACCAGCCAGATATCCAATAACAACCGAAGTTGCGGATGAAGCAATACCCGGCATGTTGTGATGTTCAGCTACCCAGTAACGGTGGTATCCCCAACGCTCTGCATGCTGTGCCAGATCGAGACTGTTGCGCAGTGCATCAGCGGGTGTTGCACCCACAACGACAGGAGCCAGATCCAAGATGGAAAGCTTAACGTCGTTAATGTGTTCTTTATGGGATGAAGCCGTATTTTCTGTAGTCATTATCGTTTAATCTCCTCGATGATTATATTTTTGTATATCCAGATATATAGATTTATTAAATCGCAATTGGATATGGTGATGTGATGTGTTCATAAACTAGCCGTTTACATCCGGACGGAATCCCTGCCTGCATATGCATCCTAGCTTCCGTTCCGGCATCCGGCTTATAACTCGTTCTGTACGTACTCGGCAAACTGACGTATCGTCTCCTCGTTGCGCCGATAATACGTCCATTGTCCTCTGCGCTCGGAGAGCAGCAACCCTGCCTTGAGCATAGTCAGCAGATAACTGGATATAACCGACTGAGCCAGTCCAGCCTTCAGTTGAATCGTACCGACACAGATCCCGTTCTTGCCACCATCTGGATGCTGAGATAGTTCCAGCGGTGGAAAGTGTTGCTCCGGGTTTTTGAGCCACAACAGAATTTGTCTACGTGTCTCGTTCGATAAAGCCTTGAATATTAGTATAGGTTCCATGGGTACGATGTCCCACCTCCATTCGTCTGTGTTCGTCTAAGTTCGTTTGCCTATACTCATAGCCATTTTTGGATAAGTTTTAACATTTTCATCCGCCAACGTTCGCAGAGATTGTGATTTTCTTGTAATTTTTGGTGATGTCTTGTTTTCTGTAAAGCAGTCATAACTTCGCCTGGTCTAGTATGAATTATATCAAATAGCTTCGCAACCTTCTAGGGCGCTATTTTTGGGTGGAGTACTAAATATTGAGTATGAACATTTTCGCATTCAGATACCTATAGCTAATCACTTTCAGAAGAAGAATCATAAGAAAAGAGACCGGTCAGACGAATCAGGTCTCTTCTTAATTTGAATACTTGCTTTTATAATCTCTGCTATTTGCTCACTCATGAAGAATATTTGTGAGGAGCGCCGCCAAGCCATTTGGTTCTTAATATTTTTTTGCTACGAAGGATTCAATCTTCAGTAATGTCCTAAACTCTCGTCCTAATCGGGAGGTTTAACCTTCTTATGATTTCAGCTTTATCCCTATCATAGATCTGTCTCAGTACAGGTATTATTTTCCCCCACTTAGTGACTCCTAAGGTAGCAAAATAGCTACCATCTCTCCCCTCTTCTTCTTCTAAATAGGCAAGAAACTGCTCCACAATTTGAAATCTCATCTCCCATTTATCTGATAAATTTTCAAAGTGAGTCCTCTTTACTCTATTGATATTTTGAAGCATTCCAGAGTGAGTTGCTTCGTTATGAATAGGTATCATGTACTATAATCTCTAGATACTCAAAAGTACCTGCAAGTTCCGAAATATAGTACTTACCGGCAGGTGTTATTTTCACAAGTCTCACCTTGTCATAATAGTTCTCATCCCCTGGTCTTCTGCAGCCTATATCGCTATCTATTAAATAGCTCGATAATAAAGGGATTAGACATTGTCTTAAGGCTTTTTCATTTTTACAAAATGGAGTTATTTCTACATATAACTTCTCAATAGGTACATAGCCTTTCCCAACATCTTGATTGTAAACAGTTCCCTGTTGTCTATCCAGCGTTTCCAATATTCTGAAGAGTACAAAGTGACTATAGAATCCATCGTCAAATTTGCTAAACAAATTAGTTACTATAGATTTTTCACTATCGTATATTTCATATGACCCCTTTCAACACTTCCCAATGGTAAAGTAACTTTGGAGCATCTTGTGTTGCGATTCCACTAACCTCTAAATTTGTATGTCCAGAGGTGACCATAGTATCGAAAAATTCAAGAGCATACCTCATATTACCACTGGATATTCTTTCAAATAGCTCTTTTGTTGTTATATTCTTGATTGTATTTTCAATAGATTCAAAAACCTCTCTTTTTTTTACTGATACTCTTATTGGTTGTCCTTTTTTCCTAATGTCAAAATGATCGACGATCACTCGAAGCTTTACAGTGCCACCCGCAAGGTCAATCGAAATTGGCACCTGAAAAAAAGCGAAAATCTCATCTGTATGTGTCGAGCTGTTTCCCTCGAACTGAATGGCCGTAGCCGGAATAATCTTCTGATAGCTTTTAACGGACAAGTTTATACCTCCATTCTGTTACAATGTAAATTTCTTTATCTAGCTAGCCTTCTCCATTCATCACCACCCGCAATAAAAAATTAAAAAACTACCTATTGGTCATACCCCTGTCAAGTAGACAGATGAAAAAAGCTATGCTGCCAGTGCGCATCGATATTCAATCGGTGCGCGCTGTTTGAGTTTGGCTTGAAAGCGTCGGTAGTTGTAATTGTAAATGTAATCTTCCACGGCTTGTCGAATCTCTGCTTCTGAATTACACTGGTTAAGGTACAGCTTCTCTGTCTTGAGATGCGAAAAGAAAGATTCGATGCATGCGTTATCCAGGCAGGTTGCTTTGCGAGAGTGGCTGCCTTTGACGCCGAATGCTTCTAATCGTGAGTTGTACGCCTGAGACGTGTACTGGAAGCCCTGATCCGAATGGAGCACGGCTTCCGAAACGTCTCTTTTTTGTGTCCATTGTTCCACCGTATCCAATACGAGCTGAACATCGTTCCGTTTAGATAACTGCCAAGCTACAATCTCGTTGTTGAACAAGTCTTGAATGACAGACAGGTAAACGAATGCGCTCCCATCCGAAATATAGGTAATATCCGTTACCATTTTTTGCTGGGGTGCTGTAGCGTGAAATTGGCGCTTCAGGCGATTCGGATAGATCACAGATGGCGTATAGCTGGACTTCTTCCGCTTCTTGCGAATCACTGATTGGATCGATAGTTCCCGCATGATTCGCCATACTTTCTTGTGATTCACGTTCAGACCAGCCTCCCAGAGCGCCGTTGTCATGCGAGGATAACCAAACTCTCGGTTTTCAAAATGAATAGCCATCATGTGTTCTTTGATCTCACGGTCACGATCTTGTCTTGCGTCTCGCTGCGGCTGGGTTGCTCGCCATTTATAGTAACTGGATCGGGGTATTCCTGTAATCGATAGTAGGCGTGTAATGCCATGCGAGCAGCGCAATTCATCGATGATATCGTAGTTCTCCCGTTGGCTCAGCGCTTCTCCTTTACTAGATTTGGATACCGCTTTTTTAAATAATCCACCTGTGCTTGAAGATAGTCTCGTTCTTCCTCCACGCTGCCAAAGGCTGTACGGGGACGTCCCTTCAGTGGATTGGGCACACTGTTTTTTCGTTCATCGAACGCTTCCCCGTTTTTCCACTTTTTCACCCACACCTTCAGTTGTGAACAGTTGCGAATTCCTTCGCGTTCAGCGACTACTTTGTAACTTGAAGAACCTTCGATATAGGATCTAACTGCATTCAATTTGAATTCTTCCGTATACGTCTGAAATGTTTGCCCTTTTTTCGCCATAAAAATATCCCCTCCAAGTATCACTTGAACCTCCATGATAACATGAAGGTTTTTTTAAGTGTCTACTTAAAGGGGATAATACCACTATATGGTAGTTTTTTTAATTTTATTTTCATATTTTTCTTTTAATTTTTGTAGTCTATTATCGGTAATTTTCTTCTTATTTTGCTCTCTCTCTTCAATTAATCGAACAAACATCAACTTTTCTTTATTTACCCTTGAGTTCAAGAATCCTAATAACCAATAAAGAAACCCGATTCCAATTATAATAACTAATATTATTGGCCCCGCACCTCTCAGAAACCTTTCTGTATCATGTGATAGTAAAAACGCATCATACTCACTTTTGTAAACTGCCGAACCTATAGAAACAATTAATCCAGCTGAAAGTATACCTACCATTAATGGCAAAACTGAATTACTATTCTCCTTTGTTTCAACTCTAGTTTTTAAAGTTCTTAATTCGTCAAGAGTTCTGTTTCTGTGTCTTTTTTTAAATCTTTCATATTTCTCTAGGTAAGTATCTTCATTTTTTTTTTTATTTTTACTAAACATCTTTTTAGTCCTCTCCTATCTCATTATCATATCGGCATAAAAGCTAGAAATTTGAAACTATAGTAGCCTTATTTTGTGTTGATTTAGTTTCAACGTTTGGGTGACCACCATATGCATGTGTACGCTCACTCAGATGCTGTTCTCCGCTCTTCAATGGGTTGATCCATGCAAACGTACGTTCCTATATTAAGATACTTAGAGCGGCTCACATTCTGTCATATGAAGGCAAAAGAAAAACACCCGTTAAGGTGCTGTGGTATTAATCCAATCTGTCTCTGATCAGAGTTTGGACGATTCAAAAGAAGTAGGGGTAAGGTTAGTTTCTTATGGTCAAGCACTTACATTCCATATCACAGATGTAAGTTATGAAAATCCTAGCTTAATAATGTTCAGCGGAATTTTAGAGAATGGTGACCCTGTGCATCTAGTACAGCATGTTACTCAAATCAGTTTCTTGCTTACTGCAATGCAGAGAAAAGAACCGGAAGAACCAACATCCTAACGATTTTCTTGTAAAACTCACTCGCTGTATTTTCTGCTGGCGTGTTAACAGGTTTGATTACTTTGAAATCTGGTAAATCAAAGTTCGGTACTTTAAGTCCATTTTATAACCTCCTCAACCTTAAATCTTGCCTTCTTCTTTGAGCTCAATTAACTGACGACCTGCTTTGGTTAACTCTGATCCTTTGGCATTGACCATTCTTATTTTATTGCCTCTGCCACCCTTATAAACAGAAATATTGGTAGCGAGTCTATCATCATGGATTTGTTCCATCCATTCTTCGAAGGACTCTTTATCCGCTCCAATGTCTTCCTTGAATGGTTCTTTGCCAGATTGAATGATCTTAAGAATCTCATAAACGATATCGCGCTCAGACATATAAAACTCCTTTCTAGTTAAGTATGATATGTTTGCTTATTCGTTACCAGATAAGTGCTGCATGCTGATTCCCAGAAAGCTGATACTGGATCAACTTTATTGTGACTTCCAGATTCTCGTTAATCCATTCATTAACAGCTATTTGAAGATAATTAGCTGATGTTCTACTGATTACTTCAACGGTATCTCCCATACTCTAACTCCCCTAACAATCAAAATAAGTGCTAGAGAAGATATACGCGCTTGGGAGATTTTGGTTGCGAACTATTTGTATTCGGTTGAGATAAAGGAAAAGCACCCCGAAGGATGCCTATTCAATCACCTGGAAAACTATTTCAAAACTGGTTTTTCTGGGTCGAACAATGAAAAATTCTTTTGTACAATTCGTGTCTTAACTGAACTCCTGCTCTTACTCCCATGACTACGTGGATATGTAACAATATCTGAGTTTAGCAAAGCTGTTACTTGAGCTTCATTCAAATCATACGTTCTACTGCTGTACTCATCAAAACTTCCATCTGCTTCTTGAAGATTTGCATTAACTTTTACCATAACTCTTGCACCTCCCTTCGCCTAGGATCCGATTGCACTTTTGATATATGCTCCTATAACACCGCCTATTATTGCGGAAAGTGCTATTTTAGTTAAATCCCAATAAATTTGCCACTGTCGTTTTCTCTGAGCTTCAGTTCCACTGATGACTTAGTGTCATCAATTTCTTTATTAATAAATTTGATGATCTCCGGACTTGCGAATTTAGTGAAGATGTTCAAACTTGTCAAATGTCTCTCATGCTCCTTAAGTTCAGACAGAATAAACTCATTGAGTTTAACCCGCAGAGCAGATATATCTTTTTTTCTAACTTCGGTCTGAGAAATTTCCTGAATTAAGTATATTAATTCTTTCTTTAACTCCTCAGTTAAAATAGCAAATGTACTTGTGATCGCAAACGTACTTCTTAGGACATTGTTACTTGCAAGTTCAGCGATTTTTTGACTTGGTGCATTCTTGATCCTGCCGGCTATAGATTCTAATGAATAATCTATAACATCACTAATTTTCAAAGCACTCCCCCCAGTCTCTTAATAATTCGACATTTAGGAAGATTTTCCCTTTCTTACGAAACAATCAGGAGGTTTAGGGCAAAACTGTTTCACTCCATCCCATCTACCCCATATACAACCTTTGCATTTCTCAGGCTGCTTATTGGGGCGAGTGCGTATCTTCTTCCGTCTTCTGCTGGTCACTTCAATTCCTCCAATGAAAATAAGCCGATCCATGAAGGAACGACTTTAAATGTGATATGTGTGAAGTTGGTGTTACGTCCTAAAAGCATGCGCCCGAAACGGTCGCCGCAAAAACGCCTTGCTATTTGCTTTAAATGCATACGTACTATGTAACTATAGAGGAAGAACAAGACCATTTTACTGAAGCACCCAAATTGAAGTCAAAGTTCCTAATTGTCTCTTTCTTTCTATATCCACAATTAACAAATACTTTGCTCTTAATTCCTCGTTAAATCTATTATGCGATCGTCTTTACATTTTCCGTTTTCTTTGAAGCGGATAATTTTTCTTTCATTGCGAGCAACATTTCAACCAATTCATCTCGAGCAATAAGTCTTACCCCGTTTGATTTAGCGAGTTGATATGCTTGTTCAGTATAATTACTGTTTGTGACAACCCATGCTCCATTTGCTTTGTAATGTGCCCGAGCTCCTTGTACTTCTTGAACAGCTTTTAAACCAACATTCTTCTTATACCGTTTAGCTTGCACAACAATCCGTTTCCCATCTTTTGAAATGACCAGATCAGCCCCATAATCACCTGCAGCTTTTGTCACTTCTGCCTTATATCCTTGTGATCGAAACAAATGTCCAAGGTAATGTTCGAACTGCAATCCATCCATCTGGTCGATTTCAGCTATGCCTGACCTTTTCAATCGTTCAGCTCGTTTACGTTGAATGCTGACCATTAACACAATAACTCCAACGACACCCAGCAAGCCGACAACCAATGATACTTGCCATGATCTTGTTACCGAATAGGTTCCAATAATTCCTCCCAACATCGCCATACCAGCTAATCCTTGGAACAACTCTTCTTCCTGCTTAGCCTTACTTTTTCTTCTTGCCATTATTTCTTCCCCCAAGTATGTATATTGTCCTAATCACATTTCGACACTTGGGACTAATTCCCTGCAATGAATAGGAAAAAGCGAGAAGAGGAACGCCCCAGTCATATGCCGCATTGTGCAGCCGTGCGTTTCATTCGCGCCTTTTTCTATACTCCTAATGTATCACGGAAAAACCTTCATGTGGTGCTCAATATAAGGTCAATCTGTGTTCAGGTTACGCTCGTTTTCTGCCAAATAAATCAATCTATGATTTCACTTTTTATACTTATTCCGAAATTAATAATACAATGTGTAAATAGATTATTAAGTAATTTAATGTATATATATATACTTCTTTACATATTTACATTTTTGTTATAGATGGTAATATATTCAAAGGGATATTTAGTAAATAACCCAAATGAAAAACATATAGGAGGAGAATAACTTGTTTAGAAAAAAATTCTTATCAGTACTACTTTGTGTTACATTGTTCACAGTTTCTGTTCCACAAGCATTTGCTAGCGGTGTTGAGGATCAAAATCTCAAAAAAGAAAGAATAGTGACAGAAGAAATAAAGAATGATACTTTGGAAATACTTGAAAATTCCCGTGAGTCAAATAATGTTCAACCTCAAAACGAAGTCCGTCCAGCAAATATCTTTAGAATTATTATGCAAGCTGCTAGATTACTCTATGGTACTTCGAAAACATATGCCAAAGTTACAGAAGCTTATGTTGAGAAAGCGATAGAAAATGAGTTTGAGGCCGAGCTTCCATTTTTGGTTACAAGATATTCAACAATTAAGGATATATGGCTGATTGGAACAAGTGATTATATTGAATTGAAATTTGGAACTCAAGACGGCGGAATGGAACATATAATGTCTAAACATCATCCTAAATATTGGACTGGATTGGGTTACAAAGCAGTCCAGCAAAATTCCTTTTTCTATGAGACTACTAGCATGAGAGATATTGTAAGTATTATTGCAACTGTAGCAAATTATAGTGAATCTAATAAAAAAGCAATCCGAGCCAATACCAGCGGGCCTGTTGCAGTTGATGGATTATATGATGGTAAAAAATATAGACTGGTTGTAAACAGCGACTATGAAGTGGTTACTCTTTACCCATATGGCTGGAATATCGCTGAATCAGAATAATTTAACTCGAGACAAACTTAATTGCAGGAGGGTATATGACATCCATTCGTACATATCTTATTTCACCAAAACAATCTCTTCCACAAGTTTATGCCGCTAATGGAACAGAACAGTTTACAAAATTGTTTATTACTCTTGAACAGTTTACAAAACGATACTCCCTTGATACTGTAGGCCCTTTGAAAAGTAATGATATTAATATGGCTGTTGTTATTCAGAGAGGTCAGGAGCAATTGATAGGATTTGAAAACTGGGGTCTAGACTTATGGGGAAGCTACCTATCTGTCATGCACAAGTATCTAAAGAGTAGTTGCATATATGGGGAATCACTGTATGGATCGGAGCCTATACTTGTTTGTTTTAAGAAAGATACTATGGGGACAATGGAAATTATTCTGAGAATTGACTATGACTATATGAGCGAAGAAGAGGTCATTCAGCGTTTTCATGTAGAGGAGAGTGAATTTCTCCACCATTTATTGGATGGCGCAGTTGAATATTATAGCTCCATGGATAAGTGCGGAATAATCACTAATAAAAAGGTTGAGGCTTGCCTTTTTGAAACCAGAGAAATGTTAAAACAAATTAGTAGATAATAAGAGAGGAGAATTACACTTGCAAGTTATGAAAATTTTCAGTTTAGCATGTATACTGTTTCTGGGGATAATGAACTCTGATTCAGCATATGCGGATATATCTTCAAACCAAACTCCAGACTCTGTATTGAATGAATACTTTGAAGCTTCAGTAAACAGTGACTATGACAAACTTAGTCAGTTAACAGAGGATCAACGTTATACAAGTCTAGAAGAGAAGAAACAAGAATATAAGTCTTCTCTCGAAAACCCTTCAGATATTCCTCTTTCGTTCAAAGTAATTGATCAACAAAAGGTTAGTGACGAGGAATATAATTATACTGTGGAATTGGAGTTTCCAGATAAAGAAACGATAAGTCTTCCTATACACATACAATATATAAACGGAATTTGGAAAGTAATTATTACAACACAGCCAGTTAATGAACAACAAGGTTACAGAATAATTGAGCAGGCTGATGATAACGTAATAATTCAAAACAATCAATCACTAGCTGTTCCACAACCTAGTACTAAATGTACATGGAGCTTCTCAGAGAGAGTAGATGGGCGGACATTCACCTCTCTCTGCAGTAAATTTAATTTGTCCACTACTGACCATAGAGCAACTTTAAATCTACAGCAGTATAATGATCATAAAGATAAAATTGAGCCTCTTATAAAGTATGAAATCTTTGAGAGCAAGTTTTTTGGAGATAATCTTTGGGGATACGCTGATGTATATGGAGAAAAAAAAGGAACTGGTTTTAAAGTTGAGATTTTTGGGAAAACGCTAAAAGCCACTAATTGCTACATCAAATTCACTATCGAAAATAGTAAGGATACCATAACAACATTTAAAGGCTTCGGAGAATTATATAGTTTTTAATAAATGATGAATTTCTGAACTCAAAATCCTTTTAAATTCAATAACAGAAGCATATCATTACAATTGAAGGCGGCAAACTAAGACTCATTATTCGTCTTGGTTTGCCGCCTTTTGCTTTGCACTTCTTAGAACTCCGTAACATCTTGTTCAAAAAATCCTATAAGCTTAAGTGTGTTGGCTATACTCTCACTACCTTCCAATAGTTTACGGCGGACTGTACTACTACTTAAGCCGTGGCGAAAGAATAATAATGTCTCTTTGTAAGAATACCCTTGAATGAATCTGTACTCAACCGCCTTCCGGGCTTCTTCGTCTTTAATCAGTCGTTGAGCCCTCTCAAGCTGGTGCATGTAAAATTGATATCTTTTATATACCCAGCGTTGCTTTTCAATCAGAATTGTAGCGTTAGCCGTTTTGTCCGCATGGAGATCTGTTTGATCAATGCGGCGAGCGGCTTCGCCATCGATGCCTACTTGTTGCATATCCTGCTCGAATTGCTCAAAGTCTCTCATCAAGGAGACCATATCTGTATATTTATCGAGCAGGAACTTTGTCTGCTGGATTTCCTGTTTAGATGCTTTTGCAAAGAGTTCCCCTTGTCCCCATGCCATCGCCATTCCCCTTATTCCCCTTTATCCTGTGATATAATAATAAGAGGAATGAGGAAATAACATCCACTACATCCCCCGCCTGGCCGCCAAGCTTGCGGGGGATATTTATTATTCAAGAATCACTTTGCTGCAAAATTCATCCCATTCGGCTGCGCAATCCTCTACGCTCCAGCCTCTTACCAAGTTTTCCAGATAACCATACTTTAGAAGTAATGCTCTATGATCTCTTTGCAAACCTACCATTCACCTCAAGGTTTGTAGTACCTACTGTTGCCGTTATGCTGTTGTGGAGCAGTAACGCCTTTTGCAGCTTGTCAGGCCGTTTAGGTGGATGCTCAGCCCTATTGCCTTCAAGTGATTAGCGAGTAGCTCCGGTGTCCACACTACTGTTTTCACTTTGTGATAATCGATCAACAGCAGATCCTCCCCGATTGAATGCCTTCCTGTAATCTGACAACAGCGTATATACCGTGGCGTCATGAGTTTCTTCAATCCCTTGGTCAGAGATCCATTTCAGGATACCTGATTGGGTCAGACCTTTGGCCGTTTACCCTTCTTGGTCAGTGCCAGGGTGCTAACCCCACCGGAAGAATGGGTCAGATACCCTTTGCGAATAAGTGAATTAATGTGTGAGTGGACCGTTGAAGCAGATGACAACATAATCCCATCTACAATTTCGCGGATCGTGGGACCGTACCCGTTGTCTTCAATGAACATCCGTACATAGTCATATACATCCTTTTGCCGACGGCTGAGGGTCTTCTCTAATGTTGCTTTCGTTGTCACTGTGCTTCCTCTCCTTGTCTTTTGAACTTCGTACCCATGTAAATCCTCTGTACCGATCTTCGATCAGATATGACTTACCCTGTGGCACAAAATTACTCGGCTCTATCCGCAACTTGCCAAAACCCGTTTCAACTGATCCTTGTTTTACCAGTTCCGTACCTGCAGCACATACCATTTTGATCTGATCGATGCGGCAACCGGACCGGATCAAAGTTGCAAGCTTCTGATCGATTAGCCAGATAACTTCCGTCGAAATTGCCATCCCATCAGCTCCTCAGAATAATTGCATTTGTCCAACTTGTCCGGCAGCGACAGGATTGATCCAGAGGAATTCCTCCCTGATTGCCCCGCCCTCAGCCTTTGCACGGCGTGTCTCACGCTGCCAGTACTTTAAACGTTCGTCGTATAATGGATGAGCGTACCCACTGAGTAAAACCGGACCTGGATGATCGTCCAATACATCCAGAAGTTCTCCATGTTCTAGGTCCGTCATTTCGTACCGATAACTAGTTATTGTCCGTGTGCTATGCATGTAAGGCGGATCAGCATAAATCAATACGTTTTGGACGTTGATATCTCAGTAGCAACTCTGCTGCAGGCTGGCACTCAATTTGCACCCCCTGTAGACGTTCAGCAATTGATTTTGTTTGGAAACTCAATCCACTCTTTAGCTGGCATAGGACCATTCGGTTCAATCATGCTACGCCAGCCTGTCCGGTGTGCCGTTTACCTCCCCTACCTTGCCAGAGTCTGACTACCAAACGGCGCGCACGTTCAAGGTCATCATCAGAGTCGTAATAACTCTCGTAATATTCCTGCCTCGAGTGTGGAGTCCATCGGATTGCATGTGCCAGGTCTTCCGGACGTTCTCGGTTATGCGAAACAGATTGACAGCTTCACCATCCAAGTCGTTCACGGTTTCGATCAGGCTGCGCTCCTTCGTGAATAGAACTGCTCCAGAACCAAAGAATGGCTCCAAATAGGTTGTATGTGGCGGCATGTGGTTGATAATCCATTCCGCCATGCTCCACTTGCTACCGGGATAGTGTAATATTCTCGGTGTCTTCAAGTAGGCCCCTCCTTAAATTGAGTCTATTTATAAAAAAAATACGTATTAAATAATGAGGTGAAAATATGAAAATAAATAAACTATTGAAATGGTTAAAGATTACCTGGGGGCTAACGTACATAGCTTTTGTTGTAGTGTTTGTAATAGTACTAGGCTTCTTTATTACTGGAATGCTCCAAGACAAAAAAGCATTAATTGATACCGCAGCTATGAGCACCGTTACGTTGTTACTTGCGTTTGCCTCACTACCCAGTTTGTTAATCCAGCTACTCTCGCTTCTCGAAATCAATCAAAAGAAAACTTACACTGCTACAAAAAAATGTCCCAACTGTAGACATACTATTGACTTGAAGCTCACTGAAGATTAAAGATTTAGTACATATGTTCTGTTTATTGAATGCATTTGGTCACCCCGGCAAACGATTGACCGGGGCTACTGCTATATGAATGATAATTAGACAGCTACGATATTACGCTAAAGTTAAAATAAATAAACTGACTCATAATCATCATCAGAATATGCTCAATCAAATGTTTAAGGAGGGATACTCTCAAAGCTCACTCCAGGGCGTAGATGTGACAGCTAAAATGATAATTAAGTATCCGATTAAACATAAGATGATAGCAGATAATCCGTTTGCTGATACTGTAATTCCAGTGAAACTTTTGACGGTTGAAGAAATAGAAAGCGACTCTATTGCGGAAAAGATTCTGGAGAAACATGAATTAGCAGAGTTTCTTCTGGCGGTTAGAGAGCAAGGTCTTCCTATGGATCTGGAAATATTTCATTTGTTGGCATTCAGCGGCCTGAGATCTGGGGAATTATGCGCTTTAAAGGATACAGATTTCTTTTTAGAAACTAACGAACTCCGTGTGACAAAAACTTTATACTGCCCCAAAAACAACGTGAAGAACTATATGTTAACCCCACCAAAAACAAAAGGATCGATTCGAAGGTTTGATGTGATTGAGGATGTAATGCGAGGAATTGCACGTCATTTAGAACGTATGCGTTCAAAGAGAATAGCTGCTAAGAAACTTATGGATAATTATCATGATGAAAATTTTGTTTTTGCTCGAAGCGATGGTTACCCCTTTATCACTAAAAAAATTCTCAAACGTATGGACAGACTCCTATTAAAAACATCAATTACAAAAAGGGCTACTCCTCATATTTTTCGTCACACGCATATTTCAATGCTGGCTGAAGCCGAAGTAGATTTGAAGACAATCATGGAGAGAGTTGGGCATGATGATGCAAAAACTACTCTAAAGATATATACTCATGTTACGAAAAATATGAAGAAAAATGCGACGGAAAGAATTATGAAACATTTCTCAGATGTCCTTCAAATATAGCATTTTGCAGAGAATGTGATTTTTATGTGATTTTCTACTTTCGATAAGCGCGAGGATATCCTTATAACACTTGGTTTTACTCATGTTTTCGCTTCAAAGAGGTTTTATGGGTACGATTATACCCCCTTTCATTCATTTTGCAAACATACGAAACAAACAAACCGACTCATAATTGAGTCGGTCTGGTATCATATGGAATGCGAATCTGGAATCTACATCTACATCTACTTCCACATTAGAATTTGGTCGTAACCGTCTGTTTAACCTGATCCAACATGGCTTGATATGCGGGTGCATCCAGGTATCCAATACTACCGAAGAGCAGATGATCTACGGCTTCAATACCTACAAAATCGAAAATACCTACGTCTGAGGTAACTTTCAACCCAGCAGTCATACCAATCTGATCATAAATTTCACTTGGTGTACCATGTGTGTTGATGATAAGTCCTTTTTTGCCTGTCAGCAATTTCTCGATTCCCGCTTCACCCGCTGCATATGCAAAACCATAGGCGAATACACGGTCAACGTACCCTTTCATAATGGCAGGAAGGCCTGTCCACCAGATCGGATAGATGAATGTAATAGCTTCTGCATTCGTAACAAACTCTTGTTCCGTAGCGATATCCTGTGGTGTCTGTCCTGCGCGCATGGAAGCTGTATCGGCTTCAGTCAGTACGGGTTGGAATCCAAGCTTATATAAGTCACGAACGACTACTTCATGGCCTTGAGCTTCGAGAGCTTCTACAGCAGTATTGAGGATTGCGTTATTCAAGCTGTCTGTGTGCGGGTGAGCATATACGATAAGATGTTTCATAGTGTGAATCCCTTCAGGTTTGGTTTGAGTTAGGTTGCGAAAATAAATTACATTGATACGTCCTCATATATATAGATATCTATGTATATGAGTAAAAAAATATTTGGGCTCCTCTGCCTCCACCCCAGTCAAATCTGGAAGGGTTGCAGACAGAAGAGTTCATTCATTATAACTTTCGGACAATAATGGATAACAAGCTCTCCAATTGCTCCGACTGTTCATCGGACAAGCCACTATAGATGATGTCATTAATATGCTCTGATACCTGATGAAAGATCGGTTCGAGTCGCTTCCCCTGTTCGGTTAGGCGAATCATCGTCACTCGGCTATCTTCGGCACTCTTGCTACGTTCAACATAGCCAAGCTTCTCCAGCTTGTTGACCAGTACTGTTACCGTTGGTTGCGTGCGTTGAACACGTTCAGCCAACATCTTGATCGACAGCGTCTCTTCCCGGTACAAGAACATCAATACATCTCCATGAGAAGGAACAATCCCTGTTACCTCATGCTGTTCCAATTCGTGTACAATCCGTTTGTTGACATGGTCCCTGATTCTTGCAATCAGTGCAATTGCGTTGTATTTAGGCATGACCTCATTATACATAGACATCTATGTATAATCAAGTTCTTTTTTATAAAAAGAAAAACAGCCCTTTCCATGCTTCTAACAGGTGGAAAATATCGGGCTGTTTCGATACTACTTTGATCCTTATCTATAATGTTAGATCTTAGCTAATTATTTTTGAATTCATGTTGGATTCATGCTGAATTCAGTTAATCCATTGTGTGATTTTCTCAACGGATTGTCGTGACTTTTCACGCTGGGGCTCCTCTGCCCGATAACCGAAGGCTGCCATCATGGAGACGCCCCATGTGCCATTTTCGAGCAAGCCCTCTTCTTCCATAATACGGTGGACGCCCTCACGGCTGAAACCTTCGATTGGACAAGAATCAATCTCGATCTGAGCTGCCGCCGTCATCATGTTGCCGAGTGCAATATAAGTTTGTTTAGATGCCCAGTCAAATAATGATCGTGGATTATCCAGAATTTTCTGGTTATTTTGGAACTTTCCATAAGCCTCACTTGTTAGCTCATATACGTTATTTGGCATTCCCTTTGTTTCCTTCAACATGTACTCCGCATAAGGAGAATTATAACTGGCATCTGATCGGGCCAAAATAACAACAAAATGGCTTGCTGTAGCCAATTGCTTTTGAGCGCCGGAAGAGACTTCGGACAGACGCTTACGCAGGTTCGGATTTTGTACAATCAGAAACTTCCACGGCTCAAGACCAATGGAACTTGGAGATAATCTGCCTGTTTCCAATATAAATTGGAAATCCTCATCCGTGATTTTGCGGGTATCATCAAATATCTTTGTTGCATGCCGGAAATGATACGCCTTTAAGATGTCTTCCTTTGTCTTTGACTTTGCTGTAACTTCCATGGAGCTCCACGTCCTTTTTATATATTTTTTATGTTGAACAATAATGTTTAAGTAGCTTCATCTCAAGTATTAGTTTAGGTCCTATGTGTATAAATTAAAAGTACGCACATTATTGTTTCTTGGTTTATAAAAGTAAGTATTGGATGAAAGACAGCAATAATCCACTAGGCACTTACATGGCCTAGTGGATTATCTACGACTCTTTCCTTTTAAATCTTGAAATCTTGAACCAGCTTATTCAGATTTAATGCACTATCTTTCACTTGATCAGATTGTTTAACTACTTCCACAGATTGCGCAGCAGAAGCGACCATGTGTCCTGCGATTTCCTGACTTGATGCGGCTGATTGTTCACTGGCTGATGCAATCTCGTGAATGGAGCCAACTAGTATTTTGATATTCGCAGTCACTTGTTGTGAGGTTGCATTGAGATCTTTAACGGCATTGGCATGATCAAGGGAATCGACATAATACTGTTCAGCTGTATCCTCCAATAATTTATAATCTTTGCCAACCTGATTGAACATAAAGGATAGCAACTCTTTGGCATTCGAGGACAGATTGGTTACAGATTGCATAACTTCTTCCGTGACCTGCTGTATTTGATCGGCAGCCTGTCTGGAATCATCAGCCAACTTTCGAATCTCGCTTGCTACAACCGCAAAACCCCTGCCTGCTTCTCCAGCTCTTGCAGCTTCAATGGAGGCATTGAGTGCAAGCAGATTAGTCTGCGCTGTAACATCCAAAATAGACTGAGATAATATACCAATCTGATCTACAGCTGTTGCACGTTCCAGTGCTTCTGTCATCTTCTTACTCGTATGATCAACCATGTCTATGGCTGCTCTGCTTGATTCGCGGGCTTCCTGCTTCAACTTTTCAGCCTTCGTGCTGGTCACATAGGCGGATTCTGCTTGTTTAGATGTCCGTTCCGATATATATTCAGCCCCCTGTTGCATCTCATTAGCCGAATGATTCATATTTTCCGTATGGGCTGAAGCCTCTTCCATTGCAGCCGAGAGCTCCTCAACTGTAGCTGATACTTCACGAATTCGTTCATTCAGACCAGCCATGTTCTGGTTGGTAAGATCGCTAACTTGGTTGATATGATGAGATTCCTGAATTACACCACGAATGACATCTGTTGTGGAATCGGTCATTGTACCAATAGCTCGTGCGATGACACTTATCTCATTATTTCCCTGTGTTAGATGCGGATCTAAGGATGCCGTTAAGTTGCCTTTTGTTATTTCTTCACAATAACGGGTAATTGCTTTCATTCGTTGACGTATACTGCGAATCATTACAAATGAAATCAGAATGAGCGCTGCAAGTGAAAGCAAAAGAACCGAACCGAGCACCAATGCTCGCTGCTGAATCACTTCCTGTGTATCCGCATAGAGCTTGGCTGACTCTTCTTCGTTATACGCACTCAAAAGGGTGATCGTCTCCACAATCGCTGTACTGCTTTTGTTAATTCTTCCTCTCTCTTCACTATCGTAGGTGCCCGACATCTTTTTGGTATCCATGATTTGCTCAATATCCTGATAATATGTATCCATCTTTGCTACCAAATTTGCAAATATCTCTTTTTCTTTGGCATCCAATGTTCTTGCTGAAAATTCATTCAAGCCATCCGTGATACTCTTCTTACCTTTTTGAACCTGATCGTACTGTTTGTCGGTGTACTCTGCATTATCAAGAACCTTTGTATAATTGGCGCGCATATTATAGAAATTACTTTTCAATTCAAGAACATTGGTTTGATGCTGGAAACGGTCATTGTAGAGGATACCTTGTCCCGTTTTTGCTTCGTTCATTCCCAAAATTCCAATCAGAAAAACAGTAAACAAGCCGATTAGACTAATCACAGTCATGATGACCATCGTTGTTGTTAATTTCATATTTTTGAGTTTATTTCCTTTCTTATATTTTGGCTTAGACTGAATTGACATGATTATTCCCCCACTTTAAATAGTAGATAGCCTTATATATCTTATATCTATATCGTATGTATCCATATTGTTTGTTAGCATTTCAGGAAAATTGACTTTATTCTTTTAATGAGAAAAGAAATGGGAGACAACAGAAAAGCCGCCAGAATATAATCCAGCGGCTTTTCTGTGAATATGAAACGATATCTGTGCGACCTATAGTTGCTCCATAAATTCATTTTCAGAAATAACGGTATATCCTTCTTGTCTCAGCAATGCTGAGGTGACACCTTCTCCAGCTACCTTTTTATTGGCAAAATTCCCATCATAGATCATCTGTGTACCACAGGACGGACTAAACTCCTTCAGTACCACACACGATACATTCAATTCTCGCGCCCATTCGAGCGTCTGATAGGCTCCCTTGATATACAGCTCTGTGACGTCCTTGCCACTTTTCTCGATCACTTTTGCAGTGCCTGCCAGCACGTCCTTGCCTGTGCCACCAATAATTTCAGCCGGTTCCCGTGGAGTGGAGAAGCCGCCAAGCAGCTCTGGGCATACCATCTTAGCCTGCTCCTGCTCCACAAGCTCCTGAATCTTCACATCCAGGCTCGCTGTTCCATTGTAACGGCAAGCTACCCCCGCCAGACATGAACTTACCAAATATTTCATCGTTATCTCCTTATACTCATCCCATCTATGAAGTAAATTGTAACATATAAGATCAAGCCCTATAACTCACCTCTGGTGATCATCTTGATCCGTCCATCTTCCCTGTATTCAACCTGAAAAACATCCGTGCTCGACTCCAGTTCAAATGTGACCATGCCTGGATGGTCAGGATCACGGTGAAGTTTATACGCTTGAAGATCCATTTTAAATATTTTTTTAATTATAGGTTCTACCTCTCCTCTAAGAAGAGACTCCTGTATGTTATATAGTTCCTGATAATAAGCCTCTATTTCTTCCCAGTCTGCAAAGTCTTGCTCATAATGATTAGCATCCCCAACCGTATAACCCAAGCCCTCTTTTCCTTCGGTCATCTGGACAAAGTAGTTATCTTTAAAGGAAAAGGAGACTGTATCCTTGCCGAGTTCATCATCTTTGCTTCGGCTTGCTCTTACCAGATCAAGATTGGCTTTACCAGACAGAGCCTCAATCGCTTTTCTGGCATCCGCCAGCGCTGCCTGTGATATTTGATCAGGTCTAAGGTCGCCTGTTATCGATACAGCCTTGTCCTGCTGCCATACAATCTCCCCATAACCATTACCAGTCTCATTTTCTAACGCTAATGTCGTATGTGATATCGGCTCCAATTCCCCTTGCTTCATACTCACAGAACGTTGGACTGATGCAGGTTTAAGCGTTGGAGTGCTGCCTATACTTTGCAAAAGAGATGGAACTTGACGCAGATAACGGTGCTCCAGCTCGCTTGGCTGCATCTCACGTCTCATCTGTACTTCACGCAGATTTCCTGTTGTCGCATCAAGCCATATCTGTGCATACTCCTTCTCGCTTTCATTTCCAGCCTCTACATATATTCTGCCGGACACAGGCAAGTCTTCCACTTTCTTAATCTTCAGCTGTTTACCCAGATCATCTCGCATCGTAGTCGCAACATTTCTTTTCATTTTGTCGGTTAGCAGATTCGTGTTAAAACCATCGGATAACTGTAACGCTGCTGTCGGATAGACCTGCTCGATCATGGGTTTTACCAGCTGTCCATCATCCCAGATCCATAGGAACAATCCAGCAGCAATAACCAACGCACCCATGCCGGCAACAAGAGTCCCTCTTCTAGGGTGACGCTTGCGTGACACGTTACCTACTTGCGGTCTAAACGGCCTGGATGCCCTGGAACTGTCCTCTGACCTATCTCCCTTGCTCCCCTCTTCCGACTTCTTCATCCACTCCACCTGTTGAAGCACCTTTCGCTTGTGATCCTCCGTAAAAGGAGACGAAGCAAACGGTCCCTTCCGGATTTCCTTCTCCCATTGCTCATCCTTGTGTCTCATTTGCTTCGCTCCTCCCATTGTTTCCGTACCTTGTCCTTACCTCGGGAAAGTCTGGATTTTACTGTGCCTGAGCTGATTTTCAATATCTCAGCAATCTCACTCGTCGTAAGCTCATATTTCAGATTCAGCAAAAGAATCTCCCGGAACTTCTTCGGCAACGCCAGAACAATATCCCAGATTTCATGGATATGCTCCTTACGCATCACTTCCATCTCGGCCGAAGGATGTGCAGGCTGCTCTGCAATCATGACTCTTTGGCTCGAATCCCCACGCTCTGTCTCAATGGGTAACGTCTCTCCCCACAGGCTACTACGAAAGAATCTGGATTTTCGATATGTAAAAGTCGTGTTCCTAGTAATCGTCAACAGCCATGTTTTCAGTGAGCAATCCCCACGATAAAGAGCGATCCCCGAGTACGCCCGAATAAATACCTCCTGTGACAATTCGTCTGCCTGTTCGGCACTTTTGGTCTGAAAATAAGCGTAATTCCACACGTCATTTCCGTAGTCATCCATTATGCTGCTAAGTGTGTAATTGTCTATGGTCTGAGCCTGTGCCAGTAATTGATCATCCAACTGTTGTTCACCTCACTTAATATGACTGAGTCTAATGTGGTTTGGTTCCCTGTTTTGGACATTATTTCTTATTATTGTAGCAAAATAAAAAACCAGCATGTTCAACATCGCTGAACACGCTGATTCCTTCAAATTTTGCTAATTTTGAAATCTCTATCAGTAAGCTTTTGGCGAACGCACCACTTCCTCAGTTACTTTCTGCCCTCTAGTCTAACGTATCATTTTCTTCGTTATACTTTAACCGCAGCAATCATCAGAAACATCGGTCTCCGATTCTCGTCTCGCATGCCAGGAACCTGTTCAATCATCTCCGGTGATGGTTTGGATTCAGCCACTTTTTGAATAGCAAACCCCGCCTTAATCAGTTCATTGAGATATGTTGCCAGTGTGCGATGATATTTGACCACATCCTGATTCAAAAAGTTCGCCACACGTTCCCCTTCATCGTGGTAATCATCCACGGGCCAGTGAAGAGTCTCACCTGTGGGTCCGTAATGCCAATCCTGCGCAGCACGAGCGGTGAAGATGGGATGTTCGGTAGATAGTACAAATGTGCCCCCTTCTACGAGACAATCATTGATCTTAGCGTACACCGTGTCTAACCTTTCAATATAATGCAAAGCAAGTGAACTGATCACAACGTCGAATTGTCCCGGTGCAAAATCAATATCTTCAATCGCCAGCTGCTCGTACCGGATCTGCGGATCGTCCGTCATTTCACGAGCACGCTGAAGCATATTTTCAGACAAATCTACTCCGATCACTGAACTCGCTTGCTGCTCTCGCGCATACCGGCAGTGCCAGCCAAAACCACATCCCAAATCCAGCACACGCTTGTCCTTCAAATCAGGCAAAAGAGTCTGCAGTTCATGCCACTCCCCCGCTGCATCCAGCCCTTGAACGGAACGTGCCATCTTACTATAGTTATTGAAAAATTCAGATTCATCGTATTTATTTTGTTTCATCAAGAGAATCCTCCCGCTTTATAAATATCCACCTACTCTACCACATAAACGATATTTAAACGCAAAAGTTGCCAAGAGAATTCACGACGTGTTATCATACAGAACGAACGTTCAGTATTATTAAATGCAAAATGAACATTCAGTATACTAACGGAGGTCATTATGAATACGAATTGGACGCATCCCTTGGAAGGGCAATCTGTAGGTAAAGCTTTTATAAGCTACCTCGTGCCTTCTGTATTGGGGATGCTGGTAGTTGCTTTTAATTTTATTATCGACGGCATTATGGTTGGACACAAACTGGGTTCTACCGCGATGGCGGGAATCGGCATTGCCTCACCTGTTTACACACTTTTTGTTGCTATGTCGTTGTGGATCGGTATGGGCGGGGCAACCTTGTACTCAAACGCTATGGGTAGAAAAGATATCACATCAGCCAAACAAATTTTCACAAAATCCATTATGCTGATTATGCTAGTTACGATAGCCATTGGATATACTGCATTTACGTTCAAAGACAAGCTAGTATACTCCCTCGGTGCTAACGCTGAGACATTCCCGTTTGCTTCGGACTATATGAATATCATGTTATTGTTCGGGTTCGTTTTCACGATTGAGAATGCACTCTCTATCTTTGTACGAAACGATGGTAATCCCAACACGTCCATGTACGCTCAGATTACGTTTGCTGTAGCCAATATCATCATCAATTATATAACATTGTATGTACTCGAATGGGGTGTACGCGGTGTGGCCATCGGTACTATTATATCAGCGTCTCTTGCGCTACTTGTCCTGTTCACTCACTTTTTCAAAAAAACAAATAATCTCACATTCACCCGATTCAAATGGAACAACAAACTGCTGGCTTCCCTTCTACTCATTGGTTTCCCCAGCTTTCTGGCTGAACTCGGCATGTCGGTCTTCTCTGTCTCTCACAATATCTCCATGGACCGCATTGCGGGCACGGATGGTGTAGCATCCTTTACCGTATTGAACTATATTCATGGTGTTGTATTGTTGGCTTTCCTGGGTCTGGCATCTGCTGCCCAGCCTCTGATAAGCTATTATCACGGTGCCAACCAGATTAAACGGGTACAACAAACGATACGTTTAGCCACTAAAACAGCTCTGGCATGCGGTCTGCTGTTACTGGTTGTTGTTCAGATCGGTGCACCTTATTTCGTGCAAATCTTTGGAAACTTCAGTAGTGGCGTAACGGATAATGCCGTTTACGGATTACGTATATTTACATTTGCCTATGTGTTTATGGGTGTTAACTTTGTCATGAGCACCTATTTCCAATCTGTAGGCAATGCCAAAATGGCCATTTGGATCACAGCTGCGCGTGAAATGATCATCATGATTGCGTTGATTGCAATTCTCCCTTCATTCTTTGGTGTCACGGGTGTGTGGCTTGCCGTACCGCTGTCTGAAATGCTGGTTCTCGCAACCATAGCCCTGTACTATAGAAAACGATCCCTTACGGATCGAATAAACGCGTTGCGTCCTGAGTAGCCATAATGGATTAAATGAACGTATAGAGAAAAGATAAAGCCCTGCTCGGTCTACATAGATCGGGCAGGGCTTTGTTATGCTTGAAGCAAATATAATCAGAACCAAATATCGTATCGTCCATTGCTATTAACGGTTGCTTGAGCACTATAGCTATAGAAAATGTGAATGATGTATGAATAAAGTGTATATTTAACAAAAATAGGATATAAAACTATCTTTAAATAATTGTATATATTTGTTAATTGGAGTATGGTTGTCTTGTCAAACTATATACGGCGCCAGACCTCCCCTCACTTTTATCCTAGGAAATGACTGTGAGGAAAGCTACTGTGAGTATGATCAATCTCGACTTTTATATATGAAAAGGAGATGTTCGATTGTGAAGAAATATCAAAAAACTGCAATTTCAGCTCTCTCTTCCATGGCTTTGCTCCTAGCATCTGTTTCACCAGTATTTGCTGATGAAACGTCTATGCCTATAATCCCTTCACAAGATGCTCAGATAAAACAGGAACAAGAAGCTGCTATCTTTGCCCAAAACCTTATAGTAGAGTATTTCGATGGAGGTTACTCAACGGATATCTATTTGAGTGGAAATGTCACGTTTTCTTTTCTTCCTCGTTCGACTGGGGAATATGTATTTAATGTTGTTGATATGAGTGGAAATTTGAAGGGAAGTGGACGAGTAATCGCATCAGACTTGAGAACGAAAAACATCACTTTAGGGAATCTGTATGGTTACCATAAAATCGTAGGGTACTCACCTAATGGTGGCGGAGGAGATTACCAAATTCAATATTAAAATATACTAAGTCGTAGGAATCACACTGTATTTGTTTACTTACGGAATGTCATACAACGCAGGGAAGACCTATCGGCTTTCACTCAATTCTTTATATGCAATGTATAAAATAGTAACACAAAAAAGACACACTCGATATCATCAAGTGTGTCTTCCTATTGCTTGGCGGCGTCCTACTCTCCCAGGACCCTGCGGTCCAAGTACCATCGGCGCTAGAGGGCTTAACGGTCGTGTTCGGGATGGGTACGTGTGGAACCCCTCCGCCATCGCCACCAAACGCGTAGCTTACATTTCAGAGTGTTGTTCTCTGAAAACTAGATTCGAAACGAAACATGCGAATTATCACTTGCTATTGGATAAGCCCTCGACCGATTAGTACTGGTCAGCTCCATGCATTGCTGCACTTCCACCCCCAGCCTATCTACCTCGTCGTCTTCAAGGGGTCTTACATACTGGGAAATCTCATCTTGAGGGGGGCTTCACGCTTAGATGCTTTCAGCGTTTATCCCGTCCGTACATAGCTACCCAGCGGTGCTCCTGGCGGAACAACTGGTACACCAGCGGTACGTCCATCCCGGTCCTCTCGTACTAAGGACAGCTCCTCTCAAATTTCCTACGCCCACGACAGATAGGGACCGAACTGTCTCACGACGTTCTGAACCCAGCTCGCGTACCGCTTTAATGGGCGAACAGCCCAACCCTTGGGACCTACTTCAGCCCCAGGATGCGATGAGCCGACATCGAGGTGCCAAACCTCCCCGTCGATGTGGACTCTTGGGGGAGATAAGCCTGTTATCCCCAGGGTAGCTTTTATCCGTTGAGCGATGGCCCTTCCATGCGGTACCACCGGATCACTAAGCCCGACTTTCGTCCCTGCTCGACTTGTAGGTCTCGCAGTCAAGCTCCCTTATGCCTTTGCACTCTTCGAATGATTTCCAACCATTCTGAGGGAACCTTTGGGCGCCTCCGTTACTCTTTAGGAGGCGACCGCCCCAGTCAAACTGCCCACCTGACACTGTCCCCGCACCGGATTACGGTACCAGGTTAGAACCTAGATACGATCAGGGTGGTATCCCAACGTTGCCTCCACACAAGCTGGCGCTCATGCTTCAAAGGCTCCCACCTATCCTGTACAGATCGTACCCAAATTCAATATCAAGCTGCAGTAAAGCTCCATGGGGTCTTTCCGTCTTGTCGCGGGTAACCTGCATCTTCACAGGTATTAAAATTTCACCGGATCTCTCGTTGAGACAGCGCCCAAGTCGTTACGCCATTCGTGCGGGTCAGAATTTACCTGACAAGGAATTTCGCTACCTTAGGACCGTTATAGTTACGGCCGCCGTTTACTGGGGCTTCGGTTCACAGCTTCGGGATTACTCCCTAACCACTCCCCTTAACCTTCCAGCACCGGGCAGGCGTCAGCCCGTATACTTCGCCTTACGGCTTCGCACAGACCTGTGTTTTTGCTAAACAGTCGCTTGGGCCTTTTCACTGCGGCCCCCTCGTGCTATTCACACTACCGGGGCACCCCTTCTCCCGAAGTTACGGGGTCATTTTGCCGAGTTCCTTAACGAGAGTTCTTCCGCGCGCCTTAGAATACTCTTCTCGCCTACCTGTGTCGGTTTGCGGTACGGGCACCATCACCTGGCTAGAGGCTTTTCTTGGCAGTGTGAGATCATGACCTTCGCTACTATAATTTTCGCTCCCCATCACAGCTCAGCCTTACAATGTGCGGATTTGCCTACACATCAGCCTCACTGCTTAGACGGACATCCATCAGTCCGCGTCACTACCCTACTGCGTCCCCCCATTGCTCATAACGGCTTACGGTGGTACAGGAATTTCGACCTGTTGTCCTTCGACTACGCCTTTCGGCCTCGCCTTAGGTCCCGACTTACCCTGAGCGGACGAGCCTTCCTCAGGAACCCTTAGGCTTTCGGCGGATCAGATTCTCACTGATCTTTTCGTTACTCATACCGGCATTCTCACTTGTATAATGTCCAGCGCTCCTTACGGTACACCTTCAACCCTTATACAACGCTCCCCTACCCCTGATGCAAAGCATCAAGCCATAGCTTCGGTGGTGTGTTTAGCCCCGTTACATTTTCGGCGCAGAGTCACTCGACCAGTGAGCTATTACGCACTCTTTCAATGGTGGCTGCTTCTAAGCCAACATCCTGGTTGTCTGTGCAACTCCACATCCTTTCCCACTTAACACACACTTGGGGACCTTAGCTGATGGTCTGGGCTGTTTCCCTTTTGACAATGGATCTTAGCACTCACTGTCTGACTCCCGGAAGTAAGTCTATGGCATTCGGAGTTTGACTGAGCTTGGTAACCCTTGCGGGCCCCGCACCCAATCAGTGCTCTACCTCCACGACTCTGTTTTCCGAGGCTAGCCCTAAAGCTATTTCGGGGAGAACCAGCTATCTCCGAGTTCGATTGGAATTTCTCCGCTACCCCCACCTCATCCCCGCATTTTTCAACATGCGTGGGTTCGGGCCTCCAGTGCGTGTTACCGCACCTTCACCC
This sequence comes from Paenibacillus sp. FSL R5-0623, assembly GCF_037974265.1. Taxonomy (NCBI): domain Bacteria; kingdom Bacillati; phylum Bacillota; class Bacilli; order Caryophanales; family Paenibacillaceae; genus Paenibacillus; species Paenibacillus sp. FSL R5-0623. The sequence goes on along the minus strand of NZ_CP150233.1, from coordinate 650,629 downwards.
TGGACAGGGGTAGATCACCCGGTTTCGGGTCTACGTCCACGTACTACATCGCCCTATTCAGACTCGCTTTCGCTGCGGCTCCGGCTCTTCACCTTAACCTTGCACGGGAACGTAACTCGCCGGTTCATTCTACAAAAGGCACGCCATCACCCCTAAAACGGGCTCTGACTTTTTGTAAGCACACGGTTTCAGGTTCTATTTCACTCCCCTTCCGGGGTGCTTTTCACCTTTCCCTCACGGTACTGCTTCACTATCGGTCGCTAGGAAGTATTTAGCCTTGGCAGATGGTCCTGCCGGATTCATACGGGGTTTCACGTGCCCCGCACTACTCGGGATCCGTCTCGGAGGGAACAGACTTTCAACTACAGGGCTTTTACCTTCTTTGGCGGGCCTTTCCAGACCTCTTCGCTTAACCGGTTCCTTTGTAACTCCATGTGAGACGTCCCACAACCCCAAAGAGCAAGCTCTCTGGTTTGGGCTTCTCCGCGTTCGCTCGCCGCTACTGACGGAATCACTATTGTTTTCTCTTCCTCAGGGTACTTAGATGTTTCAGTTCCCCTGGTATGCCTCACACTAACCTATGTATTCAGTTAGGTGTAACTGGAAATTACCCCAGCTGGGTTTCCCCATTCGGACACCCCCGGATCAAAGCTTGCTTACAGCTCCCCGAGGCAGTTTCGTTGTTCGCCACGTCCTTCATCGGCTCCTAGCGCCTAGGCATCCTCCGTGTGCTCTTAGTAGCTTAACCATTGCGCTCGTGTTCGAGCTGTCGCTCCGCTTGGTTTGGACTACGTCCAAATCCAAAAGTCGCTCCATTTCGATCACTCGCTCCAGCAATCTACCGTTTTTATTGAAACTTGTTTAACACAAGTTCAGCTAAAAAGGAATGTTCTAATTCGCGTTTGTTTCGTTTCGATATCTAGTTTTCAAAGAACAAGCTCCATGCAAAAGCAAGCTGTTTGAGAGTTTGAGCTCTCAAAACTGAGCAACGAGTGAGTAGTTTTGCAGCTAAGCTGCGTATTTGAATGTTTCCGTTGCAGGAAACGATTCTCCATAGAAAGGAGGTGATCCAGCCGCACCTTCCGATACGGCTACCTTGTTACGACTTCACCCCAATCATCTATCCCACCTTCGGCGGCTGGCTCCTTGCGGTTACCCCACCGACTTCGGGTGTTATAAACTCTCGTGGTGTGACGGGCGGTGTGTACAAGACCCGGGAACGTATTCACCGCGGCATGCTGATCCGCGATTACTAGCAATTCCGACTTCATGCAGGCGAGTTGCAGCCTGCAATCCGAACTGAGACCGGCTTTGTTGGGATTGGCTCCATCTCGCGATTTCGCAGCCCGTTGTACCGGCCATTGTAGTACGTGTGTAGCCCAGGTCATAAGGGGCATGATGATTTGACGTCATCCCCACCTTCCTCCGGTTTGTCACCGGCAGTCTATCTAGAGTGCCCACCCGAAGTGCTGGCAACTAAATATAAGGGTTGCGCTCGTTGCGGGACTTAACCCAACATCTCACGACACGAGCTGACGACAACCATGCACCACCTGTCTCCTCTGTCCCGAAGGAAAGGTACATCTCTGTACCGGTCAGAGGGATGTCAAGACCTGGTAAGGTTCTTCGCGTTGCTTCGAATTAAACCACATACTCCACTGCTTGTGCGGGTCCCCGTCAATTCCTTTGAGTTTCAGTCTTGCGACCGTACTCCCCAGGCGGAGTGCTTAATGTGTTAACTTCGGCACCAAGGGTATCGAAACCCCTAACACCTAGCACTCATCGTTTACGGCGTGGACTACCAGGGTATCTAATCCTGTTTGCTCCCCACGCTTTCGCGCCTCAGCGTCAGTTACAGCCCAGAGAGTCGCCTTCGCCACTGGTGTTCCTCCACATATCTACGCATTTCACCGCTACACGTGGAATTCCACTCTCCTCTTCTGCACTCAAGTCACCCAGTTTCCAGTGCGATCCGGGGTTGAGCCCCGGGATTAAACACCAGACTTAAATGACCGCCTGCGCGCGCTTTACGCCCAATAATTCCGGACAACGCTTGCCCCCTACGTATTACCGCGGCTGCTGGCACGTAGTTAGCCGGGGCTTTCTTCTCAGGTACCGTCACCTTGAGAGCAGTTACTCTCCCAAGCGTTCTTCCCTGGCAACAGAGCTTTACGATCCGAAAACCTTCATCACTCACGCGGCATTGCTCCGTCAGGCTTTCGCCCATTGCGGAAGATTCCCTACTGCTGCCTCCCGTAGGAGTCTGGGCCGTGTCTCAGTCCCAGTGTGGCCGATCACCCTCTCAGGTCGGCTACGCATCGTCGCCTTGGTGAGCCGTTACCTCACCAACTAGCTAATGCGCCGCAGGCCCATCCCCAAGTGACAGATTGCTCCGTCTTTCCAGTTTCCTTCAGGCGAAGAAAACAATTATTCGGTATTAGCTACCGTTTCCGGTAGTTGTCCCAAACTTGAGGGCAGGTTGCCTACGTGTTACTCACCCGTCCGCCGCTAAGTATCAAGGAAGCAAGCTTCCTATCAACTCCGCTCGACTTGCATGTATTAGGCATGCCGCCAGCGTTCGTCCTGAGCCAGGATCAAACTCTCCAATAAAGTATTGAAAAGAGCGATAAGCTCATTTTGAATCTGACGAGATTAAAAATCTCATTTATGCTCCAGTCGATTCAAGCCAAGGCTTGTCTCGACTTTTGCGTTCATTCTGCAAGCAGAATGTTTACTCACTCGTTGTTCAGTTTTCAAAGATCAAACTTGTTTCGTTACCGAATATTGTTCTCTTCAGCAACTCTTATATAATATCATGTCCGAACCAACTTTGCAAGCTCTTTTTTTAAGTTTCTTTCGAAGCTTATTTTATTCGCTTGCCGCACCGTGTATCTCGTGTTTTTTTGGCCGGAAATAGAATATACCATGTAGAACATACACTTGTAAAGAGTTAATTTCAAAATATATCGAATCCACGATCTAACCATATTAAGGACCTTCAATCTACAATGAACTCTTAAGTTCAATTGTATTAACCTGCAGCTTGATCTTCTTTATTTAATCTGTCTTTGTTCTATATATGAAGGTAACCCTCTCAACTCTTATATTCGAGACAAAAGGGTTACCTTCTATAGTAATCTATATTTATTTACGTTCTACTTTATATCCTTTATCCTCAAGCAGTTTCACGATGCCGTGATCACCCAAGTAATGTGCCGCACCAACAACAATGAAATATTCCTCACTTTTGCCGTTTTTCAAGTAACCATCGATTTTGTCCGCCATACCAATGTTACGATCAACCAGCATCGCTTTGTTATATTCCTCGTTAGTGGAGAAGCTGTTTGTCAGTTCAAGCAGTTGCTCGTCATTACCCGTTTTCCACATCTCAGCCATTTCTTTCACACTGTTATCCAACACGTCGAAGTTTTCGATTGTTGCTTTCAGTGTTTCCTCTTGTGTTTCTTTGGAAAAGTCGTTAAACATGCCAAGTTGAGATTGATAACTCTCTAACTCAATAACTGGAAGTTTGCGCTCGATCGCTTTCTGGATGAAATACAGATCCACTCCTGCTGACGCTTCGTATCCTGCCGTTGTGGACTTCAAACTTGCAAGTGTGCTCTCTACTACCCAAGGCTTAAATGCATCCAAGGCGTTAGACTCCAGACCATTTTTCTTCAATACATCACCCAGCTTACTATACGTTTCACTGGAAATGTGGTCTTTCAGTGTTGTTCCATCTTGATACGAACCCAGACTTAGAACCAGCTTTTGCTGCTCTTCGTCAGCGGCTTTGCTAATATCAATCTCTACCCCGAGATAATCAGCTTCCGCAAAGGCTTCTTCAAACTCCGGACGCAATGGATAGAAGCTCTCATCCGCAATATGCATGGACCCTACCAGATAGACCGTGTTGCCATTACTTTCAACTTCCCACATGAATCCACGTCCACCGGTTTGAGCAGTTTCGGTTGCTCCACCTTTGGATACCAACAGCACCGTGCGCGTTGCAGCATCCCAGCGAACTTCATAACCCGCAGCATCACCAACGATACGGATTGGCGCATACGTTACACCGTTGATCCGTGTAAGCTTGCTTTTGAGTGTAATCGTTTTGCCATCTACTACAGCCGTGATCGTATCATCTGTCGCAGTTGTTAGCTTCACGTCCATAGCATCCAGCGTAGTCCGCAGTGGAACCAGTGTTGTACCTTTCTCCAGGATTGGTGCTCCTGTAGCATATTTCACAGCTTGATCATTAACCTTGACGGAAGTTCCTTGTGGAGCAGCCATAGCTGGTACTGAAGATGCGAGCAAACCTACAGAGATTGTGAGAGATAAGAGCATGCGTTTCCAATTCTTCATATTATGTAATCTCCTTTATTGAATATAGTTGCCAATCCAACATTTAATAGAATGGACATACTTAGATACTACGGTTAAAGATGGGAATTGGTGCCACTCCAAAAACGGAGCAGCACTTTATCCCTGCATTACACTCATTAGATAAGAAACAATACATACGAAACCGTCATATATGTTTGATGTTAGATATTCGTAAAATCCAAGCTATTCCATGATAAATAGATACTGATCAGTGCCAGGAAAAAGAACGCTATAGCAATCTTCCGATTACCCCGTAGCTTCACTCCATATGCGACGAAGAAAATAGCGATAGCTAATTTAGCGATGCTTTGGTAATAGCCCTGCTCTGAAAAGGCTGAACTACTAAATACAATGGAAAGTAGCAGTGTAGTCAGGATCAATGCTTTAAACCACAGAGGTTCCCTCAAAAACTGTATATAGAACCCTTTTAACTGCTGCATGATCGTCAACCCTCTCCTGAACTCGATTTAATATAACACCACCGACACATCACACACTACCTACCTTCAAACACTCAACCTAGATCTTATAAGCCTTCATGGCTTTGAACAATTCCTTAAAGGTTGGACGTTTACCGTACATCAACACACCTGTGCGATAGATTTTGGCTGCAAGCCATCCGAAGATGATAATGGATACAATGAGAATCGCTAAGGACGTTAGAATCTCCCAAGTTGGCGCAACTCCTGCGCCGATCCGTACCAGAATCGCTGTCGGCGACGTGAATGGAATGAAGCTTGCGATTTTCAACAACAGAATGTTCGGCGTAGAAATACTGAAGATCGCAATATAGAAGGAAACAAGCGACAACATCGTAATCGGCAGAACAGCCTGACCGAGTTCTTCAGTACGGCTTACCATTGAACCAATGGCAGCAAACAACACGGCATACAGGAAGTAACCCAGAATGTAGAATATGAGTCCGTACACAATAACCGCAATATTCACATCACTTACACTCATATTGAAATCACCTAATACTGCACGGTTATGCGGCAGCAAGATATTTCCGGCAACCACCGCTCCGAAGATCCCGATTTGCAGCATCCCCACCATGAAAATCCCGATGATTTTACCAAACATCTGACTGAGCGGTGATACACTCGTAATCAGAATCTCCATAATACGTGAGCTCTTCTCAGCTGTGATCTCGGAGGCAATCATGTTACCTGTCATCATCGTTGAGGTAAACAGCAGGATGATCAGCAAGTACACCACAATATAGTTAATCGGGCTCATTGCACCTTCAGACTCAGTACCTGCTCCGCTCTCATCTGTACTCAAACTTTGCTCCGTGAGCTTCACAGGTGTTGTAATCAGTTCCTTCTGCTCCGCTGTGAGTACATCCTTCACAACCACATCCAGCTTCACACTCTGTAATGCCGCTTCAATGGATGCAATGATCTGAGGTGATACGTCTTCCGCTGAATATAGAATCGGCTGAGGGAACTCCTGCCCAGCAACAGCTTCAAACTTCAGATAGCCATCAGTAACTCCAGCTTCCGCATCGGCTTTGAGAGCCGCCTCATCTTTGTCACCACTGGCAATGAATCGATAGGCCTGATCTCCTTGAGCCGCAGAGAAGCTCTCCAGTTTCTCCGAAACTTCAGGCTGCCCTGTGCTCAGAAGACCGATATTTACAGGATTACTGCTTGAAGTTCCACCAATGGAACCCCCATTAAATAAGGTAATGAAATACGGGACATTGAGTCCGATTGAGATTAAAAGTGCAAGTACAATGGTCGTCACCATGAATGATTTCGTTTTAACTTTGTTTTTAAATGTAAAACCCGTAATCGTTCCCATTTTATTCATTCGACTCACCTACCTCACGAATAAAGATTTGGTTAAGCGTTGGTTCCTTCAGTTCAAAGTGTTCCACTGTCGTTTGAGTCATCGCTGTTCTCAGAATCTCTTGAGCCGCTTCCACCTGACTAATATGTATCAGGTAACCGCGCTCATTCCGCTCGACTTTCTTCACACCAGACAACTGTTCGAGTCCTTCCACACTACCAATCGTACCCAGGAATACCTGTTCACGCGGATACCGACTCTTGATCTCCTTGATCTCTCCTTGTACGACCGTGTTGGAACGATGCAGAATAGTAATCTGACGACACAACTCTTCAACGTGCTCCATACGGTGTGTTGAGAACAGGATTGCTGTACCTTCGTCACGCAATTCTTTGACGGTGGACTTGAGTAATTCCACGTTTACAGGATCCAGTCCACTGAACGCTTCATCCAGAATGAGAATCTGCGGTCTATGCACTACCGCTGCGATAAAGCCCATTTTCTGCTGATTACCTTTGGATAACTCCTCGATCTTCTTATCGTAATACTCAGGTACCTCAAACCGATTCAGCCAGTACTTGAGGCTCTGATCTGCGTCCTTACCATTCATGCCACGAAGTCGTGCCAGGTAATTAATCTGTTCGCTGACTTTCACCTTCGGGTACAATCCGCGCTCTTCCGGAAGATAACCCATAATCTGTTGCAGCTCCGTATTATAGGGCTTGCCGTTGTAAAGGATATTCCCTCCGTCCGGGTGAATCAGTCCGAGCACCATGCGCATTGTTGTTGTTTTACCTGCACCATTGGCTCCGAGCAATCCGTAAATCTCCCCCTCTTTTACATTGAGCGTGACTCCATTAACGGCTGTTTTGTCTGCATATTGCTTGACGACTTGCTTCAATTCCAATCGATTCATCATTTATCGTCTCCCTTCGGTTATTTCCACTGTACGGGTGCATACCCGGCAATCCAGAATGCCAGCACTTCATCCAATTCCAAGTTACGGATTTTCAATACTCGGTTATTCGACAGCTCCAGCCTTTCCTGCGCTTCGCTGACCCGGGTTGTAATTACGCGAACCAGACCGCCCTCTTCCAAAGAAGATTCCACAACACCAGGGATGCTCTCTGGCCTTAAGTCTCCTTCATACCAGACTTCCTTCCACTGATCGAGCACCATATCTTTCTCGGCCATTCCCAGTGACTGACCACGGTGCATCAATACGATGTAATCCGCAAGTCTTTTGACTTCGTCCGCAATATGTGTGGCAATCAGAATCGTGGTGTCTCCCCCCGCCATGAAGGTACGGAACTGCTCAACCATCACTTTCCAGGCAAAGGGGTCCAGTCCTGATGAAGGCTCATCCAAAAGTAATAGTCTTGGGCGAGCTGCAATTGCAGCTGCAATCTCAAATTTGCGCCGTTCTCCCTTGGACATCTTGTTCAGCTTCACATCAACAGGTACTTCCATATCACGAATCAGTTGGTCGAACAACTTCATATCCCAACGCGGGTACCAGTACGCCCGGAAATAAGCTGCTTCTTGTGCTGTTATCCGGTTCTCTTCTGAACCAGCGTTATCTGCCACAAAACCAATCTGTTGTCTCAGTTCAATGGGAAGTGGCCCATCATGTTCCTGACCAAACCATATAATCTGCCCAGCATCTGGCAGCACCACTTGCTGTAACATGTTAAGAAGAGTGCTTTTGCCTGAACCGTTGTGACCGAGAATAGCCACTATATACCCTTCCGGGATGGTCAGATCAATTGGGCCAATAACTCTGCGCTTTCGCATTTTGGATACGCCATTCAACTGGATTGCTATGGGTTCCACGTATGAATCACTCCCTTACTTCACGTAAATAGCCTTCAGGACTTCCCGGAACAGGCTCTCCATCTCTTCTTCCGTACAGCCTACCGATTTCCCGGACTGCACCGCTGCCTGCATCGCTTCTTGTGCGGCCTTTAATCTATAATTTTCTCTATCGCCGGCTTCTACTTGGGCCACAAATGTACCTGTCCCCTGCTTCGTACGAAGCAAGCCTTCATTCTCCAGATCCTGATAGACCCGTCTAACCGTAATAACACTGCAATTCAGTGCTCCGGCGAACTCACGAATGGACGGCAAATGTGTTCCCTCCCCCAACTGACCCGTAATTATTAACGATCTTAACTGATTTTCAATTTGGTGGTATAAAGGTTCAGCGCTATTTTCATTAATTTGAATGGGTATTTTCACATCTTGCACCTCGCCCTCCGGTACACTCCAGTCTGTTACCTGACCGTGCCGGTTTCATCCTGTATTCGTACATAAGCTCAATTCTCATTTTAATTCAAATCCCGATGAACCAGCTTCTTCAGCGTCAAGCGACTAAACAGCCATAATCCCGCTACGCCAGCCACCAGAGCAATCCACATGATCGGGGAAAGCAGCCCCCATGATTTACTTCCATCCATTACAATCCGCAATCCGTAACTGCCTGACATTCGAATCAGTATGGATATACCAATGGCGATGGGTATAAAAAGCGTACTGAGAAGCAAGTATTTCTTGCCACTGTTCAGGAACTCTCCGTAAATATACAATCCTGTTACCAAAAGGCCATAACCTGTACAGGTAAGGCTAAAGGCCAGGTACTGATCCCATCGGAATCCTTCGGCATGAAAGTTAACCACGTATAACGATCCGTAGAAAAAGATTCCATTGTACGTAAACGCCATCAGAGACTGCTGTAGCCTGGACCACATCACCACTTGTTCAGGGATGGGAATTCTACGATAGTAGGCCAGCATCTGCGTATAAGAATCCTCCTGTATGTATCGGAAGGAGCGCCTGCAGAACATGAACCCTTGAAATGGCAACATGATTAAAAAGAAGGAATCCACTACTGGATTAATGATATCTGTCTGTTGTTGTCCTAAAAACATCACACCGCTCATGCTGCCAGTGTATATCATGAATAATGCAGACCATAGCCATTGGAGCTTATCCTTACTCGTCTGGCTACGGGTCAACCACCACGCCTGCTTCCATTCGTTCATATGCATGCCTGCCTTTCACCTGTCATTCACTCACTCATCTTGCCTTACTGTGTTCACTGTGTTCACTGTGTTCACTGTGTTTACTGTATATATCAATATACACAGTATACAGACCAAATTCTCATCCCGTCAACCCCTAAATTTCCTGAATCAGGAAGATGGGATGGGACACTTTTCAAATTTACGTTAAAATAAACTATAGTAACGAATCAAAGAAAGGAAGGTTACAGCTATGGATTGGTTGGTAGAGATCGGATTTGTCCTCCTTTTCCTTATTGTCGTTATCTGGTTGGTCCTCCGGGATGAACCTCATCGTCATTCTGCCAAAAAAGGCAGACACCGCATTCGCCGTAACAACGGTTATACGGACTCTGCTTCGGGATATCCGGTCATTATGGGAGATGACTCCTACGATCGACATGCCAGACACACATCGGATCTCAAACATCATGATTCGGATTCTTCATCAGGCACACATTCTCATCACAACAGCGATAGTGGTAGCAGCAACGACAGCAGTGGAGATAGCGGTGGCGGAGACAGTGGAGGTGGCGGTGATTAGACTTCATTCGGCAAAACACAAAAGAAGGGCTGTACCCATTATTGTGTAAACACAATTCGGGTACAGCCCTTTGCCGTTCTCTAGCACCTGTTTACAGAAGAGGTCTTACGATTAAACGAGGTTGTAGCCACTAGGCAGACTGCGATCCCTGCGGATTGCACGAATCTGAGCCAGCGTTAACCGCTGATTCGTAGAGATCAGGGATTCCACGTCATTGCCACGGATCAGATCATCCAAATCTCTCAAGTTGGTGTTGCCTCGGAAGACCCGGAATCCACCTTGGAAGTTAGGACGTGTAAACACAACCAGTGTTGCATTGGAACTTGTTGAGAAAAAGCGCAGGCTCTCCACCCCATCCAAAATATTGTCCAGGTTACGAAGACCCGTGTTGCCACGATAGATGCGGCTTCTCCCTCTGTAATTCTCTTCTGAATACACGGTAAGACGTGGATACGTTTGACTGACGTTGACTATTTTTTTCATTTTTTTTCCCCCTCTCGAACTCATTCTATGAACGAATGAGAGGGAAAGCGTGGACGAATGATCTGCTAGATTCGTCCATTTTCATATTTTCAGAAGAGAGTAGTGATGCCGCCCAAGTAACCGGAGGTTATATCTATACTTTTATACGCCGAGGATAACTTCCCATACCGGACGTGTATGACCACCAGGATATAAGAGATATAGAAGAACATACACGACAACACCTGTTAGCGCTGACCCGAACCAGATCATGGACGTGAACTTACCCCAGCGGCGATGTGTTCCGAACTTCTTTTTGAACCCCAGCACCAGTGTGGAGATGCCGAATATCGCTGCCACGGTAGCCAGGATAATATGAAAGATCAGAAATATCCGATAAAAGATCTCCAGATCCGGGTCCCCGCCCCAAGCCGTATTACCTACGAACACCGTGCGAGACATATAGATCACAAAGAAGATCAGAGCTGCAATCGCACCTGCTACCATGGCGGACTGATGAGCCTCACGTTTCCCCTGAATAATCAGTACCCATCCGATCCCCACCAGTACTGCACTAATCACAATGAAAGAAGTACTGATCGTTGGTAGCCAAAAATACATATCCATCGTGTGTTCCCCCTCTTGTCAGAACATTGACTTAATTATTTGGCAGCAGGATTGAGTGGCCCCTCTACGCCCCCAGCAGGATAAGAATCATCATCATCTTCCTGCTTCTCTTTCCGATACCATTGGAAAAAGACATAAGCCAGCATGGAGGCAAAGATTCCCTCCTGAATAAACTTCATTACAATGCCACCAACCTGCTGATCTTCCTTTGCCGAAGACAAAAAGTTGAAGAAGGCAGGCCCACCGAATGAGCGAAGTAATGCCGTAGAATCTCCGGACACACAATACCGCATTGCCTCAGCCCATACCGCCGGGTTGCTGTACGTCTGATACAATGGCTCGGACGCAAAGATAATCAATCCGCACGCAGGCGTAAGCAGCACCATATTCAAGAAAATAAAACCGATCTTGGATAACCCCGATGCTTGTCTGCCTTCTGGTAACGGATTCAGCAATGTCCACCACATGAGCATGGAAGTGATGAACAGTGCAATGTAATACAACCGGTGAACGGTAAAATTCAGCATAACGTAGTCATGTACAATCGGCAGGTGATACAGCGAGAACAGCCCGTTAAAGAGCACTGCCGCAACGATCGGATGAGCGAGGAACGATAGCTGGCGTGTAGGCAACCAGCGTACGATTTTGCGCCATACCCAGATCGGCAAACCTTTCATCATCAGCGGCGGAGCTACCAGATAGGAGAACGCCATACTTACCATGTGGAAGCTAAACATCACGTGACCAAGCAGATTAAAGGGTCCAGCTTGAGCCAGATACAGGACAAACAGCCCTGTAATAAACATGATTTTCTGTGCAGCAGTCGCAGGTTCTGCATCCTTTATTTGCTCGCTTAACGGTCCCACAAGCACCAGATAAGCCGCAGCAATGATCAGAAATAAAGCCAATATAAGCGGACTCCATAAGTCGTTGAAGCTAAAATATTGCAACCCGAGCATACGGGAAACCTCCCCGTGACCTGATTTGGTTGTTGCCATCATTACTTTGTGAAGATTCATACGCCAAAAAGGGGAAAAGACGGCGGCATTGCGCCGCCGCCATCTCTTTTACCACCAGACCCAATAAAGTGCCATAATGATGCACGTAAAGGCTACAAAAAAGCCAAAGGCCATGAACAGAATCGGCATCAAGTGCCCTTTGTCCTTCAAGTGCATCCAATAACCCAATTGAACGAATACTTGAAGAATAGCCATAACGAGCAAAATAATAATGATAAAGGTTGTGTTGACCCCTCCGGCAGAAGCAGCCGCAAACGCAATCAGCGTGAGAATAATGGAGAAGATAAACACCACGACGTGTTTCTGTGGCCCTTCCGTCCGGTGACGGTGTTTCACAGGCTGTTGATCTGTCTTATCCTGTGCCGACATGTGTTACCCCACCTTTCCGAGCAGGTACACGACCGTAAAGATGAACACCCAGACCACGTCAATAAAGTGCCAGTACATTGCGGAGACGTATACTTTAGGTGCGGTTACGACCGTCAATCCTTTTTTGAACAGCTGACCGATAATGATTCCGATCCACACAATACCAAAAGCAACGTGGGCTCCGTGGAATCCGACCAGTGTATAGAATGCTGAACTGAATGCACTCGTGGTCATGCCAAATTCTTTATGTTTCACATACTCGTAGAACTCGTAAATTTCCAGTGCGAGAAATCCCATACCCAGTACTACCGTGATGCCAAGCCACAACGCCAGTGCATCTCGCTTGCCCTTATGCATGGCTTGAATCGCAAATACACTCGTCAAACTACTGACCAGGAGAATGAACGTTGCAGCGGCTACGAGTGGCAGGTGGAACAGTTCATTCGCCGTAGGTCCATCATTGGTTTGGCCACGAAGAGCCAGGAAGGTAGCAAAGAGTGTACCGAACAGTACCGTCTCGCCGCCAAGGAACAACCAGAAGGCGATAAGCTTGTTACGGCCTTCCAGCGTTGCTTTCTCCGGTTCATGCGGCAATTTGTCGTTCACCGGTTCGGCATGTGAGGTTGTCATGTTCTAGCCCCCTTCTCATCCTGATCCTCCGGTTCAATATGCCAGCCATGATCATCATAAAGTGAACGAAGTGCCATTGCACCAAATGTGATTACGAGACCAATAATAACTACAATATAATTGTTAAAAATGACGTTCATAAATGCATTACCAAATTCATCATTACTGAACATCAAGCCAAGTCCGGCGATAAAGATACCTACTGACATTACAAACGGCAACGGCGTTGCTGAAGGCATATGAATCGAACCTACAGGTTCTGCCGGTGTCATCTCCGTATGTCCTGCCATTTTTTCCTTCCAATATGCATCAATTCCGCGTACCAGCGGCGTCTGCTTGAAATTATATTCCGGCGGCGGAGATGGAATAGACCATTCCAGTGTACGGCCGTCTTCCCATGGATCGTTTGGCGCGCCAGCCGGTTTTCTCATTGTGATTACGATGTTCACGAGGAACATGATAACCCCAACACCCATTAGAAACGCACCGACGGAGCTGACCAGATTGAGCAGGTCAAAGTCCTGATTCGGCAAATATGTAACGATCCGGCGCTGCATCCCCATCAGACCGAGGAAATGCTGTACAAAGAACGTTAATTGGAAACCGATCATAAACGTCCAGAACGTCCATTTGCCCAGTGTTTCACTGAGAATACGTCCGAACATCTTCGGCCACCAGTAATGTAATCCTGAGAACAATCCAAGTACGAGTCCCCCTACAATAACGTAGTGGAAGTGGGCTACAACAAAGTACGTATCATGGAACTGGAAGTCTGCCGGAGCAGATGCCAGCATAACGCCTGTAACACCACCCATAACGAAGGTTGGGACGAATCCAACTGCGAACAGGTTTGCCGCGGTAAAGCGGATCTGTCCACCCCACATCGTAAAGAGCCAGTTAAAGATTTTGATCCCGGTAGGTACGGCAATCAACATCGTGGAGATGGAGAAAAGCGCGTTGGCTACATTACCCAGACCTGTTGTAAACATGTGATGCGCCCATACCATGAAGCCCAGGAAGGCAATCAGGATGGTGGCAAATACCATGGAGCTGTATCCGAACAACCGTTTACGCGAGAAGGTCGGGATAACCTCCGAGATAATACCAAATGCCGGCAAAATCAGAATGTATACTTCCGGGTGCCCGAAGATCCAGAAGATGTGCTGCCAGAGTACGGGATTACCGCCACCTGCGACATCGAAGAAATTCGCTCCCAGTATACGGTCAAACGTCAAAAGTACAAGCCCTACCGTGATGGCAGGAAAAGCAAAAAGGATAATGGCAGATGTAATAAATGTTGTCCATGTAAACATCGGCATCCGCATGTAGGACATGCCTGGAGCACGCATTGTAATAATCGTTGCGAGAAAGTTAATGCCCCCGATGAGCGTTCCCAGACCCGCGATCTGAAGGCCGATGGTGTAGAAATCCACACCATGCGTTCCACTGTACTCACTGCCCGAAAGCGGTGTATATGAGGTCCAGCCTGCATCCGGCGCTCCACCCATAACCCAGCTCAGGTTCAGCAGCAATCCACCAAACAGGAACGTCCAGAAACCCAGCGCGTTAAGAAACGGGAAAGCAACGTCCCGTGCCCCGATCTGCAAAGGCACGACAGCATTCATAATGGCAAAAATAAGTGGCATGACACCAAGGAAAATCATCGTTGTTCCATGCATTGTAATCAATTCGTTGAAGACCTGTGCCGATACAAAATCATTCATAGGCTTCATCAGTTGAATCCGAATCAAAATGGCTTCAATGCCGCCGATTCCAAAGAAAAATCCACCCGCAACCAAATAGAGAATGGCGATTTTTTTGTGATCGACGGTGGTGATCCAATCCATCAAGCCCCTGTACCTCTTGACGCTATGCGCATGAGCCAAGGTTGTGTACCCCCTTCTTCGTCCTTGCTGTTCTATTCATAGTCCAATTTGTAGTTGGCCAGATATTCGGCAATTCCGTCGATTTCTTCATCCGTCAACCCAAGATCTTTGGGATTCGGCATGGTATTGCCCGGCTTCACGGATTGTGGATCATGGAGCCATTCTTTCATGTTATCCAGTACCGGACTACCTTCTTCCTGTCCCTCGCGAGAATTCAGCAAAATGCCTGCGACAGATTCCTTGCCGCCTATTCCCGTCAGGTTAGGTGCAACCGGTCCACCTTGGTCACCAACAGCGTGGCAAGAAAGGCAGTTTGTTTTGAACTTTTCGGCCAATTGAGTATCTTCAGGAAGGACTGCGGGTGCTTTCATCTGGTTCACCCATCTGTCAAACGATTCCTGACTCACTGCTTTTACCTTAAACTCCATGAAAGCATGTGATCTGCCACATAACTCGGCACATTTACCGCGGTAAACGCCTTCATTCGGTGCAGAGAAACTGAACTTGTTAAGTGTTCCATCCGGGTTTGTGTCCATTTTGCCCGCAAGTGACGGCACCCAGAAGGAGTGAAGCACGTCAGCGGTTTTTAATTCGAATGCGATTTTGGTTCCGGTCGGGATGATGAGATCTTGAGCGGTGGTTACGTCATATTGAGGATAAGTGAATTCCCACCAGTACTGATGCGAGGTGACTTGGACCTTAAGTGCGTTTTTGTCATTGGACAGATCTTCGCCTTGGGCAAAAATCGTTTGGACCGTCGGTACTGCCAGAACAATAACCAGCAATAACGGAATGGCTGTCCATATTACTTCCAGCTTGAAATTACCTTCAACCTGTTCGGGCATCTCAGTCTGCCCGGCTCGTCTACGAAACCGGATCAGAACATAGGCCGCTATGGCAAATACAATGATGAGCACCACGATCATAATCGCGATGGATAACTTCATCAGATCATATTGGCCTTGCGCTACAGGACCCTGAGGTTTCATTACCGACAAGTCTTCCCGCCCGCATGCGGATAGCAGCAAAGAGAACACCGCCAGCAAGGGGAGAATTCGCTTTGCAACCTGCCACTGTTTCATCATTGATCTACCCCACTTTTTTACGTTTTCGTAGATTACCGTTGTCGTTCGGTAGAAAGGCAACAAAAGGTACGTTTCAGCACGATACGCATAATCCTCTTCATCATACAGAACGCTTCCAAAAATAACGCTTCCAGTACTCCCGTGATTTCCTGCTCAGGGCATGTCTGCGCATTCTTCCAATTCATTCTATATGCTTCAATCACTTATTAAATATAAGTTGAGGGTATGATTTTGTCAATCTTTGGACACATGTTCACAAATTGTTCACTTTATGTAAAAAACCGCTCTGCAACTTGATTTGCAAACGATTTCAGTCAAAAGTATTACACTCTACATTTGAAAATTTTTGCCAAATTTCGGTGATAAAACTCGATTTATTGGTGATTTTTCTCACATTGAAAACATGTGCTATTATGCAAAAAAAGATCAGAATTTATGGAAAACCTCTTCCATATCCATTCAGAAGACATGTCAATCGCTCCATACCGCTATCTTCAAGCTCAAAACAGCATGGAGCATGTCGGAGAAAGTTCAACTCAAGTCCTCTTCTTCACTGACTTCATCTCACGTGCCATCGGTCAGAATCAAGGGGCCATTCCCAGTAATCGCAACCGTATGCTCATACTGGACCCCCCAGCTGCCATCTACCGTCCTTACCGTCCATCCATCTTCATCCCACACAACGGCCCCGGAACTGCCTTTTGTAAAGATTGGTTCAATCGTAATAACCATGCCTTCTGTCAGCATCGTGCCCGTTCTGCGTTTGCCATAAGGCAACACATTTGGGGGTTCATGAATATATTGACCAATTCCATGACCAATGAGAGGCTTCACAATACCGTACCGATGCAACCTGGCTGTTCGTTCAATGGCACTTCCAATATCTCCGAGTGTATTTCCTGGAACTGCCTGGGCAATCGCCCGCTCAAGGGCCTTCTCCGTTCGTCTCATCAGCTTGCGAATGGATCTGCTTGTTTCACCAATTCCATATGTCCAGGCCGAGTCAGCAAGCCAGCCGTCTTTGTTCACCACCATATCGATGGTCACTGCATCCCCGCTCGCCAGCTCCTCTTCCCCAGGAAATCCGTGGCAGACCACTTCATTAACAGAGGCACATGTCGCGTACGGATATCCTTTGTACCCTTTTTGCTCCGGTGTGGCTCCTCGTGCTGCCAGAAACTCTTCCACCCGCTCATTAATCTCTGCTGTCGTGATACCGGGGATCATCCACTGCTCAATATGCTGGTGACAACTTCGCAAAATTCGTCCAGCTTCCCGCATGTAGCCAATCTCTTCTTTGGTTTTCAAAATAGGGTCCACATGCATTCATCCTTCCCGCTGTAGGTGTACTCCCATATATATGCAGCAGGAACGCAAAAAAAACCGCCTGCCGGAGCTTATCGCCCGGGAGACGGTTCTATTCATTATCGGAACAGTATAATCAGAGTTGTGTGTTGTTTCAGGACACGGAAGAATCCATCTTGACAAGCTCATGCTCAACCACAGAAGTCAATTCTTCCTCGTATCCACCCGTAATCCGGTATTTTCTCACGTACTCCTTCACGAATTTTTTTGGATCTTTAGGACGGAAAATCCGAGTCATTTCCCTCAAACTTTCTTTGACCTCATTGTGACCTTTCGTTGCCATTGTAATTCCCTCCCAAAACGTTGAAAGTGAATGCTCCGTTTAGAGAATGCCGAATAAGTCTTAAATGCCATCCATGAAGTTGTGTGCGCGGCTTAAAGCAAGCTTTAGGTCGGGAACCTCGCTAGAAAGCAAGTACCTGACACTATAAATACCCGATATGATTCGGAATGAATCATAATCTTATTGTAGCATATTCGGAAGTATCTTACGACTTGACGATTTCCTCTAATAAATATAACGGTTTTCATGCCCAAAAAGTTTAATTCCGAATCATATGTTATGAATGCCGCCATTCTATACGGAATTAATATATCCAGCATAACACTGAACTATTCGGGGGATATTATCACGGACAACCCATACAGTTAAATTACTGGTATCCAAAGGAGGCGTCGTCTCATGGACCGCAAAGAACAGGATATGCTGCCCCTTTCGCATGAAAAGGTGGAAGTAGACGGAGTTTACATTAACGAAGCCGGACGTGAGGAACATCTGCACCAGGGGCAACACTTCCCGGCTGACCCCGTTCTAGGCAAGTCAGAATGGAAACTGACCGAATATGCATTTGATAATCATCATGAAGGAAGAACCGATGAACGTTTGGTTCCCAAAGAAAACGACACCGATAAAAAAGGCAAGATCGACAGCCCACGCAGACAGTTTCAGGGTGGGTAATCTTGTTTGTTAAAGTATGCTGAATCACAAAAAAACAAGGGCAGAACAAGCCATAGTCGGCTGCTACTGCCCTTGTTTTCATTTAGATGATATCCATTAAAAAATTTGTAGATTAATTTCCTCTCAGATCACTCAGCAGAATTTTCTGGGATCTTTGCTCCAATAGACGAAACTCCTCGTTAATTCTTCGCTCTTTAGCAGCATCCGGCCGATACGCAGGAATCATAGCCCAATGCTCACGTATCAATTCGATGCGATTCTTCATTGGAGGATGGTAGCTACGGCTTCGAGTATCATTCATTTCCTGTATCCGCTGAATACGAAGGAGTTCTTGAGTTGGAACGGCAGAAATCCGTTTTCTAAACTCCTCATACAGCTCCTTGTTATATTGATAATCTGCCACCTGTTCAGCCGTATGTGCAAAAAGGCCTTCCATCTCGGACTTCAAAAATAGAGATAACACTGCCTCACTGCCAGCTGTCTCTGATGCTTCATTATCTGCGATGTAGAATACTCGCTGCATCTCATTCTGCATGCTCTTGATTAACAATGAATAGACACCGCCTATAACGGCAAATAACAATAAGCGTAGTATTATGAGTGGAAATACCACCCAATATAACAGACCGCTGTCTTGAGGATCAACGGTGTCAATCCAAGAATTCAGTACATGCTTGGCTCGCTCGACCAGTGAGCTGTTGGAAATGTTCGGATGTGCAAATTGGCTCATTTGGTGACTGATCGCGGCTATCTTCTCCTGTAAAGTCAGAGCTGCAAAAAAGGGAATGCCCAGGATAAGTGCTCTCTTTTTCCTTTTGAGATGCAGGTTATATGCGTTATATTCTTCGCTAATGATAACCATATCCACAGGTGGAACATTCAAGCGCTCCCCGATCTCGTCAATCATTCCATACAGTTCTGGATATTCGTCTCTAGTGATCACCCTGCCCGGAAGTCGCTTCCGATATGGCAATATAATTGTGATCCAGAGGAACAGCAACGCAATACCAAATATACCGAGCCATGTTGAATTGGTTGAAAAGAAAAATATTGCTACTCCTAAAATGGATAATGTTGACAGATGCACGGTTAGAGCAACCAAGTAGGTGTAAATCCTCTGTTTCGTAAAGGGAAGATCCCGATTGACGTTATACTTAAACTCCTCTAACAATCGGTCTGATGATCGTTCATCAGCATTCCCGTTTAACCCTTCATCTGTTCCTTGTCTTCTTTCATCTTCATAAACATTCCAATTACACTTCGCACACCACGCGCTGTACCCCGGATTCACTTCCATCTGGTGTGCACATTCCGGACAAATCTCTTGCTCTAAGTAATGCAAAATTTTCTTCCACTCCTCAACTACACTATGTAATGTCGAATTCCTGATAAGTTCGCTGTCCCCCTCCCGTTCAATTATAAATCCTATCTGGATAATTAAATTAATCGGAATTTTATGGAATATTTTGAATATGTAGAAAGTCTCAAATTGAATGTGTATATACGTACTTCAATTCTCAAATGAATCCATAGTCTCACGTTGTGTTTACCTAATTGAGTATCACCTTCTCTTTTGGTCCATCTGGAACATTCTCTGGTCAAACCGGTTCAGTTCTGTCCATCTCCTTCATAGCCTAGTAAAAAAGGTTAAAGGAGGCTGGACCGGATGTCCCCCATGAAATCGTCTAGCGGTCTGGATGAAAATATTGCCGGTATGCTCTGTTATCTATTTACCTTTGTAGGCGGGATTGTCTTTCTCGCGGTGGAGAAACGGAGTCGGTTTGTGTTATTTCATGCACTGCAATCCGTAGCCGTCTTTGGCATCATTATGGTTGGGCATGTATTATCGGCTTTTCTTCCATTGTTTGGGCCACTGGTGGCATCGCTGTTATCCCTGCTTGGTGTGGTGGTCTGGCTCATCATGGTGGTCACCAGCCTGCAGGGGAAATGGCTAAAGCTGCCTTGGGTTGGCGATTTCGCAGAGAAACAGATGCGTCATCTGTAACTTTAGGAAGACATGATACAAAAAAAGACGATCCATCCCCTTAAGAATGGGGTGTGGATCGTCTTTTGATTATATATCTGGCTTGAACAGATATTCGTTGTTTCGCATGTAAAAGTGACTTGTTCATGTGGTTGAACATTCACAGTATAAATGATGTATGCCATAAACCATTCATGCTGTATATCACGATGTATTAACCTGCTTAAATTTTTATGTTGTTAAAGTTAAATTCCAAACCGTTAACATAATAATCATGCTGGATTATAGGTCTAGTTCGGCTAATTAAGCTGACTTGCCTGTTTCTCCAAGGATGGCATCTGCCTGTTGTTCAGCCATTTGGGCGGCTGTTTCCTTGGTACCCAGACCGTTGAACAGCAGGTTCATGAAGATCGCCGTGAAACTGCCTGCAATGATACCATTACCGAGCATAATCTGAGCCCAAGCCGGTGCACCTGCGAACAACTCAGGCACAACGGTAACCCCAAGCCCCATACCTACAGAACAAGCGATGACAAACAGATTCTCATGTCGGTTCAGATCGACCTGACTGCCGATAATTCGAATGCCTGATGATACCACCATGCCAAACAAGGCCACCATGGCTCCGCCAAGCACTGCCCCTGGAACAAGCTGTGCGAGGGCTGCAATTTTGGGTACAAATCCAATGACTACCAGGATTCCACCAGCTACTACAATGACATCACGTGTCTTCACACGTGTCATCTGTACCAGTCCTACATTTTGCGAATACGTTGTATACGGGAATGAGTTGAAAATACCCCCTAATACAATAGCCAGACCTTCCGCACGATAACCACGGGCCAGATCCTTGGAGGACAAGTCCTTGTCCAGGATTTTGCCAAGAGCCATAAATACACCTGTGGACTCGGCCACGCTGACAATCGCCACCAGAATCATCGTCAGAATAGGGACAATCTCAAACGTCGGTCTGCCGAAGTAAAACGGTTGAACAACATGGAACCAACTTGCATCGCGAATAGGGGCAAAGTTCACTTCACCCATGAACCCTGCTGCCACCGTACCTGCCAGCAGACCAATCAGTACCGAGATGGAACGGATAAAACCTGTAGTGAATCGAGTCATTAAAATGATAAAGAGCAGCACCCCGAAACCGAGTAACAAGTTCACTCCACTGCCGAAATCTTCTGACCCCTGACCGCCGCCCAGATCGTGGAAAGCAACCGGAATCAAGGTTAAACCGATAATCGTAACCACCGAACCCGTAACCACTGGTGGAAAGAGCCGAATAAGCTTCCCAAAGATTCCGGAGAAGATCAATACGAACAGCCCTGAAGCGATGATCGCTCCGTAAATGGCAGATACTCCACTGTTCATCCCGATTAGGATCATCGGAGACACGGCCTGGAATGCACAACCAAGCATGACAGGCAGCCCTACGCCGAAATATTTATTTCCCCATACCTGAAGCAGTGTAGCCACACCACATGCGAGCAGGTCAATGGCAATGAGATAGGTTAGTTGTTCCTGTGTAAAACCCAATGCGTTACTAACGATCAATGGGACAACGACGGCTCCTGCATACATCGCAAGCACGTGCTGTAATCCTAGAGAGAAAGTTTTGATTGGATGCCGATGCCGCTGAAAAATACGTTCGCGTGCCATATTAGTTCGTGCCCTCCTCGTCCGCAAATGTAACCTGCCCATCCGACAGTGCCCCGATGCGAACCAGCGATTCCACACGGTATCCTGCTTCTTTCAGCAAGCGACCTCCCGGCTGGAATGCTTTTTCAATAACAATACCGATACCCACCACTTCGGCTCCAACCTGCTCCACAATGCGAGCCAGACCAAATGCTGCTTCACCATTCGCCAGAAAATCATCAATGATCAGCACACGATCACCAGGCTTCATGAATTTCTTGGCAACGGTAATTTCATTGGTCTCCTGCTTCGTGAAGGAGTAGACCTTCTCCACCAGAATGTCTTCTGTCAGTGTGAGCGACTTCTGCTTCCGAGCAAAGATCAGCGGCACGTTAAGCTCCAATGCAGTCATGATGCCCGGTGCGATCCCTGACGACTCAATTGTCAGCACACGTGTGATATTCTCACCTTCAAAGCGGCGAATGAATTCCTTGCCCACTTCCTTCATCAAAACCGGGTCCATCTGGTGGTTCAGGAATGAATCCACTTTGAGTACTTGCTCGGACAGGACAATGCCTTCCTGTCTTACCTTGTCTTTTAACAATTGCATTGTAATTCTTCCCCCTGAATGCCCTCCGCATAGTAGCTCACAAGCTCTTCCAATCGCATGGTAAAAAAGCAAAAAGCCCGCCTTTTCACACGCTGCGGAATAACCGGAGACGGGAAAGACGGACTTGTACATATATGGACAAGCCGTATGGATGCTGCAAGTGTGCTGGATGGACCGAATGACAAGATATCAATCCTGTTTTGAGAAACCTCAACAGTGTAATCGGAAACAGATAAAAACCACTTGAACCTGCTCTTCAGTCAAACTGCCTGAGAATGATCTCATGCCAACCATACAAACATTGCAGCATCTTTCCCGTAGTCCGATCATTCCGGTGATCGGGTAGAGACATGCAGGCCTATTCCTGCACATATACGAGTAACGGCATATTTAATTTTTTGGCTCCATGATTCGTTACAATGTATGATCGCGAACCTGAATATAAAAGGTTTAACATAACTGACAATGTTAGAAGTATACCGAATCGGCGCCATGAAATAAAGAAGTATTTTCATGGAAATTGCGGAAACTTGTCTTAATTTGCAAACAGGGGGTGATTGCAGCTTGTTTTTTAGGTACAATATGAGAACGGAAGCGCGTGTCCGAACGGAGATTGGTTGGAGCCGCGGCCTGTATACGAATTTATGGATCAAAGGAGATTGTGCAGACATGAAAGGCGTACTTAAAGAATTTAAGGAATTTGCCGTACGCGGCAACGTCATCGACCTAGCAGTCGGTGTTATTATCGGGGCTGCTTTTGGTAAAATCGTCACGTCCCTCGTGAATGATATCATCATGCCACCGGTGGGTAAACTGCTTGGAGGAGTAGATTTCAGTCAGAAAATTATCAATCTGGATTGGGATATGAAAACTGCCAGTGGGCAGGAAATCAAGACACTGGCCCAAGCCAACGAAGCTGGCGCAACCGTAATCGCTTACGGGCAGTTCATCAACGTAATGATTGATTTCATTATCGTTGCGTTCTGTATCTTCATGCTTGTGAAGGGCATCAACTATCTCAAAAGCAAAGAACACAAAAAGCCCGAGCCGCAAAAAACGACCAAGGCTTGCAAGTATTGCCTATCGGAAATTCCAGCCGCAGCTACCCGCTGCTCGCACTGTACTTCAGAGCTTGAAGCTGAAGGCACCGGCGCTCCGGCATAATCACGATAAACGTTTTAAAGACGCGCCGAGTTGAATTACGGATATAAATCCTGATGCGGGGGACAACCTCTTTACTTGCTAGGGTTTATGTATGAAAAGCTAGCCATATACGGGCTTCATTAACAATGGTTTCTTAGCTTAAAGATTTGAAGGTTCCACCGTAAAGGTGGGGCCTTTTTTGTGCCTATCATACATGTATTACATATGCTCCCCCATGAATTTCATTCGCGGCCATGCTCATGAATTAGAAACGGCGTGGCAGCAAATGCTCCAGGATCGACTTCAGATCTTTATCTTCTTTGTAAACTTCTTCCCCAGTATCAAGCTCTGTCACACGAATATATTCAAAGTTTGCCGAAGCATCCACTGGCTTGAACAACAATTGGGCCTCATCTTCCAAACGCACATTAAATCCCATATCCTTAAACATGCTGCTTAACTGACTGTTAGCCGGTTCCTGACCTTGCCCTACAAATATAAGTCCTCTAAGACTTTTACGTTCCTGAGGTTGCGGATAAATCACCTGAAAGTGTACAATGCATTCCATACGATGGTTCCCCTTTCGTTTAAAACATACTTTGTGAAATTTTGAACTTTAAAATCTGCTATATAAGGAGATACGTTTCATGACCCCAGAACGTTTCGACATTTATGACGATCAGCAAAATTGGATCGGCACTTCACTGCGCAGCGAGGTCCATGCCAAAGGATATTGGCACCGTTCATTCCACTGCTGGATTGTGCGTGACGAAGGCGAGCAACGACGGGTCCTTTTTCAGCGGCGGCGTGATATTAAGGATACCTTCCCCGGATGTTACGACATTACAGCAGCAGGCCATCTTACCGCAGGTGAACAACTGCAAGACGCCAGTCGTGAGCTGGAGGAAGAACTGGGTGTTTATACTCCATTCGAGGCACTAACCTATCTATTCACAGCTACACAGCAACTCCAAGGAGAGGTGCGTGGTGTCCCATTCATAGATCGGGAATTCAGTGCCGTCTATGGATTATGTCTGAACCAGCCGCTCGAAGCCTACGTTCTGCAGCCCAGCGAGGTGGATAGCCTGTATGAAGTGCCGCTGGATGATCTACTCGCTTTGTTTCGTAATGAGATCGACGTCATTCAAGCTACCGGAGTTCAGACTCAGCCATTGACATCACCGCCACATTCCATCGGTCATAAGGACCCATTAAGTGATCATACAGCTGATGATCCGGAACGTATCGTTCGCGAGATTCGGGCAGCAGAATTCGTGCCTCATGGCACAGCTTATTATACGGATGTGCTGGAAGCTCTTTATCACGTGCCCAAAGATTGATCACGTTACAATCTTGTTCAACCCGATCCAGTTCAATCGAATGTTCATAGCTTCATTTTCTCAAAAACAGCATAACTTCATACCTTTACTATCGACTTGACTGGGAACAGATGCTGTGACGAACATCACTGTCATATCTCAAACCAGCACAAACAGGCGTCTGCCTTCGGCAACGCCTGCTTTATGTACACACGTATTCGTTTCATCAATATAGGTACCTTTGTGCTGGCATGCTCCATCAGAGGTGAATTAGTCGCCGATCTGTCTAGCTCTGTTCACCCTCTCCTGAAGGAGAAGACCAATAACGCGCAGAGAGTTCTTCGTACCGGTGCCCATAGCGGGACTCCAGT
The DNA here is from genome assembly GCF_037974265.1 of Paenibacillus sp. FSL R5-0623. Classification (NCBI taxonomy): domain Bacteria; kingdom Bacillati; phylum Bacillota; class Bacilli; order Caryophanales; family Paenibacillaceae; genus Paenibacillus; species Paenibacillus sp. FSL R5-0623. The sequence continues at coordinate 625,374 of NZ_CP150233.1, read as the reverse complement.
TCCTCACCCATATCCTGTTCCAATTCGTACAACACCAGCTCTTGAGCAAAATGATTCAGCAGCAGTCCGGTCATTACCGGATGCTCCGTCACCACTGCCTGTGTGGCGCATGATTCCCCGCGCATGCCCAGCATGCACCAGCGGCGGTCCACCACCAGAGAGAATTTCCGACCATTACCTGTGCCGTACAAAGGCAGGCCCGGCAAAGGAACAGGCTGATCGAGCATGCCTTCGCCACCATCACACGACCATAACAACCGCACACCGCGAGCTTCAGCCTGCTGTAAGTCATTACGTAACAGTTCCGCCTCTTCACGCCAGACGTCTACGACAATCTCATGCTGAGCCTCAGCCAACTCACGGCTCAGATTCTCAAACACATTTTTGTCCCCTTCGACGTTATAGAAGACAGGTTTCTCCGGTTCACTTTTAGGCATGCTGCTCTGGACATAATCCAGCGAGGTACGCATTTGATCAGAGATCATGCGTGTCATCTCCTCCGGCTTCAGCACACTATACTTCGCCGGTTCCCCCGGACTACACCGCAAGAATCCACGCTGTTCCAGCCGTTGCAGGGTCGCATATACATTGGAACGGGACACGCCAAGCCGCTTCGCAACCTCATAGCCTGAGGCTGATCCCTGACGAGCGAGTTCCACCATAATTTTAGATTCCATCTCGGTAAACCCAAGATGACGCAAATGATGCAGCAGTTGGTCCATATTCCCGTCCCCCCATGCTGTCAGCAACCCGCACTGCCTCACAATGATGCAGCAGTGCTTCTACTGCATCAGATCAGATCTGTTCGGCACCACAACGCGGGCACCACTTCGACCCTTTGGGCAGCTCGGCTGCACAAATCTGACAATTCACCATTTCGCGTGACACTTCGGTCTGTACGTCCACCGTATTCACGATCGGGTTGTTTTCTTTCCAGTAGCGGATGCGTTCGTCCAGTTCCTGCTGACGCTCACGTTCCCGTTGCATCTCTTCATCTCTGCGACGTTCCCACTCCGCATCGAACGCTTCCTTTTCTTCCTGGGTAAATTCCGTACTGTTATATTCCGATTCCGTTTCCAGATCCGCTATGGACGGAATGACCGTATGATACGGTTCATCTTCCTCCAATTCCAACTCAGGTGGCGCATCGTAGAAGTCTGGCTCTGGAGTTTGGGTCTGAGCTACAGCTGCCTCCTGTCTCGCGGCTGTGGTGGCTCCTGCGACTCCTGCAGCTCCTACTGTAGGTGCTGGTGTCTTGAGTTCACCCAACTTGCGTCCGCATTTAGGGCAAAAGTTGGCATCCAGAGAAGCGACGTGTCCACACTCGCACAACCGTTCGTTCTTGAGTTGTGCAATCTTGTTGCGCAGACCATCAATCTCGTCCTGCAATTCGTCGCAGAGCTGCGACAGATCCACCATTTCTTTTTCCGCACGCGTCATATCCTGTGCCCGATAACCCTCATAGAAGATGCGACCCATATCTGTAAAATGGACTTCCTGTTCCTGTTGCAAGCCCACAATCTGGTTGTTCAATTTCCCAATCTCAACGGCGTGCTGGGCACGCTCTGTTGCTTTGTTCGCTCCGTCTTTGATGCGCTGAAGCAGTTTCATGACCATTCCTCCTCTGTCCCGTCAAAACCAATATTATCATTTCTATTTAGTAGTAAATTAGCATATTACATCCTTCATGCAAAATGCTCAGGCATATAACTTATACGAAATCATGCCAAAAAGTTGCGTAATCTCGTGCAGGTGCCCGTTTTATACCGATACTGGATGAAATCGGGGGCTTTCGTCAAGACCATACGTTCGGGTATAATGAAGCTTTGACCATACTTAACCGCCTGATTAGGCGACTAACTCTATCATACCAATTTACAATGCGATTGTGAAAAGGGCAAATGGTTTACTTTTAGCCGGGATAGTCCTATCCCTGAATGCATACAGAGGTGGATGAAACATGTTAAGTCCGAACTCAACGTTCTACCCCCGTCCGCTCGGGGTTACCCCGGCGGCGTCCCTGCCCCAGTCCCCGTCTGCTCCGCTGGAGACCAGTCGACAACTCGTGGGCAATGATCAACAGGATGCCTTTTATTTTCGCTCGCTGGAAGAGGCAGGCATCAAGTTAAACGCACCACAAATCTCGGCAGTCCGTCACGGCAGAGGACCCATTCTGACGCTCGCCGGAGCCGGCTGTGGCAAAACAACTGTGCTGGCTGCAAGAGCCGGTTACCTCATAGAGGTCAGCGGCGTACATGCAGGCAGTATCCTGCTGGTGACGTTCACCAACAAGGCCGCCACCGAGATGAAAGACCGGATCGCCGCATTGCCAGGTATACGCCCGGCAGCCGCGAGAGCCGTACAGGCTCGCACCTTCCACTCTTTTGCGCTGACATTATTGCGTCATTACGGTGTGCAGGAAGAGATCTTTGGCGAGTCGCGAGCCCAGCATACGGTGCTGAAGATGCTTCTTCGCCAAAATGGCATGAGTGAAGCCTTCCAGCCCGAAAGTCTGCTGGCCATGCTGTCCGCATGGAAGATGCAAGGATCGGAAACAATCGATCTGCCTGAGAAATCGCAGGAAGAACGCGATGCCAAGCGCGTTCTTCTTGGTTACGAAGCCTGGAAGCAGGATCGCGGCAAAATGGATTTTGATGATATTTTACTGCGGGCAGCCGCGCTGCTTCGTGACCCTGCTGTTCTGGGGCCGCTTCAGAAGCGTTTCCAGTACATTATGGTGGATGAGTTCCAGGATACCAATCATCTGCAATATGAGATTGTACAAAAACTGGCTTCCGCCCACCGCAACCTGATGGTTGTGGGAGACGATGACCAGACGATCTATACCTTTAATGGCGCACGCCAGGAATCGATTTTGGAATTCGATAAAGTATACCCAGGTGCACGCATCGTGACGCTGGATATTAATTATCGCAGTGATGCACGCATTCTGGGACTCGGAAGTGAACTGGTCGCCCGCAATAAACGCAGACGTGACAAACGGCTGCGTGCCGCTGGAAACCGCGGCGATGCGCCCCGTTTCGCTACCCCCTCCAATGCGGAGGAAGAAGCGGCATGGGTCGTAAACCAGCTGTGTCAACAGGTTGAAGAAGGGCAACACACCTATCGTGACATTGCAATTCTTCATCGGACAGCCAGCAGCAGCCGGGCTGTATTTGAGCAGCTTGTGTTGAAAGATGTGCCTTTTGTACAGCATGGTGCTTCTCCGGTCTTTTATGACCAGTCTCTCATCAGACCCCTGATGGATCATCTGCGTCTGTCCCTTGATCCACGTGCTATGGATGCTCTCCCCAGTGCATTGGGACCGCTCTACGTATCACGTGATGCGGGTCTGGAGTGGATTCAGCGCTGTGAACAACAACAGGCGAAGAAATATCCGCTCATCCATCTGGTGAAATGGGACAAGCTGAAACCGTTCCAGCAGGAACAGGTCAAGGAACGCATCAAGCTGATCAAATCACTGCACAAACTGAAGCCCATCATTGCCATTCAGGAGATGCGCAGACAGTTCTACGACAAGTATATGGAAAGTGGTGATCCCAGCATCTTCACCCATTATAAGGAAACGATGCTGGAAACCCTGGATGAATTCGAAGCTGCCGTCAAAAAATTCGAAACCGTGGAAGAGTTCATCCAATTCGCGGATGAACTCTCCCGCAGACACCGTGAGATGGAATCTCTGCGCCGTGCACAGGACAGTGACGCGGTACAGCTGATGACGATTCACCGGGCCAAAGGATTGGAGTTCCCTTGTGTGTACTGGATTGGAGCCAGTGAAGGCATTGTGCCGCACAGTACAGCACTTCGTCAGGATATTCCTGAGGATCAGAAAGCTGCGCTTGCTATGCAGCAGACAGATGCCGAACTGGACATGGCGCTGGAGGAAGAACGCAGGCTCGCCTACGTTGCCATCACACGGGCCAAGCAGTACTTGTATGTCACCTCACCGGCGAGCCATCACGGAAAACCAGCGGATGTGTCCCGTTTCCTGCTTGAAGCCTTCGGCATGGAAGTTCCGGACAAACGCAAACCTCGTGAGGAGAGCCGGACGAGCAGTCAGACTTCATATGGTAAAGGTAATGGACAGTACGCCCGCTCGTCCGGCTCAGGTGCCCGTTCCGAAGGTCGGCATGTGGCCCAGCGCCGTGCCATCAGCCACGGTGACCGTCGGGACTTCGAAGTCCACAACGAACGTGACGAGGATCGCTTCGGTGAACGGCGTGGCAGTGGGGAGATTCGCAATCATAAGGCATTCAGCACCACAGGTGTGAGTCCGACAGCTGCGAGTTCCTCCAGTTCACATTCGCACACTTCAGGTTCAGGTAATGCTGAGCGTACGGAGACCGTTGCGGTCTGGAAGTGCAGTTCATCCACCTGTAAAGCGTGGTTAAGACAGAAGCCAGCTGTACCTTCTAAAGCAACTAAGAAAGCATCATCGGGTCCTCCCGCCTGTCCCCTGTGTTCAGGATCGATGGAGGCCGGTACCCGCCAGGTTCCCGTAACGGGGAGATTGGGGAAATAACTCAAAGGAAGAGGTCCCTTATGGAGTTAGCGATGAACCGTCTCTCGTGTCAGTCAGTATTACAGTAGATGGAATTGATTTTTTTGAACAAAGTCGATTAGAAGGAAAAGGTAATGGCTGGTCATATGTGACTGAACATGTGGATGAGTAAATAACATACGAGCATAGTAGCTCGTTTCAGGGCGCTTTTTGCTGTTTATTAACAGTAGAAGCGTCTTTTTTCCATTTCAGAATGGGGGTTGGATTATGCAGGACGACAAACAACATCTGTATGTATCGGTAACTCATAATCTTATTGAGCAAACAAAGAACGAATCTACACCCTTTGAGGTGTTGGTGGATGACGAACAGTTGGGCCGATTGAAAGATCTGATGAAGGTGCTGGAGGAGGACGATGCCTATACATTGCAACGGGCACCGGTACCCTACAAATCAGCAGACCACGATGAGGCAACAGAGCAATTTTCGGATGGTATGACCTTGCTGTATACCTTTCTGTATGACCACGGCACGCCGGATACCCGGCAGGCAATTGAAAGCATGAACGTGCTTCCAAGGCTGCAGGATACGGATTATGATGACCCTGGGTACGAAAATTCACCGTTGAACAAATGACTGATGCCAAAAAGCATGCGTAACCGCAGATCACGCGGAAGACGCATGCTTTTTAATATGATGAAGGACAACGGCCACGTAAAATGGACTCAATCCAGACGAATCTCTTGCCCTTTCTCAGCGGATTCGTAGATTCCGCACAACATGCGCGTGGAAGCCACGCCATCTGCAATTGGGCTGATCGGCTCTGTGCCGTTCAGGCAGCAGTCCACAAAGTGGTCAATCTGGTTCTGGAATGCACTATGAATATGGAGACCCGTATTGTCCGTCTGGGGTTCAATATTCAGGATGGTATTATTCTTCTCCGTGACGATCAGTGTCTCCGGCTCCAGTTCGAACCCACCACGCTCGCCGTATAATTTCACCGAAGATTCATCTCCGCGTGCATGCAGGGTAAAGCTCACATCCACCGCCAGCGAAGCCCCGTTCTCAAACCGAATAAGTGCATTCGCCATATCTTCCACGTCATTCACAGCTGCGCTGTAGTCGGCTGCTTTGTAAAAAGAAAGATGTTCGATATGGGCACGATTGCCCAACTTCCGATACGTATTACCACTGACCGAAACAGGTTTCGGCTTGCCCATGAGGTACCAACACTGGTCAATAATATGTACGCCGAGATCAATCAGGGGGCCTCCGCCGGAACGGCTTTTATCAGCAAACCAACCGCCTGGATTGCCATGACGCCGCAGAATGGAAGCTTTGGCATAATACAGTTCACCAAACTCCCCGGCATCAATGAATCTGCGCATCATCTGCATATTGTTATCATACCGCCGCACAAATCCAACGATAAAGGTACGTCCGCTCCTCTTCACCGCTTCTTCAATCCGGAGCGCATCTTCCACATTGGTTGCGACCGGTTTCTCCAGCAACACATGCTTACCTGCCTCCAGTGCAGCAATGGCAAATTCGGCATGTGTATTATTCCAGGTACAGATACTGACAGCATCCACATGCGGGTCCTCCAGCATCTCCCGATAATCGGTGTACACGGATTGAGCATCGTACTTCTGCGCAGCAGCCTTAGCCCGTTCTTCGTTCAGATCGCAGATGGCATAGATGACGGCATCCTCGTTTTTGGCATAACACCTCATATGAAGATCCGAGATTGATCCTGTACCAATCATTCCGATGTGCAACATTTGTTTCGTGCTCATCATCGTCCTCCCTTCCTTTTCCACAACTTCCAGAACATCATTATCGTCTAGTCTGCCCGCAGCATGCCTTCGTAAATACCCGGCGTTGAATTTTCAATCTTCACGGCACCCAGCGTCCTGGCATAGAAATCCACAGGTCCCGCTGATCCGATAATCGCATACCCATAACCGTCCGCCTTCATCGCATGCATACAGGCCAGTAACAAGGCTGTACCTACACCTTTGCCCCGTGCATCCTGGCTCACACCTGTTGGTCCGAAGAAGTTGCGACATGTCGCTTCGTAACAGGCAAATCCAATCATTTTCCCATGCTCAACCGCAATATAACAAGACACCGGCTGACGCGCAAAAGCGACCTCACATTCATCCACCCAAGCCTGACTAAAATGTGACCTCACCCAATCCAGTACAAGCTGTTTTTCTGGGGCAATGGCTCTACGAATCACAATGGAGGATTCCTCCAGTGTTCTCAGTCCACTCTCTTGCTCCGGCAAACGATAGAGCGCTACCAACATATCACTCATCTAATCCGTTCCTCCTCGTAATTGAATGTGAAATAGGACTATGGTTTGGCCACTACCTGAAATTAACCTGATCCTGCTGCGGATAACCTGCAATACAAGCGATATTTCTAATTTTAAATAACCTACCGCTTACGTTCATTGCATTTCAACTGCAACACTTAGACCATTTGTCCCGTCTATTAACTTGAAGCGCGGCCCTAAAGAAGATTTTACCGCGACAGTACACAGATTAGAAGGGATGAATATTGATGAACAACAACATGAAAAAAGTAAGTGCACTGATGGCTCTATCCATGGCATTGGGTGGCGGAGCCGCTTATGCAGCAACACTGGACAAAACACAACCAGTCCATCAAACATCCGTTTCAGCAGATAGTAACGCAGTGAGTGTAGTAAACGTATCCGTGAATGGTGCATCCATCTCTGATGGTTATTGGAACAAGGATGGCAAAGTAGCCATGATCCCGCTGCGCGATCTTACCGACGCACTGGGTATTGAACTGGAATGGAATAAAGAAACCAAAACTGCAGAGCTGACTCGTGGCGCTCTCTGGACACAGGTAATCACAGGCAAGGATCAATATTCTGTGAATAAAATGCTGCTCACACTGGGCACAGCGCCCGAAATCACAGGCGGCAAATTGTATGTACCGGCATCTTTTGCTGAGAAAGCACTGCATGGACAAGTGAACACAACAGGAAATCAGGTGACGATCTCCAGTGAAGAGGACGTGAAGACGGTTACTGAACGTGGTGTAATTACCAGAATCTCGAACCAAGATAAATATAAGTCTATCCAGATTGGCGGTGCAGGTACGGATGGTATTGTGCTCAATCTTAGCGATGAGACGAAATTCATCTCAGTTGAGGGGAAAGAGATTGCACTGACTGATCTGGCCATTGGCATGAACGTGGAAGCTGAGCATTCCCTGATCACTACTCGCAGTCTGCCACCACAAACGCCAACCTATACAGTTACTGTACTGGATACGGCTACAGCATCTGAGGCACAGCCTAAAGAGCTTCTGGGTACAGCGGGTACAATTGAAAATGTAACAACAGCTGAAGGCAGCATCTCACAGATTGAGATCACAGGTACACGGTTAACAGAAACAGCTCCTGACCATGTCGTGCTGAACATCGACAAAGACACACTGATCGTGAACCACGAAGGTGAAACGGTAAAAGCTGAAGAACTGACCAAAGGCACTAAAGTCATTGGGTTCTACAGCCCTGTGTTGACACGTAGCCTGCCTCCAATCGGAACGGCTTGGAAAGTGGTTGTTGAAGCACCTGCAACAGAGCTGGAAGCGAAATAATACGGTTGGAAAAACGTCTGGCTGAAACACATGTTATATGTTGTTGCAGACGACCGTGTGCATCGCTAGCACGGGGTCATGAGTGTGGAGCATCATAATGACCAGCCATTCGCATGTAGCTCCTGGCGCGCGGTGTAATGAGTTTGGCGCATCAAGAGCTCAGCCGTGCGCCAGGCGGCGAAATTAGTTCAAAACAACCTTATCCGCTTGTCTTCTGACAGGCACGGGTAAGGTTATTTTTTTGGGTTTGTTGGTTTTGGTTTTGGTTTTGGTTTTAGTTTTTTAGAGCGTGTCTACAAACTGCTTCAAACCAAAGCGTACCTGAAACTTGTCCAGAGCAGACACGTGCGATGTGCGCTGCATACGAAATAGGTTGCATACTGAATGTGAGAGCAAGTGGCGTTAACACTAACGAATCTGAGGCGTCTTATTCAAGGCTTTGAAGCGTCCGCAGAAATCTAAGGAATCTGAGACAATTTATATCAGAATAAACAGATGTTTACAGTATTTTTATCAGAGGAATTCGAGAAATAACATGTCTGGTGTTCTTTACATTTTAAAAAGAGGACCTGATGGCCAAATAAGACGTCCTATGTTCCTTAGATATCTTCCGGATAACCGTCAGAATCAATCGGCTTGGACTTCATCTTCAACAATCGCTTCCACTTCAATCTCAACCATCAACAAGGGATCAATGAGTGCGCTAACTTCAACCATGGTAGCTACAGGCTGGATCTGTCCAAAAAATTCACCGTGCGCCTTGCCAACTTCCTCCCATCTGGAGATATCGGTCACAAACATCCGGGTTCTCACCACATGCGACATATCAGCCCCCAGTTCTTTCAGTGCATTCTCGATCGTCTGCAAAACGAACCTTGTCTGTGCATACGGATCACCTGCCCCAACAACTACACCATCTTGCATCGCGGTTGTACCCGCCACTTCAATTCGGTTACCCACACGGATAGCACGGCAATATCCCACCAACGGTTCCCATGGGGAGCCGGTAAATACCTGCTGTCTACTCATTCTCTCGTCCCTCGCTTTGGTTGTATTTATCTATAATGCATGCCTTAATTATATCAGCCCATTCGAATCCCGAACAAAAAATTAAAACTTAAGCTGGTGGTTCTTCTTCTTCGCACATATTTGATATACCAAAATTCGATGTACACAAAAAAAGTCCCAGGAAGGGCACCATCTGTTCAACAAATGATGCGCTTCCTGGGACCTGTTCATAACGAGATAGTATTAACTAATCAAATGGAAACCATAGGTAGGCCTGATTACAACTTGATATTAGCCTCATCGAAGTATTCTTCCAGAGTTAACCCACTCTTCGCCACGTCCGGTGCCAAATCTGTACCGATGTACCGGATATGCCAAGGCTCATAGACGTAACCTGTGGTATCTTCTTCACCTTGCAGATAACGGATGACATATCCGTATTCTGCAGCGTGTTCAGCCAACCACTGGCCTTCCTTCGATGTGCCAAATACCTCTTCCAGCACATTGCCCACACTCGGGCTGGATACATCAATGGCAAGACCCGTCTGATGTTCGCTTCGGCCTGGCACAGAACTCACGCGATCTGTGTATTCTTGACCTTTGGTTTTGACATTATTGTTATAGATGGATACCTGACGCTGATATGAACGATAACCGGACACTGCACGAAGCTCAATGCCGTCCGCTTTTGCACCTGCAAACAACTTCTCCAGTGCCTCCGCAGCTTCCTTGCGCATATGCCGCTTCTCGTGTGGTTCGTCGAAGGAGAACGGTACATTTGGCTCTACCAGATCGTCCGGCTCGTACCCGTCAGGCAGACTCCGTTGCTTGTTCACAATGACGGTCATAGACTCAGCATTGGTCACCACAGATTGTGCATCAATCGTCGTTTGCAGTGCGCTGATACTGCGTTTCTCCAGCAATGGATCTTCCGCTGTCGCACCATTCCCATTGTCCGAAGAGCCCTGCCCTTCGCCTGCTGAAGCATTCCCAGACTCGCTATTCGTGCCTTCACCGCTGTTGCCAGAAGATGATGAGTCATCCCCGCCAGCATTGTCGCCATCCGTTCCTTTATCCTCCGTAAAATGAACCGTTGTGCCGTCCGACTCCTGTTGTGTGTTACCTGCTCCATTCGGATTCTGGCTCTCCTCTGTGCCGTTCTGGCACGCCGTAAGCAAAACTCCGCATATCATCAATGAGGACAGCATAACCACCATGCGGCGCTGTCTTCCTGTAGTTGATTTCATGTAAAAACTCCTATCGCAATAATATAAATGTTGTCTAGTTGTTGTATGCAATGTTCCCTGCGACAGTATACCTTAATTGGGAACGAAGCTCCACTAGTAAAGACGTCCTTTAGAAGAGATCCGAATGAACATATACGGGCTGTACAGCCTGTATGATCGTTTTTTGGACTTTTAGAGCAACATGCTGCAATAAAAACAAGCAGGGGTGATCTGAGATCTCCCCCGCTCTGATGCGTGCATCATTTGGTTGCCGGGCTGTCCGTCTTCTTCTGGACAGCCTGCCACATCCGCGCGGCTACACGCTCGCGGATCAAATCCAGCCCTGCGGTGGCCGGCACGCCCGGCAGCAGCGCCGTCAGCTCCGACAAGGCCGGCGGCTTGCCCGGCTGCGCGAGGCGCACCTCAACGGCGCCAAAGCCCGGCCCCGGCTGGTGCATGGCGCCGTCCGCGGCAGCCTCGGCGATCCACTCGCCGACGGCAGCGCCGCCTTCGCCGCCCCGCACTTGCGGGCGGCCAGCCGTTTCCGCTGCGCGGCCGGGGCCGCTGGGATCATGGGCGAGTTCCTCCGCCCATGCCCCCAGCACGCCGGCGAGCAGCGCTTCGCGAGGCAGGCCGGCGTGCGCCAGCTGCAGCAGCGGCTCGGCCGCGAGGCGCGCGGCTACGGCGCGCTCAGCGGCCGCGGCATGCGCGCAGCTGGGGCGGCCGCAGGTGCACGCCACGGCCGTGCTGGCCGTTGCTGCGCCTGGCGAGCCCTCGGGCGCTTGCGTAGCCGGCAGCAGCCCGGCGAGCTCCTCGGACGCCGGGCCGCCGCGCAGCAGGGCGTACAGCGTCAGCGGGCGCTTGCGCAGCTGAGCCAGTACAGCCTCGCGCTGGGCTTCTCTCAGTCGCGCGGGCGTTCCCGTGACCGTGAACATGCCTGCGGCCGATCCGGTCTTGCCCTCAGCAGCGGAAGCGGAAACGGAAACTTCCTGGTCCGCATCCGCTGCTGTATTTACTTCTGCTGTCCATCCACCGGGGGACATATGCAGCTCGATCTTCCATTTTTCGCTCACAATAATCCCCCTTTCTCGACATCTATATTCCTCTGAATGTTCAAGGTCACAGCCAAGTCTCACCCTGAAGAGAGATCAGACCACGCAGCTCATCATCCGACATCTCAGTCAGCCAGTTCTCACCCGAACCAACGACCTGCTCGGAGAGTGCCTTCTTGCTTTCAATCAGCTCATCAATCCGTTCCTCCAGTGTTCCCTGACAGATCAACTTATGCACCTGCACGTTGCGATTCTGTCCGATTCGGAATACACGGTCCGTCGCCTGATTCTCAACCGCGGGATTCCACCACCGATCATAGTGAACGACATGACTCGCCCGTGTCAGATTCAGACCCACACCTCCGGCACGAAGAGATAGAACAAACATGGACGGCCCCTCGCCTTTTTGGAAAGTCTCCACCATCTCATCCCTTTGCGCCTTCGACACACCACCGTGCAGGAAATAAGGCTCTTCTTCATATCGCTGTTTCAACCTCGACACCAACAAATCTCCCATGGCAACATACTGCGTGAAGATCAGGGCAGATTCCCCGTTATCACGGATGGCGTCCAGCAGTTCAAGCAATCGTTCCATCTTACCGGATGCCTCAGCCTTGCCGTGGTCTTTCCGATTGCTGTCCGCCAGCACCGGATGATCACAGATCTGCTTGAGCTTGGTCAGGGAGGACAGCACAATCCCCTTACGGGCAATGCCATTTCTGCCGTCCAGACCACCCATCAGATCATCCACCACACGCTGGTACAACACCGTCTGCTCTGGCGTCAGAGAACAATAGGATTTCAGTTCAAGCTTCTCTGGCAGATCCTTGCGAATATCCGGATCACTCTTAAGCCTGCGCAGCATGAATGGAGATACCAGTCGATGAAGCTCACGCAAGGATGCTGCATTTTCTTCGGATGGCCCCAGTCCCGTATACCGCTGACGGAACGATGAAGCTGTGCCCAGATACCCCGGATTGAGAAACTGGAAGATCGACCAAAGTTCGCTCAGTCGGTTCTCTACAGGCGTTCCCGTCATCGCAATACGATGAAGTGTAGACAGGCGCATGACGCTTTGCGCTTGCTTGGTACGGTAGTTCTTAATATATTGTGCCTCATCCAGCACAATGGTGGACCAGTGCAACGAAGCCAGATCCGGGCCATCTCTGCCTGCCAGATGATAGGTCGTCAGTACAATGTCATGCGTCTGCGCTTCTGCCTGGAATTCGTTCCCGTGCAACCGTTGCCCGCCATGATGAATGTACAGCGACAGATCCGGGGCAAACCGCTTCAGCTCACGCTGCCAGTTTCCAAGCAGCGAGGTAGGACACACAATAAGTGCAGGCAGATGAACAGGCTGGTCATTCGTGTGCTGATCCGCCGGGAAAGAATCATCTGATCCATTCAACAGCTCATTCTCACGAGCTTCCTCTTCAGCTGCCTGGCGTTCCTCGTGTTTGCGGTCCAGCAGACAGGTAATTACCTGAATGGTCTTCCCAAGTCCCATATCGTCCGCCAGACATACACCAAAGCCCAGCTCACGCATCGCGGACAACCATTGATAACCTCGTTCCTGATAAGGTCTTAGTTCACCGTGCAATTCTGCCGGAACCTGACGAGGCTCAATGCTGCGAAGCACCTGTCCATCGAGCAGGAAAGCAAGCATCCCATCAGATTCGGCGCCAAAGACGGAAAGGCCCTTCCATGCGGAATCCTCCCCTTCATCCGCTGCCAGATGCAGCCATTCGGAGAGAGGCATATATTGTTCTTCTTCTTTTTTCATATAACGAAGGACTTGGCGAATCTCTTTTGTATCCACTTCAATCCATTCACCGCGGAACATGACATACGGGACCGTGGATTCAGCGAGTGCTGCCAGTTCCTCCGCCGTGACCGGTTTACCATCGAGCATTGGCTCCGCCTTGAAAGCAACCAATTGTTCCATGCCCAGTGCCGATGTGGCTCCAGGCAACCGCTCTGTTCCCCGATTCAACATCTGCAGACGCAGTCCCGCACGACGTTTCCCGGCACGACTCCACCTTGAAGGCATGAGAACGGTTATCCCGGCCTTCTGCAAACGTGGAACCGCATGCGTGAGAAATTCAAAGAAACCCTGCTGCTCCAGCTTAATTTCCTCCGGACGGGCGGTAAGCAGCGCCGTCTCCAGTTCAGGTGCCAGTTCTGCTGCTTGCCCGAGTGCCATCAATAATTGCTCTGCCGCCGAGGTATATAACACCTTCCCCCGGTCCAAATCTCGCTCTGGATGTGCCCAGATAGTCCGTGCAGGCAACCTCAGGCTTGGTTCCTGCTCACTGTCCACCCAAAAGCTGATTCCCCAGATTGTTTCATGTTCGCCCAGTGGAGGCTCCAAGCGGAGCACCAGCTTCAATTGGCCTACCGCAGGCGCCATCTCTTCTGCTCCCACGCTTGGCATTGACGTTCCACCAACTTCTTGCAGCGTATGAATAAACGCTGTCATATCTTCCGTCGGCCCTTGCACCGTCACAGGACGGAACATCGAGATGAGACTGTTCCACCAGAGTTCGGCTACTGGCGAAGATCCACGTCGATATGGGGTGCGGTAACGGGACAGTTCACTGTCCATGCCCTCCAGTTCACTTGTCACTACAGCATGAATCATGCCACTCATGAATGAAAATAATACCGCAGCCCCTGCTTCTTCACGCGTTTCCGGTTCCAATGAAGCATAAGCTCCAGGAGCAGAAAGTCCAATCGGAGGCATCGCTTCAGCAAGATCGCGGAAGCGTTCGATGTCCTCCTCCTGCTGCAAGCGTGGCCGCCATACGCCTGTTAATGTCTCTTGCCCGGTCCGTCGCCGTGCTCCGGTCTTTGCTGCGAATTCAGCCGATGGAGCAATTGCTCCCCGCAACAGCAGCTCCTGTGTGAACTGCGCTGCTTTGATCCAGTAACGCATCTCTTCTCCAACCTGAATTCCGGCTGCATTTAACAAACGGTCATCCCATTGCAGCAGCAACCTGAAGGCATCCTTAGGCGAGACTGCCAATCCTTCCAATGTGCGCCCCAGCAGTTGACGCCGCTTCGTGTTCTTGGCTTCAGCCGTGTTCCTCAGCGGATTCGGCCAACGCAGCTCCGCAAGACGCAGAGCGGCAGGCTGAAACAGACGACCCCCGTCGCCAAAATTCAACCTTCTTACCACGTGGCTCCATGCATCCACACGCGGTTCCGATGTTTCACCGGAAAAACAAAAAAATACGTCACCAAGCCATACTCCATACAGCGATTGCATCATTAAAGTCTCCCGTCATCCCTTCGCATTGTTACTCTCCATCATATACGAAAATGACCGGATTTAAAAACCTTTGCCCATAAAAAGTGGTTATTTCAATGGTTAGCAACACAAAAAAATGTCCCTTCTCCCGAAAAGCGGATGAGGAACATTTGGGTAAACCGAAGGATAATACTGAATATTGAAAGAATTACGGATCGTTATACTACTATGATCTGATCAAGCTGCCCAGCAATACATCCAGGTTCAAAATGCCCGCACGATGATCTTCACAGAACCCGATTTTGTCAAAAACGCCAAGCATGAAACGGCGGTGTTCCTCAGCTGGTTCCTCGAAACGATCGTAACTTACGACAGAATCGACCATATCTACGATCAGCGGTACAAATCCACCTTTGTAAGGCACCACAATAATACGTGTAGAAGAGGTATCCTCCTGATCCGGCATGCCTAACAATACACGAAGACTCACAACCGAAACGACCTTACCATACAACGAAGCAAAGCCCCGGATCTCCGGACTTCCAAATGGAACTGTTGTTACCTGTACCATTCTGATGATCTCATGAACTTCATCGATTCGTAGTGCAAAGATCTGGTCTCCTACCGAAAAATTAATATATTGCATTCCCTCGTCCATAGTTATCCCCATACCCTCTCATTCCTTATAATCAGACTACTTTCGTCCCATTAGATGTTACTTTGGTGTATCGGTTATTTTGGATCAAATGTTTAGGCTTCAGATCAATTTTGCCAACTTCAGCAGACGTTGCATTACGGTTGCTATCTCCGCTCTGCTCATTTGCCCTGTTGTAGAGGGTGGTGGAAGTCAGTCGTTTAAATATTGAGCGTAAGTAACCTGACATTCGATTGAAAAATTATATTCAATAAAAAGACCAAAGATCAGCTTTATGCCGATTTTTGGTCTTTTTTATCCCCATATATTATGGATCTGTTTCTATGTTTTCAAATACTTGGAACAAAAAATCGTTATTCCTGTGGATAACTTGTTTAATTACTCCAAAACGACTGTTTTATCACATGAAAATACGAGTTATACCTGATTTGTGGATAAGTTGTGCACATATTGCACACATGCTGTGGATATCTTTGGCGTTTCATGTGGATATTCATTATTTTAATGTGGACATGTTGTGTATTTGTTTGTAAATCTGACGTAAAATCCGAATTTTCGCTTTAGTTATCCATTACTGTGGACACGTTGTGGACACGCCCAATTTCCTTCGCTGTAGTTATTCGACCAATTCACCCTGACGAATGATCAGCTTGTCATCGATGTACACGTCCGGCTTTTGTACAACTGCATCAATATGAACACCTGCGGCGATCGTTCCACCAAATGTGTTATTGCTGCCAAAGGCCACATGAATTGTACCGTATACCTTCTCATCTTCAAGCACCACACCCGTGATTCGCGCCTTGTTATTGGTTCCAATTCCGAATTCGCCGAGAAAGCGGCCATCCCCCTCGCCAAGTGTTGCCAGTAATTGTGCCCCATCCGGGCCTTCAGCTGACACCAACCGTCCTTCCTTGACGGTTAATATCAACGGTTCACGAAGTGCACCGATTCCAGCAACGGAGCCATCTACAACAATACGGCCTTCCCCTTTACCTTCAACCGGAGCAATATAAGCTTCTCCTGACGGCAAGTTGCCCGATTCACCGGGGTTCAAATACATACCTGTGCTTGGTACACCGTTACGATCTTCAATGGAAAAGGAAAGACTATGGCCCTGCTTCTCTATTCGCACATGGCGACCTGTGGTTAATAGAGCCGTTACCTTCTCGGTCAACGCCTTTACTTGCGAATATTCAGCTGTAATAGCTCCGTTCACAAACATATCCTCTGTCATGCCAGGCATTGTTGCCACTCGGGTACCAGAGGCAGCGGCTTTTTTGCGTGCCTGGGTATGTGTTAATGAATATCGCGTTACACACACGGCTACATCTGCTCGAATCATGGCCTCTGCAATCGGCGCAGGTGGCTCTTCTCCAGATCTGCTACGTTCCTCCATGATTAACAGGACTGACTCTGCTCCAAGTGCTTTGCCTGCCTCATAGATGGATTCAGCCAGATCCCGTTTCATATCGTCTGCGACAACTACCAGATTCTCTCCGCTGCGCAGTCCGAGACATTCCGTTAGCACATTTTTACTGATTTCCACACGTTGCTTGCTCATACATTCATCTCTCCTGTCTTTGGTTAATCCTCTTCGCAACTCGACTTGACCCTTTCGACAGTTGGCACAGGATTCCTGCATGTCCAAGCCTGAACTCACCTCAAGGTATCAGCCCATTCGGCGAGGATTGCAGCTGTTTCCTTATATTGAAACGTCGGAAAGTAATGTCCATAGGGTACATCTATCCGTTTGACCTGTGAGTTCATATCCTGGGGATAGTGATATTCCTGATCTTGATTGGCCCACACAACTAATACATTCTTGGCATAATGCTGACTTTCCATTTTCGCCCACAACGTTGATCTGGCGCCTTTCCTCTGACCCGAGTGAATCCAGCGCAACAAGTCTGCATGTGCTCCTGCAATGCGAGGGGACTGGAGACTGGAGCGTATTCTCTTGCCCATGGTATCGGCCATAACACTGCTGTCGCCTACGCCGCTATGTGAACTGAACATTTGATTCCAACTTTTCTCCGATCTGCCACGCAGCAGGGAGCGCATCACCCCTCTTGGCAAACGGGAAATCCATCTCAGCACATTCGGATTCGAATTGTTAGCTACTGGCTGAAGCAACCCCAGTCGAATGTCTGTCCGCCCGCTACGCATCTGTGCCTCAGCTGCAATAGCAGCACCGATCGAATGCCCCACCAGCTTCACCGGACCTTCAAACTCACCGAGCGCCGTAAGCAATGCATCCACCTGACCTTCAAATGCTTCTTCCCCCTGATGTACAGGGGACCGTCCGAATCCGGCGAGATCGATTAACCATACCGGGTTCCCGGTCCGGTCCCTAAGCTGTTGTCCCAAAGGTAACATCTCATCCGCAGATTGAAGCAAACCATGTACAATAATCCAAGGCTCTCCCTCACCCTCCCAACCAAGCATAGCCATATTTCCGCTCCGTGACCGAGTATAATCTGTCGGAAAACCCTCAGGTAACGGCGTATACCGCAGACGATAGTCCAGATCGGCTGTAACCAGCGGAAGCTGTTCCCGGATGTCCGGCCAGTTTTGCCCCATACGTGTGAACAGTGCCTCCGTCTCTTCAACCGGGAATGACCTGTTGGTAATAAAAGCAACCGACTCCGCTGGAACACCACTGATGCGTGAACCACCTGATCTCATGATCCATTGAATCCATGGTAGTGGCACAGCCCCTTTTGGCTTGGGTACGTCCAGTTGCTGCGCCAGAAGTTGCAGCAGTTCCTTCATATTGGGACTGTCTTTCTTCCGCGCCAATAGTGGATAGGTACCTCCAACTGGAGCTGTTTCCCTGGATAGAA
Organism: Paenibacillus sp. FSL R5-0623; assembly: GCF_037974265.1. Taxonomy (NCBI): domain Bacteria; kingdom Bacillati; phylum Bacillota; class Bacilli; order Caryophanales; family Paenibacillaceae; genus Paenibacillus; species Paenibacillus sp. FSL R5-0623. Next base: position 607,176 of record NZ_CP150233.1, on the reverse strand, counting down.
AAACAAGCGTCTGTGCAACAAGGTCATTCTCCACAAGCGGTAACCAATAGGATGAACCTCCTGGCACGACCGGCATAAGTCCTTTCTGAATCGCCTGAATGAGCAGCCCAATCCCACCCGTTTGCTCGGTTTCACCTGTGGGACGTGGTCCAACCACTGTACTCGGATTTACAACGGATAAGGGATAGTGATGCTGTTTTGCATGCTCGCGAATATGCAGATCGGCATGAAACTTCATCTCTTCATATGCACTTTCATTGTTATCCACATGCTCAACCTGGAGATAATTCCCCTGTTCATTCCGCTCTCCATAAGGACTCATATAACCAACAACGTGGATAAAGTGTCTCAATCCATGAGTACGGTGGATTTCCTGTGCTAGCTGTGCCACTTCTCTGGCTCCATTCATGAATATCTGCTCAGCTACTTTTCGTTCCAAAGTGACGTCCATCGTTCCACCCGCATGAATGATCACATTTGCTTCAAGAGCACGCTCCCGGTCCGCTGCGGTAAGTCCAAGACCCGACTTGGACAAATCACCTGTAATAAAGGTAATCCGGTCGAAATCCTTCACTCCATAAGCCTTCAGCACAGTTCTGGCTCGCTGTTCTGAACGAACCAGCAAGAGCAATTGTGCGTCTCCCTGCGTGAGTTGTTTGACCGTTTCTTTGCCGATAAAACCTGTACTTCCTGTCATAAAAATGGTCGTACTTGCCATATTAGACTTACTTATTACCTGATTCATGTTTGTTGTATGTACAATCATTCTGTTGCGGCTCCTTTTAGTACTAAATAGTACTAGTTATATTCAAAAAAAGAGCTTCGATTAACGAAGCATCTGACAAAACGTACGTGCCGATTGTTCTATAATCCCAACATCGCGGGCAGTTCCCGCTAGGATTAGTGAACCTTCCAGTGCTGCAATAAACAACAACGCAGCCGGTCCCGGTTCGATTTCTTTGCGAAATTCACCGCGATCCAAACCTTGCTGAAACAACTTCTCCACCATAGGTCTAAGCTCACGAAAGAATCTGGATATGCTTTCCTTCACTTGGGGTGCACTGTCCGGTGTCTGCATATATAACGTAACAAAAGGACAGCTCCCTTCGTAATTTCGGCCCTCAATGCCTGCCGACAGTAATGCCATAAACGAGTAGATACGCTCCTCCACTCCTCGCTCACGCTGACTGAGCAGCAGATACAGCTCCGACTCATACTGGGCAATCCAGTATTGTACCACGGCCTGAAGCAGTTCCTCCTTGTTTTTATAATGATAATAAATATTCGACTTGGATACCCCACTCACTCGCACGACTTCATCCATGCTGACGTAGCTGTACCCCTGACGCAGAAATAATTGTGCCGCCACTTCAACTGCCTTGGTCCGGTTCACCGGATTGGAACTCTTGGATTTGGCAGGTCCCGTGTTCATTTTTGGATTTGTCATATTTAGAACTATAAAGTACTAGTCAATTGAAAACAAGTATTTCTGTTAACAAAAGATCCTCTCTGGCTTAAGCCTCTCGTTACTTGTCCACATTTAGGTCATTATACACACAGGATATCCACATATAGTATCAACTCTGTGTTAAATACGTCATGAGATCGTTAAACTGCTTTTGGGTTATCCACATTTCAGGGATATTACCATCTATCATTTTTCCAGTAAGCACTTTTTAGCTCCTCGGAAAAACAAAAACAGGCCAACCAGAATAAGATTTCTGGCTAACCTGTTTCAATTGACTTATTTATCTAATGGACTAACTTTTCTATCCGAAAATTTCTGAACAGTTCCGGTAACCTGTGGATACTGTCCATGATCCGGATTATTTTTTCAGACTATCCCAGTTCTGTTGCAATGCGTCGAGCAATCCGGCTTTATCCGATTTGCCCGCAACGTAAGCCTGAATTGTGCTGCCATACTCTTGTGGAACCCCTTCAGGGAAACGGTTGAAGTTCCAGCTGAGTGTTTTATTTTCCTGGCTATACTTCATGATCTCTGTGGCGAGGTCACCCAGATCCTCTTCGGATGCCGTGATGGAACTGAATGCCGGGATGAATTTGAATTCTTTTGTCATGTATTGTTTCCCGATATCCGAAGTTACGAGCCATTCCAAAAACTCTTTTGCTTCCGGTTTCACTTGAGAGTTCTTGTTCACAACCCAATAGTTCGGCACACCGACAAACAATTTGTCATTTGGTTCATTAGTAATTGGCATTGGCAGGATACCCAGATTCAGATCCGGATCAATTCCATCAATCTGTACTTGAGTCCAGTTTCCTTGTTGCATCATCGCTGCTTCTCCACTCGCAAACAACGTAACTTGCGTATTGTAGTCTGTTGTCAGAGGGTTTTTGTTGCTGTACTTCAACGTTAAGTCGAGCAAGTTGATCCAGTCGGCGAACACTTGGTTGCCAGGAATTTTCTCCGTACTTTCGTTGAGTCCCTGGATGAATTTCACCGGATCTGCCTGATTTGCAAATGCCACGTTTACGTTATGATTGCCCAGTACCCACCACTCCTGATACCCGTTAGAGAATGGGGTAATGCCTGCGGCCTGAAGTTTCTGTGCAGCTTGATCCAATTGTTCCAGTGTCGTTGGAATTTCGGTAATACCAGCTTTTTGGAAGAGGTCTTTGTTATAAATGAAACCATAACCCTCCAGCGCCAGCGGCTGTCCGTAGAGCTTGCCGTCTTTGGTCATTGGCTCTTTGGCTACTTCGAGTGCATCCTTGGCCCATGATTCTCCAGACAGATCTTCCAGATATTCAAGCCATGTATCCAATTCACGATAACCACCTACGTTGAATATGTCCGGTTGTTCGCCAGCGGCAAACTTGGCTTTTAATGCAGCACCGTAGTCACTGCCGCCACCTACAGTTTGAATGTCCAGTTTGACGCCTGGATGGGAGGATTCATATTCCGCTTTGAGACGATTGAGCGCTTCCGCAATTTCGACTTTGAATTGAAAGATCTTAATAGTTTTATCTCCAGCAGCAGCCTCGCCACCACCTTGAGCATCCGTATTGACCGGACTACCACTCTTGTCTCCATTGCCACAACCCGCGAGCATTACCGAAAAAGCAATCAGCATAAGCAACGTCAACTTTGTCATTCTTTTCATACATACACTCTCCCTATAGTAGTTTCAGTATAACAGTTCCACTAATGAATATTTACACTGGCACTCCGATGACAGAATAACCTTCTGATCGCTGTTATCCCCAGATTTTTTTTGATCCATTATTAATGGGAAAAATCCAGGGATAGCGTATGCTTCCGAATCAGCTTTCTTCCAGAAAGCTTTTAGGCGAACGCTTCGCTTCTTCAAGTTATTTCTGTCCTCTCCGTTATCGTTGTAAATGTTTAGTTGAACTCAACTAGCATTTATCAAGAGAAGGAGCCCAATCTATCTGGGCATGACTCCCTTTGCACACCTCCATGCGAGGTGGGAGCAAGGGGATCAAGGATGCGTTGTAGGAGCGGAGCGTTCGCCTTGATACTCGGTGGCTTCCTTGCCCTAATACATTCAGGCCACCGTGGAGCAACAGCGACCGAAAGCGCAACTTGAGCCCGCAGCGACCCTTCCCTCCCACTCCCGCTCGATCCCGCCAGTGGCCCTTTTCTGCCTTACCGGATTTAGCTTTAAATCTTTTCTTTATTGCTCTTTTCCCCAGGAGTCATGCCCAAGCTATGCGGGCATGACTCCCTTTGCACACCTCCATGCGAGGTGGGAGCAAAGGGATCAGGATGCGATGTAGGAGCGGAGCGTTCGCCTTTGATACTCGGTGGCTTCCTTGCCCCAATACATTCAGGCCACCGAGGAGCACAGCGACCGAAAGCGCAACTTGATCCCGCCAGCGACCTTGCCTCGCACTCCGCCACAGCGACCCTTCCCTCGCAACACTCACCCTTTAACTGATCCAGCGGTAATCCCCTGAATGATATACTTCTGCATCAGCAGGAAGAAGATAATGATCGGCATAATACCGAGCACAAGTGCCGGCAAAGCCAGATCCCATTGCTTCGTATATTGTCCGAAGAGTGCAAAGGTCGCAATCGGGATCGTACGCAGGTTGGAGCTTTGCAGGATCAGGGATGGAAGCAGATAATCATTCCAAATCCAGAGTGTGTTCAGAATGATGACGGTTACATACATCGGTTTCATGAGTGGAAATACGATCCGGAAGAACACCCCGTAGACCGAGCTTCCATCCACGCGAGCCGCTTCCTCAATCTCCAGTGGGACGGATTTTACGAATCCGTGGAACAGGAAGACCGACATCGGTGCTCCGAAACCGAGATAACAGATAATGAGGCCGCCAAGGCTGTCGATCAATCCCAGATTACTGGTTACAGTAACGAGTGGAATCATGATAGACTGGAACGGAATCACCATGGCGGCAATGAACATGCCGAACAAAATCCGGTTGAACCGGGTATTGCTGCGAACCATTCGGTACGCGGCCATGGAACTGATCAGCACAAGCAACAGATTGCTGACCACGGTAACGATAAGCGAGTTCATCAGCGCCGACGGGAAGTTAATTTTCTCCCAAGCGTTCGCATAGTTGCCCCACTGGAATACTTCCGGCCATGCAGCTGAATTGGTGAGCAGATCACCGAAGGTTTTGACTGAATTCACAAACAGGAAGTAAAACGGAACCAGGAATAAAAGTCCAAGGAGTACCATGACAATCTCGGTTACTATGGTACTGAAGCGGTAATTTTTCGTCGTCTCCATTAGGCTTCTACCTCCTTGCTCTTCGTCAGACGTACCTGAATCATGGTGATGATGGCAACGATTACGAAGAACACGAGTGCTTTGGCGGTTCCGATGCCATATCTGTTATTTACAAAGGCTTCATTGTAAATATTAAGTGCAACCGATTCTGTTGATCCGAATGGTCCACCTTTGGTCAGCGACAGATTGAGATCGAACATTTTGAACGACCAGGAGATCGCCAGGAACAGACAGATCGTTACACCTGGCATAATGAGCGGAAGAATGATGCTCCGCAGTACCTGCCAGCGACTTGCCCCATCAATCTCGGCAGCTTCCAGTAGATCAGGGGATACATTTGTCAGAGATGAGATGTAGATGACCATCAGATATCCTGCGGTCTGCCATACAAACACAATCACGATTCCCCAGAAGGCAGTTGGTTCGTCTCCCAGCCAAGGAAGATTGAAGAAGGACCAGCCGGTTACATCGCCTACTGCTGAAAACCCTTTCACAAATATGAACTGCCAGATAAAGCCAAGCAACAACCCACCGATCACGTTAGGCATAAAAAAGATCGTACGCAGAATGTTTCTCGTCTTGAGCGGTTTGGTCAGGAAATACGCCAGGAAAAAGCCAATCACATTGGTCAGTACTACACCAACCACGGTGAAGCGCACCGTAAACCAAAACGCCGTTTGGAACTTCGGATCATTCGCAAAAACATGCACGAAGTTATCAAACCCTACCCAATTAATGTTCTCGGATACCCCGTTCCAGTCCGTGAAGGAATACACCATGCCAAGCAGGAAAGGGACCACGATGATGAGAATAAAAAACACGATGGAGGGACCCACGAACACAAGCTGCTGTAACAGCTGTGAAGATTTGCGATGCTTCATATCGTTCTCCCCTTCTATAGATGGATGAAATTGGTCTCTTTTTCTATTAAACCCCATTATCGCCGAGGGAAACACCGACCCTTGTGAACAGTTGGGGGTAAAATATTGTCCTCTCTTAACCTGCAACCAGAAGGGGTGTTCCGATGTCCAAATACTACAGTATACGCACCAAATTGATTGCCTTTATGCTCATTGCTACCACCCTTCCGCTACTGGCATCGATCAGCATGACGTTTATCCAGACCAAAACGGCCTTGCGGGAACAAGCTGTTGAAGAGAACAAACGGCTGATCTACCAAGCGTCCACCAATCTCAACAACTATGTGGATAACGTGGCCAGAGCGTCGCTCGCTGTGTATAACGACCCGAACTTTCTGCGTAACTTGGCAAAGATTCCTGGTGATTATCGTGCGGTTGCCGAGGTGTACACCACTTTGCAGACGATCCGCGCGGCTGTGCCAGATGTATTCCAGCTGTATTTGCACTCTTTTGCCGCCAATCAATCCACCTTAATTACCAATCCCTTTCCGAAGCGGGAGGAACGCAAACAGGCCTATTCCGGCTCCCTTCATGGAAAAACAGGCGGTGACAGCCCGGACATCTGGGTGGAATCGGCACATATGAGTCACACGTACGGATTCAAGGCTGCCTCCCCCGATGACCCTGCCAGAACGGTCATTACCCTGCATCGGGTGATCAAGGATATTCCGTCCATCGAGCGCCTGGGTGTACTCGCCATTGATCTGAATATGAATACCATTGCAGCAATCTGTGGCAGGCTGTATGATCCGGCTAAGGAACAAATCTATGTTGTGGATGGTCAGAATCAGATCATTTACCAAGGACGTTCCGAGGTTAATCATACGGATGCACTACGAGAGGAAACGGCTAGTGAACTGAATATCGCGCGATCTAGCGCAGGTACAGCCCAGAATGTCGCAGGGCATTTTGAACAGGATCGTTCCATGTATGTATACCAGCAACTCGGCAGCACGTACGCTGACTGGACCATCGTCAAACAGATCCCAAATGAGACGTTATATGCCAGAGCCACCACACTTACGTGGAATAACGCGATGATTGCCATTGCGGCACTTGTATTAGTCATTGTTGCAACCTTATTCATCTCCATCCGAATCACTGGTCCGCTCAAGCAACTTATGCGATATATGAACCAGATTCAAGCCGGGCGTCTGCATGTGGATATCCATCTATCCAGCCGAGATGAATTTGGGGTGCTCGCTCGTCATTTCCGAGATATGATGGATACGGTAAATAATCTTATTTTGCGGGAATATCGACTCGAAATCGCCAATAAAACAAATCAGCTTAAAGCGTTGCAAGCGCAGATTCATCCGCATTTTCTATATAACACACTACAATCCATAGGTACACTTGCCCTTCAACAGCAAGGACAACGGGCGTATACACTACTCTCTAGCCTGTCCAAAATGCTGCGCTACAGCATGCGGGATCAGACCTGCGTGACCTTACGCGAAGAGGCGGAGCATGCCCGGTTATATCTGGAACTGCAGCAGGAGCGGTTTGGTGACCGTCTTGAGGTGGATTTGGATTTTGCTGAAGATACCCTGTCTGTCGAAATGCCAAGAATGACGTTACAACCTTTAATTGAGAACTATTTCAAACATGGAGCGGATATTCAGCCTGGCAAAGGTCACATATCCCTATCCAGCCGCCGGATCAATGATCATTGGATTGAAATAGAACTGAATAATAACGGCCCCTCCATACCTGAAGATAAATTACTGGAGATCCGGGGATGGCTACATCAAAGTCATACAACAACCGGGTTATCCATCCAAGAATCCGATGAGTCTGAATCCATCGGTCTACGAAATGTAATACGCCGACTTCAATTGAACTCACATCCCGGTCACTCAGCCAGGCTTGAGATCAACAATCGGGAACCTAATGGTGTGAAGATCACGGTTAAACTATACGCGGGAGAGTGAACAACATGAAGGCACTGCTTGTAGATGATGAAAAACATGTCCGCGATGCCATAAGGTTGCTTGGTCATTGGGAAGAGTTTGGCATTGATACATTACTTGAAGCAGCAGACGGGGATGAAGCCATCGCCGCCATCACGGCACATCAACCTCAAATCATACTCAGTGACATGCGTATGCCGGGAAAGGACGGTATGGCATTGCTTGAATGGATATCGGCTCATACCCCACACAGCAAGGTGCTGGTCATTAGTGGATATGACGATTTTGAACTTGTAAGGCATGCAATCAGACATGGTGGCATGGACTACCTCCTGAAACCTGTGGAAGCAGATGAGCTGAATGCATCTCTATTAAAGGCCGTTACAGCTTGGGAAGAGGAGGACGCCATTCGGATACAATCCACCAGGCAATCCATTGTTGTTAATCGAATGCGCCCCCACTACCAGGATCGACTGCTCACCGAACTTGCCGTCGGAAGAGGCAGCAGCCCTTCACACATGCAGCGATTGCAGGATGAGTTAAATCTCCCCTGTCTAATCCCTGTCTGTAGTGTCGCTGTCACCAGCCTGTCCCACCTGGATGCAGATTGTCTGGCAAAATACCGCAGTCAACCGGACCTGCTTGTGTTCTCCGTGCTCAATATCGGTGCCGAGATGTTATCCACACCAGACGAAGGCGTAATGTTTCGTCAGTTGGATCAACCGGACGAGATTGTTCTGCTGCATTGGGGTCCATCCACTTCATTGGAACATATTCTGAACAAGGTCAATCAGGGATTGGAGCAGACGATTCAGCGCCGGCTTCATTTTGGCATCTCCACCTGTGAGTCTTACCCTGGCGGAATCGCAGCTGCCTATCTGGAAGCAAGTTCAAGGTTGTGGCGACGTAATGCTGTGCAAATTAAACAGCGAATCCATGCCTCAGTGGAATCATCAAATGGGAATAAAATCAGGCGTTTAACCGCCCATGAAGAACCCCTGCGTATGGCAGCCATGAGTTGCCGAGCTTCCAGTGTATCTGCTGCGGTCGCCGAGTGGCTTGACCCGATTACTGATCTTGAGGTTGTCAGTGCTGAGCAGATCCAGCAATGGATCGATGAGCTGGAATGGATGCTGAGCCGCTGGCTTGATGATACGGCAGGTTCTTCATTCAAAGAGGAAGAAGTGACGGAGGAACAGTCTATTCCCTTTGCCGAGTTACCTTTGGACGCTGAAGGACTGTTATCCTTCCCCCTGCTTCGTTCATTATTGGAACAACGACTGCTTGCCGCAGGAAAGGCGCTCACCGCTCACCACCACGCCAATCCTGATCCCATGAGTGAGATTGCACGTTATATGGACGCCCATTATCAGGAGGACCTGTCCTTACAGCAGATTGCCGCGCGTTTCTATCTGAGCCGGGAGTATATCTCCCGCAAGTTCAAACAGCAATTTGGTCTGAACTGGTCGGAATATTTGGGCAAACTGCGGATCAATAACGCCAAGCTGTTACTGCAAAATCCTTCCCTGCGAGTCGCTAAAATATCGGAGATGGTTGGATTCCAGGACGAAAAGTATTTCAGCAAAGTGTTCAAAAAGATGGAGGGCATCACGCCAGCAGAATATCGTAAAACATTATTGGAGGCGGGTACGTAACGAGTACCTGATCCGAATTAAAAAAAGAGTACTCCCGGCATGGCCCATCGGAAGTACTCTTTTTAATTTTACTTTTACAGAAAATAGCATAGATCATGACGACTTGTTGGCTCTTTCTTTTCTAAGATAGGATATGCTCCGAGATATTGTACCTATTAAAATTACAGCCATAAATCCATAAGCCATATTATTTCCTGTCTTATGAGCTACTACGGGGAAATAGATGAGGCTGAACAGTAGTAGGACAATATCCAGGTAGAACATAATCTTCCGATAAATAGAGATTCTCAACCCCCTTTTATTTACCATAAATGGTTTTATTAATTATAGTAGATCATAACATAGATACAACCTAGTGAGCTCACCGGTCCCGCAAAATCACCGCAGGTACAAGTCGAATGTAGATTAGCTCCCCTCCAAGCTCCACGATCGTCTGTGTAACGATGACTGCCGCAGCAATGGTTGCCCATTGTGGTGGGAGTGCCAGCGCTAGCGGCAGAACAACCAGCGAATTTCGTGTGGCTGAACTGAAAATTAACGCTCGCCCTGCGCCTGTATTCAATCGAAAACAATTAGCAATGATCCGAGATATCCAAGGCATAATGGTCAGAAAAGCAACGTAGATCGGGATCACGTTCACGATAATCGCCATATCATTGTAGACTTTGCCAATCTGGGAAGCGACAACCACGATCAGCGCAAGTGCCATCATTGGAACTGGCAGCCATGCCGTCGCATTCATGACCTGCTCCCCGCTCGCTTTATCTCTTGAGAGAACTTGTGTAACGACAGCAAGCAGCAGTGGAATAACGACCAGGAACAGAAAAGCCTCCACAAACGGCCCTACCTGCATGATCTGCGCCACCTCGGTACCCATCAATAGCCATAAATAAAACGGCAACAAGATCATTTGTATAACAAATAAAAGAGGTGTTGCGGCGAGCATCAGCTTCTCATTGCCCCTGCCGAGTTGTGTGAACACAATGACGTAATCAATACAGGGCGTTAACAGTACCAGATAGACTCCGATCAGAACGCCTGGTGATTGCGGAAAGACAAGTGTGAGCAACCATACAACTACAGGTACTACGATAAAATTAGCCACCAGTAGCGCCCCCATAAATCGAAGATTCGACCAGGACTCTTTTAACTGTAAAAAGGGAATCTGTACAAACATGCTGTATAACAGAACGGCAAGAACCGGAGACACAGTGTAGTGTAAAACATCCCCCCATATCGGATTATTCAGCCCTATCGCTGCTCCTAAAAACAATGCAACTACATAGAACCAGGTTTGCTGTCGCTCCATCGTTTCTCTTGTGAGCATTCTCTTCCTCCTCTTCTGGTGAGACATCGTGGGCATGGACATATTTCCGCTTCGTTTCGCGTACATTGGGACAGAGTACCGTTCCAACATAGTGGCAGAGCACAAGGGTCTGAAAGATCCAACTTGTGAATTTTTTGCGGCTGTTATTAGAATGTGCAAGAACTGGGTATATTCATTGTAGACTGACCCGTGGTTCATTCATTCGTTAAACCAAGGAGGAAACATAATGTCACGTAACAATCCGTACAAGTGGTTAAACGCCATTGGTTTTATCGCTGTAATTATCGTGAATTACCTCTCCAACGCTCTGCCAATCGGGGGCAAGACCAATAAAGAAGTATCGGATATGTATCCTGTGCTGCTCACACCTTCTGGCTATGCATTCGCTATATGGGGTTTGATCTACTTGCTGTTGGCAGGGTTTGTGATCTATCAGTTCGTGCCCGCTTCCTGGAAAAGGGACTCAATTACCCGTCTCGGGTACTGGTTCCTGGCAAGTTGTGCCTTCAACGTAGCCTGGATTTTTGCTTTTCAAAACTTGCAAACTGGTCTCGCCTTACTGATCATTGTACTGCTTCTATTGTCCTTGATCGTGCTGTATGTAAAAACACGTACTATCACCGTGCCAACCACTGCTGAGATCTGGCTTGTGAAGCTACCATTCAGCATCTACCTCGGATGGGTTAGCGTGGCAACGATTGTCAATGCAGCTGTACTGTTATATAAAATTGGCTGGGATGGTTTTGGTCTCAGCGAACCGACCTGGACGATCATCATGCTGATTGTCGGTATGGTGCTGGCTGTACTCGTTAGTTTCCGTTATCGCGATAGCATATACCCACTTGTATTCACATGGGCGTATATCGCCATTGCACTTAAACAAAAGGATGTCACTTCCGTATATTATACGGCAATCATCATTGCGATCGTACTAGCGATCTATGCGGTATGGTTGTTCTTCGCCCGTAATCAGGATCGTGATTGAGCAACTCAACTTCAATAATAATACAAAAACGTAACGCAAACAGCCGATTCTGGTCTTCGACCTGAAATCGGCTGTTTAAGTATGAAAGAACAAATAAGGTTGTCCTATTTCAGGGCAATAACTTCTATCTCCACCAGTGCATCTTTTGGCAAACGAGCAACTTCCACTGCACTGCGTGCAGGATACGGCTCTTCAAAGAACGTGCTATAGACTTCATTCACAGGAACAAAATCGTTCATATCCTTCAAGAACACCGTCGTTTTCACGATTTTATCCATACTTGTGCCTGCTGCTTCAAGAATAGCCTTCACATTGCTCAAGGACAGACGTGTCTGCTCCTGTACATCTGCACCGAATTCTCCCGTTTGAGGATTCAGGCCAAGTTGCCCGGAAGTGTAGATGAAATCGCCTGCATCAACGGCTTGACTGTATGGACCAATGGCGCCTGGTGCCTGATCGGTAGAGATTGGTTTTTTCATGGACGAGTTCTCCTTCGTGTTCGTTATCCTGCTGCCGCATGGAGTCAGGGTTCGAACTCATTTTTGTTGCCTATTATACCACGATCTACCTCAAGCGAGAAACGCTCCTACCTATACACATGAAGCAAACAGCTCGTTCAAGGTTTCTTAACCTCCGTCCGCGCCAAGGACATGAATGACTTCATTCGCATACACATGGTTTCCCTTGGCTTGCACCAGTGCAATATTTGTCATGGCCTGTGCAATGGTTGCGGCGTGGACCGCCCGGTATTTGTCCGCTCTGCCTTTCATCCAGCGATCCAGAAACTTCATGGCATGGGCAGCCATCTGCTCACCGAACCGCTTCTCGTTTCGATCTCCCAGAATTAAGGAAGGACGGAAGATATGCAATGACGGTAAACCGATATCTGACAATGCATCCTCCATTTCCCCCTTGGTCCGACTGTAAAAGACTCTGGAACCTGCACTCGCTCCCATGGAGGAGATCACCAGCATCTGTGATACACCATGTCGCTTCGCAATCGTAGCTGCACGAACCGGGTAATGATAGTCCACCTGACGGAAATTGTCCTGACTGCCTGCTTTTTTGATCGTTGTACCCAAACAACAGTACAGGTCATCGATTCCGTCGAATAAGTGGTCGTGGCTCTCCAGCTGTTCCCAATCCACCACATGCTGTTCCAGTTTGGGATGTTGCAGCTCAAGCGGACGTCTAGCCAGAACGCGAACCAGGCTGTATGCCGGGTGCTCCAGCAGATTCTGAACCAGTAATTCGCCTACAAGCCCGGTGGCTCCAATCACCATGGCTTTCCGTTCGAGACGATTCAAATGTCTCCCTCCACTTCGCCAACTTTTTTTGAAGTCATACCAGATACATATGATCAATCTAAACATTTACAAGGTTGCTCTGTCATCGAAGTGCCAGTGTAAATATTCATTAGTTGAAATTTATATCGTTTCTATTTTAACAGTACACGACGTCCAAGGGTAAATGTCAGAATCAGCATCACGACACCAACCCCCACCTGAAATCCATAGGCTGAGATCCAGGCGAGCGCATCGGACCAGGTTTCCATCTTTTCATACAACCAGCCGCCCAACAACGGCCCAAGAAACGAAGTTACTCCGGTCAGAGCCGAATATACCGCGACAAACATCGGTCTTTCACTTTTGGGTGTGTCTCCAATCGTAAAGTTAAATGCCAGCTGGTTAAATCCACCTACACCGATCCCAAGGAAAATATGAGATAGAAATAGTGCGATCAATACGGGCATGAACGACATTAACCCCCACGACAAACAGGAGAGTGCAATGACGGGCAATGTCCAAAATAAGAGGGTTTTGTTGCTGAATCTGGCATTCAGATTGCCCCAGACATAGAACCCGGCCATCATGACCAGCGTCTGGACTACCGTGATCAGGGATACGGTCTGATAATTGATATTCAGCAGATCAAGCATCACATAGGAATAGAGCGGAACAATCAAGGTCTGGATCAATAACCAAGCAGCCAGGAACAGCGTTGCTTTCAGGAAAGAACGATCCTGGAACGGCTTGATAAACATCCGCCAGAAAACCTTTTCGGTAGAACGTTCAAAGGGAACATCCGGATAGAAGAAATAGATGACTGTATTGGCAATGGCACAGATCCACACCGGAATAAACAGGATCAGAAAGCCCATTTCTCCCGGGTAACGGTCCAAAACAATACCGCCTGCGAATAAGCATACGCTTCCAAGAGCATTCAGAATCGTATTTCGAATTCCAAAATAACGCCCTCTCACCTTGGCAGGTACGATATCGCCAATTAGTGAAGTCCAGATCATACCGCCGATGGTATTTGATATAAAAGCAACCGTGTATACGCCAATATATACACTTACCCACCACTCTTTGGGGAATATAAACGGAATCAGTCCCGTGGCACTCCATAAGATACGATGTGTGCCCACAAATAACAGCAACATGCGTTTTCGGCTGCGAATGCGCTGCATCCAGTAAGCTGCTCCGATCTGGGCAATGTTCACAAACGTGGTAATCGCGAGCACAAAGCCGATATGTCTCGACCCGGCCCCAAGGTACAGCAGAAATCCGGTTAAAAACGGGCCTCCCAGCAAGGTCTGTAAAATAATGGCTGGTACACCCTCCCATGTTGCAATCGATAAATTCGTGCGTTGTGTCGAACCCTTGCGCCGTGGTTTGCTTGCTGACGGGGGAGGGGTAACGTTGACCGTATTCTGTATGGGGATACACTCCTTAGACCGGGTCTCAAAAGCCGGTCGATGCTAGTTGTCATCCCAAATTCTACTCACGGCGCGAAGGTTGTCAACTCATTTTTTCACGGTCCAACGGGAGATAGAGATAGAAGGTGCTTCCTTTACCTTCAGTGCTCTCAAGTTCAATCGATCCCCCCAGTAATCTCGCTAAATCCCGACTGATCGACAGGCCTAGTCCGGTACCGCCAAATTTCCGACTAATCGACCCGTCAGCCTGCTGAAATGCTTCAAATATGGAATGATGCTTGTCCTCAGAAATACCAATACCTGTGTCCTGAACGGAGAAAATAAGCCATCGATTCTGAATACCTTCATTCTTAATCTGCTTGGTGCTTACGGTCAGCGTGACCTTCCCCCGGTGAGTGAACTTGATGGCATTGGACATCAGATTCCGCAAAATCTGTTGAACCCGCTGGGGATCAGACCAGAGCGTATCGGGCAATCCCGGTTTCTTATCCATTTGCAACTGAATACCTTTTTTCTCGGCAACAAGCTGAAAATGGCTCATGGCATCTTCTGTAAGTTGTGCAACACTGATATCCTCCAGTACAATATCAAGCCGCCCCGCTTCTACTTTGGAAAGATCCAGAATATCGTTAATGAGCGTCAGCAGTTCCTGCCCGGAGTGGTCGATCATATTGGCAAAACGTACAATATCCTCCTGATCCATCGTGTCAGCATTCTCACTGATCATCTGGGCAAAGTTAATGACACTATTGAGCGGTGTACGCAGTTCATGGGACATATTGGCGAGAAATTCGGATTTGTACTGTGAGGCAATCATCAATTGTTTCGCTCGATCCTCCAGTACAATCTGGGCTTTCTGTAACTCTTCCTTTTGCACAGACAATAGCCGGTTTGTACTCTGGATCAGTAAAATACGATTCTGTTCATTCTGAAAATCACGTAAAATAAATACAAAAATAAGACTCAGAAAAATGCCTGTGGGGAGTGTGTAAGGCATAATGTGTGAAAAGAAATATGTAGCCGGGATCACACCAACGATAGCAATGTTTACACTATTGACCACATTGACGATAACTGTAACAAGGATTCCTTTAATAATTAGCCTGTAGTCGCTGCGTCTCATCCATATATTCAGACCTGCACAGATCACGCCCAAAATAGACATGTTAAGTACTGCCGCCAATGTAGCATCCGTGATGCCAAAAGTCAGCCTCGACAACCCGATTCCAATACCCACGATGATTACGCTATAGGGCTGTCTATACGTTAGAACGGCAACAATTAAAGGAACATATCGAAGATCAAAGACCACTTCATCGGTGAGTTGAAACCCAAAAACCGTACTGATCCAGCCTGCAAATATAAGGACAAGCACTGAACTGATCTGTTTCACTCGGGAAGAGGTACGTATTACGACATATTTATAGAACACACTGGCAAGATATGCAATGGTAATAAGCATCCCCATATTCAATACGAACATTTTTGAAAATTGCATTCACTCACTCCTGTTGTAACGACTTTACTGGCCAAAGTGCCTTCGTCCGTATGTGTCTCTATCATATCATGCCCATTGAAACTTCCGCATTCCTTCTTCGTCAAAAAAATACACAAAAATACACAAATCAGGATTCAATTTGTGCGCTGGTCGTAGTAGAATATATTGTTGTTTAAATTTAAACTACTATATAGATTGAACTAAAGAATAATTACACTTGCCACTCCGATGACAGAACAACCTTCTGGTATTTCTGTCCTCTGCGTTCTCGTGTAAATGAATGTATAGTGCAACTTATATAGTTATTTGCTGGGGTCATGTTCCTCTGGAACATGAATGAAAGGAGTAAGGTGTTGTGCAATTGTTAAAAAGCAAATCCTATTGGCTGTCATTGAGTTTAATGCTGTCTTTGGCCGTCATGGGGCTGTTCTATGATATTCTTAATAGTCCAGAACGCGGGTTCGTAGTGCTTGATTCGCCGCTCGACCGGATCATTCCCTACGTGCCTGGCATGTCCATTCCATATTTGGGCTGGTACCCGTTTGTATTCGGTGTGCTCGCCTACCTGTGTGCCAAGGATCGACTGACGTACTACCGCGTCTTGTTATCCATGAATATCTGTGTCTGGATCTGTTATCTGATCTACTTCAACTTTCAGACCATGGTACCGCGCCCGGAACTGACGGGTACTGGCTTGGGAGCATCTGTTCTCGGATGGCTCTACAGCCAGGATCGTCCTTATAATTGTTTTCCAAGTATTCATTCTCTTCACTCTTATCTGGTTATGCGTGCCGTTCTCTCGGTTCCAAGCATCCGCAAACCCATCAAGATTTTGGTAGTCGCCGGGGCAGCAACCATTATAGTATCCACGCTAATGATTAAACAACACGTGATCTATGACGCCTTGGGTGCAGTCATACTCGGCGAATGCGTTCTCACCATCATAACAGGCCTCGCTCTACACCGCAGACGCAGAAAAGAATCGAAGTGGACAGAGGGGATCAACTGATCCCTCACTTCGATGGTTTCTGAAGATGCTGTTGTCGTCTCCATTCATCAATAAACAAACCTGCAAAATAGGGGTCCCATTGGGTCCCTTTTCCTTCTTCCAAAATCGTTAGCGCTTTCTCGTGACTCATCCCATTCCGATATGGTCGATCAGACGTCATGGCATCAAAGGCATCCGCTACCGCAATGATGCGGCCAAAAAGGGGAATATCGTCACCAGCCATCCCATCCGGGTATCCTTTGCCATCATATCTCTCATGGTGAGATCGCACACCTGGCAAAAAGTCGGCCATGGCATCAATAGGCTCTATCTGTAACAAAATACTCTCTCCCTGCACGGGATGTGTGCGAATAATCGCGAATTCCTCATCGCTTAGTTTTCCATCCTTCAGCAGTACCTCATCAGGAATGCCGATTTTTCCGATATCATGAAGCAGGGCTGATTTGTACAATAAATCCGCCTGTTCCTCATTCATTCCGCTCAGCTTGCCAATCATCAGCGAATACTCTGCCACACGCATGGAATGCCCTGCCGTGTACTTATCTCGGGCGTCTAAAGCAGCAGCCAGTGTAGAAAAATAACTTTGCAATAACTGTCGATTGCGCTCCTGTCTCATCTCCAGCCGATTAATCATCATATTAAAGCCAGAAATCAGTGCTGAAAACTCATCCGCATATAGATCCGGAGCTCGTCTGCCAAGATCTCCCCCCTGAATTCGGTTCATCTCATGTGTCAGTTCAGCAACTGGATCACGAACATCACGAATCAACAGCCAACTTCCCACCAGCGCAAACCCCGCGCCCAGAACAACGATGAGAATTCCCCACAGAATGTACTCTTTCGCAAATTCACTGTCCATATACTGAAGTCGGATATATGTAGCCAGGAAAAATAGAAATAAAGGAAATAAGCCAATCAGTGCCGTACTTAGCTGAAATTTACGCTGGATCGATACGAGAATGCGTCCTCCCAGTGAAGGTTCCATCCCGTATTGGACTTTGCCTCGATGACGAATCTCAAGCAACAGGGGTCTAATCGCCCGCACCGTTAGGTAATACTCAATCAGCGCATGCATGATGGCAATCAGAAAGGCACACGCAGCGGCCACGACAATATACAAGTAAGGGAATTCAAGCCACCCTGTGGATATCATCCATATTGTTAATCCGGCTGCCGGAAGTGAAAAACCAAGCATGTGCGGACCCATGATCCGATATATGGTCTGTCCCGGGAAACGATGAATTTTCTCATACATGTGGTTCAATTCGTCTCTCTCATGATGCTCGGAAGTGAAAAATTGTCTTATGGGGCCAAGCTGCACCCACAGCGTAATTAATTCTGCAACCAGCATGAACAAGAGTGAGATCAGTACAATGAAGATGAGTCGAACAAATTGAATATTGGGTATCTGCAGAGTAGATACCATAACTACTGTACCGACAACAAAAACAGCTGCCAGTGAACCGATCAGATAATTGCGTATCAGGCGAAAGATAAATGAACGGTATGCTTCCAACTGAACCCCTCACTCTCTATGTGCAACCAGTTCTCCCTTGAGACACGGGGAGATTAAGGGTATTGCCTTCTATTTGTTTATCGGTAGCTCCGACTAAAAAAATTAATAAAATCCAATGGGTGGGCACCAGAACTGGAAAACACAAAAAGGCTGCTCCACGACGGAGCAGCCTTTGGTGATATGTCCTATATTTACCCTTTAATCTTGGCAGCCAGAATCATTGTACCGCGCGGCTCCTCTCCCATTGCATCCGGTTCAAGCGTGATGGCAACCGTATCATAGTCGTTGGCCGAATCCAATGTGTAGTATACTGCTCCCGTTCCGTTACGACTAAGGAAAGTACCGGCATTCTGAGGGGTATCTCCTTTGATCAACCAGACCTGAAAAGCCTCGTTGCCTTCCAGGTTCGGCAGGTTCTCAGCCTGCACAACCAGGTGAGTGCCTTTGCTGTCAATAACGATGGTTGCGAGACCCTGAGCTACAATGTCCTGAGTTGCAGGATTCAGCTTCACTGCCTCGCCAGTCTGCATGCCCTGTGCGGGCTTCAGTGCTGATGCCAGCTGCTCTTGCAGCTGTGCATTCTGCGCCTGTGCCTGCACCAGCTGCTCTTGCGTAGCCGACGAGCCCGCCGCTTGCTGCGTCAGCGAGTCGATCCGGCTCTGCAGCTGCGCCGTGTACACGCCGAGCACCAGTGCCGCGGCCGCAAGGCCGGCACTGGCCAGGCGCCAGGCGCGGCTGCTGCGCGCACGCGCGCGCGCTTGTGGCTGCCATGGCTGTGCCTCGGCAGCCTCTTCCACCCGGGCCGCAGGCACCGCCGTTACCGGCGGCAAGCCTGGCCCGGGCTGCGCCGCACGTTCGTGCTGCGGCGCAAGATCCTCCTGAAGCACCACGGGTGCTTCAGGCTCTGCAGGAGCAGCCGCTGGCTTCGCCTCGGCGCTCTCCTGCCCATGTCCGAGCACGTTGCCCAGCACACGTGCTCGCATGCCTTGCGGCGGTACCACAGGTTCCGCCGCAAGTGGCAGGAAGCCAGTCACTTCCTGCAATTCCCTTACCTCCTGGCGGCAAGGTTCGCAAGTTGCCATATGCGCTTCAAACGCCGCCACTTCCTCTGCTTCCAGTCCGCCCAGCACATACATCGGTGCCAGATCAGACCACTCCTCATGTCGTTCTATCATGGATGTATGCCCTCCCTTCCCGCGTCCGGATGCAATTCAGCATCGGCCAGCAACTTTTGGAGCTGTCGCATGGCAAGCCTGACACGGCTCTTTACTGTACCCAGCGGAATCCCGAATCGGCTGGATACTTCCTGCTGGGTTAATCCCGCATAATAAATCGATTCTATAACTTGTTGCTGATCACCGTTCAATTGGGACAACGCCTCTTTAATCCGGGTACCTTCCCATTTACGCTCCACTTCTTCTTCCGTGTTCGTATGCTCATCGGCATAGGCCGCCATTGTCTCGTGTTCAACTGAAGTAGCCGCTGCCCCTTTTGATTTCCGCCTCAGCATGTCCACTGCAATGTTACGCGTAATCGCAAACATCCATGTGGTCAGCTTCCCCTGTGAGGCATCGTAACGTTCGGCATTATTCCAGACCCGCATAAAAAGTTCCTGAACGGTCTCTTCTGCCGTCATGGGATCACCAACGATCCGGTAGGCAAAAGAATACACCGCTCGCTCATAACGGTCATATAAAAGCTCCAGTGCGGAGGCATCACGTTCCGCAATCTGCCGCATTAACCTGCTGTCCTCCATCGATTCAGTCATGCGAGGGCCCCTTTCTGTTTCTTCCCTCTTATTATAACCTACGTAGAATCTTTTGAAGAGGATTACCCCTATGAAGAAATAGTTTGAAAAATTTTCTGTATCTTTTCAAACTAACCTTTCACTTTCTAACATAAAAACAGTCCGAAAACATGTTGCTCTGGTCGCGCTTTCCTTTTTATTGCAGATAATTACAACCTGTGGTATACTATAAGAGTTGTATTAAACAACCTCATATGATTTCTGTCTTCTTTAAACCCCGGAATATTTTCTTCATGCTGCGACCGCAGCGAACTATAAGCACAATTAACCTATGAAGATTGAAGAACCTGAATCACAATAACCCGGTAGTACAGAGTTTCACAAGATGTTCCCATTCACACTGGCGCGGTCATCGGAGCCGCAAGGACAAAAGAGAGGTAGGGCTTTTGTTGTTTTGGATATCACTTATTCTTGAGAAGATTGAAAACATACACAAAGCACCCGGAATTGGGTTCCGGGTGTTTATCCATGTCTACATATCCAATTTAGCAACATCTACATACTGTCGGACACCGTTCCTTCATTGAGAAAAGTCTTCCTTACGCTCATCAGACGCTAACGAATCCTGCACACCTTATATTGGGGATTTCCTTGCTATGTAAAATCTAACGAATCTCAGCCACGTTAATCCATGTCACTTCATGAATATTGGCTCCAAACATGCCCAGATTCAGATAATAAGACGTACGTCTACGATTCGTTAAACTTGTGAAATGGCAAAAATTCATGGAATAGCGCCTGTGGAGTTCGTTAAAGAAAGTAATCCCAACGCTCCTTCAATTAATTCTGAAAAAAAGGGACACCGCAGGATGAAATCCTACGCTGTCCCTTTCTGAAACATAGGTACGTTATGCCTCAACATGGAACTCACACTCGGAGTTTATTTAGAGCACCTGTCGCAACGATCCACGATCAGCAAAGTCTCCTTGCATTCACAAATACTTAGATAAACATCGTTTTGGAGATGATGACCAGCAAGATGAACAGTACAAGGATTGTGCCCATGGAACCCCAGCTTCCGCCGCCATGACCATAGGATACCCCACAACCCTGTTGATAACCATGCATCATTGGAGCTTGATTTGGCTGGTGTCCGTAACCGTAGCCGTAGCCCATCGGCATTGTTCCACAACCATATCCATACCCATGCATTTCATGACCTGTGTATTGGTATCCTTGCATATGCTCATAACCTCCCATATGTCCGTATACATGCCCCTGTCCGTTCGGTGAATTCGGTTTTACTTCGCTCATTGTTCATTCCTCCTTAACATTTGCCTACACCCCTAAGCTATGTATTCAGCCTACCTCTGGACCGGGCTATCGCCCTTATCTTGACAAAATGGGCGTTTAGCCATTTGGTCCCTTCCCCATTTTCGAAGCATACACCGTCATTCCAGTTCTTGAATTCCACCATTTCTTCCGTTCAACCACAAGCTATCTTATCTTCCTGGATCTCCACCATGCTTGTCCTCTAGAAAAAAAACCCCACCGGTTGCCCGGCAGAGCTCGCCATATTATACCCAGAAAGATTTAGTGATGATTACGAGCAGAATGAACAGAACCAGGATTGCTCCAGTCGATGTCCAGCCGCCGTATCCTGCGCCTCCGACTACTTCACTCATACAGAACCCTCCTTTACGAATATATTAGGGTCCAAGCGGTTTATTAGATCAAGAATGCTTTAGAGATGATGACCAACAAGATAAAGAGAACCAAGATCGCGCCAGTCGATGTCCATGCGCCGCCGTATCCACCTACTACTCCACTCATGTAAACCCCTCCTTTGATTTGAGGTACAGTTCACTATATGCACCAATCACACATGGGACCGGGCTCAGGTCGAAAATGGGCTGTTTTTTCCACCGACTATTCGTTAATTGCACCTACATAAAGGGTTAGTTCTTAAATCGGCATGTTATGTTCATATATGTTTAATTCATAAATAAATCCCACGGTTATATCAACCAAATGTATGTACTATCGTTCAAAATGGATACCCATACGGTCTATTATTAGCTTCTAAACTTGTTAAATACAGATAAATTACCTTTTTAGTAATTATGAATACTGAAATCTTGATATATGTAATTATTTTACTAATAAAGTAGAAAGGAGTTCTATGCCCACCGCCTAAACTGGATTATCCCAAACGAAATGATGACCTTAGAAAAAATCCCAACCGATGGGAAACACATTAGGAGAAATTAGACATAATGAAGAAACTTATTACGATTTTGGCATTAGCCACATTGCTTAGTGCCTGTGGTAATTCAGAAACAAACACAACAGCCGATAGCCAAACGACCGAAGCATCCAAGGCAACTGAAACTGTCTCAACAGAAGCAAAAGCTACGAAATACACTACATATAATGGAGAAGGATTTTCTTTTGCCTATCCTGAATCCTGGAAAAGCGTAGATACAAGTCAAATGAATGCTCCATCCATTAAAGCTGCTTTTTCAAACCAATCTTCATCAGCCACATTTGCAGATAATATGAATCTGACGATTGAGGCCAGTTCAACCGGTTCAATCAATCCTGAAGAATACGCCAATAATATAGTTGATTATTACACACAGAACGGTTCAAGCATCGGCATTTCCGATTATACAAAAACCAGCTACACGAACAAGCCTTATAAAGAATATAGCGCTGGTGTCTTGGAAGGAGCCTATAAACACACCTCGGGTACAGATGTTGTCCTTGTGCAGTATCTGATTCCGACCAATACAGAACTCTACACCATGACGTTAACCTACGCCAAGAACTATTATGAACAAAAGGGAAAAGATCAAGTCAATGAAATTTTGAATTCATTGGTGATTTCCTCTCCCATTGAACAGACTAAAGCAAATATAGCTTCTTTAAACCAGGAGACAATAGTAACTGCGGCTGATTACTTCAAAGAATTAACCCCGATCATGACTAATGATACAGCGATCATGGAACAAGTTTCTTATGACTTTTTCACAGCACACGACGATTTATTTCCAGCCAGTACAGCCGAAGTTCGCAAAAAGCTTAAAAGTTTGGTGGATACCAAAGTGACAACCAAACATTTGAATAAAAATGTTGCGAATTACTATGAACATTTTATCCATATTAGCGGTGAAGTTATTGAGGTTGAAGAAGATACTTCTGATGGCTCCACAGCGGCTATCGTTCATATCATGGACGAGAACGGAAACAATGTACTCGCCATCTATCCATCCTCCACAGGTGATCTGCTTGAAGGAGACTATGCCACTGTTATCGGTACGCCAATTACCAACTTCTCTTTTGAAAATGTTGGCGGTGGTTACACCAACGCCACGTTGATTGGAGCCTCATTGGTAGTTGCAGATTAATTAAAATGTTAAATGAGTATACAAAAAGACCAGCTTAATGAACGTTAAGCTGGTCTTTTTGTCTTTCAGTTTATAGATGTCAGAAATTCACGTTAACTACACAGACAGACACAATCTAACCTTTAATTAATGACTTATAACATACTGAATAACCGAATATACGGATGTTTACACTAAACCATTAATTCGGATGTGCCTGAGGTGATGTCAGTTTATCCTGAACCGATTGTAACTTCTGTATACTTGAGGCGTCCGGTTTATCACGACGGTCGTCAATTTTGACGGATGTGGAAACACGCTGAGCTCCTGACAAAAACGGCGCTTCATGCAGAGCCGCAATTGCTGTAAAGATCTCGTTAAGCGGTCCCTCAATAATGGTGCTCATGGAAGTTAACTGATATGTAATGCCCCGTTGATGTTCCAATACCTTTTGCATGTCCGCCACGTAACTGCTTAGACTGGTTGTACCCGTTCCGATTGGAATTACAGTCACTTCTGCTATTGCCATTTTGCTCCGCCTCCTCTGGGCCCCGTGAACCACCGCTGCCGCTAATTTTAGTCGATTTTTGACTATTTTCATTCTACCAGTTGAATGCGTTACAATTCAAACTGACGTGAAGACGTCATTCAAATTGGTCAAAAATTTTTTTTGATAAATCTTCAAATCTTCCAGTCCTTTTCCTTTGCGGATTCCTGGCTTAAATGGTATACTCGGAATTACGTTTTACTGTATCGGCCCACTTTACAAACACAATATGTTGGGTTACAGTATGTTGACAGCTACAAAATGTAGTAACACTAGATTTCTCCGCTTCTATTAGTCACCTTCTGCATTCTCGCGAAAAACAGGATGAAATCACCTCCAAAGGCACGTCCCTGTAGGTGTAAATCGCTTTCTCGAAACAGAGTTGACATGGAGGTTAACGGGGCTGTTTGGACTGCATCCGGTATCCTCAAACTACAGACACATCTGCAATATACAAAAGCTTACATAAGCACCCTTTTCTGTCGATATCCTGAACCTCTAAGACAGTAAGGAAGCCAGAGCATCCATGGGCATTTTCAGCCGCGAGGCGGGGAGAATGCTTTTTATATGAGTATGTTCTGAATTGTGCTGTTTTGTGCTCCTCAAGTTGAGCGATTTAAGACATGAACTTGTCACCGCCGTTTCAGTCTGCCAAAAGCAACCTTTACCTTTTTCTCACCGTAAGACAACACTCAATTCTTTATATAAAGAATTTCTCCAATTTATCTCTTAAACATGCGAAAGCGAGGAATATTCATGCCACAAGTTGTGACCAAGCCGAATAACCGCCAGCTTGCCTTTGATGATATGCGCATCTCGGTATATGCCGACCGTACTCTGGAAGGACTGGAAATGCTGGACAAGGAACGTCTGGTACGTGGGGTAAACAGCAAGCTCCGCCGTGATGAAGTTACCGGAGACGAAATCAGCAACGCTTTTATCATGAGCGCACTGGAACTGGTAACTAAAGAGGAGCCTAATTGGAAATTTGCAGCGGCGCGCTCTCTGCTCACTTCCCTTTACAAAAAAGCGGCTACCAACCGCAGATACAAGTCTTACCCGGACGAGCCTTATGGCGCATTCCATCCTCTTCTTGTAGATCTCGTGAAAAAAGGTATCTACCGCGAAGAATTGCTGGAATGTTACACCAAAGAACAGATCGATGAACTTGCTGAGTGCATTGACTACCGCAACGATCTGCTCTTCGATTACATCGGCTTGCTCACACTGGCAGAACGTTACCTCGCACACGATTTTGATGGAAAAGTAATGGAATTGCCGCAAGAGCGTTATATGGTTATCGCCATGTTCCTAATGCACCAAGAGCCTGCCGAGAAACGTATGGATCTCGTCAAGGAAGCATACTGGGCAATGAGCAACATGTATATGACCGCAGCTACTCCTACGATGTCCAATGCAGGTAAAAAAGTAGCCGGTCAACTTTCCAGCTGCTTCATTGATACGGTGGACGACTCACTCGAAGGTATCTTTGATTCCAACACGGATGTAGCTCGTCTGAGCAAAATGGGTGGCGGCATCGGCGTTTACCTCGGCAAAGTCAGAGCTCGTGGTTCGGATATCCGTGGTCACCAAAATACAAGTTCCGGTGTAATCCCTTGGATTCGCCAACTGAACAATACAGCGGTCAGCGTAGACCAGCTCGGTACGCGTAAAGGTGCCATTGCTGTATATCTGGACGTCTTCCACAAAGACATTCTGGCCTTCCTCGATTTGAAGCTGAACAACGGTGACGAGCGTATGCGTGCGCATGACGTATTCCACGGCATCTGTCTGCCTGACTTGTTCATGGAACGGGTATCCAGCCGCGGCGAATGGAGCTTGTTCTGTCCACACGAAACAAAGAAAGTGATGGGCTGGAAGGACGAGAATGGTCGTGCACTCGGACTGGAAGATTTCTATGATGAGTCCTTTGGCGAAGGTGCGTTCCGTGATAAATACGAAGAAGCGGTGAATCACCCACTGTTGTCCCGGATTACAGTACAGGCAATTGACATCATGAAGCGTGTACTTAAATCCCAACTGGAGACAGGTACGCCATACATGTTCTACCGCGATACGGTTAACCGCTCGAATCCTAACCGTGCACACGGTATGGTATACTCCTCCAACCTGTGTACCGAAATTATGCAGAACCAGTCTGCCACTGTAATTGAAAAGGAAGAACTCGTAACCAAGGATGGACAAACTCGCATCGTGATTTCAAAAGTGCCTGGCGACTTTGTTGTCTGCAACCTGAACTCCATCCATCTGGCACGTGCTATACCTCATAATGTATTGGAGCGTCTCGTTCCAATTCAGGTGCGCATGCTGGACAACGTTATCGACATTAACAACATTGAAGTGTTGCAAGCCCAATATACCAACAGCCAATATCGCGCAGTCGGTCTGGGAACGTTTGGACTTCACCACCTGCTTGCTCTCGAAGGCATTCATTGGGAGTCTGACGAAGCTGTAGCGTATAACGATAATCTGTATGAAAAAATTAACTACCTGCTTGTGAAATCCAGTATGGAGCTGTCCAAAGAAAAAGGACATTATCCGAAATTCAAAGGTTCCGATTGGGAAAGTGGTCATTACTTCGACCAACGGGAGTACACATCAGGTGAGCGCGTAGGTGAATTCGTGACAACCGAACAGTGGAAAGAACTGCAAGCCGAAGTACGACAAAACGGTGTACGTAATGCTTGGTTGTTCGCCATTGCACCTAACGGTTCCACGTCCATTATTGCTGGTTCAACGGCTAGTATTGATCCGCTCTATGAGCTGTTATCTTATGAAGAGAAAACAACTTACAAAATTGCCAATCCGGCTCCGGATCTGTCCGAAAAAACAAGCCCTTATTACCAAACGGCGTTCCAGGTGGATCAACATGCTTCCATTAATATGGCGGCTGCCCGTCAGCGCCACGTCGATCAGGGACAAAGTTTCAACTTCTACGTTCGACCAGATATTAAAGCAACAGAATTCCTGGAGTTGCATCTGCACGCCTGGAGAGCCGGCATGAAATCAACTTATTATGTTCGTAGCCGGGCATTAACAATTGAAGAATCTTGATTTTTGCAAGTTACGTTGTATCCATGATAGAGAAGATTTACTAGACTCGAGGTGACCACCAGGGCATCCTGTTTTGATTGCAAAATGGCGTTGCCCTGGTTCTTTTTTGCCTAAAACACGATCACAGCATCGCAAGATGTTGATATAGATGATTTCCCAAAGTTCTGTCGGCAGAACATTATGAAATTTCAAGGAGTGAACGGAACAATGCAAGTACAGAAAATTTTCAACACCGAAGCCCCTAACCAATCAACCCGTATTATTGAAGGTGAATGCTCCGGTATCCTGAACTGGAACGACATTCGCATGCCTCATATGTACAAATTGTACAAAGTATTGCTGCTCAACCACTGGATCGCAGACGAGATTCCAATGTCCAAAGATGCTTCCCAGTTTGCTCAACTGGATGAAGAAGAGCAACGTACATTCAAAATCAACATCTCCCTGCTCGCGGTACTTGATTCCATGCAGACGATGTTTGTTGGTGATGTAAAACGTTATTTTACCGATTCTTCACTCGAAGCGATCTCGGCCATTATCGGACAACAGGAAGTTGTTCATAACCAATCCTACTCCTACGTCCTGTCTTCGATCGTATCTGATCGGGAGCAAAAGGAAATTTTTGAGTATTGGAAACATGATCCAGTTCTGCTTGACCGTAACCGTTTCATCGCAGACATCTACCAAACTTTCCGGGACGAGCCGTCTCCACAGACGTTCTTCCAAGCTATGGTAGCCGATCTGGTACTCGAAGGTATCTTCTTCTATAGTACGTTTGCCTTCTTCTACAATCTGGCCCGTGACCAGAAAATGATGGCAACCAGCCAGATGATCTCGTATATCCAGCGGGATGAAAACCAACACTGTTACTTCTTCGCTGAAGTGTACAAACAGCTGCTGGTAGACTTCCCTGAACTGAACACACCTGAGAACATGGACTATGTATACAAAACAATCCATCGTGCTGTTGAACTTGAAACCAACTGGGCACATTATACACTCAGCAACGTGCGCGGTATTGACCTGAACGAGTTGGAAGATTACATCAAGTACATCGCCAACAAACGTCTGCGTCTGATGGGTATGGAAAAAGCATATGAAGGTGTGGATGTAAACTGCATGCCTTGGATCAAACCATTCTCCGATGAAGCATTGAATGCAACCAAAACCGACTTCTTCGAAGCTAAATCCCGTAACTACGGTAAAGTTGGCGACGATAACGGATTTGACGATTTGTAAAGTCTTCTGATCGGGCATCTACTACTTGAGTATATCAGGTATAAATAAACACAAATTAAAGCACTCCCTTTGATAGAATGCCTTCATGGCTATCTGCATGCGGGAGTGTTTTTTTGTCTCTTAACCTTGTAAGATAGTTTTGAGAGAGATTCATACCCCTCCTACGGAAGTGAGGCCTATTCATGGAAAGAGAACTGCTGGAACAAATTAATTTGTGGCATGAGCAGGACCAATTCAGTCTCATTATTGAACATATTGAACGTATCCCCGTCTCAGAGCGGGATTATGATCTGATTGGTCAACTCGCCAGAGCCTATAACAATGATGCACGTTATCACAAAGCCATTCAACAACTGTTGTCTGTCGAGGAGCAAGGGGTAAACGACCCGCTCTGGCAATACCGCTTGGGTTATGCATACTGTCATATAGCGAGTTATGAACAGGCACTACTGGCTTTTGAGAGAGCTAACGAACTTCAGCCACATGATGAATCAACCCTTGAATTTCTAAGTCAGATTCGACCTTTCGCTGAGAAGATGCGGCGGGATCGACAACGCCATGAAGAACAAGTAACAGAATGGGAGCAGCGTGGCACGTTGAACCATCTTCGTGCTGCTTCAGGAACCTACAACCCAGTGACATTCTGGAAGCAGAGTGATTATGCACGGGACAACCATGTGTCGGCTCCCTTTGACGAAGCCACGATTGTTTCGATTGAACACGAATTGGGTTACAAGCTCCCTGCCTCCTATATTCAACTGATGAGTACGCAAAACGGCGGTATCCCTGCGCTCACTGTATTTCCCACCCAAGAAGCGACTTCCTGGGCTGAGGATCATATTGCCATTTCAAGCATTATGGGAATCGGACACGATAAAATATACGCACTCGCTGGTGAGCTGGGAAGCCGGTTCATGATCGAGGATTGGGGATACCCCGACCTGGGGATTGTGATCTGTGATTGTCCATCCGCTGGTCATGATGTTGTTATGCTGGATTATCGCTTCTGTGGCCCTGAAGGCGAACCCTGTGTAGTTCATGTGGATCAGGAAAATGATTATGAGATTACATATCTTGCGCCGAATTTTGAAGCTTTCATCCGTGGATTGGTTGATGAGGATACGTATGACCTGTCTGACGAAGAGAATGAGGACTAATATCCAGGAGGGTCCGGCCATATGACAACCCGTATATATTTTGGTTCCAATCAACTTGGCGAAGTGGCCGCAGTTCCATTGCAGGATGCGCTGAATGAGCTTGATCTGGGAACCCTTGAAGATTATCGACGAACAGATAAAGGTGTTATGGGTCAGACACTGCTCATTCGCTCTTCCCGTGGAGAGTATATTCTGAAAGGCAATCCTTTATATGCAGGACAGTTACAGGAAGAAAAGTTCTTTGTAGAACAACTGGCAAAACATACGTCCATTCCTGTCCCTGATCCATATTTATTACATGAAGATACCCATCTGCTAGGCTGGAGTTATGCCATAATGCCACGCCTGCCCGGGAATCACCTGTATGATCCGGCATTCAAGGCTTCACTGTCACAGCAAGATCAGGAAGAGATCGCCTGTATGTTTGCCCATACTTTGGTTGAACTGCACCGCTGGAAGGTGCCTGATGCCGGGGAATATGATCCTGTAGCGCAGCAGATTGTTTCCTTTGCAGGCGATTATCTGGACTGGTTGTACGGAACCATCCGTCACTGGTTACATGATGCTGAACAGTACTCGGTGATTACGGATGAAGATGTTCAGTGGGTGGACGAGCAATTCAAAAATGCTGAACCGGCATTTCGGACCAAAGCTGTTCCGTGTTTTGTCATGGGAGACTTCAAGGTCGAGAATATTTTGATTCAAAATCCGAATGACCGTTCTTCAGGGTGGCAGATTAGTGGTTTGTTCGATTTTACAACCGCCTATTTCGGAGATGGCACAGCCGACCTAACCAAAATATCCACCAGGTATGTTCGTGAGGGTCAACCAGAACTGGCCGCACAGTTCCTTCGCTGCTACCGGGATCTGGTCTGTGCAGCAGATGAAGAGAAATGCCAACACTTCCGCACACGTCTCAGCATGCATCTGCTCTATCAACGTATCTTATGGTGGGGGGAAGCCAAAGCGACTGGACAAGTGACGTGGGCAGCCGATCTGCCTTTTGCACAGTGGGCGCAGCAGTCCATTAATTCAATTGTCGCATTGCTAGATTAGTAGATTAATTAGTAGATTTGGACAGTTCGCTCAATGGATAGCGATCTTCCAAACTAACGTATGTATCGTTCCATATATGTCGCCCAACATCCGGGCTCACGCATAAAACCGCCAGAGATCATCCTTGATCTCTGGCGGTTTTGTCATCTGACTATATTTCAGTCAACGATGGAATCTCTCAACTTAAGCTTGTGCGACAGGTGACTCCTGATGTTTCTGCAAAAACTCCAACATCCGACGGTATACGAGAATCTCATTTGCCTTTCTGGAGAATCCGTGGCCCTCATCGTCCAGAACGATGTATTCCACATCCATTCCCTTGGACTGGAGCGCAGCCACGATCTGATCAGATTCGGCCTTCACGACCCTTGGATCATTAGCACCCTGAATGACTAGCATTGGATTAACCATCTGATCGAGATACGTAATCGGCGAATCCTTCGTTAAGCGTTCGCGGTCACGGACCGGATCACCCAGCCAGTTATCCATCATCGGCTTCCAGTCTTCCGGTACGGATTCCAGGAATGTGAACAGGTTACTTGGCCCAAAAATATCGACCGCAGCCCGGAATAGCTCCGGATGACGACCTGCCAATAACAGGGTCATATATCCCCCATAACTTCCCCCTACCACAAACAACCGTTCTGGCGAGGTGATTCCCTGATCAAACAACCAGTTGATCCCGGCAACACAGTCCAGCCTTGGACCCTTACCCCAATCACGCTCAACCATCTTGACGAATTCCGCACCATATCCGGTACTGCCCCGGAAATTCGGTGCAAAGACATGATAGCCCTGAGCGAGCATCATCTGGAACATCGGCCGAAAAAACTTCGCTTCGGATGCTTGCGGCCCACCATGAGGCCAAAATACGGTGTAGCCATTGGCCTGCTCTGGTTTTGCTTTGAACAAGAGAGCTTCGATCTCCAGTCCGTCGTAGGAGTTATACCGAATAACGTCAGGGTACACGAGATCACTTGGGTCCAGTCCGGTTACCCGATTGGCAGTCAGCGGCTCCCAGGACTCAGCTCCTGCAATTTTGCGATAAATGTTATGCGGTTGGATCGCTCCACGTCCGAGAATATACACATTGCCAGCCTTCGTAACGTTCACCTGCTCTATCGTATCCAGCGGCATCTCTATGCGCCGAGGCTCATCGGCATTTTTGCCCAATACGTACATACGATTCTCCGGCCCTGTGAGTGTCCAGAAATATAAGGTCTCGGAAGCCTGATGCCAGCGGATGAACTCCACATCTTCCCCTTCGATTCGGCACAATAAACGGAATTCGCGGGTATCAATACGGTACTCAGCCACATAAGCGTATGCGGAGTCATCATTCGTAATGAACAGAAGACGATTATCATCTGCAAATATCAGATCGGATACCTGACTATGACGTTCTGAAGCTGGCAGGATCACCATTTCTTCATTGTTACGATACAGATGCGCCGTCTGATACGTATTGGAGTACATTTTTAAAATGACATAACTCTTCTCGTCAGGACTTACAGCCACCAGGCTGCTCGTAACCTCTTCTCCACTGTATAACAGTTCATCTTCCCCTGTCTCCAGATCGATGCGGCGTGAATTCAGATAATTCGGATTACCCGCGCTGGTGACATAATAGAGACGCTGTCCATCCTCGGACAACTCAGCGAAATAACAGCGATCATTTGGTTCCGCTGGAACCACAGGCAGTGGAACACCACCCTCGGGTGGAAGTGCATACAGATGATAGTTCTCATCTCCATCCCGATCAAATGCAGTAAGAAGATGACGTCCTTGCGGGTCTGCTTTGATAAATTGACTGCTCTGATTCAAGTACGTTAAAGGATACGGGTATCCTCCAGGCAAATCCATCGCCCAAATATTCGGCTGACCGTTCAGATTGCTGTCCATGAACAAACGTTTCTCGTCTGCCGATACGGCAAAATGCGAAATACGGTACGTCTGAAAATATTGCTCGACATCCGGTTTGGGGAACTGAATCATGACAAACCTCCTTGGAATTGAACCAACGAATCTAACATTGGTAAATTAAGGTACCCTTTGTCCATATTATAGGTAATGCCAATGTTTAGACAATAGATATGTGAGTTATAATTCCAGATTTTCTCAATTTGCACATGAACTCACGGATAAAAGGTCATATGAGCCTTGTCTTCGCGATAATAATCCAGCCTTTGCTTCATCGTACCTGTATGCAGTTCGAACAGATGACCATCCGGATCGGTGAAATATACAGATAATGCATCCCGCGGATCTCTTGGCCTTCCGGGAAGAATGTCAGCACCCGCTGCTCGCAGCTGCTGCACAGACGCGTCGAACTCCTCTTCTGTAACGGTAAATGCAATATGGGTATAGGTTCGTTCCGTATAGTTGCGAATAACATCCTCCTGATTCAGGGCAATCCACAGACCGGCAAGCTCAAAATAAGCCAGTTTGCGTCCTTTCACCTGAATTCGGGCACCGAGAGCCTGCTCATAAAAGGTAATGGCCCGCTCCAGATTGGATACGGAAAAGCACAAATGATTAATTCCCTGAATATTCATGTGGCTCCTGACACCTCCATCGATTTAAGGATCTATCCTTATTATGGTATATTCTGTGCAATAAAAACAACCGTTCTGCTACTTCCTCCCGCACCTTCTTCTGGGCGAATGCATAGGTTATCCGTATCAATGAACGTTCGAGGAGGATGTAAAGCGAATGAATCCTGTCTATCCTTTTTATGGTGAGAAAACGGTATGCAAGGAGCAAAAACTGGCCTTTCCACCCCAGCATCAGGACCAGCAACCTGGTCTGGAAACTCTGATGGTGCCTGAACCGATTAGTGAAGATCCTGCCTATATCGGCAGCTGTAAACTCCAAGGTAAAGTTGCCATTATTACGGGTGGTGACAGTGGAATCGGCCGGGCGGCCGCCATCGCTTTTGCCAAGGAAGGGGCAGATATCGTCATTGCTTATCTATATGAACGGACAGATGCCGAAAGGACCCGCCAGCGGATCGAAGAAATCGGACAGCGCTGTCTCTTAATCGAGATTGATCTCCGCTTAAAGAAAAACTGTGAAGCCGTCATCCGCACAACCATGGAAACGTACGGGAAGATCGATATTCTGGTCAACAATCATGGCGTACAGTATGTGCAGCCAAGTATCGTTGATATTACAGAAGAACAGCTGTATCACACCTTTCAGACCAATGTGTTCGCCTATTTCTTTCTGATTCAGGCCGCTCTCCCCCATCTGTGCAGAGGTGCCTCCATCATCAATACAGCTTCCATTACGGCATATAAAGGCAATACCCAGCTGATCGACTACTCTTCTACCAAAGGAGCCGTCGTATCGCTGACTCGTGTACTCGCCCAATCGCTCGCTGCACAGGGAATCCGTGTGAATTCTGTCGCTCCGGGACCCATCTGGACACCGCTCATCCCTGCCAGTTTCTCCGCTGAGGATGTACAGGTATTTGGAACAGATACGCCTATGGGTCGGGCTGGTCAGCCTTACGAACTGGCGGCAGCCTACGTTTATCTCGCTTCCCGCGATTCATCCTACGTCACAGGTGAATGCATTCATGTAAATGGCGGCGATATGGTAACGACCTAGGCTGATGTCAGGTTGGATTTGGCAGGTGTGGCAGGATATCGGTTATCCGGTTGCGAAGAGGGTTAGGAGTATGATCCGGTTATACCGGAGCCTGACATCTTGCGACAAGGAGCTGAACAACCTGATGAACTTCGATCCACTCTACCAACCGTACCCCTCTTACCGCGTGCCTGTGTATGCGAAACAAGGCATGGTCGCCACGTCTCAGCCACTGGCTGCACAAGCTGGTCTGGATGTATTGAAAAAAGGCGGCAATGCCATTGATGCCGCCATTGCAACTGCGGCAGCACTCACGGTGCTGGAGCCCACGTCCAATGGCATTGGAGGCGATGCTTTTGCCCTCGTCTGGACCGAGGGCAAACTGCATGGCCTGAATGCCAGCGGCCCTGCGCCTCAGGGCATATCCATTGAGGCGCTTCAAGCGGCAGGCTATACGGAGATGCCGAAGCTTGGGGTTGTTCCGGTGACGGTGCCTGGCGCACCGGCGGGTTGGGCTGAGCTGAGCCGCCGTTTTGGGCGGATCACGCTGGCGGAAGCGCTGGAACCGGCCATCCGCTATGCGGAGGAAGGTTATCCGCTTGCGCCTGGGCTGGCCCGCCACTGGGCAAGGGCAGCCGAGATCTATGCACGCCAGGGTGATGCGGAGGCAGGGCGTGCGTGGTTTGAGACATTTGCTCCAGGCGGGCGTGTTCCCGCAGCTGGAGAGATGTGGCGC
Source organism: Paenibacillus sp. FSL R5-0623 (assembly GCF_037974265.1). NCBI lineage: Bacteria > Bacillati > Bacillota > Bacilli > Caryophanales > Paenibacillaceae > Paenibacillus > Paenibacillus sp. FSL R5-0623. The sequence continues at coordinate 572,349 of NZ_CP150233.1, read as the reverse complement.
TCGCCGGATCATGCGGCGACTTTGCGCCAGATTGGCGAGAGCGAAGCGCGAGACTTTTACAAAGGAGAACTGGCTGAACGTATTCATTCCTTTATGGCAGAACACGGTGGTTATCTGACCAAAGATGATCTGGCGGCATTCCAGCCCGAGTGGGTAGATCCCATCACCGTCTCCTATCGTGGTTACGATGTATGGGAGATTCCGCCGAATGGACAAGGACTGATCGCTCTCGCTGCGCTTAATCTGCTGAAGGGTTACGAATTCGACGAGAAAGAATCTGTTCAGGCATATCATCAGCAACTTGAAGCCATGAAGCTGGCATTTGCCGATGGGGAGAAATATATTACCGAAGAACGCAAAATGGGTATCACGGTGGAGGAACTGCTGTCCGAAGCATACGCGGAAGAACGGCGCAAACTCATTGCTGATACCGCACGAGCACCTGAGGCAGGTGATCCACGTGCAAGTGGAACAGTCTACCTGGCTACGGCGGACGGTGAAGGTAACATGGTTTCCTTTATCCAGAGTAACTATATGGGCTTCGGGTCTGGATTGGTTGTTCCGGGGACAGGCATTGCTTTGCAGAATCGCGGACATAATTTCTCACTGGACCCGAATCATGCAAATGCCCTGGAGCCAGGCAAACGAACGTATCACACGATCATTCCGGGGTTCCTCACCCGCGGCAGCGAAGCGGTGGGGCCATTCGGTGTCATGGGTGGTTTCATGCAACCGCAGGGTCATGTGCAGGTGGTCATGAATACGATCGATTATCATCTGAACCCACAGGCCGCCTTGGATTCTCCGCGCTGGCAGTGGACGAAGGGCAAAACAATTCTCGTGGAACCCGGTTTCCCACAGCACATTGCACAGGCACTCGCCCGCAAGGGACATGATATTCAAGTGGCAGTTGATCCATCCCAGTTTGGACGTGGTCAGATCATCTGGCGCAACCCGGACAATGGTGTATTATGCGGGGGGACGGAAACCCGAGCGGACGGCTCGATTGCGGCTTGGTAAAACTCGCGTAATTTTTATAATAGGATGATCCCTTATCATCCGTATAAGGTGTTATTCTAAGGCACAAGAGAGATGATTCATGTCATCTCTCTTGTGCCTTTTTTTCGACTTCTAACATCAGTAAACAACATACTGTAGTTATTTATGTACCCTTTTAACCAGAGAAATGTAAAAATAATGTGTAATTCATGAAAATATTTATTTTTTCGTAAATTTTCACTACATACCATAAATCACAGTGCCTTTCTGACCGATATAGATAAAGGGAAATCCTCACCATACGTGTCATCATGCACACGTCATTCCCTGGAGCTAAGGAACCATGCAAAACAGAAAAATGCGACTACAGAAATGAGGGTACCACACATGAAAACAAACAAGAACAGACGCGCAGGTCTAGGTCTCACCCTAATGATGATCCTGACGGTACTGATCCTGGGGGCATGTTCAGCCAACAATACAACAACGGCAACAGACACAAGAACAAAGGTTGGAATCGTGCTTACGGAAGTGGGTCTGGGTGACCGTTCTTTTAATGATGCTGCTTTTGATGGACTGGTTCAGGCCAGAAATGAGAAAAGCATTGTCTTTGACTATCGTGAACCGGGCGACAATGCCGAAGCTGCATTTGAAGAGTTTGCGGAAGCCAAATTCGATCTGGTTATCGGCCTGAGTGATGCTGTCCAAGCGGATATGGAGAAAGTTGCAGCCAAATATCCTGACCAGCAGTTCCTCATGATTGACAGTCAGTCCGAACTGCCTAACATCGCCTCCATTTCATTCCGGGCGGAAGAAGGAAGTTATCTGGCAGGCGTTATTGCTGCTATGGCTTCAACGGAAGATCATGTTGGCTTCCTTGGTGGAATAGAGATACCTGTCCTTCGTAATTTCGAGCAGGGTTTTAAACAAGGTGTTCTGGCTGTCAAGCCGGATGCAACCGTTGATGCCGTCTACGCAGGGGACTTCGGTGATGCTGATCTCGGTGAACAACTGGCTGCACAGATGATTCAGGAAAAGGGCGCTGACGTGATCTACGTTGCTGCCGGTCTCACAGGCGTAGGCGCACTGACGGAGATTCAGAAATTAGGGAAATACGCCATCGGTGTAGATACCGATCAATTCTTTTTGGCGGAGAAGGCCATTCTTACGTCCATGCTGAAAAATGTGGATGTCTCTATCTATAATGCCGTTAACACGTTTGTTGAAAACAATCATACCTTCCCTCAAAAGGAAATCGTGGAGGGGCTGGCGGAGAACGCCGTGGGTCTGACTGCTCTACATAATATCACGCTCAGTGATGAACAACAGCAAACCTTCGAAGATCTGAAGGCAAAGATCTCTTCCGGTCAAATCAAAATTAAGCTTGATCAATAACCCATCGGATACGAGGAGGTACGCTCATGAAACTACAGGGAAAACTGATATTTAATGCTCTAATTTCACTGCTTCTATGCCTTGTGCTAGTGGCTTATATTATCATGCAATTGCTCGGTATGAATGCCAAAAATCAAAATCTGGTACCTGCCATGCTCAAGGTTAGTGAACTGAACGCCAATCAGATTCAGACCCAGCAGGCGCTGGATGTCTATTCGTTCTCCATGACAGCAGGAAACCAGGACGCCGTACTTCGCCTGCTGGCTGAAGGCCAAACGATGATTCAGGAGCTTACGGACGGATTGCTCGAAACAGATCAGCAGTTACAACTTATTCAGTCCATCGAGACAAAATTACAAGCTCTCAACCAGGGAGCCACCGAAGCGATGAGCGCGATGAACAGTGCGGAAGCGAAACGTTACAGCACTCGGGTTCGGGGCATACAGAATGATATCTATTCGTTAGATGAGATGACTCGGGATCGTTATGATCAATATACGGTTGATTTGGAACATGACATTCAGCAAACGTGGCAAGCCGCTCTGGTAGGAGCCATCGTATTGCTCGTCGCCGTAATGCTGTTTAATATGTATACTTCACGTCAGATCGCCAAGCGTATTCGAACACTCAAAGACGCCGCTGGACAAATTGCGGACGGTGACCTGACCGGACAATTACCGGAAGCTCGGGGCAAAGATGAACTCGATGACCTGAGTCGCTCCTTCGGTATCATGACTCATAATATTCGCGGCATTATTCAGTCGATTGGTGAAGCGGGTCATCGTGTCGATCTGATGGCACAAGATATTGACCGCGGTAATGATACAGCCCAAGCGATCGTACAGCAAGTATCCCGCACCACGGAGGAACTCTCGATTGGCAGTCAAAAGATTGCCGAGGATCTGAGTGAAACAGTGATGGTTGTGGACAAAATGCAGTCTACCTTCAATAGCAATCTGGAGGCCACTTCCCAATCGGTCATCGATGGTCGTGAAGTATTAACTACCGTTGAGGAAGGTAATAAGGCTGTAGCAGAGCAACTCCGCTTGGCCGAAGTGAATCGCATGGCGATGGCCGAGGTGGAACAAACGGTGCGGGAACTGGAAGAAAGCGCGGTTCGAATCACTACGATGACGGCATATGTATCGGAGATTGCCAAACAAACGACCATGCTCTCGTTAAATGCCTCCATAGAGGCTGCTCGCGCTGGAGAAGCCGGACGTGGCTTCGCTGTTGTTGCCGGCGAGGTGAACAAACTCGCCGAACAATCTGCGCAATCGGTCAAACATATCTATGCGGCTGTGGGCGAGATCACCACCTCCATGGACAAGGTGAAGAACTCTGTAGCACAGAGCATGCAGTTATTCAGTGAACAGGAACAAGCCACTGGCCAGACTCGTGAATCCTTCTCCGCCATTCGTGGAAGTGTGGAGCGCATTAGTACCGGCATCCATCAGCTTGCTGAGGACATGCAACACTCCAATGAACTCAGTACACAGGTGCAACAGGCCATCGAAAATATCAGTGCCATCACCCAGCAGTCAGCTGCCAGCAGTGAAGAGATCACCGCCTCCACGTCGGAACAACAACGTTCCTTCGCTGATGCAAGTATCAAGGTGAAGTCATTGCGTGATATCAGTGCTGAGATGCATCAGGAATTGTTGCGATTCCGGTTGTAAGCAGGATGCCGGGGAATTTTGGGCTGGACGTAGGTCGGAAGTAGTTTAGATATCGTTTAGATGCAGATTATAGGCAAGTTGTGGGCAGGTTATAAGCGAGCCAGGATCAGGTAGCATGAACATACAAACATAAAAACAAATAAAGGGGAGTCTCCGTCATGAATCATGGCAGGGCTCCCCTTTCCAGTAGCTAATCGTTGTTTCATCTAATCATCGTTCCCAAGGCACGCGCAAGACGGTAAGCAGACACGAAAGTTAATAACAAGGTATCAGCGTTTCAGATCCAAACGTTTAACAAACTGAGCAAACCTTATTGGGTCACTAATTGCAGATTCTAAAATCTAACAAATCTTAGGCATTCTATTCTCTAATTTAGTCCGGTTTTTCAGGTGTTTTCTCTGAAATACACAGAAATAATGTGGATGAGATTCGTTAGCTTTTGCTCCTCCATGTATACCGTGGCATAAGGTGTGTAAGATTCGTTAGAGCACTGACGAGCTTGTCCCACACCTGCCCCATCCTCACAATGCGTCGATGATGTCGCCGGCCAGTAGGGACGACGGGTCACCGCGCAGCAGGGCTGCGCGTTCGGCGGCCTGTCCGTGAAGATATACGCCGAACGCGGCGGCTTGCTCCGCGCTGAGCCCTTGGGCAAGCAGACCGGCGATGATGCCGGTCAATACGTCTCCGGCACCGCCAGTCGCCATGCCGGCGTGCCCGGTGGTGTTGATGTACGCCTCGCCAGTTGGCGTTGCGATGACCGTTCGTGCTCCCTTGAGCACAAGGGTCACGCCCTGCTCGCGGGCGTATTGTGCAGCGTGTCCAATGCGGTCACGCTGCACTTCCTGGGTCGACATGCCCAGCAGTCGGCCCATCTCGCCAGGGTGCGGCGTCAGGATTGTCGCCGCACTTCGCTGGCCCCAGTCGCGAGGCCCATCTGGGCCAGCGTCTGCCAGCATGTTGAGGGCGTCCGCGTCGATGACGAGCGGACGATCCGTTTGTTGCCACAGACGGCGCAGCCAGTCTGTGTCGCCCTTGAAGCGGCCGAGGCCGGGGCCGGTCGCGAGCACGTCGCGGCTCTCCGCGAGACGCAGCACGGCGGAGGCGGAAGCCGCGTTCCATTCGCCGCTGTCGCCATCGGCGGCGACAGCAAGCATGAGCTCGGGCACGGTGCCGATGACATGCGGCAGCAGTGCCGCGGGCAGCGCCCATGTGGCGAGCCCGCAGCCTGCGCGCAACGCGGCCTTGGCCGAGAGCAGGCCTGCGCCGCTCATCGGCAGACTTCCTGCGGCCAGCAACACATGGCCGTAGGTGCCCTTGTGGCCGTCCGGTGTCCGGAGACGGCCTGTATCCACGCGCAGCGCACCGCGCAGCACCTCGTCCGTCAGCAGACGGACCGAGGGGCCATGCTCTGGCGCAAGCCGCGCGGGAATGCCGATGGCGCGCACCACGATGCGCCCGGCGGCAGAAGCACCCGGGTACTGCACCAGCCCACGCTTAAGCAACGCGAGGCATACGGTCACCCGGGCTTGAATGCAGGGCTCGTACACCTCTCCGGTGTCGGCGTCCAGCCCGCTTGGCACATCGGCGGACACGACCGGCTTGCCGCTGTCGTTCGCCGCCTCGATCAGCGCCGCGTAAGCCCCTCGCGGCGCCCCCCGCGAGCCGGTGCCCAGCAGCGCATCCACGATGCCTGTGCACCGGCTGAAGTCCACGGCTTCGCGCCCGTGGATAAGAACAGGGATGCCAAGCTTCGCGGCGGCATCCCGTTGCACTGCGGCTTCGCCCCGCAGTGCATCAGGGGCATCGGCGTAGACCAATGTCACGCCAAGCCCCGCTTCAACCAAATGGCGCGCGGCCACCAGCCCATCGCCGCCATTATTGCCCTTGCCGATCAGCATGTACCACTGCTGATCTCCCGGGCGCTCCATCACCAGCGCCGGATCGGCGATGATGTCGCCACCATACCCTTGCCGATCACCGGGCCCGGTGTGTGCCCGCCGCGCACCTGTCTTGCTGCTATAGCCAAGCCGCCCTGAATCCGCAAGCCTGCCTTCTGCCTGCCCTTCCCGGCACAGCTTGATCACTTCCTCGGCTATGGCGCGGCCTGCATTCTCCATTAGACTTGCTGCCGGAATACCGAGCTGATGAATGGTATGTTCGTCCACAGCTCTCATCTGTTCAGCAGTTACGATAAACAACGTTCATCCCTCCCCGTGACAAGCTCATCTCATACTTAAAAGTAGCAACTTTGCCCCTAAACTCTGCATCTTATATGTGTATCGCTATCTTTCCTCTTACCTCATCCAGTTACCACGATCCACTCGATACATCATCGAAAACTCTATCGATCCCGTGTACGAGACCTTCAGATTAAATCATCCATTCCAAAGCATGTCTACGCTTAATAACCTACCGTAAACCGAGCTTCGATAAATTGCGGATCGTCCAGTTCATCCACCAAAGCCGCTGCAAAATCGCCAACCGAAATCGAGCTTTCCCCGATATCATCCGTAATCACACGGTTCATGCCAACCCGGAACTGGCCTGTCCGACGTCCTGTTGTGATTGTCGCAGCAGGGCTCATGTAGGTCCAGTGAATACCTGATGCTTCAATCAGGTCATATGCTTCTGCATGTGCTCTTGCCAATGGTTTGACTTCCTCCGGGAATCCCGGCGTATCCATCAGCATATCACCGGATTCGGTTAGCAAACTTCCTGCTCCACCAACTACAACCAAACGTCCTGCTTTTGCCCGGCGCACACCCTCGATCAACGAACGTGTCACTTCCAGCATCTCTTCTTCTTCTCCAAACTTCGGTCCATACGCACTCACTACCACTTCTTGTCCTGCTGCAAAATCAGCCACCTGATCCGGGTTAAGCAGATCTCCCTGTTCTACACGCAAACGCTCATGTACCATCTCAATCTTCGACGGATCACGCACCACCGCTGTCACTTCATGCCCACGATCCATCAACTCCCACAGTATCGTCTTGCCAATCGCTCCGGTTGCTCCAAAAATGGTTACTTTCATATGAATTCCCTCTTTTCTGTAGATATCATCTCATCAACTTACCGTTATTTTAATACTTAATCCTATTGTTATATACCTTAAACGGCTCACGCCATCTTAAACCGGATGTGAACAACTTGTAAACCTATCTCTTACAGCTTATATGTAGAAAAATAATCTTTACTTCAACTAGCGGAAGAAGCACCGACACTCTTAAGTATCCCCTCTCTCCTCCAGCACTCAACACGAATCATGAAAAAAGCCGCTAAATGCGGCTATACTAAGATAATTTCATACGACATAAGTCTATTCTTATCTTAAAATTTCAGTTTTCGTTCCGCTAGGTAGTCGGTCCTTCTTCTCCCTGCCTCCACCACATACCCTCCGATTTTGGGCTGGTGTATTCAAATCCAAATTGAGCATACAGGCGATCAGCCGGAACATCCGCCAGCAGACTGACCAGACCACGGGCAGGTACTGCTTCACGCAGATAATTCATAATCTCGCTCATGATCAGTCTTCCATATCCCATTCCCTGAACATCCGGGTGTACAGCAATATCAACGACCTGAAAGAAACAACCTCCATCTCCAATCACTCGCCCCATGCCTATCAGCACATCCTCTTCACGCAGACATACGGCAAACAGGCTATTCGGTAATCCAATCTCCGCCCCTTCCCTGCTCATTGCACTAAGGCCGGCAATCTGCCGCAAGGCAAGATACTCCACCGCTGCGGGTGGTGTGTGTTCAATATTCACATGATCCATGAATTGTGCCCCTTTCTGCTTGAATTCATCTACTTCCTGTGTAATAGTGAGAGAAAGCTTACGTGAAGCGTGTTTCATGATACGTGAAGTTGGTGCAAAGGAGGAACAAGTGTGTTTCAACGTTGGATTGAAGATCTAACATCGCGCCCAGGCGCTGTGGCTGTGCTGTTTGGAGTCATGGCTTTGCTTCTCGGGATATACATATGGTCTGCCACTGAAGTTCGCCGCAGCCACGAAAGGCGAATGAGAAGGATACGAGATACATTATACATAAGTACAGCCCTCTTGGGACAACTTACCATCCAGGAAAATCGGAATTATGAACGATCAGAACACGAACATAATGATCTGATAACAGCCATGTTAGCCTGCAAAGCTGCATCTTACCTATCCCCTCAGCTACAGGACCAGATCCGTGACTGTATTAAGGATCATGATTCTGCCCGACTTGGCCTGATGCACAGAGCACTGGAACGGGAATGCACCGTATTATCGGATGAACTCAGCCGGGAGACTTATGCAGATCATTGGGGCACAGCGGTCTGGGCCATCCTTCGGCCCGTAGCCGAACCAGCCGCACTGGCGGCTACAGGTTTTCTGGTTTCAGATCTGGTATTTCGTCAGCGGATGTTGGACGTCCATGTAGACTCATGGGACAGCATCTTGCCATGGATTCGCGCAATTTCCCTGATGATCACCATAATATATGGTTACCTGCTCTGGGCCAGCCCACGACGGGATAGGTCAAGTACAGTAACCAAAATGCTCTCCTTGCTGATCGCGCTATGCTCCTTGCTCCATCTGATTGGACCTGCTGCTGCGCCCTACGCCCTTGGATTACAGCTGATTATATTCACTTCGGGTTTCGGGTTGACTGGGACACGCTCTCGAAGTGATCGCCCCTACGCAGGACATACGGATCTGGAACCAACAAAGCAAGTCTCTACGGAACTGGAAGGGAATACACGTCGTACATCTGGTACCAACACCGAAGAATAACCTACGCATCCAGCCGCTTCCGTATGATTAAACTTAGTGAGAGGACAACCCCTGTCCCTCTCGTACAAAGCGAAATTTTCATTGGTAGAGGAAAATAGGAGAATCGCCTTTGCGACATCCTGATCGCTTGCTCGTACATTCAGTATTCAGCATGCTTCCCTACTCTGGACACGTTCAGATACACTTCGGCTTTCAGGACGTGTTGAAAACATCCCCTATATCCAACGTATCTGTACGCGAAAAGGGCTTAAACTACATTGTAGTTTAAGCCCTTTTCTATAGTACTAATTTTGTCTTGCAAAGAATGATCGGAAGGTTATTCTATCATCGAAGTGGTATGTGTAACATTTATTAGTTCACTTTGTATCATGCATAATCACTTCACTTATTTGGCTACAACATGTGCAATGACGCGGCCCTTTTCGTACGTGACAGTCACGTCATAACCATCTGCCGTTACACTGTCGAATTCACCTGTAATTCCATTAGCCGTGATTAACGTAATATCTTTGGAACCTTCAATCTTATGTTTGGACAAGTCAAGTTTGAGACTTCCTCCATCAATATAGAGCTTTCTGCCGACATTCAGTTGACTATTGTTGTCAGCCACTACCAATTCCAACGTACCGTTATCCATGGTAAAGTTTCTATTTAAGTTGAGTGCGCCGTCGACATCAACGACAACTGTTCCATTTTCTACATACAGATCACCTGTACCAAAAGCAGTTGCAGATTCGGCTACCAGCGTTCCTGCTTGCAGTAAGGTTCCGCCAGTGTAGCTATTTTTCCCTGTCAATGTAAGGGTTCCTGTTCCTTTTTTCGTAAGCATTCCACTACCGGTGATATCATTTCTCCACCAGTCTTCTGCATTAAAGCGCCCTTTGGAAGCGTCCATATCCACAGTTACATTGTTCAAGAATGCACCGTATCCATCCGCAGCCGTGACCAGATCAATTCTCCCCCAGCCCTTGGATTCATCCAGTACAGGATATCCAGAGTCAATGGATGTTGTATACAATACTTGTCTGCGTTGCTCATCTGTTAAATACGGTTGACGTGTTTCTAACAGGGCTTCTGCTCCTTGCGGTACAACTGGAGCCAAACCTTTGGTTCCGGTTTGTGGTAGACCGTAAGTCATCTTTTCTCTATAGAAGGCTTTATTGGCATCGTGATCTTCCCATTTGTGTTCATCGTAAGCACTCTTGAACGTGTAATCCTCTGTTACGGTGTGTGCATACTCATACAGACTCAACTTTTTTTCCTTGGCTGCAGCTCCAAATACTTCTCCTGCATTCTCATAGCCTTTCTCTAACACTTCTCTATTATCAGCCTGATTAAGTGCATATGCAGCCATGGCTGTGGACTGTATTCTTCCGCCTATAACATCAAGTGGTGAGTGCATCCCTGCTACGATGCGATTCTCGCCCAACTGAGCTGCTCTCGTTAACAATTCAGCGAATCGTTCTGGTGTAGCGTATGCCAAAGGAAATACGGATAAGTAGGCTGCACTTGTATGTCCGCTCGGAAATCCGCCATCTTTTCCTCTTCCATCCTCAGCGATTCGTTTGACATAACTTAAGGCAGGAATAAGCTTTACATTGGTTTCGTATTGCTGGTAATGTTTTTCTCCGGTTGATTTGATGCCGCCTGAAGCCAGAGGTACTTCTTTTTTCTCACCTTCGCCCAAGGTTGCCCATACAGGTAGTCCTTTGCTGTCAACCACTTCTTTCACTTCTCCATTGGAATTCATTCTCCACGGTCTCGGGGAAGAGTAGAAATATTTAGAGGGATTAGATGAGGCAGGAATTTTGAATCGAACCAGATCAACCAAATTAACCAAGTCTGAAAGCTCCGTTTTTTCATCCCAATCTCCAATACCTTGGCTTTCATCTTCCACTGTTTCTTCGGTCAATACCACATTCATCTCGTCCACCGTTCGTTCAACGTTTGTCTTTGGCTTGATGATATCTACATACGTGTTAGCCAGTGGACCAAAGCCCTCCATCACGCTATAGATCTTATCTCTTTGGTCATCATAGTAGGCTGCCAAAGCCTCTTCACCCGTGCGGTTTTGCGTGACCTTTTCTACATATTTGATATTGGCTTCCCAAGTCGCTTTGTTTCGGATCTCTTCATTTGCATATGTTTTCTGATCAGTGACGGCTACGGTTGGATCATTCTTAAAGCCATCATAATATGGGGACGGTCCATCTCCATACTTTGCATTCTTTCCGTCAGCTCCAATTTTGGTTGCCGCTGTTCCGTCTCTCCAATCTGCTTGATTCATGGACCATACTTGATCAAAACCGTCCAAAATATTAATAAACGGATTGGTCTCCGCAATATTTTTCAAGGTGTCGTCTCCAGCATTGGCTCCGTGCTTCACGGCAGACAAACGGGCTTCATCTGCTGGGGGATTAACATTCAGTACGGATGCGGTTCCTTTTGGCTTAGCTGGCTTGGCTGCTGTAGTAGCATCTGTTTCCACAGCCTTAACGAGCGCAGACACGGCTTCGGCACGAGTAATGGAATTAAGCGGTTTGAAGCTTCCGTCTGCATAACCAGAGATAATTTTCGCTGCCGCCGCTCCACCTACTGCGCCTTTGCTCCACGCCGCAATAGAAGATGAATCGCTAAATACATTTGCTGCTGTCTCATTTAACTCCAAATTCAAAATGCCAGCGATCACTTTAGCTGCTTCCTGACGGGTGATCGGATCTTGCGGCTTCATGGTGCCATCGGTGTATCCATCTATATATCCATTTGCATTTGCAATAGAAATGGCTTCGTAATACCATGCACTCTCAGACACATCGTTGAAGGTAATTTTAGCTTGTCCGGAATATCCAAAGGCACCGTTTACCAAATTCATAAATTCTGCTCTGGTAATATACGTGTTCGGTTTGAATGAACGATCCAGGTAACCCCGAATTAATCCTTCATCACCCCATGCTTGAATATTTGCTTCCGCCCAGTGTCCCTTAATATCAGAGAACTGAATCTTCTGATCGGCTGCAAAACTCTTCTCTGCAAATGTCGGACCTACCATAGACAACATTAGAAGTAATGCCAGTGACTTTTTAAGTGGTTTTCTCATGGCTTGCAAATACACGCTCCCATTATGGTAAATTATTTTTTTGCTTCTGCATCTGCAAATGAGTAAGAAAGTCTCTATACAGATGTCTGATCTGCCGTTACTGTAGCATTAGGGAGCGTATCGCATCTATAGAACAATTTCCGTTTTATATCAAAATCGTACGTTCCGATGATTTCTGCCCTCAAAAAAACAGAGGAGATACTACTTTCGTTAATTATGATATCCTTTTATGTAAACGCTTTATTAAATTGGTGTAAAATGTGGAGAAGGAGTTTGTTAAATTTCGATCAACATGATTTCTAGTCCTCGGCCTGCTATATAATGATGAAGTTGTTTAGACACGAGAAACGAAGGGGGAAAAAGAATGCATAAGCCATTTCAGTCTGTGAGATCCAAGATGGTTCTTTCCTACCTCGCTGTTGTTCTTGTCATTGCGCTTCTTTTCGGCTCCATTCTATACCTCTTCTTCTCTCATCAATACAGCAAAGAGATTCGAATCAATAATCAACTTTCGCTGAAAAGCACCGTCAATACTATTGAGAGCTCCGTGATCCAGAAGGTGAATCAGGTCTATCTGTCCCTGGCACTCGGTAACGCAGCAAGTATCGATTTAGATAGCTTAAAAGGAAACCATAGCAAAATCTTGGACATCGAACAGTCCCTCAAAAATATGGTGCAAAATTATTCGGATCTCATTGAAGCTATTCATGTGTACGATACGAGGAACCACTTCATCGTCTCATCTGTATATGGGCTATTGCTCTATGAGGACACGCCTTCGAGTGTGGATCATACGACGGATTGGATTGCTGCGATGAAAGAGACTCCAGAAAGCTCCTTATGGATGAAGACTCGCATGGTGCCTCAGGATGCTTATATCGAATCACGGGAACAGGGCAATATGAGTCATCTAATTTCCTATGTCCATAGTTACCCGTTTCAATCGTCTGGACAAGACAGTAAGGCCATGATTGCGATTGATATCAAAGAATCAGCGATCAGTCAGATCATTAAAAATATGATCCCTGCTGACTATGCAAATACATTAATCATCGATCAGGACGGAACCGTCATATCTGCCGCGGACAAAACGTTGATAGGCAGCTCCACGGAGGAGAATCTAACGCAGTCGCTCCTTGCCTATCATTCTTCAGATGAGAGCTTCGCACCTGTATTTAACTATGACTCTCATGTCGTCACCCAAGATCAATTTAAAGGAAATGCATGGAGAATATACACAACCACACCTAATGAAAGCTTCTATTATAAATTGGATAGCTTGAAAGAGATTTCGGTTTTTCTTGGCTTGTTGGCTGTCACAGTTGGGATCGTGATGTCCTCCATTTTTACCAGGGCCAACTATAGTCCTCTTAAGCGAATCATGAATAACATCAAGAGCCGGATGGACAGCCCAACCAGCTTAAAGCAAGACGAATATCGGTTCATCGATACAACGTTTAACAGTCTGTCCAATAAAGTTGATAGTCTTGAAGAAACCTTACAGGCCAATCACAGAATGATTAAGCATAGTATCATGCTTAATATGTTAAATAATCGATTTACACCCGAAGAACTTTCGGAACAGCTCCAGTCTGTTCACATTTCAATGACCTACTCTCGCTTCCGTTGCATCGTCATTGACCCCGTCAATGAGAAGTGGAAGGATCTGCAGCCACGACAGTTGCAGCATACATTGTATACGATGATCCAGCAACTGGAGATCGCAGAAATGGATGGAACTCAACTGCTGGCAGAGGAATTGCAGGATCACAAAATAGCAGTAATCATCTGTACCAATCAACCCGAAGAACCGCTCTCTGATCACATTGTTGACTTTATTCACGCTGAGGCGAGCAGCAGATTTGGCCTGGAATTTGTACTATCGTTAGGCGGATGGGTAGAACACTTCACGAAGATTCACACAAGCTATCATCAGGCGAAAACCCTGATTCGATACAGCTACTTCTTTCCCGAGCAGTCTGCCATTCAGGATCTTGATCTTCTGAACAGGGAAGCCAGCAGTTTGGAAATTCCGGAGTCATACCTCGTCAACTTTGAAAAGAAATTGCAGACTCGGGATGTGCAAGGTACGGTTGAGGCCATTCAGAAATTGGTCGCGACAATAAAGGAAGGCCCCTATTCAGCCGAATACAGCCGTATCATATTATTAAAAACGGTATCTATTTACGCGGAGTGTATTAATCAGGTGCGCCTGCAACCCGCCGAGGCGAGTTCATTGAATATGTACAAGCAATTTTCATTGTTCTACAATATCAACCGCTATTCGGAATGGATGATTCATCTCGTGACCGAATTTGTGATGCAGATGGAGAAGCGCAGCGAGGTACGAAGTGTGGATACCATCTCGGCTGTCAAAGCCTATATTCACGAGCACTTATCGGGCGATCTCACGCTGGATCATGTCTCAGAGCAAGTATTCATCAGCCCTAAATATCTCAGTAAACTTTTCAAGGAAGAAACCGGGATTGTTTATTCCGAATATGTTACGAATCAGAGAATGGAGCGCGCACGGGAACTCATGACACAACGCGAAATTACAGTTGAGCAGGTCGCATGTACGGTCGGTTACCGTACCCCTGCTTATTTCATTAAAAAGTTCAAAGAAATTCACGGCTGTACACCGAAAAATTTCATGCGCAATCTAATGGAACAGGGGTCTATATAGGGTCAATTAGGAATATTTACACGGACACTCCGATGACAGAACAACCTTCCGATCGCTGTTATTCCCAGATTTCTTCGATCCCTTTTCTAAAAGGGGAAATCCGGGAATAAAGGCGAACGCTTCGCTTCTTCAGGTTCTTTCTGTCCTCTCCGTTTTTGTGTAAATGTTAAATTGAACCTATATAGAATTTAAAATTAGTAAAGGAGCTGCTATGAACCTTAACCTTTCAAGAAAGCTATGTCTATTGATTGCTACATCTATTCTTATAGGATTGATGAGCGGTTGTACCGTTCTAAACAGAGAAACAGCACAAGTACAACAGCAAGACCATCTAGCAAGCGCTGAGAAAGATACAACACCGCAGTATACAATATCCTGGACCATGCATCAAAATATCCCTGTTCCTGAAGACGCGGAGATGATTACCTATATTGAGGATCGGTTTGATGTCGATCTGGAGGTGTGGAATCTTGAGAACAAGCGGTACGAGGAACTGCTGGACCTGGAGCTTGCTCAAGGGAAAATACCCGATCTGTTCCGGATCAGACAACCGCATGATCTGCTTAAGTATCAAATGCAAGGGGTCTTAGCGGAAATCTCCCCGGATGTTCTTGAACAATATGCGCCAAATATCGTACAGCGAATTCGCGATTATGATTCACGTTATTTAGAGTATGGAAAAATAAACGGCTCCTTATATGGAATTCCGGCCATTAATCAGACCAACATCTATCGAACCCCTGTTGTATACCGAGAGGACTGGCTTAAGCAGCTTGGTCTGGAGGTGCCAAAGACATTAGATGAATTTGAAACGGTTATGTATGCTTTTGCCAAAGATGATCCGGACAGAAATGGTAAACAGGATACGTATGGCCTATCCAGAGAAGGCTTAAATGTCGTGTTTGGCGCTTTTGGACAGTCCGTTTTTACCGAGCAACTGTATTTTAATGAAAAAAACAACCAACTCGTGATCGGCGCTTTGGAGCCTGAGATGAAAGAAGCCCTGACTTATATGCAAAAGTGGTATCGGGACGGGATTATCGACCCTGAGTTCATAACCGGCGAAAACAAAGGCGGCTATAAACATCTATCCCATGCTTTTATTAATGGAAAAATTGGGATGACCTCGATGGGCAACTATTATCATTGGAATCAAGAGGGAGACTACAGTGTCCTTAATGAAAATGGCCAAGAAACTCCAGTGGGAGCCTCGTTCAATGTTAATGAGTTGTTACAGAAGAACGCAACTGCAGAGGTTGTATTTGGTTCTCCTGTTATTGGTCCTGATGGACATAGCGGTTCAAAAGGGAACAATCTGCTGATGAATTTTATGGCTATAGGTGCTGAGGCTGCGAAGGAGCCGGGAAAACTGGAGAAAATTCTGGAGATACTCGATTATGTAAGTGCCAACCCCGATCCGGAGGAGCAGATCAAAATGGAGTATGGCCTTCCAGGAAAACACTGGAATTGGAGCGCTGAAGATTCAAACTCGTTCCATTTACTTTACCCATACAACAGAATGGAGAATTATATTAATAGGATCGGCTCAAGTATCGGCATGACGGTTCCAGGTACACCCTCGGATAAACGTGAACAGTGGGCTGCATCTGCAGGGTTGACGGAGAATGGTATCTATAATCGCCTGGAGGTTGCAACCCCTGCCCTGATTCAATATTCATCTGAATTGATTCGCATGAGAGACAGAGTGTACATCTCCATCATCACTGGCGATCAGCCTGTGGGGTATTTCGATACCTTTGTGGAAGAAGTCATGGATGCAGGTGGGCAACAGGTGCTGCTTGAAGCGAATCATTGGTATAAGGAGCATATGGAGACAAGTCGCGCACAATAGATAGGATGATTTGGAACATGCATTTCCCATGAGTTTCTGAAAAGTATACCTTTGTGTTCCTATGCACCCATCCTCGATTCCTGACGCCATGTCACTCGCTATCCCTTCGCACTCGCATTGGATCCGCGTAGTGAACGGGCTGAACTGCTTCGTGCCGTGCTTCCGGATTTGGAGGCGCTGCCTGAGGGAGTGTTCTCAAAACGCTTGCGTTCGGTCCGCTCCATCTGCACAATCTGTCCTTCGTGCACTACGATGTGCAATGAACCAAACTCCATGTCATTCAGCTGTCCGGCAATTCGGTCCAACCATACCTCATCCACTTTTAACGGCTTAGCCATAGAGCTGCCTCCTCTTCTCGGGCTATTGCCCGCCATATTCCTAAGTACGCTGTCATCCAACGGATTTATAAATCATTCTTATCCAACCTATATACTTGGTTTATACATTAGCAGGGCTTCCAGTAGCTGTCAATCTGTATTTTCTTCTTCTCAAAATCACTTTTCTGAGACGGCTTTGTGTCCAAGCCAGCTCTTGAGCAGCAACGTGGCGAGAGCCAGAATCAGGAGCAGTGAAGCTACGGCAAACGAAGCCGAGAATTGATATTCGTTATACAAAATCTCGACATGAAGTGGTAACGTATTGGTCTCCCCGCGGATATGCCCCGACACCACAGATACGGCTCCGAACTCACCCATAGCACGGGCATTACACAGAATAATGCCGTACAGCAGCCCCCATTTGATGTTGGGCAAGGTTACACTCCAGAAGATTCGCCACCCGGAAGCACCTAGTGTAACCGCCGCTTCCTCTTCTCGGGTTCCCTGGTCCTCCATGAGTGGAATCAGCTCCCTCGCTACGAAAGGGAAGGTAATAAACAACGTTGCAATCACAATGCCTGGCAGCGCAAAAATGATTTTGATATCATGTTCGGACAGCCACGGCCCTAACCACCCATTCGAACCAAAGACCAATACAAAGATCAACCCGCCCACAACAGGCGAGATGGAAAAGGGAAGATCAATCAGGGTAATCATGAGTCCCTTGCCCTTGAACTGGAACTTGGTAATGACCCATGCAGCGGCCACACCAAATATCGTATTCAGCGGCACGGTAATCGCCGCAACCAATAACGTGAGTTTCAGTGCAGACATGGCATCCGACTCGGTAAGAGCCGCGATGTACACACCCCAGCCCTGCTTCAACGCCTCCATGAGCACAATGGCCAGTGGCAAAATAAGCAGCCAGATGAGTACCAGGCTTGCCAGTCCAATCAACAACCATTTGACCCATGGAGCTTCCGTTGTTGCACGGTTAGTTCCACGCCCGGTCTTTACGGGTGGAACAGGGCTCAGTGGGACGGAACCCGCCATATGCTGCACCTCCTTTGGTTTGGGTGAGTGACATCTGATTGTATCCATACTCCATCATGTTTCATCGTCATGCTCTGCCCGCCTTCCGGCTCCAACGTTGCAAGGAATTAATGATCAGCAGCAGGATGAAAGAAACCAGAAGCAGCAGCAAAGCTACCGCTGTAGCGCCTGCATAATCGAACTGCTCCAGCTTGGCCATGATCAGCAAGGGGGCAATCTCTGTTTTCATCGGCATATTACCTGAGATAAATACAACGGAGCCGTATTCGCCAATGCCCCGGGCAAAGGCCAGAGCGAACCCGGTCAATAGTGGCGGAATCAGATCCGGCAGCAGAATGGTACGGAATATCCGCCATCTTCCTGCTCCCAGTGTGGCAGCCGCTTCTTCCACCTCCGCCTCCAGCTCCTCCAATACCGGTTGCACCGTACGAACCACGAACGGAATTCCGATAAACATCAGCGCCAGCGTAATCCCAGCCTGGGAGTAAGCGAGCTTAATGCCCAAAGGCTCTACAAACTGCCCAATCCAGCCATTGCCGGCATAGATCGCCGTAAGAGCAACCCCTGCTACCGCTGTCGGCAAGGCAAAAGGCAGATCAATGACCGCATCGAAGAGCCGTTTGCCAGGAAATTCATACCGAACAAGCACCCATGCCAGGAGTAATCCCAGCACGAGATCAATCAGGGCCGCTGCACCTGCGGTCAGGAAGCTGACCTGGAAGGAAGCCAGCACTCTGGGGTTGGTCGCAACCTCAATCATGGTTGCCCACGTCAGCCCTGTGGAGTTAAACAACAGTGCAGCCAATGGAATAAGTACAACCAGGCTCAGGTAGAGTACACTGTAACCCATCGTTAATCCGAATCCCGGCAATGTGCGTCTCCGCGCCACCATCACCTTGCTCATGCACGTTCATCCTCTCTGCCTTCAGCCGGTAAGGCTGGTTGGCCGCTCACAGCGCGATTGATCAGGTGTTCATTGAACAGAGCAACCTTAGCTGCCTGGAACATAGATCTGGTCGAAGATACCACCGTCATTGAAATGTTTGGCCTGAGTATCCCGCCATGTGCCGAATACATCTTTCAACGTGAACAGTTCAAGCGCCGGGAACTGATCCTTGAATTTTTCCTCCACGCTGTCCAGCGTTGGGCGGTAATAATTTTCAGCAGCAATTGTCTGTCCTTCTTCACTGTACAAATATTTCAGATAGGCATCCGCCACGTCGCGGCTTCCTTTTTTGTCTGCATTTTTATCCACAATCGCAACCGGTGGTTCAGCCAAGATACTAACCGAAGGCACGACAATATCAAATTTGTCCGGACCCAACTCTTTTACCGATAGGAAAGCTTCATTTTCCCAGGCAAGCAACACATCACCGATGCCACGTTCAACAAACGTTGTCGTAGATCCGCGAGCACCCGAATCCAGTACAGGCGCATGTTTGAACAATTCACCAACAAATGCCTTCGCTTTCTCTTCGTCATTGTTATTTTGCTTGAGGGCATATCCCCATGCCGCCAAATAGTTCCAACGTGCTCCGCCGGACGTTTTGGGGTTGGGGGTGATGACTTGCGTATCCCCTTTGATCAGATCATCCCAGTCCTTGATGCCTTTTGGATTGCCTTTACGTACAAGGAATACAATCGTAGAGGTATACGGCGCGCTGTTATGCTCATATTTATCCTGCCAGCCTTCATTAATCAGACCTTTATCTTCAATCGCATCAATGTCGTATCCCAATGCCAGCGTCACCACGTCCGCATCCAGTCCGTCAATGACAGAACGACTCTGTTTACCCGAGCCCCCGTGGGATTGCTTGATCGTCACTTCCTGGCCTTTCTCTTTCAACCAATGCGCCGCAAACGCTTTGTTATATTGCTCATAGAGTTCCCGCGTTGGATCGTAGGAAACATTCAGCAGCTCGATGGCCTTGGCCTTTTCTGTGCCGCCTTCCGATCCCCCTGATGTTCCTGCTGCACTGGAACCGCCGCTATCCGATCCGCATGCTGCCAGAACTCCTGTTAACACCAGTGCCAGACCAACCAGAATACCCTTGTGAATTCTCTTTTTCATTAAATAACACTCCCCCGATATAGATCTGCATGACTACCTCAGGCCGGCTGAACAGGATGTAACGCCCCATAAAAAAACAAGAAGACGGAGGAACCCCCGCGCACTTCTCCCCATAAAGTCATGCCGGCTTAAGGCCGTGCATGCTTCATCCGGTAAGGATGCGCTACGGTGTTCCTCCGTCTATACGGTGAGAACGTTATTCTGTTCAGGTTGCATTTTTTATTATTCCTACCTGTTTAGTAAGTTATATACGTATAATAAAGGCAGTCTATATACCTGTCAAACGTTTTTTCCGATTTTTACCTGATTTCTGCTCCATTGGCAAAAAAAAGAGGAACAACGAACCATCGTCCGTTGTTCCCTTCAGCGAATCCCATGCTTCGCTGGCTATTGTAAACATAAACGGAATTGGACGGCCACACCTTGTCCATTCCTCATCTGCCCGCATACCGGATATTCGGTACCGGTGGTGTGCTCATGCCTTCTCCCAGATAAAAACCGGTGTGAGGCGGTTGATTGTAGGCTACATTTTGCCAAGCTACACCAAGACGGTACACCGGATCATGCATCAGCGTATAGATGCGTTTGTCCGTAACTGCTGTTGTGGTATAGATCCGCAGTGCTGAGCTGTCATTCGTCCGCCATACCACTTCTTCTCTCCAGTCCCCGAACAGATCGGCCTGCAGATTCGGCGTAGACTTGGTTCCGTTATTGGAAGATACGCCGGAAGCGGTGAGCAGGTTCACCGTTGTGTTATTGGCATAATTCCACTTGTCGATTCGGTTGCTGTCCAGCAGTTCACGGAGCAGATCCCCATCCCACCAGATGCCAAAATTCGTGGAGGACGGCAGGGTTGTCCCGAGTTTCTGCCCTTTGGCCGTATATAGACTGCCGTCTGCCCATACTTCAGCGCCTTTATATCTTGGATCGATATCTGCCGCCATGCCACGTCCAATATCCTTTGTTGTTTTAACTCCCCAGATTAACTGGCCTGTACCTGCATCCCGGAACTCCACTCCAGCATTGGATGGTGTCTCATGGACCTGAAATACCTCAAGTCCAGGGCGGTCCGGGTCGAGGTCACTCAAATGCATGGCATCGCCATGATGAAGCCCTGTTGTGTACAATCCTTTGCCGTTGTCATCCACTGCCATGGCACCATAAACGATCTCGTCTTTCCCATCTCCGTCTACGTCCGCCACACTCAGATTATGATTGCCCTGCCCGGCATAGCCCGAGTTACCGGAGGTATTGGAATCAAATGTCCATTGTTTGGTCAGCTGTCCATTCCGCCAGTTATACGCCACGAGCACACTGCGCGTATAATACCCGCGAGCCATGATCAGACTTGGGCGCTCTCCATCCAGATAAGCAATGGCGGCAAGGAATCGGTCCACCCGGTTGCCGTAGTTATCTCCCCAACTGGACACATTGCCGCGCGCCGGTTCGTAGTTCACCGTGGAGAGTGCTTTGCCAGTCTGCCCATTGAAGACCGTCAGGAATTCGGGGCCAGATAATACATAACCGCTGGAATTGCGGTAATCCTTGCTTGCATCCCCGATGACCACGCCAGTGCCATCCTTGGTGCCATCGGCTGTTTTCATCGCAACTTCGGCTTTGCCGTCACCGTCGAGATCATACACCATGAACTGGGTGTAATGAGCGCCGGCACGGATGTTTTTGCCCAGACTAATACGCCAGAGGCGTGTCCCGTTTAATTTGTAGGCATCGATAAACACTTCCCCGGTATAACCACTCTGGGAGTTATCCTTGGAGTTGGAAGGGTCCCACTTCACGATCAATTCATACTCACCATCACCATCCAGGTCACCTGCGCTGGCATCATTGGCACTGTAGGTGTAGGCTACTCCATCGGGCGTTGTCCCACCTGCGGGTACACTAAGAGGAACAGACAGATAGTTATTGCCCCACACGCTCGCTGCCGCTGAAGCAGCCTGCTCCGTTCCACTGACGACAGCGCGAACTGTATATTTGGAACTGCTTGTCCCGCTTGCATCCTGAAGGTTGGTGCTGTTTGTTATAGGCGTAGCGTTCACCTTTGTTCCATCCCGGTAGACGTTAAACGATACATTCGATCCTTCCGTTCCCAGAAGCCGCCAACTGATAAACACACCTGTCCCGGTCTTCACAGCTACCACACCGCGATCCAGATATTCCATCTGCCTTGCTCCCGCTGCATGTGTTACCGGCGTGTTGCCAAGGCCAAGCGAAGTGACCAGTAACGCGGAACTTAGCAGGGATACTCCGGCTGTACGTAATGTGCGCTTCCACAATGATGATCGATTCCCCATAAACAATTGCCTCCCCAATTGTATTGGTAAGCCCGATGCCCTTGTAGCGCCATCTTTTTATGTAAGCGCTTTAATATATTTATTTTAAATTAAACATATAATTCCATCTATAGGTCTAATTTAGTAATTGGGTGGTCGTACATGAAAAAAGCCAACGGATTTCTCCTTCGGCTTATATAATATCTTCTTCATGTGTAATAACGAATCCCCATTTAAGCACTATATCATGATCTTTTCGCAACAAGGGGATGGGTTAATAGATCCGCTCCATTTCATATCCCTTTTTCTCAAGCTCACCTGGAACACTGGGTTCAATTAACACATGAGCAGCACCGATGAAGACAAAATAAGTCTGTCCATCATCCGTTTGTAAAATTTCATCGAGCTTATTAGCCATATGAACATTCCGTGCATCATTGATTGCCTGTTGATACTTTTCATCAATATCTTCAAAACCTTCAGTTAACTGATTCTTAAACGCATCTTCATTCCCATGAGCCCAATTATATCCCAGCTGGTTTAAAAAACTCGCTGTCTCCTCATGATCTGCTATCGAACCCTCTAACATTTGTACTTGAGTTTCCATACTAAAACCAGCTTGCACTTCATATTGCATCTCAACGGTTTCTAACTCAACAATTTCTTTATTGTCTTCTAACGCACGTTGAAGAAAATATAAATCAACCCCATACTCCGGCGCTAGTTCACTTTCTTCATTACTAATTTGGTTTAATAATGTTCCTAAAAACCAAGGCTGGAAGTGATTATAATCCGCTAAAGCCATTTCATGCCCTTTAAATATTTCTGAAAGCTTGGCATAAGACGCCTCCGATAACACGTCATCCAGCGTGGTATCATCCTCAAATAAAGCCATCTCCTTTATTTTTTCTTCATTCACATCCACTTTAAACATATTGATCTCTGGAAGAATAACATCTGCGTCCTCATAAGCTTCTTCAATTCCCGAAGCAAGCGGATAAAAATCTTGATGGCCCAAATGAATCGTTCCATACACATACATGGTCGTTTTGCCGTGAAGCACCTTCCACAGAAATCCTCCATCTCCCTCATAATTAAGAGCGGTTTCACTTGTTTGCTGTTCGTAATCTTGTCCCTTAGCCTCTTCACTCTGGATCAGTTTATGATTGGGGCTTGAACAACCTGCTATTACAAGTACTACGATCAACAAGTATATTGCCATGAGTCGTTTCATCATCGCAACGTTCATCCTTTCTTCATCTTCATTAATAATCCTGTGTGCTTTCCATATCAATTAACCAATGGTTTTTGAGCATTAGAACCCGTTCTGTTCCTGCAATTGCTGCGGCAATACCAATTGCAAAATACGTCCAAAAGGAAAGTTGGATCGGCGATTCAAATGCACCTACATTTTCTGAAACCCATGGAATAGCAGAGATGGACTCCACGAATTGGAAGATGCTTAAAACGATGGAGATTAACAAGATTATAATCGCGATCATACCGATGAATGCGCTCAGGGTAGGAAATCGTCGATGCACCCACATTCGAAAACCTCGTATGGAACGTCTATCCGGAGATACGGTAAAGGTATCTTCGCCAGCTCCAATATAATGAATGCCATTAATCCCGGTTGAATTGTTTTTAATTTCGATGACGCCATTCTCGACTGGAAAAGCTGCAGGAAGCTTAGAAAAGGCAATATGTCTATTTTTGCGATATAAATCAACACGGGGCTCTTCTGTAAAATATTTAGATTTTATGGCATATGATGTGGTGTTCCCACTACTATGATTCGTTACTTCGATGTGAAATAAGGAGTGCGTAAATATACTCCAAAGCCGGTACTTTTTCAAAAGATGACCATCACCTGCTTTCACTTTTGCCAATTTCTTACGAAGTTTACGTTGATGAATGAAATGAAACATAAGATGAACAAACCTCCTTTGTATTTATACTGAATACCCATTTTAAATACTGATCAACCAATCAAATTTTTACTAAAAAAAATTATCAATCTCTTAGTGTTATTGAATCATTTTTAAAACGTTCTTTGTCACCTTTTCTGTGTAATCTTTAAAACTCATTATACTCTCGTTTTGAGGCAGTGACATCGATAGTGATACAGTTCCTCTGATCATCATGGCAATGACTTTGGGATCAAAATCTTGAAATTCTTTCGATTGTTGACCTTCATGAAGAATCTTTTCTAAAAGGACGATCATTTCATCTTCAGGATTGATTTCTAATCGAAAATAAGGAACATTATCTGGTGTGCGGACATTAAAAACAATCTCCAATAATGCCGTAGTGTTCTCACGTTTAATAGCGCGATAGGTGATTCCCGCTTCTATATAGGCCATCAATTTTTCTAGATTGGATGATTTTTTTTCTATTCTCTCCATCATAAAAACTTTCTCTTGTTCAACTAAATAGAGCAACGTATTGTTCATCAAATCTTCCTTGCCAGAAAAATGATACGAAATGAGTCCCGTACTCGTATTAGCCTTTCTTGCTATTTTGGATAGGCTGGTGCTAAAATATCCAATCTCTGTGAGAACCTCAATCGCAGCATGAATGATTTGTTCTTTGCGGGCATCAGCTATTAAATACTGCTTGTTTTTCATCTTTTCATCTACCTTCACGGAATTGATTGGTTATTTTTTATTTTGATTGTTCGATCAGTTAATATGATAACGGTTTACTTCCCCTCATGTCAACTTGCTAAAAAGGATAAAAGACTCATTTATATCACATGAAAACACGAAAAAAGCTGTAAAACCATGTGTTTCTCCATGATTTCACAGCTTATAGACCACTTTTATACCACAGGCGCAATGCATACCGGACGAGGCAGTTCCAGCTTGAACCCGTTATGCGTCAGACGTCCGTCTTCTTCACTGATCTGGAAACCTACGAGGTTATTGCTGTCCTGATTCGCCACAACCAGAATCCCACCTGGCAAAATATTAAAGTTACGCGGTGTCTGCCCAATTGTGGACGTCCACTCTACGGCTTCCAACTTACCGCTTTCCTGGTCAATATGATAGAGCACGATGCTGTCATCTCCCCGATTGGATGCATACAGGAAACGTCCACAAGGAGATACACGGATGTCTGCAGCCGTCCCCTCTCCTTTATGCCCTTCTGGAAGTGTCGAGATGTGCTGCACCGTAGTGAACTCCCCTCTACGCTCATCGTACAGGAATGCCGTAACCGTGTTGTCCAATTCGTTGATCACATATGCCCACTTCGAGTTAGGATGAAACACAAGATGCCTTGGCCCTGCGCCTGGTGGCTGATCCATCTCACGATGGGTAACCAGACGTCCCTCTTCCAACCGATACACAATGATCTGATCTAGACCGAGGTCACATACGACAGCATACTGCCCGGACGGATCGGGTTGAATGGAGTGTGCATGCGGCCCTTCTTGGCGTTCTTCGTTGATTCCACTTCCCGTGTGCTCCACCCATGCACTCATCTCACCAAGCGTCCCCTGATCGCCAACCGGGAATACATTGACACTGCCGCTGCTATAGTTGGATGAGAACACCCACTGACCATCCGTGGAGACAGACACATAACATGGAGAAGCCCCTCTAGTCTGTTTTCGATCCATCAGGTGCAGCTCACTCGTTGCCGCATCTCTCCGATAGACCAACACCTCTCCCTCGTCCGTCTCACTCGCCACATACAGACAGTTTCCATCCGGGCTTAGCGCCAGATAAGACGGATTATCCACACCATCCATGTGATTGACGATTCGCATCTCTCCTGTATCTGCATTCAACGCACATAGGAATATTCCGGGTTCATCCGCTGAAGCATACGTACCTGTATAGAAAAGCGTTTCCTGTGTTTTGACTGGTTCCATATCTAAATCTCTCCCTTTTCCTGTATATTCACTGTTCTGATTCTTCCCACTGGTATGTACTTACCCAATTCACGGGCAACTGCTTCACTTCCTGTAACGTGGCTTTCTATATTGAGAACAACCCCCGGTGAGCGCTCTCATATCTGGCATTGACTCCCTTATCCCCTCTCACCATAATACAAAGTATGAGACCTAACAACAGACCACCCCTACAGCGTAAATCTGACGGATTTCGTATGCAAAAACTCATTGTGCTTCCAGACTCACTGCTGCAAGAAACCGCAGCTTATCCGGTCACGTCCGGATTATACGTTACCGATATCGGTTACTTTCACGAAGCGGAGCATCATTACCGTGACCGTCCCAATGGTTGTGAATCACACATTCTGATGTACTGTGTCCAAGGCACAGGCTGGTATACGATGGATGGGAGCAAGACATATGATGTCAGCCCGGGAAACCTCGTTATATTACCTGCACATGTCCCTCATGTGTATGGTGCCAACGCAGCTGAACCATGGAGCATCTTCTGGATTCATCTGCGCGGGGAACACGCTTTATCCTACATAGAACCCTTGTTAACTCATCATATTACTACCATGCCCCCGGCCAAGGCTCAAAAATGGCTTGAGTTGTTCCATGAATGTTACGGCGCGTTAGAGACGGGTTACTCCATGCAGACGATGACGTATGCCTCCCAGATTATCGGTTATATGCTTGGTATGCTCGCTTATGGACCAGAGACGACAGGAACAGATGGCGGGGTCATTAGTAGCAAACGGGCAGCTGAACAATCCGTTCAATATATGCTGGAGCACCTGGAGAATGGAATCACCCTCAAGGAACTGGCGGCTCACGCGCGGCTGTCTGTCCCTCATTACTCTCAGTTATTCAAGCAAGCTACAGGGCATTCGCCCATCGATTATTTCCTGCGGCTTAAGATTCAGCATTCCTGCCGCTATCTGGATTTTACCGATTGGACCGTGAAGCAGATCAGTTCGGAGCTTGGATTCAAGGACCCGTACTATTTCTCCCGTCTGTTCAGC
Organism: Paenibacillus sp. FSL R5-0623; assembly: GCF_037974265.1. Taxonomy (NCBI): domain Bacteria; kingdom Bacillati; phylum Bacillota; class Bacilli; order Caryophanales; family Paenibacillaceae; genus Paenibacillus; species Paenibacillus sp. FSL R5-0623. The sequence goes on along the minus strand of NZ_CP150233.1, from coordinate 545,202 downwards.
AAAATGATGGGACGTTCACCCACGGATTATCGAAATAAATCCAAAGGTTAGAGGTAGTGCCTTCACTTAGCCCTTTCTGAATGATTATGAATTCAGTTGGAAAATTCCAGCAACCTTTTAAACAGAAGGGTCGTCTATAGGGGCAAATAACTTTTATATAAAGGGATCATCCCTGGAAAAGTGAGGCGAACCTATCATGAAAAAAAATATAATTGCTACATTAACTGCGGGAGCTCTGCTCACGCTGTCTCTGAGTGCAGGCCCGGTCAACGCTGCGCAAGCCCAATTCAAGGATATTCAAGGTACCGCAGGAGCAGACAAAATCGAATCTCTCCATCAGGATGGATTCATCAAAGGCGTGAGCGACAGCTTGTTCAAACCCGAACTGGAGTTAAATACCGCTCAGGGCATTCAACTGATTGCGGACGGACTGAATCTGAACCTGGACACGATTCGTTTTATCAAACAGCCGCTGCCAAGTGACCACTTCTCTCATGTAAAAGATGGCGTATGGTACAGTGATGCATTTATCCGTGCACAATATAATGGCATTCAGATGTCACAGGATATCGATCCGTCCAAACCGCTTACTCGTGAACAATTCACACTGTTCCTGATGCAAGGCATCGAGGCCAAAGGCGGTCTGCCAATGATTAATATCAAACCTGTGGACATTACCGATGAACAGGAACTTACGCCAGAGTATCAAGGTGCCATTCAGCGTTCACTCGTTCTCAAAATCAATGAACTGGATGCCGACGGCAACTTCAATCCCAAACAAACGATTACTCGTGCCGAAGCAGCAGTGATGATGTATAACGCAATTGAGTACATGCAATCGTTCCATGCACCACAAATCCCGGAAACACCTGAGAAGTAATATTTCCTTGGTGGAAGCAGTATGCCAAACAGCCGCACCTTCCCTCAACAGGAAAGTGCGGCCGTTTGTATTATACCGTTATTTATACCTATATCACTGATGCAATCATCAGATTTAACTTTCTAACTTAGAAAGAACCTTTAACAACAACCTCAGACAACGGTAAACGTCCTGACGGGCGAGCTGGCTGTGCAGCTTTACCTACAGTAATCAACAACGTTGGCACAAATCGTGCAGGAATGTTGAATGTTTCGATCAGTTTTTGTGGATTATATCCACCGATTGGACATGTATCGTAACCCAGGGAGCGTGCAGCAAGCATAATATTTTGGGAAGCAAAAGATGCATTGCGGATCGCTTCATCGCGAGCGATTTGCGGGCTTTGGTATGCACCGTTGATCTGTCCAACCAATGCGTCACGAACCTCAGCAGTTAGTGCGCCTGCTTCAACAGCTTGATCGTAGATTACGGTGTTACGGTTTGCTTCCAAGTCTCCGAGAACAGCAATCGTAACAGAACTTTCCACGATCTGACTTTGACCGTAAGCAACTGGCAGCAATTTCGCTTTGTCTGCTTCGGATTCAATCACGAGGAATCTCCAGTGTTGCAGGTTCCATGAAGATGGTGCTTCCGCTGCTGCTGTCAGAATCGCATTGAGATCTTCTTCAGGCAATTCAAAACCTTTTTCGTACTTTTTGACAGCATGGCGTTCGCTAATAACGCGAAGTGTTTCATTTTTTTCAATGCCTGACATGTGTTCCACTCCCCAGAATCTAGTTTGTTTATACTTCTTTACTTTCGCAAGGTGATCTTGAAGAATACTACTCTCCCAAGGATTTGCCTTCCGAAAATAACATCAGCGCAGATAATCTCTTCCCATCTGTGTTCACGTTATGCCCGGAATCGCCTGAGAACATCAATGGATCTTTCACCGGAGCACACGCCAATGCCATAACTTGTCCACCATGCCTGACCAAACCAAGGCCATGTCATGAAGGATCATTCGTTGTGGACTCCGTCAGGACTTCTCCTTTGCAGGCAATCCATTCAGCGACAGGGTTATCGCTTCTCCATGACCTATGCGCTCTTTCACATCCTGAATGGATATACGGTCAAAATAAGCGCTGAGCGCCTCTTCGCCTCCGTTATATATGTTCCCCATCACATCCTGCATATTGGAAGATACTACGCAAGATGAACCAGACTCCCCTGAGCACCAGTTGGGACCGAGTGAACCACCAGCTACCAGTCTGTACAACTCTCCCAGCTTGATCTCTTCACTTGGACGGCTAAGCAAGTACCCACCATGAGCACCTTCCTTCGTCGTCAGGTAACCATGTTTGCGCAGAACACTAAGTACCTTACGGACTCTGGCCGGGTGTGTACCCACACTCTGGGACAAATCTTCACTATTGGCCATACACTCATTTCTCATCGACAGAAAAACAAGACAATGCACCGCTATGGTAAATTCGCTGTTCATAACTTACTCCTTCCCGGCTTACAACACCGATGAACTCCAACCCAAGGTAAGTATAACTGTCATTATATGAATAACAGTTATGTTTGTCAACTTTCATCCCGAATGGAGATCAAACGTGATTTTTCCTGTTATACCAATACTTACAGCTCATCAACACAATTAAGCTAGGATGAACATCCCGTATTCATTTTAATCCAAAAAAGACAAAAAAGTGAGCCTTTCGCTACGCGAAGGGCTCCAATAAGATAGACATATGAAAGGGCTTACGTGATTATTATAATCGGTAATCCTCAATTTGAAAACGCTTTTTTTGTAAAGTGCATCATTATTTTAAATTTTTTTTATTTGAATAAAATGAACAACAGGTATTGCTAAAACTAATGCCATTAGTTATGATACTAATACCATTAGTTTTAAGGAGGGTTTAACGATGCGTATTACCCGAGAATTTGATGTCGTTCAAGTTACGTTTTTTCCAAGACTCTTCCCTGTGAACGTATACCTGATTGAAGAGGAAGATGGATTAACGCTGATTGATGCCGGAATACCGGTCAGTCTTAAGGGGATTTTGGCAACGGCCCAGTCCCTTGGAAAGCCCATTACCAAGATCATTCTGACTCACGCGCATAGCGACCATATTGGTGCATTGGATCGTCTCAAAGAGGCACTGCCCCAAGCCGAGGTCTTCATCTCCAGACGGGATGCCCGGTTATTGGCGGGTGATACTTCCCTTCTTCCTGGTGAGCCACAAACTCCGGTACGCGGCGGGGTGCCTAAGCCCAAAGCGGTGCGTACCCAGCCAAACCACTTGCTGGATGACGGTGACCAGATTGGGTCACTGGTCGCCATTGCCTCACCAGGACATACGCCGGGGCATATGTCTTTCATGGATACGCGCAGCCGCGTGCTCATCGCTGGCGACGCGTACCAGCTGCAAGGCGGCCTTGCCGTATCCGGCCGCGTGCGCCCGCTCTTCCCGTTCCCCGCGCTGGCGACGTGGAACCGCGAAGCGGCTCTGGCCAGCGCGAAGCGCCTGGCGGAGCTGGAACCGTCCGTGCTCGCTGTAGGCCACGGACGGATGCTGCGCCAGCCCGCGGCCGCCATGCGCGCGGCAACCGCTGATGCACAGCAGCGGTTTGATCTTGCCGGGGAGCAACGATGAGCCCCCGGCAAGGGCTGGATCGCGGCGCTCTGCTCAGCGCCGCCGCCCAGCTTGCTGACAGCGACGGCTTTCAGGCGCTGACACTGGCCGCGTTGGCACAGCGGCTGGATGTGCGCTCGCCGTCGCTCTACAACCACATCAGCGGACTTCCCGGGCTTCGCCAGGAAATGGCGCTGATGTCCGTACAACAGCTTAGCCGCGCATTAACCGCGGCTATCGCTGACCGCACAGGCGATGATGCCATTCAGGCCATCGCTGCGGCATACATTGGCTTCGTCCGCAAGCACCCCGGGCTGTACGAAGCCTCATTTCATGCCCCGGACCGCGAGGAGCCACAGCTCGCCGCGGCCAGCACAGCTACGCTGGAGTTGTTGCTGCACAGCTTGCAGCCCTACCCGCTCACCGAAGCGGAAGCATTGCACGCCGTTCGTGGTTTGCGCAGCCTCTGCCATGGATTTGCCTCCATTGAGGCACAGGGCGGCTTTGGCATGAACTTTGATCCAGACGAAAGTCTGCGTCTGACCATATCCGCCTTCCTGCACGGACTCCGGCATCTTCACCAGGACTAGTTAAGCCACGCATTGCATCATGAAAAAGGACTGCAGAAGATCTGCAGTCCTTTTTGCATTGCGGTGTACCGGTACATCCCATAGATTTGACATTAACAATGTTATAGTTACGCCAATTATTTTCAACACATTAACATCCACTTTGAATTCATCTTTCATCGGCTTGTGTTCATTTAACGTGTCTGTGATTCGTTACATTTACCAACGTACCCAATTAGGCTATATAAGATGTGCTGAGTTCGTTAGAACGTGCTACATACGGTGCTTCAGATCATGATGTCATAGATATTCGTCCACTCATCATAGCGGCGCACGTCCAGACACACATTGTGTTATGGACTCTAAATACGGAGCGATCATGTTCCAAATTGCATCGATCATACGGGACACGGCTAGATAAGGATCTTACTCTGATCGTAATGCACATGGTAGTACATGTTTTATTACTATTCATGTATAGATCACGCTATAGTTCAGTACACACATTGGGGCGATTCTCGATACGGAGCTTACCCTAATCGTGATGCACACGTTAGTACTTGTTTCAGTACTTGTTTCAGTACGTGTTTTAATACGAATCTTTATAGATCACACTACATGTACGTCGCAATGGGATGGTTCTTGTTGAGGATCTAGCTACATATCCCATTGTTCATGGCGGTAAGGGTCTAACATATTCAATCTCCCCAGTACACATCTCGCTCCAACCACACTTTTGCCACTCACAACGACGCACTTCTCTATTATGTACATCTCCCGTTCCTCTCGAAGGCTGGAATGGACTTTGGCTTCCCTCTTTCCATCGAAACGGTTCTCGATAGCCTATCTATGGCCATTGCTGCCGTCCATCCTGCACTTCTTTCAAAATATGCTTCATCACGGGCACGTACACCTTCCAGTAGAACATGTCCGGGATACCTTTTTGATCTGGCGTAAGTTTGGAGCGGACGACCTCCCAACCCCGGATTCGGCGCCAGAAGGAATAATGCTTCATCTCTCCGAATGACCCTGCCATGTAATACGACCGATTATAGTCGTCGTAGCGGACAAGTGCAGCAAATTCCGCAGGAATTCCTGCATCCACCAGCTTCTGCCCGCCTGTCTCCGTAAGATCCGCCTTATACCAGGCCAGTATGGAATTCTTCTGTTGCGGCACAATGATATCGAACCAGCCATTGTAATGTATATCCTGGGTTATACCGCTCCAATCGCTGCCTTCCGGTGTAAATGCAATCTGTATATTGCCTGTCTTTACATCCAGACCTTTCTCCAGTACCATGACCTGTCCATCCATATGGATCAGCAGCATACCCGCTCCGCGATAATGCCATTTCTTCTTCTCCTGCTGCTCATAGTGCGCCCTAACCCAGCGGGGTACTTCTTGTATACTTTGCAGATTAGATACCGATTTCCCCTGCCATCCACTGCTGTCCACACCCAAGATGGGGTATAGCTGCTCTCTTGTCATCTTGGAAGCCGTATTCGCCAATGCACTGTATTCGGCAACAATCGTCACGCCTTTATACGCAGCCTCGCGAATCTTCTGCACATCATATATTGTTAATCCTTCATAGATTTCGTCTTGCTTCCGTTCATTCTTTTGTGCAGACAGACTACTCCGATTCGCCGTCAGATAGATCAGATCCGTGTCCGTCACCTCATCAGGCAACAATCGCTTCATCCGAGGAAGCCCGTCCTGAAGATCATAACCGTAATAATCCTCTTCATAGGAATAGTGTTCCCCTGTTTGCTGTATGATCTTCTGCTGATTCAGCAGCCAGACCAATCCCTTGTGCCCCTGATAGGACTGGTCAGGTCTGCTCTTGTCAATAATCATGATGTTAAGCGGAACCGGGGCCTGGGATTGCCACATAATCCAGGGGACAACCAGCACCACCGATACCACTGTAAAACAAGCCAGCGTCCACATCGTGGCTGGCCTGTAACTTTTTTTCATGAAGCGTCTTCCTCCTTGCTCTGTTCCAAGGTATTACCAGGATTGCCGATAGATTACCCCAATCCATTCCTGATCTCCTTCTCCTTTTCCTTCCTCAATCCCATAGCCTGCAAAATGCCAAACATACGGAATATATTGTTCAGCGGTCTGAACCAGAACGTCTCCAAACAAGCATACAATAACAGACGCGTCACTGCTCTGGACGTATACGCTTTGCGTGAACACCATACTTCGAACATTACCATACCTGCGGACAACAGTGAACCATAGAGCGTCAGCAGCAGAACGAGAATGATGCATAGGTTGATATGCACCACCTGTAGCCCTATGCCTGAGATGAACAGCAAAATCGCTCCCAGTTCCATCACAGGCCCCAACAATTCGATCAGAATAAAATACGGGATGGATACCATCCCCATCCAGCCATAGGCCGGATTGAAGATCATGCTCCGCTGAGTCCATAGACTGCTTGCAAGCTGCATGTGCCAACCGATACGCTGTCTGCACAGCTGACGCCATGTACCGGGCACTTCTACCCTGCAGATCGGATCGGGAATGTATATAATACGACCACGTTCCCGAGTTCGCTTCATATGTTTCTGCAACCGCATGACCAGTTCCATGTGAGCGACCTGGTCATCGCGCTTGTAACCGCCGACTTCCATCACCCGGTTCTTTTTGAATACACCAAATACTTCAGACGTAAATAAAAGCACATTAATATTGTAACGAACAAGTCCCACACCACCAATCAAAAAGGCACGCACGTATTCAATGGTCTGCATTACATACAACGGACTGTCCGTAGGCCTTGTGCTGTTATCCGTTAAATCTGTATGATCCGTCTTTCTGGGGGCCATGAGATCTACTCGTCCACTACAAGCAACAACCTCTTCTCCCGGGAGAGCATCCATAAAGGGTTTCATAATCTTCACCAATGCATCCCGTTCCAGAACTGTCTAGGGTCCAACAGAGGCGATATAAGGATATTGCGAGATATTCAGGCCTGCATTCAGGGAGTCCATTCGTCCTCCATACTCCTTGTCGATCACAACCAGACGATGATGTAACCTGGATTGGTAGACACATTTAATCTGAGCTGTCTCCTGGCCGAGTCCCGAATAATGAACTTTACTCCGAATGGGCATCAGATCATAGGTTTCTTTTAGACGCCGCATTGTTCCATCCTCTGATCCATCATTAATGATGATAACCTCATAGCGTGCATACTGAATATCCAGCAGACAATCAATTCGCTGTACGATCGTATTCTCACTATTGATGTGAACCGATAAGCTTGATATACATCCATTGTTGTCCAATCATTGCATGATTTCCCCTTAATCGAATAAACAGCCTTACAACGGGCACAATAATACAAAATTTTCAAATACACCCTGTGAATACATATCGGGTATATGATACACTAAGCTTTCTATCGGCTTTCTGCGTTTGTGATATAATAGGAACTGAAAATTCCGGTAATTCGTACTGGGTTCGGGATTACCGGATAACATATTATTCCAGAAAGAGGGAGTTCTACGTGGCTCAAATCAGTCCGTACTACCTGCAAATCGGAGCAACCGTGGGCATGCTCGTCATGGCACTGCTTGCCATCTTCATCCGCTTGAAAGCCAGTCACAGACCGGTGACCATTCGCAAAATCCTTATTCCTCCGCTCGGCATGAGCACAGGATTTCTTATGTTTGTTGTACCGGCAACACATGTTCCTCTACTCTGGGCATTCATTGCGTTTCTGGTGGGCTGGTTCCTCTTCTCCTATCCCCTCATTCGCAGTACACGGTTTGAACGAGTAGGTGAAGAAATTTTTGCCACACGTTCTCGCAGCTTTGCTTTTATCTTGCTTGGATTGTTGGCCGTACGCCTGATCCTGCATGAAGTCATTCAGCGATATGTAAGCATTCCGCAAACAGGCGGATTGTTCTTCCTGCTGGCTTTTGGCATGATTGTACGCTGGCGTGTATATATGTACAAACACTACAAAGAAGTGCTGGTCGCCGAACACTAGTCACCCTACATAGACCACGCACAGATTTACAGATAAAAAAGACACGTTCTACTGCACCTTCGGTCTGCAGAACGTGTCTTTTCGTTTTCAACCTAATTGTACATGTAAACCATTCGATATCTATTCAGGATCTGCAACCTTAACCAGTTGCTTGCCCAGATTATCTCCCGAGAAAAGACCCATGAATGCTTCCGGCGTCTGTTCGAACCCGTCCACAATGTTTTCTTCATACTGGATATGACCTTCCTTGATCCATTTCGCCAACTTGGCACGGCCTTCTTTGAAGGATTTGGTGTAGTCACCCAGCAGGAAACCTTTCATTAATGCTGTATTCGTTAACAACAACGTCTGTGGTCGCATCCCGATATCCGGTTTCTCCAGATTATAAGACGAAATCTGACCGCATAACGGAATACGTGCATTCCGATTGATGTGGCGCAAGACTGCATCCGAGATGTCACCGCCCACATTGTCAAAGTAGACATCTACGCCATCCGGGCAAGCCCGTTCAATGGCCGCTGACATATCCTGCTCCTTCTTGTAGTTCAACACCACGTCGAAGCCCAGCTTTTCTTTCAAATAAGCGCATTTCTCATCAGAGCCTGCAATACCAACCACGCGTGCTCCCACAATTTTACCAATCTGACCTGCAATCATACCTACCGCTCCGGCTGCTCCCGATACAACAACCGTTTCTCCGTCCTTCGGTTTGCCGATGTCCTCCATACCAAAATAAGCCGTCAGACCCGTCAGGCCCAGCGCACCCAAGTAAGCCGTGATTGGTGCTTCTTCGGTATCAATTAGCGAAAGATCAGTCGTATTCACTGCGGCATATTGCTGCCAGCCCCACATACCAGATACGAGGTCACCTTTGCGAAGATTCGGTTCCGAAGATTCCACAACCTGTCCAATGGCTCCACCCTTAATCACTTCATTTAACGCGTACGGTGCAGCATAGGATTTTGTATCTTTCATGCGGCCCCGCATGTATGGATCAACCGACAAATATAATGTACGTACCAGGACTTGCCCAGCTTCCGGTTCAGGAAGAGGTGCATCAATGAATTTGAAATTCTCTCTGGATGGGGCACCTTCGGGACGAGAAGCAAGTACGATCTGTTTATTTAAAGACACCAAAATTACCTCCTTGTTGCCAAGTGGACGCAAGGTTAACCCTTGTCAGCTGAGATCACTTACCACTGGCTCTGTGTTATCACTTCTTAATAGTTTAAACCGAAACAGGCGGAACACAAACGTGGGCCGCCTTGAAATATGCAAATATCGTCACATTGTAGCTGCTTTCGGCTATTATTGTGCTGTCAAAATTACTGGACCATCCGCCGTAATCGCAATTGTATGTTCATACTGGGCAGACAGACTTCCATCCAAAGTACGCGCAGTCCATCCATCTGAATCCAGCTTACTTCGGAATGTACCAATATTCAACATTGGTTCGATTGTAATAACCATGCCTTCCTTGAGACGCGGACCCCGATGAGGCGGACCGTAGTGAGGGACTTGTGGTTCCTCATGCATCTTCTCACCAATACCGTGTCCGATAAACTCACGCACAACCGATAGGCCTTCACCTTCTGCATACACTTGAATCGCATTGGAGATATCTCCGATCCGGTTGCCCACTACAGCAAGTTCAATGCCTTTGTACAGAGAGTTTTTGGTTACATCCAGCAGATGTTGTGCTTCCGGAGTCACTTCACCTACGGCATATGACCAAGCCGAATCCGCCAGCCAGCCATTCAGATTAACCACCATGTCGATTGTAACGATATCGCCGTCTTTCAGTGCATATTTTCCCGGAAACCCGTGACAGATCACATCATTAACCGACGCACATGTCGCATATTGGTATCCGTTATATCCCTTTTGTTCCGGCGTAGCGCCATTTTTCTTCATAAAAGCTTCTGCAAACTGGTCGATCTCCTGTGTCGTAATGCCTGGACGAATCATCTTTGCAATTTCTCTATGGCATGCGGCGAGAATTTCTCCGGCTTTTTTCATATATTCAATCTGTTCTTTGGTCTTCAATGTAATCATAACAACTACTCCTGTCCGTTAAAATCTTATCCTGTCCTCTATTGTAACGCTAAACGCTCAAAATAAAAAATTCTGTGCAATCAGCAACATCCTATTATACGCCAAGCTCCTGTCCAATGAATACAAATTATCCATGAAAAACTCGAAACCCCTTCTGATCTAGCCACGTATATGCTTAAAACAGTTGAAGTCGAAAGGGTGAAAGCTCATGTTCAAAAAGATTATCGGCAAACTTATCGATTCCAAATCTTCATCTCACCGCAAACGTCACAGCTCCTCAGACAGGCGCTCATATAAACGTCACAGCAGCTCCTCAGGCAAACGTTCCTACAAGCGCTATTCTTCTTCAGATGTGAAATACCGGGATAGCCGCAGTGGCTCCGGGTATTACAAAAGCAGAAAATACAGCTCCAGCTAAGCGGCTTCCACGACTGCTTTTAAAGAGCAATGATCACACCAGCAGTTTATTAGACGCTACAATAAATGAATATGTAAAGGGGTGTTCGCCAGCCATACTTACGGCCAGCAGAACACCCCTGTATTGTTTCTATATAAGTATGTATCAATTTTCCTGAGTGAAACGAACACTTCTGATTTGAGCGAGAGCCTGTCTTGCTGAAGGTGTCCACTGGATCAACATCTATACATTCCCTTTTTCAATTGCGTCAATTATATCATCTGTAGAGTAGACCCTACCCGAAGAAATATCTTTTTTGGCTTGCATAATTAAAGCTTTGAGCTCCAGATCACTTTCTATTTCTTCCTGAACCACGTTTTCCAGCGGCTTGATTAAATAATGCTTACCTTCAATATCCACAATGGTGTCTTTTTTGCTATGAAACCATGTTTTGAATAATTCGGCATGATCGCCTTCCAGTTTTTTAAGCATAAGATGAATCGCCTCCTTCAACGTGTAATTGTTATCCATTATATCATTTAACCCACTGTTTTGATACGTTTTGCATTTTCAGCAAAAAGGAAAAAGACCCCTGCAGATATCATACGAAGAGGTCACGGATAACTAGTATAGGTCCGCCTACAGAGCTTATTTCATTGTAATTTCAGCAACACTTTCTCAATCTCTGCCTGTAACTCTGTCGCCCCACCCTCATAACCTGGACGGAGTCCAAGGAGTCGCTCCAGCATCTGGTGCAATTCCGGCGTAAGCTTCAGTTCCTCCTGCCAGCTGGCGGGTTCACGGCCCTTCTCTGGCTCATAAGCCGAGTACAGCAGAAAGAGAAGAAAGTGGCCGATATCCTGCAGATCATGATCCGGTGTAGCCGGTTCATCCTCAGGCTCAGGGACTTCACGCATACGTCGCCTTAGCTCCGGCAACAACGGCTCCCCCAAGCGTCTCGCCAGGCCAAAGTCAATCAAATGCACCGTCCCTTCACGTAAAATAACATTGGGAATCCGCACATCTCCATGAATATATCCCTGCTCATGCACTTGAGCCACCGGAGCCAGCAGTTGACCTGCCAATTCCAGACATTCCCGCTCCGTATATCGAAGACCATGCTCAAATATGCAATCTTCCAGCGTCTGTCCACGAATATACTCGGTAACGATATAACTTCGTCTCCCGGATGTGAACACATCCAATAGTTCAGGGATCGCCGGATGATGAAGACGTCTCATCACGTCCGCCTCCCGCTCCAACAGGTGCGCAGAGAGTCTGCCCTTGCTAGGCTTGGATTCCTTCAACGCCACTTCCCTGCCGTTCTGATCATCTGTACACAGGTATGTCAGCCCATAGCTCCCCATACCCAGCAATTCCTGTATTGTATAACGCTCAGCAATGGTCATGCCTTCCCGCCGAGGACGATCCATCCATAATCCGAGCACTCTTTGCCAACTTCGTCGCAGCTCCACAGATCCTCCCACGCCAGCTTCCTGATCCACTCAGTCTTTATCTATACTGAGCAGTCGGTTGCCAGTCTTCATGTTGTATGGAACTTATTATATCAGGCCAATACTGTAAAATCACGATGGGTAAATGCCTGTTGCTCAAGCTTCCTTATGCTTCTTGGGCAGGAACCCAAACAACATACGCAAGGATACTCCTTTTGGTTTGCGTTTTCTTCCCTGAAAGCTGCGCAAGTTGGTCACGAGCTCACGATCCCGCTCTTCCTCCAGCTTCTCATTCATCCACAGGCGCTGTTTCTCCATCTGTTCCTGGAGCGCCATATGTGTATCAGCCAGATGCTGAAGGGTCAGCTCCAGTTCATCGACCCGCTGTTGCAGCAGCTGTACCCGATCATCCTGCTGTTGTTCTACAGCACCATAAGTCACCTCACTTACCAGTTGGCCCAGACCTTCATAGGATCTCAGATTACCCATTATTTCAGGTTCTTCAGGGAATACGGATGACATGACTGTCGCTGCACATTCCGTCTCTGACAGAACTTCAATTCCCACCACCGGTACATCTACTTCTACTGCAGCTACAGGTACTTCTGGAGCCAATACAGTCACCACAGCATCAGCCAGGGGGAGATTATGCTCCCTGAGTTCGGTCATCAGGCGTTCAATGCACTCGATGTCGTCGGACTTGAATAGTCTGGATTTGTTGGCGGACCGTTCGAACCGGTATCCCTGTTCTTCCAGTGCCGCCGCATATTTACGAAGAGTACTGGCACCTATGCCCAGGCTCTTGGCCGTTTCCGTCGTTGCTCCTGCTTCTTCAATCATCATTAATTCCCTCCCGGAATGAAGTCTTTTGGGAATCCATTTCATAATACCTTTAGTGAGTTATGAAATGGATTCTTGGATAAAAACATTATGGCTTCAGCGTTCCTTTTCGGAACCGTCATCGGATCGGGGCAACCTGTCTCATGGATCAAGTATGCTTATCTTTTGCTTGTCCGTATGTATTCGTCAGCTCCTCAGCAGATCCCTTTGGCGGTTTTGTTCTGTTTCTGCGGATTCCTAAGAAGTTTTGTCAGGTATATGATCCGCACAAATAACCCCCAATCCGACAACAAGCATGAATGCTGTCATGTCGAATGACACAGTTGCAAATGCCGTCAAATCATATGATTATGAATTATTCATGTCAATTTTGTTAACTCCATTACTCCAATACGCTCCCGCGATAGCGGATATCATTGCTGTACAGCTTTTTCATGTGTTATCTTATGTAACGTAGAAATGCATTCCAGCATAAAATAAAGGACTATACTTAACATAGGACGCATGAGTAACGGATAAATATCAATCTAAATGGGGGCTGAAGGCAGTGTTAGGCAAATCAGGCAAAGTAGCGGTGATCGGTGCGGGTCTTGTCGGTTCAAGTTGTGCATATTCCATGATTAATCAATCGATATGCAGGGAAATTATGATGGTGGACCGGACGTATGACCGTGCTGTAGCACAGGCATTGGATTTTTCCCATTGTATGGACTTCACACATAACCGCACCAAGGTATATGCAGGCACGTACGCCGATTGTGGCAATATGGATGTTATTGTCTTAACTGCCGGGGCGAATCCCAAGCCAGGACAGACACGGTTGGATATTCTGGGGGAAGCGGAATCGATTGCCAAAGACATCGTGGTCCCGATCATGAACAGTGGATTTAACGGGATTTTTGTCGTCGCTGCCAATCCGGTTGACATAGTAACTTATATGGTATGGAAATTATCTGGTCTTCCGAGGGAGCATGTCATCGGCACAGGGACGTCCATTGACTCTTCAAGGCTCAAAACGCTGCTGTCTGAAGTCTTCTCCATCGATCCACGCAGTGTGCACGGTTATGCTCTCGGGGAGCATGGAGAATCCCAGTTCGTGGCCTGGTCGCATGTGACCATCGGCGGCAAACCAATTATGCACATTATGGATCAGCACAAGGAGCGCTTCAAACATCTGGATCTGGACGATATTGCACGCAAAACAAAGGATGCCGGCTGGGAGATCTTTACCCGTAAAGGTTCTACCCAATTCGGAATCGGCAATGCCCTCGCGCACATCACTCGTTCCATCCTCAATGACGAACACAAGATCATCGCCGTATCGGCTATTCTGGACGGAGAGTACGAGCAACACAACGTCTGCGTCGGTGTTCCTGCAATCATCGGTGGCAATGGCATTCAAGAGATTATCGAATTGAATCTGGATGCAACGGAACGTGAGAAATTCAACAATTCCTGTGAAATATTATCAGGTAACATCAATCGTCTGACACTGGTATAAGCCATTCGTATACAGATCACTTCATATGCTTCAGCTCAACTTCAAAAGCCTGCCCACGCAAAGATGCCAATAACACTCCATCAGTGGAGTGTTATTGGCATCTTTGCATTTATTATTTTTGACAGCCAGATGAATCAATTTGGCGCAAGTTGAGGTTCGTCCCTTGGCCCCCATTGCTGTAACACCCGCTTCAACTCACTCAGCATAACCGGTTTGCTAATAAAATCACGCATACCAATCTCCAGACAAGCTTCCTTATCTTCACGTTTGGCATTACCTGTAACTGCGATAATTGGAGGTATGCGATCCTGTGGAATTAGGCGGTGTAACAGGTCTGTCGCCTTAAGTCCATCCATCACAGGCATATGAATATCCATCAGGACAATATCATATGCATTCTGAGAGATGGCATCAATTGCCTCCACACCATTAGTACACACATCTGCCTGATATCCGAGCTTCTCCAGATATTCTCGCAAAATCTTCCGGTTTACCGGGTGATCCTCCGCCACCAGAATACGCATGGCGACCTTATCACTCTGACGTGTACGATCATGATGGAACTGACTTGCTGTCTGTTCTGCTGAAGCATCTACACTCGCCGCAGGAACAGCAAACCGGAAGGTTGAGCCTTCCCCTTCTATACTCTCGACACTGATACTGCCTCCCATGATCTCCACGAGTCGCTTGGAGATAACCAGTCCCAATCCGGTACCACCATACTTCCGGTTAATCACCGGATGTAGTTGAGAGAAGGATTGAAACAACTGATCCAGCTTGTCAGCCGGGATGCCAATCCCCGTGTCTTGCACCGCAAAATCAAGAACGCTGTCTTTAGGCTTTCTGCCCTTGATAATATCCACGGTAACATCAATGCTCCCCTGATCCGTGAACTTAAGTGCATTACCAACCAAGTTCACCAAAATCTGCCGTATACGTATGGCGTCACCAACCATGAATTCAGGGATGCTTGGATTGAGACGATACCTGATCTCCAGATGTTTCTCATCTGCACGCGGTTTAAACAGTTCGGCAACCTGTTCCAGCATCTTGCGTAATGCAAATGGTTCATAAGCCAGTGCCATTTTCCCGGATTCCAGCTTACTGAAGTCCAAAATATCATTAAGGATGTTCAGCAGAGCATCACCGCTGTCTCGAATAATCTCGGCATATTCACGCTGTTCTTCCGATAAATCGGTACCGATCAACAATTCTGTCATCCCCACGATCCCGTTCATCGGTGTACGGATCTCATGGCTAACCATCGACAGAAATTCTGACTTGGCCTGAGCTGCCAGCTCAGCTGTCTCTTTGGCACGTACAATTTCACGTTCGCCAGTCACATCATTAAACACAACCACCGCGCCCTGAATCTGTCCCTGTTCAATAATCGGCGTCACCTGATACTGCACCAGAAAGCTGCTGCCATCTTTACGCCAGAATACATCTTCCTTGATTGAACGTCTCTGTCCATCCAACACAGTCATGTGAATCGGGCACTCTTCTTTTGGGAAATGACTTCCGTCTGCACGGGTGTGATGGATAATAGGATGTGAGTTTTTGCCAATGAATTCTTTCGCCTCATAACCGAACATCGAAGCTGCTGCAGGATTCATAAACATGGTGATGCCATCCGCATCCAAACCATATATTCCTTCCGTAACCGTGTTGAGAATCAACTCATGTTGCTTGCTGAGCTCCTGAATCCGTTCCGTGTATTCCTTGCGCTCGGTAATATCGGACACGATCCCATAGACGCCTACCATTTCCTTATCCACAATAATGGGCACATTCGTAACAGATACTTCGATCTTCCGACCTCTTGAATTCACAATTCGGGTCTCATAATATTGCGGATCGCCTTGCTTAACCTTGTCAAAGTTCGTTTGACCGTGTTGAACTTCACATTTATCCAGATTGGACAAAAACGATTTGCCAATAAGCTTATTGCGCGGAATATCCAACATTTGCACCAGTTTGCTGTTCACCGCGCTGTATTTACCTTCCAGATTCAATGAATACACAGCTGCCGGGTTATGTTCGAACAACGATCTGTATCGCTGGCGGCTTTCCCGAAGACGTCTGTCTGCATCCTTATGCTGGGTAATATCCCTGCTGATGCTGACAATCTGGACACTCTTGCCATGCTCTCCAGCCACAGGTTTCGCCAATGTCTCCATCCAGATATAATGTCCCTTTTTGTGCAACACACGCATCTTGCAGCCGTTGCCAATCTTGGAAAGATCCATAGGGTCCGGATAATCACCCGGATAACAATAATCCTTGAAGGACTTTCCTATGACTTCCTCCGGCTTATAACCCAGTAAGGTGTACACGGAAGGGGAGACGTATAACAACTCGCCATCCTTAGCACAAATTGTAATCAGATCTTGTGCGTGGTCAGCCAGCACCTGATATTTCTCCTGTGCCTCCTTAAGCTCACGTTGCACTTTCAGGATATCGGTAACATCTTTGGCAATGCCGTATATGCCGACAACTTCATCACTCTCTGTGATAGGCACATACGTTATCTCTGCCTGTTTCAGGGAACCATCTTTATGATAAAAAGTAATGGGATTGCTGACTGAACGTCCAGCCAGTACCTCTTTAATATATTCTTTGCGTGAATTTTCACTGTCCGGAGGACAGATCTCACTCTGATTCATACGAATCAAGTCATCCAGTGTATACCCTGATATCCGCTCTACCGAGGGATTAGCATCAATATAGTTTCCACGGATATCCATCACATAAATGGCATCCGGATGGTTAAAAAACAGTGATTGGTAAGAACTTCCCTCAGAAATAATGCGCTTTAGGGTTTCCGTTTTATTAACATCCAAGGCTTACCCCTCTTTTCTCAGCCAATATCTGTATCTAACAACAGGAATTTTTTTAGTTCCTTAGAAATAGGCCTACCCTCGAATAACCATGTAAGCCAACCTAGAAACAGTTTTTTTTTATTTTACCAGATTCTCGTCTCATTTTGCTTACAATCTATGATTCAATTCACATGATGTGTGAGGTAATACTTGGAATTTTAATATTACTCAGGAGGTGTCTTCAAAGGCAGACAATTTATAAAGATCAATGTAAGCCTCTAACAAGCTTGAAGTTCAATTCCAAGTCAGCTGTGGCTAAACGATTTTCTAAAGAACTCAGGACATCTTATTTGGCGTCCATGTGCCCTTTGTAAATTTTAAAGAACATCAGACACGTTAATCCCCATAATATCCTGACATAAACGCTGCAAACGGTTGTTTCATTGGATACCCCGCCTGAATCAAGCTTTTCAAGGAAAGAGAGATCATCCGCTCTTACGATGCCTTGATATAAAATTAACGATACAATTTGTATCAAAAAGGCTATAATCGTTAAAAAACGTTTTTTGACTACGGAGAGGACGGATGAATCATGCTGCCCAACAGAGTTAAAATTGCTTACGGTAAACTAAGAGGCTTGGCCATCTTTGGTAAAATTCAGCCCTCTATGGGCCTGCTGCCACGAATCAGGGGTAAGGTATATCTGAACAGATTGGGTGACTTGCAGGTGGGAAAGCGACTTAACATCATAGGTAAACCTTGGGGAACCCAGTTAACCGTGGTCAAAGGCGCGCGATTAACGATTGGCGATGACGTCATGATTAATGCAGGAGTCGGGATTGCCGCTAACGTTGAAGTGACCATCGGCAATAACGTCATGATTGGTCCTCGAACAAGCATATTCGACAGTGCCTACCACCGGATCGACTCGCTGGATGACGGAAGCCAGACCGCCAAGCGGATTGTAATTCAGGATAATGCTTGGATTGGTACAGGGGCGCTCATACTTCCCGGCGTCACTATCGGCAGAAATGCAGTCGTGGCTGCCGGAAGCACAGTAACCAAAGATGTCCCCGAGAATACGCTTGTAGCCGGAGCACCAGCCAAGATCATTCGGGAGCTGACCATTCATGATGGGTGGGTCAGACATTAGAAAAAATCCTCCTGAAGCATACATACAATAGAGCTTGCATGTTCTGCTTAAAGAGGATTTGGACCTACGATAACCAAGTGTGTAACGAATTATTCAGATTTCTTTTTTCGCAAAATACATCATGCCGATTCCAATAAAAATAACAGCACTGCCTCCAACGACTGCAAGCATAGTCATCAGTGGAACATTGTATGCTCCGAAACCTCCGCCGTCCACGGGTGTCATCAGAATCATCGGTTGTGCCCATGGATAATACGGCCCATATGTCGCCGAGTTTACAATGAGAATATTCGGTATGGTCAGTGCAAAATTCAGTGCGAGCGGTGCGGCAAAGCTGCTCCAAACCAATGAAACGAACATCTGCAGGGCAGCCAGGGGTACGCAGGCCAGCAACCCAAGCAGCAGTTTGCCTACCAAGAATCCCCAAGGTACTGGCATCGTAATGCCGTGAATCATGCCTGCCAGCAGAATGGACATCAGCAATAATACTTGCGTACCCGCCAGAAGCATGAGTACAATCGTCAATTTGCCTGCATACACACCTGAACGTGTGAGCGGTAAAACCAGCATCTGCTTCCACCCTCCACCTGCATGTTCAAAACGGCAGACAAAGGACGTAAACACGCCAGTCAGCATCGGTAACAATAACAATCCGTGCAGGAAAACCATCGTGGTCATCAATACCTGCCAATTTCCCGATGGAGTGGATAACAGTCCGATGAGCAGCGCAATGAGTGGACTCAGCAGAATCAGGAGCCATATGGGCGATTTGCTCATTTTCAATCGTTCAGCGGACAAGATTCGGAAGTACGTTGTCGCAAAGCTCATATCAGGCCACATCCTTCCGGCTAAAATGCATCATCCCCAGCAGCAGGATCAATAAGCCTAGACCCGCCCCCATGCCTGCATACAGGTATGGATTAGGCCCATTCCAGGCCATCTGTGCCCATGCGAGCGGAAAGATCGGTGAGATACTGAGTGAGAACATACCCGTTATCGCGAGAACGATGCCTAGGGTGACGGGAAGCGCCTGATTCTTGTTAACCATTGTGAGCCACAACTCCAGTGACAACACCGGAAGTGCACCAGCCAAAGGCAATAGCCCCAGCTTGATCGCATGTGTCCAAGGTATTTCGCTGGCATGGAATCCGAGGATCAGACCCAGACCTACAATCCCCGCAGTTAGCAGCAAGCAGGAGATCACCAGCAGCACACAGGCAAGCAGGAACTTGGCTAAATACACGGCTGGTCTGGGAATCGGCATCGCGAGCAACTGTTTCCACGATCCCTGTTCATGTTCGACATTAGCGATCATGGAGCTGAGAATGGTTGCTCCCAGCATCAGAGACAAGGGCACAAAGACAACCACATTGCCGAGCAATCCGCCCCACAAGTTATCTGCATACTGCTCTTTCAGATAGTCCAGCCGTAAGCCAAAATTTAGCGCCTGCATTGCTGTCAATCCAAGAGGGGCCAGAAAGACAAGAAACCAGATCCCTTTCCCCCGAATCTTGAGCCAGTCTGACGATAATGCACGCCCGGTCATATGGAAGCCCCCTCGCCAATGACCCGCATGAACAGATCTTCCAGCGACTGACGCTGTTCCTCTACACGATACACATCATGATCCTGCTCAATTAATCGGCGCACAAGTAGTGCCACTGAACTGTTATCCATATAAGGGAACGTTAACGCAGAACCTTGTTGCTGACCAAATTGTCCCTGTTCTCTCGCCAGCTTCATAGCCTCTTCCGGCTCGGAAACCGTTAATCGGATAGAACTGCCCGTCTGACTGTGCAGACTCGCGATGGTATCCTGAAGCACCATCTTGCCTTCACGGATAATACCGACACGACTTGCCATCTGTTCGACTTCACTCAGCAAATGGCTGGAAACCAGAACGGTAATGCCATGTTCCAGAGGCATGCGTTTGATTAGTTCCCGAATCTCCTGAATGCCAGCGGGATCAAGCCCATTCGTTGGTTCGTCCAGAATCAGCAGCTCCGGTTCACCCAGCAAAGCGCTGGCAATACCCAAACGTTGCTTCATCCCAAGGGAATACCCCTTCACTGAACGTTTGGCATCCTTGGTCAGATCTACAATGGACAGCACTTCAGCAATTCTTGATTTGGGTACATTGATGATGCGGCGCAAAGTTTCCAGATTCTCTACTGCGTTCAGATGTCCGTAATAGGATGGGTATTCGACCAAGGAACCCACACGGCGCAAAATATCCATGCGATCCTTGCGAATATCCTTATCAAAGACACGGATCACGCCTTTGGTTGGTTTAATTAAGCCGAGAAGCATGCGAATCGTTGTTGTTTTGCCGGCGCCGTTGGGACCAAGGAAGCCGTAGATATCTCCCTTTTTAATATGCAGATCAAGTTCACGGACCGCTGCACGGTCCCGGTATGTTTTCCATAAATTCGCCGTTTGAATAATATTTTCACTCACTGTATGATCACCTCGGAACTATCGTAACCTTCCAAGGTTAAAGCCAAAGTAGTCTCTAGTTTAAGTTTAGTTTAAAAAAGCAATTTCAGCGGTTTGTTGTTTCCCGGTTTCCCTTACCACTGTAGATATATGTCTGGACACCCGTATCGGAACTGTCTACCCGCTTGCGCAGACCCATCTCACGAATCAACAGGTCTACAATGGATAAGCCTAGACCTGTGCCTTTGGTGTCGGAATTCGGTTGCATTCCCGGACCCCGATCCTGAATAACGATGGCCGTCTCACCCTGAATCTCCTGGGTTGATATACCAATATATTTCCCGCTGGCGGCATGACGGATCACGTTTTGGAACAAATTATCAAGAATACGGCGCATGCCCTGTTCATCCATATGCCAGATCAGCGGTTCGTCTGGCAGGTCAATATCAATCTCAAATTGTTCTTTCTCCCAGACCGGGTACCAGGCGGCCGCCGTCTCCCTGACGATCCGCAGTATATCTTTCTCTTCCAGCTTCAGTGTATATTTCCCACTTGTGAGCAAATTGTAGGATAACATGTTGTCAATGAGCCCGCCGAGATCCTCCATCTTTGCTTCCATGCGATGTAGTGAACGGTCCCCTTGCTCGCTCAGCTCTTCCTTGTGCAAAGCATGCATATGTCCACGAATCACCGTTAGCGGGGTACGCAGATCGTGGGAAAGCCCCGCAATGAGACGTTTGCGCAATTGTTCTTCCTCGCGTTCACGGTGGCGGCTGTCGGATAGTTGATGAACCATCTGATTGAAGGATTCCTCCAGTTGGCCGATCTCGTCTGACCGTCGGATATCTACCGGAAGCGGGAGGCCTTCCTTGCCTGTGGTCATCATGGCCGTCTGCAAACGAATAAGTCGTTTGCGAATACGTGCGAAGAAAAGAATCGACATAATGATGAAGATCAGAAAGATGAGGGTCATTACGATACCAAGATACAAAAGTTCCATCGGCCAGTTACTCTGATTCATTTGCAGAAGTGACCGCGGCACTTCAATGATGATGAATCCTTGTCCTTTGTCCTGCTCATCTCCGCCAATATATGCAACTACGGTCAGTGGATCGCGATAGGTAGCTTCTTTCATGAATTGCACTGTATTGTTCGCATTCCATAAGGATGGAATATGAGTCTCTGCCGTGCGCCCGGAATCCAGTGACCATCTCAATGTCGTGTCTGTTCTGCCATCCGGTGACGTGGATTTCAGAAGTGTTACATCTTCACCCCCAAGAATAAAGAGGGTCTCACCGCTCACATTCACATGATACATGGAAGATTTGGGATATGAGTCATGTAATCGCTCCAACCGGGCCTTAATCTTTTCATCCGAAGCACCATCCAGGTTCTTCGATTCACGTGACCAGATGTTACTGATCCGGGTAACATCACCGTAAGGTGCAGCTCGGTTCTTATTCGTGTCCGTGTTATTCACTACAACAATATATATAACGGATATAATCGGAAGCACAACGGGCACAAATAATACAGCCGCCAAGATCAGGAGGATGTATCTGGACATCAAGGATCGCCCAAAGCGAAGCTTGCGCCCCCCGGATTGTTTTTGATCCATGCTTCGTTCTCCCTTCATAATCTTCCGTTTCCTAAACAAGCGGATCATGGCTTCTTCACACGATATCCTACACCGCGGACCGTCTGAATAACTACAGGATTAGCCGGATCAAGCTCCAACTTTTCGCGCAGATGTCGAATATGTACCATTAAAGTTTTGTCCCCATCCAGATAGGGCTCGTTCCAGACGGCTTCATAGATCTGTTCTTTCGTTCGAATCATGCCCATATGTCGTAGCAGGTAGGCGAAGATGTGGAACTGTTTTCCCGATAAAATAATCTCATTTCCCGTCTCCTCATTCACGATCCGGTTGTCCTTCTCATAGATGGAGAGATGATCCAGCTTCAGGGCTGTATCCGATGAGACCGCAGTTCCCGCCTTCCGCAGTTGTACTTCAATCCGGGCAGCCAGTTCATCGGGGTGAAATGGTTTGGTCACATAGTCATCGGCAAAATCAAGACCGTGCAACTTGTCGTCAATGGACGTTCTGGCCGAGAGCATGACAATCGGCACCGCGGGATGCTCTTTTTTCAGTCGCTGGCCCACCGTAAATCCATCCAGTCCGGGCAGCATGACATCCAGAATAATGAGTGAGCAACCGACAGCAGCCTCCGCTGCACCTTCACCACTGCCGAGCCATACCACCTCATAACCGCGCTCCTCCAGATCGGCTCTGACCCAAGTCGCAATTTCCGTATCATCTTCAATATATAACAGTTTGGTTTTCATTCGAATATTCGTTTCCTTTCCGCCCCTATTGGGTTAATGATATATCTGAGCATCATCATGATAAAAGCTGTCTATAACATATGGATTCATGTCTTGTTGAAACAATGTTGAAGTCCTTTACGTTACCACACATTCTAATTATAGCGTATTCATTAACGTGGAGAATGTCATATTAATCAAGTCTACCAAGTACATACTATATCCACACCTGACGGGAGGAAATTCATTATGCTGCTGGAAGCCATTTATCATCAACCGAAACGAAACTGGGCCTATGCCTATGACCAAGATACAATCCATCTGCGTTTGCGTGCCAAAAAGAATGATCTGACCGAGGTACATGCCCTGACCGGGGATAAATATGCGTGGGATGCAACCAAAGCGCTGGTTCCCTTAACAAAGTTCACCTCTGACTCCATGTTCGATTATTACGAGGGTGAGGTGAAACCTCCCTACCACCGACTGAAATACTCTTTTCTGCTCAAAAACGGAGACGAACAGATCTGGATGACCGAGACGGGTTTCCAGGAAGAAGAACCGGACGATCCAGGTCGTATGTTCCAGTTCCCTTATATTCATGCTGGAGCTGTATTCACACCCCCTGCATGGGTTAAGGATGCGGTGTTCTATCAAATTTTTCCCGAACGATTCGCCAATGGCAACCCGGATATTAGTCCGGAGAAGGTGGAGCCGTGGGGTGGCGAGCCAACACCTTTCAATTTCTTCGGCGGTGACCTTCAGGGCGTGATCGACCATCTGGATTACATCAGCGATCTTGGCATTAATGCGATCTACTTCACACCCATCTTCGAAGCCACCACCAATCACAAATACGATACCGAAGACTACCTGCGGGTAGATCGTCACTTTGGTGACGCAGATACCGTGAAACGACTGGTCGAGCTGTGCCATGCACGTGGAATTCGCGTACTTCTGGATGCGGTGTTCAACCATTCCGGGAAGACGTTTGCGCCGTTTGTGGATGTACAGAAAAACGGAGAACAATCCAAATACAAGGACTGGTTCCATGTACACGAATACCCGCTGGACGTGAAGGATGGCATTCCAACGTATGAGACCTTTGGATTCGAAGCGCACATGCCAAAGCTCAATACGGAGAATGCCGAGGTGAAGGCCTATCTTCTGGAGGTTGCTGAGTACTGGATCAAGGAAGTGGGTGCGGACGGATGGCGGCTGGATGTGGCAGACGAAGTGGACGATGCATTCTGGCGTGATTTCCGCCGTGTAGTCAAAGCCGCTAATCCGGATGCCTATATTCTGGGGGAAGTATGGAACGAGTCTTCTTCCTGGCTGCAAGGCGACCAGTTCGATGCGTCCATGAACTATCCGTTTACCGATGCCGTGAATGCTTTCTTTGTGAAAAATACAATGCACGCGGAACAGTTCGCAAACTCCATCGGGCGACAGTTATCCCGTTATCCGCTTCAGGCCAGCGAAGTGGCGTTTAACTTGCTGGACAGCCACGATACCCCGCGGCTACTCACGCTGTGTGAAGGCGACCAGCGCAAGATGAAGCTGGCTGCGTTATTCCAGTTCAGTTACATGGGTGCTCCGTGCATCTATTACGGAGACGAGATTGGAATGGACGGCGAACATGATCCGGGCTGCCGTAAATGCATGGAATGGGATGAAGCAAAGCAGGACCGAGAACTGTTCGACTTTTATCAGAAACTGATCTCCCTGCGTCATGCTCATCCTGCCCTGCGTGCAGAAGGCACCGTTCGTTTCTTACAGGCTCGTCCCGATGGCAGCCAACTGGTATTTGAGCGGCAAAATGAGGAGGAACGCATTCTGGTTCTGTTCAATCGATCAGAAGAGACGGCTATTGTTGAGCTGGAGGCCGGTGACGAAGAATGGACCGAGTTATTCGGCGGAAACCATCGTACCGCCAAGGAAGATGACGTACTCGCCATTGAACTGCCCGCGTATGGATATGCCGTATTAAGTACGGCTGTGAGCCAGGACTAGAGTTATAATACACATACATCTGAGCCACATCTAAGTAGCCTACCTTCGCTTATCTGGCAGCATAAAACAAGCGTCCTGCATAACCCGGATTCGGGTTCGCGGACGCTTGTTTTTGTATTCGCCGTTATACTTAAAATGTCACTGATTTATATATCGGTGGTCCCGGTTCAGCTTAAACCTGATTATCCTTGTCCACTCGAGCATTGTCCGCCCCACTTGTAGTTGTGTCAGAATCCGCTGGCTTCAACTCCTGCTCAGGCTCGGCACGCTTTGCCTTTGGTTTAGCCAGCTTCTGCATCATTTTGCGGCCGGTTGGCGTTTGGGCCAGTCCACCTTGGGCTGTCTCCCGATGGCGGCTCGGCATCGCACTGCCTACTTCCAGCATGACGTCGATGACTTCATCTGACGGAATAGCGCTACGCACTCCGGCCAGGGCCATGTCAGCCGCAGCCAGCGCCGTAACCGCGCCCAGGCCGTTACGAACGATGCATGGAATTTCAACAAGGCCTGCCACCGGATCGCAGATAAGGCCCAGTGTATTTTTTAACGCCAAACCAACGGCATGAACGACCTGTTCCGGTGTACCTCCACGCAGTTCAACCATGGCTCCCGCAGCCATGCCGATAGCGGAACCCACTTCCGCCTGACAGCCACCTTCGGCACCGGAGATAAATGAATTGTTGGCGATAACATAACCAATCGCTCCCGCACAGAACAACCCGTTCACCAAATGTTCGTCCGTCCAGCCAAATCGCTCCTGTGAACTGATAAACACACCGGGGATAATACCGCAGGAACCGGCTGTTGGTGTTGCTACGATCCGGCCCATGGAGGCATTCACTTCAGATACGCACAGGGCATACGCCATGGCAAGTGCAGAAGCATCTCCTGAACAAGTCTCACCCTGGCGAATGTACTCGGCCATTTTTTTACCGTCTCCACCCGTTAACCCACTGCGTGATGTTGTATCTTCCGTTAACCCTTTGCGTACCGCTTCCTTCATCACCTGATAATATTCAGACATCTGCTTCACAACATCCGCTTCCGGTGTATTGGTCTCCTGAACTTGCTCCTCAATCATTAGCTGAGCAATGGTTTTGGATTCCGCTGTACAGATCGTATTCAGTTCGTGCAAATGTTTAAATCGCATCCGAATCAACTCCTCTCTTCAAATCAATGACACGAATGTCCAATACATGGTCCAGCCCCCTTAGACGCTTGAGCATATCAGGATTAGGCACACCATCCATTTCCATCGCGGTAAGTGCTTCGCCATCACGGGCTTTCCGATCCACCTGCATATACCCGATGTTAACCCCGGATGAACTGATCGTGGACGTCACTGACGCGAGTACGCCCGCTTTATCCGCATGTCGCAGAACAAGTGTTGGAAACTCACCACTAATCTGAACACGAAAATCATTCATCGAATGCACCGATACGCTTCCACCACCAATGGATGCACCGATTAAGGAGCAGGCACGTTCTCCATGCCACAACTCAATTTTGACCGTATTTGGATGAGGAGCAGGCAGGCCACTTGTATAAAACTCAACCTCCATGCCCGCTTCCTCTGCGTATTGCTCTGCATCCGGGATACGCGGATCGTCTGTGACATAATCCAGCAGACCGCCGATCAGTGCCAGATCTGTTCCGTGCCCCTGATACGTATCAGCAAATGAACCGTACAGGGTCAGCCGGGCACGATCTGGCGTACATCCCAGCCACTGACGAGCAATTCTTCCTAACCTTGCCGCACCAGCTGTATGTGAACTTGAAGGCCCTGTCATCGACGGACCAATAATTGAGAAAACATCTTTAAATCGCACCTGCAACCCTCCAATTGTGTTCGTCATTTCCATCCAGATCCCATGCCATAATGTTCCTTTATTACTGAATGATGACACCAAAAAAGGACAGGAGAAGGCCTTAGGCCCTCTCTCTGTCCTCGATACCTGAGAGTTTCACGATCAGTAGTGTCTCACGACAAGGTGCATTGCCTGTGATTACAGACAAGTTCACTGGTCTGACTGATCATATACCCCTTGGGTGGCGCAATTCGCGCACTCTCCAGAGTTGCGTCCAACGATGGTACATTTACCTGAGAGATTAACGACTGCGCCGGGTGCGCAGCAGCTTGCTCCTTCGGTGCCTGAACACTAGCCATTTGCTCGGCTAACCCAGGTCTCTCCCGCTCGTTATCATCCGCTATATGGAACCATTCTGAGCGTATGTCAGAACAGTAATGGAAATCGTTCATTTCTTCTTCATTAAGATTAATCGACCGGAAGATCAGTGTCAACAAACTTAACGATTTCTTTGGATGTATTTCCTTCATTTCCTATTGAACAGATGAAAACCAGAATATTTTGTCAGCTTTCATCACATTAATACGATAAAAGGATATTTTAAACATATTATTTCATTTTCCTTCAATCAAAGATGTGCTTACTACTATTTATGATATTGTCCACGAAACTGTTCGGGTATTCAGGCAACCATAATATTTGAACCACACTGTTCGTAGCCCTTCCGGATCTGCACACCCTAATTCACAGTTCGTAGAAGATGCTCTCGTTCTGTACATAAGGTCGGCAATACTTGCTGCATAGCTTCGGCATGCGATCTTTCATCCATTCGTGCCTCGACTCATTCGCCATCTGAAAGGCATAATAACCCAGTGTAAAGATCAACATGAACCCTTCCATTAACCGGATATCACGATCCGTCAGGGGTGCGATCTGTTGGGTATAACCGGATAAGAATATGTCACGTTCCTCCCGATTGAACATAAGTGCTGCCCCTCCGGCATCGAAAAGATAATAACCATAACCGTGTAGACAAAAATCAATCATGGACATCCCCTGATCCGTTATCAGCAGATTGTTGCGAGTAATATCCCCATGAATGATCCCCCATGTCCCTGCGTGCTGCGGGTATGTTTCTAACTGCTCATTAATGTTCTCAAACGTCTCACGAAGCAGATCGAAGTCTTCCGTTGTAAAAATCCCCAGTCGGACGCCTTCCTCTAGCTGCCCGAGCATGACCAAGTTCTCATGGCTATTGCCATATGCCGGCCGTACCTTTGTTCGATCTGTCTGATTCTGCTCACGCCCATATTGATGGAGCATCTGCAGTTGTGCCCCAAGATCATAGATCTGATCTGTTGTCAGGCGTTCTCCCTGCTGGATGTCTCTTCCCTCAATCCACTCCAGTACTGTACAACAAATCTCTTTCCCTGCCTCACTTGTCCATACCGTGACCCATTCACCGGATGCATTGCGTACCGGATGTTGCACGCGTAATGCTGTCGTTGCGTTTAATTCGTAGAGTAGGTTCATCTCCGCTTCAAGTGCAGGAAGCGTATGTTGAATCCCTGACATACTTGCATATGCGGCTTGATGGATACGCAGCAGATACTTCTGCCCGCTCTCTTCATCCACGACATGGTGCGTCAGATTCTCGTTGTGACGAATATAGGAAACGACAGGTTTCTCAATAGTGTAGTTCTGTATAATCTGAGCTGCCATATGGTCGTAAGACATCTGATCTGTAGCGATGATCAACATCTCCTTCAAAGTAATGTAAACGCTCTCCTATTACTAAATATCGTAGCATGGTTGCTTTATATACAGCAAATTCTTCCAAAATGAAATTAAAAAAGCACAACCCCCGAACAACCGTCCAGGCATTGTGCTTTCTTTTGTCTTTATTATTTCTTAATCTCTCTGTCTATTACTCTATGTTACACTCCATGATCCAATTAACCGAAACGACCCATAATGTATTCTTGCGTCAGACGATTGTCCGGGTTCGTGAAAATGTGCTCTGTATCCCCGTGCTCAACCATGCTTCCCAGATAGAAATAAGCCGTGTAATCCGAGATGCGTGCCGCCTGCTGCATGTTATGGGTAACAATAACAATCCGCAGCTCCTTCTTGAGCTCCGTAATCAACTCTTCAACTTTACCCGTAGATACCGGGTCAAGTGCAGATGCCGGCTCATCGAGCAGCAGAATCTGTGGTTCAACAGACAGAGCGCGAGCGATACATAGGCGCTGCTGTTGTCCGCCAGAGAGAGACAGCGCTGACTCATGCAGTCTGTCTTTCACTTCATCCCAGAGCGCAGCACGGCGCAAGCTTTTTTCCACAATCTCATCCAGTGCCTTCTTACTCTTCGTACCGCGGTAGCGGGGGCCAAACGCGATATTGTTGTAGATGGACTTATGAAAAGGGTTCGGCTTCTGCCACACCATGCCAATCTTCTGGCGAAGCTTGATTACATCGGTTCCAGGCTCATTCAGATCGTTCCCGTCCATCCAGATATGTCCCTCTGTACGGGAACCGGCAATCTCGTCGTTCATCCGGTTGAGTGACCGGAGGAACGTGGATTTACCGCAACCAGACGGTCCAATAAGAGCCGTTACGCTTGCTTCAGGAAACGTCAGGCTAATCTGCTTGACCGCCTGGAAATGTCCATAATATATGCTTAACTGTTCCGTACCAAAAGGTATGGCCATGTTGGTTCCTCCTTATTTCGAAGCTGTCATGCGGCGGAATACAACCCGACCGATCCAGCGTGCACTTAGATTGAACGCCAGCACGAGAATGACAAGCACGGCGGATGCCCCTGCTGCCACCTCTTTGGAATCTGGCCCAATGCCTTCACTATTCACTTTCCAGATATGGACAGCAAGTGTCTCTGCCGGACGGAAAGGATTAAGCGGTGATCTTGGACTCGTCGGATTCCAATCTGTAAAGTCCAATGGTGGACTACTCATACCTGCGGTGAACATCAGCGCGGCTGCTTCACCGAAGATCCGGCCCGATGCCAGGATCGTACCCGTAATCAAGCTCGGCAATGCCACAGGTAGCAGAATGGAAGTGATGATCTTCCACTTGGACAGTCCAAGCGCCAGACCTGCTTCCTTTTGTTCCTTCGGAACGGCCCGGAAGGCCTGCTCCGTTGTCCGTACCATCAGTGGCAAGTTAAAGATCGCCAGAGCCAAGGCACCCGAGATCAGGGAGAAACCAAGACCAAATTGATTTACTAGCAGCAAGAGACCAAACAAACCGATAACGATGGAAGGGAATGATGACAATACTTCAACGACCAGACGAATAAAGCTGGTAATCTTGCCTGGTTTGGCGTATTCCGCCATGTAAATCCCGCCACCCCATCCGAGTGGAATGGTAACAATCAAGGTCAGAACAAGCAAGAATATGGAGTTGAAGAGCTGTGGACCAATCCCGCCGCCACCCTTAAGCAACTGAGGTGCGCTTGTCAGGAAGTTCCAGCTAATATGTCCAATGCCTCTATACATGATGAAGCCAAGCAGACCGAGCAATAGGATAACAATGAACAGGGCCAGTACAACGATAACGGATGTTGCAATTTTATCTACCGTCTTTGCCTTCATTTTCATACCCGGTTTCTCCTTTCAAGCAGGCGAACCAGAATGACGAAGACAAATGTCATCACCAACAGGACAAGCGCCATACTCCACAGTGCATTGTTATGAACAGAACCCATCGTGGTGTTACCCATGCTGAGTGTAATTACACTTGTTAATGTTGAAGCTGATTCGAGCAAGGATGTTGGAACATGCGGTGCATTACCGATAACCATCTGCACAGCAAGTGCCTCACCAAAAGCACGGGCCATACCCAAAACGACACCTGTCAACAAAGCTGGCAAAGTCGTTGGGATAATGACACGGTAGATGGTTTGCCAGCGAGTGGCACCCAGTGCGTAGGAGGATTCACGCAATCCTTTTGGCAACGCGGACAATGCATCTGCCATAATACTTGTGACCGTAGGAAGAATCATTACGGCGAGAACAAGACATCCGGCTGCAATCCCGACGCCTGTTCCACCAAAGATACTGCGAAGCAAAGGTACGATGACACTCAGACCGATAAATCCGTACACAACGGACGGAATTCCGGACAGAAGCTCAATCGCAGGCTGCAAGATCTTTTTCCCTTTACCCGGAACAATCTCTGTCATGAAGAGCGCTGCACACAGGCCAAGCGGACTTGCGATCAGTGCTGCAAGCAAGGTTGTAATGAAAGAACCTGTAATGAACGGCAATGCCCCGTAGAACGCAGGTTCTCCGGTCGGATTCCACGTTTTTCCACCAAGGAATTCGCTGATGCTTATTCCATTTTGGAAAAATGTGGATAGTCCCTTGGACGCTACAAAATAAACAATGGAAAACATGACAACGATCAGGAAAACGACACAAATCGACGTATAGATCCGTCCCGTCCACTCTTCCCAATAATGTTTCTCTTTTAAGGGCCGGCGCGGTTTCAACTTGTTATTCATTACCGTTCCCCCTTCGGTCTGTTCCATAACAACCATCCTTCTATAGTAGAATTAATGCAAAATATGGGATTATTTTAGAGCAAACCGCGTAAAGAGGCGGGACCTAAGTCCGCCTCTTTCGCTGTATGCGCAAGTTCAAAGATTACTCAACCACATTACCTGCTGCATCGCGTTTTACTTTCATACCTGACATTGGAATGTATCCCAGTTCTGTCACGTCGTTTTGTTGAATTTCGTCACTCAAGATGTAGTCCAGGAATGCTTTTGTTGCTGCATCTGGCTCACCTTTTGTGTACATGTGCTCGTAAGCCCATACTGGATAAGTTCCTGCTTCTACGTTCTCAACTGTTGCTTCTACACCTTCGTATTTCAACACTTGCAAGCTGTCATCCAAGTAAGACAAGGCAAGGTAACCAATAGCGCCTGGCGTTTCAGATACCAATTTTTTTACGTTACCAGAAGAATCTTCTTGAATCGAACCTTGGATATCACCCATTTTCGCACCCAATGCATACTTCTCGAAAGTTGCACGAGTACCGGAACTGCTCGGACGGTTTACAATAACAATTGCTTTATCCGCGCCGCCAACGTCTTTCCAGTTCTTTACTTTACCGGAGAAGATGTCGACCAGTTGTTGCTTCGTCAAATCTTCTACACCTGCATCTTTGTTGCTAACTGGCGCCATAGCTACTACTGCTACTTGATGGTCAACCAATTCTTTTACTTTGGCTTCGTCCTCCAGTTTCTCTTCTGCAAATACATCAGAGTTACCGATTGTAGCTTGTCCGTCAGATACTTGTGTCAAACCAGTACCACTACCGCCACCTTGAACTTGAACCGTTACGTTCTTATATTCATCAACTGCCATAAATTTCTGTCCAGCTTGTTCTACCAGAGGTAGCAATGCTGTCGATCCGACTGCCAGAATGTTACCGCTAAGCTCAGTAGCAGCTTCTCCTGATCCATTGCTTGCGGCACCCTCTGTACCAGCGTCATTTTTCGATCCGCATGCTGCGAGAACCAGTACGAACGTTAAGGTCATCAAAATAAACGGCAACTTTTTAAACATGTTTTGTTTTCCTCCCCCAATGTAGTGATGGCGTTTTGTGAATTTGTTTGTTCACCATCAACTCTTTACTCATTGTAGTTTCAGTATGTCATCTTAAAATCAGTGTTTTGTAAACGCAATGTTAAAAATATCGGCTGTATATTGAAAATCATTTGAGACAAATTGCGCTGAAGTGGGCGCTTCGGGAACGGACGTTGTTTCAATCGCTGTTATCCCCGGATCTATATGATTTACTATTCCCAAGGAATACATCCGGGGATAAAGGCGAACGCTTCGCTTTTCCACAATCGTTCCGTTCCCTTCGCTGTGTCAGCGCTCGTTGGATCTCAGGCATTTCAATCTCCTGCCTGGGAAGTAGGCAAAGAAGGCCAGCCCTACAATGGGCTGCCCTTATGTAAATTCTTTGTTGATTCTTTGATAGAGCAAGAAAATCTGTTTCTTCTATAGAAGGGTACAAAAGCAGGAAATAAAAAAACTGTCTCGCTGCCAGTGCGTAGCACCAGCTGTGAGAGCAGCCTTTTACATTGCAAAAGATTATCTTATTCATACTCAATGTAAAATCTAATTTTGCTAACCCAGAATCCATAACCACAATGCCAACCCGGCCAGGGTAATTAACAATGTAGGGATCGTCAGGATGATGCCTGCTTTGAAATAATACCCCCATGTGATCTTCACACCTTTACGGGATAACACATGCAGCCACAGCAATGTGGCAAGTGATCCAATCGGGGTCATTTTGGGACCCAGGTCAGAACCAATGACATTGGCATAGATCAATGCTTCTTGAATGATACCTTCGGTATGTGCGCCCTGGATGGCTAGCAGGTTAATCAACACGGTCGGCAGGTTGTTCATCACCGATGATAATACAGCAGCGATAATGCCCATCCCGAGCGAAGCTGCCAGCAAACCATGCTCTGCTATGGCATCCAGCCAGCGGCTCAGATGATTCGTTAACCCTGCATTACGCAGTCCATATACGACGATATACATGCCCACGGAGAACACCACAATCGACCATGGCGCTTCCTTAATTACCCGTTTCAGATCAACAGCCTCGCTCTTGCGTGCCAATAAAGCGAACAGCAACGCAACGGAGCCAACGATAACCGACACGGGAATCGGCAGAAACTCACTGGATGCATAGGCAACCAATAACAGCCCAAGCATGAACCAGGCGATTCGGAACATCCGTGGATCACGTATCGCTTCCTTCGGCTCACGTGCCGCGGAGATGTCGTAGCGAAGGGGGATGCTTTTGCGATAGAACAAAAACAACATCCCCGTACTCGCTACGATGGAGAACAGATTGGGTACAACCATGCGCACCGCATACTCCACAAAGGTAATACCAAAGAAATCGGCCGATACAATGTTAACCAGATTGCTGACGACCAGCGGTAACGATGTGGTATCGGCGATAAATCCACTTGCCATCACAAAAGCCAGCACCATGCGCTCATCAAACTTCAATGCACGCACCATTGCCAGCACAATTGGCGTCAGAATGAGCGCGGCACCGTCATTCGCGAACAGAGCAGACACCGCGGCTCCCAACAGAATGGAGTAGAAGAACAGTCTGCGACCGTCTCCTCCAGCCAGCCTTGCCATATGAAGGGCAGCCCATTCGAAGAAACCCGTCTCGTCGAGAATAAGAGAAATCATAATAATGCCGACAAAAGCCAGCGTTGCATTCCATACAATGGATGCTACATCCGAGGCATCATTTAAGCTGACAACCCCACACAGCAGAGCAAGCAATGCCCCGCCAGAAGCAGTCCAACCGATACCCAATCCACGAGGTTGCCAGATCACCAAGGTGATCGTCACTACAAAAATCAGTATTGCTACGTATACCATAGAGCCTCCTGCTGTATCCTGTATCAATATATTATTTCGTTAATTCGATCTTGTTTTGTAAGATTACACCGCTATACGCGCAGGATAACCAGACGATATATTTATACAGGGCAACAGGAACATTGTCTATCTTTATTTTCTTCTATTATAAAAGATGTGGTGAATTATGGCGTTCCAATGTTAGATTTTATTCTTTGCCCTTATCCTTCGGTGTGTCCTCTACCATCTTGAACATGCCAAGCAGTCCTTGTAATTGTTCCGCCATGCTGTTCAGATGTGCCGACGATGATGCTATCTCTTCTACCGATGCCAGTTGTTCTTGCGAAGATGCAGACACAGATTCTGTATTTGCAGCCGATTCCTGGGTTACACTCGAAATATCACTCATCGCCTTGGCAACGTGGGATGCACCACTCTCCAGTTGCTTCGTTGTTGCGGACAAGTCATCCAATGTATGAACAGCATCTTCCACCGCCTCCCGAATCTGGGCAAAGGATTGTCCTGATGTATTCACAGCCTGAATTCCTTCTCCCACCCGAGTCTGTGCTGCATTCATGGCGATCAGAGCGGCATCCATGTCCTGACGGATATTATGAACCACCTCACCGATCTGCGCTGCCGAACTTCCGGATTCTTCTGCCAGTTTGCGTACCTCACCGGCAACAACTGCAAACCCACGACCCGCATCCCCCGCTCTTGCCGCTTCAATAGAAGCATTTAATGCGAGCAAGTTGGTTTGTTTGGAGATGGATGCAATGACATCAACCATGCTACCAATCTCAACGGAACGGGCATTCAGAGATTGAACCACCGTCCCCAGCTGCTCCACTGTTTCCTGGATACTGTTCATCTGCTCAACAGCCTGTCCTGCTGCCTCATTACCAGAAGATGCTGCTCCGGACGTATTCCGCATATTCGCCGTAATTGATTGCACACGCTCCGACATCATTCGAACATCTTCTGCCATTCGGCTCATCTGTCCAGATCCGTCTTTCACGCTGTTTACCTGCTGCTCTGCACCTTCAGCCAGTTCCTGAATGGCCTGTGTTGAATGTTCAATCGCTTTGGTGGTTTGTTCTGCACTGGCAGACAACTCTTGAGAAGAAGCAGATACCTGCTCTGTCGTTTCCTGTACGCCCAGAATCATCATCCGCAGGTTATCGACCATTCGTTCAAAATACTTCGCCAGTTCTCCAACTTCATCTTTACGCCCTGTTTCCATTTTCACGGTCAAGTCACCTTTACTTACGGCTCTGGCAGATTCCTGCAGTCGTTTAATTGGACGCAGCATGGAGCGTGTAAACCAGATAATAAAGAGGAGCGTAAGGAACGTAGCCGCCAGAATAACAATAAATGTGGCCATACGAATATCCTTACTCGCATTGGTTATTTCACTCTTAAACATCGTGCCGGCAATTTTCCAGCCTGTTGCTTCATTTGTTGAGAAAATCATCATCTTCGGCTGATCGTTGTACACGTAATCGAATTGACCTTCTGGACCTTCATACATCTCATCCAGCAAGCCGCTCGTTTCCGGTGTACCTGCATCTGCTATAGGGGAAACGACATAGTTTTTGTTTGCATCCATAATAATGACGTAGCCTTCTTTACCCACCTTAATGGATGCTTGTTCTTGCAGATCTGTTAGATCCATAGACAAACCGACAACACCGGATTGGTCTTTTAATGTTTTGGAGATAAATACAACGGCAACGCCATCGGTATTAACAGACACCGCTGATACAACGGCTGTACCTGGCTTTTCCATCGCTAATTTGTACCACTCCCGCTCCCTAGGATCATATGCATCTCCCCGCGTACTGCTTGCTTTTGCTTTACCTCGAACCATGACTCCGTCCGTTGTTCCAACAAAAATGTTCATGGCATCGGGATGCAAACCCAGATATTGCTCCAGCTTCACCTGAAGCTCGGGACTATCGTTCTCTCCTTTGACCAGGCTCGGATCAAGGGCATCCGCGAAATAGTTAATATCATGAATCTTGTAATTCACTTGACTTTCTACAATGGTATTGGCAGTGCTCACACTTTGCATGGCACTATCCACTAATTGTCCTTGTACGCCATCTTCAGCCATCGTTAGTGTGATCAAGCCGATTGCCAAGCTTGGCAGGAGCAGTACGGCCAGGAAGGAGACCAATAGTTTGTTCCTGATATTCCAGACAAAACCTTTCTTTTTCTTCTTTTTATTTTGATTATGTTTTGGTTTGGCAGGTTTTGCTGCTTTCATTGGTTTATTATCCTGAGTTTCACTCATGTCTTTCTCCCCCTCTAAATGTAAAAAGCCCTCTTTCTTTGTATGTATGGATCAATCTAAAAGGCTTATCTTATATATCGGTTAAATGAGGGTATTTATTTGAGAGAAAAATGTGCAGACACGCCAAACAAGCCACCTCTGATCAGAAGCGACTTGTACAAGGTACAGGTTACTAATTATTCCATGAATTAGATGAAGTATTGGAGTATGGACCGCCTGGGGGTTGTGCCGAGGGTTTACCAAAATAGTAGCCCTGTGCAAGCTCAATACCTATGGAACGACAGAATTCAAACTCTTCCATCCGTTCGATCCCCTCGGCAAGGACTTGCCCACCAAATCGACTCGACATCTCAACAATGTGAAGAATTTTCTCTTGTTTGGTCGAATCCTGATCACAACGGTCAATAAGACTTCGATCTATTTTGACAAAATCCGGTTCTAACCGATTCATCAACTCTATTGTTGAATATCCGGCACCCACATCATCCAGTGCAACAGACATTCCACGGGAGCGATACACCTCAAATATTTGCTGCAAGATGGGCATATGCTGAATCTGCTCTGTTTCCACGACTTCAAACACAAAATCTTTAGGGTCCAGCGAAAGGCGTTCAATCGCTTCAAACGTATGTGTCAGACAATATTCGGGATTGTATATGGAGGAAGGCAGGAAATTTACGAAGCGTTTGACACCATGCGGCAGAAAAAGGGCACTGGTCTCAATAGCCGTAATACGCGCCAATCGATCCAGAAAAGAATGCAGCCCAGTCTCACGCGCAACTTCAAATAATTCATAGGAACTGAAGGATTTTCCATTCTCGGCAGGACGAAGCAAAAACTCATATCCGATAATCTGCTCTGATCCATCAACGATGGGTTGCATATGACTGCTGAATTGATGCTCCAGAATAATGGAAACCAGCTCCGCATGCTTGAAACGGGACTCCTGCATGGTTAGACTAATCCAGCTTTCTTCATTAGCCTGTTCGTATATAGGCATAATCTGAACAGTTAGGGAATCACGTAATGTCGGATCCATTTCGCCGATCTTTTCTATTAAGCTCTGAACCGTCTCCAGATTCGAAAAATGCATCCACATCATGTCATCCGACGTCTCGATAAGTCTTCCCGGCATTTGTAGCGCTTCCAGCAAAGCGGGGGAAATGGGACGCAAGTACAAGGTACCTTGGCCCTCTATAGGATAGATTGGACTGCAGCCACTGCAATTCATGTAGGACCCCCCTTGCCAATTTAGATTCCATGTCCATTAGATTTCACTTGTATATACCCAAAGTTTGTAAATATTATATCATGGGTCTTAAAATTAATCTCTACTGTTTTGATGACTTCCTGTATGACGGTTCTTGGAACAAATATATTCAAATTTGCAGAAAAAAGACCGACAGTCTGATGACTGTCGGTCTTCTCCTCACCGCTTATTAAACTTTAAGAAGCGGGAATCACGATTTTCTGTCCAACTTTGAGGTTATGCACATCTGGAATTACGTTAAATGTGGCAATCTTGCGCCAGTCCACACCATATTTTAAGCCGATACGGTACAAGTTATCGCCTTTTTTCACGACATATACCACTTTGCTGCCCGCTGATTTCTCAGGCTGTGGCTTGGTCGTTGGTTTGGTTGGAGTAGTCGGCTCCGTAGGTTTAGTTGGCTTTGTAGGCGTAGGAGCAGGCTCCGTACCTGGTTTCGGAGTTGTTGTTGCTTCTCCAGTCAATTTCATTCCGTATTCAGCAAAACCATCATCATTTGTACCAATGAAAGACATCGCCGGGTTCGCTTCAACCAGATCTTTCGCATCCGGGGAAGAAGCAAACACAACTTCAAGATCGTTCAGCGCTGCTGCCGTTAACCCAGCAGATGGTTTGATTGGTGCCAGGGACCAGTTGCCGTCCGCTGCCGGATTAATCGTTTTATTCTCACGGATGTAGTCGATGATCACTTGACGGTTCTCATCCGGTGCAGCCAGAACGATCCGTTTGCCGTCCGGGTTAGCCAGTTTGGATGAAGAAGCACGGTAGTTATTTGTCGCTACAATGAATTTTTGTGCTGGGTCAACCGGTTTGCCGTTAAAGCTCAGGTCCTTGATCCGGCTTGCGGATGCATTAACAATCGTAGCTTTGCTATCGTATTTGGCTGGTTGGGTCACATCAATCTGATACGTTACACCATCGATAACATCGAAGTTGTACGTTGGGAAGTCGTTGTTGATCAGTTGTTGTTGTCCACCTTTAGCCGGGTCGATCTGGTTGAACTGGCCTGCAGACCATTCCAGCCATTCTTTCAGTTCCGCACCGTTAACCATTACAGCATGTACCGTATTTGGATATACGTACAGGTCAGCAACGTTTTTGATGGCAATGGTGCCTTTAGGGATATTCGTGTAATACGAAGCGCCTGAACGTCCACCTGCTTTGAACGGTGCACCTGCGGACAATACAGGGATTTTCTCATATTCCGTACCTTGCATATGTTTTTCGACATACCATTTCTGTGCATTCGTTACGATCTGAATGGATGGATCATCCTGTACCAGAGCGAAGAAGCTGTTAATAGGAGCAGTCGTCTCGCCCACCGGACCACGAACATACTCCAATGTACCTTCATGCTCTTCATGAACCGCATCAATGATATCCTGATCCGCATCTACCAATGGCTTTTTGTTGGCTGTGTCATAGATTGGGCGTGCTTCCGTTTTGGAATCTACCACTTTCCATTTGCCATCAACCAGCTCCAGATCCAGGTCGATGATACCAAGATGATCACCCCAGAACCCTGGCTCTACAGCAGGAACGCCATTAATTGTACCTTTCTCAAGGTCTACCCCTTTTTTGCCGGCAAAATCAGCACTTGGGAATACTTTGTGAGCATGTCCAAATAAAATGGCATTAATGCCTTCTACCTGGCTCAGGTACAATACGGAGTTCTCCATCAGATCCGTTTGAGGAATATCCTCAAATCCGGAGTGAGGGATGGCTACAATAATGTCGGCACCTTCGGCTTTCATTTTCGGAATGAATTTTTTCGCGGTAGCAATAATATCCTTGGCGATTACTTTGCCTTCAAGGTTAGCGCTATCCCACTGCATAATTTGTGGTGGTACAAATCCGATCACACCCACTTTAATCGTATGTTCTTTGCCAGTCTCATCCGTTACCTTTTTATCCAAAATCTCATACGGTGTGAAATAGTTCTTGTCATTTGTCTCATCATCATCACCATCATCTACATAGACATTGGCATTAATGTAAGGGAAGTTTGCTCCCTCCAGTGTCATGTCCAGGAAGTCCAGACCATAGTTGAATTCATGGTTGCCGATGTTACCTGCATCATAATCGAGCAAATTCATCGCTTTATATACAGGGTGAGTCTCACCCTTTTTCAGTGGATCAATCTTCGCAACATAGTCTCCCAGCGGGTTACCCTGGATCAGATCACCATTGTCAAACAGCAAGCTGTTCTTGGCTTCATCACGCGCTTTTTTGATCAGTGTCGCTGTTTTGGCGAGTCCATACTGGTCTGTCTCTTTGTCGGAATAATAGTCGTAGTTAATCAGATTGTCATGAATATCTGTTGTCTCCATGATCCGCAGTTTAACTTTGGCAGCATCCGCAGCCGATACTGGTACCGGAAATACTGCAAGCACGTTTAATGCAACCAAAGCGGCAGTCAGGCTTGATAATACTTTTTTACTCGTTTTCAAAATAACCCCTCCCGGTTATGTACATTGAATCATGCATGAATGGGCAAACGAAGAGCGCAGAAAAAAGATAGATTTCATGGGTTGTGCGTACTGATGCTCAGATGACATGCATCGGAACTTCAGGTAAGTTTATCTCACATGAACATCTATTTATGTCTGTGCTTGCCGTTTACATTCCAAATCATAACGCAATGTCCAGCCATTGAAAAGCATTATTTTTACATTACCCGCACATACCTAGGCGAGTTTACATTATCATGCGTGATTTCGACATTTTTTTCAACATTTTAGTAGGTATATAGTGCTTATTATCTTTAAAATACGTATATTACATGTGCCTTACATGTATATCCAATTCAGCGTTATTCATCCATACCAAAAACCGTGAAACCTTAATGGCCTTCACGGTTGGATCAAACTCTGCGCGTATTTTCGCATAAGGACGCTACTTTGCAGAGGTTATGTTCATATTCGGATTATTGTTCCCACACATGATGTTCATGATCTTTCCCCGTGTATTCAATACGAGCCGGGGTGATGTCCAGAATGACATAGTTCGGATCGTTAGGTCCATCGAACCAGGCCTTCAGTTCGTCGTTCCACACTTGCTCACGCAAGCCTTCGTTCTTCGTCACTTCACAGGTTCCTTCAATCTCAACCACTTCCTTGGAACCACCAGCCTCATAACCAAGTAGAAGGCTAACATTCGGATTATTCTCCAGTTCCTCTACTTTGTGTGTACGACGGTTCGTTGCCAGATGAATGTTCAGTCCATCGTTGAAAAGCGCCATATAGCGGGATTTCGGTTTACCATTCTCCACAGTGGAGAAGCTGCAAAAAGGGTTGTTTTCCAATGCTTTTACAATGTTTTGTTCCAATTCAGTCTGGTTCATGGGAAGTGCTCCTTTCGGTTTGGGGGATATTTGAAGAACGTTGTAGGCGGCCGTTCCGGGTACGGATCGTTCTTTGGATCGCTGTTATCCCCAGATTTTTTTGATTCCCTTTTCTCAAGGGAAAAATCCGGTGATAAAGGCGAACGCTTTGCTTCCTCAGAATCGATTCCGTCCCCTCCACTACGTCTACCGTTCTCCCAATTAAGGGTGGATAATAAAAAGTACAAGAGACGTGTAGTTATTACTATCTCTTTGTCTTTAATGACATTAATCCCTTATTACTAGAGACAGCTTAATGCAAATGCTTCTGTAATAAGCCTGTACTTATAGTGTACCCACCTCACCTATGGTGAATCCATGAACCGATACGTTAACGTGACAAAATTGGAAAAGTTATTTATAAAAATGTTTACATACCGGGGTTAGCACGATATTTCTTCATGGCTAATTTAATTCAGATCTCCAAGATAGATTGAAGAAGAGCCTGATTTAAGAAGCAATTCGCCAATCGTTTTTGGATATAAACGAATCTGGGACAGCTCATCAATTGCAATCCATTCCACGGCGACTTGGTGGTCGTCTGGATTGGAGCCTTCAAAAACGGTTGCCTCAGGATTCTTCAAGCTACACGCAAAATAAAATTCAACCTGGTGGATGTCTGCATCCCACTCGGCGAATTCATGGTTTTTACCGATATACTCCCGGATATGTAATAGCTCTCCCACGTTCACGGCCTGACCAATCTCCTCCAGACATTCGCGCGCGACCGCATCCTTGAGTTCTTCACCTTTCTCCTGTCCTCCACCTGGGAACACATAAGCGGTACCATATTGGCCTTCCAGCCGGATGACCAGCAATCGTCCATCCTGCACAATGACAGCCTTTGCCGAGTTGCGTATGGGTTTCATTCTGTTCATTCACTCCTTGTCATTCCAAAATTTCAAAGTTCAATCCTAACAACCTGATACTACTGTTGTTCTGCTGAACATGGGTATCATCCCGTGGTATGCGCAGATAACTTAATGCCTTCCGATTCCAACACACGACGAATCTCTTGAGCAAATGCGAGAACGTTTGCTCCGTCACCGTGGATACAGACCGTCTCTGCCTTGATGGGAACCAATGTACCATCCGTGGATACAACTACTCCGTCTTTTACCATCTGGAGCACTTGAGCAATCGCTTGTCCCGATTCTTCAATGAGGGCTCCAGCTTGGCTGCGAGGAGTTAACTTTCCGTCCGTCCCATAGGTTCGATCCGCAAACACTTCGCTCACACTACGCAGACCGATGCGATCCGCGGCATGAATCAGCTCACTGCCCGCCAGACCATACAGATACAGTTCAGGCTGTACTTGATAGATCGCCTCGGTGATGGCTTCAGCAAGCTTCGCATTTTCTGCGGCCATATTGTATAAGGCACCATGTGGTTTTACGTGATGCATTCGCCCTCCGCTTGCCCGGACAAAGGCATCCAGCGCACCAATCTGATACACCACCATGTCATATGCTTCCTGTGGCGTAATGTCCATACGTCTTCTGCCAAACCCTTGCAAATCCGGCAACCCGGGGTGGGCTCCAATTGCCACCTGATGCTCCAATGCCCTCTCTACCGTCAGCCGCATTGTAGCCGGGTCTCCTGCATGAAACCCGCAGGCAATATTGGCTGATGTAATCAAGGGTAGAATGGACTCATCGGATAGCGTGCGATACATACCATAACTTTCGCCCAGATCACAATTGATATCCAAGGTTTTCGAGGTATTCATTAAGCGCCCCCCATTCCTGCCATTCTCCTGCGTATCAGTTTATCGATGAGCTGCATGTTGCGTTCCTGTTCCATGTACAACTGACAGGCTTGATCATCCGTAATCTTTTTAAAAGAAATTCGGGTTCCTGGCCTAGCCTGAGCCAGGATTGGCATATCCACCCGAGCTACCTGTGCAATGACAGGATAACCTCCAATCGTCTGATGGTCCACCATCAAGATGATGGGCTGACCATCCGGTGGCACCTGCACCGTGCCATAGGTAACGGCTTCAGACAGCCGATCCAGAGGCTGATCCAGCTCCAGTATGGAGCCTTGCAAGCGATAGCCCATCCGATCGGATTGCGAAGTGATCACGTATTTTTCGGCATAGAATTGTCCCAGACTTTCTTGGCTGAACAGCGAACTATCCTTGCTCTCCATCACACGAATAACAGGTTGCCCATAATAGTCAGGTCTTTCACGTTCAGATAAAAGCCACGCAGGCGCCAATATTCGGTGGTCCCGCTCACTCTCCTTTACCTGATGCTCCGTACGCTGCATCCATACTCGCGCATCGGCTGAAGGTTCACCATTGGATAACAGATCCCCCACGCGCAAGGCTCGCCCATCCATACCGCCAAGACCTGTCTTGAGGTCTGTACTTCGACTGCCCATCACTTCAGGCACAGCTATTCCACCCGCAATCGCCAGATATCCACGCAAACCATGACGACATGGGCCAAATTTCAGTACACTTCCAGCCCGCACCAGCACAGGACGCCACAAAGGTACAGGCAGATGATCCACCGTTGCCGTCAAATCAGCTCCACATAGTGAGATAAGCTGGCTCTCCTGAAATCGAAGCTCCGGCCCCGTCATCGTCATCTCCAGCACTGCTGCATGTCGGGAGTTGCCCACAAGCATATTGGCTGCTCTGGCTGCAAAGGTGTCCATGACCCCGCCAGGATGAATACCATACCGGCGATAGCCGGCTCTGCCTTCATCCTGAACGGTAGATAACAGGCCAGGGCGAATCACTTCAATACTCATCGTTCGCCCTCCTTCCGCTTCAACGCCAGATAGTCCTGCATCGTAATCTGTTCGAATCGAACCCGATCACCTGCTGCCAGCAAACTAGGTACGTTCTCATCCGGCCGAAACAACCGGAGTGGCGTTCGTCCAATACATTGCCATCCTCCGGGTGTGTCCACCGGATAGATTCCCGTCTGTTTAGCACCAATACCTACTGTACCCGCCTCAACCCGAATCCTTGGCGTTGCCCGTCTGGGCGTAGCAATCTGTTCAGACAACCCGCCGAGATACGGAAAACCCGGTGCAAATCCAATCATATGTACGAGATAATCCCCGGATGTATGAATCGCAATAACGTCTTCTGGGGTCAGTCCATGTTCACTGGCAACGTAGTCCAGATCAGGCCCCCACTCGCCACCGTAACATACGGGAATCGTGACCGTTCTGGGTTTGTCTTGTACGGATTCCTTCATTTGATTCAACTGCTGAAGCAGAATCTTGCATAACTGAGGGTAAGAGGAGATGAACGGATCATAAAATATTGTAACGGACGTGTATGAAGGCACCCATTCAATCATGGCTGGCAGAGTGCTTTTTTCCAGCAAAGCACATACAGACATCACTCTGCGCTGCACAGCATCAGACAATTGATCCCCGCACTGGATGATAACTGCTGTCTCACTCAGCGGAGATAGGATCTTCTCCGTCCATGAATACGTCA
This sequence comes from Paenibacillus sp. FSL R5-0623, assembly GCF_037974265.1. NCBI lineage: Bacteria > Bacillati > Bacillota > Bacilli > Caryophanales > Paenibacillaceae > Paenibacillus > Paenibacillus sp. FSL R5-0623. The sequence continues at coordinate 500,477 of NZ_CP150233.1, read as the reverse complement.
TTTCAGTCATGCGCCATCTCCCCTTTGTCCACAAAGTTTGCTAGCGTTTTAACGTCAGGGCATCCATCTATTAAGACTCCCTTGACGAATCCAAATGTACGCTGCAATTGTACAGTTCGCATTGCCACGTATTCTCATTCTTGGCGATCCGGGTAATGGATGTGTTGGACAACTTCACGCTGATATCCAGTTCAGGCACCAGTCCTCGCAGTGTATTCCGCAGGACGGCTCCGTGACTGACAACGATCACTCTTCCATCGGGGTGCTGCCGTACAATATCTTCAAGCACCGCACTACCTCGAACAGTCCCTGCATCTACAAGCTCACGTCCCAGATCCAGAGTACTCCAGTCCGCTCCCCACTTGGCTAACCGTTCCTCTTCCGTCGTTCCTTCGACCTGTCCTCCGCCCATCTCGCGAAGTCTAGGGTCCAGATGAATCTCCTGAATGCCCAAGCGATCACCAATGATGCGAGCCGTCTCACTTGCACGTTCCAAGTCACTTGCATAGATGGCATCCCAGGATTCCTCAGCCAGTCTCGCGGCAAGTAATACCGCCTGTTCCCTGCCATCCTGATCCAGCGGATTATCCGTCTGTCCCTGCGAACGTTTTTCCTTATTCCACGCTGTACTTCCGTGGCGAATCAATGCAATTTGAGTCATTGTTGCTCCTCACCTTTTTCTATATGAAGTTCATCTTCTGTAAAATGTTTGCGTGCCTTCGGCTTGGCAAATTTGCCGCCGTTATATTGATCTGACCCGTTTCTCGGAATGGAGAGACTGTCCCAAGCTGTTTCTTTAAGCATTTTCGCGGCAAATACAATCTGCCCGACATGATACGGATAATGCGCCAATTGCCGAATAATTGCCTCCATGACGGTATGTCCTTCATTCCGAATATATATGATATGAGACAATTGCTCCGGGGTAAACGAACGAATGGATTCGAGTAGACAATTCCAGCCTTCTTCCCATTTGGAGAGCAGCTCTTCCCGGGATGTAATATCATTCACGAATTCGGCGTCCCGTTCACGCCACGGTTTCTCACCATCTGTTGTCAGTACATCCGTCCAACGGGACAGCATATTGCCCCATAGATGTTTTACGATTACCGCAATGCTGTTCGCGTCTTCATTCCAGGATTGAAACAATTGCTCGGACTCCAGTTGTGCCATAGCTTTTTCCCCGAGCTGCTTGTAATACAAGAATTGCTTCTCCGCTGTCTCCAGAAAAACCTGATTCATATCCATCCGTTAACCACCCTTCGGAAAAGTATGTTGTCCCCAGATCATGTTCAAACAGAAGCGTCACATGTTATTTTATTCAGGAAATGAAAACGTACCGTCTGCATTCGGTTCAAATGGAATGACTTTGCGCACCGCATCCAGATTGAGCTCTCCATAGATATGTGGATATAGTTCATTTAATTCGTAGAGATCCTCATACACCAGTTCTGGCTCTAACGCCTTCTCATCAATACTAAGTAATAACAGATCCGTGCGGCCTGCATAATATTGCCCGGCTACCCATGGAATCTGTTCCTTGGTGGAACAATGAATGAATCCGTCCGTCTCCAGGCTATCTGGTGCATACTCAGTCCCTTTTGACACTTGCTCCCACAACGAACGGGAAATAATACTATAGATCATGGTTCCGCCTCCTTCAATTTCTGCGATGTACCCTATGTGTCATTGGAAGTATTATAGATCATCCCGGATACGGGAGTACAATTTTTGATCCGTAAATACACCTTTGATCTTCAACTGTTTGCGTAACAAACCTTCGTACGACATGCCCAGCTTCTCCATTACGCGTGCAGAGCCTATGTTGCCTGCATTACATTTCCCATCCAACCGATTGCAGTCCAATTCCTGAAAGCAATAATCCACGATGGGTTGCATCGCTTCTGCTGCGAGCCCCTTACCCCATTGACTGCTGGCTATCGCGTACCCTAGTTCAGCACTCTGCATGGGTTCGTTGAGATCAAAAATGCCACCCCTCCCGATCAAGGTCCCTGTTTCCTTTAAAACAAAAGCCCAGATATGTACCGTTTTCCGTTCATAATTATCCAGCACCCGCTGAATATATTGAATTGAATCCTCCACCGTCTCATGGCAGTTCCACAAGCTTTGCTGACTCACTCGCGGATCAGAGGCAAACGCATAATATTCATCGAGATCATCCATCGCAAGCCGCCTCAGCTTTAACCGCTGTGTTTCGAATTCGAGCGATTCGGCAAAAAGTTTTTCTACATTCATACAGCACCCCTCCATGATTCACTTGAGTTCATGATCCAGCCATCTTATTTCTCAGGAAATAACGATCTATCACAAACATGCACAGAATACCGACCGTATATCGAATCAGATCGATCACCAGAAAACCATGTCCCAGAATAAGAGCACCCCATACAGTTGAACGTATCTCAATCAGCCGAGGCGTCTGAATCAACTGTGAGAACTCAATCGTCCAGCTGAATACACAGCTCAAACACATCGCCCATACCAAGCTGCGATGAGGCCACACCATGCGTACTCCGAAATAAATCATGCCCGCCCAACATGCATCTCCGAGATGTTCATACACCCAATCTGGCAATCGTTCACCATAGTGTCTGGATGCGAGTCCTGCCGCCATGGTCATCATGACTGCGAAGAAATAGATCAGCCTGTCTTTGATAAGTAAACTTTTCAATCAATCACACGCCTTCATTAAGCACTTGTAAAATAAATTGCGTTTTGGCAGCGGTATACGATTCCCTGTCTTCTTTATTCTCATCAGCAAGCTTCGTCTTCAGGACGGCGTAAGCTTCTACCAGATCTGGGCGTTTTCTCAGCACATCCCGAAACCGAATTTGACGATCCCAACGCTCCTCTCCCGGACGCATCAGATGAAGGTGTACCGCTCTCTTGCCATCCTTAACCCTCACCCAGAATCGTCTGTACTCCCGTCCATCCAGTCCAGGCGGAACGTAATTCCAGCCCACCGGATTCAGCTGATCCGCAATCAGATCCATATCATCCCATGACTGTACCTCTGCCATCAGATCAATAATCGGCTTGGCGGGTAACCCTGGAATGGACGTGCTTCCAATATGTTCGAATTGCTGGATATCAAACTGCTGTAGAAGACGTTTGAGTTGCCGGATTTCTTCCTGAGCCTGTGCGTCCCAGTTGGGGTTGGCCGGAGCAATCTCTACCGACTCTGTCGCCCAGGCAGGCCAGTTCTCTGGTTGCATTGAATCTTTCATTCAGGTATCTCCTATTCACCATGACATTTTAAATGGTAACCTTCTCTGTATTTTTCATAGGTGCGTTGCTTCATGCGCTCAATCGTAGTGCTCCGTTGAAATGTAAGTATGGAACTCAGGGATAGAAAAAGATATTTCAGGTAAGCCAGATCACTAGAGTTAGAGTCTGAGCTTATAATCGAAGCTTTCATTTTCATCCCATCCGATCCTGTTATATTGTTGTTCAAGCAGAAGGCATTTCAGATACATATTTCTATATATCCAAAAAAGGAGCGTATGTCTACGCCCCTAGTTGTCTGTTACATTGATGATTTTAACGATGTCATGTGCTGAAACTAATTTTTGATTCATGCAAGATGCTTCATTATATGAAGATTTATTTTACCGTCACAGGGATCGTCACTTTTTTGTTGCCCCACTTGGCCGTGATGGACGTTTTCCCTTTGCCTACAGCCACGATTTTGCCATTTGTTACTGTCGCTACGCCCGGCTTTGTGCTGCTCCACACCGCGCTGTTCGTCACAACAGTGGTTTTACCCGTATCATACTGGGCCATCACACTCAGCGTTGTGCTTCCCTGTGGGGACAAAACCAGTTTTTTCTGGCCAGTAATCAGCTTTTTGAGCAAAGGTACAACGGTAACCTCTGCCTTTATTGTCTGATTTTGATAAGTTCCTGTCAAGGTCGCTTGTCCTTCTGTCAGTGTCTTGACGGCTCCATTTTTCACGATAGCTACATTTGTATTGGAAGAGGTCCATATCACTTGTTTCGAAAGGTTGATCGTTTTACCGTTTGCGTAGGTGCCGATAACCTTCAACGCTTTGGACTTCTTGATATTCAGCTGCATAGTTGCAGGGGTAACCTCGACTTTAGTAATCTCATCCGTCACAGCAACGGGAACTTTCACAATCGTTGATCCATACTTGCCTTGCAGCAATACTCTGCCGGGCGTAACGCCTTTGATTTTACCGTTTTCCAGGACAGCCGAAGAAGTGGATACGGACCACACAATCTCAGACGTCACATCCTCTTCCTTACCATTCGCACGTGTAATACTTACTTTCGGAAGAGTGCTTTCACTGCCTTTAACAAAACTGTAGGATTTCGGTGAAGCTTTGATGCTTTTGATCTTCTCCTGCACTTGGACAACCAACTGGGCTTTAGCCCCGTCTACTTCTGCAAAAATCGTTGCTTCGCCCGCGGCCACAGCCTTGACTTTGCCTTTCACCATCGTCGCGACTGCTGCATTACTGGTAGACCAAGTCACGCCTTGGGTAACATCCTGCTTGTTATCAAAACCTTCAACCGTTGCCATCACCTGAAGTGCAGCTGTTTCGGAGACACTCATTTTCTGCGGGCTGCTATTGGTTATTTCAATCGATGTCACATCTCCGGTAGCCGCCAAAGCCAACGAAGGGACCAGTACGGTCAATGCAATCATTAGAGCAAGTGTGCCTCGAAGCGCCAGTTTGATTCTATTCATTTTAATTTCCAACTCCCATAATCCAATATTTTACTTCTATTATATTATATCGGATACGAATTGCATAAAGTTGAATAACATAAGTGGGAGTCTTGGAACAATTCATGATTTTCATTGTATAATATGGGAAGGTCGCGTAATACTGTTTTAATAAACCTAAAAAATGGGGTGGGATATGTATGATCGAAAAGAATTTGCTTGATATGGTTTCACCTAAAAATAACCGTAAACGTATGAAAGCTATCGTCACTTCGACATCCACCAAGATTCGTCCTGAAGACGAAATGGTTCTATTGATGAAAACAGCCCGCAATCGTTTCAAAAAAGCCCTTGAATCTGGACAAATTGAAATCATTAACGAGCGTGAATGGAAGCTGCGTTAACATTTAAGAAATAATTTTATTTACTTACATAAACGAAGAAATTTTAATCAAAGAAAGTAAGCTAAATCTTAGGTCCAAGCACTAACCAGATCAGTTAAATTCAGCACAAAATATTAGGAGATCGGTTCTTTAAATAGTGTTACCGTTTAAAAGGGGATGTCCATCGTCACATGCAACATGACGTGTGGAACATCCCCTTTTCTACTTCCTAAAGCGTTACCTAACCTCTCTAATTCACTTCATCCTGCTCTGGCAAAATCAAGCTCTCGGCCCCGCCCATATAGGGCCGCAGGGCTGCCGGAATGTGAATGCTTCCATCCTCCTGCTGATGATTCTCAAGCAACGGAATCAGGATACGCGGCGATGCCACCGCCGTATTATTTAGCGTGTGACAATAGGCCAACTTGCCTTCGGCATCGAGGCAACGAATATTCGAACGGCGAGCCTGAAAATCATGCAAATTCGACGACGAATGTGTTTCTCCATATGCACCGCGACTCGGCATCCAGGTCTCGATGTCATACTGTTTGTACGTTTTCTGCGACATATCTCCGGTACATACAGCGACAACACGATAAGGAAGTTCCAGTAATTGCAGCAATTCTTCGGCGTGTCCCGTAATCTCTTGCAGCATGCGTTCCGATTCTTCCGCATCAGGGGCACAGAGAATGACCTGCTCAACTTTGGCAAATTGGTGCACACGATACAATCCGCGTACATCACGTCCGCCGGAGCCAACCTCACTGCGGAAACACGTCGATACCGCGGCCAGCTTCACAGGCTCTTGAACATCAACAATCTCATCCGCATAATACGAAACAAGCGGCACTTCAGAAGTGCCCACCAGCCACTTGTTCTCCCCTTGGAGTTCATAGACCTGATCTCGACCCGTTGGGAAGAATCCGGTGTTCACCAGTGCATCCTCCCTGACCATCAGTGGTACTTCCATCGGTGTAAACCCGTGCTTCAGCAGCAGATCAAGCGCAAGTTGCTGTACTGCCCGATGTAATAACAGGCCAGCACCTTTTAATACATAACTTCGCGTACCGCCAATCTTAACTCCACGGGGAATATCGATGAGATCATGCAACTCCCCAAGTTCTACGTGATCTTTGGTGTTATACTCGAACGTTGGTACCTCTCCCACACGTCGCAGCTCTAAATTGTCTGCGTCCGACGAGCCATTAGGGGTATCCGGTGATACGATATTGGGTACCAGCCATTGCAGCTTGGTTACTTCCTCCTGCACAGGGGCAAGCTTCGCCTCCACCTGTTCCAACTGTTCATTGATCTGTTTTACCTGAACCCGCAAGCCCTCAGCCTGTTCCCGATTCCCCGCTTGCATTAGCCTGCCAATATCAGTAGATAACGTATTGCGCAACCTGCGTCCTTCTTCCGATTCCTGCAAAAGTGCTCTACGTTCTTCATCCCGCTCTAACAATGTGCGAATGTTGATCTTGATTTTTTTCCCGTCTGCTGCGGCCTGAACCTCTTCTGCATGTGCCCGAATCCATTTCATTTCCAACATGGTCACCGTCTCCTTTGGCTGTAAAAATACAAAGAGCGCCCTCATCCCTTGGGACGAGGAGCGCTCTGCTCGCGGTGCCACCCAACTTGCTGAATCAGGATATCCTGCTTCCAGCCTCTTGGTCCGCGATAACGGGCGGTTCCGGTTAACTTGGGGAAATACCGCTCCCCTGGCGAAAACGCCTCCGAGTTGGATGCTCTTCAACGGCATGGTCCGATCTGTAATTGTTGGTCTCAGTATATACGAACGCCGGACCTAATTGCAACTTTCTGTATCGATCAGGAATTCATGGCACAACTTAACATGTCCTGTTATGATAGACTTTGTCTTCAAGATTGCGCTTTATTGTGATCCTCATTTTATGTATATAAGTAGAAGGAGTTCTTTATGAAAAAATTACTTTGGATCGGATGTCTGTCCTATTTCCTAATTGGACTTGCCCACGTTGTGCTCGGTTCCATTCTGCCGGTTGCACTTGAACATTATGGCAAAGATTATAGCCAAGGCGGAACGCTGATCTTCGCTCAATTTGCCGGATTCCTGGGTGGTGTATTGTTATCTCCATGGCTGAACAGACGCTTTGGTAAACGGGGAGGCCTGTTAATCGCCACAGCACTGCTCTGTATTGCAGAATTAGCCTACATGCTGCTGCCCCCATGGGGCTGGATGTTCGTCATCGCACCCGCAGCCGGCTTTGGATTCGGAATGGTTGAAGCTGTTATTGGAACCATTATCATCGCTGCAATCAAAGACAATACAGCCGTTGCCATGAGTCGACTTGAAGTGTTATTCGGGATCGGGGCGATGGTCATGCCGCTCATTGCCAGCGGTCTGATTGCTGCCGGATACTGGCGCCTTTCCTTTCTTGTTGTTGCGATCTGCGCAGCGCTGACCTTTGTTTTCTGGGCAAAAGGATCATTTGGTGAGCTCGATAAGTTTCTGGAGCGACGTAGTTCTAATAACGGTTCAGTACATGCCCACACTGCTGGGACATCGGGTGAGATGCATCCCGCATCTGCAAGTACATCCAGTCCAACCTATCGTGGCCGTAACAGGACTCTTCTGGTATTATTCGTCCTGTTCTTTTTCCTATATGTTGGCACAGAGATGAGTCTTGCAAACTTCATGCCAGCGATTCTGATTGAGAAAATGAACATGAAGGAAGCCGGAGCAGCACTTAGTGTCACCTGTTTCTGGATTGCCATGTCTGTCGGACGACTCTTCGCCGGGTATATCGCAGAGAAATTTCAATACCGAGTCTATGTCCTGTACAGTTGTCTTGCTTCTGTTCTCTTATTAATGGTATTTCCATTTACAAACCAAATCTGGTCTGCGTTTCTCATCATCTTGCTGCTTGGACTTGCGATGTCAGGCATTTTCTCCATCGCCCTTGTCTTCGCCAGTAAACTGCTGCCCGGAACAGAAGAATCCACACCCAGCATTTTGATTGCCTCCGGTGGAGTTGGCGGTGCCATTCTGCCTTTGACTACGGGATGGAGTCTTGATCATCTGGCGGTTAATCAGTCTGCATGGATGCTTGCGATCTTTGCAGTTGGCCTGCTTGTCATTAGCGTAATCACGTATCAATGGCAGAACAAACATATAGCGAATTCTGCGACTTAACAGTTATGTGTCGATCCAGTCCTGAGGATTAGAAATACCTATTAAAGAGATTGAGATGTCCACCGCCATAACCTGACGGTGGACATTTTTTTGTAGCGTTACTTTGTATAAAGAACCTAGCACACGTTATTTATCTGCATTTTAGGATATTTGAAATCTAACGAAATCCTAGAGACGTTATTATAGATAATTATCTCAAATCCAAGGTCCGTTGGAGGTTTTTTGCATAATAACGCCGCAGAGATTCGTTAGATTTTTTATTCCCTAAAAACTGGCCTAATAAGATGTTCTCGATTCGTTAGCGCTGTAATTGTGGTGGAAGGTAGCCTATCTTTGCCTCAGATCACCTTTCATTACAGGTGAGAATACGATCTATTCATTTGCACAAGATTGCCCAGGAAATACTTTAGGCCCATCTGAATCACATACTTTTGTTAACGACAGGCACTACAGGGCCATTGCCTTTGATGAATTTACCAAATACATATCGGACGAGGGGTCCCAAAATGATCAATTGATATGGAAGCGCAAGGCTGAAGTTACGAGCAATGGTATGGAGATACGTACGGAGTACGGATGACCCACTTAATTGATCAGCAAGATATGCTGAAACCATCCCATACAAGGACATGATCAGAACCATGCCAATCACCATAAAAAATGACATGGCGAGCACACCCAAAATCTTGTTGGACTTGTCAAAGGGCAAGGAAAAGGCAATCTTTCTCGCCACAGGTCCGACAATGAAGGACTCTACCACAAACGCGATGACAAAACATAATATGAATTGAAGCAGTATCTCAAGCGGGGACATCTTACCGAGTAACCCACTGTGCCATAAATTGAATGTCATCATGACGACAACCATTCCTGTACACATCATTAATCCGAGAATAATTTGTTCCTTCTTGCTTGTTGGCAATTCTCTCATCCTCTCTGTTTACCTTCGTAATTATAGAGATGAGGAAGCCCTCCACATAAGTGAACATTCTGTGAACAGTTATGATTTATCCAAATTAAAATTTGTGAAAGTAGCTATATCTATTAGCTGGTTCTTTCCTACAACAGAAATCTCCAGAGAAAAGACAGTTTGGATAAAGCTGTGATTGCTATTCGTTTGAACCCAGAGCCTTTCTTATTCGCAGATTCTGCTGGATGCTCACCTTTATTCGCACGTGTACTATGTGCACGTTTGATATCCATAGCCTCTGTTAGTTCGTTGGCGAATGCAGAACCATAAATGACCACAGCAGATTCGGTATTTAGAAAGGCGGATCTGGGATCAAGATTATACGAACCAACCATGCTGAGGTAATCATCCATGACAAATGATTTGCCGTGTATGGAATAAGGTCCTTGGTATTCATAAATGGCTAGATTGGTATCAAGCAACCGTTTCTTAGAGCTTAAGTATCCCGCGAAAGCCAAAGGGTTAGGGGTCTGCTGGATTGAATTGGTTAACATGACCCATTCTGCTTCTGGATTCATCGACAGATGTACGGCTTTCTTCATTTTCTTGGTAGGAATGGCATATGGCGTCTGAAGGTACACCTTCGACTTTGCTTGATTGGCGAAATGAACAAATGCTCTCCACATGGTCGGGTCTTTATACAGCCTTTGGATTGGATTGTGAATGAAAGCGACGTGGTCGGAACGAAGAGCCCCTTGCGCCCATTCCTTCGGCAACACTTTAACAAAAGGATTGCTCTCAGCCTGAGCTTTTTTATATAACTGAGCCAGCTGAACCAGCTCTTTTAACCCCTTTGCATGATGCTGACGTTTGACATGTTTTTCTGGTTTGGTGAATGGATGGTTCCATAACCGATCTATATATTTTTTCATTTCAACAACTGTGCTGTTCGTATTATGGTTTGGATTGTAAACAAGGACATCCCGATCGAATACATAGTCTTTTTGGGGTTGCAATGCCATGTATCTATCACCAATATTTTGGCCGCCAATGATGCCATATGTGTTGTCGACAAGAAAGATCTTGTCATGCAGACGATTATGCCATGTCCATGGCATAACTATGTTGAGTGGTTCATAATACCTTAACTCCACATTGGGGTGAGCTGCAATGGCATCTGGAATATCACGCAATTCTCCGCGCATGTTGTGAAAAATCCCGTCTAAAATGATTCGAACATGAACACCCCGATCAGCTGCATCGAATAAAGCAGCAAAAAAGAGTTGAGATGTTTTTCCTTTTTGGATGGAGTAATAAGCCAGGTCGATGCTTGTTTTCGCCTCTCGAATGGTCTGGATTCTCACCTGACCGGATTGAAAGCCGTCCTCCAAGAGCAGTACGCGATCTGTCGTACTTCCTGCTGTTAACAATTTTTGCATACCCGTATTTTCAATAGTAGATGGAGACGGAACCAAAAATAAAAGGTAAGCTGTGAAAAAAACGTAGACACAATAGGAAAGAATAATTGCGAATATAGTTTTAAGGATCATTCAGTACGCCCCCATTTTTATGTAAAAAGTAATTATTTGTATAGCAGTACTATCTCCTTTTGTATCTAAATTATGTTGTTTAAATGAAGCAAGCGTCTCCGGTCAAGGTCAATCGATCAAAAGCTGATCGCTGAAATAGGGAAAGCAGCCCTTATGCGACGAGATATCAAACATCGGAATTGATCTAAGTTTTTGTTGGAAACCTTCCAGATCCTCAGCACTGAGGCTATGACCCAAAATCCGATGCTTTTGCACTCAGCCAGATTTACTTATATGATTCGCAACGATAATTATTGAAAATAACACATCTAAACAGGCTGATATACTCATGTATAATGGCCTGTTTGATTAATTCATACGTGTCCCCATCCAGTTCCTGACTGGACACGTTCCACCCGCTGGCCTATAATTACACCTAGTAATGCCCGTAACTTCATAGTTTCCCAGGGGAGTCGGAATTGGCCGGCTGAGAGTGTATCCCACCAAGATACTAACCCTTAGACCTGATCTGGATCATGCCAGCGTAGGAATCGGAGTATATCGAATTGGCACAGCCCTATGGCTGAACGCCACCTCTCTAACGCCTGCACGCGTCCCGGAATACGGGACGCTTTTTTAATGTTCTTTTATATAGCCAGAGAGCTAAAAAAAGTGACGTTATCCAGATCTCAACTGGTATAAATCTGTCGATTTATGCAAGATGATTGGATATGAAGCCAAGGAGTACCCGTGCCAAACGGCCGGACATACCGAAGGAGAGAACCACAGATGAAATGGCGTAAAACGATGGGATTGTTGCTCTTATGCGTGCTTATGGTGACTGTAGCCGCATGTGGTGGCAAAGAAGCTGCCCCAGCTGGGCAGAACGGCAACACAAATACGGAAAGCAGCAACGAAGGTGACACTGCCGCTCTGAAAGATATTAAAGTGGTGCTCGACTGGACACCGAATACGAATCACACAGGCCTGTATGCAGCTGTAGATCAAGGTTTTTACAAGGCCGAAGGCTTGAACGTGGAGATTGTACAACCAGGTGCCGGTGGCGCAGATACGATGGTTGCCTCCAATGAAGTGCCTTTTGGCGTAAGTTATCAGGAGAGTGTAACTCAAGCCCGCACACAGGGTGTTCCACTCGTCTCCATCGCAGCAGTTATCCAGCATAATACATCTGGTTTCGCTGCTCCGGCGGATCGGAATATCAAGTCACCGAAAGATTTTGAAGGTAAAACCTATGGCGGTTGGGGTTCCCCAGTCGAAGAAGCCGTGATGCAATCCATTATGGAAGGCGACGGAGCCGATGTATCCAAAGTGAAAAACATTAATATGGGTGACGCCGACTTTTTCACCGCAGTGAAACGAGACATTGATTTCGCGTGGATTTTCTACGCCTGGACAGGTATTGAAGCCGAACTGCGCGGGGAACCGATCGACATGTTATATGTGAAGGATTATTCAGAAGCATTGGATTACTACACGCCTGTCCTCGTAACAAACGAGCAGACGATCCAAAACGACCCTGAGTTGGTGAAAGCATTCCTGAAAGCCACCTCCGAAGGGTATCAATATGCGATTGATCATCCCGAAGACGCAGCCAACATTCTGATCAAGGCCGTACCGGATCTGGATAAGGAATTGGTGCTGGCAAGCCAGAAGTGGCTTAGTCCCAAGTACACAGATGACGCCCCGCGCTGGGGTGAGCAAAAACAGAAAGTGTGGCAGAACTACACCGACTGGATGTTTAGCAAAAAATTGCTGGATGAACAGATCGATGTGAGCAAGGCATATACAAACGATTTTTTACCCCAATAAAATTTCTCATATAAAACGAACTTAATATTTACACGAGGACGGAGAGGACAGAAATAACGTGAAAAAGCGAAGCGGTCGCCTTTATCACCGGATTTTCCCTTTAGAGAAAGGGAATCAAAAAAATCTGGGGATAACAGCGATTGGAAGGTTATTCTGTCATCGAAGTGGCAAGTGTAACAGTCATTAGTTCATTTTATATATCACGAAAGGAGCCGTGATCTCTCATGGCAAGCACACTACTTAGTATTCAGGTTATCCCCAAAACGCCAAATGGCGAGAACTCTTATCCTTACGTTGATCGCGCCATTGAAGTTATTCAGCAATCCGGCCTGAAATATCAGGTGAACGCGCTCGACACCACAATGGAGGGGGAACTGGAGGAACTGCTGGAAGTTGTACGTAAAATGCACGAGGTACTTGTGGAGGCTGGCAGCCCAAGCATCATCTCCCAGATCAAAATTGCCCATAGCCCTACTGGCTTCAGCATGGATACCCTGACGGAGAAGTATCGCTAATGCCTGCCTATTTCAAAAGCGTATGGCCGCCCATTGTGGCGGTTATTCTCTTTATAGCGATATGGCAGGGGGCCGTTTCCCTCTTCCATATTGAGAAATGGATGCTGCCTGCACCGTCCGACATCGCCCGCGAAGCGGCAACTCAGGCCGAACGGCTTGGCATGCACGCTTCCGCAACCATTCAGTTAACGCTGATTGGATTCGCCGCTGGAACAGCGGTTGGATTACTGATTGCGATGGTGCTGCATTTGGTTCCTTTTCTCAAGTCGGCCCTGTATCCTTTACTTATTCTTAGTCAAAATATCCCAACCATCGCGCTCGCGCCGCTCCTGTTAATCTGGTTCGGATTCGGGCTGTTGCCCAAGCTGATTACCATCATCCTCGTCTGCTTCTTCCCTGTTGCAGTGGCAGCCATGGACGGCTTGACCCGTACAGATGCAGCGATGATGAACTATATGCGCATGGCTGGTGCGAAACGTCATCATATCTTCTGGAAGCTGGAGCTTCCCCATGCGCTGCCATCCGTGTTCTCCGGTGTCAAAATCGCTGCTACCTATAGCGTGATGGGGGCCATCATCGCCGAATGGATTGGCGCAGACAAGGGTATTGGTTACTATATGATGCTGCAAAAGTCAGCTTATCGCACCGATCGTTTATTCGTGGCGATCATGATTATTGTCGCGCTCAGCTTACTGCTCTTCCTGCTCATTGCACTACTGGAGAAGCTGCTCGTGCGCTGGCGGCCACAGAAGCGGTAGTAAAGCATGTAATCTGTATATAGGAAGTGATGACCATATGAATCGGCAACAGGACAAACAAGTCCAGCCTGAACGAGGAGCACACACAATGGAGCCAAAGCATGGTGAAAAGCTTCACCCGGCTACGCCTGATCGCCCTGCCAATACGACTCCTGCCCCGGTTCCACCTGCACTGGACGTTGTTAAAGTCCATGCATCATTCCGTGAGCGGCGGAGCAGGTTACCGGTTCTGAACGGCCTGTCCCTGACTGTGGAGCAAGGCGAGTTTGTTGCTATCGTTGGTCCATCCGGCTGTGGCAAAAGCACCCTGTTCCATATCATCGGCGGTCTGCTGAAGCCACAGGAAGGCCAAGTGTTTATGAACGGTCAGAATGTAACGGGACAGCGTGGCAAGATTAGTTATATGCCACAACAGCCCGCCCTTTTCCCTTGGCGTACCATTGAAGACAATGTACTGCTTGCTGGAGAAGTGGCTTCAAGTGCACCCCCTCGGGTCGAAGCACTTGCAGAAGCTCGTAAGTGGTTAAGTAGCGTGGGTCTTGCCGGGTTCGAGCAAGCCTATCCTCATATGCTGTCGGGCGGAATGCAGCAGCGTGCGGCATTCTTGCGCGCCCTGCTCAGTCCGCAGGAACTCATGCTGCTGGACGAACCTTTCAGCGCGCTGGATGCACTGACACGTAGTGACATGCAGCGCTGGCTGCTCGATATCTGGGAACAGAACCGCCGCTCGGTGCTGTTCATCACCCATAATATCGAAGAAGCATTGCTGCTAGCGGATCGGGTCTATGTATTATCCAACCGACCTGCAACGGTGTTGCACGAGGTACATGTTCCTTTTGATCGCCCAAGACGAGAAGAAATTACGGAGGAATCCGCTTTTCTGGAGCGTAAACGGCAGATTGCTCAGTGGATGAGAGAAGAACAGCAGAAAGCCCGCCTATCTTGATAGCGCGGGTTTTTAAGTTATTATTTCCCTTTAATGGGTGATCCAACACAAGAAATTTTGCGTAACATAGTTAGAATATAAATGACCACAAGGAGGAATTCCCTCGTGCATTCTCAAGCTTTTGCACCATTAATCGATGCTCATATTCATTTCGATCAGTATACGCCTGACGAACAACGCGAGATGCTGCTATCTTTCCCGTCTCAACAAGTCGAGGCAGTCATCGCCGTGTCCATGAATCTCGCTTCTGCCCAGGCCAATCTGGAGCTTGCAAAACAACATCCACGTAACATCTATCCAGCCTTCGGTTTCCATCCGGAACAGGAACTGCCGTCCGTTGCAGAAATGAATCTGTTCTTCCAATGGATCGAAGAGCATATCGGACAAGCTATAGCCATCGGAGAGATCGGTCTTCCCTATTACAACCGTCAGGAAGCGGAGCAGGCAGGGCAGTGCTTCGATCAGAGCGGGTATATCGAGTTGCTTGAACGTTTCATCCAGCTCGCCAAAAAGCACAACAAACCACTTGTCCTTCATGCGGTATACGAAGATGCGGATATCGTCTGTGATTTGCTGGAGCAAAATCAGTTCCGACGCGCCCATTTCCACTGGTTCAAGGGTTCTCGCGAAACCATTAGACGCATGGCTGATAATGGCTATTTCATCTCTTTCACGCCAGATATTCATTACGAAGAAGAGATTCGTGAACTCGCCCGGCAATATCCATCGGAACAAGTGATGGCCGAGACCGATGGACCTTGGCCCTTCGAAGGGCCGTTTCAGGGACGAATGACACACCCGGCCATGACCAGACAGGTTATCCAGGCATGGAGTGAGATCACCGGTATGGGAACGGAACGGGCTACTCGTCTCTTTTATCAGAACACAAAGCGTTTCTACGGCTTAACTTGAGTACAATCAGGTAACAGCAAGTACTCTCACTTGCCCTGCCAACACAGCACAACACAAAGAAGCCAGTCGGCTTCGCCCCGACTGACTTCTAGTCTACTATTATATATCAGTTGAACTAAATTTTTACGCAGGAACGTAGAGGACAGAAATAACCTGAGGAAGCAGAGCGGTCGCCTTTATCACTAGATTTTCACCTTCACAAAAATTGGATCAAAAAATCTGGGGATAACAGCGATCGGAAGGTTGTTCTGTCATCGGAGTGGCAAGTGTAACTACCTTCAGTTCAACTTAACGCTTCAAGAATCCTTTGCCTTCCAGGAAAGGTCTCACTTGCAACCGTGTCGGCTCAGTCAGGCGCTTCGCCATCAGTTCGGACCATGGAGTCGTTCTTTCACCGTTAGTCCGTTCTTTCATGTACGCCGTCGTTGTCTCATCATACTGCTCAACACCTTTGATGCTCTGCTCGGCATTATAACGATTACGATGCAGAACTGCATTAAGTGGCAGACGCGGGCGAATTCCCGTTTCCTGATCTGCAACACCAATACACATGCCATACACCGGATATACCCCTTCCGGCAATTCCAACAGCTCAGCAACTTCCTCAATCCGAGTACGAAGCCCCCCAATATATACGATTCCGAATCCTAGTGACTCCGCTGCAAGAGCGGCGTTCTGGGAAGCCAGTGCAGCATCAATTGTGGCTACCATGAAATTCTCAGTTGAATCGGCATACGATTCCTTTTCAGGAAGATGACGTTTCGCAGCATCACTCAGCCGATACAGATCAGCACACCATACGAGAAACACCGGACATTCATTGACATAGGCCTGGTTGCCTGCCAATTCAGCCAGCTTGGCTTTTTGCGCTAAGTCAGTCACAGCAATTACGGTATATGCTTGCACACTACTTGAAGAGGAAGCCATCTGCCCTGCAGATACAATGGCTGCAAGCTGCTCATCACTTACTGGGTCTGGCTTGAATTTGCGTACAGAGCGGTGTTTCATCATCAACTCAATGGTTTCATTCATGGCTGTTCACTCCCAATCCTCGAAGTACGAACTCAATTGTCTGCTCAGCAAGCTCGTCTGTATTCATATCCTGATAATCAAAGCCAAATCGTGAATTCTTGGCCCGTTTGTGCGCCAAAGCCACACCCATAACCTGAAGCATCGCATAAGATACGGACTCGACCTGGAACAATCCCTGGTCTTTTCCTTCTTGCAGCAGGTCCCTCACTCGGGTCCATACAGGGTCTAGAAAACGAAATACGGTAGCTGTACGATGTGTCCGCAGTGTAATTTCAAGCTGCACAATATCGCTCATCTCCCGATCCGTCATCGTGAACTTCACAACTTCACCAATAATTCGTCGGATACCTTCCACAGGCGAGGACATCGACTCTTCCGCCAGCGAGTTCATCATATGCCCTGGGAAAAAATGCTCAAATAATGCTTCGAACACCTTTTCTTTGCCGCCAAAATGATAAGACACCAGTGACACATTGGCACCTGCCTCATCACATATTTGACGAACACTCGTCCCGTCATACCCTTGCTGTGCAAAAAGCTTCTTGGCTGCAAGCAATATCCTCGTTTTGATATCCAACTCCGGTTCAGTCATTCCGTCCCGCTCCCTCTTGTCCGTTCATCTCATTCGCTCCAGCTCAAGGACTGCAGCCAGCGAATCATCTGTCTATTATATTACACCAAGCACCCCGATGAAAATCATCGGGGTGCTTGTCCTATCCTATAAAGCAATGGTATACATCTGCTGTATTAGTTGTTCGCTTGAGCTGGGCTTGGAGCCATAGCTGGCATGCGTTGTTTTTTCAACAATGTCACGACCAGTGACAACGCAACTGCAACCAACAGCACAATCACGATAGAGCCCGCAGCAGACTGAACTCCTGGGCCTCCCAACTGCACGCTCAGAATACCCTGAACGGCGTATGTTGCAGGCAGGTACTGCCCAATGCCGCTATAGAAGCTGTTCAGCAATTCACGCGGTACCATTGCACCCGAAGATACCAGTTGCAAGGACAGTGAGATGATGTTGAACAGACTTCCTGCTGGTCCGAAGCAGATCAGGAAGAACTGGGAGAAGAACATGAACGTGCACAGGAAGAGCGCCTGGAACAACCAGAATGCAACGAATCCTTGTGCAATCTGTCCTCCCAGTGCCACGATCAGCGATGATCCCAGCAAGGAAACGACCAATGCAGAACCCACGTTAATGACTACTCTCGCGCCAAACAAAGTCAATCGGGAATAGGTAGATGACAGCATACCCATGGCTGTCTGGAGGTTCATCCCCATGATCATGGCACCTACATAGGAAGCCAGTACCATCATCATCGGCACCATCTGATTATTCATCCCGTTGACCGGGTTAATGGACGTTGTCGTTCCTTCCACTCGGGTAGTCAGGTTTGTCGCGGCTTCAGCAGCCTGATCGGCAGGTGCACCTGAAGCGGTCAACACCGTCTGTACCCCTTGTGCTGTAGCTTGTTTGTTAATCGTGTTTGTCACACTTTGGGATACACCTTGCATCATGCTTTTAATCGTAACAGGGTTCGCTTCATTAATGGTGTATTTAATCTCGGCAGTTGAGCCAGCCGTCTGAAGCAATTCGTTAAATCCAGCCGGGATATCCAGCACCATGTGTACTTGGTGATGATTCAGCTGATCCAACGCTTCAGCCGCACTTAGATTGGATACGGTATGAAAAGGCAGTGTTCCTGCGAGCGAATCTGCGATTCCTTTGGACATTTCACCGTCCTCATTCACAATCGCGACCGTCAATTCTTTCGTACGGTCATTTACTCCAGAATATGCGGTCATCCAGATCACGCTAAAGATCACTTGGAACATAAGTGCTGTTACGATCCCTACAATCACTGGCGGTTTTTTAAACAATGTACGTAAAGCCTGTAACATAAAAGGTGCCCTCCATTACTCAAATAGTTCTAATTTGATTTAAACAGTCGTTTGAATCAAACGATCGTTTAAATTTTATGTGAATATGTCCACATTGTCAACTCATTTTTGAAAAATTCAGAAAACGTAAGCTTTATTCATGAATACAATTGATCCATTTTCACAAAAAGACATTATGCTATCCTTTCTCCGTAGAAAAGAACATCTATATCAACGATTCAGGCTTACTTTTTGGCGACTCAACTGTATTTTTCTCAACAAAGAAACACGGTCCGCCGCAGCGGACCGCGCATTTATTCATCCTCACTTCATTGACAATGAGGCATTGCATATATCTCCAAACAAAGGTCTGTCAGTCATTTCTCTTCAGCTTCATGCGTTGCAGACGCAATGAATTCAATACAACCGACACCGAGCTGAACGCCATCGCTGCCCCTGCCAGCCATGGAGCCAGGAAGCCAACTGCCGCAATAGGAATACCAATAACATTGTAACCGAGTGCCCAGAACAGGTTTTGTTTGATGTTCCCCATCGTGCGCCGGCTCATCTCAATGGCATCTGCAATGCTGTTCAGATCACCACGCATCAACGTAATATCCGCCGCTTCCATCGCTACATCCGTTCCTGTTCCGATGGCCATCCCAATATCAGCAGTAGCGAGTGCCGGAGCATCATTAATGCCGTCACCTACCATTGCAACTTTCAGGCCACTCTCCTGAAGTTTCTTCACTTCCGCAGCTTTACCCTCCGGCAGAACCTCAGCCAGCACTTTACCGATCCCTGCCTGTTCTGCTACAGCGCGAGCTGTTCGCTCATTGTCTCCCGTGATCATGATGACATCAATCCCCATCGCCTGAAGACGCCCAATGGCTTCGCGAGAGGTATCCTTGATGGTGTCAGCCACAGCCACGATCCCTGCCCACTGACCATCCACCGCTACCAGCATCGCTGTACGTCCTTGTTCCTCCAGACGGTTCATCTGCTGAACGGTTTCCTCAGAGACATTCACCTTTGAATCCGCAAGCAAACGCCGCGTGCCGACCAGGATCTCTTGCCCTTTTACTGAAGCTCGCACGCCGTATCCCGGTATATTCTCAAACGTCTCCGTCGATGTTAGCTCCAGACCCTTGGCACGAATACCTGCAACAATCGCCTCTGCCAGCGGATGCTCGGAACTCTGTTCGGCCGCTCCCACTCGCTCAAGCAGATCAGATTCCGTCCAATTCGGAGCCGTGATAACATCGGTAAGCACCGGTTTACCTTGGGTTACTGTACCTGTTTTGTCGAGCACCACGGTCTGAATCTGTTGTGCGGACTCCAGATGTTCGCCACCCTTGAACAGAATGCCATATTCAGCCGCACGTCCTGATCCAGCCATGACAGAGGTCGGTGTTGCCAGCCCCAGTGCACACGGACAGGCAATGACAAGCACGGCAATTGCTTTTTCAAGGGAACCAGCGAAGTCACCCGGACTTGCAAACAGATACCAGATCAGGAATGTCAGCGCAGCTATGCCAACAACAATTGGAACAAATATGCCTGAAATGACATCTGCAATCCGCTGGATCGGTGCTTTGGAGCCCTGAGCTTGCTCGACTACTTTAATAATCTGGGACAAAGCCGTGTCCGATCCCACTCGGGTTGCACGCAGTCGTAATACCCCATTTTTGTTCAGCGTAGCACCTGTAACGGGATCTCCAGGCTTTTTATCCACGGGAAGGCTCTCTCCGCTTAGCATGGATTCGTCCACAGAGGATTGCCCCTCTTCAACGATACCATCCACCGGGATACTGTCCCCCGGCTTCACCAGGATCAGATCGCCAACCGCAACATATGCGGCAGGAACCATCACTTCCTGTCCGTCACGGATGACACGAGCTTCACGTGGAGCCAGTTCAATCAGGCTTTTGATCGCCTGTGAAGAGCGACCTTTCGCCACAGCTTCGAACCATTTTCCCAGTAGAATTAACGTAATCAGAATTGCACTTGTCTCATAATAGAGTTCTACCGAAGGCATGGCGGCTGTGCTCGTTCCCATTGCCCCATGATCCATGGTTGTAGTAGGTAAGTACCCACTGGATAACGTCAGATAGAGACTGTAGAAAAACGCTGCGCTGGTACCCAGTGCGACGAGAACGTCCATATTGGCACTGCGGTTACGTAGGGCTTTGTACGCCCCCACATAGAATTGCCAACCAATCACAAACTGTACTGGCGTTGCCAGAATCAGCTGGAACCAAGGGTTCATGAACAGATCTGGGACATAGATTCCGGATGTGAACGAGAAATGCCCCACCATTGCCCACAGCAAAGGAATCGATAACAACGCAGATATCATCCATTTCCACTTTTTGCGTTGCAGCTCACGTTCACGAACCGATGTGGTCTCTTCTTGCGTCAATTGCAGTTCAGCACCGTAGCCCATCTGCTTGATCTTGGCGGTAATATCCGAAGGTTTCAATGTGCCAGCCGCATATTCGATATGCCCTGTTTCCAGCGCCAGATTCACATTCGCCTGAGATACTCCCGGTAGTCGGGAAAGACCTTTTTCAATCCGCGCAGAACAGGCAGCACACGTCATACCGGTGATGTTTAGATCAACCGATTCGGACACCGTACCGTAGCCAAGCGCCTCTACTTTATCTCGCAACGCGTTCACGCTGGTTGTCTTCGGATCATAAGATACGGTTGCCTGTTCGATGGCAAGGTTCACATTGGCCTGATGCACACCTTCCATGCGAGACAAGCCCTTTTCCACTCGTGTCGAACATGCAGCACAGGTCATTCCCGTGATGTGCAGTGTTGCCTTCAGTCCTGGTGCCTCTGCCATAGGTGGCATTGGTGTGGGGTCAGATGATCCATCCATCGGTTTATTCGTTGAGTTATCCATCATGTCAGCTCCTTTCATATCGATTCAATTTTTATATGTTGCATTCGAACATACCCCTAAGGGGTATATATCAGACAGAAAATTAGGCTTAAACCTGACTCGTGGGAAAAGGGATTTGCCCTCGTTGTGCCCATGAGCATGTTCGGTTTAAGCCTGTGATCCCGTTAGACTACATCGTATCCCTGATCTTCAATCGCAGCTTTGATCTGATCCACGTTCACTTTCTGCTCGTCATATTCCACCGCTACTGTTCCCGCTGCCAGATCAACCTTACCACTCGCACCGGTATTCTTCACAGCTTCTTCAACCGACTTCACACAGTGATTGCAGGACATTCCCGTAACGTTCAACGTAACATTAGACATTGTAAATTCCTCCTTGGGGTATATTAAAATGATAACTTGATTTGGTAAATTGATATAACTTACTTCATTAACTTCCGCATCGTAACCAGCAGTTCATCCACAACCTCATGTTCACCAGCCTGAATACGCTCAACGATACAGCTCTTCATATGACCTTCAAGCAGAAGCTTGCCTACCGAGTTAAGAGCAGACTGAGCCGCCGCAATCTGCGTCAGCACATCATCGCAGTACGTATCCTTTTCGATCAATCCTTTGATCCCGCGAATCTGACCTTCCACACGGTTCAAACGAGAGACCAGGTTACTCTTCATCTCCTGCGAATGGTGACTCTTGCGCACATGCTTCCCATCACTGCCCTCGGCATGACAGGATACCGCTTCTTGAACTGTAACCGAAGCTTCCGTTGAATCTGAAATGGAGGATTGCATAGGTTCCTCGGGATGGCTCTGATGTTCCATCTGAACACCCCTTTTCTTTCGTTCTTTTCTAAGAGTAACATACCCCATGGGGGTATTCAAGACTATTCTGATATTTTGATAAAAATGGATGAATCCATCCTAATTAAATAGAGCGGTGCATCTTACAAGGTATACTCCATCCTGCTACTGCGGACAACCAGACCCATCTGTTCATAGAAAGCCTGTGCACCAGAGTTAAAAGTCGACACGGATAATTCCACGCTGTGTGCCTGAAGCTCTCTCCCTAGCTCGATGAATGCTTGTAGTAACTGTTTACCTGTTCCTTGGCCCCGATGTTTGTTATCCACTACAAGTTCATGGATGTACAACATCCTGCGATCCACCATCAATGGGTTATCCTGAATTACACTTAACTGCGCGCTCCCGTAACCCAGAATCAGCCCCGTTTCGGAAGACTCGGCAACATATAGGAAACGCTTGTCCGTTTCCAGCAGTTCGGTGAACTCCTTTTCCTCCATTCTGGTCTCTAACGCTCTGTATAGATCCGGCCGTGCCTCAACATGCATCTGGTGCAGCTCATCCATCAACAATGACACGCCAGAGTAGTCCCTCATTTCTGCCATTCTGATGTTATTCTTACCTGTAATCATCCCCATCACTCTTTCGTCTGCTGAATTTTACATTATTATACAACCAAAAAGCAGATACCATAAGGGTACCTGCTTCGCTACATTTATCTTCATTCCATCAAGCCCGTAGGATGCTCATGTTGTTTATTTTTTCGAAGAAGTATTTCCTTCATTAAAAGCAACAGGTGATGGCTTCGCTGCCCATTCGTCCGCCTGCGGTTCAATGTCTACTCCGCTTAGAATCTTCTTTTTCTCCATCAAGGAATCCCCGTCTTCATCCAGTTTGTTGCGAATTTCCGCCTCGTCCTGAGGTTGATTGTTCTGTGTCATCGTAGAATCCTCCCTTATTTGTTTATCTTCAATATGATGTTCCTTTATATAACTTACCCATTTTTTGCTTTATCATTCTCTTCGAGGGACATCCCCCCAAGTTATGTGTTATTTGACGTAAACATTAACTTTATTAAGCTAAATCCATCTCTAAACCCTTCCGTTAATCGAAGTCAACCTGTTTATCCAAAATGACTTCCTCTACTTTGTATTCCATCTCAGGTATTGAGGGAATCAAGGAGAATCGAACGTTTTCCAGAGACGAAGGAAGAGCAGGAACCACTCGGAAACTAATCTGCGTCTCCCCACCTCCTCCACGACTGCCATGTCGCATGGTGATATGTCTCTGTTCGCTGAATATTTCCAGAGCCAAATGTGGAACCATTTGTATACGCTCAGCTTCATTCCCCTTATATTGAATCTCCACATAAACGAGGCTTTCGCCTTCATATTGCATCGAATGCGTGATTATATACTCACACGAATCTTTGATCATTTTCTTCATAATCGGCACCACACTCGTCAATTGAAGAGGTTCACTTGGAAAGTAGTGTCTTTGCGG
The DNA here is from genome assembly GCF_037974265.1 of Paenibacillus sp. FSL R5-0623. Taxonomy (NCBI): domain Bacteria; kingdom Bacillati; phylum Bacillota; class Bacilli; order Caryophanales; family Paenibacillaceae; genus Paenibacillus; species Paenibacillus sp. FSL R5-0623. The sequence continues at coordinate 476,677 of NZ_CP150233.1, read as the reverse complement.
CATCGGTTGCACGCTACGGAGAACATATCGGATATCTTCCTCCTTCATATCCAGTAAGCTCACCCATTCATCGATGGTATTTTGAGGGGGTTGGTATTGGACAGCTCCGGTTATGTCCTTTCTGGCTGCAATCAGTTTCAAAAGTTGCTCATCAATCCGCTGTACTTCATCGCTGTATTCATTAGGAATTTCACGTAATTCACTCCAGCCCATATTTAATCACTCTCCTAATTTAATGACATGCCATGCAAATACAATTCGCTACTGTACCTGCATCCCCCTCTTAAAAAGGAAAGGACGCCCCCTGGGTCAAATTCGTGACCTTACGGGACGCCCTTTTTATATTGTCCACCTCAAATGGACATCATCTACTGGTTTGCTTGTAACACTGAGCAAAAATGTATACTTGCCTTAACCAATCTATGCCTGATCCTCGCGAGCAAGCGTGGCGAGTGCGCGTAGCGCTGCATTAATCTCACGCTCCACCGCTTGTCCAACCGCATCCGTATGTGGATCATACTCGGCAGCCAGGTCGCTGTCCGCGAATCCATCGATCGCGACAATGGCTCCGGCACGCGCGCCACGTAAGGTGCTGACGATGTAGAGCGCCGCAATTTCCATCTCGGCCGCAAGTGCTCCAGCCTGCTTATACTTGCGGTGTGGAATCTCTTCCACGCCTGCAAAGAACGCATCCAGCGTTACGGTGATACCAACGCCCACTTTGCCCGCTGCAGTCGCAGATTCGGCATTTGCTGCGTTCCCCTGCTCACGAGCAGCTTCAATCAACGCTTGTGTCACCCCAATGTCCGCTACCGCTGGGAAACCATCCGGCACCAGTTGGCGAGTCAACCCATCCGTACGAACAGCTGCTGTACTCACAATCACACTGCCTGCCGGATAATCAGCTGTATACGATCCCGCCGTACCTACACGAATCAGAGTTGTCACACCCGCGCGAATCAATTCCTCGAAGCAGACAGCTGCTCCAGGTGAACCTACACCATGGCTGACCACAGCGATCTGTACCCCTTCATACAAACCAACAAATGTACGATACTCCCGACTGAACGCCAGTTCTCTCGCTTGCTCCAACTTATGGGAAATCTTCTCCGCACGTGCCGGATCACCACAGACGATGGCGTATGCCGGCATGTCTTCCGAATGAATCTGCAAAATAGGCATCAACATCTTAATCAAACTCCTTCTTCGTCCACTCGTCTTCCGGAATCGGCAGATCTTCACCCGAGAAGCGTTGTTCCTTGAACGGATCGGCAAAATGGTGGAAACCATTCACTTCCCAGAATCCATTACGGTCTTCTGTCATAAACTCCAGACCACGTATCCACTTCGCACTCTTCCAGAAGTAAAGTTGTGGCACAACCATACGCAGCGGAAAACCATGCTTGGGCGTCAGTGGCTCGCCATTGTATTTGAATGCAAGCAATACGTCATCATGCATCAATTCTTCAAGCGGTACATTTGTTTCATAATCATGATCCGCATGAATCATGACGTATTTGGCTTCCGGCTTAACTCCCAGAAGTTTCACAAAATCGGAGAAGCGAATACCTTCCCACGGCGTATCGAATTTCGACCAGCGGGTAACACAGTGAATATCACTCACCGTGTTCACCTGAGGCATCGCCTGCAACTCAGCTAGAGAGAACACCTTCTCTTCCTCCACTTCGCCGAATACCTTCAAGTCCCAGGTGGACAGGTCGTATTCCGGCACTTCCCCTTCATGCAGAATCGGGAATTTCTCCGTCAGCATCTGTCCTGGCGGCAGCCGATCTCCGTGATCGTTACCTGTTTTGGGTGCCGGGGTTTTACTTTTTTTCAAACGTTCAGCCTTGTTATGCAAGTGGAATTCCTCCTTCTTTTACTGTCTCTAACATAGACATTCAGAATTAACGCGAGCTTCCGCCCGCTTTCAGTGCATCCTGTGCATAGGTACGGTCTTTGAAAAAGAACATCGCGACCAGCGTCACAATATACGGCAGCATCAACGTGAAATGCGTTGGCAGGGAGAATCCTTGCAGACGAATACTCAATGCTTCCATGAAGCCAAACAGCACACTGGAGCCCATCACGCCAAGCGGATTGGCTTGTCCTAACATTGTTGCCACCAGCGCTATAAAACCACGACCAGCAGTCATGCCTTCGGTAAACATCGTCACCTGACCGAGCGACAACTGTGCTCCAGCCAGAGCGCACAACACACCGCACATCAGAACGGCACCATACTGGATACCCCGTACCTTGATCCCGATGCTCTGTGCTGCAATCGGGTTCTCACCGACGGAGCGCAGGCGGAAGCCGGATACACTTTTGAACAGATAGAATTGTAATGCAATCACGAGCACAATACCGAGGTAGACTAGCGGACTATGTCCCGATATTACATCGCCGACCCACGGAATGTCCTTAATCAATGGAATATCCCACTTGGGAAGTCCCACCATGTCTTTGTCGTAGTATGCACCTTTCACATCAAAAATCGCACGCAGTGCAAAGGTCGTCACCCCTGCAGCCAGGAAGTTGAGCGAGATCCCGACCACGATGGCGTTGGCCTTCAGATTAATGCTTATAAAGGCAAAGAGCGCCGAGAATAACATCACAATTATAATGGAAAAGAGTACAGCCAGCAGCACATTGCCAAACAGATAATTACCGACAATCGCGGAGAACGCACCGATCAGAACCAGTCCTTCAAGACCGACGTTGAACAGACCGACACGAGAACACAAAGCCCCACCGAGCGCTGCAAGCAGGATTGGAGTCATAATCCGCAAGGTTGAGCCAAACATGGCTGCATCAAACAGTTGTTGCATTGGACTTTTTCTCCTTTCTCCGCTTCAGGAATGAATAACCGATCTGAGCTGATACAAATAACGTCAATACAGCCTGGATGACACTGCCAACTTCCAGCGGCACATCTGTGTTCCGTTCCATCCCCATGGCACCTGTCTGTAAAGCAGCCAGCAAAATAGCTGCCACAGCAGTACCGAGTGGATGTGAGCGGGCAAGCAGCGTTGCCATAATGCCGCTCCATGCGTAACTTGCCGATGACAACGAGCCATCAAGGAAACGGTACTGTGTACCAAGCACTTCCCCCGCACCCGCGAGTCCAGCAAGTCCGCCACTAATGACCATGGACAGCATCATCATGCGAATGCGGCGAACACCACCGTAGGTTGCAAAGGACGGGTTGCTGCCGAGCATGCGGATTTCATAACCGGTCACCGTTTTATGTGTGAACCAGTAGATCAGAATAGCTGCTACAATGGCAATAATGAAGCCTGCATGCAGCCCCATGCCCTGGAACAACTTTGGCAACCAGATACTCTGGTCAATCATGGGTGTTTGAGCCATCGCAGCAGATCCTGTAGTGTCCTTGAATGGATAGGAGACCATGTAGCCCCCGAAATAAATGGCAATATAGTTAAGTAGTAAGGTTGTGATCAACAGATTCATGCCGAAACGCGCATCCAGCCACCCTGCAAACAGGGACCAGATTCCCCCGGCAAGAATACCTGCCACAATCGCAGCAATACACACAAACCAGCCTGGGCCTGGCAGATAGAGCGCCGTGAGCGCGGCACTAAGCCCGCCAAGAATCATCTGGCCTTCCGCTCCCATATTAAAGAATCCGGCACGGAATGCCAATGCTACGCCAAGCCCTGCCAAGATAATTGGTGTGGAACGAGCCAGCGTATTCGTGAAGAAGTAGAAGTTGCCGAAGGCCCCTTTCCACATCTCCGCATACGTATCCACCACATTACCGCCAACGATCAGAATCGCCACAGCCCCTGCAATCAGACCGATGAATACGGCAAGCAGCGGCTGCACGAGTCCGCGAAGTGTTTCTTTTACCCGATTCATATCCGCTCTTTCCCTCCTGCCATTAACAAGCTGATCTGTTCCTCAGTCGCTTCCTCTGCTCTCAATTCTCCCGCAATCTCACCTTCATACATGACAATAATCCGATCAGATAATTGCAAAATTTCGGACAACTCTGATGAAATGAGTAGAATACCCGCACCCTCGCTACGCTTGCGCAGCAATTCGGCATGAATCGTCTCCATCGCTCCGATATCCACACCACGTGTTGGTTCGGCTGCAATCAGAAACGGTGTATCCTGTGCAAATTCACGAGCGGCAATCAGCTTCTGCAAGTTTCCTCCGGACAGAAACTGTGCCTTGGTCTCCGCAGAACCTGTCTTGATGCTGAACTGTTGGATCCAACTCTCTACCATTGTTCTTGCTGCTTTGGCTTTGATAATGCCGCGTGACTGCAAGCGATGATGGTGTCCCATTAGTCCGTTCTCGCGAACACTCGCATCCTTGGCCGCTCCCCACATGTAACGATCTTCCGGGATATGAGCAAGTCCATGCTCCCGGATGCGCCGTACAGGCCAGTTGGTTGTATCCTGCCCGGAGAGCAAGACGCGACCACTATCCGCCTTACGCAGTCCGGCAATGACCTGAATCAGTTCCGACTGGCCGTTACCCGAGATACCCGCTATACCAACCACCTCACCTTTTCGAACCTCCATATGGATTTCCTTGAGCGCCGAACGATCCTTCGCTCCGGACAGATTGATCCCTTCCACCTGAAGCACCGCTTCCGCTGGAACCGATGGCTGCTTGTCCATACGCACAAGTTCACGACCAACCATCAGACGGGACAATTCCTCCATATGTGTATCCTTCGCTTCCAACGTACCTGTCACCTGACCATCCCGAAGCACCGTGATCCGGTCTGCTACATCCATAACTTCTTGCAGCTTGTGCGTGATCAGGACAAAGGTTTTGCCCAGCTTGGCGAGTGATTTCATGTTCGCCAGCAATTCCTTCACTTCCAGCGGTGTCAGTACCGCCGAAGGTTCATCCAATATAATGATGTCTGCGCCCTGATGCAGCACCTTGAGAATTTCAACACGCTGCTGCATGCCAAGCGGGCACTCGGAAACTTTTTTCCACGGGTCCACCGGCATGCCGTATTTTCTGCCAAGCTCATTTACCTGAGCCGCTGCTTTTTTGCGGTCAAATGCACCTGCCTTAGCCGGTTCGCGTCCGATCACGATGTTCTCCGCCACCGTAAAGGAAGGGAACAGCATGAAATGCTGATGCACCATGCCGATGCCACTTGCCATCGCCTGGGACGGCGTGGCAAAGCTCACCTCACGTCCGCGGACTTTGATTGTGCCTGACGTGGGCTGTTCCATACCGTACAGCATACGCATCAAGGTTGTTTTACCGGCCCCGTTCTCACCTACCAGGGCATGAATCTCTCCCTCACGCAAATTAAAACGGATGTCACGGTTAGCGGTGAAGCCGCCGTATTTCTTCGTAATCTGCTCCATCTCCAACAGCATATCTCGCATTCGCTCCCCTCGGACTCGGTCATTTAATAGCAGCAAAACCGGCTGCCTGATCGGGCAGCCGGCTGATCATTTCCATCACTCATTCATTGAAAAGAACATTCAAAACTATTGTTGCAATGGATCTTTGACTACGATTTTTCCGGATACGATATCATCATTGATTGCTTTCACTTGGTCGATTACTTCTTGTCCAACGAAAGCATTCAATGGAGATTCGCTGTCACGTGTAACGTAAGTCAGGCCTACACCGTCTTCTTTCAAGCCATAGTTCACTGCACCTGCTTTGAAATTGCCTTCCACAAAATCTTTCACAGTCTCATAAGCAACGGTATCCGTTGATTTCAATTGAGACAATACGATATGTTCCGGGTCTTCAACGGTACGGTCCGTATCCTGACCTGATGTGTAGAATCCTTTTTCTTTGGCTGCTTCGAACACGCCGAGATCGCCGACAGCGGATGCGCCAGCGATGAAGTCAGCGCCTTTGCCGAATTGTACCAGCGCCAATTCTTTGGCTTTGGCCGGGTCATTAAATCCACCTACATAGTTCACGAGGAATTCTGCATCCGGATTCACGGATTCCAATCCAGCTTTGAAACCTTCTGTATATTTCTTGATCAATGGTACATCCATTGCTGCGATCATGCCGACTTTGTCTGTTTTGGTGGACAATCCAGCAGCTGCACCGAGCAGGTACGCCCCTTCATATTCACGGAAACCAACGCTACGAACGTTGGGAAGATCAACGGTTGTATCTACAATTGCAAAGGACTTGTCCGGATTCTCTGCTGCGACTTTCTTCAATGCATCTTCTGCCTGGAAAGTTGCTGTAATAATCAGATCATAATTCTCGGCAACCGCAGCACGCAGATTTTGTTCAAATGCTGCCGGGTCTGTCGATTCAATCGTCTTGGTGTCTACTTTGAATTCTTCACCTGCTTTTTTGAAGCCTTCATCCATCTGTACAAAGAAAGGGTTAACTCCTATTTTTTCGGGAAGTACGAGGGCCATCCGAAGAGATTTCTCAGAATCACTGCCTTGGGCGGATTGTTCGTCTTTGGAAGCCGAATTTCCACAAGCTGCTAACAAAATAGCCAACATGATGATCGATAAGACGAACGATAAACCTCTTTTCATTTTGAAAATACCCCTTTTCAACATTCTTTTTTCTTATCCTAGCGGATACTGTCGATCCTTGTCAATAAATCTTTGAGCGTATACACTCAAATAGAATATAATTGACAATTCACTTTCTACCAAGCTTTGGAAACCGTTCTGTAACAAGTTTTTTTCCGTTGACATCCAGCGCGTCTCCGTGCTAAAGTCGATCCAATTGTTATATTCTGATAGGAATTGTCAGAATTATAACCCAAAGCTATTTATTTTCCAACCCATTTTAAGGAGGCTATTCATTTGAAAAAAATCACCCAGATCACACTGGCGGCTCTACTCGCCGCTCCGGTAACACTCGGCAGCCTAAGCTTGCCCGCTTCCGCTTCTGCAGCATCTGCAACTCCGGCTAAACCAACCACATTACAAAGTGTCAAAGGACCGGTAGCTCAGGCGCCAGGCGCTTATACGGAAAGCGCAGCGGATTTTGCTCAATTCTTGCAAGCGAAATACAACATTCAATTGCCGCAACAGATTACCAAAGGTGATTTCATTCAAGCCATTGCAGCCATCACGGAAGCAACTCAAGCAAGTGACAGTGAAGCCAAAGCTCCAGTCTTTACCGATCTGTCTTCTGGTGATTCTTCATATGATGCTGCCGTATCCTTATACAATAATGGGGTTCTTTCCGGTACAGAAGTACGTGCCAAGGATCATCTGAGCACTTATGCAGCGGTCTTCATCGCGGTGAAAGCAGCCGGATTCAAGGAACTGGCTTATACATATCCTGCAGAGAAAACAGCCAAAGCGCTTGCCAAAGTTGGCATTAACCCGAACCGTGTTCAGGGACAAGCCGCACAGGAACTGGCTGCGGCGATCGATACTGGCCTGATTCCCGAAAGCCTATACCCTGCTCTCCTTAAAGGCGGAGTAGCAAGTAAAGATTTCGCTAATACTTTGCTTGGACGCGTACTAGTCAGTCAAGGGAAATACAAACATGAGATTGGGCGTTCCGGCGATGCGGACATCTATTCCAAACTATACGCTGCATATCGCACAGCCGATCTAATTGAATCACCTGAGCTGAGAAAGATTGTGGATCAGGCCCTGCGAGATGATCTCGTAACAGGTTACAATCTGAAGGATAGCCGCTTTGATTCCAACTTTATCGATGAACTGACACTTACCTACGGCCACGATAATATTCAACATGCTGTACAGTTGGTTGGTTTGTTGCGTAGCGAAGGTATTGATGCTGATGTGCAATTCCAGCCGAAGACATCTGCATTCATATATTTGAAGGAATGGGGCGAGCCGAAGGAAACGCCAGACTATAAAGTGACACAGATCGAGAACGGCAACTATATTGCTTCTGCGAAGGAATATGATATTCAGTTCGAGTTCAACAATGTGGCAGACAAAGTCCGCTTCAACGACATTGTGCTGAAATATGCCAAAAAGAACAGTGACAGTACATCTCCATTGATTCTCAGTTCCTGGTGGCAACCGCTGTATTATTCACCAACTGCATTGGCGAACTATCCTGTCATTTCCAATAATAAGATCGCGCTTGGCAATTACTATGCTCAGTCCTTCTCTCTGAAAGAGAATGCCAAATCCATTCGTGAAGGTTTCCTGAAGTTGGCACCTGATGCGGACATTACAACGTATGACTTCTGGGTGGACCAGCCTTTCTTCAACTATCTGAACGGTGGATCCGAATAAAATAAATTCCGTCTTTAACCGAATTAAAGCTCGTATTTTGGCACCATAAGCAGCCGTCCTTTACCGAATTTTACAGGGGTTTCGACCCCTAGATTCGTAAAGGCGGTTTTTTGTTCAGCATTTTGCAAATTTCTTCTACAAAATCATTTTTCTCATGCAGGAATTACCAATATAAGGTCGAATCCTATTATGTACACAAACACGCAATCATATTGCATATCTCCGCACGAACAGGAGTTACTCCATGGTATATGACGGTATTCTACTAGGCTTAATCGTTGGATTTTTTCGGGGCGGGTTGCGGCATGGGCTCAACCAGTTTGCAGCACTCAAACTGCGAAGCGGCTGGATTTTCCCTGTATTGTTACTAATCCAGTTCTTTATTTTCTATCTCCAGGAACGATTCGAATGGGTGGCATCCATTAATGGATATCTCTTTGCTGCCGTTTACATTACAGGGCTCGCTTTCCTGTGGCTCAACAGACACCATACCGGGTTCATGCTCATCTGGATTGGGGTATTTCTCAATTTTGCCGTTATGGCTGTAAATGGTGGGCGCATGCCTGTTTCTGTGGAAGCCTCCGCTGTACTGGGTCCCTATTATGTAGACATGCTCAGGGAAGGCGGCGCCGTATCAAAGCATTTTATGATGGATGCATCTACAAATCTGCCTTTTCTCGGTGATATCATACCACTCTCCAGCCCTTATCCACGGACTCAGGTGATCAGTATCGGTGATGTGGTCATGAACGTTGGCATATTCCTTTTTATCCAATACATGATGGTGAATCGGGACAAAAAGGCTGTGCAACCTGCTAAAACTCATCAGGCTTGAAGAAACAGGTAGACTCCAAGGAAGGGAGGTCTTCTCCATGAAAAAATTAGAAGGTATGAAATATTCCCGCATTGTCATCAACGCAATCATCGTGGCTTCTGTCGTTGTAGCGTTAACTTCGGGATACAAGCTGGGCGGCTAGTATCCATACCGCCAAACAAGACAAACAGGCTGCCAGCGGCCTGTTTTTTCTTTCTGGATTTTTGGCAGGCAACTTGGTATGTTATACATCTATATAGTATATCCCTATAGAAGAACACCAACTATATACACATCAAGATTAGACTAAACTCAAGCAGGAGATTTTTTATGAACTTTATTCGTAACCTTATCCATAAGGCAGATCGAAGCAGTATGTATGTTATTTTGCTTAGTTGTACCGGGATCGGTGTTTTTCTGTACATGAACAAGTGGTCTTATCTTCATCTAACCACGGCGGATTGGGTCATGGTCTACACCATGCTGGGTGCGGCGTTAATTCTGGATTATTTCACATTCCAGATTCCACCCAAAGGCAATCAGCAATCCATGGATTCATCGGTATACCTTGCCTGTATATTCATGTTTGGCGGAGCTTTCAGTTTATCTGTACTGCTTCCTGTCTCCATCATCCTGTTAATCAAAGAGCGCAAGCTTACCTGGTGGAAACACATTGTCAATTTCAGCATCTACAGTCTCATGATTACAGGAGCAGCTGCCGTGTTTGAGTGGACTGGTGGGCAATCGGGAACTCTGGACGGCTATAACCTGATTCCTTATTTTGCAGCACTCGCAGCCTACTTCATCATCAACACAATCACACTTGGCTTATTCTTTCATTTCTCCACAAAGGATGCATTACAGCAGATGAAGCGGGCATTCGTAACCGAATCCCTGCTGGTTTATTTATGTACGCTGATTCTGGCGCTTGTCCTGACGATTCTGGTTGTACACAATGGCGTGCTCGGTCTGTTGTTGTATCTGAGTCTCAGTATTCTGCTCTCCCATGCATTCAAGCAGTTGTTTGTCATGTATCAGACCATTGAGGAGAAAGCTAACACGGATCAACGCACAGGCCTGTTCAACCACAGTTACTTTGAAAGTATGTTGGAAAATGAACTGACTACCGCTCGTACGCAGGGAACGCCGCTCTGTCTGGGGCTTATTGATATTGATGATTTCAAAAAGTATAACGATCGGTTTGGCCACCTACAAGGTGACAGTCTGCTGGCTCTGCTGGGAGATTTTCTGATGCGCAAGACGGAAGGCACACCTGTTACCGCCTTTCGTTATGGAGGGGAAGAGTTTACTTTGCTCATGCCAGGCATGGAACTGGACGAATCCTACAGGTTCATGAACAAGCTGCGTAAACAACTGAACGACACGCCATTTGAAGGTGTTGAAGTGTTTCCACACGGTTGTCTCTCCTTCTCTGCTGGCGTCGCGCCCTATCAGGTGGATATGTATAACAAATCCCAGCTCGTAGATCAGGCGGATAAAGCACTGTATTATGCGAAGAAACAGGGCAAGAACAACGTGCACCGCCACGGCAGCAATGATGGCATGGAACACGAGATTGATCTGGTACAGGACGTTCGTGACATCGAGCAGCAGCTCAATCTGTTCAGATACAAGGATATGGATACGTTTAAACATTCCAAACGGGTCTACAAATATGCACTGGATATCAGTGAATTGCTTGCACTAGACAATGCGGAAAAACGTCGTTTCGTGCTGGGAGCACTGATTCATGACATCGGAAAACTGGAGATTCCTTGGTCCATTCTGAACAAAAAGGACAAGCTCACTGCAGAAGAATGGGAAACGATCAAAGGACATGTCACCTGGGGCAAAAAAATGGTGATCACGAACGATCGCTTCGCCGATCTGATTCCGTATATTGAACTTCACCACGAGCGCTATGATGGCAAAGGCTATCCTTATGGCCTGAAGGGTAACGAGATTCCCCGGCTGTGCCGGATGCTGACCGTGATTGACTCCTTTGATGCCATGACGACAGAGCGGCCATATCAGGAAACCAAGAACGTGGAAGAAGCGATTCGGGAGCTACGCGCATGTTCGGGTTCACAGTTCGATCCGGAGCTTGCCGAGTTGTTCATTCAATATATTGAGAAAAGAACCGCTCAGCAACAGTTGCAGTAAGATGAACGGAGCTTCTTCTATAAGCCCTAAACAAGTCAAAGCGCTATCCCCGGTCTGATCGGAGATAGCGCCAATTTCATTTTCATGGAATGAATCGTACACCAGACAGCTTCATTCTCGTGCAGATTCTACATTAAGATTTGGTATTCAGTTCATGTGAGGTCTGATGCAGCTCTTTGATCATCTGCTGCAAAAACATGTTGTCTTGGCGACTGATACCGTGCTGATTGTCTTGAACAAGCATCTGGTGAATGTTCTTTTTGAGCAATTCACTGCGACGTTCCAATACTTCTTGACTCATGTTGTTGCTTCACTCCTTAACATGTTTTGTAATGAATTCACGTTCTATATAAGTATAGAGGACCTTCTCCGATAGGGAAAACGGACTCAGCCTTCCTCAGCTGTTCACACCAACCCTCACCTAGCGTGACAACATTTCACCCCTTATCATTCTTAGATATCCTTCTAAATACTCCCTGATCCTCCCCAGCTTTCTCCAAATACACAGACTAGGGTCTTGGACAAGCTTGCGTTATAATGGTCCCATCCCTGTATAAATAAAGTACCTAATTAAGCTAATCCTAGATCAAAGGAGTTCTGCATTCATGTCCTATAAACAAATTAAATGGATGATTCTGCTGATCCCCACTTTCACGGTTGGCATCTGGGAATATATTCGCCATCAGTTTCTGATGCCATACCTTTCGATGGACGCTGGAAACTGGTTAACACCCGTCATCGTTTACCTCGTCAGCGTGACACTGCTCAGCCGATTGTTCCACATGCTCGAAGGTGCCAGGGCTGCTCTGGAGCAGGAACGTGCAGCGAAAGCAGCGCTGGAAGCTCGTGACCAATTGGCACGGGAACTTCACGACGGCATATCTCAGTCTCTTTTCTTGCTGTCCGTGAAGACCGATAAAGCAGGCCGTAGTCTGGCAGGGAGCGGACATGAGCATGAGATCCAAGAGATTCAAAAAACCGTGCATGAAGTCAATACATATGTAAGGCAAGCGATTGCCCAGTTGCGTTTTGTTCCCTCCTCTACGCTAACATCAGAAATTATTTCACTGCATGCGCAGGTCGAAGTTCTCGTCAAAGAAACGGTACCTGGTGCACAGATTCATTGGGACCTCAGTGGTGTAACGTTCTCTGCCAAGGAGCAAGTGGAACTGCTCGCCTGTATCCGCGAAGGTTTACTGAATGTACGCAAACATGCGCAGGCTACCCGCGTTCAGGTTCACGCGGAAGGTAACCCAATTGCCTGGTTCATTTATATTCAGGATAATGGGAATGGACTACGTGGAGATCCTCTTCATCTGAAGGATCGGTACGGACTGCGAATTACGAAGGAGCGTGCTGCCGAGATGGGTTGGTCTTTTACCCTCGATTCAAGACCGGGGCATACCCGAATGACGGTAGGAAAGGAGCATACTTAATATGGAACATGTACGTGTATTGGTTGTTGATGATCATGCGCATGCGCGGGAAGCGATCTGTAGCATTTTATCCGAGGACAGCCTGTTTGAAGTGATTGGTACAGCTTCGAATGGACAGGAAGCGTTGGAGCTCACCGGGCAATGGATGCCCGACCTGATCCTGATGGACGTGCAGATGCCGGGCATGGATGGACTGGAAGCCACCCGTCAGATCAAGCTGCGATTCCCTTATGTTATTGTTGTTATGGTCACAGTATCGGATGATGTGACGTTTCTGTTCGAAGCACTGAAACAAGGCGCTCAAGGCTATTTGCTCAAAAATCTAACACCTTCCACCTGGCTTGAATACCTGCGCGCCATCGTCAGTGACGACGCACCCCTCAGTAAGGAACTGGCCTACCGGATTTTGCAGGAGTTTCCCGCACCACGCAGTGAAGATGTGCAAGATAACCCGCTAACGGCGCGGGAACTTGAGATCCTGCAATGGGTATCCGCGGGATATACCAATCGGGAGATTGCCGATCAACTCGGTATTTCAGACCAGACCGTGAAGAATCATCTCAAAAACATTTTGCAGAAGCTCCAGCTTGAAAATCGGGTACAACTCACCCGCTATGCGCTAGAGAGCGGGCTTGCGGGACGTAAACTTCGCAAATAGCGCAGTTTCGTAGTGATATGTGAATGGTAGCACGAACGTAACACATACCTATATGAGATTTGTAATATGAGACGAGATGTTGTTCTGCAACATACACATTCATGCTTTTGTCACATTTATGTAGACCAAATCGTTTTTTTATAGCCCAATGTAGTCATACGCAGTCATTTTGGACAAAGTTATAATGGGTTAGATTATGCTTAAAGGACCATGAATGACTACAAATCTATAACCTGAGGGTGATGATTTTTTGATTTTTACACGCTTTACCCTGAAATGGGGCAAACGGCACTGGGCATTGGTCACCTGCCTGTTGCTCGTATGCTGCCTTGTTATGCCACAGTGGGCATCTGCCCATGCTTATATTGTTAAGGCTTCGCCAGGAGAAAATGAGATCCTCGTAGCTGCTCCGGAGCGGCTGACGATGGAGTTCAACGAATCCTTGCAGACGGCCTTTTATGATATCAAAATTACCGGACCTGACGGTAATCAGGCAGACGATGGAAATGTACAGATTGATGTGGATCGCCCTCATATTCTGGAGACTGGCCTTCAGGCTGGACTCGGGAACGGTACATATGCCGTTAACTGGAAAGCTGTATCTGCCGATGGGCACCCCATCCAAGGGGCATATGTTTTCCATATTGGTGAGCCATCCGGCTCCCCTGCCGGGCTGAGTGATCTTACATCCGGTTCCGGCTCAACAGGTGGACCGCTCAAATGGATCGTATCCTTGACCGACTGGATTCAGTATCTCGGATTGTCTGTCATTCTTGGGACACTTGCATTCTTGCTGCTGCGAATTGCACCGACATCCATGACAAGCGAACCTATGGACGTTCCGGGTAGCTACAGATTGTTATGGATCAGCTATGCTGCTGCTTCCTTTGCCGCCTTGGTCAGCCTGCCACTGAATACATTGTATGAATCTGGTGTGGCTCTGAACGAACTAAGCTGGGGACTGATCGGAAGTGCGCTCAAGCTGACATCCTTTGGTCAGATCTGGATGTTACAGATACTCATTGTACTGCTGCTGGCTGTCACGATTCTCTCCGGATATGATCGCGATCGATCCATCCGTGCTCGCATCTGGTCTTCTTACGGCTCACTCGTGCTTGTGCTTGGATGGCTGTTCACGCATGCCATGACGGGACATCCGGCTGCGGCGGATCAACGTGAGCTGGCGATTGCCATGGATTTCATACATCTGATTGGTGCTGCTTTCTGGATTGGCGCACTAACCGCCATGGCGATATGTCTGCCCCCAATGGCAGACAAGCTGCCATCGAAGGTGCGAGGAGAAGTTTACTGGGTTGCTATTCGCAGGTTTACCGCCTGGGGGATTGGCGCCGTAGCCGCTCTGGTTGCTACAGGGATATACAGCAGTCTGATTATTCTGCCCGAACCCGTGCTGACCTCCCTGTTCACTACAGCCTATGGCCTTGTTCTGATCGGCAAGGTCGTCCTGCTGATTGTGATGATTCTCTTTGCATGGCGTCATGCCAGATTGGCAAGAGCAGCTACGGGAAGCAGATTATCCGGCAGCCTGAAAGCCGAGCTTGCTACTGGTGCTGTGATTCTCGCTCTTGCTGCCGTGCTGACACATTTGTCTCCGGGACAACCAGCAGCGGTCGGTCCGTATCAGGAGACAAAAACTACAGAAGATGGCTCGGCGATCACACTTCAGGTGAGTCCCAATATAACGGGAGAGAACCAATTTGAAGTCGATGTGAAACGTGCAGATGGCAGTATCGTTAATGATCTGGAACAGATCACCCTGTCACTCACACATCTGGACATGGATATGGGGATCTATGAGATCACCATTCCGAAAAATGATACTGGTGTGTACAAGGCTGAAGATTACATCTCCATGCCTGGACGTTGGAATATCAAGGTACATCTCCTGACCAAAACGTTGGATGCACTGGATGCCGAATTTGAGATTGATACCGCCAAGCCATAGTTACACAACGTTTATATTGAGTGACCCAATCTAAAATTAGTGTTTCTACAAACTGCAAATGTAGTGAAGAATACGAAATTGATTCTGGAGAAGCGAAGCACGCGCTTTTATTCCCGGATTTCAACTTATTACTATATAAATTGAACTATTATTTACACTGAAACGGAGAGGACAGAAAAAACCTGAAAAAGCGAAGCGTTCGCCTTTATCAACAGATTTTCCCCTTAAGAAAAGGGAATCAAAAAATCTGGGGATAACAGCGATTGGAAGGTTATTCTGTCATCGGATTGCATGTGTAAACCATCTTTAGTTCAATTTATATAGTTGAATCAAAAAAATCCGGGAATAACGGTGATCGAAAGAACCATTCGTAACCGAACGGTGCCTTTGCAGAACGTAGACACTCATTTAAGAGAATGGGCCGAATCATATATGATAAGAACTGAAAGGGGTTATTTATTTTGAAGAAAACATCATGGATTTCCAAACTAACATCCACTATCGCAACAGGTACCGCAGCATTCATGTTATTCGCCGGATTCGCGAGCGCTCACGTTACCGTTAGCCCATCCGTTGCACAGACAAGCGCATGGCAGACGTACACGATTAAGATTCCATCCGAGAAAGAACTGCCTACGACCAAGATCACCATGAAAGTTCCGGAAGGTGTTGCATTCAAGCAATATCAACCACTGGCTGGCTGGAAAATCACCACGGAGAAGAACGATTCCAATGAAGTAACATCGATCACATGGGAAATTGACGGCGATAACGAGGGAATTCTGGCAGGACAATTCCAGCAGTTCAACTTCGTTGCACAGAACCCTAAGGCGGAAGCTGAAGTAGCTTGGGATGCCTTCCAATACTACAGTGATGGCAGTATTGTAGAATGGACAGGCCAACCAAGTGATGCCAACCCACACAGTATCACAACGATTAGCGAAGATCCGGACTCTGCTGGTAATGCTGCGGCAGGTGGAGGTCATGCCAACGATGGACACGATAGTGCAGGTACAGAAGGCGCCACTGGGGATAATGCAGCTACCGACGATAGCAAAGCAAACGATGACACCACGCTGGGCGATGCACTCAATGACACCGTTACAGGTGAACCAAACAACACGGATACAGACCCGGGTACGCTGAAACTTCAACAAGCAACGTTGATCGTATCTATCCTGGCTCTGATTCTGTCCTTCCTGGGAATCGCTCTGGCGACGCGTCGCAAAAAACGTTAAGAACTAACTTACAGTTTTACGAAAACCTGAGAAAAATTCAGATAACAAAAAGCCTATGGCGTCGGGATCAAACCCGATAAGCCATAGGCTTTTTTAGCTATCATCATCTTGATTGGTTACCCATGTTCTTTACAATCCGTGGTTTAGGCCTAATCATGCCGCTCCACATTCACACTCTTATCCACGCTGATTGCCATCCGCAATATGGCAACAGTATGGCTACTTCTTAGCGTTCCTGATCCGTCTGGATCATGATCTCAATGTATTGCAGCAAGCTTTTCTTCTGCTGTTCGATGGATTGAATTCGTCTGGACAGGCCCGCAAAAAATTCTTCAATCTGCTGCCTTGTATGGTCAGCAGACTGCCCCTTCCAATCGTTCAGGCGACTGTATAACGCCCTCGCTTCCTGTTCATCGGCTTGCAGACGGGCAAGCAGCTGTGTCAGTTCTTTTTCCGCAATTCGAAGATCATTCAATTCCACCAGCAATTGTCCACCCACTTGTGTCTCCCCTCCCCCATGTACGTGATATCGACATTAACCAACCTGGTTCCTAATTAAAATGAACCGGACTCTCGTCCGCCTGCCGGAAGGCATCTGCTTTCTCATCAATAAAGTTCAGGAACTGGCTGGTATGTTTCATATGCCATGTGCTAAGTTCTTGAATCGACGCATCCAGTTGGGTGACAATCGGCTCCAGCCTGCGACTGCGGCTTGTATGCAGGTATTGAGCCATGCGGCTTCGTACCTGGTTTAGCTCGGCATTGCATTGTTGTGCATTTTGCTTCCACCGCGAAGCGACACTTTTCAGTTCTTCCGGCGTTACCTGAATCAGACCTGAAGCCGCAGCAGCCGAAGCCATACCTCCACCGCCGCCAGACTTGGAACGTAACGGGCCTAAGTTCTTGCTGAATGGTCCCATGTGATCCATAAGGCGTGGTGAATAGCGGATTCTCTCTCCAGTAATCGGATCGTACAGGTCATTGGATATGTAACCATTTTTGAAATCATATTGATCCAGACTGTGATAGTTTTCCCCGCCAAATGAGTTCTTGGCTTTATCGATAATACTCACGCCGTCATTCGCCGAGTCATAATCGGAGTTGATGTAATAGGTCGATCCCACATGCCGGTCATATCCTCCCAGCGTTCCGCTGGCTACCAGATCACTTGGATTTGCATAGTTCACAACCTGCCCGTCAAATGCACCCGCTTCTGCCCGGCGCCGCATTTCTGGCGTCAGATTACCCATTACAGATGGTGCACTAAACGTCACGGCTGGAATTCCGGTATAAGCAGATGCATATTGTGCATTTCCCCCGCCCAAGGAATGTCCAGTCATCGAGAAATTCAGATCCTTATGCTTGTTCTGCATGTGATTTGCGTAGTCTTCGGATTGATACATCTGATTGGCCCAGCCTGTAGGGGAAACGGTTTTCTCGATATCCTTTACGCGATCACCCGTCCAGTTCTCCACGTCTCTTACCCTGTCACCAGCCCAATCCTCCACTTTGGATATGCCCGTGAAGTCTTTGACACCTTCGACACCTTTGTCGAGCCAATCCGGCGTAAGATTATTAACAAAATTCCCGGCCTCCTGCTGACCCTTACGAATCAACTCTCCGCCCCCAATGCGGCCATCCATGACAAAGTCAGGTATAGAGCGATCCAAGGACGCACTTCCTTCTGTACCACGATAAGCAATGACAGCTTCCTTGGTCTCGGGATTATAAAATGTTACAGCATCAAAACCGGAAAATTTATTGCTTTCCGTCCCCTCAAGGACCTCCCATCCGGGAAGTTCCGTTAATTTGTCTCCAGCCTTTTGATCCTGGTAGGCTAGATCAGACATCGTTTTATACGTTTCATCATCAATATTGGACCCGTTACTCAATAACTACACCTCCCTTTATTTGTCGTATGGATCATGTCCCTTGGCCATCATCACTTCCTCAATCTCAGGGCTAATGACCAAGTTCTTGGTTACCTTCTTTTTGTAGTCGTACGAAATGCCAAAGCTCTGATCTTCATGATCTTTCACATGCCCTTTCAGCCCAATCTGGGACACTGCCATTTCCGGCAACAACTCTTTGCTTGTAATCACAACATCCAGTTCAAACTTCTGCTTGAAGTGCTGAATTACGGTTGCTTCAGCTTCTTGGTATAGAGCTTCCTTCTCACTTGCATTCATGTTCTGACAACCTCCCAAAAATATAGTAAACACCATCATTAGTGTGAATAAACCCTTCAACCACCCTGCACGTTTAATACGGATCCCCCCTCATGGTAGAATCGAGGCATTCACTATATGTGAAGTACACCCTATTCATCTGTTACCTGAATCATAGTACAAAATCAACATGAGCCATATCGGCTAACAGAATCGTTTTCATGTAACTTTCTTCCTATATGATTCAAATAGGACACTTTGGTGTACATTACCCACTTTCCTAATTCTTGCATCAAGTAGATAATAATTTTCCCATCCACAGCAAAAAGAGCCTGCTCCTCGTAGGAGCGGCCCTCCTTTTACATACATTACTTTTATGCCAATGCCATCTGCAGCGCAGTCAGCGCAATCCCGATAACAAATCCGGTAACGGCTCCGTTGATCCGAATCCATTGCAGATCCTGTCCAACCTTATCCTCAATCATCGAAACCAAAGTGGCATTGTCCATTTTGTCCACATTTTCGCGTACCAGTTTACCGATTTTGGAATGGTTTTTCTCCAGCAGTGTTGTGACACCATTTATGATCTTGGCATTCATGCCTGTCATCAACTCGTCATCTGCCCGCAGATCAATCAATACCCGCTCAATGGCAGGCAGTGCATACGTATCTACATACTGTCCCTCTTCCATCGCGGCGAGCGCCTTGTCTCTCAGTTCGGTGAGTTTGTTCAGCACCGTTTCCTCTGCGTTCCAGCCCTCCAGCATATTGTTCTTCCAATTGTTGATTCCATCTTGTAGAGCCTCGCTCATTGCCAAACGCACCGTCTGGGTACGTACCATATCAAGCACCTTGTACCTTAGAGCGCTGCCTTCACGTTTCATATCCTCTACCCGATCGAAGAGGTATCCTTGTAAAATGCCACCCAAACGCTCCTCGTTCATATAACCCAGGAACGCATTCATCGCAAACTGCATCAATCCGTTCATCTGAATGCCACTAATGGCTTTCATGCCGCTTTCACCCAAAAACATGATCGTCTCGGGTTTAACCAGCCACTCCTCGGCTTGCTTCAGTCCGTAGTCCAGCGCTTTTGCGTCATAACCCCGCTCTGTCATCTGGTGGGCAGCCCGTTCCAGAATCGGACCCAGATCAAAGGCGCCCGCTTGTGACTTGATCTCACGTGCTACGAGCGGAGCAATCTGCTCTAACGGCAGACCCGCCAGAATTCGTTTGCAGAGCGTATCAATCATGATCTTGATCCCGTCACTGTGAAGCTCACGGGTCAACGTATCGAGTACCGTCTCTGCTGCTTTGAAATCTGCAATTTTCTCGGTAATGCTGTCTTTGTTTAGCAAGTTATTCTCTACTGCGGAGACCAGACCTTCCGTCATTTTATCACGATTTTTCGGCAGCAATGCCGTGTGTGGAATGGGAATGCCGAGCGGGTGACGGAATAATGCGGTAACGGCGAACCAGTCCGCAAGTCCACCCACGAGTCCCGCTTCAAATGATCCTACCAGCAACTTGCCCACGGGAACGCCCTGGAACGGCAAGGATGCAGCAAATCCTGCTCCCATTACCACGAGAGACCAGGCTGCTGCTTTTTTGGTTTGTTTAGGTTTAGCCATTGTATTCTTGCTCCTTTATCGTTAGTCGTACGGTCTGGTCTGTACCCGATTCCGTACTTCGTCTGTTCTTATGTAAACTCTCCAATTACAAAGTCTTGACTTCCATAATTCGTATACTTCATCTTATCACCCACAAGCGTCAAAACCAAACCTCTGGTTGAAGAAAAAGGATAATAGCGGTGTTTACTTCGTAAAACGGATCAATCCCTTTTCCAAGACCAGGCAGAGTTTAGTATAATCATTCAAGACGGCCCTTCGATATCGATTGGCTGCTGAACAGCAGGGTAATTACATAGTGGAACAATGAATCAATAAGAGGAGGAATTTCGGACCATGAAACACGTGCAGGACACAACCACGCTCTATAACGGAGTCAAAATGCCATGGCTGGGTTTTGGGGTATTCAAAGTTAAAGACGGAGACGAAGTCGTTCATGCTGTCAAAACAGCCATTCAAGCTGGTTATCGCAGCATCGACACAGCCAAAGCGTATAACAACGAAACAGGTGTCGCTCAGGGTATTCGTGAATCTGGAGTAGCTCGTGAGGATCTGTTCATTACCACGAAAGTATGGAATAGCGATCAGGGATATGAATCCACGCTAGCTGCCTTTGAAGCCAGCATGGAACGACTCGAACTGGAGTACCTGGATCTCTATCTCATCCACTGGCCGGTTAAGGGCAAGTACAAAGATACATGGCGAGCGCTGGAGAAACTCCATAAAGAAGGACGCATCCGGGCGATTGGTGTGAGCAACTTCCAGATTCACCATCTGGAAGACTTGATGATCGATGCCACGATCAAACCGGCAGTTAACCAGATAGAACTTCACCCACTATTGATTCAGTCAGATCTTCGTGAGTACTGCAACAAACATCAGATTCAGATCGAAGCCTGGTCTCCGCTCGGACAAGGTCATCTGATGGATCATCCGTTGCTGAAGGACATCGCAGCCAAATACAGCAAGTCCCCGGCACAAGTGATTCTGCGCTGGGATCTGCAGAACGGCATCGTGACCATACCGAAATCTGTCACGCCTGAGCGTATTCGCGCGAACGCCGATCTCTACGATTTTGAGTTAACTTCGGAAGAAATAGAGCAGATTAACGGCCTGAACGAGAATAAACGCTTTGGTTCTGATCCAGACAACTTTAACTTCTAATATAAACAGATGAATTCGATTACACCCGCCTTCGATCTTGGAAGAGCGGGTGTTTTGGTATGTGATGTTATAGGCAAACTATTCGTTGTTAAGAATGGAGGCGAGGCTCTTTATCCTATTAAGGGTCGAAAGAAAAAAGTTTTTTGACCGTTTAGAACTATTTTGTCTCCTCATCAGTCTAACGAGTGTCAAGCGAACTCAAGCACTTATATAGAATCCAGGCCTGGAACGAGCGGTGACTTGAATATTTAGGTTGATCAGGGGGGATCAGGAGTGATTAGACTGAACCATAAAAAGACAAAAGAAGGACAGTTCAGCGAGAAAATAACAGAGATTCAAAATAAATTATATCGACTGGCATACTGCTATGTTAAAAATGAACAAGAAGCGCTGGATATCGTAGCCGAAGCGGTCTATAAAGGGTACATCGCTTATGGAAAGATGGAGTCCATGACTTATTTTGATTCCTGGATGTCACGAATTGTGATTAACACAGCGATAGATCATATTCGACGTAACCAGCGAGTGACCTATATGGAGGATCATGCACAGGAGTTTGTGGCTCCAGAGCGAGGGGCGTCGCCGGAAGAGAAAATGGATCTATATGCTGCACTGGACCGGCTTATCCCCGAGGAAAGAGCCTATATTATATTAAA
Organism: Paenibacillus sp. FSL R5-0623; assembly: GCF_037974265.1. NCBI lineage: Bacteria > Bacillati > Bacillota > Bacilli > Caryophanales > Paenibacillaceae > Paenibacillus > Paenibacillus sp. FSL R5-0623. The sequence goes on along the minus strand of NZ_CP150233.1, from coordinate 454,564 downwards.
ATTCTTTGTGAATCTGCCTTTTCGAGAGATGGCTGAAGTGCTCTCCATACCGGAAAATACAGTTAAGTCCAAATTCTATCGTATTATCAAAAAATTAAAAATTTATTTGATTGAAGGAGAGGTTGAGAACGTATGACAGGAAAAGATCGTTACGAAAATATTGAAATCCCTGCTCAACTTAATGACGTTATTCATCGTGCACAGAAAAGAGCCGCTGCTCGCAAGAGTTCATCTCGAATGATTCGTTATGCCTCAGTCATAGCTGCATGTGCTGCTTTTCTCTTCGTGGTGAACATCCCTTCCGTAGCAAACGCCATGTCCAAAATACCTGTGGTCGGAACGATTGTTCAGGTACTTCAATTCGGCGATGGCGGCAAGATTACCGATGGAGTAACTGTGGGATCGGAAGCAACCGAAAATACGCTTAAAATCAATTTTAGCACCGACGAGCAAGCTCAGACTAATGATGCACCCCATTATAATGTGGTACACAAAGAAGCACCTAATCGTATCCTCTTCACTTTTAGCGGTGCACGTTACATGGATATAGAGAAAGTCAAAGCCGACTTCATGACCCAGCCTTTAGTGAAAGATGTTTATGCTTCCATGATTTTAGACGACTCTTCCGCCGGATTCGTAGTTGTACTCAAAGAAGGGGTACAGTATGCCGTAACGGAATTCAAGAACCCTGGATACCTGGAAGTGAAACTGACTTCCGACGGTAAACCGGTCACACCTCGGAAGGTATACTCTCTCCGCACAGAATCAATGCCTTTTGGAGAATCGATGGGTATAATTAAAGAATCCTATCCGGATGAGGACATCTCTTTCCTCAAAACGTCCACTGGTGAGTTTACAGCAGTTATTGGAGAATATCTTACCGCTGAAGAAGCTGAACAGAAGCTCAAAGAACTCGCTCAGCAACCGGATTATCATGAGGAGTTTTATGTGGACAGCTGGATGAGTAACGAGAATCCCAAGTGATCAGTTACTGCCAAAAGTGATGCTTATTCAAAAGGGATTGATCTATCCCTGAACTGGGTACAGACCTTAGCATACTTAATACGCTCAATCCAAAAAAATCCCGATTCGGATGCCTATGCACCTGGATCGGGATTTCGTGATAAAAGTTATACTTAGCCTTTGGATACCAGCTTGAAATCATCAAAGTGGAAACCTGGCGCTACTACGCAAGTTACCAGTACAGGCTCATCACCCAGCGGACGTGCTGTCTGCCATACGCCGGCAGGAACGAGCACCTGTGGTGATTGCCCCGCAGCAATATCCATCCCCAGAACAAGAACTTCCTCGTTCTCCGGGTTCTCCCCGTTGCCGCCCAGCTTCAGTTCAACCGGACTGCCGCTGTGCCACAGCCAAAGTTCATCGGACAGAACCGTATGCCACTCGGAGATTTCATGTGCGTGCAGCAGGAAATACGTGGAACTTGCCGAGAATCGTGGACCGGAGTATGTATCCGGCAGAACGGACTGTGGAATCTGATAAGATGCCTTCCATTCTTCCTTATACCAACCGCCTTCAACGTGAGGCTGCATATTGAGCGCAGCAACCAATGGCGATAATTCATGTGTCGTCATAACCTGTTTCCTTCCTTCCAAATCATATTGGAGACACTCCTTAACCAGAGTTTCGCCTCTCTCCCCCTACTCTAAAACATCATTCAAGTTTTGTCACCTTGACAGTACATATGGGCCAGGCCAGATTCGTTCTCTCGGTTTTTAACGATAGGATTAAAGAAATATTTCATTTCCAATGATAGCGTTTACAAAAAGATGGATTTTCCGTTATGATATGGATATCGTTGTTAATCCGTGAAGCAGAGGGGAGCTGTACCATGAGTCTCATAGAGGATCGGATTGGACCCAAATACCGAATCGGTGAACATTCATTTACCATTGAACATATGCGAAGACATGACGGGAATGGTATGCCACAACCTCACGCTCATCCATTCTACGAACTGTATTACTTGCTTGAAGGTGAACGAGTCTATTCCATGAATGGTCAGATTCTGTCCGCCCGCAAGGGTGATTTCATTCTGATTAATCCACACGATGTACATACCACCTCCAAAGGAAGTATTCCCGGCTTCGAACGGATATTAATCGGTTTTTCGCCTGCTTTTGCAACGGGGATGGAACTTGGCATATGTGGTCTGCTGCCTTTTAATTGTTCAAGACTCCTTCGCCTGCCTGAAGCGGAACAGCCCGAGATGGAGCGTATATTGTGGCAGATGCTGCAAGAATGCAAAGAGCGACGCCCTCACTATGAGATCGCCGTAAGAAGTCTGCTTGCCCAACTTTTGATCCGTATTCATCGGGTAGAGGAGAACATCCGGCAGTCATGCCCCGGCCCCTTGCATCCGATGCAGAACAAAATCAGTGAAATTGTCACTTATGTGAATAAAAACTATACCGAACCACTTACGCTGGAGGGTGCAGCCAATCGTTTTTATATCAGTCCATCCTATCTGAGCCGAATGTTCAGCCGATTTACCGGATTTCGATTCAGCGAATACTTGCGTGTTGTCCGGGTCCGAGAGGCACAGCGAAGACTTCTTACCACACAAGAGCGTGTACAAATGATCGCAGAGAAGGTAGGATTTGAGCATACGGCTCATTTTAACAAAACATTCAAACAGGTTACCGGTACAACACCGCTGCGCTATCGCAAGGAACACCGGTAGATCATCCGATAACTTCATATAAAAGCCGAGTGGGTAGCCTTGCTCCAGAGATTACGCATCCCTTATATCGTGAAGCACCACGATTACTGGATCTATGGCTACGCCACTGCGGCTGAGTTTGACCAACTTGTATAAACCTTATTACATAACTTTTACCTGCGAATGATCACACCACTTCGTACCTCGGGACCAACAGAGATCTGGCGACCTTCTGTGTCGGCATCACCTTCTCGGCAGACAATGCCTGCGGACTCGTGTCCTGTCACCATCAGAAGTCGGCCATCTGCGCCTTTGCCCTGAATGCTCTCTAACTCTGCCCCTTTGCACTGGTGCAAATGAACCAGCGGACCTTCGGTGATCTGCGCCTGCAATTCAGCGATATGCAGATGTTTCGCATGAGCACATTGGATACCACTGCGAGCTTGCACGTTGTAACGCTGGATGATCACCCCATCCAAAGGCAGTTCCGGCAATCCACTCACAAGCAACGCAGTGTCGGCACCGGCACAGACCACATCCGATATTCGAATATCCCGGAACATTGGCGTCTCTTCGCTAATCTCCTGAGACAGATCACTGCCCCGGGCAGAGCCTTCCTGATTCGCATAGAAAAAGGAAAACGAGATGGCTTCCATAATGATATCTTTCATATATATGCGCTCAATCTGAATGTCCTCGACCACTCCGCCGCGCCCACGTGCGCTTTTGAAGCGAAGTCCAATGTCCGTTCCGATAAACGTACAATCCGATACTCGCACATGCCGCACACCACCGGACATTTCACTGCCAATGACAAACCCGCCATGACCGTGATACACCGTGCAATCCCGAATGGTGATGTACTCCGATGGCAGGCCAAGCTCACGGCCTTCGGCGTCCTTGCCTGATTTCAGACAGATCGCATCATCACCGACATCGAATATACTCTTCTCCACCACCACATGACGACAGGATTCAATGTCCAGCCCATCTCCATTCTGAGAAAACCACGGATTCCGCACACTCACGTTACGAATGGTGACATGCTCAGATGCCCAGGGGTGCAGATTCCATGCAGGTGAGTTCTGGAACGTTGGACCGTCCAGCAATACCCGTTTGCATCTCCGTAAACTGACCATGTTGGGGCGCAAAAAGTCTCTGACTTCTTCATAGGCAGTGGTATCACTTACCTGCTCCTGATGCAATCGATTCGCAATGGTGCCGCCTTCAAGTGCAGCTGCGGTAGGCCACCAGATTTCCTCATCCCCACCGGATTGCTCTACAACACCACCGGAAGCGACCAATTGGTTCCATTGTGAAGTGGTCATTTTGGAGCGTTTCACCGGACGCCACGCTTCCCCGCCACCATCCCATATCCCCTCACCAGTAATCGCAATATCCTCCAGTTGATCACCATCGATCGGGGATTGGCAACGTACCACCTGCCAGCCTTCGAAGCTTGATGCAATTAATGGGTATTGATCAAAATCTCGGCTAAATGTAACCAGTGCTCCTGCTTCCACATGTAGTTCGATCCGGCTGCGCATTACAATCGGGCCTGTGAGCCATACCCCGGCAGGAATTACGATTCTTCCACCTCCTGCTTCGGCACACGCCGCGATGGCAAGTCGAAACATTTCTGTGTTATCCGTTACACCATCTCCAACAGCTCCATAGTCTGTAAGCTGAAAATCCTGAGCAGGAATGACAGGCAAATCGGCTTCATAAGCTCGAACATCGGACTGGGCACTTGCTCCTGTCGATAATGGGGAGTGATATGTATTCATCGTGCAGAATCATCCTCTCTACATGTAATGGAATTGTTATGGGGTCAATACATCGCTTTTACTTTCCTTACTTACGTTCAAACGGACGCTCTCTCACTCCATCATATCAATGGCATGACGTGTAGGGTTGAGCTTTCTTGCCATGTACACGTGGAACTTGATGCTATTTGTTTTGTTAATCAGAGTCATAAATCAAACATCACTTTCAGTATACTCTATACAACTATTCCAAAGGTTGGAAAACAACTAGGAGAATAGATTCATTTTTCTGTCAGGATTCGTCACAAGGCATTTAATAACATGACAGATATATAACATATTTTCTGGCTATAGCCCTAGATAACCCATTACTTATGTCATGTTTTATCACAAACCAATTGCCATAAGCAGGATGACTATGTATGATTAAATAACTAGTTTCAATTTATTCCTTATTATCCCTTTTACACACAGACGTTGCAGAAAGGATGGGGTGTACTCTTGATTGAATTTAGGGGTGTCCAGAAGCATTTCGGTCATTTTCATGTCCTCAAGGATATCCATCTTCACATTGAAGAAGGAGAAGTCGTTGTCATTATCGGACCTTCCGGCTCCGGCAAAAGCACATTACTCCGTTGTATTAACCGCTTGGAGACCATTACCGAAGGTGAACTTGTCGTCAGTGGGATTCCTCTACATCAGAAAAAGGTGGACATTAACCTCTTCCGCCGTGACATCGGCATGGTATTTCAACACTTCAATCTGTATCCTCACAAAAAAGTCATCGATAACATTACCCTTGCACCCATGAAGGTGCGCAAACAACCCAAAGAACAGGCAGCCGCAACAGCAATGAAGTATCTGACCCGGGTGGGCATTGCCGACAAAGCAGATAGTTATCCATCCCAGTTGTCCGGTGGACAGCAACAACGGGTAGCTATCGCCAGAGGACTCGCCATGGAGCCCAAAATCATGCTTTTTGACGAACCGACCTCTGCTCTCGATCCCGAGATGATCGGGGAGGTCCTCGATGTTATGCGCTCCCTTGCCCATAATGGCATGACCATGGTCGTTGTTACCCATGAGATGGGATTCGCCCGCGAAGTTGCGGACCGGGTCATCTTCATGGACGAAGGCCGAATTGTTGAAGAGGCCAACGCTGCTGAATTTTTTGACAACCCCAGAGAAGAACGAGCACAGCAATTCCTGAGCCGTCTGATTCATCATTGAGAATAATCCAATATTCCATTTTGAAAGGGGTCTTTATTCATGAAGAAATTATTGAAATGGCCATCATTTATGCTTGTCCTCATTCTCTCGCTTGTATTGTCCGGTTGTAGTACAGGTACAGATACACCTTCAGCGAGCGGTGGTGGTGACGCCGAGGCGAAAGGAACGATTGAGCGGATTAAGGAACGCGGCAAGCTCATTGCCGGTGTGAAATACGATACGAAGCTGTTTGGCTTGAAAGATCCCGCAAGTGGCAACGTTGAAGGATTCGATATTGATATCGCCAAGGCACTCGCCAAACAGATCCTTGGAGATGAGACCAAGGTCGAACTGAAAGAGGTCACTTCCAAGACGCGTATTCCCATGCTGCAAAATGGAGACATCGACATCATCATCGCCACAATGACAATTACGGATGAGCGTAAGGAACAGGTGGATTTCAGTGATGTTTATTTTGAAGCAGGGCAGTCCCTGCTGGTGAAAAACGACAGTGCAATTACCGGCTTGGAAAGCCTCAGCGGGGTGAAAGTGCTCGCGGTGAAAGGCTCCACATCCGCTCAGAATATTCGCGAGAAAGCCCCGGATGCTGAGGTGCTTGAATTCGATAACTATCAGGATGCATTCACTGCTCTCAAAGCAGGTAAAGGCGAAGCGCTGACCACAGATAACATCATCCTCATCGGCATGCAACAGACGGATAACAGCTTCCAATTGGTTGGTGGCAATTTCACAAGCGAACCTTATGGCATGGCCATTCGCAAAGGCGACACTGCCTTCGTGGAGGAAGTCAACACGCTGCTCAAAAGCATGAAAGACAGCGGGGAATATGACACATTACATGAGAAATGGCTGGGCTCCAAGCCCGAGTAACCCGAATTAAGATAGATAAACGGCGAATTCGTCTGTTAGATGCGAAGCATGAGCAGACGTAATCGCCGTTTCTACATCTGGAGAACGGAGGCTTCGCCTATATGGGCACATTGGATTTCAGCGTACTAATGCGACACTCGGATCGTTTTCTGGAAGGGTTCCTGAATACCATTCAAGTGAGCATTTTGGCTCTCATTGGCAGCTTTATCCTTGGCGCGATCCTGGCTATCTTTCGGATATCCCCTGTGAAACCGCTGAACTGGATTGGCACGGCTTTTGTGGAATTTATCCGAAACATCCCATTGCTGTTGGTTGTGTTTTTCTTCTATCTTGGACTGCCTGCACTAGGCATCTCGCTGGATGGGTTTGTCTCCGGCACTCTGGGTCTGACCATCTACACCGCCGCTTTCATTGCCGAAGCGATCCGAGCGGGCATTCAGACGGTGCCGCGTGGACAACTGGAAGCAGCAAGATCCTCCGGCTTGTCCTATGTACAGGCCATGAACCTGATCATTCTGCCCCAGGCCATCAAGATTGTACTGCCGTCCATCGGCAACCAGTTCATCAATTTGGTCAAAAACTCATCCATTCTTGCCGTTGTCGCCGGTATGGATCTTATGTATTTTGCCGACCTGGTTAACTCGGATACATTCCAGCCGCTAAGTGTGTACACCATTGTTGCGCTGTTCTATCTGGTGCTGACACTACCACTCAGCTTCCTGGTGCATTATATGGAGCGCAGGTTTGGACAGAGCGATGCAGAAGCGCGCAGCACCAAAGGCAAACCGAAAAAGAACAAACCGGCAGGTCAGGTCACCATGTAACAGATCGACTTGTACTTGGCGTAGTTTCTTAGGGAGATATATTGACTTGTCCATGCCCCATCTATTGATCTTCGATATTCCATTCCTGCATACAGAAGGAGGCTAATAAAATATGGACTTTAGCGGGGCCTATGCGTGGCCCAACCTTCGTTTCCTGCTTCAAGGATTCCTGATTACCCTGCAGGTAGCAGGGCTATCCATTATATTCAGCTTTGTGCTCGGCACTGTGCTGGGTACGATCCGATTTACCCGTATCCCTGTTCTGTCACAGATCATGGCAGTGATCGTGGATACGATCCGGAATCTGCCGCTGTTGCTCATCATTTTCTTCATCCACATGGTACTTCCGCAGCTCGGGATTAAAATGTCCGTCTTCTGGTCCACGGTCGTTGGACTGAGTCTGTTTGAAGGCGCGATGATTGCCGAGATCGTCCGTAGCGGTCTGAAGTCCGTTGAGCGCGGTCAGGTGGAAGCTGCCCGTTCCTCGGGCCTCAGCTACATGCAGACCCTCGGTGGCATCATCATGCCACAGGCGCTACGCCGCATGTCCCCGCCGATGGTCAGCCAGTTCATCTCACTCCTGAAGGATACTTCACTGGCGATCATCATCTCTCTGCCAGAGCTGATGCACAACGTGCAGATCCTTGGCGGTCAAAGTTTCGATTACATTATCCCGGCCCTGCTGCTCGCAGCCGTATTGTATTTTGCCATCAACTACGCGCTGTCCATTGTCGCAAGGCGACTTGAGGCACGGATGAATTGATAATCGGAGGGAATAAGGCATGAAGGAATACGAAACATGAAGGAACATGAAGGAAAGAACCAAATGGATGATAAGAATGAGAGCGCCCCAAAGACTCTAGATCCACCTATGCAGTGGATTTGGAGTCTTTGGGGCTACAATTATGCTCATCAATTCACGAGCTTCCCACCAATTTCTAGCGAACTGAGGGAAGCTTATTTAGCCATTTTTGGGATAGTTTCTAATCTATCGAATCGTAGACGCTCTATTCTTCCGATTCACCCCGCTCCCCCCCCTATTTCAGGGTTTTGAGCAGAATAGCTTCACTGAGATTCGTTACATTTTCCATTACGCCACCGCGAATTAAATAAACACCCACTTCCACTACTAATGATTCGCCCACAATCAGCTCATCCGCTAGATCGCCGCTCCGTTGTGACGTAATTCCGCCTGTAGCAACACGATCGGCAGTTCCACCGGGTCCAGCTTCATCTTCACTGTTAGTGCAGCCGCTGTCCCTGCCGCCTCTCCGGTAGCCATACAGCTTGGAGTCAACCTTGTCGTTGCATGCGCCTCATGTGTGGTGGAGATGCAGCGTCCTGCCGCCAGCAGATTGCGGATATTGCGAGAGATCAGACAGCGATACGGAATATCGTACGCCCCATCTCCTTCTATAAAGGCAGCCACAACGCCTTGACCCGAAGGATCATGAATATCAATCGGATAACCACTTCTGGCAATTACATCGTCAAATTTCCGTCCTGCAACCACATCCGCTTGTGTCAATGCATACTGCCCAATGATCCGCCTGGATTCACGGATACCAATCTGCGGCGCTACCGCCGAGATCGAAGCCCGTTCGAATCCAGGCACATCATGTTGCAAAAACTCAGCAATCATCAGCACCTGCTTCCGGCCTTCCTGTTCCGCAGAGGTCAGATCCTCGGCATCTGTCGCATCAAGTCCCTGCACCCGGGTACAATTAATCAGCACTTCATCCTCTGCCGGTCCGGTAAAAAACAATACCTGATCGCGATTAATTGGCACACCTGCTTTTTTCCACTGGGAGTAGAAGCCGCTCACGCCGGTTAACGGGATGCTGTCCAGTTCAGCAAAGGGGGTTTTCACATAGAAATCCTCCGGATGCTCCTGCATGTATTGTTTTACTCGTCCAAGATCCACACCACGCATACGAAATTTCATGGTCATCGGCTGCGACCGATGATCCCCGTCTCGTCCTTTTGCCACAGAAGCACCCGCAAGATAAGCCAGATCCGCATCCCCGCTTGCATCCACAAATACGTTCGCCTGAAACTCCATTCTTCCAGACTTGTTTGTCACTCGCACCGCTTCCACCCGATCATCCCCAACGACCACTTCATCCACGAAGCTGTGCAATAACAGCCGGACACCAGCCTCCTGCAACATCTCTGCCGCAACCACCTGAAAGATGGCTGGATGGTACGGTGTGACACTGTGCACAAATCCAACCGTATCACGCAAATGCCCCGGGGAGCCGCCACGCATCTGCAAACGATCCACAATCTCCTGCGCAATACCTTTAATGACCTGCTCACCATGTTCCGTATGGAAAGTCATCCAGGGATAGACCATAGCGGCAGTGGACATCCCACCCACGAATCCGTATCGCTCCACCAGCACTGTGCGGACACCCTGTCGTCCAGCCGCAATGGCTGCCGCTATACCAGCTGGACCTCCGCCCACAATAACGACATCTGCCTCTTCCTTTTCCATGCTCATCCGTTCACGCAAATGTTGTCCCTCCTTCCGTTCTATTGCACGTATTGCTCGCCTTTGCACGTATTTCATGGCTTACTCTTTCAGTCCCGTCATGGCAACCCCCTCAATGAAGCGCCGTTGTGCCAGGAAAAAAACAATTAACAGTGGCAAGGTTGCCATGACGGTGGCGCTCATCAGATATTGCCAGGCTGTACCCACTTCATCTGTAAACAGGGATAATCCAAGCGGCAGCGTCATTAGATCACGCGAGTTAATGAAGATCAACGGATCAAAAAACTCATTCCAGATGGTCACAAACGTAAAGATCGTCAGCGTAGCCATACCCGGCTTGGCAATGGGCAGCATAATTCGCGCATATATCCGGAATCGGTTACAGCCGTCAATCATCGCCGCTTCCTCCAGCTCCGTTGGCACCGTAATGAAGAACTGCCGCATCACAAAGATGCCAAACACACCACCCGCGCCAAAGATCGGCAATAATATCAGCGGAAGATGGGTATCAATCCACCCCAGCTGCCGCATGAACAGAAACATCGGTATCGCCGTTACCTCATGGGGAATCATCATCGCACTCAGCAGGATGAGAAATACCACATTACGTCCTTTAAACGGAATTTTGGCGAATGCGTACCCAGCGAGGGAAGCAAAGAATACTGTTCCCAGCACAACCAACGCAGAAATGTAGATACTGTTCCAATAAAAACGGTGAAACGGAATCAATCGAAAGACATCGATGTAGTTCTGAAATCGGAATGGTTCCGGTATCCACTGCGGTGGATAGGTGAATATGCTCTGGGGTTCCTTAAATGATGTCGATATCATCCAGATAAATGGCATAATCATAATGAGCGAAATCAGGGTCAGCAGCAAATACGTCCCCAGAGTACTTCCTATCTTCCGCCCCGAAGGACTAGGCATCGCCTTCATTGAATACCCACCTCTTTCGGAGCTGCCATTGCAGCAGCGTCAGAATTAGCACGATCAAGAACAGTACATATGCGAGAGCAGAAGCATAGCCAAACTGAAATAGTTTGAATGCTTTTTCCCAGATATAATAAACCAATACCTTGGTGCTGTTGCTCGGCCCGCCCTGTGTCATCACATAGATCTGCCCGAATACTTTGAGTGAACCAATCACGGTCATGACCACAGTCAAAAACACCGTTGGTGTGATCATAGGCAACGTGACGTGAAAGAAGGTTCCTCTTCTGCCCGCACCGTCCAATGTTGCTGCTTCGTACAGTGAACGCGGCACCTGCTGAATGGCTGCAATGAACAGCACCATATTCAGACCGACATTTTTCAGCACACTTGTCACAATCACCGCCGGCATTGCCAAATCTTCATTGTACAGCCAGGCCGGACCCTTGATGCCCGCCATCAACAGAAGCTGATTAATCAATCCCGACTCTGTCGCATACATCAGCTTCCACACGATGGCCCATACGATCAGCGAGGTCATGACCGGAACAAAGATCGCTGTTCGGAAAATTCCGATGCCCCGCAGATTTCTGGATAGCAGCAACGCGAGCAGCAGGGCAAGCACAATATTAAGAGGCACCAGCCCCGCTGTGAAATAAACCGTATTGGCGAGCACCTTCCAGAACATGGCATCTGTCATAATATTTCGGTAATTCTCCAGTCCAATAAAATGATGCTCCCCCAGCAGCGGCCAATCGGTCAGGCTCATGTATAACGCGAGACCCATGGGAAATAACAGCAGCAGGGTAAACCCAAGCACCATCGGCGATACAAACAGCCAACCTGCGATCTGGGCCTCTCTGGCGAGTGGCCCCCCTCTTTTGCGCTTGCGTGAATGGGTCAATCAGGCCTCCCCCTTTTAATCCAATTTCCTCCGAAGCTAAACTCTGCTACGATTCTGTATAAGGGGCTGATTCAAAAGGATTGATCCCCTCGCTCCATGCGCTAATGAATCTACCGCATCTTATAAGGCAGAGTTTAAAGAATGCACCGGGTAACGAATCTCAGTCATGTTATTTCTCCATAAAATGTCGCCAGAACCTTAAAAATCGACCAAATGGACGAAATAACGTCTCTCCGATTCCTTAAACTTCAGTTCTGTACAAATGGGCGCGAATAACATGTCCTCGATTCGTTAGAACGACTGGATGCTAACATAGGGTGTCCCCCATGATACACGTGACTTTCCCTGATTAGTCCGGACAGCTCAGACTGTCCACCGCATTGCGGAACCCGTTCACAGCCCTTCGCAGCTGCTCCTCCGTGTTGCCTGTCACGACCGCCCCAAGCATAATTGCCTTTACCCCGGTATCGCGCAGCACCCGAACATCCTCCGGCACCAGCTTTCGCTGGGAAGGAACCAATACCGGAACCTGGGCTTGCAAGACCAGACGGCGATACTTGAGTACATCCGCGAAGCTTAGCGGTGTACCATATTCTTTTCCAGGTACAATGGATGCCTCCAGAGCGGTGAAGCCGAAGTGCGCTGCCGATGTTACGAGGGAAGCATCATATTCTTCATTGATCGCAAACGTTGGGTCCAGCCCCAAGTCATTCAACATGAAGGATGGCAAGTGATGTGCATAGATGGAATAAAAATCAAAACCCAGCCCCCCAAGACGCTCCACATCCTCCCTTTGTGCCCCATCAATACTGCCAGAAGGTACGACCCCAAGCGGACCACCAAACTCACTGCGGATCGCCCGAAACACCTCGGCATACATGTCTAATGGACCAAAATGATTCCCGCTGGCGCGATGACCGACATTATAATGCACCTTCAGTGCATCAGCGCCCTCTTCCATGGCTGCCCGAGCCAAAGCAATATCATTCTCAGGCAGGCTGACCACCAGCGACAGCGGTTTCCGCTCAAGTAACTCTTTGAATTTGCCCATCGTTCTCACCTCCGGTTTCGATTGAATGATTTAGGGTTGCAACACACTTTGGATCTCTTCCTGCATTTGTTTCAGGTTATCCTCAGCTGTCGCTGTCTTTGCAAACAGTCGGTCAAATCCCTGCAATACCGCATTGTCGATATCCTGCCAACGGATATGACCGGGAATTAAGCGCGCTTTTGGCATTTCATCAATGACGGCCTGCACGATATGCTCTTTGCTCGGGTTATTCGGCTGAAGAATGAATGCATCTGAGTTCAGAACAGAGGTACGCGGAGGTACAAAGTAGGTGGCTGTCGCCTGAATCCCCTGCTCACTGGCAAAATACTTCAACAGTTTCTTCGTTTCCTCTGGATGTTTGCTGTCGTTGAACATGGCATATCCGGCCTGCCCCAGCATCGGCACACTGCCTTGAGAGCCGGAAGGCATAGGAGCGATGCTCCATTCAAAATCCGTAATTTCTCTTGCTTTGGAAACATAGCTGTAATTATCAAAGAACATGCCCACATTACCCGCATCAAAGCTGACCTGTTCGCCCGCCTTCGGGTGTGATTCATCGGTGAACATCATGCGTTCTAGTAATTCAAAGGTCTGTACGCCATAGGCATCGTTCCAGGTGAACGTTGTCATGCCTTCGTCGAATGGACCGCTTCCATTGGACCAGGAGTAGGAGGAAAGCACCGCCCAGGTCTTCCAGTCGCGAAAAAAGTTGGCGCCATAGATTCGGTTAGTCGCATCCTTGCTGGTAATGGCTTTGGCGGACTCTTCGAACTGTTCCCATGTCCATTTTCCTTGGGTGGCAAGTGAGTTTGGATCAGTCAGGCCGGCTTGGTCGAACAGCGTTTTATTGTAAAACATGACCACCGGAGGTGTAGAAAAAGGTAGTCCCAGCAGTTCATCGCCATCACGGAACAAATCCAATGTACTTGGAATATAATCATCCAGCTTAAACTGTGCATCATCCTTGAACTCGGATACATCGGCCAGGATGTGGTTGGACTTGAATTGTGGCACCATTCGCTCCGATACCCAGGCGAGATCGGGAAGAGAGCCTCCGGCGGCAAGCACCGAAATTTTTTGCTGGTATTCTGCGAAAGGTACGGATTCCATCGTTACTTTGATGCCTGGATTTTCCCGCGTAAAGTCATCGATCAACTTGTTGTATACATCCATATGCGCCTGATTGCCCCACATCATGAACTTCAGCTCGACCTCTCCGTTCTCTCCGCTTGAACTGCCAGATTCACTGCTGGAATTAGAGCTTGTGCACGCGATTGAAGCCATCATCATGAGTATAAACACCAGTATCAGTCCTGCTTTTTTCATGGAAATCCCCCTTATGGAAGTCGTGGTATACATGTGCAACCAAAGTATAACGAAAGCATCATTCCCCCTTAAATCACGTCAACTACAGAAATGGTATGGTTTTTCAAGAGATACTGAATCGGTCTCGATATTCTCCTGCGGTCCATCCCACCTGCTGCTTGAACACCAGCATGAAGTGTTTGGGGCTCTGATGCCCGGATAACCGTGCCACATCATAGATTTTGAGACCCGTGTTGATCAGCAACCACTTGGCCCGCTCCATACGTGCCTCAGTGATGTATTCGGAATAATTGATGCCTATTTCGTTCTTGAACAACTGGCTTAAATAAGTAGGGTTCAAGTTAACAAGATCTGCTATCGTCTGAAGTCGCAGATCTCCATCGGGATGTTGCTTGATGTGCTCCTTCACATCTCGGATAATCTTCCGCGTATCTCCACCAGCGTGTTCTGTTTTCCCAGATGACTCCGGGATCGAAAGGGTTGAAATACCATATCTGCGATCCAGCAGCAATTGAATCTTTTGTATGCATGATGCCAGTTCATAACGATCGATTGGCTTCAACAGATAGTTCAACACCCCAAACTCCATCGCTCTGCGTGCATATTCAAACTCGCCATAGCCGCTTATGATGAGCATTAGCAATTCAGGATACATGTCTCTGGCTTTGCTTACCAAAGTTAAACCGTCCATTTCACGCATGCGGATATCCGTGATTAACACGTCCGGCACCTCACATCTCAGAAAATCCAGCGCCTCGGTACCGCTCGACGCTTCGCCCGTTACCTGAAACTGAGAAGACACTTGTACGATCAGCTCCCTCAGTCCCTGACGGATGACCGTCTCATCCTCTACAAGCAAGACTTTATACATGCGCTTCAATCCCCTTTCGGTAGAAGTTGAATGGATATCGTGACCACCAGTCCCTGCCCGGGACTCCCATCAATGCTTAGGCTGCCGCCTTCTCCATACATGAGGCGAATCCTCTGAGCGATATTGTTAAGCCCCAAACTGTCCCCGGCATGGCAACGTAATGCCTCATTGGAAGGCTGTTTTGATATGGACTCATTTAACTCGTCAATCTTTGCCTGAGTCATACCCTTACCGTTGTCTCGTACACTAATCAGCAGTTCGTGGTCGAATTTCAAGGCAGATACCCAGATCATTCCCCCATCTTCCAGCCCTTCAATGCCATGGTAGACTGCATTTTCCACCAGCGGTTGCAGTACCAGCTTGGGAATCAAATACTCGGTTATCCCTTCTTCGATATCATAGATAATCTCTAACTTGCCGTCGTAACGTACCTGCTGAATGCGTACATAGGATTGTACAAAAGCAAGTTCTTCCCCAAGTGGAACCATCCGGTCCACCTTATCAATCGTATAACGCAGCAGCTTGCCAAGCGCCGTCACCATGTCCGATACCTCAGCATGCTTCTGGCGAATGGCCATCATGTTAATGGACTCCAGTGTGTTGTATATAAAATGAGGATTCATCTGGCTTTGTAACGCCGACAACTCTGCCTCCCGCTCTTGAATGCCCAGCAGGAACACCTCATTAAACAGTCGATGAATCTCTTCCATCATTCGGTTAAAACCTCGGCCCATCTGTCCGAATTCATCATTGCTGAAGTGTGCTACCCGCTGGCTAAAATCTCCCTGTTCCACCCGAATCATGTGGTGCTTCAGTCGAATCAGCGGCCGGGTGATACGATAGGATAACAGAACCGCCAGAATCGATATAGCCGCCATACACAATACAGCGAACCCTATTGTGAAGGTGAGCATCTCACCCGACTCCTTTTGAATCACAGCAATAGGTGTAAGACTGATCACCGAGAGCCCGGAATAGCTGGAATGGTGTTGTACATAGAGATAGGACTGTCCATCCAGAACAACTTTTTGGTTCCCTGCATAGTTTTGGAGCTGTCCATGCATTAACAACTGGTCGTACGCAGAGATTCCTCCAGTTGAGGTCCGTTCGAACAGCAGACGTTGCTTGCTGTCGACAATCATCAGGCTTGCCTCTTGCTCAACATTCAGATTGGATAACATTTGGCCGAAGGCTTCCAGACGGATGTCAATCAGAATGTACCCCAATCGCTGGAGCGTACCCGGATCTCGAAGCACTCTGCCCACCGATATATACGATTCTTGCTGAATGCCCGTGTAATAGCCGGGTTGATGCGGGGGAAGCAGGCGCCATGTCCCTTCCGAGTCTTCAAGCTCTGCAAACCAGTCATCCTGCCTGCTGTCCCATACCGGCTTAACCGCCAGCGAATCGAGATTGGAGAACAAAATGCCGCTGTTGCTGATCAGATGAATCCCCCGAATCTCGGGCCGGTCATAAGCTTGACCAGATGTGTAAAGCTTCATTTTCAGATAATCCTCAGACCTCGCCCATGTTCCCGACCCCATTGAAGCGTTGTATTTCCCTAGAATGCCAAGCACCATCTGATCATAAAGCGGCAAGAGCGACAACCGCTCAAAGTCCTTCAGCAGCCGATTCAGATTGGCGTTAATCTGGCGAACCATATCAATGGTGAACTGCTCGGTCTTACGATCCATCGTCTGCGAGAAATGCTTGTAGTTCATCATTCCCTGCAAACTTAGCGGCAGCAACGTCAGCGCCAGGAACAACAGGAGCAACTTGGTGCGCAGGTTTACGTTTTTTCCGAAAAAAATGCGTACCTTGTCCATCATTTCCGTTCATCCCTCCCTCTCCCGATCATTGTATGAGCCCCCTTCATAGATCAATCTGGATATAACTGGGGTCATCATATCCAGTTTTAATGATCATCCGCTATCCTGCCAATCCTGGAATTGGTACGGAATTTCAAGTTATACGCATGGGTTTCAGGGTGAATGCAAAAAAGCCGACTGTATCGCTACAGTCGACTACGCTATTTCTATAGAACACTAATTAGACCAAAAAACCGACTGCATTATGCAATCGGTTGTCTGTTCCTGAGATGGCTTTTATATTTGAATCGATTATATTCATTAATAAGCTCGTCCAGTACCATGGACTGTCGGAGGACTTTGTTGTCCTGCATGCCATGATTCTCCGCCAAACGACTCAACTCTTGCCGGTTCCGTTCGATTTTATCTGTGATCTGTACCGGTTCACTCACAGCATGCACCCCCTCTTTGTATAACATTTTAGGATACATTGCCAAAAAATTCATATTTTATTCCTTTGCAGAATAAAATGTTTATTTACAAAGGTTTTCAAAGAAATTCAACCTTTTTCATACTTATATGTTGAACTACAGATTAAATTGTAAATAAGAAAAAAAGTATTCGGGACCCGAATACTTTTCATTATTTACTTCGTAATGAATTTGCTAAATACAACATTAACATCCCTAAAAATATCAATAATATTCCTTCAATTTTATACGACCAAATCTCTGAGTTTATAAAACTACCAAAGATATCAGAGGTATCAGACTTTACATTTTGGTATTCTGCAAGAACCAACATAGCTTTGTCCATACCCCAATCAGTACTTTGAGCAATAAACTGAAATCCAATAACAAATAATACAAATGAACAGATAAGGGCTACTAAGGAAATCAATTTACTTTTCAAATTTAAATTCTCCTTTGATAATATAATATTGCTGTTGTACGCGCTACTATATTACCAAAATTGTGAAATTATGTCTAGTTACCAACCAGTAGTATCTTGCCAGTAAAAGTATAAACCCGTTGGCTCTTTATACTCATAAGTACCAATATAAGAATCAGAAAAGAAACCTTGTTTCCATATCTGAAACGAATAGTAGTTGTATGTTGGTGCGCAGTAAATGGTATATGTTTTATTTGCAGGAATTTGGATTGGTCCGTATGTTTTGTTAAAGTTACGAGTTGCCTGATAGGTCGTACCTAGCTTCGCAGCAATCTCTGCACCACCCCATCCTGCTTTCGAAGAAATCTCAGCAGAGAATGTAGTAGCTACACCATCAATAACGGACAAGGACAAGGGCGCTGGGCCTTTTCCAACCGCACGCTCAATAACATTTCCAGTAATTTGGGTCATGTCAATGTTTTTCAGATAGTAATCTCCTATCGCAGAAGGAAGCACCTGATCGTTTGATAGATTGGAACGGGTCTTATCAAAAGGAACATAATACCCTGCAATAATTGTTTCAGGATCAAGTCCTTGTGAACTAGCTTTTTCTTTAAAATTAGGATCAAAAATACCTATTGCACTTGTCTGAGAAATATCATTATTACTCACTATTTCAGGCGTATTCGTACTTAAAACTTGTCCCTCAGATGAAGCAGATGCCACCGTTGAAAATACAGAAGAAATCATAATTGCTGTTAATAGAATTTTCCCAAATTTTTTCATAGATAGAACCTCCTCATAAGTTTTAAAATAGTCACGTTAATAACCTAACTAACTTAATAAAGAAACTAAGATCATATGACTGTGTTATCTTTGAGTCTCGAATTCTCTCTTCATCGACTTAAATCAAATTTTATCCATATCCTAACGTTGCAATCACCTCTTTTCTTTCTTTGTAATTGAGAACGTGCTCAGATTAATCATATAATCATTTTCAAAAGAAACTTAAATAAACTTTTTATGAATAATAATCCATAATATAGCCCTATTGTTATTAAACATTGATAATCATCATAAAAACACTATTTCTAGTATGACTATGATTTCAAGTTAGCTTCACAATACTTTACACCTCTTTACGTTCACTCCTAAAGTAACTCGATTATATTCATTAATTAGCTCATCCAGTGCCATAGACTGTTCAATCACTTTTATATTTGAGATTTCATATTGATTTACCAAGCGACTCAACTCTTGCCGACCTTGCTCGATTTGGTCTTTCAAGTTACTCAGTTCTCTCATGGCAAGTCCCCCTCTAGGACATTCTGGAAAATATTCAATATGAGTAAGCTATTAGTTTCGCTAATGACTACAAGTGCTTTTTAGAACATAATATGTTTTGCATAATATTGTAAAAACAAATCTTTAGAAAAGGCATTGCGCTCTGCGTAATCCTTTATCAAAATACAAAACAGCCTACCTCAAAAGCAGATAGGCTGTTTGTTTTATTTAATATTTATCGTCTTAAATAATTGTGAATACGTCTCTTGCTGAGACAAACTAGCTTGCTGTCTATAAGTCCCGTATAAATCAACACATTTTACTGGCAAATGATCGTCTTGGTTAAACATTGAAAGAGATAAGTGTATTAAGAATTACATTTATACCGGTTTGATAAACTTTTAGTCTTGATTTATACTTTGCAAGTTCATAATTAAACAACATATACGGAACGAATATTGTGCATCTTCTTCATCATCCCTTCCCAGATATTTCATTATTAAAAAGTCGGTAAACTTAACTTTTCTATTAATTTTTTGTACTTTCTGATCTGTGTTTCGGCGGCTTCACTCCTATACTCCCCATACAAATCTAAACATTTAATGCACATCAGGTCATCTTTACTTGAAGAAGAGAGATCTAAACACATAAGTAAGGCATCCATTCCAAGTGAATAATTACGTTGTTTCATTTGATAATTTGCCAATTCATAGTAAAAATCTTGATATACGTGGTTTAACATTTGATCGTTATAACTACCTTTAATATACATGTCAGTATTAAACAAATTGATCTGATCTTTAAATCTGTCTAAAGCATAGTCAATGTTAAAAGAATACTGGTTAGATGCTTGCAAAATATTAATGAGTCCAGCTAATATTTCTGACGGGTTGTTTTCGATATAATCCAAATAAGAATTGATTACATTTTCTTGACCAAGCATTAATTGGGAAGCATATTGATTTCCTTCTCCCCATATTAGGAACAAATCTATTATTTGTTGATCCTCTTGTGTAGGATTCTCAACCTCAACTATTTCCAAGTATTTTTCTATATACTTTAGGACATTTTCATATTCCTTACGAGCATCATAAACGCTTGATATTAACAAGTTTGCATAGGCTACATATGTAAAAAGAGGATAGGCTGTTAGCCTTCTTTTATTACTTTTTCGCCTACGAGATTGAATTTTTAATTGGAATTCTGCTTTCCGTTCCAGTTCCCTTGCCCATGCATCAACCTTGTCCCACAAATGTATCGTATTATATACGTTTGCCAAATCTTTAATTGCATCCAATTGCACTTCTTCATTTAATTTATCAATATACGATTCGAACTTTACTGCTGCATTGAGATTATCATATTTACTCAGTGTTTTCTGAAGCAGGAAAATGCGGTACTGGCAAAGAGCCAACCGCTCCGAGTGTTGATACTTCTCACTGTCGGCCACACATTCATATAAAATGAGTGCCGCTTCTTTTAATCCTCTAGCAAAAAAGCTTTCAGCTACATCAAATAATTCTTCTATATATGATCGATCGTCCGTTACATGAGTGATGACTTGTTGTATACAATCCAGCTTACAAAGCTCAGCACACTCATATAGATATGGCTCCAAACGTCTCCAGTGGGGCGAAGATTCTATGAAGGATTCAACCCCATAACTCTCATAAAAATACCCTTTCTCTAACCCCATAACAGAAGTGATCTGATTCAGTTGGTTCATAGACATCGGTCTGCTACCTTTAAGAATGGCACTTAAAGTCCCAACATTAATTCCTGTAATGTCGGAAAAATGCTGCAACTTGAGATTTTTTTCTCTCATGAATTTCTCAATATGTACTCTTATTGTAGGTACCGATTCCACGATCTCACCTCCGTCACATAAATCACTTATAATTCAATTACATATAATAAATGTTATTTTAATCCTGTATTTTACATCGGTCAATCTATAAAAACACAAAAAGGCTTACTTCCGCATTCGGAAATAAACCGCTATTAATTAGTGTAGTTTAAGTTTTTGTATCTTACAACATTCCATCACCATGTGCTAGCAGACTATAGATTTGATCTTGTACTTTAATTAGTATAGTGGGAAAACAAACAATAATAGCACTAAACAAAAGTATAGCTATGATTTTTTTTGATTTCATAATAACTATAAGCCTCCTCCATTAGATTATAATAGATACCTTCTATTTCTTTAGATGCAAAAGACCTATACCTTTCAAAGAGAGCAACACATTGTATTATGTCATTAGAATTATTAATCTTGATGGCTGAACTCAAACAGGTGACAAGCTTGTGTATTCCTTCCATGTATCGTTCTCTTTTAAAATAATACATTGCCAACTCTAATAAGAGTTTTGAGTACAGATTGTTTTTCATTTGTTCATTGTATCCTTCTGATAAAGTTCTATCATTCAACATAGAATTAATGGAAATATCAAATTTAGAAATAACATAATCTATATCCAAGTCGTACTTATTTGCTGCTTCTATAATTTTAACAAGACCAGTAAGTGTCTCCTCTTCATTCTGCTCAATCCAAGCTATATATTCCGGGAGAACCTCTGTCTTTCCCATCATCAGTTTATACAATTGAGTATTAACCTCTGCCCATCTGTTGAACATATTGATATATATCATTTCTTCATCATCAGGATTGGGTATCTTAACCAAAGAAGCATAATTATTTGTATATTCCAGTGCATCGTTATACATCTCTCTCCACTCACATGCACTGCTTTTAAGCAAATTCGAATAAGCTCTGTATACAAATAAAGGGTACGCTGTAATCCTATTTTCTTTAATAACTTTTTTCTTAGTATACGATTGAATAATTTCCGCTTTATGTCCCAATTCATCTGCAAGCGCGAACAACTTGTCCCAATAGCGAAGTGCGGAGTACGTATTCGCCAAATCCTTTATCGCATCCAGCTGCCTCTCCTCATCCAACCGATTAATATAAGGCTCGAAGTGCACGGCGGCCCGTAGGTTATCATGTTGATTCTGACCAAGCGAGAGGGTGAAGATGCGATACTGGCACAGAGCCAGACGTTCCGAGTGTTGATATTTCTCACACTCCGCCACACATTCGTACAACATCCGTGCAGCCTTCGTCTGTCCACGTTCAAGCATGCCTTCCGCCATCTCAAACAACTCCGAGATATACGAGCGATCATCCGTCACTTCCTGGATAACCTTATGAATACATTCCAGCTTGTCCAATTCAGCACAGCGTTGCAGGAATGGTTCCAGTCTCCTCCAATGAGGTGCCGATTCCACGAAACATTCAGCCCCATAAATCTCGTAGAAATACCCCTCTTCCAGCTTCATGCCTTGGGTAATCAGATCCAGTTGCGCCATAGCGATGGGCCGAGTCCCCTTAATAATTGCGCTAAGCGTTCCAGCGTTAACTCCCGATATATCGGCAAAATACTGCAGGGTGTACCCCTGTTTCCTGATGTAGTCCTCAATATATGAGCGTATCGTAGTTGTAGGTTCCATGTATCCCACCTCCACAATGAAAATCCATAATTTTGAATTTATATGATAAGCACAATTTTAATCCTAAATTTTACAGCGGTCAATAAAAATCGTGGCAATTCCCTTCACATTTATGTAATGAAGCCTGGCTGCACCTGCTTATAGAAAAAATCCATTAGAAGAATCCGTGAGAACGTGATACATTTAATCCAACTTACATATCCTACTATTTCAATAGGATTATACAACACAAAATTATTAATTCAGTTCAAGGAGAAGGTCAGATGAAATTCGCCTTGTTTAGTCTCATGATGAATCTGCCTAATGCCGTGACCGGGGAGGCTCTGACGACTCAGCAGAAATTCCACAATATATTAGAGCAAGCGAAGCTGGCTGAACGACTGGGATTCGATGCCTATGGGATCGGTGAACGACACGGTGCGCCTTTTTTATCTTCCTCGCCACCTGTCGTATTAACCGCAATAGCCGCAGCAACCACACGCATTCGGTTACTAACCACCGTCACTGTTCTGAGTATACTTGATCCAGTCCGGGTTGCCGAGGATTATGCCACGTTGGATCAATTATCAGGCGGACGGCTGGAGATGATCATCGGGAAAGGCAATGACCCTCGGCACTATCCGCTGTTCGGCATCCGCGAAGAGGAACAATGGGACTCACTCGATGAACGCTATCATTTGCTAAGACGGCTGTGGTCTGAAGAGAATGTAACCTGGCAGGGAACGTATCGCCCTCCTCTTGAGGGAGTGACCACGTGGCCCAGGCCGCTTCAGCAATCCATCCCCATCTGGCATGGTAGCGCGTCGAGCACGGTCTCGACGGAACTCGCTGCAAAATATGGCGAGCCGCTCTTCACGTCGAATTCTTTTCACCCGCAAGCCAAATACAAAGCGTTAATTGATCATTATCGGGAGCGCCTCGATTATTATGGTCATGATCCGCAGCAAGCCGTGATTGGCTCTGGTGCCGGCAGTCTCTATCTTGCGGATACGGGTGAAAAAGCCATTCGTCGTTATAAGCCATATTATGAAGCGTTCCATGCCACCGCCGCCGCACAGCATAACCAGTCGCCCTTCACCGATCTGGAGGATAACATTGCACGAGGTCCTGTGTTGATCGGCAGTCCGGAGCAGGTCATTGAGAAAATTCTGGACTATCATGCCGCTTACGGACATCAGGTGCTGAGTATCAGCGTAGATGGACTGACGCATAGCGAGCAGTTGGAGCAAGTGGAGCGTTTTGCCAAGGAAGTCGCCCCTGTATTACGCCGCGAACTGCCCAGTTCGGTATGGAATGAACCCCCGCTCTTGAACCAGTCTCTTCCCACTTCCACATCGCATTCTCCTGATTCATGGCCCCCAGCCATCTCACCGATCTTCCAGGTGTAGTTCTCAATTCTCCACACATTCTCCATTCATCCACAAGCCTTTTGCACCCACACCCAGGGCGATACTTGCGAATCGCCCTCTCCCTCCCCCAAGATGTCCTTCTCTATGATCAAGATTTAATACCTTCAAACAAGGAAACCAACGAACGCTTCACGAATTCAGTATCTAACGGTTCGCCAGTTACCAACATACGATAGAACATCGCTCCATAGACGAGGTCTATGCACAGTCCGATGTCACAATCCTTTTTCAACTCTCTCCGTTCTACACCTTTTTCAAAAATTCCCCACGCTTCACGTCGACGAGGTTGGATGTATCTGGTTCGGTATTCTTCTGCTAGACCTGGATCAGACTGACCCTCTCCAACAATTTGTGAGATCACTTTTCCTTCCCGGCTGATCAAAAAATCAACCAGATTGCTCGCATGAATGCGCACATCCTCAAATACTGATCCTGTATCCGGTACAGGCAATCTTGCCGTTGCCGCAGACATGTACCCATCCATAATGACAGCTCCTTTATTGGGCCACCATTTATATATCGTTGCTTTACTCACCTTAGCACGTTCAGCAATTTTTTCGATCGTAACCGCTCCGAAGCCGTGTTCCAATAATAATTCATAGGAAGCTGCAAGAATTGCATTCTGGGTTTCCACATTACGGGGACGCCCTCTTTTGGCTGTCATCATAAGCCCTCCTTGGTGTAACAAATGCATCTCTAATTCATAAAAACTGTACGTTCATTATACTAAAATACCGATACATTAAACAATTTCGTTCTTACCTTACTTCGACATACAAAAAATTCCTATCGCCTATTTACAATACTAAACGTTTAGTTTATTATATGACTGTAATTAGTAAACGAAGCGTTTAGTAATTAGTGAATCCATAAAAGTACCGCAAAGGTTTGGACGCCTGATCGGTCATGGTTTGAGTGGAACCATTAGGTCACTAAGGATCATTAACATAAAAATTGGAGGATGATAATCATGCATTTGCAAAACGATGTGAAGACAACCCCGGTTCCAAGTTGGTTGATTTTACTTTTGGCCGCGGCATGCGGGCTACTTGCGGCAAACTTGTACTATGCTCAGACGGTTATAGGACCGATCAGCATGACAACAGGGCTTTCCTCTGCTGCTGCCGGACTGATTGTGACGTTAACACAGATCGGTTACGTGATTGGCCTGCTGTTCATCGTACCGCTCAGTGACATTCTGGAGAATAAGCGGCTGATCACTTTTTTCCTCATTATTCTGGTCGTTGCATTGATTGCCGCCGCCTTCTCTCCCAATGCCATATTATTTCTGGCTGCCTCCCTCTTCATCGGTATTGGTTCCGTCGTTGCACAGATTCTGGTTCCCTACGCCACCTACCTCACTTCGGAGGAGCAACGCGGACGGGTGGTCGGTAATGTGATGAGTGGCCTGCTGCTGGGCATTATGCTGGCTCGCCCTGTCGCAAGTTTTATTACGAGTCTGCTCAGCTGGCAAGCGGTCTTTGTCTTCTCCGCAATCATTATCGTATTGTTAACCTTGCTCCTGTCACGCGCACTTCCTGCACGTCAGCCCCAACCGGCGATGAAGTATGGACAATTAATCCTGTCATTGGGTTCCCTGTTAAAAACATTTCCCATGCTCCGCCGCCGAGCCCTCTATCAGGCCAGCCTGTTTGGCGCCTTCAGCTTGTTCTGGACTACAGTTCCCATGCAGCTCGCCAATGAGTATGGCATGTCCCAGCAAGGAATTGCATGGTTTGCATTGGCTGGCGTCGGAGGCGCCGTTGCAGCACCGATTGCCGGAAGATGGGCGGATAAAGGCTTTACCCGCATATTAACCGGACTCGCCATGGTTATCGCGGCTGGTTCTTTTGGGCTCGCCTATCTGTTCCAGGGTCACTCTACCGCTACCCTTGTACTTCTTGTGATCGTTGCCATCACGCTCGACATGGCGGTCTCGGGAAATCTGGTGCTGGGTCAACGCATCATCTATTCGTTAGGAAGTGAAGCGAGAGGACGTGTGAATGGTATATTCATGTCGATCTTTTTTGTCGGCGGTGCGATTGGTTCATCTCTTGGAAGCTGGTCTTATGCTAACGGAGGTTGGAGTCTCACAACGCTGATTGGCCTGATCATGCCGCTGCTCGCTTTGGTGTATTACTTTACGGAAAAGAAAGCTGCCGTTGTCAGCAAACATCTATAAGTGCGTGTTCAAAAAGGTCGGTTTTCAGTACCTTAAACAACCTCTATAACGATTCTTTCATATGTAAAGAAGGGCAGAGTGATCTCTAAGATCAGCTTCTGCCCTTTTCCCTTATTTCATGACACTGAATTTTTTGGTCGCTGCCCTAACTTGATCATCCTCGCCCCATACAATGACACCTACCACTTTGGTAGCTTCCAATTCCATCGAAGCAATCTCAACTGCATATTGTTCAAAGGCATTGTTGAGCGACTGGCCTGTCTGTGAAAAAACAATATGACTCAGTCCATCGCTGCCATCTGAGCAGGACTTGACCAGATTGATCAGCTGATTCTCCCCAGCCTTCAGAATGACAGTGCTATATCGGATGCCCGCATGCTGAACGCCGCTATGATCCAGCACAGGTTGATCAGAATATAACCCCGGCTCATTCAGGGCTGCTTGTCCCATTAACAGGGCAGCCACATTGGCGGCGGCGCCAGGTTCCAAATTTTTATCCAGTATAATAGCAATTCTTTTCATATGACTGTATTCACCCTCTGTGTATTTTGTGTAAAACATACCCATGGCATATTGATTCCCTCGCGCAATACTTTGTAGGTCACAAGCCCGTAATGATCAGCGCATAGCTGATTCGTGAGCGCAATGGACTTCTCCGTGTTGTGCATGACCTTCCTGCAAGCTTCAGGGTTGGACGATACGGTGCTGTTCTCTCTATAGGTTGTATCAAGTTCAGATAACAAGTATGTGGTTGCTGGATGATGATAGATAATATCGATCTGATCGGGACATACCGCATGGAAGCCGGATAGAACCAGCGCAGGAATTTTCTCCACAAAGCTCTCAGACACCGCTAGTTCAGAATCCATGATGAAGCTGTTGAGCTTGGGATACGCCCCGGGGACCAGCAAGCAGGATATGATCCCTGATCTCAAGTCTTCCGCAGCCGCTTCAAATTCAGGGTATGGCTTGATACGTTCCGAGTTGTCTAATTTCTTCGCGATATGCATGCTGCAAGTCAGGAATCCTTCATCGTCTCCCAGCGTTCCCAGTATGGCATATTTCTCTTTAACGATCTCCATTTATTTCTATTTCCTCCTTTTTATTTCTAATCCGCTAAAGATCGTATACCAAAAAATTCCTATTGTCAATTAACACTTTAACGCAACATAAATATGTATTTTGGTTCATATTTTTAACCAAAAGGTGTATTCAAAATGGAAAATATTGAGCTATAATGTTATGAAATGAATTTTTACTATTTTTAGTATTTTGTTGAAAGGGGATTTACGAGAACGTATGAAAACAATTGTATACATATCTGATTTCAGGCTACCTACTGGTCTAAACTTCGTTAAACCTTTGCAGAAATTGGCGGATCACAAGAAAATTCTGATTATTGAACGGCATAATTTGCATCATGATGAGGTCCTCAGGGACTTCTTTGATGAAATTAGATATGTCGATCATCTGGAGTCCGTAGATGCCATCCGGGAGCATATGATCGAGATTCGTGAAACCCATTCCATCACAGCTTTGTTAACGCCGGGTGAGAATGCGATTGAGATCGGTGGTCAGCTCCGTTCCGAGTTCGGGATCCCCGGTATGCAGCGCAATCAGGCTGAGGCTGTTCGCAACAAATGGATCATGAAACAAATGCTGCATCAACGCGGAATTCGGACATCCGAGATTGCCATTGCTCTACATGAACAGGACTATATTCGTTTCACTGCTGTACACGGCTTCCCGATTATTGTGAAGCCACTCAGCGGATATGGAAGTATCAATACGTTCAAATTATCCAGCATGGATGAACTGGCACATTATCTACACCATACACGACAAGCACAGCAAAAGGATTTGCTGGAGGAATTCATCCACGGTACGGAGTTTCATTGTGATTCCATTGTGTCCAAGGGCAAGGTTGTATTTGCATCCGTTTCCCAATACCTGTATAACTGCCTGGATATTGCAACGAAGCAGAAACCTCCGGCCAGTATTACGTTCCCTGAAGGCACGGAAGCTGATTTTATCCATCACATCAAAGAACTCAATGAACGGGTCATTGCTGCCTTGGGTATCAATCAATCCGTAACACATGCGGAACTTTTTCTGACTCCGGAAGGAGAAGTGGTGTTTGGAGAAATTGGTGCAAGAATCGGGGGATCGCATGTCATGCCTCCTTGTATCAAGAACACCCATGGCGTTGATTTCTTCGAAGCCGTCACTGATCTGGAAGTTGGAATATATGAATTTAAGCAACAGGAGACGCGCCATAAATTCACAGGCATGATCTGCTTCCCTTCACGCGCAGGGGTAATTCAACACATATCCGGGATAGAGGATTATGCGGATATCCCTGGCATCGTTGAGTTCAATGTATCCTATCAAGTGGGACAGCGCGCAAGGGACGTAAACGATACCATGACCCGATCAGGATTTGCCATCGTGGAGGGTGATTCGTTTGAAGGATTGCGCCAAACCCTGCTGGATATGTATGATCGCTTCAAGATTGAAGTGACGGTTGCTGAAACTGAAACTGTATAAGATGTACGGATGATCCTCACCGTTTTTGGTCTGGGAGTGACGGTTATCTTGGGGAGGGCTGGAATTATTGTCGTTATTCAAAACCTACGCGGGTCTGAGCCGCGATATCTATTATCTCTGTTTAGCCAGAACGATTAACAGCACGGGAGATTTTGTATTCTCCCTGATTACCTTGGTGCTTACGTTACAGATGGGCATGAATGTGGTCAGTGCAGGGATCTTTGTGTCCATGGCAGCCCTGATTAGCGGACCCGGTGTACTTCTTGGCGGCTATTTAAGCGATCTTATGGGCAAAAAAACAATTATTGTCATTGGGCAACTGTTGTCTGCCATCATGATTATAAGCTGCTCTTTTTGGTCAGGCACCATTACCGTTGGTTATCTTCTGATTGCAGTTATGTTTTTCATCAGTATTACCCGGCCTGCTTATAATGCACTGATTATTCAACTGTGTACGGAGGAGAAAGAACGAAAGTCCGCCTTTTCCCTCATGTATCTGGGGGCCAATCTGGGTATAGCCATCGGACCACTGGTCGCCGGTTTTTTTATCAAGGATCACGTCAACATTGTCTTTATAAGTATCGGTACGGTGTTTCTGATATCTACCTTTATCATCATCAACCAGGTTAAGATCGGCACACGCAAGGAATTGGCATCAACAAACAGCGAACATGCTGGACAACAAGAACAACAACGATCGAGCCAACCACCTTCGCCGTTATTCAGACTACTGCTGAAAAACCCACTCGTTGCCTTTTTCATCGTTGTGTCATTTCTTAACTATTTTATCTATATGCAATACTCATTTAGTCTCCCACTCCAGATGAATCACTCATTTGGCGAGAACGGGGCAGCCTATTACGGCTCTGTCATGACCATCAATGCCATTAGCGTCATTATTCTTACCACCGTGATCCTGTCCGCTACACGCAAATTAACTGCCCTAAACTCCATAGCTACAGGCGCACTCTTCTATGGAATCGGATTTGGATCCTTGAACCTGCTCGGAACCTTCCCCCATTTTTCCATCGTCGCCTTATCCACGGTGCTGTGGACCATTGGAGAGATTCTCGTGCAGACCAATATCAATCTGTATATTGCTTCGCGTGTACCCGATACACATCAGGGGCGGTTTAATGGCTTGCTGTTATTCGTAGGTTGCCTGGGTTACACACTTAGTCCATATTTGACAGGCATTTTCATCAAAAGCATGGACATGGAAAGTGTATGGATCATTATTCTGGCTGTCAGTCTGGTCTATGCGTTGTGCATGATTATTCTCTGGTATATCGAAAAAAGCTCAACTAGAAAAAGCGAAACAGAACCATTTGATTTCTCAAAGAGCATCTAAACTTCGGGTCTACATCGTCCGCGTGGCTATAGCACGCAAGATAGATTACCCAGAACTTTCAGTACGGAAAATACATGACTTTGCATACATTCCTTTTCATAAGTAAACAAAGGGCAGAGCGATCCTCAGGATCGGCTTCTGCCCTTTTTTCTTTATGTTCACACCAAAGCAGGCAAATGTGCATTCGCATTATACTCAATCCATTGCTGACCCGCATGCAATTTCTGTACCAGATCTGGATTGGCGATAAACGGTCTGCCGAACGCAGCCAAATCTATGCTTCCCTTCCCAATCGCCTGCTCTGCGGTCTGAGCATCCAAATCCCCCACACCAATGATGATTCCATCCCACCGACTACGAATCCGCTCGTGAAAGGACTGCTCCCCTTCCCATACTTTCGCATAATGGTCTGTTGAGGGATGCAAGATCGTAATTCCCGTCTCGCGGAACAAGTTCAGATATGCATCGATCATTCCAGCTTTGTCTGCCCATGCATAGGATGCATCATCGTCCTTTTTCTCGGAGAATCGTACCGATATGCGATCCACACGGATCTCTTTTTTCACAGCCACAATAATATCCCGCAGGAACCGCAATCTGCCCGCAGTGTCTCCCCCGTATTCATCTGTTCTATGGTTGGTCTTCTCATTGATAAACTGGTCGATCAGATACCCATGCGCAGCATGCAGCTCGATCCCGTCGAACCCTGCCAGAACCGCATTGCGGGCTGCCGTCTGAAAATGCTGAATCGTATCCTCTATGTCCTGTGCACTCATCGCTTGAGGAACCTGATACGGCTTATGCAGCTTATGCACTCTTCCCTCTGCCGCAAGGCTGGAAGGTGCCAGTGGAACGGTTCCGATCAGATCGGAGTGGGACAACCTGCCAACATGCCACAGTTGAGCAATAATGGTGCCGCCATGTCTGTGAACAGCATCTGTGACCCTTTTCCAAGAAGCCGTCTGTTCATCTGTATATAAGCCGGGGATGCCATACGTGCCTTTGCCTGCCAGATTCGGGTTGATGCCCTCGGTAATGATCAGTCCCACGCCATCCCGCGCACGCTGCTCATAATATGCCACCATCTCATCCGTCACGGTCCCCTTCTGATCATCAGCAAATCCCCGGGTCAACGGCGCCATCACCATTCGGTTCCTTAATTGCCACTGTTGAATCGTTACCGGGCTTAATAGTGTTGAATGTGTATTCATGTTATCCATGTCATATCCCTACTCTCTTTGTCATTAAGGATATTGTACGGCGGCTTCGATATATCGTAAAATGATTGAAATATATAGTTGTATCTCTCAGAGAGATACCTAACATCAACATCTGCGGAAGCAATATAAGTTAATCCACGTTCAGGAGGATACAGCATGGAACTTTCCGATATCGATATTGTTCTCGCGGTAGCACGTTCAGGCAAAATCTCACAGGCCGCCAAAGAACTGAATTACGCTCAATCCAATGTCACTACACGCATCAAAAAACTGGAGCAGGAATATCAAATCCAGTTGTTCAACCGATTTCCCAAAGGTGTTGTACTGACCTCCAAAGGAGAACAGTTCGTCCAGTACGCCACACAGATTCACAACCTTTTACATGATCTGAAGCAGGATATGACCGATCCCGGGGAGCCTTCCGGCACGCTAAAAATCGGCATTGTGGAAACGGCGGCATCCAGCCGCTTTATGGAGATTCTGAATGAATATCAAATAACCTACCCAAAGGTGTCCATCTCACTTGTTAACGCCACTTCACCCAAAGTACTGCGCAAGAAAATACAGGACGATGAGATTGATGGTGCTTTTATCAGCGGGGCTTGTGTGAAGGAGGGGCTGAAGGTGGAATATGAGATGCAGGACACGGTTCATATCATCTCCAAGCGCATGGATACACCACCCGAAAGCCTGTGCCAAGTATCATGGGTTGTTTTCCCCGAGGGCTGCCCGTATCGTGAAATGACCGAAGAATTTTTGCAGGAAGAGGGGTTGTCCGCTCGCAATATCATTGAAGTGAGTACGATGGAAAACCTGCTCAGCTGTGTGGAATCTGGCATTGCTTTTACCATTATGCCGTGCAGCGTTATTCACAAGAAACCGGATGAATTCTCCGTACTTGATCTCGCAGATCGTTATACTCATACTACAACAACCTTTGTCCGCGGTGAGGATCGTTATGTCAGCAGTGCGCTGGATCAATTCATGAAGCTGCTGAACCAGAAATGCATTACATTTTGATAAAGGTAACTTAGTACCCCTCTTTCAACCGCTGATCTTCTTGATCACTAAATGGACTAGAGCACATTGATCGAGACCCTAAAAAAACAAAGCAAAAGGCACTCATACAGAGTGCCTTTTGCCTTCCTTCCCTCTAAACCTATTCAACTAACCTTACTCCACCTTGAATCGCGCAGCCGATTCGGCCAGTTTTTGCGTCAATTGATCGATCGTATCGACCATGTTCGCCAATTGTTGTACCGTTGAAGACTGCTCCATCATGGTTGCCGTTACCTCTTCAACCGAAGCAGATACCTGCTCCCCTGAAGCGGACAAACTGTGGGCTGACTCCAGTACGTCATCCTTGTTCTGCAACATCTCTTGCATTTGTCCTGCCATCGTGGCAATTTGTCGATTGATAACCGTTACCTTCTCCAGAATCACATCGAACGCTTGACGAGTCTGCAAGACAAGCTCATCCTGTCTGGAGGAGATGGTATGAATCTCTGCAACACTTTGGTTGTTCTCGGCTACATCGGCCAGATTCTGCTCAATGATGCTGGAGATTTCCTTGGACTGGCGGGAACTCTGCTCTGCCAGATTACGAATCTCTTCGGCTACAACTGCAAATCCTCTGCCATGTTCTCCAGCCCGGGATGCTTCGATGGAAGCATTCAATGCAAGCAGATTGGTCTGCTTGGCAATCTGGCTGATGGCTTCTGTGATCTGACTAATACTGCCCGAACTCGTTTGAAGTTTGACTGTGATCTCCGAGATTTTCTCGACTTCCCGTTCGTTCACCTCATTAATACGCATCAATTCATTGACGACTTCATTCCCGTTGTGGAACACAGATTCGATCTCATCTGCTCTCGCCTTCACATCCTGGGCACTGCTGTTCATGGCAGCCACTTTATCGCCGAAGCTGTTGAATTTGCCTGCAATCTGTTCGGTATCTTCCGATTGGGCCTCCATCGCCTTCGCGATCCCCATGGACGTCGCGGATGTCTCATCAATGGATCTTGCTGTCTGTCTGGATGTTTCCTCCAGCTCCTGAGTGCTGGCTTGAAGAACATGGATCGAACTATTCATATCGGTAATCAGGTTTCGGTTCTGCTCCACCATGCCATTGAAGCTCTCCGCCAGATCCTTGAATTCACTGTTATATCTACCATTGGCCTTGACGGTCAGATTCCCTTGAGCAAGCTGTTGGAACAGCCCGATCAGACGAACAATAGGTCTCGTAATACTACGAGAGATCAATAGTCCTACGCCAATAGCCAGAGCAATTCCGATCAATGTCACGATAACCACTTGGCGCTGCATATCCTCTAATGGACGTTTGATATCATCATAATCGTCAATAATCACCACGGAGAGATCTGCGTCAGGAATCTGATTAACACGGTAGTAGATATCATCTCGATCCATCGAAGTGATTTTCACTTCGTCCGTTGCCTTGACATTTATAAGTTCCATAGCTTCCTTGTCTTCCGCAAGTGTCTGTCCCACAACCGAAGGGTCCAGTGAGTCGAACATGATGATGCCGCTCCGGCTCAGCACTTCAACTCTGCCTTGGGCATTGATTTTAATGTCTCCCAGTTGCCCCAGGAAAAAGCTGCTATCCACCGACATGGCGAACACCCCCAGTATATTCCCCTGTTCATCGGTGATAGGCTCCGAGAATACAATAATGAGCTTCTTGCCAGTCTTAGAGACAACCGCGTCACTGATAAAGGATTTCCCCTGTATGGACTCCTTAAAATATTCCCGATCTCCCCGTGACTGCCCAATGACTTCCGGCATGGTTCCCGCCACCATCGTTCCTTCCTTGTCAAACACGAACAAGTCCGGCTTGGTGCCTACCGTGTCGGATATACTGTCGGTGAGAATCGTATTTGCTCTGTTGAAATATGGATTCTCATCCGTAAAAAAAGTTTCGTCTGTCATTTCGTTTGTATCACGCAACTGCAAGAGTTCTTTGAACGTGTTATGTACAGATATCGCATGACTCATCTGTTGCTGAAGCTGCATCGCTGTCCAAAGCCCTTCCCCAAGGCGGTCAGCCATCACATTCATTTCATCCTTGCTTTTCTTGACCACAACATCAGATGAAATCATATAACTTGTGGTCGTTGCACCGAGCAGAACCAAAACAACCAATACACTGATCATGATTGGCAGCTTGATCTTAAGTGACATATTTTTGATCTTATACCCTATCCCTTGCTTTTCCCCCGTTTTTCCCATTCCCACTTCTCCCCGCTTCCCTGAACCATCTCCATCTAAATGATGTAAATACATTATCGGAAAAATCCATAGTGAAATTGATCGTTTAGGCAGATATTGCCACTGTTTTCTTTTTTCAATTCTGATAGCAACATAAAAAAATGGCCTGTCAGATCGACTATCCATCTTTGGGATGGATGTTGCCGTTATCTAACAGACCCTTTAAATTTGGTTATGATTCTATTACGATTACTTGCGCAATCTCCGGGAACTCAGCGCGTGGTGACCATTCTGCAAGAATGTGCTGCGCGTATTCTTCATCTGCTCAATCCGCCGTTCAGCCAGACGATCTGCGGCAACATAGGTAGCGATGCCCTCGGTACGTGAGATTTCGAATATTTTCTCCAGATTGGAATAGATCTCTCCGATCTTGCCCCACGCCCGATCCGCGTTGTAACCGTTCAACTCATCCGCAATGTTAATTACGCCACCTGCATTGATAACATAGTCAGGCGCATATACGATGCCCATATCATAGAGCTGATCCCCATGACGGGTCTCCAGCAGCTGATTATTGGCACATCCCGCTACGACCTTCGCCTTGAGCGTTTTGAGTGTATCGTCATTAATCGTGCCGCCGAGCGCACATGGTGCATAGATATCACACTCCACACTCGTGATGTCTGCGGGATCAACTGCTGTTGCGCCGAAGCGGTCCACGGCCTGTTTCACCGAGTCCTTATGGATATCCGTAACGATCAGATGTACACCTTCCTCATACAGATATTTGCACAGATGCATCGCCACATTGCCGACACCTTGGACCGCTATCGTTTTACCCGCCAGCAGATCGGTACCAAATGCTTCTTTGGCTGCTGCCTTGATCCCCCGATATACACCCCAAGCCGTTGCAGGTGATGGATTACCGGATGAACCATAACTCGCCGAGATGCCTGTCACATAATCGGTTTCCTGATAGATCAGGTTCATGTCCTCTTCCGTCGTACCTACATCTTCGGCCGTGATATAACGTCCGTTCAAGCCTTGAATGTATCGGCCAAAAGCCCGAAACATCGCTTCGTTTTTGTCACGCCGCGGATCTCCGATGATAACGGTTTTGCCACCGCCCAGATTGAGGCCAGATACTGCATTCTTATATGTCATACCACGGGCAAGGCGCAGGGCATCTTCAATGGCTGCTTCTTCTGAAGCGTAAGTCCACATCCGTGTGCCTCCCAGCGCAGGGCCGAGTGTTGTGTCGTGTATGGCGATAATTGCTTTTAACCCTGAATTTCGATCCTGGCACAGAACCAGTTCCTCATAATCGTGTTGCTCCATTGCTTCAAACCAACTCATGTGCTAACCGTCTCCTCCAACCATTTTTGCGATCCAATCGCATTGTTCTCTATTCATTGACCATCCTCTATTGTACCCATGAATACCCAGTTTGTGCAAAATCACATCGCAATGTCAGAGAAGCATCGATCGATGTTTCTCATATGGCGGAAGCAAAGCTGTCGAATTTCAGATTATAATTTTATCGTCTATCAATAGAAAAACCTCTCTCCCTTACAGGAGAAAGGCACACTTCCCTCAACTGCATTAACTCAATCGCGCCAAGTAAGCCACTTGCGTTCACATTTAAGATAGCGTCTCAACCACATTAATGGGATGCAAATCGCCATCCACAGCAAATGAAGCCTGTCCCGTCTCTTCGGAGACAACCAGTACAACGGCGTCCGTCAATTCACTGAGTCCCAGCGCAGCCCGATGACGGGTGCCTATTTTACGTTCATGCACTTCCGCTTGCGACAACGGCAGCACATTACCAGCGGATACAATCTGATTGCCACGAATCAACACAGCCCCGTCATGAAGTGGTGCACCGGGAATAAACAGCGATTCCAACAACGCATGCGTCACTCTTGCATCCACAGTCACGCCTGAGTGAATGATCGACTCCAACGGTATCTCCCGTTCAATCACAATTAACGCCCCATATCTCCGGTCAGATAGATGCTGTACGCTCGATGTTAATTCAGCAAACTTCTCGGTAAAGGGAGACAGATAACAATCCAGATAAAACGAAGAGGCAAGCACCTCGATCTGCTTAATCTCCGCTCGAATCTCTGCAAATTGCCCCAGCAGACAGACACTGTCATTGTCAAAACGGGATAACGTCATGTTCATTCGATCCGCCACACGATGCAGATCTGCCTTGAGCTTCTGCCTCATTGAGGAACTGTCACAGTCTCCTTGCTGAGTCATCATTCACCGCCTCCTCTGGTTGGGTTGAGCTTCACGCCGCATCATTAGTACCCATACGTTCCCCTCCGGAGCAGTTATTTATGCAATGCAGCAAGGCTCTATAGTCGTGATTGTAACTGATATAACAAGCAAAAAAAGAGCCTGTCCGCAAAACTCACGGTCAGACCCTACTCGCATTATTTGATGTCCTGTCTATTTTACTTATTGTGCTTTTCCGTATGAACCTGTCCTAAACGTAGTCGGATCATACCATTTGTATCCCGCCGCAGGTGCAGCCCATGGCTCTAGTTGCGGCTCAGTTGATGCAGACGGTGCCTCCATCGAAAGCAGGCTTGTTGCCGTATCCAATGTCAGTCCCGGCACTTGTGCCAGACTAGTGTAGCTCTCTTTGACTGCGAGCCATTTCACGGTATTCACAAGGAACGTTGCATCATCCACTTCTTTGAATCCATCATAGGTCTTCTTGGTAGCACCGGTCTCTTCACGCAAATATTTCGGAGTCGCATCTTCCACAGGTGAAGAGTCGCCGATAAATGCGGCTTTGCCTGCACCAACCTTTGCAATGGCAGCATAGGCTCCTTCAGCTCGTCCACCACCGTTATATACGCCCTGATCCACGGCATTGCCCCACTTGGACACACCACTTGGTACATAGACCAAGCCTTTGGCCTTGTTCGGGTCTATAATCGCAACGGTCGATCCCGCATGCATGGCTACAGAATTAACACCAGCCGTAATGCCGAAGGATTGTGCAGGTGCAACGATATCCGATGCATTTACATCTCCAAGGGCATTGTAGCGGAAACGGACACCAAAGTTCGTCGCGAGCCAGTCTGAACTAGTCACACTCTGCATCGCTGGTGATTCGGCTTCAGCTGAAGACATGCCTTTGGCCGGATTCAGGAAGGCACCGCGGCGATAGCCGTTGAATACTTCGGAAGAATCCCAGCGGTTTTTGTTGCGGTCTGCATTATAGTGGTCGGAGATGAAGAAGATACTTCCTCCGTTCTGTACATACTGCACCAGCGCAGCTTGCTCTGTTGCTTTGAACGGCACGTTGGCTTCGCCAATGACAAAGACGTGGTAGTCTTTCAATTTATTATAGGTGATGGCTTGCTCACCAAATGTATACGGGATGCTGCGTTCCAGCTGATCCACGGCAAAGCCTGCGTTTCGCAAACCATTGGCAAAATCCGAAAATGCCCCGTCAATAATCCAGTCGGCAGCACCTGCTGTCTGGGCGTGGGTATTATCAAATAGTACCTTCTTGCCAGTACCGTCCGGCAGTGTTGTGCCCGGGTTCGGTTCTGGATCAGGATTGGTTGTTCCGGAGGAAAGTGTGATGGACGTTGGGTTTTTGACTCCTGCATAGCTGTTGTAGGCACCGAGGGTTCCGGTTACGATGATCTTTTTGCCTACAAGACTCGGATTGGACGCCAATCCATATTGCGAACGGAAAGATGAGGGAATCTGTACATCCAATAATCTGGCGTTGGTTCGCTCTGACGCTGAATCTGCAATCAGAACATTAAAATCATTGGCGTACGGAGATGTAAACTTCGCGGTAAGTGACCCGGTAGCATGTCCAACAATGATTCCTTCAACCGTTGCTGTTCCTCCACCGCTCTGGGCAGCGATGGCCTGAGATACCGTAAGTGGTGCTGCAGCTTGTACCGGACTTTGCGAACCCGGCCCCAGCAGTGCGGTTGCCATCATGATAAAGACCAGGAATGCCCCGATCCAGTGCTGCCATAACGCCTTCTTCATATTCCCTTTCTCCTCCTCTAAATTACCTGATAATGGGTTATCCTCCTTTAATTTAATTGTTCATATGCTGAATTCCTCTTTCTTTTTGTAAAATTATTGAAAAGTTTAGAAGTTGAGTCTATTGGCCCATACTGATGATCATTAGAATTCCATACCGAAGGAATAAAAACGGCAACCGTCATTCGCTGGTGATGTGTATGCGACGAATGCTCATATGACCACATTCACCACCGAGATTCACCATTTTCTGCTGAATGGCTGGTTCTTGTATCCGTCTGCATACTCGGTGTATACACTCCCTATGTGCTGTGGATGAGCCTATTTTCAGAAAAAAGTTAAATTCGTTGCGGACTTGGGATTGCATTTTGCCAGCGTTCATTGCATAATGAATATATAAACGTGATAATGATTATCATTCTTGAACTTGTCTCTTTGTAACTTTCTACTGCATATGATTTTACGAATTTATAGATAAGGGGAACGAACATCGAATGAATACAACTCTGCAAAAGGCTGATCTGCAGCTTGACGATTATTTGGATCTTCTGAACCTGGCAACCAACCTGGGTGATACGAGATGGCAAAAGGAAATTATCCGTAAGCTGGCGTATACTTATCCCGCAGTTCAATGTAAACAACCACAATAATATGCCTTATACTTACATAGCTCATAACCCATTCTTTACATGAATCGGTTATTGGGCTATTTTTGTTTTATTATATAATTGAACTAAACATTTACACGAGAAACGGAGAGGACAGAAATAACCTGAAGAAGCGGAGCTAAAAGCTTTCTGAAAGAAAGCTGCTTCGGAAGCATACACCTCGCCTTTATCCCCGGATTTTCTCTTTGAAAAAGGGAATCCAAACAATCTGGGATAACAGCGATCGGATAGGTTGTTCTGTCATCGGAGTGGCAAGTGTAATATTCTTTAGTTCAATTTATATAGGAGGGGAACAACGATGCAATTGGAGACCGAACGACTCATCATCAGGGATATTCTGGAGACAGACTGGAAAAGTATACATAGCTACACATCCATGACAGAAGTTACTCAGCATACGGCATGGGGACCGAATACAGAAGAAGATACGCGAGCATACGTGCAGTTTGTGTTGGACATGCAGCAGACACAACCACGAGAAGGCTATGAACTGGCGATATGTTTGAAAAGTGATGGAACTCTCCTTGGTGGAGTAGGTATTCACGTGATGGAGAAAACCAATGCAGAGATCGGTTACGTCCTTAATCCCGCCTATCAAGGAAAAGGGTATGCCGCCGAAGCAGCCAGTGCTCTAATAGGTTTTGGTTTCAATGAACTGGGCATGCACCGGATTTACGCCAAATGCCGTCCGCACAACACAGCTTCGGAGAATGTCATGAAGAAGATCGGCATGCAGCGAGAAGGGCTATTGCGCGAGCACTGGTTCTACAAAGGTTCCTTTCATGACTCTGTGATCTATTCGATTCTATCCAGTGAATATGGCGCCGCCAATGGAGACCAATTGTTACATATGTAATTTTCCTCATACATCAAAAAAGCTGACACCGATTATACGGATGCCAGCTCTTTTTATTGTTCTCCGTAACGACCCCAATCGCCAATGGAGATACACTCCCGGAACAAGCTATTTTACAACCGGCACAACTCTACGGGGCAACTTGGGAATGTCGGACATCCGCACATGCAACGCAAGGCAGCCAGATCCCGAATCATCAGTTTTCCGTCCATCATATCCAGCGTACCTTGTTCCTTCCATGCCCCCAGCATCCGCGTTACGCTCTCCCGGGTAGCTCCAATCATCTCGGCAAGATCGGTATGGTTCAGCTTCATCTCTAGCACGATGCCATCCGGTGTAACCCTGCCATACGAATTGCTGGCACGGATCAGTGTCGAAGCGAGCGCACCAGCCTTGCCATAGAGCAGCAAATCACGGAATCTCGACTGGGTAATCCGCTGCGACAGTGCCATCCATTGCAAGAATTTCAAGGCAAGGTCGCCATGTTTGCTGAGTATGCTTTCCAGATCGCTAAGCGAGATAATCGCCAGCTCCCCTTTTTCCGCCATCTCTGCACTGTAGCTATGATTAAATCCGCCGATGCCGCCGAATTCACCGATGAGATCGCCGCTTTGCTGAATGGATAAAATAATTTCCTTCCCATCCTCCGTCGACTTGGTCATTTTCACTCGTCCCGAACGAATGTAGTACAGATATCCGGCTTCATCGCCTTCTAGAAAGAGACTATACCCCGACTTTACCCGTTTGGGTTGCATTTTCGCTTCAATCAGGTCCCATTGCTCAGGTGTAACGAACGAAAGGATTCCGCCTGTTTCTCGTGTCATTTTGCCCGCCTCCGTTTGTTTCTGCTCTGTTCTTTGGGTTGTTCTTTCCACAAATACTGTACCCATTACCTTCGTCCCCCTCGGTGATTCCTTATGTATACATCATATCGCGAAAGTAGCTTCAGGGTTATCGGGGGATTACCTGATCATTGACAAGAAACTCCCTGAATTTGCTGTGAGAAAAGTCACATTTCACCGATATGCCTCATCCTTCGCATTTCTTCAATCCCTTGGTGTACCTGAGTCAGGAGTCCTCCACTGCCCAAGTTCAGTAGATTACGGAACGGAAATAGGGGTTTTCCCTGAATTACAACGTACGTGAATGGGTCTACAATAGAACTAACATTGTAATACCCTTACTTTAAGATGATCCTGAAAGGTTAATGATAATAATTCCACGTTACGTACGTTATAATTTCTGAAAAAGGAAGTGTCCTCTCATGCATGATGAACTGCCATCCGGCATTCAGGAGATGATCGACGGCCTGCGCCTGAACACATCCAGCGACTTCTGTGGTCTTGCCTGTCTGAACGGGACGATGCTACGCTGGAAGTATACCTCTGGGGCTAGTAATGAACGGGTGAAACGCATGGAAATGCGCCCCGGACAAGATCTGGTAGGCACAGCCCTTCGGACTGGGCGCACAGCCCGATCTGATGCACAATCCACCGGGGAGCACACACCCGGTCGTTGCCCGTTAATGCTTGCTGAGCGGCTGGTAAGTGCCATAGCGGTACCTGTGTTCCAGGAAGGAAGCCTGCCCGGTGCCGTGCTGCTCGTTGGCAGCAGACTGCCTTGCACCTTCTCACCGGACATGATCCGGCAGACGGAGCAATTTGCTATACATCTTCAGCCGAAGGTGTTTGGATAATAGTTTGAACTAGAGCGTGAGAGAAGCTATTCGGAGATTAAAGCTCTGAATGGCTTCCTTTTTTGTTATGATATAGATAGAACTAAGGAAGCGGACAGGGGGAAATCATGTGATTCAACTATTAGTTGTAGACGACCATGTTGTCGTACGTTCCGGGCTGATCGCCTTACTTGAAGGAAAGAATGATATACATATCGTTGGAGATGCCGCAGATGGCGATGAAGCCATTGCCAAGGCTCAAGAGTTGAAACCAGATGTGGTCTTGATGGATTTCAGCATGCCACCAGGCAAAGACGGTCTGACCGCTACCGCTGAATTGAAGAAATTGATGCCGGATGTCTCCATTTTGATACTGACCATGCATGACGATGAAGAATATCTGTTCCGCGCCATCCATGCAGGAGCATCCGGATATATCCTCAAAAGTGCGCCGCATGAAGAATTGCTTGCCGCAATTCGTTCCGTAGCAGAGGGTAGCGCCTATCTGTACCCAAGTGCGACCAAGCGGCTGATGAGTGAATACCTGGACAAAGCCAAACAGGAAAACGCCGGACCGTATGACACGTTATCCGAGCGGGAGAAAGAGATTTTGTCCTGGATTGCCAAAGGATACGCCAACAAGGAAATCGCCGAACATCTGATCATCAGTGTCAAAACGGTCGAATCCCACAAAAGCAATCTGATGGAGAAACTTGGCCTGCGTACACGACCGGAACTGGTGAAATTCGCCATGAAAAAGGGGTTGCTGAACTTTGAGTAGTGCACGCAAGAACAGACTAAGTGGACTCGCAGACCAGCCCGTACGCCTCCTGCTGAACGAAATCGATAATCACATTACGGATAATGAATTTCGCAGCAGGTTGAAGGGTTCCCTGCATCAACTGAGTGACCTGAAATTTGCCTTGGATGAATCCTCCATTGTAGCCCTGACAGACCGCAAGGGTAAAATCCAGTATGTGAATGATAAATTCTGTGAAATCTCGCAGTATGAGCGCGAGGAACTGATCGGCAAGGATCATCGAATCATTAATTCCGGATACCATGGCAAAAGCTTTATGAAAAACCTGTGGGACACGATATCCTCAGGTAAGGTATGGAACGGGGAAATTCTCAATCGTGCCAGAGATGGCAGTCATTATTGGGTCAACACCACCATCGTGCCTTTCCTTGATAACGACGGCGAGCCATATCAATACCTGGCTGTACGTAGTGAGGTCACCAAGCTGAAATCAGTCGAGGCCGAATTGCAGAAGATGATGTCCCAGGTCATGAATATTCAGGAAGAGGAACGACGCCGGATCTCGCGTGAACTGCATGACGGGATTGGACAGAGTCTCTTCTCTCTGGTGATTCAGATGGACCGACTGCTGGCAGACCAGCCTCAACCCGGGGTTGAAGCACTTCGTAAGCAGGTCACGGGTATCATGGAAGATGTACGCGGTATGGCATGGGAGCTGAGACCATCCGTTCTGGATGACCTGGGTGTTGTTCCGGCGATTCGTACGTATATCGAGAATTACACCCGTCACTACGGGATCGAAGTTGATCTGGAATGTAATTTGCGCAAACGATTGGAGATGAACCGGGAGATAGCCATCTACCGGATTATTCAGGAAGCCTTAACCAATGTCGCGAAGTATGCTGATGTTGCCGAGGCACGTGTTACTATAGAAGACGCCGAGGACATGACGATGGTTATTATTGAAGACCAGGGCGCGGGATTCAGCGAAGTAACCGCTGGCAATGGTGTTGGATTGTTCAGTATGGAAGAGCGTGCCCGTGGCGCAGGAGGAACGTTAAGAGTGTCTTCCGAGCCTGGCGAAGGGACAACCGTTACCCTTTTACTGCCCAAGACAGCCCGAGCATAACCGAATTTCTTCGTATCGTGCTCTCGCTTCTCTCCAGCTATCTATTAACCGGCTACT
The DNA here is from genome assembly GCF_037974265.1 of Paenibacillus sp. FSL R5-0623. NCBI lineage: Bacteria > Bacillati > Bacillota > Bacilli > Caryophanales > Paenibacillaceae > Paenibacillus > Paenibacillus sp. FSL R5-0623. Next base: position 411,005 of record NZ_CP150233.1, on the reverse strand, counting down.
CGCTATTGGACTGTGCGAGTGGTCTTTTTATTTTCCGATTGGTCGAAATGACAAAATGAAGGCTCAAAATCGGTTAAATTCAATAATCATGATAAATAGATTGACTCCAATTACGATTCGTCATTAAACTATGAATGCCACATACACATTGTATGATTAGTAAAATTTCATTGTTCATTTCATATAGCGAGAGAAAAGGATGGTCAACATGTCAGAGAAACGCTCCTCCAAAGGAGGAGAAATTCCACAAATGTACAATCTGGACGAGATGGATCGCAAAATTATCGCTGCGCTTCACCACAACAGCCGAATATCCTATACGGATCTGGGTACACAGATCGGGTTGTCACGTGTGGCTGTTCAGGCACGCATTAATGCTTTATCCGAAAAAGGAATCATCGAACGCTTCACCGTTGTGATCAACCCTGGCAAAGTTGGGCTCCAGGTCTCGGCTTTTTTCAATGTCGATGTCGAACCGCCCTTCCTGGATGAAGTCGCTGAGAAACTGGATGAAGAGCCAGCCGTCACCAGCCTTTATCATATGACAGGCCCGAGTACACTGCACATGCACGGTATTTTTGCGGATATGGAAGAGATGGAGCAGTTTTTGCTGGAGAAGCTCTATAAGATGCCGGGTATCGTCAAAGTGGAATCACAGCTATTGTTGAAACGTTATAAAAGCCGGATGGGCATGAGACTCTAGGAGGAAATCAGCATGGGTTGGAAAGATTACAACGGTCTCGTCATCGGAATGGTACGAACCGGAATTCTCGGATATGGCGGCGGCCCTTCGGTGATCCCGTTAATCCGTTACGAAGCCGTTACGCGTTACAAATGGGTCAGTGATGAGGAGTTCGGCGAGATTTTGGCTATCGCCAATGCCCTGCCGGGTCCCATCGCGACCAAGATGGCCGCATATCTCGGTTATAAAACCAAAGGTGTGGTGGGCGCGATTGTGTCCGTACTCGCTCACATCTTACCGACCAGTATTGCCATTATTGCTCTGCTCGGTTCCATGTACGCACTACGCGAGTCGAAAGTGGTGGCAGGCATGGTAGCCGCCGTGCGGCCGGTCATTTTTGTCATGCTGGGCATGATGGCTTATGAGTTTGCCATGAAAGCCTGGAAGGGACTCGGTAAAGTTTTTGCCGCCCTATTCGGCGTAATTGCCTTTGTACTGTTGCAGCTGCTGGATATCCATCCGGGGATTGTGATCGCGGTTTTCCTTGGATATGGTGTCTTCCATCTGGAGCTAGTCCAGCGCTTCAAATCCAAAGGCAAGTCCGATAAGGAGGTGTCCTAAGGATGCTCCAGACTTGGTGGGAATTATTTTGGGGATTTTTCGTAGCAAACATCTTGGGATATGGGGGTGGTCCGGCCTCCATTCCGCTCATGCAGGAAGAGATTGTGAACCACTATCATTGGATGACTACCGAGCAATTTGGGGATGTACTGGCGATTGGTAACGCCCTTCCTGGCCCGATTGCAACCAAAATTGCTGCATTTGTCGGGTACCACGTGGCAGGCTGGTTTGGGGCATTTATCGCAAGTTTTGCTACAATCGTCCCTTCCGCAACCGCACTAATTATATTACTTCGTCTGTTGAACAAACATCGCACGTCACCCAAAGTCAAAGGCATGACCCTACTCGTGCAGCCTGTTATCGCTGTACTCATGATTCTGCTTACATGGGAATTCGGGCAGCTATCCACTGATTCCATCGGTATCTGGCAGACGTTGATCATCGCAGGCATCTCGCTCTGGGTTATGACCAAGACCAAGCTGCATCCAGCCATTCTGATCGTGATCGCTTTTGCCTATGGTACGTTGGTACTGTCTCACACGATGTAGTTATAGAACCTACAGGGGACGATCCCTGAATAAGACGTTTCAGATTCGTTAGCGCTTGGAGACACGTTCTAGTTTATAAACAGAAAACGGTGATACCAGCTATTAGCTGGCATCACCGTTTTTATTTGCGCGTTTCACGCTCACATTTGGAAAAGCAATTACTTCGCTTCAACCACTACCGTTACTTTTGTTTTCACACCTGCAAATGTCACCGTAATTGTCGCTTTACCTTTGCCGTTCGCCTGAATAATTCCATCTTTCACCGATGCTGTTGCAATACGGGAAGATTTCCAGAGAGCCGGCTTGGATACATTAGCTTCACTGCCATCGGCATACGTTGCAGTTGCAGCCACGGTTACTTTTTCACCAGGTTTCATAGTCAACGTTACTTTATCCGTCTGCAAATATTTCAGTGTATCCACATCTACAGCAATGGTTACAGACTTGCTACCGTATTTTGCAGTAATTTTGGCTTTACCTGAACCTGTAGCTTTGACTTTACCTTTGGTCACTTGAGCTACTTTGTAGCTGTTCGTTTTCCATTCAGCTTTGTCCGTAACATCACGCTCGCTACCGTCGCTCAAGAAGGCAGTTACCGTCAGATCAGCTGTATCGCCTGATTTCAGGGAAAGAGCCAGCTCGGAAGCTTCAATACGTGAGATGACATCCACTTCAACCTGAATCGTCACTTTTTTGGAGCCGTATTCGGCTGTGATGTTGGCTTTACCACTGCTGTTACCTGTGATCACACCTTTTTTCACATCCGCTACACGTGAGTTGCTGGATTTCCAAGTTGCTTCGGATGTTACATCCAGCGTGTTGCCATCTTCATCCGTACCTGTCAGAAGAATATTCTGTGTTTCTTTGGCGGACAGAACAACGAAGTTCACATCTGCTTCCAGTCCACTAGCCATACCTACTTCAACAGGCAGAGTCAGTGTTTTGCCTTCAATCTTCGCGGTAATGGTTACTTTACCTGTAGCAACACCTGTGATAACCCCTTTGCTATCTACCTCAGCGATTTTGTCGCTGCTGCTGCTCCAAGTTGCATCTTCAGATACATCTTTGGATGTTTCACCATACAACGCCAGTACTTTGGCAGAAGTCGTTCCACCAACAGCTACTGATGCTTTTTTCTTATCCATTTCATACTTGTCTGCTACGTCTACATTCACTGTGAATTTAACCGTTTTACCGCCATAAGCTACAGTGATCGTAGCCGTACCGGATTTGTATGCAATCAGATCGCCGTTTGATACATATACAACGTCTGCATTGCTTGAAGTCCACGTTGCTTTGGAAGTTACATTTTCTGTACTGGCATCAATATATTCGGCATTGGCTACCAATGTCTTAGACTTGTTATCACCGGTAACACTCATGGCGAGCTTGTCATTTACATCTTTGATATCCAGATATCTTGCCGTATCTACATCTACAGCAATTTCTACAGTTTTTCCACTATAGGTTGCTTTGATCGTTGTTGAACCTGCGCTAATGGCTGTGATCTGTCCCTTAAACACCGTTGCAACCTTCTCGTTGCTAGATGTCCATGTTGCTTGATCCGTTACATTCACATCGCTACTGTTTGGATAAGAAGCCGTTACAACAACATTAGCCGTTTTAGTTGTGTCGCTCAAACGGAAGAAAATACTTTGTTTCTCCACACTCAGCTTGCTCGTCAGATCTACATCTACGTCAACGGATACGGATTTCGTACCGTATTTGGCTGTGATCTTGGCAGAACCTGCCGAGTATCCTGTAATTTCGCCTTTAAGAACGTCTGCGACCTTCTCATTGCTGGATGTCCACTCCGCCAGATCCGTTACATCTTTGGTTGTGCCATCTGGGTACGTAGCCGTCACTTTCACACTTTCACTTTTGTTTAACAACAGGTTAACCTGCTGTTTATCTACATCTACACGTTTAACCACTTCAACGTTAACATCCACCGTCACGCTTTGGCTGCCAACTTTCGCAGTAATAACTGCCGTACCTGCGCTTTGTCCAGTTACTTTACCATTCACAACGGTAGCAACCTTCTCATCACTGGTAGACCATTCTGCAGTACTTGCTGCTGCATTATTTGTTTCATTGTCACTATACGTTGCTGTCAAAATAATTTCTTTTGTATCTCCAGTGCGCAAATCCAGACTTTGCACGTTTTTCGAAAGGGCTTTGACCTTCTTCGTTACTTTCACTTGAACGGTCTGACTCTGGCCCTGGTAAGCTGCGGTAATCGTCGCTTTACCTTCCTTTTTGGCCGTGATTGCACCATTATATACAGTTGCTATCGAAGTATCTTCGCTACTCCAGGTTGTACTAATCGTTACATTAGCCGAGGTATTATCTGAATATACCCCTGTCACAGTAACAGACCCAGAATCACCAACTTCGAGCGACATCTCATTCTTGGAAACCACAATTTTGGACAGTTCTTTATCTGCCGCAGCGGCCAAGCCTACGTTGGAAATACTCAGCATCAACACCAGCATCATCACCATGTACTTGGTCAATCTTGGCTTTAACATCATTTCCCCCCGATTATCATCATTTTTTTCCTTATGTTTAATGTCGGCTAGTCCTTTCCAGATGTTTAGACTTTCAGGAGATTTTCAGGGAATTCTATGGAAATTAATTTATCTTCTATTCCTGTTTCAACCGATCATACCTGCGAATATTGCGCATACCTATGTATATTGACTGTCTTGAACTTCTTTTAACAGGATTGGAGGAAACATAATGCGTCAGCCTTTTGATTACATCGGGTATTGGGAGGAAACATATCGTTCGGGTGAAACTTCCGGGAGGGGTTCATACGGGGTTTTGGCTGAATTCAAGGCCGAGGTCGTGAACGGACTGATTCAACGTGAAGGTATTCATCGTGTCATTGAGTTTGGGTGTGGGGATGGCAACCAGTTGCAATACATGAATTATGAGGACTACCTGGGCGTGGATGTAGCGGCATCTTCAATAAAGCGTTGTGCTTCCCAATTTGCCAAGGATTCTTCCAAGAGTTTCATGCTGTATACACCAGGCCTATGGATTAACCGAGGTTTCCTGCAAGCCGATCTGACGGTCTGTCTGGATGTGTTATATCACATCACGGATGAAACAGACTTTCGCAACACCCTCTATGATATTCTGCACTCCTCAACAGCATGGGTGGTGCTTTACACCCGCTTGAAAGAAAACGGCAACCCGGGGATTGATACAATCCAGGACCGTAATCTGTTTGAATATCTCTTCGACTACCCTGATTTCAAAGTTCATGAGATTATTCCGCAGCGCTATCCAGATCAATCTTCTGCCGACTTTGTCATTCTGAGACGTACGCCTTCGAAGTGAAAATCGATTTTTTCAGTAAAGCATAGCTAAGTCTGCACCCCAACTGGACCTGTAAGAATGAATATTCATATGCCAGATATTCTTTTGTCTTCCTTCGATTATGTGCACCATCCGCCTGTCCGCTCACCTTGATTCGTCTATTCAAAGCTCAAACTTAGGTATACTCCGTCTCCAATAGAAGGAATATCGTTCCTAATGCCGGAGACAGCCTTATGCGGACAGGTGATGATGGTTTGCTAACAACTCGATGACTCATAACACGACGACCTTACTAATCTGTTCTCACCTTCAGTTCTTCCAGCCCGTAGTTCTCGATTCTTCTTTTAAAATAACCCCGCATGTCCACGCAGCTTCGCCAGCGCTTCCATATAGAAATAATCGCCGTATATAATCGGCACATTCAACCCTCGCCCTTCCGGGTAATGCACCGTTCCCTGCATGATCAGACCTTCTTCCGCTGCTGAGTCGCCGGAGCTATAGTGCTCATGCAAGCCGCGGACGATACGTTCTCCCGCGGCAGCATAGGTCTCCCCGCGTGGCGACAGCTTCGCCAGCTCAAGCAACCCGCTCGCTGCAATCGCCGCAGCGGACGAGTCCCACGCCACCTGATGCTCCGCAGGTGCGCGGAAATCCCACACCGGCACGATCTCTTCGCCAAGCATGGCGAGGAAGAAATCGGCCGCACGCTCCGCTGTCTCCAGATATCGGGCTTCGCCCGTATACCGGAAAGACAGCGCAAACCCGTGCAACGCCCAGGCGGTGCCCCGCGCCCAGGCGGAACCTGGAGCATGGCCCTGTCCGCCATGCTCTCGCAACTTCTGCCCCGTGTGTGGATCGAACTCCACCACGTGGCAAATGGACCCGTCCGCACGGATGAATTCGCGCGCCACGGTGTCCACATGCGCTTCCGCCAGCCAGCGGAAGCGAGGGTCGCCGCTCTGCTCGGATGCCCAGTAGAGCAGCGGCAGGTTCATCATGCTGTCAATGATGGCTACGCCGCGCGTATCCATTGCTGACGAGCTGAAGTTCCAGGCGCGGATGAACTCACCGCGCACATGGAACCGGGCAGCGAGCAGGTTGGCGGCAAGCATGCCGCGCCGCCGTCCATCCATGCTGCCCGTCTGGCGGTAGTTGGCTACGCCACTAAGCAGCCAGATGAACCCCAGATCGTGATCCACCGATTCGGGATCACGCAGACAACCTTCCAGTTGCCGCTCACAGCTTTCGGCAATGCGATGTAGCGAAGCCGCCGCTTCACTTTCCGGCGCATCCCCATAGACCAGCCATAACAATCCAGGCCAGAAACCCGCTGTCCACCATTCCGGATCATTCCGGTCATACGTCCCCTGCGGAGCAATGTGCGGAAAAGTATCCTTGATCCGCTTTGCATTCCGAATTGTCTTGGCAGCGCCCTGTTGCCACGCTTCCTCGAGCCATTTTACCGACGTTGATGTATTCATGAACGTATCCCTCCTCTATTCAATACCGGACACCTATGCTTGATGCGCTCCAGCTCATCCTCAACTTATCTATAGCGTCGTATGCCGTAACTTCAATATCTATCAGTTAAATATCACTAACCTCGCCCAAGCGGATTGTAAATGTCAAACTACTGGCGCCGTTCACTTCAATCCGCGCTTCCTTCAGTAACCCATTACGGGAAGCCACAGCCTGTTCCTCCAGATGAATTATGGCTCCCTGATCCAGTGCTGTAGATTCTACATATGCGCCCCGATACTCCGTTCGTACACTATGATCCGTATGGGTAATTACCGCCTGTTCACGACCATCATGGAACATCAACGGAATGAGTGCCCCTGCTGCAGCGATCTCTCCTTCGAATTCATACGTTATAGTCAGCACATCAGCCTGTTGCACATAATGGGTACGCAATGATTTAATTCCGGGTAATGGACCGACCCATGTCACAGCAAAAGAATTAACCTGATGCTCTCCGAAATCTTCTGCCGTTCTTTCCGCCAGATGTCCCTCTACTTGATTCGGCGTATCCTGGCCCGCTTTTTCATACACGATTGACCCACCTCCCTGAGCAGGGTCTAATCCAACATCCCGATCATACGCACCACCCGATGGAATACCCTCTGCAAGGCTGTGCCATACCCCATCTGGTGTCTTCCAAGCAGGACAGTAGCTGAGCGGACGGACCACCCCTTCGGCAAATTCCGTGAATCCGGCCTGCACATGGCTGGCAGCCGACGGACCAATCAGACCAGGTAACCCTGTCTGCTGAACCCGTACCAAACCAGGGATCGTATACGGATCATTCATCGCTGTGTGTACTACCAGTTGCTGACCAGGTACGGATGCAATCACGGTTTCGAACCACCCATCGGTCTGCAACACCCTGCTGCCCAGTTCAGAAGGAAGGTACACTTCGCTCACATCGTCTCCCGGATCACTGAGACAAGCGTGGGCCAGGGCTGCTGCCGTCCAAAGGTTGTAACAGGTGTGGTTGGTATATATCTCATAACCGTGGCGATCTTCTGGCGCGTATTCATTGCGTACAATTTTCAAGCGTCCATCATGCATCTTCCAGCGCTCAACAGCAGCAAAACACCGATTGGCCGCACGTATAAAAGCACCCGCCATCACCGGATCTCCCGCCTCCAGAGCCTGCGTTGCATGTGTAGTACATACATAAGCTGCGGCAGCTTCATTCCACTGATGCTGGGAGCTACGACCACGCGGTGGAATCTCACCTAGCGGCGAGAGCGTCAGTAGCGAGCTAAAGGCACCATGGCGCAGCTGCTCACGTAACCTATCGGCAGTGGCTCCCTCGTAACCCGCCTCAAGCATCACCCCAAGGTGATAACGGGTGGCAATATCATAGGAAAATGGACAATTCGGGCGGTCCAGCGGTCCATCCTGATACAACCCGAGAGCCGTAAAACGGGGCACATGATAAGCTTCCAGATAACGATCCATCCACGCTGTATCTTCACTTGCCAGCTGTTCATGCCACCGCAGATATTCGCCAGAGATCATAATGGCGTTCCAGTTAATCATGCGATTGGGATTGTTCATCTTGCTCATCGTAAATACATAATCTTGTTCAGGATGGATCGTCTTGAGTGCTTCAGCCCAAATCTGTGCTTGTTCAGGCAGATGTGACTTCAACAACATATAAGCTCTCATCATTAGCACTGGATAAAAATCAGGGTGATTGTCTGGTGCACTACGATTCACCACGGCATCAATGCTCTGTGACAGGGCTATTGCTGCGGATTGGAGCAAATCTGTACGCCCTGCATCAACCAAAACTGCCGCAGCCATCGCATAGGCCGGTGTAGAATAATATCTCTCCACACCCGAGAACGGGTCGATAATTGCACCTTGGCTGTCCTGATATGGTGTGTAAGCGCGAACAACACTTTCAACAAGTGCCAACTTGCGCTCCCGATTCCAGCCGTCTGCCGGAGCGGGGCCCGCTTGTTCTGCCAATGTACGGTAACGTTCGAGTTCATCTTTCCATGGATACGTGGACGCAGATGTATATTTACTCACGCATGCTCACCTCGGTTTCTCCCATTTTCGGTTCAATGATGAAGTGTACCTCACATACCGTTTCAAGCGGATTAGGGCGTTCTGTCCGAACATCCGTCTCATCAATCACACCTGTCCATGATAGTGACGTCCGATAGAATGTGACTGGGACATTGTCATGATCAACTGTGTTCATAACCTCCGTAAAAACCTGCCACTGGTTCGCATCATACGTCATATGGACCGTTCCATGCACACCTTGCCAGCGAAGATTACCGCTCTTCACCACCTCAGGTTGTACTCTGCTCATCCATCGCTCCACTACGCTCGAACATCCTGCATCTGAATCATCCACCGAAGAGAATCGTTCTGTCGAAGACACCATCCTGCTCTTCCATTGAAAACGGTCAGTGAGACGCAATTCCGCTCCACTCCCGCTACCTTCAGAAGCCATCTTCCAATGAAATTGGCGCGTATAACGAGCCAGTGAAGCAGCTCCAGAGTAAGCGGATGTCAGATCCAATGTTGTATTCAGCTCACCGCCACCCTCTGCCAGCTTTGCCTCTAACACACGGGCCTGTGCTTGCCGACCGGAGCATTGCTCCTGGCCTTCAATGAGCGGAACGTTATGACCGGATGACGAGATGTGGAACAGTTGCTCCCTGCCTGGTGCAAAATACGCTTGGCTGTACAACCCTGCTCCTGGATCACACAGAATATTCTCACCACCGCAATGGATAATGAACTGCCCCAGATCATTATGGTTGTGAGGTTCATCGTTATGCCCACCTTTAACGGAAATAGCCACATGAAGGGGTGCGCCGTTCGCATGTTTTGTATCCCGGGAATCGAGCGAGCCTTTTGTAATCATCCAGCCCAGATTTCGAAAAATAAATCCCCGTTCAAACTGCCCAGAGGCACCTTCACCACCATACACTGCCGGATCGCTCCACATCACGTTCCGCAACAGATGAGCCCAGCGATGACAGGGATCATCTGTAAGGAGTGGAATATGAAGCGGCAGATCCACCTGCAACCCAACCCGGGACGCGAGCAGGGAGAGTAGTCCGGAAGGAATGTCTTCCTGCTCGGCACTGTCCGAATAATTCACGAATGTTCCGCCTGACAGATGAACTCGCAGCGGGAAGGCTGCGATAGCTGTTATTTTGGAACCCGTCAGCAGATTTAGTTCGCCCTCACTATATTCACGAAGCATCTCGGCATAATAGGTGAAATAACCAAAGCCATATACCCAATATCCAATACCTTCGGCGCAGCCGCCATCCTCGCCATAACCGCTCAAGAATGCGTTCATACAGCTGACCGTATGGGAGATCGATTCCTGTAGTGTGGACTCATCCTCGAGTAGTAACAATGCGGCCATGCCACAGCAGCCACCACAGACCGCCGACCAGTTGTGATCCGCTGTCTGCCAGTGGAACTTCCGTTGCTCCCGGTAAAGCGGGGCGAAGATTCGCCGCTCTGCTTCAAACCTGATCCGTTCTATGACAAGACGATCCAGCCGATCGGCGTGAATGGTCACCATCTCTGCCAGCATATGTACTGTCTCTGCGGCGAACAGATCAATGTTTCCATTCACCTGATCGACCTCTCCCGTACCCAGATGCGCGCGCAAGCACCACGTATACTCACCACACACGTTCCACAACATTTCCTCCAGCGCTTGCAGTGCATCCGGCCTAGCTGAATCCAATGCGAGCATCGCCACAGCAGCCAACCTGCCCCTTCGATCGAAATAAGCCTGCTCATAAGCTTTCCGCTCACCCGTCTCGCTGAACTGTCGATATAGACGGAACAACAAGGAAGGCATGGGTTCTTTCAAGGCACGTTCAGCGTAAGCCTTCAAGTCTGTGTATAACGTAGCCAATTCAGGCCGGGATAACTTCTCCAAGAGTCTGTCGGCACTTAAGGAACTCAATGTTCTGCTCTCGTTTCCACGTTGGTTTATATTTTCATTTTCGACTTCGTGAATGGAATCTTCCACTGGATTCACCACTCTCCGTTAATGGATTGTCATACCCATATTATAATGTAATCGATTTCATTTTACCGGATATGATAGCACATTTGAAAAATTATCCCTTACAACCCTTTCCACGACGTTACGTCCTTCTCCTTCCCAACACAAAAAAAACGAAGAACCTTCGTCAGGTTCTCCGTTGCATTCTGCCTGTCCACAGGCTCTTTATGGCTATCTCATACTCTTAACTATCTTATATCCTCAACTAATCCTGTATACCTAAAGTGCTGCTGCCCATATCGCAACTGTCCGCTGTTGTTATTACACAATCGCAAGCGATGAATTCTGTACAACAGACAACCATTGGCGTGCAATCAGCTCATGACCTGCTGCGGTTGGGTGTACGCCATCCCATAACCAGTACGCTGCATCCGCCTGTTTCATAGCGTCATTAAACGTCTGCTGCAATGGCACCCACACAGCTCCAAATTCCTCAGCAAGACCTTGGGCCAGTTTCTGATATTGACCGATATACTCTTCCCAGGCATCCCATTTCTCCGCGGTAGCTCCGGTTCTCAGAATAAACGGTTCCATCAAAATCAGCCCCGTATCCGGCATCACTTCCCGAGTTTCCTCGAGCAAATGGCGATACGCCCGTCCGAAACGATCCGTTACCCCGCTAGGTTCACCATTCATCGTGCGCCAGGCATCATTCACCCCAATCAGGATGCTGATCAGGTCCGGTTTTAGACTAATGGTATCCTCATTCCAGCGTGCGTACAGATCGGATGCCCGATCCCCGCTGATGCCTCTGTTATAGAAGGTTTTTTGCTTACCCGCGAGTTCCATACCCAGTTTGCTGGAGATTAGATACGCATATCCGTGTCCGAGAAAATGATTTGGATCATCATTGCGTGATCTTCCCCCATCTGTAATCGAGTCTCCCTGAAACAATATAACGGATGGACTTGTACTCATGATTGAAATCGTTCCTTCCTCTTGTGCAAAATGGAAACACTGAACACCTCAGTCTCCATTTTATCCCTTTCGGCTACAATAGAAAATAGCGTTTTCATCACTGAGTGTCGCCATCTTATGAATCTTTTGGTTCTTTCTCCACATGGCCTCCGCCCTGATAGGCTGTCTCATCCTGTTTGTCGGGTACGCCTCTAAGCTTTGCCTCTTCCCACAACTCGGCTGCATCATCCTGTGGGTGGTATCCAATCTTCTGGGCCAGATAGCTAATATCATAGTAATTATCTGTATTCGCAGAAGTCCCGTACAGATTCAGATACTTCATATCTGAATCGGCTTCAATACAGCACTCAGCGAGCTGGACCATGTCCCTTGGTGAGATCCAGATATGAGCCGAGCGCTCCGAGTGCGGGTATGTATCACCTGAGAAGTTTCCAATCCGAATGTTGAATGAGGACAGGTCATATTTGTCAACATAATAACGTCCCAGCAGTTCAATATAACATTTGCTAAGTCCATAGAAGCTGTCCGGTCGGTACGGGTCATCCACTTCAATATCCTCACCTGTAGGATAGAAGCCTGTCGCATGGTTGGAACTTGCAAAGATCACCCGCTGAACACCATTCAACCGTGCAGCTTCATACACATGGTAGGCTCCGGTTACGTTGATCGGCAGAACTTTGCCCAGAAAATCTTCCTCATCCTTGGCCCATGCAATGTGCAGAACGGTATGAACCCCTTGCATTAGTTCCTTCAGGTGTTCCCCATCGGTCACATCCATGGCTACAATGCCAGCTTCCTCGTCTTCTCGCAGATCAGCCGCGACGATGTCATACGTGCCTTTGGATCTCAACCCCTCCAACAGACTGCGACCAATGACTCCAGCAGCTCCCGTAATTAACAGCTTGCGCTTCAGTTCACTCATGAATCCAGCTCCCTTCGCTCAGATAGGCTATCTGTCCTCTATAGAACAGTATTAACCGATCAGACGAAGGAATTACCGGATATAACAATAGAACCTATATAAGTTGAACTAACCATTTACACGAGAACGTAGAGGACAGAAAGAACCTGAAGAAGCGAAGCTACAAGCTTTCTGCAAGAAAGCTACTTCGAAAGCATCACCTCGCCTGAAAGCTTTCTGAAAGAAAGCTACATCGAAAGCATACGCTATCCCAAGATTTTCACCTTTATAAAAGTGAATTAAAAAATCTGGGGATAACAGTGATCGGAAGGTTGTTCTGTCATCGAAGTGGTTAGTGTAAATATTCTTTAGTTCAACTATCCGATCCAATATCGCAAAATCATCATAGCCACAATACCAACCAATACGGTTCCAAGCAGACTGCGTGTCCATATGGCTACTGCAACCGTAGGTAGGGATGCCCACAGAGCTGCATTATGCGTAATCGGTACTAACTGGTTGTCTGACATGAACAGTTCCTGACCAATTAGCGCTGCCATGACCGCTACGGGTACATACTCCAGCCAGCGTAACAACCACATTGGAATCTGTATCTTGCTGAACAGCATCAGTGGCAGTACACGCGGGATAAATGTTAACAGTGCCGAGCCCATAATAATCCAGAATACATCCCATCTTACTTCCATCGTTCCATGAACACTCCCATCGTTGCCGCAATGACCGCAGCCACAATGACACTCATGCTGCCAAGTGAAGCCATGCTGGCGAAGATTACACAGACCACGGCGATAATAGCCACATTAATGTGTATTTTTTTGTTTTTGCGATGCACCAACTGGAGTACAACCAGTCCAATAAACATCGCTGGCAGGGCATAATCCAGACCCAGTCGTTCCGGGTTAGTGATCCAGCGTCCAAAGTACGCTCCCGCCATATTAGCCACGAACCAGTTCAGATATGCGGTAATATTCAGACCGTGCATCCAGCGTTCACTAAGCCTTTCCCTACCAATTGCACGTGTCATCGCCACGCCGAAAGACTCATCGGTAAGCAGTGAACCAATCCACATATTTTTAAGCGGGGTCAGATGCCGAAAATACGGTGATACAGCTGCACTGAGCAGCAAATGACGAAGATTCACAAAAAATATGGTGAACATGATGGCTACTGCTGATCCATTCGATGCAAGCATGCCTGCTGCAATGAACTGAGCCGATCCTGCATATAAAATCAGGCTGAGCAGTGCCGTTTCCGCCAGACTCAGACCTGCGGTCATTTCAATGACACCCGCTGCAAAACCTATACTCAAATAACCAAGCAGGGTTGGGATACAATCTTTGACCCCCTGCATGAATGTAGCCTGATCCTGGACCTCTTCCATGTTCTCCTGTCCAGATATCTGTAGTGTACTTTGGTCCAACTGCCGTACGCCCCCTCTCCAATTTCTGTCCCCATAAACCGATATATATGGATGAGTACTTATTCAGGTGCATTTTTCGTACCACATTAATTCAGAAATATACCACAAGATGTGCACTAAGGGAGAGACAGATTACTTTTTATAGAACAGATCTAATCCTAAATACCTACAAAATCGAAAAATATTTTCGCGAAACTCATAAATTATGTTGAATAAACGCGAAATTTGTCATACGATAGCACCAGAAACTTCTGGAAAGGATGGAATGAAATATCTTTTACCAGATGGGCTTGTCCACTAGACATGGGGATGGGTTACACAGAGGGGGAATGTGTATGAAAAAAATTCGTAAACAAGGGGTCAAAAGAACGATGCAGATGAGAGAGAAACTAATTTTATCATTTGCCATTGTATTGCTCATTCCAACCATTAGTCTGGGCATTATCTCGTTCCAAACAGCCGATGCCAAGGTTGAAGAGAAAATGTATGAGAACGCGATCAGCAGTGTTACTGTGCTCAACCAAACTATTGACCAGATCATTGGTGCAACACGCAAAAATGTTGATTTCCTGGCAAGTCAGCTGGATGCAGGCAATGTCGGACCCAATCAGGGTGACGAAACAGATACCATCCGTACCTTGCTCGACGCGTATAAGGAAACACATGATGACGTGGAACTTGCCTCCATCGGTACCGATCAGGGCGTGTATATTAACTCCCCTGTAACTGCGGTGAACAAAGAAGGATATGACCCGCGCGAACGCCCGTGGTATCAGGCTGCTACGCAGAACAAAGATGTCCCTACCGTGATCACCCCCTACTTATCAAGCAATACCGGCAATGTTGTTGCTTCGGTAGCTCAGACCTCAGCGGATGGCCATGGTGTCGTCTCTGTCAGCCTGTCGCTTGAAGCCCTCTCGAAGACGGTTAACTCCACGAAGATCGGCGAGAAGGGTTATATCTATATCATTGATAATGCCAATAAAATCATTGTACATCCTACCGAGAAACCGGGGACCGAAGGAACCATGGCACCCTATAAAGATATTTTTGCACAGAAAAACGGAAGTCTGACTTATACGCTAAATGGAAACCAGGAACACGCCTTTTTCTCCACCAATGAAACGACGGGCTGGACCGTGGTTGGTGTCATCGACAGTGGGGAAGTGACGGCTTCTGTCCGTCCGATCCTATACACCACACTTATTGTTGTAGCGATTGCAATTGCGGTAAGCTCCATCATTATTTTCTGGATTGTGCAATCAATCACCAAACCACTGAACCGCTTGGTGAAGGCATCTGACGAAATTAGTAATGGTAATCTGACCATTGAGGTTGCTGTATTAGGACAGGATGAATTCGGCAAGTTGAGCACTAGCTTCAATAAGATGAGTGAATCCTTGCGAACCGTTATTCAGGACGTGCGACATACAGCTGACGAGTTAACCGCCTCTTCCACACAGTTGGCAGTCAACTCATCGGAGACAACCAAAGCAACTGAGCAAGTCGCCCTGATTACGGAAGAATCCGCAGCTGGACTTGAGAAACAAGCAAGCAGCCTGAAACATACGGCACTGCAGATGAATGAGCTTGCTGGAGGTGTGGGACAGGTAACGAACAGCACACAGCAAGTATCCGAAGCTGCCATGCAAGCAAGTGAGCTCGCGGATAAAGGGAATGCTACCATGCAGACGGCCGTATCCGAGATGAGTTCCGTGAGTCGCTTTGTGCAAGGTATGGCAGATACTGCTGGACGACTTGAACAGCATTCCACATCCATTGGTGAGATGGTATCTGTCATTACAGATATCGCTGCACAGACCAATTTGCTTGCTCTCAATGCTTCTATTGAAGCAGCACGTGCAGGTGAGCATGGACGCGGCTTCTCCGTGGTTGCCAGCGAAGTCCGCAAGCTGGCGGAACAATCGAGCCTGTCCGGGCAGAAGATTGTAGAGATGGTCGGAGCGATTCAACAGGAGATTTCAATGGCCAATCACAATGTACAGATCGGGCAACAGGATGTAAGCAACGGCATTCGTGCCGTTCAGTTTGCAGATGAAGCTTTTGCCCAGATTAGTGAGGCTGTTGGGGTCGTCAATCATCAGCTTGAGAACATTGCAGCCGCCTCACAACAGATGTCTGCAAGTACAGCCGAAGTGGTGCAATCCATTGATCAGATCCACGCCATATCGGAAACCAATGCCGATGGAACGGAGAACATCTCCGCAGCTACGGAGGAGCAAGTGGCTTCCATGCAGGAGATATCATCCTCTGCTGATTCCCTTGCCCATCTGGCTCACAAGCTGCAGAAGCTGGTGGAACAATTCAAGCTGTAGTCGTTGAACTAAAGATTGTTTACACTAACACTACGATGACAGAATAACCTTCCAATCGCTGTTATCGTGTAAAAGATTAGTCAACTTATATAATAATAAGTAGTCTGTAACACCCAAAGCCCCTTTGCCATCATATTGGCAAAGGGGCTTTGGGTTATAAAAGGTCAGGCATTTTAGAGAGGAAAATGCCTCTCCTATTCAGCAGATTGCTTTTTATCTCCGTGATACCCTTGATCTCCGTAGGGCTCCAACTGTTCAAACCAGCGATTCAGACATTTGGCGAGTGCATCTTTGGAGTCGTAATACGGGTTATCATCTTGCTTCAATGTCTCCAGCACCTCGATTACAAACGCACTCTCTCCATATTCATTCCATTCAGCCTGCAACTTTCGATTCAGATGACTACCCATCTGTAACATGAACCGTTGTCCGTTAATGGTTTTCAGGTTAAGTGTGCTATCGATATAAACTTTGCCGTTCCGTTCATTCCGAATCTGGTAGACGCCCGCTTCCGTTTTGACTTCTTTGGCCTGTTCCTGTAATTCTTTGCGACGATTCATCTTCTCCTGCTCCCTCTTTTCTTTGCGCTCCGGTTTTCCAACTTCAGCGCTCTGTTGATCTGCTCGGCTTTCCAGCCAATACTGACTGCCGTCTGGCTCACGTTCCAGCAAACCATAGTCGATGAGATACCTCCGTATTTCCACGTAATCATCATTAACTTCCTTCAGCAGCTCATTGACCTGTTTCTCGGAATATTTGCGCTCTGTCTCGAATCGTTTGGCAATTTCGGTGAGCACGATATATTTATGCTTTTGCTGCATATGAAACGTCGTCAGTGGACCGCCGGTACCCTCTGGAAAATACTTGTTCAGCACCTTCTCCCGATCCTGTCCTGTAATATCAAATGAATCACGATGGATCGTATGTCCATGTCTTGTCACCGGTGACACCCATTCGGCTGGAGCCTGGGTATCCTTACTTTTGAGAAGTTCCATTAATGCGAGGAATATTTTAGCCTGCCGTTCCTTCTCCTTTAATACAAACCGATGATTGCGGATCGTGGAGGCACTCCCGATACCAAGGGCCTTCTGTACTTCAGCATCCTTCTTTCCTTCATGAAACTGGGCTAGCAATCCGCGCTGGACATCAGACAATCCGGTTACGCTTTTATCCAGCTCCAGCAAATATTCAAATACCGATCCATGAACCTTCTCAATGTGCACTCGCATATAACGGGCTGCCTCATAGAGCACTCCATCTTCAGGGTAGATAATCCCCGCTTCCGTCCTGTATCCGCAGCAGACACATATATAGGCGGGACCCTCCTCCATATAACCACGCTTAATCTCTTCCAATGAAGCTGTTTGCAACCAGGATTCCGATGATTTCATGGTAAAGCTCCTTTTTATCATTGTTATGGTCATTCCAACCGTATACAATAAAATATTTTATATTTATGTTTGTTTATTTATAGACATAATATAATTTTGTTTATTATATGTCAACATAACGGAAAAGAATACTGTGTTTAAAGACATAACGTATGCCTCCTTGTTCAACAGAAAAAAGACCGCAGGGTCGCAACCCTGCAGTCTCATTTCAATCCCTGTTACAACTTAAACCGTTCAATCATGCTTTGCAGATCTTCAGCCATACGTGACAATGCTGCCGAAGAAGCTGCAACCTCTTCCATTGTAGCCAACTGCTCTTGAGCCGCCGCTGATCCATCTTCCGTTCCAGAGGCAATTCTGTCCGACAGAACCATTGTATCACTTACTGCCTTGTTGACATGACTCATGCCGCCATCAATCTGACGGGAAGCCGCGGATACTTCTCCAGCTTGTGCAGCCACCAACTGAACCGCAGTACGAATGTTATTGAATGCTTCGCCCGCTTCTGTAACCATCTGCGAACTCTTCACCATACCTTCTCCCGTACGGGCAAAAGTGGATTGCACCGCATTGGTTTTCTCCTGCATCTCATGCATAAGCTCATTAATCCGCTCGGCTGAAGCGCCTGAACTGTGAGCCAGTGTCTTCACTTCGTTGGCTACGACCGCGAATCCGCGCCCTTGCTCGCCAGCTCTTGAAGCTTCAATGGATGCATTCAAAGCAAGAATGTTCGTCTGCTTGGCAATGGCCGTAATCTCGGCCACAATCACCAGAATCTCTTCATTTTTCGCGCGCAGATCCTCAATGACCACAGACATGGCTTTGCTCTCGTCATTCACCTGCTGAATATGGGTAACTGCTTCTTCCACTGTCACCATGCCCGCTTCCGACTTGGTGGAAGCATCCAGAGCGATACGAGCGGTGTCTTCAGCACTTGATGAGATTTCTTTGACTCCAATGGACATTTCGCCTACGAGTTGGCCTGTAGCAGCAAGACTATTGTTCTGCAAAGTCGTTCCCGCAGCTGCATCCTGCATCAGTTCAGCCACCTGTTCTGTGGCTTTCGATGTCTGCTCCGAACTTGCCATCAGCTCTTCCGAAGATGCCGCCAGCTGGCTGGACGTATCATGTACCTCTCCAAGCACATTACGCAGTGAAGTTGTCATCGTGTCGAAGCTTTCTCCAAGCAATCCGAACTCATCCCGGCGCTGCAAACCTACCCGAACGGTGAGATCCCCGGCACTTACTTTCGATGCTGCCTGTGTTAATTGCAGTAATGGCCGATGAATGCTGCGAATAATGAAAACAAGCAGAATCAGCCCAATAACCAATGCAGATGCCACAATTGTAATGGAACGAATCAAAATAGGCATTACGGCTTCAGTTGCTTCCGAAGGAACCATCTCGCCAACAATTTTCCAGCCTGTCACCGGGTTGGTGAAATACACAGCTTCCACTTCGCGACCATCATATGTATACTTCACGGTTCCGCTTTCTTTCGTATACATCTCATTAATGTAAGGTTCATCCGACTGTGTACCGGATTCAATATTGTAATGGAACAGGAACTTCCCACCGTTATCCAGCATGTACAGTTTGCCTTCTTTACCGATGCGTATCTGATCAACGGATTCTTTCAGATGATTGAGACTGACATTGGCCCCGAATACCCCTTTGCCATCAGCCAGCTTGACCGCTGCGGTCACAACCCATTCGCCCGTCGAAGCCGACTGGAACGTATCCGAGATTACCGGTTCATCCTGAGACATGCCCATCTTATACCATGAACGTTCTCGAGGATCATAATTCTGTTCCTCGGATTCTGGGGATTTCATCCAACTGCCATCGTCCGCACCTGCGGTGAGTACACCCAATTCCTTATGATTCTGAGACATCCGATCCATCTGCCTTTGCAGTGCAGGGGATTTATTAATAATATCCTTTGAAGTAATACCCGCAGCCATCTGCGCTGCGTTATCCTTCTCCATATCCAGCATTTGATTAATCTGCAGACTGAGCATTTCTGTTTTGGCCTGTGCGGAACGAATAATCTCCAGCTTAACCTGGTCAGCCGCTTTTTGATAAGACAACCATCCCACGGTGATGCTCGGTACTATCAGGAACAGGAGCAATGCAGCAATCAGGCGTTTTTTTACGGTTAAAGTAAACCAATTGCGAATCCTTTTCTTCATTTAACTATCCCCCATCATAATCTTCACCCATCTTTTTATCGGACAATCGCTATGAAAATATTATGTATAGATACTAAATTAGTACAAATTTAATTTTTCGGATCAGGTTAGATGGATTCACCTTATCCTTCTTTTCGTTTTGACCCTCTAAGCGAGATCGTTTACAATGCTCATAAGCTGGTTATTCAAGAAACGATTGGAAGGAGAGGTTTCAAATCTTACGTAAGTCAAATGAAAGACAATGTATTTCCACTGTGTATTCATCCATGTTTCGCATTCTGTTAGCGCTCATCCTGTGCACAGGCCCGATTCTGGGACAAGCTGGTATTACGGTATCCGCAGCGCAGGCGACGCAAGCAGTTCACATTGAAGTGAATGGTGAGCAACAATCCTGGAAGAACGCACCACTTATAATCAAAGGCTCAACGTTTGTCCCACTGCGGGATGTGGTCACATCGGTTAAAGGCACGTTGAAATGGGATAATCGCACCAAAACGGCTACCATTACCGTTGGCAGAGACAAGCTAATCCATCAGGCTGGTAGCAATTCCATTAAGGTAAACAAGGTCGATCTGGCTACAGGTGTGAATTCACGTACCGTTAACGGTACGTTGATGGTACCTGTCCGAGCCATGGCTAATGCAATCAAGGCAGACATCAAAGTCCAACGCACAGCTACAGGTCAGATGAATGTAAATATGGTCACTGATCAAGTCAGCTTGCTGAATAGCGAGGTTGCAAGCGTAGATACATATCTGCGCGAGATCAACTATCCAGGTATGGCTTTGATCGCCCGGGATGGTGAAGTTCTGCTAAAACAAGGCTACGGACTTGCCGATGAACAGACGCTAAATCGCCCGGATCAGAAGACCCGAATCGCATCGCTGAGCAAATCCTTCACGGCCGCGTCCATTCTGAGTCTCGTGGAGGAGGGTAAGATTAATGTGCAAGATCCAATCTCCAAGTACATCTCAGGTATACCGAAGGGAGATCAGATCACACTGCACATGCTCTTATCTCAGACTTCAGGTCTGCCATCCGCATTTGGTCGGGGCGAAGGAACTTCTATGGAAGAGACTGTAGAGGAGATTCGCCACAAAACGCTGAAGTTTGAACCAGGAAGTGCCTATCTGTACAGCAACAGCGGTTATGTTCTGCTTGCATACGTCGTTGAACAGGTATCCGGCATGAGTTATGCCGACTACGTGCAGCAGACGATAATGAAACCACTTGGTATGAAGAATTCGGGAGAGGCCTCCCGTAAAGTGCATACGGTTAGTGGTTTTGTTCAACAAGATGACGCCTGGGTAACTGCGCCTTATTATGTGTCTCAATCCGGGTCAGGAACCATCTATTCCACGGTGGACGATATGCTGAAATGGGATCGTGCGTTGTATACGGACAAGATTCTAAGCCAGGGTACGATTGAACAGATGTATGAACCCTACTCCGATAAAAACTATGGCTACGCCTGGATTCTCAAAGAGAATGGCACAAACCGCACCGTCTTCCATAACGGTAGTGGCGGCGGGTTTGCCACAGCTTTTTCACGTAATCTGTCCGATGATATCACGATTATCCTGCTTGGCAACCATGCAGGTATGGACATGACTTCACTTTTGGATGAAGTTGAGGCACAGACAGCCAAAGCACTGCAATTGCAATAATCCATAATTAATCGCTTATATACTGCACAAAGAGACGGTCCTTTAAAGGATCGTCTCTTTGTGCAGTATATGTTTTCATTTTAACGACTCACACTTCCGTTTCGCTCAACTCACAATTCATCTCTTCTCCATCCTGCAAAAGGCAGATTAACTCATATTCTTATCACTGCCTAGGAGACACCCGCTCTTTCATCATCCGTCTGCTTTAACGTTACAGGAAGTTTCCCCGCAAAAGGAATGCGCCCCATCAGCGCCTGAGCGACGCTATCCATGGCAAGTGGCCGGCTCTCGTAAGCCGCTACATAGACTTGGGCATCTGGAAGCGCCAGCAGATCATAAGGGCTTCGCAATGCCACAACAGCCAGTGGTTTGCCCAATTGCTGTATCCAACCAATCAGCCTGCACTGTGGATCGCCGGAGGGGCTTCCCGCATTGTAGGTTCCCACCACAATCTGCCGAATGTCATCTGCTTCCGCTGCCTGAAGCAGACGGGCGGAACGAATGGCAACTTCCTCGGGCGTGACCATCAGATCGACAACATCTAGTCCATAAATGGATAAAGCTGAGCCCAAGGTGAACGTCTGAGTCAGCTGTTCGTCGGCAATTGTCGTCACGGACGTGGCAACCGTTATGACCAGCGTGCGTTCCGGCTTTAAAGGCAGCATATTCAGCTGATCGCGCACCAGTGTGATACTATTCTCGCTAATACGGCGGGCAACCTCTTGGTGTAATGAACTGTTGCGCTCCGACCAACTGGATAGAGCAGGAGCGTTTGATGCCTTTGGCAATGATGCATTCGATACTACAATATTCACTTCATCATCACTTGCGCCGCCCATTCCACTCTCCAGCAAACCACGTTTTGCCTTGTACATCAGCAAGCGATTCACCGACTCATCAATACGTCTCTCGCTAATCCGCCCGCTCTTCACAGCTGCTAACAACGCTTCAAATGCTTCTGCCTGAAGCTTAGCCGTATGGCTAATTAACACCAGATCTGCCCCAGCCTCTACCGCCATTACGGCTGCATCGACAGTGCCATAATTCACGGCAATGGCATCCATCTCCATGCAATCTGTCACGATCATGCCCCCATAACCCAGTTCCTGGCGAAGCAGACCGCTTAATACGGTTTTCGATAGCGTTACGGGCAGACGCTCTGGCTCCAGTGCAGGGAAATAAATATGCGCCGACATCATGGCATCGACACCTTCGGCGATAGCGGCTCGGAATGGAATCAACTCCAGGCGCTCTACCCGTTCACGATCATGAGTGATGATCGGGAGGTCCAGATGGGAATCGGTATCCGTATCCCCATGCCCCGGGAAGTGCTTGGCTGTCGCTGCAATCCCAGCGTCCTGTATTCCCGCAATGGTTGTGGCCCCATATTCTGCAACCGATTGTGGAGATTCGCCGAATGATCGTACACCGATGACCGGATTGGCCGCGTTATTGTTTACATCCAATACTGGAGCAAAGTTCATGTTAATGCCCATGGACTTCAGCTCCAACCCACTGATATATGCCGCCTGATATGCATCGTCAATGGAACCGGCAGCGGCAATGGCCATTGCTCCAGGCATCAAGGCAATTCCTTCGGTAATTCGAGCAACCATGCCGCCCTCCTGATCAATGGATATCCAGAGCGGCACATTACCACTGCTTTTGGCAATCTGTTGTAACCCCAACGATAACCGCTCTACCTGCTCTGGCGACTCAACGTTGCGCGCAAAATAGATCACGCCACCGATTGGATACTTTCGGAGAAAGGGTTCCACATCGCCAGCAGCTTCGGTGCCATGAAAACCACAAAGCAGCATTTGCCCGATTTTCTCACGCAAGGTCATCTGTTTCAGCTTCGACTGGTATAACTCTTTTAGCCCACTCATTTCTTACCTCCCTCCGATAACAAACATCCATTCATTCATATAACAAAAACGGCTTTCGCCGCTCCTTCCATTCCGCTGCCTGTACATTCCACTCTTCGATTAAACGAACGAAGCCCGCCCGGTCATGAATCGTTTCCCTGGCTTCCTTACCCCCTGCCAGCAGGTCGATAAAGTACCTTGAACCCGGCTTTGGCGGCTCCAGCCAGCAGAATTGCTCCGGATAGAGTGACACCAGTTCATGCAAAAGCACTAACCCTGTCTCTACCGCCCGAAATTTCCTGCTGTCCGTTACAAAAATCCTTACGCCACCACACAGCTCACCTGTATGTTTGGAGAATGTTGGCGACATGTACACTGGATGCACATGCGCACCTTCCAGCTTGTATTCCCGAAATCGTTCCGCCAAACGCTCACCCTCAACCCAGGGTGCCCCAATCCACTCGAATGGGCGGGTCGTGCCCCTGCCCTCCGATACATTAGTGCCTTCGAACAGGCACGTACCCGCATATACCCGCACACTGTCCAACGTGGGCATATTGGGAGAGGGCAACATCCAGGGAAGCCCACAATCCGCAAACTCCATGGAGCGCTGCCATCCTTCCATAGCAACCACGTCCAATTCGCAAGGTACATCCATCTCGCTGTTGACCATCAGGGCGAGTTCACCTACCGTCAATCCGGTACGTACAGGTACACGCCAAGCGCCAACGAGTGATTCATACCCCGCGTTCAGCACACCGCCTTCCACAACGTTTCCACCAAGCGGATTGGGACGGTCCAGAATCAGCATACGTTTGCCTGCTACAGCACAGGCATCCATCATATGGAACAAGGTTGAGGCATACGTGTAATAACGGATACCCACATCCTGAATGTCGAACAGCACCGTATCCACTCCAGCCAGCATTGCAGGCGTAGGTTTCTTGTAATCTCCATACAGGCTGAACACCGGAATGTCCAGACGTGGATGAAGCATGTCTCCGAATCTGACACCCGCCTGAAGCTCTCCACACAGTCCGTGCTCACAGGCATAGAGCGCTGTAAGCTCGGTATTAGCCAGTCCGGCGCACACATCTATTGTCGATACAAAATCCGCTGTAATACCAGTCGGGTTTGTAATTAGACCGATTCGATTACCCGTTATCCATGGATGCGATAACCCTCTGGACAGAAGATCAACTCCCGTTTTTACAGCCGGGATCTGCTCGGTCCCATTCAACTGGCCCATCACACATTCCCCTGGCTTATCCAGCCTGTATGCTGGTGATCATTACCACCTGTTGCAACAGGCTCTTCTTCAGGCTCCAGCACATTAAGAGCAACCTTATGCTGATAGATGGCAAACATACCTCCAAACAGTGTTCCGAAACCAACGATAGTCAGCATCAGCAGAGCCGTCAGGCACATGGCCTGAAAACAAGCGCCCATCGTGTACCCCGGGTGACGGAAGAACAGCTTTACACTTTCCCCCATCGCCTGAACGATGCCCATGTTTTTTTGTAAAACAAGCTGCCAGGTATAGAACTGTGACATCAGCGCCATGAGAACAAAGAACGTCTGGAACACGCTCACTGCTGTACCTGTAATTCCACCCTGTCCGCCGTAATACCACCAGGTTGACCATAGAATGAAACCAAGCACCGCGAAAAGCACACCCACCGATCCTCCCGGGACTATTCCCTTCAACGTTCCGATCCAGATATCCTCAAGCCCATTGCGCCGTTCCTTACGTTCCAATCTGTGATGCACGGCATAACAGACCCCGAACAGGATGGGCATATACATCAAAGCCAGTAGCAGCACCGCGATCGCCAGCGGAGCAAACATCAGAATGGGAACCAATACGATGGAACTAATGACACTGTACAAGGCCACCAGAATAATATCCCGATAGATTTCTGCGCCCGACTTAATCAATACTTCACTCAGCTTACGCATTTTTATTCTCCCCTTTCTCACCGTTCCTTTTTCAGGCATCGTCTCTTACTCCCGTCCAATCGCAAGCTCCGTCTCTGGATCGAAAAAGTGCGCCTTACGCAGGTCCAGCACAAAATTTTTGTCCATTCCTACATAAGCATGTGTTTCCGGGTGAACCTTGGCCGTAACAGTACGGGCACCAGAATGGAAATACACCAAATTCTCGGAGCCCAGATGTTCTACAACCTGAACTCGCGCCTGCAGCATATGGTCTGTCGGGATATTCGGAGCGACATCATCACCAAAAATATGCTCTGGACGCAGACCCATAATCACCGGCTTGCCTTGATGGCTCTGAAGACGAGCGAGTACATCTGCTGGCAAGGTGAATGATGCCCCCTCGATGACAACCTGCGTGCCTTCAATCCGCGCATCAATGAAGTTCATCGCCGGGGAACCGATAAATCCGGCAACAAACATATTCCGCGGACTCGCATACAGTTCTTTCGGTGAAGCCACCTGCTGGATATCTCCATGGTTCATGACCACGATGCGTTCCCCAAGTGTCATGGCTTCTACCTGATCATGTGTCACGTACACGATCGTGGCACCGAGACGTTTATGCAGTTCGCCCAACTCCACCCGCATCTGCACCCGCAACTTGGCATCCAGATTGGACAGTGGTTCATCGAATAAAAACACCTGCGGATCACGGACGATCGCCCGTCCCACCGCAACACGCTGGCGCTGACCACCAGACAGCTCGCGTGGTTTGCGCTCCAGCATCGCTTCCAGTCCAAGAATGGAGGCCGCATTCTGCACCTGTTCATCAATATAGGACTTTGGCTTTTTCAGATTTTTCAGGCCAAAAGAAAGATTCTCACGGATGGTCATATGCGGATAGAGTGCATAATCCTGAAACACCATCGCGATATCCCGATCCTTCGGATGCAGATCGTTAACAAGCCGGTCACCGATCACAATATCACCGCTCGTTTGCTTTTCAAGTCCGGCAATCATCCGCAGTGACGTTGTCTTGCCACAGCCCGAAGGACCCACAAACACTACGAATTCCTTATCTTCTATAACAAAGTCCGAGCCGGCCACAGCCGTGAACGTTCCTTTATGATCGTCTTTGAATTCTTTGCGCACTTGGCGAAACTCCACGCGTGCCATAGGTAGATCCCCCTTTACGTTGTCGCTTGTCCTGAACTAACAGTTAACCTTTTACTGCACCAATCGTAATGCCCTGTAGGAAATAACGTTGCAGTGAGAAAAACAGAATGATCATGGGCAGCGCACCTATTGTCGCCCCAGCCATCATTGCACCGAAGTCCGTTGATTCGGCAAATACAAACGAGGCCAACCCCACCTGAATGGTACGCATCTCGTTGGAATTGGTAATGAGGAACGGCCAGAAGAATTCATTCCACGAAGCCACAAACGTGAATATCGCCAGCACCGCTATTCCCGGCTTTGCCATCGGCAGAATGACTTTCCAGAAGATGCCGAACTCACTGCATGCATCGATACGTGCCGCATGTATCAGCGATGTGGGTAACGTAGACATGAACTGTTTCATCAAGAAAATGTTCCCTACGCTAACGGCAGCAGGCAGAATAATGGCCGTATACGTATCCCCCAAGTCAAACACGTTAACCATCAGAATATACAAAGGAATCAGCGTCACCTGTGCCGGGATCATCATGGTCCCAAGCAACGTCCAGAATACCGCCTGACTACCCGGAAACTTCAGTTTGGCAAACGCATATCCCGCCAAGGAGGCGAAGAATACATTTGTTACGGTCAGAATGATCGAGATGAGCAGCGAATTGTACAGCCAGCGCCAGGCATCAGTTTTGGCAAAAAAGCGCTCATATGGTGATAACGACAACTGCTCCGGAATCATCTGTGGTTTAAACGAAGCCGACATCGCACTATCCTGCACCGAACCAACGAGCATCCAATACATCGGAATGACCGTCACCAGCGCCCAGACCACCAGCAGAATGGATGTAACAACGAGCAGTATCTTTTTCTGTGTTGATTTCATGGATTTCATTCACCCCCGGATGCTTAATGCAACTACCTCTAATACTCAATATCGCTGGAGAAATATTTGAACTGGATGACGGAGATGACTATGATGATGATCGCCAGTACAAACGACTGTGCAGAAGCCAATCCAAATTCATAGAACTTGAATGCCGTCTCATAGATCAGATAAGCGATTGTAGTTGTCGCAAAGTTTGGTCCACCCTGTGTCATCAGATATACCGAGATAAACACCTGGAAAGACGTGATCACACCCGTGACGAGCAGATACAACGTCGTTGGTTTGAGCAGCGGCCATGTAATCTTGCTGAACTGGGTCCAGCCGCTGGCATGATCAATATCCGCCGCTTCGTACAGCGATTTTGGAATACCACCCATGGCTGCCAGATACAGAATAATGCCCGCTCCGTGCGATCCAAGCCAGTTCATCAGAATGAGGGAAAAGAGTGCCGTTCCCGACTGGCCCAGCCAGATTACCGGGTCCAGGCCGAACAGACCGAGGAAACGGTTGAGCAGTCCTGAATCCGTCGGATCAAAGATCGCCAGCCATACAATGGAGATGGTCACTCCGGAGGCTACCGCAGGCAGATACATGGTAGCTTTGAAAAATGTCTGCCATTTGCTTTTCATCTGATAGATGAAATAGGACAGTACAAATGTAATGAGAATATTGACCGGGACTGTGCCTACGGTGAAGATCACCGTATTTTTAATCGACTTCCAGAACGTCTCATCCTTCACCAGTCGCTCGTAGTTATCCAATCCAACCCACGTCGAGTTCATAATATTGTATTTCTGGAAGCTCATCACAAGAGCCGTCAGAACAGGATACAGTGTGAAAATGAGAAACAGCAGGACAGGCGCCAAAATAAACAAATACGCCCACCCGTAGTCTCGCCAGAACCGGGCAACCCGAGAAGTCCGGGGCACTGACGGTTTTGGCGCAAGGGCGGTCTGCATGGCGAATCCTCCTCTCCTAATCAGTGTGGTTTTACGTTATGTTTGATTGTCCGAGTTATTGTCCAAACATCTGCTGGCCCTTGCTCTTGAAGTCTTCTGCGATCTGCTCTGGTGATTTTTCACCCGAGAACAGCGCCTGAATATTAGGCTTCACAACCTGTTCCTTGAATTGTTTTTGCTGAGATGCTTTGTCGATATCCAGTTCCAGTACAACCGGCATCGCAATATTCTCTGCCATGACTTTTGCAGCAGCCAGATTATCCGGTTGACCAAGTTCCTTCCCTTTAAACAGTTCCACTTGGGACTGTCTTACGAATGGAAGTGCCAGTTCATTGGCCGAGTTCCCTGCTTTGGCACCACTGAGCGCCTCCATGACCAGGAACGTATTTTTGGCATGCTGTTCACCTTTGTCCTTTTTCTGTTTGAAGGCTACATACCCTTCGCCGCCCATCGTTGTTGCTGCAGATTGATCATCATTATGCGGGACAGGCAACAGGACAAAATCAACCTTCTCTCCCTGCACCTTGCCATCATCGATGTCCTTGTTGCGGTTCTGAATCATCACATCATAATAAGGAATCGCTTTGGAGATAATCGCCGTTTCCCCCGCGTAGAACATATCCGTCCGTTTTGCCGGAGCGAGAGCCGCCGTTTCCTTCGGCATATACCCTTGATCCATCAGGTTTTTGATAAAAGAAAGGGTATCCAGAATGCGACCATCATTCCATTGGAACGTGCCGTCTTTATCAAGAACATCAATCATCCCGTTGTTACGAGACAGCATTTCAATGAAGTCAAGCGAGGTTCCGTCGGTAACCAGTGCATATTGCTTGGCCCCGCCATCCAGCGTTTTGGTCAGCTTGGCAGCAGCATCATTGAATTCGGACCAGGTCCAGCCATTTTGCTGAATGGACTTCCAATCAATGCCTGCTTCCTCCAGAATGCGTTTGTTACCACCCCATGCCCATTGGAATTGATACAACGGTAGTCCGTACTGTTTCCCCTGAATCTGGCCTAAATCCAGCGTACCCGGCAGGTAGTCGTCCTTGATCTCAGGTGTCAGGTAGCTGTCCAGCTCAAGTGCCAATCCCGTATTCACATATGTGCCGTCTACGCTATGAAAGTAAAGATCCGGCGGGTTGCCTGCGTTCAGAGCGACATCGAATTTTTTGGGCCCTTCCGCCCAGGAGAGCATTTCCGTCTTCACGGTAATGTTCGGGTGTTCTTTATTGAAATCAGAGATTAGATCCTTCAGTTCATCTTCATATGTGCCATGTACAGGATAGGTCCATACCGTTACCGTATCATCGGCATTCGGGTCATCCGAAGCAGCACCTCCGCTATTCCCACAGGCTGTAACCCAGACCATCATCAACAACATTGCCCATACCAGACTCTTCTTTTTCATCCCTTCATCTCCTTCGCATGTCATCATCCGATTCTTTCATTGCCTAACCATGCTACCCCTTTTGTGATCATTCAGCCTTTAAACGGCATCCACCCATAAACTCGGCAGTAAGGAAAAGCACCTCCCCTGGAGATTGGACCTGCCAGTCGCAGGCTAAATCTCTTAAATGCAATATTAACGTCAACTTAGTTAACATTAACAGTATTAATTCCTTCCAAAATTGTAGATTGAATTCATTATATGAGTTGTAAAATAAAAATTCAACATTATTTTTTATTATAAAATTTAATTTTACTTTTTCTTTTCATGCAACTATACTATGTAAAAAGAAAACCCAAGCAAGCGAGGCGAGCCACTTTGCGAGTATATGTAGGCGTAGATGGAGGCGGTACCAATACTGATGCAGCAATCATTTCTGAATCTGGTAAAATTCTTGCTCGACTCAGCGGAGGTCCCACGAATCCTCATAGCGTATCAACTGAACAGGCCCTTTCCGAACTGCAACGAGTGCTGGAACAGCTATTTAATTTAATAAGTGATTTATCGACAAATTGTGAGGGTATATGCCTTGGAATGTCAGGTGTAGATACAATTCAAGAACGGCAACTTATAGCCGAAGCAGTAAATAACTATATGAAGAGTCGTAATCGACAGGCATCAGAAGGTTGTCCAGTCTGGGTTGTATCCGAAGGAGAGATTGCTCTGATGGCCTCTCTCGGACATACGCACGGTGTATTGTGTATCTCTGGAACAGGTTCCATCGTGTACGGATTTACGCTGGAAGGAGAGCGATACCGTGCAGGAGGCTGGGGTCACCTGCTCGGAGATGAGGGGAGCGGCTATCGTATTGGGCAGCGTGCACTCCAAGTGGTTATGCAGAGTTATGACGGTGTTCTTCCTCCAACCCGCTTAATCCCTCTTCTTCTAAAGAATCTGAACCTTCGGGATATATCAGAGCTAAAGACGCGGGTGTATCAGACGGATTGGGGCAAAACCGAGACCGCATCCATCGCCCGCTTAGCTATAGAAGCAGCTGAACTCGGAGATGAGGCCGCCCGGGCACTGATCATCGACGAAGCCTCACAATTGGCGGATACCGCCAAGGCGCTGATTGCACGTCATCCCGAATTTGCATCCACTCCGGTTGTCCTGTCCGGATCACTGTTTCGATACGCTGCACTTTTCCGAAATACATTTATTCACAAGTTATCTGAATATTATGAAGAGTTGGACTTTGTATATCATGAAGATGCCCCCGCTCCAGCGGTTGGCGCAGCACAACTGGCAAGAAAACGCCGTTCCCTGAATGAATCATTTTAAAAGAGAGAAGGAGGCCATACGGATGAATCACATGCTGAATTCACTACTAACAGAACAACCCAATCCACTAACGGATCATATAGATGAATTGCCTTCGGCAGAAATTATGGAGCTCATTAATAAGGAAGATCAACGGATTGCGGAGCTCATTCAGCCCCTCATTCCGGTCATTGCTCAAGCTGCGGATCGGATCTTGGAGGCGTTTCAGTCTGGCGGCAGGCTATTTTATGTAGGCGCTGGTACCAGTGGACGATTAGGAATACTTGACGCCTCGGAATGCCCGCCTACCTACGGAACCCCGCCATCTATGGTGCAGGGTATTATTGCAGGGGGATTCCGGGCAGTGAAGGACCCGGTTGAAGGTGCTGAAGATAATGAGGAGTTGGGAGCTGCGGACCTTGATGAACATGGCTTAGACAGAAACGATGTCGTGGTTGGCATTGCAGCCAGTGGACGTACGCCATATGTGCTGGGTGCGATGAGACACGCCAAGGAGATCGGAGCTACGGTGATCAGCTTGAGCAATAATGCAGGCACTCCGATGACACTGTTGGCTGATGTGAGCATTGAGGCTGTTGTCGGCCCAGAGGTTGTCATGGGTTCAACACGTATGAAGGCAGGCAGCGCCCAGAAAATGATTCTGAACATGCTCACCACTACCGCCATGATTCGTCTGGGCAAGGTTTACCGTAATTTCATGGTTGATCTGAACCCTTCAAATGAGAAGCTTGTCCATCGGGCCAAACGCATGATACATCTGGCAACCGGAGCGAATGAAGCCGATATTGAAGAGGCTTTTACCGGTGCAGACGGTCATGTAAAAACGGCAATCGTCATGCTGATGGCAGGCGTGGATGTAACGGAAGCCCAGCACAGGCTTGATCTGGCTGACGGATTTGTGCGTAGCGCCATTGCGGGGCCTTCCTGAGCTGTACAGGGGTATTATTAGAGGTTGAAAGAGAGGAGCCCGACATTATTCCATTAGTCTGGGCTCTTTTTTTTATTTTTTTATTTTAAAAGCGGATATAATCCGTCAAAAAATCCCCTCCTGCATATACAGAAAGGGATTCATATGGTTTTACTTCACTTGTGCTCCAGAATAGCCTGTCGGCTCTTCTCCAAATACTCCACCGACTGATTGTAATCCCGACTGGCAATCGCCAGATACAAAATATCGATCACGTTCAGCTGTGCAATCCGTGACGAAGTTGCTCCGCTTCGAATATCACTTTCGGTGGAAGTAATCATCAGGGGCACATCCGCCATACTACTGAGTGTATTGCTGCCCCACTTGGTAATGCTGATTGTCGCTGCACCACCATCATGAGCATGCTTGAGACAGGAGATTACGTTCGACGTCTCCCCTGAATACGAGATACATACCACCGCATCATCTTCACGAAGCGTCGTTGCGGACGAAATCTGCATATGCGGATCGGCGAACGAAAAGCTTGTGCGATTGATTCGCATGAACTTGTAATGTGCATCCAGCGCAATCAGGTTGGAGGCCCCTACTCCATAGAAAAAGATCCGGTTTGCCTGATGAAGCACGTCCACGGCTTTTTCGACCAGACGTGGGTCCAGAATATGAACCGTATCCTTCACCGACTGAATATTGTTTGCGGACACATGCTGAATAATGCTCTCCATGGAGTCCTGGGGACGAATCTCCGTATATTGATATGGCTCACTCGTCTGCAAATCTCCGGCAATCTTCAGCTTCAGCTCCTGAAAACCCGTTACACCCAGTGATTTGCAGAGACGGATAATGGCAGCTGGGCTGCCTCCACTCCGTTCAGACAACTGGGCCACCGAGGATTGAACAGTTTCTTGCGGGTGATCGAGAATATAAGCTCCGATCTTCCGTTCGGACGGAGTTAAATCATCCATTAATGCGCGTAAACGCACAAGTCCACCTTTCATGCCTTCCATTCGCTCCTCCTTTCCGTACTGCATTCATGTACAAGCATTTTATCTTATAATTCCACTCGCGTCTAATCGGATTCCTCGCCCTTCCATAACTGAACTCATATTAAATTCAGATCTTACTAAAGTGTGAGATTGCCTGAGATTACGGCGTGTTTCGCGCCGGTTACCGCCGGGAGTGTATTGGTTCTTCCCATAAGTGCCTCATGGCCCAGTAGAGCAAATCCAATGGCTTCCCGAGCATCATCGGGTATGCCATAATCTGCTGTTCGTTCTAAACGGATATCCTCAGGTAGTCTCTGACGAATCATCTCCATCAGCGTGGCATTGGAAGTGCCACCACCGCACGCGAGCATGGCCGATATTTGCACCTTGGGCAGGATAAAATCCTTCACTGCACGCACGATGGTTTCCACGGTCAGACAAGTGGCAGTAGCCAGCGTATCTTCCAGCGTTAAGGAACGTGCTGAGGCCATCTCCATCAGTCTCACTGCATACGCGGCGCCATATACTTCCCTCCCGGTACTTTTCGGCGGAAGTCTTTTGAAATACTCATCCTCCAAACACAGTTCTACCAGACCCTGATCGACCTTCCCCTGTGCGGCAATACTTCCACTCGGATCATAATGCTGCCGCCCATCCGTTGCCTGCCGCACAATGGCATCCATCACCATATTACCCGGTCCCGTATCAAAAGCCGAAATACCTTCGGTAGATGACTCGGATGGAAGCACCGTTACATTTCCAATGCCGCCGATATTCTGCACCAACCGCCCTTCCGTCGGACTGCGGAACATCAGAGCATCCGCATAAGGCGTAAGCGGGGCACCTTCCCCACCAGCGGCCATATCCCTTGCTCGCAGGTTGCCAATCACTGGCAGTCCTGTCCGTTCTCGAACGACAGCACATTCACCGATCTGCAATGTTGATACCACATCAATACTTGCTCCCGTTGGCCCTGGAAATGCAGATGCTACAGGAGCATGCCATACCGTCTGTCCATGCATGCTGATCACATCCACCTGCTGCGTTGAGATGCCGGAAGACCGCATCAGTTCCGTAACGCTATACGCATACCACTCCGATACACCAAAATGCGCGGCTGTCAGCTCGTCGACACGAGCTGTCCCCGGTGAACATAACCGGATCAGTAGGTCTCTCAATTCATTTGAATACGGAACACAGACGAAATCAACCAGCTCGATCTGCTGTAATGCCCCGCTCGTATCGGTTTGAATACGCACCAGTGCCGCATCTGTTCCATCAAGTGACGTTCCTGACATTAGTCCGATGACCAGATGCTCCTGCTTCAAACGATACTTCTCCCACATCGGATAGCTGCCTGTATCCATCCACTTCCAACCTCCTGCAAGACCCGATGAACACGTCATCCTGCCATAATTTCACCCAGTATATGATATTAAATTTCACAAGTCAAACATTATATGAAATTTAATTACATCACTGAAAATAAAAAGAGAGAGATTCACCCCATTTGCGATCACACATCATGTTTTCATCCATCAATTGATAATTAGATATCAGAAGAGAAACATTTTTACATTTTTACCGTTTATATTATGTAGGGATATTTTGGAAAGTTAGATATAGATCTAATACTAGTCGAGGTGCATAATGAAGAAAACCATTTTACTACTGTTTTTGAGTCTGTTCTTACTCGTTTTGCTCCCTAATCAGGGAAATGCCGCTGCAAGCACGTCGAAAATCTATATGGATGGAGAGGAATTAGTCCTCCCAAGTGATGTACAGGTGACGATTATCAATAAAAACGTGATGATCCCGATTCGCGTCGTTGCCGAGAATTTGAAATTCAAAGTCGATTGGAACCAACAGGCACGCACTGTAAAAATTCAGCAAGATCAACAGACAATTTCTCTAACCGTGGATCAAAAGCAAGCCATGGTTGCTGACAAACAAGTCACTTTGAACATAGCCCCGCAAATTTTGAATAAAACGCTGGTGGTGCCCATTCGATTTGTCAGTGAACAAATGGGGCTTAAGGTAAGATGGAACAATCAAGACAAGATCGTATACTTAACAAACACCAGTAAGGGACCTGCTATCGAACCAGGCAACACTTCTGGAAAAGGGGATTCAACGTCTACCTCTCAGGTTACTGATATCCAATTTGCCAACAATCAGCTCGTCTTATCCACGGATGGGGCCGTTCAGCCGGTAGTAACGACCCTCAAGTACCCTGATCGTTTGGTTGTGGACTTGCCCGGAGCCACCTTTGGTGATATCTCCCAGCCGCTGGATCAAGGACTCAATGGCAAGCTGGATGTGAGTGGTTATCCCAATGTAACGGAAGTGAGATATTCGCTTTTCAAACGAGATCCGGCGCAAGTTCGAATTGTTGTAGAATTGAATAATGTGAAGGATGTCCAGTACAGCCAGAACGTCATTGCCGATAAACTGATCATTGATCTGAATGTTGCGGGAGACAATATCACACCTGCTCCAGTCACTCCAGTAGGCGATTCAGGACGCAAGGTCGTGGTTATCGATCCAGGACACGGTGGTAGTGATCCAGGGACGATCAGCATCACAAACAAACCGGAAAAGGAATACAACCTGGTATTAGCTCACAAAGTACAAGCCCTGCTGCTCAATGAACCCAATATCGAGTTGGTGATGACTCGTGAAGGTGATACCTATCCCACCCGCCCTGAGCGTGTTCAAATCGCCAATCAATTAAATGCGGATGTATTTGTATCTATCCATGGCAATAGTGTGAAGTCCGCCCCCCAAGCCACAGGTACGGAGACATATTATTATCAACGCAGTAACAGCAAGGAATTAGCTACTATCATTCATCAACGTTTGGTGAAAGCCATGGGTCTCAGAGATCGTGGTGTGAAAAATGGCAACTTGGAAGTAATCCGAGACACGACCATGCCTGCAGTGCTTTTGGAAGTGGGATTCTTGAGTAATGTGCTCGATGAAGAACTGATGTCGTCCGAAGTTGTTCAGACGAAAGCCGCTCAAGCGATAGCCGATGGAATCAAGGAGTATTTGGGCCTATAAATCATCAAATAAATCAGATGAAGGAAGTGATTCTTTGAATAAGAAGCTAGGTTGTGCACTTATATTATCATGCTTGATCCTTATCGGAGTTGGATGTTCCCAGAAGCCAGTGAGCGAATCCGGTTCAAATGAACCTGCTGTTCAGGGAGGACAGACGCAGGCGCCAAACCCAGCCAAAACGGAGGTGGATCTGGGCACAATGAATACACAAGTCGTCGATGTATATTTGGCAGATTCTCAGGTCCTTGAGCTGGAGAAAACAGAGCAGGAAATTGAATACAAGGATGATTCCGAAAAATATGAAAAAACATTTGCAGCGTTGCAAACGAACACCGATTCGGAGCTTGTTTCCCTCTGGGAGCAAGTGGAATTGCTCTCTGTCCAATATGCTGAGGGTACGGTGACTTTGGATGTTCATATCCCCGCTGAAGCCAGTCTCGGTACCAGTGGAGAATTGCTCGCATTGGAAGCTTTAACAACAACGATGTTTCAATTTGATGAAGTGAAGAGCCTGGATATACTGGTGGATGGTGAAGCCGTTGATAGTTTGATGGGTCATGCCGAACTGGAACACCCCATTCATCGCGAACCCTAAATGATCAGACAACAATGGAAAAAGAACGTCCCCAGGGACGTTCCAATCTGACGCATCAATTCGATTCATACACGATTCACACATATAGCTCGTCACCAGCTGACAGTGAATGTATAACTGTTCCCGGTGACGGGCTATTTCTGAGCAATCCTTCTTTTAATCTGTCCGTCTCTGCCCGGTCAGCATGCACAAGGACCGTATGCCTTGCTGGAACCTGATGCATCATCCGCTCAATATCCTTCCAGCCTTGATGCACTTTATAGCGTATTTTCCGCACTTCACATGCTCCATACTTGTCAGGAACCCGTAGCAGCTTATCAGCAAATGTATCATGAGCAACATGCCCAGTGAGCAGAATCAGATTCTCCTCCTTGTCTGATAATTGACTATAATACCAACGGGCAAGCGAGGACTGCATCATGCCGTCCGGAATGAACCACAACGAAGCAGCATGATGTTCCAACAGTTGTTCCCGCTCTTGGGTGGTCGTAGGCAGATTCCATCCTCGTCCGGTCAGAAAGCCATCAATTTCGTCTTTCAACGAACTTCCGATGACATGCTCTCCCTTCTCCCTCAACCAATACGGAACATGCATAAGCTGCTTCATGCCGTCCACCAGTCCTTGTTCCACTACGATTGGGATAGCCGGGAATTGTTGCTGTGCCCACAGTATGATCTCCTGTCCACGCCCTACAACAGGCATGGGTAAGAGCACCTTTCCACCTTGAGCAATCGTCTGGCAAATGGCTTGTTCCAGCTGTTCCAGTTTGTCGGCCTGTGTATCCTCGTCCGTACCGTAGGCCGCATCAACGATTGCCAGATCCACCAGTCCGACGAAAGATATTGGGGCAACGTCTGCTACGTTTGCTCTGCCTGCTCTGACTGCTCCATCTGCTACGTTGGATGTGAAATTCCCCTGCTTCATGGGTATCTCCATGGATACAAGTGTTCTTGACGACGCCTCTGATGCAACAGATGTCTGATCTTGTGACGTTATGAGTTCTCCAGCCTTTTGCCCACTGTTTATAGCGATTAGCTGCTCCGCACCCCACCACTCGCTACTCGGAGCCTCGGACACAGGATTCTCACGAAGCATGCTTGTCTGCCATAACGCCTCTGCTGGACAATCCTCCTGTAAAAGCATTGATTCGGACGTGTAGTCCCCGGAATAGAAAATCTGCTTGCCTTCCATTTCAACCCCAAACCACACCGATCCAGCCAGATGTCCACTCCGGCCCCACATCACTTTTACTTCCGGAATGAGTTCAAACCAAGTTTGGGATACGACCTCATCTTCCAGATACCGATAACGAATAGCTTGCTCATCTGCTTCATCGTAAGGGAGTTTCTCTCCGACACGTTCTGCAAACCTGCGCCAGTTGGCAAAATACGTACGCAGCTGCGCCCTCGTCTCTCTTGTCGTCCACACTTCACCCTGGTAGCCCATCTTATACAACAAAGGGATGGCGACCGAATGATCCTCATGGGCGTGGGATAACAGGACCGCGTCCAGTTGCGGGACAATCTCCGGGTCAATCAGCGGATACTGGCCTGTGCCTTCTTTTTTCACACCACAATCCAGCAAAAGGCGAAACCGGCTCCCGCTCAGGAGATAGGCGGAACGTCCATGTTCCCCTGCACCGCCCCATACGTTCAGTTTGATCATGATGCATTCCACTTTCTCTTTGAATTCAGCAGTTCGATTCCAAGCAGCATCAGCACCGTCATACCTACAGTTACAACGGCCATCGCCATGCCAAGTGATACCTGACCTTGTTCAAACTGCGCAAAAATATACGTAGCCGACGTCTGCATCGACGGTGGAAGAATCAACAACGATCCGACCAGTTCCCTTGTTGCAATCGTAAAGGTCATCATCCATCCGGCCAGCATGCCGGGCAGGATCAGCGGGATCAGGATGCGCCGCAGAATATACAGCGGCTTCCCGCCAAACACTTGCCCAGCCTGGAACAACGTTCCGTCAATCTGGGTAAAGCTCGATTTTACATACTGCACGGTGTAAGGCAAGAAGAGAACAACGTACGTGAGCACAACCATACCGTAGGTGTTATACAACGTGACTGGCATCCAGGGTGAGTTCCAGAACAGAATCAGTCCCACCACCATCACGATGCCCGGCACCGTATTAGGCAACAGACTGAACAAGTCAATCACACGCTGCATGAATGAAGATGATCTGCCGATCGCAAGTGCAAACCCCGTTCCGATAATAACAGCAACGGTTGAAGCCGCGAGGGATAATCCCAGACTGTTCCCGATGGCCTTCATACTCACCGAGCCCCAAGATAACAGCTCTTTGTAATGATCCAAGGTCAGATTATCAAAAGCAATTCCCGATCCCCGTAACTTCATGGTCGAAGCGGCGATGATGGAGAAATACGGGATACCTATCGACAGGATCAACAGAATTGCAAGATATGCCCCACACAACCATCCTGCTCCGCCACGAAGAGAATATCGCTTCGAACGTTGCCCTTTGCCACCTACCAGACGATACGTGAACTTCCGGCTCATGGCAGACTGCATATACCACATCACCAGACAGACGGACAGCAGCACCGATGCCAGCGAAGTCGCCTTGCCGAAATCAATCGGCCAACTGGAGATGTACTTATGAATCTCGGAGGTCATGACATAATAGCCAATCTTGCGCCCGAAGGTTGCCGGTGTTCCGAATTCCGCAATCGTTTTGACAAAGACCAGCATGATCCCCATGCCGTAAGACGACAACAACAGGGGTAAAATAATACGTCTGAAACGGTATCCTGCTCGTGCACCGTGCACAGCTCCCGCTTCTTCCAGATTGCCACCGATCCGGATCAATGCATCACGAAGCAGCAGATACAGGAACGGGAACAGGTGCAAGCTCATGATGAGCACCATGCCCCAGAAGCTGAAGAACAGCTCACTCCAACTTGCAGATGAGGGTACCCATTGCTGCAGGTATCCCCCTTTTTGCATAAACAGAATCCAGCCCATCGAGCCGATATACGGCGGGGTCATGAACGGAATCATCAGGATTACATCGACCCAGCGATGCTCACCCATCCGAGTCTTCGCCATCATCCAGGCCAGCGGCAGCGCCAGCAGTGTGGTTACCGCTACAACGCAGATGCCAAGCCAGACGGAATTCAGCAATACACCTGATAGATGATGACCGGTAATCGTGCGAATCGGAGCCATCCAATCCCACTGCCCGTCCGGATACACACTTTGCCAGAAGATCAGCAAGAGCGGCATGCCAATACTTATGGTCAGCAGAAAGAGGGCCAGAATCACGCCCACTCTCCGAAAAATTCGGTTGTTGTCTATTACAACAGGTTTCACTACGTTCACCTCACATGACTTTCCACAGACAGCAGGTATTATTTAGACGAATAAGTATTTCGATCTATACCTTGCTTATTGAAAGACGCTCTTTG
Source organism: Paenibacillus sp. FSL R5-0623 (assembly GCF_037974265.1). Classification (NCBI taxonomy): domain Bacteria; kingdom Bacillati; phylum Bacillota; class Bacilli; order Caryophanales; family Paenibacillaceae; genus Paenibacillus; species Paenibacillus sp. FSL R5-0623. The sequence goes on along the minus strand of NZ_CP150233.1, from coordinate 370,854 downwards.
GATTTATGCAAAAGTTCTTACTTAAAAGTCTCGGAAAAACGCACCGCTGTCTCTTCGCCATGTTCGCTCATCCAGTTCCAATCCACTTTAAGCTGTGGAATATCCTTCACATTGGCACGGTTAGTCGCTTCAATGTCTTCGCGGCCCGGAATCAGATAAGCATCAGCAACGAGCTTCTGAGCTTCATCGGACAACAGGTAGTCAATGAACGCTTTGGCATTCTCTACATTTGGGCTGGATTTCAGAATCGCTGCCGGTCTTGGGCTGATTACCGTGCCTTCCTCAGGATATACGATATCCAGTGGTTCACCTTTTGCCTTGGAGGAATACGCCATGTAGTCCACACCTGCTGCTACGATGCTTTTGGCACCCGTAATGACCGGATCAAGTGCTTCCTGATTGGCGCCTGCCATCGCTACACCATTGGCTTTATAGGCACTCAGCAGATCCCAACCTTTTTCACCATTCGCGCTCAGGTATCCTGTGATGAAATCGAGTGCTGAACCTGATAATGTTGGGTCGGGAATGTTCACTGCATCTTTCCACGCAGGCGTAGCCAGCTCTGCCCAACTTGTTGGTGGTGTAGATACCAGTTTGGTGTTATACACAATACCAAGTGCGGAAGCACTGCTGCTAAAATAGTTGCCCTCTGCATCCGACCAGTCCTTGTTCAGCTTGTCTGCATTGGCTGCTTCGGGGTAAGGCATGGTCAGTCCGTCTGCTTTCAAAGCCTGTGCTGAAGGCAAGGAAGCCAGAATCACAACGTCAGCAACCGGATTGGATTTCTCAGCTTCCATACGAGCCAGAATTTTGCCTGTCGTTCCTTGGAACATCTCAACTTCGATCCCTGTTTTGTCTGTAAATCCGCTCACGATGTTATCCGCCAGCTTCTGAGGGCCGGCACTGTACAATACCAGCTTGCCGCCAGCCGGTTTCGTTGTTTCCGCCGCTGCTGCAGTGTTTCCTTCACCCGCGGGTTGTGCCGCGTTGCCTGTGGTCGAGTTCCCTGTGCTACATCCGAACAAACTGATACTCATTACCGCTGTTAATAACAGCATTGCGCTCTTTTTCCGTGTTTTCATACCCAACATATTCGTCCATCTCCCCTGGTTTCTTATAAAATGTGTATTCCTGCTTCCAACTGCGTGCTCGTTCAACAAATTAATATGCCACCGCAATCGCTTCGTTCTGCTTCATACTCGGGTGGTCATAACCGTCCATTCGGCATATCCGCTCAGGGGTTACATAGAGCTGCACCCGCTCCCCTACGCGCACCCTTTGGTTCATATAGGCTGTCCATACGCCCAGCCCTTCCATCTGCACTCGTACTTCATAACGCTCACCTACATAGCTGACACTAAGTACCGTCCCCGGATAACACAGATCGTCATGACCTGTTTTGTTCCAGGTGACATGCTCTGGACGCACCATCGATTGATTAGGCGTGAGCCAGTTGGACTTTCCGATAAACGAAGCGACATAGGGATCACTTGGTGCCGAGTAGATCGTTTCCGGGCTTCCCTTTTGCAATATCCGACCCTTCTGCATCACCACAATCTCATCCGACATTGACATCGCCTCGATCTGATCATGTGTGACGTACAGCGCAGTCAGTCCCATGTCCCGTACCAAAGACATCATCTCAATCCGCATCTCTTCCCGGAGTACAGCATCCAATGCACTCAGTGGCTCATCGAACAGGATCACACCAGGTCTGACCGCTACGGCTCTGGCAAAAGCAACCCGTTGCTGCTGTCCACCAGACAGCTGATGAGGATATCGATCTTCCATGCCTTGCAGGCGAACCATGCCAAGTGCTTCGTTCACCTTTTGCCGCAGATCAGATTTCTGTTTTCCGGCCTTCAGGCCAAACGCTACATTTTCGTATACAGTCATATGCGGCCATAATGCAAAATCCTGGAACACCATGCCCAGATTACGCTTGTGTGTCGGTATATCAATCCGCTTCGCCGCAGAGTAGATACACTGACCATCTGCACGAATCTCCCCTGCGTCCGGCTGTTCCAGTCCGGCCAACATGCGGAGCAGTGTTGTTTTGCCACAGCCCGATGGGCCGAGCAGTGTCGTGAACTTTCCATGTTCAAGCGTTAGATCTGTCGGCAGCAGTGCGGGTGTTTGATTAAATGATTTTTGAATTCCTGTTATCTCTAATTTCATAAGCATCCCTGCCTGTCTTCTGTTACTTGATCTCTTGCACTGTTCTCAGTCTAACGTCCGCTTTCGCGAGTTGTATGTCTTGTATGTAAAAATGGAATTAACTTTTTAGATGAATTCTGTTGATGTTCATAGATTAAATCTATAGTAGGTGAACTAAATTAATTTTCATGTTGTCGCTTCGATTACAGCACCATCTTCCGATCGCTGTTATCCCCAGATTTCTTATATTCCCTTTATGAAGGGAGAAATCCGGGGATAAAGGCGAAGCATATGCTTCCGAAGCAGCTTTCTTCCAGAAAGCTTTTGGCTTCGCTTCTTCAGATTGGTTCTGTACTCTCCGTCTTTATGAAAACATTAGATCATCTTATATATTGGGGCTAGTAGAAGTGAGAGGAGTATTGGGACATTGAATCTGATCAAATTACAAATTGTTGAGCTGATCGACAAGCATCATCACATGACAAGCGTGGCCGAGTTACTGGGGATCAAACAACCTACCGTTACATTTCATATGAAGTCATTGGAGGAAGAGATGGGCGTGCGATTATTCGAATCGCGCAGTGGGAAGACCTTTCTAACCGAGGCTGGACAAGCTCTGCTTCACTATTCCGTCAAAATCAATGCTTTGACCCAAGAGGCAAGGCGGGTAGTGAAGGAATATGACAGTCTCTATCGGGGCACCCTGCACATTGGAGCAAGCTATGTACCGGCTACATATTTGCTGCCCACCATATTCAATACCTTTTCTCAGGAATTCCCGGGCATTCGTATCGTCCTATCCGTCAAACCATCACCTGTTATTCGCGAGATGTTAATTCGGCATCAGATTGATCTGGGGGTGATCTCTTCCGAGCCATTTGTTGGACCCGCGCTGCAAGCCGAGACGTTATGTGAAGACGATTTGGTATTGATCTGTTCTCCACAACATGGGTTGGCCCAGAAGGATGCATTAACACCTGATCATATTGCTCAGATTCCTTTTGCCCTACATGGCGATGAATCCAGTACTAGACGGTTAACCAACCAATGGCTCACGCAACATGACATTCGTTTGCGGAGCACCGTTGAGATGGATTCCCTGGAAGCGATCAAACAGCTCGTGTTAATCGGAGGGCATGTCTCATTCATGTCTCGGATGGCGGTACAGTGGGAGGAACAGCACGGACTCATTCAAGTTCTTCCCATTCCGGGAGAGCAGGCACCGCGCCATATATACACCGTACATAACAAAGACCGCCACCCTTCCGTTCAGGTAAACCGTTTCAAAGAAGTGCTGCGAGAGGTGAGTCATGGCTTCCCCATTTTCCATGGCTGATCGCCCTGATCCGCTATAAACTATCGTTTGCCATTCATCAAATCTATGCAGGGTTAACGCAATGTGCGCTCCCCGTAATCGCTTTCAGATACTCGGGCGATAAAGTGGGATCTGTACGTTAATCCAGATTAGGAGAGTGATTGGTTTTGAAAAAGTGGAAAAAGGTAACTGCCTCATTGATGCTGAGCATCGTAACATTGGGAAGTGGAATGACATTTCTGGGAGCACCCCAAGCTTCGGCTGCTGCCAATGCCGTTCCTGCTTATGAAGTAAAGTTTCTGGCCAAGCCGGAGCTTGTATTGAATACAGATGGGACTCCACGCAGTGAAGTGATTCAGACACTCGGCCTGGATTCCACGCCAAGAAACATTAACGTAGAGTACTTCGATACCAATGCGCTCGGATTGGATCAACAAGGATGGAACGTTCGTTTTCGCAAAAAGGATGACAAGAATAACTACGAGTTGACTTATAAAAAACGTTACCCTGTGATCAATGGCGACATCAATGCAGCACTGACTCTGGCTAATCAAGAGGGTTTTGATAAATCAGATGATAATTACGAGGCTGAGATTGATTGGGGATATGGCAAACAAACCTTAAGCTTCTCCAACACCAAAAAAGTCGATACCAAAGCGACAGGTGTTCAACTTCCTTCGCAGCAAGAAGCCTTGAACATGTTACTGGACAAGCTTCCAGGCAAATTGAAAGGCTGGACTTCCTCCAACTGGGGTAAACAGCAGCTTACACAATCCCGTGCATATGGCCCAATCACATTCCAACGTTATGAAGGTACATGGAATGGTCAAGAGCTTACGCTCGAAGTATGGCCGATTCGTGATGCAGCAGGTACAGGTATTGAGAATATCGTAGAGGTTTCTTTCAAAACTGATGATGCTGTAGCCGTATCCGGACTGCGTACCCAACTGCTGCAATTGCTGGAGAACAACAACTGGCTGATTCCTGCCGATGGCTTGAAAACACAAACGATTCTGGAAAGATACTAATCGCAAGCTCTTGCTAAAAAACAAGTTCCTCTTCCTGCGCTCATCGTAGGAGAGGAGCTTGTCTTTTTTTTGCGTAGTGAATTAAATGATCTGTTATTTAAGTAATTCTACAATTAACATCGGTTGAGATTTTACTGGTTATTCGCTCAACGGTTTGGATGAAGGTAAATATGTATTGGCTATTTTCCAACTCGGTAACCTATATCAATTCAATTTATAGTGGAAAGTTACACGGTTAAATGATCAGAATATCTACAGTCTTATAATTCCATCACTTGAGTTTCGCGTGAATAGCTGACCCTCGATTTCCCATAGAAATGCTTTAGCGTGCGCAGGCTTCATAAATCTTAATACTATCGGACGTACCCTACCATTCATCTCGTAGTGTATTACGAGATAATTTCTCGAATTTGAGCTGCCTGTTCTTTTTGGATATCCTGCACTCCCGATTTTTCTTAATGAGAGTTCAAACGTTTGCTGACCATTTTGAATATATAAGTTCCCATTACCTATCAGCACATCCACCCGCCTGCCTTCCGCAACTTGTGGAAGCCCTGACTGATGAATCCCTACTGCATGTAACCTTGATCCGAACTGATGTTTTAGTTTATTGGATCGACTCGTCGTTCGAATACCAAATATCGAAACTAAGATAATAAAACCAAGTATAAACCACATTCTATATACCCCCTTCGCTTTCTCTTCTGTATATCATTTCATATTATCATATGGACTTCTTATTTGAATGACAATATGCGATAATTGATAATTATTCTCAAATACATCATATGTAATGTTACTATTGTAAGTTAAGGAGGGATTCTGGTGACTTTGCAAGTCTTTCCACTGATACCTAACGGTGACCATACCCGTGACCTATATGCAAGATTCAAAACATCCGAAGTTCTCAATCAAGCGTCTTTTCTTCCCCCATTCGTATTAGCGGACTCACATCTTCTGCTCATCTGTACTGGCGGTGAAGCCGCTATTCGTATTGGGCATAGGCTGAATCATGCCACACTCGGCAAAATGTATCTGATCCTGCCAGGAACAGCGATAGAATATACAACGGATGAGGTTCATCCTTTACAGGGCATCGCGATATACTTTGATCTGTTGAAGCCCACTTCAGATATCAATAAAGCTACTTCCGGCTCTACTGTAAGGGAGATTTACCAAAAAGGGTTACTTCGTTCGTCATACGCCGATGAATTGCCACATGAACTTTTTCAGGAATGTACCAGAATTGCCTCACAGCTCCATGAATGCACCTCTGTACCTCAAGAAAATCGTCCATTTCGTATTCAGACTTTGATGCATGAATTGTTGACCCATGTGTATGCTCCTCCCAAAGAAAGTGCAATAGGAGATTCCGAACACACCTCTGCTTTGGATCAAACACTTGAACTTATTGAGCTTGGATATGCTAAGCATCTTTCTCGGGAAGTTCTTGCCGGAGTGGCAAGTATGAGTGTATGGCACTATTCGCGGGTATTCAAAAACCGGACTGGCATCAGTCCCATGGAATACGTGAATAGCATCCGCATGGACCGGGCCAAAGAGATGCTACTCGTTCCCGGACAAACCATCAAATATATCGCATCACAGGTTGGTTTTCAGGACGAGTTTTACTTTAGCCGCAAATTCAAAAAATATGTTGGCGTGTCTCCCTCCACCTATCAACGGCAAAAGCGCAGTAAAATCGCTGCCCTTTCCTTCGGAACCACCGGCCATCTGCTGGCATTACAGATCATTCCCCATGCGGCATTGATCGATAACCGACGGGATCAACACAGGAATCTGTTTTTCTCCAATATCCCTTATCATCTGGGACGTAGCAAACGCATGAATCCTCATATCTGGCAAACCAACGTTGAGTTGTTGATGCAAGCGAGCCCGGACCTCATACTCTGTAATGAGTACGAAGCCCATACGTTAAAAAGAACGCTACAGCGAATTGCACCTACCATCGTTATTCCATGGAAAGAATTGAGCTGGCGGGAACATTTCTTACAAGTTGCCACCATTGTGGGAGAGCAACAAGATGCTCAGCAATGGTTGGAGCAGTATGATGACAAGGTAATCCATGCCAAAGAGCAGCTTACTCATTTAATCGGTAAGGATACGGTCTCCATCATTCATATCATGATGGGTCATCTGTTAATCTACGGGCGACGCAATGGGGGCGCTGTTCTATATAACGACCTGGGCGTGTCCCCTTCACACGATCTGCTTCCAGGGCAAGTGTATCGTGCATTGGATGAACAGGAGTTGCCTCATATAACAGGAGATCGCATGTTACTGATTGTGGACCAGGACCCGGAATCCCAGCAGCGCTGGCATAATCTACAACATACTCAGCTATGGCAAGAATTGAGGCCCGTGCAGAACCAGTATGTATATCTGCTAGATGAAATGCCTTGGTTGGATTATTCACCGTATGCCCATGATCAGATCATCGATGAAGCCCTGAAACTTTTTGGTGGGACTTCAGCACATTAATCCATGACCGGATAGCACAGAAGGCTATGTCTCCCCCAACATGAGACCGCTACAATATAAAGTGTACTGAGAATCAATATCAATAGAAACACAGGGGGATTACAATGTACAAACAGCATTATGTCAAAATAACGGGGATACTGGTCATACTCGCCATGTTACTTGTTGCGTGTGGACAGACACCTGCAAGCACTTCGCAGCCATCTGCGGATGGCGTGAAATCAGCTGCGGGGACAGTTGGTGACTTATCCACTGAATCAGCTACCAAGACGGTGGAGAGCGCCAGTGGCAGCTCAGAAATCCCGGTACATCCTGAACGGATTGTGTCCATTAATATGGAGGACATTCTCCTCTCCTTGGAGGTACCACTGGTACTTGCTACACCTATTGGCCGGCAAGATTACCTGAATGAGCAACTTGAAGCCCAAGGCGTGGCTGTCGAACCCATTAATGAAAGTGTCAATTTTGAAGCTGTAGTCAGCGCCAATCCGGATCTTATTATTGCCAATGCCAGTTTGGATGCCAAAATTCTCGAACAACTCGAGAAGATCGCGCCAACGATCACTTATGATCGCCGTAATTGGCAGGAATCTATCATGCAGGTAGCTGCTGCACTGGATGTTGAAGAGCGGGCTGAACAGCTTTTACAAAAAAATAAAGATCAGGTAACTGAAGCTCAGAAGCTCGCAGCCGATACCACCAAGACCAAACCTACAGCTGCATTCCTGCGCCTGGAAGAGAAAGATATGCGTTTGTTCTTCTCATCCATTCCATCCACGCCATTCCCAGCTTCCAGTTATGTAGGAGCGGGTTATGAAATTGGATTCACTCCCGATGCTCTCGTTACCAAACTTGAGGCCGAGAATCCGGATCGGATGAATGCCAGTATCTCGGTTGAGCTTTTGCCTGAAATCAAAGCAGACTATCTGTTTATCGTGTCCATTAGCTCAGATGGGTCAGCTCAAGCGTTGCAAAAAACAAAAGATGAACTTAACGAAATCCAGCAACTCCAAGTATGGAAAAGCCTACCCGCTGTCCAAAATGGTCATGTCTATGTCCTCAATGCTAAGAAATGGCTCATTGACGGCCCCATTGCCGAATCGCTCAAACGTAATGAAATGCTCGAAGTTCTTGGACTACCTGCTTCATAATAATAAACAAACTCTGTTTAATCCACAGCAAACAAAAGGAGATTCACCGGATTTTCGGTGAATCTCCTTTATATTTTATATTCCGAATGGTCTCATTCAGCAATTCTTCATTCCAGTAATTCTGCATTCACATCAGGCTTTTAATATATTTTAAAGTTTTGGGCTGTTTCGATCCCAAGTGCACTCTGGATAAACGTATTAGCCACTTTCTCTACAGGTATAGGATTAAATCCAATAAAGAAATCCTTATATTTCTCTGCCGACTCTACAAACAGATTAGGACTAACTGAATTCAAACGAATGCCTCGTGGCAACTCAAACGCTGCCGCTTTGGCAAACGTTCCGTTTCCGCCAATGACCAGAGCTCTTTTCATTACTGTTTGTCCTCCTTTAAAAAACAAGGTTAATCAGATACGAATTGTTCTATTTATTTAAACAAAGATTTTGTCCTTAATCAAATGACAATTGACCCTATTTTATATAGATCACGCTTATTCTTTTTAACACAAAAAAAGCCCTTGCTATAAGCAAAGGCTTTTCTATATGTCACTAGGAAGCGGGTGATGGGAATCGAACCCACGCTATTAGCTTGGAAGGCTAAAGTTCTACCATTGAACTACACCCGCAAATAAAAAAAATCGGGATGACACGATTTGAACATGCGACCCCCTGGTCCCAAACCAGGTGCTCTACCAAGCTGAGCTACATCCCGATACTTATGAGAATAATGGCGCGCCCTGAGAGATTCGAACTCCCGGCCTTTTGATTCGTAGTCAAACGCTCTATCCAGCTGAGCTAAGGGCGCAAATATTGGAGCGGAAGACGGGAATCGAACCCGCGACCCTCGCCTTGGCAAGGCGATGCTCTACCGCTGAGCCACTTCCGCAAAACATATGGTGCGGTCGAGAGGACTCGAACCTCCACGGGGGGTTAGCCCACACGGACCTGAACCGTGCGCGTCTGCCAATTCCGCCACGACCGCAAAATATAATGGTGAGTCATGAAGGGCTCGAACCTTCGACACCCTGATTAAAAGTCAGGTGCTCTACCAACTGAGCTAATGACTCGTAATGAATTGGCTGGGGATATAGGATTTGAACCTATGCATGACGGAGTCAAAGTCCGTTGCCTTACCGCTTGGCTAATCCCCATTAAAAAAATCATGGGGCGATCGAGGGGAATTGAACCCCCGAATGCCGGATCCACAAACCGGTGCGTTAACCACTTCGCCACGACCGCCATAGAGTAAGCCATTCATCCACTAAGAGTATCTTAGTATTAGCAACTGCATCTGTAATATACATTCTATCACAAATTCAGATGTAAATACTAAAAATGGTGCCGGCGAGAGGACTTGAACCCCCAACCTACTGATTACAAGTCAGTTGCTCTACCAGTTGAGCTACACCGGCACGGTGTATATTCAATTAAAAATGGCGGAACCGACGGGATTCGAACCCGCGATCTCCTGCGTGACAGGCAGGCATGTTAGGCCAACTACACCACGGTTCCATAGTACTTTCTCAAGGAAAGTTAATTGCGGGGGCAGGATTTGAACCTGCGGCCTTCGGGTTATGAGCCCGACGAGCTACCGGGCTGCTCCACCCCGCGTCGTTATAAAAGTATTATGGTGGAGGCTGAGGGGATCGAACCCCCGACCCTCTGCTTGTAAGGCAGATGCTCTCCCAGCTGAGCTAAGCCTCCATATTATGACCCGTAGGGGATTCGAACCCCTGTTACCTCCGTGAAAGGGAGGTGTCTTAACCCCTTGACCAACGGGCCATGCTAAAAAATTATCTGGCGGAGAGAGAGGGATTCGAACCCTCGAGACGCTTGTGACGCCTACACGATTTCCAATCGTGCTCCTTCGGCCAGCTCGGACACCTCTCCATATGGCTCCCCGAACAGGGCTCGAACCTGTGACAACTCGATTAACAGTCGAGTGCTCTACCAACTGAGCTATCAGGGAATGGTGGAGCCAAGCGGGATCGAACCGCTGACCTCCTGCTTGCAAGGCAGGCGCTCTCCCAGCTGAGCTATGGCCCCATACACTGTGTATTTCTTGTTGTGGTCTTGCTATGGGCCCTGGTGGACTCGAACCACCGGCCTCACCCTTATCAGAGGTGCGCTCTAACCAACTGAGCTAAGGGCCCTAATATATATCCCTTATTCCTTTGCAAGGGGGGCAAAAAAATACCCCAAAGGGAAATCGCTTGGCGGCGTCCTACTCTCCCAGGACCCTGCGGTCCAAGTACCATCGGCGCTAGAGGGCTTAACGGTCGTGTTCGGGATGGGTACGTGTGGAACCCCTCCGCCATCGCCACCAAACGCGTAGCTTACATTTCAGAGTTGTTCTCTGAAAACTAGATTCGAAACGAAACATGCGAATTATCACTTGCTAATTGGATAAGCCCTCGACCGATTAGTACTGGTCAGCTCCATGCATTGCTGCACTTCCACCCCCAGCCTATCTACCTCGTCGTCTTCAAGGGGTCTTACATACTGGGAAATCTCATCTTGAGGGGGGCTTCACGCTTAGATGCTTTCAGCGTTTATCCCGTCCGTACATAGCTACCCAGCGGTGCTCCTGGCGGAACAACTGGTACACCAGCGGTACGTCCATCCCGGTCCTCTCGTACTAAGGACAGCTCCTCTCAAATTTCCTACGCCCACGACAGATAGGGACCGAACTGTCTCACGACGTTCTGAACCCAGCTCGCGTACCGCTTTAATGGGCGAACAGCCCAACCCTTGGGACCTACTTCAGCCCCAGGATGCGATGAGCCGACATCGAGGTGCCAAACCTCCCCGTCGATGTGGACTCTTGGGGGAGATAAGCCTGTTATCCCCAGGGTAGCTTTTATCCGTTGAGCGATGGCCCTTCCATGCGGTACCACCGGATCACTAAGCCCGACTTTCGTCCCTGCTCGACTTGTAGGTCTCGCAGTCAAGCTCCCTTATGCCTTTGCACTCTTCGAATGATTTCCAACCATTCTGAGGGAACCTTTGGGCGCCTCCGTTACTCTTTAGGAGGCGACCGCCCCAGTCAAACTGCCCACCTGACACTGTCCCCGCACCGGATTACGGTACCAGGTTAGAACCTAGATACGATCAGGGTGGTATCCCAACGTTGCCTCCACACAAGCTGGCGCTCATGCTTCAAAGGCTCCCACCTATCCTGTACAGATCGTACCCAAATTCAATATCAAGCTGCAGTAAAGCTCCATGGGGTCTTTCCGTCTTGTCGCGGGTAACCTGCATCTTCACAGGTATTAAAATTTCACCGGATCTCTCGTTGAGACAGCGCCCAAGTCGTTACGCCATTCGTGCGGGTCAGAATTTACCTGACAAGGAATTTCGCTACCTTAGGACCGTTATAGTTACGGCCGCCGTTTACTGGGGCTTCGGTTCACAGCTTCGGGATTACTCCCTAACCACTCCCCTTAACCTTCCAGCACCGGGCAGGCGTCAGCCCGTATACTTCGCCTTACGGCTTCGCACAGACCTGTGTTTTTGCTAAACAGTCGCTTGGGCCTTTTCACTGCGGCCCCCTCGTGCTATTCACACTACCGGGGCACCCCTTCTCCCGAAGTTACGGGGTCATTTTGCCGAGTTCCTTAACGAGAGTTCTTCCGCGCGCCTTAGAATACTCTTCTCGCCTACCTGTGTCGGTTTGCGGTACGGGCACCATCACCTGGCTAGAGGCTTTTCTTGGCAGTGTGAGATCATGACCTTCGCTACTATAATTTTCGCTCCCCATCACAGCTCAGCCTTACAATGTGCGGATTTGCCTACACATCAGCCTTACTGCTTAGACGGACATCCATCAGTCCGCGTCACTACCCTACTGCGTCCCCCCATTGCTCATAACGGCTTACGGTGGTACAGGAATTTCGACCTGTTGTCCTTCGACTACGCCTTTCGGCCTCGCCTTAGGTCCCGACTTACCCTGAGCGGACGAGCCTTCCTCAGGAACCCTTAGGCTTTCGGCGGATCAGATTCTCACTGATCTTTTCGTTACTCATACCGGCATTCTCACTTGTATAATGTCCAGCGCTCCTTACGGTACACCTTCAACCCTTATACAACGCTCCCCTACCCCTGATGCAAAGCATCAAGCCATAGCTTCGGTGGTGTGTTTAGCCCCGTTACATTTTCGGCGCAGAGTCACTCGACCAGTGAGCTATTACGCACTCTTTCAATGGTGGCTGCTTCTAAGCCAACATCCTGGTTGTCTGTGCAACTCCACATCCTTTCCCACTTAACACACACTTGGGGACCTTAGCTGATGGTCTGGGCTGTTTCCCTTTTGACAATGGATCTTAGCACTCACTGTCTGACTCCCGGAAGTAAGTCTATGGCATTCGGAGTTTGACTGAGCTTGGTAACCCTTGCGGGCCCCGCACCCAATCAGTGCTCTACCTCCACGACTCTGTTTTCCGAGGCTAGCCCTAAAGCTATTTCGGGGAGAACCAGCTATCTCCGAGTTCGATTGGAATTTCTCCGCTACCCCCACCTCATCCCCGCATTTTTCAACATGCGTGGGTTCGGGCCTCCAGTGCGTGTTACCGCACCTTCACCCTGGACAGGGGTAGATCACCCGGTTTCGGGTCTACGTCCACGTACTACATCGCCCTATTCAGACTCGCTTTCGCTGCGGCTCCGGCTCTTCACCTTAACCTTGCACGGGAACGTAACTCGCCGGTTCATTCTACAAAAGGCACGCCATCACCCCTAAAACGGGCTCTGACTTTTTGTAAGCACACGGTTTCAGGTTCTATTTCACTCCCCTTCCGGGGTGCTTTTCACCTTTCCCTCACGGTACTGCTTCACTATCGGTCGCTAGGAAGTATTTAGCCTTGGCAGATGGTCCTGCCGGATTCATACGGGGTTTCACGTGCCCCGCACTACTCGGGATCCGTCTCGGAGGGAACAGACTTTCAACTACAGGGCTTTTACCTTCTTTGGCGGGCCTTTCCAGACCTCTTCGCTTAACCGGTTCCTTTGTAACTCCATGTGAGACGTCCCACAACCCCAAAGAGCAAGCTCTCTGGTTTGGGCTTCTCCGCGTTCGCTCGCCGCTACTGACGGAATCACTATTGTTTTCTCTTCCTCAGGGTACTTAGATGTTTCAGTTCCCCTGGTATGCCTCTACATAACCTATGTATTCAGTTATGAGTAACTGGAAATTACCCCAGCTGGGTTTCCCCATTCGGACACCCCCGGATCAAAGCTTGCTTACAGCTCCCCGAGGCAGTTTCGTTGTTCGCCACGTCCTTCATCGGCTCCTAGCGCCTAGGCATCCTCCGTGTGCTCTTAGTAGCTTAACCATTTTGTTCCGGTTTCGGTCGTTCGCTTCCCTTGTTTTGCTTGCGCAAAGCCAAAAGTCGCTCTCACCCGATACCATCACAAAAGCAATTTAACTACCTTTATACACTTGACTTGTTTGCACAAGTTCAGCTAAAAAGGAATGTTCTAATTCGCGTTTATTTCGTTTCGATATCTAGTTTTCAAAGAACAAGCTCCATGCAAAAGCAAGCTGTTTTGAGAGTTTGAGCTCTCAAAACCGAACAACGAGTGAGTGTTTTGCTATTCATTTCATCCACACCGAAGTGACGGACCGAAATGAATCGCTTTTGCAGCTAAGCTGCATATTTGAATGTTTCCGTTGCAGGAAACGATTCTCCATAGAAAGGAGGTGATCCAGCCGCACCTTCCGATACGGCTACCTTGTTACGACTTCACCCCAATCATCTATCCCACCTTCGGCGGCTGGCTCCTTGCGGTTACCCCACCGACTTCGGGTGTTATAAACTCTCGTGGTGTGACGGGCGGTGTGTACAAGACCCGGGAACGTATTCACCGCGGCATGCTGATCCGCGATTACTAGCAATTCCGACTTCATGCAGGCGAGTTGCAGCCTGCAATCCGAACTGAGACCGGCTTTGTTGGGATTGGCTCCATCTCGCGATTTCGCAGCCCGTTGTACCGGCCATTGTAGTACGTGTGTAGCCCAGGTCATAAGGGGCATGATGATTTGACGTCATCCCCACCTTCCTCCGGTTTGTCACCGGCAGTCTATCTAGAGTGCCCACCCGAAGTGCTGGCAACTAAATATAAGGGTTGCGCTCGTTGCGGGACTTAACCCAACATCTCACGACACGAGCTGACGACAACCATGCACCACCTGTCTCCTCTGTCCCGAAGGAAAGGTACATCTCTGTACCGGTCAGAGGGATGTCAAGACCTGGTAAGGTTCTTCGCGTTGCTTCGAATTAAACCACATACTCCACTGCTTGTGCGGGTCCCCGTCAATTCCTTTGAGTTTCAGTCTTGCGACCGTACTCCCCAGGCGGAGTGCTTAATGTGTTAACTTCGGCACCAAGGGTATCGAAACCCCTAACACCTAGCACTCATCGTTTACGGCGTGGACTACCAGGGTATCTAATCCTGTTTGCTCCCCACGCTTTCGCGCCTCAGCGTCAGTTACAGCCCAGAGAGTCGCCTTCGCCACTGGTGTTCCTCCACATATCTACGCATTTCACCGCTACACGTGGAATTCCACTCTCCTCTTCTGCACTCAAGTCACCCAGTTTCCAGTGCGATCCGGGGTTGAGCCCCGGGATTAAACACCAGACTTAAATGACCGCCTGCGCGCGCTTTACGCCCAATAATTCCGGACAACGCTTGCCCCCTACGTATTACCGCGGCTGCTGGCACGTAGTTAGCCGGGGCTTTCTTCTCAGGTACCGTCACCTTGAGAGCAGTTACTCTCCCAAGCGTTCTTCCCTGGCAACAGAGCTTTACGATCCGAAAACCTTCATCACTCACGCGGCATTGCTCCGTCAGGCTTTCGCCCATTGCGGAAGATTCCCTACTGCTGCCTCCCGTAGGAGTCTGGGCCGTGTCTCAGTCCCAGTGTGGCCGATCACCCTCTCAGGTCGGCTACGCATCGTCGCCTTGGTGAGCCGTTACCTCACCAACTAGCTAATGCGCCGCAGGCCCATCCCCAAGTGACAGATTGCTCCGTCTTTCCAGTTTCCTTCAGGCGAAGAAAACAATTATTCGGTATTAGCTACCGTTTCCGGTAGTTGTCCCAAACTTGAGGGCAGGTTGCCTACGTGTTACTCACCCGTCCGCCGCTAAGTATCAAGGAAGCAAGCTTCCTATCAACTCCGCTCGACTTGCATGTATTAGGCATGCCGCCAGCGTTCGTCCTGAGCCAGGATCAAACTCTCCAATAAAGTATTGAAAAGAGCGATAAGCTCATTTTGAATCTGACGAGATTAAAAATCTCATTTGTGCTCCAGTCGATTCAAGCCAAGGCTTGAATCGAACTTTTGCGTTCATTCTGCAAGCAGAATGTTTACTCACTCGTTGTTCAGTTTTCAAAGATCAAACTTGTTTCGTTACCAAATGTTGTTCTCTTCAGCAACTCTTATATAATATCATGTCCGAACCAACTTTGCAAGCTCTTTTTTTAAGTTTCTTTCGAAGCTTATTTTATTCGCTTGCCGCACCGTGTATCTCGTGTTTTCTTGGCCGGAATTAGAATATACCATGTACAGATTTACATTGCAAGTCTTTTTTGATTATTAATAATCGCCTACAACATCGGCACCATATGTAATTTGACGCTCCTGTACGATAGAAATAACTCTCAGCATCCTCATTACGGCGCTCTAATATACTTATCCATTAAACATAACCAGGGAAGCCACTTCCACTGCGATTGCAGTGAACAATTGATTGTGACTAGCCCCGGTTTTCAGAGATCATATTCTTCTTTCCTTCTATAATAAATAAAGTACACTCCTCAGGCACAGCTTACACACTCCGCTTCACTTCTCAGTGCTTACAATATACGCTTACCAAGTAACGAAGCAATCAGTTCCACACCAAGTCGTGCCGTGTGTCTATTGTGATCCAACAACGGATTCACCTCAACCAGTTCCATGGACGTAACTTGATTCGTGGAAGCAAGTAGCTCTAATGCGTAATGTGCCTCCCGGTAATTCAAACCACCCGGTACAGGTGTGCCTACCCCCGGAGCTTCACGCGGATCCAGACAGTCCATGTCAAAGCTAACGTGGATACCATCCGTTCCTTCTCCAGCTATAGCTATCGCTTGCTCAACAACTTGCTGTATACCCATCCTGTCAATATCATGCATCGTAAATGCTTGGATGCCCAGCCCCTTAATCTGCTCCTTCTCATACTCATCCAGATCACGCAGACCAATATAGACCAAGTTGGATGGATCTATAAATGCGCCTGCTCCAGCAATGTGAGACAGATTATATGCAGTATGCCCCAAGGATGCAGCCACACTCATCCCATGCATGTTGCCGGACAAGCTTCGTTCTTCCGTGTTCAAGTCTGCGTGCGCATCAAACCAGATCACCCCAAGATTAGAATAATGCGCAGTTAGTCCGGCGAAAGTACCTATCGCTACACTATGATCTCCTCCAAGCACAAGCGGAAAGGCCCCCTCCTCTAACGCAACAGATACTTCATTAAACACATTCTCGCTGACCTGCCGTACTTCGTTTAAATATTTTACCCGATTCCGCTCAGTAGGGGCAGCAGGTTCAGAAGGACAATCTACCCGCACTTCTTTGGAGAGCACTAGCCCAAGACTCGCAATCTCCCGCTTCAGTCCAGCTGTAATCAATTCATCCGGCCCCAACTCCGCTCCACCTCTCGCTCCACCGAGTCCAAAAGGAACCTTAATGATAGCAATATTACGCCGTACAGATGTTTGACTTGTATCAATAGAAGTATCTTTTATTCCACCATGGACATCATCATCATTTTTCATGTAGGTCAGCTCCCTCATTGTTGATCAATACCTGCTCAATTCTCTCCAGTGCCCAGTCAATTTCGGACTCTTTAATCGTCAGTGGTGGAGCAAATCGAATGGTTGTCTCATGGGTTTCTTTACACAGCAGTCCAGCAGACATCAAACGCTCACAATAAGGACGGGCTGGTTCATGCAGTTCAACACCGATAAATAAGCCTTTCCCCCGAATATCCCGTATGGCTGAACTGCGAATATCTCGAAGTCTTTTCATAAAATAGTTCCCCAGATGCTCCGATCGCTCGGCAAGCTTCTCATCTTCAAGAACTTTCAGAGCTGCTATAGCCACAGCGCAAGCGAGTGGGTTACCCCCAAACGTAGAACCATGAGACCCCGGCTCAAACAAATCAAGTATCTCCGCATCAGCAGCGATAGCCGAGATGGGCATGACTCCTCCCCCCAGCGCTTTGCCCATAACCCAGATGTCTGGTTCAACCCCTTCCCAGTCGGAGGCAAAACGGCGACCTGTCCTTCCAAATCCCGTCTGGATCTCATCAGATACAGTCAACACCTGCTGGCTCTTACACAGAGCAAAAGCTTCAGCCAAATATCCAGCAGGCGGGATAACGATTCCAGCTTCGCCCTGAATAGGCTCTACAAGAAAAGCAGCCGTATTTGGCGTAATGGCCTTTTTCAGCGCTTCAATATCTCCATAGGGAATAATCCGGAATCCAGGTGTGAACGGTCCAAAATCTTTTTTGTACTCCGCTGAAGAAGAAAAGGACGTAACCGTCAGGGTTCTTCCATGAAAGTTACCAGAGCATACGATAATTACGGCTTGATTCTCAGGTACACCTTTGCAACGATAAGCCCATCTACGTACCGCCTTCACCGCAGTCTCCACCGCTTCCGCTCCTGTATTCATGGCGAGAATCTTCGATTTCCCCGTGAATTGTGAGAGTTTTTGATAAAAAAGAGAAGCTGAGCTGCTATGGAATGCCCGAGATGTCAGCGTCACTTGATCTGCCTGATCCTTGAGCGCCTGTATGATCACAGGATGTCTGTGACCATGATTCAATGCAGAGTATGCACTTAACATATCCATATAACGGCAGCCTTCAGGGTCTTCCACCCATACCCCTTCCGCCTGTTCAATAACAATAGGGAGTGGATGATAATTAGGTGCAGCATAACGCTCCGACCAATCCATTAACATTTTGGAATCTGACATACACACCCAACACCTTTCCGAAATATTGTATACAAAATACAATAACAATGTATGCGATGCCATCCCCATTTACGACTACATCTCTCTTTTTCCACTCCAGCCTACTCCAAGCCTTTCTTGAATCCAATCCTTTATCAATAGTTAGCGAGAAGTAGACAATCTACGTTCCAACCACGAGAGTAAATTAGCCAGTGTAAATGTGATGATAAAATAGAGGCCGGCGGCAACAAGCAGCGGAGCAAGCGGCTGGAACGTAACACCCTGAATCGTTCTGGCCGTGTATATAATCTCGGCTATGCCGATCATGGAGACAAGCGAAGAATCTTTAATGATAATAATGAATTCATTGCCGATAGCTGGGAGCATGTTACGAAAAGCCTGCGGCAGTATAATATAGCGAAGTGTCATACCATGCGTCATACCAAGGGAGCGCGAAGCCTCGGTCTGTCCTTTATCAATCGCTTGAATCCCGGCCCTGAACACCTCCGCCATATAAGCCGAGCTATTCATCGTCAGAGCTACCACCCCTGACATAAATGCTGGCAAGTTCACACCTATAACCGTCAGACCATAATGAATAATAAGAATCTGTACCAGCATCGGCGTTCCTCGAATGAGTTCAATATACGCCGATGCCACAAATTTAATTGGCCATATTTGGGATAATCGCATTAATGCCATGATCACACCAAGTAACGTACCAAACAATACACCGAAGAAGGAAAGTTCAAGCGTAACCCACGCACTTCGTGCATAATCCTGCCAATGTTCTAATAGAAAGGAAAAATCTAAATTCACGGCATATCCCTCACTCGTCCGGTTTATTCGCCGAGCATCTCATTCGCTTCAACGACGAACCGTTCAATATCTCCGTTCGTTTTGAGTTTTTCCAATGTAGTGTTGATCTGATCCAGCAGCTTCTGATTACCTTTCTTCACCGCGATGGCCGAACCACCCTCGTCTTCAGCCTGTTCGATCTCCACACCTGCAACAACAAGCCCCTCTTGGTTCTTCACATACTGTTCAGCCACCGGCTTCTCCAGGATGAGTGCGTCTACACGCCCCGTCTGCAACTCCAGAATCAGTTCAGGTATTTTGGCCAGAGAAGTGAGCTTTGCCCCCTCTATCTCCTGAGCAATCCCTTCCTGAATGGAACTCTTTTGTACACCAACCTGTTTGCCTGATAGATCATCCATGGACTTTAATGCCGTATCTTCCCCTTCTCTAACAAGTACAGCCTGCTCTGCATAATAGTAGATATCCGTAAAATCAACATTCTTCTTCCGTTCTTCGGTAGGGGTTAAGCCTGATATTACAAAATCAACCTTATCTGTACCGAGGGCCATAAGAAGGCCATCAAAGTCCATGTCCTCAATCTTCAGCTCGGCTCCCAGATCAGCCGCAATTACTTTCGCAATCTCGATGTCAAAACCTACAATGGTATCTTTACCATCGATTTTCTTATGAAATTCATAGGGTGCATAGTCTGCACTGGTTCCAAGTACAATGACTTCCTTTGCTGTCGAGCTATTTCCCGAGGATGAATCTGGTTCCGATCCGGCTCCTGTCGTTTTTTCCTGCCCACATGCGGACATGATTACAACCAGTAACAACAGCATCATTGGCAACAGCACTTTTTTCACACATCATACCCCTATTCTTTTTTTGAATGAGTAGCAAAATAATTTGTATACAATATATATAAGACAATATATGGACTTATATGTAAGTTATACTAACAAACAATCTGGTTTATCACAATGATTATTTAAACATTTATACGCTTTAATTCCATAAAATGTACTATATATGACACAGCATTTACATCGCCTGAAACATGAAGTTTGCTTGCCCAACTTCCCCCTCGGTGTTAAGATGATAAAAACTTGAAACTCCTGAACGGCGCGTGCAGTACGGCCTCACACCCATCTATTTATTCACTATACATAGAAAGGAGGATTCGGTATGGAGGTACCCAAATACCGGTCCTTGAAAGATCACGTATACGATTACATTGCCCAGAAGATTCAGGACGGGACTTTACTTCCCAACCAGAAGATCAACGAGGCCGAAATATGCAAAAAGCTGGACATCAGTCGCACACCTACCCGGGAGGCGCTTTTTCAGCTGGCTTCAGACAATCTGCTGCAATACATCCCACGCAGGGGATTTATTGTCACTCCTTTTGATGCAGGCAAAAAACTGGAATTCTCCCAAGCGATCGGTGTGCTGGAGGCGCTTGCCGCCACACTTGCAGCAGACCATCTCAGACCATCTGAACTTATGGAGATGGAAACTCTGGTAGTCCGAATGGACGAAGATATCAGCCAACTTGATCTTGCTGCCTACAACAAGAACCAATATCAGTTCCATAATCTGTACATTCAGCGATGTGGTAACGCTACAGTCATTGAGATGTTAAACACATTGAAGAACAGTTTCATCCGGCAGTCGTATGTTAGTGATAATAAACCAAAGCTATCTGAGGTACTGCTCGAAGTTAATGAAGAGCACCGGCAAATTTTAAGTGCTTTTCGAGCCAAAGATAAGAACCAACTGGAAGCCCTGCTCAAACACCACTGGCGGATTATCGACAACGATATGCTGTAGTACGTACTGTCAGAACAAAACAAAGGCAACCCACACGATTGTGTGAGTTGCCTTTTTCCTATTTTCCCTTTTTGACCTCCAACGGCGCCCTAGCCGCAAAAACAGCATATCCCAACTTTTTGCCGTATTTCGCGAGCAAACGATCATTGGTTTGACTCATTCGCTGCATACGTTCATCCTCAAACCAATTCATATCGATCTCCCGATGTGGATCATGATCAACGCCCCATTTTCCCATGGAACGCGAATGTTCTTTGACCTCCACCTTGGTGAAACCACACTGCTTGAGGCGTTTACTCCATGCTGTAGCCGTTACCAGAGTTCGTATACCGTAAAATTGCTTTAACCTGCGACACATCAATTCGGTCTTCTGACCTGATAGAACCATCTCGCGATCCACCAAAAGTCCACTCGGCTTCAACACTCTACTATACTCAGCAAGTGCACTCCGCCATGGGGTGAAGATTGTGACCGACTCCACGAATACCATATCAAATTGATTTTCAGGAAAAGGTAACGATGCTACATCAGCCTGAACAAATCGAACATCCACCCGTTCTCGTCTCGCCCGTCGAACTGCCTTATCCAGCATATTGCGATGAAGATCAATCGCCGTTACCCGATATCCACTTTTAGCCAGGTGACACGCAGTTCTCCCAGTGCCGCACCCTATCTCAAGAATATGACTACCCACAGGCAGTGCTAAGCTATCCAGCAATTTCAGCGTTGCCAAAAAACCTCCAGGATGGGCACTTCCCTCCCCTAACCGAGCCAGCATGTCATGATAATCCACGCGAAACCCCTCCTCACTCCTCCCAGTGTATGGAGCAGATTCAAAAACGGCTCCTCCCCATTCGATTTTCCGGGTACTCGTCCATACCAATTGCTCTTCTTTTTACTATGATATACAAACCGTTGAATTCAAGCGGCAACCGCATCTAATGAGGAGGATTTGCATGTACAGAATTAATCCGGTATGTGAAGAAACGGTTTCTCCGCACGTTGGACGTTCCGTTTGTCTCGTTATGAACGACGGTAAGCATATGTATGGTACGCTTAGTCAATGTCGTGATGGCAAAGTTTATTTGAACGGATGTTTCGAGGGACCACGTCTATGTTCAGTCAAGTCCAAACAACAGCTGGTAAAAAGCAGCAAGAAAAACGCTGTTGCATCAAAAAAAGTTAAATCTTCAGCCTACGGTCGATATGGATACGGTCGCGGTTATGGCTATGGAGCAGGAGCAGGGATCGAACTGGCTCTGGTAGCAACTCTGTTTTTGCTGCCATTCCTGTTCATTTAAAACTCAAATCTGATAGCGGTAAAATTGTAGTCATAACAAAGACCCTTTTTGCTTATAGCAAAAAGGGTCTTTGTTTTTTTCATGTGATTCCCGTCATTTACATTATATTTTCTGTTAAAAAATGATACAAAAAAGGCATTCGCTAAAACGAATGCCGGGAACTTCATATTTAATACCCTTACCTTCGCACAGGGTGTCAATTTGATCTTAAAAAAAAACACCTCGTTAGAGGCGGGTAAGCTATGTTAAATCCGATTTCCTTTAGGCATCGTTTTCAGATTACTATTCGAATTCTCAAGCAATGGTAGCATCCTAGTCGTGCTGACCATCTCAGAAGCACATATCGGACAAGTAGGTACGTTATCAAACGCAAAATTGTCCCGCATCCATCCTTTGCACGTATCACTCGTACATTCCCAGATTGCCGCATCAGCTTGTGGAATCTCTTCCAACGGTTTTTTGCGATTATACATGACTTCTACCCCCTTTGTTATGGAAAAACATCTAACCGACGTTATTTCACAGAAGCCTATACTTAGCGGAAGTTTCACGTTCCACCGAACTCCTGCCTCGACAACTAATGGGCCGAATTTTATATAACTGATCAAAAAAAAGAAGCTGCCTTTACCATTATAACATGTTAAAGGCAGCTATGCTTTAATTACAGTTTTACAACTTCTTCTGCTTGAGGACCACGGTTTCCTTGTACAATTTTAAATTGCACGCGTTGACCTTCGTCCAGCGTTTTGAAGCCTTCGCCTGTAATAGCGCTGAAGTGTACGAATACATCTTCTCCGCCTTCAACTTCGATGAAACCGAAGCCTTTATCAGCGTTGAACCATTTTACTGTTCCGTTTTGCATGTGAATTACACCTCCAAATAAAGATTAACATGTTCCTTTGTTCTTTGCAGCAAGCAAATAAAAATTCACACATTGAAAAAGGTACCAGTCATAAACCTATAAGTGATCGCCCTTTACAATATATGAATTAGGTTTTCCACTCTCTACAACTTGTTTTTATTATAACTCCATTTCAGCCAAAAAGCAAATCTTTGTATTTTCTTTTCAAACAGCTTTGGAAATACATGTTATTAACACGCGTGGGGCCAGGGTTTATCACGTTTATGTGCCTGATCGCTTGTGTACGGTCTTATGAAAGGATATGCAGATCTAATCCATCTTATACATTTTTTATATAATAATCTGACATGCATATCCAACACAGCCAACGAATCATCTTACTCCAGTATAACACACTATGTCCATGCCCACATAAATGCATCCCGATCCCAGGCGATCTGACCACGATGAAGCTTTCGGAAAGCTTTCTTCACTTCCTTGGACAAGGATGTATTGCCGTTCTCGTTCACAAAAACAAACTCTTCACCAAAATGGGTCTTCACATATTCTATGGCAGCTTCCTGATGAAGTGTTCCTGTGAATTTAATCTCCTGTACCATCCATTCTGCTACACCTTGTGCTGTCTTCTCCACTATATCACCTACTGTCTAAACCTAATGTACGGATAGGCAGACCTCGTATCATGAACATATCTGTCTTCCCGCCAGACTGAAGTATACCATGATCCAACTGCTGACGGGAAACTGTATGATAACTACTTTCAAGCAATACCCGCAATACCATTAATGAACAACCGTATTGGCTTGCTCACTCCCTTTGGATGGAATGGACGAATGTGTTCGATTGCTCCACACTAACCATGCACAGTAAGCAATCAGTACTGTAAGTATAAACAGATCGTAAGGAAGTGTCCCTGTGTCCTCCAGATCATTCCCTAGAAATTGAATCAGATTATGTATGAAATGAAACAATATAAGCGGTACGATATTTCCGTTCTTCAGCATCAATAACGCAAGTACAGCTCCCAAGAGCAGCGCATAGATCAATTGCATGATCGTATCCGTTATATCCTGACCAGACAATGCGTTCAGCAGATGTGTAATCGAAAACAAGATGCTGGAGGTCACAACTGCGGCCACTGCACTTTTTTGAAGCAATGTTTTGAAAATAAGTCCACGATAGATCGTTTCCTCTACAAAAGCTACGAGCAAGGTAAAAAAGATGAAAAAGGCTACCTGTGACAAGCTCAGCTCCCCAAATCCTTTCAGGGCAAGTGTACCCAGTACAAGGAGTAGTGGAATATAATACTTTGCATGGCCAGCTGGGATACTTCGCAAAGATCGGAAGCCAGTCTTTCCCCACTTGCGTCTTAACGTCAGATAGATCATCAGAACCATTGCAATGGGTGTAAAGGAAATGAGTACAGGGAAAGTGTAGTCCAGTTGTTTTATCGTTGCAATGGCCCCTGCTGCAAATACAGCTAACAGGAGAAGCAACTCAATAATCACAACGGTGAGCACAGGTTTGCGCTCGGAAAAGGAATGTTTTGGCTTGGGTTGCGGATTAATCATACATTCACCTACCTCGTTTCATTTATGTTTTCCGTTGTCATAAGAACTTATATACCAATATAGTTGTATCACATCATTCGCATATTGAATATTCCTATTATGGATAAAACTATAAAAGTAACAAAAAAGAGACTTATCCTGACTTCTTTTCACCTAAAATCAGGTATGGCTTATACCTTTATCTGTCCATTATAGTATTACAAGAGTTCAAAGCTGCAGGGGTGTGGCGACTCTTCAACGTCATATATCTATGAAGTACCCATTAACGATAGTTTCACAATGCATAATGAAATCAGGGGGATACTATGAAAGCATTCTTTCAGCGCTGGGGGCATTTACTGGCTATTCTGTGCATACCGCTCCAAGGCTCCATTTACGTTTTTTTAGGCAGCAACACCGGAAGTGATGTGTTCTACAATTATGCTTGGATTGACACACAGATTCCTTTTCTCAAAGAATTTATTTATCCGTACATTAGCTGGATGCCCATTCTGTATCTTGGATTTCTCTATTTGGGTCTGACGAACAAGTCGCTATTCTGGCGTACGTTGATTACCTATAATGTTGGTGTCATGGCTGCCAATGTCTGCTTTGCGGTGTTCCCTACCCATGTCCCACGACCGGAGATCGGCGGAACTGATCTGAGCAGCGTGTTAGTACAGTTTATCTATACTAATGATGCGCCCTTCAACTGTTTCCCAAGTGTTCATGTTCTGACCAGCTATTTGCTGTTTATTGTGATCAACAGACACTTGAACTTTAAACCTTTGGCTCGGATTTCTTGGTCGGTATGGCTGTGGTTGATTATTGCTTCAACGGTGTTTGTAAAACAGCATTCCTTGCTGGACATCGCTGGAGGCATTTTGTTTGCTGAGGCCGCGTATTGGACTGTACATGTCTTTGCTCTTCGTCTTGGGCATGCACGAAAAAAAGGCAAGCAGCCACTCACAGCTTCTAATCCAAGCAGTCATGTATAACGACATTTATATATGTAACAGGCGGGATGATGATCCTGCTATACAGCAAAAGAGGGCATATGCCCTCTTTTTTTGTACTCATTTAATTAAACCTACTTATATAGAAGAACTTTATTTGGATTGGACTACGCGTTTCATGCTATAGGTGGACGTTCATGGAGAAGGTCAGACGGTGGACTTCCGGTTATACGTTTGAATATGCGGTAAAAATAAGAGAGATCCCGGTAGCCGAGAAATTCGGCAATTTCCTGGATGGAGAGTTGTGACTCGGTGAGCAGATATATGGCTCGTTTCATCCGTTGATCATGGACATATTGACTGATGGTCTGATTTGTCATGCTTTTGAATAATGCAGCAGCATAATTGGGAGTTTTATTAATCTCGTCCCCGAGTTCTTCCTTCGTTACTTTCTCCCGATAATGCCGCTCAATATATCGCTTCATCCGTTCAACATGATTATGCCTCTCCGGCGGGATAACTCCACGATCAAGCTCCCTGTTCATATAAATCAACACTTCCATCAATAAGGCTTGGCTCATCATGACATAATAAGACGGACGCTCCTGCCATTGTTGATAAATAGCGCTCATGCGTTGATGGATCAGCTCGTAACATCCAGGTTTATGCCGCAAAGCCTCATACCGTTCCAGTGCAGGCAGAGTTTCCGTATGGTCGCGTTGCAATTGAATGACAATCTGTGTGTGCGTTACTGTAGGAATACTCTTGCCGTAATATGGGGTACCACCTGGAATGAGGAGCAATTCACCCTTTTCCATGATCTGTTTATCACCGTTCACCCAATATACACATTTTCCATAAGTAACCAAGCTAAGCCGCCAAGTTTCTTGAGATTGCACAGCTTCTTCGTACCAACCGACACCATTAATATGTCGTACTTCAAGTGGAGTGACCATAACACACCTCATTATCGGACTATACTCTAATCATTGTACTATAGTTCATACCCTGATTCGACAGAAAACGCTACAATACACATATAAGCTTAAATATGAGGAGGAAATTAGCATGTTAAAAACAAAAATTATTTGTACCATGGGACCTGCTTGTGACTCAATCGAATTGTTAAAAGTAATGATTCAGGAAGGTATGACCGTTGCCCGTCTGAACATGGCTCATGGCGAACTGGAAGATCACGTTACACGGATTAACAATATCCGCAAAGCAGCTTCCGAACTGAACACCTATGTACCGATCATGATGGACATCAAAGGGCCGGAAGTACGTATCGGTAAACTGAAAGAAGCATCCTGCCATCTGCAAGCTGGTAAAGAGCTGATCCTGACTACCGAAGAAATTCTCGGTGATGCTGAGCGTATCTCTGTAAACTATCCGGAACTGAACCTCGTTGTGAAACCTGGCGATCGTATCCTCATCGATGATGGCCTTGTGGATCTGACTGTACTGTCTGTGGAAGGATCCGATATCCATTGTAAAATTATCAGTGGCGGCATTCTGAAACCACGCAAAGGGGTTAACTTGCCAGGAATCAAAACGACATTGCCAGGTGTAACCGAGCGTGACGTTATGCACATCGGATTTGGGATCGAAAACGATATCGAAATTATCGCAGCATCCTTTGTTCGTAAAGGTGATGACATCCGTGAAATCCGCAGCATTTTGAAAGAACGCGGTGTAGACCACGTACAGATCATCTCCAAAATCGAAAACCAGGAAGGTATGACGAACCTGGACGATATTATTGAAGCATCTGACGGTATCATGGTAGCTCGTGGGGATCTCGGGGTTGAAGTGCCGATCGAAGACGTACCCATGATGCAAAAAGAAATGATCGATAAATGTAACCGCGCTGGTAAACCGGTTATCGTAGCTACACACATGCTGGAGTCCATGCAAGTGAACCCACGCCCTACTCGTTCCGAAGTTAGTGACGTGGCAAACGCTGTACTTCAAGGTGCTGATGTTGTGATGTTGTCCGGTGAATCAGCTGCTGGTAAATATCCGGTACAATCCGTGCGCACGATGGCTGCTGTTGCTCGCCGTGCTGAAACAATGATCGATTACAAAGAGCAATTCGCACAAAAATCGGCTCAACAGATCGCTGATATTACTGAAGTTATCAGTCAGGGCGCTGTAAGTTCTTCCCTCGTACTGAATGCAAAAGCAATCATCACTTCGACTGAGAGTGGATTCACAGCACGCATGATCTCCAAATATCGTCCAAAAGCGCCAATCATCGCAGTTACACAACATGAAGAAGTATTGGCGAAAATCTGCCTGCTCTCTGGTGTTATTCCGGTTATGGGCGACAAAGTAACGACAACGGATGAAATGTTCGAATCGGCTACGCGTAACGCAATCAAAACAGGTTACATTGAAAAAGGTGACATCATTGTATTGTCCGCTGGTGTTCCAATCGGTCAATCCGGTAATACAAACCTGATCAAAGTTCAACAAGTTTAATTCAATAGCTGTAACTGAAGCTATACATCTTAGCTATATATAGAAAATACAAAAAATCCACCGAGAGCAGAAATGCATCCCGGTGGATTTTTTGTTGATGATGTTTGCCAATGAGTCTGATGTTACAACAGACGGCTTCGAGATTATAGATTCCGCGAGTAATCAACCAGATCCTGTGACATGGTATTAATCTCATCCATTGAAGCATTCACCTGCTGTGTCAGGGCAGCCTGATTTTGCGTTAACGTGGACATATTACCGATATGTTCAAGAATCTGATCAATCAGTGTTTTCATCTTCTGCATGCTATCTTCGATATTTACTGTGGCCTCTGAACTGTGATCAGCCAGTTTCCGCACTTCTCCTGCAACGACGCCAAATCCCAGTCCCAGCTCTCCCGCTCGTGCAGCTTCAATTGCTGCATTCAACCCCAGTAGATTCGTCTGACTGGCAATCTCTCGAATAAACACGGTGATATTCTTCGTATCATCTGCACTGCTCTTCACTTGAATAGCTGCATCGGCAGATAACTCCTGTGCAGTAACCAGATCCTGTGCCTGATCGGTAATCGAGTTGATTCCACGTACCATCTCGCCAATGGACTCTGACAATTGTTTTGTCTTCAGATTCATGGCTTCCACGATCTGTTCCTTATTCTTCTCATGGGTGACATCTCGAATGGTTCCAGCTACACGGAGTGGTACTCCATCCTGATCCCTAATGGTCTCCCCACCCGCGTGATACCACCGATACTCCCCGTCTTTGCGTTGCAGACGATAATCCAGATCGTACGGTGTACGACCACTGTAATCGTTCATATGTCTGGCAAATTCGTTGATCGTCCGATCATGGTCTTCCGGATGAAGTCGGCTGCTCCAGCTGTTGAACACATTCGGGAAATCCTGCTCGTCTTTAAACCCTAATTCTTTACGGAACTGGGGTGACCACCAGAATTCATTATTTGGATTAACCACATCTCCAGCCACGACGGTCATATCCCACGGTGCCTCCACCAATGCGCGGTTAACCAGATCATATCGGGTGACGAGTGCTTCCAGCTCATCAGACTTGCTCTTCTCCTCATGAATATCAAACATGATACCCAGAAGTTTGACCGGAACTCCAGCCTGATTTCGGATGACTTGTCCAAGGCATCGGAACCAGCGAATTTCTCCACTTTTAGTAATCATACGGCTGATGACGTTATAGGCAGTTGTTGCTCTTATGTCATTCACATGTTTCATAATCTCCTGCACCAGTTGGGGTCTGTCATCCGGATATATCGATTTCGCCCAGCTTGCAAATGAATTGGGATAATCCTTGGCATTATGGAAGCCTAACATTTGGCGGAATTCATTCGAAAATGCGACGATATTGTTGTTATCCAGTGGATCACCAGCAACAATTTCAGATTCCCATAATCCCACATGCATCGCCTGATTCAGCATTCTAAGGCGCATTTCCACGTCTTCGTTTTGAGCTTTCATCATATGTACTGCTTTTTTGATATTACTAGCTATTTCATCGGTATCCTGAAACTCAATGCCATCTTCGATCCATGCGTCATAGTCGCCCTTTTCTGCGTTTGCTACCAGTTTACGACTATACTCCAGTAAATTCTGATACGCATCTATACGAAGGTGTTTGGTCGATTCAGTACGTTTACGAAACATGCTCATTTCTCCTCTTAGCTCATATGATATATATTTCGACATTATCAGACATTAAGTGTAGAGCAATAGTCTCAATTTTTGTATAAAAACAAGAACCAGCACTGAATCAGCACTGGTTCTTATATTAAATGTCTTTATTTTTATGAAAATAAATCTTAAATGACTGCCTCTTACCAGCTACCAGCCAAAATTCAGTGTTTTACCCGTCTCCACCCAAGTTTTGATGCTGCTTAGAATCATCCACCAGCTACTCTGTGCATTCGCAATGGAAGGATGGTTATCTGTAAACTGATCATTGATCAGCGTCAGCTTCGTACACTCACCTACCGTTTCCAACTGGAAGACCACTCTGGATTGAAGCTCAGCATGATTCGCATGGTAAGACGGTCCGGGATGCTCCTGATAACTAAGTCTGGACAACGGTTCAAATTCCAATATATCTCCATACACATGGACTGTTTCTGCACCATCATTGCCCGGCCCTACATAAGCAAACGGCTGACCTGGTTGGAAATTGGTACGAAGTTCACTGCCGAAAAAGCTGTTTCGTGTGCCGTCTGGTGATATTAGAGCATTCCACACCTCTTCCAGTCCTGCATTGATATAGAATTCATATTTCAGTTCCATGGACTCACTCCCTTTATGTATTGGATACGCGATCTGCCAAGCTCGCACTCCTATCCTATCGTTATACCCCAAAGGCCGTATTGTAAAAACGCGACAACAGGTAAAATATAAGCTCTTTATGTTTTCGGGAATGTTATACCCTAATCCAAACGGATTGCGCCCATATAGTGCTTTCCCAGAAGATCAGATATACTAAACTGGAGTGAAATAACAGGACTGTTCAAGGTGATGAGACAGAATCAGAAAGGAAATGAGATATGAGCCAATCCACGAATATTATGGGCATCCCTTTTCCCAATATAACGATGAATCAAACGGTTGCAATCCTTGGTGAAGTTGTAGATCAGGAAAGCAATGAACTATTCCATGTCATCACAGGCAATCCCGAGATTGTCATGTCCTGTCAAAAGAATGCCTCTCTTCGAGAGGTTGTCGATCAAGCCGGGTTGGTCACGGCTGACGGTGCCGGCATTGTGATGGTATCCCGTTTTCGGGGCGGACAATTGACTGAACGGGTAACCGGTTGTGATCTGCTGTTTCGTTTATTGGAGGAAGGTGATCGAGAACACTGGTCATTCTACATGCTGGGAGCAGAGGAAAGCGTCAGTGAACAGGCAGTAAAGGTCATTGCACAGCGTTACCCTGGAGTTATCGTAAAAGGCCGACACCATGGTTATTTCCAGGCAGATGAGGAACAACAGATTGTGGAAGAGATTTGTACTTCTCAACCAGACTTTCTTATCGTAGCTCTGGGTGCGCCCCATGCGGAATACTGGATTAACAAGTATCGTCACCAGTTGAACGCTCGTGTAGCCATAGGTGTAGGAGGCAGTCTCGATATCGTGGCTGGCAAAACCAAACGTGCCCCTGCGATATGGCAGAAGCTTAACCTGGAATGGCTCTATCGCCTCCTCAGTCAACCTTCGAGATGGCGCAGGCAACTCATTTTACCCCGTTTTGCTGTGCGGGCATTGTTGTTCAGAGAACCTAAATAATGTAGATGAGCAGGAGGGGTGTCCAGATGAAACAGGTAGAACAAGGAGACAGACCAAGCATGGGCCTGTTGAATCTGAATGAAGGTGACCATAAATATCAACTGACACGCCATGCTCCTTCCGAAGCACTTCGGCCTTTTGTTAAACATTACTGGATCGTATCGTGGGACCTGACCGGACTTGAACCGTATCCCCAACATGTCGTGCCTAACCCTTGTGTCAATCTGATTGTGGAACGGAACAATACGTTTTTCTTCGGACCATCGGGACGTAAATTCTCCTATCTTGTGAGCGGGAAAGGTCGTGTATTTGGCGTGAAGTTCAACCCAGGAGGGTTTTATCCCTTCCTTAGGGTTCCTGTTTCTTCATTGTACGGACAGCCGATGAATGTATCCAATATTCTTGACGTCACAGCGGAGTCCTTAGAAGACCGGCTTCTTGGGACAGGAGATGATGCGGATAAAACCAGTTACATCGACCAGCTATTATGTGCACACCTTCCTGCTGAAGATCCTCAAGCGAGAATGGTTAACGATATTGTACAACAGATTGAACAGAACCGGGAGATGCTGAGAGTAGATGATCTGTCTTCCTATTGGAATATGCATACCCGAAAGCTTCAACGCCTGTTCAATCAGTATGTGGGCATCGGACCCAAAACCGTAATCAAGTTGTATCGTCTGCAAAATGCTGCAGAATGGATGGACCGCGGTCTTCACTGTGACCTGATTAAGCTATCTCAGGATCTTGGATATCATGATCAATCCCATTTCATCCGAGATTTCAAGTCCATTATTGGTAGTACACCAGAGGAGTACTTACACTCTAGACATCTGAATGGTGAGCGCCGAGGGCTAATAAATTAACCTGTCCTGAAAATCAGGACAGGCGAATGACTTCTATGGTATCCCCCGTATGGATTACACCCTCCCTTTCAACCGAGCACACAATCCCACGTTTTTTGCGAGCCGCAGGCACGATTTTTTTGCGCAAACCGTCCTGTTCGTAGAATTGTTCAATCATTTTCCCCGGATGTACACAGGGAAGGTTCTCCCCTTCACATATTAACCCTGTCCCGTTCGGAAATAGGAGCCGCGTTCCAGCAGGCAGTTCCGTCAATCGATCAATACCACGGACCAGTAGATTGGCACCAAGCCACTCTGGGCGCACTTCAGGAATGTACATTTTCTCAGCAATAAGAGCACATTCTTCCTCAGACACAATACTGAGCTGGCGGCGATTCGCAATCGGTGTACCACGCTTGTAGATTTTCTGACGTGAGTCCGCCGGACGAAGCAGACCATAATGACGGTCACCCGGAATTCCTGCAAGTTCAATGTCGATAAAAGGTACAACTCGGGTCACAAATGTGGATGGATCATCAGCCAACAAGACGAATTGAACCTTTCCCATAGTAATCCTCTCCCTTTCCTGAGCAATACCACTTCTTTATTGTTCATTATTACCCAATGAATGGATTGTCGACAATCGGCGTATGCTTAGCTTTGTATACCTTTTTTTAATTTCAACATCATAACTCAACTGGAAAACGATAAATAATTTCAATAATACGCAATTAAATTGTTACAAATTAAATTCACTCTTTCCGTTCTTGTTGCAAACATTTATACTAGGATGGACAAGTACATAAATTACATATCAGAAAGCAAGGTGTTTCCTTTGATTAGTATCATTTTTGTAGCTCTTGTAGCTGTCGAACACTTCTATATCATGGTGATGGAGATGTTTATGTGGACTCGTCCACGCACAATGAAAACCTTTAATCTCACGCCGGAATTCGCCAAATCCACCAAATCCCTCGCGGCCAATCAAGGTCTCTACAATGGATTTCTTGCGGCAGGTCTGATCTGGGGACTCGTATATCCGGATGCTGCCGTTGGACAGCATATTCAGATTTTCTTCCTGGCGTGTGTGATTATCGCGGCTCTCTATGGAGGGGCTACTTCTTCACGTTCCATCATCATTAAACAAGGTTTGCCTGCGATCATTGCGTTGTTGCTAGTTCTGTTCCTGTAATTTCTGTCGAATGGTGCATTGCTTCGATTCATGTTAACTCCTTTATGGTAAGGTAGTGAATAGATAGCAGTGTACAATGACCAGAATCGTTCTGGAATTGGAAGGAGAACATGTCATGGGATTGTTTGACAAGCTTCGGCGGCGCAAAAAGGAGAAGGTACCTGCAGGTGGTGCTGTGGAATCGACTAATTACAGTGAAACCATCGTGGGTTTTGTCCTGCTGGAGCGTGACGATTGTGATTTTGATCTCTTCATCAGGAACATGAAGAACGAATGGGATATCGAGATTGAAGAACGGCCGGAGGAGGGCAATCTCTTTTTTGAGGTGAATGGGATGCAGGTGGTATGTGCTCACATTGCCGCGCCTGTACCCGACCGTGAAGTTGAGGAGAATGCCAAGCTAAACATCCTTTGGCGAGAAGCGGAGCAAGTTACCTCACGGCACCAGTCTCAGATTATTGTCTCTGTTCTGAACGCATCAAATGCTATTGATGGACATGTTCTGTTCACTCAAACAGCAAGTGCCTTATTACAGTTGGATCACGCGTTGGCCATATACATGGCACCACTTGTTGTTGAAGCCAGTCAATATGTCGAAACCAGCCGTGGGATCAAACATGATGAGTTGCCCGTCTCGCTCTGGATTTTCATCGGATTATTCCAAAATGCCGAAGGCGCTTCAGCTTACACTTACGGACTACGTAACTTTGGTAAAGAAGAGATGGAGATTATGCAATCGTCTGAATCCTTAAGCGATGTATTTGAGATGATGTTCATGACAACAACGTATGTGGTTGAAAACGACGTCACACTGCATGACGGGGAAACACTTGGTTTCTCGGCAGAACAAAAGCTGAGCATTTCCCTTTCCAAAGGTGTAGCTACGGAAGGCAACAGTTTGAAGATTGGCTTCTAACTTACGCAGGATTTTCAATTTATCATGTTACAATCATAGAAGCCATCTGGAGTTCATCCTCTGGATGGCTTTTAGCTATCCAGCCATCCTCCCAATGACGATGTGATAACAATCCCTGAATTTAACTTCCCTAGGAATAAGTAGTCCATAAGAACCACTATATTATGAAATCAGTTTTCATTCTCGCTATAAAAAGGTATAATTAATAGGCTTATAGTCTCATATATTACATATTATTTTATTATCGAGGAGTTGCCTACATGTCTGTTAGACGTTTGGATTCAACTAAACCTATTATTGAAATTATCTGGGAAGGTATTGTTTCTCCTGAACATGTCGAACAAGCGAATACAGAAATCCAGAGAATAGCGGAACAATTGGGAAATTCGTTTGATGTGCTAATAGATATGCGGAACATGAAGGCTTTCCCTCAGGATACCAAAGAAAAAATTGTGGAACACCAGAAATTACTGACACAGTGGGGTATGAAGCGAGCCAGTGTAGCTGTAGGTGGTGCGATCGCCAAAATGCAATTGAATCGGATTTCCAAAGAATCGGCGCACCAAACTGAATTTCAATGGGAAACGTATGATGAGGCTTTGGCATTTTTGTTGAAATAATATTGAAGTGATACGGACTAAGTATAATAAGAGAGATACCGATGCTGTACATGGCACACAGAAAGAGGCGTTCCCCATGAGGAAGCGCCTTTTCTTTGCAGTTCCACTTTGCTTACTCAGTTATGCCAGTGATCCGAACGCTCATCATTTAAGATTCAAGTTTACTTACACGCACCATCGTTACCGATGTACCATTTAGGGACTCCTCCACGAATCCTAACCGCTTATATAAGCGAATCGCTTGGTTATCCGGGTCAACACTAAGCGAGACTGCTGCAATTCTCCGCCGTTCAACCTCATCTAATGCGGTCTGAAGCAGTAAGGTACCTACTCCTTTTCCACGTGCATCTTCCGTTACAGCCATTCCCATCTCTGGCGTAGCTGCATTCACATAACCGTATCCCGCATTCTGATCCGTATAGAATCTTAATGTTATTGAACCTAGTCTCTTGCCCTGCTGGTCAACTGCAACATACCCGAAGTCCCCTTCTCTTCCCCAATCTTCAACGTATTTGGACAGTCCGGGAGTATGAATACTTTCGATTGGAAAAGGTTCATCGCCTTCTCTTCTATGCAGGGATGCGTATAACATCTCCCACAGGAAAGGAATATCCTGTTCTTCAATAGGGCGTTCATAATAGTTGGATATGATGGTCAAGTTTGCTCCTCCTTCAGCTTTTCAAAAAGGCGGTCCATCTCATTCAGATTAAACTCATTGGTAATCTCGTAGTCCTCAAATTTGTCTCTCGTTTTTGCCTCGCTGTAGATTGAGATGGACTTTTCATTATAAAACGTCAGTCCAAATCCATCGGTAAAGCGACCTTCTTTATTAATGGTGAGTCGCCACTCATAGTAATCCGGATTCCTTTCGGAAACGTCGAATTCCCGTACTCTTTTAAGATCAATATCCTTTAATAGCTTCAGCATGTCTCTAATCTCATTGGGATCTGTAATCGTCACTTCATCATCTTCATTATACGAATCTGCACTTGAAATCTTCCTAATCGTCAGTCGATCCAATCGATCCAGCATGCTCATATGATCTGTAACCTCTGCTCGAAACGTCGTATGTTTGCTGGGGATATACTTAGTATATTGACCAGAGGTATACATACGCACTGCAATAGCTACGACAACAATAATCGTGACGATACCTATAATCATCTTGATTCTGTTTTTCACAGTCTAACCTCCTCCTAGAAATTGAGGCCTTACATATTATATATCAAATAAAACTCGTTTTGTGTTCGTTATTCTTCCGCATTTTACCATTTGGTCTCGCCTAAGGATTAAATATTATATGACGATATATATAATAAGCTTCAAACATACTAACACATTCATGACATCTAGGGGGAAAAGTATGAAGTTAAAACTCAAATTGATGTTAGCCTTCTTCGTCACTGTTCTGCTTATAGCAGGCGCGCTCGCACCACTTGGTTTGGTTCAGACGGAAAACCAAGCTTCTCAGAGTGTGAACAACAAACTAGAAGGATTAATATCTACCGCAACATTTCAGTTGGACGGCTGGTTACACGGAAACGAGAAATTAGTGGAAACACTAGGCCTTGTAATTCAGGAGGCTGTTTCATCTTCTGATCTTAATGAAGATTATCTGTCCATCATGTATAAGGGCACCAACCCTAACAACTTAGAGGACATATTTTACGGAAATAAGGAAGGACAGTTTATAAATGGTTCTGACTTCGTCCCAGATAAAGATTATGATCCCAGGGATCGTTCTTGGTATAAAGAGGCTCTACAAGCAGACAAGCTGATTTTTACTGACCCTTACATCGACAACAAATCCAAACAATTTACGGTGTCTATCGCCATGCCAGTAAAGACAGAAAATGGTGCAATACGGGGAGTGGTTGCTTCTGATATTCTACTTTCCAAGTTAACCGATACAGTCAACCAAATTAACCTGGATGGACTAGGCTACACTTTTATGCTCGACAAAAAGGGAGTTATTTTAGCTCATCCCGAGGCTGATCTTGCAAGTACTTCAGCCGCAGAAAACGATCAATTGGGACCGTTGCTTGCAGAGATGCAAACGCATCCTTCAGGACAAAGATCATTCCAATATAACGGAGAAAATCTGCTCCTCTACTTCAAACAAATTCCAAGTACTGGTTGGATTATCGGATCAGTCATATCTGAGAAACTCGCCTATGCGGACTATTATGAATTGCGCAATAACTACATTCTCATTATCGCCATTACATTATTAGTTGTACTGGCAGGTGCCTATTGGATCGCAACACTCTTCATCAAGCCACTGAGAAATCTACATGAGACCTCCCGCCAAATGTCGAGTGGTGATTTTACAGGAAGGGTGCAGATCAAAGGCAAAGATGAATTCGCTGAACTAGGTATGGCATTCAATCAGATGTCCGATCAGCTTAGCTCGCTGTTTAGGCAAGTAACGGCTTCTGCTGATCGCGTACAAAGTATCTCCGGTGAGATGCAGGAGCATACAGATAAAACCAAACGCATCGCTGAGCAGATCTCCATTGCCACTGATGAACTCGCTCAAGGTTCCAGTACACAGGCTGAATCCGTGTATGATGGCTCAAGCCGTCTGTCGGAGATGAGTGATAGTGTTGGTGGTATCAATCGCAGTGTCGAGCAGTCCGTAACGATGATGCGTGAGGCAGGAGAAGCCATGCTAGCTGGGCTACAAGCGGTAGATCATCAGGTGGAGCTTTCGGATGGTAACCGCCAATCGATTGACCGTGTGGGTGAATCAATCAATCTACTCGCAGACAAATCACAGAAGATTGAAAGCATCGTCAGCATGATTCAAGGTATTGCCTCTCAGACTAACCTGCTCGCACTGAACGCTTCGATTGAAGCCGCCAGAGCGGGTGAACATGGACTTGGATTTGCGGTGGTTGCCGAGGAAGTGCGCAAACTGGCTGAACAATCCGCCGGCTCTGCTCAGGACATCATCGTGTTGCTGAATGAAATCCAGGCGGCTAGCCACCAAAGCGTGAGCGAGGTCGATTCTGCTGAACATGGTATTGAGCAACAGGTTGCTGCCGTACATGAGATGCGCAACTCATTTATGCGAATCAAGCAATCTATTGAAGGCATTGACACTCAGCTTCAACAAGTTTCGTCTGCAACAACCGAATTGGATAACAGTTCTGGCAAGATTGCTGAAGTGATCTCCAGTGTTGCGGCCATGTCCGAACAGAGCGCCGCTTCCACCGAAGAGGTTGCCTCTTCAACGCAAGAACAGTTCAATTATATTACGAGTATCTCGGAACGCTCCAATGAACTGGCTCAACAAGCTAATACGCTCGCTGAAGAAGTGAAAAAGTTCAAGATATAAATCAACAAGCCGCGTTCTCCCATAGGGTGAATGCGGCTTGTTTGTTATGTTGATACGTTACATATTCGGAATAAGGGATGAAGCGGCCCCGTATCTGCATAAAAGAATATGACACACGTAGGCTTGGCCTCAAAACTGATCAGGTTACATCAGAAACCTAATTGTTTTCAGCCCAATACATGACCTGCTGATTCTCGGATAACCAGCTCAGGCTTCAGCACAATCTTCTGTGGCTCTTTTTGTTCATCCTTTAACTCTTCAATCAACAAATCTACAGCGCGATGTCCCAGTTCTTCAATTGGCTGGGCAACGGTTGTAAGCGGCGGACTCGTCACCGAAGCCAGAATCGTATTATCAAATCCGATAATCGACACATCCTCTGGCACCCGTAGGCCCAGCTCTTTGGCTGCCTGAAGTGCACCAATGGCCTGAATGTCATTACAACAGAACAAACCTGTCGGGTGATCCTTCTCACCGAGCAGCAGTAGCGCCTCTTTTTTGGCTGAGCTCAGGTCAGCTGCCGATTCTCGGATCTGATTCGGTTCCAGCGTATGACCTGCCTTAATCAAGGTTTCACGGAATCCACGTACACGTTCCTGACTGCTGCTGACTTTGGACGGTTCCGACAGCACTGCTACACGGGTGTGCCCAAGTTCAAGCAGATGTTGCGCTGCGAGCGTGCCGCCAAGCAAGTCGTCAATGGTGACTGTATGCACCGACAGGGATGGCATATGGCGAGCAATCAAAGCGACAGGGATGGACTGCTGCAAGAGGGGTGACAAAATTTCGGCATTATCGATCCCGGTTCCGATCATCATACCATCGACCCTTTTTTGCTGGAGCAGATTCAGGTAACGCTCTACCCGCTCGTCCTTATTATCCGTACTGCAGATGACCACGCTATAACCCAATTGTCGGCTTCGATCTTCCACGGCTCTGGCGAGTTCTGCGAAATACGGGTTTGAGATGTCCGGTACGAGCAGCCCCAATGTATACGTCTGCTTACCTGTAAGTGCAGCTGCGATCGCGCTGGGTTGATAGTGAAGGCGCTCCATGATCTCCATAATCTCGGCGCGCCGCTTCTCACTGATCTTGCCTTTGCCATTAATGACCTGTGAGACGGTTGCAATGGATACACCCGCCTCACGTGCTATATCGTATATGGTTGCTTTCATTGTTTTTTCCCCATTTGTGCTATATATAAATTTCGTTATACATAGATAATTGTTCTCTTCTTATTATGCAGGGGGAAGTCTGCATACGCAACTTGAAGCCAGCACAATGTGCGTAGCATGAACTGTTTTACTTTTTCATCAACCACTCATGGTCAGGGTCATTATGGAATTTCCAGGTCCGGGTTGGTCCAGCCATCACGTTCAGATAGTAGACCTCATACCCCGGAGGAGCGCCTACCGGATGATATCCGTCCGGAACAAGCACCACTTCACCGTTCTTCACTGCAAGTGTCTCATCCACAGAGCGATCGTCCGTGTATATGCGCTGAATGGCAAATCCCTGCTCAGGCTGTACACGGAAATAATACGTTTCTTCCAGCAAAGATTCATCCGGGAGTGCATCCCGATCATGCTTATGTGGCGGGTAACTGGACCAATGCCCATCTGGTGTAAACACCTCAACAACGAGCAAACTGTCTGCTTCCTTCTGTTCTGGCAAAATGTTGTGAATCTGGCGTTCCAGATTGCCATACCCTCTCGCCTCTACCCCTACATCTTCGGGTGCAATGAGACGAGCTGGATACGTGCCTTTACCGGGTGCAACACATATAGCAATTTCCAGTTCGGTACGTGCTGTGATCTGCACTTGATCGGAAGTTGAGACGTAGACTGAATACGGCGGGATTTTCTCGAAAACACTCATTCTTTTTCCGATATTATCCCATGTGTGCTCCCGGGTACTTACATTGGCGAAACCGCTGAGGAGCACCACACAGAGTTCCTGATCACCGCTCTCACGGGTTAGTGTCTCCCCCTCTGCCAGCTTCGCTACCTGAAAGCCAACATATTCCCACCCAGCAGACTCCGGTGTTACGTTTATAAGTGTACCGTCTCCCTCGGGGTTGACCACGGGTTTCACAATACGTTCTGACATCTTGCCATCCACTCCTTTCTGTAGTCGTCCACAACAACCTGATACTTATAAAAAAACAAAAACTTGGACTATTCATGCCCTCTATTATAAAAAGTGACTTTAATCATCTACTATGGCGTTGCCGTTTGCGATTCCAATGACATCCCAGGAACTTCACTCAGCTTCACAGGTCTTCCCCGCTCCATGGACAGTTTTGCTGCCAGCGCAATTCGTTCAGCCTGTACTGCATCGTGGCCATCTACGATAACCGGTGTATCATGGAGGATTGCATCAATAAAGAGGGCTGTCTCCTGCACATACGCTTCATTGTAGCGTTCCAGGAAAAAGTGTAACGGTTTGTCGCGCATGAGCCCGGCCGCTGTACTGATCTCAGCCGTATTCGGATGATCATTCGCCGCTGCGGCGCTGCCCATCGAGCCAAACACTTCAACACGCTGGTCATACCCGTATACAGCCTGACGACTGTTATCAATGACACCAATCGCTCCATTGGCAAACGTCATCGTTACAATCGCTGTATCCACGTCACCATGTTCCGCAAAAACCGGATTGATCAGCACGTTGCCCTGAGCGTACACTTCTTCCACTTCACTCCCGGACAGATACCGTGCCATGTCAAAATCGTGGATCATCATGTCCATGAAGATTCCGCCAGATACCCGGATATACTCCGCAGGCGGTGGACTCGGGTCGCGAGAAGTAATTTTGATAATATGCGGATCACCAATCGTACCATCCTGCACATGTGCACGTATCCGTCTGAAGTTGTGATCGAAGCGGCGGTTAAATCCAATTTGCAGCTTCACGCCAGCCTTCTGAACTGCCGCTACAGCCGCTTGGGTCTGTGCCAGATCCATGCTGACCGGCTTCTCGCAGAAGATATGTTTGCCCGCCTGAGCGGCCTGTTCGATCAGCGGCACATGTGTATCGGTTGAAGAACAGATCAGCACCGCGTCTACATTAGGCATCGAGATCAACTCACTGCTGTCCGTCGTTACAACAGGGATGCCACGACTGGAGGCCCAAGCCTCCAATTCAGGACCCGCGAACAAGTCACTGATTCCCACAATCTCCGCATGCGGGTTGCGCAGGAGATTGTCTGCATGAATTTTGCCGATCCGTCCCGCACCGATGATGCCAATTCTTACTTTGTCCTTGCCCATTCCGTTATCCTCCCTATGTGCGTCCATATGGGCTGGGCGTTCCCCTTAGCCCGAGTGATGCTCTGGTTGTTACCAGCGCGCCGTTACCATCTTCTTGCGAGTGTAGAATTCAACACCATCCGTGCCATTGGCGTGAAGATCACCGTAGAAGGACTTCTTCCAGCCCGAAAACGGGAAAAATGCCATTGGCGCAGGTACGCCCAGGTTAATCCCCAACATGCCCGCATCAATCGTTTCACGGAATTGACGCATACTCGCCCCGCTGCGGGTGAACAGACACGCACCGTTGGCAAAGTCGGAACGGTTCGCCAGCTCAACGGCTTCCTCCAGCGTAGACACTCTTGCTACCGAGAGTACTGGAGCAAAGATCTCATCCTGCCAAATTTTCATATTGCTCTCAACTTGGTCGAATACCGTTGGCCCTACAAAATAACCGGATTCACTTGTTGCCTGATCTTTGCGTCCATCCCGGATCAAAGCCGCGCCTTCCTGCTCTCCGGCTTCAATGTAACTGAGTGTACGCTCTTTATGTGGTCCACGGATGA
This sequence comes from Paenibacillus sp. FSL R5-0623, assembly GCF_037974265.1. Taxonomy (NCBI): domain Bacteria; kingdom Bacillati; phylum Bacillota; class Bacilli; order Caryophanales; family Paenibacillaceae; genus Paenibacillus; species Paenibacillus sp. FSL R5-0623. The sequence continues at coordinate 328,882 of NZ_CP150233.1, read as the reverse complement.
CAGGTCCGAGGAACACGCCCTCATCCATACCGTTACCGATGGTAATGCGGTCTGCTGCTTCCACCAGCTTTTGTACCAGTTCGTCAGCCACATCACCCACAGCCACAACAACCGCACATGCCATGCAGCGTTCCCCTGCTGAACCAAAGGCTGCACTCGTAATCTCTTTCACCGTCAGATCGAGATCGGCGTCCGGCATAACGATGGAGTGGTTTTTGGCACCAGCCAGTGCCTGTACCCGTTTGCCATGCTTGGATGCAGTAGTGTAGACGTATTCAGCCACTGGTTGTGATCCGACAAAGGAGATCGCTTGAACATCCTTGTGTTCCAGCAACCCGTTCACGACATCATGTGCACCGTGTACGATGTTGAGCACGCCGTCCGGAAGCCCTGCTTCCTTAAACAGCTCTGCCAGGCGGCCTGCCAGCAGCGGTGTACGCTCGGACGGCTTCAGGACAAAGGTGTTGCCACACGCAATAGCCAGCGGGAACATCCAGCAGGGTACCATCATTGGGAAATTGAATGGGGTAATTCCCCCGATAACGCCGATCGGGTAGCGGTACATGCCCGACTCCAGTCCTGTCGCGATGTCAGGCAGTTGTTTGCCCATCATCAGATTCGGGGCACCTGCCGCGAACTCAACGCACTCAATGCCACGCAATACCTCGCCATACGCTTCGGCGTAGCTTTTACCATTCTCCAGCGTTACCAGGCGGGCGAGTTCTTCCCAATGTTCAACCAGCAGCTGCTGGTAGCGGAACAGAATACGTGCACGGCGCGGAACCGGTGTGCTACTCCAGGATTTGAACGCTTCTCGTGCTGTCTGAACCGCCAGATCCACGTCCGCTTGTTCAGACAGTGGCACATGTGCAATAACTTCTTCCGTGGCCGGATTCACAACCGGCTCCGTACGAGTTGACACTGGGGTTACCCAGGCACCTCCGATCCAGTTTTGTACCATTGTCGCTGTTGCAGACGCTTCAGAAATCCCTTTTCCCATAGCTCTGTCTCCCTTCGCTTATGTGTGATCCCGTATGTTAACTTATATCATTGGTGCTGATCTGTATGAGTGTGTTTGTTATTCAAAGTATTGCAACGAGCTTCAAGACACGGTGATCTCGCCCCGATTGCAACGTTCGATGTAGTCATTCACCTGTTCTACCGTTGGCATCGCATCCGAACAGCTGTGGCTCGAAATGACGATACTTGCTGCGCCACTGCCATACGCCATACTGCGCTCAATCGTCCATCCCTGCATCAATCCATATAGGAAGCCGGCCGCATAGGAGTCGCCTGCACCGAACGTTTTGACCACTTTTGCCGGATAGCTGTCCGCACGGTGTGAAAGCCCTTCACGTGTATAAGCAATGGACCCTTCCTTACCGTGCTTGATTACAACGATGTTCGCTGAGAAGTCAAACCATTTCTGTGCAGTTACCTGATCGCTATGATCCGGATTATGGTCGAATGTCTCCATCATGTCGAACTCTTCACGTGTGCCCAGGATGATATCGCATTTCTCGGCTGCAAGGTTGTAATAGACCGCTGTCTCTTCATCTGATGTCCAGGTGTATGGGCGATAGTCCAGATCAAACACAATAACTGTGCCATGTTTTTTCGCATACGTTAGTGCCTGTAATACAGCTTCACGGGATGGGCTTTGCGCGAGGGCTGTGCCTGAGATTAGCAGCACTTTGGAGTCAGCAATCAACTGCTCTTGTACTTCTTGCGCCTGTAATAACAGATCCGCTACATTGTCCCGGTACATCAGGATACTGCAATCCGTTGGGCTTTTGATTTCGGTAAAAGCAAGCCCTGTCACCGCTCCAGTGTCATCTGTAACTACATTCGATGTGTCGATGCCGTTCTTCTCCAAATAACTCTGGATGAATCTGCCCATCTGGTCACCCGCGATCTTACCGATAAAAGCCGTCTCCATACCCAGTCTGGACATGCCAATCGTAATATTGGCCGGAGAGCCGCCAACATACTTCGTGAACGTCATCGTCTCTTCCATCGGGCGATTGATCTCATTGGCGTTCAAGTCGATGCACAAGCGGCCAATCGCGGTGAAATCCTTCTTCCTGGATACCGGAAAGGATACGTAGGTCATTGCATGTGAGCCCCTTTCTGTGGTGGGATTTTACATGTTGTATATCGATATCTAGACTAGTTACTCATTCCATCGTAAGGACTCGTAAACGGCTAGAGTAAGTCAGTTTTATTTTCCAATCGTAACGTTATACTCTTGCTGGGCTTCTTCCTTTTTCAATTCATAGGTGTGGCCTCTGACTGCTGCAATGCTAAACGAATCAGCTGTGTTGGTGTAACGACTCCATATAGTTCAAAGATCGCTTCGCATACTCATACGGGTTATGAATTGCAGGGTCCTGCTCTCCTTCAAGCATCGCCCAGCCATCGTACCCTCTTGTGATCAGTTCTTGCAGAATTGGTGCAAAATCAATGCATCCATCTCCTGGTACAGTGAACACTCCTTTACGAATACAACCAACAAAATCAGACTGTTCCGCGCGTGCTTCATCCAGCACATGCGGGCGGATATCTTTCAGATGGATATAAGCGATCCGATCATAATGTTTGCGCAGCAGCTCAAGTGGATCGGCTCCACCATAGTAGGCATGACCAGTATCATAGAGCAGATACACGAGAGAAGGGTCTGTCAGCTCCATCAGTCGATCAATCTCATCCGGTTGCTCTACCACCGTGCCTCCATGATGATGGTACGTAAGCTTCAAACCGTGTTCACGGGCGATAGCTCCTGCTTCGTTCAACCCTTCAGCGAGGATATGCCATTCAGATTCGCTGAGTCTGAGCACTTCTTTTTCATTCGGAGTTCGTCTTGGATCAAAATGAAGTGACCCGCCTACCTCCGCCGTACTGATCACCTTACTGCCCATAGATTGCAGAAACTCCGCATGTCTGCGATAACTGTCCAGCTCCGACTGACGATACGCCGGGTCGGAGAAAAGTACGGATTTCCATTGGGAGACCAGATTGATATTCCTTTTACTCAATTCCTCACGCAATATAGCAGGATCGGTTGGATATTTACGTCCCATCTCTGTACCTGTCAGCCCAAGACGCTGAATGTCATCCAGAATCTGTGCACACGTTGTGGCATCACCATGCTCTTTCACATCTTCACCGACCCAATTGATCGGATGAATCCCAAGCTGGAATGGCAGCTTGCTCATTGCTCCACGTCTCCTTTGTTGTTCACTATATTTACACTGTACACTCCGATGACAGAACAACCTTCCGGTACAGCTTTCTTTCAGAAGCTTTTAACTCCGCTTCCTCAGGCTCCCTTTTTAGAAGGTATTCTATATAAACCGGATTAAATCGGTCTTGCTTTGGCACGGTTGGCTTGCATGGTGTGATGAGCATGAACTACCTTTTCTTCGGCAGATACCTCAGGTACACCCACATTCCACCATGACTCGTATCCATCTGCGTTGGTTCCAGGCACGACCGGAATCTCAATCAACGTACTCACTGTTTCGTTCTTCGCATCTCGGAGTGCCTGTTCCAGCTGTTCTGCTGTCTCCGCTCTATAGGATTTGGCTCCCATACTTCGGGCGTGTGCAGCAAAGTCCATTGGCATGTAGTCCCCGGTCAGTCGTCCACTCTCGGATTCCCGATAACGGAACTCATTGCCGAATCCGTCACTACCATGTTCCCGCTGCAAATTATGAATACACTGGAATCCATTGTTGTTGAATAATAGGATAGTCATCTTCTTCTGTTCCTGCAGACTGGTCACAAACTCCGAATGCAGCATCAGATAACTGCCATCTCCTACCATGGCGTACACTTCCCGATCCGGCTCCGCAAGTGCTGCTCCGAAAGCTCCACTTACCTCGTACCCCATACAGGAGAACCCATACTCCATGTGGTATGTCTTTGGTTCAGACGCACGCCACAGACGATGTAGATCACCCGGCAGACTACCTGCCGCACACACGATGACGGAAGATGGATCAATGGTACGGTTAACCACGCCAACTGCTGTAGTCTGTGCCAGCCCTGCTTCATGCTGTGCTGCATACAGCCGATCCACTTCTGCATTCCACTCAGCGCGGAGATCAGCGATTTCGGATGCACCATATGCACTTCGGTATTGTCTTTCCTGCAATTCCTTTTGCAAAGTCTGCAATCCTTCGCGTGCATCTGCCAGAATGGCTTCACCACCTAACTTGGCGGCATCCATGCCATTCAGGTTAATGTTGATGAATGAAGCTTCCGGATGTTGAAAAGCAGAGCGGGACGCCGTCGTAAAATCGGAGAAACGAGTACCGACGCCGATCACCACATCCGCTTCTCTCGCCAGCCTGTTGGCTGCTAGAGAACCTGTAACCCCGATGGCCCCCACATTTAGTGGGTGGTCCCAAGAGACTGCGCTCTTGCCCGCCTGCGTCTCGGCGATTGGAATACCAAATACCTCGGCGAATTCCACGAGTTGAACGGACGCCTCAGAGTACAACACACCGCCGCCTGCAACGAGCAGCGGCTTTCTGCCTCGGGCAATCTGCTCCGTTGCCCGCTCAATGGCTGCTTGTACCGGGGGGCGACGGTCCAGATAATGTACTTTGCGAGCAAAGAACGATTCTGGATAATCGTATGCCTCTGCCTGCACATCCTGCGGCAGTGCGAGCGTTACTGCTCCCGTCTCTGCTGGATCGGTTAGCACACGCATGGCCTGTGTAACAGCAATCATCAACTGTTCGGGACGAACAATGCGATCCCAGTACTTGCTGACGGCTTTGAATGGGTCAGTGGCTGAGATTGTATAATCACTGCTCACTTCCAACTGCTGAAGTACCGGGTCCGGTTCCCGTGTAGCAAAGTTATCTCCAGGCAGCAATAAAACTGGAATTCGGTTCACCGTTGCGGTAGCTGCTGCTGTAATCATATTCAAAGCACCAGGTCCAATGGATGTTGTACATGCATAGATCTGTCTACGATTCTTCTGCTTGGCATAAGCCGCTGCCGTATGCACCATGCCTTGTTCGTTCTTGCCTTGCATATACGTCAGGCTTCCCGGGCTGCGCTCCAGCGCTTCTCCAATGCCTGTTACATTGCCATGTCCAAAAATACCGATGATTCCCTTCACAAACTTGGTTTCCACCCCGTCAACCGAGATATATTGCTGATCCAGGTATCGAAGCAGTGCCTGAGCCATCGTCAGTCGAATTGTTTTCATGAATTGATCGCCGTCCTTTCCTTTACGGGTTAAGCGCTTAATCTAAGTTAAGTTTAAGCGCCTTACCCCTAAAGGTTAAGCGCTTAATTGATATGGTATTACAGGTTAATGATTTACGCAAGCTATTTTTGTAAGCGTTTTTATGAAATGCGGTAAAGAAAAGATATTCTTGTGTTCGAACATGTGTTAGACCTTCTCCATTTAAACATCTTCCACAATGACTAAGAACAGACTTAAAAGGGGGGAAATATATCATGAGGATGGGATTACTGGTATATGCTAATCAGCCATATAATCCGTGATCTTTGTATACAATTATGATCAATATGCCTATGAATGCAAAAAAAGAAAGAGACGGTGAATACCATCTCTTTCTTATCAATATTTAAGCGGGTGATGGGAATCGAACCCACGCTATTAGCTTGGAAGGCTAAAGTTCTACCATTGAACTACACCCGCATAACAACAATCGGGATGACACGATTTGAACATGCGACCCCCTGGTCCCAAACCAGGTGCTCTACCAAGCTGAGCTACATCCCGTTATCTATACCGGCGAGAGGACTCGAACCTCCACGGTTTCCCACTCGATTTTGAGTCGAACGCGTCTGCCATTCCGCCACGCCGGCAAAATATGAAGTTATAATGGCGCGCCCTGAGAGATTCGAACTCCCGGCCTTTTGATTCGTAGTCAAACGCTCTATCCAGCTGAGCTAAGGGCGCAAAATATTGGAGCGGAAGACGGGAATCGAACCCGCGACCCTCGCCTTGGCAAGGCGATGCTCTACCGCTGAGCCACTTCCGCAAATAAAGGATGCGCGTGGAGGGACTTGAACCCCCACGTCAAAGACGCTAGATCCTAAGTCTAGTGCGTCTGCCAATTCCGCCACACGCGCATATAATGGTGAGTCATGAAGGGCTCGAACCTTCGACACCCTGATTAAAAGTCAGGTGCTCTACCAACTGAGCTAATGACTCATAGAAAAACTGGTGGAGGATGATGGATTCGAACCACCGAACCCGTACGGGAGCAGATTTACAGTCTGATGCGTTTGGCCGCTTCGCTAATCCTCCAGGATTACATGGTGCCGGCGAGAGGACTTGAACCCCCAACCTACTGATTACAAGTCAGTTGCTCTACCAGTTGAGCTACACCGGCGTATTACATAGTGTTATAAATGGTGGCTCGGGACGGAATCGAACCGCCGACACGAGGATTTTCAGTCCTCTGCTCTACCGACTGAGCTACCGAGCCTTACTACATTAAAAAAATGGCGGAACCGACGGGATTCGAACCCGCGATCTCCTGCGTGACAGGCAGGCATGTTAGGCCAACTACACCACGGTTCCATAGTACTTTCTCAAGGAAAGTTAATTGCGGGGGCAGGATTTGAACCTGCGGCCTTCGGGTTATGAGCCCGACGAGCTACCGGGCTGCTCCACCCCGCGTCGTTATAAAAGTTTTATGGTGGAGGCTGAGGGGATCGAACCCCCGACCCTCTGCTTGTAAGGCAGATGCTCTCCCAGCTGAGCTAAGCCTCCATATTATGACCCGTAGGGGATACTCTCACTTCGTTCGAGACTGCGAAGCAGTTGCTAACGAGGTATATCCTCCGACGAACCTTTGGGATTCTCATCCCTTGTTGAAGCTATAAATATAGCTATGACCCGTAGGGGATTCGAACCCCTGTTACCTCCGTGAAAGGGAGGTGTCTTAACCCCTTGACCAACGGGCCTTACTGGCTCCCCGAACAGGGCTCGAACCTGTGACAACTCGATTAACAGTCGAGTGCTCTACCAACTGAGCTATCAGGGAATGGTGGAGCCAAGCGGGATCGAACCGCTGACCTCCTGCTTGCAAGGCAGGCGCTCTCCCAGCTGAGCTATGGCCCCATACTCTGGTGTATTTCTTGTTGTGGTCTTGCTATGGGCCCTGGTGGACTCGAACCACCGGCCTCACCCTTATCAGAGGTGCGCTCTAACCAACTGAGCTAAGGGCCCTTATCAATTTTCGAAAAAAAATACCCCAGTGGGGTTTCGCTTGGCGGCGTCCTACTCTCCCAGGACCCTGCGGTCCAAGTACCATCGGCGCTAGAGGGCTTAACGGTCGTGTTCGGGATGGGTACGTGTGGAACCCCTCCGCCATCGCCACCAAACGCGTAGCTTACATTTCAGAGTGTTGTTCTCTGAAAACTAGATTCGAAACGAAACATGCGAATTATCACTTGCTATTGGATAAGCCCTCGACCGATTAGTACTGGTCAGCTCCATGCATTGCTGCACTTCCACCCCCAGCCTATCTACCTCGTCGTCTTCAAGGGGTCTTACATACTGGGAAATCTCATCTTGAGGGGGGCTTCACGCTTAGATGCTTTCAGCGTTTATCCCGTCCGTACATAGCTACCCAGCGGTGCTCCTGGCGGAACAACTGGTACACCAGCGGTACGTCCATCCCGGTCCTCTCGTACTAAGGACAGCTCCTCTCAAATTTCCTACGCCCACGACAGATAGGGACCGAACTGTCTCACGACGTTCTGAACCCAGCTCGCGTACCGCTTTAATGGGCGAACAGCCCAACCCTTGGGACCTACTTCAGCCCCAGGATGCGATGAGCCGACATCGAGGTGCCAAACCTCCCCGTCGATGTGGACTCTTGGGGGAGATAAGCCTGTTATCCCCAGGGTAGCTTTTATCCGTTGAGCGATGGCCCTTCCATGCGGTACCACCGGATCACTAAGCCCGACTTTCGTCCCTGCTCGACTTGTAGGTCTCGCAGTCAAGCTCCCTTATGCCTTTGCACTCTTCGAATGATTTCCAACCATTCTGAGGGAACCTTTGGGCGCCTCCGTTACTCTTTAGGAGGCGACCGCCCCAGTCAAACTGCCCACCTGACACTGTCCCCGCACCGGATTACGGTACCAGGTTAGAACCTAGATACGATCAGGGTGGTATCCCAACGTTGCCTCCACACAAGCTGGCGCTCATGCTTCAAAGGCTCCCACCTATCCTGTACAGATCGTACCCAAATTCAATATCAAGCTGCAGTAAAGCTCCATGGGGTCTTTCCGTCTTGTCGCGGGTAACCTGCATCTTCACAGGTATTAAAATTTCACCGGATCTCTCGTTGAGACAGCGCCCAAGTCGTTACGCCATTCGTGCGGGTCAGAATTTACCTGACAAGGAATTTCGCTACCTTAGGACCGTTATAGTTACGGCCGCCGTTTACTGGGGCTTCGGTTCACAGCTTCGGGATTACTCCCTAACCACTCCCCTTAACCTTCCAGCACCGGGCAGGCGTCAGCCCGTATACTTCGCCTTACGGCTTCGCACAGACCTGTGTTTTTGCTAAACAGTCGCTTGGGCCTTTTCACTGCGGCCCCCTCGTGCTATTCACACTACCGGGGCACCCCTTCTCCCGAAGTTACGGGGTCATTTTGCCGAGTTCCTTAACGAGAGTTCTTCCGCGCGCCTTAGAATACTCTTCTCGCCTACCTGTGTCGGTTTGCGGTACGGGCACCATCACCTGGCTAGAGGCTTTTCTTGGCAGTGTGAGATCATGACCTTCGCTACTGTAATTTTCGCTCCCCATCACAGCTCAGCCTTACAATGTGCGGATTTGCCTACACATCAGCCTCACTGCTTAGACGGACATCCATCAGTCCGCGTCACTACCCTACTGCGTCCCCCCATTGCTCATAACGGCTTACGGTGGTACAGGAATTTCGACCTGTTGTCCTTCGACTACGCCTTTCGGCCTCGCCTTAGGTCCCGACTTACCCTGAGCGGACGAGCCTTCCTCAGGAACCCTTAGGCTTTCGGCGGATCAGATTCTCACTGATCTTTTCGTTACTCATACCGGCATTCTCACTTGTATAATGTCCAGCGCTCCTTACGGTACACCTTCAACCCTTATACAACGCTCCCCTACCCCTGATGCAAAGCATCAAGCCATAGCTTCGGTGGTGTGTTTAGCCCCGTTACATTTTCGGCGCAGAGTCACTCGACCAGTGAGCTATTACGCACTCTTTCAATGGTGGCTGCTTCTAAGCCAACATCCTGGTTGTCTGTGCAACTCCACATCCTTTCCCACTTAACACACACTTGGGGACCTTAGCTGATGGTCTGGGCTGTTTCCCTTTTGACAATGGATCTTAGCACTCACTGTCTGACTCCCGGAAGTAAGTCTATGGCATTCGGAGTTTGACTGAGCTTGGTAACCCTTGCGGGCCCCGCACCCAATCAGTGCTCTACCTCCACGACTCTGTTTTCCGAGGCTAGCCCTAAAGCTATTTCGGGGAGAACCAGCTATCTCCGAGTTCGATTGGAATTTCTCCGCTACCCCCACCTCATCCCCGCATTTTTCAACATGCGTGGGTTCGGGCCTCCAGTGCGTGTTACCGCACCTTCACCCTGGACAGGGGTAGATCACCCGGTTTCGGGTCTACGTCCACGTACTATGTCGCCCTATTCAGACTCGCTTTCGCTGCGGCTCCGGCTCTTCACCTTAACCTTGCACGGGAACGTAACTCGCCGGTTCATTCTACAAAAGGCACGCCATCACCCCTAAAACGGGCTCTGACTTTTTGTAAGCACACGGTTTCAGGTTCTATTTCACTCCCCTTCCGGGGTGCTTTTCACCTTTCCCTCACGGTACTGCTTCACTATCGGTCGCTAGGAAGTATTTAGCCTTGGCAGATGGTCCTGCCGGATTCATACGGGGTTTCACGTGCCCCGCACTACTCGGGATCCGTCTCGGAGGGAACAGACTTTCAACTACAGGGCTTTTACCTTCTTTGGCGGGCCTTTCCAGACCTCTTCGCTTAACCGGTTCCTTTGTAACTCCATGTGAGACGTCCCACAACCCCAAAGAGCAAGCTCTCTGGTTTGGGCTTCTCCGCGTTCGCTCGCCGCTACTGACGGAATCACTATTGTTTTCTCTTCCTCAGGGTACTTAGATGTTTCAGTTCCCCTGGTATGCCTCTACATAACCTATGTATTCAGTTATGAGTAACTGGAAATTACCCCAGCTGGGTTTCCCCATTCGGACACCCCCGGATCAAAGCTTGCTTACAGCTCCCCGAGGCAGTTTCGTTGTTCGCCACGTCCTTCATCGGCTCCTAGCGCCTAGGCATCCTCCGTGTGCTCTTAGTAGCTTAACCATTGCGCTCGTGTTCGAGCTGTCGCTCCGCTTGGTTTGGACTACGTCCAAATCCAAAAGTCGCTCCATTTCGATCACTCGCTCCAGCAATCTACCGTTTTTATTGAAACTTGTTTAACACAAGTTCAGCTAAAAAGGAATGTTCTAATTCGCGTTTGTTTCGTTTCGATATCTAGTTTTCAAAGAACAAGCTCCATGCAAAAGCAAGCTGTTTTGAGAGTTTGAGCTCTCAAAACCGAACAACGAGTGAGTAGTTTATGCTCTTCATTTCATCCACACCGAAGTGACGGACCGAAATGAATCGCTGTTGCAGGTTCTAAGAACCTGCGTATTTGAATGTTTCCGTTGCAGGAAACGATTCTCCATAGAAAGGAGGTGATCCAGCCGCACCTTCCGATACGGCTACCTTGTTACGACTTCACCCCAATCATCTATCCCACCTTCGGCGGCTGGCTCCTTGCGGTTACCCCACCGACTTCGGGTGTTATAAACTCTCGTGGTGTGACGGGCGGTGTGTACAAGACCCGGGAACGTATTCACCGCGGCATGCTGATCCGCGATTACTAGCAATTCCGACTTCATGCAGGCGAGTTGCAGCCTGCAATCCGAACTGAGACCGGCTTTGTTGGGATTGGCTCCATCTCGCGATTTCGCAGCCCGTTGTACCGGCCATTGTAGTACGTGTGTAGCCCAGGTCATAAGGGGCATGATGATTTGACGTCATCCCCACCTTCCTCCGGTTTGTCACCGGCAGTCTATCTAGAGTGCCCACCCGAAGTGCTGGCAACTAAATATAAGGGTTGCGCTCGTTGCGGGACTTAACCCAACATCTCACGACACGAGCTGACGACAACCATGCACCACCTGTCTCCTCTGTCCCGAAGGAAAGGTACATCTCTGTACCGGTCAGAGGGATGTCAAGACCTGGTAAGGTTCTTCGCGTTGCTTCGAATTAAACCACATACTCCACTGCTTGTGCGGGTCCCCGTCAATTCCTTTGAGTTTCAGTCTTGCGACCGTACTCCCCAGGCGGAGTGCTTAATGTGTTAACTTCGGCACCAAGGGTATCGAAACCCCTAACACCTAGCACTCATCGTTTACGGCGTGGACTACCAGGGTATCTAATCCTGTTTGCTCCCCACGCTTTCGCGCCTCAGCGTCAGTTACAGCCCAGAGAGTCGCCTTCGCCACTGGTGTTCCTCCACATATCTACGCATTTCACCGCTACACGTGGAATTCCACTCTCCTCTTCTGCACTCAAGTCACCCAGTTTCCAGTGCGATCCGGGGTTGAGCCCCGGGATTAAACACCAGACTTAAATGACCGCCTGCGCGCGCTTTACGCCCAATAATTCCGGACAACGCTTGCCCCCTACGTATTACCGCGGCTGCTGGCACGTAGTTAGCCGGGGCTTTCTTCTCAGGTACCGTCACCTTGAGAGCAGTTACTCTCCCAAGCGTTCTTCCCTGGCAACAGAGCTTTACGATCCGAAAACCTTCATCACTCACGCGGCATTGCTCCGTCAGGCTTTCGCCCATTGCGGAAGATTCCCTACTGCTGCCTCCCGTAGGAGTCTGGGCCGTGTCTCAGTCCCAGTGTGGCCGATCACCCTCTCAGGTCGGCTACGCATCGTCGCCTTGGTGAGCCGTTACCTCACCAACTAGCTAATGCGCCGCAGGCCCATCCCCAAGTGACAGATTGCTCCGTCTTTCCAGTTTCCTTCAGGCGAAGAAAACAATTATTCGGTATTAGCTACCGTTTCCGGTAGTTGTCCCAAACTTGAGGGCAGGTTGCCTACGTGTTACTCACCCGTCCGCCGCTAAGTATCAAGGAAGCAAGCTTCCTATCAACTCCGCTCGACTTGCATGTATTAGGCATGCCGCCAGCGTTCGTCCTGAGCCAGGATCAAACTCTCCAATAAAGTATTGAAAAGAGCGATAAGCTCATTTTGAATCTGACGAGATTAAAAATCTCATTTGTGCTCCAGCTGATCCAAGCCAAGGCTTGTTTCAAACTTTCGCGTTCATTCTGCAAGCAGAATGTTTACTCACTCGTTGTTCAGTTTTCAAAGATCAAACTTGTTTTGTTACCAAGCGTTGTTCTCCTCAGCAACTTTTATATCATAACACTTCCGAACCAACTTAGCAAGCTCTTTTTTTAAGTTTCTTTCGAAGCTTATTTGTTTCACCTGCAACACTTTGTTTCTCGTGTTTTTTTGGCCGGATATAGAATATATCATATGCACAATACAATTACCACTTGTAAAATATCCCATTACCAAGCTAACTTTATATCTAGTTCAATTTCTTTATAATCTCTTTTTCCAATGGCAATATCCTTTTACTTTACCCTATATACACTCACTGCTCTAACCTATCTCAATATAGGTTGTAAACTGACTCTTTCACATCACTACATTCGTTCTATAAGATAAGAAACATAATATTTCTACTAAATAACGCTGCTATCTATTATGTCGGTACCAAATCTAACCATTGAACTCCATAACCTGTGGGCTTATATAGATTGTACTTTTTATACTATTAGTCTCTGAACCTGCCCATCACTATCGTGTCGTGATACTGTCCATCCGCGTGTCGCCGATCCTTTTTCAAAATACCTTCGATCACGAAGCCTCTCTTTTGATATAGCTTGATTGCCTTATCGTTGGATGCCAGCACGTTCAACGTCATCTTCTCTACACCAGTCTGGTCTGCCCATTCTATCGACTTCTCCAGCAGGTTCTTACCGATCCCATGTCCCCAGAACTCTCGGGCTACACACACGCCGAACTCAACTTTATGGCAAAAGCGCTTCAACTCTGTACCTTCACATCGGGAGTATCCCACAATCTCGCCCGCCGCCACAGCAACAAGGAACAGATTCCGTGACTTCTCAGTGTCCAAATGGATGATCCGCCTATACCCGGCTGCGTCGATATACGCCTCGCCCTCTTCACGATCCATGTTCTCGGTTTCCCCATCGATTTGTACACGTAGTGAAGACAAGGCCTCCGCATCCTTTTCCTCTGCTGATCTAATGGAGTAGGATAAGCCTTTAATGTAATATTCCTGCTGATCGATCATTATAAGAACCAGACCTCCTCTTCCACCTTATATAATTACTGTACCTGTATCGCTCTACCCCACCTCAGACGGACTCTTGCCCGTAAGCATTTTGAACACCTGGCTGAAATACGTCGCATTACGGAACCCCGTCATCTCGCTCACCTCATATACCATGTAATGTCCCGACTGCAACAGTTCCAATGCTCTCTGAATTCGGTACCCGTTCAAATAACTCACGAAATTCTCACCGGTCACCCTTTTGAACAATTGACTCAGATACTTCGGATGTACGAACAGCCCCTTGGCTATCGCTTCAAAACTGATCTCTTCGGCGTAATGCAGCTCCACATACTGTTTCACCTGCTCTATCAGTTTATTGCTTTTCTTCTCGCCCATCTCCTTGCGTATCTGTTCCAACCAGTTGCAGATAATACGATCCATCCAGCTTACCAGATCATGCAAAGCATATTTCGATTGAATTTCACGCAGAAAGTCACTCATCGCCAGCGGCGGCGTTAACATAGGATGAAGTCGGTTCCAGCTATGCATCAATGTGTCAAACAGACTGACGGCCACAACCTGTACATCCTGTATCCCAACACATTTCCCCTCTTTCAGTAAAAGGCAAATATGATGCCATACCTCTTCCGCCAGGTCAGGTCGAATATCCGTCCAAGCCTCGTTCCATTGACGAAGCAATAATGAATAATCGGTCACACTTGGTTCTGTTTCCTTTGATGCTTCATAATGGTAGATACGACTTCCACCTTGAAACTCTGCTGTTTCCACCGCTTCCCTGCTCTCGAGATAGGAATCTATCACCTCACATGGGTGACTTTTGGATCTTCCGATTCCAGCACTCACTTCAATTTTCAGATACGTAAAGATCTGATCGATCATCCGCTCCACAAGTGGCAGACATTCCTCCAGATAATCTTTATCTCCTAATAGAAGCAACACAAATACCTGATCCGAATAATCAACAATCTCTACCTGACCATTTAGGCACGCCGCTTGCTCCTTCACCGTCTCCTGAATAATATCGGCCGCCCCATAGCGGAGAAGCTGCCAATCCCGTTCTTTCATTCGAGTCAAAAACACGGGGCGATTCAGTTGCAGACTAATGGCTCGTGTCTGTGAGGACATATGAATACCTATATAGTCCATGCGTTCTTTAGGCAGCTCGTCTGCCCGATATCGCGTAGTCAGCAGTTCGTGAAGAAATTGTTTGCGCAGATAGGGAAGTACCCGTCCGACCTCCTGCTTGTACGTCCGCTCCAGCCGCTCATGCCGCTCTCGTACATCTTGTTCTAATAAAACCTCACGCAACACAGACTCAATCTCCTCAACCTCTGCCGGCTTCAGCAAAAAGTGATTCACACCCCAGCGCATGGCTGCCCGGGCGTTCTCGAATTCGTCATATCCACTAAGAATGATGATCGGCAGGTGGGGATGATCACGTCGTAACGTCTGTGTGATCTCAAGCCCAGTCATCCCCGGCAGGTAGACGTCAGTCATAACGACATCTGGATGCATGCAGTGAAACAGCTCCAGCGCATCCAAGCCATTGGAAGCAGTGCCTGCAATGCTGAGGCCCAGAGAAGGCCAATCGATATGATCTGTTAATGCCTTTACAATATGAGGATCGTCATCAACAAGCATAATGGTCTTCATCATTTTTCACCGTCCAGCCATAGATTTAATTGCTCGTCGGTCTCAATACGCGGCAGCGTAATGGTCACTTCCACGCCACCTGACTCTCTATCGCTCAGTTGAACCCCATACCTCTTCCCACAATAAAGCTGGATGCGCTGATGTACATTCCGCACACCGATGCCACACGTCTCTTCGAGTTTCCACCCTTCCGGCAAACCCCGCCCATTATCCGTGATACGAATGACGATATCCTCATGCGGGCCAACCTCTTCGTGCATATACACCTGAATTCGAAGCGTGCCTTCTTCAGGGTGCCCGTGCATCACAGCATTTTCGATAAAAGGCTGCAAAATGATTTTGGGAATGTAACAACCGCGCATATGCGGATCGATCTGCTCCTGATATTGAATGGAGAACGGTAGCCGCTCTGACTGGATGTTAACGTAGCAACGGGCATGTTCCAACTCATCACGAACCCTTATAAACAATCTCCCTCCACTCAGTCCGATCCGTAACAGCTTACTCAGTTGTACAATCATGCGACTGATATCCTTGGCTTCGTAATCAAGTGCGCGCCAGTGGATCATGTCGAGGGTGTTGTATAGAAAATGGGGTTTGATCTGGGCCTCAAGCAAGCCCGTCTGGGCTTCACGCTTGGCCCGGCTCTCCTCCTTCACCTGTTCCATCAGCGTCGTGAGCTGTGAAGCCATGTGATTAAAGCCATAAGCCAAGTGGGCATATTCCTCCGTAAATGAGAGTTGGACCCGGGTATCAAAGTCCCCTTTCTCCAGTTGTCTCATTCGCTTGATCAATTGTCGTAAAGGCCGGATGATCTGCCTTACAAACAGGTATGCCAGCACAGCCGAGCATAATAGTCCAAGTACGGCGATGCCAAGGATCTGCCAGCCCGCTTGTCTGAGCGGAGATAACAGTGTATATACCGGAATAGTCTGTACAAGGCGCCACTGAAGCATGGCTGGCCTGGAGTACAGCACCAATTGAGCACCTCCGGGTTGACCGGAAACCACTTCGTATCCGTCTGCACCAGGTTGGACATGTTCCTGAATCCATGCACTATCTATAATAGAAGAAGATGAATTTACAGCTTCACCCTTTTCCTGTACTGTACTCGCTTCATTCCTTCGATCCGCTCGTTCCTTCTCCCCTGCTGGATCAACTTTCCCCATCTGCATTACGACATTACCAGCCGTATCTACCAACAGGACTTTTCCATCAAGCACCATGGGTACATCGGCAAACCTGCGCACGATGTCCGCTCTGCTCAGTCGAATGAGCACATAGGCAACCGTCCCGCCACGACTGTCGAAAATCCGTTGGGCGTATCCGACCAGAGATTGGCCCGATTCGTTCTCACGCAGCGGAACCCAAGCGGCATCAGCCTTTTCAAGCGTAGCAAACCAAGAGTCGTGTGCGATGGTATCCACCGGAAATATGCGATCAGCCATAGTCACTGTCACCTCATTAAAAACATCCGTATACAGTTCGATGGAGGTGATGCCTTCACTCACGACCATGGTATGATCCAGGATTCGAGAGACCTCTCTCCGCTGGTGAATCTGTGCAAGCCTGCCCGTATCAGCCGTTTCAAGCAGACTGGACAGTTCCCGATTGCTTGCCAAAGCATAGGCGGTTCCGGTTACCCCTGTGATGAAATCAAATCCCCGACGTGTGCTTTCGTTCAGAAGAGCCAGACGTGCTTTGCTAATCTCGGCAAATGTGACCGCGGAGAAAGACTGATATGCCAGCCAGACGATAACCGAGACGAGCAACAGGTTAAACGCAATAAAGCAAGTCACCATCAACGTGGAGAGCTTGCTTTGCTGCAGCTTTTGATTAATAAATGAAGACCATCTTCCTTTCCCCATGGAAAAATCAACTCGTTTCGTCTTGGAATTACCCTTTGAGCCCAGAGGTCGCGATTCCTTCCACGAAGTACTTTTGACACACAATAAATACAATGAAACATGGCACCAACGACAACACCGACATGGCAAACATCGGACCCCAATCGGATTGAGAGCTGGAATCAAGGAACAAACGCAGACCCAGCGGCACGGTGTATTTGCTCACGTCACTCAAGTAGATCAACTGACTGAAGAAGTCGTCCCATGTCCACAAGAACGTAAAGATCATCGTGGTAACCAGCGCTGGAAAAGCAAGTGGAATGATGATTTTGGTGTATATTTTCACAGGACCGCATCCATCGATAGTTGCCGCCTCATCCAGCTCTTTGGGCAATCCCCGGAAGAACTGTACCATGAGGAAAATGAAGAAGGCATCGGTCGCCAGCCATTTTGGCACCACAAGCGGCAGATACGTATTCACCCACTCCAGGTGGTTGAAAAGGATATACTGCGGGATCAGCGTCACATGATGTGGCAGCATGATCGTCATAAGCATCAGGCCAAAGCAGATGGCTTTGAAACGAAAATTCAGCCGAGCGAACGCATATGCCGCCATAGAGCAGGAGATGACATTGCCCAGCACGGCGCCAAGCGACAGGATGACAGAGTTGGTCAGGAAGCGGGAGAATGGATTGCCCTGAATACCCGACCAGCCATTCATGTAATTTTGCCAATTCCATTCCTGTGGCCAGAACCAGGTCTCTGTAAAGATCATATGTCCCGGTTTGAATGAGCTGCCCAGCATCCAGAGGATCGGGTAGAGCATGACAAAGGCGATGCCTGAGATCAACACATGTTTGCCGACGACCCATGCTGTAGAGTTCCGTTGTCCAATCATGATTTCCCACCATCCTCATAGTGCACCCACAGCTTGCTGCTGCGGAATACGAGCAATGTAAATACGCCAATCAGGATGACCAGCACCCAGGCCATCGCGGAAGCGTAGCCCATCTGAAAGAATGAGAATCCTTTTTTGTACAGATACAGAGAGTACATTAAGGTTGAATTCACTGGCCCTCCGCTACCATTACTGATAACAAAAGCCTGTGTGAACGATTGAAACGACGTAATCAGCTGCATCACGAGATTGAAGAAGATGACAGGTGACAGAATCGGCAACGTTATATAGAAGAATCTCCGCAGAGGACCTGCACCATCTACCGCTGAGGCTTCATCATACTCGGGTGGAATCTGCTTCAGGCCTGCCAGGAAAATAATCATCGACGATCCGAACTGCCACACGGATAACAGTACGATGGAGTACAGGGCATACTTCGGATTAGCAACCCAATCGGGTGCCTTAATGCCTACCATGGCAAGTACACTATTGAGTAGCCCGTCCCCACCCAGCATTTTACGCCACAACATGGCAATCGCCACGCTACCTCCAAGCAATGTCGGAATATAATACACTGTCCGGTAAATACCGAGCCCTCGAATCCCTTTATTAAGCAACATGGCTACCAGCAGCGCAAAGATCAACTTTACCGGTACCGATACAGCGACATACGTGAATGTGACTTTGAGCGACTGGGTAAACAGTTTATCCGATGTAAACATCGTGGTGTAGTTATCCAGACCGACCCAGGAAGGGGCGGCCAGGATACTGTAATCAGTGAACGAGATGTATAACGATACCAACATGGGACCAAGGGTTAGAAATAACAATCCGACAAGCCATGGGGCGAGGAACAGAAGCGCTGCTCCATTGTGGGCATATCTCCGTTTCACCCGCCGGGTAGTTACACGCTCGATTCGGGCTTGACTGACCTGTGATGTCGTCATCTTCGCAACCTCCCCGCAGAATTAGAAGTCTGAGACAGTTTCAATTATTATTGACTCGATCCAAGCGTAGCCTTGGCTCCTTCAATAAACTGTGCAATCACATCCGGAGTACTGCCTTGACCGAAGGCGATCTGCTCACTTGCGCTCTTGAAACTCGTGTCCACTTCAGCAAATCCTTGCGGGTATGGCGGGTCAATCTCGCTGGAGTTCTTCGATACCGTATCGATAAATTGGAAAATGACTTGCTCTGCTTCCGGCAGCGTAGGTTGCATCTGTTCACGAATACTGGAATTGACCGGCACCCCACGTTCAGAACCAAGAATAGCGGTTGCTTCTGGATCATTGACCATGAAATCAATGAACATGGCAACTTCCTTTGGATGTTTGGTTTTGCCATAACCGGAGAGGAACTGGCCTGGCTTCAGATATTCACCGATTTGCTTTTCACCTACACCATGCGGAAGCACTTGTATGCCAAGCTTATGATCCTGATTTTTGTTCACCTGCTGGAATGTCAGCAATTGATTGGACCATGCAAAATCCATGGCAGCTGTGCCCAGTGAGATCGGGCGTGTCTCCAGCGCATTGGTTGTGGATGCCGTTATCTCCGCTGTGGTCACTCCACCATTCTCGCGTAGTGCGCTCCACATATCGAACCATTGCTGAAGCTCCTCGCTGGTAGCGGTCATTGTGCCACCATCAAACAATCCTTTCCCGGATTGCCGAATAAACACTTCAAACATGTTCGTTGTACCGGAAATGTCTGCCGATCCATAGAATCCCTCACCTTTGGCTGCGGCGATCTTGGTCGCAATATCCCCAAAATCCTTCCATGTCCAACTCTCTTGTGGTTCTTCGATTCCTAATTCCTGAAATACGGTGGCGTCATAGATGACACCTGGTGCGTTAACTCCGAGGGTAATCGCATATAATTTATCGTCAATCGAACCGGCTGTAATCATGCTCTGATCATGATCCTCTGTCCGCAGCTCTTTACTCTCTGCAAACGGGGTCAGGTCAAGCAAGGCACCACGCCGGGCAAAGTCAGTCAAAAAGGCGTAATCCATCTGGATGATATCTGGTGCATTCGAACCGGCTACCTGTGTAGTCAACTTGTCAAAGTAACCGTCCCAACCGGAATATTCAGGTTTAATGGTGATTCCCGGATGTTTCTCTTCAAACAATTGGATCACTTTGGTCGTCAGATCATGTCTGGTCTGTGATCCCCACCAGGTCATGCGCAATTCAATCTTGCCTGATGAATCTCCCTCACTTCCACTTGCTTCGCCAGAAGAAGATGGTGTATCAGTGGCCCCTCCAGAACAGGCTGTAGCGAACAATAACAGGGACAGGCAGAACAGGGTTACCCACTTTTTTGTAATCATCATAAATGAATTTCCTCCCCTTCTTGCATTTATGGAATCGCTTACAAAATCTATTGTATCGATCCATTGCTGCACATGACATAAACAAAAGTAAGCTTTCCTGTCAAAAAAGTAAGGAGTTACAGGAATCAAAAACCACCAGGAATGATATTCCCGGCGGTTCCGTTCCCGTATCGGTATGATTACGGGTATACATGCATGATACGTAAGAAGAAGATAGCGGGTTGATATGGAACGAAAGTATGAACATCAGACCTCGGTGGTCTGTCAGGAATGTGAGACTGCAGGTGAAGACACCCTGTGCTCAGCCAGATGTTTCTTCATTTTTGCCACTTCGGTTCCTGCCAGCATCATAATGCCTATTCCGTGATTGTCATTGGTGACGGTACGCAAGTCCTGATCATAATACTCTGCCGTAAACGCATATCTCGAACCGCTGCACACGCCATGCACATTCCCTTGACGATCGATTGCTTTGCAGATGAGTCCCTTCCAAGCCCGCTCGGCAGCTGCGACATAAAATTCAGGGTCTTTGAACCAGCCAAAACGCACACCTCTCGCAAAACCATAGGCAAACATCGCCGTGCAGGAGGCTTCTTCATACGTCTGTGGAACATTCAACACCTGATGCCACAACCCGCTTTCCCCTTGAAGCGCTGCGTACCCCTCACACAGCTCATTGAAGAAATCTATTAAGGCTGGGCGCTCGGGATGCTCTGCTGGCAAAGCTTCCAATACCTCTGTCAAGGAAAACAGTGTCCAGCCATTTCCCCGTCCCCATGGAATCTGCGTTGCCTGTCCGTATTTGAAATCATACACATGGGACATGATCTTGAACTCAGGCATAAACAGATACTTCCGATACAGTGAAAATTGTCTGGCGGCTTCATCCAATGCGGCTGAGTTGCCTGTCACCCGTGCATAACGAACGAGAAACGGCGTGCTCATATAGAGGTCATCTGCCCACATGGTATTCTCGGCATACTCCCCTACACATGTGCGATAAAATGCACCATCCTCCTGCCGTTCCAGGCGGGAAAGCATGAAATCTGCAATCCGTTCAGCAATCGTAAGAAACGTTGGTTCATGACACTCGGAGTACGCTTCCAGCATGGCTGAACCAAAAGAACCGCAGTTATCCAGCATTTTCAGCATGACCAATTGTTGATTAACTGCCGGGAAACCATACTGCTCCCGATCCCATAAGGAGTATTCATACATCTGGGTACATGCCTGCACATGCTCAGCCGCATAACGTGTAATGTCCGGTCTCTGCAAATAACGCCCCGTCCGTAATAGACCATATACAGTGACACCCAATGGATAGTCCCAGCGACCATAATTAGTCACACTGCCCACTGTCCATTTGTTGCTTAACATGGCATTTTCATAATAGGGTCTGATCCAGGCATCCGGTCGATCCAAGCGCCAATATGTCTGTTCTAATCCTGTTTGGTACACTCGATCCGTTCGGGTCAGATCCTGCAAATCCGGTTCAACCCCCGATTCAAAAGGGCCGACATATAACCAAGACTCTCCGGAAGCACCGTGCACACGCTGAGGAAGTTCCAGTGAAAGTGGCTTACCCGAAACGGTTGCATTCAAATTAAATTGCCAAGGTCCCGCCGCCGTATCATTGCATTCACTTCGGACAAGCAGGTCACTCCGCCCAAAAGAGGCTGGTACATCCACCTCGAACGGACCCGCTTCCTTCACTTGCGCTACAGGCTTGCCGCCAATCCAAATACTCAGAGAACCGGAGGATTGGCCTGACAATCGCACCAGACTCCCGGTTGAATCGTTATTGTTCAGATGGGACCAGGCATAAGCATGTTTTCCAGAAAGATTTCCGAATATTCGTTCGAAAGCTGGCTTGGTTTTATCTTCGTCAGACCAGCCTGTCTCAGGCAGCCAGTTCAAACTGTAATCTGCTTCTTTTCCAAGCAGGTCTGGTTGCTTACTCGCAGCAAGGTTCGGTTGGGAGAACACCCAACCCGCTTGTCCCTGTCTCTCCTGAAACGGCGCAAATACGTTCAGAATACGCACTTTACCTTCATCTGAGCCGAACTGGCAACCGAAGCCGGCAGGTGTGTTTTTCATTTCCAGCCAAATGGTGTTCCAACCGGGCTTGATATCGATGCTGAGCTTCACCGTTGCGTCTGGACTAATCTCATCCATTACGGTAGAACGATAGACCAACTGCTCATTGAAATAGAAACGAACAGGTCCATAACAGCGGACCAATACGTCCAGATTCCGGTCCTCGTCCCCCCATACCAGTGCAGCTGCGTAGGATATATGGTCTTTAGGTGCATCAGGAAAGCGTTTACCTAAATTCAGATCATAAAGCCCTTTTTCATTTTGCAAAATACCAGACTTCTGGAATACCCGATATACAAAATCAGCCTGCGCATTGGCTCCAATATACCTCTCGGCTAGCACCTTCAGCACCTGATCCTGATCTTCTCCAAATCGGTAATACATGCTCTGTGGTTCACTGAAATAGGTCGTCATCGATGGCACACATCCTTCTCCCGTTGAAATAAAGTCTTATATCATTGCATTCATACCATCCACACTGGAGCACCTAACCGATAAAGTATAGCGCTTAACCTAGGTGGGTAATCCCCTTACCGGGAAATAGGTATGTCCCTTGGTTATCTTCTGAATAGCCGAATAATAATCCCAGTATAACTGACATGTTCGGTGGTGGCTACAGATTTTTGATTACGCTTACAAAAAATCAGAAGATTTGGTTTTCCCTTCGCCAATTACACCTTCATTGGGACATTAATTCAAAAAAACGGAAAATGTTACCGATATAGAAACTATATATGTTGAACTAATCATTTACACAGAAACGTAGAGGACAGAAAAAAACTGAAAAAGCGAAGCGTTCGCCTAAAAGATTTCTGAAAGAAAGCTGCATCGTAAGCATACGCTATCACCGGATTTTTCCCTTGAGAAAAGGGAATCAAAAAAATCTGGGGATAACAGCGATTGGAAGGTTATTCTGTCATCGGAGTGTACGTGTGAATATATCTTTAGTTCAACTTATATAGATTGAAAAATTCCACTTTTTGTATCGGGAAGGAAAGATGCACATTGAATACTCTTGAATCTCTGGTAAATGCTATGCCTTTTGTTAGCCAAATGTTCCGTGACGACATATCCATATCCATTAATGATCATGAGAAAGTATTGTATTTTTCCGAGGCAAAAAGTCTGGAGATTGGTGTGAAGGTTGGGGATGAGCTGCATGATGATTATAAACATTTCAAAATGCTGACTAACAGAGATTCCCGTACCGTGGCACGTATGCCTGGTGATCTGCAGGGCAGACCTTTTGATTCCATTCTAATCCCTATTAAAGAGAACGATCAGGTTGTGGGTATATTGGGTGTGAACTACGCGCTGGATAGCCATATGACACTGGAAAATCTGATTCGTGAAAATGAAACAACCATTAACGCTCTCGTTGGTGGCATTCAGCAGATTGCTGCACATTCCGAAGAACTCTCCGCAACCTCGGAAGAGATTCTGCGCAACTCCCAAAAAGCTTCAGAGAACTCGGTCAGTGTAGGTAAAGTAACAAACGTCATTCGTGAAGTATCGGAACAAACCAACCTGCTTGGACTCAACGCCATGATAGAAGCAGCCCGTGTGGGCGATCAGGGAGCTGGCTTCGGTGTGGTTGCCAGTGAAGTACGCAAGCTGTCCGATCATACGAAACAAGCAGCGGCTGATATCGAAACATCCCTCGGTAGTGTACAAGATTCCATGAAGCATATGGAACAAGAGATCAGTCAGATTACAACAGCAACGGTGGATCAGGCCAAGCTTGTTACCGAGTTCATGGAAAGTATCGAACAGCTTAGCGAGACAAGCGCGAATCTGAAAAAGTTTGTACATCAGATGCTGGCGCTCGAGTAACAGTCCAGTTCCACAGCAGAAAGAAAGAATGAATGATATGAAATGTACATAGACACAGAAAATGATTTAGAATGTGAAAAGCCTCCGGCAACTTCCCTTAACAGGAAGTCAGCAGAGGCTTTGTTTCGTATTGGCGGTGATATCACCTTTATAGTTTATGGTCACACGGCTGTTATATCTCTACAGCGACACCAAAATGGTCAGACACGACCGGTCCGTTTTTACCGTTCAAGACCACGGTGGAAGATTTAGCCTGAATCGGACGATTGGAGAAAATATAGTCAATCCGAAGATCGCGTTTGTTATCTGCCCAGCCGGCAATGGCCTTCACCACAGTTGCTCCTTCATCCTTTTGCAATGCTGTGGTGTAGAGGTCATTCCATCCTTTGCTCATCATATAATCATAGCCTTCATCACGCACTTCCGCGACATTATTGAAATCACCCATTATATATAACGGCTGGTCCATGTAGGGGGCAAGCTTGCTCTCCGTCAACTCCCACTGTCCCTTGAAAGGTTCCTGCGCATCATCCCACCAGTTATAATGTCCGTTCACAAACCAGGTTGCTTCACCTTGAACGACCGTCTCGATTCCCACAATCTTGCGTGTACGGTAATTGTTATAATCCCTCATGTGAGACACGTATTCCCCAAAAGCCTGCTTAATCGGCGTCCGGCTAAGGATCGCCAGTCCTTCATCGTACTTTTGGAACCCAACATGCGCGGGAATCCACGTCCAGTAATATTGCTCTGTCAGCTGCTGAAGCAGGACGTAGGCATAGTTGTCTTTTTTAATCACAGCGTCGGATTCAGTAACATAATACATCTTCAGTTCTTCTTCAGAAAGCGCCGCTTCCTGCATGGATTGGTTGACCTCCTGCATGGAGATCACATCGAATTGATGTGTATTAATAAAATCAGCCAGTTGACTGATCTTGTTCAGTTGATCCTCTTCCGCCCAAGCGTGTGTGTTTAACGTAAGTATTTTCATATGCTCTCTCCTGTTGTGTGTAATATGGCCGTTTCCCCGGCCTGCATCGTTCCTGATAGGAATACATACCATAAGCATACACAATATGGTGCATTCTTGCATGTCAGCCGCCAGCAGAACCGACGTGTTCATCCTGATTCCTGTTGGTCTAAAATAACTTCAAATTCTTCATAACCCATGCACGGATTGGCTCATAACTGATATGATGGATACAACAAATTTACAACATCACGTCATAGACGTGGTGACTACTGAACCTATGTTTACCCCAGGAGATGGAATGATGAACATACCGAATAACATGAGGATGGATGATGCGCAGTGGCAACAGTTGATCAGGCAGGTTGCAGAGCATTTTAATAACCTGACGATCATGCGCGGATTCCAATATTATAAACAGAAACGTGTCGGACCATTAACCTATTCCGAACAACAAGGGATTTCGGCCGTTGTACAAGGATCGGAAGAATATGAGGTCACCCTGAGCATGCAATCCCTGACTACAAGTCATTGTACCTGCCCGGTGAGTTCCGTATGCAAACATATGACGGCTGTATTAATGAGTTATGCTGAGCAACTGGAGCGACCTGTCCATGCGATTGTGAATGCACACTCCAGTACTGCGCTTAAACAAACGACCAAAGCCGTTGGGGCCATGTCCGCAGGACTATCCAGCTACACAGAAGCCGATGAACAACAGGATATGGACATTCCGGACAACCAATACAGCCAGATCAAGGAACGTGCAACAGAGCTTGCTGATCTCGAAATCTCGGAATGGCATGAGTTATTCCACTCCTGTCTGAAACGGCTGGGTACCGGCACAGCAAGCACATCCTACGTACAGGAAGCAACGGACGAGCTATATGCCATTAAACCAAGGCTGTCCGCTGCAATGGACCAACTTTTTGAACTACATGTACAGCTGCACCTCATCCGATTCTGCGTGCCACCGGCCCGTAACTCCATCACGCATACCCCCGTGTACTTGAGTTACCCTGCCCAGCTCGCGGTGGATGCACTTCTGAAAGACATTGAGCGGATTTTTAACCATCCACTAGACCTGTCAGGTCTAAAGGGAAACAAGCTTGAACAACTTTGGAGCAGACTGGCCGAAACCTCGGCTTATTTACGCAAACAGATGATGTCTGAGACAGCCAGCATGATGTTCTTCACTCCGATCTATCGACAACTGTGGTTAAACTGGATTGTGCCTGAGCTTCAAGAGTCTCAGGACATGCTGAAATCGGAACAGACTATTTTAAATGATATAGAGCGCAATATAACCGCCGCTTCGACACCTCACCATTCAGGTGGAAGTGTCTTGGATAGCGCTCAAAGTAATGGAAGTAGTAGTGAGAGAGCAAGCAAAGCCGTAACACTGCCCCTGCCGCTAGTACTCGCGCAGAGCTGGATGCACTTCCATCTGGGGCAGGATGATCAGGCGTGGCAACGACTCGTCCATGGAAGCTCGGCCTACGGTTTCCCGCCAGAACATCTGCTGCATTTTCTCCATGTACTCGCAGATTCGGCTGAATGGAAAAGGCTTGGGGATTGGTTGGTACAACTTGGCCCCCTTCTGGCGAATCGGCGTAATACACCTTTGAATGATTACATGCATCTATGGGATACGGCCATTCAACATCTGCCCGATGCAGAGAACCGTATGTGGGACACGCTTGTCAGTATGCTTCCCCACTCCCGCCCCGCCTACGAGGATGCTATGCATTCGCGTGGACAGTGGCGCAGATGGATTGATTTTCAACTGAGTACGGGAACGGAACCTCTCGAATTCCGCGTAGCGGTGCTGCAACCGATCGAAAAAGATGCACCTGAACTGCTGCTCCCCTTCTATCATCAGGCGGTAGAGCGTTATATCGGACACAAAAACAGGGACGGATACAAGGCAGCGGTGAAGCTGCTGAAACGCCTGTCCAAAATCTATAAAAAGTTGAAGCAAGAAGCGCACTGGGAGCAGTTCATCACCACACTCGCCGTTCGTAACAGTCGGCTGCGTGCCCTGCAGGAAGAGCTTCGGAAAGGTAAACTGATCTCATGAGCTTAATTCATCCTTACACTGAAACGATTGAGGTTCACGTCGCTTTAACCGGATATGGCGATGCTTTGTTTTACGGAGCACTCAACACACACCACTTTGTATCAGGACAGTCGCTGAAGCAGCGATTGTTCGCCTGGCATGCGCCTTCCTTCTACGGGACCGAACTGGAAGTTCGGCAGATTGAAGAGATTGAGCTGGTTGTTCTGCCAGCGGAAGAAGTAATTCCCTTCTTTGCCGAGATGCATACCCTGCTTCATATTGAATGGAAGTGGGACGAGCAAGCGGAACATCTGATTCGACTAGCTCCCGCGCTCGCAGCATCTATCGAAAAACGCAAATACGTACCTAGCTTCGAGGCCTACCGTGCAGGACAGCTTCAGTGGACCTGGGACCCGGATAGCTTGAAAAAGCAGGATCGAGCATCGCTTACCAAGGCGATTCATCAGACGGACGAGAGTTATGCCGAAGGACTCGGGGCGGCCTACTCCGCCTTTGTATTCCAGCGCTGGTACAGTTCAGAGGAAGCGGCGACCGATCTACGGCGTGAATTCCCGCAGTTGTTCCCAGAGCGTGGCACTCTCCCTAAGACAGCCGGAATGGACGCCCAGTCCTGGCTCGTATCCATTGGTTGGAAAGCAGATGCAGCACCCTTCAGACCCATGCTGCAATTGCAGGAGCCAGATGAGGATGAGCCATCATGGCGACTGCGACTGGTATTACAGAATAAGCTGGATGCCGCCGTATTGGTACCAGTCATGCTGGATTCACGGGGTAGGCTTGAAGGGGAATGGCCAGAGGTATGGACCCCCTTCGTTCTGGACCGCTCTGCCGGATGGCTGGATCAACTGCGTGCACATCTGCCGCGTCTCGGAGGTTCCATTAGCGGTAGACGCGATGTGCTGAGTGATCCTTTGGGAGATCAGGAAGCCTGGCAGTTCCTGACGCAGGATAGCGGGCGGTTGCTCGCAGCGGGCTGGCAAGTTCTGCTGCCTGGTTGGTGGGAAGCAGCCCGTAAGAAGAAACCAAAGCTGCGTGCCAAGGTTCAGCCGGAGGAAGGCAGTGAGCGGGGACAGTCGTTCTTTGGACTGGACTCGATTATTCATTTTGACTGGCGAATTGCGATTGGTGACACGGATCTTAGCGAAGATGAATTCGCCGACCTTGTTGCCCGTAATGAACGATTGGTTCGCTTCCGCGGAGAATGGGTTCCTCTCGACCCCGACCTGCTGGAACAGATACGTCGTGCCATGGGCGGTGTAGATCGGGAACAGGGACTCTCATTCCAGGATATTCTGCACCTGCATCTGCTGCACAATGAACAGCGCGAATATCGCAATCAGAAATGGAAGGAAGGACAACAAACCGAGGAAGAGCAGCAACCGCAGGATAATGAGAACATTCGGCTGGAGGTTGAACTGAACGAACACCTTAATCGGGTTATCGCACAACTGGGTGGTGGACAAGGTGGCGCGCCTTCTCTGCCCATTCCGACAGGGCTTCATGCCGAGCTGCGATCGTATCAGAAGGAAGGTTTTGCATGGCTTGGTTTCCTGCGCAGATTCGGACTAGGGGCATGTCTTGCCGATGATATGGGTCTTGGGAAAACCATTCAGTTCATCACGTATCTGTTACACATCAAGGATCATGAACCACGTAAGCCGGGACAAGCCCCGGTACTTCTGATCTGCCCAACTTCCGTACTGGGCAACTGGCAAAAGGAAATTAGCCGCTTCGCACCCTCCATTCATGTCAGTCTGCATTATGGCGCACGCCGATTAAGTGGAGAAGAATTCCGGGAGCAGACCGAGCAGGTGGATATTATTATCACGTCCTTTGCTACGGCTACACTGGATCAGGAGATGTTACAGACTTATACGTGGTCATGCATCTGTCTCGATGAGGCACAGAATATCAAGAATGCTCAGACCAAACAGTCGCTGGCTGTCCGCAGCTTCCCTGCGAAACACCGCATTGCCATGACAGGTACGCCGATCGAGAATCGGTTGTCCGAGCTGTGGTCGATCTATGACTTTATCAATCCAGGATATCTGGGCAACCCCCGAGCATTTCAGACTCGCTTCATTAGTGCCATAGAGAAGGATAAGGATGAGCAACGGATGCAGGATCTTCAACAGCTCGTGAAACCGTTCATGCTGCGCCGTAAGAAAAAAGATCCAAATATCCAGCTTGATCTGCCGGACAAAAATGAGATGAAAACTTACATTCACCTTACGGGCGAACAAAGTGCATTGTATGACCAATCCGTGCAGGCCCTGATGGATAAAATGAAAGAATTGGAAGGTATCAAGCGCAAAGGTGCGATCCTCTCAGCCCTAACTCAGCTTAAGCAATTGTGTGACCACCCGCTGCTGCTGACAAAAGAAGCTTTGCCGGAGGAGCTGCCCGAAGACGGTGCACTGACATCTGCTTATGATGTGTACAGCCCGCAGGATATGGCGATGCTAATCAGCCGCTCTGCAAAGCTGGAACGACTGATGGAGCTTGTCCGTGAATTACGGGACGAGGGCGAACGATGCCTGATTTTCACCCAATACATCGGTATGGGACAGATGCTGCAACAAGTACTACGTCAGGAGTTGCAGGAGCCTGTATTGTACCTGCACGGGGGTACGTCCAAAACGGCGCGAGATCGCATGATTGAGGAATTCCAATCCCGTACATTGCCTGAGGATAAGCAACCGTCCGTCTTCATTCTGTCCATCAAGGCTGGCGGCGTGGGATTGAATCTGACCGCAGCCAATCATGTCTTCCATTTTGACCGCTGGTGGAACCCGGCTGTTGAGAACCAAGCTACCGACCGGGCTTATCGGATGGGTCAGACTAAGGATGTTCAGGTGCATAAGTTCATCTCTCTTGGCACATTGGAGGAGCGAATCGACGAGATGTTGGAGAGCAAACAGCAGCTCAGCGATAACATCATCACAAGCTCCGAGAACTGGATTACCGAATTGTCGACGGATGAGTTGCAGGATCTGTTCACTCGGCGTCGTGACTGGTCGGGCTAACTTGGATTAGATGATATATATCATAAAAAAGAGAAAAAGAGCGAAGTTTCGGAAAGTAAATTCCGGCTTCGCTCTTTTTGTGTTGTTGCAGTTAATTATCCGTTCTTAACGCATGTTACCGATGATGGATGATCTTGAATCCTGCATTTTTTTGACAAAGTTTGTCATTACATCAAACGCTTCATTGCGCTTGTTAGACATGGACTGCAGACGAAGCATGTCCATCTGTTGGGAGTTGCCCGCAGCATCAATTTGGCCTTTCAGCTTTTGAACAGTTGCTTCATCCCCGTTTTGCTGGGCTATCTGCAACTGAGAGTTCAACTCCGCGATCTGTTGATTACGGTTCTGTACCTCCTGGATTTGCGTTTGCAATTGCGCATCCAGCAATTTGGTACGTTCGCTCTGAACCATCATCAAAGCTGTTTCGATATCCATACTGCTAATGTTGATAGGTGTTACGCCAGAGATGTTGGAGACTGAAACTGTGCTCGCTGAAGCTGAAGAGACGATGGATACTGCAGCAACAGCAGCAACCACTGTTGAAGCGAAAAATTTGCCTGAACGTTTCATGAATGTTCCTCCAAGTATATATGTAATTTGTACCAGTTTCTCGTTGGCATCTTCCGCCATTCTAAATCAAAAGAACTAGTTGTTCAATCAAATTAACTTCAAATTTGATTTAATTACGATTTTCCTCACACACGCCTACCTCCGCTTACAATTTGAGTAAATTAAGTAGGGCATAATAAGTAAAACTGCATTCTTACGGGCATATTTACTACTACTAGATTGTTCTTTACTCCTACGCTTGAAAGTCACATTGGAGATCGACGATACGTTCATGATTTTACTTTAGAAAAAGGTTATGTTATATTCGATAATAGATTTTACACAATTTAATTTTGTGATAATTAATATAAATTGATGTTATATATTTTACGGGAGGTTTTTATATGAAAAAGATACTGGTTGTTCTAACAAATGTAGATAAGTATGCAACAAAGGACGAGCCTACTGGCTTGTGGCTGAGCGAAGCAACTCACTTTATTGAAGAGTTTGACCATAATGACAATGTTCAGATCGATCTGGTTAGCCCTAAAGGTGGGAACGTACCACTTGATCCG
Organism: Paenibacillus sp. FSL R5-0623; assembly: GCF_037974265.1. NCBI lineage: Bacteria > Bacillati > Bacillota > Bacilli > Caryophanales > Paenibacillaceae > Paenibacillus > Paenibacillus sp. FSL R5-0623. The sequence goes on along the minus strand of NZ_CP150233.1, from coordinate 297,548 downwards.
AAAAGTCTGGGCGACTCTCTGGATGACAGCACCAGAGCCTATTTCGAGAACGAAACATTCATGAACCAACTGAAGAACACGTTGAAACCTAGCGAAGTAAATGCAAGTGACTATGATGCGATCTACTTCACAGGGGGCCACGGTACGATGTGGGATTTCCCGGACAATGCTGAACTGCAAGAGCTTTCTCGCGATATCTATGAAAAAGGTGGCGTTGTATCCGGCGTGTGCCACGGGGTTACAGCCCTGCTGAATGTGAAGTTGTCCAACGGCCTGCTTCTAATCAACGACAAAACGGTTTCCGGCTTCACGAATGAAGAAGAAGCATTGGCTCAACAAACCGAGTATGTTCCTTTCCTGCTGGAAGATGCTTTGAGAGAACGTGCTGCACAATACGATAAAGCTGCTGCCTTCAGCTCCTATGTCACAACAGATGGCCGCGTGGTCACAGGACAGAATCCACAATCCAGCAAAGCTGTAGCTGAAAGTGTTAAACAACTGCTGGGTCTGTAAAATAAACCGATCGATCCCTCTCCTCCCCCAGGAGATCATATAGATGAACAAATCAAAACAGCACGTGATCCGTCATGACCTGACAGAACACATGCTGTTTTTTTCTAGTGATTTGTCGAAGCAGAAGTTTCCGTCGCTGTTCCTCCCGTCAAACGCTTCACGATATAAGGCACGGTCACCGACGTCAGGATCACGGCAAACGCAATCTGAGCGATAGCTGTGTCCACATATGGCGCATACACCGGATTGAATTCGGCAGCCATCGAAGGCACCACCATGGATAATCCAGCAACCGAACATGTCGCAGCCGCTGCGTAACCGGGCCGTCTTAATATCGTGCGATCGATTCCAATGAGCGGCAACATGCAGATCAGCAAAAATAACACCGTGACCAGCAAGCCGGACAGACTGGACTGAAATGCAATACGCAGATCAATATTGGACCCAAAGCTTGTACCCAGGAAAGGCAGCAGAATCAGTGTTCCCGGAGCGAACATCTTCTGGATGTTGCTGTCCAGGTTACCAAGCATTATGCCAATGAAAAAAGGCACTAGCGTAGCAAGTACACTAAGGTAATCGATACCGACACCGCTTGCCGAATTCAATATCATAACCGGAATAACCGGCACGGCGATCAGATTTAGAATGCCAAACGCAGCACGATCCACATCATCTCCATATGTGTTCATCAAGGCCAGATATAATCCCGGATTACAACTGGTCAGCACGGCGATGAAGGCTACCGCAGACACTCCACCGAACCCACTTATGCCAAAAAAGTGTACAAACGCCCATCCGAACAGGCAGCTGATGAGGATACGTGATATACAGAGCACCCCTGCTCTCTTCAAAGTCACCAGAAGCTGTGACAAGTTAAGCTGTGTTCCTGATATCAGTAATATCATACCGATCAGCACCATGGTACCTTTTGATGTGAACAGCGCTGTTGTTGGATCTCCGATCTGAAAAAACGATGGAAACACCGTGTTGATGACCGCGGCGGCCAGCATAGGAACAATCAGCAAGCCGCCGGGTATTTTTTTGATGCGACCCAAAATGTTCATGGTGCGTTACAGTTCTGCTCCGTTGGTACGGATCACATTCTGATACCAGAAGAACGAATCCTTACGATATCTTTTCAGCGTACCATTGCCATAGTCGTCCTGATCGACGTAGATAAATCCGTACCGTTTGCTCATCTCGGAAGTCCCTGAACTGATCATGTCGATGGGCCCCCACATCGTGTAACCCAACACTTCGACCCCATCCGCAATGGCGAGTCCCATCTGTTCGATATGTTTGCTCAGGAAATCAATTCGGTAGGGATCGTTGATCGTTCCATCTTCATTCAGCTTATCGTAGAAGCCTGAGCTGTTCTCCAGAATGAAGACAGGCTTTTGATACCGATCATAGACGAGATTAAGCGTATAACGCAGGCCAATCGGATCAATCTGCCAACCCCACTCGTTAGCGGGCAGATGCGGGTTTTTATATACACTGTGTACATTGCCTGCCGTTAGTTCGAGCTGCTCTGTATCACTGCTGGAAATCATCGAGTTGTAATACGACATCCCCACGAAATCAGCTGTATGTGCGCGAATGCTATCCAGATCGCCATCCTCGATGTTCAGCTGGATCTCCTTGTTTTTGAAATACGTTTTACTATAGTAAGGGTACTCGCCTTTATTGAGCACATCGAGATAGAACTGATTTTTCATCTGATCATCCTGTTGCATCTGAAGCGCATCCTCCGGCTTGCAAGTGTAAGGATACGTTGTGAAATACGCGACCATACTTCCGATCTGGTTATTCGCATCGATCTCATGAGCCATCTTGGTTGCTCTGGACGCAGCTACAAATTGATGATGCAATCCCTGGAACAACATTTCCTCATAATTTGGAGCATCATAATCAATGATGCCCAGCGTCTTGGCCGATGCTTTCACGCTCATGTTGATCTCGTTGAACGTCACCCAATATTTCACTTTGCCCTTGTAGCGATTAAACAGCACATCACAATAGTTCACATACAGATCGATCAGCTTGCGGTTATACCATCCTCCGAACTTGTCCATCAGTACAATTGGTGTATCAAAGTGGCTGATGGTGATCAGGGGCTCCATTCCATGTTTAAGACATTCATCAATCACCTGATCATAGAACTCTAGTGCCTTTTCGTTCGGAGCGGCATCGTCGCCACCCGGAAATACTCTGGCCCATGAAATGGAATAACGAAATACTTTGAAGCCCATCTCGGCAAACAAGGTGATAACCTCACGGAAGTTATGATAAAAATCGATACCCCGACGCTTCGGATATTTAATCGTATCCGGGTCATTCCTGGCCTCTTCAATCATCTCCCAATTCACTCTGATCTGCTTGGTCACCTTGCGATCGTTCTTCTCGTTGAACTTCATCACTTCTGGAATGGTCAGGCTCTTGCCATCTACATTATAAGCTCCCTCGGCCTGACAGGCAGATAGTGCACCGCCCCACAAAAAATCTTTTGGAAAATTGGAATTCGTCATTTTAGTTTCCTCCTGTTATTACGTATGATTAAGGTTTTATTTCAAGTTTTAAGGGATCAGCTTCATTAGCGCTTCGCTCTCCCCAATCGGGCCGCTGGTCGCTGTAGTCAGCACATCTCCGTACTGTTGCATGTTGGTAACGACAATGGATGTAATGGTGTTATAGCCTGCTGACGTAATGCCTTCTGGATCAAATTCCACCAATAAATCGCCGGCCTTGATTGTCTGCCCCTGTTCGATATGGGCGTTAAAATATTTCCCTTTCAGACTGACGGTATCCACCCCGATATGAATCAGGATCTCGACACCATTCGCAGCTTTCAATCCGATGGCATGTTTGGTGCGATAAAGTGCTTCGACTACCCCGTCAAATGGAGCGTATACCTTGCCATCTGTCGGAACAATCGCAATGCCTTTACCCATTAACTCTTGGGCAAATGCTTGATCTTCCACCTCAGAGATCGGTTTGATCTCCCCTGTCATTGGACTAACGATAAGCATGTCCGAAGATGTGGATGTCTGTGATGATACGGATGCTGGAGTCACCTCTGTGGCAACGGCTGGCTGATTGCTGTTTACTTTATCCGTAGCTTGCTGCTTCGATTTACTTCCATCTGTATCTTCCTTGATGCCCGCCAACAGCGTGAACACAAACCCGAGTACAACTGCGGCAATACAACCAATAACGACATACATGTAACGATCCGATGAATACGTGCCAATGGCCAATACACCTGGCAGTGAAATTGCATTCGCTGTTGTATGCACCAAGCTGTAGAATCCACCGACTAATCCGCCTGCCAAACAACCTGCGAAAAACGGACGTTTGTATTTCAGCGTTACACCATAGATCGCCGGCTCGGTAATCCCGAACAACGCGGTGAATCCACTGGAAGCAGCTGCTGATTTCATCGTTTTACTCTTCGTCAGTACAAACACACCGAAGGCTGCTCCAGCCTGAGCCAAATTCGCGGCCAATGCCGTTGGTAACAGCACGGTTGCACCCAGTGTAGCCACTTGTTGAACCTGAATAGGCATGATCGCATAGTGCATACCAAACATGACCATAATCGGTTTGAAAAATCCAAGAATGGCACCAGCAAGAACACCTGCGGTTGAGAACAATGAGTTAATGCCATTGGTCAACCAGTCACCGATATATGATCCTACTGGCCCAAGCACGATTAATTCCACTGGAATCATGATGAACAAAACAATCATTGGGGTAAGCAGGACCTGTAGAAACTTGGGAATCACTCGATTGACGATTGGATACACATAACTCATGATCCATACCGCCAGAATGATGGGAATGACGGAAGAGGAATATTTCATCAACAGAATCGGCATGCCGAGAAAATCAATACTGTTTACACCTGTCTCAGCAATCTGAGCCGCAGCGTTCAAAATAGTTGGATGCATTAATCCCGCAGCAAGAGCTACCGCCAAATAGGGATTGGTTTTGAAACGATTTGCTGCACTAACAGCCAGGAAGAATGGCATGAAGTAGAAAATACAGTCCCCGATCATGTTAATAATCGTCAGGAAACCGGAGCCTTCCAGGTAACCCATTGCAGTTATAACGGTGGCCAAACATTTGATCATCCCGCAACCAACAAGTGCTGGCAGAACAGGCGTGAATATACCTGCGATGGTTTCAAGCACTACGTTGACGGGGTTGCGTCTCTTTTTCGGTCCATTGTCTGTAGACTCTGTAAGCTCGCCAATCTGGTCAGAAGTCAGATTTTTCATTTCACTGTAGACTGCGTCTACTTTGGCACCAATGACAATCTGAACCTGTCCCCCGGAATTCTGTGCCTTAAGCACACCTTCGAGCTGATCCAGCGCCTTAAGGTCTGCTTTGCTATCATCCTTCAATACGAATCTCAAACGGGTTGCACAGTGTGTCAGACCCGATATATTTTGCTCGCCGCCAACGAGATCAAGTACGTTTTTAGCCAAGTCTTTGTTGTTCATGACCCTTCTCCTCTACATGAATAAATTGAATATATAAAAAATGACCAAGCCGGGGAATCGTCATTCCCTACGCTTGGTCATGCCTGATCGAATCAGTAACAGTCCAATATGGATTATTCGGTTAGTTCCTTCACTAGTTCATTCCGTTGGTTCATTCGAAATCAATCGTTGGATATGCAGAATCAAATATAACTTTTCATCATCAGAACAGGTCCAGCCATAGTTATTTTTCAGGAAATCAGCAATCTTCTCCACACAAGCGAGTTCTTTCGGAAACTTCTCCTTCACCATCAGGAACAAAGATTCATTCTCGTCTTTGAGCGACTTACCGCTCATCTGCCGCATGATGAAGTATCTGATGTGTGTTGCAAATCGCATAAAGTGAATGGAGTCTTCCTGAAAATCAATTTTGAGAGCATATTTGATCACGGACAGGATCTCGCCCGTAACTGTGGTTACCTTGGTGGTATCCGTCATCTCTCCCGAGCCTACCTGTGCATTGACAAAATGTAATGCGATCAGTGTTGTTTCGGCTGTTGGCAGAGCCATATCCGTTTTTTCCTGAATCAGCTTCAGCGCAGCCTCCCCCACCCGGGTCTCGTCCGGATAGAGTGTCCGCACTTCCCATTCAAGTGGATTTTTGATACGGATGCCTTCTTTGGTTCGGGTTAATGCAAAACTGATATGGTCAGACAGGGTGAGAAGCAGATTCGGGTTAAATGTTTTATTCAGGATCTGACTGCCCAGCTTGATGACTTCCTCCGCCAGATAAATATCCTCAATCGGAATACTGTTCAGCAGATCATACATCCGGATGTTCTTCGGTGCTACGAAAATTTTCTCCACCAAGTCCGTCTCCGTCAGCTCGTAAGGCGTTTTCAGGAATCCTACACCCTTGCCTACCACAAATACCTCTTCGCTATGTTCATTAATAGCAATCGCCACATTGTTATTCACTTTCTTAATAACCTTCAATGTTCTCACCCCCCCAACAAAATAAAAAAAGACCGAAAGCGATTACAGTAAAGCAATCGAATTCGGTCATGCCTGGTTTCCCCAGTAACAGTCCGTGTTATGAATATAAGTTTATTATAGTGCTGTTTTTGAAAAAGTCAATCATCCAATCTTAGGCAATATCAGCCTCTCTTCTATTGAAGGGAACGCAGAGACCCGATACGTCATATATAACAACGCCCTTTTTTAAAACTATAAAAAGAAAATGTGACCATATGCCCTGCCCGCCAGTCTAATTCATATAAAAACCAGCCAAGTGCTGGCTTCATCCCTCCAATACGAAAGGAGCTGTTATCCATGGGTTCAACCGATCTCGTTAACCAGGCCATCCAAGGAGATCGTGAAGCCTTTATCCGGCTTATTCGAGACATTGAAAACTCTTTGTACAATACCGCAAAATCCATGCTGCGAAAAGAGGAGGACGTGGCCGATGCCATTCAGGAGACAATTCTGAACGCATACAAATCGGTGCATACACTCCGGGAACCCCGGTATTTTAAAACCTGGCTGTTTCGCATCCTCATCAATGAATGTAACACGATGCTGTCCCGCCGCGCTCTCTCCACCGCTTATGCGGAAGTACCTTCAGAAAAGCGGGAGCATTCCAGTCCCTACGACGAGGTCGATATGCGAGAAGCGGTAGACCGTCTGGAGGAATCGAAACGAATTGTTGTCATTTTGCATTATTTTGAAGACCTGTCCCTCCGTCAAGTCGCCGATGCCCTGAATATTTCCGAAAGTGCAGTGAAAATGAGACTTACTCGGGCAAGGCAGGAGTTATATCAAAAATTCAAAAATTTTCGGGAGGTAAACTTACATGTCAAACCCGTTTAATATCGATCAGGAATTAAAGAACCAAGCGAAGGAGCGTCCTCTGATGTCTGAACTCGTTCGTAACCGGATTGATGCCACACTGGAATCTCTGCCGACGTCACCAAACACATTGAAAACGGAACAGACTTTGCGCTCCAGTCGCCGGAACAAGCGATGGCACAAGGCTGCAGCCGCGACGATCGCAGCCGGAGTGTTGGGCGTTACCGTATTTGCATCCGGCTTTGTATCACCGGCCATGGCTGCCTCCTTGCGCAATATTCCACTCGTGGGCAGCCTCTTCAGCTCTATAGAAGCTGATATGGGTCTGCGAACGGCGGGCAACGAAGGCTTGACTACCCCTGTTAACAGTAAGGTTGCTTACCAGGATGTGAAGCTCGAAGTGCTTGAAGCGGTATATGATGGTACACGTGCTGCGTTTCTGGTTCATTTCACTGCGCCTAATCTGAATCAAGGCGAATATGACAATGGCAAGGACATCGTGAAACTGAGCAGCGGAATTGAGAATGTCTTTTTCAAAGTGGACGGGACCCGTCCGAATAGCGGACTGTTCTATAGTTCGGTAGGAGAAACGCAGCCAGATACACTGCTCTTTGAACAGGTCATTTCCTCCGATCAGGGAACGGCACATTGGCCGGATCAGTTCGACGCCAAAGTTCAATTGACATTGCAGGGCATCGATCATGAGTTCGAGCTTACGGTTCCATTTGCCAAATCAACAGAAAACATTCATCAGGTTCTGCCTAACACAGCCATGACCAACGATCTGTATACGGCCGCTGTTACGGAAGCTGAGGTTACCCCTGTCACTACTCGCCTAACTACTGTTATCAGTTTGAATGATAAGAATACTCTTACGGCAAAAGAGCAGGAACAGCTGAGTCACATCGGATTTGCCGTCTATGATGATCAAGGGCGGCAACTGACCTCACTTAGCGGCGAGGGCACCTATAAGGGAACCCAATTAACATCCGAACGCATATATGCCACAACTGCCAAGAATATAAAATATCTGATAGTGAAACCTTTTGAGATCAAGGATGACTTCGCTGAAGAGGTTAAAGATAAACAATTCATCAAGGGATTGGAAATGAAGATTCAACTTCAATAGCCTAATATCATTGCCTTATCGAAGGAGCCATTCCATGTCCATCCAATATTCAATCTCATCTCTCATCGTACTTGGTCCGTTATTCGTTCTGGTCCTGCTCGCCCTGATGCTCCATGCCAGGGTGAGCAAAACCAGGTACACGGTCAGACATTATGTGTCGATGCTCGCATTTGCCATATATATGTTGGGCGTTATGCATTTTGTATTTTTCCCTATCGACGTGAACATCGGAATCTATGCCAATCAGACCCCATGGTATCAAAGCATTCAATGGATTCCGCTCCTGACCGCGGATACACCAAGCTTTCTCCTTAACATTGTGCTGTTTATGCCACTGGGGTTCATGCTTCCTTTCATAAAGCCTTGGATTCATTCGATGCGAACAGCAGCATTAGCGGGATTGGCTCTAAGTATCCTCATTGAAATAACACAACTCATGCTCCGAGTAACCTTGGGCAACGGTCGCAGTACCGATCTGAACGATATAATAGCCAATACAACAGGAAGTGTACTTGGTTATGTCATCCTGAATCTGTTCACCAAAAGTTCCATCGGCCAGCGCCTAATGGCCCTATGGGAGTCACCACGGGGAGTATCATCCAAAGATATGCAGTAAAATGAATATGAGCATGCATAACACCCCTTGAAGGCAAAACATGGTCCATACACCAAGATGAAAAAAGTCGTGTGCTATGGTACAATGAAAGAATTGTGTATTCAGAGACAGACATGTGGATAAAGGCCATGAACGAAGGATTTCTGATATGCTTTTATCCATTCATCATGCTGCCATTTTAGGGAGGCTTATGGAACAACCATGCTCATTATTGGTATCGCCGGAGGAACCGGCTCCGGTAAAACGACGGTAGCTCGCTCCGTCATAGACCGTCTGGGATCAGGTAAGGTTACTTTTATATCCCAAGACAATTATTACAAAGACCAGTCGCAGCTCACACCTGAGCAACGCCGACTCACCAATTACGATCACCCGTTTGCATTCGATAATGATCTGTTGATTGAGCATCTCACCCTGTTGAAAAAAGGCCAAGCGGCGTATGCTCCCGTATATGACTTCACCATAGATAACCGTGCTGCCAATGAGACGGTTGAACTGGCACCGAACCATATTGTCATTGTAGAAGGATTGCATGTGCTGATTGATGAACATCTTCGCAGTCTGATGGACATCAAAGTATTTGTTGATACCGATTCCGATGTGCGGATTTTACGGAGAGTACTGCGGGACATTGAAGAACGCGGACGCACGATCCAATCCGTGTACAAACAATATCTCGAAACGGTAAAACCAATGCACGATGCTTTTATCGAGCCATCCAAAAAGTATGCCGATATCATTATTCCAGAAGGCGGACATAATGAAGTAGGTATTCAGATGTTATCCATCCTCACCGAGAAATACCTCACCGGGGAAAATTGGAACGGCGCTTAATTTGCTGCAATGCAACACAACAGAAATCCAGGTTACGATACAGCGTAATCTGGATTTTTTGTTGATTTTTCATTTATAATAGTCCTCATAGTTGAAAGGAGATCTACCCCTATGGCTACTTTTGAAGAGTTCATGCAGCATGACATCCGGGTTGGTACCGTGGTGGAAGCCGAACCCTTCCCCAAGGCTCGCATACCCGCTATTAAAATGACGATCGACTTCGGACCACTTGGTCTTAAACGTTCCAGTGCTCAGATTACCCAGCGATACACGCCTGACATGATCATTGGCAAACAGGTCGTTGCTGTAGTTAATTTTCCACCCCGGCGGATTGCCGGTTTTGTCTCTGAAGTACTTGTGCTGGGCGGCGTGCCTGGTGAAGGCGATGTTGTCTTGCTCACACCGGATAGCCCATTACCTAATGGAACACCGATAGCCTGACTTTATTTGGAGTAAGAAGAATATGGGCTTTTCAAATGTTTGGAAATCGAGTATTCTTGATTTATTGATTATTGATGGAACTACATATGTTAGAGACCTTAAAGCATAAGGCTATGAATCTGCGGATTCGTGGCCTTTTTTTGTGTTTTTTGAGGAAATATAGGTCTGGAGCATTAGTAGAAGTTGTGTGGAGAGGAGGAAATATATTGAAAAATCATACCAACAGCCTAGTTATACATGGTAGAATATTGATTATTATTACAAATTTAGTATCTAGTAGCCTGAAAAGTACATATCAAGGAGAGAAATTCACAATTGAGAGGAGTAAAATTCATGAAAAAAATGATGATTTCCGGCGTAACGGCATTAGTTTTATTAACAGGGGGTATCGTAGGTTTTGGAGGCGTTGGGAGTTCTGTAGAAGCCGCACAGGCTGCAACTACATTCAAGGACGTTCCTTCTACACACTGGGCATCTTCAGCAATTAATTCGGCCGTGGAACAAGGTTATTTCAAGGGGTATGCCGAAGGGACATTTAAACCAAGCTCACCGGTCACCAAGGCTGAAATGGCAAGTATCCTGGGACGTTTATCCGACCAGCCTAATGCATCAACACAAGAACAAAACAATTTCACAGACATACCCGAGTGGGCAAAAAGTGGTGTCTCTACTGCTATAGCAAAAGGTTTTATCAGCCCTTCTAATTATAAGGGGAAATTGGATGCACAAGCCGCTCTTCAACGAGGCGAAATGGCTATTTGGCTGACGCAAGGGCTAACCGTGGTTGATCCTGAGTACAAACAAGCACTCTCTGATGTGACCAACACCGTTGTGCCTGCAAAGGAATATTTCACAGGTAAACTCGCAAGCGCTCAAAAAAATGCAGTAGCCGTTGCCCTGGGAACAGGACTGATGAGTGTGGCAAACGATAAAACATTTGGCGTTGATCGTACCACCACTCGGGCGGAAGTAGCAGTATTGATCGCCCGATATGCAGCAGTTGCCAAGACAAAACCTGCCGATTTTCAGGGTCTGAATGAGCTGCGGGCGGTGGGCTTGACGGGGACGAATTTGAGTATTATTGCGCCTAAGTATCAGAAGACACCAGAGAAAAAATTTTCACCCAACATGGACTACAGTGAGGTTACAGACGACTTCTCGAAAGTTCGCAATAAAAATATTATTACAGATACTAAATATGCCGATCTCAAGATAAAAAATTGGATTATTGTTAATACCTATGCGAAGGATGCGGAAAGAAGTATTTTTTACCCTGTTTTTGTAGATGAAGGATACACCCTCGTAAGAGGAGCTTATTATTCTTTTGCAGAGCTTGAATTGAGCGTGAAAAGTACTACTATGAATACACTTCAAGCCGGAAGTTTACTTAATTCGGCAACGATTAATCCCATGAACTCTCCAAATTCAAAAGCCTTTGCAGCATATGCTGGGCCTGTAATTAATGATTTCACAAAAACTAGAGGTGTATTCGCTGTTAATAATCCAGTCTACTGGAGCAGAGGACTTCTACATTTTGATAAAGAGCTGATTTCTGCTGTGAGTCTTGTGACCAAAGAAGGACCCGCTTACAGCGTAATAGCCACAGATTAGAGGGATTAAATTTGACGAGGAAAAAAGCTATTAAAAAAATGATGTTGTTCGTGTTATCACTCGTAGTACTTGTATCATCAGTAACTCAAGTCTCTGCAGGTGGAGGGCCTGGAATTAAACCTGAATTAAACACATTCCATATGGAGCCTTCTACACCTGCGAAGTCACAAAAAAAGGTTATCCCTGTTGAAGGGAAAAAGAAAACTAATATAGGTGTATATATTTACCAAATTGATAATCTAAAATGGAAGGTTGATGGCCATTGCAATAACATCGAGCTAGAAAACGACCCTACCAAAAATCTTCCGGTATCTTCAACAATCTGTGTCGATCTTGATTTGAATAAAGATGTTTATATTCCGACTGAGTACTTTGATAAAGTAGGTGAATCACATTCTTCTGCGGAAATAGCTGATAAATCTAACGAACCTCACTACATGGATAATACAGCTTACTATGAGCCTGGGTTGCCCATTTTAGTTTCTGTTGAATCTTTTACAGGTCGTAACACAAAATTCACCACTCAAATTGGTGGTGCTATTTCACCTATCAAAACGGAAGAATATTCCCCATCCAAATGGAATGCTGACTATCAATTCAACACAGATTTATATTGGCGGGCCTTTGCCGAAATAACCAAAGAAATCAACCTCACCTCTGGCGGGCAACTTAGCTTGAACCAGTCCAAACAATTGAATGCAACGGTCAAAACGAAAACGGGAGATGGGAATTTTGGAGCCGAGACCAATGTAAACACTGGCAGCGGTGGTACAACCACATGGGAATCTTCCAATCCTGGTGTTGCTACCGTTAGTAACTCCGGAGTAGTTCATGCTGTCAGTAGGGGAACTACAACCATCACCGTACTGTGGAAGAAAGATGGATTTCAGTTAACTACCACAATAAACATTGGTGTTGAAGAGAACCCAGGTACGGGCGGGGGCGACGGTAACGGAGGCGGTGGTGGAGGTTGCACGCCAACGATTGGACCACCTTCTGCTGGAACCATCATGAGCATGAATGATCTTGATCCAGATTCTAACGGTGTTATCAAGTCAGATAACAGAGATAATGAGACATTCGATGTATTAAAAGGTATCCCTACTTCCGAGTCAATCTACACAAATGCCCTTGCTGATAATTACCTATTTAAACAAGCTTGGGCGAAAATGAGCGGTAAAGTTACATACAACTGTAATATCACAATCTCGTATGACAGAGAATGGACAGTACCTGGACCAGAAATATGTGATGATGATGGTTGTACACCAGGACCACCTTTACCCGCGAATGACACAGTACCTAAGCCATACACTTTCCAAATCACAAGAGACTACTCCTACTGGAAAATTAACAATCTGGAAGTATACAAGATCGCTAAAGCAACCATGAATAATTACGCTTTGCCCGGTGAGACCGTTACGATGAATCCAACAGGATACACACCACCAACACTGGATTCTAAAAATGATGAATCCGTAGAAAGCCATGTTCGACCAGGGCAAACCACTTCAATCTCATATACTCCACCCAAATTAACAGGTGGTTTAAACCAACCTCCCAGTGTGCCTGATGATACATCACGGTTAAAAGGAATGGCTGAATCCAACACACCTCAAAGTAAAGTGAAGAATGATTTGGTGAAATTCAACAACACAACCATTATGAATGATGTGGAAGCAACCAAAGATGGACCAACGCCATTCAATATTCCTAATCCAACAACGATTGGGCGTGATGTGCTGTACAAACCGGGTAATATGATCAGCAATTCCCTGCTGAATAAAGCAAACACTACAAGCTCTGGTGAAATCTATTATGATTTGCTACCGGGTAACGTGAATGGCGGCTCCAATAAAATATTACCGATTAACGGCATCAACACCGTCACGGTACACACCCCTGTCGTCAACTACGCCTGGGTATCGGATGATCAGCCGCATAATCAGAAAACCGTACCGGACCCAGCCAGCGCTGCACTCATTCTGGAACGTCCGTTCATTGTACGAATTCCCACATCGGGACAGCACTTGGACGCAGCAAGTTATCCCGGTTATGGGAATCGGGACTATGCCAAATATTTTCGAATCAAACAGGTACAATTCCCGTTTGATGTCTACAACGCAGACCGGAGTCAGTTTATCCCTGCCAAGACATGGGTCGATATTCCGGTCAATCAACTGGATACCACATTCTATCTCCCTGTATGGGTAGACGAAGGCAAATATCACATTGTATTCCGTAATATTGCAGAGAATGCACCTGCAAACTTTACCGAGCAACAGGATGCCAATACCAATCTGACACATCATGTTGCAGCAGATACCGTACCGGTAGATGTGATCGGAAGGTTATATGATTTTCACGTCACTGATATCTCCGATTACAACTGGGAAAATGTATTTCGCAAGCGATTGGGTAGTCCCGACCCAACGGGCCTTAGCTACTGGGCAGGGATGAATAGCATTGATGGTGATCCGAGAGGTAATCTGGCTCCATTTGTATTGCCTATTCGACCAGGAAGCCATCCGGTGCAGGGATTCGCTAACGCGACTGTGAAGACGGGGTACCATTTCAAGTTCGGTCTGAAGACCAAGGGCAATATGTTTGGCAAACAGGATGGTATTCGTATTACACCCACTTTTGCTTTTGTGAGTAAAGACGGGTCATCCCGACAAGAAGTGGATCTGTACTACCATCGAGGCCAGGAACGTCTGATCCGTATTGGATCGGCACAGGATATGGAGAAACGCTTTGTTGTGCTGAACTCACGGCTTCGAAATGTACCCGGCACAGAGTTAGGCGATACAGCGCGTTATCAGTATACTTATGAGCTGACAGCGGAAGAACGCAACCAGCGTACGTTGGCAGAACATATGGTTCGCCTGGTCGATCAGACTTCCCATCAAAAAACATGGGTAGGTCGTTATGACTGGATGATCCTGTCTGCTCCGATTCGTACACTCATTGGGCCGAAAACGGACATTCCTTCCGGGGTCAACGTGGACCGGGCCAATGCAGCAATCCAACGCTGGTACGGGGAGTATAGCTTGCCGGCCGATGTATATGCCGTACCAAAAGGGACGGATCTCGAACCCCTTGCACTACAAAATCAGATGGATGAGAAATCGAATGTTTTTCTAAAGAATGGTTATATTGTGGTTAACTTCAACATGGAGAGCCTGCGGAATGGAAATACAGAGGCGCCCCATCTGCAATATATTCACGCACCTCTGATGAATCAATGGCAGATGGAAGGTTTCAACAAAACGCCAACAGACAGTCAAGGCAGAACCTGGCCCCTGAAGGATGGCGACATTGTCTTTTACCATGCTGATCAGTCCAGCCGGAACGATTTTCAATCCCAGGTACCACACTAGTTTAAATCTCTCATGTCAGTACGACTGGCTAAGCAGATGTAGCCAACTGCATGTGGACCGAAGAGTCTATATGCGGAGTACCTCTCCAAAATAAGACTGAATATCTGTAAAGCGATAATCACCCAATGAAGCAATCAATAAATATATGATGAAATAGCCCTGAGGGGCCAGATAAAATACTATGCAGCCTGCGCAGAAATATGGTGTACTGAATGACATAGGTGTACTGAACCACATACGATAAAGCATTCACAAGTGATTCCAGTGTCACATCCCAACTACACACAACATGCCTGTTATACAACAAAAGGGTTATCCTGAAGTCATCTATGGACTAAAATGTACCCCTTGTAAAGGACAAATTAAAAAAGGTTAGGCTGCTTCAAGCTGCTGTCTGTATCGCGCAGGCGGCAGCTTGTTTAAGTTCCATTGACCTCGATAATGATTGTAATAGATCATGTAGCTTTTCACTTCTTGCTTAACCTCTTCCAGGGTCATACATGTTTTGAAATTCGTTTCATCTTTAAAATGCCCAAAGAAGGATTCTTGTGGAGCATTGTCCCAACAGTTTCCTCGACGCGACATGGATTGACCTAGCCCCATGTTCTTCACAAGCTTTTGAAACTTTGGGTTCGTATAGTGAAATCCTTGATCCGAATGAATCAACGCATTCGAGGTGAGATGACGATGCTTTTTGAGTTGTTTCAACGTCTCCATCGCAATGTCCAAACCGAGTGAAGCAGAGACTTCATAAGCTAAAATCTCATTACTTTCAGCATCTTTAATGGTCGATAGGTAGGCTCGCTTATTTTTCCCATACGTTAAATACGTGATGTCTGTTAATAGTACCTTACCTGCAATCCCTTGCTTAAAAGCTCGATTTAACGTGTTAGGACAGGTTCGATGCTCTTGGGTGGCCTTGGCCATACGACGTGCGGGATTCGCTTTGCGAATCGGACAAACGATGTTGTACTTTTGCATGACACGACGAATTCGCTTGAGATTGTATGTGACTCCATAGTGGAGCTCCAGCGTCATTTTGATTTGACGGGCACCTTTCTTTCTTCCACGGTAATGGTAGGCTTTCAGAACGATTGCTTTTACTTTCTGATCGTCTTGTTCCTGATTTTGACGATGTAACCGAGCATCTTTGCTACAATATTGGTAATAGCCCGAACGTGAAACTCCAGCAATTTCACAAAGAACATGCACCTTGCGTTGGAAAGGGTATGTATGCATCATCTGTTGAATCAGTTCGAATTTTTGCCGCGTACTTAGTTGGATGTCTTTTTTCTCATCTGCCTTTCGAGTTGATCGAGCTTTTTTAAGAATTCATTCTCCGCTTCAAGCCATTTCATTTTCGCTTCCAAACGGGCATATTTTTCTTCAAGACTTAATTCACGGGTCAGCGGACGGCCTGAGGCGTGTTTTCTACCGTCAGTTAATCCAGTAGGTCCTTGTTCTTGAAAAGCCATACGCCATCGATTGGAAGCCTTTCGAATCCGGGTAGCACCCAAGACGTCAAGGGGAAAGCCTGCTTCCTGAAAAATCTCACGGGGAAGCGTACCTTGACTGTATTCTTGAATAAATCGTTCTTTGAACGCATCCGTGTACGTAATAGCTTTAGCACTGACATTTTTCACATAGGGATTTCTTCTTAACTGATCTTGCTCTTGAGTTGTAAAGTGTTTTTTTGACATTCGCTTGACCACCGCTCGTTTTTTTATTCATTGTACACAAAAAGACCCTACAAGATGACCTTTTTTAAAGTGTCCATCTTATAGGGTACATTTTAGACTTCTGGGGTAACCCTTCTTGCATCATTCTCTTTTTATAACCTTACTTAGACTATAAAGAAAACCCGCACATTAGTATTATCCTGACAGACTTTCTCCAGGAGACAGGTAGGTTAGCAGGAACGTGATGCCGAACAATACGACAACCAGTTGTAATAAACGCTTAACGATATATCTGCTCAAGTGCTCAAACATCCTTCCCCACAACTTTATGTATGTGCCATGATGTTCTCCGTCCACAGCTCCGCTGAAAACTTATAAATTCTATCAAAAAAGGCGTCCCTCTCCGTGTTACTGGATGAGGACGCCTTAAATAAACAGATTTTCAGAAAAGATCATGCTCTCTAAACACCTTCCTATCTCCCGTAAGGTACTACTGTGTTTGTTAAACCTGGCAGGTCTCCTGGCTCCAGAATCATCGTCATTGCAGCTCCTTCCCGGTCTAAACCAGTGGATTATCGCTACCTGACTCCTCTGTTACAGTGACGGGACCGCGCAGGTATTACACCAGACTTCCCTATTAAGCTTCCACCCTGATGGGCAAAGCACCAAGTTCCACATATTCAATTACACTTCTGTATCAGAATAGCGGGACGACGATTAATGATCAAAACTTTCTTTTAAATTTGAAGCAATAGGTGCATCTAATCTCGATTTCTCGAACCCTTTGGAGACACACCCGTCACTCGCTTGAACATCTTGGAAAACAGTAATGGGTCTGTATAGCCAACCGAATGTGCCACTTCACTGACCGACAGCCCTGGATTCTGAAGAAGTTCGGCAGCCCTATTCATACGGTACTCCAGGAAAAAGGACTGTAGCGACATGCCATATCGCTCTTTGAACAATCCCGATAGATACGTGCGATCCAGCCCCACAGCTTGGGCAATATCCAGAATGGAGGTTCGCTGACTGTACCTGTTCTCCATAAACTGCACCGCCTGCCGGATGTACGTCTCTTTGTTTGAAAGGAGCTGCCCTATTTCCTCCTCCACAGGCGAAGAAGAGATTAATTCTGCCATTAAGCGGTACAAGAGACTCTGGTTCAACACATCACCTCCCGGTCGCGTGGAAGCTTGGACCATCTCCGTATACAACTGTTCCATCGTATTTGTATCCTGGGCATCATATATCGGGCGCTCCGGGCTTAATTGGGCACGTTGCATGAATGCTTTGGCTTGTACGCCTTTAAAACCAAACCACGAATACGTCCAGGGCTCCTGCGGATCTGCCTCATAATGAATAAGTGTATCCGGGAGAATGACAAACCCCTGTCCCTCGGTAAGTTTGAATTCCTGATCCCCCATGTACACGGTGCCCCGTCCTTCATGGATGTAGTGCACAATGTAAGAATCACGTACACCCGGTCCCCAATAATGCGCAGGATCACATGCCTCCCACCCAAAAAACAACAAAATCAGCTCCATCTGTGTCCAGCCGGCGGGAACCACATTCATCTCAATGCGACTCACTTTTTCGCCCCCCTCCTTATTGCCTTCCGCGGTTCACCATCTGTATGTCTAAATAAATTATAACAGCTAAAGTACACAATTATTAGTTGAAAACGGAAACAAAAATGGGATTATGCCATGTTTGAGAGGGGTTGAACCATAGTTATATGTGCCGAATCGGCCTATAGTTGGGGTACAACATTTTTCAGGGAGGCTAAACTTAAATGAATAAAATTACGTTCCTCGGTGCAGGCAGCACTGTCTTTGTTAAAAATGTATTGGGTGATGTCATGATGACTGAAGCACTGCAAGATTTCGAGCTGGCATTATTCGATATTGATGCTGAACGTTTGAGCGACTCAGAGCGTTTGTTGACCAGTCTGGCCCGTTCACTCGGAAGTCGTTGCGTCGTGAACGTATATCATGACCGCAAAGAAGCGCTGCGCGGAGCCAAATATGTCATCAACGCCATCCAGGTCGGTGGATATGATCCATGTACTATTACGGACTTCGAGATTCCGAAGAAATATGGACTGCGTCAAACGATTGCAGATACACTCGGCATTGGCGGAATTTTCCGTAACTTGCGGACGATTCCGGTCATGCTGGATTTCGCCCGAGATATGCAGGAAGTATGTCCAGATGCGTGGTTCCTGAACTACACCAACCCGATGGCCGTGCTTACCAACGTCATGAATGTGCATGGTGGGATCAAAACCGTAGGATTGTGTCATAGTGTGCAGGTATGTGTACCACATCTGTTTGATGCACTGGGGATCGATCAGACAGGTGTTGTGGCTAAGATTGCAGGGATCAACCACATGGCGTGGCTGCTCGAAGTTACCAAAGACGGGCAGGATCTGTACCCCGAGATTAAACGTCGGGCGAAGGAAAAACAGAAGGAACAGCATGACGACATGGTTCGTTTTGAGCTGATGCAACGTTTTGGCTATTATGTAACGGAATCCTCTGAGCATAATGCCGAGTACCACCCTTACTTCATCAAGCGGAATTATCCGGAGCTGATTGAACGCTTCAATATTCCACTGGATGAATATCCCCGCCGCTGTGTGAACCAGATTGAAGGCTGGAAAGAAATGCGTACCAAACTGTTTGCCAGCGAAAATATTGAACATACCCGCAGCCGTGAATACGCATCGCATATTATCGAAGCGATGGAGACGAATAACCCGTACAAGATTGGCGGAAACGTTATGAACAACGGACTGATTACAAACCTGCCGCGTGAGGCATGTGTCGAGGTACCTTGTCTGGTCGATGGATCAGGAATCAGCCCTACGTACATTGGTGATCTGCCTCCACAACTCGCGGCATTGAACCGGACAAACATTAACACGCAACTGCTGACAATTGAAGCGGCAATCACTGGCAAAAAAGAACATATCTATCACGCCGCCATGCTTGATCCACACACGGCTGCCGAGCTATCTATCGATGACATCGTAGCGATGTGTGATGAGTTAATTGAGGCTCACGGCGACTGGTTGCCAAAATACACGTCATAATACAAAAGCACCGTTTCCTTTGCAGCTAAAGGGGACGGTGTATTGTTCGTTCTATAGCGCTCACGAACTGAATCGTGCATCACATCATGGTTAAGAACCCCCCCGCTCTCCCTTGAACCTTATTCGGCAGGAAGCAAAAAGCGATAACCAATGCCAGGCTCCGTCTGAATATATCGGGGATTGGTTGGATCTTCATTTAATTTTTTACGCAGATGTCCCACATATACCCGAAGATAGTGGCTGTCAGACTCATGATGATGCCCTCCCCATACTTGCTGCAAAAGCTGGCGCTGGGTGATGATCTTCCCCGCATTCGAAGCGAGCACCTTCAGCATCTCATATTCCGTTGGGGTTAATTTCACCAAAGCCCCCTCCAGTTCCACTTGCCTTTGGGCCAGATCAACCTTCAGTGATCCGAAGTGCAGTATTGGCTCATCTGTCGTTTTGGCTACATGACGTAGCGCCACCCGAATACGGGCGACCAACTCACCCATCCCAAAGGGTTTGGTCACATAATCATCTGCACCACCATCCAACGCGGCAATTTTGTCTCCCTCCTGATCCTTCGCTGTCAGCACAATAATCGGTACCTGTGACCATTCGCGAATCCGGCGAAGGACCTCCATACCGGACATGCCCGGCAAACCGAGATCTAGGATGATCAGATCCGGATGTACAATGCTGGCCTGAATAACGCCCTCTTCGCCATCCCCACACTCGTGGAGTTCGAATTGGTGTGCCTGAAGGGTGACCTTGAGCAATTTGCGAATCTGCGGCTCATCATCGATCACCAGTATGCGAGCCCCTAGTGGTGCGTTCATGTTATTCTTCAACCTCTCCTTGTTCTGAATAGGGAAACCGTGGTCCGTGAGCCTCCATGGGGATATCTATGCGCATTCTCGTTCCCCCGCCCGGATTCGGCTCTGCTACTATGGTACCTCCGTGGACCTCCACAATGCCTTTGCAGATTGCCAGACCAAGCCCCGTTCCTGTGACATGCTGAGTCGACTCCGAGCGATAGAACTTATCAAATATACGTACTCTTTCCGCTTCCGGTATACCGATGCCTTGATCGGCCACCACGATCGTCAATTGACTCGGACTTTTATCACTCCCCACAGTCATGACAATCTGGCTCTCATCAGGCGAATATTTGATGGCGTTGCTGACGATATTGACCAGCACCTGCTCCAGCAATACTTCATCTCCATAAATGAACACCGGATCATCAGGAAGTTCAACTTGAATGTTACGATGCGGACTGAATTCCCGAACTTGTGTCAGTACAACGCTGATTATATCTTCCACGTCACACCATTTTCGGTTCAGTTGCAACATACCGCTCTCCAGCCGAACCATACCCAGCAGATTCGTGACGAGACGATTCATGCGCAAGGCTCCATCCCGAATGTTGCCAGTTAATTCTCTCCGATCCTCGGGTGTAAAAAGAGTATCATTCTCCAACAATCCCGTAGCCGAGCCGATAATGGCGGTTAGGGGCGTACGCAATTCATGAGAGACAGAATCCAGCAGCGCTGTGCGTATACGCTCCGATTCGGCAGTGATCTGTGCCAATCGGGCCTCTTCCGCCAACTTCACTCGGGCAATAGCACCTGCGGCCAGTCCACCGCATGCCTCCAACAGACGAAGCTGTTCTTGCTGTACATTAACTTCGCCAGCGTCCATGCTCACGGCGAGCACGCCATGAATCTGCTCCTCTGTGCGTAGCGGCACGTAAAGTCCGGGAGATTCCCGCAAAGTAGATGATCCTTTACCGGCGACCTGTCCGTGATTATACACCCATTTGGCAATGGAAATCTCCGACTCTCCATCTCCCCAGCCATCCTTTTCCCCCTCTGATGCGGGTGCAGAAGAGCTTGTAACCAGCAGATCCCCCTGCCCATCTGGAAGATACACAGCTGCTGGCTTGCCCAAGGTGAGCGAAACCTGGGTTGCAATGTTAACCAGCAACGTATTCAGATCCGTAATGGCTGTCATCTGACGACTCAATGCGTACAGGGAGTTAGTCGTGGCTTCACGTGCTTTTACCATCTCCAGTTGTTGTCGCAATCGACCTGCAAGACTCGCTGTCAGGATCGCCACCGCAAGATACACGACAAAAGAGATGAGATATCTCAAATCCTCAACCGTAAAGCTCAGATATGGCGGTACAAAAAAGAAGTCAAACATAATGACACTAAAACTCGCGGCATATACGGCCGGCCCCATTCCCCAATACACAGCACTCACCAGAACGGGAAATAGGTATACAAGCGCTACATTAACCAAATCACCACTCATGCCGATGGCATGAAGCAGCAAAGTTAGCAGCGTCACCCCAAGAGTCACCCATACATATGCCGGGACCCGTTTATTATGGGATGCCTGCGTTTCTTTTTTTATTCGTTCAGACAATATCCATTCACATCCCGCTCAGTTCATAATCGTAATCTGCAACGATCAGTACATCCAGATGCCGCGACAAGTGTACCAGTCGGTTGACCACCGAACCTGAGCCCCGGTAGCCATTCAGCCACCACACCCGTCTTGCCTGTCCTACCACCAACTGGGTTGCTCTCGCCTCCGATGCCTTTCTTGCCAAAATCTCAGGTACATCGCGCAGCCTTGGACTATGATGAATATGAAATTGACCACCAAGCCGAATCGTCAGCTGCTCCAACGCCTCCAGATGGCACTTCACTTCGTCACTCATGGACTCACCGATGTGGATATGATGTACATGCCAGATGGCTTTTAGACGAAAAGCCATACGGAATCCACGTCGGATCAGCCGCTCGGCATGACGATCACTGCTTACACATACGAAGACTGCTTCCTGTCTGCGCCAAGGTCCTCGAAGTGCGATTTTGGCCTGCTGTGTTTCAAGCCGTTCATCCACATCGTCCGCCAGTTCACGAAGGGCAAGTTCTCGCAAGGCAATCAGATTACCGATTTTAAAGAAATTCGCAAGGGCTTGCTCGACCTTGGCAGTTGCATAGATTTTACCCTCCCTCATGCGTTGCCGCAAGGCCTGGGGCGCCACATCAATCAACTGCACCTCATCTGCCATCTGAATGATCCGATCGGGTACGGTCTCGCGGACACGAACACCGGTAATATGTTCAACGGCATCATTCAGACTTTCGAGATGTTGTACATTCATTGTGGTAATCACCGAAATGCCTGCATTTAGCAGGAGCAGGACATCTTCATAACGCTTTTGCCGGACACTTCCGGGCACATTTGTATGCGCCAGTTCATCCACAAGCACCACTTCCGGACAAAGACGCAGAATGCCCTCCGTGTCCAACTCTTCCAGACGAGCCTCCTGATAAACGCGTTGCGCGCGAGGGATCACAGATAGGTGGCCCATCTGCTCCACGGTTTCCGCCCGCCCATGTGTCTCCAGCAAGCCGATCTGCACATCGATGCCCTTGCGGAGCAAATCATTGCCTTCCCGAAGCATCATGTAGGTTTTGCCTACACCTGGTGCAGCTCCGATATATATTTTAAATGTGCCGCGCTGAATCTGACCAATCTGTTCCTTCATTTCCTGCTCGCTTAGTCTGCGGTATGTCAGCGACTCCACATCGTTAACTTTAGCCGGAACCACACGTTCACCCTCCCTGGCCGCTCGATCAGCAACCAGAAACAGGTCGACACCACGTAATCTGCGCAGCAGCGAGTTAACAACGGACCCTTGCCACAGTTCCTGCCAGCGCGTACGCCGGGAGTGTCCCATCACAATGCGGGTAATCTGGTGTTCCATTGCGTAACGTGCCAGCGTAGACGGGATGTTGCGACGGCGTAATATAGACAGCTCCTCCATATGGCCGCCAAACTTCTCTACCAACTTGATCATATTGCGCCGAAATACGGTTGCCTCCTTGGTTAATGGCTGCTTCATATTCCGAAAAACCACAGCGCACAAATCACCATTCAGCCGTTTGGCAATCTGTTGTCCACGCCGGATATAGATGGAGCCATTCCAGTGATATTGTGTAGACACCAAAATCCGTTCCATGATGCCTGTTGTGACGGTAATTCCCATCTCCTCTCGATGCTCACGCAGGGATTCATTAACTCCCTCCGCAACCAATCTCAGGGCCAGTTCGCGCAGAATGCCCAGATTGCCTTGACGAAAAACAGCTTCTCCCTCATGCCCCTTCAGATGACCTTCTGCCAGACGGCTCAGTATGGTTTCCGGCGTGACGTCAATCAACTTCACTTCATCCGCAAGCTCCAGTGTATCCGCAGGAACGGTATGTTCTACTGCGATACCAGTGAGCTGCCGCGCCAGCTCCGTATACCCTTCCAGCTCATACACATTCACCGTTGTCATGACACTGATGTTGTTACGGAGCAAAAACTGAATGTCCTCCAGCCGGGTAGCATATCGAGCGCCTTCTCTGTTGCGATGTGCCAAACCATCCACCAGCACAACCTCCGGATTACGCGCCACTAGTGCATCCAGGTTGAGGTCCTTCATCTCTGCATCATCACTCTGGCGCAACCAGTGAATGCTTGGAATCCGTTCGAGTGCGCCAAGCTGTTCCACCGTTTCCGGTCTGCGCATTGTGGAGACGGCGCAGATGACCACATCAATGCCCTGCTCGCGCATCGTATTCCCTTCTCGTAACATGTGATACGTTTTGCCCGATCCGCTGACTGGGCCGATGTAGATTTTGAGCGTACCCTGCTGCAGCTTCGTAATCATCTTCAACATCTCTTCTGGTGACTTGCGCTTGAAGCTGTCTTCCATCTGTCCTCTCCCCCTTTCTTATTAGAGCGTGTTTTAAAATATGAAGAAAAAAATGGAGAAAGCCCCTCCCGATATATCGTGAGCAGGCTAATATGTTCGTTCGTTAGTTTATTTCTGCTGTCAGCGCCAGATTCAGAGCCGTTACATTCACACGCGGTTCCCCGAATATACCCATCTGACGACCTTCCGTATGCTCATTTACAAGTTGCACAAGCTGCTGTTCACTAAGCCCGGTAGCTTTGCTAATGCGTGGAATCTGTGCCTCAGCGGCTTCGGGAGAGAGATCCGGATCAAGTCCAGAGCCTGAACCCGTCACGAGATCAGCAGGGATCTGCTTTAATCCCGGGTTTTCCTGCTGGAGCTGAGCGATCTTTTCCTTCATCTCGCTGATATACTCCTCCGAAGCTACGGCGCGATTTGAACCGGCTGAAGCCGTTGGGTCATAACCGGCATTTGATGCCCGGGGCTGGAACAGCCCCGGCGATTGGATTTCCTGCGCCAGCAGGGACGAGCCGATGATTTTCTCATCTTGCGTAATCAGACTGCCGTTCGCCTGCGCAGGAAAGAGAAGTTGGGCTACACCAGTTGTTACAAGCGGGTAGATTAAGCCGCATATCAACATAAGCACAACGGATAACCGTACGGCGGGCAAGAACATGTTCATACAGATCACTTCCTGAATTCATTAGGATAAAAGGACAATTTTGATAACGTTGTTACCTCGTTAAAGAATCCCCGACAGAACCATGTCAATCAGCTTAATGCCGATAAAAGGTACAATCACACCACCTACGCCATAGATGAATACATTGCGGCCAAGCAGCCTTTCGGCTGACATCGCCCGATACTTAACCCCTTTCATCGCTATGGGAATAAGCAGCGGAATAATAATGGCGTTGAAGATCAGCGCCGACAGGATCGCAGACTGCGGCGAAGCCAGATTCATAATATTCAGCGCCTGAAGCTGCGGCATGGCGAGAATAAACATGGCTGGAATGATGGCAAAATATTTCGCGATATCATTGGATATCGAAAAGGTTGTGAGTGCGCCGCGTGTAATCAGCAGCTGCTTGCCAATGGAGACGACCGACAATAGCTTGGTCGGGTCGGAATCCAGGTCAATCATGTTGGCCGCTTCCTTGGCCGCCATGGTGCCCGAATTCATCGCCAGGCCCACATCGGCCTGCGCCAGAGCAGGAGCATCGTTCGTACCATCGCCTGTCATGGCGACGAGTTTGCCCTCCTGCTGCTCTTTTTTGATCGCCGCAATCTTGTCCTCGGGCTTCGCTTCGGCAATAAAATCATCCACGCCCGCTTCCAGCGCTATGGTCGCTGCGGTCAGCGGATTGTCGCCTGTACACATAATGGTCTTAATGCCCATGGCACGCATCTCAGCGAACTTCTCTTTCAGTCCTGGCTTCACAGTGTCTTTCAGATAGATCACACCGTAGATTCGCTCATCGATGGCCACAGCAAGCGGCGTGCCTCCAGCCTTCGCAATACGATTTGCAATCTCATCCAGATCATCGGGTATGCGACCTCCTTCGGAAGCAATATAACGTTTGATCGCATCCACCGCACCTTTGCGGATTTTCATACCGCTACTCAGATTGAGACCGGACATCCGAGTCTCTGCTGTGAATTCCACATTTTCCGCATTTGCATACTCCGTCTCAGACCAGCTCTGACCTTGTTTGCCTGCTAATTCCACAACAGAACGTCCTTCCGGGGTCTCATCCCGCACAGAAGCCTGTAAAGCACCTTGCGTCATCTCTGAAGTAGTGATGCCCTGAACGGGAATAAACTCAGATGCCATGCGGTTTCCGTATGTGATCGTTCCTGTTTTGTCCAAAATCAACGTATCGATATCCCCAGCCGCTTCCACCGCTTTACCTGACATGGCGAGCACATTGAACTGCGTAACACGGTCCATCCCGGCAATACCAATGGCAGACAGTAACCCACCAATTGTGGTTGGAATCAAGCAGACGAGCAGTGCAATCAGAGTCGCCAGATCCAGTCGAATACCCAGGTAATTCGCCATTGGAACCATTGTCAGGATGACGATCAGAAAGATCAGGGTTAATACGGCGAGCAGGGTTGTCAACGCAATTTCATTGGGTGTTTTCTGGCGCTGAGCACCCTCAACCAGAGAGATCATCCGGTCAAGGAATGACTCACCCGGATCGGTCTGAACACGCATGATGATGTAATCGGACACGACGCGTGTACCTCCGGTAACGGAGGAGAAATCGCCTCCTGCCTCCTTGATAACTGGAGCGGATTCTCCCGTAATGGCCGATTCATCAATGGAGGCCAAGCCTTCTGTAATTTCACCGTCCGTTGGGATCAGTTCACCGACTTCCACGCGGACTATATCACCCTTTTTCAACTGGGTCGAAGACACTTGCCGGATTGTTCCATCCTTCTGCACCAGATTGGCCAGGGTGTCCGACTTCGTCTTCCGTAACGTATCCGCCTGCGCTTTACCTCTGCCTTCTGCAAGTGCCTCCGCGAAGTTAGCGAACAGCAGCGTGAATAGCAGAATGAAAAACACGGCGATGTTGTACCCGCGCCCAGCCTCGGATGCGGTGAAAAGATCGGGATTGATGCATAATAAGAGCGTAATGAATGTACCTACCTCGACAATAAACATGACCGGATTTTTGATCATGACCACCGGATTTAGCTTCTTGAACGCATCCAGTGAAGCCTGAAGTATCATATCCTTGCTTAACGACCGTTTCGATCCGGGATCACGTTGAATATTACCGCGATTGTTGTCCGGCTCGTTGACCTTCGTTCTTAACATTTCTGTATCCATGTGTTGCATCGTCTGCTCCTTCTTTCGTTCGACTGCATTCATCGTGCACTGCCACCTCCATACGTTACGTCCTTACACCAATTCCCTTTGTAGCACCCCTGTCATATACCTCATTGAATCATCGCCAGATGCTCTGCAATCGGTCCAAGAGCAAGCGACGGGAAGAACGTAAGTGCGCCGACAACAACGATCATCATGACCAAGACGCCCGCAAAGAGAGGTGTGTGTGTCCGCAATGTTCCCGTGGTTACCGGTACAACCCGTTTCGTAGCGAGTGAACCCGCTATGGCCAGCATGGCGATCATTGAAACGTACCTTCCCAGCAGCATAACGATACCAATCGCAATGTTGTAAAAGTCTGTATTGGCATTTAGTCCGGCAAAAGCCGATCCATTATTGGCCGCACCTGAGGCAAAAGCATAGAGAACCTCCGTCAGACCATGCATGCCCCCGTTCGAGATGGACGCAATGGCTTCAGGCCGCATAAGCGCGAGTGCCGTTGGCGCAAGAATAATCAAAGGATGAATGAGCAACGCAATGGATGCGAGCTTTACCTCTTTGCCCTCGATTTTTTTGCCCAGAAACTCTGGTGTTCGTCCCACCATTAATCCACAGATAAACACAGCCAGAATCACATACAACAGTCCGTTGATCAGCCCTACCCCTTTACCGCCAAACACGTTATTGAGCATCATTTGGGCCAGTGAGACCAGACCCCCAAGCGGGGTAAGCGACTCGTGCATATTATTGACCGATCCTGTTGTAGCCGCCGTCGTGACCGCTGTAAATAAAGCCGACTCCGGTATGCCGAACCTGACCTCTTTCCCCTCCATATTGCCTTGAAGACCTACTGCATCCAGTGCGGGTACACCTCGATATTCGGAGACAAATACGGTGGTCAACATCACAAGGAAAAGAAAACTCATCGCCGCGAACAATGCCCAACCCTGCTTCCGGTTATCGACCATCAAGCCAAAGGCGTATACCAGTGCTGTTGGCAGCAACATCATACAGACGATATGCACCAAGTTGCTCAGGGCCGTTGGATTCTCGAAGGGATGTGCAGCATTGGTTCCAAACCAGCCACCGCCGTTGGTGCCAATGTGTTTGATCGACTCCAGTGAAGCGACCAGTCCACGTGAGATCGTCTGCTGCGCGCCTTCCAACGTGGTTGCATTCACTGCTCCCGCGAGTGTCTGAGGCACCCCCTGGAACACGAGGAACAAGGCCACGATGAAACTCAGTGGTAAAAAAATTCTCGTAATCGACCGTACAAGGTCGACATAAAAGTTCCCCAATTCATCCCGGCGGCCTACCAGTCCGCGAATGAATGCAATGGCTACTGCAAATCCCGTCGCTGCGGACGTAAACATCGGGAACGTCACGGCCAGCATCTGTGACAGATACGACAAGGCATTCTCGCCCGTATACGACTGCCAGTTCGTGTTGGTCATGAACGAAACGGCTGTATTAAATGCCTGCGCCGCTGGCATATTGCCGATTCTATCCGGGTTAAGTGGCAAATACTTTTGCAGTCGCAGCACCAGAAACATCAATACCAACATTACAACGTTGGAGAGGAGAACGGCCGTGAGGTACTTTTTCCACCCCATGGATTCATTCTCCCGTACCCCCATCACTCGATAGAGCAGTCGCTCCGGCCCACCAAAAACCCGATCCAGCCCCGTTCGCTGTCCATCGAACACGTTCACTACATATTTTCCCACCGGTTTCACCAACAGCAGGATGATCAGTAGCGTCACCGCTACTTGCACTACACCGATACCCATATCCGCATTTCCTCCCTATTCGACGTTCCCTTGTTCCGCATTACGTACATCGTCAGCATCAGAATTTCTCCGGCTTCACCAGCACATAACCGAGATATATCACCAGTGCGAGCACAATCATGCCGATGACGATCATCTGGCTTCCCCCTCTCTACCCTCAAGCCTTCTCGCAGAATTTCACAAATCCCCAAAACACCGCAAACAGCAGAACAACCAATCCAATCATCGTGGCATCATTCACCATGCGCCCTTCCTACCTCCCTCTTTCTACCGTTCTCTGTACCTTGCTACATGTAAAATCGTAATACGAAACGCTGTAAAAAAGGGGTAAAGAAATACCTCCACAGGTGTAAAAAAAACGTAAAAAAGACCCGCTCTCCTCAGCTAGGGGCTGAAAAGAACAGGTCTATGATCATTTTTATACGGAGCAATCCATTACGTACCAGTTTATTACCTACCAGTCATTTCAAGAGCTACGTGTAGGCATTTCCCTAACATTTTGAATACTAGTTTGTGGCTTGTTCGTCATGTACTTGTTAAAAAAGTCGGTGTTTATTCCTGTCATATGATGAAAGAAGGAAGTTTCCACTTTCCAATCCTCCTCAATCATATAACGGATATCCACAAGACCTTTATTGGAAAGCAGGTCAATAATGGTTTTAATTCGCATCGGCTTTTGAAGTGGAATCTCCCTGTCGAAAGGCTCCTTTTCCAGATATCCTCTTCGGTGCATCGCCGCATAGAAATTACGATGATCCTTAGCTTCCATCATTCCTAGATGTGCTGCTCTGTATCCCAACACTTGTAGGGAAGTCTTCCATTTCTTTTTCAAGTCAAGGTACTGATCGGGATTCGTCTTGTGAGTAATATCATTCATGTCCAATGCGAACTCTTCCTCAGGTAATAAAAAGGCACCCGCAAACAGATTGGCTTCATTCTCGATCAATTTGTGTTCTTTCCGATCCAGATTGACAAACTCAAGACGATAATGAAGCAACAAATGACCAAGCTCATGTGCAACATCGAAATTCCTACGAACCGCAGAACGTTTGATGTTGCCCAGTATGATAAACGGACGATCATTTCGTGTCCAAAGGCTGTTACGCATCAATTTCTTCACCAATCGCTTTTTCAAAAACATATACACCACTTTTTTCGATCCGGAACATCAGGTTCTCATTCGTGGATGGCTCCATATTCAGCCGTTGTCTCGCAAGATGGGCAACATAATGGATCTGAGTCGTACGATCATCATCTGTATGGTTCATATACTCAATTGCCTCTTCCCGCAATTGGATAATATTCAGTGTGGGAAGGCTGATCTGAGCGGTAATATAATTAATGAACGTGTCCAGATATTCTACATGCTTTGCTTCTGTCTGTCTCTTGGATATCACATTCATCACTTTCGAACGATAGGCAATGTTCATAACATCAATGTTGGCTGCGTTATTACGCTGTGTAAGCATATCTTTCGTATAAAAATACTTACTTTTCACACTGAAAATGCGTTTCAACTCATTCACAATTGGCACCTTCGGAGAGGTATACGCATTTTCATATTGCCAGACTGCTTGTTATGTCACACCTAATTGTTCGGAGAGCTGTTTTCTCGAATACCCATGCATGATCCGCAAATTGGTCAAATTTTCACCAACGAACATGCTGCTCCCTCCTTACTGAACGACACAGGGAATCACCCCCGCTGTTCTCCTTCCAAAATTTCAATGGCCTTCATCCAAATGGATTCTGTGCCCACTGCAATAATCTCTTTTTTGTGATTTTTCCATGGGAGGTATGATGGACGACTTTTCCCTGATCGAGCAGAAGTACCTGTGGTGACTCATGATGAACCTCTGTCTCTTCCGCAATGTAGCGGGACAACGAGCGATTTTCAATCACTTTGACGATGCGGTAGTCCATAGGTTGTTTGGGATCCGATGCATTGGTGCCTACAAACGCCATAAACTCTCTGTACGCTCTCGCACTGGTCGGACAAGTTGTGCTGTGTTTCAGGATAAGCACCGGATGATCCTGCGAGCGATGAAGCACGTCTTCCCAGTCATCTGGTTTATGCAATTCACGGACATGTTCGCTGAGCATATGTTCCGAGTCTGCCCCCGCACGTTTGCTAACTACCGAACCAATCACAATGCCAAGCGCCATGCCAAAAGCAATCCCGAGTCCAAGCTGCTGTGTAGCTGTACCAATACTCACTCCCATGGCAACACCTATAGCCAGCCATACGGCTTGATGATTTACTTTTTTATCCATACAGATCTTCCCTTCCTGAAATATATATATCAAGGTTATATAACTTCTACCCTTATATTCTGATCAAATTATAGCATAGGCCTCTGTGAGCAGGCGTTGATAATCTTCATCTCTGGGTACAGATTTCAGCGTTTCGATTTATGCAAAATGCTCATTTGTGATACACTGGTTGTAATTTGGAAACGATGAACATGAAGAATGGATTGGAAGGGCGGAAATTCCATATGACATACGCGTTTATGATTGAACCACAGGATTTTATTGCGCTGGATAACGAAGATGAGCTGATTGAGAAATGTCAGGAGTGGGGCTTGCTTTCGGGTAAAGCAACCAAACTCAAAACGTTCTATTATAAAGGAAACGGATTAAACATGCCGTGCACCATCATTGGATATGTCGATCACATGGCAGCCGTAATTCAACTGGATAATGGACAAAAACATTGCATTCACCCGTCGTATCTGAAGGAAATGCAAGCGTCCAGTTACAGCGCCAGAAGCATAAGTAATGCCGGGTCAGATCGAAGCACAGAATCCTCAACTTCGGATAAAGTCGCACCAGTCTCTGCTGATGTTACGCCAACTCCAGATGCCCTGGTAAACCCGAATGAAATGCCGGTGGATCTGGATGATTCGGACGATACGGACACAGATGAATTCTCCTCTGGGCTGAAGGGTGATCCGGATGGGCTGGTGGAAGAGTATGTTGGACCTCAGTCTGGGGCAGCCAGTGAAGCCAAACCCAAAGCCAAAACAGCGAGCAAAGCCAAGACCGTCAAGATTGATCTGCCCGAAGGTAAAGTGAAGATGAGTGCCGTTGTCAAAGAATTCACCACCGTACCGAATCACTTCTCTGACAATGACGATGAAGTCATCATCTATGAAGCAGTTACCATCACGGAGCCAGACGTCATTGACGTTGGGGAAGCCTGGTCGAGCCACAGTGCTACGGTTAAGAAAAAAGAACTGGAAGTGGGAGACGTTATCACGTTTGAAGCCAAAATCATCAAGAAGAAGCTGACACGTAATCCGGTTCCTTATAAAATCAACAACCCTTCCAAGATTCAGAAGGAAGGTTAATCAAGGAAGATAATCACGAGTCATTATTACAAAAAAAAGCAAAAAAACCTCCACAACTGCTTAAAGCAGATTGCGGAGGTTTTTGCCATTTGAAGCTTATATTAGTGAAGAGTTCGCTCTTAAGCTTGTCCCGGCGTAGCACTGATCTGAAACTGTACGCCAAACTTGTCGACAACCGAGCCGTAGGCTGGACTCCAGAACGTCTCTTGTATCGGCATTTTCACTTCGCCGCCGTCTTGCAACTGGTTGAAAATCGCTTTGGCTTCTTCCGCTGTATCCGTGTTCACTGTAACGGTAATATGATTACCTACAGTGTGCGGCATGCCTGGAAACGTATCAGACAACATTAATACCGAGCTGCCAATCTGCAAAGAAGCATGCATAATACGGTCTTTCGCTTCTGGCGGGATGGGGTGATTCGGGTCAGACGGACCGTCGCCAAATGTTTGAAGCGCGAGCACTTCGGCTCCAAATGCCTTTTGATAAAAATCTACCGCTTCACGTCCATTACCGTCTGTTACCAGATACACATTCAAGCTGATCGACATGCGTTCTTCATCTCCTTGGGCTCATGTAATTATACGATTCACGCCACTTGCGACATGAGTATATATGAACAGGTTGTCCTTTGACAAGCGTATATTTCTGCACTCATCACTGCGGACCTTTACACGATTAGGGTTACCAACATATTCTTAATCCTTCCCTCTCCCACTACTTCTTGCGCCTGCGTATGTAGTAGAGAACCGTGATCAGAACACCCGGAACCAGTGCTGCAAAACTGGCATAGATCAGACACCATTTCAACAGGGTAAATATCGGAGTGAGTTCAGCAAGCACAGGTGTACGTTCAGGATAACGATACATGATCAGGGACGCACCTATATTTTCAAGCATGTCCATAACCCAACCTAAGACCGGAATCAGATTCACCCAGCGCCAACGACTCTTTACCGGAAGTTCGCGATAGAGTATCGATAACAGAACAACCAACAGAAACAGATAGACCAAGGGCCATATGAGGTCAAATGTGAATCGTGCCTGAATATAGGCGCTCCGCCCTGTTTCACCAAACTGCTCAGCCATCTGATAAAGATCATTTGCAGTGTACAGAAACGATGAATCCGGGGACTGCCCACCACCTGTGGCTTCCTCCGACTTTGCCGCCTGCCAGGGCAGAATGAATGCAATAAAACAAGCAAATACAACAACCGCAGCAACAACCCATTTCCAATTCACCCGCTGATAGAACCAATTTGACACTTTATTCAGCACGTTCCGTCCCCTTTCCGATAAAAAAAAAGACCACTCTCCCGAATCCTGTCGGTAAAATGGTTGTGTTCAATCCTATGAAGTTATCGAGCTTGAACGATGTTATCTATTTCACTTTTCAATAAGAGGTATCGGTGAACACTTCTCATGATCGGGACCTTCGTTAGTTTGTTCTTGTCCACGTACAGTTTCATCTGGTCTTTGGTCAAACCAAGCAAACTTCCAGCTTCCGATACCGTCAATACTACCTCGGGGTTCGTAGCATTAAACGTCCTCTTTACTTTCTGATTCCAGTCCTCGAATACCTGCATAGATCAGTGACATCTCCTATCCATAGCCAGTTATTATCAGGCTGAATATATCCATTATACCACACTTGTGCTGCTCGTAACTTAATCCTTGCGCAGAACCATATTCTGATAGGCATATTTCCTGCTTGACCCTGACGTTAACTCGAGGGTTTATACTGGCTTCAGGAGGGGATTAGCATGAGTATGTCAACTGAACATGTAACCAAGAAACGACGCAGCAGTGGAATAGCCATTATTGGAATGAGTTGGTTGACAATGACATTGGGTCTGTTTTTTGCTACACTCGCAGGGGAGTTTGTCAGCACTATTGGTGCTGCTGAATGGATGGTTCATCTCACCCAAGCTGTTGTCATTATTAGTATCGTCTTGCCCGTACTATTCGTCATTCGAAGACACTTCCATATGAAGTCTGTTCTTCTTCCTCTGACAGGAAAAAGCATAATTCACTTGCTCTTTGGCGCATTATTTGCCACTTCTCTGGCCTTCATCGGGTTAGCGATAGCTAGTATGAACAACTGGATTACGATTACGGAGTGGCACTTCTCAGCCGAGTTCTTGCTTGCTGTTGCACTTAATAGTTGTATTGCTTTCTTGTACGAAGCTTTGCCAGAGGAACTATCCATGCGAGGCATGGTCTATGATGGATTACGCTTCAGACTGCGACTTCCTGTGTTTTTCGCTTATGTAACTCAAATCATACTCTTTCTGCTGGTTCCGATGAGTGTCAGCCTATTGCAAGAGCTCGTCGGTATGGATGCCGGAAACCGGATAACCTTGGATTATATGATCCTGCTCTTGACCTATGGTATTACGTTACAGCTTCTGCGCAGTTTGACCGGATCTTTATGGGCCTCCATCGGATTTCATATCGCTTACCTGGAGGTAGCCAGATTCGTTGTTATGCCAGGTGATAGACCGCCATTGTTAAACTATACCGCGCAAGATAACGGGTTAGCCGAAATATTTATTTTGTATATGATGATAATCTTCGTCGGTGGGATCATTCTGGCGGTGCTCAATGCATGGCACTGGTGGAAAATACATAAATCATGAGGGAGGGTTCTGCCTGTTGTATACCGTTGGACAACTATCCAAACATACCGGAGTATCCATCCGAACACTGCATTATTAT
This sequence comes from Paenibacillus sp. FSL R5-0623, assembly GCF_037974265.1. NCBI lineage: Bacteria > Bacillati > Bacillota > Bacilli > Caryophanales > Paenibacillaceae > Paenibacillus > Paenibacillus sp. FSL R5-0623. The sequence goes on along the minus strand of NZ_CP150233.1, from coordinate 262,475 downwards.
GAAAAGCTGGGTTTACTGCGACCGGCCCGTAATGAGAACAATCAGTATCGCTTATACGGTGAAAAGGATATTTTACGGCTTCAGCAGATTACCATTCTGAAGAAAATGCATTTTAAATTGAATGAGATTGGAGAATTCCTCGATCAGGATGCTGCTCGCTCTGAACCAGAAAGTACCCTTACTTTATGGAATAATACGTTGGAACAACAACTGACCGTCGTTAAGGAACAGCAGGAGAGATTAAGCAAGGTCGAGCATCTTCTTTTTTCAACCATATATGCCATCAGAGCATCTGGTACAATCAGTCTGGATGAAATGTTGGGTTTCATCCGTGAACTGGATCAGCCTCCGGGCAAGTTCCGTCAAGATGTTTTTACACCTGAAGAAATGGAATCGTTACCTCTGAATAATCAGAACAATTCATTATCAATGGAATGGGCTGATATTCTTAAAGATATTCATGCATGCAAGATGGAACCAGCGGATTCCGAAGCCTCACGATTACTGGCCATCCGAATCTCTGATTATGCTGAAAGGGCTTTTCAAGGGAATGCAGAATTGGCAGAAAAATATTGGGATTATATCGCCCCGGCGGATGATCATTCAGCTCGTGTATATGGTATGACAACGGATACCATGCGTTACATCGAAATGATCCTGGATCGATGGGCAGTCCAGAATCCTGATGATCAACAATAAGAGCCACTTCGAAAAGTGGCCCTTGAATCCATTCTCTCGTTATGCTTCGTTACGCCTCTTCCCAGAAGCGGCGCAGGTTGTCCATGGCGATTTTGGATGCGGATTTGCATTCCTCCATGCCTTCGAACTCCACTGTAATGTTGCCATCGTAACCGGAATCTTTGATGAGCTTTACAATTTTACGGATTGGAATATCCCCTTGTCCAACGATAGCACCACGAAGGAAGTTGCCGTATGCTGTCGTAAACCATTCACCCTCACCCGGATGCTCATCATAAGGACGGAAGTAAAAATCTTTGAAGTGGACCAGAGAAGCGTACGGCAGATTTTTCATGACACCGATGATCGGGTTCTCATCCACGCACATGAAGTTGCCAATATCGAGTGTTGTTTTGAAGTTCGGACGATCTACAGCATCCAGAACACGCTGCACCCGATCACTCGCCTGCACGCTGAAGCCGTGATTCTCAATGGTTGTCGTGATGTCAAACTGCGCAGCATAGTCCGCAATGATCTGGCTTCCTTTCACCATCAGCGGCAGATGTTCCTCGAACCAGGCAATGGTCATCTTCTCTTTCGGCAGGGTAAACGCCGTGACGTCATGACGCATATGTTTTACACCCATCCGGTGTACGACATCCACATGTCTTTTGACCCGAGCCATCTCTTCTGCAAACGCCTCTTCCGTCTCCTGCACGAAATTCGCTGGCATCGAGTAGTTGGACAGTTCAATACCCGCAGACGCCGCCCGTTCCCGAATCGCATCCGCCAGATCGTGATTATCCTCCACGGTATAACCGTAAGGAACCATCTCCATATGCTCGCCGCCGTTCGCCGCAATCCAGTCGATCACATCCAGCACCGTCATCTCACCCGAATTCAAATCGTTCAACAAACTATACGTGCTCAGGCCCACTTTCATCTGCTCAGCTCCCTATCGATATTGTTGGATAAATTGAACCGCTTTGCGAATGTCCCGCTCCGGCTGATCGCCTACCTCACGCTCAATCGTCAGATAACCGGTGTACCCAATCTCCTGAAGAGCTGCAAAGTATCCGTCAAAATCAACGCTACCCTCGCCCAGTGGCACCTCACGGAAGAAAGTCCCGGAAGAGACCATCTCGGCAATCTTATCGTGATCCATAGGCGCATAACCGACTGCACCGTATACATCTCGTGGATCCACTTCCTTCAGCCGCACACCATCCTTCACATGGGTATGTACGATGTAATCCTTGAGCAGATGAACGCCCCGCGCCGGATCATCTCCGGTCACCATCACCATATTTGCCGGGTCAAAATTCACCGATACTCCGTTAGTCGACAACGTATCCAGGAATCCTTTCAAATCAGCAGCCGTTTCCGGTCCTGTCTCAATGGCAAAGTACGCACCAACACTCTTGGCGTATTGGCCCAGTTCCTCACAAGCAGCATGCAGCGTAGCATAAACTTCCGATGAAGGATCATGTGGAACAATACCGATATGTGTTGTGACGATGTTGGTGCCCAGATCCAAAGCGAGATCCACGATCCGCTTCGACTTCTCCACTTTCCACGGATTATCTTCCTTGACCTGAAACCCATGTCCACCCAGATCGCCGACCAATGCTGAAATGTCGAGACCTAGAGAATCGATGTAACTCTTCAGCTCCTTGCGCGCCGCAGGCGACAAATTTTCAGGGTCCATCTCTCCCTTGACGGCATAGATCTGCACACCTTCTGCACCTACATCTTTGGCTTTGTTCAACCCTTCCCGTACGCCTACACCAAAGCTATCCACGATGACACCGATCTTGTTCGTTAATTTCATGTCATACCTCCCGTGATTGAATGAGTAACTCTACGTTCTCATGTAAATGTAAGGTTCGACTCATTACTGATATCAACAAGTTTCACCGACTTGATCTCATACGGTTTAAAGGTCAGTTCGAATGCTCCATTCACACTAGCCAACGGATGGATCTCATCCTCCAACAGATTAATGATGGACGCTTTGATTTCCTTTTCAGCCCACTGAACATGCACCTTTTCTCTACTTCCTGTTGATTCGTAGAAACGCAACACCGTTCCCGAGCCGTCTTCTGCAGGCTTAATTGCATCCAGAATGACATGCTCACTGTGGAATTGAACCCAAGTGTGTTCGGCTGGCAATTGACCCGAAGAATGACTCGCTGTTACAACTTCCACCGGATGATTCAGCTCCATCGCCCGGCGAACGACGGCAGCTTGTCGCCAATCGCCCTGGTGGGGCAGAAATGAATATGTGAATTCATGATTGCCTTGATCGGCATATTCATCCGGCCATTTTGGAGCACGAAGCAGGGACAGGCGTATCGTCCGATCCTTGATGTCATAGCCGTACTTGCAATCATTCAGCAAACTGACACCACTATTGCCCTCCGAGATATCCGCCCAGCGATGCCCGCAGACCTCGAACTGCGCCTGCTCCCAACTGGTGTTGTTATGAGTTGGACGCTCCAGCGCTCCAAACGGAATCTCATAGGCTGCTTTGGCTGCCACCAGATCCACCGGAAAGGCCACCTTGAGCAGTTTATGGCTCTCATTCCACTTCACTTTTGTATGGAAATCAACACGCCGCTGGTAACGATGAAAAATAATATCCTGGCTGATCTCCGATTGATTCAGCTTCCAGACAAAACGCAGTACATCTCGCGTAGCCCCGCGCTGTACAACCTCTTTGGAGATCAGCTGCACCGCACCTGCCCGCTGGGATTCAAATCGTGGATCGATATCCCAAGCATCCCAGTACGTCGGTTTGTCGTGGAAAAACTGCCACTCATTCGCCCGATCACCGGGCTTCAGCCAGTCGCGTCCTACCGTTTTGTCATACCATCTGGTGATCTCTCCCAAGTCATTGAACTCAAGGGTATAGAACTCGGTGTCCCATGTGGAAGGGAAGGATTCTTCTTCCCTTACTGGAAGGATAACATCCGCTGCCTCACGCAGCCATATCGTTGTATACCCAAAAGCAGGAATCGACGGAACATGGACAAGTAGCGTATACTTGTCTTCCTTTTGTTCGAGATCACAGGCTAGACGGTTCCCCTGGCGATCAAATGCAGTCAATCCAGCGAGGCGGGCATCTCCTGTAATGGTGATATTCTCTCCACGTTCCCAGCCGAGGCTGTTGAATATAACGTAGGGGAGACCATCCACTCCATCTGTCGTAACCCTGTCCGCAAGGGTATCCAGCGTTTCCCGCAGTGCGGATGTACCGAGTGTAAATACCTTCGTGTACTCCTCGGTGGACGTTACGTATACTTCAGGAATCGACGTTCCCGGAATAATGTCATGGAATTGGTTGAGCATAATCAACTTCCAGCCTTCATCCAGATCATTCTTCGTGTGTGTGGCGTAAGCCCCGGCAAATTGCCCCCAGATCTCCGCTTCCCGATATAATACCTCTGCCTTACGGTTGCTACGTTTGTTCCTTGCATGGGTCGTATAGGTTCCGCGATGCAGCTCCAGGTACAAGTCCCCGTGCCACTTTGGCAACGTCGGTTTATTTATTGATATGTCTTCAAAAAAAGCGCCTGCTGTGCTGAATTTGCTGATCGGCTGCCCCACCATCAAATGGGATCGCTCCGCAAACTCCACCATCTCATTCGTCACGCCGCCACCACCATCGCCATGTCCATAAAGCAACATTTGCTCAGGGTGCACATCCTTTTGTTTAAATGATTGCCAATGTTCATCCACATCTTTGGGCCGCGTATGCTCATTCACCCCATGATTCAGATAAGCGAGTACGGAAGTACCATCAATGCCTACCCAGTCGAAGAGGTCATACGGAAACGCATTAGTATCATTCCAATTCAGCTTGGTCGTCATAAAATAAGGAATATCCGCAAGCTTCAGCATCTGCGGCAAGGAAGCACAGTAACCAAAGGTATCCGGTAGCCACTCGATGTTGGAGCGTTTGCCAAACTCCGCCTGATAGAAGTTCTGTCCATACAGAATCTGCCGAACTAACGACTCGCCACTCGGAATATTCAGATCCGGCTCGACCCACATGCCACCGACCAGCTCCCAGCGGCCTTCGGCAATACGGGCTTTAACTCGCTCGTACAGCTCCGGGTAATGATCCTTCACAAAGGCATACAACTGCGGCTGGCTCTGGGAATATACAAAGTCCGGGTACGTATCCATCAAGGTACACATGGTCGAGAACGTACGACTGGACTTGCGCACCGTCTCACGTACAGGCCACAGCCAGGCAATATCAATGTGGGATTGTCCGACCAGATGCATGAAGCCACTCCGATATTCCTCCGGGTCTTCCTGCTGTACCGACTGTACTAACCCATGTTCGAAGTTCTGTATCCAGGCTGCATCACTCCAGCGTTCCGGGTCATTGTACATGTTATCCATCACCTGATGAATGACCTGAATAAGGGCCATGCGCTTGGGCTCCTTCTCGTTATATGCCCGGAGTGACTCGGCGAGTACCGTAACGCTGTACATCAGGCTCTGCAATGGCTGATTCACATGAACCAATGCTGCCCGAATGCCCTGAATAGGCGGCTGAATAACAGCTTGTCGGTTGAGTGGATCATGCGGCTCTGGAATCGGATCGTAGAGTTCAATCTCCAACTGCGGCGTATTGCCTACCCGACTTCGCGGAAGGGGTACGAATCCGTGATTTTGATCCACCCCGTGATAAGGTATGCCATTCACCTTCAGCAGCCCTTCTCCTCCAGCCTCGAAGACCAGCCCAACAGCTCGATCCCCCCAACTGTCCGGAATCTCCACACATTTGCTCAGAAAATACGTCGTTCCATGTACGCTGTTCAGCGGATTCAAGCTTTGCATGGCCTTGTCTGCCTGCTCATCTTCATTTACTTCTGCCTGTTCGTACTCGTATTCCCCTGGCCGAATGTATCTGGCCCTCTGCATCTCCCACGCCGGAAGCTCGATCGTATTCAGCCATTGCCGCTGTTTCAGATCTTCGATGAATCGCTGAATTCGAATCATACCTTCGCCCCCACCTTCTGGATATGCAGACTACAAGCGGTCCAGTCAGCCGAATTGCGGCCAACCATGAGCCTGAATTCACCCGGTTCTACGACAGACTGGAGACGAGAGTCGATCAGTGCGAGATGTTCTTTTTGCACAGGGAATGTAACGGTCTGGGTCTGTCCTGGCTCCAGATGGATTTTACGAAAACCCCTCAGTGACATTTCAGCTCGGGTGACCGAAGCCGATACATCCGTGATGTACAACTGCACAACCTCGCTTCCCGATACCGCTCCAGTATTGGTGACTTCAACCATCACCTGTGCCTCATCTTCTGGACCAATTACGTCGGGTACAACCCTTACATTCTCGTAACTGAAATCGGTGTAGCTCAGTCCATATCCAAACGGATACTGCGGCGCCAGATCCATCTCCAGATACCGCTTGCCACGAGTGCGTTTGGCATGATAGTAGATCGGAAGTTGCCCAACATGCTTGGGAATGGAAACCGTAAGGCGCCCCGATGGATTCACATCGCCAAACAGAATATCCGCAATCGCGTTACCACCTTCCTGTCCGGGGTACCACGCTTCCACAATGGCATGGACATGCTCATCAATCCAAGGTTCAGCAATGGGGCGGCCGTTAATATACACCACGATAACGGGTTTCCCGAGCTTATGTACCTCCTGCACCAGCTCCAATTGAATACCCATGAGATTCAGGGATGCCCGGTCAATGCCCTCACCGCACTCCATGTCGTTCCATGGATCATCGGTTACCACTGAAGCACCTGTCCGCAAGTCTATCGTGCCTTCACCAAAATCGCGGGCGCTGGAACCACCCATCACCATCACAATGACATCGGCCTGTTCCGCACAGGCGAGCGCTTGTGCAAATCCCTCTCTGGAATCGCCTTTAATCCGGCAACCAGGTGCGTACAGTACCTGACCCGAATCCGCGCCAAGTTTGCGCGTAATGCCATCCAGTACGGTGACAATCTGCTCTCTCGGTTGTGGCGAGGTATAGTCCCCAAGTTGGTTATAGATATGGTTCGCGTTCGGACCAATGACAGCTATCTTCGTACCTGTTTTGGCAAGCGGAAGGGTATTCCCCTCATTTTTCAGTAAAACAATCCCCTCTTGTGCCACTTCCCTCGCCAGCTGAGTATGGTCTTCACATCCGATAATCCGCTCTGCAAACTCTGGATCAACGAAAGGCTTTTCAAATAACCCGAGTCTGAATTTCGTCTCCAACACCCGCCGCACAGCCAAGTCCAGATCCTTCTCTTCGATCAGCCCCTGCTCCAACGCCTGACCGAGATGTTTGCGGTACATGTACCCGGACATCTCCATATCCACTCCTGCTTGAAGAGACTGTGCCACGGCCTGCTCCCCGTTCTCAGCGGTGTTATGTCCATGGACCAGCATCTGAATGGCGCCAAAATCAGTAATCACAAACCCATCAAAACCCCACTGCTCACGCAGAAGGTCATTCAGCAGATACGTACTGGACGTGCAAGGTACCCCATCAATTTCGTTATATGCGGTCATCACGGAGCAAGCCCCGGCTTCCACTGCCTTTTTGAATGGCAACAGATCTATTTCATGCAATTCACGTAATCCCATATGCACAGGTGCTGCATTACGCCCACCCTCCGAACTGCCATAAGCTGCAAAATGCTTAAGTGTCGCCACAATCGTCTGGTTGGAATCAAGGCGGTTACCCTGTAGTCCCTTCATGGCTTCTACTGCAAATTCACCAATCAAGTATGGATCTTCGGCAAAACATTCCTCCGTCCGCCCCCATCTCGGGTCACGTACGACATCCAGCACCGGGGAATACGTTGCCGCTCCCCCCTGGCTCCGGGTCTCCACAGCGATGGCTTCACACATCTTGCGGTATAACTCCATATTCCATGTGCTGCCCACCGTTAACGGTACCGGAAAAACTGTTGCCCCGATCGCCATATGCCCGTGGGAACATTCTTCTCCGAACAAAATGGGAATGCCCAGCCGGGAATGCTCCATGGCATACTGCTGAATGACATTTGTGGCAACGGCTCCCTGCCGTGGAGTAAGCCCCGTTTCAAGTGTCACTTCAGTCCATGGATCGGCCCGAAGCACACCATACAGAGAACCGACACCGCCCTGTTCCATGTCTGCTTTGAACTCTTCCGTCACCTGTACTGTACCATCAGCTGCTTTATCATACGTCTTCCATCCCATCGGCTGAATGAGTTGTCCAATCTTCTCTGCCGTTGTCATCCGTCCGATCAGATCCTGAACCCGTTCCTGAATGGGAAGCGAAGCATCTTTATAGTCCATATGCACATTCTCCTTATGCGTTCGGAATTAGTTAGGCGCGTGCACTCACATGGCTTTGCGGTAGTCACTTGGTGCCACACCCACCACGTTCTTGAAGGCCCGGTTGAAGGAATTATAGTTCGTGTATCCCACTTCCTCACTGATCTCCTGAATGGCCTTATCCGTCTCCTGCATGAGCAGCTTGGCTTTTTCGATACGATGACTAATGAGCAGATCCACAAACTTCTCCCCAATCTCATCCTTGAAAAGCTTGCTCAGATACTTCGGATTAATATCGAATAGATCACTAAGGTAGTTCAGTGACAGATCAGGATTGTTGTAATGCTCTTCGATGTATTTGCGAATCTCCAGAATATGTGATCTGTGTTTTCGGGAACAATGCAGCGTCTGCATCTGCAGCGCCAGTTCCCGGAATCCTTCCCAGCACAGCTCACGCAGATCGTCTAACGTTTCCCAGCCCTCAAGCCTTGGAAGAAGTGGAGTGAATATCGCTGCCCACGACTCCTGATACTCTCGTGGAAGTTCAGCGAATTCCCGATTGTAATGTTGAAATAACAATTGGATCGTATTCATAATCTCCTGACGGGACAGGACAGACTCACTAATCTGTTCAAATAGCCTTTCAAAATGCTTTTCCCAGACATCGTCCGATAAGCGCATCGCCTGAACCAGCAGTGAGATGGTCTTCAGGAACTCATACACATCATTGGTTGAATTCGGCACGTCACTACACGGAATGATACGATTCATCCCCAGTACAGCCTTGTATTCCAGCGCGTGCACAGCTTCTTTCAATGAAGCTCTCAGTCCCCGAATATCGACGGCAACCCGACCAACACCGATGGTCACAGTAAAGTTCAGATACTGATCAATTCTGTCCAAATAACCAGTGAGCAACCGATGCTCGGTCTCCTCGGCCTGTTCCATTTCTGGAATCCAGAGAATGGCGTACAGACGCTGATCGGAGATCCATTCAGCCCACACTTCCGTTCCTTCATGACGTGCACTCTCCTGCAGAATACTGGATAACACGAATTTCAGGAGGGATTGGTCCTGGTGATGATACTCCGTCACAAATGCATCATACCGATCCATCTCGACTACCATGACGGCCCAACGATGCTGCAGCTCAGGCAGTTTGAACTTCCTCATCTCCGCTGTCAGCTCCGTGCTCGTAAAGTCTCGTGTGCCCTCCAGCAACTCCTGAAAGAACATTTTTTTCTGCAAAATCAGATTCTCTTCATGCTCCTCCTGATATTGCCTCGTCTGATCAATCATGCGTTCCAGCGTTGTATGGATAAATCGGAACTCATTCTCCTTGCCATAGTTGAGCCCCGATTGTTTCTGCGAAGAGACGGTCTGAATCAACGTGACAATCTGCTGAATCGGCTTGTAATTTCTACGGGTCACGTAGATCACCCATACCACACCGATCAACACAACCACTACAGCAAAGGCAAACCAAATATTATAAAATTGCAGAGTCCATTTGACGATTTTTCCATTGTTGAGACCTGTCTGCACCTTCCAACCACTATAACTCGACGTAAATTCGGAGAAGACTTCTCCCGACGTGGTTTTAGTAGAAGCTGCAATCCCTCCTGGCATGCTGCTATCCCACAGATTGCCGCCCGAACGGTTGAAGATGTTCACAAACGTAAATTCCGGATCATACATCTGCATAATGGATTTTCTCAGGGTACTCAGGTCCACATTTGTCACCACAAGTCCTTTGCCGTTTCCTACACTTCGCACAATAGTAATTACCTGCTCCGTCGCTTGCGATGGAAAAGCCCGGAACGCTCGTGCTCCTGCCCACTTCTGTTCATCCCTTGACCGGCTATCTGCAATAAAGTCTGCATCCGGGAACTCTTCAATCGGAACAGCCTTCCCGTTACTGAAGACCGTGCCATCCCCGTATCGAACGAGATAAATCGAATCAATCAGCGGATACTCTATTTTCAATTCATCAACCACCTGGACCGCCTGAATGCCGGCATACACATCTTCGCTGCCAGATACCGAGAAATAATTCTTCAAGTTAGGGTTGGTCAAAATCTCACGCAGTACCTTGAAATCGATGGAACGCAGGGAGTTGTCCAGATATTGCGTTACCTGTGATGCCAGGAATTCATTGGCCTTGAGCGCTTCCCTCCGGTTCTGTTCATTGAATACCTGGAAGAAAATAAAAAAGAGAATGGTCGTCACAATAAAGAAAACAGGCAGATACGATAACAGCAAACGCCTAAACCAATTGTTGTTCATCTCCGAGATCCCCCCACCGTTACTGTTCATGCTATATGACGACAAACACCTGTGCTGATTGCTAATTTCCCATAAATATTCAGTACATTATATCGGATGACGTGGGGTTGTCATAGGAGAAGACCGTCCCGGTCACGGGTGACAGACGGGACAGCCTCTATATTGAATCCTTCAATTATTGATTTTTCTCAATGGCACGCTGGTAGATCTCAAGGTAATTACTCAGTCCGAGACCATCGAAGCCTTTGACATACGAATCCCATTCCTTATCAATGCTCTTGCTGCCAATAATGAACTGTGCCATATTCGTCTGCACATAATCCTTAATGGCTGTAGTCAGTTGTGCTGCTGATTCAGTATCCTCTGGACGAATAAATACGTTCGCAGGGTATACTTCTTTGGGTGCATAAGGTTCATACACATTGGTAGCTTGAGCCAGACGTGTACCATAACCCTCTGCTTCTAAAGGATTCTGTCCTTCGGCAAACAGATTACGGAACGTGTTGGACAAGTCATGGGCTCCGATCTGTGACCAGCTCTCGTTCACAACAACGTTTGGATCACGCTCAGGCAGGTTGTAGTAGCTGTATTTGGCCGGCTCGCCATTGATGTTTTTCTCATCGGCATCTGCCTTCTTCCAGCCCTTGCCTTCAGTTGGTCCATACTCCGCGTACAGCGCACCTTCTTCACTGAACATGTAGTCTACGATTTTGATGGCGGCAATCTGCTGTGCTTCTGTCGCTTTGTTGGTAATGGCAAACTCAAACTCACCTACGCTCTGTGTAGCGCCTGTCGTCTGCACTCCATCTGGTCCTTTCAATGGAGGAACGATCTCCCAGTGTTGGTGACGGGTGATGTCTTTGTCATAAGTATTCACGAGATAACTGACCAGCGCTGTTGTAATGGAGCCGACCACTTCGTCGCCTTCCTTGTTCCCCAGCTGTCCTATCGCCTGATCGTTCTGTGTAAAGGAAGCCGGATCAATCAGGCCATCTGCATACAGCTTGTTCATGTACTCCAGCCCTTTCTTCCAACCTTCCTGATTGGCGGCAAAACTTACCTTGCCATCGTTCACGATCAGATATTTGTCGTTGTCATTGTATATAAAGCTATTCATCAGATAGGCATCAATGTTGCCATTCCATACATACTTGTTCGGTGCACCTGTAAGTGGAATCTCGTCCGCTTTCCCGTTACCGTTTGGATCTTGTGTCTTAAACGCCTTCAGAACGGTATACAGTTCATCAGTTGTGGTTGGCATTTTCAGACCCAGATTATCGAGCCATTCCGTGTTGATCCAGTATTTCTGTGCATACGTACAGTGGTAACATTCATTGAAGATCGGCAGCGCATAGATGTTGCCGTCCGGTGCCGTGATGGCTTCTTTGAAGTATGGCTTCTCTTCCATAATCTTGGTCAGATTCGGACCATACTTCTGAATCAGATCTTGTAGCGGAAGGAACACGCCCTGTTTTCCATAGGTTTGAAGGTCTGAGGTGGTGAACTTGCCGTGAAGAAACACTTCGGGATAATCACCACTAGCCAGCAGCAATTGTCTGCGATCCTGCAAGGCGTCCGTTGGGGCCAGATCCCATTTTAGGGTAACGTCGAACTTGTCTTCGATAAATTGGGTGAATTCATTCTCTTCCATGGACGCTTTGCCTTGCGGAGCAAAGAAGGTCATTGTGACAGGACCGCCGCTCTCACCGCTACCGTCGCTACCACCCGATTCCTCGGATGAACTGCATGCGGACAACAAAGCCATCGAAGCAAAGACCAGAAACAACATCGAAATCCAAGATTTTCTCAATCTGACTCCTCCTTTTTTTCATAACGGCAAATTATTGGGTTGTAGTGCAAGCATATAAAATCGACCCCGGAAGCCGGCGTGTTCCTCCCACCTCCTTTCAAGAGGCAACCGGGCTTAATTCACAAGGATTAACCTTTGAGGGAACCAACCATGACCCCTTTAACAAAATGCTTCTGTACAAATGGATACATGATCAGAATGGGAATGCTCGCGACGACAATCAGTGCATATTTCAACACCTGCTCAAACCCCTGATCCCGCATCTGCTGGCTGGTATTGGCGAGCATCGCCGGGTCAGCCGCGTTCAGGATGAGCAGATTGCGAAGCACGTATTGCAAAGGGAACAACTTCTCGGAACGCAGGTAGATCAGTGCATCAAAGTACGCATTCCAGTGACCTACGGCATACATGAGTGTCATGACTGCCAGAATAGGCTTTGATAAGGGAAGAACCACGCTGACCAGATACCGGATATCCCGGCAACCGTCCATTTCTGCGGCCTCTCCAAGCTCTTCCGGGATGGAAGACTGGAAGAATGTTCTCGCCACGATGACCTGGAACACCGCGAGCGCCCCGGGCAGCCACATCGCCCAGCGTGTATCGAGCAGGTGCAAGTCCTTCATCAACAGGTAGGTGGGAATCAGACCGCCATCAAAGAACATCGTGATCATCATGAAAATGATAATGGCCCCTCGTCCGTAGAACGATTTGCGCGATAGGGGATACGCCAGCATGACGGTCAGTGCCACGTTAATGAACGTGCCTACTACGGTGTAGATGATCGTGTTATAGAAACCGAGCATAAGCTGTTGGCTTTTGAAAATGGAGATGTACGCCTTGATATTAAAATCGACCGGGAACAGCCACACCTGACCGGATGTCACGGCTCGTGAAGAGCTAAACGAAGAACTGATGATATACAAGAGCGGGTAAAACACCGTTAGCAGTATGGCGAACAGAAAGATATAGTTGAATGTCATGAAAATACGATCACCGAGCGGGTCCTTGATCCGGTTACGATTAATGAGGTTGAACATGGATAAGCTCCTCCTTTACCACAAGCTGTTCTGAGATACTTTGCGGGATATGCCGTTGACGATAACCAGCAGGATCAGGTTGATAATGGAGTTGAAGAACCCTACTGCCGAGGAGAAGCTGAAATTTGCCCCGATGAGACCGACCTTGTACACATACGTGGAGATGACCTCCGAAGCGCTTGTGTTGAGCGGATTCTGCATCAGGTATATTTTCTCGAAGCCAACGCCCATAATGCTTCCCAGACTCAGAATTAGCATGATGACGGTGACTGGAACGAGTGTTGGAAGGTCGATGTGCCAGATTTTCCGAAGTCTTGATGCGCCGTCCATCTTTGCTGCTTCATAGAGAGATGGATCAACACCAGCAAGGGCGGCAATGTATATGATTGATGAATATCCCATGCCCTGCCACACACCTGACCAGACATATATTGATTTGAAGTATTCGGGAATACCCATGAAGTTGGTCATCGGGAAGCCGAGCAGTGTGAACAGCTTGTCTACCACGCCCACATGCGGGGAGAGCATCAGAATGATAATGGATACCATGACAACAGTGGAGATAAAATGTGGAGCGTAGGTAACCATCTGTACGGTCTTCTTGAAGTAACCCGTTCGAATCTCATTCAGCGCCAGCGCCAGCAGGATCGGAATGGGGAAACCCGCAATTAAGGAATAGAAGCTGATTCCTATCGTATTCTTGATCAGTAGCCAAAAGTTTGGAGATTGGAAGAAGGCTTCAAAGTGTTTGAATCCGACCCACGGGCTTCCCCAGATTCCTTTGACCACACTGAAGTCCTTGAAGGCGATTTGGACACCCACCATAGGGATGTACTTGAAGATCAACAGATACAACACCGGGGGCAGCACGAGCAGGTAGAGCTCCCAGTGTTTCTTGAGGCTTTTGATGAATGGATGCTGCCGCTTGGGCTCCACATGTTTCCTCTGTTGGAGTTCCATCTTGGCGGGTATGCTTTCCGTAGCTCGACTCATTTGCGTCACTCCTTCTACACCTCAAGTGTAATAATATATTACATTTACATCCCTTAAACATCCTTTTTTCTGCTCTTAGTTCCTTGTTTAACAAACATGATGTAAACATTCATATCAGGTAGCGCTTTCTTAATTTGATAGTACATCGCCCGATAAACTTTTATCAATTTGCAATTTTCTCCGACTTCTCTTTATTCCACAAACCCTTGTGTGACAAGCGATTGCGAGCCGTTTCTATTGGGAATTGTGTCCCTTATGTATGAATAAAAAAATCCCGGAGGTGGTTATATCTCCCCCGGAATTGACATGGCATTCTTTACATGCAAGTTCAAAAAGTTAACGATTCAGCACCGAGAAGGTTGCGAGAACCTGAAGGAGGAGGAGCGGAGTGTAGGCAAACCTACATGAGCACCAGACTCCGAAGGTGAACGCAAGATTCGATGTCGAGTTCACTTCGTGGACTACTTCGTGATCAATTGGGGACTTTTTGAACAACCTCTATGCGCTTGTGATCAATCTGAACGTATGTGTGATCGGCGCTTCACTCGTTGCAGCAGATTGGGGCAGATCCACAAGAAGTCCGTCTTCTGTCTGCTGATACGAAAGTACGTCATCGCTACCGATGAGTTCGATCCGCTCTACCTTTTCCAGATAAGGAATGATTAACTGTGGTTGTACAGTCTCATTCTCGTTTCGGTATATACGGAAGGCATATACGGTGTTGATCTCTTCTTTCTGGGTGAAAGCCCAATCTTTCGTAAAATATGGCCCGCAGATCCGGGTTCCATAGACGCCTTCTCCATGAGTACCCAACCATTCACCGAGGCCCTTGATGCCTCGAATTGCCCCTTTTGGCAGACGCCCATCGGGTTGTGGACCTACATTCAGCGCCAGGTTACCACCCTTGGACACAACTTCGAGTAGAATGTGTGCCAGTTGTCTTCCCGTTTTATACTGATCATCGAATCCAAAAGCAAAGGAGTTCCCCACCGTAATACAGCTCTCCCATGGAATGTTCATCGGATGTTCCGGTATGGTCTGCTCGGGGGTAACGATATTCTCATACGGTCCACCGACGGTGCGATCTGCGGACAGAAGCCAAGGTTGTGTGGTCTGACGCGCCCGTTCCACGACTTCTCCAAGCCTGATATCCTGACCGTGGCGACCTTCGCGCACCCAGCCGGCATCCAGCCACAGACATTCGATCCGTCCGTAATTCGTCAGCAGCTCCATGATCTGCTCATGTGTGAACTCCACGAATTTCTCCCACATCCACGGATACTTATGGGGATCATACGAAGGGCCGCGCCACATATGACGTCCACGCTCCATGCCCGGTGCCCAGTAATACGGGGTATGCCAGTCCGCTTTGGAGAAATACGCTGAGATACCCAGTCCTTCGGCCCGGAAAGCGTCAAATAATGCTCGACAGATGTCCGCATACTTATGGGTATGAAAAGGCGTGTCCTTGCCCGTAATCCGGTAATCCGTCGTCTTGGTATCCCACATGCAGAAACCGTCATGGTGCTTGGTGGTGAACAGGAAATATTTAAACCCGTTATCTGCCGCCATCTGTGCCCATTCCTCGGGCTGGAAACGTATCGGATTGAAAGTTTTGTTCAGCTCGAAATATTCCCGTTTGAAATCTTCCATGTCATCCGTCCAGTCGATGTCATCGCGCGACCAATCGCCATCCTCGTCGCTCAGCGCCCAAGACTCCACGAGACCAAGCTGGGAATACGGCCCCCAGTGCATCATCAGCCCCAGCTTCTGGTCCTTGAACCACTCCAACCGCTCATTCAGCAGCGGATCTTCCGGTTTGATCCATTCATCCTCTTTGCTAAAATTGTGCACGCCGGCTTCGACAATCTGCTCTTCCTGCTCCAGTACGGTTTCTTTGGTTTCGCTCATCCTGTTTCATCTCCTTAGGATTAGATAAAAGATAAACCATACATGTTACGCCTGGTCACTCCGAGTGCAGTACCATCTTTCGATCGCTGTTATCCCCGGATTTCTTTTATTTCACTTTATAATTGTTGGAAATCCGGTGATAAAGGCGAGCGCTTTGCTTCTTCAGATTGGTTCTGCACTCTCCGTTTTGGCGTAAACGCTTAGTTTAACTATTAAGGGGCGAGTAACTTTGTTATTTCGAGTGCGGTGCCATCTTCAATCACTATGGACCCAGGTTTCCCTTGTTTCTATAGGGCGTTTTACCGGATACGGTAAGTCTCTATAGGATATGTCTTCAACTTCAGTTCAGGGAAGATATATGATGATGGATGTCAGCGCGTTTATAACGTTTTGAAATCCAAGCTGGCTGATCCTGGCGAATAGGTAGATGGATTTCTAAGGAACATAGGGCGTCTTATTTGGTCTTCAGGTCCACTTTTTAAATTGTAAGGAACAGTAGACACGTTATTTCCCAAATTCCTTACCAAAAGCACTGCAAAAGGCTGTCTATTCTGATATAGCATGTCTCAGGTTCCTTAGATTTCTGAAGAGGCTTCAAATCCTTAAATAAGATGCCTCAGATTCGTTAGCACTTGCTCCATGCTCTGCTCATAACTTCGAGTACAGTAGCGTGCCCGTATTGCAATGCTCCTTTTATAGCGTGATTTCGCGGCCTTGGCGTGCTGATTCGTATATGGCGCAGAGCATTTTCATGACCTCGACTCCATCCTCGACGGGACTAAGTGTTTCTTTGCGGCCTTGTGTGCTGTCGATAAAATGGTTGATTTCATTGCGGAATGAGCCCATAAAGTCGAATGATTTGAAATCCACTTGTGGCGTCATGTTCAAAATGGTATTGAATTTCTCGCCAATGATCGAAATTTCCGGCTCCAGCTCGGCACCGCCTTTGTCGCCATATAGTTTGACCGAGGTCTCATCCGCTTTGGCATGTAGCGTGAAGCTGACGTCTACGAGCAGGCTCGCACCGTTCTCGAAACGAATCAGAGCGTTCGCCATGTCCTCAACGGTGTTCTGCTTCGCATCATAGTCCGCTGCTTTGTAGAACGACAGATTGTTAATGTTCGAGCGGTTACCTAGTCGGTTGGACACGTTAGCGGAGACAGACTTTACCTTCGGTCTGCCCATCAGATACCAGCAAATGTCGATCACATGCACCCCGATATCGATTAGTGGGCCGCCGCCGGAGCGGTTGATATCCGAGAACCAGCCACCCGGATTGCCCAGGCGACGCAGACTGGAGGCTTTGGCATAATAGATCTCGCCCAGCTCACCCTCGTCGATAAACTTCTTCAGAATCTGTGCATTGTCGCTATAGCGGCGAACAAAACCAACTTGCAGCAACTTTCCGCTGCGATGAACCGCCTTCTCTACTTCGAGCGCATCCTCCACCGTTTGGCAGAGTGGTTTCTCACATAACACGTTTTTGCCTGCGTCCAGAGCAGCAATGCTAATCTCCGCATGGGAGTCGTTCCATGTACAGATGCTGACGGAATGGATCTCGGGCAATGCGAGCAATTCTTTGTAATCAGTAAACACATGAGGTGCATTATATTGCTTCGCCACTTCTGTGGCACGTTCTGCATTCAGGTCGCAGATGGCGTATATTTCAACGTCCGGGTTACTGACATAGGCTTGCAAATGGCAATCGGATATGGATCCGGCACCGATGACGGCGACTTTCAATTTGGACATAGTGCTGATTCCTCCATAAATAAAATTTAAAGTTCTGCGGGGTAGACGTTACGGTTGCGAATCGTTCTTCCGATCGCTCTTATCCCCAGATTTCTTTAATCCCCTTATTGCAAAGGGGAAATCCAGTGATAAAGGCGAGTTAATGCTTACGAAGTAGCTTTCTTGCAGAAAGCTTTTAGCTTCGTTTCTTCAGAATCGATTTCGCCCCCTCCACTACTTTTTCTGACTGAACTAACTTTCCGTTTGAGCCGTACGTAACTATTCATATTTCATTTAAAACAAGTATTCAGCCCTATGCCTCTTCCCATAGGCGGCGGACGTTATCCATGGCAATGCGTGAGGCGGTTTTGCAATCCTCCATGCCTTCAAATTCAACCGAGATATATCCGTCATACCCGGATTGTTTTAACACACGCATAACTTCAGGCATGTTAATATCGCCATGGCCCACAATGGCACCGCGCAGGTAATTACCGTGCGAGGTTTGAAACCAGCCTTCACCGGGGTTCCGGTACGAAGGTCTCCAGTAGAAGTCTTTGGCGTGCACGATCGACGCGTACGGAATGTTATTTTTTACGGCACTCACCGGATCTTCATCCACACAGAGGAAATTGCCGACATCCAGCGTGGTCTTGAAGTTACTCCGCGCCGTCTCGTGTAACAAACGTTGAATTCGCTCACTCGACTGCACATAGTAACCATGGTTCTCCACACTTGTTGTAATTCCAAAATCCGCAGCATAATCGGCTATCCGCTGACAAGCCTTCACCAGTACCGGCAGGTCGATCTCGAAATGTGCTACGGTTCCTTCTGGTGCAGGGCGGAATGCCACGTCATGACGCATCAGCTTTAAACCCAGCGCTGCTGCCACATCCACATGTCGCATCACATTTTGGATCTCTTGCTCCAACGCTTCGGCGTCCTCCTGCACAGCAAAGTTAGCGCCGATAGCATAATTGGAAATATCGATTCCTACCTCTTTTGCCACAGCTTTGATCTCATCAATCAACTCCGGATTATCGATCAGACTGAATCCCATCGGAACAATCTCCACATGTTCTCCGCCCTGATCGGCGATCCAACGAATGGCATCTGGTACGGTTAATTCTTTGCGATCCAGCGCTTGTTGCAGACTGTAGGTGCTGAGTCCAACTTTCACTTTTCCTCATCCTCTCATGTAGTCAATGTCCATACCCAACGTATACCTTTTTCTGGCGGACACGACAATTCTCAATAATCGTTTGGCTCACCTATTTTCCTTTTCTAGCCCAAATCCGGTGTATCCACGAACGTTACGGCCAGTTCAGACGTCTGATGAAGCTCGAATACGATGATTTCATTCTCACCTTCACGAAGAAGGGGGGCAGGTACATACAACGTTTTTTGCGGTCCTTTATTCCAGTAGCGCCCCAGATTGAATCCGTTTACAAATACAACTCCCTTGGTCCAGCTATCCAATCTCAGAAAAGTATCTCTCACATCCATGATCTGAAAATTTCCTCGATAAAAAGCTGGCCCCTGTGCTTCGCTAATCACATCGCTGAATTGTAAACCCGACAGATCGGTTAATGACAGACAATGAATCGTCCAATCATATAAAAATTGAAAGCCATGGCGTACCCCCTCCGTAATCCCCTTCGGATCTCTCAGGTACGGGCCATAGTTGATTCGCCCCATATTTTCAACAAGGATCAATAGATCTGCGCCCTCTGGCGGCACTTCAAAGGAAATCGATAATTCCGTATTGCCCCGTTCGAGCACACCTTGAAATTGCCCACCAACAAACACAAGTGCACGGTCACGCACCTCCTGAACCACAAGTTCCTGTCGCTCACTGGGCCCGGATATCCGGGTTTGATAACAAATAAAGCCATAATCCTGACCCAGCTTCTCCATAGGTTCCGGATTCGTACGTTGCACCGGGTCTGATATCCGGTCCAACTGCGCCAGTAATGACGCCTGCTGGTTCAACTCCACTCGCCCATAAGCGATGGTCCCCTTCGATTCTGGCAGCACAAGCTCACTCAGATCTTCGTTGTGATACCGAGCAATAAGATCACGTACGGCATGAAATTTCGCTGTCGGCTCCCCGGATTCACTGAGCAGTGAATCGTAGTCGTAACTTGTAATTGTGGGTTCGTATTGATCCTTCTGCTGACAGTTCGCCCCGTTGTAAAATCCAAAGTTCGTTCCGCCGTGGAACATATAGAAGTTAACCGAAGCTCCTGCTCGAAGCATCTCCTCAAACACACCCGCCACATCAGCGGCTTCTCGGGTATGATGTGACTCTCCCCAGTGATCGAACCAACCGTTCCAATACTCCATGCACATCAAAGGTTCGTCCGCCTGATATTCACGCAGCTTGGCGAACGCTCCTTGCGTCCCTGATCCAAAATTGACCGTAGCCAGATGCCCTGGTACAGATCCTGCCTGTAGCATGTGATCTGTCGGTCCATCCGAGGTAAATAACAACACATCCATACCCCGCTCTACCATGCCATCACGTAAATATCGTAGATAACTCGCGTCGTTCCCGAAACTGCCGTACTCATTTTCAATCTGCATCGCGATGATCGGCCCGCCATGGGTGCTAAGAAGAGGTTTCAATTTGGGCAAAAGCACATCATAATAACGATCCACATTCGCCAGAAATGTTGCATCATTGCACCGAAGACGGATATCATCATCAGCAAGCAGCCAGGCAGGTAATCCGCCAAACTCCCACTCGGCACATATATAAGGACTTGGACGAACAATCACATGCAGACCCACATCTCCCGCAATGCGAATAAAACGTTCCAGATCAGCCACGCCTTCAAAACAATACTGCCCCGGCTGCGGCTCATGAACATTCCACGCCACATACGTCTCCACCGTATTGAAACCGCAGGCTTTCAGCTTGAGTAATCGATCCTCCCAATAGTCGGGGACCACTCTGAAATAATGAATGGCACCCGACAAAATCCGAATGGGCTCGCCATCATACATGAACTGTGAACCTTTATACGTCAGCACAGCCATGTTATAACCCTCCCCGCTCGCTCAGATATATACCTAACCCGGACAACGTAGGGCACCATCTGGATTCATGAGTGCTTAAACGCATCTTTCTCGATGTGACCAGTGGGAAACAGCAAATTCGTTTATATCCCACCACCGTCCCCTTGTAGAACTCTTCCCAACCACCATCTGCCCTCAGTGACTCCAGTGTAAATCGCTCAATCCGTTGGCCTGTCTGGATATGTTCCATCAGCACCACCCGGTCAAACGATCGTTCTTCCTGCAAATCAAGCTCGATCCAAGCCTGCTCCGTTCCTTCGTGAGGACACCAATACGTATCCCTGTGTTCCGTCAGCACTTCCGATATGGCATGTTGTTCATCCATCGTCTCCGATGCTTTTACCAGCGCCTGCAAGGCGAAATTTTCCTGAAAAATGGTGCGCAGCGAATCTCCCAATTCCTGTAGTCGCTTGACATCCGTTTCGTGAATGAGACCACGCGTATCCGGTGGCAGATTGAGTAAAAAGGTGGCGTTGCCTCCTACTGCACCGTAATAGACGGCGAGCAGTTCTTCCAGTGTTTTGACCTGATCATCTTCACTGGCATGATAGAACCATCCTGGGCGAATTGAGGTATTTACCTCGGCAGGGTACCAGATCAGTGGGTCACCTTGGGAACGAATGACCTTTCGGCTTCCCAAATCACTGTCCTGCGTATTGATCCTTCTGGCAAACTCGCCGTCATCCACCTGTTGCGATTGCTCCTGAATCTTCTCGTTATCCTGCATATGCTCTGGCACAACACTCCATTCCGATTCCCGTGTGTGTCCCGCCTCATTGCCACACCAGCGAACATCCGGACCACATACCGAGATGACAGCTTCGGGCTGGAGCTCACGAATAAGCGCATAATAGGCGTCCCAGTCATAGACCTGCCTTTTGCCATTTGGACCCTCACCACATGCACCATCAAACCATACACAGAAGATGTCGCCATAATTCGTAAGCAGCTCGCGCAACTGTTGGAGGAAAAACTCGTTATACCTCTCCGAATCTCCGTAGGAGGCTTCATGACGATCCCAAGGAGACAGGTACACGCCAAACCTCAATCCACCCTCACGGCAGGCATCGGCGACTTCCCGAACCAAATCCCCCGCACCGTTCCTCCACGGACTGGCTGCAACCGTGTGCTCTGTAAACTGACTTGGCCACAAACAAAATCCATCATGATGCTTGCACGTCAAAATCAGCCCATTCATCCCCGCAGCCTTGCACGCCTGCACCCATTGCGCTGCGCTCAATTCAGAAGGATTGAAAATCGCCGGGTCTTCCTCCCCAGTGCCCCATTCCTGATCCGTAAATGTATTTACCGTAAAATGAATAAACGCGTAGAACTCCATCTCCTGCCATCTCAGCTGGCGTTCGGATGGGCTGACCTGTGCTGCGGACTTAATCCATTCGGCTGGTTGCAGTTCATAATTCATGGCGTATCACTCCTTTTATTTAGCGCATCCCTATATCATTGGACCACCCTTGCTTGGACCGCTACTCAGTGCACTACTGTCCATGAACGGCTGTGATGCAAGCAATAACTGCTGCTTGGCTTCTTCAACCAAATGTGGATCAATGGGATAATTAAAGCTGCCTTTGTACCTCACGCCTGATCCCATATGGATTTCCGTGATACCCGTCTGCCTCACTAGCGTTTGAATTCCCTCTATGGTGACCCCCGACCCTGCCATGACAGCGATGTTCAAGGCTTGCCCCAATTGCTGAAGTTGTTTCAGTTCTAGCATCGCTTCAGGCGCTGTCCGTTTTCCTCCCGATGTAAGCACACGCTCCACATTGCCCAATGTGTTAAGGGTCTTGAGCGCCCCAGGCAGGCTTGTGCTCACATCAATTGCACGATGAAACGTAACGCCCAAACCCTGAGCTTCGGCCATACATGATTGCAAGGATATGAGGTCGACTTCACCATTTCCGGTGAGGGCGCCGATCACGATGCCAGCAGCTCCAAGTTCCCTCGCCACGCGTATATCCCGAGTCATGACGTGGATGTCATCTGTGCTATAGCGGAACGAGCGGCTATGAGGACGAATCATGACGTACACCGGAATGGATACTTGGGACACCACATGCTCCATGATGCCATAACTGGGAGTAAGCCCTCCTTCAGACATCGCAGACACAAGTTCAATCCGATCTGCCCCTCCCTGTTCAGCTGCTATGGCATCTGCCGCATCCACAGCGATGACTTCCAATATAGGCTGTCTTTTCATAAGGATCGCTCCCTTCATCCATATTAATCACTAAGACGCGCTCACATCAGAAACGCTTAACCTGCTTTCTCATCCGATCCTTCCAGCATTCATAAACATCATCGTACTTGTACACTACACTGCTCCATGACATAAAGGACCGACAAAGCGCATCATCAGTGCTCCTGCGGTCCTTCTTCATTATTATGGGCGACGGTCAGCTTCCAGATCGAAATCTGCAAAGGCTGACCTTCCTGAAAGATATATGGTTTGTCGGCAATGATCTTCATGAATGGATTCTCCTTTGTGTGACCGGAATGGGGCTGGCAAATAGAGAGTGCAACGGACATCAGTACCTTGCCTGATTGATTTTTGTTATTTTTGTTATTTATAACGTTATTATTTATTAGCAATAGTCTAAAACGTTAGGATCAGAACGTCAATACAAAAAAAACACCCGGAGGGTGTCTTCGTGTCTTGGATAACCTTCTGGTCATCCGAGCTTTTCTATTTTTTACGCCGAGCCTTCGTCATGCGATTAAACATAATCAGTGCAACAATGATCATAGCTATCATGGCAATATTACTCGCCACTTCTTGTGATAATCCGAAAAGAACTCCCAGGTTAGTCACCAGGCCTCTCACAATCAGCGCCACCACAACCAGCAGGATTGGACTCAAAAAATTATAATTTCTCATTCCTCGCAACACCCCTGACCCCATTGTTCAGAACTACGAATCTCATAACACTATCATAACAGTAGCTATTCTGTGTTACAACAAAGGACACCCGAGTACAGTGTCCTTTGTCATATGCCAACGTATTCTATTTTGAATGACAGAACAACCTTTCGATCGCTCTTGTCACCTGATATTTCCGATTATCTTCTACACCTGTTTGAATTCGATCCAGTCAATCTGGAGGCCTGGTTTTGTGAAGTCCAGTTTCAATTCATATAGTCCTGCTTCAAGGTCTACCTTGACAAGTTTCTGTCTGATCCATTTGCCTTCCGTACCATTTGTTTGGATAGTGGTCACCAACTGATCATTCAGGAGCAGGTTACATGCACTTTGAGCCAGTTCCGGCTCAGGGGACATGATCTGTACGATAATCCGGTAATGGCCGGCCTCGTCCACTTTCATGTAGACAGGTTCAGCTACCGCAGGTTTCACCTGTGCGTTCTCAACCAGATCCTGAGCTTGTGCAGAAGATAGGGATGCATTCGCTTGGAAAGAAGCGATATTCTCTACAATCTCATGTTTGCGGGATGAAACCGGTGCATTCATGATGAACTTGCAGATATTAATCGCCGAGCGTTGCAGCTCTCCGCGAGTCAATGTTCCATTTTCCAAGGATTCAATCGTGTTATCGTCCCAGCCATTAATCTCTGCGCCGTAGTTCGGTACAACCATGTAGAGATCATTCTGCGCACGAATCATCCAGTTGGTGTATTTGCGATCAGCCTCTCCACCTTCAGTCACATCGTTCATAATCGCCCACCAGTCGGTCATTACGATTCCCTCGAAATTCCATTCGCCGCGCAGAATTGTGGTGTTCAGGTCATAGTTAGATGCCGCCCAGTGTCCGTTAATCGGGTTGTAGGAAGTCATGATGGAGTTCGCTCCGCCTTCTTTTACAGCGATTTCGAACCCTTTCAGATAAATTTCACGCAGTGCACGTTCGGAGACAACAGCATCTACTTTACTGCGGTGTTTCTCCTGGTTGTTGCAGGCAAAGTGTTTCAGTGTGGCATTGGAACCACCCTTCATAATACCTTTCGTACAAGCTGCAGCAAATACACCTGAGATCAGTGGATCTTCAGAGAAATACTCAAAGTTCCGGCCATTGAGCGGGCTCCGGCGGATATTCAGTCCAGGTCCGAGCAGGGTATCCACCTGATTTCTCAGCAACTCCTGTCCTTCCATCACATATAACTCTTCGACAAGATCCTTGTTCCATGTCGCCGCAAGCAACGTACCAATAGATACCTGTGTTGCCTTTTCGCCACTATCCATACGAATACCGGACGGGCCATCTGCCGTACATGCTACCGGAATACCGTAGTTAAACAAGCTGTCGCTGACACCACCAAATGCAGATGCCGTCCCCGAAGTAACGAGCGGACTGCTCATGCCTTCACCACGGACAATCGCTGCCAGATCCTGATCACTCAGTTGAGCGATGAAGGTTTCCAGACTCACTTTGCCAGCCTTAACGTCACTCAGCTTGTGGCCCTGATTACCCGTCTGCTCCAGCGTTTGCGGGAGATTCTGCTCAATCCGGTTCGCCATGGATATCTTACGTTTCGGTACTTCTGCATAAGTCAGTTCATAAGATCCATCTTCCTTGCGCGAACCTGGTTTCATCCGTGTAAAATCTTCGGTTGGGGCCATCGCTTCTTGCAGTTGCTCCACCAATTGAAGGGATTCAATAACATATCCATCCTGGCCATCGATGCTGATATGCTGCACTTGTTTCACACTGGTTCCTACGTGCAGTCGGTATGTGCCTTCTTCCAGAACGTATGCGGAAGCATGACCTGTAACGCCTGCATCATCGTAAGATGCCATGGCATGGATCGGGAAGCTGATCGTCAGAAGTTCTGACTCGCCCGGCTGCAACAATCCTGTTTTTCCAAAAGCCACCAAAGCCTTCACCGGTTGTCCCAGTTTGCCTTGTGGTGCTTCATAATAAACTTGCACAACCTCTTTGCCTGCATATGTTGTACCTGAGTTGGTCACATTTACACGAACTTCAATGTAGGTTTCGCCGTCTTTGGACACTGATTTTGCTTCTTCGTGTTGGGCCAAAAACGTCGTATAAGACAGGCCGTAACCGAATTCAAACTGAACGCGTTCAGGTCGAAACGTTTCGAAATAACGATAACCTACATAGATATCTTCCTGATACAGGTTCTTAAACTCATTGCCGTAGTTGCTTGTCGAAGGATAATCTTCGATGGAATATGCAATCGTATCTGTCAGTTTACCGCTTGGTGTAACGTCGCCCGCCAGCACATCAGCAATCGCGTTGCCACCCTCCATACCGCCATGCCAGGAGTAAATTACGCCTTGGATCGGATGTAGATACGTTTCGTTTAACCAGCTCATGTCGATGATATTTGAGACATTCAACACAACAATTGTGTGTTCGAACTGCGAAGTGACTTGCTTCAACATCGCTTTCTCATCTTCTGTCAGTTGGTAACTTCCTGGCGCATCGGCATTATCCTGGTCTTCTCCTGCTGTACGTCCAATCACGATGATGGCTTTGCTGGATTTGCTTCTAGCCTGTGCAACAAGTTCATCCGTCAAAGGCATTTCTTTCTGATTCCATGGCTCGGCTGCCCATACTTTTCCACCATCATCAAATGGATTTTCCTCAATCCACTTCTCATAGACAGTTGCCAGCTCTTCATTAACAGCAATATTCTTTTTGCTGCGAAGACCATCTAATAGATTCGTTGTGTAGGCCACATGTACACTACCGCCTGAACCTGTACCGCTACGATAATAATTCACTTGAATCCGTCCAAAAACTGAAACGTTTTCGTTTTCACGAAGTGGAAGCACTTGGCCTTCATTTCTGAGTAAAACGGCTCCTTCAGCGGCAACCGTACGACTAAACTCTGCAAACCCTTCCAATGGAACTCCGATTTGATGTGTGCTCAATGATTTCCCTCCTGATTGTCATCCCCATATCTACGAATCGCTATATATAAAATGAACTATATAAATTGAACTAAAGAATATTTACACTGGACACTCCGATGACAGAATAACCTTCCGATCGCTGTTATCCCCAGATTTTATGAATCCCCCTTATATGGGGAAAATCCGGGGATAAAGGCGAACGCTTTCGCTTCTTCAGGTTTTTTCTGTCCTCTCCGTTTCGTATAAATGTTTAGTTCAATTTATATAACAAAACGTACACTCATTTTATATAAAAGATATTCTATGATCTGGTAGATTCACTTGTACCTAGTCTCATATTAACAGATTCTATAGAAGAAATTAAATTAGATTTGTGCTTTATTTATATTATTAAAACTTGTCCACGATTAGCGGCATAATAAAAAGCCACGGACGCCTGTTGTCCGTGACTTTTCTTCATTTTAGATCACTATATCAAGTTGTAAGTTTCGCATATACCAGGAAGAATAACATCTCTTCGCCCATGATGACATAACTCGGAACCCGGTAGACCAGATCAATAAGGACAAATGCCAACAGTAACCCCACCATGACTGCCAGATGGCGTGGCCGGAGTCGTAGATGTGCGTGTCTGTAACGGTGGAACACAAGTGAGGTCGACAAGAAATATAGCAGCGTTGATCCAAACACAAACCCTAGCATGAACACATAGTTTAACTGATTCTGATATAACAGCTGAATTGAAGCAGCGATCATACTCATGGAGATGTAGATGAACAGATGGCCGTATATGATCGCTTGCCCGGCAGTCTGAATCTCTTTGCTGACCTTTTTCTCCACGTTATCGAAGTACTGCCACCATATCGCAATGACAAAGATGGACGTAAAGGCAGCAAACAAGATGGATTTCATATCCCAATGATCGGCTTGCAGCACAGCGATAATGCTTACCACCGATTCACCCAGCAGGATAAGTGTAAAGAGCGCGAAACGTTCCAACAAATGATGGGTCTGAACCGGTACTTTCACCAGATTTTTGCGTCCGATCAACGGAAGTACGATGTCAACGGCAATCCCCGCATACAAAATCACGTAGCGCAGCCAGGAATCGAAGAACAATGAACCTGATGAGATCAATATGCCAATAAGGAAACAGATACCCAAGTAACGAGCCGCTTGCTGCTGATGCTCGCCTTTTGACTTGTGGGCCGTCAGATACTGAATCGCCGTAAATGCCCGCGAGCCGATATATCCTATGAAGAAGGACAAGTAGTATTGGTCAAAATGGGTAGAAAGGCTCGCCGTCATGACCATAACGGACAGAAGCTGAAGGATGAGGAATATTCGATGGATCAGGATATCTTGACCATAGCGGTTAATAAACAAGGTCTGACCAACCCATGCCCACCAAACAGGGATAAAAATAAGCACAAACTTCATTAAATATTCAAACGTAATTACTCCATGTTCGGCATGCAATAAGACATGACCCGCTTTGGCGACCGCTGCTACAAAGAGCAGATCGTAAAACAGCTCCAGCCAGGTAACCTTTTTCTCCATCATCCTTCGTTGCTCCTTTAGGTTTTTCTCATAATCTAACGTCAGCTATATAAGTTGAACTAAAGATGATTCACACATACACTTCGATGACAGAATAACCCTCCAATCGCTGTTATCCCCAGATTTTTTAGTTCCCTTTTCCCAAGGGAAAATCCGGGGATAGCATATGCTTCCGATGTAGCTTTCTTTCAGAAAGCTTTTAGGCGAACGCTTCGCTTTTTCAGTTTTTCTCTTAATTCGCAGCTGTAGCAGGTACGAGCGTTCTGACTTCAATCGGTTGCAGATTGTCCTCAATTTGAGGGCGGTATTTCTCAAACCACTCTGGCAGCATCAATTTTTGTCCAAGCGAATCAGCAGGTTCATCTTTGGCAAAACCCGGAGGATCGGTAGCAATTTCGAACAGAATGCCGCCAGCTTCTCTGAAGTAGATTGCGTTAAAGTACTGACGATCCCGAACTGGAGTCGGTTGGTACCCATAATCACGTACAGCTTCGCTCCACTGTGCATGCTCCTCATCGTCTTTGGCGCGCCATGCAATATGGTGTACGGTTCCTGCGCCGCCCATACCCAGAGCCATACGGGTCACTGGAACATCTACGACATTACCGATATCCCCGCTGGACCGGAAACGAGCATACTCTTCATTTTCACTCACTCTGACAAATCCCAAAATTTTCTCAAGAGCATCCATCGTTCTTTGCGGGTTAACACTGAACAGGACAGCACCACCGAAACCTTTGATTGCTTTATCTGTTGGAATGCCTTCGTGCGCCCAAGTGCTGGTTGCTCCCTCTTCCCGTTCAACAAGCTCAAGCCGCAGGCCTTCGCCATCTTCGAATTGAAGCAGGTCTTCATTGAAGCGACTTGTTTTGGTTACCTCAATGTTATACTGTTCCAGCCGATTCTGCCAGAAGCCAATCGACCCAGGAGGAATGACATAGGAAGTGATGCCGACCTGACCTCCGCCAATTTTGCCCCGTGGTGATCCAGCGGATGGGAAGAAGGTAATGATGGTACCTGGGCTTCCGTGTTCATCGCCAAAATACAGATGATATACATCAGGTGCATCGAAGTTGATTGTTTTTTTCACCAGACGAAGTCCCAGAACTCCGGCATAAAAATCAACGTTGGCCTGTGGATCTCCTGCGAAAGCTGTAATATGGTGAATTCCTGCTGTTTGAATAGTCATGATTAATTCCTCCTTGGTTTGGTAAGCATGTTTTGAATTGAGTAGTTGTTAGAGCTATTTGAGTTAGTTAATTGATTTATAGTAGGTTTGTATTATCTTTAAATTAAGATATATGATCTAGCGAATTATATTCTAGTTTTTATTTTGATTGGCCTGTTCTTGTTTCAATTTATCAGGAGTCACGTCATCGCCGTTTGGATCATAGATGGTTGCATTCAGCAGAATGTCGTTGACCGAACCGCGAAAAGTTTGCAGATATTCCTGGCGAAGACGAACCTGTTCCTCTTTCTCCATCTCCGTCAATCCGCCCTCTTTGGCTTTTCTTGAAAGTTCATTTATTCTGGTCAATGTTGGGATCATCATCTTGATCTCTCCTTGTGTAATGGATTAAAGATATTCGTTTTGGCTGTTTTTATATTTAAATTAAATATCTTAAGTTAAAGATAAATGATTTATGATCGGTTGTCAACTTTTTTATAAAAATTAAATTACTGCACCCGTTCCTCTGCTCTACTCCATGTTGCTTTAAGTATGACTCCAAACAAAAAAGGGCTAGGTTCGCAGTAATTTCACTTACTACGAACCTAGCCCTACGTGTATTTATTTGATTAGCCCAGCTTTTGACCACAATTCGGACAGAAGTTGGCTCCTTCATTTTTGGCTCCACAGTTCGGGCAGAAGTTTGGTTTCTTGTTGCCTTCTGTAGATGAAGATGTATTTGAATCACCGTTGCTATTTCCCGCTGGCTTCTCGTCGGCATTCTGATTCGAAGACGAATTGGCATTGTTGTTCTGATTCTGGCCTTGGTTCTGGTTCATGTTTTTCATCATTTCATTGGCCATGTTCATGCCCATCATCATGCCCGCCATATCCGAAGCTGCGCCGCCGCCTTGTACTTTACCGGATGCGATGCCGTCTGTCATGCTGACCTGCTGATACTTTTGCAGATTACCAATCATCTCATGCGAAGCGGTCTTTGTAATCATATCCTGAATCTCTTTTGGATAATTGAAGCTCATCACCTGAAAACCGGTAATCCCAATCCCGATGTCCATCATCTGCATATCCAGATCTTCCTGAATCCCCTTGGCAATATCCGATGCATTGGCCTGCAGGTTGAACATATCCTTCCCTTCGCGGCTAATCCACTTCATTAGAAGCTGATCCAGCACGGAAGTGATTCGGATTTTGACATCCTCCACCAGATAACTCTGCTTGATCCCTGCAATCTTATCAATCAGGGTCACGTAGTCACTTACTTTAAAATTAAATGTACCGTTGGCCCGAATCGGCATCCCGCCCGGGAGTTGTGGTGTTGGAATCAACACAGGACTTTGCGTGCCCCAGCGCACGGTGAACTCTTTTGTATTTACAAACAATACCTCGACCCGCATGCCACTGTTGAATCCGAATTTGAATCCTTTTAATGTAGAAAGAAACGGAATGATCTCCGAATCGATATTAAATGAGCCCTCGTCCTCGAAAATGCCTTCCACTTTACCGTTATTCAGGAAAATAGCGTCCTGACCCGAACGGATGATAAGTTTACTCCCCTTCTTGATCTCCCGGTTACTCCATTTCCAAAATATCATGTCATCTCTGAACTCTTCCCATTCCACCACATTCGAAAACTGATTTCTGAAAAATCCCATACTCGTTCCCATCCCTTCTAATTATAAAATCCGTATACTCAGTAGTGACTAGAACGAACCTCTACTTCCACTGTGTGAGTGACCGCCTCGGGAGGTTCCGCCCCCTCCTCCTCCGCCACCATTGTTATTGTTCTTCTCGATCTTGCGCTTGGTTACGGTTGTGCGGATATAACGATCCTGACGATCAATTACACTGGAATTGCTTGAATCCTCATAAGTTGCACGATTGACCGTGACACGTCCCCCGGAACAATAGGTCATAATACCAACAACAATACCGCCAAGAACCACAGACACTCCCAACTGAAACCAGCCGTTAAACAAAATATTGTTCGGATTCACACCGGGTTCATACCCCATATATTTGTAAGAGAGCTCAATATATTTCTCAAATGCGAGTTTATAATCCCCACTGGACAATTCAGAGGTAATTCGGGTACGGATAGCATCAAGCCGCTGATCGCTCAGATATTCTTTTGCCTTATAAAACCCAGCCAAATATACTTCACGATTGTTCATATCCATCGTCAATATGACAGCATTACCAAATTTCTTATCGTAACCTAACCCCTGCTCATCATAAAAATCTTCTGTTAAGAGCATAACATCCTGATTCTCAACATTATTTGTTGTATAAATAACAAAGTCCGTCTGCCGTTCCGCGCCATACTGATTCGCAAGTAGATTCAATTCACTTTTCTCCTGCTCACTCAGCAGGTTGGCCTCATCGTAGATGAGATTTTTGCTCTCCGCTGCGGATGCCGATGACATGGGAATCAACGGAGCGACAAGGGTGATCACTAGTAAAAGGAGCGTAGCCATCACGGCCAGAGGGGTTCTTTTTCTCATAAGAATCCGCCTCCCATCATCCAGGAAACCAGCTTCAGTGACAACAACGAGACCGCAGAGACTCCTGCGAACCATCCGGCCACTTTGGCTTTGCTGATCGGCGGTTTACCGACCACTTTACCTGTCTGACCATTCATGGCAAACGTGTATTGTGCACGATTATAGTCATAGTTGACCATCCATACCGGGAGCAGCACATAGTCCGCATTTTTGAGCGTGGTATCAATCTGTTTGTCCGTGTAGCTCACGCTGCTATAACCGGATACGGTTGAAGCAATATAAGAATCAATGTAAGATCTCGTTTTATCCTTGGCCCGTGGAAAAAGTTCCTCGTCCGTATAACTATATTTTTCCGCAATGTACCCCGCCAGATACGGGGTCTTGAACAATTTCAGCTGATTATATGGAAAAGGCTCCAGCTTATCCATCAGTTCATCCTTCATTTTCTCCGATGCATCAATGGGCAGGTTCACGTAATTCAGCCGAATCCGGCGGTATATATCGAAATGCTGTGTTTCCGTGTAATGGTAGTCGCCCTGGGTGTAGGATCTGACCTTGGTGCCACGACCATGCACTTCGATTTTGTTATGTAACTCGTACAACCAGAACGGCACGTACATGCCAGTAATGCTCTGAATCCGATCGGCGGACATGAAGCCACTTGGCGTTAACAGGCCGTTTTTGCACCACTTTTTGAAAGCCTGCTTGGCTTGATCCTTGTTGATGGAAAAGGGAATCACCATCGCAGGGGCCAGATTACCCGTCAGCCGATCACTGAGTACAACCGCTGCACCGCAGAAACTGCATGTCGTCGCACTAGTCTCCGGCTCCGTCACGATGTCAGCTCCACAGCTGTTACAGTGGTATTCTTTGACCTCATTTTCGGTGAATACTTGTCTCTTCAAGGGGTCGGGGATCTGCTCTATGTTGTCTTGGCGGCCGCAGCTGGGACAGGATAATGCACCTGACACACTGTCAAAGATCATACCACTGCCGCAGTTTGGACATTTATATTCAATAACCGGCATCTGCTCACCTCAATGTTAACGAAATATGATTCTTTTCTGTCCTCTACGTTGTAGTGTACAAGTTAAACTCACTTCTTCAGCTTTTCCTGAATCGCTGCGAGTTCTTCCTCTGCACTTGGCGATGCATTCTCATTATTACCCGCATCTGCGTTCATGTCCCTCTCCAACTGGGCAATTAATTCGTCCAAATCATCTTCCTGTGCTCCAGCGCGAATTTCTGCCAAAGCCTCTGCTTCGTTCAGCGCCTGGTTTGCCTTGTCTTCCATGGCTTTCAATGCAGCATCAGCTCTGCCCGCAGATGCATTCCGTTCATTGGCCTGTTGCTGCGCCTTTGCATCTGCCATGCGACCTTTCAGTTCTGCATGCCGCGCTTCCAGTTGTCCCAGATCTGCAACCAATTTATCATTCATATGCTTCATCATCATCGCTTTGGCAGAAGCACGTTCATAGGCAACCTGTAATTCGTTCATTTTGTCAGCCAGCTTCACTTTCTTTTCCAGAAAACCGCGTGCCTTATCTTCGTCTCCCGACTCCGCCGATTTTTCCGCATACCGCTGTAACTTCTTGACCTCGGCGCTGCACTCATCGAATGCTCGCTTCGCACGGCTCTCATCTGACAGCACCGCTGCCGTCTCAGCCTTCACCTGACCCAGATCACTGCTCAGGCTGCGCATATATTCATTCACACTCTTCTCCGGGTCTTCCGCCCGCGACAACATGTGGTTCACATTCGCCTTCATCACGTCTCTAAACCTCGATAAGATTCCCATTACTCGTTCCTCCTCCGAAAAGTTCATATGTATACTATAATACATGAATACGCCCACATACGTTTCACATTTCACGATGGCATGTGGAGTTACAACGATCCAAATCCGTACTATAACAACTTAATATAAGAAGGGACAAGCACTTATAGTGTCGCCTTATGATCCAAAAATTTTCTCGTAATTATCAGTATCATTCTTCCTCAATCACAGTTCATTAATGAATTGCATACTTCATCTTTGATCCGATCTCGATCGGCGTTAAGGTTTTAATTTTGCTCCTATTCTACAACTCCCTCCTAACTATGGCTCAACCGGAAGGCTCTCCACCGCTGTAAAAAACACATCCAATAGCTCAACGTTGTATGTAATGCGGACGTATTCGGTTATTAACGCCACATCCTCTTCCCTTTGATACTCCAGACATGGGCGGCCTTCACTCCACAGCACCCTGCACGGGAACTTCCCGACAACATCCTTAATGATGTGATCCGGCTCAGCCACTTTATGAATCTCTCCCATATGAAATCTCCTCACTTCTCCGCACTTATCATGTGCAATTATCCATTAATTTTGAAATAGATGACGGTTCGGTTCAGTGCACTTCATCACATTCAACTCGGAGAATTATGGCGGCATATACATAGGCATTTTGCAGACATGACCGTGTTGCTTCCCCCAAAGGTGCCATTCCTCCGCAAGTTGGCTATAATAAGGGGATCAAAGTTTTCTATAAAGGCAGGAAAAATATGCGTACACGAGTTCACTTTATTGCTCCCTACGAATCGATGATTCCTATTATACAAGAGTGCATTCCTCGTTTTCCCCAGTTAACCATTCAGACGGACGTGGGCGACTTGGCGAACGGTGTGGAATTAGCAACTCAAGCTGAGAAAAACGGTGCAGAGATTATCATCAGCCGCGGCGGAACCGCCCAACTCATTAAAAAAGCAGTGACCATTCCCGTCATTGATGTGCAGTTATCGGGCTATGATATGATTCGTTCACTTACCCTGGCAAGCCAGTTTAACGGCCAGACAGCCATCGTTGGCTTCTCCAACATCACCTCTGGTGCACAATCGATTATCGATCTGATGGATCTGCCCCTCAAGGTCTATACCATACATAGCTCGGAAGATGTCGCACGATTGCTCCTGGAGTTGAAGGCTTCCGGGTACCGACAGATTGTCGGAGATGTGATCACCGTAAACACCGCGAAGACCTATGGTCTGGAAGGATTGTTAATCCAATCGGGCCAGGAATCCATCCTTAGAGCGATGGAGGATGCACAGCTGGTCTACCGTTATTTGAGCAAAAATCATGCGATATCGATCATCCTGAATGATCTGGTTACACGGGAACATCCGAATTTACTTATTTTAAATGAACGGAATGAAGTTGTATTCGAGAATCTGACCGATTTTGAGAAAAATCCGCTGACCGATAATCACATGTATCTGACCAACACCAGTCTGGAATTCCATCAATCCCACATCCAAAATGTGTTCATGGTGGACGATTACCAGCTCACGGTTAACGCCTATGAAACGACCCTGGACAACAAGAACTACAAGGTGTATATGCTGGAAAAAGGACAACCCTATGCCTTTGCACAATTCGGCATAACAACGTTCACGGACGCATCGATGGAGCCCATCGTTGCCGAATCCCCTGCCATGCAGGCGGTATTGAAGAACATTCGAGCACTTTACGAGAATCATGAACCGATCTATCTGCAGGGTGAAGCGGATTCCGGTAAATCTTTTCTGGTCAAACACATTCATCAGATGTACTCCGGTGGCGGACTGTTATTACAGATGGATCTCCCGCAAGTTCCGCCCGGTCATTTGCACAAGATACCACTCGCCAAGGTTAGAAATGTAGAGATTAACCACATGGAAACACGTATGGAAGATCCGGAGTTGCTCGCCTTTATCCAGAGTTGCCTTCAAAACCAGATAGGGGTGTTTATACTCGGAGAACAGATATTAAACCCGCATTGGTCACTTGATCTGGAGCTTAATACAATCATGATGCCAAATCTTGCAGATAGATCGGAGGATCTGGCTCCATTGATGCAGCACTTCCTGACAGATTACTACCAGAAATACGGAACTACTGCGGTAAGGATAAAAGAAGATGCACTACAGCTGATCCGGGATCAGATCACGAATATGAACGTCAACCAGTTGAAACATCTGATCAAGCAGGCTGCACTCAATGAACAGGATTATGTAATTACCACGGCTACCTTGTCCCGCTTGCTGGATCAGCAACCTTCTTCAAGCCCAATGAAGTTGAACGGTACGCTAAAGGAGATTGAGAAAGAAGTTATTCAGTTCGTGCTTCAGGAGGAAAATAACAATCAATCAAAGGCAGCAGAGCGTCTGGGGATTAACCGGGCCACATTATGGCGTAAACTTAAAGATTAACTTTAAGTTTGCGTCTTTTTTTATCGCTTTTATGTGTTGCATTTTTAAACATTTAACCGAGTGTTTAAAATTCACAATAATTTATTGTTGCTATATTAAACGATATGGGATAATATAATCCCTGCAAGCGCTTCATAAAAACGATTACTTCATAAGGAGCTACTACTATGAACATTAAAGCAACTTTAGATCGCATCCCTGGCGGTATGATGGTCGTTCCCCTGTTACTTGGTGCAACCATCAATACATTCTTCCCGAATGCCCTGCGCATTGGTGGATTCACGGAAGCTCTCTTCGTTAACAGTTCCAGTACGTTGATCGCGCTGTTCCTGTTGATTGCGGGTACACAGATTACGTTCAAAACAGCGGGCTCATCCGTCGGCAAGGGCGTTACCTTGCTGGTCATCAAGTGGGCGATCGGTGCAGCACTCGGTCTCGTTGCCATTCTATTTGCTGACTCAAGTGGATTATTCCTGGGTCTTGCCCCACTGGCCATTATTGCAGCAATGACCAACTCGAACGGCGGTTTGTACATTGCACTCGCTGGTCAATACGGCAAAGAAGATGACAAAGCAGCCTATCCATTCCTCGCACTCAGCGATGGTCCATTCCTAACCATGGTAGCGCTCTCTATCTTCGGTGCGATGGGCTTTGCCAACGGCATGTTCTCTCCTATGGCATTCGTTGCTGTATTGCTTCCGCTCATCGTTGGTGTCATTATTGGTAATCTGGACCGCAATCTTGCGGAGTGGCTGCACAAAGGCAGCGACAAACTTGTTCCGTTCTTTGCCTTCTCACTGGGTATGGGAATCAACTTCTCGTCGATCATCCAAGGTGGACTTGGTGGAATTATGCTTGGCGTTCTGACTGTTCTTCTCACAGGTGGAATTGGATTTCTGCTCTTTAAAGCCATCGGCTGGAACCCCATCGTGGGTGCTTCCGAAGGTTCAACAGCTGGGAATGCCGTAGGTACACCTGCTGCCATCGTGGCTGCTAATGCTTCATTTGGCCCAATTGCCGAGATTGCTACGGTACAAATTGCAGCGAGCGTTGTAACAACAGCCATCCTGTTGCCCATCTTCATCGGGTTCCTCTCCAAACGACTGGAGAAATCAGGCGGAGTCGAGAAATACAATCAACGACCAACCACATAAATGGGTATCAATCACCTGATTTAATGTGCTTAATCTATGCTTAATGGAGGATCTGAACGGACTTTTTATTAAATTGTGCTTACAAGGAGGGATGACTGCATGAAATTAGCCATTATTGCAGATGATTTGACCGGTGCCAATGACAGCGGGGTGCAGCTTGCCCGTCATGGCTTGAAGACCAGTGTTCTTTTTAATATGGATGAAGGCCCTCTTACACGTTACGATGCCGTTGTCTTTGATACAGATAGTCGTTCCATATCCTCGCAGGAAGCGTATGACCGTGTATATCGGGCTGCTGAATTGCTGATGAATAACGGATTTGAGACGATTTTCAAAAAAATGGACTCCACCATGCGCGGTAATATCGGCATCGAGATTGATGCTGTGTATGATGTCGTAAAGCCGGACTTTATGATGATTGCCCCGGGATATCCAAAGAATAACCGGACGATATTGGAAGGAATTCATTACCTGAACGGCGTTCCGCTGGCAGATACTGAAATTGCCCATGATCCGAAGACACCTGTAACGATTTCCTACCTTCCGGACTTGTTGAAACAACAGACCAAGTACGAAGTTGGCGAGATCACCGTCGCCGATCTGGAAGCCGGGCAGAATCATATTTGCACCAAGCTAGAGCAATTGAAAACAAATAATATCCCGTATGTAATGGTGGACTCCACCGAAGAAAGACATCTGGAACTGATTCTGCAGATGACTCGCGAGTTGGAGTATACCTGTACTTGGGCAGGTTCGGCGGGTATTGCCAATTACCTCCCCGCACATTACGAGTTGGAATCCAGGGCTGCGTCACTTGAGATCCCGGAGAATTCCGGTCCAATCCTAACGGTGGTTGGCAGCGTGAATAAAAACTCCCGCGAGCAGCTACATCGCTTGATGCGCAAGTCCCGCGTAGCTTCAATCTCCTTCCATTCCTTCAAAGCGGTATCCGCAACCGCAGACCGCGCGGAAGAGATGGAACGTGTCTATAACGAGGTCCGAGACAAAGCGCTGGAAGGACAAGATGTTGTCCTCTACTCCACCGCTGAACAGGTGGATATCGAACTGGCACGGGCAACGGGCGAAGTTCGTGGTCTCAATCACACGGAAGTCAGCAACGAGATTGTAGTTGCGATGGGTGAGATCTGTGCCAGACTGCTGGAAGAGGGACTGTTCAAAGGGGTATCCATGACCGGCGGTGACACGGCTAAGCAAATCTGTCTAAAATGGAATATTAGCGGCTTCGAGCTGCTGGATGAGCTTGAAATCGGCGTACCAATCTCCAAGTTTATCGGGATTGATGATCTACATGTGATTACCAAAGCAGGTGGATTCGGTAAACCCGATGTCTTTATCCATGCGATTCAAAAATTAAAAGGGGGTATTCTCGTATGAAACCTACAATTGGGATTACAATGGGCGACGCAGCAGGTATTGGACCGGAGATTATTATGAAAGCACTGGGTCATCAAGAAATGTACGATCAGTGCAATCCACTCGTTATCGGTGATGCGAAAATTTTGGAGCGTGTATTGCCGGTCATCGGTTCAAATCTGAACGTTAATGCGATTCAAGAACCTTCTGAAGCCAAGTATGAATTCGGTACTGTGGATGTGATTGATCTGAACCTCGTTCCTGCGGATCTGGAATACGGTAAAGTATCTGCCGTGGCTGGGGATGCAGCATTCCAGTTTCTCGCCAAAGCCATTGATCTTGCCAAAAAGCAGCAGATTCACTCCATCTGCACCGCGCCTTTGAACAAGGAAGCTCTGCATCAGGGTGGGCACCTGTATCCGGGGCACACCGAGATTCTGGCAGACCTGACGGATACACAGGACTTCTCAATGATGCTGACAACGCCTAATCTGCGCGTTATTCACCTGACAACACACATGGGTCTGATCGATGCTATTGCGAGTATTAATCCGGAAAGAACCTACACCGTCGTGAAGCTTGCTCATGATACGTTGAAAAAAGCAGGCTTTGAGGATCCGCGCGTTGCCGTATGCGGAATCAATCCTCATGCCGGAGAGAACGGCTTGTTCGGTAATGGTGAAGAAGAAGAGAAACTGCAGCCCGGCATTGAGCGTGCGCAGCAAGAAGGCATTAACGTCGTTGGTCCACTCCCTGCGGACACTCTCTTCTTCCGCGCTGGTCGCGGTGACTTCGATATCGTTGTAGCCTGCTACCACGACCAAGGCCATGCGCCGATCAAGGTAATGGGCATCGAGGAAGGCGTGAATATCACCGTTGGCCTGAAAGGCGGTATCATCCGTACGTCTGTCGACCACGGTACAGCCTTCGATATCGCTGGCAAAAATATCGCCGATGATAAAAGCATGCTGGCTGCCATCCGCTCCGCTATTGAGCTGGCGCCGAAAGATCTGGTTTAGAGTAGCTTTATATAGAAGGAGAAGGCATTCCCTTTGTAACTTAGAGGGTTTGCCTTTTTTGTATGTGGTCCACAAGTTTATAATTAAGCGAAAAGTGATTGGCTTGATCAACCCGATTACAATATGACCTTCCCAATCACTGGTATACCGGAGTTTTCAATTGGATTAACACCCATTATTAAGACAGCTGGTCTTGTTTTGTAGGATGCCTATCAAACATATGCTAAACTGGTCATAGTAAACTAGAGAAGCGTAGTACTTCTTCGTTAACAACACTCATCGATCGCGTGAAATTAACACATAGATTTTAAACGATAAAAAGGAAGAGATTTTATGGGAAGAAAACAATCTTTCACTGAGACAGAGCTACTGGACACAACAAAAAAGTTAATACTTGAGCATGGCTACGACGGTTTTCATCTCAAGCTGCTCTCACAGCATCTGTCTGGAGCCCGGAGCACGATATATCAATATTACTCTAATAAAGAAGAGATTGTTGCTGCTTGTATGAAGCGCTCCATATCAACCGTATTAGAGAATTCATTAGCCATTGATGAGACAGATCCAATGGATGCTCTCGAACAATTGCTCCTCATTTACGCAGAAGAATCTACGCTCCATCAACTTTTGGGAGATGCTAGTAAAATTAATACGACTAATTCTTCCGCAGCAGCGAGAGATATTGAATTTATTGAGAAAGCACATATGACTCTTAAAATTCAATTATCACGCTTGTTTGAACGCGCTCAGCAGGATCAAGCCCTGCGACAAGATATTCCTCTACCTGTACTTATTGGTGTTTTTTTTAACTTAATTAATACGCCTAATATGCTAAATATCCCTACGCCTGATTGGGGGAAGCTGTTGTTTCAAATGTGGGTTGGGGGAGCCAAGAGCTAGATTTATTCTTGGATTAAATTTGACACATGTGTCATTTATATCGTTTAATTATATAAACCACGTGGCTACACCTCTAATTTGACACATGTGTCAATAAAAACGAAAGAAGGAGTTGAACAGAACATGTTTTTAGCTATGAAGGAATTAATGCATAGTAAAATGAAATTTTTAATGATTATAATTATTTTCGTACTAATGGCTTGGTTAGTCTTTATTTTATCCGGTCTGGGGAATGGTTTATCTACGCTAGCTGCCTCAACATTCAAGACCATGAAGGCTGATTATGTCATCTTTGAAGAAGGGTCACAGTCTTCAATGAGCAAGTCACTGCTGTCAGATCAATTGGTTGCTGAGGCAGAAAAGCTGCCAAATGTGGATGCTGCTGCACCCATGGGAAGTACGATGGCAACAGCACTGAAAGAGAATAACACCAAGAATGAAGATAAGGTAGATATAGCGATTATAGGAATTGACCCAGGAAGCTTTTTGGAACCAGCTATTGTAGAAGGTGAAAGCCTGTCTTCCGAGAACCCTACGGGTGTCGTGGTGAATTCAACCATGAAAGATGAGGGCTATCAAATTGGGGACACGTTTCAACTGGATGGAACGACGGAATCATTGACAATTATCGGATATGTGGAGAATCAGACCTATAACCACGTCGCATCCGTATTTACTCCAATGGATGAATGGTGGCAGATTACCTTTGCGGCTCCAGGTTCGGATAAAGGAGTTACAGGACCCGTGAATGCGATCATGTTACAAGGCAAGGATATCGAGCCAAATGTAATTAATAACATGCTATCAGGTACGGATACGGTTACCCGAGCGGCAGCCGTTCAAGGTATGCCAGGGTACAAAGAAGAGAACGGTACGATTCTAATGATGCTTGCATTTTTGCTTGCGATCTCCGCATTTGTGCTTGGGGTATTCTTTTATGTGATCACGATGCAAAAGACCAATCAGTTCGGCATTATGAAAGCGATCGGTGCCAGTAACCGATTCTTGGGAAAAACCATTATCTCTCAAGTGTTTGTACTTTCACTGACTAGCATTGTTATTGGAATCTTGCTGACCTATGGAACAGCAGCGATCATGCCAAAAGGTATGCCATTCAAGCTGGAAACCAGTCTTGTTGTCACATATTCTGTTATCCTGCTCATTATCGCTATGTTAAGTTCGATGGTTTCTGTTCGTAAAATTACAAAGATTGATCCGCTCAAGGCGCTCGGGAGGGTTGAATAATGGTTAAGGGATTGCACATGAATGAAGTCACCATGTATTATGCCGAAGGAAACAATCAAATTACTGCACTCGATCATGTATCCATATCAGTAGAGCCGGGAGAATTTGTTGCTGTGGTTGGACCTTCCGGTTCTGGTAAAAGTACGTTCTTATCTGTTGCTGGAGCAATGCTTAAAGCCTCTGAAGGAGAGGTTCAACTAAATGGGAATAACATCTCTGCACTTACTGAGAAAGAACTGTCTAATATTAGGTTGCAAGAAATTGGGTTTATTATGCAATCTTCGAATTTGGTTCCCTATTTAAATGTTCTTGATCAATTGCTTGTGGTAAAAAGAATGTCTGGCAAGGTTGGAAAGCAGGATAAGGAATTTGCCACCAAACTGCTGGAAGAACTGGGGCTGGGTTTGAAGTTAAAAAGTTTCCCCGAAGAGTTATCCGGTGGTGAGAAACAACGGACAGCAATAGCTCGTGCTTTAATGAATAATCCCAACATCATTTTGGCGGATGAACCGACAGCAAGTTTAGATACCAAACGAGCACATGAAGTGGTCAGTCTAATTGCACACGAGGTAAAATCACGCCAAAAAGCAGCCATTATGGTTACCCATGATGA
The DNA here is from genome assembly GCF_037974265.1 of Paenibacillus sp. FSL R5-0623. Lineage (NCBI taxonomy): Bacteria > Bacillati > Bacillota > Bacilli > Caryophanales > Paenibacillaceae > Paenibacillus > Paenibacillus sp. FSL R5-0623. The sequence continues at coordinate 220,011 of NZ_CP150233.1, read as the reverse complement.
GCGTATGCTTGAATATTGCGATAAAGTATATCGGATGAATGATGGAGGATTATCCTTGGCAGAATCATGAGTATACTGATACATCAACATACCCGTCATATCCTTATCTATTCATGTTATGCAAGGCTTCTGCCCAGAAAATAACCACTTAAGTAGCACTTTAGACCTGTCCATCACTACCCTCGTACATCTCATCTAGGTGTTCAAGTCACTCGGGTCTCGCCCGCAAGCATCATCTTACGTTCGCTGAAGGTCTGCCCCGGCGATAGGCACTTGGGGACATTCCGTTCTGTTTGTTGAAGATACGATTGAACTGGGAGAAGCTTGTGAATCCACACTGTGCAGCAATATCTGTAATTTTTTCACTCGAATTCAGCAGCAATTGCTGGGCATTTCGAATACGGGTCATCTGCACATACTCCGTGAAGGTAAAACCAGTGACCCTGTTGAATTGGCGGGACAAGTGGTGGGCACTTACATAAAACCGCCTGGACACCTCATCCAAAGATAAATCCTGCTGATAATGGCTGTGAATATAAGAGGCAATGGCATACATGCGTCGGGACATCGATGATCCTGTCTCTTCACGCACATATCCATTCTCTGCCGAGTACCGATGAAGGGCACAGAGAAACTCCACGAACTTGCTATGAATCATAACCGATTGAAGGACAGAAGACTGCTGCGATATAGCAAAAATATCATTGATCGGCGCGAGGACTTCCTTGCGTCTTTCTTCTGTAAATCGGAATATCGGGACCGGTTTATTAAAGATCGAGAACAGCTCCGTGTAACCGCTCTCAAGACCAGGTGTATTACGTGGCATGGCAAAGGTGATCATCAATCGTTTCGGCGGGGCACCCTTCGGATATTGCGTTTTATGCAGCAATGAAGGCCGCAGCAGAACGATATCCAGAGGCTGGATCTCATATAAACTGCCTTCAATGATGTGCGCAGCTGTTCGATCCAGAAGAATACAGATTTCATAGAAATCATGGAAATGCTGAAATTCCATATTCAGTTCATGGGAGCGTTCGTCATAATCCAGATGATAAAAAAGCGAATCTCCAGGCTGGTTCACATGGATCGCATATCCCTGCTCGTATGCCAAAACCGATGGTGTCATGGACATGCCCCCTATCCTGATTCTAATGATTTTATTTTAGCATGAAATGCAATAAAAAGACGTTATTTTCAGCATACAATACGTAGTTTCGCCCATTTCTCTTTTGTTATGATAGAGTTGATATGTTAGCGCTTGCAGTATTATCGCTCCAACAATGACTACAGCCTGTACTTACTACAAACCAAGGTGGGATACCAACATGAAAATGAATTCCTTATATACTCGAATCCATACCATTGTTAAACACTTGGAACGTGCACGACTAACCTCAAAGACATATCTACCTGAGCTTTATCATAAAGAAAGTGGATACCACTCCTGGGAACTGGTGCATGAGGACCCTTCCTCCTGGAACGTATTCCGTAAGGGTGATGGCTGGGGTGGCAAAGATGTACACAGCTGCTTCAAAACCCGCATTCAAATCCCAGATCAGATGGAAGGAAAAAAGGTCGTGTGTGCCATCGTTACCGGTGCTGATGATATCTGGAATTACGATAATCCGCAATTTCTGGCATTCCTCAATGGGGAATTGATCTGCGGTCTGGATGTTAACCATACGGAGATTGACTTGACTCCATCCGCAGTGAAGGGCGAAGAGTTTGAGCTGGCATTATACGCGTATTGCAGTACGTCTGCAGCGGATGTTTTTCTAAATGTATATATCGCTGAGCATCATCAGCAAGTCTCCGATTTGTATTATGATCTCAAGGCTGCGCTGGATGCTGCGGATCTGCTGCGTGAGGATGATCTGGAGCGGCTGAAGTTAGTCGAACATCTGAATAAAGCCGTGAATTTGCTAGATTTGCGCCAGGAAAACAGCGCAGAATTCCATGCGTCGGTGCTGGAAGCGCGCCGATATCTGCAAGATCATGTCTATGGTAATATCCGCCCTGCCGGTGATCAAATCCCTACCGTGCACTGTATCGGACACACGCATATCGATGTGGCATGGCTGTGGACGCTGGATCAGACTCGGGAGAAGGTCATTCGCAGCTTTGCGAGTGTACTCTACTTGATGGACAAGTTCCCAGAATACACGTTCATGTCCTCTCAGCCCCAGCTGTATGCATACCTGAAAGCAGACTACCCATCCCTATATGAGAAAATTAAGGAAAAGGTGGCCGAAGGCCGCTGGGAAGCGGAAGGCTCAATGTGGCTGGAGGCCGATTGTAACCTGATCTCGGGTGAATCCATGATCCGTCAGATTATATACGGGAAACGTTTCTTCAAGGAAGAATTCGGCGTGGAGAACCGTGTCCTCTGGTTGCCGGATGTATTTGGTTATAGTGCAGCGATGCCGCAGATTATGCGTAAGAGCGGCATTGATTATTTTATGACAACCAAAATTGCCTGGAATGATACAAATCAGATTCCAAACGACACGATGTACTGGCGAGGAATCGACGGATCAGAGGTCCTGACCCATTTCATCACAGCAACAGACTATGACAAACATCCTGATTTCAGGCAGCGCCGCTTCGAAACGACCTATAATGGACGATTTAATGCTTCGCAAGTGAAAGGCACGTGGCAGCGATACCAGAACAAAAACATCAATGCAGATGTCCTGCAATGTTTCGGATTCGGGGATGGCGGCGGCGGACCAACCGAGGAGATGCTGGAGCATGGCAGACGACTTGATGTTGGATTGCCGGGTGTACCCGCAGTGAAACGTACCTTTGTACGCGAGTTTTTCGAGAAGCTGGAGCAAAATCTCGCGGATGTTCCTTCCGTTCCTCGCTGGTCGGGTGAGCTGTATCTGGAGTATCACCGGGGTACCTACACGTCCATGGCGCGTAACAAACGGTACAACCGTCATAGCGAATTTGCGCTGGCCGATGCCGAGCTGTATGCCATGATTCATCGTCAGGCGAATGCACAGGCGGCCTATCCAACCGATGCACTGGAGCATGCATGGAAGCTTACGATGCTGAACCAGTTCCATGATATTCTGCCGGGCAGCTCCATTGAGCAGGTATATGTGGATTCCAAGGAGCAATATGAAGAAGTTCTGCGTGTCACGGATGAGCTGAAAGACAGTGCGCTGAACGGCATTGCAAGCCGAATTACATCTGATGGCGAAGCCATTGTGGTATTTAACACCACCGGATTCTTACGGACGGATGTGGTTGAACTGCCTGCTTTTGCGAGAAAAGTAACCATCTATGATGGAGATCGCCCTGTACCAAGCCAGCGGACTCCCGAGGGAGGCCTCGTGTTCCTTGCAGAGAACGTGCCTGCTTCCGGGTATAAATCTTTCCGAATCACACCAGATCTAACAGACGAGCTTGTCGCGGGAGTTTCGGTTGCACAGTGGGAAGCAGATCGGCGCCACATCCATACACCTTGGTACGATATTCACCTGAATGAAAGTGCCGAGTTCACATCCGTATGGGACAAGCTGGAGGGCCGTGAGCTGCTTCAGTCTGGCAAGCGTGGTAACGTGCTGCAAGTGTTCGAGGATCGACCTGCGGAATACGAGGCATGGAACATTGACGACTATTATGAACAGCATATGTGGGAGATTAACGACCTGCAGTCGCTGGAGTGGGTTGAAAGTGGGCCAGTACGTTCCGTGCTTCAATTGAAGCGACAGTTCCTGGACTCGATCATTGAGCAGACAATCATCTTCTACGTGCATACACGCCGGATTGATTTCCGTACGTTTGTGGACTGGAAGCAGGAGCATTTGCTGCTGAAAGCCGCCTTCCCGCTCGATATCTGGAGTGAGAAAGCAGTCTACGAAATCCAGTACGGCAACGTTGAGCGTGCTACCCACCGTAATACGAGCTGGGATCAAGCCCGGTTTGAAGTATGCGGGCAGAAGTGGGCCGATCTGGCGGAGAACGGGTACGGTGCTGCTCTGCTGAACGACTGCAAATACGGATATGATATTCATAACTCGGTGATGCGACTGTCACTGATCAAGAGCGCAACGTACCCGAATGAAAATGCCGACAAAGAGCAGCACGTATTCACCTACGCGCTCTATCCGCATCAGGGCGACTTCCGTGAAGGACGTGTCATCCAAGCCGCTTATGATCTCAATCGTCCGCTGGTTGCCCGTGAGATTGCATCGCAAACCGGTACGTTGCCGGGAACATGGTCACTTGCATCGGTCGATCAGGATAATGTTGTGCTGGAGGTTATCAAAAAAGCCGAGAACAACGATGATATGATCATCCGTCTTTATGAAGCATACGGCCGTCGCAGCCGTGCTTCTCTGCAATTGCCTGAGGGAGCAGGTGCTACGGCGTACGCCTGTGATTTGCTCGAGAACAACGAAGCGGAATGCGCTGTGGAAAATGGTCGAATTACTTTTGATATCAAACCGTATGAGATTCTGACCTTCCGTATCCCTGCCGGACACTAAACAGAACTTACGTAACATGGAAAACTGCAACAATGCTTACTATGCTTCAACAATAAAGGGCTGCCTCCTGTCATATCTGACATGGGAGCAGCCCTTCATTTGTCGTTCTTTAAAATTCTTCGTATTCGCTTGGGTCCTGATCCCACAACCGTCCATCCGGACGATTAAATGCAGAGATGACCTGCATCTCTTCTGTGCTCAACTCAAAATCGAATATATCGATATTTTCCTGCTGATGCTGCAAGGAGCCGGCTTTCGGAATTGGAATGGAACCCAGCTGAACATGCCAGCGCAGAATGATCTGGGTTGGCGTTTTGCCATGCGTTTCCGCGATTCGAAGAATGTTCTCATCCTTGAGAATATCCTGTACGGCATCATTGCCACGTCCAATCGGACTCCAGGATTCGTTCACGATGCCATGCTTCGTATCTTGTTCACGCTGATCGGCTTGGTCGAAGAATGGATGCAGCTCAATCTGATTCAGACTCGGTGCTATGCCCGTTTCCTTGATCAGCCGTTCATTGTGTTCAGGAAGAAAGTTACTCACTCCAATGGATCGGATATATCCACGCTTTTTGGCTTCGATCAGCGCTTGCCATGCCTCGACATACATGTCCTTCTTCGGATTGGGCCAGTGAATCAGATACAGGTCATAATAATCCAGATCCGCTCTGTACAGGGATTCCTGGATCGCCACAAGTGCTTTATCATGAGCGTGATAACGCCCCGGCAACTTCGAGGAAATAAGCAGATCCTCTCTGGCGATGGAGCTTTGCTTGATTGCCCTGCCCACCGTTGCCTCATTCTCATAGTTATACGCCGTATCAATTAATCGATAACCCGCATCCATTGCCGACGCGATCGATTTAACGCCTTCTTCACCTTTTAAACTATAGGTACCAAATCCAATTGCAGGTACTTTCAAGCCATCGTTCAATGTATACTCCGGAATGTGATGATTCATGTAAGAACTCCCCTTTGTGAAATATGATCTTCTACCCTTATCTGGAGAAAAATTTACCCTCTCGAATTATCTTAACCCCTTGTATATGCTTGAATCAAATCGCACAACTATTGCTAGGTTCCTTATAAATGTAAAAAAAGACACCTGTCACAAAGAACCAGTGTCTTATAATATAGAGCCTCACATCACACACGATATATCTTACATTAGAAATTGATTGCAATATTTTTGGCTGATGTACTCTCTCGATGAAATCCATAACCGAAATGCCAAAACAGCCTTTGGTATTGGTCGTAAGAATGTATTTACTTTCGGGTTCATATAGTCCTGTACTGAGCGAATGTCATATCGAATCTTCTCAGCAATACGATCTTGCCTCTTGCTTCCCCAAGGGTAGAGACATGGTCGGGTAGCAGTCATTTATCAGGATTCTTGGCGACATATGATTTGAATGTTTCCTCATACGTGCGCGTATTATTCGCAGGTGTATGCTCTTCTTTACCACCTTTGCTTGTTTTGGTTTTACCCTGATCATTAAACGGAGCCAGCTTGATGATCACATCACTTGTAAAGGCTGACGTTAATTCCGTACGGATGTCTAGATGTCTATACTTCAACTCTACTTCGCTATTGTTTGCATATTATTACGTCCAAGTAACGAATTTTAGAAAGTGGGTGTATATGTAAAAACGGCCACCAATTATGGTGACCGCCACGTATCTCAATTCCATTCGTAGTGTCCTCGGGACAAAGATATACTCTTTCTTTTCATGAAGTAACATCGATGGGAACTTAAGACTGCAAATCTTCGATTGAGTTCACATCTTCCATATAGGAGGGAACAGCCAATCCAGATTTTACATTAACCATATTAGCGCCCAGATCATCCAGTCTGTCACCATATTGCTCCCAATAATCTGAATGTGTCACTGGTAGCCATGCAGCTACAATCGCATCCACATCGCCGTTGGCAACACCGAGCCACATCGGTCCGATCTCCACTTGCAACGCTTTGGCTTTGTACCCCAGCTTCTCTTCGAGCACATAACGGACGACATTAGTACTGGCAAGCTCCGAGTCCCAAGCTACATAACTCAAGGTGAACGGATCTCCATTGACGGGTTTCAGTCCTTCAGTCCATTCCTGAACTTTATCTTCATGTCCATCCACCCACTTGGCCGAAGCGGTTTCCGGTTCCATTCCATTCTGTATGTCTACCATCACTTCACCCATATCTTCCGACGTCCAGTTAAAACGATCCAGGAATTCATAGGCAACCGGGTGGTCCTTCTGAAGTCCAAGGCGCGCAATCGAATGAATCTCTTCAGGTTCACCATATGTCATCTTCGGATCATCCAGATACTTCAGGTCATAGGTATTAAACATCCAGTGCGGAGACCAAGCAACAAAGACAATCGGTTCTTTATTTTTATACGATCGATCCAACTGGGCTGTCATACCTGCTGCTGAACTTTCCATCAACGTCCAATCTGATAACTCATAATCCTTCATTGCCTGAGCTGTCAGTCTCATTAGACCCGCACCTGGGTCTGTTCCTGTAATCTTATAATTAACCTGCTCCCCGACACTCGAGGTGTCTCCAACTGTAGCAGCATTGGAGGAACATGCACCTAGTGTGAATACCGCAGCTAAACTTGCAACCATCATCCATTTTTTCATTGCCTTCATAATAAATCTTCCCCTCTGTGATCCTCGTGTTGTTTAGATACTAGCGTTACATTCTGCAGAAATGTAGACATTCTTAGACATAATACGACAGTCGCTCAATCAACTCCGTTATGATAACAAATAATGAAACCGATCTCAAACAATAAAAAGCGTTTGTTGCGTACATACAGAAAAAACTGTATAAACTGAACTTGTTTTTAAGCGGTGATACGCTTTTATACTTCCAGATGCTATAAATTTATCTTCGTTGTACTGTACCGAAAATATTTTTTTATTTTTTTATATTTTATGTTAAAAAAGGGGTGTGATCTTAAATCTCATACTGACCCTTTCCGAAGTAGTTTGTATCATTTTAAAACATGAGAAACACAAAAAAGACCACCTAGCGGTGGCCGTATTTCTTAGAGGATCAGAGTAGTGTGTAATACCTCTCTCAATACTCTCGTGCATATTGCTTATCCTCTTTCAGTTGCACAATATCATGTCCGGTTGGATTCTGGAACGCCCGAAGCCCAAATGTCGAAGCAACCGCAAAGATATGATCAAAGATATCCGCTTGGATTGATTCATACACTCCCCAGGCAGTATCATTGCTAAAAGCATAGATCTCCAGAGGCAGCCCGTTATCTCCCGGTGCCAGCTGTCTGACAATGAGCGTCATATCCTTATGAATTTTTGGATGATTTCTCAAATATTGATGGATATATTCCCTGAACACACCCACATTCGTGAGCTGTCTTCCGTTCACATTGCTTTCTGTATTCACCTGATGTTCCATGTTGTATGCATGAATTTCTTTTGTTTTTGCTGTGACATACTCAGTCAGGTAGTGAATCTTCTCAAACTCTGCCACCATCTCCTCGGTACAAAAACGGATACTGCTAATATCAATATAGACGCTTCGCTTAATCCTTCTGCCGCCGGATACCTGCATACTTCTCCAGTTCCTGAAGGAATCGGAAATCAGGGCGTAGCTCGGAATCATCGTAATGGTCTTATCAAAATTCATAACCTTTACCGTGTTCAGTGTAATGTCGATCACGTCACCGTCTGCATTATATTTCGGCATTTCAATCCAGTCACCTACGCGCACCATATCATTCGAAGATAGTTGAACGCCGGCCACCAGACCCAATATGGAATCCTTGAACACCAGCATCAGTACAGCCGATAACGCACCAAGTCCACTGAGAATAATCAACGGATTCTGTCCGATCATGTTCGAGATGACGACAATGCCACCAATGATGTATAGCACAATTTTCGCGACTTGAATGTATCCCTTAATCGGTCTGATCTTGGAGACATCATAGGTACGATAGATGTCATCAAACACATTGAGCAGCGCGTTGAGCACTGTGATCATGATAACGATCATGTATGTCATCGCAGCCTTTTCAATCAATGCCTGATAGGATGGAAAGATATAAGCAGAATAATAGATTATAATGGCTGGCACAAGATGCGACAGTTTCTGAAATAAATTTTTTTGAACCACAATATGGCCCCACTTGAAACGGTTGTTACTTACGATACGATGCACCGTCTTCAGTACCACTCGCTTGGCAATCACATTCGCCAGTACGGAGATCACCGCTATAAAAATAACCATAATCACATTCGAAAGGTATCCAATGGAAGGTCCACTCATGCCGAGTTCTTCTAGTTGATTTCTGATAAAGTCCATTGTTTCCTCCTGACATAATCTAGTTTAGCCTATTATTATAAAGTAGTTTGAGAGGGCAAGCAAAGTTTGTGCTTCCGCTCCGTTCTTCCTATATAAATTATATATAAAAAGGACCCAGTCATTCAAAGAATGATGGGTCCACTTGATTATGTCGTCTTTTCATCATGCTCACTAGAAATGTCTAACAAATCACTCACCGTAACCAAACGGTACCCTTCCCCCACCAGTTCCTCCACCAGCATACGAACCGCCTCCACTGTCTGGGAACGGTCTCCATACCCGTCATGGAATATCAGCACGCTGCCAGGTTTTACCGCAGACCGGGTATGCTCCACGATATGCTCAACGCCGGGATTATCCCAATCTTTCGCATCACCGTTGACCGCACCAATCGTGCGATATCCACGCTCCGCCGCCAGAGACAGTATATCATCGTTTACGCCAAAATACGGCGGGCGGAAGCAGCGGGCAGGTTGCCCCGTAACTTCTTGAACAAGATTTTCTGAGCGTTGCAGCTCCACCCCGGCTTCCTTCAGCGTCAACTTGGTCAGGTCCGGATGCGTGTATGTATGGTTGGCGATCTCATGCCCTTCACGGTGCACCTCCGCCGCAATCTCCGGGTGGTTCTCCATCTCTTGGCCAATCATGAAAAACGTCGCCTGCCCACCGGCACGCCGGAAAATCTCAAGCACTTGAGGTGTATACACCGGATGCGGCCCATCATCAAACGTGAACGCCACAACCTTTTCCCGAACAGACTCCTGCTCTACCATCGCGATATTGACCATAAATAATGACCCCTCTCTGCAACTGCCTGGCTACTTACCCCCTTATTATTCCATGTCCACAGGCTCCAGTCTAGTCCAGAGATTACTCCTTGCGAAGTCCGGAATCAAGCCGATATCTACCAGAAAGAGAGTACAGTGAGCGAGCAGCAAGCCCCTTCTTACGCTCCCCAGTCCAGCCTCCAGCTAACCTTTGACCGCACCTGCGATCATACTCTTCTGCACCTGTTTGTTCAGCAGCAGATAGATGACCACCGTTGGCACCGTCGTAATCATCAGTCCCGCACCAATGATACCCCATTGCGTAATGTACGTTCCCACCATCGACATCATGCCCACCGTCAACGTCTGGTAAGCCGTGTTATTGATAAACGTAACTGCAAACATCAGCTCATTCCAGCATGATAGAAATGTGAAGATGGCTACCGTTGATATAGCCGGGGTTACCAGAGGCAGAATAATAGAGAAAAATGTCCGGTATATGCCGCAGCCGTCGATAACCGCCGACTCCTCCATCTCTCTTGGGATACCTTTGAAAAAACTGCCCAGAATGAATACAGCCATCGGAATGCCAAATGCCACATAGGGAATGATCAGAGACCAGTAACTGTTGAGCAGGCCCAGATTCTTCAAAATAATAAACAATGGCAGCAGCGCCGCATGAATCGGCACCATCATGCCCAGCAAAATAATCGTCATCGTCAACCCGCTGAGCTTCCAATTCATTCTTGTGATTGCGTATCCCGTCATGGAGGACAGGATCAGCACCAAGACAATGGAGGCCGCAGTAACCAGCACACTATTCATAAAATAGGTCAGCACATGGCCGTCGGACATTGCTTTGGTGTAATTGCTCCATAGGAACGCTTTGGGCAACCCGGCTACATCACCGCTGAAAATCTCACTGTTATCCTTCAGGGAAAACAGCGCCAGCCAGATGAGCGGGTAGATCTGCACAATCGCAACGAGGATCAGAAACGCTTGCAGGAACACTTTCCCGATCGGTCCGGAGATGGACCTCCTCTTGGGATTTTTTTGCAACATGACTTCTACGGTACTCATGCCTTTCACCTCCCTCTACTCCGTTTTGAACAATGAATTAATGAGGATCGTACACACCAGACACTCCACAATGATAAAGACCGAGATCGCACTGCCATATCCGTACCGGAACGTATCAAAAATGGTAGCGTACATCAGCGTGCTTGGCACTTCAGTGGTGTAGAACGGTCCGCCGCCCGTTAGCACATAGATCAGGTCAAACACCTTGAATGCGCCGATGACGGAAAAAACAAGGCTTACCTTCAGAATTGGCTTCATCAGCGGGATCATGATGGACCACGCCGTGCGAATACGGGAAGCACCATCCATTCGAGCAGCTTCAAGCACATCCTGAGACACGGACTTCGCACCTGCATACATCAGCAGCATGTGATACCCTACGTACTGCCACAAGGTCGGAATAAACGATGCTGCCAGGGCGGTGTCCTTCTGCCCCAGCCAATCCTGTGCCAGGCTGGATAAGCCGATACTTTGCAGCAGCACGTTCAGCAGGCCATAGTCGGCATTGTAGATTTTTGACCACAACTGGGCAATAACCACCGTTGAGATCAACACCGGAATGAAATACACGGTCCGGTAGAAGCCTTCCCCCTTGACGTTGGACGCCAGAATCAGTGCGAGCACCAACGAGATCGGCAGTTGAATGAACACCGAAGCACCCGCGAATAAGAGAGAGTTTTTGATCGAATTCAGCACACGGGTATCCTTAAACATCTCTACATAGTTGTCCAGGCCGATAAATTTACCCCTGCCTACGCCGTTCCAGTCCAGCAGACTGTAATAACTGGAGACAAAGATCGGAATAAGCACAATGCCGCAGAACAGAAGCAGTGTCGGTAGTACGAAGACGGCTATCGTGCCTTTATTGGAAAATACAGAGTTCATAGTTGTTCTCCTCTCAAAGGCGTGACCGGGATATTCCGGACCACGCCTTGTTTGGGTTCATCTTCATGATTGGAAGCGGTAGCATTGCAAGCTCACAAGGTCTATGCACAAGATATTCACAGGCAATTTGCAAAGACTTCTAGTGTAAGGACCTAAGGCCTGTAAGCATTTAAGCATGTAAGCTTGCACGCACGTATACCTGCCTATCTGTTTTCTATAGACTTAGCTCTGTTGGTTTGAGCTGTGCCATCTGTTTGCAGAACTCCTCCGGTGTTACATCGCCGGCAAGCAGCTGGGCAATCAGGTTTTTATGCGCTTCGGCAGACTCCGCAGGCAGAATGTTATCCCACCACGCGATGAATGAGGTCGCCGTTTTCATAATATCTGCCGCAGACAGATCAAGGGAGGACAGGCTGGATGTGTCGAGTGCATCGGTTTTCCAGCTTGGCAGACCCGCTCCAGCCAGGAAACCTTGCGTACCAAGCTGCTCACTCAGATACATGAGGAATTCCACGGCTTCCTTCGGATGTTTGGTATTCTGGTTGATGTAGAAACCATCGGCGGCACCGCCGAAGATTTCGTTATTTGTGCCTTTGCCATCCTCAAACACCGGGAACGGAATCACTTTCACTTTGCCTTTGACTGCGGAGGACGGGTCCCCAATGCCTGCATTCACCCAGTTGGCCTGGAACATCATCGCCCCGTTGCCTGCATTAAATGCCCCAAGCATCTCGTCATAGCTCATGCTGAACATGCTGCTGTTGAACGCTCCTGCTTGTGCAAGCTGTTGCATTTTGGTCGCAGCGGCAACAAAATCGGGCGAATCCCACTTTGACGGATCTTTAAAGGCTTCCATCACCGCAGCATTGCCTGCCTGACGCATCGCAATAATGTCGTACCAGTACATGCCCGGCCAGCGGTCCTTCTCTCCAATCACAGCCGGGGTAATTTCTGCCGCTTTCAGCTTGGTGACTGCATCCAGCAGTTCGTTATATGTGGTCGGAATCTTGGCACCCGCCTGCTCGAACAATTCCGTATTCACGTAAAGGTTGGCGATATGGGTATACACGGGCAATGTGTAGATTTTGCCGTCCATATTGATGGCCTCCGCCATACCCGGACCCATTCGTTCTTTGATATCGTCCGTCAGGTAACTTGAGATTTCCAGCACATTACCGGATTTGATGTACGGCTGCATGAAGCTGCCACCACCCATGCCATAGAACAGGTCTGGTGCTTCACCAGCTGCAATCGATGTTTTGACTTTGGTTTTGTACTGTTCTCCTGTCGTGCCCGTACGTTCAACCTGGATGTCCGGATGCTCGCTGTTCCATTTCTCAACAATCTCGGGCAGCAGCTTGGCCGAAGGATCGGTATTGCCGACCGATTGATCCCACAGCGTCAGCTTGATCTTGCCATCGCTTTCCCCCTGTGCACCACCGGACGAACCGGATGAACATGCCGCGAGACTGCTTACAATTCCCAGAGTCAGAATTAGACTTGCTGATTTTTTTAATAGCGCTTTCATCTCTATGGACCTCCCTATGTGTTTTAGTTGGTTCTAGCCCATATTTTAGGCGAACTGTGCGTTGTTCTCCATTTAGAAAACAGGCATCGATTTGTAATATTCGAACATATGTGGAATTGGAACTGGAAGTGGGTTTACGCTCAAACCTTCTCTGCACTCCCCCACACTCCCCATTTTTGCATTCTCGTTTTTCAGGTTTTTACATTCCGATATTCATTCATTGACCGACCCATATGTTTTTTGAACAAGACGCTGAAATAATGCGGGTCCGGGATGCCTACCTGCTGCCCGATCTCATACCCCTTTAAATCGGTCTGCTTCAGCAGCGTTTCGGCCTTTCTCATACGAAGCTGTGTCATATATTCCACAAATGTCTGCCCGGTTTCTTTTTTCATCAGCCGCCCCAGATGGCCCGAACTTACGTAAAAAGCAGCCGCGGTGCTGGAAAGCCCCACTTCCGCATTGCCCATGTTCTCTTCAAGATAAGCCATCACCCGGTCGATCAGATTGCCCTCCTTGGCCTGTCGCTTGGCTTGTATGACATCCGATACGGTGCGGACATGCTGCTCCAGCATACTTTTTAGTTCAGGCAGATGACCTGCTGTAAAAATGACCGCAACGGCCTCTTTGTTCAATGCGTGCTCTCCCTCAAGCTGCTGCTCTATGGCAGCACGCTGGCACTCCGTAACCACATCCAAGGCCGCCACCCGAAACTGTGAAACGTCCGAGAATGGCACAGACAGCATTCGCTCCAGCAATAATACCGCTTCTTCCCGCGCACCAACACTGACGTAAAATTGCAGTTGTTGGAGCAATTGAGCATCCGAGTGGTAGGGATTTTTTCCGCCTTCGATGACCAGATCTTCGAAGCAAATGACCTGATTTTTCCCCACAAACGCTTGATAATCGAGTGCACGACAAGCTTCCCGGTAGCCCACACAAGCCTTTCCCCATCTTGATTGCCATTGCCCAATCCCTACAGTCACATCCACTTCGCACCCTTCGAGCTTAAGCGTCTGTTGAAGTTCTTCCTGAAGCTGCTGTACCTGATTGGCAAATTCCGTATCCACACCAAGCGAGAGTACAACGATTCGGTTATGCGGGTCCATAACGATAATGGTTTGTGAATCCTCCGGATAAAAAGCCTGCACCTGCTTCATGCCTACCATTCGCAGCAGAATATGTATTTCCTCAACGGTTTGTGGATGGGCTTCTGTCTGATGCTGGCTTAATTGGGGCTGACCGTGTTGAGGCGCTCCTTGAACTTGGCTGAGTTGGTGTGGTTGACGGGCTTGATGAGCTTCATGAACTTGATGAGATGTCTCGGACAAATGTGGATATACCTCTGGTGCATCTATCTTCGCTTGCGGTACAGCAACCTCAACCTCCATTACTGCAATGCGCAACCCTGGTTTACCTGAAGAGATGGGAATGCCGAAGAAATGCGCCTTCTCTTGTAGTTCATGCTCAGGTATCACGTCACTTAACCATTGATTCACAAACCTCTCCCTGAGATAAGGCAGGCTCTGCTTCATCTCCTCCCGCAGCTTCATCAGCTCGTACTCACGCCCCATCTCCTGCTCGATTGCCGCTCGTAGCTTCGCCGTAACCTGTAATAACTCAGAAGCACGAATGGGTTTCAAAATAAAATCGGATATGCCCAGCTTCACACTCTGACGAGCATACTCAAATTCATCATGTCCCGTCACAACCACGATTTTTATGTTCGGGTAACGCTCCATGAGAATGCCGCTCAGTTCAATGCCGCCCATCTTGGGCATGTATATGTCCGTGAACACGATGTCTGGACGCAGCAGCTCAACCTGCTCCAAAGCCTCTTCAGCATCGGAGGCCTCGCCAATAATGGTCATACCTTGCTGCTTCCAATCGATACGCATACGCAGCAGATTTCGGATGAGGTACTCGTCATCCACAATCAATACCTTTAATGGTTCGATAGTTAATTCCATGATTCATCGGCTCCCTTCGGGATCGTTATGATAATGGTTGTTCCTTTTCCAACCTCGCTATGCAGCTTGAGTCCATCTTCTTTGTCATAAAAAATGCGAAGCCGCTCCATCGTCCCCCACAAACCAAAGCTTGGATTGTGTTTAGAGTTAAAGGTAGGATTAGAAAGATTGGAAATATTAGTTGAATTAGAGGGGTTAGATGAGTTAGTTGAGTCAGAACGGTTAGAACTGTTTATTTCTTTGCGTTGAACCTGCTGTATCTCTTCCTCGGACATACCGACTCCGTCGTCAGTAATCGTTAGAAGCACCCCTTCCTTGGATCGACGAGCTTGAATGCGTATCGTGCCCGGGCTGCCTTTGGGACGAATGCCATGATACAGTGAATTTTCCACCAGCGGCTGGAGTACAAGCTTGGGAATCATCACTCGCTCACAATCTGAATCAATATCGTATTGCACCTCAAATACACCGGGGTATCGCACCTGTTGGATCGTCAGATAATTGCGTACAATCTCAACCTCCTCGTGCAGTGTAATTAGTTCACGGCCTTTGCTGACACTCAGCCGATAGTAACTTCCAAGCGCTTCTAACAGCTCACATACCTTATCGTTCATGCCCGACATCGCCAGAGAGGTAATAGAATCCAGTGTGTTGTATAGAAAATGCGGCTTGATCTGCGCCTGAAGTGTATTCAGCTCTGCTCGGCGGATCGTCTGCTGCTCCTGAATGATGCACTTCAGCATCTGGTCAATCTGCTCAATCATCTGGTTGTATCCTCCATATAGCTGTGCGAATTCGTAGCTGTTCAGCTCAACCGTCACTTTGCGGAAATTGCCGCTTGGTGCTTTCTGCATGGAACGAAGCAACTTGTGAATCGGCTTAATGACGCTGCGCGAGATGATGAATGAACTGACAAAAAAGACCGTCCCGTTCACTGCCAGTAGAATCAACGCAAGCAACACCATGGATTTATTACGGGTATCTGTAGCCTGGTATGGACTCATGCTGATGAATTTCCACTGATCATCACCAGCCGAACGATAGGTCACCGCATATTCCTGTCCACGTGAATGTAAAGTGATGAAGCCGGAGGGCTGCTCTTGAAATGTTTGTTTTAACTTGGCCTGATTAGCCTCTAACATCTCGTACATCCCTCCCTGTACAGAAGCGGCAGACATGGATGAGTCGGATACAGCAGGCACAGCCTTCTTTCCATCGGTTGCGTTCGTTGCGATCACCCGCTGATGCTCATCCAGAATGGCGACCTGAAATGAATCCGGTGCAGATAGGTTGGCATAGGCTTGAGCAATGGATGCCCCCTTGATGTTCATGACCAGAAAGCCAAGTGGAGACGTATCATCCAAATCGCGAATGAGGCGAATAAATGAGACCACCTCTTGCCCATCATTCTCCCCCGTCGCCGAGACTCCGCTATCGTTGTTGCCACCATTCAGCCTGAGAAGATATCGTCCGTTGTGCTTCAAAGCCTGTTCGTACCACGGCGCTTCCTTCACATTCGCTTCCATAAACGTGGGCCATTCCTGTGTACCGACAGAGAATCGGTGACCCGAATTATCATAAATATAGACTGAATCAATAATTGGAACCGCTTGCATGAGATTGGTCAAATACGCGCTGACCTTGGACTGTGTCTGTAAATTGGAGTACACATTGCCCTGCCGCAGTAGGTTCTGCAAGTTGGGATCGGAGAAAATCATCTTCGAATAATTGTTCACGTTCCCGATCATCAGATTAACATTGGTCTCAATGGATGTGATTGTCTGCAGTGATGCTTCATTAATCTTTCGCTGCGCGTCATTTTCCGAGATTCGATTCAACACCAACGCACTGAACGCCACCGTTAGCAGAATAATGACAAAGTAGGCAAACGGGATTTTAAAAGCCAGCGTCTTGGGCTTGCGTCGAATAAACTCTTTGAAACGGGGAGCCCAATTCTTCTTCATTGCACTGGTGTTCGCTTGTGTATTTGCGTTTACTTCTGCATCGGTCTCAATATCTGATTGGGTCGTTGCTTTCACTTCTATTTTTCATCTCCCTCTGTTACTGCTCCTTCATCTGATGTTGCATCGTTTGCTCTTTGATTCAATGTGACCTCCTTTGGTTCCGATGTGTGATGGGTTTATCGGTTGTGATCGGATGACCTGTTGTGATATCCACCACTCTCTCGGATTTTATACAATTGTATATTATAGGACTGTGTATGGAGCAGGCTCAATTCTTTTTATCGCTTGGGGATAGTTTGACTGAGTGAAATAGAATGAGATTTGGGGATCTGATTGTTGTGAATGCTACGGGTAGGGCCCCAGTAATTGGAGCCGCAAGGAGTACTGCTTTATAAATGCTGGAGGTACAGATAATAAGTTGTGGTTTGTGCCGGATGGAGAGTGAAGCGGGGGAGAAGCGGAGGGTCTGAATACACAAAAGACGATGATACACGTCTACTTGATATGCACATACTTTTGAGCAAGATTACAATATCTACGGGCATCATTCTTACTAATGGCAGTGTGTTGATCGAGTGGTTAAGGTTGGGAAGTCCAATCATCGTTTTCTCGTATGATGAATTTAAGTGGGGAAAGTGTCGGAGGCAAACTGCCCATGGGCAGGACAAGTACAGAGTTCGTTATGGTAAGAAACAGCGAATCGTGATCAAAGCGAGAATTCGGTAACGCCTTTTTTGGAGGCATATTTCAGCGTGTAGCTTCCTTCTGTGCCATATGGCATCGTAGCGATTTGGATGCGGGTGTAATCCAACCGACTCTCCCTCAGCACTTTTTTAACTAGCGCTATGCTCCGATCCTCGTCCGTTACCACACAGAAAATGTTCATTACATATTGCTTTGGATCAGCCACACGGCTACCCAGATCACATCCATCCACCTCCCCCAAATCCGCCTGGGTCAGAACGGTTTCCAGATATTCCATCACCTTTTCCTTCAACCAATGATCTCGTTTGCTACCCTGCGCGCTCTTCAGTGGATATTGCACCACAAGCCAGTATTTTTCATTCATTCAGCTTCACCAACCAATCTTATAGGATAGGCATTACGTTATGTGCGAGCACTTGAACGATAAGGTGCATATGTCAGCCTTACATTTCTCCAGTTCAAAATGGCTAGATAATTGACCTTACTGCTTTTTGGAATTGTACTGCCCTTCCATTTGCAGGATGGGGAACATGGTGATGTTTAATGAGATGGGAGCTTAACGTGTCTGCTGACTTTCTGCCAATAGCCACGATCTGAGCATCAGGATTTAGTTGCATAAGCTGTCTGGCAAACGGCAAACCATCCTCCAACTCTGCCAAAGTCGGCGTACGATTCGTCATCCTGTTTTCAGAAGATTGATAAGGATGAAAGGGATAGATGTTCCAAAATATAAAGTCCGTTGGTTTCCACCTGGAACTGAATAACACTTCGCCCCATATAATAGATGCTGTCGGCTCTGTGAAACCATACAGTGCCTGACTCCGATTAGGTTTGACGATATTGGGCAGGCTTGTTCGGACACCCGGCTCACCTGCAAAAATCATCTGGTGATTCACCAGTGAGTGATTCCCGGTAACCATTCGCTCGGACGTCAAGGGTACGCCGGAGAACCTCGCCCCTTGATATCCCACAGCTTCAGCAATAAAAATATACCGAGCCTTGGACATTCTCGGTTCCAAATACCTGACCAAATGTTCAGAACGAATCTCCACCGCTTCGGGGCCGATATCATAGCCCGTCACATAATCTCTCCAAGGATTAATCACATTTACGGGCGAGACATATGATTGTATCCCTGCAACAAAATCGCGAATCTCTTGCTGCGTTTGGCTCATGCTTCTTGGCCTCCTTTGGGAGATACAGAGTATATCGGGCTAGCATCAACTTATGTTACAAAGATTATAGCATAAACAGAAAAACCACCAACCAGACCGCTGGTTGATGGTGGATAGAAACTGTAGAAAACTATTGCGGTATAACTTCTTCCCACTGACCATTGGTGGTTTCTTTGTAGGTAAAAATGTTTCCATCATACTTTCCCTGAATAAAGTTAGAACCCGCTTCTTTCCATTCCTTAGTAACAGATAGGAAAACTTTAGAATTCTGTGAATTTATTGGAACATACTTTCCTCTTGATAAATTTATCTCAAAGGCTACTGGATAAAAATCGTACCAGAATAGTTTGTCTGATTTCTCTCCCAGTATACCTGCATCACCACCTTTAGAGAAATGAGGACTGATGACTCGAAACCTGAACTCTAACCACTTTCTGGGATCTAAAGGAAATTCATAATGACTATCGGGCTCCACTATAATATATGACTTTTCAGGAACTGGGTGTTGAACTTGAACTTTGTGCTCGATTATTTCTTTTGATATTATTTGAAAAACTAAATATACCAATATGAATAGTATCGAAGTAACTACGGGTAATTTAGGCTTGTCCCTCAAAAAAACACTCAATCCAAGACCAATAATTAACGGAAACCATATCCATGGATCTCCCAATGTAATGGCTTCCATAATATATGATTTATCGCTAAGGGGGTAGAATGCTGGTAAATCATGTCCCATATAGTCTAAAAATAAGTGTCCAAACAAGACAGAAAAAATAGAGGATCCCCAGATTAATTTGAAACTTGTCTTTTTATAGAATAATTTTGTCAAATATGCTATTCCTAAAACTAAAAAAGGTGTAAATAATACAGAATGGGACCACGGAGCTACACTTCTATCCCCAAAAATATCAGGAATTATTCCACACAGTGCACCCGAACATAAACATATCATAAGATTTTTCCATGTATCCCTTGGCAAAAAGCAGTATGCAATTACCGCCCCAAGAAGAGCATGTGATAGAACATGAAAAAACAAATATAAGTACGGATCCAAAATAACTACTCCTTTACTCTGTTATAGAATCAACATTGTGCTATGTAATGTTACACACTATAAAATTAGTTTTTCATAAAATAGACCCTGAGAGTCAAGCCTCTTCCAAAGATCTGCGGGGAGTAGTCTCAGTATGGATGTTACCTAATCTAATTTCTTAATACTAAATTCGAGCACAAATCAACGTAGGCTCCACAAAATAGAATCAACAAGCTATTAAAAATCCTCATAACAATGGATGGCCCGTATGTATTTTCTATTATCATAATTTGGTCTAGTTAAAGCAGGCTATAGATACCTATATACGTTTCAGAACCTAAATGTACCTGATATACTTTCTTAAAGCTTTTCGACCTACATATACCTCGATTCCCTCCATTTATATAATTTAGGTTATTATATCATAAAATAAAAATCCACCAACCAGAACAATGGTTGGTGGATTTTGCTTACTCTAATGGAGGTGAGGGGGTATCGAACCCATGTCCGAAGATAACGGAACAAAAGCTTCTACGGGTATAGTCACTGTTGTGATGTCCCGTGTATCAGTAACCCACAAGAACAGGATTAGCCCAAGCAGGTATGGACTCAACACAATAGATCAAATCACCCTGTATGATTTCAGCAATAATTAAAGGCTCGTATGTATTATCAATGATGATAACCCGATCTGCGATAGATAGAGCCGGTTTAAGGTTCTTCAAAGACTGACCATATCGATAACGAATGTCTTCTTCTGCAATCCAATGTCCACCTTGTTCAACACGAGAGGCAACACGATCTATATGCATTTGCACATCCTCAAGGCCGATATAGTATACGACAATTTCGTAACTGTTTTCTTTTGCAATTTCCATATGTTTTAAAACAAATGATCCGGACAGTGTCGTTTCAATAGCGAAGTTTACACCACTTTTAATGAGAGATCGGATTCTTTTCACAGCTTCCCTGCCAGCAGACAGGTCAGCACTGCGCGGATTCTCTGGCTTCAACTCTCTTGCAATTTGATCCGGATCAACCAGTTCACCAAGCCACTCTCTCATTTGCATACTGAGTGTACTTTTCCCTGCTCCATTGGTTCCAGCAAATACCGTCATGACTGGTCTGATTTCACTCATGATACTCAAACTCCTGGCGTTTCCCAGTAGCATCAAATATAATTTCAAATTTATTACCCGCAGCATCCTCACGAACGCGTTTGTTATTCTTTATATAATAAATAGAGGCGCCTGATTCTTTAGCTTGTTTCCGTGCATGTTGACTTGCTTTGTTTAAAATTTCTTGGAGTTGTTTTCGATTTGTAAACATCCTGAGTCCCCCAATCTAAATTTCTGTTTATTATATCATAAACTAAAAAACCACCAACCAGATTTACTGGTTGATGGTTTTTTACTCTAATGGAGGCGAGGGGAGTCGAACCCCTGTCCGAAGATAACGGCACATAAGCTTCTACGGGTGTAGTCACAGTTTTGATGTCACCCGAGTATCGCCCCGTAACCGGCTATACGTTGGGTCAGCCTGATTGTCTTCTTCAGCACACCCCAGGCGGAGATGTGACAGCGTATCCCACTACTAGTTAGCCCCTATCCCTGTCACATGGGCGATGCAGGGTAGAAGCACGCACACAGTTTCTTAGGCTGCGAAAGCGTAGTTTGTTTGTTGTTTGCCGTTTAATAGGCTTTAGCGTTGATGAAGCGGACGCGTCCCCACTACCCGCTACCCATGCTCGAACTATCCCCGTCGAATCCATAAACGCCCCCTCAAATTAAGAAGGGCTCCAGGATTAATCCGTGAATACGGAGCAAAGGTGCTGCACATCTTTTTCCTCCAAGGTAAAAAGATGCTTCTTTCAAACTCGGCATTCCTGTCTGCTACATGAGTAATCATAACACAGGAGACATCACCGAAATAGTACAGATTGCTGGAAGACATTCCAGTAGGCTGAGCATGTGTACAAGGTTATCCAATACAACAAGCTCAATCGTCTACATATTATACCGCGTCACCAATCGGAAGTAAAGTTTACCCAGATCGGATCACGAACAACGGCACCTAAGTATCTTACCCACGTTTCAGGCAAACTACGCAAAGGCTAAAAATTTAGATTCATCAACGCGCCAAGCTCCATGCTCCTACCGACTTCCCTTCAACACATATCAAAGGAAATCACCACACAATACACTTCAGCAACTCACACCACATCCCCTTTCCACTAAAAATAAAAAAAGCCTCAATCTTGCCCATTTCAGGACAAACCTTGAGACTCCTTAATTCGTACATCACTCTTCAAATCTCCATTACAAAACTAACTTATACACCTAAAGTAAAGCATTTACGCCCAGCCATCAACTTAACGTGCAACCTTCTGCTTCTCGCGCAGTACCCGTTGGATATCACGTTGAGCATCGCGTTTCGCAGCAGTTTCACGTTTGTCGAATTGCTTCTTACCTTTACCCAGTCCGAGCAAAAGCTTTGCATAACCGTTACGTATATAGATTTTCAGTGGCACAATGCTGTACCCATCCTGTTTCGACAGCCCGAGCAGCTTGTGGATTTGCACTTTATGCATCAACAACTTGCGCGTACGTGTCGGATCGAGCGGATTATTTCGGTTCCCTTGTTCAAAAGGACTAATATGCATATTGTGAATATGAATCTCACCGTTCCGAATCGTGGCAAATGCATCACCAATATTCGCACGGCCGTTGCGAAGAGATTTGATCTCCGTTCCGGTAAGCACCATGCCCGCTTCATACGTATCTTCAATGAAGTAGTCATGGGAAGCCTTTTTATTCTGTGCGAGCACTTTACTCTGTCCATCATTCTTGCCCATGTCCTCACTCCTTCTCCGTAAAATAAGCCGGTACCATGCTCTATAGCAGCGCACCCAATGTTGCACCAAGGTACCACGTGCCAGACCTCAATTGTAGCAAGTACGGCTGTTAAAATCAAGAAAGAGGCGACCTCTGCCGCCTCTCCTCTTTACACCACTTTCGAACTGTGCGAAACAACACACCGGCTGAAGTGACTATTTTCTCCAACGCTTAACCTGGAGGAACGAATTGTAATCCATCTCTTCAAGTTAAGTTAGCTTTATTTTTTCTTTTTTCGTACAAAAGCTGCCGTGCCGTTACCAGCTGCACCGTTGCTCTTCTTCCGCTTGCGTCGTGGTGCTCCGCCTTCCTGAGCGCCACCAGGAGTTGCATTCTCTCCAATAAATACGCCGCTCGGCGAAGTGTTCTTGCGTCCACTTCCGCCTTTTCCACCTTTACCGCCGCCCTTGCCGGACTTAAAGCTTCCTTCACCGCGACCGCTGCCGCTGTTCAGGCCACTTCCTTGTCCACCGGTTGAACTACTATCCGATCCACCCGATGTAGAGCCATATCCGCCTTTACCTGAGCCAAAACCAAAGCTCACCGCGCCTTTGCCCCGGCCAGTTGATCCACCAGCATCACTAGCACGACGCTCACCTTTAGGTTTGCCACCGCCTTTACCTGCGTAGCCACCAGATGAGCCTGCTCCCGCGCCTGCACTCGCTGCTCCACTGCGACCGCCACGTCCACCTTTGCTGCTCTCTTCCGTTGATCTGCCACCACGGCTAGCTCCAGCACCTGTCGAACTGCCTTTGCCGCCACGTGAACCGCTGAATCCACCTGGTCCACCCTTGGCACCGCCGCGTCCGCCGCCGCTACCAGGAGGACGTCCACCTTTCCCGCTACGTCCGCCACCGAAGCCGCCAGGACGTTCACCGCGAGGTTTCATATCCACCATTTCAAAATCAATTGTATACTCTTCCATGCTTACACGTGCCACACGAATCTTCACTTCATCACCGATGCGGAAGACTTTCGAGGTACGTTCACCAATCAGAGCCATATGCTGATCGTCAAAATGGTAATAGTCGTCCGTGAGCGCGCTCAGGCGAATCAGGCCTTCAACCGTGTTCTCCAGTTCAATGAACATACCAAAGCTGGTCACACTGCTGATCATGCCTTCGAACTCTTCGCCTACTTTATCGAGCATGTACTCGGCTTTTTTCATTTTCTCCGTATCCCGCTCAGCTTCTACCGCCACACGTTCACGTTCCGAAGACTGCTGCGCAATATCGGACATGCGTGCTGCCAAATACTCCTGACGATTCTCCGGCAAAGCACCATTATTTTCAATGACTTCGCGAATCACCCGGTGAATGACAAGATCGGGATAACGACGAATTGGAGACGTAAAGTGACTATAGAATTCTGCCGCGAGGCCAAAGTGACCCGACATTTCAGAATCATACTTTGCCTGTTTCATCGAACGCAACATCATCGTACTAATCACAGTTTGTTCTTTCGTTTCTTTGATATCCTCAAGCAACGATTGAAGCGCCCGTGGGTGAATCGCATTGCCACGTCCTTTGACCTGGTGTCCAAAATTCGCCGCAAAGGCGAGGAAATTTTGCAGTTTTTCCTGATCCGGATCTTCGTGCACACGATAAATGAACGGAACCTTCAACCAGTGGAAATGCTCTGCCACTGTTTCGTTCGCTGCCAACATGAACTCCTCAATGATTTGCTCGGCAATCGAACGCTCCCGTTTTACGATATCTACCGGTTTGCATTCTGCGTCCACAATGATTTTGGATTCTTCAAAATCAAAGTCAACCGCACCACGGCGCATACGCATAGCACGCAGCTTCAAGGCGATCTCTTTCATCAGATGGAAATCATCTACCAGATCCTTATAACGCTCGAGCAATTCCGGCTCTTCACCTTCTAGGATTTTACGGACGTTCGAATACGTCATCCGCTCCTTGGTTTTGATTACACTCGTGAAAATGTCATGTTTTACAACCTTCATCTGGTCGTTGAACTCCATCTCACAAGACAGGGTCAAGCGGTCTACCTGCGGGTTCAAACTACAGATCCCGTTGGACAGACGTTGTGGCAACATAGGAATGACCCGGTCTACCAAATACACACTGCATCCACGGTTATAAGCTTCTTGATCAAGCTTGGAATTCTCCTGTACATAATAGCCGACATCGGCAATATGAACGCCAAGACGATAATTACCGTTAGGAAGCTTCTCTACGTTAACAGCATCATCCAGATCCTTGGCATCTTCGCCATCTATCGTGACAATGTTAAGTCCGCGCAAATCACGGCGACCCTGTTGTACTATCTCTTCATCCGTGATGGAGTCTGGTGCTTTCTCCGCCTCTTCTACCACTTCATCCGGGAAAGCTTCAGGCAGCTGATGCTTGCGAATGACGGACAAAATATCAATACCCGGCTCATCCTTATGACCAAGAATCTCGATCACTTCACCCTCTGCTGCCGCACGGCCCTCCGGATAGCTGACGATCTTTGCTACGACCTTCTGTCCATCAACCGCCCCAGCAAAGTTGGTACGCGGGATGAAAATATCGCGATTAATCCGTTTGTCATCCGGAATGACAAATCCGTACACCTCATGACTCTGGAACACACCAACGACTTGGGTCACAGCACGAGTAACAATACGGACGATCTCACCCTCCAGGCGACCACCTGAAGGTCCTTGAGATGTGACTTTAACCAATACCGTATCACCATTCATCGCACTTTTCATATCATTGGCGTGAATGTACACATCCGGGTGCTCCCGATCCTCAGGAATAAGGAAAGCGAAACCTTTGGCGTGAGCCTGTAAACGTCCGCGTACCAAATCCATGCGCTCTGGCATGCCATAGCGATTGTTACGGGTCAGCAAAACTTTACCGGATTCCTCCAGCGTATTAAGCATAATCAAAAAGGCTTTGAAATCAGCTGCATCTTCGATCGCGAAGTGCTGTTCCAACTCCTGATAAGTCATGGGTTTATAAGCGGTCTCCCGCATGAAGTCGAGCAATTGTTGTTCTGTTATCATTAATATATTCACCTCTGGAAACATAAAAGTGTAAGCAAGTCTCATCTCTTTATGTATCGGAATTCTTACCATTTTCATGATACACATAGCCACTGCCGTGTAGAGTGTAGTAGTGAAACCATACTATCTCATACCCTAGTATACACGAATTCAATCCGGACCATCCGTACCTCGCAAAAAAACCGCGGTTGCCGGGCGCTCCGGGATAATCACGCTTTACACATATCTCTACAGACATTTTATGCGGCACAGATGCAGTACGCTTCTGAAAAGGACTAGACCCAAAAAATATCTGTACACATGACATTCATTATAAGGAGTGAGTTCGCGTAACGAATAAGCGAGGGTCATACCATACATGATAGGGGTGTGTTGCATGATAAGGAAGGAAAACCAAACAGAAGTGAGAAGAAGACCGAAAATCATGGAGTCTATAGATTAGATTGTTGGAAAAGTTTGGACGTGTAAGAATTTATTAAAAAACCCCCGTTTCTTCACGAAACGAAGGTTCATCAATTAAGCCATTAGCTTAAGCTATTCATTGAACAGCAATTCCGGATCTTACTTGGAAGCCACTGTAACAATAATAGACAAAATCATAAATCCTGCACCCAGTACCACCGTTGCACGTTGCAGGAAGAGATCCAATCCGCGCGCTTTCGTTTTACCGAAAAGATGTTCCGCACCACCGGAGATGGCACCCGCCAAACCAGCGCTTTTCCCGTGCTGCAGCAATACTACAGTGATTAGACCGATCGAGAAAACAACGAGCAGCAATTTCAAAGCAATATCCATTCTTTCCACCTCCTACCCATGTGGGCATAACATCTCACCATAAAAACAGTTACTTTAATTGTAACATAGCTATGGTTGTACTACAAGTAGTACAGTTTATACAATGCCCTAAATTTCACCATCTGCGTGATCCTTATGTTATATCATTACTCCGTTTCAATGAAAAAAGACAAGCCGGTTATCCGGCTTGTCCGTAAAAGCTGGATATCCAGCTTATTTTTTAAGGTTGTAGAATCCTTTAAGACCATTGTATTGAGCCAGTTCACCCAGTTGATCCTCAATGCGGAGCAATTGGTTGTACTTCGCGATACGGTCTGTACGGGAAGGAGCACCCGTTTTGATTTGACCAGCGTTAGTTGCAACAGCGATATCAGCGATTGTGCTGTCTTCGGACTCACCGGAACGGTGGGAGATTACAGCTGTGTATCCTGCGCGTTTAGCCATTTCGATTGCATCAAATGTTTCAGTCAATGTACCGATTTGGTTAACTTTGATCAGGATGGAGTTACCGATACCTTCGTTGATACCTCTGCCCAGACGCTCAGTGTTTGTTACGAACAGGTCATCACCAACGAGTTGTACTTTGTCTCCCAATTTCTCAGTGAGCAATTTCCAACCATCCCAGTCATCTTCGGACATACCGTCTTCGATTGTGATGATTGGGTATTTCTCAACCCATGAAGCCAGAAGGTCAACATACTCAGCGGAAGTGTAAGATTTACCTTCGCCAGCAAGTGTGTACTTACCATCTTTGTAGAACTCAGTGGAAGCAACGTCCATACCCAAGAATACGTCAACGCCTGGTTTGTAACCAGCTTTTTCAATTGCTTCGATGATTGTAGTGATTGCTTCTTCGTTTGAACCAAGGTTTGGTGCGAAACCACCTTCGTCACCTACAGCTGTGTTCAAGCCTTTGGAGCTCAATACGGATTTCAGGTTGTGGAAGATCTCTGCACCTACGCGAAGAGCTTCTTTGAAGCTTGGTGCTCCAACTGGAAGAACCATGAACTCTTGAACGTCGATGTTGTTGTCAGCATGCTCACCACCGTTGATGATGTTCATCATTGGAACTGGCAATGCTTTAGCGTTGAATCCGCCCAGGTAAACGTACAATGGCAGGTCCAGAGCGTCAGCAGCTGCGCGAGCTACTGCCATGGATACAGCCAGGATTGCGTTAGCACCCAGTTTACCTTTATTTGGCGTACCATCCAAAGTGATCATCAATTTGTCGATACCCAGTTGATCCAATGCATCCATACCGATAACTTCTGGAGCGATTGTTTCGTTTACGTTTTTAACAGCTTGCAGAACGCCTTTACCGAGGTAACGGGATTTGTCACCATCGCGAAGCTCAACTGCTTCGTGGGCACCAGTGGATGCACCAGATGGAACGATTGCGCGTCCGATTGCGCCGGACTCCAGGTATACTTCAACTTCTACTGTAGGGTTACCGCGGGAGTCGAGGACTTCGCGAGCGTACACGTCAGAAATAATAGTCATTTGTGATAATCTCCTTTATAGTTGGGATTTAATTTTGGGACCAACTTGTGTTTGCCCTTATTTCACTACGTCAGCAGAATCGTCTTCCGATCGCTGTTATCCCCTGATTCCTTTGAACTTATTCTCATAAGCTGGAATCATGTGATAAAGGCAAACGCTAACGCTTCTTCAGACAATTTCTGCTTCCTTCGTTCCATGTGCAAACGCCAAACCGTCCAATTATATATGTTGTTGCGTAACTTATTTACGGGTAGCGATGACGGATGTACCTGTCATCTCAGCCGGTTTAGGCAATTGCATCAGGTCAAGGATCGTTGGCGCGATATCCGCCAGGATTCCGCCTTCACGCAAAGTTACATTGGCATCCGTAACGATGAATGGAACTGGGTTCGTTGTATGAGCTGTGAACGGACGTCCTTTCTCATCGAACACCATATCCGCGTTACCATGATCCGCCGTGATCAGTACAACGCCGCCTTTGGCAAGTACTGCATCCACAACACGGCCCATGCACTCATCTGTTACTTCAACCGCTTTGATGGTAGGCTCCAGCATGCCGGAGTGTCCAACCATGTCAGGGTTAGCAAAGTTCAGAATGATAGCGTCATGTTTGTCTGCTTCGATCTCGCGAACACATGCGTCGGCTACTTCATACGCGCTCATCTCCGGTTGCAGATCATACGTTGCAACTTTTGGTGAGTTGATCAGTACACGAGTTTCGCCCGGAAGCTCCACATCACGACCGCCGCTGAAGAAGAAGGTAACGTGCGGGTATTTCTCAGTTTCTGCAATACGCAGTTGTTTTTTATTGTTCTGTACCAGAACTTCACCCAGGGTGTTGTCGAGGTTCTTCGGCGAATATGCCACATAACCTTCAACCGTCTCGCTGAACAAAGTCAAGCATACAAAGTGCAAGCCCACAGGGAACTTCGGACCACGATCGAAACCGCGGAAATCCTGGTTTGTGAATACTTGCGACAACTGGATCGCACGGTCAGGACGGAAGTTGAGGAAGATAACGGAATCGCCGCTCTCAACCAAACCTACCGGCTCACCATCCGCTTTGACGATAACCGTTGGTTCAACGAATTCATCAAATACGGATTTCTCATACGATTCTTCAACCGCTTTGAGTGGGTCAGTGTATTTTGGTCCATCTCCATAAACGATGGCGCGGTATGATTTCTCAACCCGTTCCCAACGTTTGTCACGGTCCATCGCGTAATAGCGACCTTGAACCGTTGCGATTTTACCTACACCGACTTCTTCAATCTTGGCGATCAGCTTCTGCATGAAGTCTTTACCACTGTCTGGCATAACATCACGGCCATCCATGAAAGCATGAATATATACATCATTCATTCCTTCTTTTTTGGCCAGATCTAGCATAGCAAACAGGTGGTCGATGTGACTATGTACGCCGCCATCGGACAACAAGCCGTAGAGATGAAGCTTTTTGCCGCTTTGTTTCGCTTCGCGAACGGCTTTGACAAGTGTTTCATTGTCGTAGAACTCGCCGTCACGAATGGATTTGGAGATACGGGTCAAATCCTGGTATACGATCCGGCCAGCACCAATGTTCAGGTGACCTACCTCGGAATTACCCATTTGCCCTTCTGGCAAACCTACAGCTTCACCGCAAGCAGTGAGTGTTGTATGTGGGAATTGGCTCATGAAACGGTCGTAGTTCGGTTTCTTGGCTTGCGCTACCGCGTTGCCTTCCACCGTGTTACGAAGACCAAAGCCATCCATGATGATCAGTGCTACAGGTTTTGGAGCTGTCATCTTACTTCGCCCCCTCAACAAGCGCGATGAACGAAGCCGGCTGCAAGCTGGCACCGCCAACAAGTGCGCCGTCGATGTCGCTTTGTCCGAGGTATTCTGTTACGTTCTCCGGTTTAACACTGCCGCCGTATTGAATACGAACTGCATTCGCAACCGTCTCGTTGTACAGATCCTTCACCAGCGTACGGATGTAAGCAATAACTTCATTCGCATCTTGGGAAGTAGAGGATTTGCCTGTACCAATCGCCCAGATTGGCTCATAAGCGATAACAACTTGTGCCGCTTGCTCTGCAGACAGACCTGCAAAAGCAGCTACTGTTTGCACTTTGCATACGTCTTTTGTTTGGTTCGCTTCACGCTCTTCAAGCGTCTCACCAAGGCAGAAGATTGGAGTCAATCCGTGACGGAATGCTGCATGCAACTTTTTATTGACAGTCTCATCGGTTTCCGCAAAATATTGACGGCGCTCCGAGTGACCAATAATGACATAATCCACACCCAGGTCTTTCAGCATCACGCCACTGATTTCACCTGTGAATGCACCGTTATCTTCAAAGTGAAGATTTTGTGCACCAATTTTGATGTTTGTACCTTTAACGGCTTCTACCAGGGATGGCAGATTTGTAAACGGTGCGCAGATTACAGTCTCCACGCCTTCAACTTCCGCTTTTCCTTTAACTTCCTGAATGAAGTCATTGGACTCGGAAACCGTTTTGAACATTTTCCAGTTACCTGCGATAATCGGTGTTCTCATGGGTTTCAACTCCTTCATGCTATAGACTACTAAAACTTACTTGTCGTTCAATGCCACTACGCCTGGAAGTACTTTACCTTCCATGAACTCGAGCGATGCACCGCCACCTGTAGAGATGTGGTTCATCTTGTCAGCCAATTTGAACTTCTCAGCTGCTGCTGCGGAGTCACCGCCACCAATTACAGTGTAAGCTTCTGTCTCAGCGCAAGCTTCCGCTACTGCACGAGTACCGTGGGAGAATGGCTCGATTTCAAATACGCCCATTGGTCCGTTCCACACAACCAATTTGGAGTTTTTGATTACGTCAGCATAAATCTCACGTGTTTTAGGACCGATGTCGATACCTTCCCAATCTGCTGGGATACCATCGATGTCAACGATTTGTGTGTTTGCTTTCGCACTGAAATCGTCAGACACTACGATATCTACCGGCAGGTAGAAGTTTTTGCCCAATTTTTTCGCTTTTTCGATAAAACCGAGAGCAACATCAAGTTTGGAATCATCCAGCAAGGATTGTCCAATTTCATGTCCTTGTGCTTTGAAGAACGTGTAAGTCAGACCGCCACCGATGATTACGTTGTCTGCAATGTTCAACAGGTTGTCGATTACATCGATTTTGTCCTTAACTTTGGATCCACCAATGATAGCTGTGAAAGGACGCTCAGGGTTGGAGATTGCTTTACCCAACACTTCAAGTTCTTTCTCCATCAACAAACCGGACACTGCTGGAAGCAAGTGAGCGATTCCTTCAGTCGAAGCGTGTGCTCTGTGAGCCGCGCCAAACGCATCGTTAACGAAAACATCAGCCAGTTCAGCAAATTGTTTTGCGAGTTCTGGATCGTTTTTCTCTTCGCCTGCGTGGAAACGAACGTTTTCAAGCAACAATACGTCCCCGTTGTTCAGTTCAGCGATTTGAGCTTTAACAGCGTCACCAACAGAATCGTCAGCTTTAACAACTGTTTTACCAAGCAATTCAGACAAACGCTCAGCTGCTGGAGTCAAACGCAAGGATTCAACCACTTCGCCGTTAGGACGACCCATGTGGCTTGCCAAAATGACTTTAGCGCCTTTTTCAATCAAGAAGTTGATTGTAGGAAGCGTTGCACGAATACGTTTGTCATCTGTAATTTTACCATCTTCGAGCGGCACATTGAAATCTACACGGACAAAAGCCCGTTTTCCTGTCAATTCGATATCGCGTACACTTTTTTTGTTCATCTGTATTTCCTCCGCACCCATGTATTTGGTGGACCAATCAAGAGCTAAAATCCCTTGTCAATCCTGGTGTTTTTGAGAAATTTGCAAAATGTAGATATATAAAGAGCGGAAACAATATAGCATCTGTTTCCGCTCTATGTTATTGCAGATATTACTTAATCATTTTTGCAAAGTGCTCCAAAGTGCGAACCAATTGTGCAGTGTAGGACATTTCATTGTCATACCAAGCTACAGTTTTAACCAATTGTTGGTCGCCAACAGTCAGAACTTTAGTTTGAGTTGCATCAAACAGGGAACCGAAAGTGATTCCTTGGATATCGGAAGATACGATTTCGTCTTCTGTGTATCCGAAAGTTTCTGGATCGGAAGCTTCTTGCATAGCTGCGTTAACTTCTTCAGCTGTTACTTTTTTGTTCAGAACAGTTACGAGCTCAGTCAGGGAACCAGTAGCTACTGGTACACGTTGAGCTGCACCATCAAGGATGCCTTGCAGTTCTGGGATTACCAGTCCGATTGCTTTAGCAGCACCAGTTGTGTTAGGGATGATGTTTTCAGCTGCTGCGCGAGCACGACGGAAGTCACCTTTAGGGTGTGGAGCATCCAATGTGTTTTGGTCGCCAGTGTAAGCGTGAATTGTAGTCATCAAACCTTGAACGATTCCGAATTTGTCTTGCAGTGTTTTTGCCATAGGTGCCAGGCAGTTTGTTGTGCAAGATGCGCCGGAGATTACAGTTTCAGTACCGTCGAGGATTTCATGGTTTACGTTGTAAACGATGGTTTTCATGTCGCCAGTAGCTGGTGCGGAGATAACAACTTTCTTAGCTCCACCTTTCAAGTGTTTCTCAGCTGCTTCTTTAGTTGTAAAGAAACCAGTACATTCCAGAACGATATCTACGCCCAGGTCGCCCCAAGGAAGTTCTTCTGGGTTACGGTTAGCCAATACTTTAACTTCTTTGCCGTTCACTTTGAAGAAGCCATCGTGCACTTCAACATCGCCATCGAAGCGACCTTGAGTTGTATCATATTTGAGCAAATGAGCGAGCATTTTAGCGTCAGTCAAGTCGTTGATTGCTACTACCTCGATGCCTGCTACATTTTGAATACGGCGGAATGCCAAGCGTCCAATACGTCCAAAACCGTTAATACCTACTTTAATCATGAGTAAGTTCCTCCCAAGTTTTGATTAATTTTTTTATGAAACTTATATATTCAAGACAGACGGTGAAGTCCGTCAAGACAACAATAGTTGTGATGCAAAGTAAAACTTTATTACATTTCAGCAACAATGACTTCGGCAGCAGCCTCATCAATAATCAGAATATCTTCCTGACCAAATCGCAACACGGAATGTATAGCAGCAGCTTTGCTTTTGCCACCTGCAATTCCAATCACAACATCGGTTCGTTCAATATCCTGAAGTCGCATACCCAGTGTAAGCATGGTATGTACTACCTCACCCTGATCATTAAAGTAATAACCGAAAGATTCAGATACGGCCCCTTGCTCCTGAAGTTCATCTATAATCTCCGTCGCAAGTTTGCGTCTTTTGGCCATCTCTACGGCATCACCAATTCCATGAATAACAATCCGTGATTGCCTGATCAGCTGCAGAATCTCCTGAACACTAGGGTCCTGGATTAATGATTCATAGGCATGATCACTGAGCAAATCCGGTACATGCAGGAGTTTGTATTGCGCCCCTACCCGTTTTGCCATTGTGGATGCGATCGTATTAGCCTGAATTTCAAGGCTTTCTCCAAGTCCACCGCGTGCTGGTACGAACCAGACACCTTTTAGCGATGTTGGCGGATTTAATTGTTCTGCGACTTCGGCCGTTGTTGAACCGCCAGTAACGGCGACAACGTCGTTGTCAATCATGATATTGCCGAGAGCCTTCGCTCCAGCTCTGCCCAGTTCCCTTTTGGCAAATGGAGAAACGTCCGAATCGCCAGGAACCACAACTACCTTTTGCAGACCGTAGGCTTGCTTGATGCGCTCTTCCAGCTCGGATAATCCGAACAACTCTTTGGCTACGGGCTCTAACTGCTGCAGCAAATCATACCCTGCCTCGCTGATCTTCATTCCTGCACTGTCAATTTCAATAAGTCCCTGAGCCTTTAACAGATCGGTCTCAGCCCTCAGAACCCGCTCGGTCATCTGCATGGAATTAGCTAACGTTCTCCGTCCGATCACATCCGATAACATGATCTGTTGCAGAATCGTATACCTCTTTTTCAAGATATCCATGAGATCAGGCAGAAGCTGCTTTTGTATTTCTAAAATCGTTCGCATGCTTTCCACTCCCGCAAGTTCTCGTTCTAAGCTCTCTTTCGTGGCCCTAAAACGTCCCAGGTTAACTTTTTAAGTCCCACGTCTATTCTACCTAAAACTGACGTGACATGCAAGTGTTTCAACGTGTTATTTCGACACGCATCCAGCGTTTGTACGCGCCTATTTTCACAATCCTAGACTTCCATGATCTAGGACTAGCTCACGCATACCATATATAGAAGAAACAAATGAATTCAATCTACATATCGCTCAGAATGACAATTCATACGGCATGTCCAAAACCTCTAATAGCATTTACTTAAATGCACTCTTTATCCACTCTTCTTCATCATGATCATTTTTAGGTTAATCCAAACCAATACCACAACGAACTGCTTGCAATTAAATATTTCATGAGCTATAATCATTATTGCTGTCACATAATGTGCGCCCGTGGTCCAATGGATATGACGTAGGCCTCCGAAGCCTGAGATCCAAGTTCGATTCTTGGCGGGCGCGCCATTTTTATTTAACAGCTCATAACCCATTTAACCAATGAAACCGGAAAGGTTTCTTTTTTTTGCAAGTTAGTTTGACTTTCTTTGACTTTTTGTTTGGAATTGTTTATTATGTGGGTAATACGGTAACAGTTTAAGTATAAACACCAATAACATTTACATTCCAAGGAGGTTTTTCACGTGAGTTTTATTCCAATGGTCGTTGAACAGAGCAACCGGGGTGAGCGCGCCTACGACATCTACTCCAGATTGCTGAAGGATCGTATTATTTTCCTTGGTAGCGATGTTAATGACGTAGTGGCTAATGCCATTATGGCACAGATGTTGTTCCTGGCTGCGGAAGATCCGGAGAAAGACATTCACTTATACATCAACAGCCCAGGCGGATCGATTACAGCCGGTATGGCGATTTACGATACAATGCAATTCATCAAACCGGATGTATCTACCATCTGTGTAGGTATGGCGGCTTCCATGGGAGCATTCTTGTTGAATGCCGGTGCAAAAGGTAAACGTTTTGCATTACCAAACAGTGAGATTATGATTCACCAACCACTTGGTGGTGCACAAGGTCAGGCTTCTGACATCGAAATCCGTGCTCGCCGCATCCTGAAAATGCGTGATACCTTGAACCGCATCATCTCTGAGCGTTCAGGTCAACCGCTGGAGCGGATTGAGAAAGATACAGATCGTGACTACTTCATGAGTGCTGCTGAAGCCGCCGATTACGGTATCATTGATAAAGTTATCGAAAACGTAGGTTCCCAAGGAATCTAAGATGTGACGTAGACCACGGTCTACGCGTTAACATCATCAACATCCACGTAATCAGCAACACTCCGTGTGTTGCCCATACGCCAAGAAGCCCTCATCACAATTATGATGAGGGCTTCTTTTTTTCCATTTTATAAGAAAGATAACTTAAGAGTGCATAATAATGATTCGTTATTTAGTTCCATTTACATTACTGAAAGGTTCTGTGCCTTTAGGGAGAAGCTCTTTATACGTAAATGGCATTTCAGGGAATCCTTCTGCGTACGCCGTATATTCATACAACTGGAAGAACACAACTACACCCGTTGGTGTCACATAGAAATCTTGATCTTTATTTAACCCTTTATACCCATCGAGGTATCCACCGCGGGCTTTCAGTTGCTCGCCTACTTTTTTACTCAACGTCTCGCGCATGGTTTTGTTATTTTGCAGCACATCATCTAACGTAAGCTCCTTGCCTGTGTCCAGTGCAAAGGTGTGTCCCGTACGGGTGGTCATGCCGTGTGCTCCTGCATAGTCCTCATAACGTTGAGTGATCAAACCTAGCACGCCGTTCTCATTGTAGGTCACGACATACGAAGTTTCAAATGCATATGGACGTTTTGCGGTTGCTCCGCCGAATTCAGTGGTTTGTTTTTTGAAAGCAGCAACAGCCGTATCCACTTCATCTTTGAGCACTTTGTTGATTGCCGTTTCAGCTTCTTTGCTGGCAAGTCCACTCACCTGCGGATATTGTACATCCACTTCAGCATTTTTCACAGTGACATTAACTGTGGCCGCCTTAACTTTCACGCTATTTTGTTTCACCTTGCTGAGTGTCAACGTTTTGGTTTTGGCATCCCAATTCCCCTGTACACCCAGATAATCTCGCATTGCCGAGAATGGAATATATAATCGACCCTGAATCAATTTCGCTTCCACCTGAGGGTAATACCCGTTAATATAGACGTTTGGCTGTCCATCCATCAGGCTAACGGTCATCGCATTGTTGGCTGCTGTTACCGTATATGACTTCGTTTTAGCATCATATTTCAACGTTCCACCCGCTACATCTTTGACTGCTGTCAGCGAGACCCAAGTCGATCCACCTTGGAGAAGTCCTTTTTGAGTCAGTGTTTTCCCACCCGATTTCAGCGTTACCTCAGCTGGGGTTGTCACTTTCGAGGATACAGAAGCCGCCTGTACCGAACTCTCCTGCCATACCGAACCACTACCTACAATAATTCCTGCCGCAAGCAACGCACTTGTCCATTTTTTCCATGATGTCATATATAAAACTCCTCTCTGAATTCACAATTAGGTATCATTGCGTATGTAATCCTGACCGGATCGCATATCTCATACGCTCACCTCTTTATTATAATTAACCCAATTTCGGAAAGGTTTACAGCTCGAGTTACAATGTTGATGAATATCAGGCGGAAAATATAAGGGGATATGACCTTTTTGTCACGAACAACTATACAAAAAAGATACCAATATACAGCATTTCATGTTGCTTCGAATAAAGTTCCCTCCTATCTAACTTCATCAAAGTTTGCATTTCCAACAAAAAAAGACTCTGTCCACAGGACAAAGTCTTTGTCATCATTTCGTTGTACCCATCAAGTGAAACTTGTAAAGGTTACTTGAGCTTATAGCCCGGTTCAATCTTGTTTATTTCATTTCATACGTGATATTCAGGATTGTGCTTACTTTAACCTGGCCTGTTTCAATCTCCGTACCACCTGCTGTATCTTGTGCTTTGGACATTAACGCCTCACTTGCATAGAACACAGGCACATTGGCATCACCTTGGCTTACGGAAAGAACAGCACCCAGTTGACGTTTAACTGCTTTTGCAATGGCGCCTGCTTTCACATCTGCATTGGCAACAGCTTTCTCAATCACTTGGGACTCATAACTTTCCGGGTTCTCTACAGTAAAGCGCACATTTTCAATATTGTTGGCACCCGCACCCGAAGCAGCATCGAGCAACTCGCCGATCTTGTCCATCTCACGATATGTGACAGTCAGCGTATGATGCGCTGTATATCCTTTAATTTGTTGTCCGTCTTTTTCGCTATACGTATAGTTGGGTTGTACAGAGAACTGACTCGTTTGAATGTCGTCTGCACTGATCTTCCACGTATTCTTCAGCAAGTTGGATACCTTTTGAACTTTGGCAGCATTCGCTTTTTGAGCAGATGCAGCTGTCTCTGCAGTACTGTTCACACCAATGGACAGATATGCGATATCAGGCTTCACTTGAATCTCACCTTTACCCACAACATTAATCACATTCTGTTGTACTCCCTGAACCTCTGCAGCGTACGCATAGTTACCTGGTGCAACCCATGCCGTTCCTCCAACAAGCAACGTACTTGCCACCAGCACCGCACCAAACGGTTTCATCCATTGTTTACCCATCACGATAGCCTCCTTATGTGTTAACATCTCAAACTTTAAACGATTTGATACCTTAACAGACGGGACAAATTCCATAATGTTGCACTTGACGATAGCATAAACGTGAAAAACGCAAAAAAGCCCCTTTCGGGACTTCTTCATTGGATTGATCATATCTTATTGGTTTTCGAGCTCTTCCTTGCTTACCAGACTAACTAAAGCGTTTACAGCCTGTTCGGCATCCGCGCCTTCTGCACTAATCTGGATTTCCGTACCTGTACTAATCGCAAGGCTCATGATCCCCATGATACTTTTTGCATTAACTTTTTTGTCGTCCTTCTCGACGAACACTTCAGACGAGTACTTATTCGCTTCTTGAACGAACAGTGCCGCAGGTCTGGCATGGAGACCCGTTTTCAAACGGACAACTACCGGGTGCTTTGTCATGGAAACTTACCCCCTATTATGAAATCTGGACATTAAATACACAATTATATTTATACAACATTATACCATTAACCCGTGCAGGACACTAGAAGAAAAAACTCAGGGTGCTTTGATGGACATTATCTTGCCCTATTTCATCTTTTGCACAGCGCATCCAATGCCCTAAATAAGTCCCCTTGACCCTTAACGGTTGACTTTCCCGACCTTTCTGTTCAGCAGAAACAGCCGACCTTGTTACTTTACCCTACTCCGTCTTAACCATAACGTTCTGTGCGTACTTTCTCAGCCAGCTCATCAATTTTACGAAGCCGATGGTTCACTCCTGACTTGCTAACTGTACCTTTAAGGAGTTCGCCCACTTCCTTCAAATTGATATCTGGATGAGCCAGTCGAACCTCCGCCACTTCGCGAAGCTTCTCAGGCAGCGACTCCAGACCAACTTCCTTTTGCAATAACCGAATATTATCGATTTGTCTTACCGCCGCTCCAATGGTTTTGTTCAGGTTGGCGGTCTCACAATTGACAATTCGGTTAACGGAGTTACGCATGTCTCGCATAATTCGTACATCTTCAAACTTGAACAAGGCCTGATGAGCACCAATGATGCTGAGCAGCTCAATGATTTTCTCGCCTTCCTTAATGTATAGGATGAATCCTTTTTTCCGTTCTATACACCGGGCATTCAGATGAAATTCATTGGCCAGGTCAACGAGTGCCTGACAGTGCTCTTCATACATGGACGCAATCTCCAGATGGTACGAGGAGCCTTCCGGATTATTAACCGATCCACCGGCCAGAAATGCACCGCGAAGATAGGCCCGTTTACAACAATTCTGCTGAAACAACTCCGTATTAATTCCTGGCGTAAACAGAAAACCTTCCGATACAATATGAAGACTGTTGAGAATCTCCTGTACCATGGTTGGAATACGAACAATATATACATTGTTCTTTTTCAGCCGCATTTTTTTGCGGACCAGTAATTCCGTATGCACTTGAAAATGCTTTTTAAGCAGAGAGTATGCCCGTCTTGCAATGGCGGCATTCTCCGTCGAAATATCCAAGATCACTTTTTTATTCGATAACTGCACTGCACCAAGCATACGGATGAGGGCTGAAAGTTCCGCCTTTTCGCAGCACGGTTCGCTCTCGATCATGGTTAACTCTTTTTTGGTCTGTGCTGCAAACGACATGGGACTTCACCTCTTCCGTAACATCCAATTTTGTACCAGTTGGTAGATGTGATGACTTAACTTGTCGGCATCATGACGTAGATAGGTTTTGAACAGAACAAGGGTATCTGCAACCACCTGATAGCCGGCACTTTCGAGTACATTCATATCCAGTACAACCGGTTTTGCTCCTTTTTCCGCATACTTATTCTGTACTTGCAGCGGAATATCACCATTATTTACGATAACATAGTCGAAGAGCTGATGACCGATATGCTCGTGTACCGCCTTAAGGTGGTCACTTACTGTATAGTTATCTGTTTCTCCCGGCTGTGTCATAACATTACAGATAAACATCTTCACCGCATCAGCCTCTACCACAGCCTCAGCCAGCTTAGGTACGAGCAGATTGGGAAGGATGCTTGTATAGAGGCTTCCTGGCCCGATCAGAATGGCGTCAGCTTGACGAATGGCCTCTACTGCCTCTGGCAACGGCTCCACGTGATCCGGTTCAAGGAAAACACGCTTGATGCGCCCACCCGCCTCAGGGATCTTGGACTCACCTGTAATAATTGTCCCATCTTCCATCTCCGCATGCAACACAACGGCCTGCCCGGCTGCTGGCAATACCTCACCTCGAACGGCAAACACGCGGCTAAGCTCCCGCACTGCGGTCACAAAGTCGCCCGAAATATCCGTCATTGCAGCCAAAATCAAATTCCCCAAGCTGTGGCCTGCAAGCCCCGCGCCTGTATTGAAACGGTACTTCAACATATCTGAAAGCAATGGTTCTACATCAGCCAGTGCCGTAAGCACGTTGCGAATGTCGCCCGGAGGCGGCATCTGTAGCTCATTGCGCAGGATGCCTGAACTCCCACCGTCATCTGCAACTGTGACGATGGCCGTGATATCCAGCGGCTTCTCTTTCAAACCGCGCAGCATCACGGATAATCCGGTTCCGCCGCCCATTACAACTATTCTCGGACGTTCTCTTCGTGGTCCGGCCTCTTTCATCCCTTCACCCTCTTCAATGACGGTCCCGGTCAGCGTCGCGATGGCTTACGGTGACAGCTTCAGTCTCGCTGCTTCCCAACATCTTGCCCAAATATTCCGATATTGCTACCGAACGATGCTTGCCTCCGGTACAGCCGATTCCAATAATAACCTGGCTTTTGCCTTCCTTCCGGTATTGCGGAATCAGGAAATGCAGCATATCCAGCAGTTTCGTCAGAAAGGCCTGTGTCTCTGGCCACTTCATAACATATTCGTACACATCACTATTCTGTCCCGTATTCGGTCGTAAATGTTCAATATAATGCGGATTCGGTAAAAAACGTACATCAAATACCAGATCAGCATCAATCGGAATGCCGTACTTAAATCCAAACGACGTTATATTCACTGACAGCATTTGGCTTTCCAGATGAGAAAAGCGGGATATGATGCGTTCTTTCAGTTGAGCAGGCTTCATTGTGCTTGTATTCAGTACCTGAGTCGCAGAGTTTTTGAGTTCCTCCAACATCTTGCGTTCCAGTCGGATGCCGTCCAGCGGCATGCCCTCAGGAGCCAGTGGATGTCTGCGCCTACTTTCTTTGTAACGCTGAACAAGTACAGAATCTGTAGCATCCAGGAATAAAATCTCGCAATGAATGGTAAAATGATCTTTAATATAGTTCAAAGACTCGGACAGAGCCGTAAAGAATTCACGCCCGCGCAGATCGATAACCAATGCAACCTTACCAATCTTGCCGTTTGACTGTTCAATTAGTTCCGCAAATTTCGGAATCAATACCGGCGGCAGATTATCCACACAGAAGAAACCCAGATCCTCCAGGCTTTGTACTGCAATGGTTTTACCTGCTCCGGACATGCCCGTAATGATAATGAGCGTGGCGCCTGTGCCTGGTGAGCCTTCACCTTCAAGCATAAATGTCCCCTCCTTATCATATTGCTGTCTTCATATATTGTTACGAGGTCACTAGGAACGCAAGAGAAGACCTGCCGCACCTACAATACCTGCATTATTACCAAGTGTAGCTTCCAGAATCTGAACCCCTTCTTGGAGTGGTTCCGGTGTCAACTTAGCAAATACGGTACGGATTTCATCGAACAAGAAATTACCTGCTTTGGATACGCCACCACCGATGATGAACATCTCCGGGTTAATGACAGCTGCTACAGTAGCCATGGACTTGCCCAAGTAGAAGGCCGCACGATTCACAATGCGCTGTGCCACTTCATCGCCTGCCTTGGCAGCATCAAATACTTCTTTGGCTGCAATCTTGTCGACCAGAGCCAGTGACGTATGATCACCACGTTCTACTGCATCCTTTGCCATACGGATAATACCCGTTGCAGACGACACTGTTTCAACACATCCCATTTTACCACAACCACACTTGATGGCCTCCAGATCAGGTACAACACTGATATGACCCAGTTCTCCCGCCATACCGGAGAAACCCTGATAGATGTTGCCATTCAAGATCAAGCCTCCGCCAACACCCGTACCGAGTGTATAACATACGCAGTTGTCTACGCCTTTGCCAGCACCTGCCCATACTTCACCCAGCGCAGCCACGTTTGCATCGTTATCTATTTTGATTGGCTTGCCCAGACGTTCTTCCAGAATCGAACGAATGGCCACATTCCGAAATCCGATGTTAGGGGCATGAACGATAATTCCCTCGCGTACATTCGTGAAACCGGCCACTCCAGCACCTACACCCTCAAGCTGTTCCCAGCTGTACGGTGATTCGGCTACGATATGTCGGACATACTTCTCGATGTTGGCGATGACCGTGTCTACGCCCTTATCCACTTCAGTCGGTCCTTCATACGTATGCATTAGCTGACCTTGTTCATCGCATATACCGACCTTGATTGCTGTTCCGCCGAGATCGACCCCAACGTAGATTTTCTCAGACATGCTGCAAGCCACCTTTATCTATCTAAAATAGTTTAAGTCCTACGTACCAACTATAATTGAAGGATACGCCTGGGTCAAGACGATAAGACCTTGCACACATCATGCTTCACCAGGGTTGTGAACCACATCACATAGCATTTTTGAATACGTATACATCCTCATTACCTTCATTTATAAACGCACGCTTTATTCCTTCCTCCATAACAGAGGAAGCCTCAACTCATGATATTGCATCTTC
The DNA here is from genome assembly GCF_037974265.1 of Paenibacillus sp. FSL R5-0623. Classification (NCBI taxonomy): domain Bacteria; kingdom Bacillati; phylum Bacillota; class Bacilli; order Caryophanales; family Paenibacillaceae; genus Paenibacillus; species Paenibacillus sp. FSL R5-0623. The sequence goes on along the minus strand of NZ_CP150233.1, from coordinate 177,360 downwards.
ACTCGTTCCATTCATAAAAGATCAACATCGTCCCCTCAGAGTGGTGACTCGTCTTATGCACCCCGCCACCTGTCATTCTCATGCAGAAAGTTATCTAATGACGGTATTGCCAACAAAAAAGTGCCTTCTACATATAGAAGGCACCCTTACTTTTATGAAAATTCTGAAGTTGTAGAGTGGGGGTTAAACTCAGTTGATTTTTCTGCGTTATAACTTCGTTTCCACACGTACCGGCTCTTCTGTCTTCTCCATCTTGTTCACATCCAGAATATCGAGCAGGAAGACAAAGATCGGAATACCAATGATCAGTCCCCAGATCCCCAGGAAGTGTTGCGACAGAATTAGTACGATAAAGGTGTAGAACATTGGCAATTTGGTCTTGTGTGCCATCAGTTTTGGATTCAGGAAGTACGTCTCCAAAGCATGAATAACAATAATCATAATGATTACAATAATGCTTAATTTCAGTCCACCCATCTGATACCCGATCAGACAGAGTGGTACAAGTGAGATGATAACTCCCGCAACGGGAACCAGACTGAGCATGAACACCAGAATAGTCAGAGCGAACAGATACGGGAAGCCCAGAATCCACAAGCCGAGTATCGTCAGCACCGTATTAAACACCGCAATAAGAAGCTGTGCCTCAATGACTTTACCAAAAGAAGACACGAATTTGTCTCCCAGATAAGCCACTTCATTGTAGAACCATCCAATTTTACTTGTTTTGAACTTGGACGTGAACTTGGATATCTCCTGCTTCTGTAACAAGAAGAACAGACTCAGAATGATGACGAGCAGAATAAACTCCAGCCATTTGCTCAAAGCGAAAATATATTTCAATGCATCATTGGTGTAATTTTTAATATCGAAGGATTGAAGATAACCCGCAATTTTGGATGCAAAATTATCACCGTCTGCACTATCCAGAAATTTCATAATCTCGTTGGTCAACTGAACGACCTGATCCACGATCCGTGGTGAATATCTGGAAATGCCAAGCACAATGACTGCGATCACGATCATATAGAGCAGGATGACCACAACTTTATAATTGATCGGAAACAATCGATTCAGACCACCTGTAATGAAATGCTGTAACCTGTTCATGACATATGTCACCAGGAACAACAGCAGAATCATGTGCAGCATACTCCCCATACTGAACAAAATTAAACAGAACAAGAGCAAGATCAAAAACCGTCTCACTGTCGCATTCTGTAACCAATCTTTTATCATTTCCCCCAAAATCTTCACCTCACAGCTAATATGCCCTATATGTATACGAACTCACGCCCACTGTAGTTTCAAAAAAAGAGAAGCCTTCCGGCTTCTCTCATTTCATGAGACTTCCCGTTGTCTCTTATTCCTAACATATGCCTAACTTCAAGCATGTAATGCTTATTTATCCAACGTTTCGCTCCAATCATGTACAATGCTTCCTTCAAGGAACTTCTCACAATCCATCGCGGCCATACATCCTGATCCTGCAGCCGTAATAGCTTGACGATACTTCGTATCTTGAACATCACCACAGGCGAATACACCCGGAATATTGGTCTCCGTTGTTCCCGGTTTAACGACAACATAGCCATGTTCGTCCAGTGTGATCGCATTCCCCAGGAATCCTGTATTCGGTGTGTGACCAATGGCAACGAATACGCCATCTGCTTCGAGCAACTCTTCCTGCCCCGTCTCGTTGTTGCGCACCTTCAATCCTTTGACACCCAAAGCTTCTGGTACGACCTCGAGTGGAGTACGGTTCAGCGCCCACTTCACCTTTTCATTGCTGCGAGCCCGATCCTGCATAATCTTGGATGCACGCAATTCATCCCGGCGGTGAACCAATGTCACGTCTGTTGCAAAACGAGTCAGGAAACTCGCTTCCTCCATCGCGGAGTCTCCGCCGCCCACGACCACGATTTTTTTGCCTCGGAAGAAGAATCCATCACATGTCGCGCATGTACTTACACCACGTCCCACATTTTCCTGCTCACCCGGAATACCGAGATAACGAGCGGAAGCACCTGTGGAGATAATGATCGATTCAGCTTCCAGTTCACCAATTCCTCCAACTTTTACCTTGAAGGGTGGTTTGCTGAAATCAACCTCTTCTACCCAACCGTTTTTGAATTCTGCTCCAAAACGTTCAGCTTGCTTACGCATGTTGTCCATCAGTTCCGGACCCATGATACCTTGCGGGAAACCGGGGAAATTCTCAACTTCCGTTGTCGTCGTCAATTGACCACCCGGCTGAAGACCTTCGATAACCAGTGGTTTCAGATTAGCACGAGCCAGATATATCGCTGCTGTCAGACCCGCAGGTCCCGTTCCGATCACAATCGTTCTGTATTTAGACATATAGATACAGCCTCCTTAATTAAGGTGAGAATGTGTTGTACTAGCGATGAACTTGCCAAGATGATATCCTACAGGCGTTTACGAGGCCCATTCGTTAAGTTTACCCGTTTTCCCGGTTGTTGTATCCTTCACCTGATGATGTCTTTCTGAAAACGAGTTAAAGCGAACTTTTCTATACAAGTGGTGGCTTGCTGTTACATACCGAATGAATCTGTTTAGCATACTTGCTAACCGTTGATGCCGATATCCCATACCGCTCAGCAATGCTTTGATAGGTAACGGGCCGTCTGTGATTCTTCGTTGCTAAATATTCAAGTCCTGCAGCCCAACCCTCAATCTGCTTCGTACCTGGAACCTCCGGATGTACCCGGGATACATAATCCGTCCAGAGCCGTTCCATCTCTTGCTGCAACTCAGCCTTGGCTTCAGACATCTGTAACGCACGATCAACAACAGCCTGCCAATGGGAGGTTGATCCATTGTCCGATTGCTCTGAAGTGGATTGAACCTTCCCAATAGACTTCAAGGCTACAGGAGAAAAGGGTCGAACCACCTGAGTATTCCGATCCTCATGTTCAGCCGATTTCAATCCGTTCAGTACAGTTTGTGCTACCTCAAGCAGATCCTGTTCTTCTCCAGGCTCTTCAATAAAGGATTGCAGAGCCTGTTGCACCTCATAGTCACCGATCATCCCAAGCGCATGAATAACCTGTAGCTTGGTTGCCCGATCACCATGACGCAATGCCCAGAAGAAGGATGAGCGAATCAGTGGATCATTCTTCATTTCTTCAGGTATGCCACTACCATAGTTCTCCCACTGTCTGAACTGCTCATCAAATGGCAGATGATAGTGATAGCTCAGCTTCTCTGGCTCTTGCTCGCCTTGTTTTACAGCCTCAAGACCTGACAGATAATACCGGGATACTTCGGAACCCGGATCAAGCTTGGACACATGATGCCATAAACGCTCAGCAGCATCGTACCGTTCTGTATTATAAGCCGCCACGGCTGCATAGTGAGCAAGTGCCGGATCAGCAGCTGTCTCTTCGTCCTTGAGCAAACGCCGGAAGTGAACATAGGCCGTATCGTGTTGGCCCAAAATTCCCATCGTTGTCGCCAGTTTGTAGACTTGTTCGTGCTGGAATGGCACGATGACCCGCAATTTCTTGATCAGAAGCAGCACTTGATCAGCCCGGTTCTCATTTTGATGGAAAATGGCCAGATTACAGAGTGCATGCAGATTACCTGGTTCCTGTTCAAGCACTTCGGCAATGGTCTCTTTTGCTTTGGGAAACAGACCCATATAATAGTAGGCGAGTGCCAGATTGTTACGGGCAGCCAAGTAATCAGGATAATCAGAAGACATGCCTTCAAGCAATTCAGCAGCCTGTGCAAATTTTCCTTCTTCCAGTAGTTCCCGTGCCTGATCGTGCTCCACTACACCTTTGCGTGATTTGATTCGATTCAGTTTGGTCGGACGATCCAGCTCATAGTACAGAAGCTCCATCATCTCTTCGGCTTCCGTCATGAACTGACCTTGGGTGTCCTCCTCCAGATAGGTAACAAGTGCTTGCTCGGCTTCCTCAAACCGATCCATATTTGCATAATTGTTCGCCATATAAAAATAACATTCCGTCATTGACGGATCTACCACTTCCAGCACGTTAGCCAGAATGGCATTGGAGGCTTCGTAATCCCCCTTCTCCGATAATATACCCGCCATATTGCAATGATTTACCGGATTTTCCGGTTCGTATTCAACAGCTTTGCGAAAATATTTTAATGCCTTGTCGACATGATTTCGGTCCAGCGAGCGGACAGCTCTTTCAAAGAAGAAAGAAGCATCCAAGTGAATCGGTATAATATTGGCAAGGTGTCCCTCAGCCCGCACTAGCTTGCCCTTCATCTTCCAAGGCACCTCCTCTTTGCATTTCATTCATACTCTTCAGTATACCACATCTTAAGGCCCACTTCTCAATATGTAGTTCATGTCGTTTATGAAAAAAATGCAAAAGAAGGTGATATTCCATTTTGCGGAAACCTATCACCTTTGAGTGTTGTTTATTTAAAGGAAAACCATGTTTACCTAGAGACTCCTACACTCACTTGCCACAGGCTCTCTTTGCAGTATTGCATTAGTCCATCTGTCGCTTACGGACGTCTAACTGGATTCGATCCGGTTATGATAAGACCCATCATTATTATTTTAAGGGGATGTTATATTGATGATCTCGAAGATAAAACCAATTGTATTCATCTTAATCTGTTTGTTTGCTTTGAATGGATGTTCAAAAGATATAGAAAACATAGAAAATCAGTTCACATTAGATGATGTACTGAGAGCGCTCGAGTCTCAAGAACTGGATTTAGTGTCCTTTGGTATAACCGGGTATCCTTTGAAATTAAATGATGTTGTACCTGAGGTGTATTCCGTTGAAGTGCTCATGGAAGAAGAACCATATAGCCCTGAATTTATACATTTTTATATTTTCAATTCTGAAAAGGATCGCATCAACGGGACAAAAGAATTCAATAAACACATGGAAAATGCACATTTCACAACATTCCCTTATCTATATGAGAAAGGAAATATTCTTGTCGTTTACTGGAGCAAAACCAAAGATAACCCTCTGTTCACTAAACCAATCGAAACTGCGTTAAATCAACTGGAATGATATTAGTTCATACATTACTGGACTGAGCTCGACAGTGGGAATATCATTTTAGAAGGTTAATTGCAGTCATTCGTACAAAAAGAAGACCGAGCATTTGGGCTCGGTCTTCTAACTGTTATGGCTTAAAGATCCAATAAATCTAAAGCTTCAACGCCATCGAAGGAGAAAGTGAAATATGAAGGGTCTTATCAAAAGGTGTCATGAAATTGACCAGCACAACCTTGCACTTGTCCGGCAGTTTTGCCTCACGTACCGTTGCCGCCAGATGCCTCAGCTCGCCCCCGGTGATCTCCAGCCAGTCTTCTCCGCAGGTATAGCGTAATGTACCGCCTTTCCACAAATAATGACCCTCACTCGTTTCAATTGCGTCCTCACAGGTCAGTTCACCTTCGCTTCCGAATACAAAGGACAACTGCATCATAATGTCTTCCGGTTCCTGTCCAGATAGATGCATGGTCCATCCGTTTTCCGTTGGCTGTAATTCTGCTCCTACACGGAAGGTCTGCTCATGAGTAAGCTGACGACTCTGATGAGGCAACAAGTACCATGGACTGATGGCTGATGCAGCCGATTCTGGCAGCAGGTTCGCAGGGATTGGGCCGTAGTAACCTTTTTTCTGCTCACCAGTTAGTCGATACCCTTCGGACAGCCTCGTCATTTGCTGCATAGGTACATACCCTGGATTAAAGTAAGAAGCCAGTTGCACAGCCAGCAGGCGCACCTTGCCATGACGAAGCGCGAAGAAAGAAGGAACTTCTGTCATCACAGTCACACTAGTAGCGCCATCCCGAATTCGGGCTACCGGAGCACCAAAATCCGTATGCATCCGACTGTGAGAGATACGTCCGTGATGTCCTACCGAATCCATCTGCTCCAGATATTCTCCCCGGAGAAAATGTTCATTCAGCATGATCTCATACTGTTCCGGTAATGCATCAGTTGCCTCAATTGTCTGCTGAAGCTCAGGCTCAAGCATCAACCGAATGAGCGTATTCACTGAGCAAACTCCAGGATCTGTTAATGTATCTCCCGCCCAGGCTGCCATGCCAGCAAAGAGTGGATCACTGTCCAGCCGCGCCAGAATGGCATACGGCAGATAGTAAGGTGACAGATCATGAACACTGCCCAGATCCTGTCGACCTGAATAGTCCGTAACAATCTCACCTGTAGGATGCACAAGGTACACCATCATGCGAAGATTGAGCCTCACCGGTTCAAGCAGTTCAGGACGATTGAGCAGACGCGCTGCATGAATTAACATGATGTCGCTAACGGCGCTGTATATCCCATTGCTCCGCTCGGTCCACTCTCCATCGGGTGTAATATCCATGCCTTCATCCATCCACTGCTCTGCGCGCTGCACAGCTTCCTCCAGATCAAATAGTTCATGCAGGAAACCAAGCGCCGCGCATAGCACCCAGCGATGATTTGGCGTATGACAGCCTCCCGTTAGCATGGTTGGGATTGTCCGTTCCAGAAACAGCCTCATATTGTCCAATACAGGTTGCAGCGGCTCCCATTCCTGTTGCAGAAGAAGCTGATACAACTGCGAATACCCTACAACGACAAATGCAGTATCCGGAGGGGAATGGTAATTGGTCCAGCCAGGTGATATTGAGCCGTCTTCATGCTGGAAGCGAAGTACATATTCCGTAGCTAACAGCAGTCGATTTAACAATGCCTCATCCCGGTAATAGACGGAGTCCGGATTGGAGATCGCAGCTCCCCAGTAACACATATCCGTGGGCGTTCCTGTCGTATGGTTGACCCAGGCAACACCTGTGAAGGGATCAATTGTCCCTCCATAGTAACGGCTTTCCGGATCAAGCATTTGCCGGGATATGCCTCTTTCTACCGCTCTGTCATTACTGTCCACCAGTTGTTTGTACATGTGCAGTCCCTCCATACCAATGCATTCTCCCGATGTGCAAAGTATGTTGCTTCAGCTCTTCGATTCAAACCGGGAGCTGCTTCCCATACCGCCCGTAACGTGAGTTCATTTTTTCTCGTCTGTATTTATCATATTTTTACAAAAGTCGCTAGAATTCCGTTCTTGTTTCACCAAACTTCATGTGATTTTCATCACCGAGAAAACCGCCGTTCAACACACGTTTTTAACACGCAGAATGTTCCTAACTTCACGGCTCCTATTCTGCTACTCTGCCAATCCAAGCTTCTTCATAAGCAAGTCATGACTCTCGTGGATCTCTTCTGGCTTACAGGCAGACTTTAACTCGTATACCTTCACCTGTGCCCGGCGAATCATAGGCAGATAGGCATCATAGAAATTCATGTCCTTACTGTGTACATAAGGGCACCAGTGGTCAGAGAGACCCAGTGTCTCATGGATATGAACACCAACGATATCATCCATCAAGCCTTGCATTTCTCCCACACTGTCATAAAGGCCCATTCGGTCCATCATGATGGCATGACCGGTATCGTACCAGATACCAACTGGAGCCCCTTTAAGGGCCGTGATGATGGTCTTCGCTTCGGCCAGGGTAGGAATCTGTTGTGGTCTGGATCTTGTCTCGATTCCGAAACGAACATCCAGACCTTTGGCTGCAGCTCGATTACAGACCTCATCCAGGCTAACAATAATCTTTTGTACATAACCGGAGCTGAGTGTCTCCCGCCGTTCCATCAGTTCTGCCCATTTGCTGCGATACTTCGGGGAATCCGGCCCTTCCTCGTGATAGAGCTTTCCAAGATCTTTGCTGATATCCTCAGGAAAAGGTACTTCCCCAGGGTGTACGACTACAGCTTTAGCACCATAACGATGGGCACATTCTGCCGACTCAACAAGTAACTCTATTGCCCGCTGACGTTTAACCTCATCCTCGAATCCAAGCAGGACTGAATCCGTACCATAATCGGGATCAGGATCATGTGGAAACGTATTATGGACACTGGAGATACCGATGTCTCCGCGTTCAATCATGGGCTCAATCGTCGTGAGCATTTCCTTCGTTACGTTATAGTTGAGCTCGACCTGGCGAAAGCCAAGTTCGGCAATCTCCCGAATCATGGCTTCCCCGACATCATGTTTTCGGATATTCCAGCATGTGGAGAACGAATATATACCCTTATCTATGTGCTGCATCTGTTTTCCTTCTCCTTCCCTCTGGCGAAATGGCTATAACTCTTGCACCAGCCTTAACTCAACCTTTTACCGCGCCAAGCATCGCACCACTGACAAAATACTTTTGCAGCCACGGATAGACGAGCAGAATCGGTACAGTTGCGAATACAACTGTGGCTGCCTTGAGACTTTCCGGAGTCAGTGGTGTGCGGTTAGCACCTTCCATTAATGTAAGCTCACTCACCATATTGTTTTGAACCATTTGGAAGAGCTTCAGTTGTAGCGGATACAACTTGGGATCATTAATATACAAAAGTGAATCTTGGAATCCGTTCCAGCGACCAACCGCATAGAATAGCGCTAATGTGGCAAGTACAGGCATGGATAATGGCAGTATGATTTTGAATAGCGTGTGTACATGTGAGCTGCCGTCAATTTCTGCTGATTCTTCCAGACTTTCAGGAATGCCTCTGAAAAATGAGATCAGGATAATGAGGTTAAATGGACTAACCAGTCCCGGCAAGATCAGTGCCCAGACTGAATTAAGCATGTTTAGATCACGAATGAGCAAATACTCGGGGATCATCCCGCCACTGAAAAACATCGTAATGATGATGACATACATAAAGAGCTTGCGCCCTTTCAATTTTTTCTTGGTTAACGGATATGCAGCAGCAAGTGTGAATAACATGCACAACACTGTGGTTGCCACTGTCAGAATAGTCGTAAAGCCCAGTGAATATAGCATGGATTGATCAGAGAATACTTGAATATACGAATCCCAGTTAAATTCTTTAGGAAAAATGGTCACTTCTCCCGAAGTAATAGCCCGATTAGAACTTAGAGATATCGCAATGGTGTGCAAAAATGGAGCCAGACAAAATATAACAAACAAACTGATAAAGGAGATATTAACGATATCAAAAATCCGATTTGAGGTGCGTTCACTCATATGCGCACAGCTCCTTTACTGATGGTCTATACATACAAGCCGATTGGCGTATCTTTCATGCCTTTGATAACTTATAAAATCCCTTCGCCGGTTGCCTTTTTTGAAATATAGTTAGAACCAAGTACAAAGATTAGCCCTACAACAGCCTGGAATAGTCCTACGACAGTTGCCAGCGTGTATTGTCCTGATTCAAGGCCGACCCTGTATACAAAAGTACTAAGTACATCTGAATATTCACGTACGGCTGTGTTACCGATAATATAAGGCCGATCAAAACCGATGCTGACCATATGTCCGAGATTAAGAATAAGCAAGGTCACAATGGTTGGTTTAATACTTGGCAACGTTATATGCCAGATTCTCTTCAGTCTTGAAGCTCCGTCAATCTCGGCAGCCTCAAACAATTCTTTGTTCACCCCGGTTAATGCAGCCAGATATAGAATGGTTCCCCACCCTGCACTCTGCCAGACACCTGTGAACAAATACGTCACAAGCCATGGGTTTTTCTCAGTCAAAAATGGTATTGAATTTAAACCCATACTTTCCAACACACCGTTAACCATACCGGATTGATTGCCAAACAATTGGTATACAATTCCCCCGATAATAACCCAGGAGATAAAGTGAGGAATGTACAGAATCGTTTGCGATATTTTTTTGAACCATTTGAATCGAACTTCATAGAGCATGATGGCCAATAAAATTGGAGCAGGGAACGAAACAAGCAGGTCGAGGAAATTTAGCATGAAGGTATTTCGTAATGTGGTGTAGAAGTCCCGCATTCCAAATACTTCACGGAAAGCATCGAAACCGATCCACTCACTCCCGTTGATGCCCTGAAACAAGTTGAAATCCTTAAAAGCGATCTGAACCCCGTACATTGGGCCGTAACGAAAGATCAAGAAGTAGATCAGAGGCAGTGAGATGAGCGCATATAATTGCCAATACCTTTTCAAGTATGTGATGGTCAAGTCGGTTTCCTCCTATCAACAGAGAAACGGCTGTGCCGCCCATACTGGCGGCACACGTTCCTTCCAAAGTTATGCGGTAAATTATATATTGATTTAGTAATCACAAGATGAACCTGCTTATTTAATAACGCTTACTGAAGTGCTGCTTCAAGCTCTTTCTTCAGTTCTGTGCCACCCAGTGACATGAAATCATTCATTTCTTTTTCATATACCGCTTCGAAGTCTGCCGGTTTAGCCATCGCAGTTTTCACAATAAGCACTTTCAACTTATCATTTAGCGCTGTACCATATTTAGATTCTGCTTCAATTGGTTTGCTGAAGATAACCGGGCCGATCGTATCCGTATTAGCGATATCAATGGACTGTCTCATCAGCTCTTGGTTACGTTCTGGGAAGCCTGCAATCCATGCGGCTTCATTGGCTGCCTGATCTCCAACAACTTTACCGTTGGCAATAATGGCCATGTCACCACCGTTGTAGATACGATCTTTGACATCCTGTGGTGCATCATCTTTAACAACTGGAACACCATCAACCATATCGTAATTTTCACCTTCGACACCGGTGTTTATCTCTAGCAAGTTCGTTCCAGAAGCCATCCAGTCCAGGTATTTCACTGCTTCAACCGAACGTTTGCTGCTTTTTGGAATCATGATGTACATACCGTTGCTACCATAGCGTGATTTGATGTGTTTATTGTCCACATTCGAGTTGGTGTAAGCGTCAACTGCTACCACTTTGCTATCCGGTACATTTTTGTACAAATTATCAAGCATACCATCTGCATACAGAATCTGACCTACGTCCTCAGACATGTAGCCGATATTACCGTTCTGGAAGTCTTTGACCAATTGCGTTTTTTCTTCATCAAGACTGAAGTCTTTGCTGATCAGACCTTCATTGTAAAGCTTGTTAAGGAACTGCATCGCATCTTTGAAGCCATCATGCAATGGTAGCTCGTAACGCTGACTGTACGTAAGTCCATCTTGTACAGGTTTAATAAATGAGTAAATCAATGTCTCGTACTGGGCTGGGGCAAGTGCCATACCCATTGGGATGTTTTTGCTGCCCAGATTACCCGGATCTTTCTCTTTAAATGCTTTCAGCGTTTCGTAAAGCTCATCCGTTGTCGTTGGCGCCTTCATTCCAACTTTGTCGAGCCAATCCTGGCGGATATAAGAATTGTAGCGGGAAGTAATGGCACGTTTACCCGGAATAGCGAATTGCTGACCTTCAAGCTGACCAAATTTCAAAAGGTCTTCGCCGAGATATTCTTTTAAGTTAGGTGCATGTTCATTAAGAAGTTCACCTACTTCAGTTAGACCACCTTGCTGAGCATAACGGTAGAACACACTGGAGTCGTATACAAACACAATATCTGGAACGTCGCTGGGGCTGGCCATTAACACGTTGAGCTTGGTTGTTTCTTCTGAACGTTGAACAGGTACGAATTGCACATCAATGTTATTCGGATCGCCGAATTTCTCTTGAACAAATTTAGTTAAGTAGTTGTTAGTGATCGTATGTGGAGAAGGACTGTTACCACGATCGAAAACCTCCACTTTCAAAGTAACACGCTCACCATTAGTTGTTGCCCCGCCTTCTGCTGATTCTTTTTCTGATGCAGATGAGCACCCCGCAAGTAAGGACACCCCCATTACCATCGTAAGTGCCAGACCCATCCATTTCTTCTTACTCCCCTTGGTTGCTTTTCCAATCATTTTGTCATCCCCTTTTACTTTGCGTGAATGTTTAAGGCTTGCTCCGAGTATTCCACATCTTCCCGAACTCTAGCAATAAACCAGTTTCGGAAGCGCTTACAAACGGAATTTAGTTTATGTGATAAGCCCATTTTCGCAGACTGATTATTTTCCCAAAGCTGCACTGCACTAGGCTAAGATGGCTCTCAACGCCTCACGACTCGGAACTGCCTGTCCCAATTCGGATAAACCATTTTCACACACTGCCTATATTCGTAAACGGGGAAAAACAGGAATATACGCTTGTTATCCTGCGAAAACAGTTGCATACGATCTCTCGGGCAGCAGAGAACTGTTCAACGAAAACAGGGCGAACCTCTGCAAGCCTGCTCTCCTGGTGGAAAGTGACCGCATGAAATTCACCCTGTGTTATCCTGATCTACAAATCTCAGAATAAGATCATCATTGCGTTACTCTTCGGGTTCTCGATGTTCTCGTTTCAAACGACGATAATCTCCTGGTGTAATGCCCGTTACCCGTTTAAATACACGTCCCAACGTAATTCCATTTGCATACCCAACCTTCAGGGCAATATCCTGTAGAGAGTAATCGGTATTGAGCAGAAGCTGCTCTGTCTCCTTCATGCGAAGCTCTGTAACAAAATCAACAAACTTCATGTTGAATTCTGTCTTGAACAAATAACTGGCATGTTTGCCCGTAATCTGGAATCGGTCGCTCAGATGTTTCAATGAAAGATCAGGATTCGCAAACTGTTCTTCGATATAATTTTTCATTTCATTGACCATGGCTTTGTAACTCTTGGTTTCCGTTACCGCCACATACGTTCTGAACATGTCCGTCAAACCATCAAACAAAAGACTTTTCACATCCGTAAGCGTCTCTGCCTCTTCTACAGCACTCAACCATCTGTTGATGTTTTCTTCGGACAGCTCTTCCTGGAGTCCTTCCGACATCATAGCCACCTCTCGGCTGAGCATCTGCAACATAGCCTGAATCAGAGAACGAATCTCGTCATCTGGCAGTTTGTTCTGTTCAAACGCTGTAAAGATCTCCTCCAACTGTTCCCGCCACTGTCCACTCGACATCCGGAACCGCTTAACAAAGTCCGCAATCATCTGCAGATAGGTATAGGTATCCAGCAAAGGATGCTGTGGTTCACCGCAGTCGGCTTGGCCGACATCTCCATTCATCAACAGTTTACGTTGCATTACCGCTTCTGCGGCCGCATAGGAATCTCGTATTGTACCGATTCCCTGAGCAATAGGTCCAATGCCAAAGCTTAAGGAAATGCGTAGATTTTGTTCTACCCATGATTTGCATTCTTCAGCTACAATACGAATCTGCCCAGACATATCCAAGTTGTTATCATTCTGTTCTTTGAACACAAAAAGGATTGCAATTCGATCCACACTAATCCATTCCGTCCAGCATTGGACTCCCGTATTACGTGACAGCTCTTGCAAAACGTTCATCAAGGCAAACTTCAGCGTATTTTGTTCACCTCTCGTGTACCTCTCCTGAAATCCCTTCTCATAACGGTTAATCTCTCCAACAACAACGACAAAACGCGACGAGTCATGCACGTCATTCAGTGGAGAGAGCTCTTTTAATTGCTCTGCTGCATTTTCCATGTGTTCACCATGCAACAGGGCATTGAACAACTTGCTGCGCTGCATGAGTACATTTTCCCTGCTTTTCTTGTCATAATCCATCATATGATTAATGAGATTCTCAAGCACACCGTCAATCATCTTCATCTCATCCGTGCGAGCACCTGAGTGTTCGAACGCCCGAATCTGATGAGACTCAATCCGGTTCATGATGATCTGAATGGGCTTATAGTTACGGCGAGTAATATACACGATATATACAATCGCACAGATGACAGTCACAATAGCAATGATTACCCATACATAAGATATAACAGATACCCAGCCAAATAAGTTGCCGGCCTTAATTCCACTGGATATTGTCCAGCCCAGTCTTTCTAGCGATAGCCTATTCAGTTCCTGACCGTCTATCGAGCCCTCTTGGTCCGAGTGTGCATTATACACAACCTTACCGTCCCGATCCGTAATCGTCAGGAATGAGAGCTGACCATTAACCATACTATCTACACTCTGTTCAATGCTGCTCATCTTGATATTAATGACCAATGTGCCCTGTGAGCCAAAAGGCAAAGGCATGTCCTTGTTCACGGTTAATACGCGAATAGGAGTACGTTGAACAGAGTCCGCATCAAATTCCCGAACCGGCTGCCAGCCCGAACCTATAGACCCGTTAACCATTTGATCAATCCATGCGTTATCCGAGTAACTTTCCGCTTCTTTGGAACCACTTACAGTCAGAACATGTTCATTTCGCTTGTCATATAGATAGATGGACTGAATCCATGAGGACGAATTGGATAGCTCACGTAAATTCTGCGCAATTGCATACACCGTGTCCGAGCTTGTCAGGTTTGTGTTATTAAAATAGAGTTTGTATGCCTGCTGACTCTGTACCGTCTCCAGAATGGATAGTTCAATATCCCTGATTGTGCGATCCACTGTGTCGATCATATAACTGGAGGAGATCCGGTCTGCTTTTTTTGTTTCTTCTTTAGAGATGTCATTGATGAATACAAACGCGATAAAAATGAGTATGGTCACCGTAAGAAAAAAAATTGGGAAATACGAAAACAATAACCGGTAGTACCAATTACGAGACAATAGACCCCACTCCTCACTCCACGATGCCAATGTTCTCAGCCGTGGTTCTACTGTTCAGCATCCATCTCGCCTTAGAGGCTGAATACTATATGATAACGCTATCATAACTGATTTTATGTTATTATAGCACAAGCCTCTGAGCAGCAAAGCAAGAATTGAATTCAAAGAGCAAAACAAAAAAACCGTGCTGAGCAGACAACAACTCAGACACGGGACAGTTCATCTGGCAGCACACCGTTATATCCTCGATGCTCTAAATGCCAGAATCTTTAAACAATGTGGCCATAGAGCCACCATCCACAATAATGCGTACGGCGCGGGCCAGCATTGGTGCAACAGGTAACACTTTGAAGCATTCGGGGTGGTCATCTGGCAGTGCGATCGAGTCCGTAACGACCACCTCTTCAATTGACGGGTGATTCAATTTACTCACTGCCCCATCGGAGAACAATCCGTGTGTTGCACATACATAGACATTTTTGGAGCCACGTTCCTTCAACCCTTCCACAACATTCAGAATGGTTGTTCCGGTGTCAATCAGATCCTCAATAATAATAGGTGTCCGCCCTTCTACATCACCAATGACATGGGTAATCACCGATTCATTATGGCTTGGACGTTTCTTGATCATAATGGCAAATGGAGAATCCAGACGGTTCGCCAGCTTCTCTGCCATCGATGCTCGTCCCGCATCCGGGGAGACTACAACAGGGTTCTCAATCCCTTTGCTTAACAAATAATCACTAATTAGATCCAGTGATGTCATATGATCAACCGGAATGTTGAAGAATCCCTGAATGGCCGCTGCGTGCAGATCGATTGTTACCACTCGATTGGCGCCAGCTGTCGTTAATACATCTGCTACCATCTTGGCCGAGATTGGTTCCCGTGGAGCGGATTTGCGCTCTTGACGAGCATAGCCGTAATACGGAACAATAATGTTTACCGTGCGTGCGGAAGCCCTCTTTGCGGCATCAATCATCACAAGCAACTCGACAAACAGCTCATTGATCGGATGAGACAACGACTGTATTAGAAACACATCACAATTACGGATCGTTTCTTCATAATGAACGTATATTTCTCCGCTCTTGAACCTGGACAGCTTGATCTTGCCCAGTTGTACACCCAGCTTGTCACATACCTGTTCTGCCAGCTTAGGGTTCGATGAACCGGAAAAAATACGTAACGAATGCTGCATAATGCCCTCCCGAGGGTTGAAATCCCTATATAATCCCTTAGCTAAAAGCGAGTGTTCAAAAAGACCGGATTTCAGTACCGAGAAGATGGGATAAAGCTAGAAATGGAGTAGCGGAGCGTAGGCAAAACTACGTGAGCAACGGACATTTCGGCTGAATTCCAGCTTCGATGCTGAAGATGCCATTAGGCATCCTTCGTAATCAAAGGCGGACTTTTTGAACTACCTCTAAAAGGTTATTTCCTACCCTCATTATACTCTAATGGCTTATACATTTAAAGGAATGAACGAGCGATGACGGCCTTCGAAAACAGCGACTTCCGTACAGCCCAACTCATGTAAAAGTGCTTCAGCTTCAGGCAAATAATCGCCCAGCTTCATTGGGTCATGTGCATCAGAGCCCATGGTTAATGGAATACCCAAGCGAATGGCTTCCGTCAGCATTCTGCGACTAGGGAACATCTCGGCACAAGGCTTCGATAACCCGGAAGCATTCAGTTCCATGGCGCAGCCACTTTTGGCAATAGCCTGCAGCGCTGCGTTCTCCAGTGAGATACGTTCTTCTGTTTGCTCTGTTGAAGGAACAAAACCAAACCGTTTAATGACATCCGTATGACCCATAATATCGTACATGCCCGTGGCGGCTGCCTTGCTTACGGCATCGTAGTACTGACGATATACCTCAAGGATGTCTTTGCCCTCCCAGTGATGGGTCTGGCGGAAATCCGTAATGTCCCATTCCCCGAGGAAATGAACAGAGCCAATCACATAATCCCATGGATAACGCTCAATGATTGCACGGATCTCTGTTTCCCAGCCTTCAATATAGTCACCTTCCAGACCAACACGTACGTCAATCTGCCCGCGGTAACGTTCTTTCAGGGAGAAACACTCCTCCACGTAACGCGGCAGTTCATCCATAGGCATCGCCATTTCCGGATAATATTGAGCCGGATCGACATGCAACAATGGCATGTGATCGGACAATCCAATCTGGGAGAGTCCGATCTCCACACCACGCTGCACGTACTCTTCCAGTTTGCCAACGGCATGTCCACACCGCTCATGGTGTGTATGATAGTCTATACGCACGAAACTCGCCTCCTAATCGCGGCGAGGCCGTTCATGACGGCGGCTCAGCTCTGACATAATGTCGTCCAGCGGCAGCTTGCGCTCTTGTAACAGGACGAGCAGGTGATACATCAGGTCACTGACTTCCAGACGAAGCTCGTCATTATCTTTATTTTTGGCGGCGATGATTGTCTCGGACGCTTCTTCACCGATTTTTTTCAGTATTTTGTCTACACCTTTATCAAAGAGATACGTTGTATATGCACCCTCAGGACGCTCACGTTCACGCTCTGCAATAACGGATTCCAGTTCAGCCAATACCTCAAAGCGACTTTCGGAACCGGAACTTGCAGATGCAGATGCCGCACCCGCTTCATCCAAAGCCTTGTCTGCCGATTTCTCTGGCAAACCAATGATTTCATTATGGAAACAAGTTACCGCCCCTGTATGGCAAGCCGGACCGTTCGGTTTCACCTCAACCAACAAAGTATCGCCGTCACAATCATATTTCAGAGAAGTAATCGTCTGCACGTTGCCAGATGTTGCCCCTTTATGCCACAACTCCTGACGCGAGCGTGACCAGAACCACGTCTCACCGGATTCCAGCGACAACTTCAGAGATTCGCGATTCATATAAGCCATCATTAAGACTTCCCGAGTATCCACATCCTGCACAATGGCAGGAACCAGTCCGTCACTCCAACGAATGTGTTCCACAACCTGTTCCAAGGACAACTGTTCCTTGATTTCATCGCTCACTTTAGTCACGGATCTCCACCCCTTGTTCTCTCAAATGTTGTTTTAGCGCCGGTACGGCGATTTCTTTGTAATGGAAAATCGTTGCGGCCAGCCCTGCGTCCGCTTTGCCTGTGGTAAATACATCATAGAAATGAGATTCCTTGCCCGCACCGCCTGATGCGATGACTGGAATACGCACAGATTCGGATACTGCTGCCGTCAGCTTCAGATCAAAGCCGTCTTTTGTTCCGTCCGCGTCCATACTTGTGAGAAGAATCTCCCCCGCGCCCAAGCTCTCAGCCTGTTTAACCCATTCCAGCGCCTTGATCCCGGAGGGTTTCCGTCCACCATGTGTATAGACTTCCCACTCGCCCCAAGCTTCGTTATACTTGGCATCGATCGCTACCACGATACACTGCGAGCCAAAGCGACGTGCACCATCTGCAATCAACTGCGGGTTAAGTACCGCGGCTGTATTCACTGCAATTTTATCCGCTCCTGCACGGAGAATCCGCTTCATGTCCTCTACCTTGGAGATGCCACCACCTACGGTAAAGGGAATAGCGATTTCGCCCGCCGTCTGCCGCACGACTTCTTCCATCGTTTCGCGACCTTCTACCGAAGCGGAGATATCGAGAAATACCAATTCGTCCGCGCCCTCGCGGTCATATAGTGCCGCCAGCTCTACCGGATCACCCGCATCGCGGAGATTAACGAAGTTGACGCCTTTGACGACCCGGCCGTCCTTCACATCCAGACAGGGGATGATTCTTTTTGCCAGCATGTTACCTCTTCCTCTCTATCCGAATATCTCTTACTTATTTACCGCACGTACTGCTTCAGACAGATCGATGCTTCCCGTATACAGTGCTTTACCCACGATTGCTCCACCAACACCATCATCCGCGTGGCGACTCAGACGAAGCAGATCATCCATTACACTCACACCGCCGGAAGCAATAACCGTCCGTCCGCTTGCCTTGGCTAGAGACACAATCGCTTCCACATTAGGACCCTGCATCATACCATCACGGGAAATATCCGTAAAGATAAACGTTTCTGCCCCATATGCCGCCAATTCCTTCGCGAGCACCTCTGCCTGTACTTCCGATGTTTCAAGCCATCCGCGGGTTGCTACATAACCATTACGAGCGTCGATGCCAATTGCCACTTTGTCGCCGTAACGTCCCAGTACTTCCTCTGTAAAAGCACGATCCTCAATCGCTGCTGTTCCAATGATCAGCCGGCTAACACCCAGACCCAGCAAACGCTCTACATCCGCTACTGTACGAAGTCCGCCGCCCACCTGAACAGGTACATTCACAGCCGAGGCAATCCGCCCGATCAGCTCATCATTAACAGGATGCCCTGCTTTCGCACCATCCAGATCCACCAGATGAACGTATGTACCGCCTTGTTTCTCCCAGGATAGAGCCACTTGAACCGGGTCATCGTTATACACGGTCTCCTGATTATAATCTCCCTGCACCAGTCTTACACATTTGCCGTCCCGGATATCAATCGCCGGATATAGGATAAAAGATGACATACAAGGCCTCCTGAATATGAATTAGATTTGTACGCTTTCTATAGTAGAAGAGATGATGCTTTACCTTTGTACAGGTGCTCCTGTCAGAGCCAAAAAGTTGCCGAGCAGTTTTATACCAAGCTCTCCACTTTTCTCCGGGTGGAATTGCATGCCGAAGTTGGACCCTCTGCCTACAATGGCTGTCACCGGATGTCCGTAATCCGTTACCGCCAGCAGATCGTCCCTGTTTTCAGTAAGCGCATGATAGGAATGGACAAAATAGACGTGACCTGCTTCAAGCCCCGTAAATAGCGGATTTTCCGCGTGCAGGAATTCCAACCGGTTCCATCCCATATGAGGAACCTTCAGCTCTCCCGGTGCGAATCGCACCACTTTACCTGGCAAAATATCCAGTCCCTCATGCTCGCCATGCTCTTCACTTGAGCTGAACAACAACTGCATCCCCAGACAGATACCGAGCAGTGGCTTGGAACCGGCAGCGGCTTCCTTGACCACCGTATCCAGTCCACTCTCCCGCAGATGAACCATCGCATCACCAAAAGCGCCTACGCCTGGCAGAATGACACCATCTGCGCCAAGAATCTCTTCCCGGTCACCCGTGACCAGCGCTTCGTAGCCAAGACGTTCGACCGCTTTGCCGACGCTGTGCAGGTTACCCATACCGTAATCGACAATTGCAATCGCCATCGTCTACAGCACTCCCTTCGTGGAAGGCACACCCGTTACACGTGGATCAATCATCGTTGCTTCATCCAGTGCACGTCCCAATGCCTTAAAGATCGCTTCAATCATGTGGTGGGTGTTCTGACCATAGTGCACAATGACATGTAACGTAATCCGAGCTTCCAGCGCCAATTTCCACAGGAATTCATGTACCAGCTCCGTGGAGAAACTGCCTACCTGTTGGGAAGGGTATTCTGCACGGTATTCAAAGTGAGGCCGGTTGCTCACATCAATAATGACCTGAGCGAGTGCCTCGTCCATCGGTACAAAAACACTGGCGTAACGCTTGATGCCGCGTTTGTCACCCAATGCTTCTCGCAACGTCTGTCCCAGACAGATCCCGATGTCTTCAACCGTGTGATGATCGTCGATATCAATATCTCCACGGGCATGTACGTTCAGATCGAATTGTCCGTGCTTTGTGAACAGATCCAGCATATGATTCAGGAAAGGTACATCCGTTTCAATCGTGGATTGTCCTGTTCCATCTACATTAAAGGCCAATTGAATATTGGTCTCGTTTGTTTTGCGGTCAACCTCTGCTTGGCGCACTGCACCTTTGTTTTCAAGTTCCACACCATTATTTTGCTTATCCATTGTCCGATTCCGCCTTTCCTTCCTGTTCTAACCGTACAGCGATTGCACGGGCATGCCCTTCAAGACCTTCATGGCGGGCCAACTCTATAATAGCCGCTCCGTTCTGTAGCAGCGCCTCTTTACTATAATAGATCAGACTCGATTTCTTGATAAAATCATCCACGTCGACCGGTGAACTGAATCGCGCAGTTCCATTGGTCGGAATAATGTGATTGGGTCCTGCAAAATAATCCCCCACCGGCTCCGAGCTGTACGGGCCGAGGAAGATCGCACCGGCATTTTCGATCCGGCCAGCGTAAGCCATCGGCTCCTGCACCATGATCTCCAGATGCTCCGGTGCAAGCCGGTTCACCACGTCGATCCCTTCATCGATGGAATCGACCACAATAATCGCGCCATACTGCTCCACGGATGCAGCAGCGATATCCCGCCGCGGCAGCACTTCAAGCTGCCGCTGTACTTCGCCCTGCACGGCTTTCGCCAGAGTGGCCGAATTCGTGACGAGAATGGCCGATGCCATCTCGTCATGTTCCGCCTGCGACAACAGGTCGGCGGCGACGTACACCGGATTCGCCGTATCATCGGCGAGCACCACAATCTCACTCGGCCCGGCGATACTGTCGATATCGACCGCACCGTACACCTCGCGCTTCGCGAGCGCCACGTAAATATTGCCCGGTCCACAGATCTTGTCAACCGGGGCAATACTCTCCGTGCCGTAAGCGAGGGCGGCGATAGCTTGAGCGCCGCCAACCCGGTACATCTCGCTCACGCCTGCTTCCGCAGCAGCAACGAGGATGTACGGGTTAATACCTTCACCACCGTTGGTAGACGGCGGCGTCACAAGAACAATCTCCGGCACACCTGCCACTTGTGCCGGAATCACATTCATCAGCACAGACGATGGATACGCTGCTTTGCCGCCAGGTACATAGACCCCGACCCGCTTCAGCGGTCGGATGACCTGGCCCAGCAGGCTGCCGTCCGGCTGCCAATCCATCCACGAGTTGCGTTTCTGTTTCTCGTGAAACGCACGAATGTTGGCGGCGGCTTGCCGAATCGCCGTCACAAAGGATGGCTCCACGGCTGCATAAGCCGCCTGCAGCTCTTCCTGCGGCACGCGCAATTCCGCGGCCGTCAGCTTCGTGCGGTCCAGCTGCTCCGTGTAACGCAGCAGTGCCGCATCACCCTCACGGCGAATGTCGCTGACAATACGCCGTACCGTTTCATTTTGCTCCGGCGTGCCATACTCCACTTCCCGCTTCAGATCAAACTCCCGTGCAGGTACAATTTTCATACGTACAACCTCCTTATCCCCTGTAATGCCTGCCTATTCATGGCCGATTTGTTTCTTTCTTGTGTCTCTTACTCTTACTTTTGCTTCTGCTTTGTATGTTTCTCATCTATGTTTCCAACGCATTAGTTTATCCCCGAAGGCTTCCCGCCGAAATTTCATTCGATACTGGAATGACTTGCTGAAGTGCATCACACAAAGCCTGGATTCGTGCATTTTTCATCCGATAACTTACCCGATTCGCGATAAGACGGCTCGTTATATCCAGAATGCCCGTCATCTCCACAAGTCCGTTCTCTCGCAGCGTCTGACCTGTCTCCACCAGATCGACAATCCGGTCTGCCAGACCAATCAAAGGCGCAAGCTCAATGGAACCATTCAGCTTGATCACCTCGACCTGCTGCCCCTGCTCCCGGAAATACTGTGAAGCAATCCTCGGATACTTCGTTGCAACACGTTGCTGGATGCCTGGCTTCCAGTCGGGAAGTCCGATCACAGACATACGGCACTGAGCGATTCCCAGATTTAACAGTTCGTACACATCCCGATCTTCCTCTAGCAGCACGTCTTTACCAACAATTCCGATATCGGCAACACCGTACTCCACATATGTTGGAACATCTACTGGCTTAGCCATAATGAATTCCATTCCAGCTTCCGGCACTTCAATGACCAATCTGCGTGTATCGTCTACGTCTTCTGGAATATCCAGCCCCGCTTCACGAAACAATTTGGAGGCTTTTTTGTAGATTCGGCCCTTCGGCATGGCCACCTTCAGAATATCCGACATCTCAGCGTCCTCCTTCTTCAGATCCGTAAGTAATAACCTGCTCAGCCTGAGCGGTTCTTGCTTCAACCGATACGGCACTTGCCTCAGCCCCATCTCCAGGAAGAAGGAGTGTCACTACATTTTGTCCCATACTGCGTAATCTTGCCGCTTCTGTTAGTGCCTCGGCCCGACGTTTCGGGTCATATTGGATAAGTACCGGTTGTTTCTCTTCAATGACAATGCCATGAACACCATCAATAATCCGGTTCGTTTTCAGTGCAAATCCTGTAGCTGGCAACGAACGCCCAAACTGTTGTAACAGATTATCATACCGTCCACCGCTACATACCGGAGATCCCAGTTCGGCTGCATAGCCTTCAAAGGTCATGCCCGTATAATAGGAGAAATCACCGATCATCGTCAGATCAATCAGCACATGTTCGGATACACCGTACGCTTCCAACACTTCGAACACCGCACACAGATGTGCAATCGACTGTGCTGCTTCAGCACTTGAACTTAGCTCTACCGCATGTGTACATACTTCCTTGCCACCACGCAGACGCAGGATCGCTTCAAGCTGTTCTTTTAACTTCTGCTCCAGATTTAATGCTTCAATGGACTGGCGATAGCCGACATAATCACGTCCGAGCAGCCCCTCCTTCAATTGCTCCTGCTCAGCGGTCTGGCCTGGAATTACTTCCTCCAGTAATCCGTTCAGGAATCCCATATGGCCCATGGCTATTTTAAAAGAAGACACGCCCGCTGCCTGCAAAGAGGCAATCGCAAGGGCAACAACTTCTGCATCCGCCTCAGGTGAGTCGTCCCCTACCAGCTCCACGCCCGTCTGGAAAAATTCAGCCTCACGCCCAGCTTCCTCTTCAATGGAACGAAATACGTTCGCATGATAGGATAAACGCAGTGGCAACTGCTCATCTTTGAGCATGGATGAAACTACGCGTGCAATTGGAGCCGTTAGATCCGATCTGAGTACCAGTGTGGTTCCCCGGCTGTTTAGCAATTTAAATAATTTGCGATCTGATGTAGAGCTTGCTACACCCACCGTATCGTAATATTCAATCGTTGGTGTGATGATCTGACGGTAACCCCAGCGTTCCATACATTCCAGTACATTGCGTTCAATCGTCCGCAGCTTGGATACTACATGTGGTGTATAGTCGCGGAATCCGGTCGGTTTTTCAAAACCTTTTGGTTTGGACATTGGTATTA
Source organism: Paenibacillus sp. FSL R5-0623 (assembly GCF_037974265.1). Taxonomy (NCBI): domain Bacteria; kingdom Bacillati; phylum Bacillota; class Bacilli; order Caryophanales; family Paenibacillaceae; genus Paenibacillus; species Paenibacillus sp. FSL R5-0623. The sequence goes on along the minus strand of NZ_CP150233.1, from coordinate 153,715 downwards.
TTCACCCCGAGTCAGTAATTTAAGAGTTGTACTCGTTCTATTTCAACAGGATTTATGTAGTGTAAATCCCCATTCTATCTTATAAACCTTGAATCACAATATTATCGCATACGCCTTCAACTATTGGTTTAGTTCAATCTTTATCATGCTTCATTTCTCTAGGGATACTTTCACATGGTAAAGTGCTAACAAACTAAAGGATATGGGATATGATAACATGAAATCCGCACTACCGTCAACAATACCAAAGCTTGATTGCCCTTGGATCGACATATCGTTTTATATACACGCCGTTACGCTCACAAAGGGGTATTTATATACGAAAAAAGCTGCCATAAGCAGCTTTTTACTTCAACCCATCTTCATTCATTACTTTATTGACTCAATGCACACTACCCTGAGAAGAATCATCCGTGTTAAAGACCGTTTCTTCCGTAGAAGCTGCCGCGCGGGATAAATCACGAAGTGGATTACCTCCAACAAAAGCTCCTGGTGCAACATCCTTATGTACGACAGCTCCAGCAGCCACAACGGCTCCGTCTCCTATTGTTACCCCGGGCAGAATCGTTGTATTGGCACCAATCAGTACATTTTCCCCGATAATCACCTCACCGAGCCTGTACTCCTTAATGAGATACTCATGAGCGAGAATCGTTGTGTTGTAACCGATGACCGAGTTTTCGCCGACCGTTATTTTCTCCGGAAAAAACACATCCACCATCACCATCAGGCCAAAAGCAGTGTGTTTTCCCACCTTCATGCCGAGCATTCGGCGGTAAATCCAATTCTTCACCGATAGGATTGGACAGTAGCGTGACAACTGGATCCAGATAAAATTACGAACGCCCTTCCACGGACTCACTGTCTTGTAGATATGCCAAAGTGCATTCTGGTCCTCTACCGGATAGCGGGTTACTTTTCTCATGAACGTCCCGTTTCAATACGGATGAGTTTCAACAAGTCTCTCATGTCGTGCAACATATGATCGGGTCCATATCCGTTCAGGATTGTTTCCCCTTTAAGGGACCATGCAACCCCCGCCGATAGAGCGCCCGCATTCTGTGCCGATTGGATATCTACTGGACTATCACCCACCATTAACGTTTTGGCAGGATCTGCACCTAGTTCCGTCATGGCTTTCAGTACAGGTTCAGCGTGCGGCTTCGGATTCGTCACATCGGTCACTGTTACAATCGTCTTCATATATTTCAGTAGGTCAAAACGTTCCAGCACCTTTAATGTAGATGGACGAATCTTGGTTGTGACCACACCCATAACAATGCCAGCCTGATGCAGCGCCTCTACTACCTCAATAACATGTGGAAAAGGTCTAACCATCGCTTCATGATGGATATCATTATAAGCACGGTAACCTTTCACGTACTCGGAGACTTCCTCCTGGCCAGAGAAAGTGCGCATTTGCTGCTCCAGTGTGCCACCCATATGTGGAATGATCTGTTCCCGAGTCCATGGAGCTGAATGCTCCCATCCCCCCATAACATGCTGGAATGAGCTGATAATCAACTCATTGGTATCAATAATCGTTCCGTCCAGATCAAACAATACCGTGTCAATCATGTTGCATTACTCCTTTTTATCATCAACTTGCTTCGGATCATCTTTGGCTGGAGGTGATATCTTGTTCTCTTTGCCAGCAACCGTTCCCGTATGCTCCATATCATCTGCAAGAACTTTGGACGATACAATTGGATCACTGTAACGAACATCCGCTTTGCCTGTCACTCTTCTCACCACAATGAATACAACAGCTACAATAATAATGCCAATAGCAAGCAGTTGTGAGATTCGTACGTTACCGTAAGCAGGATCCAGATATCCTTGTTCAAAGCCCATTGCAGTCATTGGAGACCACAGCCCGTTCACTAATGAAGCAACCCACTGCGGAGCCTGGAAGCCCAGACTGTCCGTACGCAAAGCTTCAATAAAGAAGCGACCGATAGAGTACCAGATGAAATAAGACATGAACAGTTCAGCTGAACGCAGAAACTTCTGACGACGCAGAACCAGCAGCACGACCAGACCAACGAGACTCCACATCGATTCATACAAAAATGCAGGATGGTGGAATACGCCTTCTACGTTCATTTGATTCACAATAAAGTCCGGCAGATGAAGCTTGTCTCTCAAAAATGATTCTTCTACAGGACCGCCGTAGGCTTCCTGATTCACAAAGTTCCCCCAGCGTCCGATCAACTGTCCAACGAGCAGTCCAGGCGCACAGATATCGGCCATACGCCAGAAGTTATATCCTTTACGACGGAAGAAAATAACTGCACAGATGATTGCACCAATAAGGGCACCATAGATGGCTATACCGCCATTCCATATTTTAAAGACATCCCAGAAATTATCCTTATAATCTTCCCATTTAAATGCTACGTAGTAGATACGGGCACCAATGATGGCAGAAGGCACACCCAGCAGGACCATGTCCATGAACACTTCCTGTGGAATATTGTATCGTTTGCCCTCCCGGATCACGAGCAGGAGTCCTATAAGTGCCGCGGCACCAAGAATAAGCCCGTACCAGTGAACCTTTAACGCTCCAATAGAGAACGCAATCGGGTTCAACAGTAATAATGTATCCATTCATTCACACTCCTATTTATTCAATCAATCGTACGCATGACGAATGGTTGGCATGCCCTGCGCCTTAAGAGAAGCAGTACATGTCAACCATTTATCTTCATTTCCTTGTATAAAATGTTTCTTAATCCATGTCTTCCATATCTTCCGAGATGGTTGCTGTCAGCTTGTTCGTGAATTGCAGTGCAGCATTCAGACCCATCTGTTTCAGGCGATAGTTCATACCTGCCACTTCAATAATAACCGCCAAGTTCCGTCCCGGACGAACAGGGATTGTAACCAGAGGTACATCCGTATCAATGATACGTGTAGTCTCTTCATCCAGACCCAGACGATCATATTGTTTATCCTGCTGCCATGCTTCCAGACGTACAACCAAAGTAATCCTTTTGTTATTCCGAACCGCACCGGCCCCGAACAATGTCATGACGTTGATAATACCGACACCTCGAATTTCGAGCAAGTGGCGGATCAACTCTGGTGCAGTACCGTGCAGCTGAAAATCTGACGTTTGGCGGATCTCTACCGCATCATCAGCAATCAGTCGGTGTCCACGTTTCACCAGTTCAAGCGCTGTTTCACTCTTACCAATACCGCTGCTACCTGTGATCAGCATACCTACGCCATAGACATCACAAAGTACACCGTGAATGGTTGCTGTTGGTGCCAATTTCTTTTCCAGGAATCCCGTGATCCGGCTGGATAGAATCGTAGTAGCCATATTGCTGCGAAGTACAGCCAGATTCTGTTCTTCACTGATATCAATCAGCTCTTGCGGAACTTCCAGTCCACGCGTGACAACGATACAAGGTGTCTCTTCCGTACAAAGACGTTGCATACGATCGCGCCGCTCTTGCTCAGGTAACATTGCAAAGAAAGCTAACTCCGTTCTTCCAAGTAGCTGTACCCGTTCTTGTGGATGGTATTCAAAATAACCGGCCATTTCCAGACCAGGACGGTTCAGGTCATCTACCGTAATGACTCTTTTCAATCCGTGAGATCCAGAAACAACCTCCAACTGAAATTGTTGCACCAGTTCAGATACTTTCACTTTTTTCGCCATTTGTCTCTTCCTTTCAGCATTAGCTGTCCCTCTATGTACATCAGATCGTGTATCAGTTATTTCCATTATTAGCACATTCACTACATGGGGTACGGACTGCATATCCTTCCAACAGTCGATTCCTCAAATATATGAAGACAGACCTTCAAATAATCTTAAATGAATTCCGGGATGAATGCAATCGCAGCCTCCGACAACCATTAGTAAGAAAAGTCTTCTGATCGAAGCACCTTCTAGGATACTACATTCGTAGTTTAAGGGGTGTTTTTCTTACGATTATTAATCCTTCAACTCTGCCGAAACTTATAAATTCATTAATCTTAAAAAAGCCCCTTCCAGCAATAACGGAAGGGGCTCTCATTACAATGTATAATTGCGTTAACTGTCAGGTTCCATCGTCACCGAGGAATCCCAGTATTATTTGTCTTGAAGAAGTACGTTCACTTCAGTCTCTTTGTCAAAGATATGAACTTTGTTCATGTCGATGGCCATTTTAACTGTGGAACCATCACGAGTGTTAGAACGTCCGTCTACACGTGCGATCGTTGTATCATTACCAACACCGCTCAAGTAGAGGAGCATTTCGTGACCCAGGTTCTCTGTAACATCTACGTGTGTAGAGAATACAGAGTTCGGGGATGCTTCCAGGAATACTGGCTCTTCGTGAATGTCTTCTGGACGAACACCCAGAATCACTTCTTTACCAATGTATCCTCTAGATTTCAACACTTGTGCTTTACCTTGCGGGATTTCAACATCCACACCAGGAGCTATGAAATGCATGCTAGTACCCTGCTCAGCGAGTTTACCCGAGATAAAGTTCATTGTCGGGGAACCGATGAAACCAGCTACGAACAGGTTAGCCGGCAGGTTATACAACTCTTCCGGAGAAGCTGCTTGTTGGATGATACCATCCTTCATAACAACGATCCGATCACCCATCGTCATAGCTTCGATCTGGTCATGCGTTACGTAGATAACAGTTGTTTCCAAACGTTTCGCAAGTTTAGTGATCTCTGCACGCATTTGACCACGCAGTTTGGCATCCAAGTTGGAGAGAGGCTCATCCATCAAGAACACTTGTGGGTCACGGACAATCGCACGTCCCAAAGCGACACGTTGACGTTGACCACCGGACAATGCCTTAGGTTTACGCTCAAGCAAATGTTCGATATCCAGGATTTTAGCTGCTTCACGTACACGTTTGTCGATCTCATCTTTTTTAACCTTACGCAATTTCAAACCAAACGCCATGTTTTGATATACGCTCATATGCGGATACAAGGCATAGGATTGGAATACCATCGCGATATCGCGGTCTTTAGGTGCAACATCATTAACGACACGGTCACCGATATAGAGTTTACCTTCAGAAATTTCCTCAAGGCCTGCGATCATACGAAGTGTTGTTGATTTACCACAACCGGACGGACCTACCAGTACCAGAAATTCTTTATCTTTAATGTCCAGGTTAATGTCAACTACAGTTGCTTTATCAGAACCCGGGTATTTTTTGAAAATATGCTCTAAACGTACTCCAGCCATGATTGTTGCCTCCTCAGAGATCATTTTGTAATCGAATACAATTTGTATTTATATAATACCCTATCTACGTGAGGTTTGACTATTCGCAAACTGCACAAAAATATCAATGCTTTTTCGTCACTTTGTACATTAGTAGTAAAAACTGCACTAGAACAGCACTTTCGAAGTGCCTCACATCATAGCCAATCTCCTGTTTGATCTTATCCAGACGGTATACCAACGTATTACGATGGATGAAAAGTCGTTTCGCTGTCTCGCTAACATTACAATCCAGACTAAAAAAAGTCTCCAGCGTAGCAAGTGTCTCACTGTCATTGAAGATTAACGTGTCTTTGCCTGTTTCCTGTATAAAACGTGTACGTTGCTCATCTGGAATGCTCGCAACCAACCGCTCCAGGTGAAGATCCCATGGGAGATGAATATGCTGCGTAACATGGAATGCTCTCCCCAAGTGAACACTTTCTTTAAGAAGAGTTGTGACCGATACAAGTTGTTGCGCAGGAATGCATGGCAGAGATGCAGACAGATGGAACACCCCAGCCCACTCACTGGCAACCAATTCATGCAACCCCAGACAAAAAGCGTTCAGTGAATCCTTTTTGGCTTCCGTTGTATCTTCCTCGGCTTCTTCTGTAACAATTTCTTTATCACCCATGAATATCCACTCTTGCTCCCCCAAAGGAATCAAGACAATCTCCTCGCCAAAGTAACTCTCAAGCAACTTGTTGAGCTCCTTGGATCGTAAACGATGGGCATCCGGTGTATCTCCTTGCAGTAAGAAGAGAATCTTCTCCGTATTCAACTCTGCTGCCACTACATAGCGATCAGGGACCGCTTCAGATTTCTGCTTGGTTGGTTCTTCGATCTGCTCTTTAAGCCAGAGACCCAATTCAGTCAAATACTGCTCCCTATCATTCTCATATACAACAGGTTGTACCTCATCGGGTAGAGCCGTGTTAGTACGGATCACAAGCTCGATCAATTGTCGTGTTTCCAAGGTAATAGATCTTGCAGCGCATCCCCAACACACAACGGTCTCTTCTTTCTCATTCATCCGAACCTTAAAAAATATACGCTCTCCCGTATTCAGACTGATCACATCGGATGAACTTGGATATGCAGATTGATCAGATAACTCCTGATACTCACCCTCATCACCAAAGGTCTCTGAATTTTCATGTCGACCAACCAGATTCGCAACGGACTGCATCCATTCTTCTATTGTAATTTCATATTCGTCCAAAGTTGTGCCAATAATGACTTCAATTTGCTGTTTTAGATCAGGTATGAGCTTCATATAATGAACGTCACCACTCTGCATGTTTTCTATTAGTTTATCATATCTTGCCCAGCATTAATAAATATCCATATTGAGCTATAATCACATAACAAAAAAGAGCGACTAATCAAATTAATGATTAATCACTCTTTTTTAAAGATGAGTCATGAAGGGCTCGAACCTTCGACACCCTGATTAAAAGTCAGGTGCTCTACCAACTGAGCTAATGACTCATAAAACTGGTGGAGGATGATGGATTCGAACCACCGAACCCGTACGGGAGCAGATTTACAGTCTGATGCGTTTGGCCACTTCGCTAATCCTCCAGGGATTAAAGGTGGCTCGGGACGGAATCGAACCGCCGACACGAGGATTTTCAGTCCTCTGCTCTACCGACTGAGCTACCGAGCCATATTTAATTTTTAGGATTAATGGCGGAACCGACGGGATTCGAACCCGCGATCTCCTGCGTGACAGGCAGGCATGTTAGGCCAACTACACCACGGTTCCAGGCATTAATGGTGCCGGCGAGAGGACTTGAACCCCCAACCTACTGATTACAAGTCAGTTGCTCTACCAGTTGAGCTACACCGGCGTATATGGTGGAGGCTGAGGGGATCGAACCCCCGACCCTCTGCTTGTAAGGCAGATGCTCTCCCAGCTGAGCTAAGCCTCCTGGGTAATATGGTAGCGGCGGAGGGGATCGAACCCCCGACCTTACGGGTATGAACCGTACGCTCTAGCCAGCTGAGCTACACCGCCATATTAATTGTGTCTTGATTGCTTGTCCACCTTTAGGTAAAGATGGCGGAGAGAGAGGGATTCGAACCCTCGCACCGCTTACGCAGTCTAACCCCTTAGCAGAGGGTCCCCTTATAGCCACTTGGGTATCTCTCCGAATAACAATCATCAACATCATTCAAGGATTGCTCCCTGAAAACTAGATTCGAAACGAAGCATGCGATTTAGAACTTGCTATTGGATAAGCCCTCGACCGATTAGTACTGGTCAGCTCCATGCATTGCTGCACTTCCACCCCCAGCCTATCTACCTCGTCGTCTTCAAGGGGTCTTACATACTGGGAAATCTCATCTTGAGGGGGGCTTCACGCTTAGATGCTTTCAGCGTTTATCCCGTCCGTACATAGCTACCCAGCGGTGCTCCTGGCGGAACAACTGGTACACCAGCGGTACGTCCATCCCGGTCCTCTCGTACTAAGGACAGCTCCTCTCAAATTTCCTACGCCCACGACAGATAGGGACCGAACTGTCTCACGACGTTCTGAACCCAGCTCGCGTACCGCTTTAATGGGCGAACAGCCCAACCCTTGGGACCTACTTCAGCCCCAGGATGCGATGAGCCGACATCGAGGTGCCAAACCTCCCCGTCGATGTGGACTCTTGGGGGAGATAAGCCTGTTATCCCCAGGGTAGCTTTTATCCGTTGAGCGATGGCCCTTCCATGCGGTACCACCGGATCACTAAGCCCGACTTTCGTCCCTGCTCGACTTGTAGGTCTCGCAGTCAAGCTCCCTTATGCCTTTGCACTCTTCGAATGATTTCCAACCATTCTGAGGGAACCTTTGGGCGCCTCCGTTACTCTTTAGGAGGCGACCGCCCCAGTCAAACTGCCCACCTGACACTGTCCCCGCACCGGATTACGGTACCAGGTTAGAACCTAGATACGATCAGGGTGGTATCCCAACGTTGCCTCCACACAAGCTGGCGCTCATGCTTCAAAGGCTCCCACCTATCCTGTACAGATCGTACCCAAATTCAATATCAAGCTGCAGTAAAGCTCCATGGGGTCTTTCCGTCTTGTCGCGGGTAACCTGCATCTTCACAGGTATTAAAATTTCACCGGATCTCTCGTTGAGACAGCGCCCAAGTCGTTACGCCATTCGTGCGGGTCAGAATTTACCTGACAAGGAATTTCGCTACCTTAGGACCGTTATAGTTACGGCCGCCGTTTACTGGGGCTTCGGTTCACAGCTTCGGGATTACTCCCTAACCACTCCCCTTAACCTTCCAGCACCGGGCAGGCGTCAGCCCGTATACTTCGCCTTACGGCTTCGCACAGACCTGTGTTTTTGCTAAACAGTCGCTTGGGCCTTTTCACTGCGGCCCCCTCGTGCTATTCACACTACCGGGGCACCCCTTCTCCCGAAGTTACGGGGTCATTTTGCCGAGTTCCTTAACGAGAGTTCTTCCGCGCGCCTTAGAATACTCTTCTCGCCTACCTGTGTCGGTTTGCGGTACGGGCACCATCACCTGGCTAGAGGCTTTTCTTGGCAGTGTGAGATCATGACCTTCGCTACTATAATTTTCGCTCCCCATCACAGCTCAGCCTTACAATGTGCGGATTTGCCTACACATCAGCCTCACTGCTTAGACGGACATCCATCAGTCCGCGTCACTACCCTACTGCGTCCCCCCATTGCTCATAACGGCTTACGGTGGTACAGGAATTTCGACCTGTTGTCCTTCGACTACGCCTTTCGGCCTCGCCTTAGGTCCCGACTTACCCTGAGCGGACGAGCCTTCCTCAGGAACCCTTAGGCTTTCGGCGGATCAGATTCTCACTGATCTTTTCGTTACTCATACCGGCATTCTCACTTGTATAATGTCCAGCGCTCCTTACGGTACACCTTCAACCCTTATACAACGCTCCCCTACCCCTGATGCAAAGCATCAAGCCATAGCTTCGGTGGTGTGTTTAGCCCCGTTACATTTTCGGCGCAGAGTCACTCGACCAGTGAGCTATTACGCACTCTTTCAATGGTGGCTGCTTCTAAGCCAACATCCTGGTTGTCTGTGCAACTCCACATCCTTTCCCACTTAACACACACTTGGGGACCTTAGCTGATGGTCTGGGCTGTTTCCCTTTTGACAATGGATCTTAGCACTCACTGTCTGACTCCCGGAAGTAAGTCTATGGCATTCGGAGTTTGACTGAGCTTGGTAACCCTTGCGGGCCCCGCACCCAATCAGTGCTCTACCTCCACGACTCTGTTTTCCGAGGCTAGCCCTAAAGCTATTTCGGGGAGAACCAGCTATCTCCGAGTTCGATTGGAATTTCTCCGCTACCCCCACCTCATCCCCGCATTTTTCAACATGCGTGGGTTCGGGCCTCCAGTGCGTGTTACCGCACCTTCACCCTGGACAGGGGTAGATCACCCGGTTTCGGGTCTACGTCCACGTACTACATCGCCCTATTCAGACTCGCTTTCGCTGCGGCTCCGGCTCTTCACCTTAACCTTGCACGGGAACGTAACTCGCCGGTTCATTCTACAAAAGGCACGCCATCACCCCTAAAACGGGCTCTGACTTTTTGTAAGCACACGGTTTCAGGTTCTATTTCACTCCCCTTCCGGGGTGCTTTTCACCTTTCCCTCACGGTACTGCTTCACTATCGGTCGCTAGGAAGTATTTAGCCTTGGCAGATGGTCCTGCCGGATTCATACGGGGTTTCACGTGCCCCGCACTACTCGGGATCCGTCTCGGAGGGAACAGACTTTCAACTACAGGGCTTTTACCTTCTTTGGCGGGCCTTTCCAGACCTCTTCGCTTAACCGGTTCCTTTGTAACTCCATGTGAGACGTCCCACAACCCCAAAGAGCAAGCTCTCTGGTTTGGGCTTCTCCGCGTTCGCTCGCCGCTACTGACGGAATCACTATTGTTTTCTCTTCCTCAGGGTACTTAGATGTTTCAGTTCCCCTGGTATGCCTCTACATAACCTATGTATTCAGTTATGAGTAACTGGAAATTACCCCAGCTGGGTTTCCCCATTCGGACACCCCCGGATCAAAGCTTGCTTACAGCTCCCCGAGGCAGTTTCGTTGTTCGCCACGTCCTTCATCGGCTCCTAGCGCCTAGGCATCCTCCGTGTGCTCTTAGTAGCTTAACCATTTTGTTCCGGTTTCGGTCGCTCGCTTCCCTTGTTTTGCTTGCGCAAAGCCAAAAGTCGCTCTCACCCGATACCATCACAAAAGCAATTTAACTACCTTTATACACTTGACTTGTTTGCACAAGTTCAGCTAAAAAGGAATGTTCTAATTCGCGTTTGTTTCGTTTCGATATCTAGTTTTCAAAGAACAAGCTTATAAAACATTTTTTTGGTGGAGCCAAGCGGGATCGAACCGCTGACCTCCTGCTTGCAAGGCAGGCGCTCTCCCAGCTGAGCTATGGCCCCATATAAAGTTTAAAGGTATAGATGGTGGGCCCTGGTGGACTCGAACCACCGGCCTCACCCTTATCAGAGGTGCGCTCTAACCAACTGAGCTAAGGGCCCACATTACATATACTATTTGAACCCAAAATGGGTTACGCTTGGCGGCGTTCTACTCTCCCAGGACCCTGCGGTCCAAGTACCATTGACGCTGAAGGGCTTAACGGTCGTGTTCGGGATGGGAACGTGTGGAACCCCTTCGCTATCGCCACCAAACGTTTGAGAGTTTGAGCTCTCAAAACTGAGCAACGAGTGAGTGTTTTGCAGCTAAGCTGCATATTTGAATGTTTCCACTCGGGAAACGATTCTCCATAGAAAGGAGGTGATCCAGCCGCACCTTCCGATACGGCTACCTTGTTACGACTTCACCCCAATCATCTATCCCACCTTCGGCGGCTGGCTCCTTGCGGTTACCCCACCGACTTCGGGTGTTATAAACTCTCGTGGTGTGACGGGCGGTGTGTACAAGACCCGGGAACGTATTCACCGCGGCATGCTGATCCGCGATTACTAGCAATTCCGACTTCATGCAGGCGAGTTGCAGCCTGCAATCCGAACTGAGACCGGCTTTGTTGGGATTGGCTCCATCTCGCGATTTCGCAGCCCGTTGTACCGGCCATTGTAGTACGTGTGTAGCCCAGGTCATAAGGGGCATGATGATTTGACGTCATCCCCACCTTCCTCCGGTTTGTCACCGGCAGTCTATCTAGAGTGCCCACCCGAAGTGCTGGCAACTAAATATAAGGGTTGCGCTCGTTGCGGGACTTAACCCAACATCTCACGACACGAGCTGACGACAACCATGCACCACCTGTCTCCTCTGTCCCGAAGGAAAGGTACATCTCTGTACCGGTCAGAGGGATGTCAAGACCTGGTAAGGTTCTTCGCGTTGCTTCGAATTAAACCACATACTCCACTGCTTGTGCGGGTCCCCGTCAATTCCTTTGAGTTTCAGTCTTGCGACCGTACTCCCCAGGCGGAGTGCTTAATGTGTTAACTTCGGCACCAAGGGTATCGAAACCCCTAACACCTAGCACTCATCGTTTACGGCGTGGACTACCAGGGTATCTAATCCTGTTTGCTCCCCACGCTTTCGCGCCTCAGCGTCAGTTACAGCCCAGAGAGTCGCCTTCGCCACTGGTGTTCCTCCACATATCTACGCATTTCACCGCTACACGTGGAATTCCACTCTCCTCTTCTGCACTCAAGTCACCCAGTTTCCAGTGCGATCCGGGGTTGAGCCCCGGGATTAAACACCAGACTTAAATGACCGCCTGCGCGCGCTTTACGCCCAATAATTCCGGACAACGCTTGCCCCCTACGTATTACCGCGGCTGCTGGCACGTAGTTAGCCGGGGCTTTCTTCTCAGGTACCGTCACCTTGAGAGCAGTTACTCTCCCAAGCGTTCTTCCCTGGCAACAGAGCTTTACGATCCGAAAACCTTCATCACTCACGCGGCATTGCTCCGTCAGGCTTTCGCCCATTGCGGAAGATTCCCTACTGCTGCCTCCCGTAGGAGTCTGGGCCGTGTCTCAGTCCCAGTGTGGCCGATCACCCTCTCAGGTCGGCTACGCATCGTCGCCTTGGTGAGCCGTTACCCCACCAACTAGCTAATGCGCCGCAGGCCCATCCCCAAGTGACAGATTGCTCCGTCTTTCCAGTTTCCTTCAGGCGAAGAAAACAATTATTCGGTATTAGCTACCGTTTCCGGTAGTTGTCCCAAACTTGAGGGCAGGTTGCCTACGTGTTACTCACCCGTCCGCCGCTAACCATCAGAGAAGCAAGCTTCTCTTCAAGTCCGCTCGACTTGCATGTATTAGGCATGCCGCCAGCGTTCGTCCTGAGCCAGGATCAAACTCTCCAATAAAGTATTGAAAAGAGCGATAAGCTCATTTTGAATCTGACGAGATTAAAAATCTCATTTGTGCTCCAGTCGATTCAAGCCAAGGCTTGTTTCAAACTTTCGCGTTCATTCTGCAAGCAGAATGTTTACTCACTCGTTGTTCAGTTTTCAAAGATCAAACTCGTTTTTTTGTCACCATTTTCTCTCAGCGGCGACTTTTATAATATATCATACTTCGTTTGTTTTGGTCAAGTGTTTTTTTGAAATTATTTTTCGAAGTTCGCAATGAACTCCTTCATTTCATCTAAAGCATCTAACCAAGCAAGCAAAGCAACGAGATATAATGTACCATATAAATATCCTGCGAGTCAACTATCCGAACAAAGAAATTTTCAACCCTAATAATAGCCCCACACCTGGCAATCCCAAAACAGTTACAGTCCCTATCGTCGCAGGGTTCAGCGGGATGTAGGTTCCTGTAATCCAGCCGGAATAATTCACGATATATATCCCTACTGCAGCCAGCACCAGGTGAATTCCGAATGATGTGAAAAACGATAACCCTATCCGCTTTCTGAATAAAACAACGATAAGCCCCAGTAATGATATAATCAACACACTTCCAAGTATGATACTCTTCATATGTTACACCTCCGTGTTTAATGTAAACGTGACTACATACTAATCCCTCGCTGTGATGTAACATCATCATTAGCTCTGGCTCGCTTCGCTCTTCTCAAGTGGATCTGGTATTTCCGCTCAGCTGCCTCCAATACATAAATGGCATAATCAATCTCATCCTGCCCCTGCGCATCTTCAAACTGTCTCATAGCCCGTTCCCATTCCTGCTTAGCCATCTGAATATCTGCATAGATCTGATCCGCCTCAAGTTCCTTCAACATTCTGTTGTGTTTCTCTACCGAGTTCCGTGTATTTCTCCACAAAAACATAAACTCTCCCCCTCCTGATCAGCACAGCATATTCTCATACTTATCAGAGAAAGGACAAACTTAGAACTCGGACATTCATTTTCTTCATAAAAAAAAAAAGAGAGCCCTAAGGCTCTCTTTGCACATCGAAACTTATTTAACATCCGTAGTTTCCAAGGAAGTCCGCTGCGTAATACAAATCGATCACACTAACGCATCTCCCTGCGCCCTTCCAACGCTTTGGAAAGGGTCACTTCATCCGCATACTCAAGATCACCGCCTACAGGCAATCCATGCGCAATCCGGGTCACACTGATCTCAAACGGACGCACCAAGCGGGAGATATACATCGCTGTAGCCTCACCCTCAATGTTGGGGTTCGTTGCCAAGATGATCTCTTTTATGCGTTCATCACTTAATCGAACTAGGAGTTCCTTCAAACGAATATCGTCTGGGCCAATCCCCTCCATAGGTGAAATCGCGCCCTGTAACACATGATAGTACCCATCGAATTCCTTGGTGCGCTCCATGGCCACCAGATCTTTCGAATCCTGAACTACACAGATTACAGAGACATCCCTGGACTTATCCTGACAGATGCGACACGGGTCCGTATCAGTGATATTACAACATACAGAACAGTAATGAAGATTACGCTTCACACTTACGAGTGCTTTGGCAAAATCGATAACGTCATCTTCCTTCATGTTAAGCACATGAAAAGCTAAACGCGCTGCCGTCTTGGGACCCACACCCGGCAACCGGGTGAAGGCATCAATCAGCTTGGCTATCGGTTCGGGATAATACAATCGATTATGTCTCCTTTGACAGGATCAATTTTTAATTAAAATAATCCCGGAATATTCATGCCGCCTGTAAACTTGCCCATATCCTTGTTGGCAATCTCATCGGCTTTGGCCATTGCATCATTAACAGCTGTCATAACGAGATCCTGCAACATTTCAACATCTTCCGGATCTACCGCTTCAGGTTTGATCGTGATAGCAAGCAATTTCTTATGTCCGTTAACTTCAGCCGTCACTACACCGCCACCAGAAGTACCTTGGACTGTTTTGTCCGCCAGTTCCTCTTGCGCTTTCAGCATTTGCTCCTGCATTTTCTTCACTTGTTTCATCATTTGGTTCATGTTGTTCATAATTGTTCATCTCCTTTGTTATGGTTATCGCGCTATGCGCATTATTCTTTGATCACTACAAGGTCCTCACCAAAGAGCTGGATGGCTTCATCAATCCAAGGCTGTTTGTTGCCTGAACCGCCGTCTTCATGCTCAGGTTCAAGCTTAAAGTCCTCCTTTGGCGCTTCAGAAGCTCCCTCCATTGCTCCGGTCCAATCTTTTAGCATCATCGTCACCAATCGTGCAGGACGCCCAAGCTGTTCGGACAACACTCGCTCAATGACTTCGCGGTTAGCCTGCTTCTCCGTTGTTTCACGGTGAATGTTGTTTTTAAAAGCAACCAACACATTGTCTTCAAGCAATGATACCGGCTCACCATCCACAAACCAGGCGTGAACGGTAACCCTCTCTTCCTTCACTCGTTGCAGGATCTGACTCCATTTTTTGCTGATCTCTGCGAACTCAGGGGCTCCCTTGCGTGCAACATACTGATCCAACTGTGCAGGAAGCTTCGCAGGCGAATTGCCTCTCGATACCGGCGCTCTTGTTGCCGGGCGAGATGGAGCACTCGATGAACCTTCTCCACCAGACAAACCACTTTTCAGTGCACGATCCAACTTCTTCTCCAACTCAGCAAGCTGCTGCTTCAAGCGGTTGATCTCTCCCCCATCAGCAGGTGCTGCATGAGCTGAAGCTCCCACCTGAACAGAAGCCTCACCTTGAGCTGGAATACTACACAGTTTAAGCAATGCAACTTCAAATAATGTCTGTGGTTGTACTGCATATTTCATTTCACTCTGGTACCTATTAAGGGTGTCAATCATGTGGAACAGTTGTTCCTTGGTGAATGACTCCGCCATATCACGGAAAGACTCCGGATTAAGTACCCGGTCCGTCAGTTTGTCTGCATCAGGTACCATCTTAATCATAAGCAAATCACGGAAATAATACAGTAAATTCTCCATGCACTTGTCTGCACTCTTTCCTTCATGCATGAAACCTTCAATCATCTGCAAAATATGACCAACATCACCTTTGAGCAGCGAAGCAGCCAGTTTGGCAAATTGCTCTGAAGCAATTCCACCCGTCATGTCCATAACCTGCTGGTACGTTACTCGTCCATCCGTAAATGAAGAGATCTGATCCAGCACACTAAGTGCATCCCTCATTCCACCGTCCGATAAACGGGCAATGTATTGGAGCGCATCCTGGTCAGCTTCCATGCCTTCCTGTTCACAGATCAGTGTAAGTCTCGCTGTCTGTTCTTCCAGGGATACCCGGCGAAAATCAAATCGCTGACAGCGCGATATAATGGTAGCCGGAAGGCGGTGCGGTTCCGTTGTTGCCAAAATAAACATCACATGTGGTGGTGGCTCTTCCAATGTTTTGAGCAAAGCATTGAATGCCTCCGTTGTCAGCATGTGCACTTCATCAATAATATAGACTTTCTGCCGGACCTCGGTTGGCGCATATTTAACCTTTTCCCGAAGATCACGGATTTCCTCAACGCCCCGATTGGATGCAGCATCAATCTCCTGCACATCCATCACAGCGCCAGTCGTAATTCTGCGGCAAGCTTCACACTCGTTACAAGGTTCAGGCGCAGGCCCACGTTCGCAGTTCACAGCTTTGGCCAAAATCTTGGCGGCACTTGTCTTTCCCGTTCCTCTGGGCCCGCTAAATAAGTAGGCATGGGAAGTCCGCTGTTCACGAATCGCGTTCTGCAAGGTCTGAATAATATGCTGTTGCCCCACCATATCTTGAAACGACTGGGGACGCCAAGCCCGGTATAACGCGATATGCTCCATGATGCGTTACCTTCCTTCCACTTCGCATTCGAGTCCTTTGTCGTTCCCCTATTATACTATATTCTAGGGTGAATCCAAACTTTATCTGACTCATTCATGCGGTTTATTAAGACATATCAAAAAGACCTCTGCATACATACTACTGCAAAGGTCTCTACATTTAAATGGTAAGCCGTGCACCTGCTATCGATATTTGCGATCCAAGTGGCACCCCTGAACAATAGCTCGGGCTAGGCAACCCTCCGGCACAAGAGTGATCTCACTTATGGCTGCTTCCTTCCGGACCTGACCAGGTTCATGAGTACTCATTGCGGAGGACCCAACCGTCAACACCACGTTTAGGGACCAAACCTCACATCGGCAAAACCTCTAGCAGGAATTCAACCTCGCTATAGCGGATTGCGAGTTACAGGGCACCGCTACCTCCCCATCTAGCACGGTAAGAAATAGTATAACGTAAGGTTATCCAAATTGCAACCAGAGGAACTCGTAAGCAACCATGCTTACCTATAAAATATATAAAAACCCCTGCCAGATCAGCAGGGGTGTGTTGGATGCAATTAGCAGACAACTCCAAGAATTGTCCAATTAGATTCCGTATTTCTTCTTGAAACGATCAACACGGCCGCCAGCATCGATAAACTTCTGTTTACCTGTGAAGAACGGGTGGCACGCGGAGCAAATCTCTACACGAAGTCCGTCTTTAACCGAACCTGTCTCAAAAGTATTCCCGCAAGCGCAAGATACTTGACCAATCGTGTAATTAGGATGAATTGCTTCTTTCATTACCTTTCACCTCTTTCCGCCCTGAGCCTCAAGCGGACCCAGAGTAAATGGCACAACTCTGAGATTATAACACGGCCTTGTGCCTGTTGCAATCCATTATTGTTATGAGGTAATCAACCGTTTTGGACGTGCCATTCCAGCGGGTGGAACATGGGTATACGATCCGATCACAACATCAGGCAGCTCGTCTTCGAAAATCTCAATCATCTGCTTCATGCCCAAAATATCACCTTGAGCAGGAGGAATTAATTCCAGATAGCTCTCTGGATCAATATTGAGATTACGCATCTGAATCAAGCGTAGATCGGTTCTTCTCGCAAACTCAATCATCGCCTCAATCTCTTCTTCACGATCTGTTACGCCTGGGAAGATCAGGTAGTTAATGGACGTGTATACACCCTGCTGCGCTGCATATTTCATCGATTTCTCAACATTGGCTAAGGTATAACCACGCGGTTTATAGTAGGCGTTATAGTGGTCATCCAGTGCGCTAATTGTACTTACGCGCATCAGATCCAACCCAGCATCTACAATACCTCTAATGTGATCGTTCAGTCCGGCATTGGTATTAATGTTGATATACCCCATGTCCGTTACGGAACGCACTTCGCGAATCGCTTCAATAATCAGCTTGGCCTGCGTGGAAGGCTCCCCTTCACAACCTTGTCCAAAGCTAATGATGGACTCCGGCGTCTTCAGGTGTTCCAGCATAACCTCCACAATCTCATCCACACGTGGTCGGAAGTTCATACGTGTCTGCGGGGAAACAAAGCCGCTATCATCCGGTTGCTCGGAGATACACCCGAAACAGCCCGCATTGCATGAATAGGATACCGGCACTCCACCTTCCCAACGATTCAGGAACGTGTTCGATGAAGTTAGGCATTCATAACCAAGCGCACAATTGGATAGATGGGTAAAAAGACGGTTCTCGGGATATTGCTCCGTCAACCGTTTAACTCCGGAACGCACATCGTCACGATCACAGTTCAGAGGATTCCATTGGTCAGGACTATCCGACTTCGCAGCCGTGACATAGAAACCGCCATCTTTCCAAACCACTGCGGAATAGCCGAATAACGGCAATTTATACTCTTTATCCGTCTTCACATAACCAGGGAGACACAAACGAGTGAATCCCTGTGGAAGCAACGCACCTACAGCCTGTGTGTCCGTTGGCATTGGCAACATCTCACCTGTGTCCGGGTCCATACCAATGGGCCGGGTACTCGGAAGTCCAACCAGCGTTGCACCCTCTGGCAAAGGGATGAGTTCGTCTTCCATAATCTCAACGATCATATCTCCACTGCGGGCAAGCCCGTACAGGGAAGGATGATCAAATACATTACCTTTTTCATCTGCGTATACTAAATACATGATGTTCTCCTCACATCTAATGGGTTAAACCTAACGACGAGTATATTGTAACATTCACAGCAATGCTGCAAAAAGAAAGTGATTAGTCGAACGACACTTACGTCGATGTACCTGACGTTGCTGTCTGTCTAGGTGAGCGACGGGTTGTGGTTGTCCCCGAATTGCTTGTTGGGCTATTACCCGCCGAATCAAATGCCGCCAAAAACTCTGCATTTGTCTTGCTGTTACGAAGTTTTTTCAGGAATCCTTCAACAAAGTCATGGGAATCATTCATGTTTTTACGAATCGCCCAGATTGTATCCAACTCTTCCTTGCTAAGCAACACTTCTTCACGACGTGTACCGGAACGACGAATGTCGATTGCCGGGAATATGCGGCGCTCTGCCAAACGACGGTCCAGATGAAGCTCCATATTACCTGTACCCTTAAATTCTTCATAAATGACGTCATCCATACGTGATCCGGTATCAATTAAGGCAGTTGCCAGAATAGTCAGGCTTCCACCTTCTTCCACGTTCCGTGCAGAACCGAAGAAACGTTTCGGACGATGGAATGCAGCTGGATCAATACCACCACTAAGTGTACGACCAGATGGTGGAATAACCAGATTATATGCACGGGCAAGACGTGTAATGCTATCCAGCAGGATAACAACATCCTTTTTGGCCTCAACCAGACGAAGCGCACGTTCAAGCACCAATTCCGCCACCTTAATATGATTCTCAGGCAGCTCATCAAATGTTGAAGCCACAACTTCCCCTTTTACCGAACGCGACATATCCGTTACTTCCTCTGGACGTTCGTCAATCAACAGGACAAACAGTTCAATTTCTGGATTGTTAGTTGAGATGCTGTTGGCAATTTCTTTGAGGAGAAGCGTTTTACCCGCTTTGGGAGGTGCTACGATCAATCCGCGCTGTCCCAATCCTACCGGGGCAAGCACATCCATAATGCGTGTGGACAAATGGTTGGGGGATGTTTCGAGAACCAGTTTTTTCTGCGGATACAGTGGAGTTAGTGCCGGGAAGTGAAGTCGCTCTGCAGCCGCCGATGGATTCTCACCATTTACAGCGTTGACTTGCAACAAACCGAAGTATCTCTCATTTTCCTTAGGCGTTCTACACTTACCTGATACGAGGTCACCTGTTCTGAGGTCAAACTTGCGAATCTGAGAAGCTGAGATGTAGATGTCTTCTGTACTTGGCAAGTAGTTGATAGGTCTTAAGAATCCGTAACCTTCAGGTAAAATCTCGAGTACGCCTTGCATGAACATCAGGCCACTTTGTTCAGCTTGTGCACGTAGTATAGCAAAGATTAATTCTTTCTTTTTTAACGTACCATAGTAAGGTATCTGATATTTTTTGGCCAGTTTGTAGAGGTCCGTTAGTTTCATTTCTTCCAAATCGGAAATTTGTAGATCCATATAATAACCACCTATTCAATTAATAAGTCCGTGTGAAATGGATAGTTTCGCTAGATGTTCCGGCTATAGAGAGCGGCGTCTGCCACAATCCCTTCTGTCCATTGTACGGAATGTAACCGTTATAATGCAAATACTTGTCTTTGAGTGTAAGTTTCCGGGTGGGATGGCCAACATTCGGCAGATCCGCTATTGAGTGAACGATGCATTGAGGCGATCAATCCGGATAGACCGGCTGTGGAGCGCAGTTCAAACAAAACCGGGGGTTGGGGATGAGAAATGATGTTCTTACAGCCATATGAAGTTTAATTCAAAAAAAGACCCTCCGGTAAAGGAAACAGAAACATTTCGTCTTATGCCGGAGAGACTGAGAACTCTATTAAAACAGGTTTACCCAATCAACAAAAAGATATGCAGTTCAGTTAAAAAAACATGTGTAGGATCGAATTATGCATATTGCTTCCTATTAATCAGTTTCCCGCCATACATCTGCACCGAGCAGGCGCAGATTAGTCACCAGATGATCATAACCGCGGTCGATATATTCGACCCCCGTTACTTCAGTCACACCTTCACTGACAGTGAGACCTGCAATTACCAGCGCTGCCCCAGCGCGAAGATCGGATGCTTTTACTTTGGCTGCGTTTAATGCACTGCCTTCAATAATCGCTGACCGTCCTTCTACCCGAATCTTAGCGCCCATCCGCACCAGCTCTGGCACGTGCTTGAAACGATTACTGTATACAAAGTCGCTCAGGACACTCACACCGGTTGCCTGTGTTAAAACACTGGTCATGGGTGACTGTAGATCCGTTGGAAAACCAGGATATACAAGTGCCTTCACGTCAACGTGGTTATAGCTTGGTTTACCAATGACACGTATACTTTCATCCAATTCCTCAATGCCAACACCCATTTCCAGCAGCTTTGCCGTTAAAGCTTCCAGATGTTTGGGAATCACATTGTCAATCAGAACATCTCCGCGCGTCGCCGCTGCAGCGATCATATACGTACCTGCTTGGATACGGTCCGGAATGATGGAATGACGGCAGCCTTTAAGCTCCGAGACCCCTTCAATACGGATCGTTTCGGTACCTGCACCCTTGATGCTGGCACCCATGGAATTCAGAAGTGTTGCTACATCTATAATCTCAGGCTCTTTAGCCGCGTTTTCGATAATTGTAGAGCCTTTGGCACGAGTAGCCGCCAGCATGATATTAATGGTTGCGCCGACACTGCTTACATCAAGATAGATTTTTGCTCCGCGCAGCTCTTTGGCATGCAAATGAATGGAGCCATGTTCGTTTGTTACGGTTGCGCCAAGCGCTTCAAAACCTTTGATATGTTGATCAATTGGACGAGGCTCAAAATTACAGCCCCCTGGTAAACCTATGGTCGCTTCTTTGAAACGCCCTAGCAATGCACCCATCATATAATACGAAGCGCGAAGCTTCTTCACAGGACCATTCGGCATAGGAATGGATTTGATGTCAGAAGGGTCAATCTTCATCTGACTGCCTTCCCAAGTCACACGTGCTCCGAGTTCCTCCAAAATTTCTGCATAAACCGCCACGTCACTCAAAAGCGGCAGGTTGTCCAACACGACTTCTGACTCGGCAAGCAATGCTGCAGGAATAAGCGCAATGGCGCTGTTCTTGGCGCCGCTTATAGTTACAGTTCCCTGTAACGGACGTCCGCCACTAATCATCAATTTTTCCATAAAGCTTAATGTCCCCCTACGTGTTTTGCAGCCGATGAACGGCAATACGTGCTGTTGGCTTCCGATGTAGAAATAAGGTGTGAAAATGGAAAGACACCGGCTAGGCGGTGTTTTTCCATTTCACAGTATGGAACTGGTAAAGATAAATTACGCTTTGTTGTTAGAACCAAACTCGCGGATTTTACCTTTAACGGTTTCTTTGATTGCTTCACGGCCTGGTACGATGAATGTACGTGGATCGTAAGCATCTGGTTTAGCTGCAAGCACTTCACGAACCACTCTTGCAAAAGCAATTTGGTTCTCTGTGTTTACGTTGATTTTGGATGTACCCAGGGAAATGGCTTTGTCGATGTCGTGTTTAGGAATACCTGTACCACCGTGCAATACGAGTGGAACTTGTACCGCGTCACGAACTTCTTCCATTTCTTTGAAGCCCAGGTTAGGCTCGCCATGGTAAGGACCGTGTACGGAACCAAGAGCTGGTGCCAATGTATCAATACCTGTTTCTTTAACGATACGGATACACTCGTTCAGGTCAGCGTACATGATGCCGCCGATAACGTCGTCTTCTTGTCCGCCTACAGTACCTACTTCAGCTTCTACAGAAACGCCTTTAGCATGTGCATATTCAACAACTTTTTTAGTCATTTCGATGTTCTCATCGATAGAGTGGTGGGAACCGTCGATCATAACGGATGTGAATCCAGCATCGATCGCTTCTTTACACTTGTCGAAGCTTGAACCGTGGTCCAGGTGAATTGCAACTGGAACGGTGATTTTCATGTCGTGAATGAGTCCTTCTACCATTTTAACTACAGTGTAGAAGCCACCAATGTGACGTGCTGCGCCTTCGGATACACCCAAGATTACTGGGGATTTCTCTTCTTCAGCAGCACCAAGAATCGCTTGAGTCCACTCAAGGTTATTGATGTTGTATTGACCAACTGCATATTTTCCTTCAAGTGCTTTGTTCAACATGTCTGTCATAGATACTAATGGCATGGTTTCAATCCTCCTAGGGGTTTGGGTTGTGTCTATGGTTTTTAGCCGAAATCACATACGGGCTTATTATACCACATCCCATGTCAAATACTAAACAAGCATTTGCAAAAATGCTGTGCTTTGCAGCACAGTTTTCATAGACACCGCTTTATAACTTCCCCATTTCCAATATTCCCCGGATGAAGGAGTGAAATACCCCATTCTCCCACCAAGCACCTTCTATGTTCCCCACACGCAAAAAAATCCTGTATCAACAGGATTCAGCTGCATTTATTGGCAGTACCATTGCGAAGTTGCATATTCACAGCCACTCGCATCTCGTCGATATCAAACGGTTTCGTAAAGTGCATGAGCGCTCCGAGATCCGTTGCTTCCTTAATCATGTCCAGTTCACCATAAGCGGTCATCATGATCACCTTGATACCCGGATCAATTTCTTTAATATGCTTCAGGATTTCAAGACCGTCCATCCCAGGAATCTTCATATCGAGCAATACCAGGTCAGGCTTGTCATTATTCACAATCTCCAGAGCAACCTTGCCGTTGGGTGCTTGAAACGTGTTATACCCCTCACTGCTGAACACTTCCATTAACAGGATTCGAATACCATTCTGGTCATCAACAATCAAAACTTTTTTATCTTCCACTCTGTAACCTCCTAGAATTAGGAAAGCATGCACATCATCGAATCTGGATAACTATCCCATAGTCGTCATGATAAGTATTCTACCTCTTCCATTAAAATCCTGCTACCTTCACAAAATGACAAAAAGCATTTTCACCTGCTCTTTATGCAAAAAAAGGGATGTTCAGGCAGCCGCTATGGTTGCCAGGAACATCCCCAATATCTATTACGTTAACACTAAAACCATGTATTACTTCTGCGCATTCTCCAGAGAAGCTTTTACAAACTCACGGAACAATGGTTGCGGACGGTTTGGACGGGAAGTGAATTCCGGATGGAATTGTACCGCCAGGAACCATGGGTGTCCTGGAAGTTCGACGATCTCAACCAGGCGTCCATCCGGAGATGTACCCGAGATAACCAGTCCTGCTTTTTCGATCGTTTCACGGTATTCATTGTTGAACTCATACCGGTGACGGTGTCTCTCATACACCAGTTCGTCATCATAACAAGCCATCGCCAAAGAACCTTCCTGAAGCTTACAAGGATACAGACCCAGACGCATCGTTCCACCCAGATTCTCGATATCTTTTTGCTCAGGCAACAGATCGATCACCGGGAATTCCGTAGCCGGATTAATCTCGGAACTGTTCGCGCCATTCAAACCAACGATGGAACGTGCATATTCAATAACGGAAACCTGCATACCCAGGCAAATCCCGAAGAACGGAATTTGTTTCTCACGAGCATAACGGATTGCCGATACTTTACCTTCAATACCACGATCTCCGAATCCGCCAGGAACAAGGATACCGCCAACACCATGTAACAGGTCGCCTACATTCTCATCCGTAATATCTTCAGAAGGAACCCAGCGGATTTTCACATCAGCATTGGATGCAAATCCCGCATGAGACAACGACTCAACAACACTCAGGTATGCATCATGCAACGCTACATATTTACCAACAATAGCGATCTCAACTGTATGCTCCAACTTGTTGATCCGGTCAACCAGCCCTTCCCACTCGCTCATATCCGGTGCAGGAGTAGTCAGTTTCAGGTGATTTACCACGATCTCATCCAAACCTTCTTCACGCAGGTTCAGAGGTACTTGATACAACGTGTCTGCATCACGACATTCAACCACGGCATTCTCATCAATGTCGCAGAAGAGAGCGATCTTGGCCTTCATGTCTTTAGACAATTCATACTCTGTACGGCATACAATCACATTTGGTTGAATACCGATGCTGCGTAATTCCTTAACACTATGTTGCGTTGGTTTTGTTTTCACTTCACCAGCTGCTTTGATATAAGGAATAAGTGTTACGTGGATATACATCACATTGTCGCGACCTACATCACTCTTGATCTGACGGATAGCTTCCAGAAAAGGCAAACTCTCAATGTCGCCCACTGTTCCGCCAATTTCCGTAATAACCACATCCGAACCCGCTTCACGTCCAGCGCGGAATACACGCTCTTTGATCTCGTTCGTAATGTGTGGAATAACTTGTACCGTTCCGCCCAGATATTCCCCGCGCCGCTCTTTGCTGATGACGGAAGAGTATACTTTACCAGTCGTGACGTTGCTGTTTTTGGAGAGATTGATATCAATAAAACGTTCATAGTGGCCAAGGTCCAGATCCGTTTCCGCGCCATCATCCGTTACAAAAACCTCGCCATGCTGATAAGGGCTCATTGTCCCTGGGTCGATGTTAATATATGGATCAAATTTCTGGATCGTTACCTTAAGCCCTCTGTTTTTCAGCAATCTGCCCAGAGAAGCAGCCGTAATCCCTTTGCCCAGGGAGGACACAACTCCGCCCGTCACGAAAATATACTTTGTCACTGTTATTACCCTCCTAATATAAGTACAGAAATTCAGGCGATATATGGTGTTATCGTAACCTGTTTCCCAGGTAATCATCGTTAAAAAGAGCAATGGCAGAAATTCCCTGCATCTGCGAACTGCTCTTTCTGCGAAGACGGTTTAAATAAACATTGTTTTACAGCAAAAAATGGTGCAAACATTCCGGTAGCCTTCATTCCATTTCGTGTTTTTGATATACAAAAACGGGCCACGAAATGTTGGCCGGGAGCATGTGGAATTGAAAACATTTTGCAAAATTATGCCTCTAAAAATACAAAAAAAAGTACTCCCGCAGGACGGGGCACCTTCTATAAAAAACATAAATATATTGTCGCTCATTCATAAGCCCATGCAATAGTTTACCCGTTACCCCGTCTGCTGTCAAGGCTGACTATTCCGGGGAAACGGGTAAATTATAGACGTCAAAAATGACTACCGATTATCAGAATCGTCGTCAAATTCATCCTCGTTTTCGGACTCTTCTTCGTCTTCTTCGAGGTCTTCATCTTCCAGATCGTCATCTTCAACCAGCACTTCTTCTTCGCTGTCTTCTTCGTCAAAGATGTCGTCTTCTTCTTCCTCTTCTTCGTCTTCTTCTTCGTCTTTATCCGTGCTGTCGAAGCCTTCATCGCTGCTATAGCTGTCTTCTTCTTCACCGAAGTCTTCATCTTCCAGATCATCGTCTTCATCGTTGATGATACGCGGACGCTTCGCACCCGTCATGGAATCTTCTGTTCCAGCTACCGGATACCAGCGCTTTAAGCCCCACAGGCTTGTACCGACGCAAGCAAAACGGCCATCGATATTAATCTCGGTATATAGCTGGGCGATAAACTCGTTGATTTCTTCATCAGTCATTCCGCGCTGCTTCGCTACCTCATTCATTAAGTCACGATAGTAATACGGCGTATTAGCCGCTTTCAGCACCATAAAGGCAAGGTCCACCAAAGGGATCTCTTTTACCTTCTCTTTATCAATTTTCAAATTGAGCGAGGTACTCACTGCAGACACTTCCTCTCACACAAAATTCACTTTTTAACCCCTACGAACTGGACTGTTACGTATAACATATCCATTAACAAACCTAAGTAAAACCTATTTAGCGTTAAAAAGCAAGTTTTTATGTACGGATGTGACGCAAATGCGGAGAGCAGCAACAATATGTCCACATATTAAACGTGAAGTGACATCGATCCCACAGAAATATCCTCTATTGCCAAAGAGACAACTCCATCGTAAAAAAGACGGAGTCCCCTCCGCCTTCTGACTGTATACCCTTGGAGGATTACTCCTCACCAGGTTCCCCGCAAGAGCCCTCTAGCTCTCCATCCATCATATGTCCCTGCGCCCGTTTTGACACGAAGAGAATGTGTTTTTGTAAAAAAAGGGCAAGTTCCCCATGCGGCGGGATGAGCGCATTCATAGAATACCTCAGCATGTTCATCCCGAAGGGGGCTGCCCATTATGGACTATACTGGTTTATTGCATCAATTGATTGACGGAATGCGACGCCCTGAACCAGAACAAGGAGGGCGATATTTGATCCGATTTGCCAAACCGCAGCAGTACGAGGCCTGTCTCGTAGAATTGTCCCGAATGCGGAATGAATTCACCGATCTTGGAGTTGTCCGTTCCTCGCGACTGGCTCGTTCCATTATCGCTCCAGTCCAACGCCCGGAGGAACTATACCGCTATGGGGATGAGATTACAATTGAAGCAGACGTACCCATCTCCCTCCATGCCACCGCACTCCACAGCAAACCAAGCAATGCCCAGGGCATACCCTGGGGTGTGAAGCAGATTCGGGCGCCCAAAGTATGGTCTGTGTCTACCGGACACCGGATTAAAATCGGTGTGATTGATACAGGTGCTGATTATCACCATCCTGATCTTCGTTATTCCCTGGCACGCGGAATCAATCTGTTAAACCGCAGCCTGCTTCCTCATGATGATAACGGACACGGTACCCACATTGCAGGGACTATCGCTGCTGCCAACAGTACCGCAGGCATGATTGGTGTAGCACCACGCTCTCTGATCTATCCGGTGAAAGCATTTGACCACAACGGATCAGCTTATGTATCCGACATTGTACTTGGCATCGACTGGTGTGTACGTAACAAGGTCGATATCATCAATATGAGCTTTGGGATGAAAACACGCAGCAAGGCGCTTCTTGACGTTGTCAATCGTGCGTACCATGCCGGAATCGTTATCGTTGCTTCGTCAGGAAATGACGGCAAACGCCGCAGTATTGATTACCCTGCACGGTATCCCCAGACCATATCTGTTGGGGCAACTGACAAAAACAGACGTATTGCGTCCTTCAGCAATCGTGGCGCATATGTGGATGTCTATGCACCCGGTGATAAAATTGTCTCCTCCTGGGTACAAGGCAAACATCACGAAATGAGCGGCACATCCATGGCGACGTCCCATGTGAGTGGCGCTATCGCCTTGCTGCTCTCCAAACATCCGGGGTTATCCCCTAGTGAAATCAAGACACTCGTCAAACGTGCTACGATCCCGCTGCGCGCCCGCAAGACCACCACCGCAAAAAGCAAGGTGCGCGGTGGTGAGATTGATGCCCTGAAGCTAATGCAAGAGGGCGGGGAGTGAGCCAGCTCTATCAGCCGTCAGCAGAACTTGATTGAGGCTCGTGGCGAAACGTAGTAGCCCGGCCCAGGCAGTACGCACGAGGGAGTATTACGTAGTGGCTGAGACCCTAGTTACGCCCGCTGTGATGTCAGGGCAGGCTAGTGTGCCTTGGACCAGGCATTTCGTTTTCTTCAGCTCCGGGGTACACAACAAAAAAGTCTCCATGTACCACGTTGAAGGCACTCAACGTGGACATGGAGACTTTTTGCCTTAGGCAGAGCGGGATAGGCCGCGAGCCTGGAATTTACATTTTGTCAGGAGCGGTTACGCCTACCAGACGAAGCGCTGTTGCGATAACGGTACGAACAGCACCGATCAGTGCCAGACGTGCTTGAGTTTGCTGCGCGTCTTCCGTAATAACACGTTCTGCACGGTAGTAGCTGTGGAACAGGGATGCCAGCTCATATACATAACGGATGATACGATGAGGTGCATATCCTGTTGCTGCTGCCGAGATCTCCTCAGGCAGCTCTCCCATTTTGCGGAGAAGGTCATACTCATGATCTGTTGTCAGCTTGGACAGGTCAATCTGTGCCAGTGGCAACAGCTCAATACCCTGTTCTTCAGCCTGACGATATACGCTGCATACACGGGCATGCGCATACTGTACGTAGAATACCGGATTCTCATTTGATGTCGAAATCGCAAGGTCCATGTCAAAGTCCAGATGGGAGTCCATACTGCGCATTGTGAAGAAGTAACGGATGGCATCAATGCCGACTTCATCCATCAGATCTTCCATCGTTACAGCTTTACCTGTACGCTTGGACATCTTCACTTTTTCACCGTTCTGGAACAAGCTCACCATCTGTGCAATCAAGACCACCAGTTTCTCAGGGTCATTACCCAGTGCTTGCATCGCGGCTTTCATCCGTGGAATATATCCGTGGTGATCGGCACCCCAGATGTTAATCATCGTGTCATATCCACGAGCATATTTGTCGCGGTGATAAGCAATATCTGGTGTCAGGTAAGTATACGTGCCATCGTTCTTGATCAATACACGTTCTTTGTCGTCACCGTACTGCATCGTTTTCAACCAAGTTGCCCCATCTTGCTCATAGATCTCATTGCGGTCACGCAATTCATCAAGTACTCGCAGCACTTCTCCGTTGTCGTACAGGGAAGTTTCGCTGAACCAGATGTCAAAGTTAACACGGAAGCGATTCAAGTCACGTTTGATCTTGTCCAGTTCCTTCTCCAGGCCAAAGTCACGGAAATAAGCCGCACGGTCACCCGGATGCATGGACAGCAATTCGTCACCCTTTTCAGCAACAAGTTGCTTGGCGAATCCTTTGATATCTTCACCGTGATAACCGTCTTCAGGCATCTCAGCATCCTGACCCAGCTCTTGCAGATAACGAGCTTCAATGGAACGAGCCAGATTAAACACCTGATTACCTGCATCATTAATGTAGTATTCACGGGTTACATCATATCCTGCGTAGTCAAGGATGTTACATAGTGCATCACCTACAGCTGCTCCACGGGCATGGCCCAGATGCAAACTGCCTGTCGGGTTGGCACTGACAAACTCCATCTCGACTTTGCGTCCTTCTCCGATGTTAATTCTTCCGTAATCTTTACCCTGCTCCTGCACAAGCGCAAGTACTGGGTAAAGGTAACTCTTGTCCAATTTGAAGTTAATGAATCCTGGTCCCGCAATCTCAGCCTTCTCGATTCCTGCTTCAGCCAGATTCAGATTGGCAATGATCTCTTCAGCAATCTGACGCGGATTGCGCTTGGCAATCTTGGTCAGCTGCATGGCAGCATTGGTAGCCAAGTCCCCATGTGTTTTCTCACGTGGCACTTCCAATGTGATGGCTGGCAATTCCTCCTGCGTAACAATTCCGGCCGTCACAATGGCGTTGCCGATGGCCGTGCTTACCCGTTCGTTAATCGTATCTAGTGGATTACGTGTCATGAAATTGGTTCCTCCTGTATATGCAAACTAATCGCGAAATGTCCGGATTCTTCATCAAAGCGGTAAAAGTCGTAGCTCCACGCTGCGCGTGCGCTCAATCCCTGAATGGAAAGTTCCAGCTTCTGTGTATGCGTGGACAGGGCAAACGACATGTATGGTGATCGGTAGAAACCAGGAAGCTTCCGATTTAACTCAAAAGTCTGCTCCGATTCCACCTCACCGTGACGTATAATCTTGATGGATTGTCCGCCCAGCTTCAATGTTGTACGGGTTGTACCTCCCTCAGGTCCAACCTGCGGTTCTTCATAACGAACATAAAGAACGGACCCTTTTAACACAGCTTCACCCTGCATTTCCTGCAGCACATCTTCACCTTCATAACGGCTGTGCAGCCGGATGTGTACCGGTCGCATGTTCGACATGAATGTTAACCTCCATTATATTCGAGGCGACGCAAAATCAGGCACGGCTGGTGAGAAAAGCCCTTCCCGTATTGTTGTGTCGCTATACGCGCTCATATTCCCGGATAGCTCGCTATCCTACACTCTACTGTATAACTATATCCAGTTCCCTCGCTCAATTCAAATCCAAATTCAGAGTTTTTTCCTCATCAAGCCAAAAAAGAAGAGCCGCACCTGTAAAGTGCAACTCCCTTTTGCTTCATTATAATAAGTTTCGTTCATCCGATCAGGCCCATTGCGATTCATAAGGAAAAGGACATGTCGACTCACTCAGCTTCGCTCGCACCTGTACGAGACAACCACAATGCCGACAAGTTGTGCCATATTGCAATCCCGGACAAGCAGAGCAGATGGATAGCCGACGTTCATATTCCTCATCCTGTACCGTCGGACGCGAACGCGAGGCAATCTCCACAAGTCTGGCCATTTTGGCATCGCTAATCTTCACATCGTACTGATCGTGACACCCCTTGCAAGGTTCCTGCCTTTTCATGCATTAACCCTCTACAGCGAGCACCCCAACCGAGGCTGGTGGAAGAATAAAACGCAGTGTGTTATTCTCCAGTGTGATTCCGTCCCACGCCACAGGCTGAACATGATTCGGCTGTTCAAAGGTATTGAATGCACCAAAATCAGTATGGTGCAGAATCTGCCCGGTTACTTTAGCCGCTTGAGCTGCGTCCAGCTGACACACAACTTCCAACTCATCGGTATGACTCAGATTACAAGCTGTCACATGAATAACCCCATCCTTGTTGCGGGAAGATGACAAGCTGAGTTGAGGAATGGTTTCTTCTCCCAAGGTATACCCAGGGCTTTCATAATTTAAATCCAGTCGCTGCGCATCCATATGAACCTGATACATATCAAATACATGATACGTAGGTGTCAGGAGCATCTTGTCCCCTTCCGTGAGCACAAGCGATTGAAGGACATTGACGATCTGAGCAAGATTTGCCATATGTACCCGTTTATTATGTTGGTTAAAAATATTCAGGTTAACACCTGCAAGCACAGCGTCCCGCATCGTATTTTGTTGATATAGGAATCCTGGATTGGTTCCCGGCTCAACGTTATACCACGTACCCCATTCATCCACAATAATGCCGACTCTGCCCTCTGGATCATATTTGTCCATAATCTCGGAGTGCTTCACCAGTAATTCATCCATATGGAGCGTCTTTTTCAAGGTGGTGAACCATTCAGCCTCACCAAATCCTGTAGCTGCGCCTTTATCATTCCACTCTCCTGTAGGGATAGTGTAATAATGAAGACTGATCCCATCCATAAAGCGAGCAGCCTCCCGCATCAGGACTTCCATCCATTCATAGTTGCCTTCGTTGGGTCCACAAGCGATTTTATAAATCTCGTTCCCGGAATAGTTACGTACATATGTAGCATACCGGCGATATTCATCTGCATAATATTCAGGGCGCATATTGCCGCCGCATCCCCAGTTCTCATTTCCCACGCCAAAATACTTCATTTTCCACGGTTCTTCCCTACCGTTACTCTTACGCCAGTTCGCCATCGGGGATTCGCCGTCAAACGTGATGTATTCCACCCATTCCTGCATCTCCTGCACTGTACCGCTACCCAGGTTGCCACTGATATATGGCTCCGTGCCGAGCAACTCACATAATCTCAAGAATTCATGTGTGCCAAAGTGATTGTTCTCTTCCACACCGCCCCAGTGTGTATTGATCATACGAGCACGCTCACTCTTCGGACCTACACCATCTTTCCAGTGATATTCATCGGCAAAACAACCACCTGGCCAGCGAAGTACTGGAATATTAAGCTTCTGCAAGGCCGTTAATACATCATTTCGAATCCCATCCGTATTCGGAATGGATGAATCTTCTCCTACCCACAGCCCCTCATAAATACAACGTCCCAAATGTTCGGAAAAGTGACCATATATATTGCCATTTATTAATCCTTGATCTGAATCCGCCTTTAAAATAACATCAACCATAGTTTCAACCTCCATATAATGTATTGTTATCGCTTACAATAACTCGTTTTGGAGTAGGTTTCAACCGTTTTTATTTCTACACAAACAAGCCTCTTCCTGTGTAATTGATTAGGAAGAGGCTTGTTTGTTATAGAAATTCATACGGAGACATGCCAAATTGATTATCATTCATTTCTAATTTGGATTTGCCCCGTTGTTATTTCAGAATAACAGGCTATTTAATCCTGCTCTGAAGGCAACAACATTTTTTGTATCCACGTCGTTCCACCATCTTTAGTCTGATAGATCGCAGGGGAGTTATCACTTGTGACTACGAGCCACCCCGTCTTGGCCGATGGGAACGAGATACGGGAACTGTACCCCGGATCTTTCAAGTCAACGTTTTTCCACGTGGAACCTTTATCATAAGAACGTCCAATACCCACTTTGCCAGCTGCGGGTGAACCTGCAGACAGATAAGCCGTCTGATTACCAATCAACGCCATGTTGCCGGGATGACCACCCGGGTTGGCTGGTCCGTTTCCTTTGCCCGTACTGTTTGTACCTGGTGCAGGACCTCCCCCTGCTGTGGATTGCGCAAATACTTGGGTCCAATTCTTGCCTTGATTACCGCTCGCATAGAGGGAGTAGGATTGTTGGGACATGCCTGCATCACCATACAGAAGGGCCCATACTTGCTGGCCATGTGCATACAGATCTGCTCCGCTCCATGTGTCTGAGACAACTCGAAGAGCGGTGGTCCAGTTCTTGCCGCCATCACTCGTTTGCTTCAGATGATATCCCGATCCAGGTACAACCACGACGGCATACCCTTGTTTCTCTGTTGCAAAGGCAGCTGCACGCGTGTTGGCAGGTGTATTCATTTTACTCCAGGTTACCCCGCCATCCTTCGTCTGATATGCACCATTATAGGTGTAACCAAAACCTACATCTTTATTGCGAAAATCGATTTGCTTGAATTGAATGCCCGGCGTATCGAGCCGCGTCCAGTGCGATCCCCCATCTTTGGTACGGATCAGATAGGTTGCAGGTGAACCCTTGACTCCCACCAGCGCATATCCATTCACATTATTCGGAAAATCAAGCTGAGTGAATTGCCACTGCCCTGTATATATGGACTGCCACGTACATCCTGCATTCGAGGTGCCGATCAAGAAGCCTTCACCCCCAGCTCGTCCGGTCGTATCATTAAGAAAATCAACGTCAGTAAACTGCAGGTGTTGCTCTTCCACACCGCTGCCCTTTTTCAATGTAGCAGATAGTCCATGATCTCCCTTTCCACATGCCTGTGAGGATGCAGCGTTAGCACCTGATAGCGTATGTACCGGTCCCATCCCCCAAGCCAGTGTTAACGATAATGCGAGTGCACCAATCCGTTTCCATGTCATTGTACTCTTGGTTGTCATCGTAACACCTCCTTTTATGGTTTTACCCAAATTTGATGGTTCTAACGAAACAATCTGATTAACCCCGGTGACAATTTCGCAAGAAAAAAACCACCTTTACCCATGATTGGATCATGTAGGCAAGGGTGGTTCATCACCAAACATTGTGTACTCTAAGTTAAATGGGATACGTCACCACAGCAAGGATAACAAAACTGATACTTAAGAAAAGGCATAAATATTAAGATGGAGTCATGCCAAGGCAGGAAACCTGCATGTGCGAGCTATACTAACACAAGCAAAAAATGGTAGAGACACGGGAACATACGTGCTATAATTAATGTTATGGACTTTTGAATATCGGTGGATGTTTTTCAGACCACGGCGCAGCTTCCCGAAAGGGGGTGACGTCGATGGTCAAACTTGTGGCGTTGCTTGATGTAATCCGATGGATTGCTGCGATCCTCAGTATTGTACTGAGTGGGCGAAAGCTTTACCGTTGGTTGCGCAAAAAGTTTCGTAGCAAGCGAAAACCCACCTCATAAGGTTGGACGCCCTGACGGTGGGTTTCGCTTGAATAACAGTATTTAGTTCATGCGCGCCGTGGCAATCCACAGCCTTTCGGGTCCTAAGAGTCTTTACCGTTGACGCGGTGAAGACTCTTTTTTAGTATATGACCGAACCCAATCACCATATACTTCACGAATGTAATATATCAATTAATATACTACTGAATACTTATGTAGTCAGTATAGCACAGCTCTGTCCAAAAGTTAACAATACAAAAACGCTCTCCCCTGCGCAAATTTGAAACCGCGCAGACAGAGAGCGTTATACTTATCGATCATTCTATGTTATTTCACGAATCCAAGCAGCATTTCACGGATCAGCTTTGCAGCTACAATCTGTGTCTGTTGTGTTGGATCATAGATTGGTGCAACTTCAACCAAGTCACAACCAACGACATTCACATCAGATCCTGCGATCATATGAACGGCTTCCAGCAGTTCCTTGGACGTAATGCCGCCCGCTTCTGCCGTACCTGTTCCTGGTGCTGCTGATGGATCAAGCACATCGATGTCGATAGTTACGTATACCGGACGATTGCCCATCTTCGGAAGAGCTTCCTTCATCGGAGCTGCCACTTCAAATGGATAGAAGTTGATGTTCTCGCGACCGTACTGGAACTCCTCCCGGGAGCCGGAACGGATACCGAACTGATAGATGTTTTTGCCACCCATCAACTCAGCCGCTTTACGCACTGGTGTGGAGTGGGACAATGGCTCGCCTTCATAGTTTTCACGAAGGTCAGCGTGTGCATCAATATGAATCAGGATAAGATCCGGGTATTTCTTGTACATCTGTTGGATGACTGGCCAAGTAACCAGATGCTCGCCACCGAGACCCACTGGGAATTTGTCGTCAGCGAGCAGACTGCCGATGTATTCATGAATTACCTCAAGGCTGCGTCCCGCGTTACCAAAAGGCAAGAGCAGGTCTCCAGCATCAAAGTATGTCATGTCTACAATGCTTTTGTCGAGATATGGGCTGTACTCTTCAAGTCCAACCGATGCCTGACGGATATGAGATGGGCCGAAACGGGAACCTGGACGGAAGCTGACGGTGTAATCCATCGGCATACCATAGATAACCGCTTTGGAGTTCTCATAATCCTCAGAGCTGCAAATAAATACGTTTCCTGAATAAGCTTGATCCAGTTTCATTAATGAT
Source organism: Paenibacillus sp. FSL R5-0623 (assembly GCF_037974265.1). NCBI lineage: Bacteria > Bacillati > Bacillota > Bacilli > Caryophanales > Paenibacillaceae > Paenibacillus > Paenibacillus sp. FSL R5-0623. The sequence continues at coordinate 118,335 of NZ_CP150233.1, read as the reverse complement.
TTCCCCTTTTATTTCGTTAAATCTTCCACGAATTTAGGAAGTACAAATGCTGCTTTGTGCAGACGCGGAGAGTAATACTTGGTATCCATCTCCTGGATTTGAGTCTCATCCACTTCAAGCGGGTCATGTTTCTTGCTACCCATGGTGAATGTCCACAAACCACTTGGATAGGTTGGAATATTACAGCCGTACACATGTACGATCGGGAAGATTTCTTTGACGTCTTTGTTCACCTTCTGGATCAGATCCGCCTTGAACCAAGGGTTGTCCGTTTGGGCAACGAAGATTCCGTCTTCTTTCAATGCTTCGTAGATGCCTTGATAGAACCCACGTTCAAACAAGGGAGCAGCCGGGCCTACAGGCTCCGTCGAGTCTACGATGATCACATCGTATTCATTTTTATGTTCAATAATATGCATGTAGCCGTCGTTTACGAGCACTTCAACATTAGGCTCGTCCAACTTGCCGGCGATTTCAGGCAAATAATATTTAGAGTATTCAATAACCTTACCGTCGATTTCGACGAGAACTGCTTTTTCTACAGCATCATGTTTAACGACTTCACGAATGACTCCGCCATCGCCGCCACCGACAACCAGAACTTTTTTCGGACTCGGGTGAGTGTTCAGCGCAGGGTGTGCCGCCATTTCGTGATATACGAATTCGTCTTTTACAGTCGTCATCACCATGCCATCAAGAAGCAACATGTTACCGAATTCTTCGGTTTCTACCATGGCCAAATCTTGAAAATCCGTTTTCTCTGTAACATAGGTCTGCTTAATCTTCGCGGTGATCCCGAATACCGGGGTCTGTTTCTCCGTAAACCACAATTCCATAATCTCTACCTTCTTTCCGTAAAGTTAATGATCAGCCATACCCGACCAAGTGCGGTGCACTATAATCGGTTCGCCCAAGCACGTCCAGCGTTCGGCGCCATATCACGTTATGATTGCTGGCCTGCGGGAAAAGTCCGCGGTTCACTTCATTATATAGATTAAATTGACCAGAGCGTGCAGAGCGTCTGACTAATCAATGAGTCAATGACCATTCGTCTGTTCGTTCTTACGCGCTTTAGTATCTTGTGCCGAATCTTACCTTTTCATTACCCTTTTGCATTATACGCGATTGACGTTTATACTGCAAAACGGTTTTTAAGGCGAAAATGCTACATTTTGTTTGCTTATGCACCCGATTGAATATCCCTGCCAATCAAGTCCCATACTGGAAGAAAAGAGAGGAGCCCGTTCCATGACCAAGCCAAATCAAAAGACCCGCAAACGCGGGTTCCGTATACGAAAATTGTTTAAAAACCTGTCTCTGCTCGCCGTGCTCGCCATACTTGCTGTCGCTGCGGGATTGGTGTACCTATATGCAACCAGCCTGCCTCTCGCAGACTCTGATCGGAATTCCAGATTACTGGACAGTCAAGGTGAAGTCATAGCTACCTTCTCCGCAGGTGGCAAAGACTCTGTACCTGTTCAACTGGAGGATATCGCTCCGGATCTGGTCAATGCCACTCTGGCTGTAGAGGACCGCAAATTCTATAATCACTACGGGTTCGACGTGCAAGGGATGGGACGGGCTGTGCTTGTTAATCTCGAACATATGCAGATGTCGCAGGGTGCGAGTACATTGACTCAACAGCTGGCGCGTAACCTGTATCTGTCTCATGAGAAAACATGGACTCGCAAAGCCAAGGAAGCCATGTACACGGCGCAATTGGAGATGAAATACAGTAAGGATGAAATTTTGCAGATGTATTTGAACGAAATCTATTATGGGCATGGTGCGTACGGTATCGAAGCGGCTTCACGAATGTATTTTGGCAAATCAGCCAAACAGCTGGATCTTGCAGAGAGCGCCATGCTGGCAGGAATCCCGAAAGGACCTACCTACTATTCACCCTATAACCATATGAAGAATGCCAAAGACCGGCAGAAGATTGTGCTGAATGCCATGGCTGATATCGGTAAGATCACCCAGGCTGAAGCGGATAAGGCCTATGAGAAAATGCTCTCGTTCAAACCGGAAAGTGAGCGTAAAACGGTGGAAAGTGCCCCGTATTTCCGTGACTATATCCGGAGTCTGGCCATCAAAGAGCTGGGAATCAGTGAAGCAATGCTGGATCATGGGGGATTGAATATCTACACCACCCTGGATCTGCGTGTACAAAAAGCGGCTGAAGATGCTGTAGCAAAAGGTATGGATGCCAAAAGCGAGCTGGAGACGGCTCTCGTGTCCATCGACCCTCGTACGGGCTACATCAAAGCCCTGGTAGGCGGCAAGAATTACCGCACCAATCAGATCAACCATGTACTGGCGACCACACGCCAGCCAGGTTCGGCGTTTAAACCCATTATGTATCTGGCAGCCCTGGAATCCAAGCAGCTCACCAGCGCATCCATATTTAACAGTGAACCTACCCTTTTTCACTATGACAATGACCGCAAAACCTATAAACCCGGCAACTTTGGAGACAAGTATCTGGGTGAGATTGATCTAAGACAAGCGATCGCCGCTTCAGATAATATCTATGCGGTGAACACCATTATGCAGATCGGTCCTGAACAGGTTGTGAGTATGGCGAAAAACCTTGGCATTACAAGCAACCTGAGCGCCGTACCTTCTCTTGCACTGGGAACGTCACCTGTCAGTCCGCTGGAGATGGCGTCAGCCTTTTCCGTCATTGCTGCTGGTGGACAACGGACGCCACCTGTCGCCATTCTGCAAGTAACAGATGCCGCAGGACGCGTACTCTATGAATCGCCTCAAACCAAGGCTAAGACCGTCGTGGAACCTGCAGCAGCTTATGTCCTGACTCGTTTAATGGAAAGTGTCTTCGAAAATGGCGGAACGGGTAACCGGGTGTCTAAGGCGATCAAACGTCCGGTTGCCGGAAAGACGGGAACGACCAATACGGATGCCTGGCTCGTCGGATTCACACCGGAGCTCTCTACCGCCGTATGGGTTGGGTACGACCAAGGCAAAGCCATCTCAACTTCGGATGGACGCCGGGCAGCGCCGATCTTTGCCCAGTTCACAGAGCAGGCACTTGCGAGCGTACCACCCAAAATCTTCACCGTGCCTGATCATGTTGTAAGTGTCTATATCGACCCTGAATCCGGCAAACTGGCAGGCAACGGCTGTGAAGAGAAACGATTGGAAGTCTTTATTGATGGCACTGAACCAAAAGAGGTTTGTCATGGTACGACGGATGATTCGGATTCTGGAGAAGATGAGAAGACCCGTCAGGTACAGAATCAACAAGGCATACAGGAAGAGAAACATTCCTGGTGGGGAGATTTCAAACGTTGGTGGGTAGAATGACGCAAATGCGCGATGACTTAGTTGCGTCACCTATAACCCCTGATTATATTGGGTATTTGGAAATTCACTTCGGATGAAAACTCATAATTATTCAGATCGACGTATACGATTAATGTACAAGCAAAAGACCCCCAACCGAACTTTCCGGTCAAGGGGCCCTTTGCTTTTTTTTGCTTTTATACTTTGTTGAAAATGATCTGCCTTAGGCGAGTGCTTCCTTCAATACATCTGGAGAAGCATTCCACCATTCTTCGTTGTGTGAGATCAACAGTGTCTTAAGTGCAGCTCGAGCTTCAGGTCCAAGCTCATCCAGCATGAAGCGACGCTTTAAGGCATAATCCATGCGATTCACATGTTCCGCCAACAGTTTCCATCCGCGTCTTGCTTCCGTATCAATCCACATCTCACATGCCGTTGCTCCACCATACAGTTGGCCTTCCTCCGTGCGATCGACAGCTACCCACACCAGCCATACCTGGCGTCCGTTGGGCACATCTTCACGATTGGTAGAGAACTTGATATTGCGTTCCACTTTACTCTTCGCATGCATCGCACCAATATCGATTTTGGCTTCGCCATTATCAATAATGACCGGGGAAAGGTTATTCAGTTCAATGGAGCCTGCACCGAAGCCTTTATGCTTGCTTTTTGCACTAACGATATTCAAGGCAATCTGTTTTTTGCCGTTTTGCTCGTTTTGGTCCATGTTTATAGCCTCCAAGGGTTGATACAAATATTTTAACTAATAATTGGCCCATTGCAAACATATACATGCTGTAGATGCTTGTCAACGGGAGGTATTTAACGATGATTCCACGACGCGCCAAGAGCTGGCTCACTGCATCCCTGGCCCTGTGTGTACTTGCCGGAGGGATATGGATCACTCTGGGTTATAATCGCTCAACTCATTCCGAATTGCCAGTACTCGCCCCCGAATCGGGCAAGCCCAAGGCAATAGCTCCAACTCCAGCACCTCCAGAAAGTGTACAGACCCCTACAGCCGAAGTGTACAGCAACCGTGTTGTGGAATATCACATGGATGTGAAACTGGCCGAAGGAAACGTATTGGAAGGGACTCAGACGATCACCTGGACTCATCCAGGCAAAAAAACCGTCAACGAGCTTTACTTTCATATGTATCCCAACGCCTTCTCTTCTGCTGACACCACCTTTATGAAGGAATCCGGCGGAAAGCTTCGGGGTGATGTCATGCCTACCAATGGTTACGGCTCCATGAACATTACCGAAATGAAAACGGAGGACGGGCTCTCTCTCCTGCACCGGATGCAGTATGTGCAACCAGATGACGGAAATATCAAGGACACCACCCTCATTAAAGTACGCCTGCCCAAACCCGTCAAAGGCGGGGAAAGCATCACACTCCACACCCGATTTGAAGTGAATCTGCCAAAGATTTTTGCCCGGATGGGAACTGCTGATCATTTTGTCATGGCAGGTCAATGGTTTCCCAAATTAAGTGCCTATGAACCTGTAGGCAGGCGTGGACGAACAACGGAAGGATGGAATCTGCACCAATACCATGGCAATTCAGAGTTTTACGCCGACTTCGGTATATATAGTGTGCGTATTCGGGTGCCTGAAACATACAAAGTGGCTGCTACCGGATTTCCAACGCAGCAAGCCGTGGTGAAGAATGGAGAAAAGGTCTATCAATTCTATGCCGATGATGTGCATGACTTCGCCTGGGCAGCCTCACCCGATTTTGTGTACGCCGAGGAGCCCTTCTCTGCACCCAATGTGCCTGGTGTACGAATCAAGTTATATCTGGACCCAGCTCATCAGGATCTGAAAGAACGTTACTTCTACGCCGCGAAGGCCGCTCTAGCCAATTATAGCAAATGGTTTGGCCCATATCCTTACGCAACCTTATCCATCGTTGTTCCACCCAAAACGGGGAACGGTGCCGGAGGCATGGAATATCCTACGCTAGTTACAGCCTTTGGAGCCGATGATACTACGCCAGGTTATGACCTGGAACGTACCGTAGTCCACGAGATCGGACACCAGTACTTCTACGGCATGGTTGCCAGCAACGAATTCGAGGAAGCGTGGCTGGATGAGGGGTTCACCTCTTATGCAGAAGACAAACTGATGGAGCAGGAATACGGATTGATTCCGAATCTGCCGGTACAATCGGGACTGATTACGTCTCCTTCATCCTTAACACAAGAATCCTGGAAGTTTGATTCACAGAATGAGTATGCAGCCAATGTCTATACACGTGGCAAGCTTGTATTGCTTGGTATTGAACATCAAGTCGGTGCAAAAAAGATGGAACGCATTCTCTCTACCTATGTGAAGAAGTACCGCTTCAAACATCCCACTTCGGCTGACTTTCAGAACGTTGTGGAACAAGTGACCCGTACTTCCTGGTCTGATTATTTTGATCAATACGTTTATGGTAACGGGATGGCTGACTTTGCTGTAGAGAAGATTCGTGTTACGCCCGTACAGAAAGACGGTCAAACATTGTACGAGTCATCCGTGACGATCGCAAAAAAAGGGAGTGATTACAACGCCGTTCCTGTTCGCATTGCTTTTAAAGACGGGCATACCCTCACCAAACAATGGAATGGCAAAGAAGATCGCATCACCTATAAATTAACTCACACATCCCCCGTATCCTGGGCCATGACCGATCCCCTGTACTCGATCGTGCTGGAGAACCGCCATATGAACAATTTCCTGAAATCCGGACTGGATGAGCGGGCGAAGTCCCGCTGGAGCATGAGTGTAACCAAACTAATAGAAGCCATATTCGGAGGTCTGTCATGGTGAGGTGGAAACGGTGAAAGCGAAAATACGTGAAGGCTGGTTTCTCGTCCGTCAGCATATGTTCATTGCCGCAATCTTATTTCTCTATCAACTCATTTGGGGATATTTCTTCTATCGAATGGTACAATCGGCGGTCATCCCACTACTCCTGCGTTATCCGGATGCTGATGCCGGGGAGTTGAGTACACTTTTGTTCAAAATGGAAAGTCAACTTAACCTGTCTACCCATCCGGAGGTTCATCGTTATCTATGGATTCTCGGGGGCATGCTGCTGGTTCGCATGTTGATCAGCCCCCTCATTCAGGCAGGACTGCTCTACTCACTTCAGCACTTTAATTCTACAGAAGAGCGCATCCCCTTTATCCGCGGAATCAAAAATCTGTGGAAACCGATGCTGCTGCTCCACACCATACGTACATTATTGATCCTTCTGCCCGCCTACTGGCTCATACCGAAGCTCTACTCCATTCTCATGGACGGATTTCATTCCCTTCAATTACTTTTGCCTGGTATACCTTATGTTGCTGCTTGGATTGTATATGGTTGGATCATCCACCATGTCATACTCTACATGCAGTTCGGTGTGTCGGCACCAGAAGGAGAAGGCGGGGCTCACGGTACCCTCAAAGCACTCTGGATTGCAATGCGTCATCTCATCGCTGTAATCGGCATTGCACTCCTGCTGGGCGGAGTACACCTGCTCGTCTTTGGGGCCTTCACTTCAGCCTCATGGTTATTAACGGGACTTACCGGACTTATACTACAACAGACGTATCCACTTGCCAGATGTCTATTGAGTCTGTGGAAAATATGCAGCCATTTCCGATTATGGCAGTCCAAAATATCCAAAGGTGAGAGCAGATAGTTTAAAAATTGTTACCATCACATGTTAAACTCATGGCCTAATATGTACTTATAAATAGGCAAACCTCAACCTTTCCCCGTCAAAGGTCGAGGTTTTTTTTGCTAATTTTTTTGCTAAACGTTGCCAAAGCCGTACTCCTCTGTTACAATAATCGCAGTGAGTTTTTAGTAACAACTTTGTAATCTTTACATTCATATTTGTAACTACTTAAAATTAAATCGTCATTTCTTGATTTCGCAGGTGCATAACTAGCATAGCCAAATTCCTGGCACCTGGGAAGCGGGGGAACCAGTTATGGGTGAATTGATCTTGCTACAGAGGGATCATAGGGGACCTTCAACCGAATCCTTAAGCTAACCTCGCAGGCATTGGAAGGGGAATATCTCTTGTTCAAGAAGAAATTAACCGCAGCTGTACTTAGCATCACATTCGCTTTATCGCTTGGTGCAGGTAGCGCATTCGCAGATTCAAAGATGGACACAGTAATTGATTCAGCAATGGGAACTACATACAAAAGTGGGGGAACAACGCTTAACGGCTTTGACTGCTCCGGATTTACCCGGTATGTATTCGACAAGTTGGGTATTGATTTGGCACGCCAATCCAGTTCCCAATTCGACATGGGCGATTCCGTATCCCGCATGGAAATGAGAGCTGGCGATCTGGTGTTCTTTAATACAACAGGTAAAGGCGTATCTCATGTAGGAATCTTTGTAGGGGATGGAAAGTTCGCACACTCCTCTTCTTCCAAAGGCGTTACGATCAGTGCATTGAGTGAAAACTATTGGGCCAATCGTTATGTTGGCGCGAAACGGATTATGAGCACGGACGCATATGAATCACTGGCCCTTGACTAGGGACAAGCTGAGCAACATGATGCTGTAACCATTAACCATACTGGAACGAAGCAAGAAGCATAACAGAACCGCCCGGTACATTCTCCGCAGGAATGTATCCGGCGGTTTTTTGTGCTTCAATCCTTATTCATGTTGCAAGTTATACTCGGGGCATATCCTGCGACATCAACAAGTTCATTTTGCGTTCGTTCGTCCGTGCCCTTATGATGTTTTTACCCATCCCGTTATAATATAAACGAAATTACCGGAACTTTTGTTTCATTTTTTTTCTCGGGAAGGAAGACTTGCTAAATGAACATCTCTTTTGTAGAGTGGACAAAGAGTTCTGTTTCAAGGAAAGGAGCATGCAGGTGTATGAAGGAAACCCCTGTGACGTTTCACGTTGTACCCATGCGAGAAGAACATGCGGAGCTTATCTGCAGTTGGCAGTATGACCCGCCTTACAATATCTACAGCTGGCTCCCCTGGGAGCAGATGAAAGCTCTGGAAGTGGAATTTGGAGATGCACAGCTGCGGCAGGAGCAATACGCGATCGTCCTGGATCAGAACGATCGTATATGTGGGTTTGCCCAATACTTCCCACTTCAAGGGGTAACCCGGATTGGCCTTGGCATGCATCCAGAGCTGTGTGGTCAGGGTCAAGGGGCAGCTTTTGTCACTGCCATTGTACAGGAAGCTATTCGCCGAAATCCCACGAATGAGATTGATCTGGAAGTACTCACTTGGAATGCTCGTGCCATTCAAGTCTATCTGAAGAGTGGATTTGTCACCCAGGATACATACGAACGACAGACCCCAAGCGGCTTGAAGCCCTTTCACTGTATGGTTTATGAAGGGCCTCGCGGTTAGAATCCATTGCAAAACAACCAAATTTGCCCCTTGTTATGTGATTAGTTCAAAAAATTCCCACAAAATGCTATGATGTCGGTACAGGTTCCGTTATAATGATATGGATAGTTTCAGGTTAGATGATCTTTCATTCTGGAGGGGACATAAGGGATGCACAAATGGATCATGAGCGGAGTATTTTTTGCAGCATGCGCTTTAGCTATTGTTTTAATGTTTACGCTTCCAGGGAAAGAAGAAGTGGCTGAAGAAGCCAAGCCAACCATGCCGGAAGTAACATTGGATGCCGGACAAGCTGAAGCACTGGTCAAAGCCAATTGTATCTCCTGTCACGGGGATCAGCTTCAAGGTGGCGTAGGACCTGCTCTGGCCAACATCGGCAGCCAGGATGATCTGGAGAAGATCTATTCTACGATTGTCAAAGGTAAAGGTGGCATGCCTTCCTTCAAGGGCAAACTGCAGGACGAAGAGATTGCAAATATCGCCATGTGGCTGTCAGAGAAGAAATAATCTCTGCACGCACTACATAATGAAGAGGCCCTTAATCCCCTTTTGGGAGAATAAGAGCCTCTTTGTTATACCAATTATTAGGCATCTGCCGCGTGCTCGGCCAGAAAGGCCTCGACTTCACGTGCGGACGGCATCCCGGACTGTGCGCCGAGCTTCGTCACGGATAACGCGGCCGCACCCATGGCGAAGCCTACGGCCGCGTCCAAAGTCTCACCGCGCGCGAGGGCTACCGCCAGCGCGCCGTTGAAGCAATCGCCAGCGCCGGTCGTATCGACGGCGCTTACGGCGTAGCCGGGCGCACGGCACGCGCCGGCACGCCCTGCTTGTACGCGGCCACCAGGCGCCGCCGCGTACACAGCCCCCTCGGGGCCGAGCGTCGTGACGACAGCGGCCCCGAGGGATGCGGCGAGCTCTGCGACCGCCGCATCCAGGTCTTCCGGCCGGAGATGATCCCGGCTGGTAAGCGCGGTAAGCTCACTGCGGTTCGGCGTGACAACGTCGACGCACCGCAGGAGCTCCTGCGGCAGACCCGGCACCGCGGGAGCCGGGTTGAGCACCACCAGTGCGCTGCCTTCAGCCGCCAGTTGGGCGGCGCGGGTAACCGCTGGCAGCGGGATCTCCAGCTGTAGCAGCACCGCTGCGGCTGCAGTCAGGCTTTTTACCGTATCCGCCTCTTCCAGCATCTCAGGCACCACTTGCCCATTCGCACCAGGAATAACAATAATCCGGTTGTCTCCCCTAGAGAGCCAAATGGACGCCGTCCCTGTAACCGTGTCTTCCAATATGCGAACCTGCGAGGCATCTGCACCACTTTCCGTCAGACTGTGCAGCAGACGTTCGCCAAAACCGTCCGATCCCACCGCACCAATCATCTTAGTCTGTCCACCCAGACGCGCAGCGGCAACAGCCTGGTTGGCCCCTTTGCCACCAGCGAGATAATGCAGTTCCTCACCGCTCACCGTCTCTCCCTCTTCCGGAATCATGTCTGTCTTCACCACGAGATCCATATTGAGACTGCCTACGACAGCAATGAGAGGTTGTTTCTGATTATAGTCTGACATGTATGGTTCACTCACTTCTGGCCGCGCGATAATAACTGACCACGTTATTCCGACCTCATTTTGTCATAAGCTTCGTTATATTGTCCTGCTTCCTTGATATCTACAGATGTGATACCACCCGCATCCCATGACGTCAGACGCAGCGTAACCGTTGTATAGTCAATCGTAATAAAAGGATGATGATTGAATGCTTCCGAGATCGCAGCGACCTCATCCACAAATGCAATCCCTTTCATGTAGTTGGAGAACACGAATTTACGTACAATCCACCGTCCCTCTTCCAGTTCCCAGCCTTCCAGCCTTCCCAGATGAGCTTCGACTTCCTCTTGCGAAAAAACCATGCGTTATCTTCCTCCCCATAGGATGGTACATTACAGACGTGTGTCCGTATAACCACCGACACCTTCGGTGCGATCAACAGCAACCTCAAAGGCCAGGCTCACCGCCATGCGGTTGGCCATTTCACGACTAACATCTTACCACGGACTAGCTTCAAAATCCAATCGCCTACATGGCATAGAACCAATAACCATAAGGCTTTGAGGGAAATTCCAGTTCCATTTATACCCCTGAAAATGCATATAAACATACTAAATTAAAGGTACAAACGTCAACTCTTCTTCCCCGATCAAAATATGAATGCGGTGCTGCTCCTTATCATGGATGACCACGCCACTTCCAACCGGAATAACAGACTCCTCGCCCAGCGCATAGAACAAATCCTCCGCTAACGCCTCATCCACTTCAAGTTGGTCAGATGCAGCCAATCTCTCCCATTCTTCCGAGTCCATTTCAAAGAATACATACCGATCCGGTATGCGCCCGATTGCCGTTGTCAGATCTGTCAAAATTCCTTCATAATCCCGTCCATGCTTTACGCCCATTGGCTTTTCACTCCTATTCGGCCCCTAAGGAGCGGATTTGTTCTTATTATACCTGAAAATAGCCCTTAAAAAAAAAGGCCTTCTGGTCGATAAATACATATATGACCGTTTTAACTGTTTTAGCAACCGTAAGGAATGCCTAACATTGAACGGATTGCGGCCAAAAATTCGTCCGGAAGCCCGAACACAGCCGCTTGAAAGGATTCAATTTTATCTCATGGATGAGGTGTATGATGAACATTTCAACGATTATTGGACTAATTTTGGGGCTGGTCTCCCTTGTATTTGGTATGTTCTTGAAGGGTGCGCCCTTAATCAACCTGGTTAACAATCCCGCAGCCTACATTATTATCTTTGTTGGTACGGCAGGAACCATCTTTATCGCATTTCCGATGTCTGAAGTTAAAAAAATCCCTAAGCTTTTCGGGATTGTTTTCAAAAATCAAGTACTTATTGATCGCGTATCCCTGATCGGCACATTTATGGATTGGGCTTCCACTACCCGTCGTGAAGGTTTGCTTGCACTGGAATCAAAAGTAGAAGAGATTGACGATCAGTTCCTTCGTGGCGGTATGCGTATGATTATAGACGGCAACGATCAGGAATTTGTAAGTGATGTGCTCATGGAAGATATTCATGCTACAGAGGAGCGCCACCGTGGCAGTGCCTTGATCTTCGCTCAGGCGGGGATGTACGCACCAACGCTCGGGGTTCTCGGGGCCGTTGTAGGTCTCATCGCAGCACTTGCCGATCTCAGTGACATGGAGAAACTCTCCCATGCGATTGCGGCAGCATTTATTGCAACACTCCTTGGTATATTTAGTGGTTACGTGTTATGGCACCCGATGTCTAACAAGCTGAAACGGATGTCCAAGCAAGAAATGGAGATCAAGCTGATGATGGTTGAAGGACTGTTATCCATACAATCCGGTGTCTCCACCATCGCCATCAACCAAAAGTTATCCGTATTCCTGACACCTTCCGAACGTAAACAACTGGAAGAGAAGGAGGGATCATCAGGTGAAAAAGGCTAAGAAGCACGAACCACATGAAGAGCATATAGACGAGAGCTGGTTGCTCCCCTATTCCGACTTGATGACCTTGTTGCTCGCTCTGTTTATTGTATTGTTCGGCATGAGTTCAATCGATGCAGCTAAGTTTGAGCAGATGGCTTCCGCACTAAACAGTGCATTAAATGGAGGTTCCGGAATTCTGGACCATTCGTCCATGAATCCGGATACGCCAGGTGCTGATTTGGGTAAGAACAAACAGGAACCTACAGAAATCACCAAGAAAACACCAGCTCAGATTACAGATGCACAGATGGCTAAGAAAGAACAAGAAGACCTGGAGAAACTCAAAGAGCGACTCGACAAATATATCTCGAAGAACGGGCTCTCGGACCAGCTGAACACCAAGCTGAATCAGTCTGAATTGAAGATCACCATCAGTGATAACGCCCTGTTCTCCTCAGGCCGAGCAGATGTGAAGCCTGAATCACGATCCCTGGCCAAAGCAATCTCAAGTATGCTGCAGGAGTTCCCTGAATATGAAGTGGTTGTATCCGGTCATACCGATAATATTCCCATTTCGAACAACCAATATAAGGATAACTGGGATCTAAGCGCAGATCGTGCGCTCAACTTCCTGAAAATCCTGTTGCTGAACTCGCAATTGGACCCTTCCAAATTCACACCAAGTGGTTATGGAGAGTATCACCCGATTGCCAGCAATGACACCAATACCGGACGGGCACAGAATCGCCGTGTAGAGGTATCTATCATTCGGAAGTATCAAAGTAACAATACAAATGTAAAAGCCGTTGGCGAAGGAAACTAGAGGCCTGCAGCGATTCATTAACCAAAGACCGTTCTCCAGGTACAAGGAGAACGGCCTTTTTGGTTTATATAATGCTTATGCTTTGGTTTATCTCTACACTTTTTCACACTATTTGCGAAGATTCACCTGTCATCATCGACCCTATACCAAAAAGCCCTGCGCTCCTTTTCGGAAAGCAGAGCTTTAGTCGGTTAAATAGTCAAAGTCAAATCATCTATTCCAGTGAATAGTCCAACAGACCGCCCAGCTCTGCTTTTTCAGCAGCGGTAAGCTCTCTCCAAGAACCTGTCGCCATTTCTCCAAGGTGAATGTTCATGATCCGAATACGCTTCAACTTACGAACCTCGTAGCCAAAGGCACTACACATCCGCCGAATCTGACGGTTCTTTCCTTCAGTAAGGATGATACGGAATACTCGATCCGTCATCCGGGTCACTGTACAAGGCAGGGTCATTTCACCCAGGATTTTCACCCCAGTGCTCATACCTCTAAGGAAACTCGGGGTTACAGATCGATCAACAGTAACGATATACTCTTTCTCATGGCGTCCTTCTGATCTAAGAATCCGGTTAACGATATCACCATCATTGGTCATCAGGATCAAACCTTCTGAGTCCTTATCCAGGCGCCCAATTGGAAAGATACGTTCATCGTGTCCGACAAAATCAACGATATTGCCCTGAATATGCTGCTCGGTTGTGCTTGTGATCCCGATCGGTTTATTCAGCGCGATATATACGTGTTTTCTCTTTTCCTTGATTGGCTTGCCGTTGATTCGTACATCGTCGCCTTCTTCTGCCTGACTGCCCAGTTCAGCCTTAACCCCATTAATGGTTACCTGACCACTATCCACCAACTTATCTGCTTCGCGCCGGGAGCAGTAACCTGTTTCACTAATAAATTTATTAATACGCAAAAGGTAATCTCACCTCATCTATTTCTCTTCATCTGTAAATGGTTCATCCGTTACCTGATCTACCTCAATAACTTCCGGTTGTTGCTCGGATGCAGGCAGTTCAATGATAACCGTTGTTCCCTTGTTCAAGATGCTTTTAATATCCATCATGCCCTTATGTGATTGAATAATGCGCTGACTGACCATCAGGCCAAGCCCTGTCCCAGACTCTTTATTCGTAAAGAAAGGCTCCCCAAGCTTGGGCATCATCTCTTCCGGGATACCAATGCCTTCATCCCTGATCTCAATTCTGACGCGTTTCGACTGCTCGTCATGCTTGAGCTTGATATGGATGCTTCCTCCATTTGGCATGGCCTCCATACCATTTTTCAGCAAATTGATGAATACCTGCTTCAACTGGTTCTCTTCACAGTGTACCATAGCTGAATCGGATGAGGCACGCAGTACAAATTCTACACCATGCAGATGCGCCTGACTATCCAGTAACGAGATGACATCGCCAAGAATAAAACGAATATCCCGATTCTGAAAATGAACCGCCTGCGGTTTCGCCAAAATCAGAAATTCACCGACAATAAGGTTGATTCGATCCAGCTCCGATAACATCAGATCCAGATGACGATGATTCAGCTTGTTGCTCTCTTGCTGTAACTGTAGGAATCCGCGCAGCGTGGTCAGTGGATTACGAATCTCATGTGCCACACCTGCTGCAAGCTGGCCCACGGTTGTTAGCTTCTCAGAACGTCTGAGCAGTTCTTCCATCCGATTACGACTTGTAATGTCCCTGGAGACACTAATGAGCGCGGTAATCTCTCCAGCCTCGTCTCGTACCGGAGCCGTACTAACACTGACCTCTACTCGGGTCCCGTCTTTCTTCATCCAGGTGGTTTCGTTGGACGTAATGGACATCCCTTCAACGAGTTGGGCATGCTGACGTTTCATTTCTTCTTCTGCCTCTGGCGGGATGATCTTCAGATTACGACCTTCCACCTCACGACTTCGAAAGCCATATAATTGTTCAAATGCCCGGTTAACCCGAAGCACTTTTCCTTCAAGATCCGTAATGTGAATGGCATCCGCTGTCTGATTGATAATGGACTCCAGATGTTCTTTCACCGCCCGATTCTCTTCATACATCTGTTTCAGACGGCTCGTATAATGGCCCAAATTACGAATCATGGCATTAATACGATTGGCCAGTTGGCCCAGCTCATCCTTCCTCCTTACTTTCAGACGGAAATCAAAGTGACCTTCCGCTACATCATTCACTTTGCCCAGTATGGATTGGATCGGACGCGTAATATACCCTGCGAGCAGATAGCTGCCAAAGATCACGATCTCCAGAAGAACCAACGATATGGAGGCATGGCTCACCAACTGCTCAGATACCATGGAGGATATTTGCTTATAGTCCATGACAATACTGATCACATAGGAAGACTGATTGGGTGTGAATATGGGAATAAAACTCTTCAATACCTTCTGTTCGTGCGTTTCACTGACAAAAGATACATTTTGCCCTGTTCGAATGGCGCGCACCACAGCACGATGATCCTCATCCGTAGAACCATACTGGTATGTACCAAAACGAATCGGTCTGTTATTCAACTTGCTAAAGTTCGAATCTCTTCCGTCATCGCCCATGTTCGGGCTGCCAAAAGTCAACGGATTGATGCCTGTAATCTCCAGAATGGAGGGATTGACCTCACGAATTTTATTTAAAATCTCATCCGGACTAGAGATTTTCACATAGTCATCAACTTCCGTATTATTATAGAAAGGATTGATTATGTAGTTTCTCTTTCCATCATGGTAGTAACCCCAGATATCAATATCCGAAGGACTGGAGGTTGAATATTCGAATCCATCTGACCAGAAATGCTCCAACTTCTGCCCTTGGGGAATCGTCACCTGCTGTTTTTCAAACAACTGCTTAAAGGCCTGATACCAATAGGTCATGGATTTGGTGGACAGCCCGATTTCTCTCGGATCCGAAGAGCGGCTAACAACGATGTCATCATCCGTCTGCTCCATTAACGATATATGTGAGACGCCGACCTTTTGGCTCAAGCGTACAAGTTCTTCATTTGTGATATTATTAATATCCGGGTCCAATTCTTCCGCTGCCATGACAGCAGCAAGCCACAGATTGTTTCCAATCTGCCGTTTTACATAATCCGAACTGTATTGATTCTGTTCGACAGCAATTGCAATCTGCTTTGCAGTGAGCACCATCTTGTTTTCACTGTCCTGCCTCAGATTCTCTTCTGTAGTATAATAACTCAGTGCGATATTCAACACTAAAATAACGAGCACTGAGCACGACATAATCATGGATAATTTCGTTTTAATAGACAAGTTTTTTTGTTCACCTCTCGGCTTGTACCCTCTGGCGATATATGGCAAAACCTATCTCCATCATAACGCTTGTATGTCTTTTTGAAAAGGATAATTGACCTGTGCCCAAAAGTTACCGAATGATTGAAAAGCTCGAAATTCGTTGTTTTTTGCATTTTCGAACTCTACAATGAAATGAATCACTATATTTATCCACATACCCACAGGCTTGTGGATAGTTTGTTTA
Source organism: Paenibacillus sp. FSL R5-0623 (assembly GCF_037974265.1). NCBI lineage: Bacteria > Bacillati > Bacillota > Bacilli > Caryophanales > Paenibacillaceae > Paenibacillus > Paenibacillus sp. FSL R5-0623. The sequence continues at coordinate 101,850 of NZ_CP150233.1, read as the reverse complement.
TAACTATGTGAGCAACTGCACGGTTATCCACAATTCTATACACAACATGTTAACAACCCGAATACTTGTTCGCTGAATAAACGATTTTGGAAGGAGTTATATAGTAATGACTGACCATTCTCTCCAGCCCGATCTTGGGAATTTATCTGAGGAGGCTCAACATGAGCACTGGATGCGGGAGGCCATTGCCGAGGCCTACAAAGCTGAGGCTCTTGGGGAAGTGCCGATTGGAGCTGTAATCGTACAAAATAACCAAGTTATCGGTCGGGGATACAATCTGCGTGAAACTACACTGGATTCCACTGCCCATGCAGAGATGGTGGCTATTCGTCAGGCCAGCGAGACCATTGGAGCTTGGCGTTTGTTGGATTGTTCTCTGTACGTCACACTGGAACCTTGTCCGATGTGTGCAGGTGCAATTGTGCAATCCAGGGTCCCCCGCGTAATCTATGGTACGGCTGATCCCAAGGCAGGCTGTGCAGGTACACTGATGAACCTGCTACAGGAGCCTCGTTTTAACCATCGCACCGAGGTGATCCCGGATATCCTCCAGCCTGAATGCTCCACGATGCTAACTCAATTTTTCAGACGTCTGCGTAAAAAATAACACTAATCATTGAATATCAACATTCCAATTAGAAAGGAAGTGTGCTGTAATGGCACTAACACTCTATGATACAGCCCACGGCATAAGCCTTCGGTTGCTCACACCCCAGGATACACAGTCCTATCTGGACCTGATTAAGGTCACACGCGTCCCATACCAGGCTGTAGAACCCGTGCGAGACGATGAATTCTATACACTGGATGCTCAGACTCGGCGGATTGAGGATCGGGTCAAGGCAGCAGAAGAAGGTACAGGATATCAATTTGGAATCTATACCATTAAAGACAGTCTGCTGATTGGACAAGTAAGTATCAACAATGTCGTACTGGGCGTTGCCAATTATGCTGATATGGGTTACTTTATACATCCGGATTATCAGGGCGGCGGACGAATGACAGCAGCGGTTAAACTGGCCGTAGCTTATGGTTTCCGTGCGCTGAAGTTAAATCGGGTTCAGGCTGCGGTATTACCCTCCAACAAAGGTTCACAGCGCGTACTGGAGAAGAATGGATTCCAGTTTGAAGGTACTGCTCGCAAATACCTCAAGATCAACGGCAAATATCAGGATCATCAGATCTATGCTGTACTTGCTGAAGACTTGGACGAACTTGCGAATTAATTAATTTTGAAGTTCCCACACAAAGCTGTCTGTATTTCCAATTCAACAATATACAAATATAATATTCAAAACCGCACTAACCTAGTTATGTAGGAGAGAGTGCGGTTTTATTTGTATAAATCACCAGCCACGATTCAACATCAAAGATCAATTATTTTGTGGATATCCCCTCTTACGCTGTGTAACAAAAAAACCGCCTGTATCCAAGCGGAAGGAAGGCATCCTTCACTTGAATCACAGACGGTTTGAACTCAGCGAGATTAGTATCCGTATGAAGCGTTCATCAGTTCTTCGAACTCTTGCATAGTAATTACGTCATCGCCAGTAGGGATGTTGATTTTGAATGCTGCTTTTTCGTTAATTTTGGTGTACGTATTGGAACCGGTAAATGCCAATTTCACTTCGTCTTTTGTACCTTCTGGCTTGATCAGTAGATCAGCGACCATCTTTTGATATACAGGGAAGTCGTTTTTGTCCAATGCGAAATCGATGTTGAATTGGTTGATTGTCAGAACATCTTTCAATTTATCCAAGTCTTTAGCCATTTCAGCCTGATCTGCTTCAGTGATTTTCAAATCTTCTTTAGCTTTGTCGATATCAGCCTGATCCATTTGCAGCATTTCACGATATTCCTCTTTGGACAGAATATCCAATACTTTAGGCATAGCTTTTGTTACCAGTACAGTAACTGCTTCTTTAACATTGTCATTATTCACCGAGAATTGTACAACCTGCTTCGCATCTACACCTTCAGGAAGTTGTGCATCTTTGGTGTCTAGATTTTTGAAGAATTTAGCTTGATCGTACTCGCTCAGCACTGCATCCATGACTTCGTTGCTCAGCTTTTGCGTTTTGGCTGCGTCCATAGCATCTGGGTTCCATTCTGTACCCTCTTGCTCAGCCAGTTCTTTCAGATCCAGCTCCAGGAACTTGTTAACAACATTCTCCGGAATCGGGAAGAATGGAATATTCGGCACTTTCACATACAGTTTCTCTGCCGTCATCACCATTGGAATGTTAAAGGTCATACCCATGTCGCCTTTAAGCTCGATGCCAAGAGTCATCTCTGTCTGCATTGGCTCACTTTGGTATACACCTGTTACATTCAACTGAGCATCCTTCAGCATGCTCATAAACTGAGTCATGGTCGGATCCGTTTGTGAAGCATCCCCAGGTTTATAGCTCAATTCATTAATAGTGAAGTTGGAACTCATTTCATACGAAGTCAGTTTGGAAGCATTGGCCGCAGCCGTCTTCAATGCCTCTTTTGGTTCCTGCTTGCTGCTACATGCTGTCAATGCCATAGATACGGTCAACAGCAACGTAAGAAGAAGCGCCCCCATACGTTTAGTCATTTGTTTCTCTCCTCTCGTGATAACCCCAAAAAAAAGTAATTCAATATCAATGATATACCATATCGCCAGATACCGAAACCTAATTTGGGAAAAATGTGATCTTTCCTCTTTAAAATGGCTACAAAGACCTATGTCAGCTTTGGGAATAAGCATGTCCTTGTCTTTATATATGTATGAATACGCAAAAGCCCCCTGTTTGGTAACAAGGGACTTTTGCGTGAATCTGTTTCTTCTATTAACCTTGGGGATTCAAATGATCCACATGATTTTGATTTTTTACTTTTTTGGAACCGGATAATGGTTCCTGCATGGAAGAGCGTTTGGATGAATGACGATGCTGTTCGGATGCTTGCGCTTCCGGTACGGGAATTGTCTTTGGTTTGCTCATATTATTGCCCCCTCATCATTGTTAGGAATGGGATGGGTCCCTATCTTCCGTTTTGTCATGATTCAGTGCATCCTGATGACGGCGATCATTGATATCTTGCTGAATTTGCTGGGCATGATGACTGTTTACGGCAGGCTGCTCCAGATCATCGACTACATTTTGCAGGTTTTTGTCTACTCCCGCTTTGGCTTTAGTCAATTGAGTTCACTCCTTCAGATTTCAGGCTATTATCTCGTCTGGGATTGTAACGACTGGGCGCATTCATGAATGTGCCGTGTATAATCGTGAGCCAGTTCCTGAATCGGTTCTGTACGCTCATCCGTCGTTCGTCCATCCCGTTCCACATCAATCAGCTGTACGCTGACTTCACGGGAATCGACATATGCACATTTGAAATCAAAAGAGTACATCTCGTGCCCTGCTGTAGCAATGTGTATCCGAATCGCCTGCTGATCGGCATCATCGGCCATTACCTGAGCCTGGTCTCCAACATTCAGGACTTGAGGCAAACGTTCTTGCCAAGCCCCTACAAGCTCTGTCTGATCGATGTTTAACTCGCGGTTCATCTTACCACCTCCACTCCTATAAAGTGCGGCGATGAGGATGTTTTTATACATATTAACCTCATTCCAAATATAACGTTTTACTGTGCAACGTATACATCAGTCACCAACCTGTATACTCACTACGTTTAACAAACTCACAACGCAAAAAAGGACCCGAGCGAGATCGCTCGAGTCCTTGTTATAAGTGTAGTATGGCGGAGAGGGTGGGATTCGAACCCACGTGGAGTTGCCCCCTAACGGTTTTCAAGACCGCCCCGTTATGACCGCTTCGGTACCTCTCCAGGGAATTAACTTTTATAAACTTGCCACGAAAAGTATCATACCACATCTCGACATTATAATGCAACCTTTTTTATATTAAAAATGATGATCCTGTATCAGACAACTGCCTCCGTTATACAAAACACTCCAATCCGCCATTCAGAAATGACGGATTGAATTTGTATTCCTTTTGATGAGGATGGTTAACTAACTCTTAAGAGCGATGTGCAATCACACTAGTGCCGCCCATATAAGGACGCAATGCTTCAGGAATAACAACTGTACCATCTTCCTGTTGATAGTTCTCCAGGATAGCGGCTACCGTCCGTCCAACGGCCAATCCTGACCCGTTCAATGTATGAACAAATTCCGGTTTGGCTTTTGGCTCTCTGCGGAAACGGATATTGGCACGACGTGCCTGGAAGTCCTCACAGTTGGAGCACGAAGAAATCTCACGATAGGTATTGCTCTCAGGCAACCATACCTCAATATCATACGTTTTAGCTGAAGTGAAGCCCATATCTGCCGTGCACAATGTCAGAACGCGATACGGCAAGCCCAACAATTGAAGCACACGCTCCGCATTTTGAGTCATTTGCTCCAGCTCTTCATACGAAGTCTCCGGAGTAGAGAGCTTGAGCAGCTCTACTTTGTTGAATTGATGCTGACGAATCAATCCACGTGTATCCCGTCCAGCGGAACCGGCTTCAGAGCGGAAACAAGAACTGTATGCCACAAAGTGCTTAGGCAATTGATCTACATTCAGAATCTCTTCGCGATGGTAGTTCGTTACCGGAACTTCAGCAGTAGGGATCAGATAATATTCAGTATCTTTTAACTTGAACAGATCTTCTTCAAACTTAGGCAGTTGACCTGTTCCAAACAAGCTGTCCCGATTAACGATGTATGGAGGCAGAATCTCTTCATATCCATGTTGATCACTGTGCAGATCCATCATGAAGTTAATCAATGCACGTTCCAGACGCGCACCCAGACCTTTATAAAAGGTAAAACGGGAACCTGTTACTTTGGCAGCAGCCTCAAAATCAAGAATATCGAGATCCTGCGCAATTTCCCAGTGTGCTTTCGGTGCAAAAGTAAATGACTTCGGCTCTTCCCAACGACGAATCTCAACATTGTCGTCTTCAGAAGCCCCAGTAGGTACACTTTCGTTAGGAATGTTCGGAATCGCCATTGTGAGATCATTGATCTTCACTTCCAGTTCCCGAACTTCTTCGTCCATAGCTTTGATTCGATCAGAGACTTCGCGCATCTCCACAATCAGATCATCAGCATTCTCACGATTCTTCTTCAGTCTAGCAACTTCCGCCGAGACTGTATTCCGACGACTCTTCAGCGTTTCACTCTCTTGAAGCAATTCCCGACGCTTGGCATCCATCTCGGTAAATCCAGCGATAAGATCCAGCGATTTGCCACGTTTAGTCAATGCTTCTTCTACACGTGCATACTCATTCCGCAATATTTTCACATCAAGCACGATATACCCCTCCTAAATAACCTCACAACGTGAAGCCTTATGTTAAATCCATTATTAAAAATCTACTGTATATACCTTACTATATACTTATCGGAACCTGTAACCCAAAAAACAACCTATATCCCCGGTGTCACCCTCCGCTGCGATTCCCGCTTTGAAGCAGATACAGGCAACATCAGGCATCCGTTCAGATGCAACCGCCATCCAGCGGCCTTACAAGGCTTCTGGGGAAGTGATCCGATGACCGGGAGATCATAGATTGTACATCATGCATTATTTAGAGTCTACCGTATGTTTGTAGGATCTGGCCATGTCTACAAAATAAGTATGCAGACGATAGTCATCCGTCAATTCCGGATGGTAGGAGCAAGCCAGCAAATGCCCCTGACGAGCAGTAACAATCTCATCCTTGTATGTGGAGAGAACTTCGACCTGGTCTCCGACACTCTCGATCAAGGGTGCCCGTATAAACACAGCTCTTACCGTTTCCTCAATGCCTTTGACTGGCAAATCCGTCTCAAAACTTTCTCTCTGCCGTCCAAATGCATTTCGGGATACAGTCATATCCATTAGCTCCAAATGAGCTTCTTCTTGCCCTGCAATGTGTTTAGCCATAACGATCAAGCCAGCACAGGTACCAAATACCGGTTTGCCCTCAGCAGCAAACGCGCGAATGGCATCCATAAACCCATACTTGCGCATCAGTTTACCGATCGTCGTGCTTTCCCCGCCAGGAAGGATAAGACCGTCCAAGTCCTCCAATTGCTGAACCTGTTTGATAGCTATACCTTCTGCTCCAGCACGTTCAATACTTCGAATATGCTCTGTTACAGCTCCTTGAAGTGCTAAAACGCCGATCTTCATACGCTCATTCCCCTTCTCTTACCAGCCACGATCTTGCATATGGTAAACGAACATTGTACTTTTTTACTTCATCATACGTGAATTCTAACTTGATATTTTACCGGAAAAATTGTAAATATACAATCCATCCAGTCGGAAATATAGACTAAAAGAGATTTTTGATTCCGTCAAAGAGATCCACGAAGAAATCTTTCACAGCACGGAAGAACAAACGGAACCATCCGCCTTTTTCAGCCTCTTCAGCAGTGATCAAGTTCACTGTTTTTTCCTGAGGCTCAATTCCTTCTGCTTTATACGTGTACGTTACTGTACCAACCTTTGTACCTGCCTTGATTGGTGCTACCAGCTTGTCAGCCTCAGTTACGTTAGCTTTGAAGGTCACATCCAGGTTCTGAGTACCTTTGGGAACAACGAAACTTACCGCATTATCTGTTACAACAGGAACCGTTGTTTCTTTCCCTTTTTTCAAAGGTACCGCTTCCCAGCCCGTCACTTTGGTCTTGCCTGCGACAGCCTGCTTCACTTCAAAGTTGTTAAATCCATAGTCCAATACCTTTTTAGTTTCTCTGAAACGTGCGGATTCCGAATCTGTGCCCATAACAACACTAATTAGACGCATACCGTTACGTTCTGCTGTACCTGTAAAGTTATTACCTGCGTTTGTGGTATGGCCTGTTTTCATTCCATCCAGACCTTCATAGGCATAGCTTTTGAAATTGGTTATATTTTTATTCGCTTCCAGCATCCAGTTGTAATTGATAATTGGAGCTTTATCATTTGGACGGAACTTATAGGATTGAATGGTTGTAAAATCTTTGTAGTCCGGGTGATCCATGATGATATATCTGCACAGAATCGCAGCATCCAGTGCGGACATCACTGTTTCCTTGTCTTCAGCTGGACGGAAGTCGGCAGGCATATCTGCTCGATCGAGACCGGAAGAGTTGATGAAGAACGTATCCTTCATGCCCATACGCTTCGCTTCATCATTCATCATTTTCACGAAAGCTTCTTCCGAACCGGCAACATACTCGGCCAAAGCAACCGTAGCATCATTGGCAGAGCCAACAGCCATAGCAATATAGAGATCCTTAACTGTGTGCTGGTCACCTTCCGCCAGGAAGATACGTGATCCGACACTTTGTGCAGCATTCTTTTTAACAGGTACAATATCGTCCCAGCCAAATTTCCCTTGTTTGACCTGCTCTGCGACAATGTATTCTGTCATCATTTTGGTCATACTTGCAGGTGGCATCGCTTTATCCGCATCGACATTTAGTAGAATCTGTCCCGTTGAGGCTTCCATAAGCACCGCTGATCTAACCTCAAGCCCAAGTGAGTCTACCCCAGGCACCTGTATGGCTTTCTCCGTCTTCGTTGTTGTTGCCGCAGCAGTCAGAACCTGACCTGAGTTATCCGCAGCAGCCATGACCGGCATTACTGCAGACATGCAAAGCATGTTAATTAGCATTACCGAGGCTACGCTTTTTTTGAGCATTTGGCGTTTCTTTTTATTCATGTGTTTGGCTTTCAATTGATGAATACTCCCTTCGATCCAAAGCATTGTTAATTGCTTCAGTGCAGCTTATGCTGCGATTTTCTTGTTCCCTAACCTGCGTGTTTGATGTATGAGATGTGTGCTATATGCGCTGTATCGAACGAGCAATATTATTGCTCCTAAAGTTCGTTATCGATTGTCACTTAGTCCGCATTTTGCAAATGCTTATGTAAAAGGACGTCCGCGCTTCTGTTTAACTGGCAGCCTTTTCTGGCACTGCATTTGCTTTTCAAAACCATATTCATAGATTCACGTCAAATAGCCGCCGCAACGCCTTAATCCAAGCTTGGATCGTCACCGCTTGTTCTATTCTATCACAGGGGTATCTGCAAAAAAAGACAGACCCGGTGAAAATCACCGAGCCTGTCCTGGAAATGATTAACTCTCTTCCGATTACAACGAGTAGTTAGGTGCTTCTTTGGTAATCTGTACATCATGGGGATGACTTTCGCGCAGTCCCGCACCTGTAATTCGGATAAAGCCTGTATCGTTACGAAGTTGCTCCAAGTTACTTGTACCACAGTATCCCATACCCGAACGCAGACCACCAATCAGTTGGTGAATCGTATCAGACAATGGCCCTTTGTAAGCGACACGACCTTCGATTCCTTCCGGAACCAGTTTCTTGTCATCATCTTGGAAGTAACGATCTTTACTACCTTGTTTCATTGCAGCCATTGAACCCATACCGCGATATACTTTGTAGCTACGCCCTTGGAAGATTTCAGTTTCCCCCGGGCTTTCCGCTGTGCCGGCAAACAAACTTCCCAACATCACCGCGTGTGCGCCTGCAGCCAGTGCCTTCGTAATCTCACCAGAATATTTAATTCCGCCATCCGCGATAATCGGAACTCCATATTCGCGTGCCACTGTTGCACAGTCGTAGACTGCAGTTACTTGAGGTACACCAATACCAGCGATTACACGTGTTGTACATATCGAACCTGGACCAATACCCACTTTGACTACTGAGGCTCCTGCTTCGATCAGGTCACGAGTGGCTGCGCCAGTAGCGACGTTACCTGCAACGATGGTCAGGGTAGGGAAACGTTCACGAAGCTGACGTACAGCTTCAATGATATTGATGTGGTGTCCGTGAGCCGAGTCTACCGTAATCAGATCGACACCAGCTTGTACCAAAGCATCTGCACGTTCGAATGTATCTTTGGAGATACCAATCGCTGCACCAACCAACAAACGGCCTTGAGCATCTTTGGCTGCATGAGGGAATTGAATGGCTTTTTCAATATCTTTAATGGTGATAAGACCTTTCAATGTGTTCGTCTCATCAACTAATGGAAGTTTTTCAATCTTGTGCTTCTGAAGGATACCTTCAGCTTCTTGCAGTGTAGTACCTACAGGAGCTGTAACCAGATTCTCACGAGTCATGACTTCGCTTATTTTGATGCCGTAATCATGGATAAAACGCAAATCGCGGTTGGTCAAAATACCAACCAGCTTCTGATCTCCTTCAATAATAGGTACACCGGAGATCCGATATTTCGCCATTACTGCTTCCGCATCAGATACCAGATGATCTGCAGTCAGTGAGAATGGATTCGTAATAACACCACTCTCCGAACGTTTAACACGGTCTACTTCTTCTGCCTGTTGTTCAACCGACATATTTTTATGGATAATACCGATACCGCCTTCACGTGCAATGGCAATAGCCAATGTCGCTTCAGTTACCGTATCCATGCCCGCACTGATCAAAGGAATATTTAGCTTTACAGTATCACTCAAACGAATAGATACATCTACTTCTTTAGGCAGTGTCTCGGATTTCCGTGGCACTAGCAATACATCATCAAAGGTGAGGCCTTCCTTACCAAATTTATCTTCCCACACGCAAGTGTTCCTCCTTATGTTTGCTCAGCTTTACGGTCCAAAACCCGAAGATTCCAGGCTGTATTTTACGCCGAAAATACGTTTTCTGAAAAATTTATTATTGCCATCTTAGCAAAGCGATATTTAGACTGTCAAGGAAAAGTACTTGGTTATATCAGGTGTATTGCCTGATGAACACAACTGTTTTTCCAGAGCGGACAAGTCTAGTTATTACGCAAAAAAACGTCAATTCGTATCGAATAACGTTACTTTTATACATACTATTGTGCTGATAAATCACCAAATTCAATCTGTATTTTAATACCATACTGCATAATATAACTATATAATAAAAACCACCACCGAATAACATCGGCAGTGGTTCTTTGCTTGGCGGCGTCCTACTCTCCCAGGACCCTGCGGTCCAAGTACCATCGGCGCTAGAGGGCTTAACGGTCGTGTTCGGGATGGGTACGTGTGGAACCCCTCCGCCATCGCCACCAAACGCGTAGCTTACATTTCAGAGTGTTGTTCTCTGAAAACTAGATTCGAAACGAAACATGCGAATTATCACTTGCTATTGGATAAGCCCTCGACCGATTAGTACTGGTCAGCTCCATGCATTGCTGCACTTCCACCCCCAGCCTATCTACCTCGTCGTCTTCAAGGGGTCTTACATACTGGGAAATCTCATCTTGAGGGGGGCTTCACGCTTAGATGCTTTCAGCGTTTATCCCGTCCGTACATAGCTACCCAGCGGTGCTCCTGGCGGAACAACTGGTACACCAGCGGTACGTCCATCCCGGTCCTCTCGTACTAAGGACAGCTCCTCTCAAATTTCCTACGCCCACGACAGATAGGGACCGAACTGTCTCACGACGTTCTGAACCCAGCTCGCGTACCGCTTTAATGGGCGAACAGCCCAACCCTTGGGACCTACTTCAGCCCCAGGATGCGATGAGCCGACATCGAGGTGCCAAACCTCCCCGTCGATGTGGACTCTTGGGGGAGATAAGCCTGTTATCCCCAGGGTAGCTTTTATCCGTTGAGCGATGGCCCTTCCATGCGGTACCACCGGATCACTAAGCCCGACTTTCGTCCCTGCTCGACTTGTAGGTCTCGCAGTCAAGCTCCCTTATGCCTTTGCACTCTTCGAATGATTTCCAACCATTCTGAGGGAACCTTTGGGCGCCTCCGTTACTCTTTAGGAGGCGACCGCCCCAGTCAAACTGCCCACCTGACACTGTCCCCGCACCGGATTACGGTACCAGGTTAGAACCTAGATACGATCAGGGTGGTATCCCAACGTTGCCTCCACACAAGCTGGCGCTCATGCTTCAAAGGCTCCCACCTATCCTGTACAGATCGTACCCAAATTCAATATCAAGCTGCAGTAAAGCTCCATGGGGTCTTTCCGTCTTGTCGCGGGTAACCTGCATCTTCACAGGTATTAAAATTTCACCGGATCTCTCGTTGAGACAGCGCCCAAGTCGTTACGCCATTCGTGCGGGTCAGAATTTACCTGACAAGGAATTTCGCTACCTTAGGACCGTTATAGTTACGGCCGCCGTTTACTGGGGCTTCGGTTCACAGCTTCGGGATTACTCCCTAACCACTCCCCTTAACCTTCCAGCACCGGGCAGGCGTCAGCCCGTATACTTCGCCTTACGGCTTCGCACAGACCTGTGTTTTTGCTAAACAGTCGCTTGGGCCTTTTCACTGCGGCCCCCTCGTGCTATTCACACTACCGGGGCACCCCTTCTCCCGAAGTTACGGGGTCATTTTGCCGAGTTCCTTAACGAGAGTTCTTCCGCGCGCCTTAGAATACTCTTCTCGCCTACCTGTGTCGGTTTGCGGTACGGGCACCATCACCTGGCTAGAGGCTTTTCTTGGCAGTGTGAGATCATGACCTTCGCTACTATAATTTTCGCTCCCCATCACAGCTCAGCCTTACAATGTGCGGATTTGCCTACACATCAGCCTTACTGCTTAGACGGACATCCATCAGTCCGCGTCACTACCCTACTGCGTCCCCCCATTGCTCATAACGGCTTACGGTGGTACAGGAATTTCGACCTGTTGTCCTTCGACTACGCCTTTCGGCCTCGCCTTAGGTCCCGACTTACCCTGAGCGGACGAGCCTTCCTCAGGAACCCTTAGGCTTTCGGCGGATCAGATTCTCACTGATCTTTTCGTTACTCATACCGGCATTCTCACTTGTATAATGTCCAGCGCTCCTTACGGTACACCTTCAACCCTTATACAACGCTCCCCTACCCCTGATGCAAAGCATCAAGCCATAGCTTCGGTGGTGTGTTTAGCCCCGTTACATTTTCGGCGCAGAGTCACTCGACCAGTGAGCTATTACGCACTCTTTCAATGGTGGCTGCTTCTAAGCCAACATCCTGGTTGTCTGTGCAACTCCACATCCTTTCCCACTTAACACACACTTGGGGACCTTAGCTGATGGTCTGGGCTGTTTCCCTTTTGACAATGGATCTTAGCACTCACTGTCTGACTCCCGGAAGTAAGTCTATGGCATTCGGAGTTTGACTGAGCTTGGTAACCCTTGCGGGCCCCGCACCCAATCAGTGCTCTACCTCCACGACTCTGTTTTCCGAGGCTAGCCCTAAAGCTATTTCGGGGAGAACCAGCTATCTCCGAGTTCGATTGGAATTTCTCCGCTACCCCCACCTCATCCCCGCATTTTTCAACATGCGTGGGTTCGGGCCTCCAGTGCGTGTTACCGCACCTTCACCCTGGACAGGGGTAGATCACCCGGTTTCGGGTCTACGTCCACGTACTATATCGCCCTATTCAGACTCGCTTTCGCTGCGGCTCCGGCTCTTCACCTTAACCTTGCACGGGAACGTAACTCGCCGGTTCATTCTACAAAAGGCACGCCATCACCCCTAAAACGGGCTCTGACTTTTTGTAAGCACACGGTTTCAGGTTCTATTTCACTCCCCTTCCGGGGTGCTTTTCACCTTTCCCTCACGGTACTGCTTCACTATCGGTCGCTAGGAAGTATTTAGCCTTGGCAGATGGTCCTGCCGGATTCATACGGGGTTTCACGTGCCCCGCACTACTCGGGATCCGTCTCGGAGGGAACAGACTTTCAACTACAGGGCTTTTACCTTCTTTGGCGGGCCTTTCCAGACCTCTTCGCTTAACCGGTTCCTTTGTAACTCCATGTGAGACGTCCCACAACCCCAAAGAGCAAGCTCTCTGGTTTGGGCTTCTCCGCGTTCGCTCGCCGCTACTGACGGAATCACTATTGTTTTCTCTTCCTCAGGGTACTTAGATGTTTCAGTTCCCCTGGTATGCCTCACACTAACCTATGTATTCAGTTAGGTGTAACTGGAAATTACCCCAGCTGGGTTTCCCCATTCGGACACCCCCGGATCAAAGCTTGCTTACAGCTCCCCGAGGCAGTTTCGTTGTTCGCCACGTCCTTCATCGGCTCCTAGCGCCTAGGCATCCTCCGTGTGCTCTTAGTAGCTTAACCATTTTGTTCCGGTTTCGGTCGTTCGCTTCCCTTGTTTTGCTTGCGCAAAGCCAAAAGTCGCTCTCACCCGATACCATCACAAAAGCAATTTAACTACCTTTATACACTTGACTTGTTTGCACAAGTTTAGCTTAAAGGAATGTTCTAATTCGCGTTTGTTTCGTTTCGATATCTAGTTTTCAAAGAACAAGCTCCATGCAAAAGCAAGCTGTTTGAGAGTTTGAGCTCTCAAAACTGAGCAACGAGTGAGTGTTTTGCAGCTAAGCTGCATATTTGAATGTTTCCGTTGCAGGAAACGATTCTCCATAGAAAGGAGGTGATCCAGCCGCACCTTCCGATACGGCTACCTTGTTACGACTTCACCCCAATCATCTATCCCACCTTCGGCGGCTGGCTCCTTGCGGTTACCCCACCGACTTCGGGTGTTATAAACTCTCGTGGTGTGACGGGCGGTGTGTACAAGACCCGGGAACGTATTCACCGCGGCATGCTGATCCGCGATTACTAGCAATTCCGACTTCATGCAGGCGAGTTGCAGCCTGCAATCCGAACTGAGACCGGCTTTGTTGGGATTGGCTCCATCTCGCGATTTCGCAGCCCGTTGTACCGGCCATTGTAGTACGTGTGTAGCCCAGGTCATAAGGGGCATGATGATTTGACGTCATCCCCACCTTCCTCCGGTTTGTCACCGGCAGTCTATCTAGAGTGCCCACCCGAAGTGCTGGCAACTAAATATAAGGGTTGCGCTCGTTGCGGGACTTAACCCAACATCTCACGACACGAGCTGACGACAACCATGCACCACCTGTCTCCTCTGTCCCGAAGGAAAGGTACATCTCTGTACCGGTCAGAGGGATGTCAAGACCTGGTAAGGTTCTTCGCGTTGCTTCGAATTAAACCACATACTCCACTGCTTGTGCGGGTCCCCGTCAATTCCTTTGAGTTTCAGTCTTGCGACCGTACTCCCCAGGCGGAGTGCTTAATGTGTTAACTTCGGCACCAAGGGTATCGAAACCCCTAACACCTAGCACTCATCGTTTACGGCGTGGACTACCAGGGTATCTAATCCTGTTTGCTCCCCACGCTTTCGCGCCTCAGCGTCAGTTACAGCCCAGAGAGTCGCCTTCGCCACTGGTGTTCCTCCACATATCTACGCATTTCACCGCTACACGTGGAATTCCACTCTCCTCTTCTGCACTCAAGTCACCCAGTTTCCAGTGCGATCCGGGGTTGAGCCCCGGGATTAAACACCAGACTTAAATGACCGCCTGCGCGCGCTTTACGCCCAATAATTCCGGACAACGCTTGCCCCCTACGTATTACCGCGGCTGCTGGCACGTAGTTAGCCGGGGCTTTCTTCTCAGGTACCGTCACCTTGAGAGCAGTTACTCTCCCAAGCGTTCTTCCCTGGCAACAGAGCTTTACGATCCGAAAACCTTCATCACTCACGCGGCATTGCTCCGTCAGGCTTTCGCCCATTGCGGAAGATTCCCTACTGCTGCCTCCCGTAGGAGTCTGGGCCGTGTCTCAGTCCCAGTGTGGCCGATCACCCTCTCAGGTCGGCTACGCATCGTCGCCTTGGTGAGCCGTTACCCCACCAACTAGCTAATGCGCCGCAGGCCCATCCCCAAGTGACAGATTGCTCCGTCTTTCCAGTTTCCTTCAGGCGAAGAAAACAACTATTCGGTATTAGCTACCGTTTCCGGTAGTTGTCCCAAACTTGAGGGCAGGTTGCCTACGTGTTACTCACCCGTCCGCCGCTAAGTATCAAGGAAGCAAGCTTCCTATCAACTCCGCTCGACTTGCATGTATTAGGCATGCCGCCAGCGTTCGTCCTGAGCCAGGATCAAACTCTCCAATAAAGTATTGAAAAGAGCGATAAGCTCATTTTGAATCTGACGAGATTAAAAATCTCATTTGTGCTCCAGCTGATCCAAGCCAAGGCTTGTTTCAAACTTTCGCGTTCATTCTGCAAGCAGAATGTTTACTCACTCGTTGTTCAGTTTTCAAAGATCAAACTTATTTTGTTACCGAGTGTTTTTCTCCTCAGCAACTTTTATATCTTATCACATCCGTACCAACTTTGCAAGATCTTTTTTTAAGTTTCTTTCGAAGCTTATTTCATTCGCTTGCTGCACCGTGTAAACTGTGTTTTCTTGGCCGGACTTAGAATATACCATGTACAGATATGCATTGCAAGTCTTTTTTTGAATCTAATATTAACAATCGGTTTGATTTAATACGGGGCGTACATACGGGATTCTCCCAACTTAGTCAGTTCGCATGCACGCTAACCCAGCTTTTTAATGTTTAACATTCCTAGCAGGAACCTTTCTTGGCCATAAACTATAACTAAAGCTTATCAGAAAATCGATTCCGAGTATTATTCCCCACACTCTGATCAGATTATCGAAGGCGGCTGTACGTTCAGCATCTCCGATCCACCATATCATGGTGAATAAAAAAGCACTTCCTATAGCCCAAGCAAATAGATGTCTAAACCATCCACTACGCTCACGACTCGCATGTTCTCTACCATATAACTTGTTGCTACGAGGATTCTCTCCACCCTTGAACCAATATAGGAAATATCGATCCGCCCAAGCGATCATCTGGTGACCATAAGCAATGCTTGCTCCTATATACACCGCAGCTATGCCATGAATCATACTTGCTGTAGCTCCTCGCTGTAGATCCATAACTGTAGCTACCAGCAATAACAGATCAATAACCGGCGTCGCCATTAACAAACCGATACCTAACCGCTTCATGCCAAGGAGATACCTCACACTCAGACCCGTGAACACAAACACCCAAAAGGCAATCTCACAACCTATAATGAAATAACCAATCATTTCAGCCTCTCCTTTTTTGATACAAATGTATTAAATATAATTTAGCACGTGTGTACTATAATAATCAACAGTGATATAATATGCCTATGCCTAAAATTGTTGATCACGATAAACAGCGTATGCTCGTAGCCGAGGCAGCATGGCGTATTATACGGAGAGATGGCATGGAACAAGCCTCTGTTCGGAATATCGCTGAAGAAGCTGGATTTTCGGTCGGTTCGATGCGTCACTACTTTTCTACTCAATCGGAATTACTACTATATGCTATGGATTTGGTATCTGAACGGGTGTCTCATCGAGTCCAACAAATGTCCTTCACTGGCTCTCCCATGGACAATATGAAATGCTTATTGCTCGAGTTCTTACCAAACACGGAAGAAAAACTGGCCGAAATGGAGGTGTGGTACGCTTTTACAGCCAGATCGAAAACCGATCCTGCACTCAAGGGACTTGCTAATACCGTATATGATGAACTTAGAAAAGCTGTAGGTTCTGTTATCACCTACTTGATTAAACTCGATCTCTCCAAACCTGATCTGGACAAAGAACTGGAGATCGAGAGATTGTATGCACTGGTGGATGGCTTGGGTATCCATACCGTGCTTAGACCAGATCAGATGAATGGCAGGCTCATGGACGATGTTCTCACCTTACATCTTGCTTCCTTGTGTCGTTAAACCAAAAAAAACCGCAGCACATTCGTTGTGACTAAGGCCCGTTACGATAACAGGAGTTAGTTCTGAATGTCTGGCGGTTTTTCTTTTTATCCGATAATGATCCGGCCTTCCGGATGACGATACAGTTTCTTCTCTTTGCGCGGACGAAGGGCATACGCGATGGTTAGTGGCCCAATCCGACCTACAAACATGGTAAAGGTAATAATGATTTTGCCCCAATTGGTCAACTCATCAGTCACTCCTACAGAAAGACCCACGGTACCGATTGCTGATGCAGCTTCAAACATCAGTGAAAGGAATGGCGCATCCTCTGTCGTAAGCAGAAGCATCACCACGATCATGAATATGATCAGAGAAACCATAATAATGGTCAGCGCCCTCATTAGCAGTTCTTTCGGAACACGCTGGCGGAAAAACACAATATCCTTATTTCCCCGAATCATGGCATACACTGCACCAATCATGATCAGGAATGTAGTCGTCTTGATCCCACCCCCGGTCGATCCCGGGGAAGCGCCGATGAACATCAGCAGAATGAAGAAAAATTGGGTAGCCTGCCTCATCTCCGTGATATCGATTGTACTTGTTCCCGACGAACGTGTAGAGACAGACTGGAAGAAGGACGCATAGATCTTCTCGCTCCAGGTGAGTGAAGCCAGTGTATGTCCATTGGTGAATTCGAAAACAAACAACACAATCGCTCCTATACCAATCAGCGCTCCGGATACAGACAGCACCAGTTTAGACTGAAGAGATAGACGACGGCGTTTGCGATACTCAAACAGGTCATTCAATACTACAAATCCAAGTCCACCAGAGATAACGAGCACAGAAGCGGTCACATTGAATACCCAGTCTCCGGTGTAGTATTGGAAGCTGTTACCGAACAGATCAAATCCGCCATTATTAAACAGGGAAACGGAATGGAATATTCCATAGTATATAGCCTGACCAAATGACATCTCCGTTGCCCAGCGCAGCGCCAGTATGACGGCAGCCACCCCTTCAATGGTAAAGGAGAAAATCAACACCTTGCGGATAATGCGTACTATCCCTTCCATACTGTCTGCATTAATGGCTTCTTTGAGTAATAGCCTGTCCTTGAGTGAGATTCGCTTGCCCAATACAAGCGCAAAAAGGGTTGCCATGGTCATGAACCCGAGTCCACCAAGCTGCATCAATACCATAATGACGATCTGACCAAACAAATTAAAGGTCGTCCCTACATCCACAACGACAAGTCCAGTCACACAAGCGGCAGAGGTTGATGTAAAGAGCGCATCAATAAACGCCAAATGCATACCGCTTTGGTTGGAGATTGGCAACATGAGAAGCACCGTTCCAATCGCAATGATAAGCAGAAAACCACCGACCAGAATTAACGGAGGAGATAAGAATTTGGCAAAGTGAAGCCTGAACTTCATGAAGGGCACCTCTTTTAACAAAATACGAACAGGTTAAAACAAATTCAAGACGCGGTGTTACCCTAATGGTGTGCTGTGAGCAAGGGCCTTCTGACAAACTTTATTTTTAGCGTCTATGTAAACCTAAAGAGGAACTTGCCCCAGCATGATACTGAACGGCAGGTTCCTCTTCTATTATGAACGTATCCTACGTTCCTTATTTAATCTTGCATACGAGGACGCATGTGTGGGAAGAGCAGTACGTCACGAATCGACGGGGAGTTAGTAAGCAGCATGATCAGACGATCAACTCCGATTCCCAATCCGCCTGTTGGTGGCATACCATATTCGAGCGCACGGATGAAGTCGTCATCCATCTCATGAGCTTCGTCGTTCCCATGTTCTTTCTCCAGCATCTGTGCTTCAAAGCGCTGACGCTGATCGATTGGATCATTCAGCTC
The DNA here is from genome assembly GCF_037974265.1 of Paenibacillus sp. FSL R5-0623. NCBI lineage: Bacteria > Bacillati > Bacillota > Bacilli > Caryophanales > Paenibacillaceae > Paenibacillus > Paenibacillus sp. FSL R5-0623. The sequence goes on along the minus strand of NZ_CP150233.1, from coordinate 83,400 downwards.
TGTGAAGGCATTGGCATGCTCGCGTCCAACGATGAACAATTCGAAGCGATCCGTGAAGCGTGGATCTACATCATTTTTCTTCGCCAGTGGTGAGATTTCAAGAGGATGTCCCATGATGAACGTCGGTTGAATCAACGTTTCTTCTACAAACTCTTCAAAGAACGCGTTCAGGATATGACCAAATGTCATATGTTTCTCAACCGGAACCTTATGTTCCTTCGCCAAGTTATGTGCTTCTTCATCCGTCATGTGTACGGAGAAGTCTACACCCACAACTTCCTTAACTGCATCCACCATCGTAACACGGCGCCACTGCGGCGTAAGATCCACTTCATAATCTCCATACTGGATCACTTGCGTACCCAGTACTTCCTGTGCAATATGAGCAACCAAATTCTCCGTCAATTGCATAATATCCTTGTAGTCGGCATATGCCTCATACAATTCAATCATTGTGAACTCCGGATTGTGACGTGTGGACATACCTTCATTCCGATATACACGACCGATCTCATATACCTTCTCCAGTCCGCCAACAATCAGACGTTTCAGGTGAAGTTCAATTGCAATCCGCATGTACAGTTCCATATCCAGCGCGTTGTGATGTGTGATGAACGGACGTGCTGCCGCTCCTCCTGCGATGGTATGCAGCGTAGGTGTTTCCACTTCCAGATATCCAAGGGAATCCAGATAACGCCGCATCGATTGAATGATTTTGGAACGTGCGATAAAGGTCTGTTGTACGTCCGGGCTCATAATCAGGTCAACATAACGCTGGCGGTAACGCAGCTCTACGTCGGTGAGACCATGGAATTTATCCGGAAGCGGATAGAGCGATTTGGACAGCACTTCAAGATCTTTAACTTTGACAGAAGTTTCACCTGTTTTGGTCTTAAAGATCACACCCGTTACCCCAACGATATCGCCAAGGTCCAGCAGGCTAAATGCCGCATACTTGTCTTCAGGCACGCTATCCTGACGAACATAGATCTGGATTCTGCCGCTCAGGTCCTGAATATGTGCGAAGCTTGCTTTACCCATTCCCCGCTTCGCCATAATCCGTCCGGCAATACTGACCTCGATGTGCTTCTCTTCCAGCTCTTCCTTGGTCAGTTCTTCATACTTCTTCAGAATGGAGCCGGCTTCTTCGGTACGTACGTATTTTTGGCCAAAAGGGTCGATTCCCAATTTGCGGAGCTCGTCCAATTTGTCACGGCGAATTTGTAAAAGCTCGCTAAGTTCGGTTTCCTGATTCAAGACTTCATCCGTCATGATCTGTATTCATCTCCTTATTTACATTGCAGGCATCCCGTGAGGACACTCTTCCTCAAATGTTGAAAAAGCTTCCCTAGGGAAGCTTTTGTTTACCGTGCCCAACTGCTTCGTTACTATAGCTTTTTAATATCTACAATTTTATATTGAATTACGCCAGCAGGCACACTTACATCAACCACTGTACCATTTTTCTTGCCCAGGATCGCTTTACCCACAGGGCTTTCGTTTGAGATCTTGTTCTGAAGCGGGTTAGATTCAGCAGAACCTACAATTGTATATTCTGTGATATCACCAAATTCCAAATCTTCCACAGTAACTGTTGCACCTACACTAACGACATCGGTGTCAATCTCATCACTGTTAATAATGCGTGCGTTCCGAAGCATTTTCTCCAAAGTAATAATACGACCTTCAATGAAAGCCTGTTCGTTCTTGGCATCTTCGTATTCAGAGTTCTCACTGATATCTCCATACCCGATGGCTACCTTAATCCGTTCAGCCACTTCGCGGCGCTTCACTGATTTCAATGTTTCCAGTTCTTCTTCCAGCTTCTTAAGTCCCTCTGGTGTAAGGATAACTTCCTTGTCGCTCATCTCAACCGATTCTCCTGTCATGGGAATAATTTGGATTGTACGGCAACGGAATCAGTGCTACTTACATAGCTCCGCCCGCATACATCTTCAAAACTATATGAAGTTCTCCAGAGAAATAGAATATTCCTCCTGATGACTAGCCTTTAATTAACGCACATGGCGAATTTATACTGTGAAAGTATAGGGGAACGATCTCGAAAAGTCAATGTTACGTCCTCTATAGCTGTAAACGTTTTACAGTCTTAATTACGATGCACTTCCGGCAATTACCAGTTCTGACTCCAAATTGCCTTCGCTTTTCAGCTGACTCACAAAGTTCTCCAGAATCTGTACCATCTCATCACGCTTGGTACCTTCCATAATAACGTCCTTGATGCGAGCAGATCCTTTCAAGCCTTTCAAATACCAAGCCAAGTGTTTGCGCATCTCGCGTACAGCAACCGTCTCATTCTTCAATGCGATCAGGCGATCCATATGCAGGATGGCAACACGGATCTTCTCTTCACCATTCGGGTCAGGAAGCAATTCACCCGTGCTTAAGTATTGAATGGTACGATACAGCATCCAGGGGTTACCCAGAGCGGCACGGCCGATCATAACTCCGTCACAACCCGTTTCATCCAGCATACGGCGTGCATCCTCTGGTGTATGGACATCACCATTGCCGATCACCGGAATAGAGACAGCCTCTTTTACATCTTTGATGTGTGACCAGTCCGCTGTGCCTGTATAGAGTTGCTCACGCGTACGTCCATGTACACTTACCGCCTGTCCACCAGCACGTTCAACCGCGAGCGCATTCTCCACCGCGAAGATATGCTCGTTATCCCATCCGATGCGCATCTTGACCGTCACCGGCTTCTCAACTGCGTCCACGACAGCCGATACCATCTCATAGATTTTTTTCGGATCAAGTAACCAACGTGCACCTGCATCACATTTCGTTACCTTTGGCACAGGGCATCCCATGTTAATGTCGATGATGTCTGCATTGGTTTCTTGGTCCACGATTTTGGCTGCTTCTACGAGGGAATCACGATCTCCCCCAAAAATCTGAAGGCTCAGCGGTTTCTCACGCTCATCTACAAACAACATCTCACGTGTACGCTGGTTGCCATGGACAATGGCTTTGCCACTCACCATCTCCGCGCATACGAGGCCTGTTCCGAATTCTTTTGCGATCAAACGAAAAGCCGGATTACATACGCCAGCCATCGGCGCAAGTACGACCTGGTTTTTCATTTCAATGCCACCAATGTTAAGCACGGTAGTCGTTCCACTCCTTTTTTAATTCTGTATATATCACGATATAAAGTTCGATCAGTGTCTTGGTTGTTGTAACATGGCGAAACCGAAACGGTCCTAGTTACCCCGCAACTCCTCGATACTGATTGCCAGCACACCAGCAATTCGATCAAGCTCTTGCTGTGATACCTTACGGTTTCCCCGTTCAATGGTTCCCAGAATGGCCAGCGAGATGCCGGTCTCGGCCGCAAGTTCATGTTGTGTTAAACCTTTCAGCTTCCGGAATGCCCGAATTCGATTGGCCAATTGCATGTTTTCCAAAGCTGTATTCCATCCTTTCCATCCAGTACAGACAACGATGCGTGTACAAAGGTATACAAACCTGAAATCTCGCCCTCCGGTACGATATCCGACAGTGGCACCAGTACAAAAGCCCGTTCTCCCATACGAGGATGAGGCAATTGAAGTAATTCGGTATCTCGCGTCTCACCTTGCATCCAGAGCAGATCCAGATCAACGGTGCGCGGTCCCCAGCGAATATCACGAACACGTCCAAGCCGGTTCTCGATATCCAGTAATTCCGTGAGCAATTGCTCTGGTGTCAGCATCACCTGTACGGCGACTGCCATATTCAGAAACGCAGGCTGATCTACATATCCTACAGGCTCCGTCTCATATAGTGCAGAACAACGCAGAACGGATATATGAGGGTGTTCATCCAGCAAAGACAATGCTTCAAACAGCGTCTGTTCCCGGTCACCCAAATTGGCCCCTAAAGCAATATAAGCCTCTGAGAATTCAGAGGTCGAATGTGCAATCATGATCGGTTCTCACTTTCTTGTGCGGCGAAGCTCTACCGTTACGCCCTCAAAATGAATATCGAATGGCGGATGTGGCTTCGTCACCTTGACTGTCAATGCATTGATAATAGTATAAGTGTCCAGTAAAGAAGATGCAATATGTTCGCCCAAAGCTTCAATTAACTGGAATGATTTATTCTCAACAATCTGTTTTACCAGCTCATGGATCTCCGCATAATTAATCGTTTTGGTCAGATCATCGTTACGTCCAGCCTCGCTCAGGTCCATATCAATCTCCAGATCAATATAGTACCGCTGCCCCAGCTTCCGTTCTTCTGCAAAAACGCCATGATATCCGTAATACTCCATACGATGCAATACCATTCTATCCATACGATCCGCCTACCCTCTATATATATTGAAATTTTAATCTATTTGAAGATATGCTTTTGCTTTACCTTTGAAAAACGCTACGCTTCCACTGGACGGGTCACTCGGGACCCGCCAGCATTATTTCCTCCGTAGACCCGGAGAAGCATATAACATGGCATCACACATGTCTGCCGTCCGCCGAATCGGCTTCACATCATGAACTCGAACCATCTGGCATCCTTGGGCAATGCCAAATGCAACGGTCGCAGCCGTTCCTTCCAGCGCATCATCCGCACCGACATTCAGGGTGTTCTGGATGAATCTTTTGCGTGAGGTGGCTAGCAGAACGGGATACCCCATTTCATTGAGCAAACCGAGCGATGACATGAGCTTCAGATTTTCTCCGAGATCCTTCACAAAACCAATGCCCGGGTCCAGGATAATTTGCTCTGCTTTCACGCCGGCTGTTAATGCAATCTGTATGCTTTCCTGCAAATCACTGACGACATCACTCAGATAATCGGTATAGTTTCGCTTCTGCCGATTATGCATCAGAATGATGGGACACCCCAGTTCTGCAGCCGTGCGGGCCATATCTGGATCTGCCTTGGCACCCCACACATCATTAATAATATGGGCACCGGCTAGAATAGCCTGACGTGCAACCTCGGCTTTATACGTGTCTACCGATATCGGAATATGCGGGGCTTGCTGATGCAATGCTTCAATAACCGGAATGATCCGGCTGAGCTCTTCATCGGCGTTGACTACCTCTGATCCGGGTCGGGTAGATTCCCCACCGATATCAATCAGGTCAGCACCGTCTTCCATCATCTGCTTGGCATGGGCAACCGCCCGCTCCACATTGTTATAACGTCCACCATCCGAGAACGAGTCAGGCGTGACGTTAAGAATGCCCATAATCTGTGTTCTTGTACCCAGCTTCAACTCAGCTGGCCCCCATGTATAGTTCCGTTCATAGATGACAGGTGTAAGTGTCATGAAGTATACCCCGCTTTCTGCCGGTACATACCCAGAAGGACTGCTGTAACCGAGCCAATATGTCCGTTGCTAATTATCGTTTCGGCTCCGTCCTGATCCCGCAGAATCGTCACCGGAACCAGTTCGGCCACCGAGCCTGTTAGAAATATTTCATCTGCTTGCAGGAGATCCTCCCAGGCAGCTAACGTTTCTATGCAGGGAATTCCTTGTTGCGTGGCGATCTCAAGTGCCACAGCTCTCGTGATGCCCGGCAGAATGCCGGTTGAGAGTGCTGGCGTGTAGAGTACACTTTCCCGTACCCAAAACACATTGCTGACGATCCCTTCCGCTATATGACCATCCCGGGTTAATTGTAACCCTTCCGCACCCTGCACATGCTTCCCGTACCCATTAAGCTCCCGTTTTGCCAGAATGCTGTTCATGTAATGCAGTGACTTGAACCGCACTTCTCCTTCGGGCGTGTTGCGAGGTGTAGACAGCCGTTGGAGCATTTTGCCGCACTCATATAAAGAAGGAGATGGTTCAGGTAATGCTTTTGCCAGTACGATATGATTTGGCTTCGAATAATCACCAGAAGGTAGGCCTAGCGGTGCTTCACCGGCTGATACCGTATAACGTACATACGCATCCCGAAGTCCGTTCGCATCCATCAAACGTTGAATCCAATCTGTCACCTCTGCCGCGGTCGTTGTAAATGGAATGCCAAGTTCCTTACAACCAGAGGCCATACGCTCCAGATGCCGTTCCAAAAGATATGGGACACCTTGATACGTCCGGAACGTCTCAAAAATTCCCAGTCCGTACAAAAAGCCGTGATCCGTTACAGGAACCACGGCCGCCGCCATATTGACCAACTCTCCGTTTATCGCGGCATATTGCATGTTATACCTTCACTTGTTGGGACAAAAAGTTACGCAGCATCTGATGACCATGGTCTGTAATAATGGATTCTGGGTGGAATTGAACCCCTTCAATCGCATATTCTTTGTGGCGCAGACCCATAATCTCACCTTCAGCTGTCTCCGCTGTAATCTCCAGGCAGTCAGGCAAGCTGCTGCGCTCGACAATCAGGGAGTGGTAACGGGTAGCTGTGAATGGAGATGGCAATCCGGCAAATACCGATGTCCCATTGTGGTGCATCTCGGATGTTTTGCCGTGCATCATGCGCTCCGCACGAATGACATTGCCACCAAATGCTTGTCCAATGGACTGATGCCCCAGACAAACACCAAAGATCGGAATGCTTCCCTTGAAATGATCAATAACTGCCAGGCTGATGCCTGCTTCATTCGGTGTACATGGGCCCGGAGAGATCAGAATGTGATCAGGTGCCAGTACCTCTATGCCTGCCAGATCAATCTCGTCGTTGCGGCGAACTTCCACCGTCTCACCCAGTTCACCCAGATATTGAACCAGGTTGTACGTGAAGGAATCGTAATTATCGATAACCAGTATCATATGCCTGCTCCTCCTCATCTTCCGTCAATACAAGTGACGGTTGCTTCGTTTTATTTTAGTTTAACAGCTTCTGTTCGCCCCGCTTGTTCTTGTTCAATAGCTCTGCTTGCTTCTGCCTCTTCGCTGTAATTCACAGCTCTCATCATGGCTCTTGCCTTGTTGCGGCATTCCTTGTATTCCCGATATGGATCGGAATCAATGACAATTCCTGCACCGGCCTGTACATAACCAATACCACCCTTGATGGCAAGCGTACGAATGACGATGTTCAATTCCATATTTCCACTGTAATCCATCCACCCGATGGAACCCGTATAAGGCCCACGCCGCACAGGCTCAAGTTCCTCGATAATCTCCATGGTGCGGACTTTCGGGGCTCCTGTAATCGTTCCACCCGGGAATGTCGCAGCGATCACATCAAATACGGATAACCCTTCTGCCAGCCTGCCTTCCACCTGGGAAACGAGATGCATGACATGGGAATACTTCTCGATGGTCATCAATTCAGGCACATGAACCGAACCGTAGGCTGCAATCCGTCCGATATCATTACGTTCCAGATCAACGAGCATAATATGCTCAGCCCGTTCCTTCTCACTGCTGAGCAGTTCATCCGCCATAGCATTATCTTCTACTTCATCCCGGCCCCTTCTTCGGGTCCCTGCAATGGGACGTGCACTGACTTTGCCATTCTCCACTTTGACCAGAAGCTCGGGAGATCCGCTTACCAGTTGGAAGTCTGGACTACGCAGCATACCCATATACGGCGATGGATTCACAAGGCGCAGCCATTCATAAATATGCTCAGCGCTCGAATGAAGCCGCTTCTCCTGTCTCAAGGACAGATTCACCTGGAACACGTCACCCTGCCTGATATATTCCTGCACCGTGCGTACAGCCTGTTCAAAGTCCTCCTGGGGAAAGGAGGTCTCCCATCCTTCCGATTCCCTTTCCGAATCTTCAGGCTGCGGGGTACGATTGACCCGCTTGTTGCGACGTTCCATTGCCTGCTGCTGTTCCTCGGCCTGTGCAAATCCCATAATGTGAAGCCAACGTTGCTGCATCGCTGTCGCTCGTGCTTCTGCCGCTGAATATAGACTACGGATATCCGTTTCGTTCCGGTTAGGCTCTATAGCCAGATGAACCATGCAGAAAAGCGCCTGCTGCTCATGGTCATACGCCCATATTTCTTCAAAGCGCATCCACCAATAATCCGGCAGAGCCGGGTTATCTTCAGCCAAGACGGGAAGCTTCTCCAATGATCTTGCTACATCGTAGCTGAGATAACCTGCATATCCACCCCCAAAGTCTGGAGCCCCATTAACCTTGGGTGCGCTATATGGGGCAGTCCATCTCTTCAATACATCAAGCGGCTTGCCGCTGTCCGTCGAGGTCGTTCCTTGCGTCACATCATGAATAACCGCTTCTTGACCTTTACCGGAAATAACGGATACGGGGTCTAACCCCAGAAATGTATATCTCCCGCCTTTGCCATTCTCCAGCACAATTGCGTATGGTGACGCCTGCTCCCAGGCCGCCTCCCACGATAACGGTAAACCGCCATGATACGGCCCCTCATCCGACTTGGTGATATAGGGCATCATGGTCCAGCCTTGTTCAGCCCACTCCATCCAGTCGGCGTATGTTGTCATCAGGTGTGTCATTGCGGTGTGCCGCCCTCCATCTGTCGCTAGTTCTATTGTCTGATAGTATACTAAAGCGTCACGCCTTTTAAAAGCATTACGCCAAAAATCCTCCATACCCGTCATACGGGCAAGGAGGATTGGTTTTGTCATTTGTAGACTTAGCCTTCGAAGTTGTAAAGAGGTGTGCTGAGGTAACGTTCGCCGTTACTTGGCACGATTACGACAACGCGCTTGCCTTCACCCAACTGTTTCGCAACCTGAAGACCTGCACGGATCGCCGCACCGGAAGAAATCCCAGACAGAATGCCCTCTTCCTTCGCTACCTGACGAGCCGTCTCGAATGCATCATCATTCTCAATGTGAATGATCTCATCATAGATTTCCTGATCCAGAATCTCAGGGATAAAGTTGGCACCAATCCCCTGGATCTTATGTGGACCTGGTTTGCCGCCCGCCAGAATTGGCGAAGCTGCTGGCTCAACCGCAATAATTTTAATACCAGCAAAAGCTTCTTTCAGCACTTCGCCTGTACCTGTAATTGTTCCGCCTGTACCAATTCCCGCAACGAAAGCATCCAACGTACCACCTACAGATTGAATTGCTTCAACAATCTCAGGGCCAGTCGTTTCACGGTGGATCTTCACGTTGGCTTTATTTTTAAATTGCTCAGCCATGAAATAGGAAGGATTTTCTTTCAGCAGTTCTTCAGCTTTTTTAACAGCACCATTCATACCTTCAGCTCCAGGTGTAAGCACAAGCTCAGCACCATACGCACGAAGCAAGTTACGACGCTCCAAGCTCATCGTCTCAGGCATTACAATAACGGACTTGTAGCCTTTGGCTGCAGCCACCATCGCGAGTCCAATTCCCGTGTTACCACTTGTTGCTTCAATAATGGTATCACCCGGTTTCAGCTTGCCTTCTTTTTCCGCTTCTTCCACAATGCTAATTGCGATACGGTCTTTCACGCTTGAACCTGGATTCTGGTACTCCAGCTTCACGAATATTTCAGCACTGCCTTCAGGTACGATACGATTCAGACGAACAAGCGGAGTACCTCCGATGAGTTCTGTTACGTTATTAACTACTTTAGCCATATGAATGCCCTCCTTAGTGGATGAATAAAACTTGAGTCCTGTTAACCTATACTGTGCGGCCGGTAGCCTCTAGCTGTTATAGAAGAACTGCGGAAATCCTGTTGATCCTATCCCTTACTGCTAAGATTTCTAGACAGGCGGAGGTTTCCGAAAGTTTCTTTGTTCATAAGTAAATCCTTTATATCCGAGTAAACGAGTAGGTATTTATTATTTTCATCTTATCAACGTTAACCCTTATTGTCAATATGAGTACTCAAAAAAATACTCTACCTTTGGCCCTAAGACCGCAGACAGAGTATTTTTATCAAGATGCAGCAGTACGAGACAATCTTTTCCATTGCATTCAGGAGGCAGGAATCTCGGACAGGATGACGGCTTCATACTTGTTACGCAGCATTTGCTCTACCTGCGGCAACGGATCAGCCTGACTCAGAGCCAGTTGCATTCGAATCTCCTCACGGACCTCTTCGGCCGATTGCACCTGGCGTTCTTCTTTATCATTAAGTCTGATAATAACATAACCTTCTTCCACTCGAACCGGTCCGGCAATATCGCCTATATCCAGTCCGGCAGCAAGTTGAAGGATTTCTTCTGACTGGAATGGATCATTCCGCTCAATCCATCCCAGCCTCCCACCAGCATCACGAGAGAAGCTGTCTGTCGATTGCTTGCGAGCAGCTTCTTCAAAGTTCTCCCCCTTCTCCAACGCATCCAGTAAGGAATCGGCTTCCTCTTCTTCCTTCACTACGATGATGGACAAGTCATATTTCTCGGGGGAAACGTAATCCTCACGGTGTTCAGTCCAGTAATGTTCAATATCTGCATCCTTGATCTGTATGCCAATCGTTGCGATTTTCTCAAGCAGCAGCCTGTAGCCGGCCTCCAATTCAAGTTCCTGTTTTGACAGGCCCAATTGAGACTTCATTTCGTCAAAATATGATTTCTCTGAATCGTACCCATCCATCGCGGCGGCAAGTTCTCTTGCAATCTCTTGGGGAGTGACAATCAGCTTGCGTTCAATTGCTTCGGCATATACTGCTTTACGGTTTAACATCTGGAGTAATAACTCACTGCCGTAACGTCGTTTCAGCGCATCGGTCCACTCTTTATCTGTGATAACTTCTCCGTTGATCGTCGCTACGGTGCTTCCTTCTTCCGTGTTGGCATCATGGGATGCATCTGCCTCGTCTCTGCCCTGTCTGAGACCATGCATAGCCATCACCGTACCCATGACCAGCATACCTAGCGTCAAGACAATTACAGCCGTCCACAACCCTTTTTCCTGTCTTGTCATTCCGCATCCCGTCCCCGCATAGATCAGTTCTTGGCTTGCTCTAGGATGGTCTCAAGTTGTTCTTTGTTAAAGTCATAGGCTTCATTACAGAATTGGCAGACCACTTCAGCCTGGCCCTCTTCTTCAATTAATTGCTCCATCTCCGTTTGGCCCAAGCTGATCAGCGTCTTCTCTACTCGCTCACGTGAACACTCACAGCTAAAATGTATATCCAATCCTTCCATCACTTGTACATCTGGCAACAATCGGCGAAGCAACTCTTCCAATTCAAGTCCCTGCTCCAACAACGTCGTCACTGGCGGCAACGTACTAATGGCATTTTCGATCGCCGTGATCTCTGGATCTGTCAATCCCGGCAACAGCTGCATAATGAATCCACCTGAGACAATAACGGAATTATCCGTATCAACGAGCACACCAACGCCTACAGCAGAAGGTGTTTGCTCCGATTGCGCGAAGTAGTACGTGAAATCTTCGCCCAGTTCTCCTGAAATAATAGGCACACTGCCACGATATGGCTCTTTCAGTCCCAAATCCTTCGTTATGTTGATGAAACCTTCCGTTCCAACTGCGCCTGCAACGTCCAGTTTTCCCACACTATTACTTGGCAAATGTACATGCGGATTAGAAACATATCCTCGTACTTCGCCTTTCGCATTGGCGTCAGCTACAATCTGTCCAATGGGACCATCACCGTTGACTTGTACCGTTAACTTCTCTTCACCTTTGAGCATTGCACCCATAATGGCTGCTGTTGTAACCGTACGCCCCATGGCAGCTGTAGCCGTGGGAAACGTATCGTGTCTTCTGCGTAGTTCCTCAACCAGTTCCGTAGTCTGGATAGCAAAGGCTCTTACCTTTCCATTCATTGCTGTACCACGAATTAACCGGTCATGCTTGTTGTTGTTTTCCAAGTCATTCAGCCTCCTTTGGCGTATCGCCATAATAGTATTAACACAGAAAAACGGCACAACATTTAAGCTGTAATCTCAGCCCGCTGTATGCCGTCACTATGCTCACCTTTCTCGGTTCCGCTCATATATAATACGCAGCCCTTCAAGCGTAAGCAGCGGATCAACTTCCTCTATACTACGGGTTTCTTCTGCGATAAGTGTAGCGAGACCACCCGTCGCGATAACTCGGGGCTGCGCTCCCATCTCCTCGCGAATACGTTCTACAATACCATCTACCTGGCCTGCATAGCCAAATATAATACCCGCTTGCATGGCATGAATAGTATTACGGCCAATGACCTTTTTAGGTTTCTCCAGCTCTATACGAGGCAACTTGGATGCCCGCTCATAGAGCGCTTCAGTGGCAATCTGAATGCCAGGTACAATAGCTCCCCCCAGGTAGTGACCTTTCTCGTCAATACAGTCAAAAGTCGTTGCAGTACCGAAATCGACCACGACGAGAGGGCCGCCATACTTCTCAACGGCTGCCACTGCATTAACAATACGATCTGCACCCACTTCACGAGGGTTCTCGTATCGCAGGTTCAAGCCAGTTTTGATACCAGGCCCAACGAGCAAAGCTTTTTTGCCTACATACTTCTCACACATCGCTTCGATTACATTCACCAGTGGCGGAACCACAGATGAGATGATGACACCTTCGATGTCACTTGCCCTGATGCCGGACATATGAAATAAATTATAAATCAATACGCCGTATTCATCCACTGTTGACTGACGTGATGTACTCAGACGAAAGTGGTGCAGCAATTCCCGGCCTTGATATACGCCGAGCACCATATTGCTGTTCCCCACGTCTACAACTAGAATCAAAGAGGTTCACCCCTCTTTCTTTTCATTTAAATCCAGACTAATATCCAGGCTCTCAAAGGAATAGGTTAACCTGCCAACCGAAATTACATCCACACCACTCTCTGCAATACCACGAATGGTCTGAAGAGACACGTTACCGGATGCTTCAACCTTCACATGAGGAGCCTGTTCACGAATAAGTTCAACTGCTTCACGCATCCGCTCTGGATGCATGTTATCCAGCATAATGATATCTGCCCCGGCTTGCAAGGCTTCTCTCACCTGCTCCAGATTTTCAGTCTCTACTTCAATCGTCATCGTATGTGGGATAACGGTTCGCGCACGCTGTACCGCCTCGGTGATTCCGCCTGCACCCTTGATGTGGTTATCCTTAATCATAACGGCATCGTACAGTCCAAATCGATGATTCGCTCCGCCACCCACGCGCACCGCATATTTCTCAAGTAATCGGTGGCCCGGCGTTGTCTTACGTGTATCCACGAGCCTGGTCTCAAGACCATCCAGCACATCCACGTAGGCACGCGTACGCGTAGCTATTCCGGACATACGTTGCAGCAAGTTAAGTGCCAGTCGTTCCCCCGTAAGCAGTGAATGTGTACTTCCCTCTACCTCGGCCAAAATCGTGCCATGGGCAACCTTGTCGCCGTCTGTTACCTTCGGTGTAAATACAAGATCAGGATCAACGACTTGAAATACAAGTTCAGCTACGATCATGCCTGCAATAATACCATTGTCTTTGGCGTGTATAATGGCCTTGGATTGGTTGCCTGCCGGGATCGTCACATTTGTTGTGACGTCACCTGCACCAACATCTTCACGAAGCCAGTTTTTGATTGATTCGATAAGCCCTTCATTATATCCATTCAGTATCATGACATCAATTCCTCCACAATCGCTTGTTCTCGCTGCTGCAGACTATGCTTCTGCCACACGATATCATCACGCGCCGGGAAATCCTCACGATAGTGAGCCCCCCGACTCTCCTCGCGGTGTAATGCCCCGCTGGTAACTAACCAGGCACAGGTCAGAAGGTTGGCATACTCCAACTCTTCCTTATGAGTGAGTGTCTGATCAAAAAATTGCAATTCCTGTTGCAGCTTGTCCATGGCCTTCTGCAGGTCCTCACCATTCCGGCGCAAGCCTACCTGACGAACCATCATTTTCTGTAGTCGTAAACGTCTTTCAGATATAGGTTTTTGCTCTTTCATGATCTTGCTATTCATGTTATTCATGTCCACAGATGAAGGCGCAGCCCCTCTTGCTTGTAATAAACCAAGCGCAGGTAGAGATTGAATACGATCAACAATTCTCCGCCCAAATACAATCGCTTCTGACAAGGAGTTGCTTGCCAGACGGTTGGCTCCATGCACTCCTGTAGAAGACACCTCGCCACAAGCAAATAATCGGGAGATGCTGCTCTCTCCACTTAAATCCGTTTTCACTCCACCCATCATGTAATGGGCAGCAGGTGCAACCGGAATCCAGTCCGTTGTCATGTCTAATCCATAACGCATACAAGTCTCATATATGGTAGGGAACCGATGCTTGATCATCTCTGGCTGTTCATGTGTAATGTCCAAGTACACAAAGGTACTGTTGGTGGACTCCATCTCACTAACAATCGCTCGTGCCACGATATCGCGTGGGGCCAGTTCAAGCTGGACATGATAACGATCCATGAAGCGCTCACCCTTCACATTGCGCAAATATGCTCCTTCGCCACGTACGGCTTCTGACACAAGGAAGCGCGGGGCCCCAGGGTAACAAAGAGAGGTGGGGTGGAATTGGATAAATTCCATGTCACGAACAATAGCCCCAGCCCGATAAGCCATGGCTACACCATCGGCAGTAGCTACATCCGGATTCGTCGTGTATCGGTACAGTTGTCCTGCCCCACCAGAGCAAAGAACGGTTGCCTGTGCCTTCACAAACACTTGCGATCCGTCATCCTTCTGAACCAGAGCGCCAATGCATTCCCCTCGATCTGTAATCAGGTCAACAACAAAATGCTCATCCCATACTTCAATCCCGGGATGCTCATTCACTTCAACAGCAAGCGCACGTACAATCTCATATCCCGTTGCATCTCCGTTGGCATGCAAAATACGGCGGTGGCTATGCGCACCTTCCTGCGTCAACGCCAACTCGCCGTTCTCCAGATCAAATAAAGTACCCAAACGAATCAGTTCCTTCACTCCGTCCGGACCCTCATTCACCAATACCTCTACCGCTTCGGAGCGGCATAAGCCCGCTCCTGCTACAAGTGTGTCTTGCAAGTGGTAAGCAGGTGAATCATCCTCAGCAATAACCGCAGCGATGCCTCCCTGCGCATATCTGGTGTTACTTTCAAGTAATGACTTCTTAGTGATCATTAATACACGTTGTTGTTCACTTGCCTTAATGGCAGTAAACAAACCAGCAATCCCTGAGCCTATAACCAGTACATCCGTCTCTACCGTGGGTAGCGCAGACAGATCAAAATCAACTAAATATTGCGGTATCATGTTATTCACCTGTCTTGGAGCAAGAGTAGCGCATCCTACTTTACCAACAACATGCGCTCTAGTGATTCTCTGGCTTTGTCGGCAACGGCCGGTGGAACGTAGATTTGTGGCTTCATCGTTTCCAGGCATTTCACCAGTTTCTTCAAGTTGTTTACCTTCATGTTGGGACATACGAGGAACTTGGTAGCAAAGTGGAACTGTTTATCCGGACTATCCAGACGAAGCTGATATCCTGTACCATCTTCGGTACCTACGATAAATTCCTTCGCTGATGAATTTTTGCAATACTCCAGAATAGCTGTTGTGCTGCCTACAAAATCACCCATTTCCACAACCTCAGGGCGACACTCTGGATGGACAACAAACTCTGCATTTGGATGCTTGGCTCTCATCTCCACCACATCTTTGACTGTAAGCATATCGTGAGTGTTGCAGTAACCTTCCCAGATAATCATTTTCTTGTCTGTATGCTGCTGCACATAATGTCCCAGGTTTTTATCCGGTACCCAGATAATCTCGTCGGAATCCACCGATTGAATAACCCGGACTGCGTTCGCCGATGTACAACAGATGTCAGTTTCTGCCTTGATCTCTGCCGAGGAATTGATATACGTAACCACCTTGGCATTAGGATGTTGTGCTTTCAATTTGCGTAGTCCATCCACATTCACCATATCTGCCATTGGGCAGCCCGCACGCTCGTCCGGGATAATAACTGTTTTATTTGGCGCAAGAATTTTAGCGCTTTCACCCATAAAATGAACACCACAGAAAACAATCACATCCGCATCTGTTTGTGCTGCCTTCTGGGCTAACAGAAACGAAT
This sequence comes from Paenibacillus sp. FSL R5-0623, assembly GCF_037974265.1. Taxonomy (NCBI): domain Bacteria; kingdom Bacillati; phylum Bacillota; class Bacilli; order Caryophanales; family Paenibacillaceae; genus Paenibacillus; species Paenibacillus sp. FSL R5-0623. Next base: position 67,501 of record NZ_CP150233.1, on the reverse strand, counting down.
CTCCACGGAAGTCGGCAACCTCCTGTACTTCGTCACGTTGATAATAATGGGCAAGAATAATGGCATTACGTTCCTTCTTCAACACCATAAGCCGCTCACGCAGCTCGCGGTTCATCTCAGCCTTGCGCTCTAAAGCCAGAGCTTCCACCTGTGATCCTCTCCTTTATCGGGACAGCGTCATGCGCTGTTTCGTGGGCTAACCTAAGTCGTTATCTTCGCTTGAGAAACGAATCACAAGCGGTTTAACAACTAATTTACACAACGTTCACGACTCTGTCAATAAATGAAAAAGGCCCGGAACAGCGCTGTAACCACCTGTTTGCTAACTGGTTCGCCATCTAACTCCCGTTTATCTTTATCTATCCTCTTTTAAAATAATGGATAAAAAAAAGAGAGCCTCTAGGGCTCTCTTGATTTCACCTGCTATCATAGCCAGATGTATTGTGCATTAAGACGTTGGCTTCGTTCCGCCATCATCCGGGTTATTGTTATTACCCTTTTCCAGATTCGGAGCTTCGTTTGGAATATCTCCGGCTGGCGGTTCAGGCGTTTCATCTTTACCTTGAATACGAACACGCACATCACCGATAGTGTCGATGATTGGTTCTCCGCCTTCAGTTGGTGTGCCTTCACCATCATTGTCATTCTCTGCTTTTGGAGTCAAAGAACCTGTTTCGATCAATTGCTTGATCTGATCCATTTCCAATGTCTCAACCTCAAGCAAAGTTTGAGCGATCAGGTGCATCTCTTTTGAATGTTTAACAAGCAAGTCCTTACACTTCTCATAACAGTCATTGATAAAGCGTTGCATTTCCTGATCAATCTCGTAAGCAATGGAATCCGAGTAATTCTGTTCATGACCGATATCCCGACCAAGGAATACCTGTCCTTGTGAACTTCCGAATTGCATAGGTCCCAATTTCTCACTCATACCGTATTCCATAACCATGCTGCGAACAATACCTGTCGCTTGCTGGAAGTCACTGTATGCACCAGTACCAATTTCTCCGATGAACAATTCTTCAGCTACACGACCCCCGAGAAGTCCGGTTACTTTATCCAGCAGTTCCTGCTTGGTAACCAGCATACGGTCTTCTTTTGGCAACATGATTACATATCCACCCGCACGTCCGCGCGGAATAATGGTCACTTTATGTACCATATCAGCATGTTCGAGGAAGTATCCTACAATGGTATGACCTGCTTCGTGATAAGCAACGATTCGTTTCTCGCGATCACTGATGACACGGCTTTTCTTCTCCGTACCAACGATGACACGGTCAATCGCTTCGTCAACTTCCTTCATGGAAATATCTTTACGGTTACGACGCGCTGCAAGCAATGCCGCTTCGTTCAAGAGATTCTCCAAATCCGCACCAGAGAAACCTGTTGTACGCTTCGCGATAATATCCATCTTCACATCTTTGGTCAGCGGTTTATTACGGGAATGTACTTTCAGGACAGCTTCACGACCTCTTACATCAGGGCGGTCAACCGTAATTTGACGGTCAAAACGTCCTGGACGCAGCAAGGCAGGGTCCAAAATATCTGCACGGTTTGTTGCGGCTATGATGATAATACCTTCGTTAACTCCGAATCCGTCCATCTCAACGAGCAACTGGTTGAGTGTCTGTTCACGTTCATCGTGACCACCACCGAGACCAGCACCACGCTGACGTCCTACAGCATCAATCTCATCGATAAAGATGATACATGGGGCATTTTTCTTCGCATTTTCAAACAAATCACGTACACGTGATGCACCGACACCGACAAACATTTCCACGAAGTCGGAACCTGAAATAGTGAAGAATGGTACACCCGCTTCACCGGCTACGGCACGAGCGAGCAACGTTTTACCAGTACCTGGAGGCCCTACGAGCAATACGCCCTTAGGAATCCGAGCACCTACTGCTGCGAATTTCCGAGGGTCCTTGAGGAAGTCTACAACCTCAACAAGTTCCTGTTTCTCTTCGTCAGCACCCGCAACATCTTCAAATGTAACCCGCTTCTTCTCTTCGTTGTAGAGACGAGCACGGCTTTTACCAAAGTTCATTACTTTACCGCCGCCGCCTTGAGCCTGATTAAACAGGAAGAAGAACAGCAGGAACATAATGATCAAAGGAATAAAGGAAGTCAGCAACGTCAACCAGATGCTGTCACCTTTCATTGGCTCCTGATGATATTGGAAATTGTTAGTTTCACTTGCAGCTACAAGCTCACTAATTGCCTCATCCGTAGGAGGAATATACGTTGAGAAATTTTCTGATTTGGCGCCATCAGGTGCCTTCTTGTATTGACCGGTCACGAGATACGTTTGACCGTTGAATTGAACCGTCAATTCAGAGACATTGTTGGCTTTGATCGCTGCACGCAACTGATCATATCTAGGATTATCGGTGGCTTCGCCGCCATTGCTGACGAACTGGACTATCCCCACCACAACTAAAAAAAGAATCAAATAAAAACCAGAATTCCGGATGAACCGATTCATCCCCTACCTCCTCTCGAGACACTTTAATTATTTTAACATAGCCCGACATGGCTTCTCAACAGAAGCCAAGAACAGCTCAAGGCTTGGGTCGGGCAGGATATTAGCTACTATAGACTTCCGGCTTCAAAATCCCGATATAGGGTAGGTTCCGGTACTTCTCCGCAAAATCCAAACCGTAACCAACGATGAACGCATCAGGAATGTCAAAGCCTGTGTAATGAGCTTCCAACTCAACTTTACGGCCTGAAGGCTTGTCGAACAGCGTAACCACACGCACCGACTCGGCACCGCGGTTTTCTAGCAGTTCAATCAGATAGCTGAGTGTAAGTCCACTGTCGATAATATCTTCGACAATCAGAACTTCCCGTCCTTCAACGGATACATCCAGATCCTTAATGATTTTGACAACACCTGATGACTTGGTGGAAGCGCCGTAACTGGATACCGCCATAAAATCCATTTCAACAGGCACCGTTATGTTTTTAACCAAATCAGCCATAAATATAAACGCACCCTTGAGCACACAAATGACCAAAGGATTGCGATTTGCATATTCGGCACTTAGTGTTGCGCCTAATTCCTTGACTTTACTCTGAATTTCTTCTTCACTGATCAATACTTCCTGAATGTCGTTCTGCAACTGTGCGAACCTCCTAAGTTATACTATGAAAGCCTTACCTGAACCATAACCACTACCCCTGAATCGCTGAATCGCCTACAGTCATGTACAGGATTGCGGAAGTGCCCTCCCTGACAGGAGCCACATTGGACCGTCGAACACCCGGTAACCAGATGATATGACCTGCTCCATCACATACCACAGGAATACGTGGACGGACAGATGGGGGGATTTTCTCATCGATGAAAATATTTTTCACCTTTTTGCTTCCGTTTAATCCCATCACTTTCATGGTATCTCCAGGTAACCGTGAACGCACAACCAGCGGCATAAGCAGTTGATCCGCATCAAACGCGGCTTGATCCGCCGATTCCGGTACATGATAGTCCTCGGGACTCACCGTCATCAACCGAATATACCGGTTAATTGGGGTGAGTGAAAGCTCATAAGTTCCACTCCATTGCGCAAGACGATACTCGTAAGATTGATCCTGTACGTCCGTCCGTATGCCAAAAGAAATCAGATTATACTCCCGAGTGCAGGCGAGTGTCTGTCCTATATCCAGGCTCCAGGTCGTCACATGGGTCTCCATGACCTTGTGCCGAATGGTTTCTATACGGGTAAAGTCGACAAAATCACTGTCCAAAGGCAGATAATTCAATATTAGTTTAATCAACCTTCGTTGTAAAGCGACATGTAACTTCAAGAAGGAAGGCACCTCAAAGGTTTGCCTTCCGCCGTTCACCTGCACTAGACACCTGTATGTGTCATATGCACTCTGCTCCATGAAATCGTCTTCATCACCCACAATTTCGGCAAGCCGATTCAATGACGGCGTGAGTTGTCCATTATACTGCCCCAAAAAAGGAAGCACATCCAAGCGAATGGCATTACGCCGATATTTACGCAAGGCGTTGCTCTCATCATTGAAATACATAAAACCTTGGGTATTACAAGCTTCTACAAGGTCTGTCTTGTTTATACGAAGGCATGGACGAATAAGTTCCACATTTTTTTCTCGTCTTTTAAACTTCATTCCTGAGAGTCCCGACAAGCCGGTTCCACGAAGCAAATGAAGCATGACCGTCTCCGCCTGATCATCCGCATGATGTGCCAAAGCGATGCTTGCCGCATTATATTTGGAAGCCACTTCGTGCAGAAAGGCATATCGCTTGTTGCGTGCCGCTTCCTGTGGTCCTTGACCCGTCAGCTCCATATATGAAGGTACATCGGCCTTGGTCCATTCAAATGTAATACCAAGTTGCTGTGCCAGTTCCATCATTTTCTCCGCTTCGTCATCAGATTCGGTCCGGAAACCATGATGAACATGGGCACAGATTAATTCAAGCGGGACATGCCGCATGCTGATCTCGTGCATGATATGCAAAAAAGCTACCGAGTCCGGCCCGCCCGATACTGCGACGACAATCCGATCCCCGGGAACCCATAACTGATGCTCTTCTGCTGCATCCAGCACGTTCTTCACCAGCATGTTCCAGCGTAAGGCCTCCATACCTGTTCCTCATTCCTTGCGTTATGTATATGCACTCTCACAGATCAGAAAAGTAGTGCATAGATGAGCACTCCAATAAGTAATATCACAGATACAGCGAATGCGTTCTTAAGCCAGCGCGGTGTTGTACTTTTGGAACGACGACGGAGAGGCGTGGGGCGTGCCATCATTTCCTTCCACCCTTGTGCCGCATGACCTGCATCACGAAACTGACCTCGTAATGCCTGAATCGTCCAATTGCGAAAAGGACCCAGTCGCTCACTGCGCTCCACCAGCGCTACAAGCTGATTCACACTTCGCAGTTGCGGTAATCCTTCGGCTGCCAGTGCCTTGAGTGCGTCTGCTTCAAGAACATGAATCAACAATAATGCAAATGCAAATACATCATAGGTACCATCTGCCGTACGGCTGCCTGCATTCCAGAAGCCCCGATCATACCATTCGGTGAACTGTTTGACGCTTCGACCAATCGACGTCACTCCGCCGTAGTCGATCAATTCCACCTGCCCATAGTCGGATACCAACACATTCTGAGGTTTGAGATCACCAAACACCCATCCCGCCTGATGCAATTGTGCCAGCTTCTGCAAGAGTCTAAGTCCCACAAGAAGTGTCCAGTCTGTCCCCTGACGCCGAATAAAGTGATGAAGTGCCTCACCTCTAACGTAACGCATCACATAAAAGGGAATATCCCGGCCACGAACGGCATAATCATCCACATCTTTAAGATAGGAAGGAATGCCGCTCTGCCGAAGGGCCTCATGATTACGCTGTAGTTGAAAAGATTTGAGCACATTGACTTCCGATTGCAGATCGACCGGATCAAATCCCATTTTTAGCGCGTAGTGTTTGCCATTTTCACCCCGTTGGACAAGAAAAACGATGCCATTAGCTCCTTTGCCCAGTAGCTTTCGAATCGTGTAACGACTGCGATTCCATTTCCCTGTAACCACTGTTCCTGGCGGGAAAGAGGCGTCAGACAACGTTGTCACCGAGCATCCCTTCTCTTTCAATGCGATAGTTCCCTTCTATTTCCTGCTGTTTCTCCAGTGTACCATAACGGTAAAAATCAATCACCTTCTGAATTGCAGGACCTGTCGGCGTTGCACCCTTCATCTGCAACCTTCCAAACAAGGACCGAACACGGCCTGGATCCGTTGTCCAGTCAATATCCATTACCGCATCTTCTCCACTGTGTCGTCCCGGAAAATGAAATACGGAAAGTTTGCTCTGACCTATACGCGCCTGCAAACTTAACATTAAATCACGAATGCCTTCTTCTACCGCAGCCAATTTGGGTTTCATGCTGGCACTGACGTCAATCAGCAATATCACCTGTAACGCTGTAGTTTCAGCCATATCATCCATCACTTCCACGACTCGGGCGCGTTGTGAAGGCTCCAGATCCGTTACCGTTTTGGGCTCCTTCTCTCCCAAAATTTGTGTTAACTCTCTATTAACCGCCTGCTGAATGGTCTGAACCACCGTTTTCCTTGTCATCATCTGCATCGTATGGGCAAGCTGACGTGTACCTACAATTTGGCTGATTCCACCTCCGGCTCTGGCAATATCCTCGATCTCCCGACTACCCAGCTCACCAATGGTTCCATAATCAATCACGCCAACCACATTAACCGTAATCCCCTCTTCCTGTGCTTCGGCCGCTGCCAGCACCGGACTTGGTCCCACATTGGAACAACCGTCGGTGATCAATAAGATTTGCTTCATCCGATATCCCTCCGTTATTCGTTACTCTCCAACTCTATGACTAGCATTGCCAGAATGAAGAGACTTCAAACAGAAGAATATGCAATTAGCTAACGGTCCGTGGACGCTCCATCCGGTTGATGCCAGGCACACGCAGTGTGGCCCATTCTGGGCGGAAATGCTCTACTTTTCCAACAACAACGGTCATATCATCTAATATCTCATGCTGCTGATATCTTATGACACTTTCAAGCAGGCAATCGGCCAAATCTTGTGGATCCTCTGTATCAATCTCTTGAATGAGCCGTTTCATCCATAACTCTTTGTTCACAGCATACCCCGGTGCATCATAGATGCCATCCGTCATCATAATGAGGATATCCCCCGGCTGAAGCTGTACCGTCACCAGATCCACTTCAATATCCTTAATAATACCGATTGGCAAATTACTGGCTGAAACCTGAATAACCTCCTGTCCTCGTTTGATAAAACTTGGCGTTGAGCCGATTTTCATAAACGTGGTCTCTGCCGTATATTCATCAATCAGCGCCATATCCACTGTGGCATACATCTCTTCAGGGGAGCGCAACATCAGAACGGAGTTCACGGATTTGATCGCCAGTTTCTCGTCCATGCCGGACTGTAGCAACTGTTCCAGTATGTTCAGCGCCGCGCTGCTCTCCATGCGTGCTCGTTCTCCATTGCCCATTCCATCACTGAGCGCCACTGCAAATGTACCATTACCTAACTCAACCGTACTGAAGCTGTCGCCTGACATCACATCTCCCCCTTTTGCGGCAGCAGCAACACCCGTAGTCACCTCGAACGTTTTAGCCGAACCAAACGTGACGGTTGCCAGTCCCTGACGAGGATCGGTCATGGTCTCATGCAAGACGGCAATATGCTCGTCCAGTACATCCGAGATCAGCGGAGCAATCATTTTCCGGCACTCATCGAATCCACGTGTATATGCATGTACAATCTCAATCTCTACATTGCCCGCTTCCAGATTGATGATCTCAATGGAGTGAATGGACAAGCCCAATGACTCCAGTGCGTCCCGAATCTGCTCCTCCTGCTGTACCATCTCATCACTTTCCCGCTGAATTTCTTTGGCCAGGTCCTCCATGACCTGAGATACACCGGACAATTGCTCTGCAACCAGCTGCCGGCTATCGATAATTTGGCGCTTCCATTGCATGTTATGTTGATGCAGTCCATACTGGGCACGCATGACTTCAAGGACCTCTTCCGGTTTCGCACACACCCTGTTCCAGTCCACTGGAATCTGCTTGCCTGAGATCTCCGGGTTTCCTTCAATCGTACTCATCACGTCCGTCATATATTTGTAGGTTTGAATAAACTTCGCATCCCAGCATTGTGTACGCTTGAAGCAGCTTGCACATGTGCCCTCGGCAACCGCATTCATGAAATGGTCCATTCCACCTTCTTTCTGTACCTGCTCCCCTGCACCGGACATCTGATCAAAGCTACGTGACAATTGACGGAATACCTGCGAGAACCGAGTTACCCGCTCTGCCGTGATATCCCGTATCCGTTTGGCATACTCATGCTGGGATTTCGTATGATCCTGCGTACCCGGTACATATTTGGATATCGCCGTCATCAAACTTTTAGGTGTCAACATGAATAGTACGATAGCTGCACACGTCTCCCATAACGAGTTCATAACATCACCCGGTCCGCCCAGATATATGGATAGAATAGACGAACCCAGCAGCATGCCCAGTGCAACCGCCGCACGTTTGCCCTCTCGAAGCATACCCGCCAGCATACCGGCAAAAGCAAGCAGGCTCATCTGATACACCGCTGACATGTCAGCCAGACTCAGAATCAAGCCGGTAATAACCCCAACCGAGGCTCCGAGGGGGGCTCCGCCCACCAGAGCAAAGATTAATATGAGATAACGGGAGAGCATATGCTCGACGGATAAGGACTGAATGGTCCACCCTACGGCTCCCGTCATAACGGAAGCGAGCAATATGATCAGGCAAAGGATCTCCTCGTTCTTTAGGCTGAACTTTTTTTTGCGATAGGTGAAGATCGGTATGGCTTGTATAAAAACAAGGGTGAGCACGAAACTTAATACGGAATCCATCGTGAGCATCAGCATCGCGTACCAGCTGAAGGATGGCCCGATCACAACCGCGAATAATTTGACCATAAATGTAGTCGTAAATACCATCGTTGGTGCATAAGATAATTCAGCACGATCATATGACTCCAGACCACGGAAGAACAAATAAAAGATGGCGATCTCCGATGCAACAATGAGTGGTACTGGAAACGGTGCAAAGAGACTACCTGCGAGTAGAGCGGCGCCTACCGGAATGATGTAATCCCTACGCATGAAAGCAATTACGGCGAAATAAGCAATGGCAAAGGGAGATAACTCATTCAGGATCATCGCCTTTCCGAGCAGAAATCCCATGAATGTGAGCAGCAGTACCCATTTGCGGGAAGCAACCATCTGGACAGCCTTGCGGGAGCCAAGCCAATGTTTCAGACGTATCGACAGCTCCTCCCGAGCTTCCGTACCTCCTTTACCTGCTTTCATTCCCGGAAATTGAATGACATTCCACTTTTCCATCATCCTCAAGGCACCCCATTCGATTAATTTGAATTTTCGTGTTTCGTTCTCGATGGTTCTGATTATAGATAGATTAGAAGACGTAGTTTGTCAGAATAGGTGGGCAGGGTCCAAAAAGTTTACGACAAAAGAAACGAGCCTGGCGCGGTGGAGCGAAACCCCCGGCCTTATTGTGGTTTCATTCATTCTCCTATTTGATTCCGACAATCGGAATGTCTGATTTTGAACCGGCGATGGTTTGGTCTCGCCATCATTTGAGCAGGATAACTGTGGAATGCCACGGAAACCTGTCGGTAAAAAATGGTAGACGACAAATGTTCTTATGGTTCCATTTTGCCGTGCAGAAAAACTGGGGATATGGAGCTTCACCTTACAAAAAAAGCTATTCAACTCCTTATCTGTGATAGAAACGCAAAAAAACCGCTAGCCCATGGGCTAACGGTTTTACTTATATGTTTAGATCAGGTTGTGACAGATTACACACGCTTGGCCCCACGGCCTCCGCGTTTGCCTTCTGTGTTCTTCTTAAGCGAAGAGATCCGCTCTTCACTATCTTTCAGGAAGCGTGACATTTTATCCTCAAATGAAGGTTTGCCTGCTGCGGGCTTGAAAGAACGGCCTCCGCGGTCACCACGGTTAAATCCACCGCCGCCACCACCACGACCTTGGCCACCACTTGGGCCTCCGCCGCTGAATCGTTCGCGATCTCCTCCACTGCGTTCCGGTCTAGGAGCTCTCGGGGGTCTAGATTGGGTTTGTTGCTCAACCGGTTTGTCAACAGCTTGCTTAATGGAAAGTCCGATCTTGCCATCCTTGTCAACGTTGATAACCTTCACTGTAACGAGGTCATTCAGCTTCAGGTGGTCGTTGACATCTTTGACGTAATTGTCGGCGATTTCCGAGATGTGAACGAGACCCGTGACACCTCCTGACAGATCCACAAATGCTCCAAAATGCGTGATTCCTGTCACCTTGCCCTCTAACTTGGTGCCCACTTCAATTGCCATAGAATAAAATGATCCTCCCTTAAAAATATACAACCCGATTTTTTGAATGCCAAAATCAATGCTGCGCTAATGTAATTATACCTTATGCCGTAAACCAAGGTCAACTGAACACTACCCCATCAGAGAGCCTATTTTTTCCGGTTTAACGGCTTCAGACACACGGATAACAAACCTAGCTCGGTAATGGACCGAATTCCATCAGTTCCCTGACTCTTCAACCTGGATCGGCGTTTCCTCAGGAAGATAATATCCTTTTTTCCGTGCCAGCTGTCCTATGTATTCAGGGTCATTCAACCGGCTGACTTCGTACTTCAACTGTTCCAGCTTCTTCAACGTATCTTCCTTTGAAGCTTGCTGAGTGGCCAGATGAGAACTCTTGTCCGAAATTTGTGCAGTCTGCACAAGGAATATATATCCTGCCCATATTACAAATACAATCATAAACGTCATCCAAAGCATGAGGCGCCTTTTTGCACCGGCAGATTTTCCTTGGTTAGTTGGAGCCTTTGATCTGCCCACAGGTGTTTTACCCATTACGGACCTCCTTAAAACCAGCGTTTCCATATCGCTGCAATTCTTGTACCCACACGGATCATGAAGCGTGGCGTTACCCAATGTTTCAGGAGCGGCCTAAACATCCAGCGGAACAACTTGCCGAAAGGTACCAAACACTGCAGCACCAGCCTGCCCAGGAATAATAGTATCGCAATTACAAAACCGAATAATACGCGAATTAACTTATAAATTCCTTTAGCCGGCATAACGATCAGGATGTTAAGGATATGTCCACACCAATGAATCAGCGTTCTTGCGAGTTTAATTAACATTACCACAAAACGCTGGGTTGTAACACTTAAAAGCCAAAAATAGAAGCAAACCCCTATAATCAGCCCCAAAAAGACATAAAACCGCAACTGTCCGTGGTTTCCGGCGTATAGCATCCGAAAAACGAACAGCGCGGAAGCAACCCAGTACAACAGATCGAGCGTGTGAATACTCCATCTCGGAAACCGCAGCTGTCCGGACAGTACCCGGTAACTGTCGTAGGCCATTCCCATCACGACCCCCGAGGTAAGCATCCACATCAATGTGATCCATTGAGTATCCGGACTCATCGGAACATCTTGCCAAACAGGCCCTTACCATTTTTGGGCTGGGAACCGGGGTCCAGATATTGGAGCGAACTGACTGTGCCTTCAATGGATAACAAACCTTCCTCCAGGCTCAGGTTTTTGATATGTAAATTGTGCCCCCGGATGGTCAGATGCCCAAGTTCAGTCTGCAGCAAAAATTCCTCACTGTCGAAGCTCTCCACGTTGGAGACACCCGTCAGATCCAGCAGTTTCCGATTCTGCATGCTCAGATGATGCTGTTTGGCCTTACCGTGCTCAACCATGGCATGTACCCCTCCTTCTTACACCTAGCTTATGGGTGTGGAGGTTGGAATAGAACCAGCGTTGTTGAACAAATAACCCGGCATTCAGTAAAAAACAAAAACGCCCTTCCCTGTTACAGGAGGACGTTTCGATTCAACTTGCATTGAATGAATATTTAATACCAGATGTACTGTTACCAGTTCATTCCGTTATCCTTGGCGATCGGCTCTTCCTTCACCAAGGTGTAGAGGCTGCTCGCCTCATCCTTCTTGGTACTCTCGGCAATTCGTTCCACCCTCACGGTGACCAGTTTCTGACCGAACTGAACCGTCAGCTCATCGCCTACTTTAACAGCGGCGCTAGGCTTCGCTTCACGTCCGTTCACCAGAACACGTCCCTGTTCAGAGACGTCCTTGGCCACAGTGCGGCGTTTGATTAGCCGGGAGACCTTCAGGAATTTATCAAGACGCATTATTTTACGGCTTCTTTAAGTTTGTTGCCTGCTTTGAATGCAGGAACAGTGGACTCAGGAATCACAATTTCATTCCCTGTTTGTGGGTTACGTCCGGTACGACCGGAACGTTTGCGGGTCTCAAAAGTGCCAAAGCCGATCAATTGTACTTTGTCTCCGCTGGCAAGTGCATCTGTAATTTCTCCCAAAAAGCCGTTTAATACGGACTCAACGTCTTTTTTAGTCAAACCACTTTTGGTTGAAATGTTGTTAATCAGATCTGTTTTGTTCATTTTTAAAAGCCTCCCAAATTGAAAAAAAAGTATCTGCGATTCCTGACAATACATTGATTGCCGCTGATTCGCGTTAGGTCACTACACATGTATTCTGGCTTGGTATCTGAAATCCTGCCTTAGTCCGCGACTTTTTTTAGCTTTTTGTCGATGGTCCGCAGGGGACAGTCTAAGACCAGTACCCGAAACCATCTGTCGCTAAACACCAACCTCAGTTTACATAGATGAACACATGTTCGTATTATCATAACACACTGCATAACATGATGGAATAAGGTTTATCGGTATTTCCCAGAAAATTGAACCCGTTATAATCCTGCCTTCTTCGCATCCTGCCAGAATTGCTCCATCTCTTCTACATTGCTATCTGCTGGTGTTCTTCCCTGTTCACGTAAACGCTCCTCGATGTACTGAAACCGCCCGACGAACTTGCGGTTGGTCGCAGCAAGCGCCTCTTCCGGGTCCGTATCGATGAATCTCGCAACGTTTGCGGCTGCGAATAATAAATCACCCAGTTCAAGCTTCCGTTCTTCTGCAGACTGGCCTTGTTGCACCGCTTCTTTTAACTCCGCCAGTTCTTCCTCGATCTTGGCAAACACACCTTCAACATCATCCCAGTCAAAGCCTACTTTGGCTGCTTTCTTCTGTAACTTGTATCCCTTCATCAATGCAGGCAAGTCACGCGGTATACCATCCAGCACGGAAACCTTCTGCTGATCCTGGCCTTTGCGCTTCTTCTCCTCTGCCTTCATCTGTTCCCAGTTCTGAAGGGCTTCATTCGCATCTTCTGCCTGATGATCGCCAAAAACGTGTGGATGACGGAAGATCAGCTTATCATTCAAACCTTCGATGACATCATACACATTAAATGTGCCGACTTCTTCTTCCATCTGGGAATGCAATAAAATCTGCAGCAGCAGATCACCCAGCTCTTCTTTCATATGGTCGGGGTCATCCTCATCGATTGTCTCAATGACTTCATAGGTCTCTTCAATCAGGTTTTTGCGAATGGATTGATGCGTCTGCTCCTGATCCCATGGACAGCCGCCCGGACTGCGAAGAATGTTCACGATCTCATGCAAACGCGCAAAGGATCTGCGACGCAGGGCATCATCGGTGTTCTTCGGGACATAGATCAGTGACAGATTGCCGTATCCTTCGATCCGGTCCAGTTCGTGCAATGGAATCTTGTGAATGACCTCCTGGCCCTGTACACCCAACGCGTGACCCACAAATACCGGATAATCATCCGGGTAAACCTCCATCAGGCATAGCTTCACATCGGAAGCAGTGAACACATCGTAGACTTGTCCGATCAACGTATGTAACTGTGGTTGTACCAGTTCTGTGTTCAGGCTGCTGGCATCCAGAAGTTGAAAACCTTCGATTGGATCGAATCCAAGTCGTATAAAAGCTTCATCTAGGAAGCTCTCCCCGCCCATGACACGCAATGAGATACCCATCTGCGGACAACGTTCTTTGAGCAGACGTACACTTGCCTCTGCTACCATCGGATGACCAGGTACAGCATACACAATCTCCGTTCCAGCCTCACCCTTGTGAGCGGCTTCTATCAGTTGATTCGCGATCTCATCATATACTTCGGGGAAGGAGGACTTCGCCTCATAGATAGCATCAAATGATGTCATCTCCAGCCCCTCTTGTTGCAGATCATTCAATACGGGATGATCCAGGGTACGTACATACAGTGTAGCTGCATGTTTCATTTTTTTGATAATACCTACGGTCAGTTGGTCTGCATCTCCAGATCCAAGACCCACTACGGTTAAAGCTGCACTCATTACGTAAACCTCCATCCGGACTATCCTGTCTAGGCTCACTGATTCATCATGCCTGAACAGGACTAATTACACGTATTATACCAGAATCATTCGATATCCTATAATTGCATATTAGCTGTGCTGGGTGCAGAAGCAACGTGAGCATGGAGCTAGCGCAGCACACGCAGTCTGCGCAGCAGCTTGGCAAGGCGAGGCCCCAACTTGGGCACAGCCGCCAGCTCCTCGGCGGTCAATAGCCCTGTCCGGGCCGCCGCCAGCAAGAACACGGCCGAGCCTGCGGCAATGCCCAGCAGGCTCACGCCCATCGCGGCCAGCCTGCGGTCGGCCGCGATACCCATGCCGCCGAGTACCGCTTCGGCGGCCCAGGCCATGCCTACCGCCGCCAGACTCATGGCGGCGATCACCAGCGCCGGCTTCGCCAGGACGGCGCCAGGGGCAGGGCGCAGGGCGACAAGTCGCGCCAGCAGCGCCACATTCAGGCCAGCCGCCAGCATGTAGGCGACTGCGCCTGCCAGAGCCGCGCCGCTGATGCCCAGCGCCGGCACAAGCATAACGTTCAGCAGCGCCTTGACGCCTGCGGCGGCCAGCATGCTGAACGCGGGTGCGCGTACGGCGCCGAGGCCTTGTAGCAGCGCCGCCGCAATAATGCTGACGGTGCTGCCCGCAGCCGTCAGCGCCATATACCGCAGTGCTTCGGTGCCTGCGGCATCTCCGTACAGCATGCGGTTAATCGGCTCCGCCAGCACCGCGAGACCCGCGGATGCTGCCAGGCCGATCAACCAGAACCAGCGCAGCGCAAGGCCTGCTTGCTGCCGGACGGCTTCTGGCCCGCCCTTTAACCGGGCTTCCGCCATTGCCGGAATAAACAGCACAGACAGTGACGTGGCCAGCATCGTCACCAGTTGAACCAGCGGCAATCCACGGTTATAGATACCGAAGGATACCATCGACTGAAGCTCATCCAGTCCTTCTCCCCGTAGCAATCGGGGCACGGTGAAGGTATCCACCAGATTCATCAGTGGGACGGCCAGTGACCCGAGACAGACGGGAATGGCATACATGAGTAGCGTCTTGATCCACTCACCATTGGATCGTGATCTTTCTGCCAGAGCCGGGTTAATAGCACTCACCGTTTTCTTCAGCGGCGTAACCGGTGTATTCTCCTGACGCTCATGACGATCTGATCCAACCTCTCCACTGTTACTGCTCCATTCCGAATTCAATTGCCCGTTGACTGCTTCCCTGCCTTTCCGCCGATGATGGACCATGTACCCTAACATGGTTAACAGCCCAACCATTCCACCAGCAACGGAGCCCATCATGGCACCAGCAGCAATAGTCTCAAGCGAAGCGTCCCGTCTCATCAGCCACAGAAGCAGAACAATCATGACGGTAACACGTATCGTCTGCTCCACCACTTGTGATACCGCTGTTGGCACCATCTGCTGTAATCCCTGAAAATATCCACGCAGCCCTGTCATCACCGGTACGAACAACAAAGCCCATGAAGCTGCACGAATCGATGGAACCACATGACGGTTGCCAATCATGTCAGCGATCAATGGCGCACCTGCATACATCAAGAGCGCCATTATAATTCCAATTCCCCCGAGCAGAAGGGAAGATAATCGAATAATTCTTCTGCTCTCGTCTGGTCTTCCGAGTGCGTTCTGTTCTGCTACGAATTTGGATACGGCCAGCGGCAGTCCTGCAGCAGCAAGCGTGATAATGAGCATATATAACGGATATACCGTATTGTAGATGCCAAATACACCGTCTCCCCCCAGATTCTGCAGCGGAATCTTCTGAAAAGCACCAATAATTTTAGAGATAATGGCAGCAAACCCAAGTATAAATGCACCCTGTAGCAGCCTTGAGCCTGTAGACGGCTGTTTCATAAGTCCCTCCTGCGTAATCCTTTTAAGCATACCTTGCTATTATACCTGCCTGGAGGCACACAGACTAACCCTTCCCCATCACAATCATCCGGATCTACTTCTTTGACCCTTTAAAATGCAAAAACTCCCGTATGCCCAAGACAGGGCACCAGGAGTTGGTCTGCGGTCTATTGTTCCATTTGCTTGCCAAGGAAACCAGCAGCCGTCTCAGACATCTTCACTTCCATTTGAGACATCTTAACTGATTCGTCCTTATTGAACAGAATAACCGTTCCGATGGGGTCACCACCTGAAATAATCGGCGCAATAACAAAAGAGGATAACGTCTCGTCATGATCTTTGCTAAGCTCATAAGAACCATTGTTTGTTTCCAAAATGGTCTTTCTATTTTCCATACAACCTTCCAACAGTTGACCCACCTGCTTGTCCAAATATTCTTTCTTGGAGCCGCCTGCCACCGTGATAATAGTATCCCGGTCAGAAATCATTGTTACATGTCCTGTACTTTCATACAGGGATTCTGCATATTCTTTGGCAAAATCACCAAGTTCGCCAATTGGCGAATATTTTTTAAGGATAACTTCTCCATCACGATCCACGAAAATTTCCAGTGGATCACCTTCACGAATACGTAACGTACGGCGGATTTCTTTTGGAATGACCACACGACCAAGGTCATCTATACGGCGGACAATACCAGTAGCTTTCATTTCACATGTTGCCCCACTTTCTCGAGAAGATTTTTCAACTACTGTTCCTTAATGGGTAGAGGAAAGTCCCAGAACGTTTAGTGTGATATCTTGACCATAGTATTCATCTGTTCCCATTTCCTTATACATGCTTCGGAGAATATAGTTGTGTAACTTTCGAAGAAGGCAACCATGTACCCATACGACTTGAATATATAAAAGAAGAAGCAAGAAGGAGGTCCTAAGTCCTCCCCTTGCTTCTCTGTATGGTTGTCCATATTTACGTCATACAAGGCATT
Organism: Paenibacillus sp. FSL R5-0623; assembly: GCF_037974265.1. Classification (NCBI taxonomy): domain Bacteria; kingdom Bacillati; phylum Bacillota; class Bacilli; order Caryophanales; family Paenibacillaceae; genus Paenibacillus; species Paenibacillus sp. FSL R5-0623. The sequence goes on along the minus strand of NZ_CP150233.1, from coordinate 50,742 downwards.
CATTCGGGCAAATTTAACCCCTGAACGTATGCTAACACAGCAATTTTACCAGCTTACTTGCTGCTTGTACCTTCATCTGTAGTTGCATCTTTGTCTGTTCCAGTCGTACCTTGGTCAGTCTTGGTATCCGTACCTGTGGAGTCATCCGTTTTTGGTTCGGTTGTTTTCTCTCCTTCAGTTCCTGTACCCGTAGTGCCTTCAGTTGTGCCTTCAGTCTTACCTTCTTCAGCTTTTTCTGTTTTTGGCAGTTTAACTTCTTTTACGATTTTGTCCAATTCATTTTGCATGAACGTATCGATTTCGGCTGCAGCCAATTGGCTCTTCAGACTTTCTTTTTGTTCAGCCGTCAATTTGGCAAAGTCAGCTTCTGTACGAGCTTCCACTTTCATGACGTGGTAACCGTACTCGGTCTCTACTGGATCACTGATTTTGTTCAGTGGCAATGTTTTTGCAGCTTCCTTAAATGCCTCTACCCAGCTGCCTACAGGTGTATTTTCATACAGTCCACCCTTTTCAGCAGAACCTGGATCTTCGGAATATTTTTTTGCAATTTCAGCAAAATCAGCTCCGCCATCCAACTTGGTTTTTACTTCTTTTGCAATTTTAAGTGCATCTTCTTTTTTACGCTCTTTTTGTGTTTTTGGATCTGTGAAGTTAATCAGCACGTGACGGACGGAAGCCGTAGTGAACTGATCTTTGTTTTTCTCAAACTCAGCCTTGATGGCATCTTCCGTAACGCCTGTTTCTTTGTCTTTGATTACCGTCATGATGCGAGTCATATAATCTTTAATGTTCTGGTCAGTCAGGTTCTGAGCTTTCAGCATCTCAGTCCATTGATCTGCCTGAACAGAAGCTTTCATTTTATCAAATTGCTCGGTTGCTGTTTTGGTACCTGCTGTTTTGGCTTCTTCACTTGCTTTGCCACTCAGATATTCATAAGCAACTTCCTGTTTCACCAGATACTCTTTGAAATCGTCCATATCCATCATTTGTGCATACTCCGGATAGAGGAATTTCATGACACGTTGCTCCATGTCGAATTCATTGGCTGTAATGGTACCACCATCATACGTAGCGACTACAGCACTTGTATCCGTCGATTCAGGTGCTTTTGCTTCTTCCTTCTTGCCACATGCAGCAAGCAGTGATAAGGATAGTACTGCGACCATACTCACAGACAGTACTTTTCCTACTTTTTTATACTTTGGTAACATCCTTTAGTTCCCCCTTTGATTTAAAAGCAGTTTTCATGGACTCCAGAATTTTCTCTACCAGCTCCATCAGTTGCTTATCCCCAAGCCCCTTGCCTTTAGCGTGAATCAGCATATGGGGTCCTTGTTCAAATTGTACACGTCTTTCGAACTGATTTCCAATGTGCGCGATTTTCGAGAGTTCAAAGGCATGTTCACGCCCTTCATAGAACTTCACGGTAATGTCCTCACCACGTTGGGAAATCGACTCAATACCGTAGATCTTGCCGTATACTTTCATCCGTGCAACAGCCAGCAGGTTGATAACGGCCTCCGGAAGATCACCGAATCGGTCAACCAATTCGTCTTCCAACTCCATCGCATCGTCGAAGGATGCAATGACCGCCACTTTTTTGTAGATCTCAATCTTCTGAATACTGTCGTAGATATAATCGGACGGCAAGTAGGCATCGATACTGAGATCCAGCGTTGTGTTCCACTGGTCTGAAGGTACCGGCTCTTCGCCAAGCATCGTAACTTTGCGTTTGTTGATCTCCTCTGCGAGCATCTGGGAATACAGATCAAACCCGACGGAAGCGATGAAACCATGCTGCTCCGCTCCTAGCAGATTTCCCGCACCACGAATCGACAAGTCACGCATGGCGATTTTGAATCCTGAACCCAGTTCGGTGAATTCTTTGATTGATTGCAGACGTTTCTCAGCAACTTCAGTAAGAACTTTATCCCGTTGGTACGTAAAATAGGCATACGCAATACGATTGGAACGACCCACACGTCCGCGCAGCTGATACAGCTGGGAGAGTCCCATTTTATCCGCATCATGTACGATCAGTGTATTTACGTTTGGAATATCTACCCCGGTCTCGATGATACTTGTGCTCACAAGCACGTCATATTCACCATCCAGGAAGTCGAGAATCGTTTTCTCCAGCTCTGTTTCCGACATCTGACCATGTCCCACACCAACTTTGGCCTCAGGCACAAGTTCAGAAATTTCAGCAGCCATCTCCTGGATTCCCTGAACACGGTTGTAGAGGTAATACACTTGCCCTCCACGGGCAAGTTCACGCTCAATCGCTTCGCGGACAAGCGCCTGGCTGTGTTCAACCACATAGGTCTGTACCGGGAACCGATTCTCTGGCGGAGTCTCGATAACGGACAGATCACGCACACCCAGCATGGACATATGAAGTGTACGCGGAATCGGCGTTGCCGTCAGCGTCAGCACGTCCACATTGGTTTTCAGCTTCTTCAGTTTTTCCTTATGAGTTACTCCGAAGCGCTGTTCCTCATCAACAATGAGTAGTCCCAGATCCTTGAACACCAGATCCTGCGACAGCAATCGATGCGTCCCGATGACAATATCCACTGTACCTGCCTTGATGCCTTTGGCTGTTTCATTCTGCTCTTTACGGGAGCGGAACCGGCTAAGCACATGAATGTTGAACGGATAACCGGAGAAGCGCTCACGGAATGTCTCAAAATGCTGCTGTGCCAAAATGGTTGTTGGAACAAGTACAGCCACTTGTTTACCTTCAATCGCTGCTTTAAATGCAGCTCGAATAGCGACCTCGGTTTTGCCGTAACCAACATCCCCACACAATAAACGATCCATTGGACGGTTTTGTTCCATGTCCTTCTTGATTTCTTCAATCGCACGCACCTGATCACGCGTCTCATCATAAGGGAACATGTCCTCAAACTCCTGCTGCTCCGCGGAATCCTTGTCGAATCCAAATCCTTTGGAGGTCTGACGCTCTGCATACAGCTTAATCAGATCATCAGCAATATCCTGTACGGATGTGCGGACTTTATTTTTAACCCGTGTCCATTCATTGCCGCCCAGCTTGTATATTTTCGGTTCTTTCTCTTCGGAACCAACATATTTCTGAATCAGATCGATCTGCTCAATAGGTACAGACAGTTTGTCTCCACCCGCATAGAGAATATGCATGTAGTCCTTATGAATACCACCAACCTCGAGGGTACCGATCCCCAGGTACTTACCAATTCCGTGGTTCTGATGAACGACATAATCGCCAACTTTTAGCTCGCTATAGGATTTGATCCGTTCAGCATTATCTACATTCCGAATCGGTTTGCGTACTTTACGCTGTTTTTGCGAGAACATCTCGCCCTCGGTCACAACAGCCAAATGAATGGACGGCATTTCAAATCCCGTTTGCAAATTACCGATCATCATCTCTGGCTCTGGAATATCATAGTCCATTAGTACCCGGCGCATCCGCTCGAGTCGTTCATCACCGTTCGCCAGCATGAGCACTTGGACTCCAGCCTTCTGCCAGCGCTCCATCTCTGCCTTAAGTACGTTCATCTGTCCATGGAAATCCTGCATGCCACGACTGATGAAGTTCAGAATGTTCTGTGGTTGGGTGTGTGGAACTTGGCGCAAAAAGATCGACATAAACAGCGTCTGGAATGGACGCTCATACAAGAGTTCATCACCGTCAGCGGATAATGGAAGATCCGGAAGTGTTTTTCCGTTTTGCATCAAATGCAGGTTCCACTCCGATTCATCACGGTCCAGTTGTTTCGATGTCTCCGATAGTCTGGCAGGCTCATCAAGAACCAGCAGGGTATCTTCCGGCATATAGTCGTAGATCGTTTTATTCTCCGGATAGAGCGGAGAAATATATTTATACATTTCGGAGAAATACACGTGTTCCCGCAAAAGCTCGATCTCCCGGTGAATTTCTTCACGAAGACGTAGCTTCGCCTGCCGGTCCGTCATTTTCTCCAGCTGTTGCTCCAGCAAAAGAGCAGCCGCATCGGCAGCCTTTTCCATACGTTCACGATCTGCAATTAATTCCTTGCATGGCAGAACTGTAATTTCTTCAATCCGTTCAATCGAACGTTGATCTGCTGGATCAAATGTCCGAATGGAGTCGATCTCATCATCAAATAACTCCACCCGATATGCGATCGATGAAGTAACCGGATAGAAGTCGATGATACCTCCACGTACACTCATCTCACCACGAGATTCCACGCGTTCCACACGCTCATATCCGAGCTCTACCATCTCCAGCAGGAAGGAGTCCAGTTGAAGTGTGTTGCCTTGTTTAATCAAAATTCGAGCATTGGCCATCACTTCCGGAAGCGGAACATAACGTCTTACCCCGGAAAAAGGAATAACAACAACGCCCCTGAATCCCTGGGCGCAGCGGACCAACACATCAATGCGCTGACCCAATGTTTCCGGGCTGGAAACAGCAGCTTCAGCAGCGACAAGTTCGTTGGCAGGATAGATCAACACCTGATCAGGTGAAAGCGCTTCCTGTAAATCTTCTGCAATTTTTTGAGCTGAAAACATATTATGTGTTACTACGAGCAATGGTCGGTTCATTTCCTGATGCAGAGCAGCCAGCATAATCTGACGCGCCGAGCCGGATAGACCCGAAACCAATTGTTCCTTCATGCCGGACTTGATTCCGGCTGTAATGGACCCGAAGTCCGGATCTTTGGAAAAAGCCTGTATAAGTGCTTGTAACAAAAGGGGCACCTCTCTTATAACTTACTTGATTATCTCACGCATACGCGTAGCATCACTATTAAAATGGATACAAATTCCTTTTTGTCCTGTTTCATCATATCGGATTACTCGCAACATTGCCACATCTGTTGATGCGGCTGAGCCTGATTTCGAGATAGCGATGGCTTTCATGCCAACTGAAAAGAAGCCTCAGCAGGCTGCCAAGGCTATAAAAGGTGGAGCGTTATTACGCAACCACCCTCAACTGTCATTCGATCCTGTTACAAACGATGTCTACTGAAGCGGACTCGCGAGCAGGCTAAGCTCCGGATTGTGCTCCAGGGCTTCCTTACAGTAATCACATGTAATCCGAACGGTAATGTCACCACCGGAATTATACGCTATTATATCCCTCCGCTCGTCGGGGGTCAAGAAATGAAAGCCGAGCTCTACTTCTGTTATCTGGGCAGAATCGATTCGTCCAATAAAGGTGCGGCAATGCCTACATACGTAATTCACTGACATGTTTATGCCTCCTGAACATGGTTTATACATCCAGTATGCCCAGTATGGCTGAATCGAACCCGTCTTTTATGATCATTTTACCAAGTATGTCTTACAAAATTAACCGTTAAACTTCGCCATTGTTTGTTCGAACGTATGAGTCAAGCTATGCTCCAAGGCATCACACGTTTGCTCAATGGTCTGATCCAGGGCTTCTTTTTCTTTCTTCATGAATGTTGACAGTACATAATCAACAATGGCATGTCCTGGTTCGGGCCGGGATATTCCCATGCGTACCCGGTTAAACTGCTGTGTACCGGTATGCTGAATAATGGACTTGATTCCATTATGTCCGCCTGCACTACCTTGGTAACGCAATCTGACTTTGCCAATCTCTGTATCCATGTCGTCGTACACAACAATCAGATCTTCAAGACTAACTTTATAAAAATCCATATAGGCTCGAACCGATTCACCAGACAAGTTCATATAGGTCATTGGTTTGATCAGTACGGTTTTCACACCGCCAATATTGCCTTCTCCAATCAGCGCCTTACATTTATTCTGCGTAATGGAGATATTATGACGATCAGCCAACCGATCCAGTGCCATAAAACCGATATTATGACGAGTTTTGGCATAGTTCGAGCCTGGATTTCCAAGTCCGACAATCCACTTCATCTTGTTCCCTCCTTTGGAATAGCCTGAGGTGAGGCATAGACTTCGAATGTTATATTTCATATAATATCAGGAAAGTAAAGATCGATTTACTGTAGTGTTCACAGTTAATATTTTATCGACCCAGGAAGGTGAGCGGGTTTTGCGCGAAGACAATGGACAACTGACTCAACATAGCGATTTTATCTATCATCTCGAATATCACGTACCTGTACAGGTATACGACCGCGACACCCATATTGAGATTGGTCTAATTACACGATTCGATAATCAATTCGTCGAAATTGCCAACACGCTTTTTCATCGGCGTCGTTTCCGATTTATCTCCCGCCCAGGGTATTAACCATATAAGATGAACGAACCAGTTTACACTGGATTACTGCGCGTGCAGAAACATCTTCCGATCGCTGCTTCGGAAGCATATGCTTCCGAAGCAGCTTTCTTTCAGAAAGCTTTTAACTTCACTTCTTCAGATCTTTTCTGCCCTCTCCGTTATCGTGTAAATTAGTAGTTCAACTTATATGGACTGACCAGCATTTGTTTCACTTTTAATAAAACGGCACGCCGACAGGGGTTACATTTTCCATTGAGCCGGAAAACGTAACCCCTCTACTACTTTATGCAGACATCCTTATTCAATTTCAAACAGCTTGCTGATTGACAATTCCTCATGAACCCGGATAATCGCTTCTCCGAGCAAAGGCGCTACAGACAACACTTTGAGTTTGCTTGTCGGATTAGCATGCGTGATTGGAATGGTATCCGTTACGATGACTTCCTTCAATGGTGCATTCTCCAAACGTTCCATCGCAGGTCCCGACAATACCGGGTGAGTACAGCACGCGTATACTTCTTTTACGCCGCCTTCCATCAGAGCATTCGCTCCCAGTACAATCGTTCCCGCCGTGTCAATAATGTCATCGATCAGGATGGCTGTTTTACCCTCGATGTTACCGATAATGTTCATCACTTCGCTCACATTTGGCTCAGGACGACGTTTATCGATAATCGCCAGGGGCGCATTCAGGAAATCAGCCAGTTTACGTGCGCGCACTACGCCACCGTGGTCAGGCGACACAACAACCGGATTTTCGATCTGTTTCGACCGGAAATATTGAGCCAGAATTGGCACGCCAAGCAAATGGTCAACCGGAATGTCGAAGAATCCCTGGATCTGCATTGCATGCAAGTCCATCGCGATGACACGGGTTGCACCCGCTTTTTCAATCAGGTTGGCAACCAGCTTCGCTGTAATCGGGTCACGCGAACGTGCCTTGCGATCCTGTCTTGCATAGCCATAGTAAGGAATAACGACGTTAATCGTCTTTGCAGATGCCCGTTTGAGTGCATCAATCATAACGAGCATTTCCATCAGGTTATCATTAACCGGCAAGCAAGTGGACTGCACGATATAAACGTGACAACCCCGAACACTCTCGGAGAGTTTCACTTGAATCTCGCCATCACTAAAGCTGGTTGTGTGAGATTCACCCATAGGGATCCCGATATAATCAGCAATTTGATGGGCAAGCTTGGGGTTAGAATTGCAAGTAAATATTTTTAATTTCGAATCAAAATAAGTCATAAAATAAAAACCCTCCGTGCTGGTTCATTGGAATCAATAAGCGTCTGCGACATGTCGGCACCTCCCCGATCTTCGGGAGGCAATCTTGTTATCAAAACCCCTTATTGGGGTTTGGCATTTTGTTTCTTGGCTTTGGCACGTCCGCGAATCTTCTCCGCATAACCAGGTTTATTCTCCTGACGTGGACGAGCAATGGCCAGATCATTCTCGGGAACGGAATGGGTAACGGTGGAACCAGCAACCACATAAGCGCCTTTTCCTACCGTAATCGGTGCAATCAGATTGACGTTGCTGCCTACAAAAGCATCATCTTCAATCGTTGTCACAGCTTTATTATAACCATCATAATTGACAGTTATTGCCCCGCATCCAACATTTACGTTTTTCCCTACTTTGGCATCTCCAATGTAGCTGAGATGAGATACTTTGGAACCTTCATCAATTGTAGCATTTTTCACTTCAACAAAGTCACCAATTTTTACGTTGCGACCCAGTTTAGTCCCTGGACGCAAATTAGCAAATGGACCAACCGTTGCATCAGAACCAACCTCGGCATTGGATACTACCGAATGTTTAATCGTAACTCCGTCCTGAATAACGCTGTCTTCCACATCTGCCTGAGGACCAATATGACATGCTTCACCAATGGAAGTTGTGCCTTTGAGAATCGTCCCCGGATACAAAACTGTATCTGATCCAATCGTAACATCCGCTCCGATATATGTCGATGACGGATCAATGATCGTAACACCGTTCAACATATGACGTACGGCAAGACGTTCACGCATGAAGGCTTCGGCTTGCGAAAGTGCGAGTCGGTCATTAACCCCGATGGATTCTGCGATGTCATCCGACATGTAAGCTTCAACTACTTCTCCATCATTGCGGAAAATGCCAACTACGTCTGTGAGATAATACTCTCCCTGAGCGTTCTGGTTCGTCACTTTCTCCAGGGCAGCGAACAATTTTGCATTATCGAAACAGTATGTGCCCGTGTTAATCTCATTCACAGCATCTTCCTGCTCCGTGCAATCCTTCTGTTCCACAATCCGTTGTACAGATCCATCTTCTCCGCGAATAACGCGGCCGTAACCTTTGGGATTGTCCAACTGAGCCGTAAGAACTGTCGCTGCTGCTCCGCTACTCTCATGGAGCTTCATCAGACCTTCCAACGTCTCACTGGTCACAAGAGGTGTATCTCCACAGACCACAATTGTAGAGCCTGTTTCGCCGCCAAGCAAAGATTTAACCTGCTTCACTGCATGACCTGTACCCAGTTGTTCTGCCTGGAGTGCATACTCTGCTCTGGAACCCAAAAATGACTGCACCGCTTCGGCACCATGACCGACTACAACTACACTGCGTTCAACGCCTGCGCTGAGTGCTGCATCCAGCACATGTCCAACCATAGGTTTACCGCATACGGGATGCAGTACTTTGTACAATTTTGATTTCATTCGTTTCCCTTGCCCTGCGGCAAGAACGATTGCCATTCGTTTCAAAATTAACGACCTCCTGTTCTGAAAATCCCATTGAAATGCATTGCTGATCCATATCCAATGAGTATCGTTCAGCCGGCTTCAAGCCGGTCCTGTTCATCGCCTGCTGTCTCTGTAATCACACGTAACAACGCGGACACCAACGAATCGTGACCTATATGTATACGCCGTGTACCTGCGAGCTTAACCGAATCCCAATGATTCCTAAGATGCCGCCCTGCCACCAAGCGCACGATGCGCTTTTTGTTCTCTGCTAATAAACTCAATACTGAATATATCTTATTCCGGTCAAAAAGAAAAGAGAGCCATAAGACATGGCTCTCTTTTCCTTCGAACCCCAATAATGTTCTCAGGCACCTTCTTCAATGACTTCTTCCTCAGTTGCTGCACGATCGTATTCAGTCAAAACTGCTGCCTGAATCTTCTCACGCGTACCGGAAGAGATCGGGTGGGCGATATCACGGAACTCTCCATCAGGAGTACGTTTGCTCGGCATAGCAACAAACATTCCGTTGTTACCATCAATGACACGAATGTCATGAACGACGAATTCGTTATCGATGGTAATGGATGCGATAGCCTTCATTCTCCCCTCCGAGTTAACACGGCGGAGTCTGACATCCGTAATTTGCATGTGTGTGTTCACCACCTTTTTCCATCAGAACTTGGTGTATAATTCCACACAGCATATACGAACTCCTTCTTTTTATAACCACAAAAATTTCCTAATTTCAGGAATTTTTTTATTTAATACACAATTCGACAACGTTAGTGCCAGGTCGATGGAAAAGACCTTTTAACGACATAACATTCGTCATCTTTCTACAGGTCAAAATAGTTGCCCGGCTTGACGGAAATCTGTCTGCTCTTGGCATCAACCGCTGTCAGTTTCGCCAGAGATACGTAATCTGTTAGCAGACGTTCTTCTGAATCTACAGAACCAGATTCCACCAGTACCCCTACCCCGGCAACTGTAGCATTAAACTCGGCCAAAAGATCGATCATTCCTTGCACCGTACCCCCGGCCTTCATGAAGTCATCCACAATAAGTACTCTGGAATGCTCACGCATCGCCCTACGAGAGAGGGACATGGTATGCAGACTTTTATGGGACCCAGATACATAATTGATACTTACGGCCGATCCTTCTGTAGCCTGATGGTCCCTGCGAACGAGCACGACAGGCAGGTTGAGCTGGGCTCCGGTCGCATAAGCCAGTGGAATTCCTTTGGTTTCTACCGTCATAACCACATCAATATTCATGTTGCCAAAGGCCGTTGCAAAGATCTTGCCGGCTTCATTCATCAATGCGGGCTGTCCGAGCAGGTCAGACATGTACAGGTATTCTCCAGGCAAGATCCGATCAGGCTGCGCGAGCTGGGTCGAGAGTCGCTCTGCAAAAGCCAGTGCCAGCTCTCGGGACACCTTCGGAATCCATCTAACTCCCCCAGCTGCTCCAGCCAGTGTATTCAGTTCTCCTGACCCACCTTCTTCGAACACTTCCTTGATAATCGCCAAATCTTCACTAATCGAAGATTTCGCGGCTCCATAACGTTCGGCAAATGTGGTCAACGGAATAACCGTATGCGGTCTGGACAATAAGTATTGCGTCATTTCAACCAGCCTTGCGCTTCGTTTTAACTTCTTCACAGAGATCCATCCTCACGATCACGGAAACATCTAAATCCGAATAATTATTTAAGAATATACCACCTTTATACGTGTTTGTACATTATAAAAGCGAATTTTACGTCAACATACGCACAGCGTACACTTCTTTACAGAACCCACGCAGACCATTGTATATCCGGGCAACCTTGGATTCTTTGGAGACCAGCCCAAATACCGTTGGACCGCTACCGGACATTAACACGCCGTCTGCACCCAATCGAATCATGGCATCCTTCAGATGCTGAACTTCCGGATACAGCTTCAACGTTACATCTTCAAGTACATTGCCCATCTGGTTACAGACATCCGTAAATGATTGGTTGCGTATAGCCTGCTCCATTTTAGCCGCACTCGGATGACGTACAATCTTGTCACTGCGGAACCGTCCATACACGTCGGCTGTAGACACATTGATCGGAGGTTTGGCCAAAATTACCCAGCATTGCGGCGGATTAGGAATGGGAGTTAACTTCTCACCACGGCCTGTAGCCAGTGCAGTCCCTCCTGTGATACAAAATGGAACATCCGACCCGAGTTCAGCTCCAAGCTCCTGCAGTTCGTGATCCGGTATATTCAACCGCCACAGACGGTTCAATCCACGCAGCGCAGCTGCTGCATCACTGCTGCCCCCGGCAAGTCCGGCTGCAACTGGAATCTTTTTATCCAGATGAATATGGACGCCCGTACGCACGTTATAGCGCTCCTTAATGAGTCTGGCTGCCTGGAAAGCCAGATTCTTCTCGTCGAGCGGGATATACCCCGCCTGACTGGAGATGAAAATAGTATCTCGCGGCAGCTCCGACATTTCCAGCCGATCAGCCAGATCGACCATGGTCATGATCATTTCAACTTCATGGAAACCATCGCTTCTTTTATGTAAAACGTCCAGCATCAAATTAATTTTAGCAGGCGCTTTTTCGTAAATTTTCAAGGCGTTCACCCGTCCTCACCTTTTCCCTAAGACAACTTAACATATTATATCAAAATGGGGCTGTCAAGTCATTTCTATTCCGCATCTAAGGGGAAAAAGCGGGGTAGTTCCTGATGGATTTCCCCCGCTTTTCTGTCAGCTTGAACCTGATTAAGATTTGCGGGCAGCCTGCTCAGCGAGTTGAATGGCTCTTTTCACCATGTTTCCTGCATCCTTGGCTTTGATTCCACCCCAGCCTTCCTGTTGGACCGTATCGTAGAAGCCTAGGTCTTTCGCAAGCTCATTCTTCAGATCCTCTGACATGACACTTCTTCTTCTGCGACTCATGAAACCATCCTCCTCCAAAGTATCATTCATAATGTGATGAGTTCGTTCACGTTTTGGACATCTTGTCATCAGGCCAAATTCAGTTTCCTGCATTGCTTCAGAAACTGACTCTTTACCTGTCTATATAGTATGCCGCGACCGTTCCTTGCTCATTCCTGAGTATGTATGGGTTACGTTAGAGGGCGAATTGATTTTAAAAAAACAAAAAAGCGATCCGCCTTGTGGGGCGAATCGCCTGTAAATCGATACTTACGTCTCCATATAGGAGCTATGCGTCTGGCTGCCCGGGTCATAAACCATGACTTCCACCGACTCCGTAAGTATATCCGCATAACTATAAGAAACTCGCTTGAAGGTTTCTTGCTCCTCATCAAGCTTAACAATAAAAACAGAAGGGTACGTTTCTTCCAATACACCCGTACGCTCAATGGTCTTACGGCGGCCACCATTAGCCCGCAACATAATTTTCTGACCAATATGTGCATCGAGATTGCGTTTGATATCCAACAGCGTGTTTTTAGCCATTGTCGACGACCACCTCTTTTCTTGTCCATTATACCGGTTTTTACAGTCATTGTCAAATCAAAACTAATTATTATATCAGCATCAAAAAGTTGTTGTCAATGAATTTTTTTTCAAACAAAAAAAGCCCCAAATTGGGACTTTAAATGGCCTACATCAGACTGCCGAGGGGTTCACTTTTAACGTAGATAAATCATTCAGTCCAGGCAGACCTACTCGATAACTCCCCCGTGTCTCGACACCACCCACACCCTGGCTGCCACTGATGGTATTGTGCAGAACATCACTCATGTTGACCGTATCCCGCACAGAGGTAAAGGAGGCCTTGGCTGCCACATAGACCGGATCAAGTGCATGAATGAGAATTCTGCCTGGGGAACTGGCAAAGTTCGCTCCAGCGCGCAACAGTGCCTCAAAATGGGACTGACAGGCCCCTGCCACAATAGTGAGTGCGTCCAGATGGCGTTCATATTGTCTGGCCACCTGAATGGCCGACACAAAATTTTGCGAGTTCTTGTAGCTACCAAGACTATATAAGTCATAGGGCTGACGTGTCTTTAGGACCCCATCATGACCCGTAATGACTACGATATCCGGACGTACTTTGGGTAATAAACGGTATAGGGTATCTGCCATTGCCGATTCATGGACATATTGTCCCTCTGCGGGCACGCGAAGTTGCTCATAGAGATCCATACTTTTTTTCAAATAGTTCGGATCTCCATCCAGATGAAGCACCTTTCCAGGCATTTCAAAATAAGCCGGTTCCTGCTGAGCAGACCAATCCTGTACCAGACCTTCCCGATTCCGCTCAGCCTGTTCCATACGATTCTGCTGCAGACGGGACAGGGTCTGATGTGCTTTAATATGCGCCTGTCTAGTCTTGGCGCTTTGTGGTTCGTAAGGAACCTGTATCAAATCGTCCACCGGGGAATCGGCAATCAGCCGGAACTCAGTCCCTTTAATGACCGCAGCATCCAACTGGAGGCCTTCCACCCGAAAAGTCACATCGCCGCCGTATGACTTCCGAACGACCAAGTCTCCGATATTCATCAACGTAATCACCTCTACCCCATCGTATGGGCAAAGACCCGGTTTGGTTCATTCAAATTTTACAGCGCTGCACGTACCCCTGCTTCCCACATTACGGTGCTGAGTGTGGCATACTCTTGCAGACTCAACGTCTCTCCGCGTCGGGACGGTTGAATACCTGCCTGCTCCAGCAGAATGTCTGCCTGTTCCCGGTTCTCCTTTGTGAAGAAACGTGCCTTCAAGTTGTTTGAGATTGTTTTTCTCCGCTGGGCAAAAGAAGCCTGTACCACTTCGAAGTAGTGTGCTTCATCCGGAATCTCCACTGGTGGTTGCTCGCGCACTTTCAGCTTAATGACAGCCGATTCCACATTAGGTTGCGGAATGAAGACTGTAGGAGGCACAATACACACAAGCTCCGGCATACTGTAGTACTGAACTGCGATGCTCAGACTGCCGTAGTCTTTTGATCCTGGTGCAGCAGCCATGCGTTCAGCCACTTCTTTTTGGATCATGACAACAATGCTGTCTACCGGCAGCTTCTCTTCCAACAGTTTCATCATGATTGGAGTCGTTACATAATAAGGCAGGTTAGCCACGACACTGACTTTGTCCACGGATGCAAAATCCGTATTAAACAATTCAGCCAGATCAAGCTTCAACACATCCCCATGATGAACACGTACATTCGAATAAGGCTGCATCACTTCTCCCAGGATTGGGATCAAGCGCTGATCAATCTCTACGGCTGTGACAGGACCGGCTACCCGAGCCAGTCGCTCCGTAAGGGCTCCAATACCCGGTCCGATCTCTAACGCGCCCTTGGACTCGTCCAAATCGGCTGCATTAACAATTTTGTTCAGTATATTTTGATCAATCAAAAAGTTCTGACCCAGACTTTTCTTAAATGAGAATCCGTGTCTTTGAATAATCTCTTTGGTTCGCTTGGGCGTTGCAATTTCTATCGTCTCTTCCATGTCCTTCATATGCTCACAATCCTTCACCTTCAATTTGCGCTAATGCTGTAGAGAACTCTTCCCGTGTAATCTGAAATACACTGAGACGTTTGTGGAACTGCTTACCGTTACAATAACCGATGCCCAGCAGATTGCCCATCTCCATGCGACGTGCAGCAGCCTGCGGATGCACGATAAGTCCTGCCGCGATCAGGTCCTCCCAATCGATCAGGCTCGGAGCACCTTCGTATGAAGTATGTACGCGCGCCAGAGCATGACGGATCGCCTCAGGTGAGGCATTCTCCACCCCAATGTCCCCTTTACGCGTTGCATCGGCTTCCGGAATGAAGGCATGTTTGCAGCCAGGCACCTTATTCGCAATAATTTTACGAATGCGTTCGCCAGCATGATCCGGATCTGTCAGTACAATGACTCCCCGTCTCTCCTGAGCAAGCGCAATCCGCTTCAGAATGCGTTGGTTGATTGCTGATCCACCTGTTTCTATTGTATCGGCTTCAACGGCCCGACGGATAGCTACCGTATCGTCACGGCCTTCCACCACAATGACTTCTTTTATCATGTTCCATTTCTTCCTTTCTAACGCAAAAAGAAGAGGAATATCCTCTTCTCTGCCAAACGGCGGGGGAGACTGAATTCAGACTCCTCCGCCGCATATTCCGCATGAATCATTCATGCAACTATTTTATAGCATTCCCATTTCAAAGTAAAACGATTTTAGTTCGCTTCCGGCTTCACCGGACCGATCACGTAGACCGTCTTGCCTTTCTTACGTCCAAAATTCAGGGCATGCTTCACACTGTCATAATACACATCAATTTTGTTGCCTTTAATGGCACCGCCTGTATCTTCCGCACGACGGAATCCCAGACCTTCGATATATACCCACCAGCCAATTGGAATGACTTTGGGATCAACCGCAATGGTGCGTCCTTCCGTTACACGAGTACCGGAAGCTGTTTTAGTTCCAATGCCAGGCTCTTCGGAAGAGTAGGCAGTCATGGATACATTTTTAAGTACTTTGGAGTATTTAAAAGAAGTCCCGGATACGGTAATTACTTTGCTGCCCAAGGCAGATGTTTTCTTCGAGTTCGTTGTTGTAGCCTTTTTGGTTGTTGAAGTTTGAGCCGATACGGTCTGAATCTCTGGTTCTTTCACGACCGGTTTTGCTTTGGTGCCGACAGCAATCACTTTATCTACACGATTATTCGCGACAGATTTGCCGACCATTTTTTTGGAGACCAATTCTCCATCCTGAAATACCTTTTCGATGTGCTGTACAAGTGTGCCTTCTTTGCCGTTTACAACGACACGGTTATCCCCTTTGTACAAGCTAGGGTCAGCCGTTTTAATAACTTTGTAAGCGATCGGTTGCTCTACATCCACTGTACGCTTTGTTACGCGCACTACACGGATCTTCATCTCTGCTTTGATCGCAGTTCCAAGCGCCGGATACACTTTATCATTACTTTCAACTTGAATACCTGATTTTTGAATTGCATCTTCTACCGATGAATCGGTTGTATACAGAGTCTTGGTGTCTCCGTCTGCCGTAATGTTAACTGGAACGGCCCGCTCAATAACGATTCGGTCTCCATCTGTAATCGCCCCATTCATGGACATGGATACCTTATCGTGAGGGCTGACTGTGATCGACTGCTCCTCCAGCATTTCCTGAAGCATTCCTGTACGAGTCTCTACCACCTGAGCTTTGCCATCAATAACCAGCGAAATTTGTTTCCCGGCCTGACCGTAAACGACTAACAAGATCATGATTGTAAGCGCAATTGAGAAAATCGCGATCAATGCCATTTGACGCATGTTCTCATGCTTCCACCGCAACGCGAAAGACTTACTGGATGATCGTGACTCATGGGTCTCTTCTGGTTGGAATGTGCCCACTTCTCCGTCCTCCTTCATAGCCTCGCCGTCTAAAGTAATGCATGATGTCTTTGACGTGACTATACCAAATTTTCTACAGAACACAGATTGGACCAACATAATCCGGTTCTGCACCATGAATCAATCTTCGCAACATGATGTCATCCTCCTGAATACCTACCGTATGATGACAATATTTCTTTTATTCAAAAACAAAAAAGCCAAAGAAAGAGTGTAAGAGGAACTCTTTCGTGGCTTCCGAATGATTTGAATATCGGAAATTCATGCACGAGGTTGCCTCTCTTTTTCCGCTTGCGAGGTTAGCTGTCGGGTTCGGGCGAAAGAGAGCCGCCCTATCTTGGGTCACCCGCTCATGGCGGACGCCCTTGAATTCACCCCGAGACCCAAAGAAGAAATCAAATACGGCTTCGCAGTTCCCTTCGCTGCTTTTGGGTCAGCGAACGTTGCGCATCGGCCAAATACACCGATGTTTAAGCCCTATTGGTTCCCCCGCTCTCCGTTAACGGAGACTCAGCGAGACTGATTCATGAAAGTAATGTTGTTTCATCGGAAAGTGTCCCTTTGTTCATCCCCCGAACATCTGTCCAATTTTCCGCACAACAATTCACTGAAAAGATGATATCCTGTTTTGATGCATGTTGTAAAGCGTTGATCAAGTACGTTTTTCTGAATATTTGGTTAAAATATTGTAATATTCTTGATTTATTTGGATCAAAGGGCAAATTAACTCCGCTTACCTGCCTTTTTCACCTCATTTACTCGTTTTTTTAACGAATTCCAAATCGTTCCATGGCATTTTTGGTTGTTATTGCAGCAATTTCCTCCACCGAAATGCCTTTAATTTCCGCAGCTGCCTCTGCAACGAGACGTACATGCGCTGTCTCATTTCGCTTCCCACGATATGGATGAGGTGTCAAATATGGAGCATCTGTTTCAATGAAAAACCGGTCCATAGGAACCTTCTCCAGCACCTCTTTGGGCTGCTTTGCATTTTTGAATGTGATTGGTCCTCCGAAGGAGAGATGGAAGCCCATATCGAGACAACTTTTCGCTGTTTCCCAGCTGCCTGAGAAGGAGTGCATCACACCACCAACCTCACCCGCTTTCTCTTCACGCAAAATTCTTATGATATCTTCATGCGCATCCCGATTATGGATGACAATCGGCATCTTCACTTCACGCGCCAAAGCAATTTGTTGTCGTAATACGCGATGCTGTATTTCCTTTGGTGAAGTGTCCCAGTGATAATCCAACCCAATCTCACCGATCGCAACCACTTTTTCATGCTTGCATAAAGATGCAATCCACTCCAAATCGCCCTCCTGCATTGTGATCGCATCTACGGGATGCCACCCTACAGCTGCATATATAAAATCATATGTTTCAGCGAGTTTCATTGTGGTTGGAATCGTCTCCCGGTTAAAGCCAATGTTGATCATGCGACCAACTCCTGCATCCACAGCACGCTGAATCATTTCCTCGCGGTCCTCGTCGAATTGTGGTGCATCCAGATGTGTATGTGTGTCGAACAGCATCATGTCTGTATCTCCCTTCATGTCGAAATAACGACTATCTTCTTTTGAAAATTCAATTTGTAAATTCCAATAATTTAATGACTCGTACATAAAACATTTTGGGTAATCTGTGTATTACATCATCACGTTTGTTTCTTCACAACTACAATATATAGAAGATATACAGATATTCTGATCTATATATTGCTAATTGCAATCATTCTGCCTGCTTGCATTTACAAAATTATGTCGATCTACATATACTCCCCATTAAAGCAGATTACTGTATCATGAAAAATAGCTCTTTTGGAAAGTGTTTTGATATCAAAATTCTTCATCGGATTATACCCACACGATTACAAGAAATAGGGGCGTATATGTGACGGTAATTCGTGAATAATCGCATCCACCTTGTTTTGCGGGTAATACAAATGATGTTTCCCTCGGTGAAGCCCACTGATGGAACGGACAATGTCAGATACTTCTGACAACTCACGTAAATTGTCCTGTCGATCCAGAAGAAGAATCTGCTTATCTGTGGATTCATCCGGACGAAACACATCATACGGATTATCCGAAGGAAAATCAATTTCAAGATCATATTCGGGATCGAGGCCAGCCTGTACAAAAGCTTCCCGAATCTCTTCCATCATTGTCAAGTCGACCTGTTCAAGCTCTACATACTTATATAACTTGCGATCCATAAAACGTTCGCATAACTCACTCAGAACAGTATCGTCCTCCTTGCGCCACTGCGTAAATGCCGTCTGAATTAATGCTTCATCCAACTGCAAATATTCATCTACGGATAATTCCCCTTCAAATAGTTGAGGGAGTGGATCAATCATGAAGCGGAATTGAAAATCATGTTGTATGAGTGTTTTCGCTCGCTTGAATATTTGCCGCAATATAATTTCAGAACTACGAGTTACCGGATGGAAGTAAATCTGCCAATACATCTGATACCGAGACATTAGGTAATCCTCCACAGCATGCATGCCTGACTCCTTGACTACAATCCGCCCATGATAAGGACGCAGCATCCGAAGGATACGATCAAGGTCAATCGTGCCGTAATTTACACCTGTAAAATAAGCATCCCTGAGCAAATAATCCATTCGGTCTGCATCAAGCGGACTGGTCACCAAGTTCACAACAATCGGCTTTTCATACGTTTTTTGAATGACAGACGCTACTTTCTCAGGAAAATCAGGAGCATACCGTCTTAAGATCGCCCCTACTTCGGTATCACCTGTAATAATGCGACAAGTCCAATCTTCGTGATTCATGTCAAAAGCTTCCTCGATGGAGTGAGAGAATGGCCCATGCCCGAGATCATGAAGTAGAGCTGCACACAGAGCTACAATTTTTTCTTCCTTCGGCCAATCCGAATAATGACTTCTTTCAAATTGAGAGATGATCTTGCGTGTGATCTCATAAACACCTAGCGAATGTGAGAACCGACTATGCTCTGCTCCGTGAAAGGTAAGGTAAGAAGTACCTAGCTGACGAATCCGGCGTAAACGCTGAAATTCCGGGGTGTTAATTAACTGCCATATAACCGGATCTTGCACGTGGATATAATTATGTACCGGATCTTTGAATACTTTCTCTTCCGTTAAACGTTGTTCCATGTCGACTCACTCCTTTAATTTCTTTTATATTAACGCTTTGAGCTCTACGATTCACCTAGGATTCGACACGACATGACGAACTTTGTCGAATGGAGTAGTTTTGTCGTTTTCCAAATCGACAAAGCTGACATTGAGGTTTAAATGCGAAAAACAGCTTCCAATCCCTTACCATCCGTAACCTTGTGAAAAACAGCCTTAATTTTAAGCTAATTTTAAGGTTGACTGATTTGGGAATCGTTGGTATGATGAGTATCATAAAACATAAAATAATGTCGAATAATGACAATGATAGTTAGCTGAGAGGAGCACTGATTATAATGATGAAATCAACAGGTATTGTAAGAAAAGTGGACGAACTGGGACGGGTAGTTATTCCAATTGAATTGCGCCGTACGCTCGGTATTGGTGAAAAAGATGCTCTGGAAATCTACGTTGACGGCGAGCGCATCATGTTGAAAAAATACGAGCCTGCTTGTATCTTCTGTGGTAATGCAGAGAACGTTACTTACTTCAAAGGTAAAATTGTTTGTAACGAATGTATTTCCGAAATCCCTGCACCTGTAGCAAAATAAAAAATTACAGGTATACTGGACTTATCTAAATTGTTATTTCTAACCTTTTTAATATTCCTTAATGACCTTCCCGGTGTGAACCCCACCGCGGAAGGTATTTTTTTGCCTTGTTATGGGTTCCATTACCCAAAATAATTCTGTCAAACGTGAACCGGAAGAGAACGATCGAAATTTGTTTGTAATTTTTTTGAGCCACTCTGCTCATTTTAATATCCCACTAAGGTTGGTTATAAGCTTCTTTTCAGGTTATGTTCCCACAACAGAAGATATTTGGTTAGATTACTGCTCAATTAATGCATTATATACATCACGCTTCGTCAGACCGCGATCCGTAGCCGTTTTTTTCATTGCATCTTTGCGGTTATGTCCTTCACCCTCATAATGGCTGACATGATCCGCGAGTGACATGAGCTGCCACCATGCTTCGCGCTCAGCCTTACGCTCCTCTTCCTTAATGCCTTCTACCAGCAAACAGTACTCGCCAAGAGGCGGATGTTCTTCAAGCCAGTCTATACATTCATTCACGGTGCCCCTTGCGAATTCCTCATGACGCTTGGTTAGTTCACGAGCCAGGACAATCGAACGATCACCCAAAATCTCTTCGAGGTGGACTAATGTTTTCCGAATACGGTGAGGCGATTCATAAAATAACAAAGTCCCGTTGGATTCGTCAAAAGCCTCCAGCACTTTTCGCATGTCCTTTTTCTCCCGCGGCAAAAAACCGCCGAATGTAAAACGCTCCGTCGGTAATCCGGACACGATCAGAGCAGACAACGCAGCGTTGGGTCCAGGGATGGGAATGACCGTTATTCCGGCCTCCAGTGCAAGCTGTACAAGGTCAGAACCAGGGTCCGAAATGGCTGGCAAACCGGCATCGCTGACGAGTGCCAAATTTTTTCCTTCTATTATATAGCGTATCAGTTCAGGTCCACTCGCCCCCTTATTATGCTCATGATAACTAAACAGCATCGAAGGTGTAATTTCAAAATGTGTAAGCAGCTTTCGGGTCTGGCGTGTATCTTCTGCTGCAATGATGTCGCAACTCTGCAATGTCTTGATCGCCCGGAAGGTCATATCCTCCAGATTACCAATGGGTGTTCCAACCAGATATAGCTTGCCTGACCCTTCAGGCTGCTCCGCATAGCTTTTCTGAATATGCAAAGTCATCTAAAGACCTCCTTTCGTAGTACGCTCAGCATGTTGCTGACCATAGTAAATATCCATAATCTCTTCGCAGTATGTCCCCTCTTCATTGTAGACAATGAGTGGAGGAAGCATCCTCACTTCGGGTTTACCATCTTTCATTCCTTCAATTAATACCATGTTGGCTTCCAGATGAGCACGGGGATGTACCATCCGAATCCGTTTTGGTTCCAGTTTATATTCACGCATGAGCGAGATAATCTCTGCAAGGCGCTGTGGACGATGAACCATCGATACTTTGCCGCCATTACGAACAAGTCGACTGCAAGCCTGAATCACTTCTTCCAGCGTACATCCGATCTCATGACGTGCCATGGCCTGATGTGTGTTCATTTTAAGATCACTGCCATTCAAAGGCATGTATGGAGGATTAACTGTTATTGCATCGTATACAGCATGTCCTGTTTCTTTCACCAATTCTCGCAAATCACCTTCACGAATCATAATCGACTCGTCCAGTTCATTCAATTGCACACTTCGACGCGCCATATCAGCCAAACGTGGCTGAATCTCGATCCCTTCCAGACTAGCCTGCGTACGCGTTGTAAGCAGAATGGGAACCACCCCGTTACCCGTACACAAATCAAGTACACGCCCCCGTTTAGGTACGGAAGCAAACCGGGCTAATAATACGGCATCCATCGAAAAACTAAACACTTCATCACTTTGAATGATTCTCAGATCATGAGAGAGCAGATCATCAATCCGCTCTGACTCATCTAACACAACTTCATTTGCTTTCATATGTTACGCTCATCCTCCGTACTCTATATCTCATGTTCGTTTAGTTTAGGTTTATAACCTTGAAAAAAAACCGTAGGGGATCCCTACGGTCACTTCATTTATTCAAAAAAGACAGGCAGAACAGACAATCGCCTTCCGTCCGCAAATGTCCATAATAGACGTTGCAGATATGGAAGCCTTCGTGATACAACCGAGCCAGATTATCATACCCTTCCCCCACAACATCCTCGCCTGTAGCCGGACCTGCTGGCCTTGCTACAGGAGCGAGTGCTGAGGAGATCGGCAGATCTGCCGGAGCCTCACGTTTGAGCAGTTTGCGTAACTGCTCATTCTCGATGGTAAGCCGCTGATTATCCTCAAGCAGCTCCTTCACAATCATTTTTAACTCTCCTAAATCACCGTGCAACTGACCCAGTTGGGTTTCCATTTCATGAATGTGCGTAAACAGATTTTTCTTTTCCAAGTTTCCACCCCGAAGCAACCTTTATGGTTTACTTGATAACGACGTCATCCAGCGGAAGTTCTTTGACTTTACTGATGTCGAACAGTTGAACATGGACTGTGCGGCTACCGGCATTAATTCCGACAACTTTTCCTTCACCCAATGAGGTGACGACCAATTTGCCTACAGCTGGCAGTTCTTCTCTCACACTTTCATAGTTATCATGCTCAAATTTCAGACAGCACATGAGTCTTCCGCACAACCCTGAAATTTTCGTCGGATTCAGTGACAGGCTCTGATCTTTAGCCATCTTGATTGATACCGGCTCAAAGTCTCCCAGCCAGGAAGAACAACACAACACACGGCCGCAAGGTCCGATTCCGCCAAGCATCTTCGCTTCATCACGTACACCAATCTGTCTCAGCTCGATTCGTGTCCGGAATATGCTTGCCAGATCCTTGACCAGCTCCCGGAAATCAACTCTTCCTTCAGCTGTAAAATAAAATATAATTTTATTGCGATCAAACGTAAATTCCACATCGACCAGCTTCATTTTGAGGCCATGGTCTTTGATTTTATTTAAACAAGTACCGAATGCTTCTTTGGCTGCACGCTTGTTCTCATCAACCACACGAGCATCTGTCTCGCCCGCAACGCGGATGACTTTCTTCAGCGGCAACACTACATCGGACTCGCCCACTTCCTTCTTACCTACGACAACCTTACCGTACTCAACCCCCCGCGCTGTCTCCACGATAACGCAGTTTTCTTTCTCAATGGGAAGGTCCAGGGGATCGAAGTAATAAATTTTGCCCGCTTTTTTGAAACGGACACCCACTACACTGTACAAAAAATTAACCCCCTTGTAAGCCAACCCCACTTCGTCTGAAGCCCCGTCTTCTTAGGGAACCGGCCGAAGTTATAACCGTTTGCATATGATTGGAGCTAACTTTACCCTCTCCCAGTCTTATGCCAAACCGATCAAAAATTGCTCCAGACAAAGCTGGCCATTGACGTTGAAACGCAATTTTTTTCTGCATGCTGCGGCCATATCCATATAGGAGACCCACTGCTCTGTGCTGCGGGTATGTGCCAACTGAGATAACATGTCTAACTGATCTATAAAAACGATATGTTCATGCCTATCGTACTGAACATACAGCATGTCCCTAAACCATAGATGGAACAAACTAAGCAACATGTCCAGATGTTCAGAGAGTCCGGTTTTAAAAAGCTTCTGCTGTGCAGAGATCAATGATGTACTTCCTCTACCCAGGGACTCCTTCCCTAATTGTAACATTACGTTTCTAATTTCTGCAAACCAATTCTGCTGGAGAATTTCTCTACATGCTTCCAATCCTGACGCTAAATGGACGGCAGAGCGAGCCAGATTGGCAGGGTGCCCTTCCTCGATCAGAGATTGCAGCATCTCTTCCGGATTCAGTGCGCTGAACGGCACCAATTGGGAGCGTGAGCGGATCGTTGGCAACATGGCCTGTCCATTATCTGTAATCAGGATGCCGACTGCTGGTACCTGCGGTTCCTCCAGAAATTTGAGCAAACTGTTTGCTGCCTGCACCGTCATTTTCTCGGCTTGTTCTATAATATATACTTTGGGATGACCTGCCTCTGATCGGTATGAAAAGATACGCTGCAGATCCCGGATTTGATCTATTTTAATGTTGTTTCCATCTGGCGCAAGCATGGTTAGATCCGGATGGTTACCATGATCCACCTTACGACATTCAAGACACTGCCCACAAGCGTCATCTTCAAGCTCTGTACAGAATATTGCCTTGGCAAAGGTAATTGCCGTCTTCCGTTGCCCGCTACCAGCTGGACCGCTAAACAAATACGCATGGCTTATTGCATGACGTCTTAAACTGCTTTGTAACATTTGCTTGGCCGCTTGTTGACCCATAATCTGTTGAAAGGACATACTTCCTCCTCAGAAGCTTAAATTAATAAGCATCCCCCGAATTTCGCCTACTTGTTGTAATAGAGAGATTTTTCCTTCTTCTGTATCCAGCAATTCATCAGCCATGGATAACAGAGCGGAGTCAATTTCATCAATCAGCTTATACCGCTTGCCTCTGCCACGACGATCCCAACCCCTTGTCTCTTTCATGGATACACCGCGACGAACGGTCTCTTCCAGGAACCTTTTAACAAGTTGCTTATACGCCTTCAGTTCACGAATCGTCATGGAACGTGCCAAGCGATCGCCCTGAAGCTGGATTTCACTAAACCGGCGATTCAGTTCAGCTTGTGAGGCCCGTTCCCCCTGGTGATTCATCATATCAGAGAAATTTTTGGATTGAACCGGTTTGGAACCTGAATCAGTAGTACTGATCCCGCTCTGAATCGGTCTGAATCCAGGATTGATTTTCATGGATACGCCCGCTTTCTATCATAGTTAGCCAATCGCCCATCAGCACAGTGCGCGTTGCGCCTGTGCGTGAGAATGAGGCTTTTATATATGCTGATCACACTCTATATATAATGGTAGATACACATCACCATCAAGGACTTGTTCTTTGTATTCAACCCTTCCCGAAATGAACCATTCCCCAGCTGGGTAATGCTCATCCGGAAAGAGTATGCTGATTCTTCTCATCAAGAAAGGCGTTCCGTAAGTGGCACGCACGAACTCTGTTAACTCTTCTTGCATCCATCGTTTCCTACATGCTATCGATCATGAAGGACCCTCATGGGATCCATGCAATAGGTTTAATTAGAAATGTTCGAAGCGGTCTACTGGGAGAACAAATACAGTAGCTCCACCTACTTGAACTTCAACAGGTAGCGGCAGGTAAGAGTCGGTTGTTCCACTCATCGGTGTGACCGGAGTCACGAGCTGTTCACGAACCTTACAGCTGCTGCGAATGACGTTCATTACGGATTCGACTTGACCATCATCAACACCGATCATAAACGTCGTGTTGCCTGCCTTCAAAAATCCACCCGTACTGGCAAGCTTCGTTGCCCGAAAGTTTGCTTTGACCAATGCGCTGGATAATCGGTTGCTGTCTTTATCCTGTATAATCGCAACAATCAGTTTCATCCTGCATAACCTCCTTTAGAATAAGCACCTTTATCAAATGCCCTGTCTACATATTAGACAATTACTCGTCAAAATCCTTCAAAATCCCTGTTTCCAGCGACAAAATCATTGCTGCCAAGACATCCTCCTGCTTCATGGAAGCATCGATAACCCTGATCCGTTCCGGGAACTGCTCTTTTAATAGGAAGTAACCCTCTCGGACTTTACGATGAAACTCCAGATTTTCCAGATCCAGACGGTTCACTTCCCGGCCATCATGAGCATCAATCCGGCCAAGCCCCACTTCAGGCTCAATGTCCAAATATAAGGTCACATCCGGCATGAGATCACCAATTGCAAAACGATTAATGGCCCATACATTCTCTATCCCGAGTCCACGGGCGTAGCCTTGATAGACCAGACTGCTATCGACAAATCGGTCACAGATGACTGCTTTTCCAGCTCTCAGCGCAGGCTCTACTTTCTCCGCCAGATGCTGGCTACGTGCAGCTGCATACAATAGCGCTTCGGTTCGAGCATCCATTGCCGTATGAAGAGGGTCCAGTATAATTGAACGTATTTTCTCCGCAATCTCAATTCCGCCAGGCTCTCGCGTAACTACGTAAGGTATACCCCGTTCTTCAAAATAAGAACCTATTCTACCGATCATCGTTGTTTTACCGGAACCCTCTCCCCCTTCCAGCGTAATGAATTTACCTCTGCCCTGCATATGCTTCCCTGCTTTCTATGTCGATAATTGCATCTATTGCTGCTGTAATGGAATATGCTTAGACCCTCTTGCTACAAGATATGATATCCCCCGCCCAGAGGTGTATAGCTACAACTATATCGGTACGTATTAATAACACCAAGATCATACAAGCTTGTTTCTTTCTATAATACTATAGGTCAGCAGTTACTCCAACATGAACAACAAAGTAAAGCGTTCAACCGTAGATGATCCATACCCATAATGGAAGCATAATTGATCCGGCAATGGCACTGACAATCATGGAAACTGAACTGAGGGCTACCGCATTCTCTCCATATTCAAAAGACCTTGCCATACCGAGGGCATGAGATGCTGAACCCAATCCAATTCCATAGGCATGTTTACTGCGGACCTTGGCCCATTTCAAGAGCATCGGCCCTAATAATATCCCTGAGAATCCTGCAATCATCACAAACAGCGATGTGAATGAGGCATTCCCCCCAACATGATTAGCGAGTTGAATAGCCACAGGAGTTGTCACTGATTTTGGCAATAAAGCGATGACCATCTCTTGCGGATAGCCAAGCAGAATGGCGATTAAAGCACCTGTGGAGACACCTGTAATACTGCCTCCGATTGTTCCACCCACAATTGGAATGATATTTTGCTTCAGCACATTCAGATGTCTGGACAAGGGAAAAGCGAGAGATACAACTGCTGGGCCCAAGAGCTCCTGTATCCATTTGCCTCCCAACATGTATGTATCCAGCTTTATATTGGAGATCACCAAGATCAGGATCAGTATGGCAGTCGTTGTGAGTACAGGCATCAGTATCGGCCATTTTAACCTTTTATATAGACGAGTGGCTGGAATATATACAGCGATGGTTAGCGCGATCATTCCAATTCCGAGGATGAATGTTGACAAGTAATCGCCTCCTTTTTGCCTGAATGAGACGATCTCCATGTCATAAGCCACTCACTTAATTTGGCAGATATCAGACATGTGATTAATGTGCTAACGATCAACCCCAGGACCAGTAATAATGTGTTAGCTCGAAAAAAATCAAAATGGTTAATAATGCCCACAGTTGGTGGGATGAACAACAATTGCAGATGAGATTGAAGCCACGTCGACCCTTCTTCTCCCCAGCTCATTTTGATCCATCCCAGTTGAATGGTGATAAACAATACCAGCATGCCCACAATACTGCCTGTTAACGGCAGATGTAATACAGCTTGAATCAAGTTTCCAATCCAATAAAAACCGTACATCAACAAAACTTGCAGGACTATTCCTGTATATTTTTTTAGCGGAATACCCAAAGTGTTCCCTTCTTTCTTATGTCTATCTCTATAAGTTGACCTAGCAACTAGATTAATGACCAAGAGACCCTCACATGTGTAGGGTCCGGTATCGCTATCCGTATTGATCATATTGCCTACCTATTGGTGAATGCAATTCAGATCCTCATGTGTTCCCTTCATTCCTTCATAACCTTCAATGACTGTAGAGATGCATCTGATACCCCATGAAACTTTGCACCCTCATCCCGCAGGAGTTGTATACGAGCCACCATCGATGTACTAATACGCTCACCCGGATATACAAGCGGAATCCCTGGAGGGTATGGAATAACCATCTCGGCTGATCGACAACCCGCGCTTTCTTCTATCGGGACATTGATCATATCTGTCTCCACAATCGGTTGCAGTGTAAAGGAGATTGGTTCCGAGTAACGAGTCTTTTCTTGTAAATTGTTCCACGTGGAAATATAATACGCCGAACCTTTCGCAAGCTGATGAGATGGCTCTGTACTTGATTGAACCTGCTCATGCCCATTGGCAGAGCTGATATGGTGTAAAGCCTGCAACAGGTGCTGAGCATCTTGCACCGTTGAACCCGGGCTGAAGAGCAAGACGACGTACCGTTCGTCGCTCATCTCGGGCACACAGCCGCATGCTTCCAGCTGCTGCTGTAGCCCATAACCGCTCAGCACCCCTGTGCCGTCATAGATGACGGCCTTGAATGGGTCCTGAGCGGTATACCCCGCGGCAGATGGCATCGCCGCCGCGGTTAGGCCCTCCCGTGTCTGCTGCGCAGCGGACACGGATAGGCCAGCCGGCTTCGCTGTTCCGGCTGGCGGTTCTGGCTGCAGCGGCTGTGCAGGCTGCAGCAACTGAAAGCGCGGCAGCTCCGCGAGGCCGCGCTTAAAGGCATTCACGGCGGCGAGCCCCGCCGTGAATGTGTTCGTGCCCTGCACATGCAGCAGGCGGCGCGCAAGATCAAGCGAAGCCATCACCGGGTATGATGGGCTTGAGCTTTGCACCATGGCCAGGCGCTGCCTTAACAGGGACCGGTTTAACCGCGGTCCCTGAATGTGCAGCATGGCACCCATGGTGAAAGCCGTCAGCATCTTATGTGTCGACTGCACGACACCGTCTGCTCCGCACGACAGTGCAGAGACAGGCAGCTCCGGATGCTGCCCATAATGCGCGCCATGCGCTTCATCCACGAGCAAAGGCATGCCAGCAGCGTGGCACACCTCGGCTATGGGCGTCAGATCTGCGCCCATGCCGTAATAATTGGGCAACGTGACTAACACGCCCTTTGCCTCAGGATAGGCCTGGACAGCAGCCTGCACCGTCTCCACCGACGGCATGACTGCAAGTCCAGACACAGGATCGACCCACGGCTCCAGAAATACAGCTCTTGCGCCTGCCAGCATTAACCCGTGAATAACGGATTTGTGCACATTCCGTTGCACCAGTACAATACTATTCGGCTCATCACACACAGTTAGCAATAAAGAGAGATTACCTGCAGTACTACCTCCCACAAGGAAGAAACTCTCCTCCGCACCAAAACAATCTGCCGCAAGCTCCTGTGCTTCCTGGATCACACCTTCAGGATGATGCAAATCGTCGGTGCCCGTAATCTCCGTAACATCCATCTCCATCATCTCCAGAAATGAACGATCCGGCACCAATCCTATTTCCGACAGATTCCCTTCGCCATCAAAACGTTTCCCGCTCTCCAAATCAGTCCCATGTTCATCCATCGAGCTGAATTGCTCTATCCTTCGGTTAACGTTCCCCCCTGCATCGCTCTGAATCTCTCCGTTGTGTTGATGTTCCTCATTGACGATATATTTAGAGGGAAATTGCCCTGCTTCTGCTTGTTCCAGCAAATGTCGGTAAGCTTGTCCATTCTTATGCCCAGGCACATGAAAAGAACGCTGCTTCGAATCACGATACGCAAGCAACGCTTCATATAAAGGGGCTCTACTTGATTTATTTTTATGATCCATGAAATAACCATCCTGTACATATATAATGTGCACCCTATGCGCTCCAAAATGCTTTCTAATCCAAGGAACGCCCTTCTTCCCCATCTCCACACGCTCTACTACAAATGATCTATACCATTATATCAGCATACGCCTTCCCAAGATGGCAAACAAGACAATCTCTCCTCTTACAAACAGAAAAAGGCCCATTGGGCCTCTATACACATCAGCATCGTTACAATGTGATGTTTCGCTTCTACTTCTATTAGCAACATTCATTATGCGTTTTTTTGTACCCAAATTTGCTTCATTTGATGAATAAAATAATTGTACTTGGCATCCTGCGCGTCGGTATGAACCATTTCTGCTTCACAAGTGTCACATATGAATTCAGATACAATAAAAATGCCTTCTCTTTTTCTTTGCTCGCAGATAATACATGTGTGTTCGGCATGTTCTTCCATGAACCATCCCACCTTGTTTTACGTTTACTATCAGTATTGCACAGTTTCTATTATTTTAAACATTTTCATAGTGCTTTCTTTCTATAAAATATATATATTCGCCCACCCCCTCTTGGGTGTCTGTACCGAAAAATACGTTCATTCTCCCTACAAGAACATCACCTGCTTATGTATATACAGTTATCCTACAAGCCATCGCCATTTACCTCTACATCACGTATCCCTTGACCTGACTCAAACTTATATTCAATTTCCTTAAAAAAACTTGGAATCCCAGCCGATATATAATACATGATAACGATATCAATGCCTGACAGTCCGTGTATTCGGGAGTATACTGAGATAAGTTCCGTCGAATCTCAATATCTTGTACAATCGTCATGGCGTGAGATACAAGGTTCATATATACATACATGCATGATTCATTTCCTTTTACTCGTGTAAAAAAACGAATACCCACACAAACGTGAATCCGAAGGAGGATATATAATCGTATGATCGCCGAACCGGAGAATAAAGCAACATTTTATCAATACCGGCTTCTGAAAAAAAAGGCTATCGCCCGCAGTGTCATTTACAGCTATCTGTGTCTGCCGGTCATCATGCTCTTATTCAATCTACTCGCCTTCTCCTGGACTGGCCTCTTCTTTTTTGTACTGGCAGGTCCAATCACCATCTGGATTCATTATGTCATCGCCAGAACGATATTACTGCTGGTTCGTACCTCTTACGCCAAACGCTGGCGCTGGAATCTGCGTATGCCCTGGTTAGGTTATATCCCTGATCAGCATTTCAGCTTCCGTATGTTTGTCCGGGTACACCTTAATATGAGCTGGATTGGACTATGTATCATTACAGTATGTTTGATATGGTCCCCATTGTCCTTCACCCTCTCGCTGATCTTCTGGCATTTGTGGTTGCTGGGTCCTCGCTTGTATGTTGTAATGGTACTCTCCCGCGAGCGTAAAGATGGACTCATCAAATTGAATGAACAAGATGTCTCATACTATCTGCAATAACACTCCCTCTTTTATGCAATACTAAATGTACTTCATTAACCTGCAATACATAATCGCTGAGTCCTTCGAATAATCTGGTGCAAAATCATGATCGTGTATCTTTCAGTTGACTCAGCCTCATATGCTCAAATAAAGGTTATCCACTGTGGATAACCTTTATTTGTCGTCCCCTTCTTATCCCTTATCCACAGTATGGGTATAGTAAAATGAGTTATCCCCATCGAAGCTCCGTTCTTCTCCTCTTTTCCTCCCGCTGCTCCATAACCTCATGCCCCAGATATCTCGTAGATCTTGCACCTTTGAGCGATCTATTGCTCACTCTAAGCTCTATATGCATTCTAGCTGCTTTCCATCAGCGTTCATTACTTCATTTCCTTTATACAACTTATATCTCTCTCCACCTCTATTTTTAGAGATCTATCCCCTCCCCTATGCTTAAAGCACACATTGGATTGTCAACATTAAATCAGACAACTTTTTTAAGGGCTTCTTGGCGATACTGAACAGGCGTCAAATACCCCAGTGATCCATGAACTCTGTGCCTGTTAAACCAGTTAACGTAGTCGTATAATTCCAATTCCAAATGACGGAGGTTTCGGAATTCCATTTGGTAAATAAACTCCGTTTTCATGACCTTGTAGGTGGCTTCGGCCACAGCGTTATCGTAGGGACATCCTTTCTTGCTGAGTGATCGACCAATACCAAACGTGCCTAGAAGCTGGTCCATCGCGTGGTTCTTAAACTCACTCCCACGATCCGTATGAAACCACTGGATTTGGCTCAAGTCGCCTTCTACCGTTGCAAAGGCACGCGAAACCAGAGCAGCGTCCTTATGTGGACCTGCACTGTGGCCAAT
Organism: Paenibacillus sp. FSL R5-0623; assembly: GCF_037974265.1. NCBI lineage: Bacteria > Bacillati > Bacillota > Bacilli > Caryophanales > Paenibacillaceae > Paenibacillus > Paenibacillus sp. FSL R5-0623. The sequence continues at coordinate 18,923 of NZ_CP150233.1, read as the reverse complement.
AATTTCTCGATTGAACAGGTCCATGAGCACACAAATGTAATGCCACCGATGACCGACCTTCACATACGTGAGATCGCTGACCACGAAGCGCTTTGCTTCCGTCTGATTAAACTCCCGACCCAGTTCATTCACTGTTTCCTCCTCATTATAGGCCGTTTTATGAGGCTTAAATTGCGCAACGGTGTACGTGGAGACGAGACTCTGCTCTTGCATGATTCGACCAATGCGACGTCTAGATACGATGAGTCCTCGTTCCTGAAGCTTGGCTTTTATCTTTCGTGTACCATAGACTTTTCGATTTTTGTGGAATATCTCCACAATAGCTTCCGTGAGCTCATCTTCATTTGGCTTTTCCTTCGCTTCATGATAGAAGGTGCTTTTGGCGATTTCGAGGACGTTACACATTGCTGATACTGAGTATTTATCACGGTTATTCTGGATGATAGCTACTTTCGTCCCATGATCAGCGCGGCTTGCTTTAAAATGTCGTTCTCCATCCGTAGACGCTCTAGCTCTTTACGCATAGCCATTAATTCGTTTTCTTCAGGTGAACGGTTGTCTTTCTCTTTGAAAGAGCCCGTTGCCTGCGATTGCTTGATCCAGCGGTCTAGAGCCGAAGCAGTGAGGTCGTATTCCTCCACAATTGCAGCTCTGGATTTGCCGTTTTCAAAGAGTTGCACCATTTGTTTTTTGAACTCGGTTGTGAATGTGCGTCGTTGTTGTTTAGGCATTGTAGAGATCCGCTCCTTAACATGATAGTTTTATTCTACAAGCCCTTATTTTTTCTGTCCAACTAAGTGTAGCCGATCCACATACCACCTATACATGTACAAAAGAAACTACTCCATCCCTTCTGTACCTTTATGACCTCTGATCCACCATACGTCATAGGTTCTCCCATCATTACTAAAGCCTACTTCGCCAAATAACAAAAAGCCCCCGATCAAGTACACGGGAGCTTTACTATATTATAAGGAACATCACAGCGTTAATTTTCATATCCAACCTTACACATAGCAGCTCAATCGTCTTCAGCCAATGATTTAACTGTCGCTTGAGTAGCATCATTTCTAGGAACCATTAGTGTAAAGGAACCATCATGTACTGCTAAATGCACAGTATGTCCTTCCTTTGCAAATACACGCAAGGTACTGGATTCATTGGATGTACCCTTGGCTTGCCTCTCTGTCCAACCCCAGCTTTTAATCTCGTCTAGATATACTTCAGGCAAGCTAGTACTCTCACTAATACCAGACAGCGTATATCGAACATAATCCATATCCGAATTATTTTCAGACTGGTCAGATTTATTCGCTACTTTAGGCACCGGAAAACTCTTCTCGTTCACCGCACCTTCATATGAAGTCCATACAGATCCTGTAGCTTCACCGCATCCAGCCAGAACAACGGTCAAACAAAGCAACAGAAATGATTGTAGTCCAAGTCTCCGCCAACTTAACACACACACCCTCCTTTTCACAGCTGCACATTCCAGCTCTGTGGTCAGGTACTTTTAGCATATTTAACATAGTCCTATTATACTGGTTTTGCCGCTGTTATCCGTAACAAAAATGTTACCTTCCCGTATCGATCATGTCAGAGCTTCCACTTATCATATTTAATCCTTGTAAACAAATAAAAACCACCACCGAATAACATCGGCAGTGGTTCTTTGCTTGGCGGCGTCCTACTCTCCCAGGACCCTGCGGTCCAAGTACCATCGGCGCTAGAGGGCTTAACGGTCGTGTTCGGGATGGGTACGTGTGGAACCCCTCCGCCATCGCCACCAAACGCGTAGCTTACATTTCAGAGTTATTCTCTGAAAACTAGATTCGAAACGAAACATGCGAATTATCACTTGCTATTGGATAAGCCCTCGACCGATTAGTACTGGTCAGCTCCATGCATTGCTGCACTTCCACCCCCAGCCTATCTACCTCGTCGTCTTCAAGGGGTCTTACATACTGGGAAATCTCATCTTGAGGGGGGCTTCACGCTTAGATGCTTTCAGCGTTTATCCCGTCCGTACATAGCTACCCAGCGGTGCTCCTGGCGGAACAACTGGTACACCAGCGGTACGTCCATCCCGGTCCTCTCGTACTAAGGACAGCTCCTCTCAAATTTCCTACGCCCACGACAGATAGGGACCGAACTGTCTCACGACGTTCTGAACCCAGCTCGCGTACCGCTTTAATGGGCGAACAGCCCAACCCTTGGGACCTACTTCAGCCCCAGGATGCGATGAGCCGACATCGAGGTGCCAAACCTCCCCGTCGATGTGGACTCTTGGGGGAGATAAGCCTGTTATCCCCAGGGTAGCTTTTATCCGTTGAGCGATGGCCCTTCCATGCGGTACCACCGGATCACTAAGCCCGACTTTCGTCCCTGCTCGACTTGTAGGTCTCGCAGTCAAGCTCCCTTATGCCTTTGCACTCTTCGAATGATTTCCAACCATTCTGAGGGAACCTTTGGGCGCCTCCGTTACTCTTTAGGAGGCGACCGCCCCAGTCAAACTGCCCACCTGACACTGTCCCCGCACCGGATTACGGTACCAGGTTAGAACCTAGATACGATCAGGGTGGTATCCCAACGTTGCCTCCACACAAGCTGGCGCTCATGCTTCAAAGGCTCCCACCTATCCTGTACAGATCGTACCCAAATTCAATATCAAGCTGCAGTAAAGCTCCATGGGGTCTTTCCGTCTTGTCGCGGGTAACCTGCATCTTCACAGGTATTAAAATTTCACCGGATCTCTCGTTGAGACAGCGCCCAAGTCGTTACGCCATTCGTGCGGGTCAGAATTTACCTGACAAGGAATTTCGCTACCTTAGGACCGTTATAGTTACGGCCGCCGTTTACTGGGGCTTCGGTTCACAGCTTCGGGATTACTCCCTAACCACTCCCCTTAACCTTCCAGCACCGGGCAGGCGTCAGCCCGTATACTTCGCCTTACGGCTTCGCACAGACCTGTGTTTTTGCTAAACAGTCGCTTGGGCCTTTTCACTGCGGCCCCCTCGTGCTATTCACACTACCGGGGCACCCCTTCTCCCGAAGTTACGGGGTCATTTTGCCGAGTTCCTTAACGAGAGTTCTTCCGCGCGCCTTAGAATACTCTTCTCGCCTACCTGTGTCGGTTTGCGGTACGGGCACCATCACCTGGCTAGAGGCTTTTCTTGGCAGTGTGAGATCATGACCTTCGCTACTATAATTTTCGCTCCCCATCACAGCTCAGCCTTACAATGTGCGGATTTGCCTACACATCAGCCTCACTGCTTAGACGGACATCCATCAGTCCGCGTCACTACCCTACTGCGTCCCCCCATTGCTCATAACGGCTTACGGTGGTACAGGAATTTCGACCTGTTGTCCTTCGACTACGCCTTTCGGCCTCGCCTTAGGTCCCGACTTACCCTGAGCGGACGAGCCTTCCTCAGGAACCCTTAGGCTTTCGGCGGATCAGATTCTCACTGATCTTTTCGTTACTCATACCGGCATTCTCACTTGTATAATGTCCAGCGCTCCTTACGGTACACCTTCAACCCTTATACAACGCTCCCCTACCCCTGATGCAAAGCATCAAGCCATAGCTTCGGTGGTGTGTTTAGCCCCGTTACATTTTCGGCGCAGAGTCACTCGACCAGTGAGCTATTACGCACTCTTTCAATGGTGGCTGCTTCTAAGCCAACATCCTGGTTGTCTGTGCAACTCCACATCCTTTCCCACTTAACACACACTTGGGGACCTTAGCTGATGGTCTGGGCTGTTTCCCTTTTGACAATGGATCTTAGCACTCACTGTCTGACTCCCGGAAGTAAGTCTATGGCATTCGGAGTTTGACTGAGCTTGGTAACCCTTGCGGGCCCCGCACCCAATCAGTGCTCTACCTCCACGACTCTGTTTTCCGAGGCTAGCCCTAAAGCTATTTCGGGGAGAACCAGCTATCTCCGAGTTCGATTGGAATTTCTCCGCTACCCCCACCTCATCCCCGCATTTTTCAACATGCGTGGGTTCGGGCCTCCAGTGCGTGTTACCGCACCTTCACCCTGGACAGGGGTAGATCACCCGGTTTCGGGTCTACGTCCACGTACTATGTCGCCCTATTCAGACTCGCTTTCGCTGCGGCTCCGGCTCTTCACCTTAACCTTGCACGGGAACGTAACTCGCCGGTTCATTCTACAAAAGGCACGCCATCACCCCTAAAACGGGCTCTGACTTTTTGTAAGCACACGGTTTCAGGTTCTATTTCACTCCCCTTCCGGGGTGCTTTTCACCTTTCCCTCACGGTACTGCTTCACTATCGGTCGCTAGGAAGTATTTAGCCTTGGCAGATGGTCCTGCCGGATTCATACGGGGTTTCACGTGCCCCGCACTACTCGGGATCCGTCTCGGAGGGAACAGACTTTCAACTACAGGGCTTTTACCTTCTTTGGCGGGCCTTTCCAGACCTCTTCGCTTAACCGGTTCCTTTGTAACTCCATGTGAGACGTCCCACAACCCCAAAGAGCAAGCTCTCTGGTTTGGGCTTCTCCGCGTTCGCTCGCCGCTACTGACGGAATCACTATTGTTTTCTCTTCCTCAGGGTACTTAGATGTTTCAGTTCCCCTGGTATGCCTCTACATAACCTATGTATTCAGTTATGAGTAACTGGAAATTACCCCAGCTGGGTTTCCCCATTCGGACACCCCCGGATCAAAGCTTGCTTACAGCTCCCCGAGGCAGTTTCGTTGTTCGCCACGTCCTTCATCGGCTCCTAGCGCCTAGGCATCCTCCGTGTGCTCTTAGTAGCTTAACCATTTTGTTCCGGTTTCGGTCGCTCGCTTCCCTTGTTTTGCTTGCGCAAAGCCAAAAGTCGCTCTCACCCGATACCATCACAAAAGCAATTTAACTACCTTTATACACTTGACTTGTTTGCACAAGTTCAGCTAAAAAGGAATGTTCTAATTCGCGTTTGTTTCGTTTCGATATCTAGTTTTCAAAGAACAAGCTCCATGCAAAAGCAAGCTGTTTGAGAGTTTGAGCTCTCAAAACTGAGCAACGAGTGAGTGTTTTGCAGCTAAGCTGCATATTTGAATGTTTCCGTTGCAGGAAACGATTCTCCATAGAAAGGAGGTGATCCAGCCGCACCTTCCGATACGGCTACCTTGTTACGACTTCACCCCAATCATCTATCCCACCTTCGGCGGCTGGCTCCTTGCGGTTACCCCACCGACTTCGGGTGTTATAAACTCTCGTGGTGTGACGGGCGGTGTGTACAAGACCCGGGAACGTATTCACCGCGGCATGCTGATCCGCGATTACTAGCAATTCCGACTTCATGCAGGCGAGTTGCAGCCTGCAATCCGAACTGAGACCGGCTTTGTTGGGATTGGCTCCATCTCGCGATTTCGCAGCCCGTTGTACCGGCCATTGTAGTACGTGTGTAGCCCAGGTCATAAGGGGCATGATGATTTGACGTCATCCCCACCTTCCTCCGGTTTGTCACCGGCAGTCTATCTAGAGTGCCCACCCGAAGTGCTGGCAACTAAATATAAGGGTTGCGCTCGTTGCGGGACTTAACCCAACATCTCACGACACGAGCTGACGACAACCATGCACCACCTGTCTCCTCTGTCCCGAAGGAAAGGTACATCTCTGTACCGGTCAGAGGGATGTCAAGACCTGGTAAGGTTCTTCGCGTTGCTTCGAATTAAACCACATACTCCACTGCTTGTGCGGGTCCCCGTCAATTCCTTTGAGTTTCAGTCTTGCGACCGTACTCCCCAGGCGGAGTGCTTAATGTGTTAACTTCGGCACCAAGGGTATCGAAACCCCTAACACCTAGCACTCATCGTTTACGGCGTGGACTACCAGGGTATCTAATCCTGTTTGCTCCCCACGCTTTCGCGCCTCAGCGTCAGTTACAGCCCAGAGAGTCGCCTTCGCCACTGGTGTTCCTCCACATATCTACGCATTTCACCGCTACACGTGGAATTCCACTCTCCTCTTCTGCACTCAAGTCACCCAGTTTCCAGTGCGATCCGGGGTTGAGCCCCGGGATTAAACACCAGACTTAAATGACCGCCTGCGCGCGCTTTACGCCCAATAATTCCGGACAACGCTTGCCCCCTACGTATTACCGCGGCTGCTGGCACGTAGTTAGCCGGGGCTTTCTTCTCAGGTACCGTCACCTTGAGAGCAGTTACTCTCCCAAGCGTTCTTCCCTGGCAACAGAGCTTTACGATCCGAAAACCTTCATCACTCACGCGGCATTGCTCCGTCAGGCTTTCGCCCATTGCGGAAGATTCCCTACTGCTGCCTCCCGTAGGAGTCTGGGCCGTGTCTCAGTCCCAGTGTGGCCGATCACCCTCTCAGGTCGGCTACGCATCGTCGCCTTGGTGAGCCGTTACCCCACCAACTAGCTAATGCGCCGCAGGCCCATCCCCAAGTGACAGATTGCTCCGTCTTTCCAGTTTCCTTCAGGCGAAGAAAACAATTATTCGGTATTAGCTACCGTTTCCGGTAGTTGTCCCAAACTTGAGGGCAGGTTGCCTACGTGTTACTCACCCGTCCGCCGCTAACCATCAGAGAAGCAAGCTTCTCTTCAAGTCCGCTCGACTTGCATGTATTAGGCATGCCGCCAGCGTTCGTCCTGAGCCAGGATCAAACTCTCCAATAAAGTATTGAAAAGAGCGATAAGCTCATTTTGAATCTGACGAGATTAAAAATCTCATTTGTGCTCCAGTCGATTCAAGCCAAGGCTTGTTTCAAACTTTCGCGTTCATTCTGCAAGCAGAATGTTTACTCACTCGTTGTTCAGTTTTCAAAGATCAAACTTGTTTTGTTACCAAGCGTTGTTCTCCTCAGCAACTTTTATATCATAACACTTCCGAACCAACTTAGCAAGCTCTTTTTTAAGTTTCTTTCGAAGCTTATTTCATTTGCTTGCCGCACCGTGTAAACCGTGTTTTCTTGGCCGGAATTAGAATATACCATGTACAGATATTGAATGCAAGTCTTTTTTTGAGTAATTATATATAACTCTATAATCTTTCTGGTTTTTCTACATTTCCACATTTATCTCACGTAAAAGGCCTCTCTATAAAAGAAAGGCTCTCTCATCAAGTTACTTTAATATCTATTGTTATCCGATAACCTCTTGGATGTGAAGCTGCCGTTGCTGCATCAGATTAATGATGGTTCCTTCTACTGACACCATAGGCCGTGTAGGATGATCTCGATCAGAGAATACGATCTCTCCAATTTGGTTATTGCTGAGTTTTACTCGGATGCCATTATGGATCTGGGTCGACCGTTGAACAAATACACTTACGATTGCAGGGTCCAATTTCCCAAATGCCTCACTTTGGATCTGTTCTAGGACTAGGTATGGTGATTGTGCCTTGCGGTAGATCTTCTCCAGCGTCATGGCGTGGAAAATATCAGCGATAGCTACAATCTTCGCATAAATATGAATCTGCGTCCCACTAAGCTGCAACGGGTAGCCTGATCCATCCACTTTTTCATGATGCTGCAAAGCTGCAAGTCTGGCTCCCTCATTAATGGCCCTTGCCTGTTTAAGGATCTGATAACCATATTTCGTATGCTGACGAATCTCTTCCTGCTCTGCAGCCGTCAACGTGGATGGTTTATGGAGAATCTGCGGATCTACCTTGTTGTTACCAATATCATGGAACAAACCTGCAAAAGCCACTTGCATCCAATCCTTGGAGGGGAGATCGATCCATTGAGCCAGTTGATAGGATGTAATCGCACTCAGTACGGCATGGTGATATACATAATCATGTTCTTGCATTACTCGTGGACTGAAGGTAAGCACATTATATTGTTTGAGATGTGCAAACACAGACTCCAACTGTGTACGTAACTCATAGACCGGTAATTCAGCCGCCAGAGAGGACAGGAAAGAATTTTTGGTTAGTCCGACCATCTTCTCATACTCATCCTGCAAAGACGTTACTACAGGAGCTGTGGTGACGTTCCCTGTCTTCCCTGCCCGTTCACCATTGTTGTCATTGGCAGAACTTCCTGCGGACACAGATGCACCTTTGGTTCCTGTACTACTCGACACCGTTCTTTCTTGTTCAATATCTACCTGTTGAATCATAAAAGCTTTGAGCACTTCCATATCCTTGGGTAAAATGACTTTTCCCTTCTGAAGCAGAACGTTGCCGCGAAGTGTTTGCACATCACTCCCAAGTTTGAGTCCTGGTTTGACTTCTGACAGGGTGATTAATCCCATGTGTATTCCCCTCACTCATCGTTCTTCTATGTTAATACAAACAAGACCATAGTCCCGGTTTTTCATGATATTTCCCATTATATTACTCAGGAATCAGGCTGTACATCCCAGATTCGGAAGAATAAAAGAAGATTCCTTTATACAAACAAAAGGGCTCCCCGTGGGAGCCCTCGCAATCTTCTTCCAATCTCAAAGAGATCAGTCTTTATAAAATTCTATTTTATGCTTCCGAACCGGAATCGTCGTCGCCCTCAACTTCATTAACCTCAGCGTCAGAAACGGTGCCTTCTTCCAAGCTTACTACCGGAGCTTGGGACTCCTCGCCTTCCAAGCCTTCAAGCGACTCATCGTCTGGTTCCTCTTCATTTTTGTCAATTCGGCTGACTGTAGCTACTGAATCCTCGTCACGAATATGAATCAGCTTCACACCCTGCGTGTATCGACCCATAGTGGATATGCCTTCCATGCTCATCCGGATCAACGTACCGCTAGACGTGATAATCATCAGATCCTCTTCTGTTTTAACCATTTTGAGGCTGACTACTGAGCCGTTCTTCTCTGTGACATTAATAGTCTTGATCCCTTTACCGCCACGAGTCTGCATCCGATAATCACTGACAGGTGTACGTTTACCGTAACCTTTGGCTGTAACGATCAGAACATCAAGCTCTTTATCAACTACATCCATGCCAATAACAGCATCCTGTTCATCCAATGTAATCCCTTTGACCCCGGTTGCGCTACGTCCCATGGAACGTACATTACCTTCCGAGAATCGAATAGACATTCCGTGAGCTGTACCCATGATGATCTCTTGCAATCCATCGGTCAGCTTAACATCGATCAGAACGTCATCATCACGTAAGGAAATACCGATCAAGCCGCCTTTGCGAATATTGGTGTAATCCTCAAGTGGCGTCTTCTTCACAACCCCTTGGCGGGTAGCAAAGAATAAGTATCTGTCACTTTCGAATTCCTGAACCGGAATTACGGCATTGACCGATTCGCCCTGCTCGATCTGGATCAGGTTGATAATCGGCGTTCCCCGTGCGGTACGTCCAAGCTCTGGAATCTCGTAAGCTTTGAGACGATACACTTTACCTTTGTCAGTGAAGAACATGAGGTAGTTGTGAGAGTTGGTCACAAACAGATGCTCGACAAAGTCGGTATCTTTCGTATCCATTCCCACGACCCCACGTCCACCACGTTTTTGGCTGCGGTATGTGGATACCGGCAGACGTTTCACGTAGCCTGTATGAGTAATCGTAATGATAACCTCTTCACGTGGAATCAGGTCCTCATCCAGAATACTCTCTTCACCTACAGTGATTTCCGTACGACGATCATCGCTGAAGCGGTCGCGGATCTCTTGCAACTCCGTACTGATAATCTCAAGCACCAGATGCTCATTGGCCAGAATTTCGCGATACTCTCTGATTTTGACCATCAGTTCGTTATATTCATTTTCAATACGTTCGCGTTCCAGACCTGTGAGGCGTTGCAAACGCATATCGAGAATAGCTTGAGCCTGATCATGACTGAGTGAGAAGCGCTCAATCAAACCTTCTCTGGCTGCATCCGCATTACTGGATGAACGAATCAACGTAATAATCTCGTCGATATGATCCAGCGCAATACGCAAACCTTCTAGAATGTGTGCACGAGCTTCAGCCTTTTTCAGTTCAAACTGCGTACGTCTGCGAATAACCTCAATCTGATGCTGCAGGTAGTGATACAACACTTCGCGCAAGTTCAGAATTTTAGGTTCTTTATTAACAATCGCAAGCATGTTAATCCCGAAAGTGGATTGCATCGATGTATGTTTGTACAGGTTGTTCAGGACAACCCCTGGATTCACGTCTCTGCGAAGCTCAATTACAACCCGCATACCATTACGGTCAGACTCATCACGAAGGTCAGTAATGCCATCAATCTTCTTATCACGTACCAATTCGGCGATTTTCTCAACGAGTCTCGCCTTGTTTACCTGATAAGGTAGCTCCGTAACGATAATTCGCGCCTTGTTGTTGTTCTCTTCGATGTTGGTTTTGGCCCGCATCGTTACTGAACCACGCCCGGTCTGATACGCCTGGCGAATGCCTGAGCGGCCCAAAATGTAGCCGGACGTAGGGAAGTCTGGTCCTTGAATGTAATCCATGAGTTCCATGGATGTAATGTCCGGATTTTGAATCATGGCCTGTACACCATCAATGACCTCGCCCAGATTATGAGGAGGAATATTAGTGGCCATACCTACCGCGATCCCGCCGACCCCGTTGACAAGCAAGTTAGGAAAACGAGCAGGCAGAACGATTGGCTCATGTTCTTCACCGTCATAGTTCGGCTGGAAATCAATTGTATCCTTGTTGATGTCTCTGAGCATTTCCATAGCAATCTTGGACAAACGTGCTTCGGTGTAACGCATGGCTGCGGCCATATCACCATCGACCGATCCAAAGTTACCATGTCCATCTACATGCATATAACGCAGGGAGAAATCCTGTGCCATCCGTACCATTGTCTCGTAAACAGCAGAGTCACCGTGTGGGTGATACTTACCGATAACTTCGCCGACGATTCTGGCTGATTTTTTATGTGGTTTATCGGGTGTCATGCCGAGCTCTGACATCGCGTACAGAATACGCCGGTGAACCGGCTTCAATCCATCACGCACGTCAGGTAAGGCACGGCTAACGATGATACTCATCGCATAATCCATAAACGATTCACGCATCTCGACGCCTATATCCCGATCTGTAATCTGAGAGTTCATTTCTTCCGCCATGCTGGACCTCCTTCTTGTCCTTCAACAAACGTTCCATTCCGTCATGCAAAAAAATTGATTATATGTGAAAAGCCTAACAAGGCTAAAACCGCGCAAGAACGCTACTCTTTATTATATTACTTTCACAAAAGTTACACAATTAAACGTCCGCTGGGCAATAGCCTTTCTTCCGGGAACTTCTGCGTGTCTGGGGATACGCCCTGCCTTCCTCCCCAATTGCACATACAATGCTAGAAAAACGGCATATGTACTGTGCCTACCGAGGCTAAAGCCATTCCCGTCCTGCGATCAAACTGCAAATTGTGCAGCTCATCGCACAAAACGCCATATTTCTCTATTATACCACTGAAATCGTCTCTTGTCCTTTGATTTCTCCGTGTCTGTCCCTCTTTAGAACTGAACAAAACATGAAAGGACTGATGAATCTTGGGTATCCAACGCGTCTCCAGCAAATGGGCCAAAACAGCTGTGTTACAACGCAGTCGCATTGTGAATGAATATATCCCAGTGACCCGAAAATATAGCCGTCAAACTCTGGAACGAATGACTGAGTTATTTGAGTCCAACTATATCAAACCGGACCGTGGTACTTACGGTAATGGGGTCATGCGGGTGAAAACAACCCGTCTATACGAACCTGTTGTTCATTCAGAGGATTCCACCACAGATGCAGAGGTTCCGGAAGAAACCAATGATCGGAGCCTGCCTGATGAACCCGAAGCAAGTGCTGTTATCTCCAGAGCTACCTATCTCACAACAACATATCATCTCCAATACGGTACAGAGGAGAGATCATTTCATTCCCTGGACGAACTCGAACGAGCACTGAATGATCGCATTCAGGAACGTGATTATATCATTCAACAGGGAATCTCGCTGATGAAGCATGGAGATTTACCTTTTGACTTGCGTGTGTTAACTCAGAAAAATCTGCAACACAACTGGGAAACAACAGGTATTCTGGGACGTGTTGCTGCCCCGGGCAAAATCATCACCAACATTCATGGTGGCGGACGATTGGCCACGTTTGAAGAACTCGCACTCCCCCATCTTCACCAGGATGGCTTCAAAAAACTTCGTACTGAGCTGTACCACTTAGGTATTCATACCGCTGTGCAGTTGCAAACATCATTTCCAAGGCTCAAAGAGATCGGTATTGATATTGCGCTAGACGAAGCAGGGCGTCCCTGGATTCTTGAAGTCAACACACTGCCAGGCATTTATGCCTTTGGCTTATTACCGGACAAGGGGGCTTACCGGAAGATCAAACGTTATGCGATTGCATACGGTCGTTTGCCCTCCAAAAAGGGTAAGAGCTCCCGTACATCCCCTAAAGCACAGGCTTCATCTGCCAAAAAACGTGTACGCAGATAACAAAGGGTTACGGAGATCTAAGTATACGCCTTCCCTGTTCTTTACCTTCCCTAATATAAAAAAAGGCGCCCTCTCAGGCGCCTCTTCGAATATGTTAAATGTCGAGGTTTTTCACGTATTTTGCATTTTCCTGGATAAAGTCACGACGCGGTTCAACGTTATCCCCCATCAGGGTGTCAAACATGGTATCAGCAAGTATGGCATCATTGATCGATACTTGCATCATGGTCCGGCTCTCCGGATCCATGGTCGTTTCCCACAATTGTCCGGCATTCATCTCACCAAGACCTTTGTAACGCTGAACGTTGAATTTCGCATTTTCGCCGAGCGTTGCAATAATTTCATCGCGCTCTCTCTCGGAACCGGCATAACGAATCACTTTGTTACGCTCAATCTTGAACAATGGCGGTTGTGCAATATATACATAACCTGCCTCAATGATTTTACGCATGTACCGATACAGGAATGTCAGCAACAGTGTTCGGATATGAGCACCATCGACATCGGCATCGGTCATCAAAATGATTTTGTGATAACGGGCTTTGGCGATATCGAAGTCATCACCAATACCTGTACCCATCGCCGTAATAATTGCTCTAATCTCGGCATTACCCAAGATCCGGTCAAGACGAGCTTTTTCCACGTTCAAAATCTTACCACGCAACGGCAAAATCGCTTGGAAATGACGATCCCGGCCTTGTTTCGCTGATCCGCCTGCAGAGTCACCTTCGACGATGTACAATTCGCTGATTGAAGCATCCTTGGATGAACAGTCTGCCAGTTTACCTGGAAGTGAGCTTACTTCGAGTGCACCTTTACGACGTGTCAGTTCACGGGCCTTGCGGGCAGCTTCACGCGCACGTGCTGCTTGCAGCCCTTTTTCCAAAATGCGACGGGATACGGAAGGATTCTCTTCCAGAAATTCCTGCAGCTTCTCGGCAAACAAGGATTCGACAATCCCACGCACTTCGCTGTTTCCCAGCTTGGTCTTTGTCTGTCCTTCAAATTGCGGTTCCGGAATCTTGACCGAAATAATGGCCGTCAAACCTTCACGCACGTCATCTCCGGAAAGGTTCCCCGTGCTGTCCTTGATTACACCCGCCTTACGAGCATAGTCATTGATGATCCGTGTAAGGGCACTCTTGAAACCTGATTCGTGCGTTCCACCCTCATGCGTGTTGATATTGTTCGCGAAGGAATAGATATTCTCGGTGTAGTTGTCATTGTATTGCAGGGCAACTTCCACCTGAATGTTATCTCTGGAACCTTCGACGTAAATTGGATTCTCATGCAGGACTTCGCGCTTCTGGTTCAGGTAGGAGACGTATTCGATAATGCCGCCTTCGTACATGAACGAGTTGGTTGCACCGGTACGCTCATCCGTCAATGTAAGACCGATGCCCTTGTTCAGGAATGCCAGCTCACGAATCCGGGCAAGCAAGATGTCATATTCGAACACTCTTGTTTCCGTGAAAATTTCAGGGTCCGGATGGAATCTAACCGTTGTTCCTGTTTCGTCGGTTGTACCGATCACTTTCAGGTCGTACTGTGGAGCTCCACGGCGATATTCCTGTTGATAGATATGTCCCTCACGTTTAACCGTTACAACCACTTTTTCAGAGAGTGCATTCACAACGGACACACCAACACCATGCAAACCACCGGATACTTTATATCCGCCGCCGCCAAATTTTCCCCCTGCATGGAGGACAGTCATAACTACCTCAAGTGCAGGACGTTTCATTTTGGTATGTTCGCCGACAGGAATACCCCGTCCGTTATCGACTACAGTCACGCTATTGTCTTCATGGATACTGACCTCAATGTGGTCGCAGTAACCTGCAAGCGCTTCGTCAATACTGTTGTCCACTACTTCCCAGACCAGATGATGCAGGCCCTTGGAACTGGTGGAACCGATATACATGCCCGGACGCTTCCGTACGGCTTCCAATCCTTCAAGGACCTGAATTTCATTCGCATCATATGACGGTTGATTCATAGACATGCCTTTCACCTACTTCTATAGATTCAATATCGTAAATATGCGTTAACTAATAATGTTTGCTGAAATAGGCAACGTCCTTCATTTCAGCCAGCTATTCAAATTTAAAGACAAGCAGCAAAAGAGACTTCTTTTATGCCACACAACGCTAGAGATCCGGAAAAATGTGAGCCCGCTTCTTCAGCGTGGCTGAGGAAATAGGCGAGTAGTACACAATGTTTTTGGTCACCACAATGGACTTGGCTTCCTCTTCGCCGATGTGTTCCACTGTTTTTTCCTGCTCGGCATGCGTGACATACTGCTTGGAGATCTTTGAGGATTTTTCAATCGATATATCAAAAATAGCGACCAATTCGGAAGAACGGATGATCTTCTCACCGCCCAGATGAATGTACATAAGCCCCTCACTCCTTAGCGTTCAACCTGTCCGGCATGAACGTGATAAATACTGGCATCTTTGAGCTTGTCAACGTTCAGACTCTCGATCCCCGTAGCCGTAATAAAGGTTTGCACCTTGCTCTGGAACGTTTCGATCAGCTGCGTCTGGCGAAAAGGGTCCAGCTCGGACAGAACATCATCCAGCAACAGAACTGGATATTCTCCGATTTCTTCATGAATCAGTTCAATTTCCGCAAGTTTAAGGGACAACGCCGTTGTGCGCTGCTGCCCCTGCGAGCCATATGTTTGTACTTCCCGATCGTTAATGAAAAAGGACAGGTCATCCCGATGCGGCCCACTAAGGGTTGTGCCTCGGCGAATCTCCTGCTCTTTCATTTGTGATAATTTTATCATAAATTGGTCCATTAAGACAGCTTCATCTTCCTCAGCGGCTTCGCTGAAGGAAGGAAGGTAGGCCAGCCGCAAGACTTCTCCGCCTCCGGTGATCCCCTGATGAATCGTTTCTGCCCACTTTTGCAGTTTCTTTATGAATTGTTTCCTTTTTTTGACGATTTTAACACCATGCTCGACCAGTTGTTCGTTCCACACCTCAAGCATGGTCTGGGCCGATGCCCCTTTTCCCCATAACTGCTTAAGCAAATTGTTTCGTTGTACGAGCACTTTTTGGTATTGCTGCAGGTGATACAGGTAACCTGGTGCAACCTGTCCAATCTCCATGTCAAGAAACCGGCGGCGGACCCCCGGTGTGCCTTTTACAATCTCCAGATCCTCCGGTGCAAACATCACAACATTGAGCGCTCCGACAAAATCACTTAACTTGCGCTGCTCCAGGCCGTTAATCTTTGCTTTTTTGCCTTGTTGCGACAAAGATAGTTCAAGCTTGACCGATCCGTACTTTTTGTCGACCTCTGCTGCAAGTCTGGCACGTTCCTCACCGAAACGGATTAACTCCTTGTCACGGGATGTACGGTGGCTCTTGGTGAGTGCAAGTACAAAAATCGCCTCTGCAAGATTGGTCTTGCCTTGGGCATTTTGCCCGATCAACAAGTTTACGGGACCAAAGGAATCCAGTCTCAGATGTTCATAATTGCGGAAATTCTGCAGATCAATGCTGTTCACAAACACGCGGTAACCTCCCTTTTATCCCGTCCGTCAGGAGGCAGCAGGATCGAACTGGTCTTCTTATTCTGCAGCAACTTCGAATGTGCCTTCTCCGTCCACTTCAACGATATCCCCAGGGTATAACTTACGTCCCCGTCGTTCCTCAGGCTCTTTATTCACACGTACAAGTCCTTCCTGAAGAAGAGCTTTGGCCATACCTCCAGTTGGGATGCAATCAGCCAGTTTCAGAAATTGATCAAGCTTAATATATTCCGTACGAATCGTAACTTGGTTCACTGTGATCTTCCTTTCGTTAGTTGGTCGTCCGATATGGCAATATCACGTAAAGGCTGTGACTGTCATCCAGCGGTTTCAAGATAATTGGACTCATGACTCCTGTAAAAGCGATCATCAGCTGCTCACTTTCAACAACTTTCAGCACATCCAGCATGTATTTGGAGTTGAACGAGATTTTTAACGGATCTCCTGTAAACTCGGCAGGTTCGATTTCTTCTCTTACTTTACCTAGCTCGGAAGAGCTTGAAGAAATTTCAACGGATCCCGAATCCATCGTTTGCATACGCACGATGTTTGTTTTCTCTTCACGCGACAGCAAATAAGCCCGGTCAATGGATTCACTTAATTTTTTTGTATCTAAAACAAGTTCTGTTTTGTATGACGTTGGAATAATTCTAGAAGTATCCGGATATGTCCCGTCCAAAATACGGGAGTAGAACAATACACGGTCGATTTTGAACAGGACCTGGTTATCTGCAACAACGATATCCACAAGGGTATTTTGATCCGGAACAATTTTGCTGAGCTCGTTCAGCGTTTTACCGGAAATGACCACGTTGTTGAAGCGGATACCTTCTGCATTATCCAGCATTGCTGATCGAGTAGCAAGACGGTGACGGTCTGTTGCCACAAATTTCAATTCGTTGTCACCCAAACTCCAGAGTACACCTGTCAGGATTGGAGTAGTCTCATGTGTGGAAATGGAGAAGACCGTTTGTTTGATCATATTTTTCAGCAAATCTCCTGGAATGGAGACCGTTTGGTTTTCTTCGATGCTTGGCAGTACCGGGAATTCTTCCGGATCCAGACCTACCAGTTGAATTTCGGTAGCACCTGCGGAGATAAAGGTGTTGAAGTTCTCTTTGACTTCCATGTGTACTTCCTGTGATGGCAGCTTCTTGATGATCTCCACAAAAAACTTGGCTGGCAAAACCACACTGCCGGGTTGATCTACCTGAACTACGCTTTTATCTCCATCTTCAAGCGGGATGAAGGATTGAATGGATATATCGGTGTCACTTGCTGTCAACGTTACACCTTGATGATTCACGTCGAATTTGATACCGCTCAGAATCGGAATCGTTGTACGGCTTGAGATCGCTTTGGATACTTGCTGTATGGAATCGTTTAAGTAGTTTTTCATTATGCTGATTTTCATGGTTTCACTCCTAGCTGATTTTTTGGGTGTTGGGGTGTTTAAAGGTGTTTTTCAAAGGCCGAAGGCTAAGCTCCGAAATGGCTATTTTGGAGATGATATCTTTAAGATCTTTTTAGTAATAATAGTAATAGGGGCACTGAATATGTGGATAAGTGGGTATAAACCCGTACACCCAAGCCTATCCACATGTGTATACGTTGTGCATAGGCTTGGGACTTGTTCAGGTTGGATTCTTAATTTTTTCGGTTAAGTTGTTGATAACTTTATAGAGATCCTGATCGTTTTTAATCGCTTGGGAGATCTTTTCGTGAGCATGTATGACAGTGGTGTGATCTCGTCCTCCGAATGCTTCCCCAATTTTGGGCAGAGAAAAGTCTGTCAGTTCACGAGAGAGATACATGGCAATCTGTCTTGGAAAAGCAACTGCCTTGGTCCGTTTCCGTGCTTTGAAATCTTCAAGCTTAAGGCTATAATACTCGCCGACCTTTTGTTGGATGTCATGAATAGTGATCATTTTGGGACGACTGGACGGAATAATATCCTTCAGTGCTTCAGCTGCCAGATGAGTGGTTACATCTTGGTTAGTCAGTGAAGAATAAGCAACGACCCGAATCAGGGCGCCTTCCAGTTCACGGATGTTGGTGTCAATCTGGTTGGCAATGTACATCATCGCTTCATTCGGAATATCCAAGTTTTCCGCACGTGCCTTTTTACGCAAAATTGCAATCCTCGTCTCCAAATCTGGAGGCTGGATATCCGTAATTAACCCCCACTCAAAGCGAGAACGAAGCCGTTCTTCCAGTGTCGGAATTTCCTTCGGTGGTCTGTCGCTGGAGATGATAATCTGCTTCCGTTCCTCATGCAGCGCATTAAACGTATGGAAAAATTCCTCTTGTGTTGATTCTTTTCCCGCCAAGAACTGAATATCATCAATGAGCAAAATGTCGACGCTCCGGTATTTGTTACGGAAGCTCTCCCCGCGGTTGTCACGGATTGAGTTAATGAATTCGTTCGTGAATTTCTCAGACGACAAATAAACGACTTTGCTGCCCGGATCATGCTCCAGAACATAATGTCCGATCGCATGCATCAAGTGAGTTTTACCGAGACCTACTCCTCCATACAGAAAGAGAGGATTGTAAGCTTTGGCGGGCGCTTCAGCGACCGCCAGCGATGCGGCATGGGCAAAACGGTTGCCCGGCCCGATGACAAATGTATCGAACGTATATTTCGGATTCAGCATGCTGAGTACGGCTTCTTCCTGTACAACTGTAGGCGTTGGCGCCGGCAGTTGCGGGTCCGGTTCAGCAGGCTTGTTCTCTTCGATGACAAATTTCACATCGACTTGCTTGCCAAGCAGCTCGTATACCGTCGAGCCAACCAATTTGGTGTAACGGCTCTCCAGCCATTCGACGGCAAACGTGGTTGGAGCGGAAATGACGATTGAACGATCATTCAGCTTGGTGGCTTTGGTGGCTTTGAACCAGGTGTCAAAGCTGGGTTTGCTGAGTTTATTTTGTATGATTGATAAAATTTGCTGCCATAAATCAGAAGTATGGCTGTCCAC